>CAVOUB010000009.1:0-39680 GCA_963699495.1 uncultured Actinomycetes bacterium | reverse complement strand
CATCTCTCTAGACGACGAGTTCGTGAGTCTGTCCGACCAACTGATCACCGAGCATCCGAGTAGTCGTCGAACCGCCGACGAACCGCTCCGGGGGCGCTAGCGCTTCTTCGAGTTGTCGTTGTCCTTGTCGGGAAGGACGGCGACCTTCTGCACGACGCCGAGGAAGAAGGGCTCCGAGAATCCGGCGGCGAACGCGAACAGCGCTTGAGCCGCCCACGACGCTGTGTTGCCGTTCCCCAAAGCCACTGCTCCGCTCTCGAGCACAAGGAGGATAACGAGCCCGGCGACCGCCCCGACCAGGGGTTGCACCCTCATGGCCGGCCAGAACGAGCGGAGGTCGTCCAGCTGGACGAGCTTGTCCCGGACGCGGAAGGTGCCGGCGAGCGTCGCGCCGAGCGCGCCGGCCGAGACGACGAGGACGATCGATTCCCACATCCCGCCGCCCCCGATCCACTGGACGATGCCGGAGAGCAGCACGAGGAAGAAGATCAGCGCCAGAGCGAGAATGTTGAGATAGCGAAGCTTCTGCTGTGCCCGGACGCGTCGCTCCAGGCCCGCCTCGGCGCGCTCGGTGTAGAGCAGGCGAAGATGGTGGATCGCCTCTGCCTGCACCCCGGCATCGACGGCACCGTTCTTGCCGGCGTCGATGAGATCGTGCAGCTTCTGCTCGCCGAAGTGATCGCTCCACCCGTGCCAGTGACCCGCTTTCTTCGTCCTCTCGCATTCGTAGTCGAGCCTTGCCCAGACGTAGTGCTTGTCGCCGAGAAACAGCAGCTCGAGCTTCAGCTGATTCGCGAGCTCCCAGGCGGAGTCGGTCGTGAGCGAGTCAACGTCCCGGGTCAGAAGCTCGAGGAGTCGTGACCGTGTCCGCTCCGAGTGCGGCGTGGGCTCGGCCGTGTTCAACTCGAGCAGCGCACGCGCCTCGGCAACGCGACCCTGGATCAGGCAGAGGGCCTTTGCCAGTTCGGGCTCGGCCTTCGATTGCTCCCAGTGGCCAGGCGCGAAGGGACTCGTGGGGCGAGTATCGATTTGCTGACGACGAAACCAGCTTCGCGGAGGGGAGGCATCGACGGCTTGTGCCACTCGCGACAAGGTAGCTCTTGACGTTCCCCAGTGCAAGACTCGGTCTCGCCCGGCTACGAACTACGTCCGACAGAAGGAGCTCGCGTTAGACAGGGCTGGGCGGCGCGGTCTTGGCTGCCTCCACAGCAGCTCTGATTACTTGAACAGCACGGTCGCGGGCGGGGTCGATTCGACGCTTTCCCTACAGACCGGCCGACGCAGGAAGATTCATCGGAGCTTCGTCTCGGACTAGACCGTCCCGCAGAAACGCATTGCGCACACGGCGAGCGCCTGGGCGCACCGGACGAGGTCGTCGACGGGCACGTGCTCGTCGATCGTGTGCGCGATGCTCGGACCGCCCGGCTCCGTCGGGAACCCGCGCGGCCCGTAGGCGATCGAGGGAATACCGGCGAGATGGGTGAACGTGGCTCCGTCGTACCACGAGTCGAGCCCGAAGAGCTTGCCGGGCCGCCCGACGTCCCCGGCCGGCCTCGAGCATCGCCGGCCACGATCGGGTCGCTGTCACCGATCTCCATCGGCATGACGCCGCTCGGCCACCATTCGAAGCGGGGCGGATTCTCGGCGAGCCACCCGTCCCGTGCCGTCTCGCGCAGAATCCACTCCTCGACCTCGCGCCGAACGTCGGAGCCCCAGCCCTGCTCGTCTGCCTGCGAGGGGAGGTAGAGGACGGCGCAGGTGAGCTCACAAGAGGCCGGATAGGTTACGGGCCAATCGCCCGCCGAGGCCATCGTGGGGAGCACGTCCGGCCTGCTCAGGTACGGATGGTCGAGGCCGGCGCGGGTCGACCACTCGGACCGCAGCGCGTGCATCGCCTCGATGACCACCACTGCCTTCTCGATCGCGTTCACTGCACCGCCCTCTCGCCAGGAACGCTGGAAGACCTCGGCGTGACCAGGACGGCCGGGGACGGTGACGACGCCGTACTCGGAGCCTCGGCAGGCCACCCACACGTCAAAGCCTGTGGCCTCGGTGACGATGCCCGCGTCGGCCTCGATCCCCCGGGCTACGATCGCCGAGCTCCCTGCACCCGACGACTCCTCGTCGGTGTTCGTCGCGACGATCAGGTCGCCGGCGAGCTCGACGCCCCCCTCTGCTATCACCTCGGCCGCGAGCGTCATCGCCGCGATGCCGCCCTTCATGTCGCACGAGCCGCGCCCGTAGAGGTTGCCGTCCCGGACCTCGGCCTCGAACGGATTGCTCGTCCAGCGGTCGATCGGCTCCACCGAAACGGCGTCGATGTGGCCGTTGAAGAGGAGGCTCTTGCCGCCACCCGCGCCTACGAAGCGGGCGACCAGCTGGGGTCGGCCCTCAAAGCCGAGACCGGGGGGAACGAGCGGCTTCCCCATCATCTCCTCGGTCGAAGGCTCCCAGAGATCGACCTCCGCGCCTGCGTCCCGCAGTCGGCGGGCCAGGTGTTCCTGGAGCGCCGCCTCGTCGCGAGGTGGATCGTCGGGATTGCGCGCCGTCGTGTCGAAGCCGACAAGCTCGGACGTGAGCTGCACGAGCTCGCCCCGCCGCCGCTCGATCTCATCGGCGATTTCACGTTCGCGTTTGCTCAACGCCACGGCGGAAATCTAACCTGCCGCGATCGTGCAGAGAGGCTCTCGGAGGCCGCGCGCCCTCGCTTGCATTACGGCGCCCGGACTCCAAGAATGGGGGCTTGGAACGTCAAGGTCGTACTGGCCCGGTGACTCCCGAGGCAGGCGACGGTCACATCGTCCTCGCCGGCGTCACCAAGTTCTTCGGCGATCTCAAGGTCGTCGACGTCGATCTGGCGATCGACAAAGGGGAGTTCTTCTCGCTTCTCGGCCCGAGCGGTTGCGGCAAGACGACCACCCTGCGCATGATCGCCGGCTTCGAAGAGCCGACGACCGGCCGGATTCTCCTCGCGGGGCGCGACGTGACCCATGTCTCGTCGGCCAAGCGTCCGGTGAACATGGTCTTCCAGGCATACGCCCTCTTCCCGCACATGACGGTCTTCGAGAACGTGGCCTTCGGGCTCCGGATCAAGAAGCTCGGTCGGCGCGAGATCGAGGAGCGCGTGGCCGAAGCCATGCGAACCGTGCAGCTCGAGGGGATGAGCAAGCGCAAGCCGATCCAGCTCTCGGGCGGCCAGCAGCAGCGAGTTGCCCTGGCGCGGGCGCTTGTGAACCGCCCGGCAGCGCTCCTCCTCGACGAGCCGCTCGGCGCCCTCGACCTGAAGCTGCGGAAGGAAATGCAGCTCGAGCTCAAGCACATTCAGGAACAGACGCAGACGACCTTCGTGTACGTCACGCACGACCAGGAGGAAGCGCTCACGATGTCCGACCGGATCGCGGTGATGAATCTGGGGGTGGTCGAGCAAGTCGCGGGGCCGCGTGAGCTCTACGAGCGGCCCGCGACATCATTCGCCGCCGGTTTCATCGGCGTCTCGAACGTCGTCCACTTGCGTCCGGATCGCGCCCAGGAGGGCATGGTCATTATGACCGTGGGCGAAGGAGAGCGGCTCATTGCGCCCTCCGGGTCGGCCGGGGACCTGAGCGAGATCCTGATCACGGTCAGGCCGGAGAAGATCAAGTTCGATGAGGTCGGCGAGCCGGCCTCGCGTGTCTCGGCGACCGTTACCGACGTCGTGTATCTCGGTTCCATGACGCAGTACATCGTGGAGCTCCCGACGGGGGAGCGGCTGACAGTGCATCGCCTCAACGACGAGGTACGGAGACGGCCGATTCAGGTGGGCGACCGCGTGACGCTGTACTGGGCTGCGGAGCACAGCTTCGTGATCGAGCAAGCCGATGTGGCGGCCGGCGGCGCCCCGGCCGAGGAAGTGGTGGAGATCGAGGCGGTCGGCGAGACCGCCGCAAGCAGGAGGGAGGCCTGAGGATGGATCTGGAACGCAGCAGGCTCACGCGGCGAGGATTCGTCGCGCTGACCGGGGCGACGAGCCTCGGTGCGCTGCTCGCAGCATGCGGCGGCGGTAACGGAGATGACGGAGGGAGTGCCGCGCCGGCGGCGACGGATACCGGGACGGCGACCGACGAGGCGCCGCCCACAGTCAGCTTCGACCCGGCGTCCGAGCCCGACGGGGCCGTCACGTTCTTCGAATGGGCCGGGTACGACAAGACCGCGCCCTGGATGTGGGAGACCTACACGAAGGGCGAGTACGGGAAGAGCAGCCCGCTCAAGTTCGATTTCCTCGAGAACGACATCCAGGCGCTCGCCAAGGTGGCGTCTGGCTACGGCCCCGATGTCATCCATCCATGCATCGCCTATTGGCCGGACTGGCACGCGGCCGGCCTGATCCAGCCCTTCGACATGACGCTGCTCCCCGACTACGAGGGCATCCCCGAGGCGATTCGCGCGCCCGGTGTGGGCGACGACGGCCTCGTGTATCACGTCCCCTTCGACATCGGCTTCTCGTCCCTCGTGTACCGAGCCGACAAGATCCCGATCACGGAGGACGAGGAGTCCTGGAACATCTTGCTCGACCCCGCGTACGAAGGGAAGCTCGCCACCTTCTCGGACCCGGTCACGATCATCAAGATCGGCGCGCTCATCAACGCCGGCGAGCCGATCGACCCGAACAAGCTCACGTCCGAGCAGATCGAGGCCGCGAAGGAGACCATGATCAAGGCCAAGCCGCAGATCCGGAACTTCTGGAGCAACAACCAGGACAACATCAACGACTTCATCAACGGCAACGTCTGGGCCACCTACGTGTGGCCCGACGGCTACCTCCAGGCCCTCCGCCACGAGAAGCTGAAGGGCGTCGACGTTCGCTACATGTGGCCGAAGGAAGGCCGACTCGCCTGGGTGTGCGGATTCGTCCTCAACGCGGTCACAGAGCGGCCGGGCCGATCGACGCTCGCCGTCGCGGCGGCGAACACGCCGCAGGCCGCGGCCTCGCTCACCGACGTCTTCGCCTACGGCTCGGCGCAGCAGGAAGGGGTGCTGGACCTGATCAAGGACAAGGAGCTGATCTCGATCTTCAGCCTCGATGATCCAACGGCGTTCGAGTCGCCGCGGGCTTGGTTCGAGCAGCCGCTCCCGAATCGACAGGAGTACACGGAGGCGGGCGAGGCGGTCAAGGCAGCGTAGTTCTCTCGGTATGGCGGCGGGGAGCTGCGGTGTGCAACTCCCCGCCGGCCGTGAGGAGGTAGACGAATGGCGCAAAGAGCGACCGTGGTGGCGCCGCCGATCCCGATCGAGGAGCGGGCTTGGGCCCGGCGAGCTCAGGACCGGCTCGCGACGTACGCGCTGACGACGCCGGCGCTCGCGCTCCTCCTCGTCTTCTTTCTCGTCCCGATCTACTTCGTGGTCCGCTACAGCATCGGCCTGGAGCGGTTCGCACAGACCGAGGCGGCTGCCTCGCTGACCGGCGAGCTCCCCGGGTTCTCGCTCGATTTGTGGCGCGAGTTCCTCGACCCGGGCGTGGATCTCGAGGTGCTCGGCATCGCGTCGGTGCACATGCCCGCGTGGGTCGTCGGCGTGGTCTTCGTTGCCCTCGTCTTCGGCGCCGTCTTCGGACCGCGGCTGTCGGCGCGCTACGGCGGGTGGATTCGGGCCGGCTCGTTTCTGCTCCTCCTGGCACCGTTTCTGACGATCCCCGCGGGCAACAACCTTGTCCGGATCGCAGAATTTTCGTCCGAGGGCGATTTCCTGCGGCTCTTCTTCCGCTCGGTGACGATGGCGACCACCTCGGCGGTCTGGGCCGTGATCATCGCGTTCCCGATCGCCTACTTCCTCGCCTTCGGGATCAAGAAATCGAAGTACATCTGGCTCTTGATCGTCATCGCGCCGTTCCTGACCAGCTACCTGCTGCGGATCTTCGCGTGGAAGATCATCCTCGGTGACCAGGGGCTGTTCAACAGCGCGCTCTTCGAGCTCGGACTGCGCGACCCCGACGACCCGCTCTCCTTCCTGATCTACAGCCAGTTCACGGTCATTCTCGTCCTGCTCTACGCCTGGGTGCCGTTCATCATCCTTCCGATCTTCATCGCGCTCGAGAGCGTTGACCGGCGCCTGCTCGAGGCCGCCACCGACATGGGCGCGAGCAGGCTCCAGGCGATGCGCAAGGTCACGCTGCCGATCGCCGCTCCCGGAATCGTCGCTGCCTTCCTCTTCGTGTTCATTCCCTCGATCGGCGAGTACATCACGCCCTCGCTCGTGGGTGGCACGAACGGCTACATGTTCGGGCAGGCGATCGCGAGTCAGTTCGTGGGCGGTGCGCTCAACTGGCAGACAGGCTCCGTCCTCTCGATTTTCCTCCTCGGCGTGGTCCTCTTCCTCGCACTCTCGACGTCGAGGTTCCTCCGTGCGGGCGGCGGTGCGACGGCATGAGTCGGGGCACGGCGGACGTCTTCATGTCGAGGAACGGCAAGCGCATGCTCGCGGTCTTCTTCGCGGGCTTTCTCGCCTTCCTCTATCTGCCGACGATCCTGCTGATCATCTTCTCGTTCAATGCGTCGACCGTCATCGCATTCCCGCTCACCGGCTTCACCACCGACTTCTACGAAGCGGCCTGGCGCAACCCCGAGATCAAGGGATCGCTGGTCGCGAGCCTCGAGGTCGCGGCCGGAACGGCCGTTGCCGCCACCGCGCTCGCCGTCCTCGTCTCGCACGCGCTTGCGCGGCGGTCTCTTCGCTTCAAGGCCGGCGTATCGGCACTCCTCCTCCTCCCGCTCGTCGTGCCGACCGTCGTCCTCGGGGTCTCCCTCCTCGTTCTCTTCCGGCCCTCCGATCCGATCATCCCGGTCCCGCTCGGGCTCTGGGCTGTGCTGATCGGCCACATCGTGATCGCGCTTCCGTTCTGCGTCCTCCTCCTCCTGCCGCGGATCGCCTCGATCGACAAGCGACTCGAGGAGGCCGCGCACGATCTCGGCGCATCCGGCCTCACGACCTTCCGGCGCGTCGTCCTGCCGCTAATCCTTCCCGCCCTGCTTGCCTCGCTGATAGTCGCCTTCGTGGTCTCGATCGACGAGGTCGTGGTCGCCAGCTTCCTCGTCCAGGATCAGACCACGTATCCGGTCTACCTGTACTCGGGGTTGCGGCTGTCGGGCCAGACCAGCCTGCTCATGCCTGTCGCGACGGTCATGATCGTGGCGAGCACGATCCTCATTCTCGCGGCGGCGCTGATCGGCCGATACGGCGAGCGCCGCGCGGGTCTGGCGCAATGAGGCGCCTCGCGGTCAGCCTGGTTGTAGCGGCCGCGCTGGGGGCCGGGTGCGGCGGTGCCGAGGAAGACGCCCCCGTTCCGGCCGCAACGACCACCGGCCCGACCGAGGCCCAGCTCGTCTTCCGCGCGAAGATCCTCGAGGAGATCGAGAGGGGCGAGTACAGGTGCCACTGCACAGGCGCTCTGCGTGCGCGCGAACGGATCGAGAAGGGGCTCGTCGATCCGCCCTAGCCGGGGTCGCGCACCAGCTCCATCGTGGAGCAGTGGATGCCGCCGCCCCCCTTCTGGATCTCGTCATAGGGAATGGCGACGACCTCGATGCCCCGGCGCTCGAGCAGCTCCGCCGCACGCTGGTACCGGTCGCACATGAGCACCCGTCCTGGGTGCAGAACGAGCGAGTTGATCGCCCATTCCTCCTCACGCGGACACGGGATCGCCTCGATGCCGAGCTCGCCCAGGCGCTCGAGGAACCAGTACGGCAGGCCGGGCACGTCGACGAGCGCCTTGTCGACGTCGACCATGCCGAGGTGGCCGTCGAGGTGGATCGACCATCCGCCCATCGGCACCACGATGAGCTCGATGCCGAGCCTGCGCAGGATCTCCTCGAGCTGGCGCGCGCCCTCCGAGTTGCAGCGGATCGACGTGCTGTAGGCGGCTACCTTGGGCGTCAGCTTGGCGAACGAGCCGCCCTCGACGAGCCCGGCGCCCGTGATGGTCGCGAGGATGGGCATGCCGATCGAGGCGACCGCCTGCGTGATCAACCGCTCTTCGCCGCGACGCATCGCGGGGGCCATGCGCCCGATAATTGCCCCGCCCGGAACGGTCAGCAGCGGATCCCTGGTGTAGACGGAGCGCGAGAAGTGCGGCGGCGACTCGCCCTCGACGGAGACTACGTCGACGCCCTCGGCGCGCAGCGCGGAGACGAGACCGTCGTGCTGCGAGTGCACCTTCTCCATGTCGGGCGGCTCGCGCGAGAGCCAGTACCACATGCCGTCGGGGTCGACGAGCGCCTGCGCGCGCTCGTTCCAGCAGTCGGCACGGACGCGTTCCCACTCGTTGCCCGGGCTCCTGACGAGTGCGACTCGAAGCGGTCCTACCTCGTCGAAGGAGCCCCACATGCGGCCCCAGACCCGCTGCTGCTCGTCCGGCGCGTCAAAGGGCGGCTCGGCGATCGATGGGGAGAGCGAGAGGTAGTAGAAGTCCGGAAACGGCTCCTCGCTCTGCACGCGAATCAGGCGACGCGGGTCGGCGCACCGACCGCGTAGAGCTCCGGCCGGCGGTCGCCGAGCACGTCGTTGCGCTCGTTCCAGGCCTTGTCACGCGCGCGGGAAAGGTCGCAGTCGGCGACAACGAGCCCGGGCCCATTGTCCGCGGGTGGTCCGGCGAGCGGCCAGCCATGCTCGTCGCAGACGACGCTTCCGCCGACCCACTCGACCCCGCGCTCGGGCCCGCAGCGGTCGCAGAGCGCGAAGAACAGATGGTTCAAGTGCGCTGTGGCCATGGCCAACGTGACCTCCATGGGCCGCTCCTCCGGCCGTGGGAAGCGCGGGAGGTTCGCCGGTAGCGCGATCAGCTCCGCGCCCCCCAGGACAAGGCCGCGTGCTACCTCCGGAAAGTAGAGGTCGTAGCAGACCGCGACGCCGATCCATCCGGCGCGGGTCTCGAGCACAGGCGCGCAGGCATGCCCCGGCTCGAAGAAGAGTTGCTCCCGGTCCCAGAGGTGGATCTTCCGGTAGACGCCGAGAACGCCGGTTGCGTCCACGACCGCCGCGGAGTTGTAGAGAGCTCCGTCTTCGCCCAGCTCGCAGAATCCGCCGACCACGACCGCATCCCCTCGAGCGGCCTCCTCTGCCCAGCCCCGGAGGGAGGGCCCGCTCGCGGGCTCCGCGCAGGCGCGGGCCTCGGCGGGTGACTCGAAGACGTAACCCGAGGTCGAGAGCTCGGGGAGGACAACGAGCCGCGCGCCCGCGGCGACCGCCTCGCGCACGGCCTCGCGGGTGAGGCGGCGGTTGGCCTCCACGTCACCGACCGACGGCGCGAGCTGCTGGCAGGCGACCCGAACGGTCTCGTCCGCCGTGACCTGTCTGCGTGTGACTTCCTCTCCAGCCACGAGTCTGCTCTCTTTCCTGACGGTGTCAAGTGAGTCTTCTAGATCACTCCGATGCGACGGTCAAGCGACGAGGTGGTCCAACGGAGCGGCGCAGGAGTCGAACCTACCCAGCGACGGGTTACGCCGCCTCACCGGTTTTGAAGACCGGCTGGGCCACCGGGCCCGTGCCGCTCCGCGAGGAACCTAGCCGGTCCGGGCCTTGCGGCGCAGGACTCGCTCGTCCCCGACCCGGCGGGTGAGGCCGTCGGCGTCGAAGCGCTCGAGCAGGAGCTGGGCCGGCTTGCGCCCGGTGCCGAGGAGGTCGCGGAAGCGGGCGAGCGTGATCGAGCCCGAGGCGGCGCACTCCTCGACGAGAAGCCGCTTCGCCTCGTCGAACGCCGGTGCGCCGATCGCGAGGCCGTCGCCGAGGCGAACGAGCCGGCCGGCTTCCTCCAGGTACCTGGCGAGCTCGGCGTCCCCGACCTTCACCGGCGTGTAGCCGGCCTCCTCGAGCTCCTCCTCGAGCCGGTCGGCGGCCTCCGCGCGGTCGCCGAGGTGTGCGGTCGCGCCGGGGGCGTATGCCTTCGCGCCGCGGCGCTCGATGGGGAGGAGTGGGAGCACCGCCGCCGCCCACGGCCGCTGAGGCAGGAGCTCGGCGACCGGGATCCCGGGGTCGAGCGCCGAGGCCGCCGCGCGCTCGTCCAGCGCCCGGACGACGCCGTAGCGGAGCTCTTCGAGCAGGTCGGGCGTCAGGTACCACTCGCCGGCGCGAACCGCGGCGGCGAGCCCGGCGTCCAGCTCGTCCGGTGCCAACAGCGCGCGGCGGGCCAGCTCGTCCCGGCGTATGGGCTCTCCTGCGGCCGAGAGGGCCGCGAGCACGATCGACGCCGGGTCTCCGCGCTCCAGGAGCTCGAGCCGCTCCGCCGACGTGCGCCGGGGCGGAGCGGGGTCGAGGACGAGGCCGCCGCCGAGCGTCGTCCCCTCGCGGAGGACCACCCGGTCGCCGCGTGCGGCGACCACCGGCGAGGCGAGGCGGAGCTGCGCGTGCGTCTCGTCGATGCGGATCACCCGGGCAAAATGCTCCGCCGTGCCGTGGTGGACGTGGAGGCGCATGCCGTCGGAGATCTCGGCCAGCGGCTCCAGGGCGACGTCGAGCCGGTAGCTGGAGGGATAGGCGCCCGGCACGACGAGCGCGTCGCCGCGGCGCAGGTCTGCGCGCTCCACGCCGGGCAGCGCGACCGCCACCCGCTGACCGGCCTCCGCACGCTCGACCGGCTCATCGTGGACCTGCACGCTCCGCACGCGGACGCCGAGGCCCGCCGGCTCGGCCCGCAGCTCGTCCCCCTCGCCGATCGAGCCCGACCAGAGCGTGCCGGTGACCACCGTGCCGATCCCGCGCAGCGTGAAGACCCGGTCGACGAAGAGGCGCGTCGGCCCGGTCGCCGGCCTCTGCTCGACGCGGTCGGCCGCCTCGGCCAGCGCGGCCCGCAGCTCGTCGAGCCCCTCGCCCGTGCGGGCGCTCGTGGCGACCACCGCAGCCCCCGGGACGAGCTCGCGGGCCTCCAGGAGCGCCAGCTCACGCGATTCGTCGTCCGCCGCGTCGACCTTCGTCACCGCGACGACTCCGTGCTCGATCCCCAGCAGGCGGACGATGGCCAGGTGCTCGTGCGTCTGGGGGCGGGCGCCCTCGCCCGCGTCGATCACCAGCAGGAAGAGGTCGATCCCGGTCGCGCCGGCGACCATGTTGCGGACGAAGCGCTCGTGGCCGGGCACGTCGACGAGGGAAAGGCGCCGGCCGTCAGCCAGCTCGAGCGGGGCGTAGCCGAGGTCGATGGAGATGCCGCGCTCCTGCTCCTCGGGCAGGCGGTCGGTGTCCTTGCCCGTCAGCGCCCGGACGAGCCAGGTCTTGCCGTGGTCGATGTGGCCGGCCGTGCCGACGGTCAGCGGCACCGGGCGACGGCCTCCGCCGCCTCGGCGGCCTCGGCGTCGGAGAGCGTCCGGCAGTCGAGCAGGAGCTTGTCGTCGCGCACGATCCCGACCACGGGCGGCTCGCCCCGGCGCAGGGGCTCGGCCAGCTCCTGCGGAAGCGCGCAGGCGTAGCTCTCGATCTCCGTGACCGGCAGCGCGCCGCCGCCGGAGCGCGCCACCGTCTCCTCCACGGTTCCCCCGGTGAGCTCCGCCAGCCGCTCGGCCCGTGCTCGCACAGCCTCGGCCGGCTCCTCCAGCATGCGCAGCACGGGCAGGTCACGGCCCCCGGCGCGGTAGACGGCGAGGGTTCCTTCGAGCGCCGCCAGCGTGAGCTTGTCCGCCCGAAGGGCGCGCTGGAGCGGGTGGCGGCGCATACGCTCGATCAGGTCACCGCGGCCGACAGCGATTCCGGCCTGCGGCCCGCCCAGCAGCTTGTCGCCGGAGAAGGTGACGACGTGTGCGCCCGCCTCGATGCTCGCGCCGGCCGTCGGCTCGTCTCCCGTCTCCACGAGCGCGCCGGAGCCGAGGTCGTCGACCAAAGCGAGCCCGTGCCGCTCGGCCAGGCGCGCCAGGTCGCGGGCGCGCGGCTGCTCCGTGAAGCCGACCATGCGGAAGTTCGACTGGTGGACACGGAGGAGCGCGGCCGTCCGCTCCGTGATGGCGCGCTCGTAGTCCGCGAGCTTCGTCCGATTGGTCGTGCCGACCTCGACCAGCGTGGCGCCCGAGCGGGCGAGCACGTCCGGGATGCGGAAGCCGTCGCCGATCTCGATCAGCTCGCCGCGCGAGACGACGACCTCGCGGCCCTCCGCGAGGGCTGCGAGAGCGAGCAGCACCGCTGCCGCGTTGTTGTTGACCACGAGCGCGGCCTCGGAGCCGGTCAGCTCTCGGAGAACGGCGGCGAGGTGATCCTGGCGCGAGCCGCGACCGCCGGCCTCGAGGTCGTATTCCAGGTTCGAGTAGCCGGCGCCGACCTCGCGCACCCGCTCGAGCGCCGGCCCGGCCAGCGGGGCGCGACCGAGGTTCGTGTGCACGACGACCCCGGTTGCGTTGAGCACGCGCCGGAGGCTCGGTCGCAGGCGCGCTTCGAGCTCCGCCGACGTGCGCTCGGCCAGATCTCCGGCCGGGAATCCGGCCTTGACGTCCTCGCGCGCCTGCTCGAGGGCTGAGCGCGCCGAGGCCAGCACGAGCGGGCGCCCGTGCCGCTCCACCAGGATTTCCAGCTCCTTCCGGCCGAGCAGCTCGTCGACCGAGGGCAGCTCCCGAAGAGGGTTCGAGGAGGCCACGAAGGCTCATGATAGTGACCGCGTTTCTCGCTAACCTCCCGGGTTCATGGCCGAGATCGCCGCCAGGCCCGCCCGTGCGATCCGCCGCCGGCGCAGCCGTGCGGTGACGGTTGCCCTCGTCGTCGCCCTGCTCGTGATGGCCGCCGGGGTCGCGCTCTTCGTGCGCGCCTACACGGTGCGCGACGCGGTGCTTCCGGGCGTCTCGGTCGCGGGAGTCGACGTCGGCGGGCTCTCGCGCGCCGACGCGCAGGCTCGGCTCCAGGCCGAGCTGGAGCCGCTGCTCACCAAGCCGGTGCGCGTCTCGGTCGGGGAGCAGGCCTTGGTCGTCCGGCCCGCGAGGACCTGGACGCTGAGCCTGGCCGCCACCGGGGAGCGCGCCTATCAGGCGGGCCGCGGATCAGTCCTGTCGCGCCTCGGCGCGCTCGTCGCCCCCTTCGCCTTCACGCACGAGGTCGAGCCGGTGCTCGACGTCCTCCCGGCCGAGCGCCGCGCCATCGCGGACAGGCTCCGCGAGCTGACGCCGCGGCCGGTGAACGCGCGCCTGAGCATGGACGGGAAGACGGTGATCGTGCGGCCCGGCACGGCGGGGTCGACGGTGCAGGTGGATCCACTCCTCGACTCCGTCCAGGCCGCTGCACTCGCCGGCTCGAACCGCCTGGCGGCCGACGTCGAGGTCGTCGCGCCGACGGTCACGACCGAGGAGGCCGAGGCCGTCGCCCTGCAAGCGAGGACGCTGCTCGCGGCGCCGGTCAAGGTCCAGCTGAAGAAGAAGCGGGTCGGCGTGCTCACGCCGGCGAAGCTCGCCGGGCTCGTCCGCTTCAAGCCCGCACGCGGGACCTACGAGATCGCTCTCGACCCCGAGGGGCTGCGCGCGGCGCTCCTCCCCATGGTGAAGACCACCCTGCGCGATCCCGTCGACGCCACGTTCCGGATCGTCGGCAGGCGCGTGCGGGTCGTCCGCTCCAAGCCGGGGACGACGCTCGACGTCGAGAAGGCGCAACAGGCCGTCCTCGCAGGCGGTCTCGAGCCGGGTCGCCGCGTCGCCGTCATCGGGCTCACGGCCCTGGGTGCCGACCTGACGACGGGCGAGGCCAAGGCGCTGGGCATCCGCGAGCAGGTCTCGACCTTCACGACCGACATGGGCGCGTCGTCCGCCAACCGGATCTGGAACGTCCACCTGCTCGGCGACTATCTCGACGGCACGATCGTCGAGCCCGGCGACACGTTCTCCTACAACAAGGAGATCGGCCCGCGGACGGCCGAGCGCGGCTTCCGGGAGGGGCAGATGATCTGGGGCGGGGTCCTCATACCCTCCATCGGCGGTGGCGTCTGCCAGACCGCGACGACCATCTTCAACGCCGCCTTCGAGGCCGGGCTACCGATCCTCGCCCGCTCGAACCACGCCTTCTACATCAGCCACTATCCGCTGGGCCGCGATGCGACGGTCTCCTGGGGCGGCCCGGAGCTCATCTTCCGGAACGACCTGAAGCACGCGATCCTCATCAAGGTGAGCTTCACGGACGCGACCTTCACGGTCAGCTTCTACGGGACGAAGCAGGGGCGCAGGGTCGAGTCCTCGACGAGCTCCCCGACGAACTACACCCAGCCTGAGCTCCAGTACGCGGTCGACCCGTCCGCGCCGCCCAAGTCGATTCGCCGGACGTCGGCCGGCGGCCCGGGCTTCGACGTCAGCGTCCACCGGAAGGTGTACGAGCACGGCAAGCTCCTGCGCGAGGACGACTTCTTCACCCGCTACAAGCCCGAGAACCCGACGGCGATCTACGGCCCGGGCCGCACGCCCCCGGGGCCGTACTTCTACCTGCCGTCGAGCGGCTCCAGCGCCGTCAGCGCCCCTGGTAGTTAGAGTCCCGCCGCCATGAACCCGCAGGCGGCAACTCTCAGGCTCGCGGTCTTCCCCCGCTCGGGGATCCTGACGGACGTCCTCCTGGTCGTCGCCGGGGCGGGGCTCGTCTCGCTCGCCGCCCAGATCGAGATCCCGCTCAGCTTCACGCCCGTCCCCATCTCCGGCCAGACCTTCGCGGTGCTGCTCGTGGGTGCCTCGCTCGGGCCGCTGCTCGGCGCGTCCAGCCTGCTCCTCTACTTCGCGGTCGGCCTCCTCGGCGCTCCCGTCTACTCGGGTGGGGACGGCGGCTGGGAGATCGTCAAGGGCGCCACAGGCGGCTACCTCGTCGGCTTCATCGTGGCCGCAGCGCTGACGGGCTGGCTGGCGCAGCGGAGGTGGGACCGCCGCTTCAACTCCGCCGTCGCGGCGATGCTCTCCGGGAGCGTCGTCATCTACCTGTTCGGGCTCCCGTGGCTCGCGCGCACAGCGAACCTCGACCTCGAGGGGACGCTCGAAGCCGGCCTCTACCCCTTCGTGATCGGCGACCTGATCAAGCTCTACCTGGCGGGGATGCTGCTTCCCGGAGCCTGGAAGCTCATCGAGCGCGTCCGCGGCTAGAGCCAACGACGGCGCTGCCCGCCGGCTTCCACCCGCCCTTACTGCGCGTCGGCCTTTGCCGGCTCCGTCGGCGACGGCCCGGCGCGGCGGTTCTCGTAGCAGCTGACCACGAGGTGCACGGCCTCCTCGGGGTCGTCCGTGACACGGAGGTTGTCCCAGTCGTCGGGCGAGATCATGCCCTCGGCCAGGAGCGGGTCGCGGACCCAGTCGAGCAGGCCCTGCCAGTACTCGGAGTCGAAGAGCACGACGGGGAAGTCGAGGATCTTCCCGGTCTGGATCAACGTCAGCGCCTCGAACAGCTCGTCGAGGGTGCCGAAGCCGCCCGGGAAGATGAGGAAGCCCTCGGCGGCCTTCACGAACATCGTCTTGCGCACGTAGAAGTGGTCGAAGACGACCTCGACGTCCACGTACGGGTTCGAGTGCTGCTCGTGCGGGAGCACGATGTTGAACCCGACCGAGAGGCCGCCGCCCTCCCTCGCGCCGCGGTTGGCCGCCTCCATGACACCCGGGCCGCCGCCGGTGACCACGGTGAAGCCGGCCTCGGCGAAGAGGCGTCCGACCTCCCGCGCCTCCCGATAGGCGCGGTGGTCTTCCGTGACTCGCGCCGAGCCGAAGACCGTGACCGCAGGCTTCGGCAGCTTGGCCACCGTGTCGAAGCCGAGGACGAACTCGTCGGCGATGCGGCGCGCGTGCAGGAGATGCGCGCCCTCCGAGCTCTCCAGGATCAGTCGGTCGTCGTCTCCGGGGCTCACGAGAACGTGCGCTCGATGTGGGTCGCGCTCATCGCGACCGCGAGCAGGGCGGCGAGCCCGACGTAGGTGACGCCGACGACCGCCCGCTGCCAGGGCTGAATCGCGTAGTACTCGGCGACGCCCGGGTTCTTCCGGTCCCGCCAGCGACGCCAGACCTCCATCCCCCCGATGACCAGGACGAGGATGAGGATCGGGTTCGGGCGCAGGATCGTCAGCCCGAGCAGGAGGACGAGACCCACGGCCCAGAGGGCGGGGTGCAGTGCCGCCACCGCGCGGCCCCCGTCGAGCGGAGCCAGCGGGAGCAGGTTGAAGAGGTTGAGGAAGAAGCCGGTGAAGGCCAGCGCGACGAGCAGCTCGGAGCCCGTCGCCTCGCCGGCGATCCAGAACCCGACGCGCGCCGAGGCTCCCGAGGATCGGGCCGGCCAGGGCCACCTGGGCCTCCCGCCAGACGTCGTGGGGCATCTGCTTCATGCCGACGACCGCACCCAGGAACGGGATGAAGAGCGGCGCGGACGCAGGAATGCCCTGCCGGCGCAGCTCGAACACGTGGCCGAGCTCGTGGATCAGCAGGAGAAGGACGAAGCCGACGGCGAACCGCCAGCCCCAGATCCAGGCGTAGGCCGCGATCGAGACGAGCATCGTCGCCGAGGTCGCGAGCACCTTCAGCTTGAAGACGGCCAGGATGACGGTCTTGAACTTGAGGATGAGGAAGCCGAGCGCCGCGATCGGCGCCCAGAGCTTGCGCCCGAGCTCGCGCCAGCGCCCACCGGGGTGGATGGGCTCGTAGTCGCGATAGGCGTGCTCGACGCCGGCGTCGTCCGTTTCGAGCTCGTAGCGCCGGGTTTCCGGCTCCTGCTGGGGCGTCAGGCTGCTCACCGACTCATCGTAGCTGCGGGCCTCGAAAACGCCCCTTCGACCGCGCTCATCGCACGATGCGTCGTGGTGCGGGCTTCTACGTCCCGGCCGATCCTCTCTACGAGCCGCGCCCGATCCACTCCTCGCCGCCCTCGTAGACCTCCTTCTTCCACAGGGGGACGTCGACCTTCAGGGTGTCGATCGCCTCCTTGCAGGCGGCGAGGGCGTGCTCGCGATGGGGCGCGGAGACCGCGATGGCGACGCTCGTCTCCCCGATTCCGACCCGGCCGACCCGGTGGGCCATGGCGATCTTGCAGAGGTCATAGCGCTCCGCGAGGTTCTCGGCGATCTCCGCCATGACCCTTTCGGCCATGCCTTCGTAGGCCTCGTACTCGAGGTGGACGACGCTGCGCCCGCGCGACTCGATCCGGGTCGTTCCGAGGAACGTGGCGATGGCGCCCGCGCGCTCGTCGGCCACTTCTGCGATCACCGCGTCGACGTCGATCGGCTCCTTGGTAAGCCGGAAGTCGCCGCCCGACACGGGCGGGATGAGCGCCACCTCGTCACCCTCGGAGAGGAGGCGGTCCCCCGTCGCGTAGTCCTTGTTCACGGCATAGAGCAGGCCCTCGGGCTCCCGGCCGAGGCCGAGCGGTGCCCACACGTCGCGGAGGCGAGCGCCGCTGGGCAGGTCGAGCTCGCGCTCCCCCGTGCCTGCCTGCTCACGCAGCCCGGCGAAGAGCCGCACCTGGATCCTCATGCAGACAGGTTAGGCGCTACGCGGCGAGGCGCTCGGGCGAAGCAGCGAGGGCGCTCGTGAGCGCGTCGAACGCCTCGGGGCAGAGCTTGCTGCCGACCTCCCCGCGCATCAGGCCCAGAGCCTGCTCGCCCGGCATCGCCGTGCGATAGGGCCGTTCGGCGGTCATCGCCTCGAAGATGTCCGCGACCGCGAGGATCCGGGCGCTCTGCGCCGAGGACGTCGCCGCGCAGGCCCCGGTGGTAGCCGGTGCCGTCGAGCTTCTCATGGTGCGCCGCGGCAACCGATGCGAGCTCGTCGAAGCGGGAGACCCGCCGGAGGATCTGCTCCGTCCACTCGGGGTGTCGGCGAATCGTCGCGAACTCCTCGTCGGTCAGCTTGCCGGGCTTGTCGAGGACGAGGTTGGAGACTCCGAGCTTGCCGATGTCGTGCAGGAGAGCGGCCCGGCGAAGGTCGCGGAGCGCCGCCGTGGAGAAGCCGAGAGCGGTCCCTGTCGAGACTGCGATCTCCGCCACCCGCTCCGAATGCCGGTACGTGTAGGGCGACTTCGCGTCGATCACGTTCGCGAACGCCTCGGCGACGCGATCGAGTCGCGCCTCGTCGGCCAGCACGAGCCGTTCCGCGGGCTCGAGCGCGGCAACGCTCGAGCGGGCTCCCGTCCCGAGCGAGCCCCAGAAGCGCCCGTCCTCGCGGAGCGATGCGAGCACGCGAACGAGTGCCGGGTCGAACCAGCGTCCCGTGCGCTCGAGGGCCATGTCCACGGCGATGTCGGGCCCGAAGGACGTGAAGAAGACCTCGGTGGTCTGCGCGAGGCAGACGATGCGTCCGAGCAGTGGGATCCCCTCGCCGGCGAGCCCGGCGGGGTGACCCTTCCCGTCCCAGTGCTCGTCGAGCGTGCGGATGGCGTCCGCCGTCTCCTGCGGCAGGTCGAGCATCAGCGCGATCTCGGCGCCGCGCTCGCAGCGGATCTCGGTCATCTGCCTCGCGGTCTTGGCGCCCGCGCGCAGCACGCGCACGAGGTCGCGCTTGCTCCCGACGTTGCGGAGGACGTAGCCCAACGCCTCCGGCAGGTACGAGTGGTTGACGGTCTTGACGTTGCGCTTGGCCGTGAAGTCGTCGGCGCCGTAGAGCGCGGACATCTTGGCCGCGTTGGACGAGCAGCCCGCGTCCTTGAGCAGCAGCGCGTAGAAGAGCGCGGCCCGATCTTCGATCTCGAGGCCGACCTCGCCGGCGAGCCTCATGCCGATCAAGCAGGTGCGCACCGCGTGGCCGGCGGGCTGGCCGTCCGTGATGTCGAGCGCGTAGGAGAGCGCGGCGAGGATCTCGGACAGCCGCAGGTCGCCGCCATCGTCCATGCCGGGAGCATCGGCCCCTGCAGGGCTCCCTCCCATCCCCCGGAAGTAGGATCCAGGCATGGCCCCGGCCGAGGAGCGCCGCGAGACCGACTCCGGCATCGAGGTCAAGCCGGTGTACACCGAGCAGGATGCCGTGGGCCTCGCGCCCGAGCTCCCCGGCGAGTTCCCGTTCACGCGAGGCCCCTACAAGGACATGTACCGCGGTCGGCCGTGGACGATCCGCCAGTACGCCGGCTTCGCCTCGGCGGAGGAGACGAATGGGCGCTTCCGCTACCTGCTCGAGCAGGGTCAGACCGGCCTCTCGGTCGCCTTCGACCTCCCCACGCAGCTCGGGTACGACTCGGACGACCCGCGTGCAGCCGGGGAGGTCGGGCGCACGGGCGTGGCCGTCGACTCGCTCGCCGACATGGAGCTCCTGTTCGACCGGATCCCACTCGGCGAGGTCTCGACCTCGATGACCATCAATGCCCCGGCGGCGCTCCTGCTCCTTCTCTACGAGCTCGTGGCCGAGAAGCAGGGCGTGCCGGCCGAGCGCCTGCGCGGGACGGTCCAGAACGACATCCTCAAGGAATACGTCGCGCGCGGGAACTACATCTTCCCGCCTCGGCCGTCCATGCGGCTGACGACCGACCTCTTCGCCTACTGCCGCGAGCGCTTGCCGCGGTGGAACACGATCTCGATCTCGGGCTACCACATCCGCGAGGCGGGCTCGACCGCCGTCCAGGAGCTCGCGTTCACGCTCGCGAACGGCATTGCCTACGGGGAGGCGGCGGTGGCGGCCGGACTGTCTCCTGACGAGTTCGGCGAGCGCCTCTCCTTCTTCTTCAATGCCCACAACCACTTCTTCCAGGAGGTGGCGAAGTTCCGCGCGGCTCGGCGCCTGTGGGCGGAGATCATGCGCGACCGCTTCGGCGCGACGAACCCGAAGGCGCAGGCGCTGCGCTTCCACGCGCAGACCGGCGGCTCGACGCTGACCGCGCAGCAGCCCGAGAGCAACATCGTCCGCGTTGCCGTCCAGGCCCTCTCCGCGGTCGGGGGCGGTGCGCAGTCCATCCACACGAATGCCTTCGACGAGGCGCTGGCGCTCCCGACGGAGCGGAGCGCCAGGATCGCGCTTCGCACGCAGCAGATCCTCCAGCACGAGGCCGGCGGGACGGACACCGCCGACCCCTTCGCCGGCTCCTACTTCATCGAGTCCCTGACCACGGAGCTCGCGGAGCGCGCGCGTGAGCTGATCGCCCGGATCGACGACCTGGGCGGCGCGGTCGCAGCGGTCGAGCAGGGCTTCCAGCAGCACGAGATCGAGGAGGCCGCGTACGAGTTCGAGCGCCAGGTCGAGGCCGGGGAGCGGGTCGTCGTCGGCGTCAACCGCTTCGCCGAGGAGGATGCGGAAGAGATCGAGCTCCATCGTCTCGACCCCGAGTCCGAGCGCCGCCAGGTGGAGCGGACGCGGCAGGTGCGCGCCGAGCGCGACGCGGTTGCCGTGGGCGCGGCACTGGAGCGCGTGCGCGAGGCAGCCCGGGGCGATGCGAACCTGCTCGTCCCGGTCCGGGAGGCGCTGGCCGTCCAGGCTACGGTCGGCGAGGTCTCCAACGCCCTGCGCGACGAGTTCGGCACGTACGACGCGCACCTCGCGCCTTGAGGCTCGAGGACGGCGAGGTCGCGGTACGGCCGCTCGTCGAGGCGGACGCCGCGGCCGTCGCGGCGGCCGCGCGCGACCCGCTCGTGCCCTACTACACCTCCGTTCCCGAGGGCTACACGGAGGAGCACGCCCTGGAGTTCATCGCGCGGGGTGGGAACAACTTCGCGATCGTCCATGCCGAGACGGACGAGGTCTTCGGCGTCATCGGCTTCCTCCTGCTGGACCACTCACGCGGCCACTTCGGCTACTGGGTCGGGAAGGAGGCGCGCGGGCGCGGCGTCGCGACGCGGGCACTGCGGCTCGTCACGCGCTGGGCGGCGGAGGAGCACGGCCTCGCCCGGCTCCAGCTCATCGTCGAGCCGGAGAACCTGGCGTCGATCCGTGTCGCCGAGAAGGCGGGGTTTCGGCGCGAGGCGCGGCTCCGCTCGTACATCGAGCTCAGGGGCGCTCGGCGGGACGTCTACATGTACTCCCTGCTGCGCGAGGACCTCTGATTCACGCGCCTGCGCGCGGAGGGGCCGCCGCTGGCCTCCCTCCGCTTCGAGCGTAACGCGGGAATCCGTACGGGTGGCGCACGGAATGTGTCGAATCCGAGCCAAGCCGAAGTAAGCTCCCGCCCATGGCCGAGGCCGAAGATCTCCAGTCCACCGAGGCGAAGCTGGCCGCCCTGGAGCGGCTCCGCGAGGAAGCGCTGCACGCGGGGGACGAGCGCTCCGTCGCCCGCCAGCGCGAGCGCGGCAAGCTGCTCGCTCGGGAGCGGCTGGAGAAGCTGCTCGACCCGGGGAGCTTCGTCGAGCTCGACCGCTACGTCCGGCACCGGAACCCGCACTTCGGGATGATGGACAAACGTCCCTGGGGCGATGCCGTCGTCACCGGCTACGGGACGGTCTTCGGCCGCAAGGTCTTCGTCTTCTCGCAGGACTTCACCGTCTTCGGCGGCACGCTCTCCGAGGCCTTCGCGGAGAAGATCTGCAAGGTCATGGATCTGGCCGTCAAGCTCGGCTGCCCGCTGATCGGGATCAACGACTCGGGCGGCGCGCGCATCCAGGAGGGCGTCGTCTCGCTCGGCGGCTATGCGGAGATCTTCTGGCGCAACGTCCAGGCCTCGGGCGTCATCCCGCAGATCAGCCTGATCATGGGCCCGTGTGCGGGCGGGGCGGTCTACTCGCCGGCGATGACCGACTTCGTCCTCATGGTCAAGGAGACCTCGTACATGTTCATCACCGGCCCCGAGGTGGTGAAGACGGTGACCGGCGAGGAGGTCACCTTCGAGGAGCTGGGGGGCGCGCTCACGCACGCGTCCAAGTCGGGCGTGGCCCATTTCGCCGCGGACGACGAGGAGAGCTGCCTCGAGGACGCGCGCTATCTCCTCTCCTTCCTGCCTCAGAACAACGTCGACCCGCCGCCCTACTTCGAGCCGGCCGACCCGCCCGGCCGTGAGGATCCGGAGCTCGACTCGCTCATCCCCGACGAGCCGACCAAGCCGTACGACATGCGGGACGTGGTCGCCCGTGTCGTCGACGACGCGGAGTTCCTCGAGGTGCACCAGCTCTGGGCCGAGAACATCGTCTGCGGCTTCGCGCGCCTCGGCGGCCACCCGGTCGGGATCGTCGGCAACAACCCGAAGGCCCTCGCCGGCACGCTCGACATCGACTCGTCCGTGAAGGCGGCGCGCTTCGTCCGCTTCTGCGACGCGTTCAACATCCCGCTGATCACCTTCGTGGACGTGCCGGGGTTCCTGCCGGGAACCGCGCAGGAGTGGGGCGGGATCATCCGCCACGGAGCCAAGCTCCTCTATGCCTACTCGGAGGCGACGGTGCCGAAGATCGCGCTGATCACCCGCAAGGCCTACGGCGGTGCCTACGACGTGATGAGCTCGAAGCACATCCGCGCCGACTTCAACTTCGCCTGGCCGACCGCCGAGGTGGCGGTCATGGGCCCGGAGGGCGCGGTCAACATCGTCTTCCGCAAGGAGCTCGAGGAGGCCGAGGACCCGGAGGCGCGCCGCGCGGAGCTGATCGCCGACTATAAGGCGCAGTTCGCCAACCCGTACACGGCGGCCGAGCGCGGCTACGTGGACGACGTGATCGAGCCGCGGCGCACGCGCGCCGTGCTCTGCGACGCGCTCGAGACCGCGCTGACGAAGCGCGAGCGCCGGCCGCCGCGCAAGCACGGCAACATCCCGTTGTAGAGGCTGTCGATTTGCTGCCCGCCCGTTCGTCGTCATGATGAGGCGGCGAAAAACGGCGCCGCGGACGACGAGAGGAGCACACCATGAAGTACCTGCTCACGCTCTACAACGACGAGACCCGGTTCGCCGAGCGCTCCCCGGAGCAGCTCCAGGAGGGCATGAAGCGCTGGGACGCCTACACGACCGAGGTCAAGGACGCCGGCGCATTCCTCGGCGGCGAGGGCCTCGAGCCCACGGCGCTCGCGACGACGGTCCAGATCCAGCCGGCCGGCGACCACATCGTCACCGACGGGCCTTTCGCCGAGACGAAGGAGCAGCTCGGCGGCTTCTACCTGCTCGAGTGCGAGGACCTCGACGAGGCGATCGCCTGGGCGAAGAAGGTCCCGATGGCGGGCGGCAAGGTCGAGGTGCGCCCGGTGATGGACTACGAGGCCCGCGGCTCCGGCGTCCACTCGCAGGAAGCGGAGGCGCGGCGGTAGGCACTCCGGACGAGGCCGTCGACCGCCTGTTCCGGGAGGAGTCGGGACGGGCGGTCGCGGCCCTCATCCGCGTGCTCGGCGACTTCGACCTCGCCGAGGAGGCCGTGCAGGACGCCTTCCTCGTCGCCCTCGAGATCTGGCCGAGCCGGGGCCTGCCTCGCAACCCGGCCGCCTGGATCACCACCACGGCGCGGAACAAGGCGATCGACCGCCTCCGCCGGGCGCGCCGTCTCGAGGACAAGGTGCGCGAGCTCGAGGCGCTCGTGCCCGCGCATGGCGAGGAGGACGAGATCGAGGACAGCGTCATTCCCGACGACCGGCTGCGGCTGATCTTCACCTGCTGCCACCCTGCCCTCGCGCCCGAGGCGCGGGTCGCGCTCACGCTCCGCACGCTCGGCGGCCTGAGCACGCCCGAGATCGCCCGGGCGTTCCTCTCCACCGAGCCGGCCATGCAGCAGCGGCTCGTGCGCGCCAAGCGGAAGATTCGCGACGCCCGGATCCCGTACGTCGTGCCGCCGGACCACGAGCTCCCGGACCGCCTTGCCTCGGTGCTCGCCGCCCTCTACCTCATCTTCAACGAGGGCTACGCAGCCACCTCCGACGAGGCGCTCGTGCGCCGCGAGCTCTGCGCCGAGGCGATCCGTCTCGCGCGCGTCCTGCGCTCGCTCATGCCGGACGAGGCCGAGGCGGCCGGCCTGCTCGCGCTCATGCTCCTGCAGGACTCCCGGCGCGACGCCCGCACTGGGCCCGCCGGCGAGCTCGTGCTCCTGGAAGAGCAGGACCGCGGGCTGTGGGACCGCGGCCAGATCGAGGAAGGGCTCGAGCTCGTCGAGCGGCTACCTGCGGGCTCCTACGCCCTTCAGGCGGCGATTGCGGCCGAGCACGCACGCGCGCCGTCCCCGGAGGCGACCGACTGGCCTCGCATCGCCCACCTCTACGGGCTTCTCGCCCGCGCAGCCCCTGGGCCGGTCGTCGAGCTGAACCGCGCCGTGGCGGTGGCGATGGCCGAGGGCGAAGGGCAGGGCCTCGAGCTGATGGCGGCGCTCGACGAGGAGCTCGGCGACTACCACCTCTTGCACGCCGCCCGCGCCGACCTCCTGCGCCGCCTCGACCGCAAGGCCGAGGCCGCCGACTCCTACGCCCGGGCGCTCGAGCTGGCCCGCCAGCCTGCGGAGCGTGCGTTCCTCGAGCGCCGGCTCGCCGAGGTGGGAGATCCCGGGCTCAAGGGACGACCCACTCGAGGTCGCTGACCTCGAGCGAGAGCGTCACCACCTCGCCGGAGACCGGCGCGACGAAGAGGACATCTCGGGGGGTCGAGACCGCGGCGACGAGCTCGCCCGGGGCCCAGCTGACGTCGCGCCCGTTGGGAAACGTCAGCGCGCGACGGCCGCCGCTGTCGAAGAAGACGACGCCCAGGTCGCTGCTCGCCGCGACCATGCCCGTCGAGCTGGCGCGCAGGTTCTCGATCCTGCGCGTGGTGAACGACGGCGAGAAGACGAGGCCGTCGGTCGTGAGCAGCGCCACGTTGGCGCTCCCGCGCGAGCGGACGACCGCCCAGAAGCGGTCGCCGTCCACCCAGGAGACCTCCTCGAGCGCGCTCGGGCGCCCGAAGGTCTGCTCGAGCTCGGTCGCGGAGACCAGCAGCTCGCTCCGGCCGTCGGGGCTCCCGGCGAAGAGCTCGCCGCCCGAGACGAAGGTCGGGCTCCCGTCGGGCCGCTCGGCGAGGCGGCACCCGGTGCCGCACTCCGACGCGCTCTCCCTCGTGACGGCGCCGTCCGCGTCGACGGCGAAGCGGCAGGCGTCCCGGCGGCCGCCAGGCGGCTCCCCCCACGTGAGGTCGGGGACGGCCAGCGCGCGCAGCCGGCAGGCGCCGCCCTCGCCCTGGGAGACGAGCAGCCTGCCGCCCACGCCGACCCGCTGCAGCCAGTCGGAGGCTTCCTCCGTCTCGGTGAGCGAGGTGCCGGCGTCGCCGCGCCAGTCGAGGTCGCGGGCGTCCAGGGCGAGGTCGAGGTCCGGCGGTCCGGGGACGCCGGGGCGGAAGAGGAAGACTCCCCCGTCGGCGGCGACCGCGACCCACTCCTCGTCGGGCGACCAGGCGATCGCCCGGTAGCCGACGATGCCCAGCGTGTCGATCGATTCGCCGGACGCATCCAGCATGTCGAACTGGTCACGGCCAATCCTCACCGCCACGAAGCTCCCCTGCGGGCTCACGCGAAGGTCGGAGCCTTGCTCGTAGAGCCTCCAGGTCACCAACCGAGTGCCGTCGTAGATCGCGAGCATGTCCTTCGCCTGCGCGCCTCGGATCCGTGTCGACATGATCGCAGCGAGCCGTCGGTCGTCCAGCCACGCCGCCTCGCGCAGGGAGACCGCCTGCAGGCGGGACGGAAAGGGAACGGTCCGCGCGGCCCGGAGCAAAGCTCGCTGCGGGAGGATCACGTTTCCTCCCGGCCACTCCCGAACGGCGCCGTGCGCGAAGTACGTCAGCGTCCCGTCCGGCCGCCAGGCAGGGGCAGCGCCCTGAAACGGCTCGCCGTCGGGGCCGCCGTTCGTGGAGACCTGGATCGTCCCGTCCTCCGACTGGAAGAGGCGTCCTCGCCGCGGGTCCGCGTGCGGGTCCCAGCCCGATCCGGCGCCCGCGACCCGGCGGCCGTCGGGGGAGAGGACGAAGCGGCACTCGTCCCAGTTGGGTGTGTCCGTGGGCGTCAGGTCCGGCAGCGTCCCTGCCTGGAGCCGGCAGCTCTCGTCCGTGAAGTAGAGGACGCCTTCGAGCCCGTCCACCGCAGCCGGAGCTTCCGGCTCCGCCGCGGTCGACGTCGGCTGCGGCTCCGAGGTCGAGGCCTCGGTCGCCGGCTCGGGGGCCGAATCGCCGCGCAGGGCGTCGACGCCTGCGGCGAGGGCGATCGCCCCGACGACGACCACGACGAGCACCGTGACTCCCCGCCGCATGCGACGAGGATACGCCGCTCAGCCCGAGGGCTGGAGCCTGCGCAGGGGCACGCGGGCGCCGGTGGCCACGAACACGAGCACGAACGCGCCGAGCGCGATGACGACGTCGCCGACGGAGAAGACGTTCGTGAGCGGAACCCAGTCGGGAGCCGCGAAGCGGTCGACGAGCCACGGGACGTTCGGGTCGGCCGCGGCCACGCTGTTGTGCTTGACGGCGAAGTCGAGCCCTGCCGCCTGCATCGCCTCGGGCATGGCGGGCATGCGTCCGTCGTTTCCGAGGATCGCGACCAGATTCAGCGCCATTCCGAGGGCCACGACCTGGGCGCCGAGAATACGCCGGTTGAGCACGGCGGCGACGAGCAGGCAGCCGTAGGAGACGAGCCAGAGCGCCTTCGCCGCGTCCTCGCCCGTGGTCCAGGGAAGGAATGAGAACGGGAAGGCGACGACCTGGAGCCCGAAGGCGAGGAAGAAGAGCCAGAGCCCGCGGAGCTTCAGCTCGGCGATGCGGCCCAGGCGCCCACCGCAGAGGAGGGCGAGCGGAACCGCCAGGGCAATGGGAAGCAGCTGAGCCACTACGCGGAGTCCGCCACCGCGTGGAGGTGCGGGCCGGCATCCTCGAGGCCGCGGACGACGCAGCGCTCGAGCGCGCTCACGACCTCGGGGTCGAACTGCGAGCCGGCGCGCCGCCTGATCTCCGCGAGCGCCTGGTTGGCCGAGCTCGCCGGGCGGTAGCTTCGGTTGCTCGTCATCGCGTCGTAGGCGTCGGCGACGAGGATGACCCGGGAGCCGAAGGGGATCTCCTCGCCCGCCAGGCCGTCGGGATAGCCGGAGCCGTCCCAGTGCTCGTGGTGGTGGAGCACCCAGGTGTCCACGGGCTCGATGCCGAGCCCTTCGAGCAGCGAGTGCCCGAACTGGACGTGCGCGCGGACGAGCCGCCGCTCGTCCGGCTCCAGGCAGCCGGGCTTCTTGAGGATGGTGTCGGGGATGGCGATCTTGCCGAGGTCGTGGAGGAGGGCGGCGAGCTTGAGCTGCTCGGTGGTCTCGTCGTCGAGCTCGAGCTCGCCGCAGATTGCGGCGACGAGGACGGCGACCGCCTGCGAGTGCTCGCCCGTGTAGGTGTCCTTCGAGTCGACGATCCGGATCAGGTTCTCCGCCGCCCGCAGCCGCGCCTGGCGCTCGGCGATCTCGGCTAGCTCGTTGGGCGAATAGATGCGGACGACCGACGGGCTGTAGACGCACGAGCGGTTCTTGCCGTGGCGCTTGGCCCAGTAGAGCGCGCCGTCGGCGACCTGCTGCAGCTCGTCGGCCGCGGAGGCGTAGCCGGGATAGGAGGCGATACCGACCGTGATCGTGAGGGGCTGGTGGTGGGGGAACTCGGTCTTGGCGATCCGGTTGTGGAGGTCCTCGACGAAGCGGTATGCCTCCTCCTCGTTCTCCTCCAGCAGGAGCGCAAACTCGTCGCCCCCGAAGCGAAACGCAGCCACGTCGTCGCGGCCCTCGACGAAGAGGCGGGAGAGCTCGACGAGGATCTGGTCGCCGAGCGGGTGCCCGTAGCGGTCGTTGCAGCCTTTGAACTCGTCCACGTCCACGAGGCAGAGCGAGACCTCGCCGCCGGTCTCCTCGGCCCGCGCCAGGGCCTCGCGCAGGCGACTCTGGTAGGAGCGGTGGTTGCCGAGCCCGGTGAGGCTGTCGGTGAGCGCGTCACGCGTCGCCACCTTCGTGGAGAGCGCGGAGCGCTGGTAGAGGGTCAGCGTGAAGAGCGGACCGGCGAGGAGGACGAGGAGCCGGGGGTCGGTCGTCCAGAGCGAGGCCGCGAGCGCGGCCAGGAACGCCATGATCACGAAGGCCGGCCCGGAGTGGCGCAGGTTGTCGCGCAGGAGCGCGCCGAACGGCTGGGCGGCGAGGATCGCGAGCGCGCCGCAGACGAGGACGACGTTGAGGATCACGTAGAAGGCTCCCCCCGTGAAGGCGTAGAGCGTGATCCGGCCGAGGGTCTCCGGGCTGCCGAGGGCGAAGACGGGGATTGCCGACGAGAACGCGGCGAGGCCGTAGACGGCGGCGTTGAAGAGCGAGCGCACGAACGGCCTGCGCTCGACCATCTGGGAGATGAGGACGCCGACGATCGCGCTCAGGACCGCGTACTCCCAGCCGAAGAGGATCTGGCTGGAGACCACGAAGACGAATGCGAGCGAGACGACCCGCTCGTTCTCCACGTCGAGCGGGACGGGCTTCATGTCCGCGAGGAGCGCGAGCCCGAAGAACAGGATCACCCCGACGGCTGTCGAGACGTCGGGGGGATCCAGCGCGACCCCCACCACAGCCCCGGCGGCTACCGGCAGGGCGACGCCGAGGACGGCGGCGATGTACCAGTAGAGCCGAGGCGGGTACCCGTGGGTGTTCATGTGCTGTTGGAGCGTGGTGGGGTCGTGGAAGTGGGCCGCTGGCCTAGTACCAGCGGAACCCGGCGCCGGCTGCAACGGCGTACGCCGCAATGGCGCCGACGACGAGCACTGCCCGAACGTAGTGATGCTTCCATCGAATCACGCGCGCTCACCTCCTTCCGCTGGGAGAAATGGCCACAGGAACGCGCGCGGCCGTTCTGCAGGTGGAAAACGGCTCTCGAAGCGGCTTGCTACAGCCCCGACCGAGGGATCAAGCGGGTCGGGGCGGCGGCCCGGTAGGCTTTTGCAGCGATCCCGGCGGGTATCCAACGGGCGAGGCCGCGAGCAGGCAGGAGGCAAGGAGCATGACCAAGCTCATGTACCGTCCCTTCGGCCTCCTGATGGGAGTTCTCGGAAGCATGTTCGCGGGCGCGGTCTTCAAGCAGATCTGGAAGCGAGCCGCAAGCAGCGAGGACGCTCCCAAGGCACGGGAGAGCCGGTACGGTTGGAAGGAGCTGCTCGTGGGGGCGATGGTGCAGGGGGCGGTCTTCGGGCTGGTGAAGGCGGCGCTCGACCGTGGCGGCGCGCGAGCCTTCGAGAAGATGACGGGCTCGTGGCCGGGCGACTGAGCCGGTCCTCCGGTCGGCGGGACGCGCCGGCAGGCCGTTAGGCGCTCTCGGAGACGACGAGCTCGAGCCGCGGCTGGTCGAACTCGTCCCTGAACGCCGCCACGACGTCGGGGTCGAACTGGGTGCCGGCGCAGCGCTCGAGCTCGGCGATCGCGCGATCGTGGGAGAGCCGGCCGCGGTAGACGCGGTCGGTGGTCATCGCGTCGTAGGCGTCCGCGACGAAGAGTATGCGCGCGCCGAGCGGGATCTCTGCGCCGGTCTTCCGGTCCGGGTAGCCGTTGCCGTCCCAGCGCTCGTGGTGATGAAGCACCCACGTCGCGACCGGCTCGACACCGAGGGAGTCGAGCATGCGGTAGCCGATCTGCGGGTGCCGCTCCAGCACGAGGCGCTCGGCCTCGTTCAGCGGGCCCGGCTTGCGGAGGATCTCCTCCGGGATGGCGAGCTTGCCGAGGTCGTGGAGGCTGCCGGCGAGCCGCGTCAGCTCGATCGACTCCGAGTCGAGGCCCATGCTCTTCGCGACTCGTGCCGCCAGCTCGCCGACCATGTACGAGTGGCTGCCGGTGTAGGCGTCGCGGGCGTCGACGGCGTGTGCCAGGCTCGCAGCCGCGCGCAGGCGGGCGGCGCGATCGGGGCCTTCGGCGAGACGGCGGAGCTCCGCGAGCTCGATCACGTCCGGGCGGTAGACCCGGACGGTGTTCTTCCCCTGCTCCTTGGCGATGTAGAGGGCGTTGTCCGCGACGCGGACGAGCTCGCTCCGCTCGACGCCGTGCTGCGGGTACGTGGCGACGCCCGCGGACATGTTCAGGACCTCGCCGAGGGCTACCTCCGTCTCGCACATGCGCTCGATGATCGAGCGCGCGATCGAGAGGCCCTCGTGCTCGTCCCTGCGCGGGAGGAGGAGGGCGAACTCGTCGCCGCCGAGGCGAAAGGCCTCTCCACCTTGACGCAGGCGGGCCGCCACCTGCGCCAAGACCTTGTCTCCGGTCGGATGCCCGTGCCGGTCGTTGATCTGCTTGAAGTTGTCGATGTCGAGCAGGCAGAGCGTCAGCGGGAAGCCCTCGTCCTGCGCCTTGTCGAGGTCCTGCTGCAGCCTCTCGTGGAAGTGGCGGTGGTTCCCGAGCCCCGTGAGCGGGTCGGTGAGCGCCAGGCGCATCGCCTTCAGCGCGCTGTGCACCGACCGCTGGTAGAGCGCGATGGCGACAAGCGGGCCGACGAGGGCCGTGGCGAGGAACGGCGACCGCTCCCAGAGGACGGCCAGCATGAGGCTGACCGAGGCCATGATCGAGAAGGGGACGATGGTCCAGTAGACCGAGTGCTTGAGGAGCGGCATGAACGGCTCGCCCGACCAGCGGGCGATGATCCCGGCCGTCAGGAGGATGTTGACCGCGTAGAAGGACGCGGCCCCGAGGATGACCTCGACGAAGAGCCCGCCCACGCCGTTGTGGGTCCCGGCGAGCGCAGCGGCCGCGCCGGCCGCGCCTCCGCCGAGAGCGTAGACCGCGCTGTTGTAGGCGAGCCGGATCGCCGGGCGTCGCTGCACGAGCTCGATGGTCGCCCGGGCGACGAAGCCGACCATGACCGCCGGCGCCCAGCCGTAGATGACCGCTGCCCCGACGATGAAGACCGCCGTCAAGGAGACGCCGCCGGAGGCGATGCCTTCGATCGGCACCGGGTAGGCCTCGACGAACGTCGCGGCCACCGCCAGCGCGAGGACTCCGCCCATGACGCCGAGCGTCGGGGCGGACGCGGCGAACGAGACAGCGGCGGCCACGAGGGCCACGCAGGCCGAAAGCGCGACGGGAACCAGGAGCGGAAGAAGCCGGGCGGTCTCTCTGGAAACCCCCGGCCTCACCGCATCACCCGATGCGCTGTCGGAGCGAACCGGACGGAACTTCACGAGCCTGACTTACCAGTGCCAGCCCTCGGCCTCGCCCAGGAAGGCAGCGAGAACCGTGGCCGCAACGAGCAGGTACGCCAGCTTCGATTTCCAGTGCAGCATCTGATCTCTCCCGTTGATAATCGGACGCCTGACGTCCCGAAGTATCCAGGCGAGGGGAGAAACACACATCCCCCGTACGAGGGATTCAGCAAAAACCCTGCACATCCCCCGAAAGGACTAGCTGAGAAATTAAGCGAGCCCGGCTTCGCGGAGCGGCCTGCGTCCCCAGGCGAAGCGGTCCGCGTACCAGCCGGTGAGCGTGGTCAGCGTCGTCCCCTGGCTCGACGAGTGCACGAACCAGCCGCGGCCCACGTAGATGCCCATGTGCGAGACCTCGGCGGGCCTCGCCTTCGTGCCGCGCTCCGAGAAGAAGACAAGATCGCCCGGCTGTAGCCTGGCCCGCCTGATCCGGGCCGTGCTCGGCACCTCGCCGGCCATCGCGGAAGCCGTCCGCGCCCGCAACGTGTTCCGGAGCTGCGGCGCGCCCGAGTACGTCTCCAGCCGGTAGATCCTCCAGGCAAAGCCCGAGCAGTCGAAGCCGCCGCGGGAGGTGACGCCGAAGAGCGTCTGCGTGTGCTCGGAGGTGCCGCCCCAGACGTAGGGGAAGCCGACGAAGAAGACGGCGCGAGTGAGGACGCGCCGCTGCCAGGTCGTCAGCTCCGGCAGGTCGAAGGACGCGACGCGGGTCTCGGCGTAGGGCACGCTCCAGTCGCTCAGCTGGAGGAGCTTGGCGAACGAGTAGGCGGCCTCGGCGCGCGTTGCCTTGTCGGCCGGGCGCAGCTCGAGCCCGTCGTCGGCGGCCGGGTGGTTGTAGCGAAGGCCGAGCATGCGCGCGACGACCTCGACGCCGAAGCGGGCGGGCGGTGCCAGGCCGGCCGCGGACGCCTCCTCCTGGACGTGCTCGGCGGAATCGAGCAAGCCCGCCGCGCGGACGAGCGCGCGCTCGAGCTCCCACATGCGCACGATCCTGCTCGGCTCGGCCGGTGTGCGCGGGACGCCGGTGAGCTCGGCCATGGCCTGGGCGAGGGCGCCTCGTGTGAGCGGGTCCTCCGGGCGGAAGGCCGCGACGGACGGGCCCATGACGCCCTGCTTGACGACGACGCGGATCTGGGGCTGAGCCCACGAGGCCGCGCCGGCCGGCGCGGCCGCCGCCAGCGAGAGCGCAGCAAGGAGCGCGAGGAGTGCGGCTCGCCTCATCCCCGCTCTATCGGAGCGGGCCCCTCGGGCCTTTAGGCTGTCTTGTCGTGGAGCTCGACTGGAGGCCGGAGCCGACCCCGGAGGAGCGCGAGGCGCTCGAGCGCGCCCTCGCCCGCGTGCTCGCAGAGCGCGGCCGGGAGCGAAGCGACTGGTGGCGTGAGGGCGTCCGCGAGTCGGTCTCAGCCGAGCTGGATCCCGATCCCGACTCCTAGGAGGGTTTGACGAAACGCGCGCTGTGCCGCCGGGCCGCGCTGCTCGCCCCGAGGCTGTGTCCTCAGTCGCGCCCGTAGCTTTGGCTACGAGCGCTCCCTGCGTCCGTGCCTCGGAACGACCATCGCACCCCGACGACGAACGACGTTCCACCAATCCCTCCTAGTCGGGGAGGAGAGGCATCGACAGGCCCTGCTCGCGATCGAGCAGCACCGCCCGGGTGACGGCTCTGGATCCGAACCGGCCGCGGACCTCGTCCACCGCGGCGTCGAGAGCGCACCAGCGGGGACGGTCGAACGGCAGTGCGAGCTGGGCCTGACGGTCGTTCTCGAGACCGGTCACGGCGATGCCGACCAGCGTGAGCCCCCGGTGCTCGATGATCGGGGCGGCCGCCAGGAGCAGCTCTCGCGCCGCGGTGAGGATCATCTGAGACCCGGCCGTCGCCAGAGGCATGGTCTGCGATCGGGTTGCCCGGGAGAAGTCGCCGAAGCGCAGGCGGAGCACGACGGTCCGACCGACGCGTCCGGCGGCTCGCATGCGGCCGGTCACGCGGTCGACGAGCCCGACGAGGACGGCATCGACGGCCTCGGGTGAGGTCGAGCGGCGGCCGAGCGCGCGCTGCGATCCGATCGAGCGGCGACGGCGCCGCGCCTGCGACGGGTCGGGGGTCGCGGTTGTGGGCGAGAGCGTGCAGATGCCGCCCGGCCGCGCGCCCGAGAATGGCGATCAGCGCGGCCTCCGGGAAACTGCGCGACCTGTCCGACGCTCTCGATGCCCAGCCGGCGGAGTCGTCCGGCGGTGACCGGCCCGACGCCCCAGAGCCGCTCGACCGGGAGCGGGTGGAGGAAGGCGAGCTCGCCGTCGGGCGGGACGACGAGCAACCCGTCGGGCTTGGCCACCCCGCTCGCCACCTTGGCGAGGAACTTCGTCCTGGCGACCCCGACGGTGATAGGCAGGCCGACGCGCTCGCGGACGTCGCGCCGCAGCCGCGCTGCGATCTCCGCGGGCTTGCCCGAGAGCCGCTCGAGCCCGCGGGTCTCGAGGAACGCCTCGTCGATCGACAGCCCCTCGACCAGCGGCGTCGTGTCCTCGAACACGCGGAAGACCGCCTTGCTGGCCTCGGCGTATGCAGACATGCGCGGTGGGACGACGATCGCCCGGGGGCAAAGGCGGCGGGCCCGCGCGCCGCTCATCGCAGTGCGAACCCCGTACGCCTTTGCCTCGTAGCTGGCCGCGAGGACGACGCCGGCGCCGACGATCACCGGCCGTCCGCGCAGACGGGGATCGTCGCGCTGCTCGACCGAGGCGAAGAACGCGTCCAGGTCCGCGTGCAGCACGGTGGCGTCGGAGTCCACGAACATATGTTCGCACGTCGTCTGCGTCCGCGCCAGACGGGCGCTACAGCCAGAGCTCGAACGACTGCAGCACGAGCCACGGTGCGAAGCCCTGGCGTCGAAGGAGCCGGAGTGCGGGCAGGTTGTCCGCCTCGACCGAGAGGCCGAGGACCTCGCCCGGGTGCTCCCTCCAGTAGTCCTGCAAAACCCGTGAGAGGAGGAAGTTGCCGACCCCGCGCGAGCGCTCCTCGGCCACGACGCCGATCTGGTACGCCCAGCGGTCGTTGGGGTCGATGTTGACGAACGCGAGCGGTGTGCCCTCGCGCTCGGCGAGGTAGACCGAGCCGCTTCGCCAGCCCCTCCTGCCAGGTCTCGTCCGGGAAGACGCCCTCCGGGAAGGTCGAGTGGTAGAGAGTCCAACGCGCGACCCGAGGTCAGCCGCGTCTCCGCGGCGCACCTCGACGCCCTCCGGCCCTTCGGCCACGGCGCGGTGCTCCTCGGGGGTCAGGCGAAACACCGCCTTTGCGGGCCCGCGCGTGTGGAAGCCTCTGTGCTCGAGCAGCATCCGTCCCGAGATGTTGCGGGGGCCGACGGAGCCGATCACGGAGCGGCGCCCGTGCTCGACCGCGATCGCCACCGAGGCGTCGAGGAGCTCGCTGCCGAGCTTCTGGCCGCGATATCCGGGAGCGATGAGCGGGCCGAAGAGATCGGCGTGAGGGAAGCCCTTCGGCGACCTCGACGCCGCCGAAGCCGACGACGTGCCCGTCCTCGTCGTCGACGAGGAGCGTCCTCTCCGGCGGTTCGTCCCAGTCGGAGAGCTCGCTCTCGAGCTCGTCCCGCGAGGCCCACAACGGATTGCCGACCTGTTCCTCCGGCTCGGCTGAACGCGCGTCGCGAGAGCTCGAGGACGACCGGGATGTCCTCCCGGCGGAAGCTACGCAGGCTGTTGGCCACGAAGGAGACGGGGTGCGCTTCGAGCGTAGTCGAGGCCCGAGACCCAGGTGAGGATCAGGGCGACGAGCATGGCCCACCAGGCGACGACGTCGTCGAACGCGCCGCCCGGCCGCGAGGCCGCCGAGGGCGGCCGCGACCGCCTGCGCCCAGGTCTTGAGCTTGCCGAGGTCGCGGGCGCCGATGACGACGCCGCGCTCGAGGGCGGCGAGCCGGAGGCCGGTGACGAGGAACTCGCGGGCGATCACGGCGGCGACCATCCAGGCCGGGAGCACGCTCGCCGACGAGCATGATCAGCGCCGCCATCACCAGCAGCTTGTCGGCCACGGGGTCGAGGATGCGGCCGAGGTCGGACGTGCGGTCGTTGCGACGGGCCCACCAGCCGTCCACCCAGTCGGTGGACATCGCGACGACGAACACCGCGGTTGCCCAGTAGTCGTGGTTGGGGAAGTCCCAGGCGAAGAGGACGACGACGACCGGCACGGCGGCCGCCCGGGCGACGGTCAGGTGGTCGGCGAAGGTCACCCTCTGAGAGCATACGTCGGCGCCCTCGCGAACGGGCCTCGGTCGGCCGACGCCGCCTGCCTCACAGACGACAGGCGACAATACGCGGGTCGTGGCCCCGTTCCGGAAAATCCTGGTCGCCAACCGCGGTGAGATCGCCGTCCGCGTCTTCCGGACGCTGCGCGAGCTCGGGATCGGCGCGGTCGCCGTCTACTCCGAGGCCGACCGCGGCTCGCTCCACGTCGCGCGGCCGACGAGGCGTACCTGCTCGGCCCGGGCGCGCCGGCCGAGAGCTACCTCCACCAGGAGCGCGTCGCTCGCGGCCGCGCGCCAGCGCCGGGGCAGACGCGATCCACCCCGGCTACGGCTTTCTCGCCGAGAACGCGTCGTTCGCCCGGGCGGTCGAGGAGGCCGGCCTCACCTGGATCGGGCCGCCGCCCGAGGCGATCGAGGCGATGGGCTCCAAGGTCGACCGCGCGCCGGCTGATGGCGGAGGCGGGCGTGCCGGTCATCCCGGGGACGACCGAGCCCGTCGAGTCCGTGGACGAGATCCTCGCCGTCGGGGAAGAGCACGGCTGGCCGCTGGCGATCAAGGCCTCGGCCGGCGGCGGCGGCAAGGGGCTCAAGGTGGTCCGCTCGCCGGAGGAGGCCGAGCGCGCGCTCGCCTCCGCGCAGCGCGAGGGAGAGTCGTACTTCGCCGACGCCACCGTCTACGTCGAGCGCTTCCTCGAGGACCCGCGGCACGTCGAGGTGCAGGTGCTCGCGGACGCGCACGGGAACGTCGTCCACCTGGGCGAGCGCGACTGCACGATCCAGCGCCGGCACCAGAAGCTCGTCGAGGAGACGCCCTCGCCGGCCGTCGGGCCCGAGCTCCGCGAGCGGATCGGCGCAATCGCGGTCGACGCCGCGCGGGCCGTCGGCTATCGCGGCGCCGGGACGATCGAGGGCCTGCTCGACCGAGACGGCGACTACTTCTTCCTCGAGATGAACACGCGCATCCAGGTCGAGCACACGGTCACCGAGCTCGTCACCGGGCATCGACCTCGTGCGCGAGCAGGTGCTCGTCGCCGCCGGCGAGCCGCTCTCCTTCGGCCAGGAGGACGTGCGCTTCTCCGGCCACGCGATCGAGTGCCGCATCAACGCCGAGGACGCCGCCACCGGCTTCCTGCCGACGCCGGGGACGATCACCGCCTACCGCGAGCCGGCCGGGCCCGGGCGTGCGGGTCGACTCGGGCGTCGACGAGGGCTCCGAGGTGGTCGGCCTCTACGACCCGCTCGTCGCCAAGCTGATCGTCTGGGACACCGACCGCGAGCGCGCGCGCCGGCGCATGCTGCGCGCGCTCGACGAGTACACGATCGAGGGCGTGACGACGCTCGTCGGCTTCCACCGCGCCCTCCTCGAGCATCCGTGCTTCGTCGCGGGCGAGACGTGCTTCGGGCTCGTCGAGTCGATCGCGGAGGGCGATGCGAGGCGACGCGGCGCGCGCCGCGCGTGCCGGCGCCGGCGCGCGTTCGCGAGGAGGTCGTCGGCGTCGAGCTGGACGGCCGCCGCTTCGAGGTCACCCTCCTCCGCCCGGAGCCGCCGCACGCCGAGCTGGCCCGGCGCCGGCGCGAGCGGAGCGGGACGGCCGGCCCATCACGCGGCCGCACGCGAGGCGGTCGTCAGCCCGATGCAGGGCACCGTGCTCGCCGTCGAGGTGGCCGAGGGCGACGAGATGCGCGAGGGCCAGGTGATCTGCGTCGTCGAGGCGATGAAGATGGAGAACGAGATCACCGCCCACCGCTCGGGCCGGGTCACCGGGCTCTCCGTCGCGCCGGGCGAGCCGGTCACGACCGGCCAGGTCATCTGCGTCGTCGCGCAGGAGGGCGAGGACGGCGACGTCTCGTTGTAAGGTCGGCCTTACAGATCGGCTACGCTAGGTTCGTGGCGGTGAGCGTCGCAGCCGAGGGCGAGCGTGCGCAGCCGTGCTTTCTGCGCGGCCGTCTCGAGCGCGAACGCCGAGCCGCTCGCGGCGACGGCGAGCCGGATCGACAACTGGATCCTGCTCGAGTACCGCGGGATGTGGGATCGCGACGTCCTCGGCGGCAGCCTCCTCTCGGACGAGCTGAAGGCACCATCTGCGAGAGCAGCTGCATGCGCTGGCGCCCGTCGCGGCTCCTCTTCGTGAAGAAGCCCGAGCGCCGGTCGTCACGGGCGCCGTCAGGTCTGGTTCGGGACGTCGAAGCCGCGGCGCGGAGCGCTTCTTCCAGCTCGAGGTCGACCACCTCGAGGACCTGCGCGAGCTTCGACTTCGCCGCCGCCCTGGCCGGCGGAGGGACGCCCGGCGTCCCGGTCGACCACCCGCTGCTCGTCGTCTGCACGCACGGCAAGCGCGACCGCTGCTGCGCCAAGAACGGCCGGCCGCTCTACGACGCCTTGCGGCGCGAGACCGAGTCGGGCTGGGTCTGGCAGTCGACCCACGTCGGCGGCGACCGCTTCGCCGGCAACGTCGTCGTCTTCCCGCAGGGGCTCTACTACGGCCGGGTCGAGCCGGGCGACGCCGGCAGGCCTTCTCGCGGCGAACGCCGCCGGCCGGATCGACCTGGAGCCGCTACCGCGGCCGCGCCGCCTACCCGTTCCAGGTGCAGGCCGCCGAGCAGGCGATTCGCGAGGCCGAGGGGCTCGCTCGGCATCGACGACCTCGCTTTCGTGGGCTCCCGCCCCGCGGGGGAGGACGCCTGGCGCGTACGCTTTCGCACCGTGGCTGGTGTCCGCGAGGTGGACGTCGCGGCTGAGCTCGCCGACGAGCCGGTCTACCTCACCTGCGGCGCCGCCGAGCCGAGCCGGCCACGGCACTTCGCCGCCACCGCGGTCCGCCGCCTTTGGAGCCGAAGCAGAATGAAGCCTTGAGCCGTCGCGGTGCCCTGGCGGCGCGCTGCGGCGTCCTCGGCCGTAGCCTCCGGCTACGCGCGCCCTGCGTCCTGCATCGCACTCACCCAGAACGCCGCGCCGACGAAGCGTCATTCTGCTTCGAGTTCGTCTAGACGATCCGCAGGAAGCCCTCGCGCACCAGGCGGCGGACGAGGACGAGCCGGCCCGCGTCGTCGAGCTCGCCGAGGAGCTCCGACGGGCTGAAGGGCTCATCGGCCTCGAAGCACGCAACCACCTCGGCCCGGGCGTGCTCCGGGAAGCGGAGCTCCCGGCCCTCGAAGACGAGCCCGACGCCGTCGCCGTCCTGTTCGAGGTCGGCGATCACAGTGCTGCGCCGCTCGACCGGAGTGTCGACGTCGAGGCGCTCGAGCGCGCGGAGCTGCGAGAGACCGTCCTCGCGGATCGGCCGGCGCGTGTCGAGGAAGCGCCGGCGCTGCCGACGCTCCACCTCCTCGGGGCGCCAGCTGCGCGCGCAGCCGCTCGGCGAGCTCGTCTCCGGCTCGGGCCGTCCCGGTCGACTCCGCGTCGGAGGTCGGCGTCGGCCTCGCAGCGGCGCGAGCGCCGCCCGGGCCGCGTCGAGCCACGTGTAGGCGTTGATCCCGACGGTCAGGTGGAGCGAGTCGGTGTCCGACGTCTCCGCCTGGTGGAGCCAGCCGCGCGGCAGGTAGAGCGTGTCCCCGGCGCGGAGAACGATGTCGTCGGTCGGCTCGCCCTGCTCGCCGAGCGACTTCGAGTAGCGCTGGTGCTTGAGCGGGAGCTCGAGGAGCGGGTCGTACAGGAGCCACCGCTTCTCGCCGGCGACCTGGAGGACGAGGACGTCGTGCGTGTCGTGATGCACGGCGAAGCCCTGCGAGCCTCGCGGCGTGGAGTAGGCGTTCGCCTGGACGCCGATGCCCGAGCGCCTCCTCGAGCAGCCGGCAGAAGACCGCAAGCGGGTGCCAGTTGACGTGCAGCGCCTGCAGGACGATGGTGGCGCCGGCCTCCCACTCGGCCAGGACGCGCTGCGACGTCGGCGGTCTTCGTGAAGGAAGGGCGCCAGCGGACGTCGGCGGTGTAGGAGCCGACGTCGAGCTGTCCGCCCTCGCGGACGAGCCGGAAGGCCGGGTAGCGGATCCCGGTGGAGCAGACCAGCCGCTCGACGTCGCCCTCGGAGAGGAGGTCGTCGAACCGGCCGGGCTGGTCGCGAGAGACGACGAGCGGCTGCTGCTCCCAGTGCTCCGCGAAGAACGTGTCGTCGGAGACGGGGTCGAGGCAGCGCGCGAGCGCGGCCCCGGCAGCCTTCGTCAGAGCTCTACGCGTCCGTGTCGTCAGCGTCTGAGTCGGTTGCGTCCGTGTCGGCGTCGTCGGCGTCGGTGTCGGTCGCGTCGCCGTCGGTCGTGTCGGTGTCGTCCCCGTCCGCATCTGCCTGCGGATCGAGGCGCCCGCCCTCGGTGATCGTGCGGATGTCGTCGTCGTTGAGCGTGCTCATGGCTGCCTCCCTTGAGGGTTCCGACCCGAAAGCTACTGCAACCCGACTCGTTACGAGGTCAGCTCGGCGAGGATCTCGCCAAGGGTCTCGACATACCGATCCACCCCGTGCTCGTCCATGGCGACCGAGACCGCCGGGCCGAGC
>CAVOUB010000008.1:0-494882 GCA_963699495.1 uncultured Actinomycetes bacterium | reverse complement strand
GCCGGGCGCTCATGCGCGCGCGGGCAGACGCCGGGCTCGACACGCTTCGGCTCGACGCCACGGAGAGGTGGCTTTGCCCGTCCGACCGCCCGCTCAGACTGCCCGTGAGGCACTCAAGGCAGAGGCAGCGGCTGCCGAAGCTCTCTCGGCAGTCTGCGATGTCAAGAGAGGACGAATGGGTCACTGCGTCGGCGAAGAAAGCTCCGTGAAGCCAAGGCGGTACACCGCCGCCCACAGGAACATCATTCTCGTCGTGGAGAAGCGGGAAGACGGAACGTATGTCCTCGTCGACTTCGTGCTGTTGAAGTAACCGCGGAGGGCGCCCTCTCCATGGGCAACGATGGACGCTCCGCCCCGTCCTCGAACCGGCGCAGCCGACTGACGAAGGTCGTCAGGGGATCACTTTGAGCTTAGGGCCGACGGTCACTCCGACGGCGTTGTAGTCGGAGATCACAACCGTCCCGAGCAATTGGTAGCGCCCAACGTCGGGCGGCGTGAACTCGACCGCCGCCCTGTAGGTGAGGACGCCGGGCTGTAGTCGGCCATGCGCTGCGGCGAGCACGGCCATCTCGTCGCTCGCCGCGACTTCGGCGAGGATGTGGACGTAGTAGTTCGGCCGTCTCGAGACGACCTGGGCAGCCCGCCCGCCCGAGATGCGAAAGCCGACTTCGGCGCGTATCCGGCTCGTGTCAGCCTCGCCCGCCCCGCCCTCCTCGGCGAGAACCTCCTCGAACGACGCGTCGTCGAGCTCGAGATGCAGGTCGTCCGGCGCTTCCGTCGAGCTCGTCGTGTCGACGGGCGGCGCCACTGTCGCTACTTCCCGGCTGGCTTCCTCCTCCTGCTTTCGGGCCTTGGCACTAGCGTCCGCGTTCTCCACGGAGCTCGACGCCAACTCCCCCGCCCGCCCGATCCAGTCCTGCCTGACGATTCGCTCGGAGCTTACGCCGGCGCCTTCCACGAGCGTTGCGAGGCCAGCTGGAGACAGGGCCGCAAGCTGCGCGAAGGTCGTGACTCCGACCTCGTGCAGCCGCCGCTCGATGGCGGGGCCGATTCCCTTGATGAGCTTGAAGTCATCCATTCGCCGGTGACCCTCCCTGGGACGAATGCTCATCCCGTGGCAACCTAAGCCTCTTCGAGGTCGATCTCGAGTTCCCAGCGGCGTAGCGTGCCGACGTCCCTACCCTCCAGATCGGCCACCGCCAGCGTCCACTCCCCGCGAGCCTCTTCCCCGAGAAGCATGGTCAAAGCGGGAGTGTCTGCCGTCCTGTAGAGCCGGACCAGGTCGTCCGCGCTTCCGCCGCCGCGGTCGTGGAGAATCGCGGTGCCCCCGCTGGGTGCGCGCAGAGAGACCTTCAGGTCGCCCCGATACGTGTGCTCGATGTCGAGCGAGACGGCCATTGCTGTGATTCGACCGCTCGCTGGGACGTCCAGAGACGACTGCACTCCCTCCGGACTATCGTCGGGGATCGTCAGGTTCGGACTGCTTTCGACCCGGATCTGCCGCCCTGGCTCGGGCTCTTCGTGAGGCTCGGGCGGTTCCGGGAGACCGAAGTCCGCCTGGATTCCGTAGAGGCTCGCGCCGAACGACCTCGCCCTCGGCCCCATCCCATAGCGGGCGAATGCCGTCCAGATGCCCTGTCGCGCCGAGGCATGCCGTCCGTCGTCGAGCTGCCCGCCCGCCCGCTTGTGATCGAGTGCCGTCAGGATCGCGTCGCGCACGTCGAGGAAGCTCGGGTTCGCGGGCGCGAGCTTGAGTGCGTCGACCACGAGCTGGACGCCGAGCTCCGACCCGATGCGCCTGTTCATTTCGAGGGCGACTGCGCACCAGATCTCGCCGATCGCATGCACCTGCGTGTACCGCCCCGTCCCGAGATCGCTGAAGTCATCGGGGAAGTTCGAGTCGTATGCATATCCGCGCAGGCCGCCGGGCCGACGTACCGCCCATGACGCCACGACCGTGCTTTCGGTGATCGTGCAGGCGAAGTAGTCGCTGCAGCCCTCCCCGAAGCCGCGGCTCTGAGGAGCGTCCAGGGCCTGGACGTTCATGGCCCCCCCGACGAGGCGATTGCTCACGCCGTGCGTGAACTCGTGGATCACGACCGTGGCATCGAGCGCGGTGTGTCTGTTCGTACTCGTCACCAGCCCCATGCTCATGACGGGACCCGAGCCCTCGACCGGCGTATACATGTTGGCCGTCCCGTAGACCGCTCCGCGGTGAGCCCGCGCCTCGACCCGGTCGGTCGCCAGGCCGCCCCGGCCGAGGTTGTCGTGCTGGAAGTTTCCGTCGGCTTCCCTGAAGCCGAGCAGATAGAAGTAGTCGTGGAGGAAGCAGCTGACGTAGAAGAGGTTGAGGATGTTCTGCTCGTCGCTCTCGGGATCGGCCGGGTCGAACGTGAGCTGGCCGTTGCGGTTTCCTCGAAGAGCTGGGCCGCTCGTGTCGAGGTGGGCGATGACGGAGTTGCCCGCGGTGCTGTCGCTCTCCACCCAGTCGTCGGGGAACCCCGGGGGGAGCGGCTGTGACACCGGGACGTCATAGTCGGCGATCTGCCTTGGAAAACTGGTCATCTCACGCGGGCCGTCGCCGTCTCGGATGAGGACGTTTCCCCGCGCTGCGACTGTCTGCACCAGCTGACGGCAGTAGAGGATCTCGCCGTCCTTGGCGTCGACGATCGTTCGGTACTCGCCGGCGTAGCCCGGCATGGCGAGATTGATCTCCCACCCGAGACGCAGAGCATCGCCGAGCGGAAACCAGACGAGGCTCGCGGTGATCGAGCCGCCGAACGGGCCGCGCTCGAAGACCGCCGGCAGATCCGGTCGGTTCGAAAACGACGCGATTGCCTTCGGCTCGAAGCCCGTCAGGTCTAAGCGCGGAAGGTCGAGCGGCTCTCCGAACTCGTCGACTGCGCCCTCCTCGTCTGCGTCGGGCAGTGCCACGTGCTGTGCTGCCCTAAGCACCGCTTCCCGTACTGGAAGCGTAGGCAGCGCGTTGATGTCGCCCGTGACCGGGACGCTGCTTCCGGCCGTCTCGCTCAAGGAGCCGTCGGGCGCGAAGCGAACGACCTGCGTCGCCTGGAAGATGGGGATTCCCTTGTGTTGCTGCTGGAGATGGACGGTCACCGCGTGGCTACTCGTCTCCGCGACGTGCTCGTCCGCCACGTACTCGGCGGGCTCCACGGCCTCGAGACTCAAGACTTCGGCGATGCCCTGCACGTGGTCCAGCGCGCGCCGGACATAGTTCTCCCGCTCGGCCGGCGCCGACTCCGAGACGACGAGCGCAGGATTCCCGGTCGTCGCATCCACGGCGGCGACCGCGACCCGATGCTCGCCGGGAAGGCGATCGGAGACGTCGGCGGCCACGACCTGCAGCTCCTCCTCACGGGACCGGGTTGCCCTGGTAACGCTGAAATCTCGCCGATCGATCTCCCGGCTCACCGGGATTCCACCCCCGGTTCTCCTCCGTCAGCGATAAGGCCCACGGCTGACCCCGACGCGCTGTGCTTGTCGGGGCCAGCGAACCGCGCAGTGGGCGTCGAGAGCACCGCTACTTCCTGTAGATCAGGTACCGCAGCGGAATGTCGTGCTGGAACTGTGGCGGCTGAGGCGGAACGTTGAGGAAGCCTGGATCCGAATCGACGTCCACGTGATTCGTCGCGAACGCCGCGAATGGCTGAGCGATATCAGTGATGTCGGCGGTTACGTTCTGCTCGACCAGCCGCGGGTCTTGCCCGGGGTCGGGCGCGATGATGAAGATCGAGAAGAACGTGAGCGCGGGAGCGGGCGAGGGGAACGTCCCGGTGAAGGTGAAGTTCGGCCCGTCCGTCACGTCTGTGAGGTTCACCTGCTCGAATCGCACCCTGAAGTCTCGGCCGCCGAGGATGGTGGTGGCGGAGATGGGGTTGAAGATGTTCGTCGCCGGGTTGATGAAAAGCACCGCCTGGAACAGGGCGAGCTCGTTGCTCGCGATGATCTTGCTGGGCTGGTAGGGCGGCAGATTGACGAACTGGATGGGCGAGATCGAGAGCAGATCCCAGTACACGTAGCCGACGTGGGTCGGCTCGCCGATGGTGGCCACCTGCTGACCCGCCAGCTCGGCGAAGTAGTCAGCTTGTCTGTCGAGGTAGTTCTCGGTCTGCCCCGTCAGCTTGGCTCTGTAGTCGTCGATCCAGGCCCGCGCGGCCTCTTCGGTCTCGGCTGGAACGTCGACCTTCGATCCTTCCACCCTCACGTCGAGCTCCTCGGCGAGCGCCGTCAGCACCCGAGCCGGCTTCATGCGCCCCTCTGCCGCGGCTGTTTCCGGTCGCCCCGCTCGGACGACCATCTCCTGCTCCGTCGTTGCCATTACGCTTCTCCTTTCGTCGCTGACCTTCTCGCGGTCAGGTTCAGGTGCGAATACCGACTAAGCCGGCCGGGACGATGGCGCCCGTCGGGACCTTCTCCAGTCGAATTTCCCCCGTCCTTGGCCATGTGCGAGAAGAACCTCTCCAAGCGCGGGCTCCCGCGATTGGATGCACGCCTCAATTCTTCAGGATCGAATCCCGGATGGGAATGGATCCTCGGATTCAGACCAGCTAGACAGAGGGCCCAGTCACTTGGCGGGAATGCGGCGGTGGAGAGCTGGTTCCCCGCGCTGACGAGTACTAGTTCCTACTTGAGCCGCGCGGCCGCTTCGGCCCGCCGATGGACGTGCAACTTTTCCAGGATGCTATGCACGTGGTTCTTGACGGTGGGGACCGCAATGTTGAGGCGTTGCGCGATCTCCTTGTTCGAAAGGCTCTGGTCGAGCAGCTCGGCGACCTCCACCTCCCGGGCCGTCAGCGACGCGTTGGGAGACGGGCCGCGGAGCTCGGCGGCCAGCGCGCCGACCCGCCTCAGCAGGCTTGCCGTGATCCTCGGCGAGCACAGGATCTCTCCGCGCGCGACACCCTCGACGACGGCCTCGAGGTCATCCAGGGTTCCGTCTCGGGAGACGTAACCCGAGGCCCCCGCCTCTACGCAGGCAATCACATCCGCCTCCGTGTCGGACACGGCGAGGGCGACGACCTTCGCTTCCGGCGTCGCCTCACCGATCGCACGGACGGTGTCGACGCCTTCGTCCATCGCCACGTCAACGAGGACGACTTCGGGCTGGAGATCCCGGACGCGGGAGAGGGCGTCTTGCGAGTTCGTCGCGGTCCCCAGAACGCGCACACGATCGCCGTGCCCGAGCGCGCACACCATCCCTTCGCGGTAGAGGGGAATCTCAGCGACGACCAAGACGTCGATCATCGAAGGCCCCCCGATCCCTCTGTTGCCGCAGGAACGATCTGAGACGGTGGCTGCACACCGTCGCACGCTCCTTTCCTGCTTATGGACGCCGTACCTACTACGTTTTTGACCGGATGTCAACGTCGCCCACCGTCCTTCGGCCTCGGCCGTTCACAGGTTCGGATGTCGTGAGCGTGAGCGTGAGCGGAGGGGGAGGGATTCGAACCCTCGATCCGCCTAACGACGGATAACGGTTTTCGAGACCGAACCAACGTGCCCGATTTGCAGGGTTTGTTGTATCCGGTTCGCCAGTCTGTTCGCCAGTCACGCGCCAGCGGCGGGCGACGCGCCGCGGACTCGCGACCTCCGCTCCCCGAAGGAGCAGGTTAGCCTCCAGGCTCTGGGGCTTGGAGGTTGGTCTTCGACGAGATCATCCGTAACCCCTTACCGCGGGAGGGAGATCATGCCGCTCGTTCCGGTCACCCATCAGTCCTGGTTGTTCAGCCCGCCGCTGGAGCTGCCGCTCCAGCCGCGCCTCGAGAACGGGCGTTTCGACTCTCTCCGGCGCAGACCGCTCGCCGACCCGCCGGAGTGCAACACGACCCAGATCATCCTCGCCGGCGATCCTGCGAACCCAACGGGCCGCGACGTCCATTTCTTCAACCGCCTGCACCAGGCCGTCGACCTCGCCTCCGAAGCAGGGAACTGCGTCTACGCGGCCTACAGCGGGCGCATCGTGAAGGTCGAGGTGCAACCGGGCGGCGACACGGCCAACGTCAGCATCGACCATCACCCCCGGGGGCTTGGCTTCGTCACCAACTACAACCACATCACCGGCGTCCAGTTCGCCGAGGGTGACTTCGTCGGCGCGGGCGAGCCGTTCGCCCAGGTCTCGGGCGTGCCGGACGACCCGACGCTGCACTTCGAGCTCTGGGCGGTCGTCGATCGCAAGGATCCTGGCGATGATCCGCCGGGGGACAGCGACATGGTGCCGATCGACCCGACTCGGGCGCTCTACGCGTGGGAGCGCCGGCTCGTCGACGACGAGCCGCTCCCCGGTCCGCAGATCCCACTCGCCGTCGGGGTGACGCGTCTCAACACCGTTCACTTCTTCTTCGCGCGGTTCGAGGCTGAGATCACGCTGCACGTGCCCATGTACGAGCCGATGACCGACGACGAGCGGCTCATGGTCGGGTTGTTCCGTGAGGCGCGCCGGCGCGGCGACGCCCTGGTGCTGTTCTTCCGCCACTCCTCGTTCTGGGGAGTCGACGTGGCAACGAGGGCGGAGCTGGCGTAGGCGGTGGGCTCACGCGCGCTGCTCAGACGTCCCGTGTGAAGGCGCGCGTTCTCGACGCTACTTACGTGACGGCGGTTGCCGTCGCCTTCGTCTTCTCGACGCTCCCCTTGTCCACCTCGCGCTTCGAGACGTTGCTGGCGGGGAGTTCCGAACCCGAGCCGACGTCCTGCAACATGTCGAGCCCGCTGCTCAGTGAGTCTGGGGAGCTCGTGGCGATCGCGCTAGACATCGACATGAGTCCCCAGGAGAATCGCTTCGCGCAAGTGTTCCTCGAATCCCGACTTGGGCGTGGATGACCAAAGGAGAGGCCTGATGACGCAGGCAGAGGCCGGTGGATCGCAGGTACTGACCTATCTCGATCACGAGATAGTTGCCTCGCTGGAGGACTTCAAGGACCCGCGCCAGGAGTGGCGTCGACTGTTCTCGGAGCTGCTCGGGACGTTTTTCCTCGTCCTCGTCGCCGCGGGCGGCGGGATGATGGGCCAGGCGTTCCCCGACACGATCAGTCGCACCGCAGCGGTGGTCGCGCCCGGGCTGATGGTGATGGCGATCATTATGTTCATGGGCAAGGTGTCCGGCGCCCATCTCAACCCCGCCGTCAGCATCGCCTTCTCCCTTCGTGGTGACTTTCCCTGGCGGCGTGTCCCTGGATACGTCGTCGTGCAGCTGATCGGGGCGACGCTCGCCTGCCTGTTCCTCCGCGCCGTGATCGACGTCTCCGCGACCTACGGCTCGAACTACCCGGCGGCCGGCTACTCGGCGGGTGACGCATTCTGGATGGAGGCTGTGCTGACCTTCGGGCTGGTCGGCGTCATCCTCGGTACGGCGTCGGGCGCTCAGAACATCGGCATCTTCGGAGCGATCGGGGTCGGCGCCTACATCGCACTCGCGGGATTGTGGGGAAGCCCGATCTCGGGTACCTCGATGAACCCGGCGCGCACGTTCGGTCCCGACCTCGTCGGCACCGACTTCACGAGCTACTGGGTCTACGTCGCCGGTCCGCTCGTCGGGGCTGCACTCGCAGTCGGCGCGGCCTGGGTGCTCCGGGGTGCCGGCGGCGGACGTTCCGGCTCCGCCGCAGCGCAGGGAGACCTCGACACGGAGGTCGCACACGCCGACAAGGCTTGACCGGGCTCGCTGCGAGGAAGCAACTCGGGATGAAACCGGGCGCCGGCAGATAGCACCATGCGGTCCATCGTCGACCCGTACCGGCGCTCGCTCTCGTGCTCGTGCTCGTGGACCGACGACCCGCAACGTAGGCAGTCGACCGCTTGCGCGAGAGTCAGAGACCCATCTGGGCTTGAACCCGACCCGCGTCGACGGCCTGCTTGAGTGCTCGGTAATCGTGTTCGTTCTGCTCGGCATAGGTCTCGGCGAACGCTGCCAGGGCCCGATCGAACGTGTCTGAGCTGCCGAGGTACGAGGCGATAGCGACGCGGTCGCCGGAACGGGCATGAGCGCGGGCGAGCGTCCAACCGCACGCACGCCCGTACGCAGCTGCGCCGGCGGGGACTGCGGCCTCGATTGCGAAAGAGCCTTTCCAGTCCTTGAGCTGGCGAATGTAGAAGTCCCGCGGCTGTCCGTCGAGACCCGCTGTGATGTGCTTCCAGCCGACGAAGATGTCCGTGGCCGCCTGCATCACCCGCTGCCCTGCGACGACGCGCTGGCCGCAGTTCGAATACTCGCTCTTCCCGACGAACCGCTCGATAACGGACGGCTGCGCCTCCTTGATCTGCAGGAACAGCGGGTCTTCGTCGTCGATCCCGAGGAAGAGCGCGATCCACGCACGCGTGCCGACGCTTCCGACCCCGACCACCTTGCGGGCGAGATCGACGAACCGGAACTGCTCGAGCAAGAAGCGCCGGTCGGTCTCGAGAGTGCGCCGGTAGGAGCGGATCAGATCCCTCATTTCTGTCACGATCGCGTCCCGCTCCATCCCCTCAGGAGCGAGCTCGCTAATCGGAACGATGAGCGGCGGATCGCTGATGATCCGACGCTCGCCGTCGACGACCTCCGTGAGCTTTTCGAACGCGTGCATGCTGTCCTTCGTGCGCGCTTTCGCGACGTCTGCCTCCGCCTTCTTTAGGCGCTTTGGGTCGACGCCGCGGGTGAACTCCTCAAACGCTTGCTCGACCGATAGGTGGGAGTACCAGAGCTCGAGGTTGCGCATCCCTGCGAAGGCGGCCATCGCCTTGCGGTAGGCGCGGACGGTGTCTAGCACGACGGCGCGCCGCTCCTTCTCGGAGAAGCCGATCTCGCGTCCGGCGATCGAGAAGCTCGCTGCGAGACGCTTCACGTCCCACTCCCAGGGGCCGGGTGCGGTCTCGTCGAAGTCGTTGATGTCAAAGACGAGCGTCCGCTCAGGCGAGCCGAAGAAGCCGAAGTTGGACAGGTGCGTGTCACCGCACAGCTGGGCGCGAAGGCCCGAGTTGGGCGTTCGTGCGAGATCGGCCGCCATGATCAGCGCTCCGCCGCGGTAGAACGCGAACGGTGATGCCAGCATGCGGCCGTACCGGATCGGTACGAGCTCGGGTACCCGGGTGAGCGCCTGCTCTTCCAGCAACGCGACAGGATCACGACCCGCGGGGAACTCGATCTCTGCCTGTGACGAGCGCGGGACCTCCGCCCGCGCAGCCTTGCCCCGCGCGGCCCGCTCTGCCCGTGTGAAATGCGACGCCACCTTCGCCGCGGTTGCAGCTTGACCGTTGCCGTCCGCCATCTCGCCTCTCTTTCCTCGTTCAGCCTCGAAGTGCGAGTTTGCTCTCGATCTACTCACGCATCAACATCGCTGCCGCCTCGCGCTCGAGGTCTATGTAGGGCTCGCCGCTGACGTCGACCGCGACGCGCAGGATCGTCCCACCGGTGAAGGCCCATGGCTCGACGCCTGGATAGTCCAGCGTCACGCCGGAGCCCCCGTCACGGCCGATGCACAGCCCCTCACCCCCGATCGTGAACTTGCCGGGCTGCGTCTTGATCTGCGCCTCGCCGACTCTCTTGTCGGCGTGGTAGAGCGTCAGCGTCCCGTTGGCGACGCCCGGTGGGTCTTCGCCCGTCTTGTCGAACGAGGCCCCGAGGATCAAGTTCTCGCCGGTCGGCACGTCCTCGGACGCAACTACGAGCTGCTCGTTCATGCCGACGAAGTTGTAGATGTAGTGGAGCCGGTTGTCCTTGACGTAGAGAGCGTGGCCGCCGAAGGCAGAGCCGTGAGCGAAGAGCACGCCCTCAGCACCGGGAACTGCGATGTCCACCAAAGCGCCGATCGCATAGGAGCGGTTGCGGACGTTCACGGCCTGCGACTCGGGGATCTCGGCCGTGTGCGGGAAGTAGACGTAGCGATTGCGCGGCGGTGAGAGCACAGGCCGCGGAGTGAGCAGGATCTCGAGCGGCGAGCGGTCGTCGAGCGGGAAGGCGCCGTTCGATCCCGCCTCGGCGAACCAGAGGTTCTGGAGCTCGCGCACCTTGTCCGTGTTCTCAGCTGCGACGTTGTGCAACTCGGCCCGATCCGTCTCGGTGTGGTACAGCTCCCACTCGTCGTCGTTGAAGTTGCCCCAGCCGGCGACCGTGGCATGGTTGGTGACCGCCTTCCAGCCGTTGTGCCAGATCGCCCGCGAGCCGAGCATGGCGTAGAACTGTGTCTGCCGCGCGGCCGGGGCGGAGGCATCATCGAAGCTGTAGCGCATGCTGACGCCGTCGAAGCGGCTCTGGGTGTGCCCCTTGATCGCCGCCGGCGGGTCGACGCCGAGGGCGTCGAGGACGGTCGGGACGAGGTCGATCGCGTGGTGGTACTGGTCGCGGATCTCGCCCTTCGCCTTCATGCCGGCAGGCCACGAGATGATGCACGGGTCGCAGGTTCCGCCGTTGAACTCGTAGCGCTTCCACATCTTGAACGGCGTGTTGAACGCCATCGCCCAGCCGTTCGGGTAGTGGTTGTACGTGTTCGTCCCGCCGATCTCGTCGAGCAGCGGCAGGTTCTCCTCGATGTGGTCGGGGATGCCGTTCATCATTTTCATCTCGTTGACGGAACCGTTCGGGCCGCCCTCTCCTGAGGCCCCGTTGTCGGAAACGAGGATGACGAGCGTGTTCTCGCGCCAGCCCCACTCCTCGAGGAAGCCGAGCAGCCGCCCGATCTGATCGTCGGCATGGGCGAGGAAGCCGGCGTAGACCTCGGCCATGCGGCAGAAGAGCAGCTTCTCCTCGGACGAGAGCGTGTCCCAGGGTCGCGTCACATCCATCATCGGGAACGCCTTCTCGTCCGGACCCGTGCGCGTCTCGGGCGTCCCGATCGGGTTGAGGGGAGGTAGCTCCGTGTCGGGCGGCACGAGCCCGAGCTCCTTCTGGCGGGCAAGGGTCTGCTCGCGCAACTCCTCGTAGCCCTTTTCGAAGCGGCCCTTGTACTTGTCGGCCCACTCCTTCGGGACGTGATGTGGCGCGTGGCAAGCGCCGGGAGCGTAGTAGAGGAAGAACGGCTTCTCTGGCGCTACCACCTTCGCGTCGCGGATGAACTCGATCGCCTTGTCGGTGAGATCGACGGTCAGGTGGTAGCCCTCCTCCGGCGAGCGCGGCTGGTCGACGAGGTGGTTGTCGTAGAACAGGTCTGGGTACCACTGGTTCGTCTCGGCACCGAGGAAGCCGTATGAGCGTTCGAAGCCGCGCCCCGACGGCCAGTTGCGCCGCGTAGACGCCAAGTTCATCTCGTCTTCGGGGCAGAGGTGCCACTTGCCGACCATGTAGGTGTTCCAGCCGAGCTCCCCGAGGATCTCCGACAGCATCCCGTTTTCTGGCGGGATCGTGCCGCTCGCGTTCGGAAACCCGATCGCGGCCTCGGTGATGCACGCCATGCTGTTGCGCGTGTGGTTGCGGCCAGTGAGCAGGCACGAACGAGTTGGCGAGCAGAGCGCGGTCGTGTGCCACTGCGTGTAACGCGCTCCCTCGGCCGCCAGGCGGTCGATGTTCGGCGTCTCTACCGGCCCGCCGTAACACCCGAGCGCCGAGAACCCGACGTCGTCGAGCACGATGTAGACCACGTTCGGTGCCCCGTCGGGTGCCGTCGGCGCTTCGAACGGTGCCCAGTCGGGCTCCGAGTCCCTGATGTCGACATTGATCGTGCCCTTGAACGGCTGAGCCATCTTTTGTCTCCTTCTGGTGTCGTCCTCGTCGTAAGAGATCGCCCACCAGCGCGACCAGCCCGCAGCCTACTCCCACCGAGAGCCGACCACTCAACGCGTGGTGGACGTCACGCGATCGGCCTGGCGGACGGGTTCGACCACCATGATCTGCTCCCGCTCCTCCAGACCGTCGAGCGGCGCCTCGGTGAACTCGAGTAGCTGGCCCCATCGATGAAGGAAAAGGCGGAGGGGGAGGGATTCGAACCCTCGATCCGCCTAACGACGGATAACGGTTTTCGAGACCGCCGCATTCGTCCGCTCTGCCACCCCTCCGACGATGCTGGTGCGAGCGCTCTGCGGAGCGGAGAAGGAGGGATTCGAACCCTCGAGGGAGGAGTTCACCCCCCTAACGCCTTAGCAGGGCGCCGCCTTCAGCCACTCGGCCACTTCTCCGTGCCGGGCCATGGTACCACCGGCCTTTTCCGGATCCTTCGGCCCCCACACATGACGAAGCCCGCTTCGGTGGGTTAGGAGCCGCACAGCCGAAACGGGCCTTCGCCAGACGCCGGGGGATATGTGAGGGGAGCCGGCACCCCCAATGATGCCCGCCGGCCGCCGGGGCGCCGTCCCTACGAAGGGGGATTCGCTCAGTCTCCCGAGAGGCGCATGAGCTCCCGCTCCTTGGCCTCCTCCTCCTTCAGGAGCCGGACGAGGAAGTAGGTGATCGCGGCGAAGAAGACGATGGCCTGCTCCGTGCTCATGAGGATCCCGCCGAAGTTCTGGTCCTGCACCGCGGTGAGGCCCCAGATGCGCGCGACCTCCGTGTAGTAGTCGTAGATGGGCGTCGGCGAGAAGGTCAGCGCGAGCCCGAGGAAGATCGAGCCGACGAAGCCCGCGCCGAGGTAGGCGATGGTGAGCGGCGTCGAGAGCCGGTGCGGCTCCGCCGAGAAGACGGGCCACCAGAACAGGAGGCCGATCACGATCAGCAGCGCGTGCTCGACGTTCAGCACCCACGCGTTCCGGAGCGCGAAGTCGTAGAAGAGGGCGAGATGGATGCCGTACCAGCAGACGAGCCAGAGCGGGAGCGCAACCTTCGGGCGCGTGAGGAATGCAAACGGCCGCCCGCCGCGCCGCGCCAGGGCGGCCCGCATCGTGGGCGTCAGCCCGAGGACGAGGAGGGGCGGCGCCCAGTCGGCGATCATCACGTTCTGCAGGAGGTGGATGAGGAGCAGGTAGTCGACGGCGAGCGTCTCCAGCGGCGAGTTCAAAGCCCCGGCGAGGAGCAGAAGACCGACGACGAAAGCCGCGACGTTGGGCCAGGGTGCCCGCTCGGCCCGTGCCGCTCTCGCGTAGAGGACCAGCGCCACCGCGGCGAAGGCGAGGAAGAGCGGCTCGAACGTGAAGGCGTAGGGCGAGGCCCCGGTCACGTCCCTGCCCCGACGGCGTCCGAGGCTGCGGGGTGCCGGACGGTCCGGCGCTCGCGCTCGCGCAGGAGCAGGGCCGTGCAGAGCCCCAGTGTGACGAGCTGCTCGATCATCATCACCACGCCTGCGAGCCGCTGGTCCATGAGCGGCGACAGGCCGAGAAGACGCTCGTCCTGGGCGGCGTAGGCGCCGTAGAGCGGCTCGAAGCTGAAGACCAGCACGTCGGCGAGAATCGTCCCGCAGGCGAAGAGGGCGACGGCGAACGCGATCCGCCCCGACAGGGTGGGGATGCCGCGCCGGGCCGGGTCGACGAGCTGCGTCCAGACGAGCAGGCCGGCGATCACGAAGCTGGCGTGCTCGAGGTCATGCGCCCACTGGCGCGTCAGGACGAAGTCGTATGCAGCCGGCACGTGCCAGACGGCGAAGACCAGCGCCCAGACGGCGAAGCTGACGAGGGGGCGGAGGAGGAACGCGAGCGCGGCGCGCAGCCACTCCACGCGGGCGAGCGGGCCAAGGATCGCCGGCGGAAGGAAGAAGAAGAGCAGCGGGCCGCGCAGCGCGACGAGGATCAGCGCCGGCGCGACGTCGCCGATCAGGACGTGCTGGAGCATGTGGGCCGAGATCAGGTACTCCTCGCCGATCGCGTCGAGCGGGGAGAGCAGCGCGAGAGTCCCGACCGAGACTCCGGCAACGAACAGGACGGCCCGCGACCAGCCGGCGTGATCCCGCCGGCCGCGGCGGCGAAGACGGATGAAGGCCTGCGCGAAGAGCGCAAGCGCGACCGCGGCCGTGACGAGCACGATCGGCTCCGCCTCCCAGGCTGCACCGAGCTCCGAGACCGGGACGCGGTCTCCGTGGGCGAAGAGCGCGTTCATCCCTCGAGCAGGACCCGGACGTCGTGAACGACCTCGGCGGTCGTCAGGTCGGCGGGGTAGACGACTCGGCGGTGCCCTTCCTGGTCGACGAGGAGGGTCTGCGCCGTGTGCTCGACGACCTCGCTCTCCGGGTCGGCCGCGAACGCCAGGACGTCATATGCCCGCCACACCGGCTCGAGCTCCTGCCTGGAGCCGAGGAGATAGTGGAACTCGGGCCGGAGCCGGTGAATCGCCGCGTACGAGCGGACGCGGGCCGAACTGTCTCCCTCGGGATCCACGCTCACGGCCAGCACGCGGACGGACGAGCGGTCGCTGCCCAGAGCGCCCAGCGCGCGGTTCAGGTTCTCGGCGATCAGCGGACAGACGTCCGGGCAGCGCGTGTAGAGGAACGTCACCAGCACCACCTTCCCACGCTCGTCGGAGAGGCGCACGCGGCGCCCCTCCTGGTCGTCGAGGACGATCTCCGGCGCGGGGGTCGGCTCCGGGAGCTCTGCCCCGGCGAAGACGGAGGCGTCAGTGCCGACCGGAGGGACGGACGCCCCGCCGCCGCTACCGCACCCCGTCGCGACCGCGAGCAGCGCGAGTGCCGAGAGGATTGCCGGGCGCCGCATCGTTCCTCCTCTCGTTTCGTCTCTGGACCCACAACGCCGCAGCGCCCACGAGCAGGATGACTGCGAGCGGAACGAACAGGATCGGCGAGAACATGCTCTCGCTCGGCGGCTCGTAGTCCAGTTTGCCAGCGACCGTCACGGGTTCGCCGTTCACCTCGAGCGGCACCTGCCAGTCCAGGATCCTGTGCGAGGAGTCCGGATCGGCCTGGACGACCGGCGGGGGGCTCGTGCTCATCCAGTGGATGCGGTGGTCGTGCCATTCGACGCGCGGGTCGTCGTCGATCTTCACCCAGTCCGGCGGGGCGTCGGCGCTCGCGGTGTCGGGAAGCGCCGCCTGCCCGTAGCGATCCTCGTTCAGGTACGTGGCCGGGGAGTTGGCGTTGCGGAAGACGCCGTCCCGTGTCACGCGCAGGTACGGCTCCCCCTCGTAGCCGAGAACGACGACCTCCTCGCTGCCCTCGTTCGTGAGCAGAAGCCTGTCGTCGCCGTCGAGGATCTCCAGGGTCACGCCCGGGATCGCCGGCCGGACCTCCGTGATCGTGGAGTTGTAGCCGAGTGCCGCTCCACCCCCGCCGTGGGCAGCCGCCGCCGGGCAGGCGACGAGCACGATGAAGCCGAGCACGAGCGCAAGCTCCTTCCTCATCGGGCGGTCGCGCCCCTTGTCCCGGCCGTGGAAAGGATCAGTTGACGTCCGATGCTGCTCCGATCTGGATGATCGTGTTGCCGACGGGGTTTCCTCCCTCTCCGCTCAGGGAGAGTCCGAACTCCCACTTGCCCGCGGACGGAATCGACACGCCGGAGACCCTGAAGGTGCCGGGGCTTCCCGCCACCGGCTGCGCGGGGAAGTCGCCGAGCACCGTGCCGCCGAGCGGCTGCCTGAGCGACAGCACGACGTCCGAGACGCCGGTGTCACTGCCCCCGTCATGGCGGAGGAGGACGACGTCGACCGTGTTCTCACCGACGGCGCCAGGCGAGACGATCAGGGTCGCGTGGTAGTCCTCGAAGAGGACGAACCCGGTTGCCTCCTGAGGGCTCCCGGGTGCGCCGGCGTCGGTCGTGGATTCGGGAGCGAAAATCACGAGCGCAAGCACCACCGTGCCGAGAGCGGCCGCGAAGGCCGCAACCGAGTAGGCGATGAAGCGACCGCGACCCCCGGGTTTCGGACGTTCGACCGTCGTGTTTGCTTGCTCAGCGTTGCGTTTTTCCATCATTGCCCCTGGTCTGCGTGTTGCCGTACGCACCCTCCGGCCCGGCCGTGGGAGGGACGCGCGTGGTTTCGGAGGGCCGAGGCGGCCCTGCTCCCTTCTGTGAGCGGGACGGCGCCGAGGGCGCGTCCCGGCTCAGGCCCAGAAGGCCGGGGAGAAGCCCGGAGGGGCGCGAGGGCTCCCGCCGAGCGCCAGGCGCGCGGCCGGGACACGGTCGGCGTCGGCGAGGACGGAGCTTCCGCGGATCGGAGCCGGGCGTGGGGGCCGTGGCCCGACGAGGGCACGCACGGTGCCGGCGACGACGTCGAGGAGGCCCCGGGCGACCCGGACTGCGGCGACCGCGACCCCGATCTGCACGACGAGGACAAGGCCCGCGACGGGCAGCAGCTCGACCACATGCGTCTCGAGGCCCGACAGGGAACCGCCGGAGTCGACGACGGCGCCCGCGAAGAGCCCGAGCAACGGCACAGCTGCGAACAACCAGAGCGAGCGTGCGGAGGTCGTCCGCCAGCGCGGGTACACGCTCGTGGCCGCGGCGAGGACGAGCGCCAGCGAGAGACAAAGCGAAAGCGACGTCGGGAGGTACGCGGTCTGCCCTGCCCCGTGGACGTGCGCGTGACCGCCGGAGGGGCCGGCGAGCTCGGTCGCACGGTGCGCGACCAGATGGACTCCGGCCCAGGCGATCCCTCCGAGGACCAGAAGAGACGGCACGCCAAGCGGACGCGGCACGCATCACACGATAGACCTCGCCCGCGGCCGGGGACACTCGGACCCCATCTCTTCGAGTCGGCCCGGGCGTTTCCACTACCCTCGCGACGTGCAGATCGGCCGCCGCGACGTCGCGCTCACCAATCTCGACAAGGTCTTCTTCCCCGGGCCGGGGCTGACGAAGGGCGACCTCGTGGCGTACTACCTCGACCTGGCGCCTCACGTCCTCAACCACGTGGAGCGGCGGCCGATGCAGATGAAGCGCTACCCCCACGGGGTCGAGGGCGAGTTCTTCTACCAGAAGCGTGTGCCGAACCCGCATCCGGACTGGCTCGAGACCGTGCACATCGTCTTCCCCGGGAGCGGGCGCACCGCCGACTTCCCGGTCGTCACCGACGCCGCCAGCCTTGCCTGGATCGTGAACCTCGGCTGCATCGAGCTGCACACGTGGCACGCGCGCGTCACGGACATCGAGCGCCCGGACTACCTGCTCATCGACCTCGACCCGAGCGAGGGGAACCCGTGGGAGCTGGTGCCCGAGATCGCGCTCGTCGTCAAGGAGGTCATGGACGAGCTCGGCCTCGCGAGCTTTCCGAAGACGTCGGGCGCGACCGGCTTCCACATCCTCGCGCCGATCAAGCCCGAGCTCCGCTTCCCGGAGGTGCGCCGCTTCGCCAAGGCGCTGGCGCAGGAGGTGGAGCGGCGGATCGGCGACCAGGACGTCGCCACCACGACCTGGAAGGTGGCCGACCGAAGCGGCGTCTTCGTCGACTACGGCCAGAACTCCCGCGACCGCACGATCGCATCCGCCTACTCGATCCGGCCGACCCCGGACGCACGCGCCTCCGCGCCGCTCCGCTGGGAGGAGGTCCCCGGCGTCGACCCGGCGGCGTTCACGCTCGAGACCATGCGCGACCGCGTCGCCGCGGTCGGCGACCTGACGGCGGGCATGTGGCGGCGGAAGGTCAGCCTCGCTTCGCGCTTCGACCAGCTCGGGCTCGAGCCCCCCGGCGTGGATGCCGGCGAAGCCAAGTAACAGCCTGTTACTTGGCGGCTAAACTTGGGTTGTGATCCTTCTCTATCCGGCTCTCTTGATCGGCGCCGCGGTGCTCGTCATGTGGCGACGGGATCGCGCCGGGGGCCGCGGGTGGCTCTGGTTCCTGGCCTGGCTTCTCGTCGGAGCGCTGTTCACCTTCAGCCTCGTGGCGGGTTTCAGCATCGGGCTCTTCTTCCTGCCGCTCGTGGCGGGCGCCCTGCTCGGCGTCGCGTGGCTGTCGCCGCACTTCCGCGAGGCCTCGGGACTCCTCGCGGGTGCGGCCACGTTCCTGGCCGCTCTCGTCGTGCTCCTGTAGGAGGCCCCGACCCTACGCGCGGCCTAGAAGCCCCGGAACCGTAGGGTCGCCCTTCTTCGGGCGCGGGCGGACCTGGTCGACCGTGCACTGCTCCGGGTTCTTGTCCGGGCGGAAGCGGAGGAAGCGCGCGTTGTGGCGGAAGCGGCCCTTCTGCCACTTGTCGTAGCGAACCTCCACGACGAGCTCGGGCGGGAGCGAGCTCCACTCCAGGTCGGCCTTCGGCTTCCAGCGGCTCGGGGCGCCGCGGGGCTTGCGCTCCGGGTTGGGGCCGAGGAGGGGCTCGACGCGCTCGAGGATCTCCTCGCGCTTCTTCCCGGTCGCCGGCGCCGACCCGACCGGTCGCAGCTCGCCCTTGTCGTAGAGCCCCAGCGCGAGGCTCGCGATCCCGGTCCCCTTCTCGCTCCACGTGACCCCGACGACGACGCAGTCCGCCGTCTTCTCGCCCTTCACCTTCTGGACCGCCTCGCGCGAGCCCGGCATGTACGGGAGCCCCAGCCGCTTCGCGATGACGCCGTCGAAGCCGGCGACCTCGAGCCGGTCGAGCCACCTGCGGGCCTCCGCCAGGTCCCTCGTCGCCGGTGAGACGTCGAACGGCAGCCGCTCCACCTGCGCCCGCCGTTCCTCGAGCGGGCGGTCGTGGAACGCCTCGCCCTCCCAGAGGAGCACGTCGAAGGCGACGAAGCCCGCGGGGATCTCGGCCGACAGCTTGCGCACGCGGCTTTCCGCAGGGTGGAGCCGCATCTGCAGGGCGTCGAAGTCGAGCCCTCCCTCGCGCTCGATCACGATCTCGCCGTCGACCGCCGAATTCGGCGGCAGCCGCTCGCCGAGGGCCTCGAGCTCGGGGAAGTAGCGCAGGAGCGGGCGCGCGTTGCGGCTCCAGAGGTGAAGCTCGCCGTCGAGGTTCTCGAGGATCCCGCGGAACCCGTCCCATTTGGGCTCGTACTGCCAGCCGTCGCCCTCGGGGAGCGCGTCCACGAGCTCCGCCTCCATGGGCGGGAAAGGCAATTTCGACGGGGTAGCAACCTCGGAGGCCATCTCGCGCGTCTAAACGGTATCGAGATGCGACGGGTCGTCATCACCGGGATGGGCGCGGTCACCCCTCTGGGGAACGACCTGCGCACCACGTGGAGCCGCCTGCTGGCGGGCGAGAGCGGCGTCGACACGATCAAGGCCTTCGATCCGAGCCCCTTTTCGGTGCAGATCGCGGCCGAGGTGAAGGACGACTACGACCCGAGCGGCGCCGTGTCTCCCAAGGAGCTGCGCAAGCTCGACCGCAACGTCCTCTTCGCGCTGAGCGCGGCCAAGGAAGCGATCGGCGACGCGCGCCTGAACGGTTTCGACCCCGAGCGCGTCGGCGTGGTGGTGGGGAACTGCATCGGCGGCTTCAACGAGCTGATGCGCCAGCACGACGTGCTGCGCGAGCGCGGGCCCAGCCGGGTCTCGCCGACCTTCCTCGCCAACGTCCTCGTGGACTCCGCGAGCGGCCAGCTGGCCATCGAGCTCGGCCTGCGCGGCCCGAACTACGCGGTCGTCTCGGCGTGCGCGACCGGCTCGCACGCGATCGGGGAGGGCGCCGAGCTGATCAAGCGCGGGGACGCCGACGCCGTGCTCGCCGGAGGGACCGAGGGCTGCATCCACCCGCTGATCCTGGCGGGCTTCTCCATGATGCGCGGGCTCGCCGCCGGCAACGGCGACCCCAAGACCGCAGCCCGTCCTTTCGACGCGTTGCGCGAGGGCTTCGTCATGGGCGAGGGCGCAGCGATCGTCGTCCTCGAGGAGCTGGAGGCCGCCCGGGCGCGCGGCGCGACGATCTACGCCGAGGTTCTCAGCTACGGCGCCTCCAGCGACGCCCACCACATGCTCCAGCCGGATCCCGAGTCCGGCGGCGTCGTGGCGATGATGCGCGCCGCGCTCCAGCGCGCGCAGGTCTCCCCCGACCAGGTCGACTACATCAACGCCCACGGCACCGGCACGCCGCTCGGCGACCTCGCCGAGACGCAGGCGATCAAGGAGGTCTTCGGCGACCACTCCTACGAGCTGGCCATCTCCTCCACCAAGTCGATGCTCGGGCACATGTTCGGCGCGGCCGGCGCGATCGAGGCGGTCGCCTGCGCGCTCGCGATCCACGAGAGCAAGATCCCGCCCACGATCAACTACGAGAACCCGGATCCCGAGCTCGACCTCGACTACGTCCCCAACCAGGCGCGGGAGGCCGAGGTGCGCGTGGCGCTCTCGAATGCGATGGGGCTCGGCGGCCACAACGGCTGCGTCCTCCTCGGCCGGGTCGATTAGCGCTCGGCCCTCTTCCCTTTTCCTTCGCACTCCGCCAAGATCAGTTCAGATGCGGGGTCGGATGCGGCTATTGCTCGGGGCGACCCTTGTCGCGCTGCTCGTCGGTGTCGCCGGCGCGGGCGCGGGCTCGAAGGCCCGTCCACGTCCGGAGCCGGTCTCCAGCACATGACCGGCTCGAAGAACTACGTCCCGGGCGAGCTGATCGTCCGCTTCAAGACCAGCGCCGGCGCCTCCGACCAGGACGGCGGCGCTCTCGGCCGAGGGCGCGCGCGCGGCCGGCAGCCTCGGGCTCCCCGGCCTGACCCGCGTCAAGCTCTCGCCCGGCGCCTCGGTCGAGGAGGCCGTCGCGGCGCTCGAGGACGACCCGAGCGTGCTCTACGCGGAGCCGAACTACGTCAGACACCTCGACGTGCTCCCGAACGACCCCATGTTCAGCCAGCTCTACGGCGCTCAGCCAGGCGTCGGGCAAGGACATCGACGCGCCGTCGGCCTGGAACACGACGACCGGCAGCTCGAGCGTGATCGTCGCAGTCCTCGACAGCGGCGTGGCCTACAGCCACCCCGATCTCAACGACAACATCTGGGTGAACGACGACCCGGCGGGCAACGGCGACGACGACGGCAACGGCTTCGTCGACGACACTGCACGGCTGGGACTTCATCCAGAACGACAACGACGCCGTTCGACTACAACGGCCACGGCACCCACGTCGCCGGGACGATCGGGGCCGAGGGCAACAACGCCCTCGGCGTCACGGGCGTCAACTGGGACGTCTCCATCATGCCTGTCCGCGCCGCCGACGCGAGCGGCGGCCTGCCCGACAGCGCCATCATCGACGGGATCAACTACGCGTGCGCCAACGGTGCCGACGTCGTCAACGGGAGCTTCGGCAGCAGCGACTTCAGCATGGCGATCAGCGACGCGGTCAAGTCGGCCCCGTGCGCGAACACGCTCTTCGTCTTCGCCGCAGGGAACGAGGGCAAGAACCTCGAGCCAACGGGGCCGCCAACGACACCTACCCGTGCGAGCTGCACCGGGCGCCCGCCCAGGGCGGCACGAGCGCGCCGAACGTCATCTGCGTCGCCGCCACCGGCGCGAACGACGTGATCGCCAGCTTCTCGAATCGCGGCGCGACCGCCGTGCACCTGGCGGCCCCGGGCGTGAACATCCGCAGCACCTGGCCCGCGTACAGCAACGCGGCGGGCTTCCCGACGGAGGGCTACGAGGGCACCGCGGCGGCGTTCAACTCCCGCTGGGGCGACCGCACGGGCGGCGCTCCGAACTGGAACAGGACGTCGGCGCGGAAGAAGGCGGGCACCTACAGCCTGGCCGACTCACCCGCCGGGAACTACCCTGACAACTCCATGCGGACGATTCGCCGGCTGGCCCCGTTCAGCCTCGCCGGCCGCACCGGCTGCATGGTCGAGAACTGGATCCGCCTCGACTCCGAGACCGGCTTCGACGGCCTGGTCCTCCTGGCCGGCACGACGACGGATACTCCGACCGACCTCGGCTCCTGGTCGGGCACGACGGGCGGGTCGTTCATCCGCGCCACCGACGACCTCTCCGCGTTCGACGGGATGGGGACGGTCTTCCTGCGCTTCCTCTTCCTCAGCGACGAAACGTTCAACTTCAACGGGGTCTTCGTCGACAACACCGCCGTCAAGTGCCTGAACGACACGGGCGCCGCCTACAACACGATCAGCGGGACCTCGATGGCGACCCCGCACGTGGCGGGCGTCGCCGCGCTGGCGCTGGCGAACAACCCGTCCCTGACCGTGGCGCAGCTCAAGGCCGCCATCCTCGGAGGCGTCGACGTGATCGGAGGCCTCGTGACCCAGGTCTCGACGAGCGGCCGCCTGAACGCGGCCAAGACGCTCGGGCTCGTCCCGGACGACACGCCGCCGAACACGACGATCACGAGCGGCCCCTCCGGCACGACCGGCTCGCACAAGGCCACCTTCCGCTTCAGCGGCGCCGGGGCGGGCGGCAGGTTCCAGTGCAAGCACATGAACGGCCCGTGGACGGCGTGCAGCTCGCCGAAGACCTACAACGGCCTGGGCGCGGGCCTCCACAAGTTCCAGGTGCGGGCGATCGACCTGAACGGCAACGTCGACCAGACACCCGCGACGCGCAACTGGCGCATCGTCTAGCCGGCATGGCTTGATGTCCCCGCAGGGAGCTACAGTCCCGCACAACCTCGTGCCGCGCCGAACTCGTCTTGGGGCACTTCTCGCGGGCCTCCTCGTCCTGCTCCTCGCCACGGCGTGCGGCGGGGGCGGCGGTGGGGGAGGCGGTGACGGCGGAGGTGACGCGACCGAGCTCCAGGCCCAGGCCCAGCAGGTCGGCGCGCTCCTCGACAAGATCGAGGCGCTGCCGACGAGCGCCACGACGGCAGAAGAGTTCTCCCAGCAGCTGACGCCGCTCCGCGACCAGATCCAGGCGGCGATCGAGGGCGTTGCTTCAGCAGACGCCCCTGACGAGCTCGTCTCGTTGCAGAACCAGCTCGGCAACACCCTGCGCTCCCTGCGCACCCAGCTCAATCGCGTCCAGTCGCTGGCCGACGCCGGCGACCTGGAGACGGCCAAGGCCTCGACGCAGCAGCTCCTCTCGATCGTCGAGCTCCGCAAGGCGATCGAGGCGATCGAGTCGGCCGGGAGCGGCTAGGGCCCCGAGCCGGGGTCGATCGCCTCGGGCGTGAGCCCGGCGATCGAGTCGAGCACCAGGTCGGCCTCGGCGAGCGCGTCCTCGGCCGGCGGGTACTGCGGGTTGGGGATGGCGACGACGCGCATGCCGGCCGCCTTGGCGCTGCGGATGCCGTTCTCGGAGTCCTCGACGGCCGCGCACCGCTCGGACGGGACGCCGAGCCGCCTCGCGGCCTCCAGGTAGACGTCCGGCGCCGGCTTCCCGCGCGGGACCTCCTCCGAGGACACCGATACCTGGAAGTAGCGGCCGAGGCCGGAGACCTCGAGCACGAAGTCGATCAGCTCCCGGTTCGAGGACGAGGCGAGCCCGAGCGGCCAGCGGGCAGCGAGCCGCTGCACGGCCTCCACCGCGCCCGGGATGAGGGGGAGGTGCTCGCGGTAGATCGCCTCCAGCCTCCGGACGACCTCGGCGTTGATCTCCTCCGGCGACTCGTCGAGGCCGATGACGTCGTGCATGTAGCGCGACCACTCGACGGAGCTCATGCCCATCATGTCCCGCGAGGCCTGCTCGTGCCAGCGCCCGCCGCGCTCCTCGGCGAGCTGCTGGCGCACCTCGTCCCAGACGTGCTCGGAGTCGACGATGATCCCGTCGAGGTCGAAGACGACGGCCTCGATCACAGCGGCACGTACCCCTGGCCCACGTGGACGAGCGCGGGGCCCGAGCGCCCGTGCTCGACCGAGACGACTCCGCCGACGAAGAGCGTGTGGTCGCCGGTCTCGTGCTCGTCGACGAGGCGCGCCTCGATCCAGCCGAGCGCGCCCTCGAGCAGCGGTGCGCCGACGGTGCCTTCACGCCATTCGATCCCGTGCCAGTGCGCAAACGGGGGCACGCCGCGCGCGAAGTGCTGCGCCACCGTCTCCTGGTCGCCGGCGAGGAGGCTGAGCGCGAAGCCGCCGGCGTTGCGCAGGAGCTCGTGCATCGCCGCCTGCCGGCTCACGGAGACGCCGACGAGCGGGGGCTCGAGCGAGAGCGAGGTCACCGAGCCGACCGTGAGCCCGAGCCGCTCGCCTTCGGCGTCCACGGTCAGGACCGCCACCCCGGCCGGGAAGCCGCGCAGAAGCGAACGGAGCTCGTCTCCGGCCGCGCTCAGCTGGGGCGCTCGACCTCGAGGGCGTCGAGAAGCTCGGTCTCGCGCGCGGTCGCCTCGGGCCCCGGGATGAGGTCGCTCAGCTGCTCGGCCAGCTCGCGAAGGTCGTGGACGACCCTGCTGCGGCGGTCCTCCAGCGCGCGGACCTCCGCGTGGAGCCGCTCGTGCTGCCCGCGGGTCTCGCCGTCGATCTGCGCCGCCATCTCCTGCGCCGCCTCGCGGGTCGCGCGGGCCTGCTCCTCTGCGTCGGCGAGGATCTGGCGCGCCTCCTCGTCGGCCTCGCGCCGCTGCTGCGTGCCGTAGCCGTCCACGGCAGTGCGGACGTCCCGCGCGTATTCGTCGGCGTCCGAGCGGGTGCGCTCGGCCTCGCGGGTCAGCTCGCCGATGCGGGTCGAGGCCTCGCCGTGCGCCCGCTCCACGATCTCGCGTGCCTGTGTCTGTGCCTCGCGGCGGATCTTCTCGGCGGCGTCCTCGGCGGCACGCAGCACCCCGGCGACCGCATCGCCGACGTCGGCGTAGGCATTCGCCTGCTGAGGGGCCTGCGCGAACGGGGTGACCTCTTCGACCCCGCGCTCGGTGTCGTCTGACCGACCTACCACGTCATTCTCCTTCGGGTGGGATTGCCGGTGTGAGGGGGAGGAGCTTATTGCATCCCGCAGGCTCAGATGCAAGGCTGAGGTTCGTGCCGCACATCAGGCTGATCGACGTCGACGAGGCGACGGGGCCGCTCGCCGACGAGTACGCGGCGGCGATGGGGCGCGCGGGGAAGGTCTTCAACATCGTCAAGGCGATGTGCCTGAACCCGCTCGTCCTCAACCGGTCGATGGAGCTCTACAAGGCGATCATGTTCGGCCCCTCGGAGCTCTCGCGGGCCGAGCGCGAGCTCCTGGCCGTGGTCGTCTCGACCGCGAACGACTGCCATTACTGACTGCACGCGCACGCCGACGACCTCCGTGCCGAGGGCGCACCCGACGAGCTGGCAGAGCACGCGATGCACGACTACCGGCAGGCCGAGCTCGAGCCGCAGGTCCGGGCTCTCTGCGACTTCGCCCTCAAGTTGACCGTGGCGCCGGGGGCGGTCGGCCGGGCAGATGCCGACGTCCTCCGCGACCGGGGCTGGAACGACGCAGCCATCCACGACGCGATCCAGGTCATCTCGTACTTCAACTACGTCAACCGGATCGCCGAGGCGGTCGGCATCGAGGGCGAGCCCGAGTGGGATTCGAAATAGCCGGTTAGGGCAGGGCCTGCTCGAGGACGGCCCGCGCCTGGGCCACGGCGCCCGGCGCGAGCTGGTGCGCGACCGGGTCCTCGCGGTAGCTGACGTCCAGGCCGGCGGCCTCCAGGCGGTCGCGCGCCTCCCTGCCGAACTCGACCCCGATGACCGGGTCGTACGTCCCGTGGGAGATCGAGACGGGCATGCCCGCGCGGCTCGCGAGGTCGAGCTCGAAGCCGTCCACGGTCGGGATGAAGCCGCTCATGGCCAGGATGCCGGCCGGGCGCGGACGTGAGGCCGCGAGGCCGAGCGCATGCGACATCACGGCCCCCTGGGAGAAGCCCCCGAGCACCGTCTTGCCCGGCTCCACGCCGGCCTCCGCGAGCGCGGCGTCGAGCCACTCTGCGACCTGCTCGAAGGTGGAGAGGAATGTCTCCGGGTCCGGGTAGCCGATCTCCCGGACCGCGTACCAGTGCGCGCCCCCGGGCGGGAGCGCCAGCGGTCCGCGCGGGACGAGCCCGACGAGGCGCTGCTCGGGGTCGAGGATGTCGAGGAGCGGTGCCAGGTCGACCTCGTCGGCACCACGGCCGTGCAGGAGGACGAGCGCTCCGGCGGGGGTGCCGGCCGCGGGCCGGGTGCGATGGACGATCGGGCTCCGCTCGGGGCTCATCGGCTGAGCTTAGACAGCGGAGTCGAGGCTACGGCGATCGAGGGCGCGCCGGAGCTTCCTGCCCTCCATGCGCGCGACCCATGCCCGGCGGGCCTAGTCTCGGTGGTGGCGCTTCTCCCTCTTCTCGGCCCGGCGCTCGTCCTTCTTGTCGGACTTCCCGTCGGCCTTGCGGTGGTGGTGGTGCTCCGCGTGCTTCTCGGCCTTGCGGTGGTGGTGCTCCGCGTGCTCGTCGGCCTTGCGCTTCTGCTTCTCGCACCTGCGCTCTTCGCGCCGCTCCTGCTTCTCCTGGCGCCGCTGCTCCTTCTCGGCCCTGCGCTCCTCGCGCCTCTCGGCCTTCTCGTGCCGGCGCTGCTCCTTCTCGGCCCTGCGCTCCTCGCGCCTCTCGGCCTTCTCGTGCCGGCGCTGCTCCTTCTCGGCGGCCCGGTCGGGCTTTTCGCCGGTCGGAGGCCTGCCGGGCTGCGGAGGCTCGTGGGGAGGGAGCGGGGGCTCCGGCTGCTCCGCGGGAGGCGGCGGTGGGGGCGCGCCGCCGGGCCGGCCGGAGCTGCCGCCGCCGGAGCGGTCGGGATCGGTGCCCGGGCCGCCCGAGGAGTCGGACGAAGCGGTGTCTCCCAGGATGCCGTTGGAGGTCGTCGCCGGGGCGCTCGGTGGGGTTGCGGACGCGTCCGGAGCCGATTCCTTCGGTGGGGGTGCCAGGGCGTCGGCCACGATCTCGCCCGCCTGGGCAGTACCGCGAAGCGGCGCCGGAAGGCTGTCGAGCGGCCGGTCCCCGGGCAGGATCATGGGTGCCAGCGCAAGCAGCGTGATGACCGCGCTGAGCGCAACGGTCCAAAGCACGTGTGTGCCTAGTCGGCTCCCCACCCTTGTCCCATCGGCGGATCTTCCCTCTGACTTGAACGGTAGCCCACGACTTATCCGGTTGGAACCCCTGAAAGGTCCAGGATGCCCTGCAAGGCCGCCGCATTGGCCGGCGCCTGCGCCGTCAGCTCAGCCTGCGGCGTCCGGCTCCAGCGGTTGTTGTTGAAGAGGACGTACACCTCGTCCGCTTTCTTCCCCAGCTCGCGCAGCGGCTCGATCCATTCCTGCAGCTCCTCGTCGGAGTAGAGGTAGTCGAACCGGTCGCTCGCGCTCCCGCCGCGGGCGTTCCAGGTCGCCGCGTTGCGGCCGTGCAGGCGGACGTAGGCCAGCGGGCTGGTGGCCGCGACGACCGTCGGGACGAGGTTCTTCGCCTCCGTCCTGGGCGCGTCGACGACGACGTTGGAGGCGCCGAGCTCCTCGAGCAGCGCGAGCGTGGAGTCGCGGTTCCCGTCGTCCAGCCAGCTTCGGTGGCGGAACTCGACCAGCGGGCGGTCGCCGGCGAGCTGCTCGACGGCCCAGCGGAGGTAGTCGATCGACACGTCCTTGTAGACGACGTAGGAGGGAAACTGAAGCAGGACGCCGCCGAGCTTCCCGGTCTCGCGCAGCGGCTCGAGCGCGCTGTGGAAGCGCCGGAAGACCTCCGCGCGAAACTCACGGGGCGGGCGGTCGACCCGGCCGCGCTCGTCGACGGGCGCGGCCTCGCGGAGGTCGGGCGGAAGCTGCTCGGCCTTCACGGGGTGGCGGGTCATCACGCCGAAGGCCTTCACGTGCATGACGAAGCCGTCCGGGGTCCGCTCGGCCCAGCGCGAGACCATCGTCTCGTCGGGCAGCCGGTAGTACGTCGAGTCGACCTCGACCGTCGAGAAGCGCTCCGCGTAGTAGCGAAGCCGGGCTTCGGCCGACTTGACCTCCTTCGGGTACCAGTGCTTCGTGAGCGCCTCGTCGGCCCACGAGCACGTGCCGATGCGAATCGGGGCGACGGCCACTACACGGCCAACGCTAGCTGCTCCTGCCGTCGGGAAGGGACGGGTCTCCCACCGCCCGCGGGGGCGAGGCCGTGGCGCAGGCGCAGGCGCGCGAAGCGCTCGCCCACCTGCAGCTGGTAGGCCTTCGGGGCATAGGCGCGGCTCCCGTACAGCTTGACGTAGCGCGGGTAGAGCCACGGGTAGGCCTGCTTCATCCAGGGCATGAAATGCTCCCGGATCGCCGGGCGCACGTGGAGGACGATCACGGATGCCCACGAGACGCCGGCCTCCGCGCAGGCGGCGAGCACCTCGTCCAGATGCTCGTCGTCGTCGGTCAAGCCGGGGAGGACGGGTGCGACCAGGACGCCCGTCCGGATGCCGGCCTCCGCGAAGCGGGCGAGGATCTCGAGCCGCTTGCGCCCGGGCGGCGTTCCGGGCTCGACGACGCGCCGCACCTCCTCGTCGAGCGTGCCGACGCTCATCGAGACCGTGAGCGGCGCGACCTCGTTCAGCCGCTCGTAGACGTCCAGGTCCCGCACGATCAGCGTCGACTTGGTCAGGATCGAGAGCGGGTTGCGGAAGTCGGCGAGCGCCCCGACCACGCCGCGCGTGAGCCTGTAGCGCCCCTCGCAGTGCTGGTAGGGGTCGGTGGCGGTCCCCATGGCGACGGTCTCGCCGGCCCAGCGGGGCGACGCGAGCTCGCGCCGCAGCACCTCGACGACGTTCGTCTTGACGACGATCTTCGAGGAGAAGTCGTCGCCGACCCCCAGGTCCAGGTAGCTGTGAAACGCGCGGGCGAAGCAGTAGTGGCAGCTATGCGTGCAACCGCGATATGGGTTCACAGTCCAGCGGTAGGGGATCCGGCTCATCTCCGGCACCCGGTTCAGAGCCGACTTGCAGGTGTCCTCGAGGTACTGGGCGCGGGCCACGTCTTCGGTCAGTATAGAACATATGTTCGTATCCGACCAGCGTTGATAGCGGGAGCCAGTGTTCGTCCTGCGCGACGGGCTTCACAAGCGCCTGCTGGACTGGTAGACCTGACGTGATGAGCGTCCAGCTGGACGAGGTCGTCCTCACGACGTGCCCGCGGGACTGCTACGACGCCTGCGGCATGGCCGTGGTCAAGCGCAACGGGACGATCCGGCACGTTCGCGGTGACCCCAGCCATGCGGTCAGCCGCGGCAAGCTGTGCCGCAAGTGCTCGATCGGCTACAACGGCGCCTTCCTCGATCCGCAGGCGCGGCTGACGCGGCCGCTCCGCCGGACCGGCGCCAAGGGCGAAGGCCTGTTCGAGCCCGTCTCCTGGGACGAGGCAGTCGGTGAGATCGCCGAGCGCCTTCGGAGGATCGAGGCGGCCGCGGGCGCTCACACCGTCCTGAACGCCCACTACACGGGGACCTTCGCGCTCCTCTCCTACTCCTTCCCGCTGCGGTTCTTCCACCGGCTCGGCGCGACCGAGATCGATCCGGACACGATCTGCAACAAGGCCGGGCACGTCGCGCTGGAGTACGTCTACGGCACCTCGCTCGTGGGCTTCGATCCGCTGACCGCCCGCGATTCGGCCTGCATCCTCGTCTGGGGCGCGAATCCCTCGGCCTCGGCGCCGCATGCCCACGAGCACTGGCTCCCGGAATCGCCGGCCCGGGTGGTCGTCGTCGACCCCGTTCGTACCCCGACGGCCGAGGCCGCGGATCTCCATCTGCAGCCCTTCCCCGGCAGCGACGCCGCGCTCGCGTTCGCCCTCCTGCACGCCGCTGTGCGCGAGGGGCTTGCCGACGAGGAGTTCCTCGGCGAGCACACGGTCGGCTGGGACGAGCTCGAGCCCCTCCTCGCGGACTGCACGCCAGAGTGGGGCGAGGCGGTGACGGGAGTTCCCGCCGGCCTCATCGAGGAGGCGGCCGTGCTCTACGCTCGCGGCCCCTCGCTGCTCTGGATCGGACAGGGTCTCCAGCGCCAGCGGACGGGCGGCAACGTCGTCCGGGCCTGCGCGCTCCTGCCGGCGGTGACAGGCAACCTCGGAAAGGCGGGGGCGGGCTTTCTCTACCTGAACGGCGCCGAGTCGCGTCAGATCGACGAGGACTACCTCGCCGCCCCTCACCTTGGCCTGGACACGCCTGCCGCGATCAGCCACATGGAGCTCGTCGACTGCCTGGAGGATCCGGCCCGCTCCCAGGCCCTCTTCTGCTGGAACATCAACATCGCCGCCTCGAACCCGCAGCAGCGGCGCCTGCACGAGGCACTTCGCCGCGAGGATCTGCTCACGGTCGCGGTCGATCTCTTCTCCACCGACACGACCGACCTCGCCGACTACGTCCTTCCCGCGGCGAGCTTCCTCGAGTTCGACGATCTCGTCGCCTCGTACTTCCAGCTCACGCTGTCGGCGCAGGTGAAAGTTGCCGAGCCGATGGGGGAGGCGCTGCCGAACATGGAGATCTTCCGCCGCCTCGCCCGGGCGATGGGCTACGAGGAGCCTGAGCTCTACGAGAGCGACGCCGAGCTGCTCGCGACGGTGCTGGAGCGCTCGGGCGTCGGCGAGGACTTCGCGTCCCTGGCCGCCAAGGGCACCGTGACAATCGCGGAGGAGCCGCTGATCCAGTTCGCCGACCGTCGGTTTCCCACGCCGAGCGGGCGCGTCGAGCTCTCCTCGGCGCGCGCCGAGGCGGACGGCCTTCCCCGCGTGCCGCTTCCGCTTGCAGATCCGCGACCCCGAGACGGGCGCCTTCGGCTCATCTCGCCGGCCTCGCCGTGGCTCCTGAACGACAGCTTCGCGAACGACGCCAAGATCGCGAAGCGCATCGGCCCCGCGACCATCGCTCTCCATCCCGACGACGCTGCCGAGCGAGGCCTCGGCGAAGGCGACAAGGCGGACGTCGGCAACGAGACGGGACGCCTGCAACTCGTGGTCACCTTGTCGGACGCGGTCCCGCGCGGGGTCGCCTACTCGCCGAAGGGCCGGTGGCCGAAGCACGAGCCGGGCGGGGCGAACGTCAACGCCCTCAACCCGGGTGAGCGCGCGGATATGGGCGAGAGCACGTCCGTGCACGGCGTCGAGGTGACTGTGGAGCCGAGCACGGCGTGAACGTGCTCGTCCTCCAGCACATCGCCTGTGAGCCTCCGGGCGTCTACGAGGACGTGCTGCTCGACCGTGGCACGACGATTCACCGCGTCGAGCTCGACGAAGGCGACGCTCTCCCGGACTGGCGCGATTTCTCTGCGATCGTCGCCATGGGCGGCCCGATGAGCGTGAATGACGAGCAGGAGTTGCCGTGGCTCGGCGACGAGAAGGCGCTCATCGCGGAGGCGGTTAGGGCGGGCCTGCCTTTCTTCGGTGCCTGCCTCGGCAGCCAGCTCCTCGCCGCGAGTCTCGGCGGTGAGGTCGGCGCGGGCCCGGCGCCGGAGGTCGGCCTCCTGCCAGTCTTCCTGACCGATGCTGCGGCGGCCGATCCCGTTTTCTCGGATCTCCCACATGAGCTCGTCACGCTCCAGTGGCACGGCGACACGTTCTCCCTCCCCGAGGGAGCGGTGCTGCTGGCGAGCTCGCCTGCCTACCCGAACCAGGCGTTCCGATGGGGCCGCAGCGCCTACGCCGTCCAGTTCCACCTCGAAGTCTCGCGGGAGATGGCGGAGGAGTGGGCGCGTGTGCCTGCCTATGCGGACGCTCTGACCGAGGTGCTGGGGCCGGGCTCGGAGAACGCGCTGGTCGATCAGCTCGCGGTCCGCGCGGAGGAGATGCTGGCGCACGGGCGACGGCTGTTCGGGCGCTGGCTCGATCTCGTCCCCGCACCGGTGAGTCGGCGTATCGTTGAGTCTGATGGATCCGCAGCTGCAAGCGCTCCTCGACCGCGGTGAGGAGGCCGAGTGCCTCGAGTACTCCGAGGTGAACGCGCTCGTCGAGGCGCTCGAGCTCGGCGAGGAGGAGATCGAGGACCTGTACGAGGAAGTCGAGCGGCGCGGGATCGAGCTGCGCGACGACTGCGGCCGCGAGGCGAAGGCCACGTACGTCAACGGAGACCTGGCCGTCGCGACGACCGACGCCCTCCAGCTCTTCATGCAGGAGATCGGCCGCTATCCGCTCCTCACCAAGGAGCAGGAGATCGACCTCGCCAAACGGATCGAGCGCGGTGACGCGGAGGCCAAGGAGCAGATGATCAACTCGAACCTGCGCCTGGTCGTGTCGATCGCGAAGCGCTACCAGGGCCACGGGCTCACGCTCCTCGACCTGATCCAGGAGGGGATCATCGGCCTGATCCGCGCCGTCGAGAAGTTCGACTGGCGCAAGGGCTTCAAGTTCTCCACGTACGCGACGTGGTGGATCCGCCAGGCCGTGCAGCGCGGCGTGGCGAACAAGTCCCGCGAGATCCGCGTACCGGTCCACATCGTCGAGCGCGAGCAGCGCATGGCGCGGGCCGAGCGCGACCTCGCGCCCAAGCTCGGCCGCATGCCGACCGACGAGGAGGTGGCCGAGGCGGCGCGGATCACGGTCCCCCAGGTCGTCGAGGTGCGCGCGGCAGCGCGGGCGGTGACGAGCCTCGACAAGCCCATCTCCGCGGCCAGCGGCACGACCTTCCAGGAGCTGCTCGCCGGCGAGGAGGAGGACGTCGAGCAGGAGGTCACGATCAACCTCGCGCAGGAGGCGCTCCGCGACGCGCTCGAGGAGCTCCCCGACCGGGAGCGCGAGGTGCTCAAGCGCCGCTTCGGCCTGAACGGCGAACGCGACCCGGAGTCGCTGGAGGAGATCGGCCGCGGCCTCGGCATCACGCGAGAGCGGGTGCGCCAGATCGAGTCGGACGCTCTCGAGCGCCTCGCCGTGCGCCGGGAGATCGCGGCGCTCCAGGGCGTCGTCTAGCCGTGCGCCGGCACGGGGCTCTGCTCGCTCTGATCGGCCTGCTCGTCACGGCTCCGCCCGCGGTCGGGTCGACCTGGAACGAGCGGACGGCCGACGCCGCCCGCTACGTGGAGAGCCGCGCCGGGGTCGAGAGCTTCGCGCTCGTGGACGACCGGGGGCACCTGCACGGCTACCGCCTCCGTGCCCGAGCCCCCTCGGCCAGCCTCCTGAAGGCGATGGCGCTCGTCTCCTACCTCAACCTCCGCTCGGTTCGGAGCCGGGCGCTCACCGACGGCGACCGCCGGCTGCTCGGGCCCATGATCCGCTGGTCGGACAACGCAGCCGCCGGCGCCGTCCTCCGCACCGTGGGGGGGCACGCGCTCTACCGCCTGGCCGAGCGCGCCGACATGTGGGACTTCACCTTCGCGTGGCCGATCTGGGGCAACTCGACGACGACGGCGCGCGACCAGGCGCGCTTCTTCTACAGGATCGACCGCCTCGTCCCGCGCCGCCACCGCGGGTACGCGTTGGCGCTGCTCGCGAGCATCGTGCCCTCGCAGCGCTGGGGGATCCCGCCTGTGCGGCCTCCGAGCTGGTCGATCCACTTCAAGGGCGGCTGGGGCTCGGGCACCGGGCTCGTCACGCACCAGTCGGCGCTCCTGCGCAAGGGGACGATGCGGCTTGCGCTGTCCGTGCTGACGCGGTCGAACCCGAGCCACTCCTACGGCACCGAGACGATCCGAGGCATCGCCGCCAGGCTGCTCGCCAGGCCGCTCCCACTGGCTCCCCACTAAGGAGGGCTGGACGGGTTAACGAAAACGAGGAGCTCGGCTCTCTCACCTCGGCAGGCTGCGGCGACCGCCGAGGATGACCGTGCTCCTCGTTCTCTCGAGCTCTGTATCGGCACGAGGGGCGTTCGACTTGAGGCCTGACGCACAAGGAGTTGTCGGCTAAGGTGGAGCCGTGCTCCGACGCTTCCGCTGGGTCATCCTGCTCTTCCTCGCCCGCCAGGGGTGGCAGCTGCTTCAGCGCCGCCGCGCAGCCCGGGCGACGCGCTAGAGCCGCTAGGGAAACCGAGAGCCCTCGGTGTCGAGGTCGAGCGTCCCCCCGTCGCGGCACTCGGGCGGGACGACGTATTCGGCGCTCGCGACGCTCCGGCCGGCGTTCTCGGCGAGCTGCTGCCGCATCATCTGACGGGCGGTGTCCTCCGAGAGGCCGAGCCGCTCGCCGAGCCCGACCCCGGACTGCAGCGCGTAGCACTCGGTCGTCCCTTCGTCGTCGACTCCGCGGAGATGCCACGCCTCGTGCGCCAGAACGGCGAGCGCACGGGCGGTCTGGCTCGAGGTCACCTCGCCCTCGAAGGCGAGCCGGTAGAGGTCGTGGCAGCGCTCGGGCGTCAAGTAGGCGAGGTCGCCTCCGACCGTCGCGACGCCGTCCGCGTGCTGGACGGCGCCGACGAATGCTCCAGACTCGTCGCAGCGGATCCTCACCGGCTTTCCCGCGATGCGCGAGGCCTCCGCGGAGAAGCGGTCCTGTGCCTCGGCCCGAGTCTCTACGGAAAGCGAGTCCCAGCCGGTGCGGCTCTCCACGAACCAGAAGACGAGGGCGAGGGCTCCGATGACGCCCAGGCCGACCAGGAACCGGCGAACCGGCGGCCAGATGCCCTCGTCCTCGACGTACTCCTCCTCGTCCTCGTCGTCCTCGTCCGGCCAGCCGAGGTAGCCGTAGCGCTCCCGGTCCACCGGCTGCGGCCCGCGGTCGGGCCGGGGCGCAGGCGGCCGGCTGAGCGCGCCGAGCAGGAAGTTGACCTCGAGGGCGAGCGCCACGAGGAAGGCGACCCAGACCGGCACCGTCGAGCGCAACTCGTACGGGCCGAAGATCCACGCGACGACGAAGACGACCAGCGCGACCCGCAGCGCCGTCGGGAGCATGGGGAGCCGCTCTGCCACCCGGTGCATGCCCTGACGGTAGCCAGCGTGCGTGCCTCGGAATATCTGACTAAGATCAGAGAATGGACGACGGGATGGTTGCGCAGGTCCGACGCTTCAACCGGGCCGTCACTCAGCGGGTCGGGGCGCTCGACGACAGCTACCTTGCTCGCGGCCGCCCGCTCGGCGAGGCACGCGTTCTGTGGGAGATCGGAGAGGAGGGCTGCGAGGTGCGGGCGCTTGCGCTCGCGGCTCGGCCTCGACTCGGGCCACGCCAGCCGTCTCCTCCGCTCGCTCGAGCGGGCCGAGCTCGTCGAGGTCGTGGCGGGGGCCGGCGATCGCCGCGCGCGCACGGCGCGACTGACCCCGGCCGGGCTCGTGGAGCGCGCGGTCGTCGATCGGCGAAGCGACGAGCTCGCGCGGTCCTTCCTGGAGCCGCTGACCGTGAGCCAGCAGCAGCGGCTCGTCGGCGCCATGCGGGAGGTCGAGCGGCTCCTCACAGCCGCTCTGGTCGAGATCAGGCAGGTGGACCCGGCTGATCCCGACGCGCGCCAGTGCCTCCGCTCCTACTTCGCCGAGCTCGAGCGCCGCTCCGGGACGTCCTTCGACCCGGCGACGGGCTCGACCGCCGAGCCGCACGAGATCAGGCCTCCGGCCGGCCTGTTCCTCATCGCCTACCTGGGGGGCGCGCCGATCGGCTGCGGGGCCCTCAAGCACTTCCCCGGCGGGGCGTCCGACATCAAGCGGATGTGGGTCGCGGAGTCAGCCCGTGGGCTCGGGATCGGCCGGCGGCTCCTGGCCGAGCTCGAGGCGCACGCCGCCGAGCACGGCTCCCGCGTCGTCCGCATGGAGACGAACCGCCTGCTCACGGAGGCGATCGCGCTCTACGAATCCGACGGCTACGCGGAGGTGCCCGCGTTCAACGACGAGCCTTTCGCGCACCACTGGTTCGAGAAGACCCTGTCGTGACCATCATCTCCTGATGGGCAGGAGTCGCGCCGGGAGCGGCGGGGGTGGGATTCGAACCCACGAAACGGCTCAGCACCGTCTAGCGGTTTTCAAGACCGCCCCTTTCGACCGCTCGGGCACCCCGCCCGCCGCGGAGTGTAGCCCGGTCAGTCGCCCGGCTCGATGCGCGCCGGGGCGCCGAACTGGACGAGCACCTCGGGTACCGCCACCGCGGCGCGCTCGTCCTGGAAGTTCTCCAGGATCGCGATCATGGCGCGGGCCGTCACCGCCGTCCCGTTCAGGGTGTGCACGAACTCGAGGCCCTGGTCCGTACGGAAGCGCACGTCGAGGCGGCGCGACTGGTAGTCGGTCGTGTTCGAGGTGGAGGTGAGCTCCCGGTAGCGGCCCTGACCCGGGAACCAGCCCTCGATGTCGTACTTCTTGTTCGCCGAGGCGCCGAGATCGCCGGCGGCGATGTTGACGACGCGGTAGGGGAGGCCGAGCTCGCCGACGAGCGCCTCCTCGGTCGCCAGCAGGCGCTCGTGCTCCACGGCCGAGTCCTCCGGGCGGCAGAAGACGAACATCTCGATCTTGTCGAACTGGTGGACGCGGAACATGCCGCGCGTGTCCTTGCCGGCGGCGCCGGCCTCGCGGCGGAAGCACGTCGAGTAGCCCGCGTAGCGGAGCGGGAGCGCGTCCGCCTCCAGGATCTCGCCGCCGTGCATGGCGGCCAGGGCCACCTCGGACGTGCCGGTGAGGTAGAGCTCGTCGCGCTCGACCCGGTAGAGGTTGACCTCCTCGGTGGGGAGGAACCCGGTGCCGTACATGGCCTCCTCGCGCACGAGCACGGGCGGAAGCACCGGCGTGAGCCCGGCGGCGGTCAGGCGGTCGAGGGCGAAGCGGTAGAGGGAGAGCTCGAGCAGCGCTGCAGCGCCGATGCGGTAGACGAAGCGCGAGCCCGAGACCTTCGCGCCGCGCTCGGTGTCGATCCGGGCCAGCTCCAGGTGGTCGCGCGGCTCGAAGGAGAACGACGGCGGCTCCCCGACGCGGCGCAGCTCGACGGCGTCCTCGTCCGTGAACCCGTCCGGCGAGCTCGGGTCGGGCGGCGACGGGACGCGGTTCAGGAGCTCGGCGCGGCGCTGCTCAGCGGCCGCGAGCTCCTCCTCGACCCGCTGGAGCTCGGCCTTGACGCCCTTGAGCTCCTCGATCTGCTCCGGCGTCGGCTTGCCCTTGAGCTTGGTCCTCGCGCGGAGCTCGTCGACCTGCGGGACGAGCGCGAGCCAGGCGCGGTCGGCCTCCATGAGCGCGTCGAAGTCCTCGGCGCCGCCCTTGCGCGCGATGGCGGCGCGGTAGGCGTCCGGCTCGGCGCGGGCGGCCCTGATGTCGATCATGCAGGGGAGTCTAGGACGGCCTCGATCACCTGGGCGACTCCCTCTTCGGCAGCCGAGGGGCAGACCCAGTCGGCGACCGCGAGGACCCGCGGATGGGCGTTGGCGACCGCGACGCCGAAGCCGGCCCACTCGAGCAGCTCGACGTCGTTTTCGCCGTCCCCGAAGGCGACGGTGCGCTCGCGCGTGAAGCCGAGGTGCTCGGCGAGGAAGCCGAGCCCGGAGCCCTTCGTCACGTCGGGGCTGGCGAACTCGAGGAAGAAGGGCAGCGACTTGGAGATGTACAGCCGTCCGGCGAAGCGCTCCTTCAGGCGCGCCTCGAGGCCGTCGAGGACGTCGGGATCGTCGATCGTGACGAGCTTCGTCGGCGGCTCGGAGAGCCAGGCCGCCAGGTCTCCGACAGCGTGGACGGGGATGCTCTGGAAGCTCGCGTAGCGCTCGGCCTCGGGCGTGACCTCGGAGACGTAGAGCTCGTCGTTCACGTAGCAGTTGACGTGGAAGCCCTCCTCGGCGAGCGCGTGGATAGTCTCGCGCGCGAGCTCGAGCGGGATGGGCTCGTGGCGAAGGAACTCACCCGTCGCTGGATCGGCCACGACGGCGCCCTGGTAGCAGACGACCGGGTCGTCGATCCCGGCCTGCTCGAGGTAGGGGCGCACCGAGCGAAACATGCGCCCGGTTGCGACGACCACCCGTTTCCCGCCGGCGCGGGCTCGCTCGATCGCGGCCAGCGTGCGCGGGCGGAGCGCGCCGTCCTCCCAGATCAGCGTGCGGTCGAGGTCGCACGCGAAGACGTCGACCTCGCGCGGGAACTCGGGAGGCAGAACGCTCAGCTGCGCGCGGACGTGACGTAGGCGGCCACGTCGGCGATCTGCTGGTCGCTCAGCGACCCGCTGAAGGGGGGCATCCCACCGCCGCCGTTCGTGATCTGCTGGACTGCCCCGTCGAGGTCGATGCTCGAGTCGTCGAGATTTGGGCCGACGGTGCCGGCCGAGCCGGCGTCGGCGAACGTGTGGCAGCTCCCGCAGCCGGCCGACGCGAAGACCTCCTTGCCGGCGGCCGCGTCGCCCTCGGCCGCGCCGGCTCCGCCGCCACCGTCGCCGGTCTCGGTCGGGATGGTGCCGACTACGGTCTCGGGCGTAGGCGAGGCTTCCTTGCCGCTGCCGCAGCCGCCGACGACGACGACCAGAGCACCGAGGGCGAGGAGGAGCGCGACGAGGCGGGCCATGGGTCGCGAAGCATACCGGCGGCCACGGCGGCGTAACCGGTGACTCCGACGAGGAGCACGTCCGTCGGCGAGTCGTTGACGATCATCGAAGTTGCGATCGCCGCCGCGAGCGAAAGCGGGACGGCGAGCTCGTCCAGCGGCTCCGGCCGGTGGAGCGTGCGGACGACGAGGAGCACGAAGGCGGCGAGCAGGATCAGGACGGCGAGAGCCACCCACAACGAGGAGGTCGCCCGCTCCCAGGAGAGCTCGACGCGCTCCACGAGGTCGCCGCCGAGGCCGACCGGCCCGTCCTCGAGCGCGTTCGTCACGTGACTCGACCCACCGGTCGCGGCGTCGAGCCCGACGAGCCCGAGCGCCAGGACGAACGAGGCCGCGACCGCGATCGCGAGGGCCCGCCGGCCACCGCCGGCCAGGAGCACTGCGAGGACGGCGAAGCCGGCCGCGAGCACGACCGCGCCGCCGCCGTCCGCGCCGAAGCGGTTTCCGGCGATCGTCACGAAGGCGAGCAGCGCGGTCGCCGCGAAGGCGGCCCAGCCCAGGCGCGCGTACAGAAGGGCGGCTCCGGCGAAGGCGGGGACGAGGAGCATCGTCTCCAGAAGGTTGGAGAGACCGAAGTAGCGGGAGTTCTGCGTCGGCCCGAACGGCGAGAGCGCGACCGCGGCGCCGTCGAATCCGAGCGCGAGCAGGTACGCGGCGAGGACCGCGACGAGCAGCGAGCCCAGTGCGAGAGGCGAGCTCAGAAGCCAGGCGAGCAGAGGCCCGCCGACCGCCACCGCCAGTCCCAGGACGACGAGCACGACCCAGAAGCTCGAGACACCGGTGATCCCGAGGGCGAGGTTGGCGAGCAGTGCCGCCGCGAAGCCGGGCACCGCAGCCCCCGGGAGGAGCACGGCCAGCGCGAGGACGAGCGCGCAGACCAGGATCGTGGCGGGCAGGCGGACACCGTTGTTCTCGTCGATCCGCTCGTCCAGGTCGCGGAGGGTCGCGGCCGCGTCGTCGGCCGGCTCCGAGCCGAGCGCGTCCTCGCGCCCGAGCGCAGTCGGTGCGACGTCCACGATGGAGACGAGCCCGGGGATGCGCGTCGAGTCGGAGGTCAGCAGCCCGTCGTACCCGGGCCCGACGACGAGGATCGGGTACCGCCGGTCGTTCGGCTGCCGGCCGCCCTCGGGAAGGCCGACGTAGATGGCCGGCCCCGCCGCGCTTCCCAGCTCGCCGCGCGTCACGCCGACGAGCGCTGGCCCCGGTGGGATGCCGCCCCGCAGCGAGTTCCGCACCTCTCCGCGGACGAGCGCGGCCTCGGCGCTCGCAGCGCTCGTCTCGGGTCCCGCGCCGGGGTTGAGGAGGCCGATCGCCCCGAGACCCTGCACGGACTCGAGGTCGTCGACGGTGAACCCCGGCACCACGATCACCTCGAAGTCCGTCGTAGGGGCACTACCCTGTGCCGGGCCGGCCATGAGCGCGAGTAACGCGAAAGCGAGCACCGCCGTCCGGGCCATGCCGGGAACTCTAGGGGCGCTGGCGCGCGGAGAGGCGGCCCGAGCGGCGCTGATCGCACTCGCCGTCGGGCTCGCGCTCGTGCTCCTCGGCCCGCCGCCCGGCGACCTTCCGGCCCACCTCTACCGCACCGAGCTCGTCGAGGACGGCGTCTACGTCCGGGACACCTTCTGGTACGCCGGCCACTACCCGCTCTTCACCTACAGCCTCCTCTACTACTTCCCGGCCGCTCTGGTCGGCAACGACCTGGTCGCGCTCGTCTCGGTCGTCGCTGCCGCCGCCCTCTTCGCTTCGCTGGCCCAGCGGGAGTGGGGGGAGGCCGCGCGGTGGCCGGCGCGGGTCTTCGCCGTCGTCGTCTGCGGCCCGCTCTTCACCGGGACGTACCCGTATTCGGCCGGGCTCGCGGCGGGGCTCGGCGCGCTCAAGGCGCTGCAGCTCGGGAGGAGGTGGACTGCGATCGGGCTGGCCGCGCTCACTCTCGGGCTCTCCCCGCTCGCATTTCTCTTCCTCTGCCTCGCGATCGTGGCCGTCTTCCTGGGACGACTGCCGCGCCTCGACCGGAGCGCGATCGCGGTCGGCGGGGCTCTGCTCGCGCTGGGGCTCTTCGAGGGCGCACTGCTCCTCCTGTATCCCGAGGAGGCGGAGTACCCGTTCTTCCACCTCTCGGAGCTCCTCGGAGTGGTCGTGCTCTCGGCCGCCTGCGCCGCCCTCGCCCTCCGGAGCGAGCGCGGGCGGGTCCTCGCCGCCGTCCTCGGGCTCTGGGCGCTGGCCGCGGTCGTCGCGTTCGTGGTTCCCTCCCCGATCGGCGAGAACGTCACGCGCCTGCGCGGCATCATCCTCCCGCTAGCCCTGCTCGCGGCCGCGCTCGCCTCGTACCGGCCGCGCTGGCTCGCAGGCTTCGCCGTCACGGCCGCGCTGGCGTACACGGTGATCCCGTACGTCGGCGCCGCTGTCCACCGCACGGACACCCGCTCCGCGAAGGCGTCCTTCTGGGAGCCGGCCATCGAGCTGCTCGACGAGCGCTGGAGCCCCGACTACCGCGTCGAGGTGGTCCCGACGGGCGACCACTGGGAGGCGTACCGGCTTCCGCACGCCGGCTTTCCGCTTGCACGTGGCTGGTACAGGCAGCTCGACATCGCGCAGAACCCGCTCTTCTACGAGGAGCCGCTCCAGCCCCAGGCCTATCGTGAGTGGCTGAGGAGCCTTGGCGTGCGCTTCGTCCTTCTCCCGGAGACCCAGCTCGGCCGTGTCGGGGAGGAGCGCGAGGCCGAGGTCGTGCGCTCGGGCCGCGCCGGCCTCGTCGAGATCGGCCGAGCGGGCGACGTCACGGTCTACGAGGTGCCGGATGCGACCCCGATCTTGACCGGTCCTGCGGAGGCGCACCTCACGGCCGTGGGGCACGACCGGGTCGAGGGCGAGGTCGGTGCCGCGGGCACCTACCGGCTGGCGATCCGCTGGACGCCGACCTGGCGCGTCGAGAGCGGTGACGTCTGCGTCGAGAAGGCGCCCGACGGGATGACGCAGCTTGTCGCATCAGGTCCGGGAGCGTTCGCTCTCGGCGTCGAGGCGATGCCCAGGGCGCCCGGTTGCCCTGACCCCGGCCGCTAGGATTCAGGTCATGGAGCGCAAGGCATTCGGACGTGACCGCGGGCTCTCCGCCCGCATGTTCCTCACCATGTTCCTGCTGGGCTTGCTGTACGTCGTCTTGTTCGTCGCGCTGGTGCAGTACTTCCAGCTCGGGATCGTCCCGATGGTCCTCTTGCTGGGCGGGCTGGCGTTCGTCCAGTTCTACACGTCCGACAGGATCGCGCTGGCGGCCGCCGGCGCGAAGGTGGTCACGCCCGAGCAGGCGCCCGAGCTGCACGCGATGGTCGACCGGCTGTGCGCCATGTCCGACCTGCCCAAGCCGCGGGTGGCGATCATCCCGACCGACATCCCCAACGCCTTCGCGACGGGGCGAAGCCCCAAGCACGCGGCCGTCGCCGTGACCGAGGGCCTGTGGAAGCGGCTCGAGCCGCGCGAGGTCGAGGGGGTGCTCGCCCACGAGCTCTCCCACATCGGCAACCGCGACGTCGCGGTGATGACGATCGCAAGCTTCTTCTCCATGCTCGCCGCGTTCGCCATGCGCATGGGCATGTGGACCGGGATGATGGGCGGCGGCCGCAACCGCGACGGCGGCGGCGCCCCGGCCTTCCTGATCATGATTGTCGTCACGATCGTCACCTACGTGCTGAGCTACATGCTCATCCTCATGATCTCGCGCTACCGCGAATACGCCGCCGACCGCGGCTCCGCGCTGATCACGGGCGCGCCCGAGTACCTCATGAGCGCGCTGCAGAAGATCGCGAGCGACATGACGCGCATCCCCCAGCGCGACCTGCGCCAGGTCGAGGGCATGAACGCGTTCTTCATCATCCCGGCGACCGTGAAGAAGTCGACGTCCGAGCTCTTCATGACCCACCCGCCGCTCGAGAAGCGCCTCGCCCGTCTCGCAGAGATCGCGGCCGAGATGGGTCGCCCCATCGCTGCGTAGAGGTGGGCCTGACGGACGTCCTCTTCGGGCGCAAGCGCCTCAAGGGCGCCAAGCTCGACAAGCTCTTCGCGCTCTCGACCGCGCAGGTCACCCTTGACGCCGAGCTGCGGCTCAAGCCCTCGGGTGTCGCGGCTGTGGTCTTCAAGCCGCTCTCGGCGGGGGAGTTCTCCCGGGCGGAGCAGGACATCGACGAGCTCCTCGGTGTCGTCAAGCAGACCTCGGGCTCGGACGTCCGGCGCCGCCAGGACAGCCTCGGCTACCAGTGGATCGTCGTCCGCGACGACGACTTCGAGGATCTGATCACGGGCGTGCACATCGTCGCCAGCGAGCTCGCCGCCCGCGGCTTCGGCGAGCAGCTCCTCGCGGCCATGTTCGCCTTCGAGGGCCCCGACCGCGAGCGGCCGGTCTACCTCATCTACGGCTTCAAGCGCGGTGCGTTCTGGCCCTTCATCCCGACCGGAGAAGAGCAGGAGCGCGACAACGCCGAGGAGCTGCGTTTGCGCAACGAGCTGCAGGGCGAGCTTCCCATCGAGCCCGACCTCACCCGCTGGCTCGGGCTCTTCGACGCGCCGCTGGACTAGACGCGTCTCGCCAGACGCCGCCGCAGGAGGACCCCGCCTCCGATGGCGAGGCTCGACAGCCCCGCCTGGACAAGGCCTAGATACCAGCTCGGGACTGCCTCGATCTCGGCGGACGCCCCAATCCAGATCCCCAGTCCTGCAGAAGCCACGAGCGCCCGGCAGCAACCCACGAGAAGCCCCAGACGGCACCTCCGATGATGACACGAGCGCAGCGGCGATGCCGCGGTTATCGACTAGGCCCGGTGGCTGGAGCCCGAGAGATTCGAAACAGACAACCGCGGGCGGCCGCGCATGGAGCCGGCGTCATATGCTGAGTGCGTGGACGAGCACAAGCCTGAGGATTCGAGGCCCGATGAATCGGGTCTTCCGCAGCCGCGCGAGGTCGTCGAGCTTCTCGACGCAATGCCGCGCGCCTACGAGCGAGCTCAGCTCGGGTTGCTCCAGGCGGAAGCCGGCGAGACTGTCTCGCTCGACGACCTGTAGCCAGCGCTAAGCAGGCAGGTCGGGGATCAGGCCCTCGGCGGAGAAGAGGCGCTTCGTCTCCTCCAGCGTCAGGTCGCTCGGGGGGATGACCACGTCCGATGCGCTCAGGTCGTCGTCGGCGAGCCGCGCCCCCTGAGCCTCGACGAGCTGCCACATCTCCTCGAGAACCCGGTCGAGCTCGGGCTCGTCGTCGGCATCCGCGGCGGCCTGGGCCTGCTCGTCCAGCTCGTTCAGCTGCCCGTGCAGGCCGTCGTCGACCGTGAACTGCCCTTCACCCATCAGCCTGACGATCACGGCGTCTCCTCCAGCTCCTTCTTCGCTCCGCCGGCGGCGAGCTCGCCCTTGAGCTTCGCGAGCTCGTCGTCGACCTGGCTCTGCGTCGAGATCTGCGCCAGCTCGCGGTCGAGCGACGTCTCGCCCGTGGTGAAGTCCTCCAGCGTCCCGGACTCGACGAGCTCGTCCACGGCGGCCGCGCGGGACTGCATGTCCTCGGTCTTGTCCTGCGCGCGCTGGATGGCGAGGCCGGTGTCGGCCATCTCCTCGCCGATGCCGGTCGCGGCCTCGCCGATCTTCACCTGGGCCTCCGCGGCGGAGTACTGCGCCTTGATGACCTCCTTCTGGCTGCGGAAGGCCTCGACCTTGGCCGACAGCCGCTTCTCGTTGGCGATCAGCTTCTCCTGCTGCGCCTCGAGCCCGGCGATCTGCTCGTCGAGCCCCTGCAGCTGCTGCTGGGCGACTGCCTTGCGCTCGAGCGCCGCGCGCGCGAGGTCCTCGCGGCCTGCGGCGAGCGCCTGGCGCGCCTGCTCGTCGAGCTTGGGCAGCTCTTGCTCGAGCTTGCCGGTCTGCAGCTCGAGCCGCTTCTTCGCGGTCACGACGTCGGCCACGCCGCGCTTGACGTTCTGCAGCATCTCGAGCTGCTTCTCGTAGGAATAGTCCAGCGTCACCGACGGGTCCTCGGCGCGATCGAGCAGCTTCGAGATCCATGCCTTGACGACGTTCGAGGTACGGCTCATGAGGCCGGCCATTGGCTAATCGCCCTCCCTGTCCGGGTTCCGCTGGCATGCTACCCGCCTCATGATCGTCGAGCGGAGCATGGATCCACGGTGGCTCTCGAACGCCTATCTGGTCGCCGATCGAGCCGGCGGAACTGCCGTTTTCATCGACTCCGGAGCGCCGGTGGAGCCCCTCCTGGCGGCCGTCGACCGGCTCGAGGTTCAGCCCACGGCCCTGCTCACGACGCACGCCCACGCCGACCACGTCGCCAACCACGAGCTGCTCCAGGATCGCTACGAGCTCCGCGTCCTGGCCTCGACGGAGGAGATCGAGGGCGCCGAGCCGCTCGGCCACGGGGAGGTCGTGGAGGCCGGCGACCTCCGCATCGAGGCCTTGCGGACGCCGGGCCACACCCCCGGGATGCTGGCCTTCGTCGTGGACGGGGAGGCGGTCTTCACGGGTGACACGCTCTTCACCGGCTCGGTGGGAGGGACTCAGGACGCCTTCGACGACCTTCGCCGCTCGGTCATGGACGTCCTCATGGGGCTTCCCCACGAGCTGGTCGTCTATCCCGGCCACAGCGAGGAGACGACCATCGGCCGCGAGTGGGACGAGAACCCGTTCGTGCGCGTCTGGCGCGGGGTCGAGCCCGAGGGGACCGAGCGGTGCCATGTCGGCGGCGCGGAGGCGACGCTCGTGGCCTGGAGCAACGACTACGACGGCGGCGGCAAGGGCTGGGTCCGCTTCCGCGACGGTCGGGACTCGATCGTCGGTGGCTCGCGCATCGACCGGCGCTAACGGACGAAGACGACGGCGTCCAGCACGTGCTCGATCCGCTCGGCGAGCTTGCTGCCGGGCTCGAGGAGGACCGAGCCCGCCTACGAGTTCCTCCTCGACCGCGGCGCACCGTCAGGGCCGCGGCGTCGGTACGCTGGACAGTCGATGGCCTTCACCACCTCCGGCGAGATCGAGAGCTATGCCGAGGCGCACACGACGCCTCCGCCGGACGTGCTCCGGAGGCTTGCCGAGGAGACCCGCGCCGAGCTGAGCTCGCCGCAGATGCTCACCGGCACGGTCGAGGGTCGCCTGCTCGAGTTCCTCGTCTTCGCGCTCCGGCCCCGCAGGGTGCTCGAGCTCGGCACCTACAGCGGCTACTCCAGCATCTCGATGGCCGCGGCCCTCCCGCCCGGCGGCCACATCGACACCTGCGAGGTGGACGAGACCCACGCGGCCGTCGCGCGCCGCTACCAGGAGGAGGCCGGGGTCGCGGATCGCATCACGATCCACCTCGGCCCGGCGCTCGAGACCATCGACCGGCTCGAGGGCGAGTACGACCTGATCTTCATCGACGCCGACAAGCTCAACTACCCGGCGTACTACGAGGCGCTCGTGCCCCGGCTCTCGTCGAACGGGATCATGGTGCTCGACAACACGCTCTGGTCGGGTCGCGTCGTCGAGCCTCCGGACTCTCCAGAGACGGAGATGTTCGTCGAGCTCAACGCCAGGATCGCCGCCGATCCGCGCGTCGTCGCGGTGCTGCTGACGGTTCGCGACGGCGTCACGCTCGTGCGCCGCCGAGCCTGATCAGGGCAGGACTGCAGCCTTCAGCAGGTCGGCCGGGGGGTCGGCGAACAGGCCGGCAACCTCCTCCAGCCCGACCTGGTGCGTGACGAGCCGCTCCCACGGGTACGCGCCGCTGGCGAGGAAGGCGAGCGCCGCGCGGACGTGTCGCGGTGTGTGGTGGAACGCGCCCCGCAGCGTCAGCTCCTCGTAGTGGAGCCGGAACGTGTCGACGGCTAGCTCGCGGCCCCCGAAGAAGACCACGGTCCCGCCGGGGCGGACGAGCTCCAGCGCGTCCTGCCAGGCCTCCGCGCTCCCGACCGCCTCGATGACGACGTCAGCGAGGCGGCCGTCTCCGGGCTCCGCACCGAAGTCCCGAGCCAGCTCGCGGCGCTCCGGGCGGCCGCCGACCGAGACGACCCGTCCCCCTGCGTCCTTCGCCGCGGCGCAGACCATCAGGCCGATCGGGCCGGGCCCGAGCACGGCGACGGTCTCCCCGCCGCGCACCCCGGCGCGCTCGACTCCGTGCAGGCAGCACGCGAGCGGCTCCACCATGGCTGCGACCTCCGGCGCCAGCCCCGGCGGGACGGGGAGAAGGTTGCGCGCGGCGATCCGCGCCGGGACGAGCAGATACTCGGCGTAGGCGCCGTTCAGAAAGGGCTGCAGGTTCTCGCAGAGGGTTTCCTCGCCGCGCCGGCACGGGGCGCACTCGCCACACGGGGCGGAGTTCGCGGCCACGACGCGCCGCCCGGTGGCGACGTCGATCCCGCAGAACTCATGGCCGAACGGGCTGGGCACCTCGGCCAGGAGGAGCGGGTGGCCGCGGCGGAAGGCCTTCGCGTCGGTGCCGTCCGTCAGCGCGACCTCGACCTGGACGAGGACGTCGCCCGGTCCCGGCTCGGGCCGAGGCACCTCCTCGACCCGCAGGTCGCCGAGGCCGTGGTAGAGCAGCGCCCTCACGGCGTGAAGACGACCTTCACAGCCTCATGGCTTCTGTAGAGCTCGAGGCCGTCGGCGAAGCGCTCGAGGGGCAGCGTCACCGTCGGGATCGGGTCGAGCTGGGGGAGGAGCGCGATCGCATCGTGCATGGCCGCCGGGGTGGCCGAGCAGGAGCCGACGACGCAGAGCTCGCGGCGGAGGACCTGCTCGAAGTCGAGCGGCGCCGGGTGGAGTCAGCCACGAGAAGACCAGCAGCGTCCCGCCCGGCTCCAGCGCGGCGAGAGCGCCGTCCAGGCCGGCATGGGCGCAGAGGACGGCGGTGTCGACCCGGCCGTCGGCCGGCTCGGCCCCGTAGCCGAGGGCGAGCTCGAGCCGATGAGGCAGCGGGTCTGCGGCGAGGACGTCGTCCCCGCGCCTGACGAGCGCCTGCACGAAGAGAAGGCCGGCAAACCCGCAGCCGACGACGAGCACGCGCCCGCGTGGGATCCGCTCGACGGCGCGGAGGACACAGGCAAGCGGCTCCGCGAAGGTCCCGGCCGCGTCGTCGACGTCACCGGGGAGAGGGATCGTCGCTGCCGCCCGCGCGCGCTCGGCGAAGCCGCCGGGCACGATCGTCGGCGCCGGGAAGCGCTCGCAGGTCGTCTCGTGGCCGGCCCGGCAGCGCTCGCACTCCCCGCACGGCAGGTGGTGGACGAGCGCGACTCGCCGCCCCTGCGAGTCCTCGGCGACGACCTCGTGGCCGAGGACGGTGCCGGCCGGCGCGCGTCCGAGCTTCTGCAGGTCGGTTCCGCAAAGCCCGCAGGCGCGAACGCGCACGAGCTCCCCGGGGCCGTCCGGCTCCGGTAGGTCGGCGAGCGCCGGCTGCCCGGCGCCGTCGAGGGCGACGACCCGCATGGCGCAATCGTAGTGCCGTCGGTGTCGGCGGCAGCTGATCCGCGGGGGCTGAATTCCGCGCACGCGCGCAGCTACACTATGAGCCGCGCGGGGCTATAGCTCAGCTGGGAGAGCGCCTGGATCGCACCCAGGAGGTCGCCGGTTCGAGCCCGGCTAGCTCCATCACCAAAGGCCCGCAGAACGGGCCTTTGCAGGTCGCGCCAGAGGTCTGCTGTGGTCGCCCTCGATGCACCTGGAGGCACTCGGCACCGCTCGAATGCCGAAAACTCGGGCGTCTTGTTGTCTGACCGCTCATAGCGAGCGCCCGGATGAAACCATGCGGACGCCCGTGTGATCGGCATCTTCCGGGCGAGCATCTCCGGATCCTCGGTTGCGGGTCTGACGTCCGCAACGGTCGTCAAGGCACTCTTCTTCGCGGCGGCGAGCGTGGTCACCGTCATCGTGGTAGCGATCTTCCCTCCCGCACGCGGTCTCGAAAGGCTCGCCGTCTGACGAGGTCGGCGACTCTTTCGCCACTCAGCCAGTCCTCATCGGCGTCGTGGCCGTTGCCGTGATCGGTGCGGGCTATTTCGTCTGGCCGCGGGTCAGGCGACGCGTGGTCGACGAGTGGGAGAAGGCGAAGCAGGTTGCGGCGATCTTCCGCGACCCGGCGCCGCTACGCTCGCGAGGTGGCACTACCTTCCGGGGTCTCATACGGGTGCCGCATGGGGGTGACCATGGTATTCATGGCCGCATTTCGACATTCCGGTGACCGTCTTCACCGTGTTGCTCGTCGCCGCTTCTCACACGCTCTCCCAGCTCTTCGCGATCACGCCGGGCGGAGTCGGGCAGACCCAGGCGCTCGACCTCGTGACCCTGCGACGCTATGCGCCGACCGAGAGCATCGCCGCGTTCTCGGTCATCCAGGACTCCGTGATCGCCGTCTGGAACGTCGTCCTCGGCGTCGGGGTCATGCTCTGGGCGTTCGGCTACGCACAGACGAGAGCCCTCCTTTCGAAGAGCGGGCGAGCCACGCGACCGTAAGGGACCGTCCTCAGCTGGCGGGCTTCGGGTGCTGCAGCTCGCGCACGCGGAAGGCGGCCACGATGTCCCTGACGCCGCGGATAATGGCGAAGGCTGCCACCCAGGCGACCAGCAGCACCGCGCTGCGGCCGTAGTAGCCGGCCGCCCAGAAGCCGAGCGCGAGCTCGATGATCCCGCCGATGAGCTGCAGCCACCAGACCTCTATCTCCTTGCGGGAGGCGATCGACAGGATGATGTCGAAAGCTCCGGCGAAGATGAGGAAGAAGCTGAAGATGGCAGCCAGCGATGCGAACGTGTCGCCGGGGCTGGCAAACGCAACGATGCCCGCGATGATGAAGACGAGCGCCAGGATCGCGTGCAAGAGCTTCCACCAGCCGGCGGCCATGAAGATCGCGCCGATCTCGAACACGCCCGCTGCGATGGCGACGAAGCCGAAGAGAAGCGAGATCGAATACACGGACGTGTAATCGAAGCGCAGCAGGATGATCGCGACGACCATCCATGCGAGGCCAGTGATGAGCAACAGCCACCACGGCGGCAGGAACGTGCGCGTGAGCCAGCGCTCACCGGCCTGCGGGCCAGTGAGTCTTGGTGTTTCGTCGACGTGTGCGGCAGTCATCACAAATCCTCCCTCTCCTGCGTGTGCGGCACGAAGAACTCTCAGCGAGTCTTTCGCCGTGTGTCATTCGGCAGTATCGGGGAAAGCGTGTACGCCGTCTGCGGCGATATACGGATTTTCGGCCGCGAGCGGCGTCGGTGTCAACTCAGTCGTCATATCTTCCTCCGCGGTGGAACTTCAGGGCCGCTTCGCGGACCTTCCGTTCGAGGTCCTCGAGCGCTTCCGTGACGCGGCTCTTCTGCTCGTGCCACGCGTCGTCCGCTGACGCGGCCAGCGCGGTCAGACGCTCGGCTGCCCCGTTCCGCGCCTGCCTGAGCTCGGCGATCTCGGCCTCGGCCTGTTCGCGAGCGTTCCGTGCCTTCGTCGCTGCGCGCGTCTGGAGCCGCTCGATCGCGGCGTCCCAGTCGTGCAGCTCCGCCTCCACCGCCTCCGCGAACGACGTCGAGTCGTCGGCCATCTCGGAGGCCAGCCTGTTCTCGGCGATCGTGATGTCGATCTCGAGCTGCCGGAACCTCTCGTCGACCGCCTCGGCCCTCTCGCGAACGGCTGCTCGGGCAGATGCTTCCTGCTCACGCAGCATGTCGAACCTGTCCTGGAGACGCGCCCGCGTCTCAGCCGCGCCGCTGTCGGCGCGGGCCTCGAGGATCTCCGCAAGGCCGAGCACGTTGACCCGCGCGGCGGCGAGCTCGATCGCCAGCGGTAGGCCGTCGACGAGACTTCGACGAGCGTGTGGGGAAGATGAAGGAGACGCTCCACATCTCCTGAACACCGCGAGTGCCCGTCGCCGGCTCTCGCCGGCGACGGGCAGCGATGGGCCGCTCGACACCAGGGAGGCAGCAGGTCATGCACACCGGTCCGTATGGAGAGCAGGTGACCGCGGCGGAGTCCCCTTCGCGGGCCGGGGAGAGGGGTCGCACCGAGATCGACGTTTCGCTGTCGATCCGGACGATCCTTCTGGTCGCCGGCGTCGTTGCCATCGCGTGGGCGCTGGCGTCGATAGCGAGCGTCCTTCTCGTCATCTTCGTCTCCGCCTTCAGCATCGCCGTCCTCTCGCCGGTCGTGACCGTGATGGAGCGGCGGCTCCGCTGGAGCCGGAAGCTGTGCGCAGCCGTACTCGTGCTGGTGACCGTGATCGTTCTCGGGGCGGTCGTTCTGGTGGTGATACAGGCGACCATCGGCGCCGTGCGCGACTTCAGCGACGACCTGCCCCGGATCGTCGAGGATGCCAGGCGCGGCGATCTGGGCAGCTTCGTCAACAGCCGGGGCGACTCGCTCGGCACGTTGGCGCAGCACACGAGCGAGATCACGAGCGGAGTGGCCAAGGTGTCAGGCGGCGTCGCCGATGTCGGCGTCTCGGCGTTCGGCGCGGTGACCCTCGTTCTCTCGGTGATGTTCCTGACGCTGTTCGGACTGATCGACGAAACACGCCTGCGAGGCTGGGTCGGCGGTCTGCTCTACCGGGGCGATCGCGAGCGCTTCCTGCAGGTCGCCGATCGGATCGTCCAGACCACCTCGCGCTACATGCTCGGCAACCTGGCCATTTCCCTGATCTGCGGAACCGTGTACGGCGTCACCGCGGTGATCCTCGACGTCCCGTACCCGCTCGCTCTGGCGGTGATAGCAGCGATCCTCGACCTGATCCCAAGCATCGGGGCGACGATCGCCGGCATCATCGCCGGACTCGCCGCGCTCTCCGTCAGCCCCGCAGCGTTCATCGTCTTCCTGATCGTGATGGTCGTCTACCAGCAGATCGAGAACTACGTCCTGCAGCCGACGATCATCGGGAGGGCGGCCCGGATCTCCGGCTTCACCGTGCTCGCGAGCGTCCTGGTTTTCGGAGCGCTCTTCGGGCTCATCGGGGCGATCATCGGCGTGCCGATCGCGGCTGGAATCCAGATCGTTGTGGAGGAGCTCACTGCCGCCAGGAGAGCTCGCATCGCCGCCGCGGACGCCGCCGGGTAGGAGCCTTCTCCGCTGGGGAACGGATCCCTAGCTCGAAGTGCGGTGGCCGCCGGCCATTGGGACGACCGGCGGTAACCGCTGTGGGGTCATGGTTGGGGGCGAGGCGGCGAGAAGATGGCGCGGCGTGCGGCCGTCGCGGACACGTGGCTTCGTAGACTGTGGCGGATGGAGGCGGCCGTCTTCGTCGAGGTGCCGATGGGCCCGCGCAACAAGTACGAGGTCGACGCCGCCACCGGGAATGTCGTCCTCGACCGGCGGCTCTTCACGTCGAATAGCTACCCGGCGGACTACGGCTTCATCGAGGGCACGCTGGGCGACGACGGCGATCCGCTCGATGCGCTCGTGCTCGTCGGCGAACCGACGTTCCCCGGCTGCCGCATCCGCGGCCGGGTCGTTGGCGTCTTCAACATGACCGACGAGAAGGGGTCGGACGAGAAGATCATCCTCGTCCCGCTCCGCGACCCGACGTGGATGCGCGTGCACGACATCCACGACATCCAGCCCGAGTTCCGGGACGAGATCGAGCATTTCTTCCAGGTCTACAAGGACCTAGAGGACGCGAAGACGGAGACACGCGGCTTCGGCAACCGGGCCGATGCCGAGCGCGTCATCGAGGAGGCGCGACGGCGAAGGAGGAGACAGAGCACCGCTGGGTGCCGGCGGAGCGACGTGCGGCTGCGTCGGGTAGACCGCCGCCTCGCGGGAGTTCAGGGGCGATGTGCGACCCGAGAGTGTGACCGGCGGCGAGCTGCTCGGCGAGAGCTGGTTCGGCGAATCGGCGGAGCTGTCTTAGCGGCGAACGGGCCGCAAAGTATCGGTGAGGGTGAGTGGATCGCACCCAGGAGGTCGCCGGTTCGAGTCCGGCTAGCTCCATTCGCTTGATGTCGAATCAGCAACAGATGTCCCTGGGGGTGCTGCTCGGAAGACGAGGGGGATGTCATCGTGATCCGAACCACGCGGCCAGCGCGGCGCGCAATCCGGCGTCCGTGCCGTCGCCCACCCAGGCCACGTATCCATCGGGTCGGATGAGAACAGCAGCCGGGGCTGCTACGTGACCCAGAACCGGAAGCTGCCAATCGCCGTCATGTTCGGCGTCGATCGCAAACACTCGGTCTGACCATGGGGAGGTATCGCAAGCCCAGGGCTTGCCGAGGTTCAGCAGGACCGCTCGGGCGTCGTGGAGCAGGGCGAACACTCGCACGGCGCCATCGGCGGTGACGAGGTCGAGATCAGGCATTCGGCGCCCGAGCAGCGGGTGCCCGTCTCCGAGGTCGTAGTGGATGTCGAGGCCGGAGAGCATCGCGGCGATGCGCCTGCGCGGCTCGTCCATGCTCACCAGCTCGGCCATGGTGTCGCGGAGGGCCTGGTGGCGGTCGCCGGGGCTGGCGAGCGCGACTTGCGCCATGGTGTTGTGCAGTACCCGGGCACCGACCGGATGTCGTTCGGCGTGGTAGGTGTCCAGGAGGCTCTCGGGTGATGTCTTGTTGACCACCTGGGCCAGCTTCCAGCCCAGGTTCACGGCATCCTGCACGCCGGTGTTGAGGCCCTGGCCGCCGTGCGGGGGATGCACGTGTGCGGCGTCCCCGGCTAGCAGGACACGGCCCTGACGGTAGGACACGGCCTGCCGCGACATGTCGGTGAACCTGGAGATCCAGCTGGCGCTACGAAGCCCGTAGTCCGTCCCGTCGACGGCGATGAGTGCCTTGCTGAGATCCTTCAGGGTAGGCTCTTGGGTCTGTTCGAGGTGCTGTTCGGTCAGTGCGACCCGTACTAGCCCTTCGTCCGCCGCCCGGCCGATGCCACCACCCTCGCGTAGGCCGAACTCCGGCTCCTCGGCCATCTCGACCTCGGCGATCAGCCAGCTTCTCGAGGGATCCAACCCGACGAAGTCGATACCGGCTGCCTTGCGGATCAGGCTGCGTCCTCCGTCGCACCCGACGAGGTACTTCGCTCGGAGCGACGTGTCGCCGGACAGCTCGACATCGACACCGGTGTCGTCTTGAGCGAAGCCCACCACCTCGCAACCACGAAGGATCGGAACCCCGAGCTCACCGACCCAGCCGGCCAGGATGGGCTCAAAGAGGCTCTGCCAGAGCGCAAGGCTGTAGTTGTGGCGGGTGGGGAAGTCGCTGATGTCCAACATGTTCCCGGCGAAACCCTGCACCGGATGCACTTGCCCCTGGGACAGGAACCGATCCGCGATGCCACGCTGATCAAGCACCTCGATCGTGCGGGAGAGAAGACCCCCGGCTCGCGATCCGTCGACAGCCTGAGTGGTACGTCGTTCGACGATGACGACGTCGATCCCCGCCAACGCCAGCTCGCCCGCCAACATCAGCCCTGTTGGGCCTCCTCCCGCGATCACCACCGCATGCTCGGTCATGGCCACACTCCGGCCGGATACGTCGACCCCGATACACGCATCTCGCTCCTCCCCTTTCCCTGGGCGTCGGCTTGCGGCCGGTGATTATCCGGCACGACCCGGGGCTTGCCGCAAGCCCCAGGCGCGGAATAGAGTTTGAGGTGGAGAGGAGCGGGAGACGCCGTTGCCCTTGTCGTCCGGTGCGGACGGCCACCGCCCTCCGCCGCATGCCTCGGGGGTCGAGACGCTTGCCTCAACGACTGACTCGTGAGACTCTGAAAGAGGGCCGTCAGCCGGTGGTTTGAAAGCTGTCCGATTAGGTCCATCGCTCAACCAAAGCCGTTTGTGACACCTGCCCCCGCCTCAACGGTGCCGCTGACCCAACACGGGATCGACGTCTCCGGGACGCAGGAGACGAAGACGAAGAAGGCGCCGGGGTTCTTCTCAAAGCAGCTACGACCGACGGTCGAGTAGTAAACGGTCATGCCCGCGCCGACCGACGGGATCGGGGTCGAAGAAGAGCTTGCACAGCCTCGGGGTTCCCGGGGCAGTGCGACCGTAGGCTGGGCTGAGGTGTTAGCGCGGTTTGTCTTCGGACCCGGGGAGACGATCGCGGGAACGGTCTATGGGACGATCGTCGTGCTTGCGGTCCTGGCGGCGGGAGGCAAGCCGTTTGAGAACGACCTGTGGCGGCTCGTCGCGATCGTCGTCACCACCGTGCTCGTGCTCTGGATGGCGCACGTCTATTCGCACGGGCTTGCAGAAAGCATCAGGGCTGGGAGGCGACTGGACGTTGCAGAGTTGGGCTCCATCGCCCGGCGAGAGCTTGCTATGCCGCTGGTCGCAGTGGCGCCGACGGCGGTGCTCGTGCTCGGCGCCCTGGGGCTGCTCGGCGGTCGCGCCGCTGTCTTGCTCGCACTCGGTATCGGTGTCGCGACCCTCGCGGTTCAGGGACTGCGGTACGCACGGATCGAGCGGTTCGGCCTTGTGGGCACGCTCGCCGCCATCGCGCTCAACACCGCTCTCGGGCTCACGCTCGTCGCCCTGGAAGTGCTCGTAGCGCACTAGACGCACGCCCGTTGAGATCAGACAGGCAGAGACGAACGAGCCGTCGACGCGAACCGGCAGCGTCGGGAAACAGCCCGCAACAGTGTCGTTTCATCCCTCTCGGGTGCCCGACGTCGCGCCTCGGTCGGCCGCCAGATCCTAGAATCGCGCGATGCGCAAGTGGCTCCCCCTGATGATCCTCGCTGCGGCCCAGTTCATCATGGTGCTCGACTCGAGCGTGATGAACGTCTCGATCTCGCAGATCGTGGCCGACCTGAACACGACGGTCACCGGCGTGCAGAGCGCGATCACGATGTACACGCTCGTGATGGCCGCGTTCATGCTCGTCGGCGCGAAGCTCGGCGACATCCTCGGGCGTGACCGGGCCTTCGGCCTCGGCCTGGCCGTGTACGGGCTCGGCTCGCTGATCACGGCGCTCAGCCCGAACCTCACGGTGCTGCTGATCGGCTGGTCGGGTATCGAGGGGCTCGGCGCGGTGCTGGTGATCCCGGCGATCGCCGCACTGACCGCCGCCAACTACGAGGGCAAGGAGCGCGCGTTCGCCTACGGGATGATCGGCGGCGCCGCGGGAGCGGCGATCGCGGCCGGCCCGCTGATCGGCGGCTACGTGACGACGACCTGGAGCTGGCGCTACGTCTTCGTCGGCGAGGTAATAGTGGTGATCGCGGTGCTCGCCGTCCACCGGCGCATGAAGCGCGCGCCCAAGCCCGAACACGTGCCGAAGCTGGACTACGGGGGCGCAGCGCTCTCCGCCGCCGCGCTCGGGCTGATCGTGTTCGGGATCCTGAAGAGCAGCACCTGGGGCTGGATCAAGCCGCTCGACGCGCCGACGATCGACGGGCACGAGATCACGCCGCTCGGGTTCTCCCTGGTGCCGTTCCTGATCATCGGCGGCTTCGTCGTGCTCGGCAGCTTCCTGGCGTGGGAAGAGCGCCGCGAGCGGCTCGGCAGGAGCACGCTCCTCAACCGCGCGCTGCTGAAGATCGAGACGCTGCGCGGCGGGCTCTCCTCGCTCTGTGCGCAGCAGCTGATCGTGATGGGCACGTTCTTCGTCCTGCCCGTGTACCTCCAGGTCGTGCTCGGCTTCGACGCGTTCGAGACCGGCAAGCGCCTCTTCCCGATGTCGATCTCGATGCTGGCCGCTGCGCTCACCGGGCCGAAGGTGGCAGTGCGGTTCGGGCCGCGGGCCGTCGTCCAGGTCGGCCTCGGCGCGATGGCGGTCGCGGCGCTCGTGCTCGTCGGGACGATCGACGTGACCCTGAACGGGACGGCCTTTGCCGTGTCGCTCGTCTTCTTCGGGATCGGCGCCGGGCTCCTGATGTCGCAGCTCGGCAACGTGATCATGTCCTCGGCCCCGCCGGAGGAGACGAACGAGGCCGGAGGGCTGCAGGGCACGGCGCAGAACCTCGGCGCGTCGCTCGGCACGGCGCTGATCGGCTCCGTGCTGCTGCTCGGACTGCTGAACGGGTTCAACTCGCGGATCGAGGAGAACTCAGCGGTGCCCCCCGACGTGCAGACGCAGATCTCGGCCGCCACCGAGGACGGCATCCCGATCGTCACGACTGAGCAGGCGCACCAGGCGCTGCTCGATGCCGGGCTGAAGCCGGCCGAGGCGGACGCGGTCACGGAGGACTACGGCAACGCGCAGCTCGACGCGTTGAAAACGTCGATGCTCGCGGTCGCGTTCCTGGCGGTGCTCTCGTTCTGGTTCACGCGTCGGTTACCCGGAAGGCTGAAAGAACCCGCCTAGTACGAGGGCTCGCCGCGGGAGGCCATCGTCCCTCGGTGCTCGCTGTCGACACGGAGCCAGCCCCGCGTCTGCCGGCCGCGCACTCTCGAGCGGGCGGTCGGGGCCGGCGCAGTCCCCATCCGCTCAGGGATCGCACCCAGGAGGTCGCCGGTTCGAGCCCGGCTAGCTTCATTCGGGTCTCAGCCCGCGTCGGGATCGAGCGGGGCATCGGCTACGCCGCCATACTTCTTGATGATCCGGTCCAACTCTGCGCGCGCTGCCGCGCTCTGCTCCGGGGTCATCTCACTCGGCCCTGTCGGCGTGACGTTTGGACGCGCCTCCGGTCCAATCAGTCCCATTTCCGCGGCGAGGTCTCCGAGAACCTCGCCGATTCGGTTCTGAACTCCGAATGCTTCGCGGTGTTGTTGGTGCCATCCATCAACGCTAGACCCCAGTTGCATAACACGGCTGTCGAGCCTCAGGAACTCGCGGTACAGGTCCTGGAGCTCCAGCCATCGTTCTGGGGACACCAGACGCCGAGCCTTGCTGAACTCCGCTTGCATTCGGCCGAAACGAGTTCCGGCGGCATCTTCGTAGGACTCACGCGCTTGGTTGAAACGCTTTTCGTTCCCGTTCACCTTGTAGTACGACACTTCGATAAGCGAGAGAACGTACTCCCACAACACGCTTGAGACGTCTTCAAGAAGTTTGACCTGGGCGTCCAGGACCGCTGTTTGGCGGGTGAGCTCAGCCTCGTAATCCTTCTGCCCCCTGAAGTGGCGCCGATCCATCACGCCTTTCACGATCGGAACGAGGAGCCCCGTGATCCCGGCAGTAATGACGATCAGTGCCACGTTCTGATTGAAGGACATCAGTTGTCATCGTGAATATCACGCTTCTCGCCGAGGGAGCAAGGCGATCGGTGTCCACCCGAAGCCGAAGCGGCGCGACATTTGCGCGCCCAGCATCCGGCGTCTTGCCGCATTCGTGCTCACGCATCCGCGCGGGATACGTCGGCGCAGCGGCCGACGTGTTCGAGGACCTAATGACCGTCGACGTCGCCCGTGATGCGTCGCGAACGCGCATGTGCAGGGGCGTGGGCGGCCACTTTTTGGACTGCTCCGCCACCACGAACCCCTGCTCCACGTCGGACGGCGAGATGAGATACCAAATCTGCGTCTCAGCCTGTTGCACAAACGGGATCACCTCGGTTTTCGCCGGATCCTTCAGCCAGCGCTCCAGATGCTCGCGGGCACTCGCGGACCGACTGATGAAGTGCTCGGCGACGTCCTTATAGGTCGTACTCACTGGCAAGGAATCCGCTCCGTTCTCGTCGCGGTTGTGTCCGCCCCTAGCGCCTGCGGCGGCCGTCCCTTGCTGGAGTCCGTGCTACCGCAGTGATACCGAACTAAGCAAACGAAGCGAGCCTGGGAGCACGTCCGTTTGCCTCACAGAGCGGAACTGGCACCGACGCATATCGGGAAGGCGGCCTCGCGCCCAGGAGGTCGCCGGTTCGAGGCTGGCTAGCAGCGTCCGCTCGCTGCGTCCATGCGCGTGAGCTAGCCGTTCCCGCCCCCGAGCGGAGGCGACGCCCTGAGCGTTGCCTCGAGGCCGCGGACGAAGGCTGCCTTCTCGCTCTCCGACAGCCTCGCGTCCGGGTGGTTCGGCATCCAGGCGTAGTAGAACGGCGGCATCTCGCCCTCCCGCACGACCTCGACGAGCTCGGACGCGCCCTCGCCCTGAGGACGGTTCCATTCGGAGAAGTTGAGGATCGAGCGGCCGCTCTCGACGTCGTTCTCGACGAGCCACGACACCGGCGCGACGTTCGTGTACCAGGGCCACTTCGTCTCGTTGCTGTGGCAGTCGAAGCACGCGCCGACCGCGAAGGCCCGTGTCTGGGCCGAGTCCCACGCGGGTTCCTGGAGCACGGGCGGGTTCGTGTGGTCGCGCCCGTAGGGAACGGCCTGGATGAGCACGAAGATCCCGGCGAGAGCGACACCTGTGTACAGAAACAGTCGTCTCCACCGAACACGCCGGCCACGGATTCCCATGAGCCCACGTTGATCGGGCGGAGGTGCGCCGGCATCAGCGATCCACCCGACTCGGTTGCGGTCAACTACCTAGAAACGTGTTCCTGCTCAGCGAGGCTCAGGACACGGCTGACCGGACCCTTTCGCGCTTCGCTGCTGACCCGGTCGCCGTCGACGAAGATCGGCTTGTAGGCGATCACCAGGGCCGCGAGCCAGGCGAACACGTAACCGTAGAGGCCGATGTGGTGGTACAGGCGTCCGGTCGGGCCGTTCATCACCAGCTCGAGGCTTCCCCCGACGAGAAGTGCGAAGAGCACGGCGAACCACCCGCTGCGGCGGCGCTCGCGGAGCAGCGTGAGCGCGACCACGCTCAGGAGCACCCCGGCGACGGCCGCGTAGACGCCGGCCATGAAGTAGTGCACCGTGGAGTGCGGGTTCGACCAGCTGCGCTCGTGGATCGCCAGTCGCATCGCCCACATGGCATGCTCGCTGCAGGCGGCCAGGGCGCCCCAGATGACGAGCGCGGCGGCGGTGTTCATCCGACCGATCCGCCGCCGAAAGACCAGGATCACGAGGGTCGGGGCGAGGATGACGGTCAGGGCAACCGTCTGGAGCCAGAGCGGCGCCACGTCGTTCGTGCTCATGCCAACGAGGCTACGCTCGCCTGCCACCCTCCGCATCGATGAAAACCCCACTCTTCGCGCTGCCGCGATCGCGGCTGACGGTTAGCCCGAGGAACGCCAGCACGGCGTGCACGCGTCGGTTCTCGCTCGCGTCTGCGGGGAGGTCGAGCTTGGCCAGGATGCTGCGGACGTGCGCCTCGACGGTCTTGCGGGTCACGAACAGCTCCTCACCAATCCCGCGGTCGGTCTTGCCTTGCGCGACCAGCGCGAGCACCTCGCGCTCGCGCGGCGTTAGCCTGGCCAGCGGATCGCGGGCGGCAGGGGCGCTGAGGAGCTCGCTGACGAGGGAGGGCTCGACGACCGTTCCACCCTCGGCCACCTGCTCCAACGCGGCCACGAACTCGTCCACGTCGGCGATCCGGTCCTTGAGCAGGTAGCCGACCCGGTCAGATGCTCCGGTCACGAGCTTCAGCGCATAGTCGACCTCGACGTACTGCGAGAGGACGATCGTCCCCACCTCCGGGTAGGCGCGACGGATCTCCTGCGCCGCTAGCACCCCTTCGTTCGAATACGTGGGCGGCATCCGGATGTCGATGACGGCGACGTCCGGCGGGTCGTTGGCGACCAGCCGCAAGAGCTCCTCGGCCGTGCCGGCTTGGCCGGCCACTTCGATTCCCTGCTCGGCGAGCAGCCGCGCGAGCCCCTCGCGGATGACGACGGCGTCGTCGGCGAGGATCACACGCACGGGATCGCCGCTGTGACCCGCGTGCCTCCTGCGGACGGGCTCTCGACCCGCAGGCGGCCGTCGAGCGCCTCAACGCGGTCACGGAGCCCGCGGAGCCCGGCCCCGCCGGCGTCGGCCCCGCCCACCCCGTCGTCAGTGACGTCGATCGCCACCCGGCCGTTCGCCCGTGTGACCTCGATCGTGACGCGGGAGGCGTGCGCGTGCTTGACGACGTTGGCGAGTGCCTCGCCGGCGACGAAGTAGGCCGTCGCCTCCACGGGTGCCGGCAGGCGCTCCCGGCAGACAGTCAGCTCGACCGGAACGGGCGCGCGTCGCGCCAGCGCCGCAAGCGCGGCGGCGAGCCCTTCCTCCGTCAGGATCGCCGGGTGGATGCCGCGGGCGAGCGCCCGCAGCTCCTCGAGAGCGCCGACCACCTCGGCGTCCGCTTCGGCGAGGAGATCGTCGACCGAGGCACCGCCGTCCGCAAGGCGTCCGCTTGCGAGTTGGAGCGCGAGCCGGACCCCGAGCAGGCGCTGTTGCGCGCCGTCGTGGAGGTCGCGCTCGAGGCGCCGCCGCTCGGCGTCGCCTGCCTCGACGATGCGCGTCCGGGAGGCGCGCACCTCCGCGAGCTGCGCGCGCAGCTCGGCCTGGAGGCGCGAGTTCTCGAGCGCGAGGCTCGCCGCCGCGCCCACCGCCTCCAAGAGCTCGGGGTCGTCCAGGAGCGACGGGTCGTGCACGAGGGCGGCAACGCGCTTTCCGGCGGGCTCGAGCACCGTGACCGCACGCCCGGGCTCGCTTTCCGGGTCGAGCGCGTTTCCGTCAGGGTCGACGTAGCGCTCGGTGGCCGGGAGCCAGAAGGCCAGCTCGAGGGACTCGTCGCCGAGCGTTCGCGCGATCGCGTCGCGGACCTGCGCGGTCGGCGGCGACGATCCGAGCTCCACGACCAGATCGGCGACGGCGGAGCGGTGCAGCCGCGTGCGGAGGAGACCGGCGAGGAACGCGAGCGGCACGATTCCGCCCGCCACGAGGAAGGCCCACAGGAAGATACCGTCCGACGTCTCGTAGCTCGGCCAGTGGGTCAACAGGGCGGCAGCGAGGACGAGCACCAGCACTCCACTCCAGAGCACAGGGGCAAGCACGTCGGCGAGCAGGTCCGCTCGACGTCAGCCAGCGATGGGCCAGAAGGGCGATGGCGACGACGCACAGGACAGCCAGCACCAGGTCGGCGGCCAACTCGATCGCGTCGGCCAGTCCTCGATCGTCGTGGACGAGCAGCAGATTGCTGGCGCCTGTCCCCGAGAATGGGTCTTCGGGGCCCAGGAAGAGCTGTACGCCGACGCCCGCGACGAGCAGGACATCGACGTAGACAGCTGCCACGAGCACCCGCTCGATCGTCGAGGAGAGCCGCCCGCGGGGGAACGCGACGAAAAGGTGCACCGCCACCGCGAGAAAGAGGCGATCGGTGATGCCGAAGACAGTCGACGGAAGCGAAGCGTCCCACCCGCTGGGAAGCCACGTGAACATCAGAAACCCCGCCGCGGTCATCAGTGCGCCCGTGCGGTTCTCCGGGCGTTTCCACCAGGCGACCAGACCCGCGAGGATCCAGAGCAACCCGAGCGCAACAAACGCTGCGACGAACGCCGGCTCGACGTTCAGCCTGCCGCCCGACCGAAAGAAGACCAGCGTGAGCGCGGCACAGCCGGCGCCGAGCGCCCCAAGCCCGAGCAGCAGGAAGCGGAGCCGACGGCTCATGACGAGCTCCCCGCCAACGCTGCGAGCGCCGCGCCCGAGAGCTCGTCCTTGTGGATGAAGCCGCTCGCAGGGCTCCGCTCGAGCCGCCGCCCGAAGTCCGCCGCCTCGCGGCTCGAGATGAGGACTACGATCGGCCCTTCGGCGTACTCCGCGAGTCGCTCGGCGACTGCGAACCCGTCCGTGTCCGGCAGCACGACGTCCAAGAGCACGAGCTCGGGGTGCAGCTCTTCGACCGCCGCGAGCGCCGAGGCTCCGTCCTCCGCCTCACCGACGACCGTGAACCCGCCAGCCTCGAGCAGCCGGCGAGCGAAACCGCGGAAGCCGGCGTGGTCGTCCACGATCAGCACCGTCCGCACGTCGTGAGAATCGTCGCACAGCCGGTGCGGCCCGGCGATTGGGGATATCCCCGATCTTCGGCAAGGACCGGGGATTTCATCGATGCGGCTTGGCGAGCTGGGGCCTACCGTCGTCGCCATGAACGACGGTCATCTGCTGCGTGTCGGAGCCGTTGCCGCTGTCGTCGGAGCGGGGGCTTCGCTCGTCGCAACCGTGCTCGAGCCCGACTGGAGCGGCGACCCCGACGAGGCGATCCGCGTCGTTGCGGAGAGCGGATTCTGGACCGGCGGCCGGCTGCTCGACCTGATCGGGCTCTTCCTGACGGTGGGTGCGCTCACGGTTGTCGGACGGACGTTTGCCGAGGGCTCGGGCAGGGAGTGGGCCAGGGCCGGCCAGCCCTTCCTCGTGCTCCTGGGCGCGCTCGGGGCGGGGGCCATCCTCACGGGTGCGAACTTGGAAGAGGTCGCTGACGCATGGGTGGCTGCCGGGCCCCAGGCGAAGCAGTCGTACCTTGCCGCCTTCGACACCACGACAGGCCTGACGGAGGCCCTGTTCTTCGGCGCGTTCATGGCGATGGGCCTGTACCTTGCCGCCCTCGCGACGGCGATCCTGACCCAAGGCGTCTATCGGCGCTGGATCGGCTGGGTTTCCGCCGTCAGCGCGGGACTCGTGCTCTCGGGCGACTTGCTCGTGCTCGTTTCCGAGTCGGCTTTCATCGCCGTCCTCGTGGGCTACGTGCTCTACAAGGCGGTACTGATCGCCCTCGGCGTGTCGATGTGGCGGCACGGGGTGGCGCCACGGCCGCGCAGCGCTGAGAGAGCGCCTCTTGGCGCAAGCGCGCCTTGACCCGCATGACTTCACGGGAGCGCAGCGGATAGGTGCGTGTGCGCCCTGTCGGCCCCGCCGAAGCGAGGGTCACGCTTGCCGGCCTGCCGCCGCGCCCGGCGTGTCTTGACTGCGCCCTGATCGAGGAGTAGCTTCGGCCGAAGTAACGAGAGTCACGAAAGGGTTGTGCTCGTGCCGTCCACGTGCTCGTTACTGCGGCCTAGGGATCGCAGCTTCGCCTCCTTCGACGCGTGGGGAGCAGTGCCGCCGTGAGCAACGGCGGGACGGCATCGATCGAGGTGATCGTGAAGCTCACGCAGGAGGCGGCGGCCCCTGACAGCCCCCAGCACAAGGCAATCGACGCGCGCGCGGCCCAACTCGGCGTCTCGCTCGCACCGCTCCATCCGTCGACTTCGGACCCCGATCTCGCCTCGTACGCAGTAGCCCACGTCAACCCACTTGAGGCGGAGGCGGTCGTCGACCAGTTGCTTCGCTGCAACGGCGTCGAGGGCGCATACGCCAAACCGCCGGGGGCACCGCCCGAAAGGAGTGCGCAGCATGTCGAGCAGCCCTGACTATCCCTCGCAGGTTCCTCCGCGCCCGGGAGGCGGCCGTCCCGAGCTCGTCGTCATCGCCAAGCCGGAGGCAGGCCTGCGAGCCGTCGCAGCGGGGCCTACGTCGGTTACGGACGCCGATACAACGTCGCTGGCGTCGCTGCTCGACACGCACGGCGCAGCAATGCGTCCGCTGTTTGGGCTCAGCGAGGATCGCGTGCGCGCACAGGTCGAGGCCTTGCCGGCACCTTCCGCGACCGCCGCGAAGGGTGAAGCCGAGCCCCCTCCCGACCTCGCACTCTTCTATCGAGTGGCGGCCGACGAGGACCGGCTGGACGAGCTGGCTGAAGACCTGCTGGCCGACGACCTGGTCGAGGCCGCGTACGTCAAGCCGGCCGGCGAGCCACCGAGCGCGACCATGGAGACGGCGGAGGCCATCAACGCGATGCAGCCCGACCTCGGCGACGCGCCCCCGGCCACGCCCAGCTTTGTGGGGAGAGAGGGCTACCTCGCTGTCGCCCCGGGCGGGCTCGACGCCCAGTTTGCCTGGACGCTCTTCGGTGGGCGCGGGCAGGGGGTGAAGGTGATCGATTGCGAGTGGGCCTGGCGGTTCACACACGAGGACCTGCTTCAGAGCCAAGGCGGCGTCGTGGCGGGCACGAGCATGGGGAACACCGACCACGGCACCGCCGTGATCGGTGTCATCGGCGGTGATTCGAACTCGATCGGGATCACGGGCATCGCGCCGGACGCGTGGACCGGCGCGTCCTCTTTCAGCGACCAGTCGACGTCCACTGCCATCAAGGCCGCGGCCGACAAGCTTGGGCGTGGCGACATCATCCTCTTGGAGATCCACCGTCCCGGCCCCCGAACGCCGAACCCGGCGCAGGGCCAGCTGGGGTTCATCGCCATCGAGTGGTGGCCGGACGACTTCGCCGCCATCCGCTACGCCGTTCTGAAGGGCCAGATCGTGGTCGAGGCGGCCGGCAACGGGTTCCAGAACCTCGACGACCCCATCTACGGCACTCGTCCGAGCGGCTTCCCAGCGAGTTGGCGGAACCCGTTCGACCCCAGCAACCCCTCGTCCGGAGCGGTCGTCGTTGGTGCAGGCGCTCCGCCGCCGAACACCCATGGCGCTGACTGGGGGCCGGATCGTTCGCGGCTCGATTTCTCCAACTACGGAGCCCGCGTCGACGTGCAAGGCTGGGGGCGAGAGGTCACGACCTGTGGCTACGGCGATCTCCAGGGCGGGCAGAGCGAGGACCTGTGGTACACGGACAGGTTCTCCGGCACGTCCAGCGCGTCCCCGGTCGTGGTGGGGGCGCTGGCCTGCACCCAGGGCGTGCTCCGAACGCGCGGCCACAGGCGGATGACCTCAGACCGGGCGCGGGCGCTCCTTCGCTCCTCGGGTTCGCCTCAGCAAGACGCACCGAGCCGGCCGGCGAGCCAGCGGATCGGAAACCGACCAAATCTGCGTGAGCTCATTCCTGCTGCTGCTCAATTCGCGTCCAGAAGCGCCGATTACGACGGCGACGGCCGGGACGAGATCCTCGTGACCAGCCCCTGGGGGATCGGCATCCTGGAGCAGGCGGCGTCGACGATGAAGGCGCCGATGATGCAGCCGAACGGCACCCGCTTCGGCGGCTGGCTGCTGAACACGGCCGACAACCATTTCGGGCCCCCTGCCGACTACGACGGCGACGGCCGGGCCGAGGTCCTCGTGTCCAGCCCCTGGGGGATCGGCATCCTGGAGCAGTCGGGTGCGACGATGAAGGCGCCGATGATGAAGCCGAACGGCACCCGCTTCGGCGGCTGGCTGCTGAACACGGCGGACAACAACTTCGGACCGGCCGCCGACTACGACGGCGACGGCCGAGGCGAGGTCCTCGTGTCCAGCCCCTGGGGGATCGGCATCCTGAAGCAGGCGGCGTCGACGATGAAGGCGCCGATGATGAAGCCGAACGGGGCCCGCTTCGGCGGCTGGCTGCTGAACACGGCGGACAACTCCTTCGGCCCGGTCGGTGACTACGACGGCGACGGCCGTGACGAGATCCTCGTGACGAGCCCCTGGGGGGTCGGCGTCCTGAAGCAGTCGGGCTCGACGATGAAGGCGCCGATGATGAAGCCGAACGGCACCCGCTTCGGCGGCTGGCTGCTGAACACGGCGGACAACTCCTTCGGCCCGGTCGGTGACTTCGACGGCGACGGCCGGGAGGAGATCCTCGTGTCCAGCCCCTGGGGGATCGGCGTCCTCAAACTCTCCGGCAACACATTCACCGTGCCGATGATGAAGCCGAACGGCACCCGCTTCGGCGGCTGGCTGCTGAACACGGCGGACAACAACTTCGGACCCGCCGCCGACTACGACCGCGACGGCCGGGACGAGATCCTCGTGACCAGCCCCTGGGGGATCGGCATCCTCAATCTCTCCGGCAGCACCTTCAAGGTGCCGATGATGAAGCCCAACGGCACCCGCTTCGGCGGCTGGCTGCTGAACACCGGGGACAATCGGCTGGGGACCGGCTCGGACTACGACGGCGACGGCCGAGCCGAGATCCTCGTGTCCAGCCCCTGGGGGATCGGCATCCTGAAGCAGTCGGGTGCGACGATGAAGGCGCCGATGATGAAGCCGAACGGGACCCGCTTCGGCGGCTGGCTGCTCAACACCATCGACAACGACCTCGGACACGGCACATAGCGGCTGGGAGCGGCGTCGAATCGCCGTTGTGCGTCCTTCGCCGCGGCGATCGCCTGGGCCCAGGGCTAGACCATCCTCCCGTGCTCGCGGAGTAGCATGAGCGCCTGATGAGCGCGCCCGCTGCCCTAGCTGGCAGGCCGACGATCCGGATCCGGGGCACGGCGTATCCGGTTCTGCTGCCGACGCTGCAGGATCCGCGGCTCCACCTGGCGGCGGTGATCGTCTCCCTCCAGGTCCTTGGCCAGGTGGCCTTCGGCTTCCGGCTCTCAATCGCCCAGATCCTCGTCTCGCTGCTCACGTGCGCGGTGCTGGAGTTCGGGATCGCGTTCTTCCGCCAGCACGTGATCATGTGGCCGGCGAGCGCGCTTCTGACCGGGAACGGCGTCGCCTTCGTGCTGCGCGTCCCGGGGACGGAGCACGGGGACTGGTGGAGCCTGCACGGCTGGTGGATCTTCGCCGGCACCGCGGCCGTGGCGCTGCTCTCCAAGTACGTGATCAAGTTCCGCGGGCGCCACATCTTCAACCCGTCCAACTTCGGGCTCGTCCTCTGCTTCCTGCTGCTCGGCCCCGGCCGGGCCGACCCGCTGGAGCTCTGGTGGGGGCCGATGTCGGCCTGGATGGCGCTCGCTCTGGCGATCATCGTCGTGGGCGGCCTCGCCATCCTCTCGCGGCTGCGCCTCCTGGAGATCGCCGTCAGCTTCTGGATCGCGTTCGCCGTCGGCATCGCCGTGCTCGCCGCCAGCGGCCACGCGATGACCGCGCGCTGGCATCTCGGGCCGGTCGCGGGCTGGGAGTTCTGGCGGGTGCTGGTCTTCTCGCCCGAGATTCTCGTCTTCCTCTTCTTCATGATCACCGACCCGAAGACGATCCCCGCCGGAAGCTTCGGCCGCCGTCTCTACGCAGTCGGGATCGCACTCCTGGCCGTGCTCCTGATCGCTCCCCAGACCACCGAGTTCGGAACGAAGGTCGCCGTGCTCGGGGCGCTGGCGATCGCGTGCGCGCTGAGGCCCGTGGCGGAGCTCGCCCGCTCCAGGGCCGGCTCCCTCGCGCTGCCGAGCCTGGGCCGGGGTGCGCGAGGTGGCCTGGCGCTCGTAGGGGTGGGAGCCTTCGCCGGGCTGGTCGTCCTCGCCGGGATCCCCGCCCGGACCGGCGACGCGGCCGCGAGCGCGGCGCGGGTGGATGCGGGCGAGCTTCCCGAGGTGACGGTCGTCCCGGCGAAGGGCGTCTCCACGCAGATCGACAGCCAGACGGCGCTCCGGATCGCCGGAGACCTCGTCGCCGACCTGCACGTCGAGGGCGAGGCTCTCCTGCGACGCGACCACGACCGTGCCACCGAGGGAGCCGCCGGCGCACGGCTGGCAGCAGTGTGGAAGCGCATCGGCGCCGCCGGATCGTCGGTCGCCGTTCCGGACTACAACCTCGAGCGCATGCGGGTCACCCTCGAGCCGGGCGCCGGGCAGGGGCCGCCCCTCGTCGTGGCCACGGTGGAGGGGACGGTCGAGCTCGTGACCTACACCGGCTCGCCGCCCGCCGTCGCCGAGCGAAGCGATCCGACCCCGTTCGGACAGACGCTCGAGCTCGAGCTCCAGAACGGCCGCTACCTGATCGTCGGCTCGCGAGGCTCGGAGACCGACGAGCTCGCCGTTCCGGTGGTGGAGACCGCTCCTGCCGGCGGCGCCGAGCTCGGCGGGGTCCGGCTGGTCGACGTGGCCAGGCACGTCGGGCTCGACTTCCGGCACGGCGCCTTCCGCTTCGAGACGTCCCCGGATCCGGTGGCGATGATGGGCGGCGGCGTCTGCTGGCTCGACTACGACGGCGACGGCTGGCTCGACCTCTACGCGGTGAACTCGTACTCGATCGCCGTCGACGTGGCCCGCTGGAAGAAGCAGGGCGGCTTGCCCCGGAGCGCGCTCTACCGGAACGTGAAGGGCAAGTTCGTGGACGTGAGCAGGGGCTCCGGGACCGATGTCTCCCTGCGCGGGAACGGGTGCGTGGCGGCCGACTTCAACGCCGACGGGCGCACGGATCTCTACGTCACCGCGACCGGCTACGACGCCCTCCTCTGGAACGCCGGCGGCGGCAGGTTCGTGGAGGGCGCCCGCGCAGCCGGGATCGACACATACGGCTGGCATACGGCTGCCGTCGTCGGAGACGTCAACGCCGACGGGCGGCCCGATCTGTTCGTCGCGGGCTACGCCGACCTGAACGCACCGGTTCCCGGCGACGCCGGCGGGTTCCCGAGCACCTACGCCGGGGTGCGGGACCGGCTCTACGTCAACGAGGGGCCGGACGGGAACGGCCGGAGCCGCTTCAGGGAGGTGGCGCTGCAGGCGGGGATCGAGACGGCCGCGGTCGAGCACGGCCTCGGAGCGGCGTTCACCGACGTCGACGGGGACGGGCGCATCGACCTCTACGTGGCCAACGACCTCGATCCCAATCGTCTGTACGTGAACGTGCCAGCGGCCGGCGAGCTCGGGTTCAGGTTCGAGGAGCGCGGGAGCGCCGCGGGAGTGGCGGACCGCAATGCCGGAATGGGAGTGGCCGCGGCCGACTACAGCGAGGACGGGCGCCCCGACCTGTTCGTCACGAACTCCCACCGCCAGCTGCACGGGGTGTTCGAGAGCCGGGCCCGTGGAACCTCCTTCGCGGATGCCCGCCCGGAGTTCTCAGCGGCCTTCGACACGACTCTCGCCGGCTGGGGCGTGTCGTGGGCGGACCTGGACCTGGACGGGAAGCTCGACCTCGTCCTCGCCAACGGCGCCGTCCCCGTCACCAACCTGGCGATGGACGCCGAGCCCGTCAAGGTGCTCGGCGGACGTTCCGGCCAGTTTGCGGATGTCAGCGCCGGCGTCGGCCTGGCCGAGGGCCCGAGGGTCAACGGGCGAGGGCTTGCGGCGGCCGACTACGACAACGACGGAGACCTCGACGTCGCGATCAACTCGATCGGCGGCCCGCTCGTGCTCCTGCGGAACTCGGGCGCGCGCGGGCACTGGCTCGAGGTGGAGCTGGGCGCGTTCTCCCCGGGCGCGAAGGTCACCGCCGTTCTTCCCGGCGGGCGCAGGATCGTCCGCGAGCTGCAGGCCGGGAGCAGCTACCTCTCGTCGGAGGATCCCCGCGTGCACTTCGGCCTCGGAGCCGCGACCCGCGTGCGCGAGCTCGTCGTCCGCTACCCGAACGGCCGCGAGACGCGGCTGGCCGGCGTCGCCGCCGACCGCCTCGTGGTCGTCGGACGGTAGCCGGTCACCGCGTCACCCCGAGGGGCCGGGGCCCCGTATGGCTATCCGGATGCGGTTGCGGGTTCCCCGCAGCCGGCTATCCGTGGTGCGCGCGCTCGGCCTCCTCGGCGTCGGCCTTCGTCCGGTGGACGGTGCCGTCCGGGTGCTCCGGCGGCGCATAGAGCGAGTAGAGCTTCAGCTCGCCGTCGCCCGTGTTGACCACGTTGTGCCAGGTCCCGGCGGGGACGATCACCGCCCAGTCGTCCCCGACCTCGTAGGTCTCGTCCACGGAGTCCTCGGTCTCGCCGAGCTCGACGCGCGCGCTTCCCTGCTCGATACGGATGAACTGGTCGCGGTGGTCGTGCGCCTCGAGGCCGATGTCCTCGCCTGGCGCGAGGCTCATTACCGTGAGCTGCTGGTGCTCTCCGGTGAAGAGCACCGTGCGAAACGTTTGGTTCTCGAGCGTCGCCTTCTCGATGTCTCCGACCCAACCGAGCATGTCTCGACCTCCAGGCTTGCTTTCGGTGTCTTCTCCCACGCTACCCGGCACGCCGCCGGCCCAAGCCGAAGATTTCCGGTCCCCGCACCGTCGTGTGGGAGACCAATGGCCATGACCGCGCCGTACCCGTTGCCCCGCGCAGTCCCCGAGAGGGGCCTGCTGGAGCGGATCCGCACCTCCGTGATCGGGGACGACGCCGTCCTCGAGGGCCCGTTCGGGCCTCGACGGCTCGTCTACGCCGACTACACGGCCTCCGGGCGCGCGCTTTCGTTCGTGGAGGACGTCATCCGCGACCAGGTGCTGCCCTTCTACGCCAACACGCACACGGAGGCCTCGGCCACCGGCCTGCACACGACGCGGCTCCGGGAGGAGGCCCGCCGCCTCATCCACCGAGCGGTGGGCGGCGGCGATGACGACGTCGTCGTCTTCACGGGCTCGGGCTCGACCGGCGCGGTCGACCGGCTCGTGCGCGTCCTCGAGCTCGACCCACGCTCCCGGCCAGTCGTCTTCGTCGGCCCCTTCGAGCACCACTCGAACGAGCTGGTCTGGCGCGAGTCGGTTGCGGACGTCGTCGTCATCCGGGAAGACGTCCACGGCGGCTTCGACCTCGACCACCTCCGCGAGGAGCTCGAACGCCATGCGCGGCGTCCGCTGAAGATCGGCAGCTTCTCCGCCGCATCGAACGTGACCGGAATCGTCACCGACGTCGACGCGGTGTCGATCCTGCTCCACCAGCACGGTGCCTTGTGCTTCTGGGACTACGCGGCCGCGGGGCCGTACCTGCCCATCGAGATGAACCCGTCCCCGGACGTCGAGGACGGCCACCTGGCGTACAAGGACGCCGTCTTCCTCTCGCCGCACAAGCTTCCGGGCGGCCCGGGGACGCCGGGCGTCCTCGTGGCCAAGCGTCGGCTCTTCGCGAACCAGGTTCCGGCCCTGCCCGGAGGCGGGACGATCCTGTACGTCACGCCCGAGCACCAGACATACCATCCCGATCCGGTTCTGCGCGAGGAAGGCGGGCACGCCCGCCATCGTCGAGTCCATTCGCGCCGGCCTCGTGTTCCGGCTGAAGGAGGAGGTCGGCCCGGAGACGATCCAGCAGCTGGAGGAGAGCTTCGTCCAAGAGGCGCTCGCCGTGTGGACGGCGAACCCGCGGCTTCTCGTGCTCGGGAATCCTGACCTGCCGCGGGTGTCGATCGTCTCCTTCGGGATCCGGTATCCGCTCGAGGCCCGCCCCGTCGGGATGCTGCATCAGAACTTCGTCGTGGCGCTCCTCAACGACCTCTTCGGCATCCAGGCCCGCAGCGGGTGCTTCTGTGCCGGCCCCTACATCCACCGGCTGATCGACTTCGACCGGGAGACCTCGGCGGCCCACGAGGCCGAAGTGCAGCGGGGCCACGCGGGGATCAAGATCGGTTTCGTCCGCCTCTCGTTCAACTACTTCATCAGCGAGACGGTCTTCGACTACATCGTCGAGGCTGTCGACTTCCTCGCCGAGCACGCGTGGAAGCTCCTGCCCCTGTACGAGTTCGACCCGTACACCGGGCTCTGGCGCCATCGCGACGCGCCCCGGGAGCGGCCGGTCTCGCTGGATGCGCTCTCGGTGGCGGTCGAGCGTGAGACCGCCCCCGAATCGGTGCTTCCCGGCTACCTCACCGCGGCTCGCCGGATCGTGACCGAGCTCGAGGCCCGGCCGCCGGCCGGTGCGCGCACGCCGTTCGTCTCGGACGAGTTCGAGCGCCTCCGCTGGTTTCCGCTCCCCGAGGCGTAGGGCACTCCGAGGTTCCCTGGCCGCGCGTAGACCGGTTAGCGTCCTGTCCGTGAGAGTCGTAGTCATCGGCGCCGGCCTGGCCGGCCTCGCAGCCGCCGACGCGCTTCGGCGGGAGGGCGCGGACGTCGTCGTGGTGGAGGCGCGCGACCGCGTCGGCGGGCGAGTATGGTCGGTGCCCTTCGCGGGCGGAGTGGCCGAGCGAGGAGCCGAGTTCGTCTTTCCCGGCGACGAGGTTCTCCACGCGACCGTCAAGCGGCTCGGCCTGAGGCTGGTGCGCAAGGGAACGCACTACGGCGAGCGCGAGCCTCGCGGGAGCGGGCCGGTCTCCGGCGCGGACCTGGCCGCGGCTGTCGGCCGGCTCGGCGAAGCCGTGCTCGAGGGAACCGTGCTCGATGCTCTCGCGTCGCTTCACCTGGCGCCGGACGTCGCGGACGTGATCGCCGCCCGGGTCGAGGTCTCGAGCGCCTACCCGGCCGCCGACCTGGACTCGTCGGTCCTCACCGAGACCGGCGCCGGCTTCGGCCGCTTCGACACGTTCGGGGTCGAGGGCGGCAACAGCCGGCTCGCGGAGGCTCTCGCCGCGTCTCTCGGCCCGGCGCTTCTGCTCGGAACGCCCGTCGAGACCATCGAGTGGGACAAGCGCTCCGTTCGGATCGGCGGTCCCGGGCTCGATCTCTGGGCGAACCGAGCCGTGGTGGCGGCTCCGGCCACCACGACCGCAACGCTCCGCTTCGACCCCCCGCTGCCCACCGCGAAGGCGCAGGCGCTCGCAGGCGTCCGCTACGGCCAGGCGGCGAAGCTCCATGTTCCGCTGCTGACGCTGGTCGAGCCGAGCGCGGTGCTGGCCGTCCGCGACCGCTACTGGAGCTACACGCAGCTGGGCGCCGACGGAGGGCCGGCGCCGTTCGTCGCCTCCTTCGCGGGAACCCCGGGGGCCCTGGAGCGGCTTCGCGTGTGGGCAGGACCGGGAACCTGGCTGGCCGCCGTAGTCGCGCTCCGGCCGGAGCTCGAGCTCGACGCCGGCGCATCGATGCTGTCCACCTGGTCCGACGACCCCTGGTCGCAAGGCGCCTACTCGGCCCGCTCCCGCTCCGCGCCGCTCGCCACGGCCGAGCTCGCGCGGGCGGTGGGGCCGCTGGCGTTCGCGGGCGAGCACACCGCCGGGGACTGGCACGGGCTGATGGAGGGTGCTCTGCGCAGCGGTCTGCGCGCGGCCGAGGACGTCCTCAGCCGCTGACTCTGGAAAGCCCTGGGCGGGGCAAATTGCGATTTCCGAATTGCAATTTCCTTCCTGAGGACCTGAAGCCAGATCGGCAGATGGATCACTTGCCATTGTCCGCCGGGTGCGCTATCCTGCGCCCGATCTCGCCACTGGAGGATCTTATGGACGCGATGACCAACTACACGTTCCTTCTCGAGGCCGCTCAGGTCCGGCGAGTCGCGTCCTGCTTCGCGCAGGGCGAAGACCGCAGCATGACCGGCCCCGACCACGCCCTCGCGAGGTGCATGCGCTAGGCGACCAGCGGCATAGCGACTCTCTCGAGGGCGACCCAACGGGTCGCCTTCGTCGTTTCGGAGGCGAAACGAGGAATCGACGCGAGAGGTGATGTCAGCTTGGAGAAGCTCTAGATCGAATCGAGGCCCCGCCTGAGAGAGAAAGCTCTTCAGCGTGTCGTGGCGGAAATGAGCATTGAAATACCTGTGTCGGCTTTAGCGTGCCCATTTCACAACGAAACGCCGGGAGACGGGCTCCAAAACCCCTCCACGAAGGACGACGAGCCGCCGGAAGCGCACATCCTGAGCGCGGCGATCCAGGGCCGAAGGGTAGGCGAGTGGCATGGACAACACCGCTCGGGCTTAGGCCCGCGGGACAGAGGGCTCGACACGCGCCGCTGCGTCGATCTTCCGTGTGGAGGATGGACGGAGCGGCTCACGCGGCACGACCGCCGCGCGGTTGCCTGCTAGCCGCCCCACCGCAGCCCGGGCATCGGCACCGGGCCGAAAGCACCCATCCACACGAAGGAGGAGCCATGTACGAGCTTCACCTGCTTCACCTGGACGCTCGGCGTGCAGGAGAGGCGACGCCTCATGGTGCGGCCGAGACGCGGCTGCGCGCGCGGGCGCTCGCCCGGCTGCACGAGCGCGACCGAGCCGGTCCGGCCGCGGAGCGCGAGCGGCCGGCTCGTCTCGCCCTCGTGCGGGAACGGCGTGCACCGGCACGCCCGGCCGGCGTCTAGCGGATCGACACGCCCCCGCCCGGGAGCCCGGGCGGGGGCGCCCATCCGGGCGTGGCGGAACCGATGGGACGCACCGGCCGACGCACCAGTGATCATGCTGAACTAATCTCGCGTAGGGAGTTAGAAGGCCATAGAGTCTGGCTCTCAGACTACGGAAGGAGCGATGAGATGACCGAGTACCAAACTCCGATGCGTACGCCCCCGAGCGAGGCCGCCGGCGGCTACGTGTTCGCCGGCGTGATCCTGATCATCGTCGGCTTCTTCCACGCGATCGCGGGCCTCGTGGCGATCTTCGACGACGGGTTCTATGTGGTGTCGACGCAACTACACCTTCAATGTCGACACAACCGCCTTCGGCTGGATCCACCTCCTCGCCGGGCTCCTCGTCCTCGCCGCCGGATTCGCCCTTTTCTCCGCAGCGACCTGGGCGCGGGTCGTGGGCGTCTTGTTCGCGGCGGCGAGCGCGGTCGCAAACTTCTTCTTCGTCCCCTACTACCCCTTCTGGGCGATCCTCATCATCGCGCTCGACATCTGGGTCATCTGGGCGTTGACGCGGCACGTGGAAAAGGTGCAAGAACTGTAAACCGCACCCATCGCAGGACTTACACGTAGGGAGGAGGGCCGGGACACCGGCCCTCTCTCGTTCGGAGTCCGGTACTGCATGAGCCCCTCTCGCAGGCTTGAACGCTGGAGGGCTACTCGAGCTCGTCGAGCGCCAGCGACTCGACCAGGCCCACCTCGTAGTAGCCGAGGCGCGTCATCTTGGCCTGCACGGTCGCCGCCACCTCGTCCCGGAGAGCACCTCCGCGCGAGGCGTCCGCCATCATCTCCTCCTCGGTCGCCCAGAACGAGATCCCGATTCCCGTCTCGCCCTCGCGGTCGATCAGCGCAATGAAACCGCGGAAGCCACTGGCGTCGCGCAGCCATGGGACGACCTCCTCGCGGTAGATGCGGAGGCCTTCCTCGATGCGCTCCGGAGCGCCCTCGAACGTCGTTACGCGCGCGAACACTCTGGGCGAGTCTATGCCTTACGGGCGGTCGTCGGTGACGAGCTCGTAGCGCTCGACGCTCTCGAGCTCTGCCCCCGCGGCCGCGATCATGCTGTCGCGGACCTCGGCGCGCCCGCGCTCGCTACGCTCGAGCGCCTCCTCGCTCTCCCAGAGGGTCATGATCCGGGCGGTGCCGCTGTCCGGGTCTGCGAAGACGAGCAGGCCCTTGTAGCCGTCGAAGTCACGCAGCCAGGTCAGCATCGACTCGGCCGCCATGCGGGCGGTGACGCTGACGTCGGGGCCGCCTCCGCGCACCGTGGTCAGGCTCGCGTACATGTTCGAAAGCTTACGCACGGACCGCGCCTGCGGAGCGTCGCGCAGACGCAGGGGGACTCGACGAAGCGGCCCCGACCGCGCCGGCCTAGTCCTCGCGAGGCGTCCCGCGGATGGTGGCGATGCCGCCGGTCTTCGCCTGCTCGACGACGCGCTCCAGGAACGCGGGGTCGATGCGGTTCGCCTCGTGCAGGACCCGGCTCCTCGACGTGAGCCGCCAGGGCGGGCCGAAGGCCGACTCCGGCGGCGGAGGCGGATCGGCGCCGAGGCGAAGCTGGTCCAGCGTGAAGCCCTTCATCAGCCGGTTGAGGTCGAGCGGGCCGGAGTAGCCCTCGATGTGCCCCTGGGAGGTGTACTGGTGCACCGCGATGCCCGGCCAGGCGCCGACAGTGCGCACCGGATGGATCCTGCCGTTGTTCTTGCCGTAGTTGGCGAGCCAGAGGGGATAGCGGATGAGCCCGCGCTCGTGGCCGACCAGCTCCTGGGCGAAGCTCGAGTAGGTGTAGAGGATCGGGGGCTCGCCGATCCTCTTCTCGACGCGCCGGAGCCACCGCTTGGCCCAGCGCGCCGTCTCCTGCGGCGAGCGGCCCCGTTTCTCCAGGTCGAGCACGGGTAGCAGGTCGCCCTCGCGGGGAGCCGCGACCTCGAGGAAGTGCTCGGCCTCCTCGAACGGCCCGTCGTCGAAGTCGGGATGGGCGAAGTGGTAGGCGCCCACCGGGATTCCCTGGCGGCGGGCCGCCTTGCGGTGCGGCTCGTAGTGGCGGTTGGCGTAGCCGACGCCCTCGGTCGCCTTGATGAAGCCGAACTCGATCCCGGCTGCCTTGATCGCCTTCCAGGAGATCGTGCTCTGGAAGGCGGAGACGTCGATTCCCAGCAGCATGCCGGGAAGTGTTTCAGACCTGCGCGGTCTCCACTAGCCGCTTCAGGCGGCCCAGCTCGTCGTCCATGTAGCGGCCCATGAGCGGGCCGAAGAACGGGAAGCAGCGCCCAGGCCGGAGATCCCGGCTCCGACGACTGCAACCTTCAGCGTAGGCCCCCCGTCTCAGCACCGACCGGTATTCGGCCGATGACGAACTCCGGTTGGCCGGGCGCGCGTCTCTGCACGAATACAAACACAGATGGAACAAACTCTGGACAACATCAGCAAGGTCGGGACCGTTCGCAAGCGGACGAGCGTCGGCAGCCAGGTCGCGACGATCGCCGCCGTGGTCATCCCGCCGTTCGGCCTCCTCTCGGCGATGGGCCTGCTCTGGGGCGTCGCCTTCCACTGGGTCGACCTGATCCTGCTCGTCGTCCTCTACCTGCTGACGGCGGTCGGGAATGCGGTCGGCTTCCACCGCTACTTCACGCACAAGAGCTTCGAGACCGGCCCCGTGGTGAAGGGGGCGCTCGCGATCCTCGGCTCCATGGCCATGCAGGGGCCCATCACGCAATGGGTGACCGACCACCGCAAGCACCATGCGCTCTCGGACAAGGAGGGCGACCCGCACTCACCGCACGTCGGCCACGGCGAGGGCGTCGGTGGGTCGATCCGCGGTTTCCTCCACTCGCACGTCGGCTGGCTCTTCACCCTCAAAGGGATGGAGCGCGGCCGCGAGTACGGGAAGGACCTCTACGAGGACCGGCTGGTGCGGACGATCGACCGCCTGTACGTCCTCTGGGTCGTCCTCACGCTCGGCATCCCGTTTCTCGCCGGCTACTTCGTAGGCGGCTCTATCGCGCGCGGGCTCGAGGCGATGGTGTGGGCAGGCCTGCTCCGCATTTTCCTCTACCAGCACGCCACCTTCAGCGTGAACTCGATCTGCCACATGTTCGGCCGCAAGGACTATGTCTCGCGCGACGAGGCCCGCAACAACTGGGTGGTCGCCGCGCTCGTCCTCGGCGAGGGCTGGCACAACAACCACCACGCCTTCCCCAGCTCCGCCCGGCACGGGCTGCATCGCTGGCAGGTGGACATGTCGTGGCTCCTCATCCGCACCCTGGAGAAGCTCGGCCTGGTGTGGAACGTGAAGCGCCCGACGTCGGAGCAGATGGCGCGCCGGCGCGCTCAGCCGTCGGAAGCCTGAAAGCGATCGAGCTCGCCGCCGACCAGCTCGGCCCAACGGGCCGCGCGCGGGGCCGGCAGCGCCGCGCCCCAGGGCGCGCGCACGGCGATCGGGTGGAGTGCCCGCGGAATCAGCTCGTAGCTTCCCTCGACGCCGCGCGCCCGGGCCCGCTCGAACCCGCGCCGTGAGCTCGCCGGGCTGACTCCGGGGATTCCCGGGAGGTAGCGGTCCCAGGCGCCGTGAAGCACGACGAGACGCCGGCCGTCGAGCCCGGACAGTTCGAGCCGCTCGGGGATCCACGGCGCCAGGCCGAGCACCGTCGTCACCGCCGGGTGCGCGGCCGCTTCGATCGCCACCGCGCCGCCCATGGAGAAGCCGAGGACCAGCGTGCGCCGGGCTCCGCCCGCAACGACTTCGTCGAGCGCCGCCAGCGTGTCCTCGACGCACAGGTCCAGCCGCTTCCAGGACTTGATCCGGTAGCGCACCTCGGCGAACCCGAGGCCGGGGTACTCGGGTGCGAGCCGATCGACGAGCCACTCGAGGGAGGCATTCCAGGTTCCGGGCACGTCACGGCTCTGCCCGCCGTTCACGCAGACGACCGCACCGCCCGGCAGCGGGCCGGTGACGCGCATCTCCGCCCCCGTGGAGAGCGCCCTCCGGGGACCGCCCGTATCAGTGACTGTTGGCAAAGGCTCGGGGTTACGGGGTTGCGGGGCGCATCCCTCGTTCGAGTGAACGAGCCGCCCGGTTCGGCACCCGATGAGCGTAGCGATGGGGCGCTTCTACCTGCCGCCGCAGGTCCTGGTGGCCGTCGCCGTCCTCGCGGCGATCGGCGCCCTTCTCCTGGTCCTCGCCCGCCCTGCCGAAAGCCGGGAGTCGCCGGCGCGCGACGACACCGCCTCGGTGTCGGCTCCGGCGCCCTCGCAGGCCACCCTCGTCTCTGCGGTCGAGCCCGTATCGGAGCCCGAGCCCGCGCCTGCCCCCGCCGCTCCAGTCGACCCGGGCTTCCTCGTCCTCAGGCCGAGGGGCCACGGCGAGGTCGTTGTTCGCGCCCGCCCCGGCGGCGCCGTCGTGGCGAGGCTTGGCGCCCGCACGGAGTTCGGCTCACCGGCCACCCTCGCGGTCGCCGCGAAGCGCGGCCGCTGGTTCGGGGTGGTCACGACGCTGCTCCCCAACGGCCGCCTCGGCTGGGTCGACCCCGAGGAGAGCGCGTTCGCGAGGTCGCGTACCCGCGTCCGCGTGACGATCGACCTCTCGGCGCGCCGCCTGGTCGTGCGCCGCGGCCACCGTGTCCTCCGGCGCGTGACCGTCGCCGTGGGGCGCCCGAGCTCTCCCACGCCTATCGGGCGCTTCGCGGTCACGGACAAGCTCGCCGGCTACCGGTACAGCTCGGCCTACGGCTGCTGCATCCTCGCCCTTTCGGCCCACCAGCCCTACCTGCCTGCGGGCTGGCAGGGCGGCGACCGGATCGCGGTGCACGGGACGAACGACCCCTCCTCGATCGGCACGGCCGCGTCGGCCGGCTGCCCGCGGGCCAGCGACGCCGACATGCGCTACCTGCTGCGCACGGTGCCGCTGGGCGCCCCGGTCTTCGTCCGCGCCTAGCCCAGGAGCGCGGCGAGCTCGCGGCCGGTCGTCACCGGACGCCGGCACGCGAAGCGCTCGCAGACGTAAGCGGCCGGGCGGCCGTCGACCAGGCCCCGGCCGGCCAGGAGCGGCACGTCGTCCGTCGGTTCCGGAGAGAACGCGTAGACGGCGTTCGGGCGGAACCCCTCCTGCGCCGCGCGGCGGAGCTCCGGCGAGTCCCCGACCACCGCGATCTCCTGCGGAGCCGAGAAGTGCAGGTCGAGCGCGCAGAGCAGGTGCGAGACCGCCGCAGGGGCGCGCTCGAGGAGCGGATGCGCGAGCCGGAACACGCCGACCGCCTGCTTCTCGAGCTCGACGTCGCCGTAGATGCGCGCGAGGCGGAGCAGGACGAAGGCCGCCATCGAGTTGCCTGCGGGAGTGGGATGGTCGTCGAACTCCTTGCGCCGGGCGACCAGGCCTTCGCCCTCGGGCGCGTCGACGTAGAAGCCGCCGCGCTCCCGGTCGGCGAACAGCTCGACGAGGAGCCCGGCGAGCCGCCGCGCCTCCTCGAGCCAGCGAAGATCGCCCGTTGCCCACGACAGCTCGAGTAGCCCGTTCGCGACGTTGGCATAGTCCTCGAGATAGCCGGGGATGCGGGCGTCGCCCGCACGGAAGGAGCGGAGCAGCCGCCCGCGTTCGTCGGAGAGCGGCGCGAGCAGAAACTCCGCGACCGCGACGCCGGCCTCAACGTAGTCCGGCCGGCCGAGGCGCGCCCCCGCCTGAGCGAGCGCAGCGAGTGCCAACCCGTTCCAGGCGGCCAGCGCCTTGTCGTCCCGAAGCGGCTGCGGGCGACGCTCGCGCTCGGCGAGCAGCGTGGCGCGCGACTCCTCCGGAAGGTCGCCGCGGAGGACGAAGCGCCCGTCCTCGAAGGGGCGGAGCCACTCGGGATGCGGCTCCCCGAGGACGGATTCGAGCTCCTCGTGCGTCCAAGTGAAGGTCAGGCCCTCGACGCCGTTCGTGTCCGCGTCCTGGGCGGACGCCAGCCCGCCCTCGGGCAGGCGCAGCTCGCGCAGCACGTAGTCCAGGGTCTCGGTGGTCACGCGCCTGTAGCGCTCGTCCGCGGTCACGGCCCAGGCGTGCAGGTACGCCGAGGCGAGCAGGGCGTTGTCGTAGAGCATCTTCTCGAAATGTGGGACGAGCCAGTGCGCGTCCACCGAGTAGCGGTGGAAGCCGCCGCCGAGCAGGTCGTACATGCCCCCTGCGGCCATGCGGTCGAGCGTCAGCCGCGCCATCGAAAGCGCCTCCTCGTCGCCGGTGACCGCCTGGAGGCGGAGGAGGAGCTCGATCGTGGAGGCGGCGGGGAACTTCGGCGCGGGGCCGAAGCCCCCCTCGCGCGGGTCGAAGGCGCGCCTCAGCGCGGGCACGACGCCGCTCAGGAGGCCGCTCGTGAGGGGCTCGGCGGAGGGCGGGCGCTCACTGGCGTGCCGGATCGCGTCCACGAGTGCGTCGGCCTGCTGCTCGAGCTCGTCGCGCCGTACGCGGTAGGCCTCCGAGACCGCCTGCAGGACCTGCGAGAAGCTCGGCAGGCCGTGCCGCGGCTCCGGCGGGAAGTACGTCCCGCCGTAGAACGGCCGCCCGTCAGGCGTGAGGAACACGGTCATGGGCCAGCCGCCCTGCCCGGTCATCGCGACGATCGCGTCCATGTAGAGGCCGTCGACGTCGGGCCGCTCCTCGCGGTCGACCTTCACGGAGACGAAGCGCTCGTTCATCAGGCGCGCCGTCTCGTCGTCCTCGAACGACTCGTGCTCCATGACGTGGCACCAGTGGCACGCCGCGTAGCCGACCGAGAGGAGCACGGGGCGATCCTCGGCGCGGGCGCGGGCGAAGGCCTCCTCGCTCCAGGGGTACCAGTCGACCGGGTTCTCCGCGTGCTGCAGGAGGTAGGGGCTGGTCTCGGCGGCGAGGCGATTCATCGCTGCCAGCCTAGCCACGGGGAGGAGGGGCGGCGCCGGCGCCCGACCGGCGCCGCCCTCTGCCGCAGAGGCCTAGGCCGAGACGGTCGCGGGCGCGCCCACGAGCTCGTCGACCGTCGTCACAGTCGCGCCGTACGTCGCCTTCAGATACTCGAGCGCGTCGTCCTCGTCCACTCCCTCGAACGCGCAGACGGCATCACGCGGGATCGTGATCTCGTACCCGCGGATGAGCGCGCCGTAGGAGGAGTGGCGCACGCAGATGTGCGTGTGCTGCCCGGTGATGACGACCTCGGTGACGCCGCGCTCGCGCAGTTGCTCGTCGAGCCCCGTGCCGTCGAAGGCGCCGTAGCCGCGCTTCTCGGAGATGACGTCGCCTTCGCGCGGTGCGAGCTCGTCGATCACCTCGGCGCCGGGATCGCCGGCCATCGCATGCTCGCCCCAGATCTTCAGCTCGGGATCGCCCGGCTGATGCGCGTCGTTCGAGAAGACGACGACCCACCCGTCCTCCCGCGCATGCGCGAGCAGCCGCTGGAGGGGTTCCGTGATCGCCTGGGCCTTCGGGTTGGCCAGCTTGCCGTCGACGAAGTCCTTCAGCATGTCGACGATGATGAGAGCCTTCATGCGTGTATCCTCCCGGAGAGTTTGTGACTATCAGTCGATAACCTGATGCCCAAGTTTACCACAGAGTCCCGCCCGGCTCACGAGGCGCTCGGCGCCGTCCTCCAAGTCCGCGACGGCACTCTCCAGGTGCTGCTCTGGGAGCGGGCGAAGGAGCCGTTTCTCGGGGCCTGGGCCCTGCCCGGTGGCCGGCTGGAGCCGGGCGAGACCCTGGAGGACTCGATTCGGCGCCACCTCGCCGCCAAGGTCGACGTGCGCGACCTCGCCCACCTCGAGCAGCTCGAGACCCGCAGCGACCCGGGGCGCCATCCCGGCGAGTGGCTGGTGGCGACGGCATACCTCGGGCTCGTCCCCGCTCACGTCGATCCCCGGGTGCCCGAGGACACGGCCTGGCACGCGGTCGACGATCTCCCCGAGATGGCCTTCGACCACGGCGCGATCGCGCTCGCCGGGCGGGAGCGACTGCGGGCGAAGCTCTCGTACACGAACATCGGCTTCGCGCTCGCCCCGCCGTCGTTCACCATCTCGGAGCTTCGGGGCCTCTACAGCGCTGCGCTCGGCCACGACGTCTCCGCCACCAACCTGCAGCGCGTGCTTCTACGGCGCCGTCTCCTGGAGCCCACCGGGGAGACTCGCCCGCCCGGCCGCGCGGGCGGCCGCCCGGCCGCGGTCTACCGCTTCGCCGGCGGGGGGCTCGAGATCACCGACCCGTTCGCCGTCCTCCGCCCCCCGGACACACGCTGACCCAGTCGGCCACCTCCGGGGTCAGACCCCTGACGTGGCCGACGCGGACGCCTTTCGGGCCAAAATTGCCTGCATCCGCCGTCCGTCATCGCATCGGCCGACCGCGGGATCCCGTCCCGAAGGGCCATGCCCGGGGTCAGACCCCGGGCATGGCCGGCGAGGACAGCTAGAGGAGGCCGCAGCGGCGCGCCGAGACCGGCCACGGGTGGAACCCGCGGCCGTCGCGGAGCGCCTTCTCGGCGGTCCACATCTGCTCCGCGGGCGACCAGCGGTTCGCCGTGCCCTTGCGGCGCAGGAGGTAGCGGCCGTAGGCCCGCTGGAACCCGAGATCCATCTGCAGGCCCCCGTAATAGGGCGCGTTCGGGTCTTTCCAGCGCCCTTCGTGGCGGTGGATGCAGAGCCACTGGGCGCGATGAGGCGGGCGGAGCGCACGGTCCCGCAGGCGCATGGCCCGCGTCCTCCACGTGTCGCGGAGGTAGGTCAAGCGCACGACGTCGGTCGTCTGTCGTTCCAGGAACTGCGTCCTCGTGGGCCGTTTGCCCATGACGCGCTGCCAGTGCCAGGCAGCGTCACGGTGACTGCGGATGGCGTCCACGAGCGCCTCCACCTCGCCGGTGGAGTCCGAGGTCACCTGGGCCGCGGCGCCGACAGGCGTCACGAGCGCGAACGAGCATATGAGCGCGAGCAGGAGCCCGCGCGGGCGGTGTCGAATCACGTTCATCCCCTTTCTGGGCCCTCGTGTCGGCCCGCCGCTGCACGCTGGACGGGCTCGGGTGGGCGCCTCCGTGATTGCCGCAGGGGCGCCGGCCCAGGGGTAGCTTTTTCCTGAAGCGGGCTAGGTTACACTCAACGGCACATGCTGTGGCTCGCCATCTGGATGACGGTGATCCTCAAGATCCCGGCCGCGTACCTCGCGTACGTCATCTGGTGGGCCGTGAAGGATCCGCCGCAGGCCGACGCAGGAAGCGCCGGGGAGGGCATCGGCGGCAGCGGGATCGAGCCGCCTCGTCGCCGCGGCCCGCGGACCCCAATCCCAGGCCGCCGCCCCGGCCCGCACGGCTCGCCCCAGCGGCGCCGCGTGCCTGAGCCGGTGCCGGTCGGCCGCGCGAGGAGGGAGTGGTGAACGCCTACGAGCCGGAGTATGGGGGGCGGGCGTCCGCCACCCAGCTCGTCGCCGACTTCCTGGCGACGTTCGCGATCTTCGCCGCGCTCATCGGGGTCGTCCACGAGCCGGCCCGCCTCGCCACGGCTGCCGTGTTCGTCTCCCTCGTCGCCGCCGCGCTCGGCGGCAGGGACCGCTACCTCGTCCCGGTCTCCGTCGGCGTGACGACGACCTGCTGGTTCCTGGGCATGGCGCTCGCAATCGCCCTCGAGCGGCCCATCTTCTAGGAGCAGATTCCCGCTCCCAGCGGTCCGATCCCCCTAAAGAGGGATTGCCGCTAGGCCGATGGACATATCGGCTTCACGTTTCGGGAACCATCGGCCCAAACCGCGCAACCATGGGAAGTTTCAAGCTTCGCCTCGTCATCTACTTCATGCTGCTGGCGCTGCTTCCGCTCGTGGCGGCGACGGTCGCCTTCAGCGAGGTCGCGGAGCGAGGCGAGACCGGATCGGCCGACGCGCGACTCTCCACCGCGATCCGGGTGGCGCAGGCCGACTTCGAGGAGCAGATCGCCGACGACGCGGCCGAGACCGCCCGCTCGCTCGCGCGGGCGACGCAGGTCCAGCAGGCCCTCGCGACGCACAATCGCGCGGCGCTCGTCCGCCTGGCGAAGGACGTCGACCACAGCGCGTTCTACTCGGCGAGTAACGACCTGCTCGCCGGCGAGAGGCCGTCGCCGCTCGCGCCGTTTCGATTCGTCCCGGTGACGATCGACGGAAAGCTCGTGGGAAGGGTGGTCGTCCACGTGCCCATCGACGATGCACTCGTCGAGCGTCTGGGCTTGCGGGCCGCCCTCGACGACGGTGACCTCTTTGCGTTCGTCGTCAACGGCCGGGCGATTGCCCCGAGCTCGATTCACGGCACGATCGAGGTCCCGCGCCAGGGCCCGCGCTTCGTCACGGTCGACGGCCAGACCTATCGCTCGGTCGGCACCAACCTGGTCGCTCCCGAGGACACTCCGAAGCGGCCGCCGGTCTCCCTCGTCGCCCTCAGCCCGAAGCCGGTGATCGACCACGCCGTGGACGACCTCCGCAGCCGGTTCCTGCTCTTCTCCGCCGTGGCGATGATCGCCGTCGGGATCCTCGCGTACACGTTCGGCCGCACGATCGTCCGCTCCCTCGGCGAGCTCGCGGCTGCCGCCGGAGGGATCGCCAAGGGCCGGCTCGACCAGCGCGTTCCGGTGCGCGGGCGCGACGAGTTCGCCGCCCTCGGCGCGGCCTTCAACGACATGGCCGCCCAGCTCGAGCAGCGCCTGCGCGAGCTGGATGCCGAGCGCGGCAGGGTGCGCGACACGATCGCGCGCTTCGGCGACGCGCTCGCCGCGACCCACGATCCCTACGCGCTCCTTCCGGTCATCGTCGAGAACACCGTCGAGGCGACCGGCGCGGCCGGGGCCCGGCTCGTCGTCAACGGCAAGGAGATCGCGCGCGACGGCGACCCGGACGCCGGCGGCCTTCCGCTCGCCATCCCGCTCGGCCTGGACGGGCGCGAGAGCGGCGTCCTCTACCTGACGCCGAAGGAGCGCCGACTTCAGCGACGAGGCGCGCGAGCTGGCGCACTGGCTGGGCTCGCAGGCCTCGATCGCGCTCGAGAACGCCCGCCTCCACCGGCTCGTCGAGCGACAGGCGAACACCGACGGGCTGACCGAGCTCCCGAACCGCCGTCACTTCGAGGAAGCGCTGGAAGGCGAGATCAGTCGCGCCGAGCGCTTCGAGGGGAGCCTGGCGCTGATCCTGGCCGACCTGGACGACTTCAAGCAGGTGAACGACCGCTACGGCCACCAGGCAGGCGACGACGTCCTGCAGACGTTCGCGGACATCCTGCGGACGACCGTGCGCGAGATCGACCTTCCCGCCCGCTACGGCGGCGAGGAGTTCGCCGTTCTCCTGCCCCAGACCGAGCTCGAGGGCGCGCGCGAGCTCGCGGAGCGCCTGCGCCGCGCGCTCGCCGCCCGGCCGATGGCGACCCACCCCGGGGGCCTCGTCGCGGTGACCGCAAGCTTCGGTGTGGCCGCGTTCCCGAACGCCCCGACCCCGGCCGCGCTCTTCGCGGCAGCCGACGAAGCGCTGTACCGTGCGAAGCGCGCCGGCAAGAACTGCGTCGTCTCTGCAGACGCAGGTACCATCGTCCGCGCGCACGACTAGGTTCTCACCTGGCGCTAGGTCGTCTACAATCCGGCGCCGGCCCATGTCCCCAACCTGTGAGGTGTGAGTGAGCGAGCAGAGAGACACCACCTTCTCCCGCGTCATCGAGGAACACCTCGAGCTCAAGCGGAGAAACTCCCAACTCGACGGCAGCATGCCGATCGATCGGTACAACGTCGCAGATCCTTTCGAAAATCATCCTCTCTTCAAGACGGAGGAGCAGGCCCGCCTGGAAGACACGCTGAGCGGCCAGGAGCCCGAGCTCGAGCCGAGCAAGGTCCTGGCGTGGCCCGGCGAGGACACCGACCCGCCGGTCGACCCGGAGGACACCCTCTGGGGACGCTCGCGGGACTTCGACTGGGGCGACTAGCTCCGCTCTGATCCGCCGGGCGTCTCGCTCCCCGCGGCGGGGATCTCGGTCGCGCGGCCAGCTACAGTGAGCCCCGACGCGGGGCGTTAGCTCAGCTGGGAGAGCGCCGGCTTTGCAAGCCGGAGGTCACCGGTTCGATCCCGGTACGCTCCATCGCCCGCTCGGTTGACGTTAGAGCCTCCCTCCAAGCGGTTCTGCAAGCGAGCGGTCTGGCTGGGCTGACGACCGTTGAAGGTGGCCGGCTGATCGTGGCCGTGCGCCCGGGCATGCTCCACGGGGGGTGGAACGGGACTGGACGGATACGCTGTGCCTCCGGGTAGGGGCGGCGAATTGGGCAGGGAAGCGTCGTCGGGACAACGGCGAGAAGGAGCTCCGCGGCCGCTTTGTCCGAGCTGGCGGTGATTTGAACATGGTCCTCGCGCGCAGGTAATTGCGCTAAGGCCCATGAAGCGGACATGTCTTATGAACCTGACTGAGATGGCTGCCCTTCGCCCTTCTTGCCTTCGCTTCAGTCCGCTGCGACTCGAATGTCGTGAACGCATAACGCCGCCGCTCCTCTTCGTTCGGCTCGCGGCCGATGCTGCGCTGCGCGACGGCTAGGAGGTGCTCGGTCCCGAGCGGCCAGGCGCGCACCCCGTCGCGACTCGATGTGATCAGCCAGCGGTCGTCGGTCGTCATCTCGATGCGGTCGACCCCGAGGTCCAAGTCAGGCAGGATCACGCACGAGCCGGCGGGCCTGGGCGACCACAGGTCCCAGATGCGGCAGCTTTGCGTCGGGAGGTAGCCCACGGGTTCGTTCAGGGGTCGATCGATGCTGACGAGCCAGTGCGCATCGCTCGTGATGCGGAACTCGATAGCTTCGTGACGATGTCCGTGCAACTCGACGGGAGGTGCATCGGGATCGGCTCGGATATCGATGAGAAAGAGCCGGCCTTGTCTCGAAACGACCAGCCACCGCTCGTCTGAGGAATACTTGTAAGCGCTTCCGAGATGGATCTTGTCTGGATCATGTGGCAGCTCCAGACGCTCGACGCGGCGCTGTATGTCGAACACGCGTACGGCGCGGTCATCCCATGTGCTCAGCCAACCGCCCGTAGGTGAGAAGTAGCCGCTGACGTCGCCGGCAAGGTCCGGCAGACCCCAGCGCTCCGTCACGTCGAGCTGCGGGCTCAGCGTGAGGAGCGTTCCTTGCCCATTCTCGCCGCCGGCGAAGATCCGCAGTTGCTGCCAATCGGCGGTGACTGACCGGAGCGGACCATCGATGGCGTGAAGCTCCTGCGGCCCCGGGGCCTTGCCCGTGTCCGACAGAGGCCAACGCAGTAGCCGCCCGTCCGCACCTGCACTGACCAGCGATTGCTCGTCGGGGCTCCAGCATACGCTTGCAACCGATCCGCGATGCGCGATCAGCCGTCTTTCCGAGTCGCGCGGATCGTCGCGGCTGAGATCCCAAATCCGGGTGACGTCATCGTCAGATGCCAGCAACCATCGGCCCCGCGGACTTGTCTTGCGCACGCGCAGCGTGCGCGATCCAGATACCGCCACGAAGCTCGAACTACGCTCGCCGGCGTGCTGTAGTGGCCATGCACGCACGTCCACGGGATCTCCCGCAGTCGAAGTGCCGCACTCCGCGATCACCCAGCGATCGTCCTCGGTGAAGAATGCGCCTCTGACGGGTTGCTGATTCGTGTCGAGCGGCGCGCTTTCGTTCGAGACCAGATTCAGCAGCAGCAAGTGCTCGCCGGTATAGAGGATGAGAAAGCCGCCTCCGCCACTGAACTCGGCGTTCTTGATCTCGAGCTCACCGACGTCGCGAAGCGCCGGCCGATCGCGCGCGAGTCCGCTCTCGGAGCGAAGCTCCCACAGCGCGCACGTTCCCAGAACGAACAACCAGCGCCCGTCGCGGCTGAGCGCGCAGGTCTGATTGAGCTCGAAGTTGTCGATGCGTGTGCTGTTGGACAAGCGGATCGGCGCGGCACACGCGGATTTCGAGCGCATATCCCAAAGCCGCGCGCTCACGCGGTCCTCGGTTGTGAACTGTGCACTGACCAGCCAAGATCCATCCTCGCTGAAGGCGCAGTTGAGCGGAGCGCCGTCATCTGCGAGCAAGATCTGCGGTCGCTGTGCTCGGAAGCGGCCGGCCGCCTCGACCAGCTCCGCCTGCACACGCTCGAGCGCCTCCGCGAGCTCCCCTGAGAGGTCCTGCTCCGAAAAGCCGAAGTCTCGGATCAGCACCAGTGGGTCCGACTGCAGGAGTAGGAGTGCGAGCACTTCGGACCATGCGTTCAGCTCGCTCAGATCCCAGAGCTGGATCACTCGATCGACCGAACAGGTGGCGAGGAAGTTGCCGTCCGGAGAAAACGTCACGTGGGTGATCAGGTCTTCGTGGGCTGCGAGCGCGATCTCTCCGAGCGAGTCAGGTATCAGCAGGCTCCTCAAGCGCACGACGAACTCTGGCTCCTCGACCTGCAGCTCTGGGAACTTCTCCATCGGCCCGGCTGCTGTCGCCAGCCAATGGCCGTTCCGGCTGAACGCGTGACGATTCATCGTGCCTGCGACGGAGGTGATCCTGAATCCGCTTTCCGTCGGTCGTTCCAGCTCGACGCACGTACGAAGGGCCCGAGTCCGAGAGCAGCAAGCCCCAGCGGCCGTCGGGGCTGATCTCCAACCGATGGACGATGTCGTCGTTCCGCTCCTCGATGACGGTGCGTTGGAACTCACCGCCAAGGCCGAGCCTCGCCACCTGAGGTGTCTTGTTCACCAGCATCAGTAGCGTGTCGCCCGCCGGAGACACCCGGCAATCCTCAATTGGCGCCGTCTCGTGGAAGATCTGACAGGAGACGTCGTCTTCCACGCTTCCGAGGCGCCACACCATGACTTCGTTGCCAGAGAAGCAGCACAACGTCGGGTCGACCGGTGAGAACGCGAATCGAACGACACGCGTATCGAGATGGTTCAGCACGAGCGATGGCGCATCGGGTTGGGTCAAACCGGACTCGCCGTCCTGCCGCGGCGGCAGATACCAGACCAGAACGCGGGGCGGCTCCGCGGTCGACAATGCGAGGAACTCACCCCGCGGACTCACGTCGGCCTGGACGATCGAGCCTTCGTGCGCGAGCGCCACTGGCTCGGGCGGGCTGGCGCACAAATTCCAGAGCTGAACCTTGGTGCTGGGATCGGTTGCGGACGGCCGCTTAACGGCGACGAGCCAGCTACCGTCGCTGCTCAATTGCACCCAGCTCGGCGTCGGAAAGTGGCAGATCGACGCCGGTTCGACGACCGCTTGCTCGGCAGCCGTTAGATCCCAGAGCCTCGTTTGGTCACCGGCTTCGACCGTGCATAGCCAACGCCCATCGGAGCTCATGGAATATGCCGGGCGCGCTCTGTTGTCGAGGTGACCGAGGGGACGGCCGCCGGCGCGGCAGAGAGTCTGCCGCAGTGCAGCTTCGGCTTCCGGCAATCTGGCTTCGCCTTGCGCCTCCGTCAGCCGTAACGCGTGCGCCGCGAGCAGCAGCGCGCGATCCGACATGCGCTCGGCGAGCGCGGCTTGTGCATCGCGGGCCATCCGCTCGGCATCGGACATGATCAGAGCGGACACCTGCATGCCGTACAGCTCGTCCTTGCTTTTTCCGTGCAGGGCGCTCGCGATGGTCGCCACCTTGTCGCGAAACAGCGGATCGGTCAGGCGACAGTTTGCGGCCGTTACGCCACGTAAATCGACGAACAGTGGCGTGTGGTCGAATGCGGTGTGGAGGACCTCGGGAAGTGCGTCGGACAGCTGCGAATCGAACGCCGTGGCCCCTTCCTTCCACTGGATGTTCCCTTTCGCGAGCGCGAGAATGACCTGGTCAGGACCGCGCTGGGCGAGCCAATATTCGATCTCCTTCTGCGTGTAGAAAGAGCGGGCGGATTCCGGAGAAGCGAGGTAGATGAAGTACTCCGACTCGTTCAGTGCTGCGCTCAGAATTTCCCACAGGTCAGGACTCGCTGCGAGCCCGGACTCGTCGCGGAAGATCTGGGGCCCGCTCCGTTCGTACCAGGGCGTGCCGAAGCGATACAGCGCATCCTGGAGCGCACGCGCGAGCCCGAGGTAGGTATGGCTGTACGAGATGAACGCCTTGTATCGCATGGTGCCTCGATCAGGTAGAGATGGCGAAGGACCAGTCTCCCATGGGATGCCCTTGGACGTGGGCGATGGGTTATCCAGGTGGGCAGAGTCAGTGGCCCGACGCCGCCTCGGCCGCTCTTGCGTCTTTCAAGCCTTCGCGCGGTCGTCGGACTCTGAGGCGACACCCGGTCTTTCGAGTGGGAGTCCCGACACTTGCGCGAGATTGATGGTTCGCCGACTTACCGCTGCCGCAGAGGTTGTGAGCGCGCCGCTCCGAGCTCATGGTCCGGCGTAAATCGGCCCGCGGCAGAGTTCTTGGAACCCGCCCATCGCTAGGCGGAGAGCCCACGAGCACAGACCCCTCTACAGCCCCTGCTGCCAGGGGCTCTCCAGGGCTGACAGGGCTAAGCAGGGGCTCAAATCGGTGCGCCTCTGCGTGCCAAGATGCCCGAGATGAGGGCGGTGACCTTGATCGCCACGGCGGTCCTGTTTCGTACCGTGTTGACCTCCAGAAAGAGGCGGCGTACCGTAGGCGGCGGCTAATGAAGGGAGGCCGCATGAAGGCCAGACATGTTCTCCCGCTCGTTGCCTGCCTGTTCGCCTCGCTCGCCCTCGCGAGCCCGGCCGCCAGCCGGGTTATCCGCGTGCACCAGGGCGAGTCGATCCAGGAGGCGATCGACAGCGCGAGTCCGGGGGACACGATTCTCGTGGCGCCCGGCGTCTATCGCGAGAATCTCACGATCACGACCGACCACCTGACGCTGCTCGGGTCGGTCGGGAAGGGCCGGCACGGGAAGGAGTTCCGCTGGCTCGGCCGTGGGCACCGCCATCATGGGCATGGGCACCACGGGCGCACGATCCTCGAGCCGGCCTTCGAGCCGCTCGAGAGCCCGTGCACCGAGGCGGAAGGGGACGTGATCGAGGTCAATGGGATCTGCGCGGCCGGCGAGGTCGATCCGCTCACGGGTGAGCCCGGCGAGCCGATCCACGGCACGAAGATCGCCGGCTTCGTCGTTCGCGGCTTCTCCGGGTTCGGAGTCGCGCTCTTCAACGCTTCGCAGAGCACGGTCGCGCACACGAAGGCGAAGGACAACGCCTCGTACGGCATCAGCGGGTTCGTCCTCAACGGCGTGCGCTTCCTCCACGACGTCGCGCACGACAACGGCGAGCCCGGCTTCTACATCGGTGACTCGCCGAACGCCGACGCGGTCGTCAAACACAACGTGGCGTTCCGGAACGGCGTCGGGGGCGGAGAGGGCTTTGGGTTCCTGTTCCGCGACTCGTCGCACGGCGTCGTGTCGCACAACAAGGCCTGGGGCAACTGCGTCGGCTTCGTCTTCGCCGACACGGGCGAGAACCCCGACCCGGAGAGCGACTGGCGTGCCACGAAGAACCTCGCCGTGGCGAACGACGGCGCCTGCACGGGCGAGGAGGAGGGCGCGCCCGCCCTCTCGGGGATCGGTGTCCTCGCGCTTGGCACCGACTCGCTCTTCCTGGCGAAGAACGGCGTCTTCAAGAACGTCGCGGGGGGCGACTCCGTCTTCTCCGGCGGCATCGTCCTCGTGTCGGGCATCCCGCTGGGCGGCGCCGATCCGACGGACAACGTCATCCGCAAGAACCGGGCGTTCGGCAACGAGCCGGTCGACCTCTTCTGGGACGGCTCGGGAACTGGAAACGTCTTCGCCCGCAATCGCTGCGGCACGTCCGACCCGGACGGGCTCTGCCACTGATCTGCAGCTGACGGCCGGAGCCGGGCGCAATCGCCCGGCTCCGGCCCCGGCGGCGTCGCGCCCCGCCGCGCCCGGGCGGCTCGTCTATGTTGCTCGCGACCGGAACCCATCGACCCTGGGAGGGAAAACCATGAGTAGTCTCAGGCACCGGGTCGGCCGCCTCGCCCTGGCGGCCGTCTGCGCCGTCGCGGCCACGATGATGAGCGCGGGTGTGGCAAGCGCCCACTCCCATTCGCATGCGCGCTCCCCCTCGCTGTGGAAGCTGTACGACCAGGCGCTACGGGACGCGAAGTACGTCGATCTCACCCACACGATCACGCCGTCGATTCCCGTCTGGGCGGGGTTCGGCCCCTCGACGTTCATGCCGACGAAGAACCCCTCGACCGGAGTGCCGTACACGTACGCGGCGGACGGCTTCGAGGCGACGAGCTACCTGCTCCAGACGGACCAGCTCGGCACCCAGCTGGATCCGCCGGCGCACTGGGCGCCCGAGTACGCGGCGATCGACGAGCTGCCGCCGACGTTCGCGGTTCGGCCGCTCGTCGTCATCTCGATCGTCAAGCAGGTGCAGTTCGACTTCAACTACGCGCTGCAGGTCTCGGACATCCGCCGCTGGGAGCGCCACCACGGCCGGATCCCGGAGGGAAGCGTCGTCATGGTGCGCTCGGACTGGTCGAAGCGCTGGCCCGATCCCGCGCTCGCAACGCTGACCGAGTTTCCTGGCGTCTCGCTCGACGCACTGATGTTCCTGCAGCTGAAGCGGCACATCCTCTTCCACGGGCACGAGCCGCTCGACACCGACTCGACGCCGACCCTCGAGGGCGAGTCCTGGCTCATGCACAACGGCTTCGCGCAGGCGGAAGGCGTGGCCAACCTCGACAAGGTCCCGCCCACGGGGTGCCTGCTCGAGATCGGCTACCCCAAGTTCGGCGGCGGGCTGGGCGGCTACGCCCGCTTCATCGCCATCTGCCCGTCGAACTGGCGCTACGGGGTCAGCGTCGGTGAGCTCCCCGAAGCCCCGCTGCAGCGCTACGACGACGTCCTGCACTGGGATCCCGTGCTCGGGATGCGCGTTCGCGGCTGACACGCCCGGCGCGACGGAACGAGGAGGCCGGCGCGACGCGCCGGCCTCCTCTATTTCTTGGCTCGTGCGCGGCAGGGTCGAAGCCTCTAATCGAACCGCCAGAGACGTCGTGCTCGGGCTCTCCGACCGCTGGCAGAGCGAGGGCCTCGGCCCCGGGCGGCTCGCCGTCGCCAGGTCCTCGCAGGCTCCCGTGCTCCTCGTTCGCGGCGGCATCCGGCCGGGCGGGCTTGCCCCGGGCGAGAGCATGACCCGCTACACGTGGTCGCTCGGACAAGCGACGTAACGCCTCCACTCCGTGCTCGGGAAGACCGCGTGCCTTTCGCGCGTCATGTGGTCACGTGCGCGGCCCGGCGTGTAACGGGTGCCAGACCTGAAGCCGAAACGGAGGCCGACGATGACGAGGAGACTGATTCTCCTGGAGCTCGCAAGCCGGCCCGTGCGGACGTTCGTTGCCGAGGCGCGCAGGCACAACCGCGCTGCCGCAGCGCCTGCCCGCGCCCAGCGCGAGGGGCACCTGTCCCCGCTGGCGCTCGCGTACCGTTCGAGAGCGCGGCTAGGCGACCGCCAGTTACCTCGCGTGAGAGACGAGGCGGCTCAAAGGCTAGATCGTCCCGAACGTAACGATCTAGAATGAGTTGTGGGTCTCCTTGGCGGCGGCGGTGCGGCGGTCGCGATCCTCGCGTTTGCGTTCGCCTGCGCCGGTCAGGCCTCCGCGGCCGTGACGGCGGTCGGGCCCGGTGGGACGACTCTCGTCGACGGGCAGCCGGCGTTCCTGCTCGGGCTGGCCGACCCGCCCCCGCTCGGGGGCCTCACCCCTGACGGTGCCGACGGACTGGACGAGGTCGTGGGCGCGGGCGTTCGCGTCTTCCGGGTTGCGCCTCCCGGCAAGGTGCCCTGGTCTCCGGATGTCCTTCCCCATGCGCTGGGCTGGCTCGACGCTGCGAGCTCCCGAGGAGCACTCGTCTGGCTGTCCGTGCGCGAGCTGGGGCTCGCGGCGCCCGGCGACGAGCGCGAGGCAATGCTCCACACCCTCGTCCCGACACTAGCCAATCACCCCGGGCTCGGCTTCTGGCGAGGCATGAACGAGCCGTGGTGGGCGAGGATTCCCGCGGAGTCGCTCGCACATGCGAACGCGACCGTTCGGGGCCTCGACCCGGCCCATGCCTGGCTCACGATTCAAGCGCCGAGAGGCACTACCGAGGACCTCGCCCCGTACAGCGCGGTCACCGACTTCCACGGCGTCGACATCTACCCGGTTCGTCTGGGGAGCAAGGACCCTGATCTCCACGCCGTCGGACGCTGGACGCAGGTCATCCGCCGGGCGACGCCCAATCGCGGCGTCTTCATGACGTTGCAGATCTGCTTCACGGGCTCGTGGAAGGGCTCTGAGTTCGTGCTACCGACCAGGCGCCAGGAGCGCTACATGGTGTACGACGCGATCATCCAGGGCGCGCGCGGCCTCGTCTTCTACGGCGGTCATGACGAATGCCTGAACGACCGTGATCGCGCGCTGGGCTGGAACTGGACGTTCTGGGAGCGGGCGCTCAAAGGGATCATCCGGGAGATCGGGCCCGGAACCGAGCTGAACGCGGCCCTGGCGAGCTCCACGACCGGTCTTGGCCTCCGGGTCAACGATCCTTCCACAACGCTCCTCTCGCGGCGCACCGCCGACGCGGTGTGGGTCGTGGTCGCCCGTTTCGGGAGAGGGCCGAAGACGGTCAGGGTCTCGGGGCTTCCAGGAGGCCTTTCAACGGGGAGGATGTATCCGGCCGGAAACCGCAGCGTGCCTGTGGCCAAGGGAAGCTTCAAGACGAGAATCGGCCGCTGGGGCGTGCAGGTAATCCGCTTCCCGCTGCGCGGCCAGGCGTAGCAGCATTACCCAAACAGGGGTCGCCGGATTCCGGCGCTCGTTCTTTGATGAAACCGTGGCTAGCCGCAGCCGCGTCCCCGTTTACCACGGCCCTTTCCGGAAGCAACAGGCCGAGCGACTGCTTTGGCGCGCCGGCTTCGGGCCGAAGCCCGGCGAGGCGGCGGCCGTCGCCCGCAAGGGCCTGAAGCGAGCCGTCGACGACCTCGTCAACCCGCCGCGGGCGCGCCTGATCGGGCGGCCTCCGACCGACGGCGACGGGGCTCCGCTCGCTCCGCGCGACGCCTGGGGGCACGATCATCTCTGGTGGCTCGACCGGATGGTGCGGTCGAACCGGCAGCTCGTCGAGCGGATGACGCTGGTCTGGCACGACTGGTTCGCGACCTCGAACGCCGGCGTCGGCTCGCAGAAGTGGATGCTGAACCAGAACGCCTTCATGCGCGCGAACGCGCTCGGCTCGTTCGAGACGCTTCTGATCGGGCTTACGAAGGATCCGGCGATGCTCATCTGGCTGAACGGGCGGGACAACACGAAGTGGGACCCGAACGAGAACTACGCGCGCGAGCTGATGGAGCTCTTCACGCTCGGCGCAGGGCGCGGGTACACGGAGGACGACGTCCGCGAGCAGGCGCGTGCGCTGACAGGCTGGCGCAACGACTGGCAGGACGGCCTCGGCGACGTCAACTTCCGCTTCGACCCGAACCGCCACGACAACGGCGTCAAGGTCATCTTCGGGCACAGCGGCAACTTCGGGTGGCAGGACTCCGGCCGCATGTGCCTGCGCCACCCGCTGCACGCGTCCTTCTTCGTGCGGAAGCTGTGGAGCTACTTCATCCCCGTGCCCCCGCCTGCGGCGACCGAGCAGGCCCTCATACGGCTCTATCGGACCTCCCACTTCAAGATCAAGCCGGTCGTCTCGGCGATCCTCCGCCACCCGCTTCTCTACAACGGCCCGCGCATGATGAAGCCGCCGATCGTCCAGGTCGCCGGCATGCACCGTGCCCGCAAGCGGCCGGTCGACACGGATTCCTGGTCCTGGATCGCGCAGCTCGACGGCCAGCGCCTCTTCTTCCCGCCCAACGTCGCCGGCTGGAACGACGACCGCTGGCTCGACACCTCCACGCTCCGCGGTCGCTGGATCGCCGCCAACTACGTGTCCATGCCCTACGCCCTCGACCCGAACGACTGGCGCGGGAAGTTCCCGCTCGACGCCAACAACCTCGTCAACCGCGCGCTGGCGTTCTGGGGCAATCCGACCGTCACGTCGTCTTCGCGGACGGCCCTGCGGACGTTCGCCGAGACGGCGCTCGCGGATGCCGATACGAACTGGAAGCGCTCCGACTATCCGGTGCTGATCGTCAACGCCCTGCGGATGCTCGTCGCCGTCTGCCCCGACTACCAAACCTCCTGACATGAGCTGCTCCTGCAACGAGTTCACCCGTGCCGCCGCCCTGCGCCGCTCCGTCGCCGAGGCCGGGCGCGGGCTCCCGGTGATCGAGGCCGGCATGCCCATCCCCGCCGGCAGCGGGCTCGACAGGCGCGGCTTCCTCGCCACCGCGGCCGGCCTCGCGCTCTCCGTCTACGGCGCGAGCAAGCTCCCACTCGGGCTCTTCGAGGAAGGAATCGCCCGAGCGCAGGGCGTCACTACCCCGGTGCTGGTCTCCGTCTTCCTCGAAGGCGGCGCCGACTCCCTCTCCATGCTCTTTCCGGCGGGCAACGCCCAGTACATGGCCTTCCGACCGCAGCTCGCGCTCCCGGCCGACGTCGGCCAGCCCTTCACGGAGGACACGAGCCTCCACTGGCACCCCTCGCTGTCCCCGCTCGCCGAGCTGCACGGCGAGGGCAAGGTGACCGTCCTGCCCGGCATGGGGTACACGAACGCCGACCAGTCGCACTTCACCTCGCGCCACTACTACGAGGTCGGGGCGACGGACGCGCATCTGCGCACCGGCTGGCTCGGGCGTTACCTCGACGTCGCCGGGACGCTCGACAACCCGCTCCAGGGCTTGGCGCTCTCGGACACGCTCCATCCGGCGCTGGCCTCCGCGAACGTGCCCATAGCCGCCGTGTCGCAGGTCGACGACTACGATTTCTGGGCGTCGGGCGTCTGGGGCCAGGTGGAGCAGCGCATGCTCGATGCGCTGGGGACCTTCCCGCCGGTGCCGGACCCGGCCGCGGGGAAGGTCGCCGAGGTCGTGACGCAGGCCTCGCAGCTCCGCACCCAGCTGCTCCCCTTCGAGGACGGGAACTGGGGCACGCCGGTCGCCTATCCGCCGGGCCAGAACGCGTTCCCCTCGCGCCTCGCCGGCCTTGCAGCAATGATCGCCGCGGGCCTGCCGCTTCGCTGCGTCACGGTCAGCGCCCCGGGGATGTACGACACGCACGCCGACCAGGCCGGGGAGCTGGAGACGTCGCTCGCCCTCACTGCCGCTTCGCTCAGCGCCTTCCAGCGCGACCTCGAGGCGCGCGGGATCGCCGATCGCGTGGTCGTGCTCGTCTGGAGCGAGTTCGGGCGCCGCGTGGAGCAGAACGGGTCGGCGGGCACGGATCACGGCGCCGCCGGCATCGGCCTCCTGATCGGCTCGCGCGTGCGCGGCCAGATGCTGGGCGAGTTCCCCGGACTCACGACCCTCGACAACGGCGGCAACCTCCGAGCCACGTTCGACTATCGCTCGCTCTACTGCTCGCTTCTCGAGCAGTGGTTTGCCACCGATGCCGCGGCGATCATCCCCGACGCGGGGAGCTTCGCCCGCGCGAACCTGCTGAAGTGACCCGCCGCCCCGAGCTCACGACGATCGTGGCCCTGGCGGCCCTCGCCGCGCTGACGGCCTTTCTGCTCGCGCTCCGGGCGACGCCCGCCCCCGCGTCGGCGGCGGCTTTCCCGGCCCGGATCCAGGTGATCACTACCGAGTTCCGGCTGACGATGTCGCGCATCAACGTCCCCGCCGGCCGGGTGCGCATCGAGCTCGCCAACTACGGCGAGGACCCGCACGACGTCAAGCTTCGCAAGCTCGGCACCTCCCGTGTCTACACGATTCCGGAGACTGCGCCAGGCGCACGCACCACGAGGACCTTCAAGCTCCCGGCCGGCCGCTACATGGTCTGGTGCGGGATCGCCGACCACCGCGCCATGGGCATGCACGCGCCGCTTCGGGTCAGCCGCTGAACCGGATCACGCGGACGCCCCAGCCTCCGAAGGCCTGGGTGACGGTGCCGTTCCTCGCGGCCACTCTCTGGCCGCCGGGATAGAGGCGGCCGACCTTTGCCCACGCAGGGAGGCCGCGGATGGTGACCGTCTTCGGGAGCTTGCCGCTGTGGGCGGCGAGCACCCAGAGCTCGCGAGGGCCGAGGCTGCGGCTGATCGCCTCGGTGCCCGGGTCGGTCGTCCTCAGCTTGACGGTGGTCTCCGGGCGCAGGAGCACCGGGTGGAGCGGGCTCCCCTCCCTGATCTCTCCGAGCAGGTCTTCGAGCACGGTGCCCCAGAACGTCCAGTTCCAGCCGAGAGCCTTGTCGCGCGGGCTGTGGCAGCGCGGAAGCTCGCCGCCGAAGAAGAAGAGCCCGCGCGCTCCGTTGATGATCGCGTCGTAGACCATGTAGCGCTCCTGCCGCCTCGTCGGCAGCACGAAGTCGTCGCCCTTCCGGTTCTTGCTGCCCTTGAAGCAGATCTGGACCGTCATCGTCAGCGCGTCTCGGCCGGTCGCCCTTTGGAGCGCGGCCAGCCAGCGGCCGACCATGTGGAGCTTCGGCTGGCGGAGGCCCCGAAGATGGTGGTAGATGGGGTAGACGTCGACGCCGTGCGTGTCGGTGACCGCGTTGTATGAGCGGAGGTTCGGCGGGTTCGGCGCGTGGTGGAGCATCGTGCCGTCGACGCTGAACGGCCCGAAGACCGTGTGGAAGAGATGATCCGGGTCGGTCTCCTTGACCACGTCGTACGCGTGGGCGAGCTCCGGCGGCAGGAGGCGGGGCCAGGGCTCGTCGACCCCCTTCCAGAGCCCGAGACCGGGGCTGTCCTTCAGCGCCTCGACGACGTGCCGGAGCATGGTCTCGCTCTCCGTGCCCGGGAGCGCCTCCGCGAGCTCGCGCAGGTGGACCCAGGTGTAGACGCCGTGCGCGGCGGCGGCGTCGTTCCAGGCCCGGGCGGTCGCGAGAAGCTCCTCGGTCCACGGCCTGGAGGACGGCCCGGTGCGGAAGATCGTGACTCCCCCGTCCACGAGCTCGTCGAGCGCGTCGGTCCCCCAGGGCGTGGTCCCTCCTAGCGGGGGCGGCATCGTCACGCCGATCGGGAAGAACGGCTCACCGTTGACCCGAAACACTCCGCGCGCGTCGTGGCTCGTCACCGTCGCGGCCTGGGAGACCTCCTCCTCGGGCTGCGCGGCGGCGGTCGGGGCGATCGCGCTCGGCGCTGCGGCGAGCATCGAGAGTGCCAGGACGAGCAGACATGCGCACAGCCGCGTCATCGAGTTGGCCACCACCTACCTGACTTCGGAGTGTAGACGGGAGCTCCTCGACGAGCGCCTTCAGGCCTCTCGCACGGCGAAGAGCCGCCACTCGCCCGGTACGCCCTTGAGGACGTGGGAGCCGCGGCCGTCGAAGTCGACGCCGGAGCCCGCGACGAGGTGCTTGACGGTCCCGCCGATCCTGCCGCCGTGGAGCTCACCTTCGCCGGTGTGGAGCCCGGCGCGGATCTCGAGCCCGAGCCCGCGGACGTCGTCGCGGATGGCCCGGGCGCAGCGGACCGCGCGGAGAGGCCCGTCGAAGGAGGCGACGAAGCCGTCCCCGGTCGTGTTCAGCTCCGTGCCGCGGAACTCCGAGAGCTGCCGCCGCACGAGCGCGTTGTGCCGGCCCAGGAGCTCCCGCCACCCCACGTCGCCGAGCTCCGCCGCCCGCCCGGTCGAGTCGACGATGTCGGTGAAGAGGATCGTCGCCAGCACGCGCTCGGGCTCGGCCGATGGGTCGTCGGCTGCTCCCAGACCGAGTCGAGGTGCGCGAGGCTGCCGCGGACGACCACTACGTCCTGCGGGCCGCTGCCGACGACCTGGTAGGCGATGCTGACGTCGCCGCTGCGCGCGTAGCGGGTGTCGGGCACGTCCACGTCGGCATTCTCCCGGGTCAGGGTGGGCGTGCCCAGAGGCCGATGCGGAGGAGGACGAATTCGGCAGGCCTGAGCGGCGCGAAGCCAACGAGCACGACGAGGCGGCCCGACTCGATGTCCTCCTGGGTCATCGTCGTGCGGTCGCAGCGGACGAAGAACGCGTCCTCCGGCTTGGCGGCCGGGAACGCTCCCTGGCGAAAGAGCACGTTCAGGAACGGGCGCACGGCGGCGCGCACCTGTGCCCACAGCGGCTCTGTGTTGGGCTCGAAGACGACCCACTGCAGACCTTGGTCGATACTCCGCTCGAGGAAGAGCGCAAACCGCCGCACGTTCACGTACTTCCATTCGGTGTCGGTGTCCGCTCGCGTCCGCGCCCCCCAGACGACCGTCCCGCGGCCGGGCACGCGACGGATCGGATTGACGGCGGCCTGGTTGAGCGCCTCGACGGTCGCATCGTCGAGCTCGAGAGAGGGGGCGAGCACGCCTTGCAGGGTGGCCGCCGTCCCGCCGGGGGCGACCTGCACGCCGCGCTCGATGTCGATTCGGGCGATGACGCCGGCGACGCCCCCTGAGGCCGCTACGTCGCGCTCTCCCGAAGCGCCACGCACGCGCAGACGAGGGAAGTACAACGCCGAGTTAGGGCCGCCGCCGAACGACCCCGCCCAGCGGGCGACATTCGCTGCGGTGCGACCGGCCGGTGGGTCGACGACGTAGAACGCGCCGCGGTCCTCGGCGAAGAGCGCCGCGGCGACGGCGAGCTCGCGTGCCTCGTGGTCGGCGAGACGCGCGGTTGCCGGGATGACGAGGAGGTTGAACTTCGTGTCGGCGAGCGCGTCGAGCGAGCGGTCCGGACGAGCCTCGTCCAGGCCGGTGATGTAGGCCCGTCTGCCGCCGTTGTCGAAGAAGAGCCGCAGGGCGTCGGCTGTCTCACCCTCGGCGCTGCCAATCGTGCGCTCGACATCAACCATCGAGGTCACGAGCGTCGGCGCGGCCAGGGGCCCTGCCGGCAGGGATCCGACGAACGCCGCCACGGACGTCGGCGTCGCCTCGATCGGGTCCCGCGGTCGGCGTGGTCTCGCCATCAGGTGAGAGCCTGCGCGACATCGCCCAGGCGCTCGAAGCGGGCGCCGGCGTCGGCGCAGTGCTCGACGAAGCTCTCCAGCATCGCCACCCGGTGGCCGCGGCCGATCACCTGCGGGTGCATGGTGAGCGTGAGGATCCCGCGGTCGACGTTCGCGTCCATCCAGTCGAACTCCCCCTGCCAGATCTCGAGCACGTCGCCCGGCGTCGCGCCGCCCTTGCGGTAGGGGTCGAAGTTGAACTGGAAGTGCACCCAGTCGTCGAGCTCGAAGCAGAGCGGCAGCTCCCAGAGCGTCGACTCGCGCCCGCGCTCGAGCGGCACGCCTCGCGCCACCCTGTCGCCGATGCGCGGGTGGAACGGCCGGTAGTCGTCGGTCATCAGGCTCGAGTCATAGAGGAAGCCGAGCTCCTCGACGAGGGAGAGCGTCGACTCCGACAGGTCGGCCGACGGCGCGCGGAACCCGAGCGGTGCGACGCCGATGCCATCGAGCACCGCCCAGGCCCGCTCCATGTCCGCGCGTTCCTCGTCGGGCGTCTGCAGGCTGGGGTCGACGTGCGAGTAGGAATGATGCGCGACCTCGTGCCCGGCCTCGAGGATCGACGCCGTCTCCGCGGGGAAGGACTCGACGGTGTGGCCGGGGACGAAAAAGGTCGCGGCGAGCTCGCGCTCTTCCAGGAAGCGCAGGAGGCGAGGGACGCCGACGCGGGCCCCGTACTCGCCGCGGTTCAGCATCGCCGGTGTCACGTGGTCGTAGGCGAGCCAGACCGAGAGCGCGTCGAAGTCGAAGCTGAGGCAGACCGTGCTTCGCGGCATGCGGTCGGGATGCTACGCGAGGCGCCGCCTACAATCAGACGAGATGGAGGATCCCGCCCCGCTCGCGATCACGCTCGAGCCGCTCGACGACCATCTCATCGTCGAGCCCGTGGACGAGGACGTCGAGACGCGCACCGGGCTGATCATCCCGCAGAGCGCTGAGGCCGGCTGCCTCTCAGGCATCGTCACCGCGGTGGGCAGCGAGGCGCACGGAATCGAGCCGGGCGACAAGGTGCTCTTCCCGAAGGGCGCCGGCTTCGACGTGAGGCTCGGCGGCACGGCCTGCAAGATCCTCAGCCGTCACGAGCTCATCGCCCGCGTCCACGACTAGCCCCAGCCGAGCTCGGAGAGGCGGTCTTCGTCGATCCCGAAGTGGTGCGCGATCTCGTGGACGACCGTGATGCGGATCTCCTCCTCGAGCACGGCCGGATCGTCGCCGAACTCCTCCTCGAGCGGGATCCGGTAGATGGCGATCTTGTCCGGGAGCACGCCCGCGTAGCTCTCGACGCCGCGCTCGGTGAGCGGGATGCCGAGGTAGAGGCCGAAGAGGTCGGGATCCTCGTCGTTCTCGTCCTCGACGACGATCTCCACGTTCGACATCGCCTCCTGGAGCCGCGCCGGGAGCGAGTCGAGCGCGGCGCGGACGTGCTGCTCGAAGTCCACTAGCGGATGACGAGGGCCATGAGCGCCTTCTGGGCGTGGAGGCGGTTCTCCGCCTGGTCCCAGACGGCCGAGCGCTCGCCGTAGAGCACGTCCTCGGTGATCTCCTCCCCGTAGTGCGCGGGCAGGCAGTGGAGCACGATCGCGCGCTCGCTGCCCAGCGCCACCAGGTCCGCGTCGATGCCGTAGCCGGCGAGGTCGGCGAGGCGCTTCTCCCGCTCCTCGTCCTGGCCCATGCTCGTCCAGACGTCCGCGTAGAGGACGTCGGCGCCGGTCGCGGCCTCGCGCGGGTCGTTGATCAGCTCGACCGCCGTCCCGTTTACCTCGGCGGCCTCGCGGGCCCAGCCCACGACCTCCTCCGCCGGTTCGTAGCCGGGGGGCGTCGCCGCGACGAAGTCCAGGCCGAGCTTCGCCGAGGCGACCATGAGCGAGTGGCAGACGTTGTTCCCGTCGCCGAGGTACGCGACGCGGACGCCCTCGAAACCGCCCAGCCGCTCGCGGATCGTCATCACGTCGGCGAGCGCCTGGCAGGGATGGAACTCGTCGGTGAGCCCGTTGATGACCGGGATGTCGGCGTGCTCCGCGAGCTCGTCCACGTCGGACTGCTCGAACGTCCGGATCATGATCCCGTCCAGGTAGCGCGAAAGCACGGTGGCGGTGTCCTTGATCGTCTCCCCGCGCCCGAGCTGGAGATCTCCGGCGGCGAGGTAGAGCCCCGTGCCGCCGAGCTGCGCGATGCCGACCTCGAAGCTGACGCGCGTGCGGGTCGAGGGCTTCTGGAAGATCATCCCCAAGGTGCGCCCCTCGAGCAGGCGGTGCGGCACGCGCTCGCGCTGGCGGGCCTTCAGCCGGTCGGCATGGTCGAGAGCGAGCACGAGCTCCTCCGGCGCCCAGTCGTTGACGCGGAGGAAGTCGCGACCCTTCAGGTGGGCGGGAATCACGCGGGCATCCTACGGAGCGAGCGTTTCTAACGCTTTGCTGTCCGTGCAGGAATCTTCAAGGAGCATCACGCTCGCGCACGGGAGGCAACCACTCGTCCGCGTGAGCCTCCGATCCTTCGGCTGTCGCGGATTGGCCACGAGTTCATCCGAGCTGAGGCCGGGTCGTGCACAGCTACGTGATCGGGATCGATATCTCGGCGCCCGATACACCGAGTATCACGGGATCGGAAGCGTGCCGCCGCCGTCGACGCAGTCGGCGAGGTAGAGCGCGGTCCCGAGACAGCCCGTCCAAAGTGAGTAGCGCTCGTATTGCAGCTGCTCCAGCGCGTGCATAGCGAATGCGCGCGCTCGCATGAGCCACAGCTCGTCGCCGGTCCGCTCGAACAGCACGAGAAATGCGTATCCGTTTCCAGACGTGCCATGGCACAAGCCGGCGCCTTTCTCAAGCGGACCGGCGCGCCACGTCAGCTCGCCGCCGCCGAGCGCCAGATCCTCGTCGAGGAGCGACCCGAGCGTGGCAACGATCCCGGGCGCTCCGTGACACCACTGCACGCGAATCCGTTTATCGCGCTTGGCGACAAGGCTCGACCCAGCGATCCCCGGCCAGTTGACGAGGCCGTCCTCCTCGACGGCGTAGCAGCGGATTGTGTCCGAGACGCCCCCGACGTCACCGAGGGCAAGAACGCAGCCAGCGAACCCGTGTGCAGGCCCGAGATAGCGCACTGGCCTCTCTCCCAATCCGCGCTGTGTCCAGAGTCCGTCCTCGTCGCGCTGCGACCGTAGCCACTCGACGCTCGTGCTCACGTCGGCCCCGATTTCCCGCCCTGCAAGGATCGTGCCGGCGCTCCCTGACATCAGCTCGCAGTGCTCGTCGTGGGCGTTGGCGTCGATCAGCTCCAAGAGCCGGTCGAGGTTCGCGGTCGAGGGCGCGAGCCGCTGCAGCACGAGCCGGATGCCCGTCTCGCCGAACGAGAGGCTGCGGGTGTCGTCGCTGTCGCTCCAGTCCATCGGTGCGACGGCGGACTCCTCGAGATACGGCACATAGTCGCGGCTCAGGTCGACGAAGTCGCGCCGCGCCAGGCGGTGCAGCGCGTCGACGACGCCCGCGCCACCCATATAGACCGAGCGCAGGCGCTTCGTCGTCAGGGACTCGTGGTCGTCAGCCGGATGCACCCGCCACCCGTCCCCGAACTCCGCCTCGACACCGGCGACGACTCCCGCGATCGCTGACCGGACGCGGTCGGCGTCCCACGCCGAACCCGTGAGCGGCTCATGCGACTCCGGCGAGAACAGCATCAACGGCCAGCCCCGGCAGCTGCGTCGTAGCGCATGGGCTCAGCCTCGCACAACCGCCTTGCGCCTACAGGCGTGCGCAACCGTGGTCTACGAGCTCCAATTTCTTCTCACTTCACGCGTGGTGGTCCGCGAGAGATCGAGGAGGGCGGCTCAGGGGACATTCGTGAACACTCGCCCACGCCACGATTGCCTCGCCTGAGGGGGTGGTCTTGCCATGCTAGAGACGCAACGTGCGACGAGTTTCGTTGCACGTACAGATAAAGGGCGGCGCTTCGCGCTGCTGCGTGCTCCAACCAGCGCGGGCCGCGCCGCGCGCGGGTGCTTCCCTGCCGGGAAGGCACGCCGCCGCCGCAGCGCGACCCGTGCTCCCGCTGCTCGGAGCTGCCGCAAGTCCGTCCGATCCCGCCCCCTGGATCGCGCTTGATGACCTCCTCAAGCTACTGCGAGACAGCGGGATCCAGTACGTCGCGACGAAGATCGCGTACCACGACATCTAGCTCCAGGAGAGCTTCCGCCCCAGGACACGCGCCGCCTGGGGCACGGGGTCGAACCTCCGGCGCGCTTCGGACGCTTCCCCGCACGAGCCCCCGGCGAGCACCAATCGTGACCCATTCGACCCGCCGGTGGTAGTGACCGAAACGGCCAGGTTGCCGCGGGTCCCCGCGCCCAGATCGCAGACCCCCACCCTCGTCACTGCGTTCCTCGGCGATCTGGGCTTCCCCGCGACAACCCGAGTGCAGGAGACGTTTCTGAACGCTCGCTTATGCCTCTAGCGCCTATGCGGCGGGGGCGAAGAAGTCGATAAGCAGGTGGTTGACTCGTTCCGCCTCGTCGTGGTGCACCCAGTGCGACGCGTCGGGCAGGCGCTCCACGCGGTCGAGGTTGGGTACGTCGTCGCGTTCGGGCTCGGCGAGGTCGGAGCCGAGGTAGGAATCGCGCTCCCCCCAGATGACCAGTGTCGGCGCCGAGATCGGGCGAAGCTTTGCCGCGGCTTCCTTCTGGGACTGTCGTACCGAGGCGCGGTAGTAGTCGATCATCGCGGCCGATGCCCCTGGCTGCGACCACGCCTCGACGTAGCGCTCGATCTCCTGGTCGGTGTAAGGCGGGTTCGCGTCTTCCAGGAAGTGCCGATAGAAGTGCCAGTCTCTGAGGTGCACCACCTCCTCGGGCAGTCCCGGCAGCGCGAAGAAGAAGAAGTACCAGGACTTCCGCAGCTGGTCCGGGTGGTGCAGTCCCTGCGAGAGCCGCCGCGGATGGGCGGCGTTGAGGATGGCGAGTCGCTCGACCACCTCGGGGTGGTTCATCGCGGTCGTCCAGGCGATGGATCCGCCCCAGTCGTGACCGACCAACAGCGCGGACTCGGCACCGAGCGCTCCGATGAGAGCGCGAATGTCGGCGGCGAGCAGGTCGACGCCGTAGGCCTCGAAGCCCTCTGGCTTCGATGAGAGGTTGTAGCCACGCGTGTCGGGCGCGACGACCCGATAGCCCGCCGCCGCGAGCGGCGCGATCTGGAGCCGCCAGCCGAACCAAAACTCCGGGAAGCCGTGCAGCAGAACGATCAGCGGCCCATCGCCGGCCTCGACGTAATGCAAGCTCACATCGCCAACCTCGGCGTTACCCTCCCGAAGCTCGATCCCGACGTCAGGGAGCAGACTCGTCGTGGGCATGAGGACCTCCTTGGGCGGGGACTCGGCGCCAGACTACCCCTTGTCGGCCTGGATAAAACAAGTGTCACCGCTCCGACACAATCGCTCAGGTCTCGGGTGACATTCCCGAACGCTGGCACAGGTCGGCGTCTTGTCCCTCACCCGAGCTTGAAGCTCGCAAGCGAAACTTGGTATGAGAGAGACGACCTCCGGTGGTTAGCCGGACACAGGCACGGAGCCGACGTAGCCTTGTTCGACGAGCAAGTGTGCCCGTTCTCGATACACCTGCGGGTCGGTGGGCTGCCAGGTATCGAGGCCGTCGACGTAGCGGTTGTACATGCAGAAGGCTGCCGCGATGAGAACGGTGTCGTGAATCTCGATATCCGTTGCACCTTCGACCCGTGCCGCTTCGATGTCTGAGCTTGTGACGCTCTTGCCATCGACCGCAACCTTGCCGGCAATGTGCAGGAGTGCGCGAAGCTTGGGCTCGATCTCCGCGCTGTCGGGGTCGCGCTTGACCTCCTCGACCAGATCGATTCCACCGTCGAGCTGAACGGCAGCGAAGGCGCTGTGTGAGTGCTCGCAGAACACGGTCTTGTTGCGGCTGGAGACGTAGGCCGCGATCAGCTCCCGGTCACCTCGCGACAACGTGTTGTCGGCCCGCAACAGCTCCTCAGCGAGAGCGTTGAGGTGCACTGCGGTCTCGGGCCGGAACTGCATCGCGCTTCGGATCCCCGGGACACCCACGGGCAGATCAATGTGCGGCATTAGCGACCTCCTTCTCGATGTGTTCTGCGGTTCGACCTCACGATAGACGGGCCGCTCAGGAGGCCGAGGCTTTACATAGCGAATAGCCGGACTCGGTGCTTTGCGGCGGATCGGGCTGGTTTGGTCAACCCGAGGCATCGCCGTCTCCTGACGACCAAGGCAGCTGGTTCACGGCGTCTATCTCGTTGCCCGCATACCCGAGACGATAGATCGTCTCGGCGCAGGCTCAGGGGACATTCTCGGATGCTGGCCCAAACAGCGTTTATCCTCCTAGAGTGGTAGACCGGCGTCGGTTGCTAGCCATCGGCCTCTGGTTTGACCGTGACTGTGGCGGTCGCCTTGGCAGTGGTGACGACCGCCGCGCTGACCGGCCTCGTTGAGTTGCGGGACGAGGGCAGTTCCGCGCCCAACGTGCGCCACAGGCGCAACGACCGCGATCTCCATCCACGTCTACGGAACCGATGTCACCCGCGTCGGCTCGAGCGTCCGCCGCCAACAATTGGCCGCGCTCTTGTCGCGAAAGGAGCTGCACCATGACCAAGGTGGTCGCAATCATGTCGATGTCTCTCGACGGGTACGTCGCCGACGCGAACGACGGGGTCGCCGAAGTTTTCGACTGGTACTTCTCGGGCGACGTCGAGGTCTCCATGCCGAGCACGAGATCGGGCATGACGTTCCGCGTCTCGGCGCCGAGCGCCGACCACGTGAGGGGCTTGATGGCTGAGGTCGGCGCCTGGCTCACCGGTCGGCGCACGTTCGAGGTCGCCGACGGCTGGGGCGGCCAGCACCCGTGGGATGTGCCCGCTTTCGTCGCCACCCACCACGTGCCCGACGGCTGGCCACGGCCCGGCTCGACAGTCCAGTTCGTCACCGACGGCATCGAAAGCGCCGTTGCTCGAGCGAAATCGGCTGCCGGCCCGAGGTCCGTGGGAGTGCACGGCGCCCAAACGATCCAGCAGTGCCTGGACGCCGGGCTGCTCGACGAGATCCACATCGATCTGGCTGCCGTGTTGCTAGGCGCAGGAGTGCGGCTGTTCGACCACCTCGCGAACACACCAGTCGTCCTCGGGAATCCGACAGTCGTCACCGGTGTGGGTGTCACGCACCTGCGCTATCCCGTGCACACGTCGTAGACCAAGTGGGTGACCCGGTCGCCTGGCACGATCGTGGTCGGGTTCTCTAGCCGCAGCGGCTCGACCAGGCCGCCGGTGGCGAAGAACGGGCGACCGGAGCCGAAGACCACCGGCCGCACGCTCCGTGAGCCTCGGCCGCCGACATCAAGTTCATCGCGGCTGCTCGGAACCACATGCCTCGGCTACTCAGCGAGCTTCGGCGGCTCAGGGGTCATTCCCGAACGCTGGCCCAGCCGAGACTGGTATAGCCCGATGTACCTCGGCAGTCTGGTTCAGTGGGTCAGTTCGAACGGCGGCACCACGACCGCGCCGTCGCAGGGTGTTGTGTCCAGGCCCTTGGTGGTGCCGCGGTCGACGAAGTCCGCCAGGATCGGGTAGAGGCAGCCGCCGATGCCGAACTGGTGCCCGACGTGCGGGAAGATCATGGTGCGGCTGTCGGGGAAGTGCTGCTTCAGGCCGGAGAGGTTCGTGACGGGGTCCTGCGGGTCGGCGCCGCCCACGAGGGCGAGCACCGGCACGGGGCTGGGCGCGGGGAGCGTCCAGAGCGACGGCGGCTCAGCGCGCTTCGAGACGGAGGAGCAGGCGTTCCGGAATGCCGCGATCCTCGCGGCCGTGTAGCTGTCGAAGTCGGTGCCCCACGGTCCCTTCGCATCGAGCCCGGTCCAGGGCTCGTTGCACCAGATTGACGAGCCCATGAGATTCAGTTCCACGACGGCGAGATCCCCCGAGCCCTCCTCCTCGAGGGGCGCGTAGTCGCCCTTCGCGGCGCTGCTGACGACCAGCGGGATCGAGACCGCCTTCGTCCCGTCGAGCAGCATCATGTGCACGATGGAGGCGAACTGGTCGCCCGTCATGCCGTGCTCCGGGTGGGCGTTCCACGCCTTCACGAGCACGCCGAACTGGCGCTCCCAGCCGGGAAACGCCGTCCGGCAGTCGGGGTCTGAGGCGCAGAGGTTCGCGAGTTGGTCGAGGGCGCGCTGGGCGTTGACGGCGTAGCGGTCGAAGAAGGGGACGTCGATCGCGGTTGCGCCCGAGAGGATGAGCGTGCGCACCGAGGAGGGATGGAGCTTCAGGTAGACCTGCGCCGCGGTTGCGCCGTAGGAGCTGCCGAGCACGTCGAGCTGCCGGTAGCCGAGCGCTGCCCGCACCGCGTCGAGGTCGTCCATCGCCATCCGCGTCCCGTACTGGGTCACGTCGCCGCCGTCTGGGCTCGATCGCCCGGTGCCGCGCTGGTCGACGAGCAGGATGTCGCGGTACAGGTGCAGCGCGCTCAACTGCCGGCTCAGGTCGGCCGCCTTGTCGGTTGCGGCCTCTCCCGGTCCGCCGGCGAGATACGTGACCGCGTCCTTTCGGGCCGGCTTCGAGAACGCAGGCAGAACGACCACGTTGAGCCCGATCGTGCGCCCGTTCGGCTTCGCGCGGTCCTCCGGAACCACGAACGTGCCGCAGCGGGCGTCAACCCCCTGCACCACGCACGGCTCCGGCGGCCACGACCACTGCGCCTGGCCCGAAAAGAACACTCGGTCGACGGCGACCGCGATCCCGGCGGCTGCCACCGGCGCAACAACCAACCCGATGACCACCCAGAGCACCCACCGGCGAGGCCAGTGAAACCGCCGCGGCGCCGGGTGCGAACCCGTCGACATGGGCGAACCGTCCCTCACCTTGCGGGACGCGCCATCAGGGAACAAACGGATCCTGCGTCCGTGCATTCGCGAATGTGCGCGATCGTCCCGGCGCACCACGCTGCACCCTAAGAACACTCCGGCTCAGGAGACATTCTCGAACACTGGCGCCTCCGAGCGTGCCCTGACCGGGTCTAGCGCCTCAACTCTGTTCGGTCGAGCGGGCCGCCTCAGCGAGGTCGAGGGTGGCCGCCCAGCTGCCGAGGAGCTTCAGCGCCTCTTCGGACCGGGAACCGGGCTCGGCGGCGTAGGTGAAGATCGTCAGCCCGTGGTCTGCGGCGAGGTCCAAGCGGTTGAAGCTCAGGCTGAGCTCGCCAACCACGGGATGGTGGAAGTGCCGATCGCCGCGCTGCAGACGGAGTACTCCCTGTGGAGCCGTGATCCGGAGGCCGCGCTGCTACCGCTGCTGCGCGAGCTGGGCATCGGCTTCGTGCCCTACTCGCCGCTCGGGCACGGTTTCCTCACCGGGACGATCCGCTCCCCCGAGGATCTTGCCGACGACGACTGGCGCAAGAGCAACCCGCGCTTCACCGGGGACAACTTCCAGAAGAACCTCCGCATCGTCGACGAGGTCGAGGCCGTCGCTTCCGAGGTCGACGCCACACCGGCACAGGTCGCTTTGGCCTGGCTGCTCGCGCAGGGCGACGACATCGCCCCGATCCCCGGCACCAAACACGTTTCCCGCGTCGAGGAGAACACGGCAGCCGACGGTATCGAGCTGACCCTGGAGCAGATCGCACGGCTGAACGATCTCACCCCGGCAACCGGCGAGCGCCACGACGAGGCGAACATGTCCACCATCGATCGCTGACCACACTGGGGCAGGCGGCCGTCGTCTCGCCCCGTGTCGTGCCTCCGCCGTTGCCCGTCTTTCCGGGGCAGCGTACGATCGATCTTCGATCGAGTGCGGGAGGCACGATGAGACTGGATCGCGGAGCAGAGGAGGCTGTTTGCGGGACACTCGACCGCTACGCCGAGCGGTACGGAGCGAAGGACGTAGACGGCGTTACGGAGTTGTTCGCTGATGATCCTGACGTGCTCCTAATCGGTACCGGTGCCGATGAGCGCTGGGTCGGAAGGCCGGAGGTTCGCCGTCAGTTCGCGCGCAACTTTGCGGAGGCGGAGCGTACGCGGTTCGAGTGGATTTCCCGGCACGTGGTAGCGGCCGGGGACGCAGCTTGGGTGGCTGCCGATGCGGTCGTGCACGTCACAGTGGATGGGGTCGAGCGCTCGATTCCGATCCGCTTCACCGTTGTTCTCGAGCAACGTGACGGGGTCTGGGTTTGGTTGCACCGGCACGCGTCGGTTGCCGCTGGAGGTCAGTCGTCGGGCGTCGCGTACCCAGTAGCGACCGAGAACGATTGAGACGATGACCTCATAGCCATCGCGCGCAGATGGCGAATCGAGGTACGTGCAAGGCGTGGGCGAGAACCCGGCTGCCAAGGACATTTCGGCACGCTGGCCCAGCCGACCGTCCGTTGCCTCGACGGAGCGGTGCGAGACTGACGGGATGGGTTGCCGGAGCCCTCAGCCGATCCGCTCCGCCAGCTCGACGATGATTCCCTCCGGGCCGCGGACGTAGCAGAGCCGATAGATGCCTTCGTAGTTCTCTACCTCGCCAACGAGCTCCGCGCCGCGGGCTCGCAAGCTAGCGACGACGGCGTCGATGTCGTCGACTGCGAATGCGAGATGGCGGAGGCCCGGGGTGTTCGCCGGCGCGTGCCGGTCGCCGCCCCCGCCCGACGGGGCGTGGAACTTCACCAGCTCGAGCCGTCCGTGGCCATCCGGGGTCTCCATCATCGCGTACTCCACCCGGATGCCCTCGAGCCCTACCACGCGGTCCACCCAACCGCCCTCGACCAACCCCTCGCCCTGCAGCTTGAGTCCAAGCTCGACGAAGAACTCAGTCGCGGCCGCGAGGTCGTCGATGCCGGCGTGCTCCATGCGTTGGATAGTCATGCGCTCGACGGTAGCGGAACGACGGCCCCAGCTACGGCGTCGTCGAGCGCGGTTCAACGCGAGTCCGCGTCCCGCCCCCTGCCTCGACTGCTGAGCAGTCCCTCGGGGTGTATTCGCGAACACTCGTGCAGGCGAGGCTGACCCCTCATCGGTCTGAGGGCTGGCGTCATTGCGGGACGCGACGCGTGGCTCGACGCACCGAGCGAAGTGCGCTCGACCCGATCGCTCGCATCTGAGTCGGCGAACGTTACGATCCCGCCGTGGATCCGGCGACGAGATAGCGGTCAGACGCGGCTCGACCGCCGCGCATGATTGGCGCAGGCGCCGAGGCTGCTTTCGAGGCGGCCTCGGACGCTGCATGCCACCGCTACGACTTGGAGGTACACGGAATGATTCGTCAGAACCTCTTCTCCGACTCATGGGACGGAGAGAACGAAGAAGCTGGGACTCGGCATCGAATCTTCTGGCGGCCGAACGACGCCAGGATGGGAGCAACGCTGTACGAACTGGCTCGCGACGCGCCGGAGATGCCGATACATATGCACTTCGGAGCCGAAGAGATGTTCTTCGTCCTGAGCGGTCGTCCCCTCCTCCGGAACCAACACGGCGAAGAGGAGTTAGCGTCCGGCGACTTCGTCTTCTGCCCCGAGGGACGTGCCGGACTACACACGTTCAGCAACCCCACCGAAGAACCCGCTCAGATCCTCGCGATCAGTGCCGGGAGCTTCCCGGACGTCGTCGCCTACCCCGAACACGGATATGCATGGGTGGCGACTCGCGATCCCGATCCCGAGCTACTCGCGAGAGGCGGCGACCCCGGCATCATTGCTCGCTTCGAGATCCCGATCGAGTAGGTCGTTCGGCCGTTGGTCGGCCGTCGCTCGACACGACGAAGAGGCCGCGAGAGCGGCCTCTTCGCTTACCTACATGGGATCCAGGAGAGGGAGCAAGCGGACTCGAACCCGCGACGGGCTCGGGTGACACTCACGAACGCTCGCTCTGGCGTCATTCCGCAACACTGGCCCACGCGCGAGTGCTACCCGCTCGGATTCATCAGGTCCCTCGCCGTTCGTACTCGGCAGTCGGCAGCGTTGACGAGGTCCCAGAAGTCAGTCGAGTGCGTGATGTTGCGCAGCTTCCAGTTCAGCTGCTGACGCCCGACGGGACGCTTTGTACTCCAGCTTCCTTCAGGCGGCGTGACCGTCGCGTGATAGCGCTTCGGCCAGCGCCGACCATCCCGAACAACACGAATCCCCATTTCTGGCCGCAAGTCTTGCAGGCCGTAGACGCGGTCAAAGGACATTCCCGAACGCTGGCCCAGCCAGCAGTCCTCACCCTTCGCCGAGCACCGCTTCGGTGCGCGATCGAAGCGGCTCCGTCGCGCTGACCTCATCGAGCATGCGACGCACGAAGGCTTCGGTTGACTTGTCGGGTCATCGCGAGCAGGAGATGCTCGGTGCAGCGATCGGATGGCCTCGTTCCGCGAGCCGACGGCTTAGCGCGCTGACGCCGGCCGCCGACCGCTCATTCGACACCGTCGATCAGCGCACGGAGCGCGGCTATGTGCACACCGAGCGCCTGGCGCCCGCCGGGCGTCAGCGAGATCCAAGTCGTACGTCGCCCGCGATGCACGCCCTTGCGGCGCTTGACGTAGCCGACGCTCTCAAGTGCGGCCAGGTGCTTGGACAGGACAGAGTCGCTGACGCCCAAGGCTTCGCGGATGGTGGAGAACTCGGCCTCGGAGACCGCGGTCAGGGTGGTCACCAGCTTCAGTCGGGCGGGCGCGACTACGTGGACGTCCAACTCCGCCATCAGCGCTCGAGCACGAGCAGCACGAGGCCGGCAATCGCCGCGATGGTCAGCAACGCCAGCCACAGCGCTGGCTCGCCCCGCGCATGGACTGCCGGCTGCGCACGGTATGCGCGCATCCACCGCCGGCCACTCAGCGCGTACGCGGCCCCGCCGAGGATCGAACATACGGCGACGAGCCACCACCACCCGCCGTAGGCGGCCCAGATCGCGGCGCCAAACGCCACGACGTAAGACGCTGACGCGAGTGTCCCGGTTCCGACCACCACACGACTGACGAAGCCGCCGAGCCAGACCCCGCTGAGCTGCCGGAAGCGGACCAGTTGCACCCCGGCCACGGCCAGGAAGAGCGCGACGCCGGCAACCACCAGCCACGGGGCACCGCGTGCGATGCCGACTGCGTCGGTGGCGATCTGCACGGCGATTGCCACCCCTAGGGATGAGAAGAACCAGGATGGTGTGGCAATGCCCTTGGCTAGCGCTGCACGTGAAGCCTCCGCGTCGGCCAGCGCGGCGGAGGCATCCGCGGGGGTGGGATGCTCTGGTGTACTTTCCATGCCGGAAACTATACTCGAACTTTCCAGTCTGTCAAGTATCTCGACCTGGCCGGCAGGCGGCCAGGATGAACCACTGCCCGACCAGCCGCCAGGACGGTGACGGGTAAGTCATCGGCGAGCGGCGGGCAGAGTAGGGTTGTGCTCGTGGCCGCCGCCTCCAAGCGTCACGTCGTCCTAGGGGCAGCGGGTGGCACCGGCTCCGCGGTCGTCCGCGAGCTCGCGGCCCGGGGACTGCGGGTGAGAGCTGTGACGCGGCGCGGCACGGGCGACGTGCCGGAGGGTGTCGAGCAGGCAGCGGCGGACGTCGGCACCGCCGGGGGCGCACGGCAGGCCTGTGAGGACGCGGCTGTCGTCTACCACTGCGCACAGCCCGACTACAGGAAGTGGCCCGAGCTGTTCCCGCCCATGACGGAAGCCGTCCTCGACGGAGCGGCGGAGGCGGGCGCGAAGCTCGTCTTCGCGGACAACCTCTACATGTACGGGCCGCCCGACGGCCCGATGACCGAGGAAACGCCCCAGCGCGCGGAGGGTAGGAAGGGCCGTATGCGCATCGAGATGGCCGATGCTGTCCTACGCGCGCACGCCGACGGGAGACTGCGAAGCACGATCGGTCGCTCCTCCGACTACTACGGCCCGCGCGGCACCGGTACGGCCGCGGGGACAAACATCATGAAGCCGGCGCTGCGCGGCAAGAGAACGCGCTGGCTCGGCTCGCTCGACCAGCCCCACACGCTCAACTACCTGGAGGACATGGGCCGCGCGCTTGTAATGCTGGGCGAGCGCGACGAGGCCGATGGCCAGATCTGGCACCTGCCGGCCGCGGAGCCCCTCACGGGACGGCAGTTCCTCGAGCTGGTGTTCGAGGAGGCCGGGCACTCCCCAAAGATCGGGGTTGCTTCGCGGCCGATGATCAGGATGGCGGGCCTGTTCAACCCCCTCCTACGGGAGCTGAACGAGACGCTGTACCAGTTCGAGCGACCTTTCGTCGCGGACGCGTCGAAGTTCCAGGGTGCCTTCGGGCCGTTCAAGACGACGGCCCATCGGGAGGCGGTGGGACGCACGGTGGCCTGGTTTCGGCGCCACTACGGCGTCTAGGGTCTGCCGCCCAATCCCGATAGCCCCTTCCAGACGTGGTCGGCCTGCGTTCGCGGTCGGTTCGCGTTAGCGTCGGTCTGTGGGTGAGCTGCACGCTGAGCGGGAGCAGCGCGTGACGCCTCTCGAGCTCTTCTTCGATCTCGTGTTCGTGTTCGCGTTCACGCAGGTCACGACGGTGCTGTCGGATAATCCGACGTGGAGTGGGCTTGGGCACGCTCTGCTGATTCTCGGCGTGCTCTGGTGGGCGTGGGCGTCCTACGCCTGGTTGACGAACACCGTCGATCCCGAGGTGGGAGCGGTGTGGGGGGCGATGCTGGTTGCGATGGCGGCGATGTTCGTCGCCGCGCTCGCCGTCCCGGACGCGTTCGGGAGTCACGGCGTCTTGTTCGGTGTGGCCTTTCTGATCGTGAGCGTCATGCATCTCACGCTGTATGCGCTCTCAGCACGTCGTGATCCCGATCTGTTGGCGGCGATTCTGCGGATCGCTCCCTCCGCCCTCGTCGGTGCCGCTCTGATCATCGTCGCGGGGTTCGTCGACGGCGGGCTCAAGACGATGCTCTGGCTGGCCGCGCTCGCCGTCGGCTATTTCGGGCCGCTCCTTGGTGGGATGCGCGGCTGGCGCGTGCAACCTGCGCACTTCGTTGAGCGCCACGGGCTGATCGTGATCATCGCGATCGGCGAGTCCTTGATTGCCATCGGCTTGGGCGAGAAGGAGAGCGGATTCAGCACTGGGGTGATCGTCGCCGCCGTGCTCGGGTTTGCGGTCGCGACTTCGTTCTGGTTGGCGTACTTCGACTTCTTCACGATCCGCGCCCAGCAGGTGCTGACCGACCGAAGCGGCGTCGAACGCGTCGCACTTGCGCGCGATGTCTTCACCTACCTGCATCTTCCGATGGTGGCCGGAATCGTCCTCTTCGCATTTGCGCTGAAGACGACGCTGGCGGACGTCGACGGCGAGCTCGACACGATCCCGGCGCTCGGACTCTGCGGCGGTCCCGCGCTCTACCTGTTCGCCTACGTGGCGCTCCGCGTGCGCGTGTCACGCACGTTCGGCGGTGGACGCCTGATCGCCGCGATCGCCTGCGCCTTGCTCTGGCCGGTGGCCGTCGTCGTGCCGGCACTCGTCGCGCTCACACTGGTGGCGATCGTCTGGGTCGGACTTCACGCATACGAGATCATCTGGTGGCGCGAGGCCCGCGCACAGACACGCGCGCTCCGAGTGCCCGTTTCAGAACGAGACTGACCACGCCGGTAGCCGAGGCGTTGATCGACCCGCTACGGAGCTGGGCGCCCAAAGTTCAGGCCGTATTTCTGTGTCAGGCCGGGGATGCTCCCCACGTCGACCTCGAGCCCGTACCGTGCCGCGACGGCTCCCAGCGCGCTTGGCTCTGGCGGGCCTAGCTCTAGGAGCCGCACCACCTCGTCGAAGTAGCGTTCGAAGCCCGCCGGCGAGATCATCTCGAGAATGCGGGCCGGCTCGTCGCCGTCATTCCAGAAGGTATGCCACTGGCCCCGTGGCTTGAAGATGAGATCGCCCGGCTCCCCGTACGCGACCTCGTCGCCGAGAAGCGCCCCGACGCGTCCCTGGAGGACGAAGCTGTACTCGTCCTCGCGGCTGTGGCGGTGAAGCGGCGCGGCCAGTGCCCGCGGAGGCATCGGATGCTCGACAAGCGCGAACCCACCGCCAGTCTCGTCGCCAGAGAGCATGAATCGCACACCGATCGAACCGAGCATTCCGGCGTTTCCGTCTTCCGGCCCGAGCACGCGAGCTCTCATCGACCCGGCCATGCCGCTCCTTTCAGTTGGCGCGTTCTGGCAACGAGCCTACGCGGTCACCGTGCGGCCGGGTGGATCCTCGTTCCGGCGCTGCCGTTCCTGACCGCCTCGGCGCTCGTGATCAGCGCCTCGCCGCCTGTCTGCGTGACGAAGGCGAAGGCCGCCTCGACCTTGGGGCGCATGCTTCCGGCCGGAAGCTCCCCGACGAGGGCGGCGTCCCGCTCGGGGTCGAGCTCGGCGATCGGCTCTCCCTGTGCGCCGTCCCGGCCGAAGTTCCTGTAGACGCCCGGAACCTGGGTGAGCATCACCAACCGCTCGGCGCCGAGCCCGACCGCCAGGAGCGCTGAGGCGTGGTCCTTGTCGATGACCGCGTCGATCCCGTCGAACGCCCTGTCGCGGCGGACGACCGGGATCCCGCCCCCGCCGACCGCGACGACGAGCTGGCCCGCCTCGAGCAGCGTCCGCACGGCGTCGAGCTCCAGGACCTCCAGCGGCCGGGGCGACGGCACCACGCGGCGCCAGCCGCGGCCCGGCTCCTCCCGAAGCGTCCACCCGCGGTCGCGTTCCAGCTCGCGCGCGCGGAAGCTGTCGTAGTGAGGGCCGATCGGCTTCGTCGGGCTCCCGAAGGCGGGGTCTGCGGGATCCACCACGACGTGCGTCACCACGACCGCCACCGGCTTGCCTGCGACGGGGACGAGCTCCGCCGCGGCGAGCGTGCCGATCTCGGCCTGCGTCTGCGCGACCGCGACCCAGAGCGGGAGCTGGGGTGCCTCGGCGGCGCCGAGCTCCTGGCGCAGGAGCTCGTTCCCGACCTGCGGACCGTTTCCGTGCGTGACGACGACCTCGCCCTCGAGCAGCGGCGCGACCGCCGCGAACGTCGTGGCGAGGTTGGCGCGGTGCTCGGCCGCGGTCCCTCGCTCTCCCGGGCCGAGGAGCGCGTTCCCACCCAGCGCGAGGACGGTCAGCACGACGCCGGCCGCGACGAGCGCTTGTGTTTCACGGGCACAAGGAAAGCCATGGCCATCTCAGCACGGACAGGGCACCCAGTTCGGGACGGCAGCGGGCCGTTCCTCTTTGTGCGCGTGAACACAAGCACGGTTCGGCGCGAGGGTTGGCTGTCGTCGCCTACGTGAGCGCCGCCGCCGACTCGATGATCCCGTGTCCCGCCAGGATCGAGCCGAGCGTCGGCTCGCCGAGCTCCTGCAGGCGGTACGTGACGCGCAACGCCGGCTTGTCGATGTCGATCACCCGCCGAAGGTCGATCGGCGTCCCGATCAGGACGAGGTCGGCATCCGAGCGCTCGATCGTCTCCCGCAGCTCCTCCATCTGCTTGCGCCCGTAGCCCATGGCCGGCAGCAGCTCGGCGACGTGGGGGTAGGCGTCGAACGTCTTCTGGATCGAGCCGACCGCGAACGGCCGCGGGTCGACGAGCGCCGCCGCGCCGTGCTGCTTCGCGGCGAGCACCGCGGCGCCGTAGGTCATCTCCCCGTGCGTGAGCGTCGGCCCGTCCTCGACGGCGAGCACCCGCTTTCCGCGGATCTCGTCCGTGCGCCCGTCCTCGACGTGGAACGGCGACGCGGCGAGGACGACCTCCGCGCGCGGGTTCAGGCGGTGGATGGAGTCGAGCACGGCCTCGACGCCCTCCGGCGGGGCCGTGTCCGTCTTGTTGACGACGCAGACGTCGGCCATGCGCAGGTTCGTCTCGCCCGGGTGATAGCGGAGCTCGTGCCCGGGCCTGTGCGGATCGCAGACGACGATGTGCAGGTCGGGCTTGATGAAGGGAGTGTCGTTGTTGCCGCCGTCCCAGACGATCACGTCCGCCTCGCCCTCGGCGCGCGAGAGGATGGCCGCGTAGTCGATGCCCGCGAAGACGAGGTTGCCCTCGGCGAGGTGCGGCTCGTACTCCTCGCGCTCCTCGATCGTGCAGTCGGCGGCGTCCAGGTCCTCGTAGCGCTCGAAGCGCTGCACGGCCTGCTGCGTCAGATCGCCGTACGGCATTGGATGCCGGAGGACGGCGACGCGCTTGCCCGCATCGTGCAGGAGCCCGGCGACGTAGCGGGTGGTCTGGCTCTTCCCCGAGCCGGTGCGAACCGCGCAGATCGCGACCACCGGTTTCTGCGAGGGGATCATCGTCCTTCGTGGGCCGAGGAGGCCGTAGTCGGCCCCGGCGGCCATCGCTACCGAGCCGACGTGCATGACGTGCTCGTGCGTGACGTCGGAATAGGCGAACACGACCTCGTCTACGCCCTCCCGGCGCACGAGGTCGGCCAGCTCCTCCTCGGGGACGATCGGGATTCCGCGCGGATACCGGGGCCCCGAGAGCGCCGCCGGATAGACGCGACCGTCGATGTCCGGGATCTGCGTCGCCGTGAAGGCGACCACCTCGACGTCGTCACGCCCCCGGTAGACGACGTTGAAGTTGTGAAAGTCGCGGCCGGCCGCACCGGCGATGACGACTCTCCTCATACCGTTACCTCCTCCTGGATCTTCTCGCCCACCGCGGCCAGCTCGAGCCTCGTCCCCGCCACCTGGTCGAGCAGCTCGGCCGCCGTGAGCCGCTGACCTTCGGCCCAGAGCTCCCTGAGGAGCGAGCCGGCCTCCGGGCGCGTGAACCAGGCGCGTCCGAGCTCCTGGCGGAGGTACGACTCGATCTGGGTGTGAAACGCCCATGCTCGCAGGTAGCACGTGCAGTAGAAACCTTCGTCCACGTCGGCGAGGAAGTCGGTCGGCGACGGCTCGATCTTCGTGGCGTCGCCGAGCAGCTCGACGTAGCGCCCACGCATCGTCTCCAGCTCGACGTCCCCGTGCAGCTCCAGCTCGTACAGGAGCTTCCCCGCGTAGCGCCGCACCACGTAGAGCAGGCTGACCGCAGACTCCTCGGCGAAGTCCTCCGGACGGGCGAAGTCCAGCCGCCGTGAGAGCCAGGCCGGGTCGTCGACGAGGTGCTCGAACAGCATCGCCCACCCTTCGGTCACCGAGTTGTCGCCCAGCCGCCGGAACTCCATCGGCAGGTCGGGGGAGACGTGCGCGAAGTGCTCGGCGTGCCCGGCCTCGTGGAAGAACGCGTGCCAGTCGTCCGGGCCGCCCATCGGCTTGATCACGAGCATGACGCGCTGCGGGACCTCGATGGGCGCGCAGAAGGCGCGTGGGCTCTTCTGCGGCCGCGGGTCGAGGTCCAGGTGGACGTTCTGCTGCGAGCTCAGGTCGATCCCGAGCCCGTCCAGCGTCCATTGCAGCGCCGGAACCATGCGGTCGGCCGGAAATCCCTCGTCCCAGTCGCTCCCGCGGAAGGCGCGCAGGACGTCGTGCCGCCGGGCCTCCTCCAGCGGCACGCCGACACGCCGGCGGAGGAGCCGGTCGAAGGCGGCGACGTGGAGCGCCTCGGTCTCGTCGAGGAAGGCGCGTGCCTGCTCGGCCAGCTCCTCGAGCGGGAAGCCGAAGCTCTCGTACAGCTCGCGGTAGGTCGTGGCCCCGAGCGCGCGCGTCCCTTCGCGGCGCTTCTCGGCGTGCGCGACCAAGCGCGGCACCAGGTGCTCCTCGGCGAGCTCGACGCGAGCGGCCTCGAGCCGCTCCCGCCGGCCCCGGTCGGCCTCGTTCGCGATCGTCGGGCGCAGCATCCGGTACGGGATCTGCTCCCCGTCCAGGGCCACCTCGAGCGAGGCCTCGAGGCCGGCGATCGCCTCCGCCTCCTCGCGGGTCAGGTTCCCGAGGTACCCCTCGCAGGCGAAATGCCAGAGCTCGACCTCGCCGGCACCGTTGGCGGCGGCGTGCTCAGCCAGGCGCCGGGCGGCCTCGAGCGTGGTCAGGTCGGCGAAGCGCTCGTAGATCGGCTCGAGCTGGAAGCTCTCCTTGAGGCCCGCGTAGTGGAGGTAGTACTCCTCGTCGAGCGCCGCGATGAAGCGATCCGCCTCGTCGCGGTAGGCGTCGAGGCTGGTCGCGGAGGCCGTCGCCATGGGTCGCGTAGGATACCCGCCCGTGCAGGAGATCCAGGTCACGACGGAGCGCAAGACGCAGCTCGTGGACATCACTGCGCAGGTGCGCGACGCGGTCGGCTCCGACGCCGGGGGAAGCGCCGCGCTCGTCTATGTCCCGCACACCACGGCCGGCGTGACGATCAACGAGAAGATCGACCCCGATCTCCTCGACGACTTCGAGATGGCGCTCTCGGGGATCGTCGACGACGGCTGGTCGTGGAAGCACGTCGACGCCGACGGGCCCAACGCCCCGTCGCACGTGCGCGCCTCCGTCGCTCGGGCCCGCAGGTGCTCGTCCCGCTCCGCGGACGGCGAGCTCGCGCTCGGGACCTACCAGGGCATCTTCTTCTGCGAGTTCGACGGCCCGCGCTCGCGGAAGGTCTACGTCTCGACGCTGATCTAGCTACCAGCCGCCCCCGCCGCCGCCCGAGTCGATGTGCTGGCGCTGCTGAGCCATGCTGGCCTCGGCGCGTCGCATCTCCTGCTCGGCCTGGCGGCGGATCGCCTCCTGCTCGGCGAGCTCCTTCGTCGGAGAGCGGCGTGCGGCGACGCTTGAGGCGGGCCACGAGCCCCTTGAACATGAGACCGATGATACGTGCGCGGGGAGGCTAGGCTCCCGGAATGGCCGCGCCCGTCAAGAAGGACCAGGAGCTCGAGCTCCGCGTCGACTCGCTCGCCTACGGCGGCCGCGGCGTCGCCCGTCTGAACGGCTTCGTCGTCTTCGTCAACCGCGCGCTCCCCGGCGACCTCGTGCGCGCGCGCATCACGAAGGTGAAGCGGAGTCACGCCGAGGCCGTGGCGGTCGAGGTCGTCGAGCCGGGCGCGCCGCGGGTCGACGCGCCCTGTGCCGCACTACCCGGACTGCGGCGGCTGCCGCTTTCAGGATCTCGCCTACGAGGCGCAGCTCGACGCCAAGGCGCAGCAGGTCGCCGACGCGCTCCGGCGGATCGGCGGCTTCTCCGAGCTCGAGCTCGAGCCGGCCGTGCCCGCGACGTCGGTCTTCCACTACCGGAACAAGCTGGAGTACTCCTTCACGACGCTCGCGGACGGCACGGTCGGCCTCGGCTTCCACCGCGCGGGCCGCTGGGACGAGGTGCTCGACGTCGAGCGCTGCTGGCTCACGACCGACCTCGGCAACGGCATCCGCGAGGCGGCGAAGGCCTGGGCGCGCGCCGAGGGCCTGCCCGCCTACGACCAGGAGAAGCAGGAGGGGTACCTCCGCCACCTCGTCGTCCGCGAAGGCCGGAACACCGGCCAGGCGCTCGTCGTCCTCGTCACCGCCCCCGGCGACCTGGCCGGTGGCGAGAGCCTCGTCGCGGCGCTGCAGGCGTTTCCGGAGGTGCGCTCGGTCCAGTGGGCCGTGAACGACTCCCCGGCGGAGGTGACGAATCTCCCTACCGACCTCCTGTGGGGCGACGAGGCAATCGAGGAGCAGATCCTCGGCCTGCGCTTCCGGGTGCGCCCGAACGCCTTCCTGCAGACGAACACGGAGATGTGCGAGGTGCTCTACTCCCTCGCCGCCGAGTACGCGGCGCTGACCGGGGAGGAGACCGTCTACGACCTCTACTGCGGGATCGGGACGATCGGCCTCACGCTGGCCCGCGACGCGCTGACGGTCTGGGGGATCGAGTACTCGGAGGAGTCGATCGCGTGCGCCGTCGAGAACGCCCAGCTGAACGGGATCGCCAACGGCGCCTTCTTCGCCGGCGACGTCGCCCGCGACCTCGACGAGCTCCGCAGTCGCGCCGGCCCGCCCGACGTGGTCGTCGTCGACCCCCCGCGAGCGGGCCTGGCCGGGAAGGCAGTTCGCCGGGTGGGCGAGCTCCAGGCGCCGCGGCTCGTCTACGTCTCCTGCAACCCGACCACTCTGGCCGGGAACGCCAAGGAGCTCGTCAACGACTTCGGCTACACGCTCGAGCGCGTGAGGCCGGTGGACATGTTCCCCCACACGCCGCACATCGAGGCCGTGGCGCTGTTCACGCTGGCGGACGACCTTCCGAAGTAACAGACTGTTACTTGGGGGCGTCCGCGGCCTGGGCGAGGCGCTCGAACTGCTCGGTGGCCTCCTCGGCGCTCGGGACCGTGAGGACGTTCTCCGCGGCCAGCTCATCGGCTCCAGGGAACCCGGTCGCACGGATCGCGGCGGCGGCTGCCTCGAGGTCGTACGGCGTCCGACGCAGCTCCACGTTCGGGCCGAGCAGCGCCCAGTAGGCGCCGGGCCGGGCTTCATACGGCATGCCGACGCTGCCGGCGTTCACCAGGCGCTTGCCCGCCGCCTTCCGATCGAACTGGACGTGGGTGTGGCCGCAGACGACCACGTCCTCCACGACTCCGGTCAGGGCCGCCGCCACCCGTGCCTCCGGCGAGATCCTCGTCAGGATCTCCTCGTCGCTTCGCGGCGAGCCGTGGCAGAAGAGGGCCGGGCCGAGACCGTCAACCTCGACGGATTGCGTGTCCGGCAGCGCGGCGAGCCAGGCGCGCTGGCCGCGCGCCAGCTGCGCTGCGGACCAGCGGGTGCGCTCGACCCAGAGCCCGCTGCCCGCTCCGGGGGGATCCGCCGCGATCTCCCGGTCGCCGTTGCCGCGCAGGAAGAGCGCGCGCTCCCCGAGCGAGAGCAGGCGGTCGAGCGACTCCGCGGGCATCGGCCCGATGGCGACGTCGCCGCCCACCACCACCGCGTCCACCTCGAGCGCCTCGACCTCCGCCAGCACGGCCTCGAGCGCGGGCAGGTTCCCGTGGACGTCGTAGAGCGCCGCGACCCTCACTGCGGCTCCGAGGGCGGCGGCGAGCGCATCTGCCGCCAGATCAGGTCGCCGTTGGCGACGATGAAGGCCGCCGACAGGAGGGGCAGCGCCGGCAGCCCGCTGATCTCGAAGCCGACCGCGAGCGCGAGCGTCGCCCCGAACGAGAGGGTCATCAGCACCCACGTCAGCCCGGGGCGGAGCGAGAAGCGGACGGTCGCGCCCAGGAAGAGGGCGAAGAAGAGGACGTCCGGGAGGCCGAGCTGCGCCGAGTTGTGCTCGCCGGGGAGGGGGAACGCGATCGAGAGCGCATCGAAGATCTGCGGCTGCTCCTCGACGATCACCTTCGTCGGCCCCTGGAAGACGGAGTACGTGTCCACCGGGATGATCAGCAGGGAGACGAGCAGCACCCAGCTCACCGATTCGAAGAAGGCGAGAAACCACCAGCCTGCGAGCGTCACCGCGGCGAACTTGACGAAGTTCGCGGCGACGTCGAGCCCCGTGAGCTCGAAGAGGACGGCCATGAGGACGAGTGCGACGACGCCCCCCGCGAGCGCGCTGGGCGCCGCAGCCTGCCACAACGGGAGCGCGAGCCAGGTGAGCGAGAAGAACGCCGGGATGAGCAGGAGCCCGACGAAGGCGACGTCGCCCCACGTCGAGAGGTTGAAGAGCGACTCCGAGACGCCGTAGTAGACGGCGAGGAGCGTCAGGACCGCTAGTAGGGCGGCAGCTCGGACCACCAGGGGCCGAGAGCCTTGAACGCCTCCCAGAAGGCCCGCTTCGACTTCTGTTCGTCCAGCGACTCGTCGACGTCCGGGGTCAACAGGGCGTCGATCGTCGGCGTGAAGCGCTGGATCTCCCCCGAGCGGTCCTCCACTTCCGTCGCGAGGGGGAACCTGACGGCGTTCAGGCATGCCCGCGCATCTTGCCCCATGACCACGACGATCTTGGGTTGAACCACGTGCAGCTCCCGCGCCAGCCAGCGCTGGGCGTCCTCGTCTTCGACCCCTTCGAACTTGAGGTAGTTCGTCCCGTAGATCGCCATTGGGTCGACGTGGAGCCGCTGGATCGACTTCAGGACCGCCTGTCCGGAGCGGCCGAAGAACGCCACGCCTTCGTGGATCTCCGCGGTCTGGGGCGTGTGCTTGAGCAGCATGATGTCGGCCAGCGGATGGCCGGATCCGAGCACGGGGACCCGCTCGGCGCCCGCCGTCTGGGCGATCTCGTGGCCGAGATCGTTGATCTCGGCGATCGCCTTCTTCAGGTAGCGCTCGGAGATGTCGTCAGCGGACACAGGCACGGGGTCGCGGACGGTATTCGGGGTCCCCTCGGCCTCCTCCTACCGGACCGATGCCTTGGTCCGCCGCTCGCGCGCCTGGGCGACCCACTTCAGGCCCTGGAGGTAGAGCAGCGACTTCGGGCGACGGACGATCTCGGCGCTCCGCAGGCTGATGAGGAACTCCTCGGGGGTCTTGAAGGCGCGCAGGCGGACGAGGCCGGTGCCGACGCCCTGGAGCACGTGCGCATCGGACCCGGCGCCCATCGTCAGGTTGTACTTCCGCGCGAAGCGCATCGCCTCGTCGTTGTAGCCCTCGAAGAGGAGGCGGGCGTTGTAGACCTCGAACACGTCGATCTCGGCCAGGTGGCGGTGGAGCGTCCGGGCGTCGGGAATCGTGTGCAGCCGGTCGAAGGGATGGGGGACGTAGACGATGCCTCCCTGCTCGCGAATGGCGGCGATCGTGTCGGCCATCGGCATGCCGCGCGGGATCTCCTCGCTGAGGAAGAGCCCGATCACCTCGCCGGCGTCGGTCTTCACCTCCTCTCCCGGAATGACCGTCAGCGCACGGCCGCGGGCGAGCTCCACGGCCTCCTGCGCGCCCGAGAAGACGTTGTGGTCGGTGATCGCGATGGCGCCGAGGCCGATCCGCTCGGCGTGGTCGAGCAGCTCCTCGACCGGGATGGCGCAGTCGTGCGAGTGCTCCGTGTGCATATGCAGGTCGGCGAGGATCATGCGGGCGGTCGGCGAGCGGGTCGGCGGCCGCGGCCGGTGCCGTCCGCCGCTTGCGCAGGACGGCACCGTAGAGGCTCTCCAGCTCGTCAGCGAGCCGTCCGAAGCTCTGCGGCTCCGCCGACCGGCGGGCGTCCGCGGAGCATTTTTCTCGCCACGCCTCGTCCTCGGCCAGCCGGGCGAGCGCCGCTCCGACGAGGTCCGGCTGGTCCTGAGAGCCGGGCGGGTCGACCAGCGGCACGCCCGCCGCGCTCGCCTCGAGCGCGAGGCGTGCGCTTCCGCCGGCCGACGGGACGAAGCCCGCCGCGCCGGCGAGCTCGGCCGCCCGGGTGCGCGCGTCGAGGGCCGTTCGGATCGTCACCCTTGCGCGCACTGCGCGCGGGACGTAGGGGCGGCCCGCGAGCGGCCGCGTCCGCAGGACGACGACCTCCCAGCCCGGAAGCCCGGCGAGCGCACGGAAGGCGGCGCGCAGCCGCGGCAGCTCCTCCGCCCGCCACTCGAACACGAAGCGCCGGCGCGGGCGCGATGGTCGGAAGCGCTCGAGGTCGACCCCGAGGGGCAGTGTGCGGTAGTCGCCGGGGAAGCGGGCTTTCGCGGCCTCGGCGGTCGCCGGGCTCGACGCGGTGAGCGCGTCGACGCGGCCGAGCAGCTTCTCCCGCTGCTTCCTCCCAGGCGGGTAGCCGAGGCGGTCGGCCGAGTGGAACGTGGCGACGGCGAGGCCGCGTGCGTCACGGAGCGCGAGGTAGGAGAGGCTCGGAACGCCCGGCTCGTGGACGTGCACGACGTCGAAGCGGTCGCGCGTGAGCGCGAGCTCCAGGTTGGCCCGCACGCCGATGGGCACGCCGAGGCGGCTGCGGCGGGAGACGGGCACCGACGGCCCGAGTGCGACGACGCCTTCGAGCGGCCTCCCTTCCCGCCCGAGGCGCTTGAGCGCGCGCCGTCCGGCGGCCAGCTCGGTGGCCCGCCCGGAGGGAGCGAGGACGACGACCTCGTGACCCCGGCGGCGCAGCTCGTCGGCCGCCCCGGACACGTGGTCGTTGACCGGGTGGGGCTGCGACCACGCAAAGGGGGTCACCATGCAGATCCGGAGCTTCACCTGGGCGATTCTACGGCTCTCCTTGAAGGCTCCTGCGCCTCGCGGTTCGTTCACCCAGGTTGTCGAACGCCGAGAGGAGCGCGGAGCCTTCCGGGTTGATGCAAGTCGGTCTCTCACGTCTCCTCCTTGAGAGGAAATCCGGGAAATCCGGGAGAGACCGAGCGTGAAAGTGGCCCAGGGCGCGGTCAAGAGCCGCGCCCTGAGCCGGTTTCCCTACGCCTTCGCAGCCGCCTTTGCCGTCTTGCGCGCGTACTTCTTGATGAAGGCCTCGGTGAGGTCGTACGCCTCGTCGTCGACGATCTGCGTCGGAGGCGACTTCATCAGGTAGGCGCTCGGTCCCTCGAGGGCTCCGGAGATGCCGTTGTTCAGGGCGAGCTTGGCCATCCGGACGGCGTCGATGACGATTCCGGCCGAGTTGGGGGAGTCCCACACCTCGAGCTTGAGCTCGAGGTTCAGCGGCACGTCGCCGAAGGACGTGCCCTCCATGCGGATGTAGGCCCACTTGCGGTCGGTCAGCCACGGCACGTAGTCCGACGGGCCGACGTGGACGTTCTTCGCGCCCATGTCGTAGTCGAGCATGGACGTGACCGCGTTCGTCTTCGAGATCTTCTTCGACTCGAGGCGGTCGCGCTCGAGCATGTTGAGGAAGTCGGAGTTGCCGCCGACGTTCAGCTGCATCGTCTTGTCGAGGTGCACGCCGCGCTCGCGGAAGAGCGAGGTGAGCACGCGGTGAGTGATCGTCGCGCCGACCTGCGACTTGATGTCGTCGCCGATGATCGGAAGCCCGTGCGCCTCGAACTGCTTGCCGAAGTAGCCGCCCTTGGCGATGAACACCGGGATGCAGTTCACCATCGCGCAGCCGGCCTTGAGGACCTGCTCGGCGTACCACTTGGTCGCCTCCTCGGAGCCGACCGGGAGGTAGTTGACGACGACGTCGGTGTTCGTCTCCTGGAGGATCCTGACCACGTCGTCGGTGTCGCCCGGCGCCTTCTCGACGACCTCGGAGATGTACTTGCCGAGCCCGTCGTGCGTCATGCCGCGGGAGACGGTGATACCCGTCTTGGGGACGTCGGCGAACTTGTAGGTGTCGTTCGGGTGCGCCCAGATGGCGTCGGCGAGGTCCTTGCCGACCTTGTCCTTCGTGACGTCGAACGCGGCGGTGAACTCGACGTCGCGGACGTGGTAGCCGCCGAGGTCGACGTGCATGAGACCCGGGACGAAGGCGTCAGGGTCGGCGTCCTTGTAGTACTCGACTCCCTGGAGGAGCGAGTTGGCGCAGTTGCCCACGCCGATGATGGCAACGCGCACCTTGTCCTCGGACCGCGCTTTGCCGTTGGCGTTCCCGTTCGTGCTAGCCATACTTTCCTTTCGTCGGTTCGACTGGAAGGGAATTCCGAGCTCGTCTGCTAGCACTTGCAGGATGACGTCGTTCGCATGGGAGCCGGCGCGCGCGGCCTCGGCGTCGATCGAGTCCTTGAGGGCGTCCGGCATGCGCAGAAGCGTGACGCCGCTTGCGCCGGCGAGCGGGCTTCGGCGTCCCGTGGGGGAGTACGGGACACCGAAGCGCTCGGCCAGGATTCCCGTTGCGAGGTCGTTCAGGTTCCCCCCGCGGCGCGCCACCTCGCGGACGAGCGCCCGCTTGAGGGAGGAAGGCATCCGAACGAGAACGCCGCGTCTATCAGAACTGCTAGCAGTCAAACTGCTATCAGTCTAGCCGAAGATGCGCACAGGTGCTGCTAGCCGCGCTCGGCGAGCTGCTTGCGCACGTAGAGGATGCGCTGCAGGACGGTGAGCCAGGCAGTCGCCGTCAAGACGGCGACGACGTAGGGCAGGGAGCCGAAGGGCGCGAAGGCGAGCCCCACCGAGATGACGATGACCCGCTCGGCCCGGCTCCCGAAGCCGACGTCGCCCTTGAGGCCCATGACCTCGGCGCGTGCGCGCGTGTAGCTGACGAGGAACGAGCCGCCCATGGCCGCGAAGGCGAGCGCGACGCCCCAGACGCTTCCGTCGCGCATGAGCACGAGGCCGATCGCCGCGAGCATGAAGCCCTCGCCGACCCGGTCGACGGTCGAGTCCAGGAACGCGCCGAACGGCGTTCCCTTCCCGCTCCTTCGCGCGAGCGCCCCGTCGAGGATGTCGAGAACGCTCCCGATCACGAAGAGCGCGCCGCCGAGGATGAAGAGCCAGTCGCTCTTGTACTCGAAGTACACGGCGACCGCGCCTGCGATGCAGAGGCCGACGCCGGAGATCGTGAGCGCATCCGGCGTGATGCTCGTCCGCTCCAGCCCGGCGACCCACCGGCCCGCGACCCGCCGGACCTCGTCCTGATAGGTGCGCTTGGGCCGCTCGACTTGCTCGGGCCTGTTCACAGGAGCGCCGAGGCTACCAGCGCCGGTAGCCGCAGCGGTAGAGCTCGGGGGCCGGCGAGAGCCGACGCTCCTGAGCCCAGGCGACGATCGTGCCGCCGACGAGCGCCACGCCCACGCCGGCTGCGATGTCGAGCCAGTAGTGATTGCCGGTGGCCATGACGGAGAACCAGACCCACGTCGGCCAGAGCGTCCACAGCACGGCCGCCCAGCGGCTCTTCACGAGCGTCGCCATGGCGAACCCGATGATGAGCGCGTCGGCCGAGTGGACGCTCGGCATCGCGGCGTACGGGTTCGAGGCGAGCTCGACCAGGCCGCTGCCGTGGTTGACCGCCGAGGACTGCGCAAGCGTGTCGATGAAGCCCTGCTCCGGGAACATGCGCGGCGGCGCCGTCGGCATCAGGACGTAGCCGACGAGCGCGAGCAGGTTCGTGGCGAAGATCCAGTTCCTGACCGTGATGAACGCGTCGTTGCGGAAGAAGTAGATCCAGAGGAGCGCGAGGCCGAGCACCGGGAACTGCGAGAGCCAGTAGGTGAGGTTGACCGCCTCGAGCGCCCAGTCGCCCGTGTGCAGGACAGCCCGCTGGATGTCGATCTCGATGAGCGCGTTGAAGGCCCGCTCGGCGTCGATGACGGTGACGCCGTTCTGGATCGCCTCGAGCGGGCTCTGATCGGCAATCCCGCGCGCGATCTGGTAGGCCAGGCCGAACCCGAGCCAGAGCGAGAGCTGGAAGAAGAAGTCCTTCCAGCCGTGCGGGAGAAGTCGTCCTGCAGCGGTCACGTTCGCCAGTCTAGCGAGGGTGTCGGTTCGGTTTTCCCCCGGTTTCGGGCTGGAGAAACCGGATCCCGGAGGCCGCTCAGCCGCCGATGTACGACATCTCGACCTTGGGCAGGTCGACGGTCGCGGCGGAGCGGAGCTCGGAATAGCGGTCGCTGCGCGCGCGCCAGACGTCGGCGAGGGCGGCCGCAAGCTCCTCGTCGGAAGCCCCGCCGCGGAGAAGCGCGCGCAGGTCGTGGCCCTGCACGGCGAACAGGCAGGTATAGACCTTCCCCTCGGCCGACAGCCGTGCGCGCGTGCAGTCGCCGCAGAAGGGTTGCGTCACCGAGGAGATGACCCCGATCTCGCCGCTCCCGTCTCGGTAGCGCCAGCGGCTCGCGACCTCGCCGCGGTAGGCGGCCTCGACCGGCTCGAGCGGGTGCTCGGCGTCGATCGCGGCCACGATCTCGGCGGCGGGGACGACGTCGTCGAGCCGCCAGCCGTTGGTGTGCCCGACGTCCATGTACTCGATGAAGCGCAGCACGACGCCGGTTCCGCGGAAGTGCCGGGCCAGGGGGAGGATCCCGTCCTCGTTCAGGCCGCGCTTGACGACGACGTTCACCTTCACGGGCGCGAGGCCGGCCGCGAGCGCTGCCTCGATGCCTTCCAGCACGCGCGCGACCGGGAAGTCGACGTCGTTCATGGCGCGGAACACGTCGTCGTCGAGCGAGTCGAGGCTGACCGTGATCCGCCTCAGGCCCGCGTCCCGGAGCGCCTGGGCCTTCCCGGCGAGGAGCGCGCCGTTCGTCGTCATGGTCAGGTCGAGCCCGTCGATCCGCGCCAGCATCTCCACGAGCGCCTCGAGGTCGCGGCGGACCAGCGGCTCCCCGCCCGTGATGCGGATCTTCTCGACGCCCAGGGTGACGAAGGCGCGCGCGAGGCGCTCGATCTCCTCGAACGTGAGCAGCTCGGCGCGGGGGAGGAACGGGTGATCGCGGCCGAAGACCTCCCTCGGCATGCAGTAGACGCAGCGGAAGTTACACCGGTCCGTGACCGAGATCCGGAGGTCCCGTACCGGCCGCCCCAGCTTGTCGGTCAGCCGCTCCACAGCGGAAGCCTAGCCCAGACGTTTCCTCCGGTTCGGAGCAGGGTATTCCCGCGGCGAACATCCTCTTCGCCCGAAGCGGGGCGCCCCGGGGGCTCGCGGGCGCCCCGCCCGCCCATCAGGCAGGCTGATGGAGTCGCCCGGGAACTCGACTTGAGCTGATAGTCCGGCTGCGGGCATGCTGCGACGGATGGCTGCTCGCTACCCGGCGCGGGTCTGGCTCGCCCTGCTGACGATCTACGTCGTCTGGGGCTCGACGTTCATCGCGCTCGCCATCACCGTCCGCGACCTGCCGCCGCTCCTCTCCATGTCCATCCGCCACCTGCTCGCGGGCGCCCTGCTCCTCGCCTGGGCGCTGCCGCGCGGAGACCGCGAAGGCGACCGGATCGGCCGCCCCCAGATCCTCGCCGGGTTCGTGTTCGGCGGCCTGCTCTTCCTCCTCGGCCACGGCAGCCTCGCGTGGGCCCAGCAGACCGTGCCCGCGGGGGTGGCTGCGCTCCTGGTCGGCAGCATCCCGCTCTGGATGGCGCTCCTCGACCGCGTGTTCTTCGGCAAGCGCCTGCGCCGTTCGGCCTATGTCGGCTTCGTGCTCGGCTTCGTCGGCCTCGCGTTCCTGCTCGACCCCTTTGGCGAGGCCGACGTCGACCGCGTCGGCGCGGTCGTGATCATCCTCGGGGCGCTCTGCTGGTCGGCCGGCTCCCTCTACTCGCGCGGCGCCGCCCTCCCGAAGCGGCCGCTCGTCTCCGCGGGCCTGGGCGCGCTCTGCGGCGGTGTCCTGCTCCTGATCGTCTCGACCACGAGCGGCGAGCTAGGCGAGGCGACCTGGTCGGCCGACTCGCTTCTTGCTCTCGGCTATCTCGTCGCGGTCGGGAGCCTGGTCGGCTTCACCGCCTACGTCTGGCTCCTGCGCGCCGCGCCCGTGTCGCTCGTCGCCACCTACGCCTACGTGAACCCGATCGTCGCCGTCGCGCTCGGCTGGGCGCTCCTCGGCGAGACGATCACCTTGCAGATGCTCGTCGCCGGCGCGTCGATCGTCGTTGCCGTGGCGCTGATCCTGCGGGCGAGCGGGGCGGCGGTCGAGCCGGGCCGCGGCCTCCTGCGCCGGCGGACGCAAGTGCGCGCCGCAACCGTGCCCGAGTCCACGCGCTGAGCGTGGCCCCACGAACCACGCTTGTGTTCCACGAGCACAAGCGATTCGACGGCGCCCCGGCGGACGGCGAGCCTGCTTCAGCCCTTGTTCTGGCGGGAGGACACTTCGTGCGCGTGAATCACAAGCGTCCGCCCCGTCCGTCGCGCGCCCCGCGGATCCGGTAGAACCGGCAGCCGTGGACCAGCGCGCGACACCCCTGGCGGACGCCGCTGCGGCCTTCCTCGCGGCCGACGTCACGCCCTTCACGACTCCGGGGCACAAGCGTGCGCCTCACCTCGCCGACGACCTCCTCCGCCTCGACCTGCCGCTCTCCTCGGGCGCGGACGACCTGCACATGCGCTCGGACGTCCTCGGCCAGGCCGAGCGGCTGGCCGCCGACCTCTGGGGCGCCGACCTCTGCCGCTTCTGCGGGAACGGCTCCACGGAGGGAAACCAGGCGCTCGCCCTCGCGCTCGGCCGCCCCGGCGACCGAGCGGTCATCTCGCGGAGCATGCACAAGTCGGTGCTCGCCGGGCTGGTCCTCTCCGGGCTCGAGCCGGTCTGGGTCCGGCCGGACGTCGATTCCGCCACCGGGCTCCCGCTGCGGCTGCCGCCGGAGCGCGTTGCCGCGGCGCTGGCCGACACGCCGGACGCCTGCGGCGTCTTCCTCGTCGAGCCGAGCTTCGTCGGCGTCCTCTCCGACGTCGCCGCGATCGCTGCGATCGCTCACGGCGCCGGCGTCCCGCTCGTGATCGACCAGGCCTGGGGCGCTCACTTCGGCTTCCACCCCGCAGTCCCGCCGCACGCTCTCGCCGCAGGGGCCGACGCCTTCGTCGCCTCGTCGCACAAGACCCTCGCCGCCTTCACGCAGAGCGCCTTCCTCCTCGCGCGCGGCGGCTTCCTCGACCTCGAGCGGCTCGAGGAGGCGTTCGAGCTTCTCCACACGACGAGCGTCTCGGCCGCGCTCCTCGCCAGCCTCGACCGCGCCCGCATGATCATGGCCACCCGGGGCGAGGAGCTCCTGGGCGAGACCGTGCGGCTGGCGGCGTACGTCCGCGGGCGCCTGGCGGAGGTGGACGGTCTCGTCCTCGTCGCCTCCGACGACCCGACGAAGCTCGCCCTCGCCCTCCCGGGCACGGGCGCGGACGGGCTCGAGGTGGAGGCCGACCTCTTCGCGCAGGGGATCCGCTTCGAGCTCGCCAACCGGGATCTCCTCGTCCCGCTGCTGACGATCGCGGACACGGACGCCGGGGTGGAGCGCCTGTGCGACGCGCTGCTTGCCTCCTTCGAGGCCCGGCGAGGCGAGCCACGCCCGCCGGGAGCCGCGAGCGCCGTCTGGGACGTCGCGCCGGAGACGGCCATGACCCCGCGGGAGGCGTTCTTCTCCGCACGGGAGACGGTTCGCGCCGAGGACGCCGCCGGGCGGGTGGCGGCGGAGACGGTGGCACCGTATCCGCCCGGGATTCCCGCGATCGCCCCCGGCGAGGTCGTCTCCCGGGAGCTGGTTGACGCGCTGCGCGAAGCTGCAGCAGCGGGAACGCGCCTTTCGTACTGCGCGGATCCGGCGCTCGCCACCCTGCAGGTCGTCGCGCGCTCCTAACCGGGGCCGCGAGATCTGCTATATACTGGCTTAGATTTTCTCAGCCTGTCAATCAAGCCAACGGAGGGATTCACCACATGGCACGAACCATCGGCATCGATCTCGGCACGACGAACTCCTGTGTCGCCGTGCTCGAGGGCGGCGAGCCGACCGTCATCCCCAATGCCGAGGGCGGACGCACGACGCCGTCCGTCGTCGCGTTCGCGAAGGACGGCCAGCGGCTCGTCGGGGCGCCCGCGAAGCGCCAGTCGGTCACGAACCCCGAGAACACCGTCTCCTCGATCAAGCGCTTCATGGGGCGCAAGTTCTCGGAGGTCTCGGAGGAGATGAAGATCGTCCCCTACACGGTCGTGGAGGGCCCCAACGGGGACGTCCGCGTGAAGGCCGGCGACAAGGAGCTCGCCCCGCCGGAGATCAGCGCGATGATCCTGCAGAAGCTGAAGGCGGACGCCGAGGCCTACCTCGGCGAGCCGGTCACCGACGCGGTCGTCACCGTCCCCGCCTACTTCAACAACGCCCAGCGCGAGGCGACGAAGGACGCCGGCAAGATCGCCGGGCTCAACGTCCTGCGCATCATCAACGAGCCGACCGCGGCCTCGCTCGCCTACGGTCTCGACAAGGAGGCCGACCAGACGATCCTCGTCTTCGACCTCGGCGGGGGGACGTTCGACGTCTCCGTGCTCGAGCTCGGCGAGGGTGTCTTCGAGGTGAAGGCCACCAACGGCGACAACCACCTCGGCGGCGACAACTTCGACAAGGCCGTCGTCGACTGGATGGTCGCCGAGTTCAAGCGCGACCAGGGCATCGACCTGAGCCAGGACAAGATGGCGCTCCAGCGCCTCTACGAGGCCGGCGAGAAGGCGAAGATCGAGCTCTCCTCCACCACGTCGACGCAGATCAACCTGCCCTTCATCACCGCGACGCCGGAGGGACCCAAGCACCTCGACCTCCAGCTCACGCGGGCGAAGCTGAACGAGCTCACGCACGAGCTGCTCGAGCGCACGGTCGGCCCGACCAAGCAGGCCCTCGCCGACGCCGGCCTCACCGCCGACAAGATCGACCACGTCGTCCTCGTCGGCGGCATGACCCGCATGCCCTCCGTGCAGGAGCAGGTCAAGTCCCTCGTCGGCAAGGACCCGCACAAGGGCGTCAACCCGGACGAGGTCGTCGCCGTCGGCGCCGCCATCCAGGCCGGCGTGCTCAAGGGCGAGGTCAAGGACATCCTCCTGCTCGACGTCACCCCGCTCTCGCTCGGCATCGAGACGAAGGGCGGCGTGTCGACGACGCTGATCGAGCGCAACACGACCATCCCGAAGAAGAAGTCCGAGACGTTCACGACGGCCGAGGACAACCAGCCGTCGGTCGAGATCCACGTCCTCCAGGGCGAGTCGGAGATGGCCGCGTTCAACAAGACGCTCGGCAAGTTCCAGCTCGTCGGGATTCCGCCGGCGCCCCGCGGGATGCCGCAGATCGAGGTCGCCTTCGACATCGACGCGAACGGCATCCTCAACGTCTCCGCGAAGGACCTCGGGACCGGCAACCAGCAGCAGATCCGCATCGAGGGCGGCTCCGGCCTCGAGGAGGCCGAGGTCGAGCGCATGGTCAAGGAGGCCGAGGCCCACGCGGGCGAGGCGCACAAGCTGCGCGAGCTGGCCGAAGCCCGCAACCAGGCGGAGACGCTCGTCTACTCGACCGAGAAGAGCCTGGCCGAGCACCGCGACTCGCTGGACGAGGAGACCGTGAAGACGATCGAGGAGCGGGTCGAGGCCCTCAAGGCCGTGGCCGACGGCGAGGACGCCGCGGAGATCCGCGCCAAGAGCGACGAGCTGATGGAGGCGGCGCACAAGCTGGCGCAGGCCGTCTACGAGAAGGTGCAGGCCGAGCAGGCCGCCGCGCAGCCGAGCGCCGGCAACGGCGAGGCGAGCGACGACGAGGTCGTCGAGGAGGCGGACTACGAGGTCATCGACGAGGAGGCGAAGCAGTCGTAATGCCCTCCGAGGAGACCACCGGCCCCGAGCAGGCCGAGACCGAGAAGGCGATCGCCGAGCTGGAGGAGCGCGTCGACCTTCTCCAGCGCGAGCGCGACGAGTTCCTCGACGACCTCAAGAGGGTCGCCGCGGACTTCGACAACTACCGCAAGCGGGCCCTGCGCGACCAGGAAGCTCTGGTCGCGCGAGCCCACGAGCGGCTCGTGAAGGAGCTCCTGCCCGTCCTCGACGACCTCGAGCGCGCGCTCGTCGCCGCAGAGGAGCACGAGGAGGCGAAGCTCGAGGACGGCGTGCGGCTCGTCCACCGTGAGCTGCGCCAGGCGCTCGCCAAGGAGGGCCTCGTCGAGATCGAGACCGACGGAGCGTTCGACCCGCATGTCCACGAGGCGCTGCTCACCCAATCCTCCGAGGACGACGACGGCGCCATCCTCCAGGTGATCCAGAAGGGCTACCGGCTCGGCGACCGCGTGCTGCGACCGGCGCGCGTCGTCGTGTCCCAGGGGTCGCCCGAGTGAGAGACCTGTACGAGGTCCTCGGCGTCTCCAAGTCGGCCTCCCAGGACGAGATCAAGAAGGCCTACCGGAAGCTTGCCCGCAAGCACCATCCGGACTCGAACCCGGGCGACGCCGAGGCCGAGGAGCGCTTCAAGGAGCTGCAGGAGGCCTACGACGTCCTCTCCGACCCGGAGAAGCGCAAGCAGTACGACCAGCTCGGCCCGCGCATGTTCCAGGGCGCCGGGGGCGGTCCCGGCCCCGGCGGCTTCCAGTGGTCCGGGAACGTCAGCGACCTCGGCGACCTGGGCGACCTGTTCGGAGGCCTCTTCGGGCGGGCCGGCGGGGGCTCGGCGAGGACGCGGAGCCGAGGGCAGCGCGGCGTCGACGTCGGCGTCACGCTCACCCTCTCCTTCGAGGACTCGCTGAACGGCCTCACGACGAGGATCCCGGTCGAGCTCGACGCAGCCTGCTCGACCTGCAAGGGCACGGGCGCCGAGCCGGGCACGAAGCCGATCATCTGCCCCGAGTGCCGCGGCCGCGGGGTCACGTCCGAGGACGAGGGCTTCTTCGCCTTCTCGCGGCCGTGTCCCCGCTGCCGCGGCAACGGCACCGTGATCGAGCAGCCGTGCCGGACCTGCGGCGGCTCCGGCCGCGAGCGCCGGACGAAGCGCTACACGGTGAAGATTCCCGCCGGGGTCAAGGACGGGACGCAGATCCGGCTCAAGGGCAAGGGCGAGGCCGGCTACGGCGGCGGTCCCGCCGGAGACCTGATCGTGACGACCCGGGTGACGCCGTCGCCGCTCTTCGAGCGCCGCGGCTCCGACCTCGTCATCGAGGTGCCGGTCACGTACTCGGAGGCCGCGCTCGGCGCCGAGGTCGAGGTGCCGACCCCGGACGGCCGCATCTCGCTCAAGGTTCCGGCGGGCTCGCAGGACGGGAAGCTCCTGCGTGTCCGGGGCAAGGGCGCGCCGAAGCTGAACGGCGGCGGCAAGGGCGACCTGCTCGCCCGCGTGCGCCTGTCCGTCCCGACCAAGCTGACCAAGGCCGAGCGCGAGGCGATCGAGGCGCTCGACAAGGCATCCAATCGCGACGTCAGGGAGCAGCTGAGAACGTGATGGACGACCGCCCCCGCTACATGATCAGCGTCGCCGCCGAGCTCGTCGGCATGCACCCCCAGACGCTGCGCGTCTACGAGGCGAAGGGCCTCGTCCTCCCGCGGCGTACGCCCGGGAACACGCGCCTCTACTCCGAGGCAGACCTCGAGCGGCTGCGCCTGATCCAGCGGCTGACCGGCGAGCTGGGGCTCAACCTCGCAGGTGTCGAGACCGTGCTTCGCCTGCAGGACGAGCTCGGCCGCCTCCGGGCGCGCCTCGAGCGCCTCGAGAGCGACATGCGCGAAGAGATCCAGCGCGTCCACCGGCAGTACCGCCGCGAGGTCGTGCTCTACACCGCGGACCAGACACTCCCACAACCCACGAAGAGGACATGGACTTCAACAGGCTGACCATCAAGTCGCAGGAGGCCGTCGGCGCCGCCCAGGAGCTGGCGCGCCGCAGTGGCAACCCCGAGATCTACCCGGAGCACCTGCTCCTCGCGCTGCTCGACCAGGAGCTCCCGCGCACGCTCGTCGAGCGCGCCGGAGCCTCGGTCGCGGACGTGCGTGCCCGGGCCGAGGCGGCGCTCTCGGCGAAGCCGTCGATCCAGGGCGTCGCCGCCCAGCAGCCTCGAGTCTCGACGGCCTTCTCCGAGGTGCTCGACCGCGCCGAGGAGGAGATGCGAAAGCTCGAGGACGACTACGTCTCCACCGAGCACGTCCTGCTCGCGCTGGACGCCGTCCCGCGCGACGCGCTCGTCTCCGCGCTAAAGGACGTGCGCGGCTCGCAGCGCGTGACCTCCCAGGATCCCGAGGGCTCCTACCAGGCCCTGGAGAAGTTCGGGCGCGACCTCACCGAGCTGGCCGAGCAAGGCAAGCTCGACCCGGTGATCGGGCGCGACGAGGAGATCCGCCGCGTCATCCAGGTGCTCTCACGGCGCACGAAGAACAACCCGGTCCTGATCGGTGACCCCGGCGTCGGCAAGACCGCCATCGCCGAGGGCCTCGCGCAGCGCATCGTCGCCGGCGACGTCCCGGAGGGCCTGAAGGGCAAGCGCGTGTGGGCGCTCGACATCGGCGCGCTGCTCGCGGGCTCCAAGTACCGGGGCGAGTTCGAGGAGCGGCTGAAGGCGGTGCTCACCGAGATCAAGGACTCCGAGGGCGAGATCGTCCTCTTCATCGACGAGTTGCACACGATCGTCGGCGCCGGCGCGGCCGAGGGCGCGGTCGACGCCGCGAACATGCTGAAGCCGATGCTCGCGCGCGGCGAGCTGCGTGCCGTCGGCGCGACGACGCTCGACGAGTATCGCAAGCACATCGAGAAGGACGCCGCGCTCGAGCGTCGCTTCCAGCCGATCTTCGTCGGCGAGCCGTCCGTCGCGGACACGATCGCCATCCTCCGCGGCCTGAAGGAGCGCTACGAGGCCCATCACGGCGTGCGGATCAGGGACGCCGCGCTGGTCGCCGCGGCCGTGCTCTCCGACCGCTACATCTCCGACCGCTTCCTGCCGGACAAGGCCATCGACCTGGTCGACGAGGCCGCCTCGCGCCTGCGCATGGAGATCGACTCCTCGCCGCTCGAGCTCGACGAGGCCGAGCGCCGCGTGCGCCAGCTCGAGATCGAGCTCGCCGCGATGGCCAAGGAGTCGAAGGACGTCCGGGGGCCGATCGAGCGCGAGCTCGCCGACGCGAAGGCGCACCGCGACGAGCTGGCGGCCCGCTGGGCCAAGGAGAAGGAGCTGCTCGACCGCGTCAAGGAGATCACGCAGCGGATCGACGACCTGCGCATGGAAGCCGAGCGCGCCGAGCGCGCCGGCGACCTGCAGCGGGTCGCCGAGATCCGCTACGGCGAGCTGCCCGCGTTCGAGGCGGAGCTGGCCGAGCGGGTCGAGCAGGAGTTCGAGCCGATGGTGAAGGAGGAGGTCGACGAGGACGACGTCGCCGCGGTCGTCGCCCGCTGGACGGGCATTCCCGTCGCGCGCCTACTCGAGGGCGAGACCGAGAAGCTCATCCACATGGAGGAGCGCCTCCATCAGCGGGTGGTCGGGCAGGAGGAAGCCGTCGAGGCCGTCGCCAACGCGCTCCGGCGCGCGCGGACCGGCCTGCAGGACCCGGACCGGCCGATCGGCTCGTTCGTCTTCCTCGGCCCGACCGGCGTGGGGAAGACCGAGCTCGCCCGCGCCCTGGCCGAGTTCATGTTCGACGACGAACGCGCCCTCGTCCGCCTGGACATGTCCGAGTACCAGGAGCGGCATACCGTCGCGCGCCTGATCGGCGCGCCGCCCGGCTACATCGGCTACGACGAAGGCGGCCAGCTGACCGAGGCCGTGCGCCGGCGCCCGTATTCCGTCGTCCTCCTCGACGAGATCGAGAAGGCGCACGCCGAGGTCTTCGACGTGCTCCTCCAGATCCTCGACGACGGCCGCCTCACCGACGGCCACGGCCGCACGGTCGACTTCCGCAACACGGTCATCATCATGACCTCGAACCTGCGCTCGGCCGACGCGATGCGCGAGTATTTCCGGCCGGAGTTCCTGAACCGGATCGACGAGATCGTTGAGTTCAAGGCGCTCTCGCGCGAGCAGCTCGGCGAGATCGTCGAGCTGCAGCTGGAGCGCGTCCAGGCCAGGCTGGCCGAGCGCGGCCTGGGGCTCGAGCTGACCGATGCGGCGAAGGAGCACCTGGCCGAGGCCGGCTGGGATCCGACCTACGGCGCACGGCCGCTCAAGCGCGCGCTGCAGCGCCTGGTCGAGAACCCGCTCGCGCTGAGGCTCCTGGAGGGCGAGTTCGTCGAGGGCGACACGATCCGGGTGGACGTGGCCGACGGCGAGCTGGTCTTCACGAAGGCGCCGGCCGCCGAGGCCGCGGCCGTGTAGGGCCGTGGCCACCGAAGCGACGCTCCTGAGCGACGGGCGGGGCCGGCTCCCGAGCGACTTCGTCTTCGACGAGGTCGAGCCGGCAGAGCTCGAGGCGCTCCTCGACGAGCCCTATCCGAGCGACGCCCCGTATCAATGCCTGCTCGTGCGCACGTCCGACGCGGTCGTACTCGTGGACACTGGACTCGGCGCCGTGGAGCATCCGTTCGGCGGCTCAGGGGGCGCGCTCACAGCCGAGCTCGAGCGGCTCGGAGTGTCGCCCGAGGCGGTCGACCTGGTCGTGGTGACCCACGGGCACCTCGACCACATCGGTGGAAACGTCCGGGCGGGATCGCCTGCGTTTCCCCGCGCCCGATACGTGATGTCCCGCGTCGACTGGGAGTTCTGGACCTCGGAGGCGGAGCTCGCGGAGATGTCCGCCGTCGGGGCCGGCGCAGCCCGCGAGCAGCTCCCGCCCCTTGCCGTCGCCGGTGTGCTGGAGCTCGTCGACGGCGAGGAGGAAGTCGTCTCGGGAGTCCGGGTGCTCCCGGCGCCGGGGCACACGCCGGGCCACCTGGCGGTCGAGGTGGCCGGAGAGCTTCTCTACCTAACCGACGCGCTCCTCCATCCCCTCCAGGGCGCGCGGCCGGAGTGGGGGCACGGTCTCGACCAGGAGCCGGAGGTCGCGACCGCCACGCTCCGCAGCCTGCTCGACCGGGCCGTCCGGAACGATCTGCGCGTCGCCTGCTCGCACGTCGAGGGCGTCTTTCGGGTCGAGCCGGCCGACGCCGCCTTCTGGCTGACGCGCGCCTAGGGCACCGGGTCGAAGAACTCGGCCTTGCCGGTCTCCGGCGGCGCGCCGTAGATGAAGAGGACGACGTCCTCCTCGCCCGCGTTCCTCAGCTGCAGGATCGTCCCGCGCTCGACGACGACGACGCCTCCGCGCCGCACCTCGTGGCGCTCCGGCGGCTCGCCGAGGTCGACGGTCAACGTCCCCTCGAGGACGACGAAGACCTCCTCCTGACCGAGGTCTCGGTGGCGCCTGCCCTGCGCACCCGGCGGGTAGCGCCAGACGTTCGCGCGGGATTCCGCGAGCGCGTCCGAGAGCGAGGCGATCGAGCGTGGATCCGTCTCGGAGCGCGGCTCGAACGCCAGCTCGTCCGCCTGGAAGACCGTGTACGCCACGCCCGTAGCCTAGTTGTCACACTGCGGGGATGAGCCAGCTGCTCGCCTTCCTCGGCGTCTCGGCGCTCGTGATCGTGACGCCGGGGCAGGACACTGCGCTGACGATCAGGAACACGCTCGCCGGCGGCCGCCGCGCAGGCGTCCTCACGGCGCTCGGCGTCTCGACGGGGCAGGCCGTCTGGACGGTCGCCGCCGGCGCGGGGGTCGCCGCGCTGCTCGTCGCGTCCGAGCCGGCGTTCATCGCCCTCAAGCTCCTCGGCGCCGCCTACCTCGTCTACCTGGGCGCACAGGCCTTGCTTGCGGCCGTCCGCGGCGGCTCCGCGCACGACGGCCCCGGCCGCACCGCGCAACCCCTCGCTCCGGGCACCGGTTACCGACAGGGCGTCGTCTCGAACCTCGGGAACCCGAAGATGGCGGTCTTCTTCACGAGTCTCCTGCCGCAGTTCGCCACGGCGGGCGGCGGCTCGTTCGCGGCCATGCTCGGCCTCGGGCTCGTCTTCTGCGCAATGACCTTCCTCTGGCTGGCCGCCTACTCGGCTGCGGTCGACCGCGCCGGCCACGTGCTGAGGCGCCAGGGCGTCCGCCGCACCCTCGACGCGGTGACCGGCACAGTCCTGGTCGCGCTCGGCCTCCGCCTGGCGACCGCGCAGCGCTAGCCGAGCCGCTTTTCGAAGCAGACGCTCTTGGGGTCGTTCGCGAACGGCCCGTAGCGTGGGATCGGCCCGAAGCCCGCCGAGACGTACAGCGCGATGGCCGCCGCCTGGAGCTTCCCCGTCTCCAGGCGGACGAGGGAGTAGCCCAGCGCCCGCGCCTCGTCCTCCAGCGCCGCGAGCAGGCGACGGGAGAGCCCGAGTCCGCGCGCGCTGGGCACGACGTACATCCGCCGGATCTCCCCGGTCACGTCGTCGTAGCGGGCGACGCCGCCGCAGGCGACCGCCTGTCCGTCGATCCTCCCGATGACGAACGCCCCGCCGTTGACCGGCTCGAAGACGGACGCTGCGGGCAGGCCGCCCGAGCCCGGGTCGCCGTCGTAGGTGGCGAGCAGCTCCGCCTCGAGCGCGTCCGCGAGCGCCCGGGCGGTCTCCGAGTCGAAGCTCTCGCGGCGGATGTCCACGCCGGAACCCTAGAGTTCCGCGACGTGTCGCCCCCCGACCGCCCGCTCCGGCTCGGCGAGCTGCTCTCGGAGACCGTGCACCTGTACGGCCAGCGCCCCTGGGCCGCGATCGGCCTCGGCGCCGTCGAGGGCGGCGCGTTCCTGCTCGCGCGCGCGGCGCCGGGCCTGCTCGAGGTGCTCATTCTCGCGTTCGCCTTCACGGCGACCTACGCCGCCGCCACCCGTCTCGTCTCGGGCGATTCCTTCGCCGAGGCCTGGGCGCAGGTCGGCCTCCGCGCCCCGGCCCTCGTCGTCCTCACGTTCGTGGTCGCGGTTCCTGCCGTGATCGCGCTCCAGTACCTGTTCCTGTTCGTCATCGGCGGGCTCTGGATCGCGCTCATGGGGTTCTCGATCCCCGCGGCGATGCTCGAGCGCGACCCGAACGTGAAGAACGCCTTCGACCGGATCGCGTACTCGCTCCTCCGCTCGATTCAGCTGGCGCGGGCCGAGTACCTGCACGCGCTCGGCGTGATCGCCGCGCTGATCATGATCAACGTCGTGCTCGGCTTCGCCCTCGGCGTGGCCCTGGTCGGCTTCGCCGACAACGGCGCCATCGTCGCCGCCGTGCTCGTCCGGGTCGTGCTGGCGCCCTTCCTCTTCTTCGGCCTCGCCGTGCTCTATTTCGAGCAGCGGGCGCGGGCCGCTGTATCCTCGCCTCCCGAAGCCGCCTAGGGAGGGACGATGCCCAAGTACCTGATGCTGTCGACGCTGAGCGAGCAGGGCCTGCAGACGCTCCGAGCGAACCCGGACCGCCTGCGCGAGGTGAACAAGGACGTCGAGGAGCTGGGCGCCAAGGTGATCCACCAGTGGTTCCTGCTCGGCCCCCATGACTTCGTGAACATCGTCGAGGCGGAGAGCTCGGCCGTGATCGCCGAGGTCTCGGTCTCGCTGGGAGCGCGCGGGAGCGTCCACACGCAGTCGTACGAGATGCTCGAGGTCGACGACCTCATCAAGCTCCTCGGCGGGTAGTGCCCGAGGAGCCCGCTCGCCTTCCCGACTGGCTCGCGGCCGAGGTCGCCTCCTGGCCCCAGGACGCCTGGGGCGTGCACCAAACGCGCCTGCTCCTGCGCGACGGCCGCGTCATCGGGCCCGTGGCGGTGCTGCCGAGCGGGGACGTGGTGGGCTGGGGCGAGGCCGGCCCCGAGAGCTTCGCCGCCGATGACATCGTCGCCATCGAGCGGATCGACGAGTGACGGCGGACCCGAGCGTCGCGTGGTGGCGCGGCGGTGTCCTCTACCAGGTCTACCCGCGCTCGTTCGCAGAGGGCCTCCGGGGCTGATCCGGAGGCTCGAGTACCTCGCCTGGCTCGGCGTGGACGGGATCTGGCTGAACCCGATCATGCCCTCGCCCGACGCCGATTCCTGCCGGAGCAGCCCGACCTGAACTGGTGGAACGAGGGCGTGCGGGACGCGTTCGACGAGATCCTCCGGTTCTGGTTCGGGCGCGGAGTCGCAGGCTTCCGCATCGACGTTCCCTACCTCGTCGTCAAGGATCGCGACCTCCGCGACAACCCGCCGCTGGAAGAGGGTGACCCCTGGTGGCTGCAGGGGCACGGTCAGCGGCTTCGCTGGAACTACATGCGCCCGGAGCTCCACGAGGTCCTGCGCCGCTGGCGTGCGGTCGCCGACGCCGAGGATCCGCCGCGCCTCCTCGTCGGCGAAGGGGTGATCGACCCGGCGGACGTCGCGAGGTTCTACGGGGCCGGCGACGACGAGCTGCACATGACCTTCAACCTCGGCCTCTCCTACACGCCGTTCGAGGCTCGCGCCTTGCGAGACGTGGTCGAGTCGGCGGAGCGGCTGCTCCCCTCGAGCGGCTGGCCGCTCTGGACGCTTGGAAACCACGACATCCCGCGCTACGGCTCCCGCTGGGCCGGGGGCGACGGGAGGAAGGTCCGCGCAGCGCTCCAAATCCTCTTCGGGCTCCGCGGCACGCCGACGCTCTACTACGGGGACGAGCTCGGCCTCGGAGACGCCGAGGTGGCGCCGGACGCCGCGCCGCCGGTCGGCCGACCTGCGCGCCGGCGCCTACTCGGCGCTCTCGGCTCCGGACGGGGTCTGGGCCTGGCGGCGCGGCAGGTCGACGACAGTCGCCGCCAACCTGACCGACGAGGAGCAGACCGTCGAGGGGCTCCGGCTGGCCCCCTGGGAGGCCGCCGTCGTCAGTCCGTGAAGACCAGGGCCGATCAGGAGGAACAGGGCCAGAATCAGCAGGGTCTCATTGCAGCCGTGAGTACGCGACCGCGACCTCGGCGGCGAGGGCGGCGTTCTCGACGATCAGCTTCTTGTTCACCCCGACCGTCGCCCCGTCGCTCGCCTCGTGGAGATAGGCCAGCACGAACGGCGTCACGTCCTGGCCGCGCACGCCCTGGCGCTCGGCCTCGGCGACGCCTTCCTGGATGAGCGGCTCGACGTCGAGGCTCTCGTCCGGCGGCCTCGCGAGCAGGAGCGCGGAGTGGCGGCCCAGCCTCCAGTGAAACTGCGCGATCTGGGCGACCTCCTCCACGGTCAGGACGCGCGCCGAGACCGGCGGCCCGCCGTCGCGCGCGTAGAAGAGCGGCATGGTGTCGACCCGCCACCCGAGGACGGGGACACCGATCGTCTCCAGGAGCTCCGAGGTCGCCTGCACGTCCAGCAGGGACTTGGCACCGGAGGCGACGACGAGCGCTTCCGTGCGGGCGAGCTCGCCGAGGTCGGCGGAGATGTCCGGCCGCTCCGTCCAGCCCCGGTGGACGCCGCCGAGCCCGCCCGTGCCGAGGAAGCCGATGCCGACTGCGCGGCAGACGGCCAGCGTCCCGCCGGCGGTCGTCGCGCCGAGCACACCCTGCGCCGCGCAGACCGCCAGGTCGCGCGGCCCGACCTTGCGGGCATCCGGTGAGTTGCCGAAGCGCTCCAGCTGCTCCTCGGTGAGCCCGACCTGGATGACGCCGTCGACGACTCCGATCGTCGCCGGCACGGCCCAGGCCGCCCGCACGCGGCGTTCGGCCTCCGCGGCGACCACGGCGCCCTCCCCGCGCGGGAAGCCGTGGGAGACGAGCGTCGTCTCGAGGGCGACGACCGGCCTCCGCGCTTCGAGCGCGGCACGCACCTCCGGGTGGACGCGAATCAGGTCGGCCATCAGGGCATCGCCCCCATCTTGGCCACACACCGGGCCGCCGCGTCGAGCCCGAGCTCCGCGCCGCCGACCAAGAAGCCGGCCGCGAACGCGTCGCCGGCGCCCGTGGAATCGACCGCGTCGGCGTCGACCGCGGGCAGCTCGTCGCTTTCGCCGGCGCGCAGGAGGACGCAGCCACGCGCGCCGCGCTTGACGACGACCGTCTCGGCGTCGACCCGGCCCACGAGTTGCGCCTCGGCCTCGTTGGCGAACACGACGCGAGGCTGCAGCAACGCCAGGGTCTCGCGAAAGCGGTCGACGCCCGCCTCCTGGATCGCGGCCGTCGAGGACAGGTCGACGGCGACCTGCGGCGCAAGCGCGGCCGCGGTCAGCGCGGTCTCGCGGAGGGGGGAGCGCACCAGGCTGTAGCCGGGAACGTGCAGCCACGTGCACCCGTCGAGCCAGGCAGCGTCGAGCTCTTCCGGGGCGAACTCGGTGGAGACGCCGCGGTCGCTCAGCATCGTCCTTGCCCCGTCCGGCGTGGCCACGGAGACGACCGTCCCGGTTCCGGACTCCGCCTCCGGCCCGGCGAGCTCGACGCCGCGGCCGCGCAGCTCCTCGGCCAGGATCCGGCCCGCCGGGTCTCGGGCCCGCTTGCCCACGAACCGCGCGCCGCCCCCCAGCGCCGCCACCCACGCGGCGACGTTCGCAGCCTGGCCTCCGGCGCCGACGTGCGTGCGTCCATAGGTGTCCGTATCTTGGGCGATCGGGCCGTCGAGCCGCACGACGACGTCCAGGAGGAGGTCCCCGAGCGTGCAGATCACGCCTCGCACCCTACAATCGGTGCCGTGGACGGCGAGCGCCGCAGGCGGCTTCGACCCTTCCTGCTCGGCGGGCTGGTCGGGAGCGTGGCCGGTCTGGCGGCGGCGGGGCGGATGAAGGTGCGCGCCCGCCCGCGGGCGCGGGAGACGCCAGCCGGGCTGGCCGCCTTCGAGGAGGCGCCGTGCTACCGGGAGCTGGTCGAGCGCGAGGCGCGCGGCGAGCGCTCCCGCTAGGGCCCCTCCAGCCTTTCGAGAGCTTCGCGGGCGGTGAGAGCGTTGCGGTTCGCGTCGCCGACGCCGAGCTGGGCGCTGAGCTCTTGCACCTTCAGGGTGGCCTCGAGGAAGCCCTCGGAGGTCTCGGTCGGCTCGCGCGTCCTGACGACCAGGAACGGGCCGAACGCGGCGGTTTCGAACTCGTTCCCGGGCGAAGCGTCCGGGATCGTGAGCCTGGCGTGGTCCTGGTCGACGAAGTCGGAGGCGTCGAGCACCCAGACGCCGTGGCCGAGCGGCTTGCCCGCATCGTCGAGCGCCTCGAGCGCGAGCTTCGCGTCGGCGCGTGGGACGAAGATCTTCCCGAACGGCGCCCCGTGCTCCCACGCGTCGAGGTACGTCGGCTCGTACCCGAAGAGGACATCGTCCGCGCGCCCGTTCTCGGCCAGCCAGTCGGCGACCTCGATCCGGGCCTTCGCCCGTTCGCTCGGCTCGCCGGTGTAGAGCCAGCGCGTCCGGTCGAGGCCCCAGGCGATCTGCGATGCGAGGAGGAACCCGAGCAGCGCCGCGATCACGCCCGGGCCCGCCCGTCCTGCCGCCGAGCCGATGCGCAGCAGCCCGGCCGCGATCGCCATGGCCGCGAACGGCAGCACGAAGATCAGGTGGCGGGTCTCGAGCGAGACGCCGGGGCCCGATCCGGCGGCCAGGAGCGCCAGGGCGGGGACGAGCACGATCGCGCCGGCCAGCAAGGCCGACTCGGGGCGCGTCCGCGCGATCGCCACGAGCCCGAGCGCTGCGACGAGAGCGATCGGCACCGAGACGACGAGCGCCCCCGCGGTGAAGTCACCGAAGACGTCCCAGAGGTACTCCACGACGTCCAGGGGAGATCCGAGCTCCGAGCTCCGCTCGCCGACTCCGACCTCGAAGCGCGAGGCGAGCAGCGCATACGTCCGCCAGAGTGGCCCTGCGAGAACGACGACCGCCACGAGCGCGATCCCCGGAGCGCGGAGCGGGAGCGGGCGGCGGGCCCGCAGGGCGGCGACGTAGACGATCTCGGAGACCAGCACGAGCACGCCGTACGGCTGCGTCGCCAGGAGCGCGAGCGTCGCCGCGGTCCACGCCGCCCAGCGGCCGCGCGTTCCTCGCTCCACAGCTCGCAGGAGGAGAAGCAGCGAGAGCGTGGCCGTGAACAGGAACAAGCTGTACATGCGGCCGTAGATGCCGTGGTAGAGCATCGTCCAGCTGGCCGCGGCGACGAATGTGGCCAGGAGCGCCGTCCGTCGGTCGGTCAGGCGCGTGACGAGCGCCGCGATCACGGGCACGCTCGCGACGGCGAAGGCCGCCGAGACGAGCCGGAGGCTCGTCAGGCCCGGGTCGACCAGCCCGGCGAGATACGCCAGCACGTAGTGGAGAGGCGCGCCCCCACGCTCTCCGAGCACCGTCCGGAGCATGTCGCCGAGCGATTCATGGCTGACGAAAAAGGCGAGCGTCTCGTCCTCGTGTGGTGGGAGCGCGTGCAAGCGCAGCAACAGGAACGCACCCAGCCCGGCCGCGATGGCGGTGACTCCCAGGGTGTAGGCGTCGACCGGGAACGCGCCCTTCCGGCCCCCTCCGGGGGCTGGCACTCCCTGGTCTGGAGTGCCGGGGGCCCCCGTGGCCCCTGCTAGCATCTGCCCCTGCAAGGCGCGGCCTTTTTACGATGCCGATCTACGAATATCGCTGTCCCAACGGGCACACGTTCGAGGTGTTTCAACGCATGACGGACCCGCCGGCGGAGGTGTGTGAGATCTGCGGCGAAGGGCCGGTCACGAAGGTGCTCTATCCGGCTGCGATCCATTTCAAGGGCTCGGGCTTCTACTCGACCGACTACGGGCGCGGCAACCGGCGCCCCGCGGCGAAGGACGGGGACGGTGGCGACGGCGGCGGCGGCGATTCGGGCGAGAAGAAGAAGCCCGACAAGGCCGAATCGAAGGCCGCCGAGTCCTAGGCCGTCCATCGGGCCGAAGCGCCTTCAGTCGCTCCGGCCGACGCGGCAGCCGGGGCCGAAGAGGCCCTCCCCGGGCCGCGGGCGCTGCGGAGCGGTCTTGCCTTCGACCATGGCGATGATCGAGGCATTGTCCTCGCTCCCGATGATGAACGACTGGCCGTCGATGTCGGCGACCGAGCCTCCGAGACGGCAGCGGAGGAGGCCGTCGGAGGGCGTCCGTCGCTTCACCCAGCCGAGCTGGATGAACTGGTTCGCCGAGAGGTCGGTGGCGAGCGGCGCCACGAGCTCGTCGCCGATGAACGGCATGCGCAGAAACGTGTCGAAGCTCGTGATCTCGTCTGCGATCGCCTGGAGGACCGCCTGCTGCCGCTCGCCGCGCGTGATGTCGTTCTCGGCCGGGTCGAGCTGGTTGATCCTGATGCGCGCGTAGATGAGCGCGCGCCGGCCGTCCATCTTCCGCTCGCCCTTGCGGAAGCGCCAGCCGGGCCAGCGGTCGCATTCCGCCTGCGTTGCGAATGGGCACTCGAACTTGTTCGAGAGGATCGGCTTGGGAACGTCGATCGTGACGCCGCCGAGCGTGTCGATCACCTCCCGGAACTTGGAGAAGTTGACCACGACGACATGGTTCACCGGGATCCCGGTGAGCGCCTCGATGGTGCGGATGGCGAGGGTGGGCCCGCCGTAGGCATAAGCCGCATTCACCTTGTCCAGGCCGCGGCCGGGGATCTCGACCCGCAGGTCACGCGGGATGGAGAGGAGCGCAATGCGGTGCTCGTCGGGGTCCGTCCGCACGATCATGATCGCGTCCGAGCGGAAGGGCCCTTCCCGCTTCGGGCCCTCGTCGGTGCCGAGGACGAGGATCGTGGACGGGTTCGTGAGCACGAGACCGTCCTGCGGCGCGAGCGCGGCGTAGGCACGTGAGTCGAGGCGCTCGTTCGCCTCCTTCACGCCGCTGCGAAAGGCGAGGTAACCCAGGAGGCCCCACACCGCGAATGCCAGGACGGCGACGAGGATGACGACGAGGCCGATGCGGAGCCAGCGGCGCCGCCGACGCTGCTTGCTGGGCTTGGGGCGCGCGTAGGCGTCCCGCCCGTCGCCGACCGAAGGGGTGGAATCACGCCCCTTTCTCGACTCCGTCGGGACGGGGCCCTTGGCCCGCCCGCCGCGATAGACCCGGTACGGCTTGTCCTTGGACGCCACAGCGACCGAGTATCGTAGCCAGACCCCGAATGAGCGCTCCCCATGTGATCGCGGTCGACCTGGGCGGGACGAAGCTGGCCGCGGGGCTCGTCGATCGGGACGGGGCGGTCGTTCGTCGCGCAGTCGAGCGCACCGACTTGAGCGGCGAGGAAGCCGTTCTCGCCCAGCTCGAGCGCGTCATCGCGGGCCTAGCCGACCAGGGGCTCGCGGCGCTCGGAGTGGGCGTCCCGTCGACGATCGACCAGCGCTCGGGCCGCGCGGTCGCGTCAGTGAACATCCCCCTCGCCGGCGTCGATCTGCGCGATCGGCTCCAGGCCCGCTTCGAAGTGCCGGTGGCGATCGAGAACGACGGGAACGCCGCGGCCGTCGCCGAGCACCGGCTGGGCGCAGCCCGAGGGGCCCGGCACGTCATCATGCTCACGCTCGGAACGGGCGTAGGCGGCGGGCTCATCCTGGACAACCGCCTGTATCGGGGCGCGGTCGGGGCGGCCGGCGAGCTCGGGCACATCACCATCGACGTGAACGGCCCACCGTGCCAGGGAGCGTGCCCGGGCCGCGGCCACCTCGAAGTCCTCGCTTCCGGGCTGGCGGCGGACGGTCTCGCCGAGCGCGCAGCCGCCGAGAACCCGGACGGCGACCTGGGCCGTGCCGCCGCGGCCGGTCGGGAGGTGGATCCGCGGTTGCTGGTGGAGCTCGCCTCGGCGGGCCCCGGCGATGCCCGCGCCGTCCTCGAGCACGTCGGCTTCCACCTCGGAGTCGGGATCGCCGATTTCGTCAACGTCTTCAATCCGGAGCTCGTCGTCGTCGGCGGAGGCTTCGCGGAGGCCGGCGAGCTCCTGCTCGACTCGGCGCGAATGGTGGTCTCCGAGTGGGCACTGTCGCCCGCCCGCGACGAGGTACGGATCGTAAGGGCCGAGCTCGGCTCCGAGGCCGGCCTGATCGGCGCGGCGCTCGTCGCGTTCGACGCGCTCGACGAGGGCTGAGGCCCATGCCGCTCGTCGTCTGCCCGACGCCGATCGGCAATCTCGAGGACGTCACGCTGCGCGCGCTTCGCGAGCTTCGCGAGGCGGATCTCGTGCTCTGCGAGGACACGCGGCGGACGCGCATCCTGCTCGACCGGCACGGCATCCGCGCCCGTCTCCTGTCGTTCCATCGGCACAACGAGGCTCAGCGGGTCGCGGAGGTGGTGCCGCGACTCGAGGCCGGCGAGCGGATCGCGCTCGCGAGCGACGCGGGCCTCCCCGGGATGAACGACCCAGGCGCGACCCTGATTGCGGCGGCCCTCGACCGGAGCATGCCGGTGACCGTGCTTCCCGGCCCGTCGGCGGTCGAGACCGCGCTCGTGGCGAGCGGCCTCGTGGGCGAGAGGTACACGTTTCTCGGCTATCTCCCGCGGACGAAGGCGGCGCTCGACCGACTCTGGGAGGAGCTTCGCGGCTGGACGTGGCCGGCGGTCGCCTTCGAGTCGCCGAAGCGGCTCCCGGCCAGCCTGGCGAGCCTGGCGGCGGCACAGCCCGATCGCCCAGTTGCCGTCTGCCGGGAGCTCACCAAGCGCTTCGAGGAGATCGTTCGCGGCAGCGCGCGTGAGCTCGCGGAGCGATTTGCCGCTGCGCCGAAGGGTGAGGTGACGATCGTCATCGGGCCGGCGCGCGTCAGCGAGGAGGAGGTCGAGCTCGACCCGGCGCTCGAGGCCGTCACCGAGCTCGTGGCCGCCGGAGTCCCCCGGCGCCTCGCAGCGGATGTCGTCGCTCGCCTCACCGGCGTCGCACGCAACAAGCTCTACCGCGGCTCGCTCTGAGCCGCCCGCTCCCCGGCCGCCTCACACGTCGCCGAGATTGACAACGTCCGCACGTCCTGCTACCTTCGTGGATCGTTGACATAACGGACAACAGGAGGCAGGAACAATGAGACGTCTGGTCGCCCTGCTTCCGGTCCTGATCGCGTTCCAGGCCGGCGCGCCGCCCGCACTCGCCTGGACCTGGCCCGCTGACGGGCCGGTGCTACGAGCCTTCGTCCTCGGAGGCGACCCCTATGCGAGTGGACAGCACCGCGGGGTCGACATCGCCGCGCCAGGCGGCGCGGCAGTGCATTCGCCGGCCGCCGGAGTCGTCAGTTTCGCCGGCACGGTCCCGGGCGGCGGCCGCACCGTCACGGTGCAGACCGCAGACGGCTATTCCGTGACCCTCGTGCACCTTGGCTCCTACGAGGTCGCACGCGAGGCCCCGGTTGCCGAAGGAGCGCCCCTGGGCACCGTCGGCCCGAGTGGGGACGCAGAGCACGCCGAGCCGTACGTCCATCTCGGCATCCGGGTGACGTCGGACCCGAACGGCTACGTCGACCCGCTCTCGCTCCTCCCGGAACGCGCGGCGGCACCGCCTCCGCCTCCCGCACCACCGGCGGTGCCTGCACCCGCTCAACCCGTTCCGCCGGTGGAGGTTCCCCAGACCCCGGCGCCGGCTCCTGAGGCGCCCGCTCCCGCGCCGGACGCGCCGAAGGCCCTTCATCCCGTGAAACCACGGGACGTGCCGGTCGGCGCGCCTCCGGTCGCGGCGGGCAGACGTGCCGCGGAAAAGGACGGCGAGGCTCGGCCGTCCGCGCCCGTGTCCGAGGACGCCGACGTTTCCGGCCGGGCTCCTTCGGTCCCCGCCCTACCCGCGCGGACGGTCCTGCGGTCGTTCGAGGTTCCTCTCGCAGTGGCCGTCGAGACCGCCGGGGCCAGGGGCGTGGAGCCGACTGCGTCCGATGCCGCGCCATCCTCATGGGCGGACGGCGCAGCGGCCGCGGCCGGAGCGGCGGCCCTCATCGCGCTCGCGGCCGGGCTCCTAGTGGCTCGCCGTCGGCAGCTCGGCGAGGCACGACCGGCAGATGCCCTGGCCCTTGTGCTCCACGACCGAGCGGGTCGATCCGCAGAAGACACAGGCGCTCCTGGGTCTGCTGAGAAGAATGGTCTGGTTCTTGACCGAGATCTCGAGCGCGTCGCGCTCGGTCAGCCCGAATCGCTTGCGGATCTCGATTGGGATGACGATTCGACCGAGCTCATCGAGGTGCCGAATGATCCCTGTAGTCGTCTTCGCGCTGTTGCTGCGCCTGGACGTTTCCATCGGGTGGGTCCTCGTCCTCCCTCTCGTTGTCGAAGAGTCGAGATGTCCTCGGCTCGGTGACCCCGTGCCGGGTTGTCATCACTCAATTCCCGTCTCGACCGGGTTGAAACCGCGGGCGGGACTCTGGAATTCCGTCCGTATGATGGGCGCGGATGAGCTTCTACGTGACCACGCCCATCTACTACGTCAATTCGACGCCCCACATCGGGCACGCCTACACGACGATCGCGGCGGACATCCTCGTGCGTCATCGGAGGCAGCGGGGCGAGGAGACCTTCTTCCTCACGGGGACCGACGAGCACGGCTCCAACATCCCGCGCGTCGCGGCGGAGGCAGGTCTCGACCTGCAGGAGTTCGTCGACCGGAACGCGGCCGCCTTCCAGGAGATGACGGTACGGGTCAATGCGTCGAACGACTTCTTCGTTCGAACGACGGACGAGCGGCACAAGGCGTTGGTGCAGGAGTTCCTGCAGCGGATCTACGAGCGCGGCGACATCTTCGAGAGCGTCTACGCGGGGCTCTACTGCACGCGGTGCGAGGCCTTCTACACGGAGGACGAGCTTGTCGACGGCCTCTGTCCGCAGCACGGGATTCCGCCGGAGTACGTGGAGGAGAAGAACTACTTCTTTCGGCTTTCCGCCTACCAGGAGGCTCTCCTCCGCCTCTACGACGAGCGGCCCGACATCGTGCTCCCGAGCTTCCGCTACAACGAGGCGCGGAGCTTCATCGAGCGGGGCCTCGACGACATCAGCGTGAGCCGGGCGTCGCAGCGCTGGGGCGTGCCGGTTCCGTGGGATCCGGATCAGGTCGTCTACGTCTGGGTCGACGCGCTGATCAATTACTGGAGTGCGCTCGCCTTCGCCCGCCCGGGAGAGGACCTCCGGCCGCGGTTCTGGCCCGAGGTACGCCACCTGCTGGCCAAGGACATCCTCAAATTCCACTGCGTCATCTGGCCTGCACTCCTCCTCGCGGCCGGGTTCGACGTCCCCAGGCAGCTGTTCGTGCACGGCTATCTGCTCATGGACGAGCGCAAGATGTCGAAGTCGCTTGGAAACGTGATCGACCCGCTCGACCTGATCGACGTCTACGGGGTCGATCCGCTCCGCTACTACCTCTTCCGCGTGGCGACGTTCGGGCAGGACGGGAGCATCTCCATCGAGGGCATCCACGAGCGCTACGAGCGCGAGCTCGGCAACGACCTGGGCAATCTCGTCTCGCGGACAACGGCGATGATTGCCCGGTACCGCGCGGGCCGGCTCGCGCCGACTACCGTCTCCGACGAGCTGGCATCCGCCATCGAGAAAATGCGCGTGGAGGTGGAAGCGCGCTTCGACGTGTTCGACCTCACCGGAGCTCTCGAGCTGATCTGGGAGCTCGTGCGCACCCTCAACCGCCATGTGGAGCAGACCGCTCCCTGGGAGCTGGCGAAGGATCCGGCGCGCGAGGCGGAGTTGGCCCGTGTGCTGTACGAGCTCGCCGACGGGCTGCGGGCGGTCGCGGTCGCCTTGTCGTCGTTCGTTCCGGAGACGTCGGAGCGGATTCTCTCGGCCCTCGGCCAGCCGTCCGACCCGGCGTGGGAGGGGGTCGCCCCGGGGCGCGCCGTGGCGACGGAGGGCATCGAGCCGGCCGTGCCTCTGTTCCCGCGCGTGGACGCGCCCACGGCGGCTGCGTGACACGAGCGCCGCTGCGGACAAGACTCGGCCGATGATCGACGCGCACGCACACCTCGACGCGTTCGAGGATGCGAGCGAGGTCCTCGAGCGGGCCCGCGCCGCGGGTGTGGTGCGCGTGATCACGGTCGGAACGAGCGTCGAGTCCTGTCGGGCGGTTCTTGCGCTCTGCGAGCGGGAGGAGGGCGTCTTCGCCGCGCTCGGGCTGCATCCGCACGAGGCGGGCAAGGTTGGCCCGCCGGAGCTTCGAGAGCTCCGGGAGCTGCTCGCGCACCCGAAGGCGGTCGCCGTGGGCGAGACAGGGCTCGACTACTACCGCGACCTCGCACCGCGGGACCGGCAAGCAGGGGCCTTCCGTGCTCAGACGGAGCTGGCCGTCGAGCTCGGCAAGCCGCTCGTCGTGCACACGCGCGCGGCAGATGACGACACAGTGGCGGTCCTCCGAGAGCTCCCGGAGGCGGTCCCGATCATCCTTCACTGTTTCTCGTCGTCCGCGCTCCTCGAGCCGGCGCTCGAATCCGCGTGGTATGTCTCCTTCGCCGGGAACGTCACCTACCCGAAGGCGCCCGAGCTGCGCTGGGCGGCGGCGCGTGTTCCGCCCGAGCGGCTGCTCGCGGAGACCGACTCTCCTTACCTCGCGCCCCAGCCGGTGCGGGGGAAGCGCAACGAGCCGGCCTACGTGATGCACACGCTCGCGGCGTTGGCGGAGGCGCGTGGCGAGGATGCGCACGCACTCGAGCAGCGGATCGAGGCCAACGCCTCCACCGTCTTCCGCTTGCCGTGAGCTCCCGCCCGAAACGCGAGCTCGGACAGCACTGGCTCGTGGACGAGAACATCCTCCACGTGATCGGGCGGCTGGCGGAGCTCGGCGCCGACGACGTCGTGCTCGAGATCGGGCCAGGCCTCGGCGTGCTCACCGCGCACCTCGCCGACCGCGTCCACCTCGTGCACGCGATCGAGCTCGACCGCGGCCTCGAGCCGGCGCTCGGCGAGCGTCTCGCCGGCCGGGACAACGTCGAGCTCGTCTTCGGGGATGCCCTCGAGCTGCTCCACGCCCAGCTCGAGCCGCCGCCGCGAAAGCTCGTCGCGAACCTCCCGTACAACGTCGCGACTCCGATCGTCATGGAGAGCCTCGCAGCCCTGACGACCATCGAGCTCTGGTGCGTGATGGTGCAACGGGAGGTCGCGGAGCGCTTCTTCGCGTCTCCCGGGACGAAGGACTACGGCGCCGTGTCCGTGGTCCTCCAGCTCGCGACGGAAAGGACCGGGTTCCATCCGGTTGCGCGCACGTGCTTCCGGCCGCCGCCGAACGTGGACTCCGCGCTGGTTGCCTTCAGGCGAAAACGCCCCTGGGACGCCGAGCTCGAGTCGGTCCGGCGCCTGGCCCAGGCGGCGTTCGCGCACCGGCGGAAGACCCTGGCGAACTCACTCGAGCTTGCGGGGCTCAGCGGCCGCGAGCAGGTGGTCGCGGCTGCGGCCGAGCTCGGACGCCCTGCCGGTGTGCGTGCCGAGGAGCTGGCGCCCGGGGAGTTTCTTCGCCTTGCCGAGCTGATCGCATGAGGCCGGTCCGGGCCGTCGCCGCCGCGAAGATCAACCTCGCGCTCGTCGTCGGGCCCCAGCGCGCCGACGGGCTGCACGAGGTCGCCACCGTTCTCCAACGGATCGACGTCTGCGACCGCCTCGAGCTGAGGGCGGACCCCGGGCTGGCTGTCGAAGGGTTCGACGACACGCTCGTCGGCTCGGCCCTCGCGAGCCTGGCCGCCGAGGCCGGCGTGACGCCGGCCTGGCACGTTCACCTGACGAAGGAGATTCCGGTCGCGGCGGGCCTCGGCGGCGGGAGCGCGGATGCCGCGGCCGCGCTCAGTCTCGCCAACGCGGCGTTGTCCGAGCCGCTACCGCCCGGGCGCCTCGAGGCGCTCGCCGCCTCGGTCGGCGCCGACGTGCCGTTCTTCCTGGCGCCGGGCCCGAAGCTGGCCGAGGGCGCAGGCGAGCGGCTTTCTCCACTCGACCTTCCGCAGGACTTCTGGGTGTTGATCGCGCTGCCCCGCGAGGTGGAGAAGGGCTCGACCGCAGCGGTCTACGCGCGCTACGACCGCCTCGGCGGAGGCCCCGGCTTCGAGCAGCGGAAGGCCGAGCTCCTCCGCGCACTCGAAGGCGTCCGCCGACCGACCGACCTCGCGACGCTGCCGCCGAACGACCTCGCCGAGGCGTCGGGAGCCGCTCCGCTCGCGGCCGAGCTCAGGGCGACCGGAGCCTTCCGGGCCGATGTGAGCGGCGCCGGGCCGGCCGTCTACGGGCTCTTCGAGAGTCGCCGGGAAGCACGGTCGGCGGCGCGTCGAATGGGCCGCAGCACCCGTACCTGGACGGCTGCACCCGTCTGGTAACGTCGGCCGCGTGACGAGCTCTCCCGTGATCGAGGCCGGCGACAGCGGGCGCGGGCTCTGGCTGCAGCAGCGCCGGTTGCGTCTGGCGCTCGTCATCGGGCTGGTGGAGAGCCTGCTCGTCGTCGCGAGCGAGCTCCGCTGGTTCTGGGTGCTCGCGCTGGCGACGGTGGCGGTGGCCCTGTACATCTTCGTCGCGCGGGGGGCACGCTTCCATGCGCTTCGCGAGATCGCCTGGATCTTTGCCGCGTCCCAGCTGATCGCGGTGATCGTGCCGGTGCTGTGGGAGGTCGCGAAGTTCTTCGCGATCGTGATCCTCGTGCTGATGGCGGCCCTCCTGCTCGCGATGCTCCTCGTGGACCGACGGTAGTGCCCCGCAGGCCGGGCCTATACTCGACCTGCGGTGGGGCGTAGCCAAGTGGTAAGGCAACGGGTTTTGGTCCCGTGACCGGAGGTTCGAATCCTCCCGCCCCAGCCATGGCTCCCTCGTGACCGGCACTCCTCTCGCAGCGGTGGTGATGGCCGCGGGTCTGGGCACGCGCATGCACTCGCGCGTGCCGAAGCACCTGCATCGGCTCCTGGGCAGGAGGCTCGTCGACTGGGCGATTGCCGCCGCCTGGGAGCTCGAGCCCGACCCGCTCGTCGTCGTCACCTCGCCCGGGACGCTTCCCGAGCTCGAGGGGACGCTTCCCGAGGGGGTAGCGCTCGCGGTGCAGGAGACGGCGCGCGGGACGGGAGACGCGGCTGCTTCGGCGCGTCCGGCGCTCGAAGGCTTCACGGGTGACGTGGTCGTGCTCGCCGGCGACGCCCCGCTTCTCTCGACCGATGTGCTGCGCCGCCTCCTCGACGCGCATCGTGAGGCCGATGCTGCTGCGACGGTGCTCTCCTTCGAGCCCTCGGAGCCCGGCGCCTATGGCCGAATCGTCCGCGACCAGGACGGCCGGCTCCGCGCGATCGTCGAGGCGGCGGACGCGGCCCCGGACGTGCTTGCGATCCGCGAGGTGAACTCCTCGGTCTACGTCTTTGAGGCAGACGCACTGTGGGGCGGCCTCGCGCGCCTCGGCACCGACAATGCGCAGGGTGAGCTCTACCTCACCGACGCAGTACGCCATCTGGTGGATGACGGGCGGCGCGTGGCCGTGTACCGTGCCGTGGACCCACGTGTTGGCGAAGGCGTGAACACCAGGGCCGATCTCGCAGCTGCCGGCGCGCAGCTTCGCGACCAGATCGTCTCCGGCCACCTCGAGGCCGGGGTCACCGTCGTCGATCCCGCGACCACGTGGATCGAGCCCGACGTGGAGATCGAGCCCGACGCCGTCATCCATCCGTTCACCGTTCTTCGCGGGCGCACGGTGGTTCGCCGGGGAGCCGAGGTCGGGCCGCACGCGGTCGTCGTCGACGCCGAGGTGGGGGAGGACGCGCTGGTGGGCCCGTTCTGTTACCTTCGCCCTGGAACGGTGCTCGCCGCGCGAGCCAAGGCCGGGACCTTCGTGGAGCTCAAGAACGCTCAGATCGGCGAAGGCACGAAGGTGCCCCATCTCTCGTACATCGGGGACGCCGAGGTCGGGGAAGGCACCAACGTCGGCGCCGGCACGATCACTGCGAACCTCCCGCACGAGCCCGGACGCGAGAAGGGCCGGACGACGATCGGGCGGAACGTCAGGACCGGCATTCACAATGGCTTCGAGGCTCCTGTGACGATCGGAGACGGTGCATGGATCGGCGGCGGCTCGTACATCACCGAGGACGTGCCGCCGGACTCGCTCGCAATCGCGCGGGCGCATCAGGTGACGAAGGAGGGCTACCTGCGTGGAAACCGGAACGACTGAGCTCGCGCTCCCGGGCCTCGAAGTGACGCCCGAGCACACGCCACAGCCGCACGGCGAGCGTGGCCGGTGGATCGAGCGCGGTCCCTCCGGGAAGCTGATGCTCTTCTCCGGGCGCTCGCACCCGGTCCTCGCGCAGAGAATCGCCGACCAGCTCAACATCGAGCTCGGCGACGTCAAGCTGAAGACCTTCGCGAACGGCGAGATCTATTGTCGCTACAAGGAGTCGATCCGCGGAGCCGACGTCTTCATCGTCCAGGCGTGCCACGGCCCGGCGACGAACGACTTCCTGTGGGAGCTCCAGATCATGATCCAGGCCGCCAAGCTCGCGTCCGCCCACAGGATCACGGCGATCATGCCGTGGTTCCCGTACTCACGGCAGGACAAGAAGTCTGCTCCACGCGAGCCGATTACCGCGAAGCTCCTCGCCGACGTTCTCGACGCTGCCGGCGCCGACCGCGTGCTCACCATGGATCTCCACGCCGGGCAGATCCAGGGCTTCTTCCGCATCCCGGTCGACCACATGACCGCGCTCCCGCTCTTCGCGCGCTACTACCGCGAGACACTCGGCCTCCACGGGGAAGGCGTCGTCGCCGTCTCGCCTGACCCGGGCCGAGCGAAGATGGCGACGAAGTTCGCGCAGATGCTCGACGCCGACTTCGCGCTCATGAACAAGCAGCGGCCGGCCCATGACGTCGCCTCCGTCACCGAGGTCGTCGGCGACGTGAGCGGAAAGATCGCGATCATGAGCGACGACATCATCGTCACGGGCGGCACCCTCGTGGCCGGCGCGCAGGCGCTCCTCGAAGCGGGCGCCACCAAGGTCTACGCGTGCGCGACGCACGGTCTCTTCCCGGACGAGGCCCTCCGGAAGCTGGGTGAGTCCACGTTGGCCGGCATCACGGTGACTGACACCGTTTCGATCCCCGAGCTCAACCGACCGGACAAGCTGACCGTCCTGACGATCTCGGGGATCCTCGCGGAGACGATCGAGAACGTTTTCGCGGACGAGTCAGTGTCCGCAATCTTCGCCGGCGAGAACCAGCTCTTCTAAGGAGAACGGCTCAACCACACGGTTGGGACGTTCTTTGTACCGGAAGTCCGCACCGGAGCCAGGGCGTGGCGGACTACGCGAACGCGAAGAGGAACTGCGGCTCGCTCGGCGCCCGCGCCTAGCGCGGCGCGACCTGACCCGTTCTGCGGAAAAACCACGGCCCGGCTCAGTGATCGTGCTGATGTGCGTATCGCCTGCGCGGTGGGATCGTTCGGCGAAAAGGAGGTGGCTCATGGGCACGCATGCAATCGAGAGGCGCACGGGGTTGTCTGCTCGCCTCGGCGCGACGGCAGGCCAGCACCTCCGCTGGCTCCTGAGTGGCTTTGTCTTCGCATTCCTCGTCCCCTTCGCCCTCGCTGATCTCCTCGAACTGCCGCGCGATCTCTACTACGCCATCTACGTGGTCGGGGTCGGTGTCTTCTTCGGCCTCTGGGTTCGCGCAACGGGTCAGTCCTTCGCCGAGATGATGCGGCGCCGCTGGGTGCTGGCGGTCGTGCTCGGTCTAGCGGTTGCCGGCCTTCTCACGCTGATCGTGTTGCGAACCGAGGACGCGACGGCGCGACCAGGTGGACTGGAGTTGATCGGCGCAGTCATGTGGCGGGGCGTCGCCTACGGGCTGGCCGACGGGCTCTTGCTCTCCGCCTTCCCGATCCTCGCGGTCTTCGCCATGTTCGCGGGAACGAGGCTGCGCGACCGGATAAGCGGGAAGATCGCCATCGGCCTTATCGCCCTGTTCGCCTCGCTGGCGATGACGGCCGTGTACCACGTGGGCTACAGCGACTTTCGCTCAGAGAAGCTGCGGAAGCCAGTCGCGGGTGACGTGATCTGGAGCATCCCAACGCTCGTGACGCTTAACCCGATCGGCGCACCCATTGCACACGCCGGGCTGCATACGAGTGCGGTTCTGCACAGCTACGAGACCGACACGTTCCTGCCGCCTCACGAGTAGCGGCGAACTAGCCCAGCGCATCAGGGACATCGCTCGCCCGCTCAGAGCCCGCCCCGGTGGACGAGCTCGGCCAGCGTGGGCGCGGCCTGCCTCGGTTCCTAAGAGCTCCGTGCGTGAGGTGCAGCCGACCGGCTGACGTTTGACCGCTCCGGGCTGAACCAACCCGACGACCTGACACGAGGAAAGCCCTCGGACGAGGGGTGGGCAGGCGTCGGCACGCGCCCGATGGACGCTGCAGCACTGCGGCCCGTACGACTCCGAATCCCCGATCCCTCGCTTCGCGAGGAGCTGAGCGCTCACTACGCGCGCTCGGGCTTTGCCGTGCGCCCGGTCGGCGACCTGGAACTGGACGTCGAGCGCCCGGACGCACCGGACGAGGAGCAGGGCCGGCGTGAGGTCGTGACGCACCTTCTCGTCTGGGAGCTGCTCCACCCGGAGTCGCCGGGCGAGGTCGTCGAGTAGGGCGTCGGCAGCTCTTACTGGAGGCGCGCCATCTTCGCCGTGGAGACGACGCGCGCGGCGGAGACAGGGTTCGGTGCCAGCCGGAACTTCGACAGGCACGTCGAGTTGCGCCTGACGCCGAGGAAGAACGCGTCGCTGTCGGCGATCTGAGCCGGCAGGCCGTAGTTGAAGTCGAGCGCGGTGATCGACCCGTTGTCCAGCAGGACGGGAACGGCGACGGGCAGGGGATCGGTGTTCAGGACATCGACCGACGACGCGCCCAGGTTGTAGTACGCGTAGTCCCCGAACGCGAAGACGGGATAGCGCTGCAGGCAGTTGATCTTCGCCTGCAGCACGCTGACTCGGTGCGCAAGAGTGTGGCTGGCGGCTGCCGGGGCGGCCAGCACGAGCGTACATGCGGCCGCCAGCGCGAGGAGCGCGCCAGAACGTCGGATCGGGGATGTCCCCTCCCGAGGGTGCCCTGTGGGCGGGGACCGGTCGGCCGAACGACGCGTTTCCGTCACCTACTTCGTGCTGGCGAGGAGAAGACGCCGTCCAAGATTGGCCTGAGGGAAGTTCCGGATCTTGATCCGGAGAAGATCAGCAGACATACGAAGCCGCCTTTCGTCTGTCGCAGCGAGGGATACGCCACCTACTGTGTCGGGCACTGACACGAGCAGCGGCATCCCCAAAAGGTGGGATCCGCCGCGAGATGCTCAATGTGGGGGATGCCCGCGCGCCTTCCGGGCCGTCATCGTTCCGTGTGCATGCCGTGCGGCTTTGACTGACACCCCGACTCCTTTCCCGGCCGAGCGACCGGAGCCAGCGCGGCGGAAGAGCCGCCGGCGCCGGAGGCGGAAACCTGCTGCGGAGAACGCCCCGATCGCACCGGTCGGCGGGTTCATCCCGCCCGTCATCAAGGTCGAGATCCAGAACATCGACCAGATCGGCCGCACCGAGGCGTCGAGCCGCGAGGCCGACGAGCGTCTCGCGGCCGCCGAGCACGAGCTGGCCCAGCGGGAGGCGCGATTGATCTCGATGGAGCAGGCCGTGGCGGAGCGCGAGCGGCGCGTCGGCGAGCTCGAGGACAAGGTCGGGCCTGCAGCTGCGCTTGTCGAGTCGCGCGAGAGCCTCGACCGGCGCGAGCGGCGGACGAGTGAGCTCGAGGCGCAGGTGCGCGAGCGCAGCCGCGAGCTCGAGCAGCGCGAGAACGACCTGGAAGCCCGGCGTGCCGTGCTCGAATCGGACCTCGAGCTGCGGGAGGACGAGGTCGAGCGGCGCGAGGACCTGCTTGCCCTCCGCGAGGAGCGACTCACGGAGCGGCAGCGCGAGCTCGGGCTCTACGTCTCCCAGATCCAGGGCAGCATCGAATCGCACTGGGCGACCGGCTAGAGCCGCGGCCGAGCTCGTCGCCTTCGCTACACTAGCCCGCCGGAATGGCGGGTGAACGCATCCAGTTGGACGTCAAGCCGCGCGAGGAGGCTGGAAGCGCCGTCGCGCGGCGTCTGCGAGCCGGCGGGATGGTCCCGGGAGTCCTGTACGGGGCGGGCAACAAGGCGCATCCGTTTGCGGTCGAGGAGCGCGAGCTGCGGCGAGTCCTGACGGGCGAGCACGGCCTGCATGCGATCCTCGACGTCGTCTTCGATGGGCAAAAGACGCCGCACCACGCCGTGCTCAAGGACTACCAGCTCGACCCGGTGCGGCCGAGACTGCTCCACATCGACCTGCACGAGGTCCGGCTCGACCAGGTCATCCAGACGCAGGTCGTCGTCGAGCCCGTCGGCGACTCGCCGGGCGTGAAGGAGGGCGGCGTGCTCACGCTCGTACTCCGGGAGGTCAACGTCGAGGCGCTGCCCATGGAGGTGCCCGACCGCCTCGAGCTCGACATCTCCGAGATGACCATCGGGGACAGCCTGCGGGTCTCGGACCTCGTCGTGCCGGAAGGCGTGCGGCTCCTGGACGACCCCGAGGCCGTCGTCGCCACGTTGGCTCCGCCGGCGAAGGTCGAGGAGCCCGAGGAGGTCGAGCCGCTCGAGGGCGAGGAGGCCGTCGAGGGCGAGGCCGAGGGCGAGCCTACTCCAGAGGCCGAGAGCGAGAGCGCCGGCGGCGACGAGTCCGCCGACAGCTAGGCCCCTTCGTGCGACTCTTCCGTCGGGGCGAGTCGGCCTCGACGCTCGACCTCTTCGTCGCCGGGCTCGGAAACCCGGGCCGCGAGTACGCGCGCACGCGGCACAACGTCGGCCACATGGTGTGCGACGAGGTCGCCCGGCGCCACGGCGCCACGTTTCGCTCCAAGTTCTCCGGCGAGCTTGCCGAGCTGCGGGTCGAGGGGTCGCGCGTCGCTTTGCTGAAGCCGCTCACGTACATGAACGAGTCGGGCCGGTCAGTGGCGCCTGCGACGCGGTTCTTCAAGCTTCCACCCGAGCTGCTTCTCGTCGTCCACGACGAGGTCGACCTCGACCTCGGCCGTCTACAGGTTCGGATGGGCGGCGGGCTCGCGGGACACAACGGCCTTCGTTCGGTCGCGCAGCAGCTGGGCACGCCCGAGTTCATGCGCCTGCGGGTCGGCGTCGGGCGCCCCGAGCGGGGTGACCCTCGCCCGGTAGCGGACTGGGTGCTCTCGCCGTTCCCGGACGACGTCGACGTCGACGCGATCGTGCAAAGAGCCGCAGACGCGGTGGAGTCGATCGCCCGCGAGGGGCTCGAAGCGGCACAGCAGCGCTTCAACGAGCGCTGACGCGGCAGGGCGGCGAGATCGGCGCAGATTCGGCACAGCTGCGTCCGCCACGGGTGCGCCTTTCGGCGATAGCTTGAATCTGGGGGGCTTGGTACCCCCAAGGGGTCGTGCGGGAGAGAAAGAAGGCGGGCCGCCCCGCTGGAGGACGACCCGCCGCAGATGCTCCTGCGTCGTAGCGGCCCGACGCCGGTGCTCATCCTTCCTTCGGCAGATCGGGAGCCAGACCTTAGGCCTTCGCCCCGATGGGGCACGGGCTCGCCTCTTCCCGCGCTACTCCGCGAGCCCGGCCGGAATGTGGGCTTCGTCGATTCTCACGCGGACGAAGAGGCCGCCTGCCGGCGCGCGGCCGTACTCGACCCGCATCGCCTCGGGCGGGACGCTTGCAAGTCCCTCCGCGTGCTGCTCGCGCCACGCGCGGAACGCGGCTGCGGCCCCCGGCGGGTCGAACGAGCCGACCAGGCGGGGGCGTGTTCCGATGGGCATGAGCTCGCCGGCCACGCGTCAATCGTACGAGGTCTGACGGTGGCTACGATGAGCCCGCGGAACCGGCCGTTCCGTCACTCGTCATGGACCGACCCACACACACCCGCGCACCGGCTCTTGGCCCGATCGCCCGCGACTTCGCCGAGGGCGAGCGCGTGCGCGAGTTCCTGGCCGATCCGGCCGAGGCGCGGGTTTCGGAGCCGCTCCTGCCGCTCTTCCTCGCCGCCGTGCACCGCGCGCGGGGAGGGCCGCTGATCGTCGTCCTCCCCGACGATGCGCAGGCGCGCGATGCCGCCGAGGGAGCCGGCTGGTTCCTGGGGGAAGACCGGGTCGGGCTCTTCGCCTCGCGGGGGGTGCGCTGGGGGAGCGGGCTCGAGCCGCCCCCGCATCTCGTGGGTGAGCGTGCCCGCGCGCTCGAGGTGCTCGCCGATGGGGGCCTCGTCTGCGCTTCGGCGGTCGGCGTCGCCGAGGGGATCCCGCCCGCGGGCGCGAGGCCGGAGCCGGTCGTCCTCAGGGTCGGCGACGAGCCGGGCGCCGAGGCGCTCGCCGAGCGCCTCGCGCTCGCCGGCTACGAGCGGGTTTCCCAGGCCGAGGAGCGGGGGCAGTTCGCCGTTCGCGGAGGCATCGTCGACATCTTCCCCTCGACCGGGCGAGAGCCGGTCCGCATGGAGCTCTTCGGTGACGAGATCGAGTCGTTGCGCGCCTTCTCGCCCTTCACGCAGCGCACCCTGCACGCGCTCGAAGAGGCGACGGTCTACCCGGCGGCCGAGCGGCGACTCGACCTCGTCGAGCCCGCGCTCACCGACGAGGGCGAGGCTCCGCCCGTCCCCGACGACCTCGTCGCGCCGCTGCCTCCGGCCGATCTGGTCTGGCAGGCGGACGAGGTGAGGGAAGCGGTCCGCGAGGAGCTCGGCGGCGATGTCGGCCTGCGCGGCGCGATCCGGCTGACGCAGCTCCCGGCCGGGCAGCGCCATGCCTTCGAGGCCCAGAGGCCGGCGATCGCCGCGCGGGGGCTGGCCGAGGCCGAGCGCGACCTCCTCGCGTACGTGAAGAGCGGAAACCGGGTCGTCGTCACGTTCGCGCACCGCGGCGAGGCGCAGCGGACGAAGGGGATGCTCCGGCGGCTGGACGCCGTCGTGCTCGACGACGGGGACGACCTGCCGGACGAGCCGGGCCTCTTCTTCGCCGTCTCGCCCGCGCGCCGCGGCTTCGTCCTCCGGGACCTCGATCTCATCCTCCTGCCGGATACACAGGTCTTCCGCAAGCGGCCTCCGCGCTCGGACGTGCGGGTCGGACGCGCCTTGCAGAGCTTCGCCGACCTGCGGACGGGCGACCACGTCGTTCACGAGGACCACGGCGTCGGGAAGCTGCTCGGCTTCGAGACGAAGACGGTCGCGGGGGTCACGCGCGACTACCTCTTCCTCGCGTTCCGCGGCGACGACCGTCTCTACGTCCCGCACGAGCAGATCGCCAAGGTCTCGCGGTACGTCGGCGCCAACGGGCACGCGCCCGCGCTCTCGAAGCTCGGCGGGAAGGCCTGGCAGACGATCAAGAACCGCGCGCGGGCCGGGGCGCACGAGCTGGCGGGCGAGCTGCTCGCCCTGTACGCGCGGCGGCAGCGGGCCGAAGGCGTCGCCTTCGAAGCCGACACGGAGCTGGCCGAGCAGCTCGAGGCGAGCTTCGCGTACGAGGAGACCCCGGACCAGCGACAGGCGATCGAAGCGGTCAAGGAAGACCTCGAGGCGCCGCGACCGATGGACCGGCTCGTCTGCGGCGACGTCGGTTTCGGCAAGACCGAGGTGGCAGTCCGCGCGGCGTTCATCGCGGTCGCGAACGGGGCTCAGGCGCTGCTCCTGGCCCCGACGACGATCCTCGCGCAGCAGCACTGGAACACCTTCCGTGAGCGCTACCGTGACCTGCCCGTGACCGTGGAGATGGTTTCCCGGTTCCGCAAGCCGGCCGACGTGAAGCGGGTGCTCGCCGACTTCGCGGCGGGCAAGGTGGACGTCCTCATCGGGACGCACCGCGTCCTCTCGCGCGACGTCGCCTCGAAGAACCTCGGCCTCGTGATCGTCGACGAGGAACAGCGCTTCGGTGTCGCGCAGAAGGAGCTCCTGCGGCAGCTCCGGCTCGAGGTGGATGTGCTCTCACTCTCGGCGACCCCGATTCCCCGGACGCTGCACATGTCCCTCGCGGGCCTGCGGGACATCAGCGTGATCGAGACGCCGCCGCAGGGGCGCCGCCCGATCCGCACCCACGTCGGCGAGTACGACGAGGAGCTCGTGCGGGAGGCTCTCGTGCGCGAGCACGGGCGGGGCGGCCAGTCCTTCTATCTGCACAACCGGGTCGAGTCGATCGAAGAGGCGGCCGAGCACCTGCGCCAGCTCGTCCCGGAGCTCCGGGTCATCGTCGCCCACGGCCAGATGCCGGAGCGCGACCTGGAGGGCCACATGCTCTCGTTCCTGGCCGGGGACGCCGACGTGCTCGTCTCGACGACGATCATCGAGTCGGGCCTGGACATCCCGCAGGCGAACACGCTGATCGTGGAGCGTGCGGACGCGCTCGGGCTCGCCCAGCTCTACCAGATCCGCGGGCGCGTGGGCCGGAGCGACGTCGTCGCCCACGCCTACTTCTTCTATCCCGACGGGCAGGAGCTGATGCCGGAGGCGCGGGCGCGGCTCGCCACGCTGGCCGACCACACCGAGCTCGGGAGCGGCTTCGCGATCGCGATGCGCGACCTCGAGATCCGCGGCGCCGGCGACCTGCTCGGGGCGGAGCAGTCGGGTCACGTCGCCGCCATCGGCTTCGAGCTCTACGTCGAGCTGCTCGGGGAAGCCGTCGCCGAGCTGAGCGGCACGCGGCGGGCGGCTGCACGGCCGGTGCGGGTCGACGCGCAGGTCGACGCCTACGTTCCCGCCGACTTCATGCCGGCCGAGGCGCAGAAGATCGACCTGCACCGGCGGCTCGCTCTCGCCGAGTCCGAGGACGAGCTCCGCGAGCTCAGGGCGGCGACCGAGGACCGCTTCGGCCCGGTGCCGGAGCCGGTCGAGAGCCTCTTCGCGATCCAGGAGGTCAAGCTGAAGCTCGCCCGCATCGGCGCCGACTACCTCGTCTTTCGCGGCGGGCGCGCCGTGGTCGGCCCGCTCGTGCTCGGCTCGGCCGAGCTGCGGGAGCTGCGCACGACGGCGCCGACCGCCGTCTACTCGAGCGCCAAGCGCGAGCTGACCCAGAGAGGCGAGCGGTTCCCCCAAGCGGTCGCGTTCGTCGATGCTATTCTCGAACTACGGCTTTCGGCCTAGCCTGCACGCCCTTGCCTCTTTTGACTCGTCTCATCGCTCTACTTGCTGCGCTCGCTCTCAGCGCGACCCTCGCGGGCTGCGGCGGGGACGACGACGACAGCGCGTCCGGCGACGTCCCGGAGAATGCGATCGCGGTCGTGGGCGACCGCGAGATCCCCAAAACCGAGTACGACCGGCTGCTGGGCCAGGCGCAGGCGACCTACGAGGCGCGCAAGCAGGACTTTCCCGCCGCCGGCACGCCCGAGTTCGCGCAGCTCCGGAATGCGCTGGTCCGCAGCCTCGTCGAGCAGGCCGAGTTCGAGATCGCGGCCGAAGAGCTCAACGTCACCGTCACGGACAAGGAGCTCAACACGCGCCTCGACGAGCTCAAGGAGCAGTTCTTCAAGGGTGACGAGACGAAGTACCAGGACGAGCTGGAGAAGCAGGGCCTCACGGAGGAGCAGGTCCTGAACGACCTCCGGACGCGCATGCTCTCGGAGAAGATCTTCGAGAAGGTGACCAGCGAGGTGAAGGTCTCCGACGCCGACGTCCAGGCGTACTACGAGCAGAACAAGTCGCAGTTCGAGCAGCCGGCGTCGCGCGAGGTGCGGCATATCCTCGTGAAGACCAAGGCCAAGGCCGACGCGATCCACGCGCAGATCGAGGGCGGCGCCGACTTCGCGAAGCTCGCCAAGCAGTTCTCCCAGGATCCGTCCTCGAAGGACCAGGGCGGGAAGTTCACGGCGCAGAAGGGCGCGACCGTGGCCCCCTTCGACAAGGCGGCGTTCAGCCTGAAGACGGGCGAGCTCTCGGAGCCGATCAAGACCCAGTTCGGCTGGCACATCATCGAGGCCGTCGGCGACATTCAGGAGGCCTCGACCCAGGAGCTCTCCGAGGTCGAGCAGCAGATCTCGGCGACGCTGCTCGACGAGAAGAAGAACACTCGGATCAACGAGTGGGTCCAGGAGCTGCAGGCCCGCTTCAAGGATCAGACCGCGTATGCCCCGGGCTTCGAGCCCCCGCCGGAAGCAGAGACGACCACCGGCGCGGACACGACGCAGACCGGGGCCGACACCGAGTAGCCCGTGGGCGGCGGCGACGGGCTCGAGCAGGCGCTCGTCGAACTCCAGGAGCTGGCCGAACGCCTGCGGCGCGACTGCCCGTGGGATCGTGCCCAGACCGAGCGCACGATCGTCCCGCACACGGTCGAAGAGGCGTACGAGGTGGCGGACGCGGCCCTCGCGGGCGACGACGCGAAGCTCGTTGGCGAGCTCGGCGACCTCCTCTTCCAGACGGTCTTCCTGGCGCTCCTGCTCGAGGAGCGCGGCGCCGGCGACCTTGCAGAGGTCATTCGCGGGATCCACGACAAGCTCGTCCGCCGGCATCCCCACGTCTTCGGCGACGCCGAGCTGGAGACGCCCGGCGCCGTCAAGGGCCGCTGGGAAGAGCTGAAGCGCGAGCAGGAGGAGCGGGAGGGGATCTTCCACGACGTCCCCGAGACGCTCCCGGCACTCCTCCATGCCCGGAAGGTCCAGCGCCGGGCGGCGTCGGCCGGGTTCGACTGGCTCGACGCGGCCGGGCCGCTGGCCAAGGTGCGGGAGGAGGCGGACGAGCTGGAGGCGGAGATCGGGACGGCCGGCCCGACCGCTGCCGAGACCGAGCCCTCGCCGCGGGTGGTCGCCGAGGTGGGCGACCTGCTCTTCACCGCCGTGAACCTCGCGCGGGCGCTCAACGTCGACCCCGAGCTCGCCCTGCGCGCCACCAGCGGCCGCTTCGTCGAGCGCGTCGAGCGCGCGGAGGAGCTCGCCGGGCGAGCGGGCGTGGACTGGCAGTCGCTCGACCTCGAGGAACAGGATCGCTTTTACAGGCTCGCCAAGGAGGCCCTCGCGTGAAGATCGTCAACGTCCATGCCCGCCAGATCCTCGACTCGCGCGGGAACCCGACGGTCGAGGTGGAGGTCACGCTCGACTCGGGCGCGCTCGGCCGGGCCGCGGTCCCCTCGGGCGCCTCCACAGGCCGGTTCGAGGCGGTGGAGCTCCGCGACGGAGACCCGAGCGCCTATCTCGGCAAGGGCGTGCTCGGAGCGGTAGCGAACGTGGAGCGCGAGATCGGGCCTGCGCTCGCGGGCGCCGACGCCGGTCACCAGGCGGAAATCGACCGCCTGCTCGTCGAGCTCGACGGCACGCCGAACAAGGCGCGCCTGGGGGCGAACGCGGTGCTGGGCGCCTCTCTTGCCGTCGCCAAGGCAGCCGCGCAGGAGGCCGACGCCCCTCTCTACCGCTGGCTCGGCGGGGGTGAGGCGCGCGTTCTTCCCGTGCCGATGATGAACGTGATCAACGGCGGCGTCCACGCGCAGAACTCGCTCGACCTGCAGGAGTTCATGGTCGTGCCAGCCGGGGCGTCGTCCTTCTCGGAGGCGCTCCGCATCGGCGCGGAGACCTTCCACTCCCTCAAGGAGCTCCTGCACGAGCGGGGCCTCGCCACGGCGGTCGGCGACGAGGGCGGCTTCGCGCCCGATCTGCCCTCCAGCGAGGAGGCGATCGCCGCCGTGCTCGAGGCCGCCGAGCGGGCGGGCCACTCGGAGAAGGTCGCGATCGCGCTCGACCCGGCCACCACAGAGCTCTACGAGGGAGGGCGCTACCGCCTCGTCGGGGAAGGGCTCGACCTCGACGCGGACGGGTTGACCGGCCTGTGGGACGACCTCTGCGGCCGCTTCCCCATCGTCTCCATCGAGGACGGCCTCGCCGAGGACGACTGGGCCGGCTGGAAGGCCCTGACCGACCGGCTCGGCGACCGGGTGCAGCTGGTCGGCGACGACCTGTTCGTGACCAACGTGGAGCGCCTTCGCCGCGGGATCGAGGAGGGAGTCGCGAACGCGATCCTCGTCAAGGTGAACCAGATCGGAACGCTCACGGAGACGCTCGAGACCATCGAGCTCGCGCGGGCGAACGGGTATGCGGCGGTCATGTCGCACCGCTCCGGCGAGACGGAGGACACGACCATCGCAGACCTGGCCGTGGCCACCGGCGTCGGACAGATCAAGACCGGCGCCCCCTCGCGGACGGATCGCGTCGCCAAGTACAACCAGCTCCTGCGGATCGAGGAGGAGCTGGGCGAGGCGGCGGTGTATCCGGGCTGGTCCGCGTTCCCGCGCGCCGGCCGCTGAGCCGACGCAGGAGAACCACCCGCGCCCGCTAACGTGCGCCTTGTGACCAACGGCCTCCGCCGTACGAAGATCGTGTGCACGATCGGCCCGGCCACCTCGTCCCAGGCGATGGTCGACCAGCTCGTCCAGGCGGGCATGGACGCGGCCCGGCTCAACTTCTCGCACGGAACCCACGAGGAGCACGGGGAGCGCGCGCGCCTGGTCCGCGAGGCCCAGGAGCGGGCCGGCCGGCCGCTCGCGCTCATCGCCGACCTCCAGGGGCCGAAGGTGAGGATCGGCGACCTCGACGTCCCGCGCATCCTCGTCGAGGGCGACACGGTCCACATCGCGGGGGAGGCGACGGCCGCTCCCGGCGACCTGCCGGTGATGCCGGCCGTGCTCACCGAGGTGCTCCAACCGGGCCACGAGGTCCTGATCGACGACGGGCTCGTGCGCCTCCGGGTCGAGGACACGGACGGCGAGCGCGTGCGTGCGATGGTCATGGTCGGAGGCGCGGTCGGAGCGCACAAGGGCGTCAACGTCCCGGGCGTAACGATTCCGGTCCCCTCCGTGACCGAGAAGGACCTGAGCGATCTCGAGTTCGCCCTCTCGCTCGGGATCGACTACGTCGCCCTGTCGTTCGTCCGCTCCGCGGCCGACTGCCGCGGGATCCGCGAGCTCCTCAACGCGGCGGACGCGAAGGCGCTGGTGATCGCCAAGATCGAGAAGGCGGAGGCCGTCGACGAGCTCGACGCGATCGTGAGCGCGTCCGACGCGGTCATGGTCGCCCGCGGCGACCTCGGGGTCGAGATCGGCCCGGCGGCGGTCCCGCTCGTCCAGAAGCGCATCATCCTCTGTGCGCTGGAGCACGGGAAGCCGGCGATCACCGCCACGCAGATGCTCGAGTCCATGATCACCAAGCCCGAGCCGACGCGGGCCGAGGCGAGTGACGTCGCCAACGCGATCCTCGACGGCACGTCGGCGCTGATGCTCTCCGGCGAGACCGCCGTCGGCCACTATCCCGTGGCGAGCGCGGCGTTCATGGACCGGATCGCGCGGGTGGTGGAGCCGAGCCTCGGCTACCGGCACGAGCTCGCGCAGGCGGCCGACCAGCCGTTCCCGACGGTCGGGGAGGCCATGTCGAACGCCGCGTGCGACATCGCCGAGGTGCTGGGGGCGGCCGCCATCCTCGTCCCGACCTACAGCGGGCGCACCGCATCCGCCGTTGCGCGTCACCGGCCGCGCCGGCCGATCATCGCGATCACGCACAAGCGCCAGGCGGTGCAGCAGCTCGCGCTGGAGTGGGGCGTTGTCGCCGCCGAGATCGAGGAGGCGGAGAACGTCGAGGATCTCTGGACGCGCGCGATCGAGGCCGCACGCGAATCAGGGCTCGTCGCCGCGGGCGACCGCGTCGTCATCACCGCCGGCACGGCGGTGAACGTTCCCGGCACGACGAACGTGATCAAGGTCGAGACGGCCTAGCGATTTCCAGGTCCGTCCGACGGGCTCGGTAGCCTCCGTTCAGCCCGGAGGAGGATGCCGTGGCGTGCGGTCGAAGTTCGCATGCCCATGGCAGCTCGGGCTTCCCGCCAACCCGCTCGCCGCGCCTCGAAGAAGAGACGCCGCATCTCGAAGCCGGCGCGCGCGCTTCGGTGGATCGGCCTGGTCGTCCTCCTGGCCGCCGCGGTCGGCTACGTGCAGCCGCTCCGCGCCTACCGTGACGCGACCGCCGACGTCGCCGCGCGCCGGGCGCAGATCGGGCGCATCACGTATGCCAACGCGCAGCTCGAGCAGCGCATCGACGAGACCGAGACGCCCGAGTTCGTCGAGCGCGAGGCCCGCAAGCTCGGGCTCGTGAAGCCGGGCGAGCGCCTCTTCATCGTCACGGGAATCGACGAATGGAAGCACGCGCGGCGGGCCCGCGCCAAGGCGCGGTTACGATGATCTGGTGGACGACCGGACGGTGGTCTCCTGGCAGCTTGGGCGGCCCGCTCGCACGTTTCGGCGGGTGGCGCTCCGCTGTCCGTACGGCTATCCCGCGGTTACGGAGCAGGCGCCCTTCGGGGTGGACGGCGAGCCGTTCCCGACCACCTACTACCTGACCTGCCCCTGGCTCGTCGCCGCGATCTCCCGCCTCGAGGCCGCGGGCGGCGTCGAGCGCTGGGGACAGACGGCGAAGGCCGACCCCGTGCTGGCGCAGAGCCTCGCCCGTGCCGACCAGGAGCAGCGCGAGCTTCGGCCCGAGCTCGACGTCGGGATCGGGGGCACCCGGTCTTCCGAGAGTCTCAAGTGCCTCCACGCCCACACGGCCTTCGCGCTCGCGCGGCCCGGGTACGAGCTCGGGGAGCGCATCCTCGAGGAGGCGGGCGAGCGCTGGTGCCCGGACGCCCGCTGCGGGCAGGCTCTCGAGAACAGAGCCTCTGCATGATCCTCGAGAGCACGCGCCAGCAATGGGACGAGGGCAAGCGCCGGCTCGACACCGTCGGGGCCGAGACTGCGCGCGGCCGCCACCTGTGGCTCCTGGTCGAAGCCGTGCTGGCCGAGCTGCGGCGGCGGGTGGGGCAGACCTTCACGCTCGCCGAGCTCGCGGGTGCGTACGAAGGCTCCGAGGACTGGATCCGCGATGTCGTCCTCGACTCGGCTCCGCCGAAGGCCAGGGCCGGCATCAGGGACGTCGCCCTCGTCCAGGACGCGGCCTTCGCGCACTATGCCCGGGGCGCGAGCGACTACCGCCCGTGAGCGCCGGCAGCCCTGGAACCGCTCGCGCGCGCGAGCGCGGCCGGCCGCGACGAAGGTCGAAGGGCCGCCGGGTCGCCGCCTGGATCATTCGCCTGGCCGTTCTCGCCGTGGTCTTCGTGGCCGGTCTGGCGATCGGACGTGCACTGGAGGATGCGCCGAACCCGGGCGGGACGCAGACAATCGTGCGCACCCTGGAGCCGCTGACGGTCGAGCCGCAGGAGCGGACCGTGACGGTCACCACGTCGGAGAGCCCCTGAGAAGGTCGAGAACTGGCCTCATGGCCAGGTAAGGAAATATGAGGATTTGGTAGCTTCTCTGGTTGCGGCCCATGCAAGACGACCGACAGCGCGAGTCCGCGGGCGCACGTCGGCTGGCGGACGACGGTCGAGAGTGGCTCACTCTCGGCCAGGCTGCCGCCTTTCTCGGTGCGGCCCAGAGCACCGTGCGCAAATGGGCTGACGGAGGCCGGCTTCCCGCCTTCTACACCCCGGGCGGCCACCGCCGCTTCCAGCGCGCCGACCTCGAGGCGTTTCTCGCCGGCCCGAGGAACGCGCCGCCCGCACCGAGGGCTCCCGGCGGCAGCGTCCTCGTCGTCGACGACGATGCGAGCCTGCGCGAGTTCATCCGCGCGAACCTGGAGGGCGAGGGGTATACGGTGCGCGAGGCCGGGAGCGCGAGCGAGGGCCTCGCTGCGCTGGAGGAGGAGTCGCCTGACCTGATCCTCCTCGACGTGATGATGCCGAAGATGGACGGCTGGGAGATGCTCCGCCGCGTCCACGAGCGGCACGGCGTCGACGCGATCCCGGTGATCATGTACAGCGGCAAGCTCGAGGAGGCGGCCACCGCGGAGGAGCGCGGCGCGCGGGCGTTCATCGGCAAGCCGTTCGACCCGAGCAAGCTCCTCGAAGCGACCAAGCAGCTGCTCCGGTCCTGAGAGCCCTGAGGCCGTGCCCTCGTGGATCACGGAGCTCGATCGCGACGTCTTCACGTGGGTCGTCGAGCACCGCGCAGAGCCCTTCGACTGGGTCTTCGTGGCGCTCTCCGCCGCAGGTCACGCGGCGATCCTCTGGATCCTGCTCGCGCCGCTGCTGGCCCTGTGGGCGCGGAAGCCGCCGCTCTTTACGACGCTGGTCACCGTTGCGACGGTGTGGACGGCCGACCTCTTGGCCGGGCTGCTCAAGAGCGGCGTCGGCCGGGAGCGTCCTTACGACGTCATCCCGGAGGCCGACCCGCTCCTGCACTGGGACCTCGGCAGCTCGTTCCCGTCCGGTCACGCGGCCACCAGCACGGCCGGCGCGGTCATCCTGACGTACCTCCTCGGACGCGGCGGCCTGTGGCTGGGGCTGCTCGCGGCGGCCGTCGCCTTCTCACGGGTCTACATCGGCGTGCACTACCCGCTGGACGTCCTGGCCGGGGCGGCGCTGGGCGCGGCGGTCGGCCTGGTGGCTATTGCCGTCGTCAGACGTCTTCGGCCGACTTCAGCAGACCTGCCACGATCAGAAGCAGCGAGGCCAGGAAGCTGAGCCAGATGCCGATCCCGCGCCCGACCGCCGGCTGAAACGTCTCGGGGATGTCGATCAGGCGGATGAGGACGAGGATCGTCGCCGCGAGGCCGAGCGCCGGCGATCACGAGCCCGTCCGGGACGCTCGGTGGAAGCTCCACCCCGAAGGCGCGCAGCGCGAGCAGGAGGAGCACGACCACGCCGATCGCGAAGACGAGCTTGCCGATCGTGCCGGTGTTCCACCCGAGCACGGAGAGCTTGCCGCGCAGGTCGCCGGAGATCGAATACCAGCCCATGAAGGCGCCCAGCGTGAGCACGAGGCCTCCGAGCCAGGCGAGCAGCTCGCCGGTGCGCCAGAGCCCTGCGCCGGCACTGGAGGGTTGTGGGCGGGCCGTCGTCAACGGGGCACTAGAGCCCGAACACGGAGCCGATCTTCTCCCAGATCGACAGGCTGAGGAAGAGCGTCAGGAAGATGAGGGCGCCGAGGAGAGCGAGGAAGCGGATTCCCGCAAGGCGCCGCTCGCGCTGGTGCTCGTGCCAGGCGTGGCGCTTTGCGCGCTCGCGCCGCAGGCGCCGCTGGATTGCGTGCGGGTCGAGCGGCGGCTCGTCCGGGGTGAGATCTTCCTCAGGGACCTCTTCCCAGCGAGCACGGCGGGGCGCGGGCGCTGGCATCGGCTCCGATTGTTGCGGCTCCGGCCGGCTCCTGCAACCAGAGGCGTCGCGTGCGCCCGCTTTCGGCAGGCCGCGATAATGCGTCGATGCAGGCGGCCGAGGGATCCATCGGGGCCGGCGAGGCCCCGCCGAGCCAGGCGGCCGGGAGCGCGCTGGCGGCGTTCGCGACGGCCGCTCTCGAGCTTGTCAAGAGCGGTCCGGCCGAGCGAGGCCTGGCCGCGCTCCTCCGGGCGGTGGCGCTGGGCACGGGCGCGGAGCTCGTCGTCGCGCGACTGGCCGAGAGCGACGGCGGCCTCGTCGCACGCGCCGTTTACTCCGACTCCGCGGCGCTGACGGCGGAGCTCCTGGGCACCCGCGTCGACGTCGGCGACGTCTCGGCGCGGGAGATCGAGCTCGAGGACGCGCCCGGCGACCCGGCGGCTCCTCCGTCAGTCCGGCGCGCAGCCGCGCGCGCCGGGATGCCGTTCGCCCGCCTCGTCCCGGTCTCCGTCGACGGCCCGGTGGTGGCGTTGCTCGAGCTCTACCGCTCCGGCCTTCCTTTCGGGCCGGAAGAGCAGGCGCTCACGCGGGCCGCCGCCGCCCACGTGGCTCTCGCGCTCAGGCTCGACCAGGCGGCCGGCCGAGGCCAAAACGGGCAGGCCGACCTTTCGCAGGGGCAGCTCGAGCTGCTCGGCGAGGCGCTGGCGGCCGGCGCCGACGAGGGTGAGGCAGCGGAGCAGATCGTGCGCGTCGCAGCCCAGGCGGCCGAGGCGGCGGGGGCCACGCTCTGGCGCGTGGACGCCGAAGGGGCCCCGGCGCTCCTCGCCTCCCAGGGCTTCGGTGCCGCGGCACCCGACCTGGTCGATGCCGCCGAGAGCGTCCGGCGGTCCCTGGAGGAGCGCGAGCACGGCCCGGTTCGGGTGGGCTCCTGGCTCGTGCACACGATTCCGCTGGGCGAGCCGCCCGCAGCTGTGCTCCGGCTCGCCTTCGACGACGAAGGGCCGCTCGAGCCCGAGCTCGACCGCCTCGCGTCGTTCGGCGTCGGCGCTGCGCTCGCGCTCAGGCGCAGCCGCAGGGTCGGCGAGGTCGAGCTGGCCCTCAGGCGCTCGCAAACGCTCGTCACGGTCGTCAGCCAGGCGATCGCGCAGCTTTCGCTGGCGCACACACTCGACACCGCGGTCGAGCGGGTGGCCGAGCTGGCGTCGAGCGGGCACGTCGCCGTCTACCTGCGTGACGAGGGGCGCCTCACGGCCGCCGCGACTCGCGGTCTCACGGGCCCGCACGCCGAGCTTGCCCACCGCCTGCTCGAGCTGGCGCTGGGGCCGTTCCGGAGCCGTGGCTTTCTCTTCGTGGAGGACCTGCGCACCGACCCGCGGCTCGCAGGCCTCGAGGCCGCCGTCGAGGAGACAGGAGTCCGCCGCGCGCTCTTCATCCCGCTGCTCGTCCACGACGAGGCAATCGGGGCGCTCGGGGTGTTCAAGACGCGCCCGCGCCCGTACAAGGAGGGCGAGGAGGGCCTCCTGCTCGCCCTCTCGAGCCAGCTCGCCGTCGCGGTGCAGAACGCGCGGCTGCACGAGCGGACGAAGGAGCTCTCGGCCATCCTCGGGCGCACGCTCGAGTCGGAGCGCCGGGCCGCGCGCCAGCTGCGCGGGCTCTACGCGATCTCGCAGTCCTTTGCCGAGAGCCTTTCGCTCGATGCGACCCTCGCGGCGGTCGCCCGTGCGATGGTGGAGCTGCTCGAGGCCGACGTCGCCGTCATTCGCATGCCGGATCCCCGCTCCGAGGCGCTCACGGCGCGCGCCGTCCATGTTGCCGACCCTGATGTCGAGGAGGTCGTCCGCGCTCTCGTCGCGCGGCCCCAGCGGCTGTCGGCGCCTCTGGCGCGGCGGCTCCTGCGCTCCAAGCGGGCGGTGACGCTCCGGCCCGGAGCCTCGGCTCCCGAGGACGCGCACGGCGTCCTCGAGCCCTTCCTCCGTCAGGGCGCCACCGCGGCCGTGCTGCCGCTCGCGACCCCTGGTGAGGTGCTCGGCACGCTCACCGTCGTCTCCTTCGACCCCGCTCGGCCGCTGGAGCGGGAGGCGATCGACGCAGCGATGGCCGTCGGGGCGCAGGCCGCTCTGGCCATCGACAACGCCCGCCTCTACCAGCAGCAGAAGGACTTTGCGGAGACGATGCAGCGGTCGCTTCTCCCGCGCCAGATCCCCCGTGTACCCGGGCTGGACGTGGGCCACGTCTACCAGTCGTCTGCTCGCGTGGACGTCGGCGGCGACCTCTACGACTTCGTCGTGCTCGAAAACGGGTGCCTCGCAGTCGTGATCGGCGACGTCCTCGGGAAGGGCATATCCGCCGCAGCCGACATGGCCATGGCGAAGTACATCTTCCGCGTGCTCGTCCGCGGCGACTCGGAGCCTGCCGCCCTGCTGCGGAACGCCAACGAGGTCGCCTGTGACGAGATCGAGCAGGGGAAGTTCGTCACGCTCCTGTGCGCCCTGGTCGACGCCGAGACGCGCGAGGTGGCGGTTGCGAGCGCCGGGCACCCGCCGGCGCGGGTGGTCGACCCCCGCGGTCAGGTAACTCCACTCGGGGGGACGGGGCTCCCGCTCGGGATCGAGGCCGACCAGGCGTATGTGGCCGAGCGAGCCCGCCTCGACCCGGGCTCGACCGTCGTCCTCTACACGGACGGGGTCGTCGAAGCCCGGCGCGACAGCGAGCTCTACGGCGAGGAGCGGCTCGACCGGTTGCTCGCGGAAGGCCGCGATCTTCCTGCCCAGGAGCTGGCAGCGGAGATCCTCGCCGACTGCCGCGCCTTTGCGGGCGGTGAGCTCGGAGACGACTGCGCCATCGTCTGTCTCAAGCTGGCACGCTGAGGGCGCATGAGCACCGCCTCGGACGCTGCCGCGCCCCCTTTGACCGCTGCCGCGTCCGTCGGCCGGACGCGCCTCGGCATCGTCGTCTTCACCGCCGGCGCGGCCACGCTGGCGACCGAGATCGCCGCCTCGCGGCTGCTCGCTCCCTACTTCGGAAGCTCGACGATCGTCTGGGCGAACATCATCGGCCTGATCCTCCTCTACCTCTCCATCGGGTACTGGCTGGGAGGGAAGGTCGCCGACCGGCGGCCGGAGCCGCGGCTCCTCGGCTGGATGCTCCTGGCCGCGGCGTTCTCGATCGCCCTGACCCCTTTCATCGCGAGGCCCATCCTCGAGGTGACCCTCCGCGGGCTCGACGCCGTCTCGGTCGGAGCGGTGGTCGGCTCGTTCTTCGCCGCGCTCGCGCTCTTCGCCGTGCCCATCACCCTGCTGGGCGCCGTCTCGCCCTTCGCGATCAGGCTCGCGCTCGTGGACGTGCGGGAGGCCGGAGCGGTCGCCGGGCGGCTCTACGCGCTCTCGACCGTCGGGAGCATCGTCGGGACGTTCCTCTCCGCCGTCGTCACCATTCCGCTCGTCGGAACGCAGCGGACGATGCTCGGTTCGGCCGTCCTCCTCGTGCTCGCGGCCGCGCTCCTGCTCGGAAACCGCTGGCAGCTCCTGACGCTGGCCGCCGCCGGGCTGCTCTTCGTCCCGGCCGGGACGATCAAGGCGAGCTCGGGGCTCCTGTTCGAGACGGAGTCCTCCTACCAGTACATCCAGATCGTCGAGCGCTCGGACGGCTCCCGCGCGCTGAAGCTGAACGAGGGCGTCGCCGTGCACTCGGTCTGGCACGAGGGCTCGGTGCTCACCGGCGGGGTCTGGGACACCTTCCTGCTCGTGCCGCCGCTGCTCGACCGGCCGGTGAAGAAGATGCTCATCATCGGGAACGCCGGGGGCACCGTCGCGCGCGCCTACGGTGAGCTCTACCCGGACGTGGAGATCGACGGCGTCGAGATCGATCCGGAGGTGAGCGAGGCCGCACGCCGCTACCTGGGCCTCGACGACAATCCGCGGCTGAACGTGATCACGGACGACGGGCGGCCGTACCTCGAGCTGACCGACGAGACGTACGACCTCATCGTCGTCGACGCGTACCACCAGCCCTACATCCCGTTCTACCTGGCGACACGTGAGTTCTTCGCCGCCGTCCGAGAGCACCTGCGCCCGGGGGGCGTGGTCGCGCTGAACGTCGCGAGCGTCCCGGGCGACGAGCGGCTCTCCGAGGCGATCGGGAGCACGCTGCTCGCCGAGTTCCCGCAGGCCTGGCGCTGGCGTCCGCTCCGCTTCAACGAGCTCATGCTCGGCTTCGACACGGAGACCTCGAGGAGCGAGCTCAACGCACGGGTCGAATCGGCCCCCGCCGAGGTGGGCTCGCTCGTCCCTCTCTTCCAGGCGGAGCTCGGGCCGGTCACAGCCGTCGAGCGGCCGCTGACCGACGACCGCGCCCCGGTCGAGTGGCTGACCGACCGGATGATCATCGACTTCGTGGCCCGCGGCGGCGAGCTCGACGAGGACTACCTCCCGACGCGCCCGTAGAGCCGGCCGGCCGCGAGCGCGCCGAGAAGCGCTCCGGCTGCGAGGAGCTGCACGGAGGCGGGGAGCCCGCCCGATCGGTGCCAGCCGCGGACGCGGTGGCTCGGGAAGAGCTTGCGCCCGCCCGGGCGAGGGAGGGGGAGCACATGCTCCAGATCCGGGACCGACGCGCCGATCGCGCCGATCACCGCCGGGTCGAGCGGCCCCCGTGCCGCTGCGAGCAGGCCCAGACCCGCGATGCCGCTCAGCGTCTCGAAGCGCCGGGAGGCGACGTCCTGGTGCGGGACGGCGTCTCCTGCCGCATGGGCGAGGAGCCCGAGGGCGAGAGCGCGGCGCCGCGACCCCGCGAGGGAGCCGATGAGCCCGCCGGTGGCGACGTGAAGGGAGACGATCACACCCGAAGGATTGCAGCCGCGGCTTCGTCTAAGATCGCGTCTCGGTGGGTCGGATGCGGGTCGTGCTGGTTGCCTTGGTCGTCGCGCTGGTCGCGGCGGCTCCTGCGACCGCGCAGGAGCCCACCATTGCGTCCGGCGTCACCGTTTCCGGGGTCGCCGTCGGCGGCCTCACCGAGACCCAGGCCGCGGAGGCCCTCCAGGCGTTCTTCGACCAGCCGATGACGCTCGCGCTCGGGGACGCGACGCTCAAGGTCGCGCCGACCAAGCTCGGCGCCCGGCCCAGGCTGGCCAGGGCGCTCGCCGCCGCGCTCGCCGCAGCGCCCGATACCGCCTTGACGCTCGACGTCGCGATCACGGACTACCAGCTCCGTGGCTGGATCAACCGCCGAGCCAAGGTCTTCGACCGGGCCGCGGTCAACGCCCGCGCCCGCCTCGTCGGGCTGGTGCCGCGCCTGATCCGGCCGGAGCTCGGCCGCGCGATCGTCCGGCCGCACGCGCGCATTCGCCTGCTGGGAGCGCTTCGGAACCACCGCCGCGATACGGTGGTCGTCCCCGTCCGCACGCTCCGGCCGAGGATCACCGCCTCCCGGTTCGGCCCTGCGATCGTCATCCGGCGGGGCTCGAAGCGGCTCTACCTCTACCGCGGGTCGGGCCCCGGCCGGATGCACGCCGTCGCGTCGTTCGGCGTCGCCACCGGCATGGCGGCCTACCCGACGCCGCTCGGAAGCTTTTACATCCGCGTCATGGCGCGGAACCCGTGGTGGTATCCGCCGAACAGCGACTGGGCCGCGGGCGCCCAGCCGATCCCGCCCGGCCCGGGCAACCCGCTGGGCACCCGCTGGATGGGCCTGAGCGCCGGCGGCGTCGGCATCCACGGAACGCCCGACGCGGCCTCGATCGGCTACTCCGCCTCGCACGGCTGCATCCGCATGCACATCTCCGACGCCGAGTGGCTCTTCGAGCGCGTCCGCGTGGGGACGCCGGTCTTCATCGTCGCCGCGTAGGCCTCGCGGTACACTCGACGGCGGTTTTCATGGCTCGCCGCGTGAAGCTCATCCTGCAGGCGGCGGCCGTCCTCGTGGTCGTCCTCCTCGTCGCGCTCCTCGGCTGGAAGGTGACCGACCAGGCGGAGGGCCGCGGCCTGGACGACGCCCTCGAACGGGGAGAGCGTCCCCATCCGCCGGCGCTCGTCTTCGAGACGCTCGACGGCGAGGACGAGATCCGGCTCTCGGACTACCGTGGCAAGGCGGTCGTCCTCAACTTCTGGGCTTCCTGGTGCGAGCCGTGCAAGGACGAGGCGCCGCTGCTCGAGGAGACCTGGCAGCGCTACCGCGACGAGGGGCTCGTCGTCCTCGGCATCGACGCGCAGGACTTTCGCACGGACGCCGGCCGCTTCGTCGAGCGCTACGGCCTCACGTACCCGATCGCGTTCGACGGCAATGGGGCGAGCCTCGGCCGCTTCGGCACCACGGGCTTCCCCGAGACGTGGTTCCTCGGACGCGACGGCCGCCTCGTGGGCGAGCACATCGTCGGCCCGTTCGACCCGGAGCAGCTCGAGGAGAACGTGCAGGCCGCCCTCGACACCCCGGTGCGATGAGACGCCTGCTCGTCCTCGCCGCCGCCCTGCTCGCGCTCGGGGCTGCCGGGTGCGGAGGGGACGACGAGTCGCCGACGCTCGCCGAGCTCGAGAAGAAGTTACGTCTGTCCCACCTGTCACACGACGCTGGAGCTCTCGAACGCACCCGTCGCGGATCGCATGCGCGCCTTCATTCGCGAGCGGATCGCGGCCGGCGACTCCGAGAGCCAGATCGAGGCCGCGCTCGTCGACAACTTCGGCGAGGGCGTGCTCGCGGCGCCGCCGAAGGAGGGCTTCAACCTCCTCGCCTGGGTCCTCCCGCTCCTGGGAGCCGCGATCGCGGTCGGCGTGCTGGCGTTCGCTCTCGTGCGCTGGAGTCGGGCGCGCCCGGAGAGCGAGCAGCCCGAGCCCCGGTCGCTCAACGGCCGACCCGCGCTCGACCCCGAGCTCGAGCGCAAGGTGGACGAAGAGCTCGCCCGCTACGACGGCTAGTGATGCTCGACCGGCGGCCGAGCAGCTGATGGAGGCGAAGATCCCGCTCGCGTTCGCGGCCGGGCTCGTCTCCTTCGCGACGCCCTGCGTGCTCCCGCTCGTCCCCGGCTACCTGGCGGTGATCTCGGGCCAGGACGTGGGCGTGGGAGGACGGCGCGTCGTCCTCGCCAGCCTTCCGTTCGTCGCCGGCTTCACCGCCGTCTTCGTGGCGCTCGGAGCCGCCGCGGCGGCAGCGGGGAGCCTCTTCGGTGAGAACCGGGAGCTGCTGCTCGCGGTCGCGGGTCTCTTCGTCGTGGTCCTGGGCTTCGCCATGATGGGCCTGCTCCCCCTGCCGTTCCTCGAGCGGCTTGCCGCCCCCGGCCTGGTCGAAGGCGCGCGCGGCACGGGCTCGGCGGCGCTCCTCGGCGCAGCGTTCGGCCTCTGTGCCGCTCCGTGCGTCGGCCCGGTGCTCGCCGGGATCCTCGCGCTGGCGGGCGAGGGGCAGACGGTCGCCGAGGGGACGCTCCTCCTCCTGGTCTACTCCGCGGGCCTCGCGCTCCCGTTCCTGGCGGTCGGCATCGGCTTCGACCGCGCCATGGGCGCGTTCCGGTGGCTCCGCGACCACTACGCCACGCTGCGCATCGTCGCCGGGGCCATGCTCGTGGCCCTCGGGCTCCTGCTCTTCTTCGACCGCTTCTGGTGGTTGCGCGTGGCGATGAACCGGGTGTTCGAGTTCTTCGGGCTCGGCGTCTAAGCCTGTCCACTTCACCCTAGGAGGGTTGGAGCACCGGAGGCGGCAGGTCGGGGAAGCGCCCCTGCGCGCCCTCCACCGACGTGAGCAGGGAGGCCACGTCGAGGCCGCGATGGCTGGGCGCATACGGGCCGAGGCGACGAAGAGCCTTCTCGAGCTGGCGCTGGCAGCCGACCTCGTTCGCGCGCCCGGCCTGATACCAGGCGACCGCGACGTGGACCAGGCCCTGGAAGAAATCGCGCTCGGACGCCTCGGCGGCGCGCCAGGCATCCTCCAGCACCTCGTGGGCGGCGAAATAGTCGCCGCGGCGGATCAGGTCGAGCCCGCGCGCGAGCTCGGCGTCCCGCGGGTCAGAGGACGACCTTCACCTCTCCGTCCTCGACGACGACGTCGTAGGTCTCGAGCTGGAGCGCGCGGTCGAACTCGTTCTCGCCCGTCCTGACGTCGTACTGCCAGCCGTGCCAGGGGCAGGTGACGACGCACCCCTCGAGCCTGCCGTGCCCGAGCGGACCACCCATGTGCAGGCAGTGAGCCTGGGTCGCATAGAAGCCGTCCTCGCAGCGGAAGACGGCGATCTCCGTCTCGCCGGCCTGCACGACCAGCGCGCTTCCCGGCGGCAGGTCGTCCGCGCGGGCGACGGTGTGCAGCTGGCCGACGGGCACGCGGCAACGCTAGCAGAGCCCTTTCGCGGTGCCGGTTCGTGCTGGTACGCTCCCGCCCGTGGCCACGATCCTGCTCGTCGGGGTCGACCTGTTCTTTCGAGGGAAGCTCGACGTGCTGCTGGGCGCGAGTCACCGGCTGACGACGACCGAGAGCATCGACCCGCCCGATCTCGTCATCTGCGACCTCGCGCGGATCGAGGCCCACGAGGTGGCCGACACGTACCCGGACGTGCCCATCCTCGGCTTCACGAATCACACCGACACGGCCGGGCTGAGGGCGGCCCAGGAGGCCGGGCTGGACAAGGTCGTGGTGCGCTCCGCGCTCGCCGAACGGGCGCCGCAGCTCGTGGACGAGCTCGTTGCGTAGACTGGGCGGCCAGTGACCTACATCATCGCGGAGCCCTGTATCGACATCCTGGATAAGTCCTGTGTGGACGTCTGTCCGGTGGATTGCATCCACGAGGCCGACCGCATGCTGGTGATCGATCCGGAGGAGTGCATCGACTGCGGGGCGTGCGAGCCGGAGTGCCCGGTCGAGGCGATCTTCCCCGAGGACGCGCTCCCGGAGAAGTGGGAGCCGTTCGTGAAGATCAACTACGCCTACGGCGAGGGAATGGACGTCGTCAACCAGCTCGCCGAGGAGTACGCGACCGAGCACAACGTCCAGAACCCGCCGCTCGACGAGCGCTAGACACCGAGGAGGAGCCGTGGCTACGCAGGCCGACGAAACGCAGCGCGACGCCTTCGCCGGGCGTCTCTTCGAAGCCGCGCTCGGCGCCTACGAGCTCATGACCGTTCACCTCGGCGACCGCCTGGGCTACTACCGGGCGCTCGGGGAGAGCGACGGCCTGACCTCCGCCGGCCTCGCCGAGGCGACCGGCACGGACGAGCGCTACGCGCGCGAGTGGCTGGAGCAGCAGGCTGTCGCGGGGATCGTCGACGTCGACGACGCGGCGGCAGAGGCCGGAGAGCGGCGGTACTCGCTTCCGGCCGGGCACGCCGAGGTCCTGGTCGAGAAGGACTCGCTGGCGCACGTGACGCCGATGGCTCGCTACGGCGCGTCCATGGCGCAGACGCTCCCGGCCGTGGAGGAGGCCTTCCGCACTGGCGGCGGCGTCTCCTGGGAGGAGTTCGGCCATCTCGGGCGCCAGGCCCAGGCCGATGCGAACCGGCCGGTCTACGCCAACCTGCTGGGTCAGGAGTGGCTGCCCGCGATCCCCGACGTCCACGCGCGCCTCCTCGCCGACCCGCCCGCACGCGTTGCCGACATCGCCTGCGGCGCCGGCTGGTCGAGCATCGCCATCGCGCGCGCCTACCCGAACGTCGCCGTCGACGGCTACGACCTGGACGAGGCGTCCGTCGAGCTCGCGCGCGAAAACGTCGCCGGGACGGAGGTCGCCGACCGCGTCGCCTTCCATTTCCGCGACGCGGGCGACCCGGAGCTGGCCGGCTCGTACCAGCTCGTCACCGTCTTCGAAGCCGTCCACGACATGTCCCGGCCGGTCGAGGTCCTGCGGTCGCTGCGGGGACTCGCCGCGGCTGACGGCGCCGTGATCGTCATGGACGAGCGCGTCGCCGACACGTTCACCGCGCCGGGGGACGAGGTCGAGCGCCTGATGTACACCTACAGCGTCCTCTGCTGCCTCCCCGTCGGCCGGGCGGACACGCCCTCGGCCGGCACGGGCACGGTCATGCGGACGGACACGCTGCGCGGCTACGCCGCCGAGGCGGGCTTCGCGGAGGTCGAGGTGCTCCCGATCGAAAACGACGTCTTCCGCTTCTATCGCCTGCGCGGCTGAGGGTCGCCTCGACCGGCGGAGCGCCGGGCGCCCGCCACACCGGCTTGTGTTTCACGCGCACAAGCTCCACCAGGCCCCTCCAGGCCGTGTCTCCCAGGGGAGCCCCGCTCAGGCGAGCGGGGCCGGGGGTCTTGTGCCGGTGAAACACAAGCGACGGTGTCAGGCCGGGGTCAGGCGAAGGTGGCGCGGGAGCTCCCGCTCGAAGGCGACCGCCCCCGTCCCCGCGAGCAGGCAGACGGCCGCGGCCAGCGGCCACAGCGCGAGCGGCTCTGCCTGGAGGATGAACCCGCCGAGCGCCGGGCCGACGATGAACCCGACGTCCCACGAGATCGTCGACACGGCCATGTAGCGGCCGCGGAGGCGTGGCGGCGCGAGGTCGGCGACGAGCGCGCCCTGCACGGGCCCCTGGAAGCACTCCCCGAAGCCGAAGACGATCGCCGCGAGGCCGAAGACGACGGCGGCCGCGGTGGCCTCGAGCGAGAGCCCGCCCAGGAGGACGACGAGCCACGCCGCCGCCCAGAGAACGCACATCACCGCCAGCGCCGGCATCCGGCGCCTGCCCTCGAGCGCCTTGGAGAGCGGGAGCTGAGCGAGGACGACGACGAGCGTGTTCGCGAAGAAGATGAGGCCGATCCCCGTCTCCGTCACCCCGGCCTCGTTCTTGGCGAAGACCGGCAGGAGCTCGAGCTGCGCGTAGCCCGCGCTCACGAAGAGGACGTTCAGCACGACGATCCCCAGGAAGACCCGGTCGCGCAGCACGTCTGCGTAGCGCGCCGGCACGAGCGCCTCGTGCTCGGCCTCGGCGATCCGCGGCTCGGGGACGAAGGCCAGCATGCCGACGAAGACGAGGAACGTGGCCGCGTCGAGGAGGAAGAGGACGGTGAAGCTGCTCGGGTTCCCCGTGGTCGCGATCAGCCCGCCGACCACGCCGCCGAGGCCGATGCCGAGGTTTCGCGTCACGCGCTGGAGCGCGAACGCGGCGTGGCGCCGCGACGGCGGCGTCAGCCCGGCGAGGAGCGCCGACTGGCTCGGCCAGAAGCCGGCGTTGCCGATTCCGGCGATCGCACTCGCGAGGAACGCCTGCCACGGATCGTCGATCAGGGGATAGCTGCCGAACCCGATCGCGAGGAGCACGAGCGCCCCCGCGAGCGTGGCCCGGCCGCCGATCCGGTCGACCACGATCCCGACCCCAGGCCCGGCGAGCAGGCTGACCGCGCCGGTCGTCGCCAGCACGAGCCCCGCCGTGCCCAGCGAGAAGCCCAGCACGTTGTGGAGGTAGATGACGAGGAACGGGAACGCCAGTCCGTTGCCGACCGCGTTCGCGAGGCCGCCGAAGCTGAGGATCCAGACGGAGCGGGGCAGCCTCGGGTCGAGGCTCAGCAGGTACCGCCGGAGAGCCCTCAACCCTCTCCGAGCGTCGCCCAGACCTCCAGCTTGGAGCGGATGCGGGAGATGACCTCGTCCGTGAACTCCGTCGTCGAGGCGTGCCCGCCGAGATCGGCGGTTCGAACCCCGGCCGAGACGGCCTCGAGGGAGGCCTCGCGGATGGCGCGCCCGGCGGTGCGCGCCTCGTCGTCGTCGATGTGCGAGAGCAGCGCGGCCGCAGCGAGGATCATGGCCATGGGATTGGCCACGTTCTTCCCCTTGAGGGCGGGTGCGGTGCCGTGCGCCGCCTCGGCCATGAGCGCGCGCGGCGTGTAGTCCTCGTTGAACGCGACGAGCAACGACTCCGACCCGGCGATCGAGCCGAAGAGCGGGAGCACGAGGTCGGAAAGGATGTCGCCGTCGCGGTTGAGCGCCGGAATGACGAGCGGCTCCCCGGCGGAGCTGATGAGGAGCGCGAAGGTGGCGTCGATCAGCTGCGGCTCGTACTCGACCGCGGGGTGGCGCGCAGCCGCCGCGTCCATCTCCTCCTTCAGCATCCCTTCGTAGGTGGGGGAGACCGTGTACTTCGGGCCCCCGAAGACCTTCGCCTTCGTCCGCTCGGCGTGGCGGAACGAGAACTCGGCCACGGCCCGGCAGATGCGCCGCTCGATGCGCTCCGTGCGGAAGGCCACCTCGTCCTCTCCTTGCCCCTCGCGCCACTCCTTGGCCCCGTAGGCGTCCCCGACGGCCATGCGCACGACGGAGATCGGGAAATGGACCCCGCCGATCGGCACGACGCCCGGGATGCGTCGGCCCGTGCGGACGATCACGTGGCCGCCGATCTCCTCGCGCAGGATGCGGTTCGGGCTGCCGACGTCGTCCGCGCTCTCCGGCGTGACCGTGGCCGCCTTCAGCCCGAGCCCGTGCTCACGTACCGCCCTGGCGGCCTCGTGCACGACCTCGTTGCCCGTCGCCCGCCTCGACTCCAGCGAGAGGTCGTAGCGTGGAAGGTCGAGCTCGAGCCCGACGACGTCCGGTGCCAGGACGCGGAGAGCCTCGTCGAGCAGCTCCTGGCCGGTGTCGTCCCCCTCCAGCACGACGATCGTCCGCGACACCATCGCGGCGGAGTGTACTCAGGGGCTTCGCGCGGAAATGAGAACAGGTGGTATCCTCGCCGCGCCAACGGTGCGAGGAGAAAGGGGCCCTTCCACTGGCCGCAGTCACCTTCGATCGTGTGAGCAAGATCTACCCGGATGGCACGAGGGCCGTCTCGGAGCTCGACATCGAGATCGACGACGGCGAGTTCATGGTCCTCGTCGGCCCCTCGGGGTGCGGCAAGACGACGGCCCTGCGCATGCTCGCCGGGCTGGAGGACATCTCGGAGGGCGTCATCAAGATCGGCGATCGGGTCGTGAACCATGTCCCGCCGCGCGACCGCGACATCGCCATGGTGTTCCAGAGCTACGCGCTCTACCCGCACCTCACGGTGTACGACAACATCGCATTCGGCCTGAAGCTCCGGCGTGAGAAGAAGGACGAGATCGACCGGCGCGTCCAGGAAGCGGCCAAGATCCTCGGGCTCGAGCCGTTCCTCAAGCGAAAGCCGCGCGCCCTCTCCGGCGGCCAGCGCCAGCGCGTGGCCATGGGCCGGGCCATCGTCCGCCGACCGCAGGCCTTCCTGATGGACGAGCCTCTCTCGAACCTCGACGCGAAGCTTCGCGTGCAGACGCGGGCCGAGATCGCCAGCCTTCAGAACGACCTGGGGACGACGACCATCTACGTCACCCACGACCAGGTCGAGGCCATGACGATGGGCGACCGGGTCGCCGTCATGCGCAAGGGCCACCTCCAGCAGGTCGACCCGCCCCAGGTGCTGTACGACCGTCCCGTGAACCTCTTCGTGGGCGGCTTCATCGGCAGCCCTGCGATGAACATGGTCGAGGCGACCCTCGAGCAATCGAACGGCGGTTACTCGGCCCAGCTGGGGAGCCAGCGGCTCGCGATCGCCGACGAGGTGTTCTCCAGCCGTCCGGCGCTCAAGGGCTATGCGGGCAGCAAGGTCGTTCTCGGGATCCGCCCCGAGCACCTGGAGGACGCCGCGCTCGAACCGGACACGCCCGCCGACCGGCGCATTCGCGGCCAGGTCCAGCTCCGCGAGGCGCTGGGCTCGGAGATCATGGTGCACTTCAACGTCGACGCAACCCCGGCGCTCACCGAGGACGTGCGCGAGCTGGCCCAGGACCTCGGTGACGAGCGCATCGTCCAGCAGGAGGAGCCGCCGCGCGAGACGGGCATGGTCGGCCGCTTCGGCGCGCGCTCGCAGGTGCAGGAGGGCGAGGTGGCCGAGGTGGCCGTCGACACGAGCGCCCTGCATTTCTTCGATCTCGAGACCAGCCTCGGAATCTACGACGAAGAGTCAACGAAGGGAGAGTCATGAGCCGACGCCTGCTACTGCTCCTCAGCCTGATCCTGCTGCTCATACCGGTCGCCGCGATGGGGTGCGGGGGCGATGACGATGAAACTGTCGGCGGCGGCGAAGCGACCACCGGCGCCACGGAAGGAGGCGGCGGCGCGTCCGGTTCCATCTCCGTGATGGCTATCTGGAGCGGCGCCGAGCAGGAGGCCTTCCAGGCCGTCATCGACGGGTTCACGGAGGCCAACCCCGACGTGGACGTCACCTACACGTCGGGCGGCGATCAGCTCCCGACGCTGCTCTCGACCGCGGTCGAGGGCGGGAACCCGCCCGACGTCGCGATGCTCGGGCAGCCGGGCCTCCTGCGCGACTTCGCCCAGCAGGGGGCGCTCCAGCCACTCGACTTCGCGGCGGACGACATCGAGGCGAACTTCGGGCCCTCGGTCGTCGATCTCGGCTCCGTCGACGGGACGCTCTACGGCTTCCTCTTCAAGGCGGCCAACAAATCGCTGGTCTGGTACAACGTCGGCGCCTACGCGGACGCCGGCGTCGAGCCTGCCGAGGACTGGGACACGTGGATCGCGAACGGCGCGACGATCTCGGCCTCGGGGGTCCCCGCCTACTCGATCGGCGGCGCCGACGGGTGGACGCTCACCGACCTGTTCGAGAACATCTACCTGCGAACGGCCGGCCCTGACATGTACGACCAGCTGGCCGCGCACGAGATCCCCTGGACGGACCAGTCGGTCAAGGACGCACTGACGGCCATGGCCGAGGTCGTCGGCGACAGCGACAACATCGCCGGCGGCACGGACGGCGCGCTCCAGACCGACTTCCCGACCTCGGTGACGCAGGTCTTCGCCGACCCGCCGAAGGCGGCGCAGGTGATGGAGGGCGACTTCGTGGCCGGCGTGATCACGGACTCAACGGAGGCGCAGCCGGGTGAGGGCTTCGACGTCTTCGCGTTCCCGGCCATCGGCGATTCAGGCAGCGTGGTCGTCGGCGGCGGCGACACCGTCGTCATGTTCAAGGACTCGCCCGCCGGCCAGGCGTTCGTCGATTACCTCACCACCCCCGAGGCCGCGGAGATCTGGGCCGCGAAGGGCGGCTTCGCGTCGCTGAACAAGAACGTCGACCCGAGCGTCTATCCGGACGACATCACGCGCACGACGGCCGGGGCCCTCGCCGACGCGGAGGCGTTCCGCTTCGACCTCTCCGACCTCCAGCCCGCGGAGTTCGGCGGCACGGTCGGGCAGGGCCTGTTCAAGGAGTTCCAGGACTTCCTGGCCAATCCCGACGACATCGACGGAATCACCCAACAGATGGAAGACGCGGCCGCCCAGGCCTACGGGAACTAGTCCGGAAGCATGAGCGGCGCGAGCATCTCGGCGGAGCCCCCGGTCTCGGGGGCTCCGCCAGAGTCCGGAGCCAGCAGGGACTGGCGGGGCTACCTCGTCGCCGCCTGCTTCCTCGCGCCGGCCGCGTTCTTCCTCGGCTTGTGGGTGATCTTTCCGGCGATCCGGACCTTCATCCGCAGCTTCTTCGACGACCGCGGGGCCCAGTTCGACGGGTTCGTGTGGTTCGAGAACTACCAGAAGCTCTTCAACGACCCGAACACCGTCACCGCGATCAAGAACAACGCGATCTGGGTGGGGGTCGTGCCCGCGCTCGTGACCGCGATCGGGCTCATCTTCGCCGTCCTGACCGAGCGGGTGAGCTGGTCGGTCGCCTTCAAGACGGTGGTGTTCATGCCCATGGCCATCTCTCTCTTCGCCGCGGGCGTCATCTGGCGCGCGGCCATGTACCCGCAGGACCCCGACCGGGGCGCCGTCAACGCCCTCATCGAGAGCGTCAAGGACACGTTCAGCCCGTCCGGTGTGCTCACGCAGGCCGAGCCCGCCACGGACGACATCTCGGGGACGACGCAAACCGGGCTCCTGCTCGACGAGCCGCTCACGCCCGGCGGGGACCCGGCGCTCTTCGGGCTCACCGGCATCCGTGCGGAGGAGGTTCCCGCGGACGCCGTCCAGGCCGTCGACCCGGAACCGCTCCAGGGCGGGATCACCGGTGTGGTCTGGAGAGACTTCAAGCCCGGCGGCGGGACGCCGGGCGAGGTCGAGAGCGATGAGCTCGGCTTGCCCGGCGTGACCGTCGAGCTTCGCGACGCCGGGGGCGACAAGGTCGGGTCGGCGACGACCGAGCCGGACGGGACGTTCGCCTTCGAGGGGCTGGAGCAGGGCGAGTACCACGCGGCGATCAGCTCCAACACGTTCGCCGCTCCCTGGGACGGGATCGCGTGGCTCGGGGCCCAGCTGATCACGACCTCGATGATCATCGCCTACATCTGGATCTGGGCCGGCTTCTCCATGGTCGTGATCGCAGCAGGCCTCGCGGCCATCCCACGTGACGTGCTGGAGGCGGCCCGCACCGACGGCGGCACCGAGTGGCAGGTCTTCAGGCGGGTGACGGTGCCGCTGCTCGCGCCGGTGCTCACGGTCGTTTTCATCACGATGCTGATCAACGTCCTCAAGGTCTTCGACATCGTGCTGTCGGTCGCGCCGGGATCGGTGCAGGACGACGGCACGGTGATCGCGCTCGAGATGTGGCGGGAGTCCTTCACCGCGGCCCGGAACTACGGCTTCGGCTCGGCGATCGCCGTCTTCCTGTTCCTGCTCGTCATCCCGGTTCTGCTGCTCAACGTCCGACGCTTCAAGAGGGAGGCGTAGCGCTGATGGCCGCCACCGCCGCTGAGCCCCGCCCGGCACCCGTCATCGAGGAGAGGGTTTCCGCGAAGATCCTGCGGGTCCTCGCGAGGGCGCCGGTGCACATCATTCTGGTCATCGTCGGCCTCTTCTGGCTTGTCCCGACGATCGGCCTCTTCATCATCTCCCTGATGGACCCGGCCGACCTGGCCTCGAACGGGTGGTGGACGTTCCTGACGAAACCGAGCCAGCTCACCCTCGACAACTATCGGGCCATCTTCCACAACGAGACGATCACGTCGTCGCTCTGGACGACCCTCTGGATCGCCATCGGCGCCACGGTCATTCCGATCTTCATCGCGGCGCTCGCGGGCTACGCGTTCGCCTGGCTCGACTTTCCGGCGCGCGACTCCCTCTTCGTCCTCGTGATCGCGTTGCTCGTCGTCCCGCTGCAGATGGCGCTGATCCCGATGTTCTCGATCTACAACACGATCCCGTACCTCTCCGACTCGGTTGCGGGGATCGTCCTCTTCCACACCGCGTTCGCGCTCCCGTTCGCCATCTTCCTGCTCAGGAACTTCTTCATCGGGATACCGAAGGAGCTGCTCGAGGCGGCCCGCATCGACGGGGCCTCCGAGATCCGGATCTTCGTGCGCCTGATCCTGCCGCTCGGCCTGCCGGCGATCGCCTCGCTCGCGATCTTCCAGTTCCTCTGGGCGTGGAACGACCTGCTCGTGGCGCTCACGTTCGGCCGCGAGACGCAGCCGATCACGGTCGCGATCTTCTCCCAGCTCCGCCAGTTCGGGGCCAACATCGAGCTGATCGCGCCGGCCTCCTTCGTGTCGCTCGCGATACCGCTGGTCGTCTTCTTCGCCTTCCAGCGCTACTTCGTGCAGGGCCTGCTCGCGGGCTCTGTCAAATAGCCGTGGCGAAGCAGTGCGCGATCGTCGGCGGCGGCCTCGCCGGCTTCGTCGCCCATGCGACCCTCCGGAAAGGGGGGCTCGATCCGGCCGAAATCGCCGTGTTCGGAACGAACCCGGATCCGGCGGCCGTTTGGCGCGTGCGGGCGGCGGCCATCCGGCAGCGCCGGATGCGCTCGGAGAGCGACGGCCACTGCGCGCCGGCCTCCTTTCCCGGCCTCGCCGTCCGTGAGGCGCTCCGGCGGCGCACACCCGTCCCGCTCTTCCAGAGCGCCTGCGACCGCTACCGGCCGGGCGTCGGTGAGTTTCTCGAGCACCTGGCCGAGCTCCGGGCAGGGACAGGCTGGGACGAGAGCTTCCGACGGGCCCGCGTCGAGCGTGTGCGCGCGGTCGACGGCGGCTTCGAGATCGAGGGTCACGGTGTCTTCGCCCACGTCCTCCTTGCCCCCGGCCATCCCGGCCTGTCCTTCCCCATGGAGCTCGAGGGCGACCCGCGGGCCGTGCATGCATACGAGCCGCACGACTACGCCGAGCAGGTCGAGATCGTCGGCGCGGGCATGGCGGCCGCGACGGAATGGCTGAACGCGCTCGACGCGGGCTCCTCGGTCGTCTCCGTGCGCCGTCGCGACCCTGAGCGACGGCCGCTCAACCTCTCGCGCGAGCTGTTCACCCGCCGCGGCCTGGCCGCGTATCACCGCACCGAGCCGGGCGAACGAGTGGGCCTCCTCCGCGGCTTCGGCGCGCCGTCGTACCCGCCCGGCCGCGCGTGGGACGAACCGGTCGAGCGGGCCCGCCGCGAGGGGCGCTTCGTGATCGCCGCCGAGCCGAATGGGGCCGAGCAAGTGATCTGTGCGACCGGTTTCAAGCGTGGCTTCCACCATGACCCGCTCCTGGCGCTCCTCGTCGCCGAGCACAGGCTCGAGACCGTCGAGGGCTGGATCGTGCTCGCTCCAGACTCGACCGTCCCGGGCCTGACGGACGCCGAGCGGACCCTCGCGATCGCCGGTGCGCCCGCCCAGTGGGCGTTTCCGGCCGCCGACACGCTCGCGGGCGCGAAATATGCGGCGAGGCGCTTCCTGCGGAGGATTCAGGCGTGGCGTACACGCTGAGAGGACGCCTCGATTCGCGGCTTGCGACCGTGCTCGCACCGCTCGTCGCCGCCTGCCTGCTGGCGCTCGCGTTGCAGGCCTGGTGGCCTGTCGAGCTCGCCGCGCTGATGCTCGCGGTCGGCCTCGCGCTGGACGCGCTCGTCTACCACCGGCTCCTGCCGTACCAGCCCGGGTGGGCCGCGCTGCCACTCGGGCTCCTCGAGCTCGGTCTCGTGATGGGGCTCGCCCGGCTGCTGGACGTCGGCGCGCCTCTGAGCGCCGCGCTCGGGTTCTACGCAGGCTCGTGGCTTCTCGCACAGGTGCTCGGCCAGGCCGTCTTCCCGGTCGCCAGGCTCTCCTACGGGGAGGACGGGGGGGAGCTCGGCCGCGGCGGGGCGACTGCGGCTGCAGCCGCGCTCGTCGTCGTCGCGGCGGCGGCGAGCGTCGCCTGGATGACGCAGCCGCCCGTCGTCCACCTCGCCGCCGGGATCCACGAGGGGCCTCTCGTCCTCGACCGCTCGCAACGCCTGCTCGGCGAGCCCGGGGCCGTGGTCCGGGGCGGGATCGTCGTGACGGCCGACGACGTGACCGTCCGGGACGTGACGGTCGTCGGGGGCGAGCACGGGATCGAGGTCGACGGGGCGGAGAGGGTGCTGCTCGAGCGCGTGAGCGTGCTCGGAGCGACGCTCGACGGCATCCACGTCAGGCGGAGCACCGTCACCGTCCGCGACTGTGTCGTTGGGGAGCTCGCGGGAACCTACACCCAGGGGATCGACGTCTCGTTCGGCTTCGACCTCGCGCCCTCCACGATCGAGGGCTGCACGGTGACCGGCGGCAGGGAGGGCATCGTGACCCATTTCGCCCACGTGCTTGTCCGCGGCAATCGCGTCAGCCAGACGAGCTTGCGGGGAATCACGCTCACCGAGATGTCGATGGCCGACGTCAGGGAGAACGACGTCGCCGATGCGCTCGGCGTCGGGATTTTCTGCGGCGACTATTCGATGTGCAAGATCGAGCGGAATTCCGTCACCGGGACGAGACCAGACCTGCATTCCGGGGACCGCACGCGTATGGGATTCGGGATCGTCTCCCACTACGGGGCCGACGCCACGGTTGCTGACAACAGGTTGCGCGGGAACGAGCATCCGATCGCCTCGTTTTTGCACGCCCGCATTTCCTCGGAGTAGAGTTCGCGCGACTCAGCAAGCGACGAGCTCTCCAGGAGGAAATAGCGTGGCAAAGAAGACGATTCTCGTTTGTGACAACTGCGGGGCCGAGGTCGGCGAAGGCAAGGGGGCGGCTCTCCGGGTCACGTACACCGACGCCCGCCGCGGCGCCAAGGCGGCGGACCTCTGCGACGACTGCGCCGGCACCATGCCCGGCCGCCCCGCGGCACGCCGTGGCCGGCGGCCGAAGTCGGCCGCCTGACAGCTCTCCTCAGGGCGCTGGACGCCCGACCGGTGCCCACCGTGGGCGCGATGGCCGCCGGTCGGGCATCTCGATACCCGGACGTACGGCTCCGGCACTCGCGGATGCCGCCTGCGACGCTGCGCCGGATCGTCGCGCTCGCCCTTGCGCGTACCGACCGGTACGCGACTGCGGGCGATCGCGGCGCCCGGCTCGGTCCCAGCCGCCCCCGCGAGCACCCGAGTCGCCCGGCCGGGCATCTAGAATGCATCGGTGCCGCTGGCGTTGCTGGTTGGCCCGGCGAACGCCGGGAAAGTCTCGCGGCTCCTCGATCGATACCTGGAGAACCTCGACCGCGAGCCGTATCTCGTCGTGCCGAACCGGGCGGAAGTCGATCGCGTGGAGCGCGACCTCTTGGCGCGCCGTCCGGCGCTCCTGGGCGGGCACATCGGCACCTTCGACGACCTCTTCGAGTGGATCGCCCGCGCCGCCGGAGAGCCTCGCAAGGTTGCGACCGAGGCCCAGCGCGCGCTCGTCCTCCGGCGCGTCCTCGCGGGCGCGAGCCTGAACGGGCTCGGGGCGTCGGCGCGTTTCTCGGGGTTCGGAGACACGCTGCTCGGCGCCATCTCCGAGCTCGAGTCCGGGCTCGTGGAGCCGGCCGACGTCGACGGCGACCTGGCCGGCCTGTACGCCGCGTATCGCGAGGAGCTGGGCCGGCTGGGGCTCGACGACCGCGACCTCGAGCGCCGTCGGGCGGTGGAGCGGGTCGAGGGAGAGCTGGCCGCGTGGGACGGCCGCCCGGTGCTCGCCTATGGGTTCGAGGATCTGACGGGCGCCCAGTGGGCGCTCCTGCAGGCGCTGGCCGGCCGGGCCGACGTCCACGTCTCCCTCCCGTACGAACCGGGCCGACCGGCCTTCGCGTCCCTGGGCCGGGCGGCCGCCGATCTCGCCGGGCTCGCCGACGGTCGCGTCGAGGAGCTGCCGCCCGCGTACGCGGAGATCGCGCACCCCGCCCTCGCGCACCTCGAGAGAACCCTCTTTGCGGACGGCCCGCGGGTCGATCCTCCGCCGCTCGAGGGCGCCGTTCGGTTCTTGGAGGGTGCAGGCTCGCGGGGGTCGCTCGAGCTGGTCGCGGACGAGATTCTGGCCCTCTTCCGCGACGGGACGGCCCCCGAGGAGATCGGAGTCGTCTGCCCCTCCCTCGACCGGTTGCGCGCCCCGCTCGAGACTGTGCTCTCCGCGGCCGGGATCCCGTACGCGCCGGAGGGTCGCATCCGCCTCGGGCAGACGCCGTTCGGTCACGCGCTCCTCTGCGCGCTCCGCTTCCTCTGGCAGACGGAAAGCCGGCGCGACCTGTTCGGCTTCCTGCGCTCTCCTTATTCCGGGCTGCCGCGCTCCTCGGCGGACTATCTCGAAGGCCGGCTCCGCGGGCTCGGGATCCGGTCGGACATCGAGGAGCGCGTCGTCGCTCTGCGCGGCCAGCCGCTTCCGGCTCTCGGTGAGGTCCGCGCCGCAGAGACCCCGACCGAGGCCGTCCGCGTCCTCGGCCGCGTGATGCTGCGCGGCGCGCACGGGCTCGAGTCCCCGCCGGTAGGGGAGGCCTCGCGGCTCGACCTGCGCACGTTCGAGGCGGTGAGCAGGCTCCTGCAGGAGCTCGAGGGCTGGCGCGATCTCGCCGGGGAGCTGACCCGCGAGGACGTGCTCGCGGCCCTCGAGCGCCTGTCCGTCACGGCCGCGTCCGCCGCCGAGCCCGGCCGGGTCGCCGTGCTCGACCTCCTCCGCGCCCGGACACGGCGCTTCGACACGGTCTTCGTGCTCGGCTTGGAGGAAGGGAGCCTTCCGCGTCGCGCGTCGCCCTCGCCGTTCCTCGACGACGACGCCCGCCGGGAGCTCGACGAGCGCACGCGCTCGCGGCTGGTGCGCCCTGAGCCGGTCGCGCGCGAGCGGTACCTCTTCTACGCCGCCTGCACGCGGCCGTCCCGCCGGCTCTACCTCGTGCGCGAGGCGGCCACCGACGACGGTGCACCGCGGCTGGCCAGCCCCTTCTGGGACGAGACACGGGCGCTGTTCGACCCGACGGAGGTGGCGCGGTGGACGCGGAGGAGGCCGCTCTCGGCGTTGACCTGGCCGCTCGAGGACGCCCCGACAGAACGCGAGCGGCTGCGCGCGCTCGCGGCTCTGGCGGCGCGCGACCCCGTCGAGGCAGAAGCCCTGGCGCTCGCCAACGGCTGGGAACGGCGCCTCGAGCGGGCACGTTCGGCCTTCCGGCGCAGCACGACGCTGACGAATCCGGCCGTCCTCGCGGAGCTCGGCGGGCGCTCGACCTTCAACGTGACCGAGCTCGAGACCTTCGCTTCGTGCTCGTCGATCTGGTTCGTCGAGCGCGTCATCTCGCCGCGCTCGATCGACGCCGAGGTGGACGCGAAGCTGCGCGGCTCGATCGCCCACACGACGCTGCACCGCTTCTACGCCGGCCTTCCCAAGGAGGTGGGGACCGAGCGGGTCGAAGCCGCCCAGCTCGAGGACGCGGTCCGCTTCCTTCGGCGGTGCTTCGACGAGGCGATCGACGGCGTGCGCCAGGAGCTGACCGACCTCGAGCGCCGCGAACTGCAGGGCCAGCTCTGGCGCGACCTCGAGCGGTTCGTCCGCGACGAGGCGGAGACCGAAGCGCCGCTCGTCCCGCGCCGCTTCGAGGTTTCCTTCGGCACGGAGCGCTCGGCCCCCGAGCTGCAGCGCGGGCTCGAGCTGGGCGGATTCGCCCTCTCCGGGAAGATCGACCGGATCGACGTCGACCCGTTCAGCGCCCGCGGGATCGTCTGGGACTACAAGTCGGGCAAGACGGCGTTCTCGGCGGCGAAGATCGACTCCGAGCTGCGGCTCCAGATCCCGCTCTACATGCTCGTGCTGCGCGACCTCGTCGGGATCGAGCCGCTCGGGGGCCTCTACCGGGCGCTCGCCGGCGAGGGGGAGGCGCGCGGCCTTCTTCGGGCGACGGCGCGCGACGACGGGATCCCCGGCTTCCAGAGGAACGACTACCGCGACGAGGACGACTTCTGGGCGCAGATCGACCGCGCGACCGAGCACGCCCGCGGCTTCGTGGAGCGGATCCGCGGCGGCGACGTCAGGCACGATCCGCTCGGCGACGGCGGCTGCCCGTCCTGGTGCGACCTCGCGCCCATGTGCCGGGTGAAACGGCAATGAACGCTCCGAATCCCGAGCAGGCCGCCGCCATCGAGGCCCCGGGCGTCGTCTTCGTGTCCGCCGGCGCCGGGACGGGGAAGACGACCGTGCTCGTCGAGCGCTTCGTCAAGGCCGTCTGCGAGCGCGGGCTCGACGTCGACTCGCTGCTCGTGATCACGTACACGGAGAGAGCGGCCGGCGAGCTACGTGACCGCATCCGCGCCCGGCTGAGCGAGGCGGGCCGGCCCGAGCTCGCGCGCGAGCTCGACGCCGCCTGGATCTCGACGATCCACGGCTTCTGCCACAGGCTCCTGCGAGCCCATCCGTTCGCCGCCGGGATCGACCCCCGCTTCCGCGTTCTCGACGACGCACAGGCTCGGGTCCTGCAGCGCGAGGCGTTCGAGCTGGCGCTGACCGAGTTCTGCGCCGACGGCGACGAGCAGCGACTCGGCCTGCTGGCCACGTACGGAGTCCGCGGGCTCCGGCGCATGCTCACCGGCGTGCACGAGACGCTGCGCGCTGCCGGGCGCCCGCTGGAGCTCGAGCTCGGCGAGCGGCTCGGCCTCGCCGCCCGGACCGCGGAGCTGAGCGCGGCCGCGCGCGGCGCTCGCCGCCGACGAGGAGGCAGGGGAGACGGCACGCGCCACCGCAGCACGGGCGCTCGAGGTCCTCGCCGAGCGCACGCTGCCGGAGCGCCTGCTCGACCTCGGCGAGCTGAAGGCGAAGGGCGAGCGCGCCGCCAGCTACGAGGAGGCGCGCCGCGGGGTCGAGCAGGCGGCGCTGGACGAGCTCGCCGCGCGCGACCGTGACCTCCTGCAGGAGCTGCTGGAGCGCTTCGGCACCGCCTACCGCGCGGCCAAGGATCGTGAGTCCGCGCTCGACTTCGAGGATCTCCAGCTCGCCGCGCGCGACCTTCTCCGGGACGACTCCGGCGTGCGCGAGAGCGAGAGCTGGCGCTTCCGCTCGATCATGGTGGACGAGTTCCAGGACACGAACCGGCTCCAGTGCGAGATCGTCGACCTGCTCGCCGAGGGCCCGGAGGGGAAGGAGCTCTTCTTCGTCGGGGACGAGTTCCAGTCCATCTACCGCTTCCGCCACGCGGACGTGGAGGTCTTCCGCGAGCGCCGCGAGCAGTCGGGCGGAGTGCTCGCGCTCACGCAGAACTACCGCTCCCGGCCCGAGGTGCTCGCCGCCGTGAACCACCTCTTCTCGAGCGAGTTCGGCGACGACTTCCAGCCGCTCGAGGCAGCCGGGCGCTTCCCCGACCCGGTCTTCGGCACGCCGGTCGAGCTCCTCGTCACGGACAAGTCGAGCTACGCAGGGACGCCGACGCACTGGCGCCGGGCCGAGGCGCAGCACATCGCCGCGCGCGTACGGCAGCTGGTCGACTCCGGCGAGGCGAGCGCGGGCGAGATCGTCCTCCTCTTCGCCGCCGGCACGGATGCCGAGCACTACGAGGAGGAGCTGCGGAGAGCCGGCCTGCAGACCTACCGCGCGACCGGGCGCGGCTACTTCGGCCAGCAGCAGGTCGTCGACCTCCTCGCGTACCTGCGCCTGCTCCACAACCGCTACGACGACGAGGCGCTCGTGACCGTGCTTGCATCGCCGTTCGTCGGCCTCTCGAACGACGCGCTCGTGCTGATCCGCCGTGCGGCGCCCAAGCGCCCGCTCTTCCTTCCCTTCGAGCGTGGCCTTCCCGCCGACCTCTCGGACGAGGACCGGCGCCTGTGCCGCGCGTTTCTCCAGCGCTTCGAGCGGCTCGCCGGCGCCGCGAACGGCCTCTCCCTGGAGCAGCTCTGCGAGCGTATCGTCGCCGACCACGACTACGACTTGGCGGTCCTCGTCCAGTGGGACGGGCGGCGGCGCTACGCCAACATGCGCAAGCTCGCCCGGCTCGCCCGCTCGTACGAGGAGCTGCGCGGCCGTGACGTCGAAGGCTTCGTGCGCTTCGTCCGGGAGCAGGAGGCCGTTGGCGCCCGAGAGCTCGAGGCCGTCGCCGAGGAGGAGGACGCCGACGCCGTCCGGCTCCTCACCATCCACTCGGCCAAGGGGCTCGAGTTCAAGGTCGTGATCGTTGCCGACGCGGGGCGCGACCGGAACGCGCCGTCGCCCGACGAGATCCTCTGCCTGCCCGACGGGCGCTTCGGCTTCCGGGTCGCCGACCCGGCCACAGGCTCCCGCAGGCCCGCCTTCGAGTACGAGCGCGTGCGCGAGGCCGAGCGCGAGGCCGAGCGCGCCGAGCGCCTTCGCCTCTACTACGTTGCGATGACGCGGGCGGTCGACCGCCTGATCGTCTCGGGCGCCATCGACCCGGACCGGGCCGCCGACCAGGCGACCCCGATCGGCTGGGTGCTCGCCCGGCTCGAGGCGCAGGAGCTCGACGCAGCCGGCGACGGCCCGGTGGAGATCGTGCGTGACGGGGCGCGGCTGCTGGTGCGGGTCGACCGGCACCGGCCCGAGGACGAGGTGCCTGCGGCGGTGCCCGAGGTCGCGGCTCCGGAGGAGGGCCAGCTCGAGCTCTTCGTCGGCGAGGAGCTCGCTCCGCTTCTGCCGCCCGCGCCTCGTCTGCCGGAGCTGGTGCCGGTCCCCACGCCTCCGCTCCACCGGGTCCGTCGCCTCTCGTACAGCGCACTGGCGCTCTTCGATCGCTGCTCGTACCGCTACTACGCCGAGCGTGTTGCCGGGATGCGGCCCGAGGATGCCCACGGCACCGTCCCCGGCGGGCGGGGGCTGGCCGCGACGGAGCTCGGCGACGCTGTCCACCGGCTGCTCGAGGCCGTCGACCTCTCCGCCCCGGAGGTCCCCGAGGTGGAGGCCGTGCGCGCCTGGTACCCGGGGGCTACCGACGAGGAGCTCGGCCGGATCCGCGGGTTCGTCGAGTCCTACTGCGGCTCCGAGCTGGCCGGCCGGATCGCGGGCCTCGCGGGGGCAGTTCCCGAGCGGCCCTTCGCGTTCGAGCACGACGGCGTCCTTCTCCACGGGCGCCTCGACGTGTGCTGGAGCGACGGCGCGCAGACGCTCGTCCTCGACTACAAGACCAACTCGCTCGCCGAGGGTACGCCCGAGGAGATCGTCCAGGCCGACTACCGGTTGCAGCAGCTCGTCTACGCTCTTGCCAGCTTCCGCGCGGGAGCGGACGAGGTCGAGGTCGTCTACCACTTCCTCGAGCGGCCGGACGCAGTGGTCTCGACCGCGTTCCGCCGCGACGACCTGGCCGGGCTCGAAGCGGAGCTCTCGGCGGCCATCGCGCGCATCAACGAAGGCGACTTCCGGCCGACGCCCAGCGAGTTCAACTGTGCGGGCTGCCCTGCCCTCGACCGCGTGTGCGCAGGGCCCAGGCTGCTGTCCGTGCAGATTCCGGCCGAGTACGCCGAGGTCTAGTAGAAGTCGGACTCGCCGAGCGCGTCGATCGAGACGATCGAGAGGTTGATCAGCATGAATGCGAATCCGACCCAGAGCAGCAGGATCGCGAGCGACAGGATCTCGGCGTCCCGCTGCGCGACGGCGGGCAAGAAGGTGCGGAGGGGCATCAGCGCGACTCCGGCTGCGCCGATCGCCAGGAGGATGGCCGTCTCGCCCGCGATCCAGAGGGCGACGTTCCACCACTCGGGGCCGCCCAGGAAGGCGAAGCTGATCGACGGCAGCACGAACGCGACGATCGCCACCACGAATACCCAGATCGTGCGGCGCTCCAGCGGATCCCTCCGAGGCTTGTCCTGAGCCACGCGGTCAACCTACAACCCGCTCCGGATGGCGAGCGCGGGCCCGCGTAGCTACGTCCGCGAGGCGCGGAAGCGCGTCCCTCCGAAGCGCGAGCGGATCCGGGAGATCATCGACCGCCTGGCAGCGGCGCACCCTGACGCGACCATCGCGCTCCGCTTCCGTGATCCGGTCGAGCTCTTGGTCTCGGTGATGCTCTCGGCCCAGACGACGGACGTGACCGTGAACCGCGTCACGGAGACGCTCTTTGCGAAGTACCGCACGCCGGAGGACTACCTCGCCGTCCCGCCGGAGGAGCTGGAGGCCGACATTCGCCCGACCGGGACGTACCGGCAGAAGGCGAGGAACCTGCGCGGCGCCATGAAGATGCTCGTCGAGGAGTACGACGGTCGGGTGCCGGAGCGGCTGGAGGATCTCGTCAGGCTCCCCGGAGTCGGCCGCAAGACCGCGAACGTCGTCGCCGCCGAGCGGGGGGCCGCGCAGGGGGTCGTCGTGGACACGCACGTCCGGCGGCTGTCCCAGCGGCTCGGCCTGACGAAGCACGACGACCCGGTGAAGATCGAGCGCGACCTGATGCGCATCGTCCCGCGCGAGGAGTGGGCCCGCTTCCCGCACCTCCTCATCTGGCACGGCCGGCGGGTGTGCGTCGCGAGGCGCCCGCGCTGCGAGGAGTGCGTGCTGACGGATCTCTGTCCGTCGAGCCGGGTGTAGTCCACCCCAGACGGCGGAGGCAGTGTCTTCACCGGCGCCTGGTCGTGGGGCCGGATCTGACTTCGACTCGCATCGTCCAGGCTGCGTCTCCCCCGACGCGGACAAACCCGAGGCGCTCGTAGAGCGTCGCGCCGGGTTGTCCGACTCGACGCTGAGGCTGAGCGCCTCGAAGCCCTCGGCTCGGGCGTGCTCGATGAGCGCGTCAGGAGCCGCGTACCGACGCCTCGGGCGCGTGCCTCCGAAACGACGGCGATCGAGAGCTCCGGCGTCCGCTCATCGACGAAGCCGATAGCCAGCGCTCGCTCGGCTTGAAGAGCCGGTACCAAGCCACTCCAATCGGGCTCGCCCTGCTCGTCCAACGCGACGACGCCTGCATCGCCGGCCCGGCCCCATCCGTCGATGTAGCGGCGCGAGTCGCTGGATTGGCGAGCGACTCATCGAGCGGCGGTCTCGGCCCATCCGGGCGCCAGAACGCCGCCTCGTAGAGCATGGCCCGGAACAGCGCCAGATCCGACGGCTCCGCCGGACGCACGGGCCTCAGCGGGGCGCGACTGCGACGAGGAGGCCGCCGTCCTCGTCGTAGGCGGGAAAGAAGTCGGCGCGCACGACCTTCTTGACGCCCGCGCGGGTGCGGAGCGTCAGCTTCTGGTCGAAGCGGCGGACGCCGTACTCGAGGGCGAGCGCCGCCGGGGTGGGGCCGTCGCCCTCAGGCTCGAAGAGGGTCTCCATCACCGCGTGGCCGAGGAGGTCTCCCTCCCGGTAGCCGGTCAGCTCGAAGACGCCCTGGCCGGTGGCGATGACGCGACCCTCGTTGTTGCAGACGACGAACCCGGTTCCGGGAGCCGGGTAGTAGTCGTCCAGGATCTCGAAGAGGAAGCCGAACCCGCAGCTCACGCACGCGACCGGGCGACCCGTGAGGCCCTCGAAGCCGTCGTCGTCCACGGACCGCCGCCGGCAGTTGGGGCAGATGAAGTACGGCACGTAGAAAAGCTAGCTGCGGGCGCTACGTGCGGGGCGCAGCGAGCGCGTCGAGCAGGCGGCCGCGCTCGCCCGCCAGCCAGCGCTCCGAGTCGAGCGCCGCCATGCAGCCCGACCCGGCCGCGGTCACGGCCTGGCGATAGACGTCGTCCTGCACGTCGCCCGCTGCGAAGACGCCCGGGACGTTGGTCTCCGTGGTCTTGCCCTTCGTGATCAGGTAGCCGGTCTCCGGGTCCAGGTCGAGCTGGCCCTTGAAGAGCTCGGTGTTGGGGTCGTGCCCGATGGCGACGAAGAGGCCGTCCGCCGGGATCTCCGTCAGCTCGCCGGTCTTGACGTTGCGCACGATGACTGCGGTGACGACGCCGTCGCCGACCACCTCGTCGACGACGGAGTCGAGGACGAACTCGATCCTCTCGGTCGCCTGTGCACGGTCGACCATGATCGGCGAGGCACGGAACACGTCGCGCCGGTGGACGACGATTACCTTGGTGGCGAACTTCGCCAGGAACGTCGCCTCCTCCATCGCCGAGTCGCCGCCGCCGACGACGACGACCGTCTTGTCGCGGAAGAAGGCCGCGTCGCAGACGGCGCAGTACGAGACCCCGCGTCCCTGGAGCGAGCGCTCGGACTCGAGCCCGAGCTGCCGGGCGTTCGCGCCCGTGGCGACGATCACCGTCTCGGCCCGGTACTCGTCGTCGCCTACCCAGACCCGGAAGGGCCGCTCGGAGAAGTCGACCTTCGTCACGTCGTCGGTGACGAACTCGGCGCCGAAGCGCTCGGCCTGCTTGCGGAAGTCCTGCATCATCTCCGGCCCGAGCACGCCGCCCGGATAGCCGGGGTAGTTCTCGACGTCGCTCGTGATCATGAGCTGCCCGCCCCAGTTGACCCCCTCGAAGACCAGGGGCTCCATGTTCGCGCGCGCAGCGTACAGCGCGGCGGTGTAGCCCGCCGCAGCTCCGCCGATCACGATGACTTCGCGCACGTCGTTCGAGTTCAATGCCTTCACCTCAGCCGAATTGTCTGTCTGCATTTCTTAACGATCACCGTCGGGATCGTGTTCCAGGGTGTAGCTTCTAGGCCCGCAGAGGAAACCTACAAGGGGTGACCGGATGGCACGCACCGTCACGTGGGACGAGCTTCGCGATCTGGCCGGGTTCGAAGCGGAGAACGGATTCGCGATCAGCGTCTACCTCGACCTGGATCCGAGCATGGTGCCCACCGCCGGCGACGCGCACACCCGGCTGAACTCGCTCCTCGACGGCGCGGCGAAGGAGAACGGCGGCAAGTCGCGCGAGCTGACGCACCGGCAGAAGGTCGCCCTGCGAGAGGATTTCGAGCGGATCCGCCGCTACTTCGACGCCGAGTTCGAGCGGGACGGGGCGCACGGCCTCGCCATCTTCTGCGCGAGCCTCGACAACGTGTGGCGCCCGCTCCCCCTCACCGAGGTCGTCCCGGACGGAATCAAGGTCGACCAGCTCCTCTACCTGGCGCCCCTCGTCCCGCTCGTCGGGCGCGGTGAGGGAGCGCTGGTCCTGGTCGTCAGCCGGGAGCAGGGGCACTTCTTTCGCCTCCGAGCGGGCCGGCTCGAAGACCTGGCCGACTACTTCGAGGAGCAGCCGAGACGGCATGACCAGGGCGGTCTGGCCCAGGCACGGCTGCAGCGGCACGCGGACGAGCACGTCCACGAGCACTTGAAGCGCGTCGCCGACGAGCTCGACCGCTTCGTGCGGCGGCTGCGCAAGCCGCAGGTGGTCGTCATCGCCAACGAAGAGACCTGGGCCGAGTTCGACGACTTGCTCTCGCAGGATGTCCGGGCGGTTCTGGCCGGTGTGGCGCACGCCGACGCGCACGCGCAGCCCTCCGAGCTCCTAACGGTCGCTACTCCGGTGCTCGAGCGCTGGCGGGCCGAGCGGGAGACCGAGGTCGTCGGTCGCTGGACGGAGGAGCTGGGCCGTAACGGACGAGCCTCTTCCGGGTGGGACGCGACACTCGAAGCGGCCTCTGACGCCCGGGTCGAGCTGCTGCTCTTCCGAGAGGGGGCCAACCACGAGGCCAAGCGCTGCCCCGCGTGCGGTCGCCTTTCGGTAGACGGCGCCAAGTGCCCGCTCGACGGGACGCAGCTCGAGGAGTCCACGGACGGCCTCGACCTCGCCGTCCACCAGACGCTCGCGCACGGGGGCACCGTCTGGGCCGTGCGGCACCGCGACGATCTCGACGCCGTCGGCGGCATAGGGGCACTTCTGCGCTTCTAGCTAGGCGACCGGGGCGGAAAGGGCCTCGGTGGCGGCGCTCGTCTCGGACTGCTCCGGCTCGGCGGCCGGAAGCTCGAAGAAGAACGTCGAGCCCTCACCCTCCCGCGACGCGACCCAGATGCGCCCGCCCATCCGGCGCACGAGCTCGCGGCTGATGTAGAGCCCCAGCCCGGTCCCGCCTACCCCGCGGGTGAGGTTGGGGTCGAGCCGGAAGAACTTCTCGAAGATCCGGTCCTGCTCCCGCAGCGGGATGCCCAGGCCCTCGTCGCGCACGGCGAACAGGACCCGGCCTTCGTGGCGTCCGAGCGAGACGTGGACTCGACCGCCTGCAGGCGAGTACTTGACGGCGTTCTCGACGAGGTTCGCGAGCACCTGGCGGAGCATGTCCGAGTCGGCCGCCACGGCGGGAAGGTCGTCGTCCGGAGCGAGGTCGATGACCACCTCGCCGGGGACGTGAGCCCTCGCGGCCTCGACGACCTCGAGCGCCAGGGGCTCGGGCTCGCAGCGTTCCACGGTGATCGTCAAGCTGCCCGAGTCGAGGCGGCTGGCCGCGAGGACCTGGTCGACGATGCGGGCCAGACGGTCCGACTCGCCTGCGATCACGGCCAGGAGGCGCCGGCGGTGGTCGTCGTCGAGCTCGACGTCCTGCCGGCGCAGGGTCATGGCCGCTCCGTACACCGCGGCGAGCGGCGTTCGCAGCTCGTGCGAGACGGTGGCCACGAACTCGCTCTTGAGCTTCTCGATGCCGCGCTCCTCGGTCAGGTCGCGCAGGGCGTAGACCGTGCCGTCCGGGAACTGGACCGCGGAGATGGAGATCCAGAGCTCCCGGTCCCCGAGGTCGAGGGGGAGCGTCTCGGCGTGCTTCGCCGCGTAGGCCGGAGCGCTCGCGACGGGGACGAGCGGCTCGATCGCCGCCCAGCCGGGGAGCACGTCCTGCGGGCGCCGCCCGAGGACGTCGGGAGCCGACAGCCCGGTGACGGCGGCGACGGCGGGGTTCCAGAGGCGGACGACGCCCGAGCCGTCGACGAAGAAAACGCCGTCGCCGATGTGGGCGAGAACCCGCGTGGCGCGCTCCCGCTCCTCCCGCACCTCCTCCTGGAGCCGCGTCCGCTCGAGGACGTCGCCGGCCTCGTTGGCGATCAGCTCGGCGACGGCGACCGCGACGCCGTCGAACCTCCGTGGGGCGGCGAGCGCGTAGAACGTCAGCGTCCCCACGGGGCGGCCCTCGTGTCGAATGGGGACCACCAGCGCGCTGCGGGCCCCGAGAGCCCGCGCCAGCTGCATCTTCAGGCGCGCTTCGTTCGCGACGTCGTTCACCACCAGCGGCTTGCCCTGCGCGAGCAGGCCCTGGTTGAAGTCGTCGTTGACCTCGATCTCGAAGGTGCGCCAGAGCTCCTCCGGGATCCCGCTGGCCGCCTTCGCAGTGAGCACGTGGTGATCGGAGTCGTAGAGGAGGAGGACGGCCGCGTCGGCGCCGACCGTGGGGGCGGCCGCGTTGAGGATGTTGCCGCCGACCTGCTCGACGGTGCCGGGCGCCGAGCTCAGGCGCGCGATTGCGCCGAGCACCTCGAGCTCCTGGATCCGCTGCGGGCGTGAGGCGCCTCGTCGCAGGCTCTCTCGGCCGCGGCGCGTGGCCAGCGCGATCCACACCGCCGTGGCCAGCGCGGCCGCGATGGTCGAAAGGATGACGAACGGCGTCGAGTCCACCTCCCAGCGGTTCGTCACCGCCATCGCGAAGATGAACAGCTGCTGCAACGAGGCAGCCACCAGGAGCAGTCCGGCCGAGAGGGTCAGCGCGGCGCCGGCGAAGCGGCGCTCCCGCCACCACGTCCGGAGGAGGAGCAGGCCGAGGCCGAGCAGCGCGACCCCGAGCCACAGGAAGAACCAACCGAATTCCACGACGCGTTCCCGGTGCGAGTATAGGAGCGCGCGGGCCTGGAGAGCTACGCGGCGTCGACCGCGCGGGGGAGTTCGGCGAGCTCGACTGCCTCGCTCTCGGGCAGCTCGGACTCCGCAGCGCGCTCGAGCTTCGCGTCGAAGCGCGAGAGGCGCCGCTCCGACTCGGCGTACTTCGTCTGGGCGTTGCCGAGGTGCCTGCCGACGAGGTCGAAATCCGTCTTGAAGCGGGCGAAGTCCCGGTTCAGGTCGGCGACGTACGCCATCACCTCGCCCGCGTGCTCCTCGATCCGGAGCCCCTTGAGGCCCTGGACGAGGACGAGCAGGTACGCGTGGAACGTCGACGGCGAAACCGGGATGACCTTTCGCTCCTGCGCGTAGGTGAGCGGGTTCGCGTCGCCGCCGATCCGGTTGCAGACGAGCTCGTAGTACACGGCCTCGGCGGGCAGGTACATGAGCGCGAACTCGTAGGTGCCCTCGTCCGGGCGGATGTACTTCTGGGCGATCGCGTCCACGTGGCCCTTCACGTCCCGGGCGAGAGCCCTGGCGTGGAGGTCGCGAGCTGCGTCGTCGTCGGCCTCGACGAACCGCTGGAAGTTGTCCAGCGGAAACTTCGCGTCCACGGGGATGAGCGCGTCGTTCAGCCGGATGACGGCATCGACGCGCTCGCCGCTGCGGAAGCCGTGCTGGAGATCGAACCTGCCCGCGGGAAGGATGTCCGCGAGGAGGTTCGCGAGCAGGATCTCGCCGACGCCGCCGCGCGCCTTCGGAGGGCGCAGCAGCTGCTCGAAGCGCTGGAAATCCTTCGTGCGCTCGCTCATCTGCGCTGTCGCCTCGTCGACCTTGCCGAGGCGCTCGTGGATCTTCGCCGAGGTCTCGGTCATCCCGGCCAGGCGCCGGTCGACCTTGACGTCGAGCTCGCCGAGGCGGCGGTCGACCTTCGTGTCGAGCTCGCCGAAGCGCCGGTCCATCGTCTCGGTCATTCCGGCGAGCCGCCGGTCGATGTCCGCGTTGCGGCCCGCGAGCTGCTCGGCGTTCTCAGCGCGCAGGCCGTCGAGCTCGGTGCGCAGCACGCGGACGAGCCAGAGGGCGGCGGCGGCGAGCGCCGCGGCGAGAAGCACGAACAGAACGACGGTCCCGATCATGGGCCGACGAACGTTAGAACGGGCGTCGGACGGCGCCCCCCAAACCCGTCCCCTTGAAGAACGCCTTTCGAAACGAAGCCCTGAGCCGCCACCGTCGGCGAGGCGTCATTTCGAAAGGGGTTCGTTAAGCGCCAAATCCGGCGAGCCCGAGGGCTTACCGGATCTGGCATGCGCGAGCCTAGGGCGCGCCCGAAGGCGCGTCAAGCCGTTCGTGCTGCAAGTCTCCGCAAAGAGCATCTTTTTCCGGTAGAACCCTTCCGTGCGCCGTCCCGTCACCGTCGCCTGCGCCCAGGTCGAGCCCGTCGTGCTCGACCGGGAGGCGTCGCTCGACCGCCTCGCCGAGCGCACGGCCGAGGCCGCCGCGAGCGGCGCCGAGCTCGTCGTCTTCCCCGAGGCCTACCTGCCCGCCTACCCGTCCTCGGTCTGGGCGCGACACCTGGCCGCGTGGGGGGACTCGCGCGCCAAGGCCGCTTTCGCCCTGCTGGCCGAGCAGTCCGTCGAGGTTCCCGGCCCCGCGGCCGACCGGCTGGGAGAGGTCGCGCGCGAGAACGGCGTCTGGCTCGTCACAGGCGTCACGGAGATCGACCCGGCCCGACCGGGCACGCTCTACAACACGCTCCTCTACCACGACCCGGAGGGGCGCCTAGCGCTCCACCACCGCAAGCTGGTCCCGACCAACCACGAGCGGCTGATCTGGGGTCAGGGCGACGGGCGCGGCCTGCGCGCGATCGAGACGCCCTTCGGCCGGATCGGCGGGCTGATCTGCTGGGAGAACTACATGCCGCTCGCGCGCTTCTCGCTCTACGAGTCCGGCCTCGAGATCTACATCGCCTCGACCGCGGACGACTCGGACGAGTGGCAGGCGACGTTGGTGCACCTCGCGCGCGAGTCGCGAGCCTTCGTGGTGGCGCCGTGCCACTTCCAGCGGGCGGCGGCCTACCCGGAGGACTTCCCGTTGCGCGAGGCGCTCGACGGCGTCGAGGTCGTCGGTCGGGGCGGGAGCGCGATCCTCGGCCCCGACGGGGCGTACCTCGCCGGGCCTCTCTACGACGAGGAAGGGATCCTCTACGCGGAGCTCGACCCCGCGCGCCTGCACGAGGAGCGGCAGCGCTTCGACCCGGCCGGCCACTACCACCGACCCGACGTCCTCAAGCTCGAGGTCAACGCCCCGCCCGACGCGTGACGGCCACACGCCCCGCCCTGTCCGCACGCAGCGACTTTCCGGTGCTCGAGGAGGTCGTCTACCTGAACACGGGCTCGATCGGCCTCGAGCCGCTGCCGGTGCAGCGCGCCGGCGAGGCGCTCGCGGGCCAGATCGCGGGCCGGGGCACGTTCGGCTTCGACGACGAGGTCGAGAAGCGGGTGGGTGACATCCCGCGGGCGGCGGCCGCCCGGCTGCTCGGCGCCGATCCCGGCGACGTGGCCGTGGTCACGCACGCGACCGAGGCCCTCTGCCAGGTCGCGTGGTGGCTCAGGCCGGGCGCGGGGGAGAACGTCGTCTCGGCCGATCTCGAGTTCCCCAGCGTCACCTATCCGTGGCTGCGCATCGCGCGCGACACGGGCGTCGAGGTCCGCCTCGCGCCCGCGCTCGCCGACCCGGCCTCGTTCTCGCTCGACACGATCGCGGAAGCCGTGGACGAGCGCACGTCGGTCATCTGCGTCAGCCACGTCCAGTACGCGACCGGCCACCGGCTCGACCCCGCCGGGCTCGTTGAGCTCGCCCGCTCGGTCGGAGCAACGCTGATCCTGGACGCAACACAGTCGGCCGGAGTCGTGCCGCTCGACGCTCCCGCCCTCGGCGTCGACGTCCTCGTCACCTCCGGCTACAAATGGCTCTGCTCGGCCCCCGGCGCGGGCGTCTGCTACCTCCGCCGCGAGCTGTGGGAGCAGCTCGACCCGCTCTTCGTCGGCTGGAAGTCGACCGAGGACGCGATCGCCTTCGACGCAACGACGATCCCGCTCGCGAACGCGGCCCGCCGGCTCGAGTACTCGACGCCGGCCTACGGGGCCGGGGCCGCCCTGACCGCCGCCGTGGAGTACCTCCTCGACCTCGGGGTCGAGAACGTCCTCGAGCACGATCTCGCGCTCGCCGCCGAGCTGCGCGACGGGCTCGAGCGGCTCGGCGGCGACGTGCTGACGCCGGCCGAGGACGACCGCCGGGCCGGCATCGTCATTGCCCGCTTCCCCGGCCGCGAGGGCTCAGAAGTCGCGGCCGCGCTCGCCGGTGCCGGCGTCATCGTCTCGCCGCGGCTCGGCTCCGTGCGCTTCTCGCTGCACCACTTCAACGACTCCTCGGACGTCGAGCGGGCTGTCGCCGCTCTCGCAGAGATCCTGTGAGCCTCGGCGCGCGCGTCCTCCTCGAGCCCGAGATCCGCGAGCTCGCCGACCTCACCGGCGTCGGCGTGCAGGATGCTGCGGTCGCGGCTCTCGTCGTCGCCGAAGCCGCCGCCCGCGGGGTCGGGCGCCCGCTCGAGACCTGACCTTGAAGCCGTTGCGCCGGCTGGGCGAGGCCCCCGCGCCGCTCCTCGTCGTGGGCGCCGCCTTCTCGGTGCAGTTCGGCGCCGCGCTGGCCACGACCGCGTTCGACACCGTCGGCCCGCTCGGCTTCGTGTGGATCCGTGTCGGGCTCGCAGCGCTCCTGCTGCTCGCGCTCAACGCCCGTTCCCTGCAGCTGGCCGGCCCGCGTCCGCTGCGCTGGGTGATCGTCGCCGGAGCCACCGTCGCGTTCATGAACGCGTGCTTCTACCAGGCGATCGATCGCATTCCGCTCGGGCTGGCGACCACGGTCGAGTTCCTGGGCCCGCTCGCGGTGGCCGTGCTCGGCTCGCGCCGCGCGCTCGACTTCCTCTGGATCGCGCTCGCCGGGGCGGGCGTCGCGCTGCTCGGGAGCCCGAGCGTCGAGCTGGATCCCGTCGGCCTCGCGTTCGCGTTCGGGTCGGCGGCGGGCTGGGCGGCGTACATCCTCGTCGCCAAGCGGATGCTCCGGGACTGGTCGGTGGGGACGGGCCTCTCGCTGACCCTCCTCGTCGCCGCCGTCCTCCTGGCGCCGCTCGGAATCGCGGCCGGCGGGAGCGACCTGCTCGAGGTGAAAGTGCTCGCGGTCGGCCTGGCGGTCGCCGTCCTCGGCTCAGTCGTTCCGTTCACGCTCGAGCTCGCAGCCCTGCGCCAGCTCTCGGCCGCGGCGTTCGGGATCCTGCTCAGCCTCGAGCCCGCCGTCGCTGCCTTCGCCGGCGCAGTTGCGCTCGGGCAGGTTCCCAGCGCGGTCGAGGCGGCGGCCATCGTCCTCGTCATCGCGGCGTCGGCCGGCGCGAGCCTGGGCGCGCGGCGCGTTGTCCCTCCCGAGCTCTAGTCATACGCTACGCGCGTGGAGTGGGCGGCCTACTTCGACGAGCGGACGGAGACCATGCCCCCCGCCTGGACGCGCCGGCTCGAGGAGGAGCTCCTCGCCGACCAGGTGACGCGCTGCTACGAGCGCTCGCCGTTCTACCGTCGCAAGCTGGCCGAGGGCGGCGTTCGCCCGGAGCACGTGCTGAGCGCCGAGGACCTGCACCGCATCCCCTTCACGACCAAGGAGGAGCTGAGAGCCTCGCAGGAGGCCGATCCACCGCTCGGCGACTTCGCCTGCGCCGACCTCGTCGACGTCGTCCGCGTCCACCTCACCTCGGGGACGACCGGGAAGCCCCTCGTGCTCGGCTACACGGCCGAGGACCTGGAGACGTCCGCTCGCATCGGCGCGCGGGCCTTCTGGGCGGCGGGCGCGCGCCCTGACGACGTCCTCCTCCACTGCCTGAACTACAGCTTCTACACGGGCGGGCTCGCCGACCACGACGGGCTCGAGGAGACGGGCGCGACGATGGTGCCGGTCGGGCTCGGCCAGAGCAGGCGGCTGCTCGAGCTGTGGGACGAGCTCCGCCCGACCGCGCTCTTCTCGACGCTGACCTACCCGCTCTACCTCGCCGAGACCGCGCAGGAAGGCGGGGTCGACCCGCGCGCGCTCGGCCTGCGCAAGCTGATCGTGGCCGGGGAGCCGGGCGGCCAGCTCGAGGGTACTCGGAGGCGCCTCGAGGAGCTGTGGGGAGCGACCATGCGCGACACGTACGGGCTCTCGGACGTCTGGGGGACGTTCGCCGCCGAGTGCGAGGAGCACGACGGTCTCCACTTCTCGGGCCAGGACGGTGTCCTGGTCGAGCTGATCGACCCGGAGTCGGAGGACGTCGTGGCGATCGAGCCGGGCGCGGCCGGCGAGCTCGTCTTCACCCATCTCGCGCGCGAGGCGACGCCGGTGCTGCGCTTCCGCTCGCGCGACCTCGCGGAGATCCTCGGCGTCGAGTGCCCCTGCGGGCGCACCGGCTTCCGCTTCCGGGTCGCGGGGAGGAGCGACGACATGTTCCGCGTGCGCGGCGTCAACGTCTTTCCCGGCTCGCTGGAGGGCATCCTGCGCGAGCGGGGGCTCGACCGCTTTGCGATCGTCCTCGACCGTTTCCCGGTCGAGCCGCCGGTCGAGCTGCTCGTCGAGGGCGTCGACGGCAAGGAGGAGGAGCTGGCGGAGGCGGTCAAGGCCCAGCTCGGGTTCACGTGTGTCGTGCGGGCCGTGACGCTGCCGCGTTCCGAGGCGAAGACCAAGCGCCTGTACAGGGTGTACGAGGGGGAGGAGCGCCCCGCGTGACCCTCCGAGTGGATCGCGAGGGGCCCGCCGTCTGGATCAGCTGGTCGCGGCCCGAGCGGCGGAACGCCTGGGATCGCGAGACGCTGGCCGCGCTCGGCGGCGCGCTCGCCGAGGCTGCGAAGAGCGACGCGCGGGCGATCGTCCTCCACGGCCGGGACGGTGCCTTCTCCTCGGGTGACGACCTGCGGGAGACGGCGACGCTCACGCCCGAGAAGTGGGCCGCGGTGCTGTCGGGCTTCAACCGGTTGACCCGGGAGGTCGTGGCCGCGCCCCAGCCGGTGATCGCGGCGGTGAACGGCGTGTGCGTCGGCGGCGCCTGCGAGCTGGCTGCGGCCTGCGACATCCGCGTGGCGAGCCCGCGCTCGCGCTTCGGCTGCCCCGAGGTGGCGATCGGGCTCTCGATCTCGAACGGCTTCAGCGTGCTGGCGCCGCGTGCGGCGCGGCGACTCGTCCTCACCGGCGAGCTGGTCGACGCCGAGGAAGCTCAGCTGCTCGGGCTCGTCGACGTCGTCGTCGAGGACGTGGAGGCCGAGGCGCGACGGCTCGTCGAGCGCATCGCCGGTCTCGGGCCGCTCGCCGTCGCCGGTTCGAAGCGCCTGCTCGACGTCGCCGACCGCGAGCTGCTCGAGCGCGCGCTCGACCGCGAGGCGGCGCTCTGCGAGCAGCTCTTCGAGACCGCCGACGCGCGCGAGGGGCTGGCGGCGTTCCTGGAGAAGCGACCGCCGGAGTTCCGCGGCGCCTAGGGGCGGCGCCCGTCGAGCCGGATCGTCCACGGCTCGATCGTGTCGACCTCGAGATGCGTCCGGCTCCACGGATCGCGCTCGAACGTGGCGCGGACGGCGTCCTCCGAGTCGGCCTCGACGGCCAGCACCACGCGGTGCTCGTCGGCGAGCGGCCCGCCCAGGACGACGAAGCCAGCCTCCACGAGCTCGTCCATGAAGGACGCGTGCGCCGGCCAGCCGGACTGCTCCTCCAACGGCCGCGACGCGTCCCACTCGGGGCCGGAGCGGAGCCGCACGACGAGGAACATCGACACGCGCCGGAATCTACCGCAGGGCCTAGCTGCCCGAGAGGCTGATCGAGCCGTCCTTGCGCAGCGTCCAGAAGGGGTTGTGGGCGACCTCCCACGGGTGGCCGTCGGGATCGACGAAGGCGCCCGAGTAGCCGCCCCAGAACGTCGGGGCTCCCTCCCGCACGACCGTCGCCCCCGCGCGGCCGGCTTCGGCCAGCACCGCGTCCACCTCGTCCGGCGAGCGGACGTTGTGCGCCAGCGTGATCCCGCCCCAGCCGCCCGCGTCCTCGACGCCGGAGTCCTCCGCCAGCTTGTCCCGGCCCCAGAGCGCGACGACCATGCCGCCCGCCTGGAAGAAGACGACGTCGTCGGCGGGCTGCTCCCCGCGCCAGCCGAGCGCCTCGTAGAAAGCCTTGGCACGGCCGAGGTCGGCGACGCCGAGCGTGACGAGGCTGAGTCGCTGCTCCATCGCGCGCGTAGCCTAACACGAACAGATGTTCTATGCTGACCGGCGGGCGTTCTACCCTCAACGTCCCCTCATGCGCGCGTTCTTCGGTAGCGGCGGGCGGCTCGCCGCCACGCTTCCCGGCTTCGAGCCCCGGGCCGAGCAGGCTGCGCTCGCACAGGAGGTCGCGGACGCCCTCGAGCGCGGCGAGCACCTCCTCGCCGAGGCGGGAACGGGCATCGGCAAGAGCCTGGCCTACCTGATCCCGGCGCTCTCCTCCGGGAAGCGCGTCGTGGTCGCCACGGCGACGAAGGCGCTCCAGGAGCAGCTCCTGACCAAGGACGTCCCTGCCGCCGCGACCGCGCTCGGACGGGAGGTGGACGTCGCCGTCCTCAAGGGCCGCCAGAACTACCTCTGCCGGAAGAGCCTGCACATGCTCGCCCTGCCGCTCTTCCGCACGGCCGAGGACGCGGCCGAGTACGAACGGCTCCAGGACTGGATCGGGACGACGGCGAGCGGCGACCGGGCCGAGCTCGCCTTCGAGCCGCGCCCGACCCTCTGGGCGGAGGTCGCGGTGGGAGCGGACCGGTGTGCGGGGAAGCGCTGCCCCTTCCTCGCCACCTGCTTCTCGGAGCAGGCGCGTGCCCGGGCGCAGGAAGCCGAGCTCGTCGTCGCCAACCACGCGCTCTACTTCGCCGACCTGGCGCTCCGCGCCAAGACCGGCGCCGGGGCGGGAGTCCTGCCGGAGCACGACGCGGTCGTCTTCGACGAGGCCCACCGCCTGGAGGAGGGCGCGGCGGCGTGGTTCGGTGGGCGTGTGTCGCTCGGCGGGCTCCGTCAGCTGCTCCGCGACGTGGAGCGGGCCTGCCGCGAGACGGGAAGCGCGGTTCCGGCGCGCTCCCTCGACGCGATCGACCGGCGCGGGGAAGAGCTTCTCGCCGGCCTCGATCCCGGCCGCGGCCGCAGGCGCTTGACGGAAGCGGACGCCGAGGCGGCCTCTGCGCCCGCGGCCGCGCTCGCCGCCGCTCTCGTCCAGCTCGCGGAGGCGCTTCGGGGCCGGGGCGAGGACCTCGACCAGGTCGCCCGCCGCGCGCTGGGCACGGTGGACGACCTGGGCGCGTGCCTCGCCGTCGACGAGGAGGACTCCGTCTCCTGGGCCGAGCAGGGAGCGCTGGCCTGGGCGCCGATCGACGTCTCGGACACGCTGCGCGAGATCCTCTGGGAGCGCGACGTCGTCTCAATCCTCGTCTCCGCCACCCTCGAGCCCCGCTTTCTCCGCGGCCGGCTGGGGCTCGACGAGGCGCGGGAGGTCTTGCTCCCTTCGCCGTACGACTACCGGGAGCAGGCCCTCCTCTACGTGCCGCGCGCCTTCCCCGAGCCGCGCGCGGACGGCTACGACGCACGGCTCGCCGAGGAGGTCGTCTCGCTCTGCGGGCTCTCCCAGGGCCGCGCGCTCGTGCTCACCACCTCCTACCGCCAGCTCGACGAGCTCGCCGACCGCGCGGCGCCGCGCATCCCGTTTCCCGTGCTGATCCAGGGCGACGCGCCGCGCGAGCGCCTGCTCGAGCGCTTCCGTGACGAGGTCGACACGGTGCTGATCGCGACGCAGACGTTCTGGCAGGGAGTCGACGTGCAGGGGGAATCGCTCTCGCTCCTCGTCATCGACAAGCTGCCCTTCGCCGCGCCCGGCGACCCGCTCGTCGAGGCCCGCTGCGAGCGCATCGCCCGCGAGGGCGGAGACTGGTTCGCCGCCTATGCGCTCCCGTCTGCGATCCTGCAGCTTCGCCAGGGGTTCGGGCGGCTCATCCGGGGCCATGCGGACCAGGGCGTCGTGGCGATCCTCGACCCGCGCCTGCGGACACGCGGCTACGGCCGCCGGTTCCTCGAGGCTCTGCCCCCTGCGCCGCTGGCAGGCGATCTCGGTGCCGTCGCCGAATTTCTGGGTGATAGACAGCGCGCGACCGGCTGATACCGTTTTTCTTCGCGTGGCCAAGAAGGATCGAGTTCCGACCCCGCCCAAGCGACCCGTCCAGGCGCCCAAGGCCTACCGTCCGGAGGCGAGCGCTCGCCGAACCCGGGTGATCTTCATCGTCGTCGCCGCGCTGATCGTCGTCGCTGTGGCCGCGGTCGGGATCGGGTTCATCATGAGCGGCGGTGACAGCTCCGCCGCCGACGGGCCCGTCGCCTCGGGGAGCTGCAACCTCCAGACGTTCGACGCACTCCCGGCGGGGCACGTCGAGACGCTCCCGGACAACTACGAGTACAACTCGATCCCGGCGACGAGTGGGTTGCACAACCCGACGCCGGCGATCTGGAACCTCTACGACCAGCCCGTGCCCCAGATCAACTCCGTGCACAACCTCGAGCACGGGGGGCTCGTGATCCAGTACGGGAGCGAGGTCTCCGACGAGGAGGTCGCCAAGCTCGCCGACTGGTACCAGCAGGACACCCGCGGGCTGCTCGTGTCTCCGCTCGACCCCGAGCTGGAGGACGAGGACCCGACGCTCGCGGACAAGATCGTGGTCACCTCGTGGACGCACATGCTTCGCTGCACCTCGTTCGACGAGGCTGCGCTCGACGACATGAGCGACAATTACCGCGGCCCGCAGGGCGACGGGCCAGAGAAGTTCGAGCTCGACCAGTTACAGCAGGGCGCGAACTAGTTCCCCGAAGCGCTGCCGGGGTGGCGGAAACGGTAGACGCGGGGGGCTTAAAACCCTCTGCCCGCAAGGGCGTGTGAGTTCGAATCTCACCCCCGGCACTCGACGCGAAGCACTCAGGTCTTTCGCGATCCCCCATACATTCGTCCAGGAATTCGTCGAAAAGTCTTGGCATCGGCGCCGGGACCGGCCATGCTGAGCCTTCCAGCAGTCTGCGTCGGTGGGGACCGACGACATCGGAGGGAGAGCGAGGATATGACCGTATCGCGCGGACCACGGGCGTTCGCGGGCCTTCTGGCCCTGGCGATCGCAGTCGCGGCCTGGAGCGTCGCTCCGGCGACCGGCTCGACAACTGGGCAGCCCCACGGGCGAGTGCCCGACCATCCTGCCGCTCGACCAGGTGACGACGGGCATGAGAGGGACCGCCCTTTCGGTCACGCGCGGACGCACGCTTTCGACCTTGGGCGTCGAGGTGCTCGGAATCCTCCGCGACGGGATCGCCCCGGGCCGCGACCTGATCGTGGTCGACCTGTCCGGCACGGCTGTGACGACGGCCGGCGGTCTCTGGGCCGGCGCCTCCGGCTCGCCGGTCTTCTTCCGCAGCGGCGGGCGCGACAAGCTCGCCGGCGCGATCGCCTACGGGCTGGCCGGCGGCGGCTCCACGCTCGCGGGGGTGACTCCCGCCCAGGACATGGAGGACCTGCTCGACCTCGGGGCGGAACCGGCCTTCGCAAGCACCGTCAAGGTCCCCACGGCTCTGGCCGCGCGGATGGCGGCAGCGAGCGGGCTGTCGATCACCCAGATCGCATCGTTCTCCCGCCTGAAGACGCCGCTCTCCGCGTCCGGGCTCACCGACCGCGGTCTCCGGCAGATGCAGGCGGCAATCGATCGCCAGGGCCTGCCGTTCATCCCCTACATGGGCTCGTCGGCGTCCAACAATCCGACCAGCCCGCCCGGGAGCCTTCGCGCGGGGGACTCATTCGCTGCGGCGATGTCGCTCGGCGACATTACGGTCGCGGGCATCGGGACGACGACGTTCGTCTGCAACGGGCGGGCGGTCGCCTTCGGGCATCCGTTCAACTGGACGGGCGACACGACCATGGCCGTCCGCGCCGCCGACACGATCACCATCGTCAAGGATCCGATCTTCGGGAGCTACAAGCTCGCCAATGTCGCCGAGAGCGTCGGCACGCTGACCCAGGACCGCCTCGCGGGCATCGTCGCCGAGCTCGGCGCAGGGCCGATCGGCTCGCCGGTCACCTCGAAGGTCACCGATCTCGACACGGGCCGGTCCCGTACCGGCCGGAGCGAGGCGATCTTCCCCGAGTTCCTGCCCTTCCTCGCCTTCACGCACGTCTTCCAGAACATCGACGTGACCATCGACCGGATCGGCGGCGGCAGCTCCGAGGTGGAGTACGCGATTCGCGGCACGCGCGACGGAGGCGCGACCTGGGAGCTCACCCGCTCGACCCGCTATGCCTCCCCGGACGACATCTCGTTCGGCTCCGTAGTCGAGCTCGGGTTCACGGCCGAGACGCTGCAGGCCTTCGACGGCGAGGACATCCAGGTGACGAGCGTCGACGTCCCGAAGCTCGACGTGAAGAAGGCCTTCGAGCAGTACGACGTCAAGAGCCTCCTCGTCTGGAACGGCTCCCGGTACGTGATCCGTGACTATGTCGCCGCCCGGCCCGGGCGGACGATCAAGCTCCGCGTGGTGCTCAAGCCGGTGCACACGACCGGCACCAAGGCAGTCGACCTCTCGCTCCGCGTGCCGAGGAATGCGAAGCGGAGCGGCTACATCGAGGTCATCGGGGGCGGCTCGATCTCGCCCGACATCCCGTGCTTCATCTCGGAGGAGGGGTGCGTCGACGAGACCGACCAGTCCTTCGACCAGCTCCTCAGCGTCTTCGAGAACCAGCCTCGCGGCGACGCGCTGGTGGCACGGCTCCGCCTCGGCGACGCCGAGACCGTGCGCGCGCAGACGTCGCAGCAGCAGGATGCAGTCGTGCGCGGGCGCAAGGCGATCGGCTTCCTCCTCATCAGGTAACCGGCCCGAGGGAGAATCGCGTCGATGCTCCTGCTCGGCGCGATTCTCCTCGCGGTCTTCGTCCTGCCCGACCAGTGGGACGTTCCGGTCGTGATCGCCGCCGCCCTGGTCGAGATCGCGGAGACCGTCTTCTGGATCCGGTACTCGCGCCGCCGCCGCGTCCAGATGGGCCCGGAGACGCTCGTCGGCACGACCGGGAAGGTCGTGACGCCGTGCCTGCCGACCGGGCAGGTGCGCGTCCAGGGCGAGCTCTGGCGCGCGCGGTGTGAGGAGGGCGCCGACGTGGGCGACGAGATCCGCGTCCTGGCGCTCGACGGGCTCATGCTCGTGGTCGAGCGGGCGGCATAGACTTCCCCGGTGAGCTCGGCGGACACCTCCGCAGGCGCCCCGGCGGGGGAGCTCCCGCCGGAGCTCGACGACCCGCTCTACCGCCAGGCCGTCGGCCAGTTCGACCAGGTCGTGGAGCGCGCCGGGGTGGAGGAGGGCCTCGCGGACGTGCTCCGCATGCCGGAGCGTTCGCTCGCCGTCGCCGTCCCGATGAAGCGGGACGACGGTTCGGTGGCCGTCTTCCCCGGGTATCGCGTCCAGCACTCGTCGGTGCTCGGCCCGACGAAGGGAGGAGTCCGCTACGACCCCGCCGTCACGCTCGGCGAATGCGCCGCGCTGGCGATGTGGATGTCGTGGAAGTGCGCCCTCCTGCGGCTTCCGTACGGCGGGGCGAAGGGCGGGGTGCGCTGCGATCCGCGCGACCTGTCGCACCGAGAGCTCGAGCGTCTCACCCGGCGGTTCACCGCGGAGCTCCTGCCGCTGATCGGCCCGCAGCGGGACATCCCGGCGCCGGACATGGCGACCGACGAGCAGACGATGGCCTGGATGATGGACACCTACTCGATGCAGGTCGGCCACGCGGTTCCGGAGATCGTGACCGGGAAGCCGCTCGCCGTCGGAGGCTCTGTGCTCCGTCCGGAGGCGACCGGCATCGGCGTCGTCATGGTCGTCGAGGAGGCGGTGCGCCGGCTCGACTGGTCGCTGTCCGGTGCTGCGTGCGTCGTGCAGGGGAGCGGGAAGGTCGGCGGCGTGGCGGCCCGGGAGCTCGCCGCGCGCGGCGCCAGGGTCGTCGCCGTCTCCGACATCGCCGGCGGCCTTCACGACCCGCGCGGCCTCGACCTCGACCGGGTGGACGAGTGGCGCCGGGAGCACGGCCACCTCGCCGGGTTCCCCGACGCCGAGGAGGTCACCAACGCAGCGCTGCTGGAGCTGCCGTGCGACGTGCTCGTCCTGGCCGCCGCCGAGAACCAGGTCACGGCAGAGAACGCCGGCCGCATCTCGGCGCGCCTGATCGCAGAGGGCGCGAACGGCCCGATCACCCTGGAGGCCGACGACATCCTGGCGGAGCGCGGCATCCCCGTGCTCCCCGACATCCTCGCCAACGCGGGCGGCGTCGCCGTCTCGTACTTCGAGTGGGTCCAGGACATCCAGCGGTTGTTCTGGAGCGGCGAGGAGATCCGCTCACGCCTCGGCGACCTCATGCGCGGCGCGCTCGACCGCGTGTGGCGGCTCGCCGAGGACGAGTCGCTCTCGTTTCGCCGCGCTGCGCTCGTGCTCTCGATCCGCGAGGTGGCGGCGGCCCTGCGCGCACGGGGGATCTACCCGTGATCGTCCGCGAGGCGCTCGTCGCCGACCCGAGGGTGCTGCAGGCCGAGGCGCCCGCGCGGGAGGCCGCCGAGCTGCTCGCCAAGCCCCATGTCTCCAGTGTGCTCGTCACCGACGGGGAGAGGCTGGTCGGCTCGGTGACCAAGGAGGCGATCGTCGCCGCCGTCGCGGCCGACCGTGACCTGCGGAGCTTGCCGGTGCGGGAGCTGGCCGACCCGGATGTCCCCACGGTCTCCCCGGACACGCCGCTCGACGAAGCGCTCATCCTCATGGGAGAGGCCGGTCTCGAGCGCCTCCCGGTCGTCGAGGACAGGCGCCTGCTCGGCATCCTCCTCCGTGAGCCCCTCCTGCGCCGCCTGGCCGAAGACGAGCCGCCTCCGCCGCTGGAGGAGGACTAGCTCAGGCAGCTAGCAACAGGTGTAGGCGCCCGGGGGCGCAGGGCCCTCGGAGCGGGCGGGCAGCTCCGCGGCCGCCAGCGCCGCGCCGTGCATGAGGTCGTGCTCGCTCACCTCGAGCTCACCCAGCTCGAAGTGGCGGAGGGCCTCGACGACGACCAGGGCTCCTGCAACGATCACCGGCGCGCGGTCGGGATGCATCCCGCGTATCTCCCTGAGTTGGGACAGGGAGAGCGAGGTCAGCCACTCGGCCTCGGCCTCGATCCAGCCGGTGCTCATCGTGTGCCCGTGGAGGAGCGCCGGGTCCTCCTCTTCGAGCCCGAGCGAGAGCACGGCGAGGGTCGTCACGGTGCCCGCCACGCCGATCGCGTGGGCCGGCGCCGGCTCGGGCGGGAGCAGCGAGCGGATCTGCTTCCGGCAGGCCTCGAGCTCGCCGGGCGCGGGTGGGCTCGAGTGCAGGTAACGCTCCGTCAGCCGGACACAGCCGAGGTCGAGGCTCTGATGCCAGTCGGCGAGCACGAGCTCGGTGGAGCCGCCGCCGACGTCGACGACGAGCGTCCCGGGGGCGAGGTCGCCGCCGCTTGCGACGCCGCGCAAGGTCATGCGCGCCTCGTCGTCCCCGGAGAGAAGTCGCGTGTCGAAGCCGTAGCTCCACTCGATCTCGCCGAGGAAGGCCTCCCCGTTCTCGGCGTCCCGCACGGCGCTCGTCGCGACCGCGAGCGTGCGCTCCGCGCCGGCCTCCTCGAGCACGCGCCGGTAGCCCCCGAGCGTGGTGCGAACGCGCGCGAGCGCGGTGGGGAGGAGGAGCCGCCGCTCGTCGACGCCTTCGCCCAGGCGGGTGATCGTGAGCCGGCGGTCGACCTCCCGCACGGTGCCGTCCTCCACGTCCGCGACGAGCAGGCGCGTCGAGTTCGTACCCAGGTCGACGACGCCGACGCGGGTCACTTGCGCAGGTAGCGCCTCTGCAGCCGCTTGACGCCGCCGCGCGCCTCCGAGAGCGCCGACGTGAGCACCCTCAGGCGCTCGAGGGAGGCCTCCATCCGCGCGCGGTGCCGCTCGAGCTCAGCCATGCGCTCCTGCGTGTGCGCCATCCGCCGCTCGAGCTCCTCCGCCGAGTCCGCGACCTCGTCGAGCCGGGCCTGGATCTCCTCGGCGACTGTCGTCAGGCGCTTCAGCCGACCGTACGCGAAAGCCGAGAAGACGGCGGTCGCGACGACCGCGAGGAGGAAGATCCCGAGGCAAAGCCAGGTCCACCAAGGCATGGATCAGATGCTATCCTTGCGCCTGCGCCGCGGGGTGGAGCAGTCAGGTAGCTCGCCGGGCTCATAACCCGGAGGTCGCAGGTTCAAATCCTGCCCCCGCTACTCAGAAAGGCCCTGCATATGCGGGCCTTTCTCGTTTCCGGTGCGCGAGGCCGCCGGCTATCCGCTACCGGTTTCGCTACCTCCCTCCGGCCTGGGACGTGCGCTCCTCGCCCCGCGGGCGGCGTCGGGGCAGCCCACCTCGGCGGCGCTGGCTCGTCCAACGCTCGGGCTGATCGTCGGCGTGCTGCGAGTGGCCGCGCCTTGAGCCCTGCACGGTGCTCGTCGGGAAGCCCGCGCGCGGCTGGCGATGCTGCGGAGCTCGTATGGCCGGGCTCGTCCAGGTCGCGGTGGCCTCTCCGAACGGCTGCCCGCCTCCGCCGTGGAGCCGGATAAGCCGCAGCTCGGCAGGGCCACTAGACTCAAGGCGCTCTCTTCCTTGGAAAGGAGATTCATCATGGAAGGTGGCCAAGCAGAAGGAACCGTAGTTCTCGTTCACGGCGGTTTTGTGGACGGCTCCGGCTGGCGGGGTGTCTACGACCAGCTGAAGAAGGACGGCTACAGCGTCGCCGTCGTGCAGAACCCGACGCTCTCGCACGCCGACGACGTTGCCGTGACCAAGCGCGCCCTCGACGCGCAGAGCGAACCGGTCATCCTCGTCGGCCACTCCTACGGCGGGGCGGTCATCACCGAGGCGGGAAACCATCCCAACGTTGCGGCGCTCGTCTATATCGCGGCCTTCGTGCCGGACACGGGCGAGTCGGTGAACACCCTCATCGGAGGTTTCCCGACCGACGGGCCCCAGCCGCCGATTCTGCCGCCGCAGGACGGCTTTCTCTTCCTCGACCGGGAGAAGTTCCACTCTTCATTCGCGGGTGACGTGAGCGACGAAGAGGCAGCGTTCATGGCCGACTCGCAAGTCCCGTGGGGAGTTGACGCCCTGGGTGGCACGATCAGCGAGCCTGCGTGGCGGAGCAAGCCAAGCTGGTACCTCGTCACGACCGAAGACCGGATGATCCCCCCGCCGGCCCAGCGCGAGATGTCTGCGCGGGCGGGTTCGACCGTTGTCGAGGTCACGGGGAGCCATGCGATTTATGTGTCGCAGCCGGAAGCCGTGGCGGAGCTCATCGAGAAGGCTGCTTCCGAAGTGAGATCGGCCGTGCGCTAAAGCGCGGGGACCTAACTGCCCCTTGAAAGGGCCGGGACGCGGGCCGCAAGGTCTCGCGAGGACTAACCTGCCCGCGCCCCGGCGAGGTGACCCGATCTCAGTGCGATCGCCCCGCCCGACAACACTCAGATCACTCGCGCGGAACGATCGTCGCGGAGTCCCGAACTTCGGGTCGAGCGCCCCTGGGAACTGCGCGTCTGGAGGGTGAGGCAAAGCGCGCGTGATCGGCTCCGCCGAAGCGCGACGAGGATCGGCAGCCCGAGGAATGCGAGCGCGGCCAGCGCCACCCTGTCGCGAGAGCGCACCCAGAAGAGCTGCCAGGGAGTGCGGCCGAGGCCGCACTCCCTGCGAACTTCCTCTCGATCCCTGACGGTGTCGGCTGACACGGCCTAGTAGCCCGGGAAGCCACTCCCGGTCGACGTTCCGCCCCCGGAGGAGCTCGTGGAACCGTCCGCGTGGACGACGTTCCAGGTGAACTGCTGGCCGTCGAACGCGTCCTTGAAGCCGTTTCCGCCGACCTCTCCAGGCTGGTCCTCGGAGAAGGTGTAGAGCAGCTTCCCGTTGAAGGTGATCTGCTTGCTCCCGTCCGGGCGCGTGACGACGCCGAGCTTTCCGTCAAGGGAGTCGCCCTTGGGCGCCCCGCTGACCGTCAGCGGCGTCCAGAAGGAAAGGCAGGCGCTGTTGCAGAGCACCATGCTGCCCGTCTCCTGGTCGTTCGTGTAGAGCGCCTGACCGTTCGAGTCGACCAGGACCATGCCTGCATCGCCGATCTGCTCGGTCGAGACGGTCGCTCCGCCGCCCGAAGCGGGTGCGCCGGACGAGGCTGAGCCTCCTCCTCCGCAAGCCGCTACTGCCATCGCAAACGCCAGGGCGACGACGGCGAACGCGGGGATGAGCAATCGTTTCATGGCTGTGAACCTCCTCAACTCGTTTTTTCGCTTCATCCATGTCCGACGCCCACGCGGAGCCATTCCTTCCCGGCGCATCTTGGGCCGAGCCGGTCAGGCAGAAATCCGGGCCGGCAAGCAGCGAGAGTGATGCGCGCTCCACGGAGGCTCGATCCAGAGCGGGCGGTCGAACACCTGCCCGGGCTCTACCGCGCCGCCCGCGCCTGGACGAGGTCCCGGGAGGAGGCGGAGGACCTCGTGCAGGAGACGTATGCGCGCGTGCTGGCGCGCCCCCGCTTCCTACGCGGTGAGGACGAGGTCGGCTATCTGCTCCGTGCCCTGCGGAACACGCTCATCAGCCAGCGCCGAGCCGAGAGTCGCCGTCCGGCGACGGCAGAGCTCGTCGAGGACGCGGCAGCCGGGGCGCGCGCAGGTGACGATCCGGCCGACGCCGTGGAGATCGGCCAGGTCTACGCCGCCATCTCCGCGCTGCCGGAGGACTTCCGCGACGCGCTCGTCGCGGTCGACGTGGTCGGCCTCTCCTATCCCGAGGCGGCGCGTGCGCTCGGAGTCCCCGAGGGGACCGTGACGAGCCGGCTTTTCCGTGCCCGCGATCGCGTCGCCCGCCAGCTCAACCAGTGAGCTCCCAGCTCGCCAGGTGGACCAGCTCCGGCAGGGTCGCATCGCCGATCAGGACGCACGTGTGGCCGCCTCGGCGCCAGGTCACGGCCAGCCGGTCGCCCGATCGCAGCGTCTGGTATTCGACGCCGTTCCTGAAGGTCGAGTCCTCGCCGGAGGGCCGGGGCAGGCCGGATCCGGACACGATCACGTAGGCGAGGCGCCGCGAGCCCTTGCCGTAGTAGACGACCGTCGCGTCACGCCCGTCCACCTGACCGTGACGCACCCCGAGGGTTTCCCAGCCCGCCCACTCGGCCAGGTTGGGGAAGGCCACCCCCTCCACGTCGACCGCGAGCTTCGTCGAGCTCGAGCCGAGGGGAGGGGGAGGAGGCCCGTTCGGCGGCTCGCTCGCCAGCGCCGCAGCGTTCGCGACGGTCGGGCTTCCGGGCCCACCGCTCAGCACTACGGCGGCAGCCACCGCGATTACAGCGGCGAGTCCGGCGACGAGCGCGACGCGCGGCCAGAGTCGTCGGGCACCGGCTCGCCGCCGGTCGTCCCGCGACCGCAGTGCCTCCACCCCTTCGACCAGCGAGGGCGGCAACGGCTCCTCGGACAGTGTCAGCGTCGCAGCCAGAGCCTGGCGCTGGCGCTCGACGAGCTCGAGCAGCTCAGGAGACGCCGCAACGCGCGCCTCGACGGCGGCGATGCGGTCGGCCGCCAGCGTTCCGTCGGCCAGAGCACTCAGCTCGGCGATCTCTTGCTCGTTCAGGCCATGTGCCGAGTCGCTCATTGCCTCTAGATACCACAGACCTCGCTATCACCGGCTTCCGGCGGGCTCGCTCCGTCGAAATCGCAGCGCCAGATACCCGCCGAGTGCGACCACGGTGACGATCTCGGCAACCCGAGAAGCCATGATTGCCGCAGGGTCGTATCCCGGCTCCTGGAACCCGAAGACGGGCGTTCGCTCTGCGATCAACAGAAAGACGAACGCGGTTGCGGCCAGACCGATCCCACCCAGGGCAAGGAGGGCATGTGCCGCCGCTCCAAGCCGGCCGAGCAGCCGCTCTAGCGGAGCAAGCAACCCGAGGCCAATCGCGGTCGCGCCCGCGAAGTTCAGAAGGAAGAGCGTCCCGATAGTCGGAATCGCCGAATAGAGGTAGTCGTACTGTTGAAGGTGGACCGCGCCCACCGCGAGGAGCGAGAGCGCTCCCAGAATCCGCGCTACGGTCGACAACCGGGGCGCTTCGGACACGTGCCCGCGCGCCGGCGCCGCGAGGGGCTTCCTTTCAGAGACCTGCATCGTGGACCTCCTTGATCTGTGCTTTCTCTGATCAAGGACGCTCGCGACGCTCAACCCTTCCCGGAGTGTGCGAGTCGAGCTGAAACACGTGCGCCGGGATGTCCTTGCCGGGTCTGTGCGTCTGTCATGAAGAGAGACAAATTCGCAATCGACGAGTCCCAAGAGCACACACGTTGGAACGGAAAGGGATGTCATGACTCAGAGAACGACGAACGGCGGGAGAGAGCTTGCGCACCGCGCCGGCGACGGAATCGACGTCTCGTTGTACTGGAACGAGCGAACGAACCGGGTCACGGTCACGGTCTACGACGCACGGGCCGACGAAGGCTTCGAGCTCGAAGTCGACAGGCGCCGCGCGCTCGACGCCTACCACCACCCCTTCGCCTTTGCGACAGACGAGCAGACGCGAAAGAAGATCGCAGCGACTGGGAGGCAGGCCGCTCGAGTCGACTGAGCCCCCAACGATGGAGACACACTCGAGCTGGCGCCGAACCCGGGAACCCTTGTCGAAATTCGACCATCGCTCCCGAACCGGCGCACTTCCTCGATCCGGAAGGTCGCAGGAAGCCGTTCATGACGGGCCCCCGCTACTCGGAAAGCCCTGCACACGCGAGGCTTTTTCGTTTCCGAGGGCGAGGCCGGCCGCTCGTTGCTCCGCTTTTGCCACGGCCCCGCCCGCCGGCTTTACCGAGCCGCCCCCGGCACCGATAACTCCAGCATCCTCGTCGTCGTGCTCATAGGTACCGGCTTCGCAGCGGGTCTCATCCTCGGCCGGTGGTGGGCGCTGCTCGCCTGCGTAGGCGTCGGAGTATGGATCGGGGTTTCCGAGGAGGTGGAGGTTCCCGGCTGGTTCCTGGGACTCGCCTACGCGGCGCTGTCCGGCTTGGGAATCGCAGGCGGCGTCTGGCTTAGACGCCATTTCGCCAAACTCTCCTAGGAGGGCTTGGCGAAATACAGTCTGTGCCGCCGGGCCGCGCTGCTCGCCCCGAGAGCGTCGTCCTCAGTCGCGCCCGTAGCCTCCGGCTACGAGCGCTCCCTGCGTCCTTGTCTCGGAACGACCATCACGTCCCGACGGCGAGCGGCATTCCGCCAAACCCTCCTTCCTAGCCGCCGCTCGGCGCTCCGAACATGCGCTCCTCGCCTCCGGTGGCGGCTCCGGTGTACCGTGGAGCCGGGGACGCAGACCGTGGCCGTTCAAAGCCGAGTCGTTCTACCCGCACTGCCGCTCACCGAATGGGAGGCGACGAAGACGACGCTGCACTTGTGGGCGCAGATCGTCGGGAAGATTCGCCTCGCCTCGAATGCCCCGCGAAACCACTGGTGGCACGCTCCCCTCTATCTCGACGTTCGCGGTCTGACCACACGCCGCCTGCACGGAGCCAACGGCGTCACCTTCGAGATCGCCTTCGACTTCCTTGACCACCGGCTCGTCGTCTCGACAAACCGGGGCGCCGTCGAGTCCTTTCCGCTTAGGGACGAGCTGTCCGTGGCCGCCTTCGACTCGGAGCTCCACGCGATCCTCGCGCGCCTCGGCATCGACGTCCAGATCAGTGAGTCGCCGTTCGGCGTCGCCATGAAGACGCCCTTCCCAGAGGACAGGGAGCACGCGTCGTATGACCCGGATGCAGTAGAGCGCTTCTGGCGGATCCTCGACTGGACCGACACGGTGTTCGAGGAGTTCGCCGGCTGGTACACGGGCAAGACGAGTCCGATCCACCTTTTCTGGCACGGGCTCGACCTGGCGGTCACCCGCTTCAGCGGCCGTCGCGCACCTGTCCCGGCGGAGGCCGGCCGCGTCACCCGCGTGGCGTACTCGCATGAACTTGTCTCGTTCGGCTTCTGGGCGGGAGACGAGAAAGTGCGCGAGCCGAGCTACTACTCCTACACCTCGCCGGAGCCGGCTGACTTACGGTCGCAGCGGCTCCGGCCCGACGAGGCGCGGTGGTCCGGGGAAGGGAGCTCGCTGGCGCTCCTCCCGTACGAGAGCGTCAGGACGGCGGCGGATCCGCGCGCGCACCTCCTCGCCTTTCTCGAGAGCGCCTACCGAGCCGGTACCCGCGACCCGGACTGGAAGCGCGATGAGCTTGCGTCGCCCTGGTATCCGGATCCGTCTGAGCTGAGCAAGCTCCTTGGTCACGCGCCGTCAGAGCTGTCTGAGTGATCAACTCCCGAAGGAGGATCGACTCGTCCCACGTCGCGATGATCTCGCACCCGAACGACGTGGTGCGCCTCATCCTCAGGGCGGTTCGGGCGACCGACTAGCCTCAAAGCTGAGGCTCAAGATGTGCGAGGCGCCCGCCTCCGCGGCTTGCGGAGGCGGGGTGCTGGAAGCGCAATACTCGGGACGACGGAGCGACAGGTGAACGAGCGAGAGCCCAGCGAAGTTGACGACCTGACAGCAGCGGCGAGTCGGATCGAGCGTGGCGCGTCGGTGAGACGTTCCGTGGAGCCTCGTCTTGCTCACGGCAGCCGAACCGGGTCGACGGCATCGGCGGACGATCGACGCGGTGCTGCTCTCGGTGGGGGCGCTTCTCGCCGGCCTTGCAAGCGTGGTGGCAGCATCGGCTCCAGAGACCGATGAGGACGTCGCCCAGGCCCTGGCCACCGTGCTCGGATGGGCGGGTGCGCTCTGGCGAACGGCGTTTCTCGGCGCGCTCGTGCTCGCCTTGGTGATCGCCGTCGACATCCTGCTGCGCCGTCGATGGGCCCTCGTCCGCGATCTGCTCGTGGCGTTGCTGGTCGTGCTAGCGGTCGGAACCGTTCTCGGTCGCGTGGTGGAGTCCGATTGGTTGGTGATGGAGGCTGACGTCTGGTCACGATGGGGATTTCCCGAGCTTCGACTTGCGTGCGTGGCGGCACTGGTTGCGGTCACCGGCCCGGAGCTCGTTCGTCCGGTTCGCGTGCTCGCGGGATGGCTTGTCGCGCTCGCGGCGCTCGGCGCGATAGTGCTCGACGCGGCTCTGCCCTCCGGCGTGCTCGGTGCGCTTGGCGCTCGGGCTCGGCGCCGGCGCGCTGGTTCGACTGGCGTTCGGAACCGCCGCAGGTTTTCCGCCCGCGGACGACATCTGCCGCGCTCTCACCTCCCTCGGCGTCGAGGTGGCTGACCTCCGACCGGCGGTGAAGCAGCGGATCGGCGCCGCCGAGTATGTGGGGCACGACGTTCGCGGACGACCGCTGAGGGCCCGCGTCCTCGGTCGCGACGCGCAGGACACCCAGTGGTTCGCCCGACGCTGGCGCGCGCTCGCCTACCGGGATCCGCCGAGGAGCGTCGCCGTCGGCCGGCTGGAACAGGTCGAGCACGAGGCGTTGGCGACGCTGATGGCTGCGCAAGCGGGTGTCCGGGTGCCCGAGGTGGTCACGGCCGCCCTCAGCCCTGACGGCGACGCGCTCGTCGTGACGCGACAGCCCGACGTCGAAGTGCTCGAGAACGCGCTGCCTGAGGACGTGCACGACGAGACGCTCCGACAACTGTGGGAGCAGGTGGCGCGCCTCCACGCAGCAGGGATCTCGCACGGCAGGCTCAACGCGAGCAACGTGATCGTCGCCGGCGACGCGCCCATGCTCCTCGACCTCTCCGCAGCAACCCTCGGTGCACCGCGGTCTGCGCTCGACATCGACGTCGCCGAGCTGCTCGTGGCGTTGACCGTCCTCGTCGGCCCCGAGCGCGCGCTGCGCGCGGCGGTCAGCAGCGCCGGGATCGACGCGGTGTCCGGAGCCCTCCCGTACCTCCAGCGGGCGGCACTGTCGCCGCACGTGCGGGATCTCGCACGGCACCAGGAGGTCGCGCTCAAGGATCTCCGGGCCGCCGCCGCGACCGCCGCCGGCAAGGAGGAGCCGCCGGAGATCACGCCGATGCGGCGCATCCGGCCGAAGGACGTCCTGCTCACCGTCGTGCTGATCTTCGCCGCCTACCTGCTCATCTCACAGCTCGCCGAGATCGGGTTCGACACGATCGCCGAAGAGGTTGGCAAGGCCGACCCGGCATGGGTGGTCGTCGCGCTGATCCTCGCTCAGGCCACGTTCATCCCGTCAGGCATCGCGGTACGGGGAGGGGTGCCGACACCGCTACCCCTGCTGCCCTGCATCGTTCTGCAGTCGGCGATCAAGTTCATCAACCTGACAGTGCCGAGCTCAGCAGGGCGAATCGGGATGAACCTGCGCTTCCTGCAGCGGATGGGAGCACCCCCCGCGGAGGCGGTTGCTGCGGGAGCCATCGATGATGCGTCGAACACGATTGTTCAGGCGGCGCTGTTCCTGCTGACCCTTCCGTTCGTCCACGTCGACGTGGACACGAGCCGGTTCGAGGGCGCGGGGCCCGACACTCGTCTCGTCCTCGCGATCGCCATCGCGCTCGTCGTCACCGTGGTCGTGGTTTTGGCCGTTCCGAAGGTCCACGACAAGGTTGTGCCGGGCGTGCGGAGTGCCCTGTCCGCCCTCTGGAGCGTCGCCCAAGTCCGGCGCAAGCGAGTCGAGCTGTTCGGCGGAACCATCGCGGCGGAGCTTCTCTATGCCCTTGCTCTGGGAGCGACCTGTCTCGCCTACGGCGTCGACCTCAACCTGGCGCAGCTCGTCTTCATCAACACCGCGGCCTCCGTCCTCTCGAGCCTGATCCCGGTGCCCGGTGGGATCGGAGCAGCCGAAGCGAGCCTCTCTGCCGGCCTCATCGCAGTCGGAGTCGATGAGTCGACGGCGCTCGCGATCGCAATCACTCAGCGGCTGTGCACCTTCTACCTGCCTCCCATCTGGGGATACGTCTCGCTGCGATGGCTCAGCCGAAAGGGATACATCTAGCGACGTCTGGGTTCGAGATGCTGACCGTTACAGCCAGCCCTTCTCCTCGGCGATGCGGACCGCTTCGGCCCGGTTCCGTGCGCCGAGCTTCCGGATCGCCGCGCTCAGGTAGTTGCGCACTGTCCCTTCGGACAGATAGAGGCTCGCCGCGATCTGCGCCGCCGTCGCGTGCGTCGTCGCCGCGACGAGGACGTCGCGCTCTCGCTCCGTGAGCGGGCTGACGCCGTCGGCGATGGCCGCTGCCGCGAGCCCGGGGTCGATGACACGCCGGCCGGCGTTGACCTCGCGGATCGCGTCGGCCAGCGCGTCCACCGGGGCGTCCTTGAGCAGGAAGCCTCCGGCTCCGCCCTCGATCGCGCGGCGCAGGTAGCCCGGGCGTCCGAACGTCGTCAGGATCAGCGTGCGCGTCTGCGGCACCTCGCGGGCGATTTCAGCAGCGACGGAGATCCCGTCGCGACCCGGCATCTCGATGTCGAGGAGCGCGACGTCCACGTTTCGGGTCCGGATCGCGTCGAGGACCTGGTCGCCGCGCTCGACCTCGGCCACGACCTCGAGGTCGTCCTCGAGGGCAAGCAGGCTGGCGAGCGCGCCTCGTACCATCGCCTGGTCCTCGGCGATCAGGACGCGAATCATGTCGCTTGCAGGGGTACCGTGAGCCGCAGCCGGAAGCCCCCTTCCGGTCGCGCGCCGGCCTCGAGCGTGCCGTGCAGCCGCCGCGCCCGCTCGGCCAGACCCGCCAGGCCGCTTCCTCCGGGAGCGCCGTTCGAGCCCACGCCGTCGTCGTCGATTTGGAGCGAGACGCCCGCCGCGTCGCGCATGAGCGTGATCGCGCACGCGCGCGCTTCGCTGTGACGAACGACATTCGTGCTGGCCTCGCGCACGGCCCACGCGAGGACGCTCTCGACCTCGGCGGGCAGCTCGTCCACGGTGGAATCGACGCGACAGTCGATCCCGGCGGCGGCGAGGGTGGTGCGCGCGCCGTCGAGCGCTTCCTTCACCGAGCGCAGACGGTAGGCGTGCACGGCCTCCCGCACCTCGGCCAGCGCCTCTCGCGTGATGCTCTGCACGTCTTCGAGCTCGGCACGGGCTCGTGGGGGATCGCTCTCGACGAGCTTCGCCGCCAGTTGGCTCTTGAGCGCGACCAGCGAGAGCGTGTGGCCGAGCAGGTCATGCAGGTCGCGTGCGATGCGCAGCCGCTCCTCGGACACGGCCGTCCGGGCGAGTTCCTCGCGAGCGGCCTGAAGGTCGCGGTTCGCCTGCACCATGGCGCCCAAAGTGATCGTGACCGTGCCGACGGCGAGGACTGTGAGCGTGTAGGCCGCGACGGTCGAGTCGTCCGAACCGGTGGCGGCCAGCCCCGCTCCGATCGCCGCTGCAGTGATCGCGGTCACAGCACCCGCCGCCGCTCGCGGCAGCAGGATGCCACTCGCAGCGACGACGTAGAGGTAGAGCCCCGCGAACGAGCGGGGAGCCCCCAGCGCGAGCGGCAGCGCCGCTGTCACTGCGAGGAGCACCAGTCCTCCTTGGATCGCCCGCGGTCCCCTCCGAGCGAGCCACGCGGCGGGCGGGAGCAGCGTGAAGTACAGGGCGACGAAGGCGGCGAGCGTGACCGCGATGCCCGCGATCCGCGCGGGACTTTCGGAGGCGCCTGCGAGATCCGAGAGCGGGCCGATCAGGAAGGTCAGGCCAAGGACCTGTCCGGCACGGATCCAGGCCCGAGGCAGCGGCGAGGCACTCGTCCTGTCGGAGTCGCGTCCCATCACCATCATCGTGCCGGATCTCCGCTCGGCCGTGGCCTCCGGCGCTCGATCGTGCCGGCGCGACCACGCTCCGGCAGCGTCCGGGCGAAACCGGTGATCACGACAACCGCGGTCACGACGTGCAGGGACATGAGGGCGACAGCGCTGGCCCCGTCCGCAAACCAGGCCGGACCGACGATCGAGAACGCGAGCGCGGTAGACCCGCTGAATGCCCACAGACGCAGCGGTTGCCGGCTGCGACGCTCCAGCAGCCGCACAACGATCCAACCGGCCAGCGCACCGACCAGCGCGGCCGCGGCCACGTCGACCGGCCCGACGGTCCCGTCTCCTGCCGAGACGACCAGGTCGACCCCGATGAGTTGAGTAAACGCCCAGGCGGAGAGCGCTGCGGCCGGTGCGAGGACGACGGTGCCGATGCGGCGGCGAGTGCGGTAAATCATGGCTTCTCCTTGCCCGGTGGCTGATGTTGCGCGTCGGTCGCGGTACGGCGACCTCGCGTGTCATGTTCCAGACCGGCGCTCGGCTTCGGTAGAGGCGGGCGTCACCAGTTCGGCATGACGACCGTCACAGCGAGAGCGGCGCCATGACCAGGTCAAGATCCAAAAATGAGACGGCGCAGGCTGTCTACCCGTGGTGCCAAGGGTGCCCCGGGAGCACGTAGACGAGCTCGCTCGCCATTCGCCTTTGGCGAATTTCGTTCTCGACGAATGCGGGTCCCGGTCCCGGCGCATACCGACTTGACGAACCCGATCTGGCCCTGACAGTGCGCGCCGATCACCTCGGACGTTTGCCTTCACAACGACGGTGAGCCGTGGGTTGACAAGCGCTATATCTAACGGTTATCCTATCGCAGCTAACTGTTAGGGAGGTCGTGTTGGATCCAGAAGCCGTGGCCGTGTCGATCAAGGAGCCGACTCAGGGCTACCAGCTGCGGGTCGTGCAAGAGGTCTTGCTCGCGCTGCTGGCCAAAGAGGCGTCTCACGGCTATCAGCTGCGCGCCCGGCTTCAGCTTGCGCTTGGCCCGCTAGCCGAGGCGCTGAACGCAGGCCAGGTGTACGTGACGCTCAATCGGCTCGAAAAGGCCGGCCTCGTGACCTCGGAGCGGGTCGGCCAGACCGATCGCCCGGACCGCAAGGTTTACGAACTGACCGCGGCGGGGCGCGCGCGGGTCACGGAGTGGCTGGAGGACACGAGCTGGCCGAAGCCCGCGCCCGCGGAGTTCCATCTCAAGCTGGTCGCGGCCGCGGCGGCGGGACTGGGCGACCCGGTGCGGCTCGTGGACGCGCAGCGGCACGCGCTGTTGGCCGGATTGGCCGCCGCGCAGCGCGCCGCGTTGGCGGAGCCGGACGGTTCGGTCGCGGCGCTTCTGCTCGAGGGCGTGGTGCTGAGGCTGCAGGCGGACCTGCGCTGGCTCGAGGCCTGCGCGCGCTACTGGAACGCAACGAAGGGATGACCATGAATGCCAACGAGTCGCTCTCGCACGTGGGGCCGGTCTTGCGGACCCGCGGATTGGAGAAGGAATACGGCCGGGGAGCGGGCCTCGTTCGCGCGCTCGACGCGGTCGAGCTGGACGTGGGCTCGGGCGAGACCCTGGCGGTTATGGGCCCGAGCGGGTGCGGCAAGTCGACGCTGCTGCACCTGCTGGGGGGGCTGGAACGCCCGTCGGCCGGGGAGGTGTGGCTGGCGGGGCAGCGCATCGACCAACTGAGCGAGAGGGCGCTGGCACGGCTGCGCCGCCACGCGATCGGCTTCGTCTTCCAGGCCTTCCACCTGATGGACGAGCTCAGCGCCGTCGAGAACGTGGAGCTGCCCGCGCTGTTGGCCGGGCGCTCGCCGCGCGCGGCACGACGCCGGGCCGCGGAGCTGCTGGAACGGGTCGGGCTCACCGACCGGACCAAGCATCTCCCGTCGGCGCTCTCGGGCGGCGAGCGGCAGCGGGTCGCGATCGCCCGCGCGCTCAGCAACGAGCCGCTCGTCGTCCTCGCCGACGAACCGACCGGCAACCTCGACAGCGCCGCCACCCTGGACGTGCTCCGGCTCCTCGACGGCCTACGCTCGTCCGGGCAGACGCTGCTCATCGTCACCCACGACTCCCGGATCGCTGCAACCGCCGACCGGCTGATCTCGATGCGCGACGGCACCTTCGTCGAGGAGACCAGGCTGACCCACGGCACCACCGGCCGGCTCGCAGAGCTCGCCGGACTGGAGGGCTGAACCCATGGGCCGCCTCCTGCTCATCTGCCGCCTCGCCGCGCGCGACCTGCGCCGGCGCCCCGCAGAAGCCGCACTCCTTCTGGTGGCGATCATCGCCGCCACGACCACGCTGACCCTCGGGCTCGTCCTGCACGGGGTCACCGATGAGCCCTACCAGAGCACCCGGGAGGCCACAGCCGGCCCCGACGTCGTGGCCAGCGTGAGCCAGGGTGACCCGTTCCTCGGTCAGCCCGCCGACCTCGACGCGCTCCAGGCGCTGACCCACGCTCCCGGCGTCACCGACTACAGCGGGCCATACCCGCTCATCGGGGTGGAACTCGAGGCGGACAGCGTCACCGCTCGAGACCTGCGCGGGGAGGACCTCGGTGGAGCGGGGGTGTGGGCACAAGGCCGCGACCCCGCAGCGGCCGCGGTCGACCAGCCCGAGCTGACCCAAGGCGGCTGGGTACGCGACGGCGGAGTGGTCGTCGAGGCCGGCTTCGCCGACGCGCTCGGACTCGGCGTAGGGGACGAGATCACCCTGCGGACCCGTGTATGTGGGCTCATGATTCGCGGCGAGCCGCCAGACTGTCGTGTGGCGATCCGCCGCTCATTCGAGGTTGCCGGCGTGGCCGTCACCGCCGCCGCGAGGCCATATCCGGGTGTGTGCTTCGGCCGCGACTGCCCCGAGATCGCCGAGGCCATGGAGGGCCGGCCGCTGGATGATCCGCCAGGAGAGGAGCCGACGATCGCCGCCGATGCCGAGGCGCCCCAGGAGCCGGTCGAGCCCGGCCTGGTCTGGCTCACCGAGGCGGACGCCCGCGGTCTCGCCCCTACGGAGGCAGGTCTCGCCTACGTCGTGAACCTGAAGCTGGCCGACCCGACCGACGCGCCGGCGTTCGTCAACGATCGCTTCCCGACAAGCTGGACCGCACCGTTCCTGCAGTCGTGGCAGGACATCCGCGACGAGCACGACCAAGTGGTCAAGGACACGGCGGAAGTCCTGCGGACGGGCAGCTGGCTGCTTGGATTGCTCGCCGTGGCCGGCGTGGCGGTTCTCGTCGGCGGCCGGATGGCCGACCAGTCCCGACGTGTCGGACTGCTCAAAGCGGTCGGCGGCACACCGCGCCTCGTTGCTGTCGTTCTGCTCGCCGAGTACATGGCCCTGGCTCTGCTCGCGGCGGCGGTCGGACTGGCGGCCGGATGGCTGGCCGCCCCCCTGCTGGCCGATCCCGGTGCCGGCCTCGTCGGCAGCGCAGGCGCGCCCTCTCTCACCATCTCCACGGTGGGCGTGGTCACGGCCGTGGCGCTCGGGGTCGCGGCAGTCGCGACTTTCGTTCCCGCCATCCGCGCGGCCCGCACCAGCACCGTCCGCGCCCTGGCCGACGCGGCCCGTCCGCCCCGGCGCACACCCTGGCTGATCGCAATCTCGGCGCGCCTGCCCGTCCCCCTGCTCCTCGGGTTGCGGGTGGCCGCCCGACGGCCGCGCCGCGCCGTGCTGAGCGCGGCCAGCATCTTCGTCGCGGTCACCGGGATCGTCGCCGTGCTTGCGGCGCGCGCCCAGTTCGGCCACGATGCCGAGCTGGTCGGCGGGACCGACCCTACGACCGACCGATTCAACCAGGTGATGCTGGTGATCACGGTCTCGCTGGTCGCCCTCGCGGCCGTCAACGCCATCGCCGTCACCTGGGCAACCGCGCTCGACGCCAGGCACTCCTCGGCGCTGGCACGCGCCCTGGGCGCGACCCCACAGCAGGTCAGCACAGGACTCTCAGCAGCGCAGGTGCTGCCCGCACTCGTCGGCGCCGCCCTCGGGATTCCCGGAGGCCTCGCACTCTTCGCCGCCCTGGGCGGAGGCGGCGACGGCGTGAGCACGCCGCTCTGGCAGCTGCTCGCCGTGGTGCCGGTGACCGTGCTCGTGGTGGCGGGCCTCACAGCCATACCAGCCCGCATCAGCGCTCGCCGCCCCGTGGCCGAGATCCTTCAATCCGAACGCGCTTGATGCTCAGGCGACGGACACCGAACAATCGAACCGAGCGTCCCCGGGGGCGTCCCCTACTGCACGGCTACCCGGTGACGTCGCGCCGGGCGAAGGTCGTCGCGGCGATGGTGGCGGCGATGACGAGGTACAAGGTGACAGTGAGGAGTGCTCTGGAAGCACTGACATCGGTCGTGCCGCCGGCGACGAAGGCCTCGAGCAGGAGTCCCGGGAAGAGACGGTCCGCCGGACTCCAGGCGTCCTGGAGGAGGTGCTCGAGCGGCCCCGCCCAGGCGATTCCGATCGCCAGGGCAATGGGGACGGAGCGAACCAAGACGGCCAGGGTCATGCCGAGCAGCGCGTAACCGGTGACCCAGAACAGGACGGAGCCGTAGTCGGTGAGAGCATCGCTGAGCGCTGCGGCACTGATCCAGTCGCCGGTCGCTACGTCCTGGGAGGGGGCAAGTAGCCTGGCTGCCGCCCAGGTGAGCGCCTCCGTGGCGGCGAGGACGACGGCTGCGAAAATGAGCAGGCCGGCCATCTTCCCGGCAAGGAGCCTGAGCCGGCGCGGCTCGTGCAGGAGCATCGTCCGGAACGTGCCGCGTGAGAACTCGACGGCGACCGCGCCGACGAAGACGACGAAGAGGAACGTGCCGGCGAAGGACACCGCGGTTGTGAACACCTCGGTGCCCCCGCCGGCGTCCGCGAGGGACGCGAACGTGACCCCCCTGGCGCGAGGGTCCCCGGAACTCTCGGCCGACGCCAGCACGATCGCGGCGGAGCCGACCGAGAAGATGAGCGTCGTCGCGGTCGTCACGATGAGCACTCGGCGCCGGCGCAGCTTGACGAGCTCGGCTCGGAGCGCGGCGATCATCGTTCACGCTCTTCGACGACGGCGAGGTAGTGGGATTCGAGGCTCGGCCGGCGCACGTGCAGCTCGGCGAGGACGATGTCCTGCGCGATCGCGGCCTTGTTCAGGGCCAACGCCACCATTCTGGGGTCGTCCTCCGCGACCGAAACGATCAGCTCGGCGCCCTCGGGGCGCGGGTCGTGCCCGTCCGCCCGGATGAGGACGGCCAGCCGCTCGAGGTCGTCGAGGTGCTCCGGGGCCAGCGCGATCACGGTGCCGGCCTCGCCGAGGAACCCTTGGGCCGGACCCTGGTATACGAGCGCGCCCTGGTCGATGACGATCAGCCAGTCGCAGACCTGCTCGAGCTCGCTCAGGATGTGCGAGGAAACGAGCACGGTCCGCTCGCCGTCGCCGATCGAGCGAATGAACTCGCGCATCTCGTTGATCCCCGCCGGGTCGAGGCCGTTGGTGGGCTCGTCCAACACGAGCAGCGCCGGGTCGCCGAGGAGGGCGGCGGCGATGCCCAGGCGCTGCTTCATTCCGAACGAGTACTGGCCGAACCGGTCCGAGCCTCGCGCGTCCAGTCCGACGAGGGCGAGCAGCTCGGGGATGCGGCTCGCGTCGTGGCCGCCGAGGGTGGACAGCGCCCGGAGGTTCTCGATGCCGCTGAGGCCCGGCCAGAACGCCGGGGCTTCGATCAGTGCGCCGACCCGGCCGAGGTACGAGGCGGGATCCTCCATGCTTGCGCCGAGCACAGTTCCCGTGCCGGCCGTCGGGCGCACCAGCCCGAGCAGCATCGCCATCGTGGTCGTCTTGCCCGCGCCGTTCGGCCCGATGAAGCCTGCCACGACGCCGGTCGGAACCTCGAGGCTCAGCGCGTCGACCGCGAGTCGGCGACCGTACCGCTTGGTGAGGCCTTTGGTGATCAGTGCCGCCGGGCGCCCAGCGCCCGTACCGCCGGAGGCGACGTCGAGCTGGCGTGAATCGTGCTTAACTTGGGTCACCCCAACTTTATAGCAGATCTAAACTTATGGTCGCAAGACTCTTCGGCTATCCTTGCGGGGCATGAACACCGAGCTTGGTCTTCGCGAGCGGAAGAAGCAGCAGACCCGCAGGGCGATCCGAGGTGCCGCGATGCGCCTCTTTCTCGAGCGTGGCTTTGACCAGGTCAGCGTCGCCGAGGTCGCCCGTGCCGCCGATGTCTCCGAGGCGACTGTCTTCAACCACTTTCCGACGAAAGAGGATCTCGTCTACGAGCGCATGGACGCATTCGAGCACGAGCTCTTGGCCGCGGTGCGGGAGCGGCCCGAGGGCGAGTCGGTCTTGCGCGCGTTCGTCCGCTTCATCCTGGAGCGCGCGGACAGTGCCGCGACGGGCGACGGCAGGCGCCGGGTAGCCGAACTGACGCAACTCACGACCGCGAGCCCTTCGCTGATGGCCCGTGAGCGGCAGGTGGTCGCCAAGTACACAGACGCACTGGCGGCGCTGCTTGCGGAAGAAACCGAAGCAGCCCCCGACGAGATCGAGCCGCGTATCGCCGCAGAAGCGATGATGGCCTTCCATCGCTCGCTGATCGATTTCGCCCGTCGGCGAGCGTTGGTACGAAAGAGCAGCGCCAACTTCGCCTCCGAGATCCGCGCAGCGGGGGAACACGCCCTGGCTCTCCTCGAGGGCGGGCTTGGCGATTACGGCAGGCGCACGTAACCAGACTCGGCGCCCCTACGCGGCCCGTCCAAAAGGCCCGCGCAGGAGGCAATCGGGAGCCGCTTGCTGGCCCGCCACCCGGCAGCTGCGACCCGCGATCTCAGGCTGCGTCGTGTAGCTCGTCTCGTCGGCTGTAGTACAGATCCTCTTTCGTGTAGCGGTAGACGAGGAGCGGGATGAAGTCGTTGATGGTGGCGTTTCGGCGCAGCCGCTCGTAGTGATCGTGCCCGACCGCTCTGACTTGATCGGGAGAAAGGAAGTCTCCGAGTTCCCGCTGCAGGTTGTCGAGGACCCTGATTGTCTGACGATCGAGTTCCTGTGGCGTCATCAAGAGCCTCGTTCTCTGACCAGGGTGTGGAATGCTCAGCCGTCTGGTGTGGTCGTCCTCGCCGGGAGAGGTTCCGTCGATCTCGACAGGGAGCTCGGCTTTCCGTTCTTCCTCGGCCGCGTCCCTTTCGGGCGCCAGGGGAGTCTCCGCCTCCATCGTCTCCTCGACCTAGCCGACGAGCGCACCGATGACGATCAGCGCGAGCCCGAGAATGGCGTAAGCGACATCCTCGCGGACACCGGATGAATGATTCCGCATCGGAAACGACGCTACCTCGCCCGCCGGGGGGCGCAGGGTCTCCGTTTGGGAGAGATATGGTGAGGATGTGGTGGAGCCGTAGCCGGCGGGCGCCGACTCGCTACCGGTCTTGCTACCGACCTCGCCTCGCCTGAGGGCATCTCGGCGCACCTGACCACCGCTTGAAATGGAAACGGCTTGCGTCAGTGGAGCTTGCCCTTGTAGCGACGTCGTCGAAGGTGATGACGCCGCACAAGCCCGCCAGCCTTCCCGTCTCGTTCGTGACGACGCCGATGGTGTGGAGGTCGCACGGGAAGCCCGGAGCGGTGCTCCTTGCTGGCCCGAGCCGGACGGCGGAGCCCGGCACAGGCTCGGTACCATCAATCCGATGGAGAAGTCGCCCATGAGGACCGAGCCGGCTCCCGCCGATCTCGAGCATCGGCTCGAGCAGCATCGGGTGGAGCTGACGGCGTACTGCTACCGGATGCTCGGCTCGGCGTTCGAGGCCGAGGACGCGGTGCAGGAGACGTTCCTGCGCGCCTGGCGTGGCATCGACCGCTTCGAGGGCCGCGCCGCCCTGCGCTCGTGGCTCTACCGCATCGCGACGAACGTCTGTCTCGACATGCTGAGCGGCCGCGAGCGGCGTGCTCGGCCGATGGACCTCGGTCCCGCCCGCTCGCCCGACGGCCCGATCGGCGACATCTTGCCGGGGGACACGTGGCTGCAGCCGATACCCGACGGCCTCGTCGTGCCGGCGGACGGCGATCCAGCGGAGGTGGCCGTGGCGCGCGAGACGATTCGCCTCGCGTTCGTGGCCGCGCTGCAGCACCTGCCCCCGCGCCAGCGGGCGGTGCTGATCCTCTGCGAGGTCTTGCGGTGGAAGGCTTCCGAGGTCGCGGAGCTGCTCGAAACGAGCGTCGCCTCGGTCAACAGCGCGCTCCAGCGCGCCCGCTCGACTCTGGCGGAGAGCAACGTCAGCGCCTTCGAGCAGTCGCCCCCGCTGGACGAGGCGGATCGTGAGCTCCTGGCCCGCTATGTCGAGGCGTTCGAGCGCTACGACATGGAGGCGCTCACCTCGCTGATCCGAGACGACGCGACGCAGTCGATGCCGCCGTACGAGCTGTGGCTCAGCGGCCGTGACGACATCCTTCGCTGGTGGGTGGGGCCCGGTGCCGGCTGTCGCGGATCGCGTGTCATTCCCACGATGACTGCGAACGGCTCGCCCGCGTTCGGGCAGTACAAGCCCAACGCGGCCGGCGACGGCTACGAGCCGTGGGCGCTCCAGGTGCTGGAGCTCTCAGACGGGCGGGTCGCCGAGTTCACCTTCTTCCTCGACACCGAGACGCTGTTCCCGCTCTTCGGCCTGCCCCTGCAGTTCGAGTCGTAGCCCGCACACCTCGGCCAGGCCCGCGAAGACCAGCAGCCGAACCAGCTCGTCCGACGCGTGGCAGAAGCAGACCCGGCTGCCGAGCCGCCTCGCGGTGAGCTGGAGCCGCGCGAGCGCATCGAGGGCGACCGCGTCCACGTCGACCAGCCCGCTCACGTCGCAGAGCACGACCGCGGCGCCGCTCGTCTCCAGGAGGAGGCGCAGTCGCTCGCAGAGCTCGGGCAGGTCTGAACGGGCGATTCGGCCGCCGAGGGCGAGGTCGATCGTGCTCGGCTCCGGGGCGGCCATCTGCGAGAAGGACTGTCCGGACCGATAAAAATCATCGATGGACCGATCGATGAGTTCCGCGCCGTGAGGCGGTCTAACCATCGAGACCGACCCGCACGGAAAGGAAAGCAGGAATGACCCTGGATAGCCGAACCCGCTGGCTTGCGCTGTACGTCCTCTGCCTCGGCGATCTGATGATCGTCCTGGACGGGACGATCGTGAACGTCGCCCTGCCGACGATCCGGGACGACCTCGGCTTCTCCCAGACCTCGCTGGCCTGGATCGTGAACGCATACCTGCTCACCTTCGGCGGCTTCCTGCTGCTGGGTGGGCGGCTCGGCGACCTCTTCGGGCAGCGCCGCATGTTCCTGATCGGGATCGGGCTCTTCACGACGGCGTCGTTCGCCTGCGGGCTCTCGACCTCGCAGACCCAGCTGATCGCCGCGCGGGCGGTACAGGGGCTCGGGGGCGCGCTCGTCGCGGCGGTGGCGCTCTCGCTCGTGATGACGCTCTTCACCGAGCCGGCCGACCGCGCGAAGGCGATGGGGATCTTCGGCTTCGTCCTCTCGGGGGGCGGGGTCGCCGGGGTGCTGCTCGGCGGCGTCCTCACCGACATCCTCTCCTGGCACTGGATCTTCTTCATCAACATCCCGGTCGGGGCCGTCGTCTTCGCGCTCTCGCTGCGGCTCCTGCCGGAGGCACCCGGTCTCGCCGGGGCCGCGCGCCTCGACCTCGGCGGCGCGCTGACCATCACCGGCTCGCTGATGCTCGCCGTCTACGCGATCGTGAACGGGAACGAGACAGGCTGGCTGACGGCGGAGACGCTCGGCCTGCTCGCCGGCGCCCTCGTGCTCCTGGCCGCCTTCCTCGTCATCGAGACGCGTGTCGCCGCCCCGCTCGTCCCGCTCGGCATCTTCCGCAACCGCGACGTGTCCTCCGCGAACGGCGTCGGCGTGCTCATGGCCGCCGGGATGTTCGCCTACTTCTTCTTCTCGGCGTTGTACCTGCAGCAGGTGCTCGGCTACACGCCGCTCGAGGTCGGGCTCGCGTACCTGCCCGGGATGGTGGTCTGGGGCGTGTGCTCGCTCTACTCCGACAGGCTCGTGATGCGCTTCGGTATCAAACCGCCTCTCCTTGCGGGCCTCTCGCTGATGGCGCTCTCGCTGCTGCTCTTCGCGCGGGCGCCGGTGGACGGGAGCTTCGCGGCCGACGTTCTGCCCGCGACGCTCGCCATCGGCGTCGGGGCCGGGATCGCGTTCAACCCGATCCTGCTCGCGGCCATGAGCGGGGTGGAGCCGCAGGAGGCCGGGCTCGCCTCGGGCGTCGTCAACACGTCGTTCATGATGGGCGGCGCGCTCGGGCTCGCCGTGCTGGCCAGCCTCGCCGCCTCCCGGACCGACAGCCTGGAGTCTGCGGGCGAGACGGCGCTCGCGGCGACGAACGGCGGCTACCACGTCGCCTTCCTCGTCGGCGCGCTCTTCACCGTCGGGGCGGCCGTGCTCGCCGGCGTCCTGCTCAAGGCGACCGTGCCGAGCCCGCACGGCGAGACGGAGCCGGCCACCGAGGTCGCGTAGGGCAGCGCCCGGCTGGCAAGCTGACGCCATGAGCGACCAGCTCGCCATCCGCCTGCGCGGCGTGGTCAAGCGCTACGGGGCGATCACCGCCGTGAACGGGCTCGACCTCGACGTGCCCGAGGGCACCTGCGTCGGCCTGCTCGGGCCGAACGGCGCCGGCAAGTCGACGACCATGCGCCTCCTCACGGCTCAGGCGATCGCGGACGAGGGCGAGCTCGAGGTCCTCGGGTTCCGGCTGCCCGAGGAATCGAAGGCCGCCCGCGCCCAGTGCGGTGTCGCCCCGCAGCTCGACAACCTGGACACGATGCTGACCGTCGAGCAGAACCTGCTCGTCTTCGCCCACCTGTACCGGATCGGCCGCGCCGACCGGCGGCCCGCGGTCGAGCGGGCTCTCGAGATGGCCAACCTCGTCGACCGGCGCGACACCCGGGTGGACAAGCTCTCCGGCGGGATGCGCAGGCGCCTGCTCATCGCCCGCGCGCTCGTCCACCGCCCCCGGCTCGTCCTCCTCGACGAGCCCACGGTCGGCCTGGACCCGCAGGTGCGGCAGGAGCTGTGGGCGCTGATCGACGCTCTGCGGGCGGAGGGCACGACCATCCTCATGTCGACGCACTACATCGAGGAGGCGCAGCGCCTCGCAGACACGGTGCTGATCATGTCGCACGGAAGCGCGGTCGCGGCCGGGGCCCCGTCTCAGCTCGTCGCCGAGCACGCCGGGCGGGAGGCGGTCGAGGTCTACGGCCCGCCGGCGAAGCTCGTGGAGGCGGAGCTGGCCGCCCGGGCGGCGGGGTTCTCCACCCGCCGGACGGGCACGAGCATCTCGGTGCTCGGCATCGAGGGCTCCGACGGCCGTGCGCCCGAGGGCGAGCGGCGGCCGGCCAACCTCGAGGACGTGTTCGTCCTGCTCACCGGAGAGGAGATCGAATGATGAGCGCCAGGCCCGCCCCCAGCTCGACGCTCGGCCGCCTGGAGCGCCCGGCGATCACCGGGGTGCTCGTGCGGGAGGTCGTGAACTTCTCCTCGTACTGGCGCTCCGCGACCTTCTCCTCGACCGTCGAGCCGACCATCTACCTGCTCGCGTTCGGCTTCGGGTTCGGCTCGCTGGTCAGCCGGGTGGGCAACTACGACTACGTCGACTTCATCGGGACCGGGATCGTGGCGACGGCCGTGCTCTTCTCGAGTGCCTTCCCGGCGATGTTCGGGACGTTCGTCAAGTACCAGTTCCAGCGCACCTACGACGCGATCCTCGCGGCGCCCGTGGACACGGAGGAGCTCGTCACCGCCGAGGCCCTGTGGATCGCCGCGCGGACGAGCATCTTCGGCTGCGTGCCGATGCTCGTCGCGATCCCTTTCGGCCTGGAGGCTTCGTGGGGCATGCTGGCCGTCCCCGCAATCGCCTTCGTCTCCGGGTACGGCTGGGCCTGCTTCGGCATCGCGATCGCCGGCTTCGCCAAGTCGATCGAGAACTTCAGCTACGTCGTCAGCGCGGTGCTCACGCCGCTCTTCCTCGTCGCGGGCACGTTCTTCCCCATCAGCACGCTGCCGGATTGGGCCCAGGTCCTGGCCAACCTCAACCCGCTGTACCAGTGCGTCGAGCTCGTTCGCAGCGCCGTCTTCGGCTGGGAGGGCTGGGTCGACCTCGCCCGCCTGGGGATGCTGGTCGCGTTCGGGCTGGCGACCTGGCGCATCGCCATCCACGCGATGGTGCGCAAGCTGGTCGACTAGCGCTGTGCCTTGATGACCGTCGGCGCGTGCGCCGCGGCGAGGTCGAGGGCGATCACGAGGATCAGCGTCCCCGTCCACCAGTTGACGGGATCGAATGTGAGCGGCTCGTCGTCGCCGACGATGTTCGAGATGAGCCAGATCACGAACCAGATCAGGGTCATGAGCGGCCTCCTTCAGTCGTGTTGTCGCCCTCGACTCTGTCCGGCTGCCGGGCGGTCGTCATCCGCAGCGGCCCGGTAGCACGTGCGGGAAAGCCGCAGCCCTCGCGGCCCGCTGCAGGAGCCGGTCGGAGCCGGCTCCCAGGAGGCGCGTCCTTACGGGTCGACGACCTTCAGGACGTCCCAGGCGGACGTCCGGCAGTGGACACGGTCGTAGAACAGCCGACGTCGTCCCGTCGCCGTTCTCGAGCGCGTGCACCTGCGCTGGAGTCCCACCTCCGTGGCAAGGAGGCGCAGGACGGTGTTCGACCCGCCAGGCGCGTGCCGAACAAGCTGCACCAACACTCCGCAGCCACGCCCGCTCCGCATGAAGTAGACCGTTCCGTCGTCCGTGACCGACGCGGACGTAATGGTGGCGGCCAGGCTGGTTCGTGATCGCGCGTCTTCGTCTGCGCAGAGATGTCGTAGAGGAAGACGTTGCAGAGACGCGCGCAACGATGCCAGACTGCGTAGTTCCCGCTCACAGTTCCCGGTACGGCGCTCGACCTCGTTCTGAACGATGTCTGGTCGAGGAGGATGGACTGGCCGGTCGACAGGTTCCGGAGAATGACCCGGTCTCCCCGGTTCTAGTCCGGCGACCGTAGAGAAGCCAGTCACCGGAGATGCTCGGCGTCCACTCCCAGTTGCGGGTGTTCACGCCGCTCGGCGGGTTGGAACGCGTCCCGCTCACGAGGTCGTAGAATATACACGCTGGACTGGCGACCACGGACCTCCTGATAGACGAAGGTGTCGCCCTCGAACCCACCCGGGAAGCCGTGCGTGCGATGGACCGTTCACGCGCACCGCTCCCTCATTGGTCCGCTGGACGTAACGCCGCCCAGAAGCGACCGTTCCTCCAGGGCCACTGTGCCCAGGCGACGTGCTCGGGCCCGGCGGCCGGGTATCCCTCGTACGCCCGCGTCGTCTTCACGCCGATCTGCGTGAGGGGCGAGCGGATGTCGAGCGAGAGCTGGAGAGCCCCGCCTCCCGACACTCCGGCTGCCATGAGGTAGTAGGTGACGCCGGCCGACGCCAGGAAGGTCACCTGCGACTGAGGCCCGCCGCTGTCGTCGTTGCAGGCGACCTGGGCGAGCGATCCCGGCGAGCCGGTGTATGCCGAGAGGGTCGTGTCGTAGTCGCTCCCGAACGTCTCTGCCGTGAGCCACACGGTCAGCGGCGACGTGTACGCGTACCAGACGGAGGCTGCATTGCCTCCGCACGTCGGGTCGTCGGAAGCCGTCGTCGCCTCCGCCGTGCTCGCTGACGCGAGCGAAGGGCAGGGCCGAGACGACGTCTGCGCCTCCGAACGCGTCGTTCGCCGGAGCAGCCAGCACGACCAGCGGCTGTGCTGCCGGCGGCTCCTGCGCCGAGCCCGAGCCCGCGGCCGAATCGAGCGTCGGGAGCGCGCCTGCAACCGGGCAGGCGAGGAGGGCGGCCAGCCGCGACCGCCCAGATCAGATGGCTGTGTACGAAGCTGCGCATCGAATCCTCCTTCTCGCGAGACCTCCGCAGAAACGTGCGGACTGTTGCCAAGCTAGGGCCGCAGGCTCAAAATCGACTCAATGGAAGTCGCTGGGTCGCCTGAAGCGGATCGACGCAGAGCTTGCCCTCGGGCACGAGCCGAGCTCGTCGGTGAGCTGGAGGAGCTCGTCGCGCGCGCGCCGCTGCGCGAGCGCCGGCGCGCACAGCTCATGCTCGCCCTCGCGAGCGCGGGCGCCAGGCGGAGGCGCTGGCCGCGTACCGCGCCGCGCGGAAGGCCTTGGTGGAGGAGCTCGGCATCGAGCCGGGCCCGGAGCTGCGGGAGCTGGAGCGGGCGATCCTCGCCCAGGAGCAAGACCATTCTGCCCCGAACGGCGCAGGGCAAGCTCTCCAGGCACACGAGACGCGGCGCCTCGTCACGGTGCTCTTCGCCGAGCTGGTCGACGGCGGCGCCGGGCCGACCCGGAGGTGGCGCGCAGCGCGACCGTCCGGTCGCTCGCGCCCGCGCGCGAGACAATCGAGCGCCACGAGGGAACCGCCGAGGAGCTCCCCGACGGCAGGGTCATGGGCGTGTTCGGCAACCCGGTGGCGCACGAAGACGATGCCCGAGCCCAGCTCCTCCCGCCACGGCGCTCCCGCGGGGATGTCGTCGGCGTCGATCCAGACGACGTGACCTCCCGCCTCGAGCGCGTCCTTCAGCTGGTGGACGAAGGCGGTGTCCCGATGGGAGTACGAGATGAAGGCGTCGAGCCCACCGTCCCCTCGGCCGCCGGGTTGCTCGGGGTCTACCACGGCATCTCCACCGCCGTGACCAGCTCGCGGCCCGGCGGTGTCGCGTTGCACCCGACGCACACGAACTTCACCTCCGTGTTGGGACTATGCACGCCGATCGAGACGTTCGCGCTCACCGAAGGATCGCGCAGAGGGGTTTCGCCGCCTCGGTACGGGCTCAAGGCGTCCTCCTGGCCCTTTCCCGGGAGCGTCGGCCTCACCCGGGCGGGCGCGCGGCAGCGAACTGTCAAGTGGCGCGAGAACGAAGACCGGTGACGTCTGGGCCCGGTGTTAGCGTCAAACGGCTCTGCCCGACATCGCCGCACTCGACGTCGCGCTCGGTCTCGTCTTCGTCTTCGCGATCCTGAGCCTCGTGTGCTCGGCGATCCTCGAGACGATCTCGAGCGCCCTCTCCTGGCGCGCCGACTACCTGCAGAAGGGCCTCCGCAGCCTGCTGGACGAGGGCCTCATGACGCAGGTCTTCAAGCATCCCCTGGTCGATCCGCTCGTCCGCTCGTCGCGAACGGTGTCGCCACGTGTGCAAGCGCGTCCCCGTGGTCGGGCGCGCGGTCTCCTGGTGGCGCCGGGAACGGCACCCGTCCTACCTTCCGTCCCGAACGGTGATCTCCGCCCTCCTCAGCCTCGACGTCGAGAAGGAGACCAGAGAGGTGGCGGCGACGGTGGACGAGTCGTTCGAGCGCCTCGAGAAGGCCGTGCGGGAGATCCCCGTCCCTCGCGTGCGGGACGCGCTCACCGCCCTCCTGGCCGAAGCCGACGGGCGCACGGAGGACGTGGCGGGGAAGATCGAGCACTTCCGCAAGTCGGCCGAGACCTGGTACGACGACACGATGGCGCGCGTCTCGGGGTGGTACCGGCGCCGCGTCCAGCTCGTCCTCTGGGTGATCGCCATCGTCGTGACTGGTTCTCCTCAACGTCGACACGGTCAACATCGGCCGGACGCTCTGGTCGGACGACGCCGTGCGGGCTGCGGTCGTCGCGCAGGCCAGGCAGGCCGCACAGGAGGAAGACCCGGCCGCGCTCGCGGAGAACGTCGACGAGCTCGCGATCCCACTCGGCTGGGACTTCGCCGGGGGCGCTCAGGACCTGCCCGGCGGCTGGGAGGCGTGGTTCGGGAAGGCGATCGGGCTCTTGCTGACAGCGGCGGCCGTGTCGCTCGGTGCGCCGTTTTGGTTCGACCTGCTCGGGAAGGTGGCGCGACTGCGGGCGACGGGCGCCCCGCCGCCGACGGCCGCGAAGACCGAGACCTAGGCGCCCCTGCGGGGTGGAAGCCCCGCGCTATCGTGGCGGCAGTGGCCACCGGCACCACCTCCATCCCCGCGACGACGCGCATGGGCGCCGTCCACCTCACCGTGGGCGACCTCGAACGGTCACTCGGCTACTACGGGGGAGAGGTGGGGCTCGACCTGCTCGGACGCGAGGGAGGCCGTGCCTCGCTCGGCGCGGGGCAGGCCGAGCTGCTCGGGCTGGTCGAGGAGCCGGGCGCACGGCCGGCGGGGGGTCACACCGGCCTCTACCACTTCGCCCTGCGCGTGCCCGAGCGCGCCGATCTCGCCCGCTGGCTCGCGCACGCGGCGCGCGACCACGTCCCGCTGCTCGGCATGTCCGACCACTTCGTCAGCGAGGCGATCTACCTGACCGACCCGGACGGGCACGGCATCGAGATCTACCACGACCGGCCGCGCGAGGTCTGGGAGGGGCAGGTGGGAGCCCGAATGACGACCGATCCGCTCGACGTGGCCAGCCTCCTCGGCGAGTTGGACGACCCGGCCAGGGCCCCTTTCGACGGCCTTCCGGCGGGGACCGACATGGGGCACATCCATCTGCAGGTGGCAGACCTGCGGGATGCGGTGTCGTTCTACCGCGACCTGCTCGGGTTCGACGTGATGGCGGAGCTCTTCGGCGCGGCGGCGTTCTTCGGCGCCGGCGGCTACCACCACCACGTCGGGGCGAACACCTGGCACAGCCGCGGCGCTTCGCCGCCACCCCCGGGATCCGCGGCGCTCCGCCACGCGACGATCGTCCTCCCGGACACGGCCGAGCGCGACCGTGTGGCCGGGCGCATCGCCGACTTCGGACAGGAGCCCGAGGCGCGCGCCGCCGGCGTGCTGGTGCGCGACCCGTCAGGGATCAACCTGCTGCTCACGGCTTCGTGAGCACACGGCGCGCTCGCTCGTCACCGTGAGCTAGGCGCCGCCCCGCGTTGACAGCAGAGCGGTGCCGGCGCTAGGGTCGTTGAATCGTTTCACACGAACACACCGGCGCATGAAGGCGGTCGTCTACGAGGCGCCCGGGCGCTTCTCCGTCACCTCGGTCCCGACGCCCGAGCCGGCGCCCGGCGAGGTGCGCGTGGCGATGGCCGCGACGGGAATCTGCGGCACCGATCTCCACATCCACGACGGCAACTTCTTCGCCGCGTTTCCGCTGACCCCGGGGCACGAGCCCTTCGGCGTCGTGGACGCGCTCGGCGAGGGGGTGGAGGGGCTCGAGGTCGGCGGCCGCGTGGCGGTGAACGGGAACTCCGGCTGCGGCCGGTGCGAGTTCTGCGCCCGCGGCAGGCCGCTCCTGTGCCGCGACCTGCGCGCGCTCGGCGTCACCGGCCCCGGCGGCTTCGCCGAGTTCATGCTCGCGCCCGCCGGGCAGTGCTTCCCCATCGACGACCTGGAGCACGACGCGGCCGTGATGGTCGAGCCGACGGCCTGCGCCGTCCACGGCCTGGAGATGCTCGAGCTCCGACCCGGCTCCGACGCGCTCCTCTTCGGCGCCGGGCCGACCGGCCTCATGCTCGCCCAGCTCCTGGCGGCCAACGGTGCTGCACGGGTGACCGTGGCCGCGCCGACCGAGTTCAAGCTCGAGCTCGCCCGGGAGCTCGGCGCCGACGAGACGGTGCAGATTCCGCGCGAAGACTCTGCGGAGGTTGCCCGGCGCCTGCGCGAAGTCGCTGCCGACGGCTTCGACGTGGTCGTCGACGCGACCGGCGCCGCGGCCGTGTCCGAGCTCGCAGTCTCGCTGGCGAAGGACGGGGGCACGGTGCTCTGGTACGGCGTCACGCGCCCGGACGACCGCGTCGCCGTCAGCCCGTACGACGTCTACCGCCGCGAGCTGACGATCAAGGGCTCCTTCGCCCAGGTCTCCAGCTTCCCGCAGGCGATCGCCGCGCTCCGGTCGGGGCGTGTGCGCACCGACGGCGTCATCACCCACCGCTTCGCGCTCGACCGCTTCGCCGACGCGCTCGAAGCCGTTCGGAGGGATGAGAGCTGCCTGAAGGCGGCGGTAGAGCTGTGACGCGGCCGCGGTTCGGCTTCAGCGTCACGCCCGGCCCGCCGGACGGCGTCGCCGCCGAGGCGGCCGAGGCCGAGGCGCTCGGCTTCGACCGGATCGGCGTCTGGGACTCGCCGGCGCTCTTCCGCGAGCCGTGGGTGACGCTCGGCGCGATGGCCCGGACGACCGAGCGGGTCCGGCTCGGAACGTGGGTCACGAACCCGCTCAGCCGCCATCCCGTGGTGACGGCGAGCTCTGCGGCCACCGTGGACGACCTGGCGCCGGGGCGGGTCTACATCGGCATCGGCGCGGGCGGCACGGGCGTCTGGCACCTCGGCATGAAGACCGCGAAGCTGGACGACCTCGAGGAATACGTGCTCACGGTGCGGGCGCTCCTCGCCGAGGGCGAGGCCGAGTACCGCGGCGAGACCGTGCGGCTCCCGTGGGCGGCCGGGCGGAGCATCCCGATCGTCGTCTCCGCGCACGGGCCGCTGGCCCTCAAGACGGCCGGCAAGGTGGGCGACGGCGTCATCGTCGGGCTGGGCGTGACGCCGGAGGTCGTCGCCGGCTCCCTCGAGCTGCTGGAGGAAGGCGCCCGCTCCGCGGGTCGCGCGGCAGCCGACCTGGACGTCTGGTTCACGTGCTTCTGGTTCGTCGACGAGGAGCCCGGGGTCGCCGCGAAGCGCGGTGCCTGGGCCGCGACCGCCTTCTCGCTCCACTTCGCCCGCTGGGGGGTCGAGGGGAGGTTCGTCCCGGCGGAGCTGCAGGAGGGCGTCGTCGAGCTGGGGCGCGCCTACGACCTCGTCACCCACGGAGCCGTCCCGCCCGAGCAGCAGGAGCGGTACGCCCGCATGGCCGAGGAGCTCGGCGTCGCCGACTACCTCCGGCGGCGCTTCGTCTTCGCCGGCACGCCCGCCGAGGTCGAGGCTCAGGTGCGGACCGCGATCGCGGCCGGGAGCGACCAACTTCGACGGTGCGATCGACGCCGACCTCCCCGAGCACCGCGAGCGGATCGGCGCCTGGGCGAAGCTCGTCCTGCCGCGGTTTCGCGATGGCTGACCTCGTCGTCAGCGGCGGCCTCGTCGTCACCCCCGAGGGCGCCGTGCTCGCGCGATGTCGTCGTCGAGGGCGAGACGATCGCGCTCGTCGCCGAGCCCGGAGCGATCGACGCCGCCGGAGCCCGCGTTCTCGACGCGACCGGGAAGATCGTCATGCCGGGCGGTGTCGAGCCGCACGCGCACATCTTCGAGCCGATGTACCGCGGCTGGTCGCAGGGCCGGGACGTCTGGCTGCAGACCCCGGAAGGGGCGACGAGGGCCGCGATCTTCGGCGGGACGACGACTGTCCTCTCGTTCGCGTTCATGGCGATCCACGTGACGGAGCAGGAGTTCGACGCACGGGTCGCCGTCGAGCACCGGCGGGAGGTCTTCACGGGCAGGTCGTACGCGGACTTCGCCTTCCACCCGGTGCTGACCGGGGCGCCCTCCGATGCAACCGTCGCCAGCATCGCTGACGCGATCGCCGAGGGCACGTCGACGATGAAGCTCTTCACCACCGACCTGACGACCGGACAGGCAGGCGTGCGCATCGACCACGGCTCGGCCTTCGAGGTCCTGCAGGCCTGCGCCGAGCACGGGGCGCTCGTCATGGTCCATGCCGAGGACGACGACCTGATCAAGCACATGGAGGCGAAGCTCCGCCGGGAGGGGCGCAACAGCCTCGAGAACGTCCACCTCGTGCACACCCTCCTCGGCGAGGAGCTGGCCGTCCGAGCCTACGACCGGATGGCCGCCGAGGCGGGCGCCGCGCTCTACATCGTCCACGTCGGCGGGCGGGAGCCGCTGGCGGCGATCGCCGAGGCACGCGGGGCAGGCCGCCCCGTCTACGGCGAGGTGCTGCACAACATGCTGTGCTTCTCCACCGACGACTACGCGAAGCCGGACGGCGCGAGGTACCACATCGGCATGGGCCTCAAGCAGCCGGGGAACCAGGAGCCGCTGTGGCAGGCGCTCGCAGGCGGTGCGCTCTCGACGCTCGCCACCGACGAGTACACGACCTCCCTTGCCGTCAAGATGGCCGGCACCGACCTCGAGACCACGCCGGGCGGGCACGTGGGCATCGAGACGCGCGGGGCGATCGGCTTCTCGGAGGGCTACGCGAAGGGGCGCATGACCCTGGAGCGCTTCGTGGAGGTCTTCTCGACGAACCCGGCGAAGCTCATGGGCCTGTACCCGCGCAAGGGGGCGATCGCGGCCGGGAGCGACGCCGACCTCGCGGTCTGGGATCCGGACGTCGAGCGGACGATCGCGCTGGACGACCTCCACCACGAGTCCGACTACAGCCCGTGGGAGGGCTGGGAGGTCACCGGGTGGCCGGTCGCCACGGTCCTGCGCGGGAAGGTCGTGGTCGAGAACGGCGAGCTGCTCGGGAGCCCGGACGACGGGCGCTGGCTCGCGCGCCGGCTCGACCCGGCGGTGGCCGCGGGGCCGATCCTCTGAGCGGGGCGCGGAGGCCCACGGTCGTCGACGTCGCGCGTGCGGCGAACGTCTCCGTGGGCACGGTCTCGAATGTCGTCTCGGGAACGCGCAGGGTCCGGCCGGAGACCCGCGAGCGCGTGGAGCGGGCGATCGCCGAGCTCGGCTTCCGCCCCAACACGATCGCGCGGGCGCTCATCCGGCGGCGCACCCAGACCGTCGGCATGGTGATCCCGGACGTCACGAACCCGTTCTTCTCGGACCTGATCTGGGAGGTGGAGCGCGCGCTCACCGAGGCCGACTACGCGGTCGTCTTCGGCAACTCGGCCAACGACCCGGCCCGCGAGCGCCGCTACCTGGAGGCGTTCCTGAGCCGGCGTGTGGACGCCCTCGTGGTCGTCGTCACGGCCGGCGCCGACCTCGACTTCGTGCGGGGGCTGGCGGCAGAGGTGCCCACGGTGTTCGTCGACCGCCTCGTGCCACCCGACGTCGAGAGCGTCGTGGGCGACAACGACACCGGAATGGCGCTCGTGGTCGACCATCTCGTCGGGCTCGGCCACCGGCGCGTGGCGCTCGTCAACGGCGACGAGGCGCTCGAGACCGCGCGGCGCCGCGAGGCGGGCGCCGACGCCGCGCTCGCACTTCACGGCCTCGAGCTCGCCGCCCGCTCGAACGGCACGTTCACGCTGGAGAGCGGCGACGAGCAGGCGCGGCTCCTCTTCGCCGCGCCGGATTCGCCGACGGCCGTGGTCGCCGCCAACGACCTGCTCGCCATGGGCGTCCTGGCGGCGGCCGCGCGGAGCGGCCTCGCCGTCCCGGAGCAGGTCAGCGTCACCGGCTACGACGACATCGCCTACGCCGCCTTCACGTCGCCGCCGCTGACCACCGTGCGCCAGCCCGCGCGCGCGATGGGGGAGGAGGCGGTGCGCCTCCTCCTCGCGCGCCTGGAGGGGAGCGAGGGCCCGCCGCGCCGAGTCGTGGTCGAGCCGGAGCTGCGCCCGAGAGGCTCGACCGGGCCGCCAGCCCGGAAGCCATGATGTCCTGATGGCCGGGTTTCGGCAGGAGCTCGTCGCGGTCTTCGGGCAGCCCGTGGAGGAGAACCCGACGCAGGCGATGATCGAGGCGGCCTTCGCGGACGCCGGGCTGGACTGGCGCTACCTCACCGTCGAGGTCGACCCGGCCGGGCTCAGCGACGCGGTGCGCGGCGCCCGGGCGATGGGCTTCCGCGGGTTCAACTGCACGATCCCGCACAAGGTCGCCGTCGTCGAGCACCTCGACCGGCTCTCGCACACGGCGAGCCTCATCGGCGCCGTGAACTGCGTCGTGCGCGAAGGCGACGAGCTCGTCGGCGAGAACACCGACGGCGCCGGGTTCCTGACCGCGCTTCGCCGCCGGCGGGATCCCGTCGGGGCACGCGCGGTGCTGCTCGGCGCGGGCGGGGCGGCGCGGGCGATCGCGGTCGAGCTGGCCCTGGCCGGGGCCGCGAGCATCACAGTCGTCAACCGGACCGCCGAGCGGGGGCGCGAGCTGGGCGCGCTGCTCGAGAGGCACGTCGAAGTCGGCGTGGAGCCGATCGGGAGCCGCTTCCGCGTGCCCGCGGGCACCGACCTCGTCGTCAACGCGACCTCGATCGGCCTCTACCCGGATGTGGAGGCCGAAGTGCCGATCGCCCTCGACGAAGTGGCGGGCCGGGCGCTCGTCGCCGACGTGATCCCGAACCCGCCGGAGACCCGTTTCCTGCGCGAGGCCGCCGCGGCTGGGTGCGAGACGCTCGACGGCCTCGAGATGCTCGTCGAGCAGGGCCGGATCGGGTTCCGGCTCTGGACCGGGGTCGAGCCCGACGCCGGAGTCATGCGCGCTGCCCTCAGCCGGGCCTTCGCGGCCTGATCCTCGACGTCCCGAGAGTCACCCGACCGCTTAGGCTAGCGGGATGGAGCGTTGCGCCTGGGTGCCGGAGGGCGACGACCTGTACGTCGCCTACCACGACGAGGAGTGGGGCGTCCCGGAGCGCGACGACCGGATGCTCTACGAGCTGCTCACGCTCGAGGGTGCGCAGGCGGGGCTCTCGTGGTCGACGATCCTGCACAAGCGCGAGAACTACCGCAAGGCGTTCGCCGGCTTCGAGCCCGCGGTGGTGGCCGCGTTCGGGCCAGACCGGGTCGAGGCGCTCCTCCAGGACGCCGGCATCGTCCGCAACCGGCTCAAGGTCGAGTCCACGGTCGAGAACGCGCGGCGGGTGCTCGCAGCGCAGGAGGAGCTCGGGAGCTTCTCGAGCCTCGTCTGGGAGTTCGTCGAGGGCGAGCCGCTCCTGGGCGGCTGGCGGGACGTCTCGGAGATTCCCGCCGAGACGCCGTCCTCGAAGGCCATGAGCAAAGAGCTCAAGCGTCGCGGCTTCCGGTTCGTCGGGCCGACCGTCTGCTACGCGTTCATGCAGGCCGCGGGGCTCGTGAACGACCACGTCGCCTCGTGCTTCCGCTACCCGGAGCTCGCCGGCTCGTAGCGACGTCCCGGCCACAGAGGGCTCCCCCGCTCGCCGAGGAGCACGTAGGTCGTCATCTCGCCCTTGCCCTTGACCGCCACGCCGGTGCGCTGCTCGAGGACGAACTCGTGCCGCGAGCCGGCGATACGTCCGCTCGGTCACCTGGATCGCCGAGGGCCGACGGCAGCGAGCCGGCTGCTGCGACCCGCCCGAGGGCCGTGCTCGCCCACTCCCCGATGCTCATGCCGAGACTAGACGGGACCGCCGGACACGCTGACATGCTCTGAGCGTGGACCCCGACGACCTGCGTGAGGCCGAGCGACTCGGCCCGGCACCGCCGGTCCCGGAACCTGGGCGGGTCCGCTCGTTCCTCCGCCTGGCGACCGTCGACACCGGCCCGCTGCGCCGCCACCGCGACTTCCGCCTGCTCTTCGCCGGCCAGGGCGTCTCGGCCTTCGGCTCGATGATCACGTACGTCGCACTCCCGTATCAGGCCTACCAGCTCTCGGGGTCGTCGCTCGTGGTCGGACTGCTGAGCCTGGTGGAGCTGGGGCCGCTGCTCGTGACCGCCTTCGTCGGCGGCGCGCTCGCCGACGCCTTCGACCGCCGCCGGCTCGTCCAGGTCGCCGAGCTCGGGCTTGCGCTCTGCGCGGGCGCGCTGGTGCTGAACTCCACGCTCGAGGCCCCGCGGCTCTGGGTGCTCTTCGTCGTCGCCGCGGCGATGGCGGGGCTCGACGGGATCCAGCGCCCGCCGCTCGACGCGCTCATCCCACGCCTCGTCGAGCGGGACGAGCTGCTCGCCGCGAGCGCGCTCGACGCCCTGCGCTCGAATATCGGCCGTGTCGCCGGCCCGGCTCTCGCGGGAGTCCTCATCGCGGTGCTGGGGCTCCCGCTCACGTATTCGATCGACGTGGCGACCTTCGGCGTCTCGCTGCTCGCGTTGTCGCTCATGCGGGCGGTGCCGCCTCCGGCCGGAGCGGAGCGCCCGAGCCTCCGCGGCATCGTGGAGGGCTTCCGCTACGCCAAGAGCCGCCCGGAGCTCGTCGGCACCTACAGCGTCGACCTGATCGCCATGTTCTTCGGGATGCCGCTGGCGCTCCTGCCGGCCTTCGCAGAGGAGTTCGGCGGCGCCGGCGCGCTCGGACTCCTGTACGCCGCACCTTCGCTGGGGTCGCTCGTCGCCACCGCCACGAGCGGCTGGACCGCCCGGGTCCACCGGCACGGGATGGCGGTCGTCTGGGCCGCGATGGGCTGGGGCGTCGCCATCACCGCGTTCGGCTTCGCGCCCAACCTCGGCGTCGCCGTGGCCCTGTTCGCGCTCGCGGGCGGAGCCGACATGATCAGCGGGATCTTCCGCGGCACCATCTGGAACACGACGATCCCCGACCACCTGCGCGGGCGCCTCGCGGGCATCGAGCAGGTGAGCTACTCGGCCGGGCCGCTGCTCGGGAATCTCGAGTCGGGCGTGGTCGCCAGCTTCGCCGGGATCCGTGCCTCGATCGTTTCGGGCGGGGTGCTCTGCGTGGCCGGCGTCGCGGTGGCCGCCCTCCTGCTCCCGGCCTTCCGCCACTACGACTCCCGCGAGGCCCTGGCCACGGAGCCGGTGGGGCCCGGCCGAGCGTGATCGCGACCTTGGCCGCGCACGGCATCATGTTGGGGAGCAACGGGTACCGAAGCGACCGGAAGGAACGGCGATGAAGCTCGAAGGGATCCACCATGTCACCGCGATCACGGCCGACGCGCCGGGCAACGTCGATTTCTACACGCGCGTCCTGGGGCTGCGGCTCGTGAAGAAGACCGTCAACCAGGACGACCCGACCGTCTACCACCTCTTCTACGCCGACGAGAAGGGGAGCCCCGGCTCCGACCTCACGTTCTTCGAGTACCCGGGCCTGCCGCGCGGCCGGGCCGGCGCCGGCATGGTGCACACCGTCGCCTGGCGCGTAGCGTCCCCCGAGGCGCTTGCCTTCTGGGCTGAACGGCTCGCCGGCGAGGGGATCGACTCCGAGCGTGACGGCAACCGGCTTCGCTTCACCGACCCGGAAGGCATGGGGCTCGAGCTGCGCGCGGTCGAGACGAGCGACGAGCCCCTCGTGGCGAACCATCCCGAGATCCCGGCCGAGCTCGCGCTCCAGGGATTCGACGGCGTGCGCGCGTACGCGACCGAGCCCGAAGCGAGCCGTGCCTTTCTGGAGGAGACGCTGGCGTTCGAACCGAGCGAGGAGGGCTCCTGGACGGCGCGCGGCGAGGAGCGAGGATCCTTCTACGCCTACGACGAGCCGCCGGCCGAGCGCGGCCTCTCCGGCGCCGGCACGGTCCACCACGTCGCCTGGTCGTCCCCGCTGGACGAGCACGAGGCCTGGCGCGACCGCGTCGCCCAGGCCGGCGCGCGGCCGACTCCGGTGATCGACCGCTTCTACTTCCGCTCCATCTACTTCCGGGAGCCGAGCGGCGTGCTCTTCGAGATCGCCACCGTCGGCCCGGGCTTCACGGCCGACGAGCCCGTCGAGACCCTCGGCGAGTCGCTCTCGCTGCCGCCGGCCTACGAGCCGCTCCGAGAGCGGCTCGAGCACGTGCTGACGCCGCTTCCCGACCCGCGCCCGGCGCGGGCCGCGAAGTGAGCGGCGCGTAGGCCCTGCGCGTGAACGAGCAGGGTTCCCGGGCCCGATGAGCCTCCTCCAGACCGTTCGGGTCCGGGACTACCGCTCCGCGCGCGACGTCGAGCTCCGGCTCGGGCCCGTGACCGCGTTCGTCGGCGAGGCCCGCTCGGGGAAGTCGAACCTCCTCGGGGCGATCCGCGCGCTGCTCGACCCGACCGCCCTTCCGCGCCGCGAGGACCTTCGCGGGCGGGCGAGCGCGCTGACCGTCGAAGCCCGGCTCACCGACGGGCGGCGCATCGGGCTCACGGCGCGCCCGCCGGAGAAGCCGAGGGCGAGGCGACGCGGTGCTCCGCCCGTTCTCTTCATCTCCGCGGCGAGGCGCTCCGGGCCCCTCCTCGACCTCGACGGCGAATCCGAGGCCGTCGAGGAGGCTGTCCACCTGTTCCGGGCCGCGCTGCGGGAGCCGCCCGAGCATCGCTCCGACTCCGCCGGCGCGTCCGCCCTCGTCGCGGCGATCGACGCCTGCCGGCAGGCGCAGGTGGCCGGCGTGGTCTTCCTGATCGAGGAGCCCGAGCTCTTCCTGCGCCCGCACACGCAGCGGTACCTCTACCGGAGGCTGCGCGCCCTGGCCGCGTGCGGGAACCAGGTGCTGTACTCGACGCATGCGCCGGCCTTCCTCAACGTCGCCCGGCTGGAGGAGCTGGTGCTCGTCCGCTACAGCGTCCGGCGCGGCACGCACATCGTGCAGCCGGAGGCGCTCGAGGCCGACGAGGCGTTTCGGGTCGTCAGCGAGTTCGACGCCGAGCGGAGCGAGCTCTTCCTCGCGCGCTCCGCGATCCTGGTCGAGGGGCGGACGGAGAAGCTCGTCCTCCCGACGATCTTCGCCGCGCTGGGCCAGGACGCCGACCGCGCGCAGATCTCCATCGTGGAATGCGGGGGCAAGTCGAACATCCCGGTCTTCGCGAGAATCTGCAAGGCCTGCCGGATCCCCTTCGTCGTCGTGCATGATCGGGACGCGGAGCCCGGAGCCGACCCGATCCCCGCCGAGGTCGCCCTCAACCGCCTGATCGCCAAGATCGCCGGCCGGGACCGCACGATCGTCCTCGAGCCCGACTTCGAGGGCGTCACCGGCCTCCGCGGGCACTCCAACAAGCCGGAGCGCGCCTGGAACCACTTCTCCGCCGCAGGTATCAGCGTGCCCGAGCCGCTGGCGCGCGCGGTTCGCCTGGCGCTGCGCGACGCCGCGCGCTAGCCGGCGGAGCCAGCGCCCGCCAGCAGGTCGCCGCCGCGACCATTCCGATCGCGCCGACGTACAGGCCGACCGCCCACGGCTGGGCGCTGTCCGTGCCGGTCATGACGCCGTGCACGGTCGCTGCGCCGAAGATCCCGTAGGCCAGCCAGTGGAGCAGCCGCCACGCGCGGAAGCCGATCCAGCGCCGTGCCGAGAAGGACAAGTACACGATCACCATGACCTCCGCGGTCACGATCCCGAACGCCGTCCAGAGAGGCCTGTACGGGCCCTCTCCCGGCACGAGCAGGTCACGGTAGGCGAACTCCACCTTCGAGTCGAGCAGCAGGCTGGTGCCGTGCACGGCGACGGCCCCCAGCGCGAGGGAGGTGAGCACGCGGTGGACATCCGTGACCGTCGAGGCCTTGATGCCCCGGAAGGGCCGCGACTTGAGGACGAGCCCGGCGAGCATCGAGAGCGTGAGGAGCGTGTACGCGGTCAGCGCGCTCGTGCGCGTGAGGATCCAGAAGGTAGGGTCGGTCCTCACGCGGCGAGCCCTCCTGCCGCAACCACGTCTCCGTCCGTGGTCACGAGGACGCACGGAAGCTCGAGCTCGTCGGCCTCGACCGCGGCCCGCTCCACTCCGGCGAGGAAGAGCGCCTTCGCGAGCACCTCCGCCGCGACCGCCGTCTGCGCGGCGACGGTGACCCGGAGGAGGTCGCTGGCGGCGGGCCTGCCGCTCGACGGGTCGATGAGATGGTGGAGCTCCTCGCCGTTGCGCCTCCAGCGGCGCCGGTCGCTTCCCGAGGTCGCCAGCGCGCCCGACTGGAGCCCCAGCGTCAGCCCGCCGGCCGGCGTCTCGACTTCGACCGGCCAGACTCCTTGCCGCGGAAGCCCGCGCACGGCGAGATCCCCGCCGGCGTTGACGAGACAGGGCCCGCGTGTGGTCAGGAGATCGCAGGCCCGGTCGACCGCGTAGCCCTTGGCGATCCCCCCGAGATCGAGTCGGACCCCTTCGTCGAGCTCGATGCGCGACGAGGCGAAGTCGACGACGACACGCCCGCCGCCGGGTCGGGGCCTGGGGTCGGCACCGGACTCGTCCGGGTCGAGCTCTGCGAACGTCCGGTCGTAGCCCGCAGCGACGACGGCGTCGTGCACGGTCGGGTCGAAGCGTCCGTTCGTCTGCTCCCGGGCGTCGAGGGCGAGCGCGGTCACCTCGAGTAGCTCTGCACCGACCTCGAGCGATCCCGCTTCGTTCAGGCGCGAGAGCTCGCTCGACGGATCGAAGCGGGTGAAGATCTCCTCGAGCCGGCGGAACTCGTCCTCGACGCGCGCGAAGGCGTCGTCCTCGGGCGTGGAACTCTCGACCAGGCACTCGACGTCGGTCCCCATGGCCTTGAACACGTGGGCCCACATCAGGAGGTCTTCGTCTGGGTGACCGGCGGCAGGCTCACGACGCTGACGGACGGGGCCGAGGCCGCGACGACGCTGACGCTCGGGGCGCTCGCCGCCGCTGCGGCTGCGGCTGCGAGCTGGGCCTGCCTGAGCTCGAGACGATGGCGGCGCTCGGCCGCGGCGATGGCCCTCTTCCGCTGCCTGAGGTGACGGCGGTAGATCGCCCACCGGTGCTTCACCATCCGCCGGACGTCGGCGGCCTCCTGGTTCAGGCGGCTCTCGCGTAGCTGCAGCGCGAGCAGGCGCGGGTCGGGTGAGGCCTTCGCCTCGGACTGCCAGGGCCGCGCGCCGACGGTCAGCCAGACGAGCGCGAAGATCGCCAGAGCTGCCGTGAACGCGCAGAGGCGGATGAGCATCTTCTTGGGCACTCAGTCGTCACCGTCCTCGCCCCCGCTGCCGCCGCTGCCCCCGTGCTCGTTCTCCTCGTGGTCGTCGTCGTCCTCGTAGCCCTGCTGGGCATGACTCTGTGTCTGCTGGACCCGGGGCGTCGCAGCGGCTGCGACGTACGCCACCTGGACGACCCGCGCCTGCGGGGGCTTCGCGACCCTGACCGGTGGGTACTTGGGGATCCGCGGCAGCTTGGGCGGCTTCCGGGCGAGCGCCTTGTGCAGCGACGCCTCCATCGCGTTGAGCTGGGCCTGCCTGGCGGCGAGGGAGGCTCCGGAGGCGTGGGCGACTTGGGGCGAGGGCCCCAGGTCGAGACTCGCGAGCGCCTCGTAGGCGCCCAGCGCCGCCGCTCCGCCGAGGATGACGGCGACGATCGCGGCCAGGATGCGCCTGGGTCGAACAGGTCGGTCTGCGTGGGCGATGCCTTGAGCGCTCATTCGTTCTCCGATGGCTCTTCGTGCTCGCGCCTCTCTGCGCGAGCGTTTTCGTCGGCGTCCTCCCGCTCCGCCTCGGCCGCCTCCACCTCCACCTCCATCTCCATCTCCTGCTCTTCGGCCTCCTCGGCCTCGCCGGCGTCGCGGCTCTTCTTCGAGTTCTCGACCTTCGCAGGGACAGCGGCGACCTTCCGCGCGGGGGGTGCCGACGCTGGTCGCGTCGGGTCGGGGGGAACAGCCGCCAGGTGGGCGGCCGTCGGCGCAGGCGCGGCGGCGGACTTCGACGTCGCGGAGAGACCGTGAAGGCCGAGTGCGTCGGTGTCGGCCCCGGCGCCGCCGAGGACGCCGACGACGGCGACGCTCATCGTCGCGCCCGCGAGCTTTGCGGCCAGTGGAATCGTGGCCACCTTCGCCAGCGCGCCTCCGCCGGCCTCGGCCGAGGCGAATCCGGGCACGGCCTGCGCGAGCGCGTCTCGAAGTGCGAGCGGCAGGAGCGCGACCCCGGAGATCCCGCGCGGAGCCCTGAGCCGTGTCTTCAGGCGCGTCCGCGCGCGGAAGAGCACGGACTTGACGGCGGAGATCGAGAGGCCTGAGGCCGCGCCGACCTCCTCGTAGGAGAGGCCGTAGAACTCGCGGAGGACGATCGCCTCCCGCTGCGGCTCGGGCAGCTCGGTCAGCGCGTCGCGCAGGACGTCGATCTCCTCCTGCCGGCTGGCGATCTGCTCGACGTCGTCGCGCGCGGCCTCGGCGTCGGCAATCGGCGAGAGCCGCTCGGCGGCGCGCGCCCGGATCCGCGCCCGGCACTCGTTCCGTGCGATTGTCGAGAGCCAGACGGGCGGATCTCGGGGAGCGTGGCCGCTGAGCAGGCTCCGGTAGGCCGAGAGGAACGTCTGCTGGGCGGCGTCCTCGGCCTCGACAGGGTCTCGGAGCAGGAGGCGGCAGAGGCCGTAGACGCGCGGGCCGTGATCGTCGAACAGGGTCCCGACGTACCTTCCGGTCTCTGCCGCGAAGTCGTCCGCCGCCGCGCCTCCGAGGGCCCGGCCCATCAGTTTCCACACACCGGGTTCATGACCGGTCGCTGGATCCTAGTCGCCCTCTTCGCCTTCGTCTTCCTCCTCGACCTCGTCCTCGTCGTCCTCGTCGTCGTCCTCGGACGCGGAGGGCTCGTCGAGCTCGTCGTCATCGTCGACCTCGGGCGGCTCCGCGGGCTCGGTCTCGTCGTCATCCTCGTCGACCTCGGGCGGCTCGGCCGGTTCCGGCGGCTCGACCGCGTCCTCCTCCTCGGTCTCGGTCTCGGTCGGAATCGTCTCGGTCGTCGTCGGGACGGTATCGGTAGTCGCCGGCGGGTCGCTCACGGCCGGCTGGTCGGGCGGTTGTGACTGGCCTTGTACCACACCGACCGCCGTGGCCGCCCCGGCGGCGGTCACGGCCACGGCCAGAGCGATCTTTACCGCAAGCGGCGGATGCAGCATTCGCTTCAGGCTCCTCATTCAGCTCCTCTGGTAGGCGATACGGGTTCTGGGATCGTCCGTCGGGGCTCGCCTAAGCAAGAGCGGTTCGAGGACAAAAGGTCGCTCCGGTTTTACAGAACCCTCACATCCCGGCCGCTCAGCCGACCCCTGCCGCGGGCCTGATCCGGGCTACGGGCCCGCCGGGGGATGACCGTTCGGTTCGGCCCTGAACCCGGGGATGTGGAGCGAGAACGTCGTCCCCTTCCCGAGGCCGCTGCGGACCTCGACCGATCCTCCGTGCGCCTCGACGATCGCCTTCACGATCGGGAGGCCGAGGCCCGTTCCTCCGTTCCGGCGTCGCCGGCCCTCGTCGACCCGGGAGAAGCGGTCGAAGACCCGGGCGAGCTGATCCGGCGGGATCCCGACACCCGAGTCAGCCACTTCGATGACGGCCGTGGAGTTCTCGTTGTGGGCCATGATCGCGACCCAGTCGTCGTCGCCGGTGAACTTGACCGCGTTCTCGATCAGCGCGTCGAGCGTCGTCTGCAGCCGCTCCTCGTCCGCATAGAGCACGCCGTCAACGGTCGTGTCGACACGCCAGCGCCGGGGGGCCGCCGCGCTCCACCGCTTCGCCGTCTCGACGATCAAGTGCTCCACGTCGACCGGAGCGCGACGAAGGAACTCCGGGTGCTCGGCGGCCGCGAGGATGAGGAGACGGTCGGCCATTCGCGAGAGTCGCCCGAGCTCGTCGATGACGATCTCCGCGTCGTCGGCCACCTGACCGCTGGCGCTCTGGCGGATGAGCTCGGCGTGGCCCCGTGCGATGGTGATCGGAGTCCGCAGCTCGTGCGACGCATCGCGGACGAGGTTGCGCTCACGTTCGAGCAGCCGGCGCTCGATCTCGGCGAGCCGCTGCACCTCCTCCAGGGCCTTCTGCCGCCGCTCGACGTGGACGATGACGACCGCGAACATCGCCGCCATCAACGGCACCTCGGTCACCTCGTCGAAGCCGGCGTTCGTATTGGTGACGGCGTAGCCCAGCGTGATGGCCGTCAGCAGCATGATGAGGGCGAGCGTCGCGAGCGTCGGCCGGAGCCGCCAGGCTCGGAGCCCGTAGAGGAGCGTGAGGCTGACCCAGACGAAGTGAAACGGCACCGTCTCCGCGCCCGGCACGAGGACGATCGCGACGATGTTCGCGGCGCAGAAGAGCGCAAAGACGATCTCGGGCCAATAGGAACCGACGAACGCTCTGATGCCGGTGACCACGCTACTCGGCTTCAAGGCAATACCCGACGTTCCGCACCGTCCTGATGACCTCGTTCCCGAGCTTGGCCCGCAACCTCCCGACGTACACGTCCACGACGTTCGTTCCCGGGTCGAACGAGTAGCCCCAGACCTGGTTCAGGAGCTCTTCGCGGGAGCACACCTCCCCGTTTCGCTGCATGAGGTGCTGGAGGAGGAGGAACTCCCGCTCGGACAGGCCGATGGGCCCGCGTCCCGAGTCCGCGGTCCGCCGGAGCAGCTCCAGCTTCACCTGGCCCACGCTCAGCACGCGCTGGGGCGTGCGCCGGCTGTCCGTTCGAGTGGCGCAGGCGCGCTCGCACGCGTGCGAGGAGCTCCGCGAGGTCGAAGGGCTTGGGCAGGTAGTCGGTGGCTCCCGCCTCGAGGCAGCGCACCTTCAGCGGCACGGCGGTGAGCGCAGAGAGGATGAGCACCTTCTGCTCCGGGTCGGCCTTGAGGATCTTCGTGAGCACCGCCATCCCGTTCAGCGCGGGGAGGAGCAGATCCAGGAGGATCAGCTCGTACATCCCCGTCAGCGCGAGCTCGAGCCCCTTCTCGCCGTCGTGGGCCGAGTCGACGCCGTAGCCCTCGGCCGTCAGCGCGCGCGCGACGAAGCGGACGATGCGCGGCTCGTCGTCAACTACGAGAATCCGCGCCATTCGTGCCTGGCCACAACAACAGGCATTGGAGGAAAACTCATGGGGCCGCTCCCAAATTGTCCCACCAAATAGCGGACTTTCTACCTCTCTTTGTACGCCTTGCTGCTTTCGGAAGCAACCCTTCATGACGTGTCTGTCATGCGCGGGGTCGGAGTCTGACCGATGAACGCTTCGTGACGATCGCATGAAACGGCCGTCACGAAGGGCGAGTTGCCGGCGGTCGAGTGCTTAGCTCCCCCTCCTCGGGCCCGCCGGTCTGCGGCACAGCGGCAAGCGAGTCCGGGAGAAGGAGGGGACATGCGGCACCGGGGCGCAAGGGGCATTCCCGGTAACGAGGTCGAAGGCGTCGCGGACGGGAGAGGGTCGCACCGCTGGGCTCTTCTCACGCTCGGCGGCCTGCTCGCGCTGGCGGCGCTCTGGCCGGCCGGTACCAACAAGGCGGCCGCTCAGGCTCCTCCTCCCCCCAGCACGATCACGATCGTCGCCCGCGACCTGGCGACGAACGCCGTGCTCCCCGAGTTCACGTTCCTCGTGAACGTCGACAACGCGCACCTCGGCGATGACCCCGAGCCGATGCAGCGTCCCGGCGTCGCGCCGACCGAGAGCAACAGCCCGGTCGTCGCCCTCGGAGACCAGGACAGCCCGACCGTCAGCTTGCCCGACGGGCGCTACCTGATCTCCATCCGTTCGCCCGACCACAAGATGTGGGGCAAGCACATCACGCTGCCCGACGACGCGGGCACGGTCGACATCGCCCTGCGCGGATACCCGCCCGGAAAGGACGGCTTCCCGCTCGGGAAGATCCGCGCCTTCGTCTTCGAGGACATGAGCTGGGCCAACTCGGCGCCGGACGCGACGGAGCCCGGGCTCGAAGGGTTCCACATCACGATCGACGAGCAGACGGACCAGCACGTCACGGTCGACTACTTCAACGACCCGCTCTGCGGCGGCGACTGCGTCACCGACGCCGACGGGTTCGTTCAGCTCGACAACCTCGGTCCCGCGACGTACTTCGTCTACGCGACGCCGCCGGACGAGCAGTGCAACAGCAATCCGGACAGCAGATGGGTCCAGACCTCGACCTTCGACGGCAGCTTCAACGTCCAGGCCGGCGTCGAGGAGGGAAGCGACGGCACGGGTGCGCCGGGCGAGCAGCTGTGGGAGCCCCCGAACGTGCGCACCGGCTACTGGTTCGGCTTCGCCTGCTTCCCGACCGACTTCGACAACCCCGGGACGGGTGAGATCACCGGCCGCGCCCTCAACTGGGTCGGCTGGCCACCCTTCGACGCCCTCGTCACCGATCCGAACGAGCCCGTCCAGAACCCGTACATCGCCCTCAGCGACTCGACGACGGACGTCACGGTCTACGTCGGCCAGGGCGACGGGGACGGCGGCTTCGACATCCAGAACATTCCCGCCGGCACCTACAACATGGCCATCTGGGACGAGCAGCTCTCCTACATCATCAGGTTCGTGACGGTGACCGTTGCCGACGGCGAGGTCGCCGAGCTCGGCGACGTCGGCGTCTCGCGCTGGTACGGCTGGCTCTCCGGAGACGTCTACGTGGACAATGGAGCGGGGAACCCGGACCTGGCGGGGAACCAGATCCGCGATCCGGGCGAGCCGGGGCTTCCGAACACCGATGTCGACCAGCGCTGGCGCGACGGGTCGATCAAGGAAGACACCCTTACCGACCTGAACGGGCACTACGAGTACCCGACGGCGGAGGGCGGCCCGCTCGGCAAGTGGATCATCGGCGAGCAGGGCTTCGGGCGCCTGGGCGTGACCGGCGCGACCGCCTACGACGAGAACACCGGCGAGCCTTCTGCGGTTCCGACCGCGCTCGGCGGCGCCCTCCTGACGAACCAGCTCCTCAGCGAGGGGCACCGGGCCGTCGTCGACTGGGGCAAGCGCGTCTACGCGGACGACGAGCCCGGGCAGATCGTCGGCATCACCATCTGGGGAACTACGCGGAACGAGATGGACGCCCGCATGCAGGCGACCGAGGGCTACGAGCCGGCGGTCCCCGACGTGACGGTGCGCCTCGAGAGCGTGGCCCAGCTCGGCCCGGACGGCGAGCCGAGCACGGGCGACGAGCCGCCGTTCGACCCCTCGTTCATCCTGAACAACTACGTCACCGATCACTGGTCGCCCGCCACGGACTGCGCGGTCACCGACATGTTCGGGACGGATCTCTACGCGAATCCCCCGGCGGACTTCCCCGGGTTCCCGAACCCGCTGATCGGGCCGAACTGCCTCGAGGTGCCGATCACGGGCGTCGAGACGAAGGACGGCGCCTTCGACGGCGGCTACGCCTTCGCCGACTACTGCCCGGAGTCGAGAGGCGGCTTCGACCTGGCGAACGACACGTGCGCGGACGGAGAGGATCCCGAGCCGCTCGTTGCCGGCGACTACATCACTCACGTCGTCATGCCGGAGGCGGCACCGGAGTCGGGTGGCGAGCCGCTCTACCACATCGTCCGCGAGGAGGACGTCAACGTCGACAACGGCGCGAGCTTCGTGCCGGCGATCCCGCCGCCTCCGTGCGTTGGCGACATGCACGTCATCGACCAGTCGACGCTGGTGGATCGGAGCCCGTACTTCACCGGCGACCAGAGCACCAGCCCGTCGCGGCCGCTCTGCGACAAGCGCCTCGTGACGCTCGAGAACACGCAGAACGCGAACGCCGACTTCTTCCTGATGACGAACTTCCCGACCGGGGTCGACGTCCAGATCCCCGGCCGGATCATCGGGCTCGTCTCCGACGACATCTACTTCGACACCAACCCGGCCTCGCAGTGGTTCGGCGAGCCGCGCCCGGTCGGGAACATCCCCATCGGCATCCGGGACTACACGGCCAACATGAACAATCTGAACGAGCCGGCGCTCGGGCGCCTCATCACGACCGTCACCACCGACGAGAACGGGTACTACGAGGCGCTCCTGCCTTCGACGGAGACCTTCAACTGCCCGATCCCGCAGGGGCCCTGCCCGGGCATGTACCTCGTGACCGTCAACGACCCGGGCGACAAGGCCAACCCGAACCCGAACTACAACCCCAACTACCTGACGGCGACGTTCGCCTGGGACGTCTGGCCTGGCCTCACGACCCAGCTCGACACCCCGCTCGACCCGATCTCGGGGACCGGCTGTGACTTCTCCGTCGGCCCAGGGGACCTCGCCTCGACCGTTCCGGAGCTCCTGCAGGTCTTGAAGCCTGGTCGGGCCGCGGGAGAGCAAGGCCCGTTCGTCCGCTCGAGTGACAGTGGAACCAACCGGCGGATCACGATACGGGGTGACTTCATCGGCCCGGCCGGCCCGACCGGTGCAACGGGCGGACGGGTCACGCTCACCAATCAGACCGGCGGCGTGACGACCCTGACCCGGGCCAACGGCGGCGTGGTCAGCTGGACGCCGGGCTCCGGCGCGACGCCGGACACGATCGTGATCCAGGTCCCGGCAGTGTCCGGTAGCTTCGCGGCCGGCCCGTACCAGCTGAACATCGTCGGCGCGAACTCGAACGGCGGCAACTCCTCGGTCAACGGGATCACCGTGCACGTGCTCGGAACCAATGCTCAGGGGTACAACCTGAACGTCCGCGTCGCGCCCGCGCCCAACAGCCTCCCCGTCGGTAACCCGAACAGGGGCCACGAGCTGCAGGCCTTCATCGACAACGCTTTGACGACGCCGGGCAGCCTGGTCGTCCTCAGGCCCGGCACCTACAACGAGAACATCGTCATGTGGAAGCGGATCATCCTCCAGGGCGTCGGCCCGGGCGGCATCATCGGCGCCCACGAGCTGCAGACCCGCGCTCCCGAGGATGCCCGCTTCAGCCTTCCCGGCTCCGTCCTCGACGGCCGCTTCTTCCGGGACAACCAGGCCTACTGGCAGGGAGTCGTGAACGCCCACCGGCCGGCCGGAAACTACGCAGGCGTCGACGCGACGCACCCGGTGCTCGAGGGCGCCAACGTCACGGTTCTGGCGCAGACGACGGGCGCCTACACGAACAGCCTTGGCGCGGCGCGGATCGACGGCATCGGCCTCCAGCTCGGCCGCGGCCAGGGAGCCGGCGGCATCCAGCTGCAGGCCTACGCGAACTTCCTCCGCATCACGAACAACATCCTCGAGAGCGAGGGCGGTCTCTTCGCGGGAGCGATCGGGCTCGGGCAGCCGTACCACCACGTGCTGGAGGGCGCCACCGACGTCGGCAGCCACAACTTCAACGTCAAGATCCTCCGTAACCGCGTGCTCGGCAGCGGCGGCCTCACCCGCGCCGGCGGCATCGGCATCTTCAACGGCTCGGACAACTACGAGATCGCGAACGGCATCTTCTGCGCGAACTTCGGCGTCGAGTACGGCGGCGGCATCTCCCACTGGGGCCGGAGCTCCGGCGGGTCGATCCACGACAACCAGGTCTACTACAACACTGCCGTCGACGCCGGCGGCGGGATCGTCATCTCCCACGAGGTGCCGCAGTCTCCGGACGTCCTCGGCGACCCCACGGGCAACGTCGACATCGACCGGAACCTGATCCAGAGCAACATGTCGGGCGACGACGGCGGCGGCATCTTCGTCCAGAACGCCCACGGCGACCTGATCAGGATCCGCAACAACATGATCGTCAACAACGGGGCGGCGAACCTCGGCGGCGGCATCACCCTCGACGACTCCAGAAACGTCCAGATCGTCAACAACACGGTCGCGAACAACGTCTCGACCGACACCGCCGAGGACTCCGACGGCCTGCCGCACAGCGCCGGCCTCGCGTCCGAGGCAAACAGCCAGCTCTTCCAGGCCACCCTGCCTGCTGGGGCCCCGCACTTCTCGAACCCGACCGCGTTCTTCAACAACCTCTTCTGGCAGAACCAGGCGTTCACCCTCAGCCAGCCCGGCCCGGGCGCCACCCTCGTCTCCAACGGCTTCATCGACCTCGAGATCAACGGGACCGGGAACGCGGCCGACACGCTTACGCCGCGCTACACGCTCCTGACCGACGGCAACATCCTCAACGCGGCCGGGCAGCTCGTCCCGGTGCCCGGCGGCCAGGGGAACACGATCGGCATCGATCCGCTCTTCATCACCCCGTTCATCAACGAGCTGGCTGTGGGCGGCTCCGCGCTCGATCCGCAGACCGCGAACGTGACGATCGTGGGCCAGGATCCACCGGTCGGCCTGACGGGCAACTACCACCTGCAGACGGAGCTCGCCGCGAACGCGGCCTCCGGGGCCGTCGACCGCGGCGTCCGCTGCTCGAACCGGCCGTTCCCGGCGCCTCCGGGCCTGCCGCCCACGCCGGCCTGCACGGGTGGCGGGATCGAGGCGCCGCTCGCCGCGCCCGCCGACATCGACGGGCAGGCGAGGCCGGGAGTCCGGACCGTTCGCGGGCTCCTCGGAGGAACCCCGTGGGATCTGGGTGCGGACGAGGTACCCACCACCGGCGCCTCGCTCGCAGCACTCCTCAGTCCGGCGCTGCAGAACCGCCTGACGGCCCAGCAGCAGGCCGGGATCGCCCGCCTCATGCAGAGGGTGAGGGGGTGAGCGGCGTGGAGGCCAACGCCGGGACGACGCGGAAGCAATTCATCCAGGCCGCCGGCCTCGGAGCCCTCGCGGCCGCAGGCGGCGGCGGGCTCGCCTACGCGGCCCGGCACGGCGTCAACCCGTTCGGAGCGGCCGTCGCGGGCGCGACCACGCCCGACTTCTCGATCGCGGCCACGGACGGGCACGTCGTCCTTCCGAACCTCGACCACGAGCTCTTCATCTTCGGCTTCCGGCCGGTGCCGACCACGTACACGATCCCCCAGCTCATCTCCAACTTCAAGGGCACGGCGCAGCTGCCGGCACCGATCCTCGACTTCGAGCAGGAAGCGGACGTCCATCTGACGATGACGAACCTCGGCTTCGTCGCCCGGCCGGACCTCACGGACGGGCACACGGTGCACTGGCACGGCTTCCGGACGCCCTCGGCGCTCTACGACGGCGTGCCCGAGGTCTCGATCGCCGTGCCCATGCAGCGCCAGTTCACGTACTTCTACCGGCCGCACGACCCCGGGACGTACATGTGGCACTGCCATTTCGAGGACGTCGAGCACGTCCAGATGGGCATGACGAGCATCGTCTTCGTCCGCCCGGTGCAGGACGGCAACACCGCGCTCTACCCGTCGGGCACCTACGCGTACAACGACGGCGACGGCACGACCGGGTACGACCGCCACGTCGCGCTCCTCCTGAACGAGATCTGGCAGGTCCCCCACGACAACAGCGAGAACATCCAGGAGACGATCTTCACGGACTACGATCCGAACTTCTGGACGATCAACGGCCGCTGCTACCCCCAGACGGTCTTGGCGGGCGACGATCCGTCCCTCCCACATCAGCCCGTGTCCTCGCTCATCCAGTGCAACCCGGGCGAGCGCGTGCTTCTGCGGCTTGCCAACCTCGGCTACCAGCAGCACGCCATGCAGCTCCCCGGGATCCCGATGCACGTCGTCGGCGAGGATGCGACCCTCCGCCGCAGCCCGGCCGGCGTCGACACGTCCTACTGGACGAACACGCTCTACATCGGGCCGGGCGAGGCCCGCGACGTCATCATCACGGCGCCCGATTTCACGGAGGACGCTCCCGTGGTTCCCGCAGACGCCGAAGACCCACGGGACCACAACGTCTACCAGTTCAAGAACCGCGACTTCTCGAAGCTGAACAACAACGGCGCCCCCGGGCTCGGCGGCCACGTCACCGAGGTCCGGGTCTACGACCCCGCGAACCCGCTTCCGGCCCCGAGCGGCCAGGCGAACGAGACCTTCCTCTCATGACCGGCCGACGCCAACACCTGAGCGGCAGGAGCGCGGTCATGGCGCGGAGAGCGACCCGACTGCTCGGTCTGAGCTGCCTGCTCGTCGCCCTCCAGCTCCTCTTCGGCGTCGCCAGCGCGGCTGCCGCGCCGATCGGGATGGTGTGCACGAACGGGCCGACCTTCAACCTCGTCGCGAACGCCGGCCAGGTCGAGACGCCGGACGGAAACAGCATCCGCATGTGGAGCTACGCGCTCGACGACGCAGACCCCGCGACCCCGGCGTTCCAGGAGCCGGGCCCGGTGCTCTGCGTCAACGAGGGGGACACGGTCACCGTGCACCTCCGAAACACGCTCGCCGAGCCGACGTCGATCATCTTCCCGGGCCAGGAGGGCGTGAGCCCGGCCGGCGCGCCGCCGCTCTTCGCGGCCGAGGCAGCGCCGGGAGCCAGCGTGACCTACACGTTCGAGGCCACCATGCCGGGCACCTACCTCTACGAGAGCGGCTCCAACCAGACGACGCAGGTCGAGATGGGCATGTACGGCGCGCTCGTCGTCCGGCCGTCCATGGGCGCGAACTTCGCCTACAACGACGCGACCACGCAGTTCGACCCGGCGCGTGAGTACATCCTCATCTTCAACGAGATCGACCCCGTGCTCCACCACGCGGTCCAGGTAGGCGGCACGTACGACTTCAACAAGCTCCACAACCGCTACTTCACGGTCAACGGGCGCGAGTTCCCCGACACGATCCAGGACAACGGCGTGGCCTGGCTCCCCAACCAGCCCTACGGCGCGCTGGTTCGGGTGCAGCCCTTCGCCCCGACCAACTCCCTGCCGGCGCTGGTCCGCATGGTCAACGCCGGGGAGCTCAACCACCCGTACCACCCCCACGGAAACCACCTGCGGCTGATCGCCCAGGACGGGCGGATGCTCAAGAGCCCCGGCGGGGCCGACGCCTCCTCCGAGCACTTCGGGGAGACGATCGCATCGGGCCAGACGGTCGACCTGCTCTTCAAGTGGACGGACCAGGACACGTGGGACCCGAACACGAAGCCGATCCCGTCGCCGGTGCCGACCTACCGGAACCTCATGTTCAAGGACAACACGACCTGGTTCAGCGGCAGCGCCTACCTCGGGAAGAAGGGGACGCTCCCGACCGGAGTCGTCTCCTACAACGTCTGCGGCGAGTACTACTTCCCCTGGCACAGCCACGCGCTGAACGAGTTCACGAACTTCGACGAGGGCTTCGGCGGCATGGCGACGCTCCTGCGCGTCGACCCGCTCGGCGGCTGCACGGCGTACCCGACCTCGACGAAGATCACGAGCGGCACGCTGAAGTCAGGTTCGTACACGAACCTCGCTGTCGCCGACTCGGCCTCCTACCAGGTGAACTCGACGGCGACCGCGCCCACCACCAGCGACTGGTACGGGCAGTTCAGCGGCGTCCCCGCGGGTGCGGCCAACCTCAAGGTTTCCTACACGGGGAACGACTTCCCCGCGCAGTACTTCAACACCCTGGCCCTGACCGGGACCGGGACGGCAGCCAGTGTCCCGGCGCCATGGGCGTTCGCCGAAGCCGGGACCGGCGCGAACACCACGTACGCGGCTGACGACGGCTCGGCGACAGGCGGCAATACCTACAGCTACGGCGTCTCCGGCAGCCCCGAGCGGGCCCTCGGCGGCCTCAGGAACGGCACCTTCAACACGACCATCGGCGCCTCGTTCCCGAACTCGACGGGCGGGACGATTACGTCGCTGGCCGTCGCCTACACCGGCGAGCAGTGGCGACGCGGCGCGACGTCGGGGACGCCCGATCGCCTCGACTTCCAGTACTCGACGAACGCGACGAGCCTGACCACCGGCACGTGGAACGACGTGAACAGTCTCGACTTCTCGAGCCCCGTCACCACGGGCGCCGTCGGCTCGCGGAACGGAAACGTGGCCCCGAACCGGACGGCCAAGAGCTTCACGATCACCGGCCTCAACATCCCGAACGGCGCCACGGTCTGGATCCGCTGGACGGACTTCGATCGCGGCGGCGCCGGCACCGCGGACGACGGTCTCGCGATCGACGACTTCTCGCTCACGCCCCTGGGTCCCACCGTGACGACGAACGTGTACATCTGGAACTGGACGGGCGACGGCTCGTGGACGCCGATCGCCGGCCCGACGGCCGTGGGCCCGATCGACGTGGCCGTCGCCAGCAACACGCTGGTGCTGGCCTCGCCCGGCGGGCTCGTGGGCCAACTACATCGGCACGGGCGCCAACAAGGGCCTCGTCCGCGTGCGAGTCCTCTCGACCGACACGAACCAGAGCTTCGTAACCGGCGGCAACCTCATGAAGATCGTCTACGACGCGCCATGACGAGCGGAAACGACAAGGAGAGAGCGGCGATGCGTGCTCACGCGAGGACGAAGGCTCTGATCACGCTCGCCGTGGTGGCTGCGATCGCGGTTCTCCCCACCGCCTCGGCGCCTGCGCAGCTCGATCCCCCCGGCGTCTCGACGCCGAACCTGACGATCGACCTGTGCGCAAAGACCGGGACGCTCGCCCTCCCCGGCGTTTCTCCCGACGTCCCGGTCTGGGGCTTCGCGCTCGGCGATTGTGGCGTTAGCACCGGGCCCGCCCTGGTTCCAGGCCCGGTGCTGGACGTTCCGAACGACGTCCCGGACTACGTCCTCAGGATCGTCGTGCACAACTCCCTGACCGAGCCCGTCTCGCTCGAGGTGCCGGGTCGGACGATCGAGGAAGGCGCTGTCGAGGCGCCGCCCGGCGGCAGCGCGGACTACACGTTCGACGCCTCCGATCCCGGGACGTACCTCTACGAGAGCTCCGGCGACGGCGGGCGGCAGATCGGCATGGGCCTCTACGGCGCCCTCATCATCCGGTCGGGCACGGCCGGCCAGGCGTACGACGACGCCTCGACCGCCTACGACTCCGAGGCCGTTCTCGTCCTGAGCGCGCTGGATCCGCGGCTGAACGCCGACCCGCTCGGCTTCAACCTGCTGGACTGGGCGCCGCCGTACTGGCTGATCAACGGCAAGGCCTATCCGGATACCGACGTCATCCACGCAGCCGCGTCCGGCCAGCGAGTCCTGCTCCGCTACGTGAACGCGGGCTCCGACAACACCTCGATGGCGCTGCTCGGGGCGCACGAGCGCGTGGTTGCGAGGGATGCCTACCTGGAGCAGAACCCGTTCGACGCCGTCTCGGAGACGCTTCCCGCCGGAGCGACACTGGATGCCATCGTCACGATTCCGGCGAGCGGATCGAGCTTCCCGCTCTACAACCGCCAGCTTCATCTGACCAACGGCACCGTAGATGCGACGGACTCGTACCCGTACTCGTCGCCGGGCGGGATGATGACCTTCATCCAGGTCCCGTGAGCACCGCCGCAGCCCGGGCCCCGCGCGGACGCCGGCCCCTTGGGCCCCGCGTGCTGGGCTTCTGGGTCGGCGTCGGAGTGGTGGCGGCCGTCGTCGTGCCCGCCTACCTCGTCCTGCGCTCGCCGCCCGCAACCGTCGGCGAGTCTGCCAAGCCGGCGGAGCCCGTCGTCCTCTCGGCGCCGGAGTTCGAGGCCCGCACGGGCGTGCGGGTCGCCATGGTCGCCGTGACGGGCGGAGGTGGGCTCGTGGATCTTCGTTACCAGGTCCTCGACCCGGACAAGGCGGTCGCCGTGCACGAGCCGCAGAACCCCCCCGGCGTGATCGACGAGACGAGCGGGGTACCGGTGTGGCAGCTGGTCATGGCCCACGCCCACAAGGGGCCCGTGAAGGCGGGGGTCACGTACTACCTGGTCTTCTACAACCCAAGCGACGTCGTCCGGCGCGGCAGCCGGGTCACAGTCCAGCTCGGCGGGGCGCGGCTGGAGCACGTCCTCGTGAGGTGAGCGCGTGACGGTGCGCTCGCGCCTCCTCGTCCTCCTCGTTGCAGCGATCGCCGCCGGTGCGTGCGCGCAGGCGGCGTACCCGCACGCCGTGCTCGAGCGCAGCAGCCCCAGCGACGGGACCCGGCTTGCCTCTGCGCCGTCCGAGCTCCGGCTCTGGTTCAGCGAGGCGATCTCCCCGCGCTTCCGCACGATCCGGGTCGTCGACGGGAACGGCCGGCCCGTCCCGGGTGCGACCGTCGTTCCGGCCGGGGACGACGGCCGGCAGGTGGTCGTTCGGCTCCCCAGGATGAAGAGAGGGACGTACGGCGTCCTCTGGCACGTCCTCTCGGAAGACGACGGCCACGTCACCGGCGGAGGCCTTGCCTTCGGCGTGGGCCCCGGCCCCGTGCTCGCCGCCGCCGACTCACAGGGAGGGCGGAGCTCCGTCTCGTGGCTGGAGGCGGTGCTGCGCTGGCTCGATTTCGCCTTCCTCGCCGGAGTCGTCGGCAGCCTGGCCGTCGCGGCTCTGGTTCTGCCACGCGCGCGAACAGAAGGCGAGCCGGCTCGGGCCGCGCTTGCGGTCGCCGGCCGACGGGTGCTCCGGGCGGGTGCCTGGTGTGCCGTCCTGGCGATTGGGGCCGGGCTGGCAAGACTTGCGCAGCAGTCGATCGAGCTCGCGAGCGTGGGCGGCGGGTCACGGGCCGACGTCCTCGATCTCGTCTTTCAGAGCCGCTGGGGGTGGATGTGGCTCGTCCGGGAGCTTGCCCTGGTCGCCGTGGCGGCGGTGCTCCTCTCCCTCCGCTCGAGCGGCGGCGCGAGGTCACCGGCCTTTCGACAGCGGGCGTGGGCGGCGGGCGGGCTCCTGGTCGCCGCTGTCGCCGCGCACGCGTTCACGAGCCACGCCGCCGCACTCGGGTCGGGCGCCCCGACCGCGGTCGTCGGCGACACGGTGCACATCCTCGCGGCTGCGACCTGGCTGGGCGGCGTGGCCGCGCTCGTGGTCGCTATCTGGCCCGCCGGTGCGCTCGGTCGGTCGGAGTCCTCGCTCGTGGCCCGCGCCTGCCGAAGACCGTTCGCGGAGCTCGCCGCGGTCAGCGTCGGCCTGGTCGTCGCCACCGGTCTCTACAGCGCCGGCCAACAGGTCGCGTCCATCGATGCGCTCTTCACGACGGGATACGGGCACGTGCTCTTGATCAAGACGGGCGTCGTCGCGCTCGTCCTCGGGCTGGGCGCGCTGAACTTCGCGCGGCGGACCTCGCATGCGGGCTCGCGCCGCACGATCCTCCCGGAAGTCGTCCTGGGCGCCGGAGTGTTTCTGGCGGCCGCCGTGCTCGCGTCCTCGGTTCCCGCCCGCGGGCCGGAGTTCGCTCCTTCTCTCCCCCCGGTCGCCACCGAGCGAAGCGGCGCTCGTCGCCGACCTCGTCGTCACCGTCTCCGCGACGCCGACGCGGGCCGGAGACAACACGTTCACCGTCCTCGTCGCGAGCTCGCAGCGTCCACCCCCGGCTCCGGTCGACGGCGTCAGCCTGGAGATTCGGAACGGCGGAAGTCCCACCGAGTCGATCCCGCTCCAGGAGGTCGAGCCGAACCGCTACTTCGGGACGGCCGCGCTCGTCGAGGCCCGCCGGTCCGCGTTCACGGTTGTCGTGAACCGCTCCGGAGAGCGTCTCCAGGTGCCGTTCTCGTGGTCGATCGGCCCGGTCGACCCCGCCCGCCCCGTTACATTCTCGAGTCGGCCGCTGGCGCCGCTTCTGAGCGGCACGGCCGCCTTCCTCCTCGCTCTCACCCTCGCGGGCCTCGTCTGGATCCTCGCAGGACGGCCACCACTCCGCGGCTCGGCCGCGGGCGTCGCCGGGCGCATGCAGGAGCGAGTGCGATGAAGCGCCTCGCCCTCGTCCTCGTGCTCGTCCTGGCCGTCGTCGGCCTGGGGGCCGCCTCGGCGGCGCCTGCGCTCACGGATGCGGCGGCTGCGCCCCAGCAGATGGTGGACGCGATCGTGATCCTCAGAGGGCAGGAGGATGTCTCGAGGATCAGGGCCAACGGCCGCCGGGCCCGAATCGAAGCCGTCGTATCCGCCCTGCGGACGCGTGCGGCCGTGAGCCAGCGGGGCCTGCGCGCGTTCCTGCGGGAACGGCGGGCCCAAGGCTCGGTCGCGAAGATCGTTCCGCTCTGGATTTTCAACGGGATCGAGGTGACGGCAACACCGGCCGTGATCGACGAGCTCGCCGGCCGGCCGGAGGTGGCGGAGATCCGGGCGAACGCGTCGATCCAGGCGCCGGCTCCGATCCTGGCCGCCGCCGCCGAGCCGAACATCGCGCTCGTCAACGCCCCTGCCCTCTGGAGCCTCGGCTTCCGCGGCCAGGGGGTGGTGGTGGCGAACATGGACACGGGCGTCGACCCGACTCACCCGGACCTGGCCGCCGGCTGGCGCGGGGGGTCGAACAGCTGGTACGACCCGAACGGCCAGCATCCCACGACCCCGATCGACGTGAACGGCCACGGCACGTGGACGATGGGCGTCATGGTCGGCCGCGATGCGGGTGGAACCTCGATCGGGGTGGCGCCGGACGCCAAGTGGATAGCAGTCAAGATCTTCAACGACCAGGGAGTGGCGACGACGGCCGGGATCCATCTCGGCTTCCAGTGGCTGCTCGACCCGGACAACGACCCGAGCACCGCCGACACTCCGAACGTCGTCAACAACTCGTGGACGCTGAGCTCGCCCGGGTGCAACCTCGAGTTCCAGCTCGACCTGCAGAACCTGCGGGCGGCGGGCATCCTCCCGATCTTCGCCGCCGGGAACAGCGGTCCGAGCGCGAGCACGAGCCTGAGCCCGGCGAACAATCCCGGGGCCTTCGCCGTCGGCGCGACGAGCAACACCGACACGATCTACTCGTCGAGCAGCCGTGGGCCGTCCTCGTGCGGGCAGCCCGTCTACCCGCAGGTGGTCGCGCCCGGGGTGAGCATTCGGACGTCGGACCTCTACGGCCTGTACGCGCGCATGAGCGGCACGTCGCTCGCCGCCCCGCACGTCGCGGGAGCGCTCGCGCTCCTGCTCAACGCCTTCCCCGGTCTCTCTCCCGACGGTCAGGAGGCCGCGCTCGAGACCGGGGCGGTCGACCTCGGGGCCGTCGGTGCAGACAACGCGTTCGGCTACGGGCGGTTGGACGCCCTCGCCGCGTATGCCTCGCTGCTGGGGACGCCGGCGCCCGACTTCACCCTGGCGGCCTCGCCCGGTTCCGTGACGAGCCCGGCGGGTCGAAACCGCCACGTTCGACCTTTCCGTCGGCGCGTTGAACGGCTTCTCCGACGACGTCTCGCTCAGCCTCTCGGGCCTTTCGGGCGCGCAGGCGACCTGGAGCTTCTCGCCTCCGATCGTCACGGGCGGCTCGGGCGGCTCCCAGCTCTCCGTCACGACTGCGGCGGCCCTCCCGCCAGGCTCGTATCCGCTCGACATCACGGCCAGTGGAAGCGCGATCACACACCACGCGAACGTCACGCTCGTGGTGCCGGCCCCACCGGACTTCACGCTCGCGGCGGCGCCCCCGTCGCTGACCGTTCCCGCCGGCGGATCGGGCCTCTACAGCGTCTCGGTCGGCTCACTCAACGGTTTTGCCGGCAGCGTGTCGCTCTCGCTGGCAGGCCTGCCACCGAGCGGTGTCTCCGGGACCTTCTCGCCTGCGGCCGTCGTCGGTGCGGGCTCCTCGACGTTGACCGTCACCACGACGCCGGGCTCGGCTCCAGGCACGTTCCCGCTCACGATCACCGGCACGAGCGGATCGATCGCCCACACGGCCGCGGTCACCCTCGTCGTCGTGTCGGTACCCGACTTCGGGCTCACGGTCACCCCGGGCTCACAGACGGTCACACGCGGGCAATCCACCACGTACAGCGTCTCCGTCACGAGCACCGGAGGATTCACGGGCAGCGTGTCCCTCTACGTCACCGGCGTTCCCTCGGGCGCCTCGGCGAGCTTCTCGAAGAAATCGGTCGTTCCGCCCGGCACCTCCACCCTCACGATCCGCACGGGCCGCTCGACGAAGCTGGGGACCTTCACGCTTCAGATCACCGGCAAGAAGGGTGCACTCATCCATCAGGCGACTGCGACCCTCGTCGTCAACCCCGTAGTGCGGCAACTCTCGCATCGAAACTAGCCTCGGCACCCAACTCGGCGGAGCACGGCTATGACGATGCGTTCATCTGGACGATCCCGGGATGTGAGTCGCGGTACGGTGTTCGTCTCCACGAAGGACGCCGGGCGCAGGTCGCGACGGTCCAAGCGGAGACGACGGTCTTTACCCAGGCTCCAAGTCGTGGAGTCGAGGGCGTTCGGCCTTCCGGACCCGACGTCCGACAGCTCCACTTGGGGAGTCGGTGAGGGTGGAGTAGGCCGCAACTTCACCCGAGCCGGCTCCCGCTCGACCGGTCGCTGACGGCTGCGGAGAGCCCGCAGCCGAAGTCCGGCATTTCGCTGATGCGTGCAGCGCTCGCCGAGGCCATCCTTCCGGGGACAAGGAGGAGCGATGAAGATCCTGTTGGCTTACGACGGTTTCACCCACAGCGAGAACGCCCTCGCGAGCGCTGCCGAGCTCGGCCGTTCGAAAGGCGCCGAGATCACCATCCTGAGCGTCGTGCCCCCGGACGCCCGGGGGTCGAAGGCCGGCGGGCACGTCGGTCTGCGACCGCATGCCTCCGAGGACGTGGCACGGGCGCATGCCTACCTGCGCGAGCGTGGGATCCCGGCCGAGATGCAGATGGAGGACGGCCATCCGGCCGCTGAGATCGCGCGTGTCGCCGAGGAAGGTGGCTACGACCTGATCGTGGTCGGTTCGCGCGGTCGCAATGCACTCGGCGAGCTGCTGCTCGGGAGCGTCTCGAACGCGCTCGTACGGAATGCCTCCCTCCCGGTGCTCGTCGTCGGGAAGGACGCCGAGCACCCAGTTCGAGCCCGTCGCTCAGTAGACGCTCTAGCGCGGCCGGGTGAAGATCACGAGCAGGCTGAGCAGCTCGTAGCCGGTGAAGCGGTGCTCGGCGCCGGCTGCGACGAACATCGCCTGGCCCTCGTCGAGGTCGATCTCCTCGTCCTCGACCTGGAGCGTCCCGCGCCCTTCGAGCACGATGTAGACCTCGTCGTCTTCGTGCGGCTGCTGCCGGTCGGGCTCGGGCGCGACCAGCACGTAGACGCCGACCTCGAGCCCGGGCGAGGTGTGGACGATCTCGTAGCCGCCGGTCCCGGCCTGCAGCCTCCGCTTGGCGGCGTCGACGTCGAACAGGTGCTCGTGGATGCCGGCCATCAGACGGCGGCTTGCCTCAGCTCCGGGATGATCGAGGCCCCGTAGGCGTCGAGGATCTCCTCCTGGCCGTGCGTCATCAGGTAGATGTTGAACTGGTCGACGCCGATCGACTCGAGCTCGCGCAGCTTGTCCTTGATCGCGTCGACGTTCCCGATCACGCTGAAGCGGTCGGCGATCTCGTCGCTCACGAACTCGCCGTGAGCGGCTCCCTCGCGGCTGTGGTCCTTGTAGTCGTAGAACTTCCGGACCTTGACGTAGTCGGTCAGGTCCTTCGGGATCTCGGACTCCTCGCCGTAGCGCTCGATCAGGTCCATGACGTGATTGGAGACCATGGCGGGGAACCAGCGGACGGCGTCCCTGGCCTCCTGCATGTCGTCGGTGACGATGCTCGGCGCGCAGACGATGCACTCCAGCTCGTCCGGGTCGCGGCCGGCCTCGGCGGCGGCGGTGCGGGCCTGCTCCATGATCCACTGGATGATCACGGGGTCGGCGAGCTGGATGATGACGCCGTCGCCGACCCGTCCGGCCACGCCCAGCGCCCGGGGCCCGTAGGCGGCGATGTACATCGGGATCCGCTCCCGGTCCTTGGCCCACGTCAGCTCGAGCTCCTTCCCGTTCCACTCGACCGGGCGGCCGTTCATGAGGTCCTTGATCATCGCGCAGGACGCCTCGAACTCGGCCATCTTCACAGGCTCCTGGCCGATCACCCGCCGGGCGGAGTCGCCGCGTCCGATCCCGAGCACGGCCCGCCCTCCCGAGATCGCGTGCAGCGTGGCATACGAGCTCGCGGTCACCGTCGGCTCGCGCGTCCCCGGGTTCGTGACGCAGTGCCCGAACTTCAGCTTCTCCGTCTGCGTCGCGAGCAGCGTCAGGAGTGGATATCCGTCGTGCCAGAGGATGTGCGAGTCGTAGGTCCAGCCGTAGTCGAAGCCGTTCGCCTCGGCGAGCTGCATCAGCTCGAGAAAGCGCGTGTGGGGAGGGTCGGGGAGAACGGTGACGCCGAAGGTGAGCACGGCCTGGACCTCCTCAGCTGGGGACCGGAGCGATTCTACGTCGCCCGGCGCGGGTCGCCGGAATGCCCGCAAGCGCTCCGACGTTCGGCTCGGACAGGAGATGGGTACGCTCCGGCCGATGCAGATCGAGACCCTCGACCATGTGGCACTCTGGGTGGCCGACCGCGACCGGCTCGCCGACTTCCTCGTCGCGCACGCCGGCATGCACGTCATCGACCGGACCGAGAGGTTCACGCTCGTCGGCTCGGACGCCCGGCGCGGGAAGCTGACGCTCTTCGCCGCGGAGGGCCGCGCGACCCCGGCGTGCTCGCCCGGTCGGCCTGCGGGTCTTCGACCTGGAGGAGGCGCTCGCCGCGCTCCCGCCCGACCGTCGCGGTCGGCGCGCAGCGAACGGGCACGGCCGAGCTCGACGCCGGCGAGGGCCTCCGGCTGGCCCTCGTCGAGGTGGACGAGGGCGTCGCCTACGACCTCGACCACGTCGTCTTCCGCGTTCCCGACCCGGAGGCGACCTTCGCGCAGCTCGCCGAGCTCGGCTTCGACGTCGAGGACGGACGCCTTCGCGCCGGCGACTCCTGGATCCTCCTCGAGCAGGGCGACTCCGGGCGAGAGCGAGCGACCCCTCCTCAACCACCTGGGGCTCCGGGTCAAGTCGGCCGACGAGCACATCGAGGAAGCGGAGCGCCGCGGCCTCGAGATCGCCGACGTCGTGGACGCGCCGAACACGTACGCGGTCTTCCTCTGGGGCCCGGACCGCATCAAGCTCGAGTACGTCGAGCACAAGCCGACGTTCTCGCTGACGTAGCCCCGTGCCCGGCTTGGTCGTCGCCGGGGCCGGGATGGCGGGCCTTGCGGCCGCGGCCCGCGGGCGCGAGCTGGGCGCCGACGTGATCGTCCACGAGAAGGGCGATCGGCCCGGGGGGTCGATGTTCCTCTCCAGCTGCGTCGTCTGGCGCTACCGGGACTGGGAGACCTTCCGCGCCGAGTGCCCCGGCGGCGACCCCGCCCTGCAGCGGGTCGTCTGGGAGGGCCTCGACGACGCGCTCGCCTGGCTCGAGTCGCTGGGCGCCCCGGTGGTAGCGCGCGAGACGGGCAACCCGCGCACGACGGGCATGCGGTTCGACCCGCACGGCCTGACCGAGGCGCTTGCGCGCCGCGCAGGGGAGATCCGCCTCGGCGAGCCGCTCGCCGAGCTTCGCGACGGCGTCCCGACGCTCCTCGCCACGGGCGGGTTCCAGGGCGACGGCGATCTGGTTCGCCGGTACGTGACGCCGGAGCCCCTCGTCCTGCGCGCCAACCCGTGGAGCGCGGGCGACGGGCTCCGCCTGGCGCTTGCGCACGGCGCCGCGCTCTCCGCCGGCCTCGACGAGTTCTACGGGCGCAACATGGCCGCGGTGCCCCGCGACCTCGAGCCCGACGAGCTCGTGCCGCTGGCGCAGGTCTACGCGCGCCACGCGACGGTGGAGAACGCCCGCGGCGCGCGCTTCGAGGCGCACCACTGGGCCGACCTCGACGTCGTGCAGTGGACGGCCCGGCAGCCGGGCGCGCGCGCCTGGTACGTCGTTTCCGACGAGGTGCTGGCGGAGCGCGTCCGCGAGCGCACCGTCGGCGAGGCGATCGAGGCCGCCCGCAGGGCCGGTGCCCCGGTCGAGCGTCGCAACGGCGCGACGCGCGTGGAGGTGGTCGCGGCCATTACCTCGACCCTAGGCGGGATCCGCGTCGACGAGCGGGCCCGCGCAGCCGACGGCCTCTGGGCCGCGGGCGCCGACGTCGGCGGCATCTCCACGGGCGGCTGGTCGAGCGCGCTGGCGGCCGCGCTCGTCCTCGGCCGGATCGCCGCCGAGGACGCCCTCGCCTGACGGGCGCTTACGCGCCTACGCGGTCTGCAGGTACGCGCACGGGCGCGCGTCGTTCGGGAGCGGGGAAGGGCCGACCTTGGCGACCGTGAAACGGGCGCCCTCCTCGAGCTCGACCTCGGCGCCCGGCGCCGGCGCCTCGCCGTCGCGCTCGACGAGCTCGTAGCCGGAGGGCTTGGAGACGAAGAGCAGGTACTTCCCCTCGGCGTTCATCGCGCGGGAGTCTAGTGCGCGCTAACCGCCCTGCGCGGCGGCGACGTACGGTGGCACCACGACCCGGACCAGCGTCCCGCCGTGCTCGCCGCTGTCGATCGAGAGCCGTCCGTTGAGGATCTTCACGCGCTCGTCGATCGCCTCGATCGAAGCGCGCCGCCGCTCCTCGACGCCGTCGTCGGCGATCTCGGCCTCGAAGCCGCCGTCCTCGCGCTGGCGCACGGCGACCTCGATCTTCAGCGGCCGCCGGCGCACTGCCTGGTTCAGGGACTCGCGGATGATCTGGTAGAGCGCCACCTGCGTCTTCTCGCCGAGCCGCTCGCCCGCCTCCACGTCGGTGAGCACCGTGATCCGGTGCGTCCCTTCGATCTGGTCGCCGAGCGCGCGCACGGCGGCGAAGAAGCCGGCGTCGCGGAGCACGAGCGGCTCGATCGCGAAGGAGAGGTCCCGCAGCACGCGGATGGTGTCGCGCTCCTTCTCCAGCGAGTTCTCGATCACCTTGGCGGCATCGTCGTGGCGGCCGTCGTGAAGGGCGGCCAGCGCCGCGTCGTGCATCAGCGCGATGCCGGACATGGACTGGAGCGGCCCGTCGTGGAGGAAGAGCGAGAGCCTGCGACGCTCGTCCTGCTCCGCGGTGATGAGGCGCTCGGTGAGGCGCTCGCGCTCGGCTTCGCGGTCGCGCGCCTCCTCGAGCAGGCGCGAGTTCTCCACTGCGCGGGCGGCGAAGTCGGCCAGCACGGTCGCGCGCATGTGGTCCCAGCGGTGGAACGGCTCCGGCCGCGTCAGCTCCAGGTCGCCCAGGCGCTCACCGTGGACCGCAAGCGGGACGATCATGCGCTCGCCGCCCGGGCGCGCCTCGTCGTTGCCGGTGCGACCCGCCGGGAGGATGCGCGCGCTGCGCGCGTCGAAGAGGCGCTTGGCCTCCTCGCAGGTGCGGTCGAGGATCTCGGCGGCGTCGAGGGTGGAGGAGACGGCGCCGATCGAGTCCACGAGCGACTCGAGAAACGTCGCCTGCGCCTGGAGCTCGTCCTCGGCCGACTCGTGGCGACGCCGCTCGGTGACGATCAGGTAGAGGGCGAACGCCCCGAAGAACGCGGTCGAGGCGACGAGGCCTCCCGCGGCGACCGCGGCTTTGCCGAAGGCGAGCCCGAGCGCACCCACGAGGGCGGCGCCCACCGTGCAGGCGACGAGGATGCCGCGCGCGTTTCGAGAGAGTCGACCGCTCACGCTCAGTCCCGAGCGCGACGGTCAGTCGATGATCGATTCCCGCAGCGCGATGGCGACTGCATGGGTGCGCGTGTCCGCCTCGAGCTTGGCGAGGATGTGCCGGACGTGGCTTTTCACCGTTTCCTGGCTGATGAAGAGCCTCTGCGCGACGTCTGCGTTCGACATACCGTCGGCGAGCAGCTGGAGGATCTCGCGCTCACGCACGGTGAGCATCTCCTCGCGCTCGCGCGTGAGCAGCGCCGGCATGAGGGCCGGATCGACGTAGCCCTCGCCGCTCGCCACCTTCTCGATCGCCCGGAGCAGCGTCTGGTGAGGCGCTTCCTTCAAGATGTAGCCCTTGGCCCCCGCCTCGAGACCGCGGCCGAGGAGGCTTCGCTCCCCGTACGCCGTGAAGATGAGCACGGCTGTCTGCGGCAGGCGGTCGGCCAGGATCTTCGTGGCCTCGAGCCCGTCCATGCCCGGCATGCGGACGTCCATGATCACGACGTTCGGGCGCCGGCGTTCGGCGACCGCGACGGCGCTCGCGCCGTCGGAGGCCTCGCCCACGACGCGGATCTGCGGCGCGCGCGAAAGGGACAGGCGCAGGCCTTCCCTGACGACCTCATGGTCGTCGGCGATCAGACAGGTGATCTCGTTAGGCATAGTGCGGCTCGCTCCCCAGGCACGATGATAGATCGGGTGGGAAGCCGTCACACTTTAGAGGGAGTTCTCGTTGACCCGATAGAGGGGCCTTTCGTAGGAGCGCTCGTCGTGGAGGACGGGCTCATCGCCGAGGTGCGCCGGGGGGAGGGCGGGGCGAAGGAGGCGCTTGTCTTCCCGGGCTTCCTGGACCTGCAGGTGTACGACCCCGCAGACGTGTCCGCCACCGGCGTCACGGGCTATCTCTTGGCCACCAGGACGGTCCAGGAGGTCGACGATCCGCTCTGCCTCGGCCTTCACCTGGAGGGCCCCTTCCTGAATCCCGAAGCGGCAGGGGCGATCCCGGTCGAGGACCTGACCGCCGTCGATCTCGGCGCCGTCGACGAGTGGAGTGCAGCCCGCGACCTGGTCCGCCTCGTCACGGTCGCTCCGGAGCTGCCGCTCGCGCTGGTCGCGATCGAGCGGCTGGCCGCTGCGGGCATCGTCGCGGCGCTCGGGCACACGCTTGCCAACGACCTGACGGCGCGGACAGCCGTCGACGCCGGGGCCAGCTTCGCCACCCACCTCTGGAACGCCATGAAACCGCCTCGGGCGCGATCCCCGGGGCCGGTCCTGACGCTCCTGCTCGACGACCGGGTCACCATCGGCCTGATCCCGGACGGGCGCCACCTGCACCCGGTCGTCGAGACGCTGACCGTCCGGGTCGCCGGGCCGGAGCGGATCGCGCTGACGAGCGACCGGGTGCCGCCCCCGCAGCACAGGCCCGACGGGTCGCTCCTCGGGGGAGACCGGATCGGCGCCGCAGTCGTGGCCCGGATGGCGCGGTTCGGGCTCGCGGAAGCGGCCGCGATGGCGAGCCTCGTACCGGCCCGCGTCCTGGGGCTGAGCGACCGCGGGCGCCTCGCTCCCGGCTACCGTGCGGATCTTGCCGTGCTCACGCCTGACTTCAAGCCGCTTCGCACGCTGGCCGCGGGTGAGGACCTCTGACCCTACGCTATCCTCAGACCGCCACTTGGACGACGAGATACCTCCTAGTACCCGCGCCCCGGAGAGCGGGGCGTGACCGTCATTCGCCTTCGGCTCGCTCCCACTCATAGGCCGGCTGGCCCGTGAGCGATCCCGTCCGCATCCTGATCATCGTCCTGCTCGTGCTCGGGAATGCCGTGTTCGTCGCCGCCGAGTACTCGCTCGTCACCGCGCGCAGGACCCGCCTCGAGGAGCTGGCCAGGCGCGGCAACCGCCGGGCGAGGACGGCGGTCCACCTGCTCGACGAGCCCGTCCGCTTCATCTCCACGGTTCAGGTCGGGATCACCGTCTTCGCCATCCTCCTGGGTGCGCTCGGAGAGCCGTTCCTCTCGCGCTTCTTCGACGACTGGGTCTCGCGCGGCGTCGCCTTCCTGCTCTCCTTCCTGATCCTGACGTACCTGAGCGTCGTCCTCGGCGAGCTGGTGCCGAAGTCGATTGCCCTTCAGCGCGCCGAGCGCCTGGCCCTCTGGCTGGCCGCGCCGCTCGACTGGCTCGGCAGGATCGCCTACCCGCTCGTCTGGGTGCTGCAGAAGTCGGCCAACGGCATCGCACGGCTCTTCGGCGTGCAGCCGGCCCCCGCCGGGATGACCATGCACACGGAGGAGGACATCCGCCTGATCGTCGCCCAGACCGAGGAGATCCCGCAGGCGGAGGAGGAGATGCTCTACAAGGTCTTCGACTTCGCCGACAAGGAGGCCCACGACGTCATGGTCCCGCGGCCCGAGGTCGTCGCCCTCTCCGTCGACCTGCCTCCCCAGGAGGCGCTCGCAGCCGTCATCGACTCGCCCTATACGCGCTACCCGGTGTACCGAGGCTCGCTGGACGACGTCATCGGCATCCTCCACGTCCGCGACCTCTTCGGCGCCCTCTACGACCGCGGGATCGACAACGTCGTCATCGACGACATCGTCCGGCCGGCGTACGTCGTGCCCGAGACGAAGGACCTGGCCTCGCTGCTGGCCGAGTTCCGGCGCCAGAACCAGCACATGGCCCTCGTCGTGGACGAGTACGGCGCCGTCCAGGGGATCGTCACGCTCGAGGACCTGCTCGAGGAGATCGTCGGCGAGATCGAGGACGAGTACGACCTGCCCGACGAGTCGGTCGAGCGGATCGACGACCACTGCATCCGCATCCACGGGACCTTCACGATCGACGACTTCAACGAGCAGTTCGGCACGGCCCTGCCGCAGGAGGACTACCACACGGTCGCCGGGTTCGTCTTCGGCGAGCTCGGCCGGGCGCCGCAGCCCGCCGACGAGGTGGAGCACGACGGCCTCCGCTTCGAGGTCCTCGAGGTCGACGGACAGCGCATCGAGCGGCTCCAGGTGGAGTTCCTCGATCGCGAGCTCGAGGAGGAGCAGGCTCCCGAGGAAGCGCCGAGCACCGAGAAGTAGGATCGCGGGGTGCAGTTCGACCACATCGGCGTGCCCGCACCGGCGAAGCGCGAGGGCATGCGCTTCCTCGAGTCCAAACGGCTGTGGCTGACGAGTCCCGGCGACCACCCGTACCGGTCGAGTGGCTCTGGTACGAGCCTGACAGCCCCGAGGCCGAGCTGATCCGCACCGTTCCGCACGTCGCCTACCTTGTCGACAGTCTCGAGGAGACCATGGCCGGAGGAACGGTCGTGGCCGAGCCGTTCGACGTCTTCGGCGAGGTGCGGGTCGGGTTCATCGAGGTGGACGGCGCGCCGGTCGAGCTCGTCCAGCCATACTGACCCGATGGCGCTCGCCGAGCTGCTCGCCGATCTCGTCCGCATCGACTCGATCAACCCCGACCTGGTCGAGGGCGCGGCCGGGGAGGGCCAGATCGCCCGCTTCGTCGCGGCCTGGCTGGAGGACGCCGGGCTCGAGGTCGAGGTCGAGGAGGTCGCCCCCGGACGCTTCAACGCGATAGGGATCGCACGCGGCTCGGGCGGCGGCAAGACGCTGCTCCTGAACGCGCACCTGGACACGGTGGGCGTCGCCGGCATGGAGCAGCCCTTCGAGCCGGCCGTCGAGAACGGGCGCCTCCACGGCCGGGGCTCGTACGACATGAAGGCCGGGCTGGCCGCGATCATGCTGGCCGGCGCGGATGCGGTGGGGGCCGGGCTGAGCGGCGACGTGATCGTCGCGGCGGTCTGTGACGAGGAGGTGGCGAGCATCGGCACTTCGAGGGTGGCCGAGCGGTACCGGGCGGACGCGGCCATCGTCTCGGAACCGACGGAGATGCGCCTCGCGCTCGCCCACAAGGGCTTCGTCGGCTTCGAGATCGAGACGAAGGGTCGCGCGGCGCACGGGTCGCGCCCCGACCTGGGCATCGACGCCATCGCTCACATGGGCCACGTCCTCGTCGGGATCGAGGAGCTCGACCGGCGGCTCCGCGCCGACCCGACTCATCCCCTGCTCGCCAGCGGCTCCCTGCACGCTTCCGTGATCGAGGGCGGCCAGGAGTACTCCAGCTATCCGGAGCGCTGCCTGCTCAAGGGCGAGCGCCGCACGATCCCCGGCGAGACCACCGAGCACGTCGCCGGTGAGCTGCAGGACCTGCTGGGAGAGATCGACGGCGAGATCCGCGTCGTCGTCGCCCGCGAGCCGTTCGAGACGCCGGTGGACGCGCCCGTCGCCGAGCTCGTCTCCCGCCACGCAGGCGCGCCCGAGATCGTGGGCGCGCCCTTCTGGGCCGATTCCGCCCTCCTCTCATCCGCCGGCATCCCGACGGTCGTCTTCGGCCCCGCCGGCGAGGGCGCACACGCCGTCGACGAATGGGTCGACCTGGCGAGCGCCGAGCGGTGTGCCGAGATCTACGCGGCCGTGGCGGGCGAGCTCTGCGCCTGACCCGTCCAGCCACGCCCGGGGTCTGACCCCGGGCGTGGCCGCAGGGGACAGCGGATCGGTGCACAGGCCGTGGAGGGCGAAGCGGCTCCGGGCTGCCGCAATCCCGGTTGCCGTCTGCGGCCGGGCGCCCACAGCGTGTCCCGCGGGGCCACGTCCGGGGTCTGACCCCTGAGCGTGGACCCCTGAGCGTGGCCGGTGGGGACGCGTCCGCTTGTCGATGCGACCTCGATACGCTGGGCTCGACGTGAGTCCCGCTCCCACTGCGATTCGGATCGGCGGCGACCTGGAGGTGCACCGGCTCGGGTTCGGCGCCATGCGGCTGTGCGGGCCGTCCATCCTCGGGTGGCCCGACGACCGCGACAATGCGCTTCGGGTCGTGCGACGCGCCGTCGAGCTGGGGGTGAACCTGATCGACACCGCCGACTCCTACGGCCCCGAGGTGAGCGAGCTCCTGATCGCTGAGGCGCTCCATCCGTATCCGGACGGGCTCGTGATCGCGACGAAGGGCGGGCTCCTGCGCACCGACACGGGCGCGTGGCCGCGCGACGGGCGCCCGGAGCACCTGCGCGAGGCGTGCGAGGGAAGCCTCCGGCGGCTGCGGGTGGACCGCATCGACCTCTACCAGCTGCACGCCGTCGATCCGCAGGTTCCGCTCGAGGAGTCCGTCGGCGAGCTTGCCCGACTTCGGGCCGAGGGCAAGATCCGGCACGTCGGGCTCTCCAACGTCGGCGTCGAGCAGCTGCGCCGCGCGCAGCAGGTCGTGCCCGTGGTCTCCGTCCAGAACCGCTACAGCCTCGCCGACCGCTCGTCCGAGGGCGTGCTGGACGAATGCGAGCGCGAAGGCATCGCCTTCTTCCCCTGGTACCCGCTCGCCGTCGGCGAGCTCGCCAAGCCGGGCGGAAGCCTGGGCCGCGTCGCCGAGGCCCGCGGCGTGACACCCGCCCAGATCGCGCTCGCCTGGCTCCTCGCGCGGTCACCGGTCGTCGTCCCGATTCCGGGGACGGCCTCCGTGCCACATCTCGAGGAGAACGTCGCCGCGGCCCGGATCGAGCTCTCGGACGACGAGCTGGCCGCTCTCGAGGGCTAGGGCCTCAGCTTCGACGTGTTCACGACCCGGAAGTCCGAGCCCTTCACGCGGTGGAGCGTGTGCAGCTGGTCGTTGTTCCAGCCGGGGTCGGGGACGCCCGAGATGTACCAGCTCGACCCGTTGTCGGCGACGATCATCCCGTAGCGCTTCAACGCGCGGAGGACGACGCGCGCCTGCGGTGGGAAGCTCGCCACGGGGAAGTTGGCGCGGAGGCGCAGACGGAGACCCATGGGCGGAAGGCTGGGGCTTGTGTAGCTCGACGCGAAGTGGCGGGCCGGGTAGATGAAGGCACGCCTCGACCGCTTCACCGTGAAGCGCAGCGCGTGGTTGATGACGCCGCTCGCGACCTCGTCGTAGCGGGCGAGACCGGCGAGGATCGGGAGGCCTGCGGCGTCGGCCGACGTCCAGCCGCGGGGGCGAAGCGCGTTGGAGCGCATGTTCCAGATCGCGCCCGAGCCGGCGTCCCAGGCGGGGTGGAGGTCGAAGAGCTCGTAGAGGGTGCAGGAGTCGCGGTCGACGATGATCGCATGCCGGTCGCCGTCCGCGGCCGGCCCGCCCTCGATCGCCACGTCGGTCGGGATCGGATAGGGGCCGGGGTCGCTCTCCTCGTCGTAGTGGAAGTCGACCGGCGACTTGGGCTGCGCGCTGTCCACGACGGTGACCGGGATCCCGATCGGCCCGCCGTCCCACAGGCCCGACCCGAAGTCGGCATGGACGTTGAGGCCGGCGCCGATCGCCTTCACGATCGCAGCCGAGTTCTTCTGCAGCGGCAGCTTGTTGACGGGCTTGTTCCAGACGCTGGACGCCGGGAAGACGGGGCAGCCCGGAGCCTCGGGAAGCGGCGCGGCGAGCGCGCCCGGGGTGAGCACGGCCGCAGCCAGAACTGCCAAGAGAACGAGCCTCATCCTCTCGTTGTGTGCCCGCGCGGGGCGGGCGTCAATCCCCGAGTTGGAGGACTGCCGCCATGCGGTCCCAGCGGTCGAGCTCGCAGCCGCCGGAGCGGTTGAAGGCCGCGTCGACTTCCTCGCCGTTCACCACGCCGACGATCGTCGCCTCCTCGGGCCCGCCGTAGATCATGGTGCAGGCCGTGTCGGGGGGTACCGGCTCGAGCGCCGCGGGGTCGGCCGCGAGGAGCTCGCAGGCCTTCTCCGGGTTCGGATGGGTGCCGCCCGCCGGGTCGCAGGTGAGGGTGGCTTCCTGGGAGGAGCCGTCCTTGCCCTCGGGCCAGAACGTGATCGTGACCTCGGTGGCGGGCTCCGGGCGCGGCTCGCTGGAGCTCCCTCCGCCGTCGCCTGCGGCGTCGTCCCCCGAGTCGGAGCCGCAGCCCACGACGGCGAGCGCGATCAGCGCTGCGAGGAGAAGGACGAGGCCAGCTCGTCGGTGCGACGCGCCAGCTCGACGTCCCGCTCGGTGATCGCGCGCTTCACGTGTGTCCACCAGCGGACTGTAACGGCGTTCCAGCTGATCGCGATCTCCGGATGGTGATTCGCCGCTTCCGCCACCTCGGCGAGGCGATTCACGAAGGCGATCGCTTCGGCGAAGTCCTTGAAGCGATAGCCGCGCTGCAACGCGCCGCGAACCTCGTTCCAGCCCTCGGGGTGCTCGGCCACTACTGGGCATTGTCGCTGACGGTGAGCGTGTCGCCGTCGACGACTCCGAGAAGCTCGATCGGACGGTCGGTCCAGCTGACGTCCCCCTCGGTGATCAGGCCGTCGACCTCGTCGAGCTCGAGGCCTACGACGTGGAGGGACGCCCCGCCGCACTGGGGCGGGAACGACTCGGCGAGCGCCGAGCACAGGCGGACGGCGTCGCCCTGGGCAAGCAGGTTGCCCGCGACGAGCTGCGGCTCGTCGGAGTCGGAGACGCTGTCGATGAACGCGGGGGTGGTCGTGCCGCCGGGCGAGGCGTCGTCCGAATCCTCGTCCCCGCCGCAACCGGAGAGCGCGGCGGCGGCCAGCAAGGTGGCGATGAGCGTAAAAGTCTTCATGCCGGTTCTGACCGGGCTTTCGCCGCGAAGGTTCCCGGGCCTACGTGAGCGGCAGGCTCGAGACCCCGCCGTCGGCGATCGTCCAGGCGGCCAGCTCGCCCGTGCGGAGCGAGAGGATCACGTAGGGCCGCGCCTCCCAGAGCCCGATCGACTCGACGTCGGTGCGCGACGGGCGGGGCGGGCTCGACGGATGGGAATGGAAGACGGCCAGCTCCAAGCCCTCGTCCTCGACGAACCACACCTCGGGGTCGATCTCGAGCTCGAAGCGGTACGGGCTCGCGGCGCGGTTCCTGCCCGGGAAGAAGCGCTCGGCGACGCCGTCCCTGAGCGCGATCAGCCCGCAGGCCTCGTTCGGGAGCTCCGCCTCGGCGTGCTCGACGAGCGCCGAGCGCACCTCGGCCGGGACTACCACCAGAGGCGATCCTCCATGGCCGCGCCCACCTCGTTCCCGGGGCGCGTCCAGAAGTCGGCGGAGAGATACTTCCAGCCGCCGTCGGCGAGGATGGCGACGACGACGCCCTCCTCCATCTCCTCGGCAAGGCGCCGTGCGACGTGGACGACGGCGCCCGACGAGACGCCCGCGAAGATCGCCTCCTGCTCGAGCAGCGCCCTCAGGCCCTCCACCGACTCCTCGTTGGTGACCAGCAGCTTCCGGTCGAGCTTGGAGATGTCGAGGATGGGGGGGACGTAGCCGTCCGCGAGCGAGCGCAGCCCGTACACCAGGTCGCCCTGGAGCGGCTCGGCCGCCGCGACCACCAGCTCCGGGAACGACTCCCGGAGCCGGTCCCCGGCGCCCATCAAGGTGCCGCCGGTGCCGAGGCCGGCGACGAGCGCGTCGACCTGGGGCAGGGCGTCTGCGATCTCGGCACCCGTACCCTCGTAGTGGGCCCGGGGATTCGCCTCGTTGCCGTACTGGAAGGGCATGAACCAGCGGGCGTCGCGCGCGGCCATCTGCAGAGCCAGCCGCACCGCGCCGTTCGAGCCTTCGGAGGCCGGGGAAAAGACGAGCTGCGCGCCGTAGAGCTCGAGCAGCTTCACGCGCTCGGGGGTGGCATTCTCGGGCAGGACGCAGGTCAGCGGGTAGCCCTTGAGCTTGGCGACCATCGCGAGCGAGATCCCGGTGTTGCCGCTCGTCGGCTCCAGCAGCGCGCGGCCTGGCTCCAGCTCGCCCGAGGCCTCGGCGGCCTCGATCATCGCCTTGGCGACGCGGTCCTTGATCGAGCCTGTGGGGTTCTGGCCCTCGAGCTTCGCGTAGAGGCGGACGCCCGGATGGGGGGCCAGCCGGGGGAGCTCGACCAGCGGGGTGTCGCCGATCGTCCCGAGGAGGGACGGGGTCAGCGTGCGCTCGCCGCCGGCCATGGCCGGGAGGAGGATCACCGTCGAGTCGTCGCGCACCTGCGTGTCCAGGCCGTCGAGCGTGCGGACGTCCTCGCTGTCGAGGTAGACGTTGACGAACGGCGCGATGCCGTCGCCGTCCTCGAGGACCTGGCGGCCCAGGCCGGGGAAGCGCTCGGCGAGGTCGGCGAGCACCTCGCGCATCGTCGACCCGGTCGCCTCGACCTCGCGCGCGCCTCCGACCTCGGAGCGCAGCGTCGGCGGGATGCGCACCCTGGTCACGGCGCCACCTGCCGCGTGGGGCTGGCGCAGAACTCGACGTAGTCGATGTAGTCGGTGATGGTCGGGTTGTCGCCGCAGACCGGGCACTCCGGGTCGCGGCGCAGGCTGATCTCCGTGAACTGCGTCTCGAGCGCGTCGAAGAGGAGCAGGCGGCCGATGAGCGGCTCGCCGATCCCGAGCGCGAGCTTGAGCGCCTCGTTCGCCTGGAGCGAGCCGACGATGCCCGGCAGGACGCCGAGCACGCCGCCCTCGGCGCAGCTCGGGGCGAGCTCGGGCGGAGGGGGCTGCGGGAAGAGGCAGCGGTAGCACGGCCCCTCCTTCGGCTTGAAGACCGTCGTCTGGCCCTCGAAGCGGAAGATCGACCCGTGGACGACGGGGATGCCGTGCCAGACCGAGGCGTCGTTCAGGAGATAGCGCGTTGGGAAGTTGTCGGCGCCGTCGACGATCACGTCCCAGCCTTCGTCGAGGATCCGGTCGACGTTCTCGGACGTCAGGCGCTCCTTGAAGACCTGGACGGTGACGTCCGGGTTGAGCGCCTCGATCGTGCGCTTCGCGGACTCCGCCTTCGAGTCGCCGAGGCGCTCCGTGGAGTGGACGATCTGGCGCTGGAGGTTCGAGTCGTCCACGACGTCGTCGTCGACGATCCCGAGCGTGCCCACTCCGGCTGCGGCCAGGTAGAGCGACGCGGGCGAGCCGAGGCCGCCGGCGCCGATCAGCAGAATGCGCGAGTCGAGCAGCCGGAGCTGGCCCTCCTCGCCGACCTCGGGGATGAGGAGGTGGCGCGAGTAGCGGCGTCGCCTCGACTCGTCGAGCGCACGCGGGAGGTCGAAGCCGAAGCCGCTGCGCTTCCACTCGTTGAAGCCCCCCGCGAGCGAGGACACGTTCTCGTAGCCGAGCTCCTCGAGCGCCTTTGCGGCGAACGCCGAACGGGCGCCGGAGGCGCAGTAGAGGACCACCTGCGCGTCCCGATCCGGGACGGCGCCCTCGATGCGGGACTCGAGATTGCCCCGCGGCACGTGCACCGCGCCTGGGATGTGGCCCTCGTCCCACTCGTTGCGGTCGCGCACGTCGACGAAGACGGCAGACTCCGCCTCACGCAGCTCGGCGGCGCGCGGGACGTCGATCTCCTCGATCTCGCCCTTGACCTGCTGGAGAAGCTCTCGATAGCTGGGCATTGCTTCAGGAAGTATAGCTATCTGGATACGGCATCCCGCAAGGGCTGGAAGCTAGGCTCGCCGCGTGTCCCAAGGCCGCGCCCGCCTCCTCGTCGGCCTCGCCGCGACCGCCGCGGCGGCGCTCGTCGTGGGCGTGACTGTCCTGCAGGCAGAGGACGAGAGCGCGGCGCCCGAGACGACGGCGGTGGAGCGCCGGCCGCCCCCGCTCGAGCTCGGCCTTACCCTCCGTGACGACGCCGAGGCGCGCTCCCTGCGCGAGGCCGAGGACCTCGTCGACGAGGGAGACCGCGAGGCCGCCCGCGCGCGCTTCGAGGGGCTGCTCGCGGCGAACCCTGCCTCCGTCGAGGCCGCGGTCGGCGCCGCCGTCGCCTCCTGGCCGAACGGGACGGTGCAGCGCCTGCAGGAGCTCGCGGCCGCAGGAGCCGTCGAGCGGCGTCGTCCTCCTCCACCTCGGTCTCGCGTTGCTCGCAGGCGGCGACCAGGAGGGGGCGGTCCGCCAGTGGGAGGAGGCGGAGCGCAGGGACCCGGACTCACCGGCCGGCCTGCGCGCCGAGGACTTCCTCCATCCGCAGTTCGCCCCCGGCCGGCCACCCTTTGTCGCCCCGCTCGAGGCGCCGCCCGGGCTCGAGGGGCTCTCTCCGCAGGAGCAGCTCGCAGAGCTGGAGCGCCGGGCCGGCGCCGGCGGCGTCGAGGAGAAGCTCGTCTACGGCATCGCGCTGCAACGGGTCGGCCGTCCTGTCTCCGCGCGCGAGGCCTTCGCGAGCGCCGCGAATGAGGACCCTGCGAGCCTGCCGGCGAAGGTGGCGGCGGCCCTCGGCCGGTTCGACAAGGACGACCCGTCGCAGACGTTTTCCCGCCTCGGCCCGCTCGCGGACTCCGACGAGAACGGCGTCGTCCGCTACCACCTCGGGCTGGCGCTCTCGTGGATCGGGCAGGTCGAGGAAGCCAAGCGCCAGCTGGCCCTGGCGCACGACGCCGACCCCGACGGCTTCTACGGAACGGAAGCGGAGCGCCTGCTCGAGCGCCTCCAGGACGTCGGGCGCTGACAGCTCCCCCAAAAGGGGCATGCCGGACGTCCGACCGCCGTGCAAGAGTCGCGGCGCTTGTGAGGGAGATTCGAGGCAGGGCGACCGTTGACAAGTCGCGAGTCCCGGCTACGTTGAGGAGACGGGATAGGGGATTTCGAGGAGAGGAAGGGGAGCGAGGTGGGCGTCATTCTCGACCATGAGGACGCCAGGGCGCTCGTGCGCCAGGGGCAGGAGGCGGGCTTCCTCACGCACGAGGAGATCGCGCTTGCGCTGGGGGACGAGCTCGAGCCCTTGCAGCTGGACGAGTTCTACTCCGCCCTGGAGCAGCTCCACATCGAAGTCCTCGACGAGGCCGACGATGCGGCGGAGCTCGACCTCGAGCCCGAGGTGCGCGAGATCTCGACGGACGCGCTCCAGCTCTTCCTCAAGGACATCGGGAAGGTCCCGCTCCTCACGGCCGCCCAGGAGGTCGAGCTCGCCAAGCGCATCGAGCGCGGCGACCACTCTGCCAAGCAGAAGATGGTGGAGTCGAACCTCAGGCTCGTCGTCTCCATCGCCAAGAACTATCGCAACCAGGGCCTTCCCTTCCTCGACCTGATCCAGGAGGGGACGATCGGGCTCGTGCGCGCTGCTGAGAAGTTCGACTACCGCAAGGGGTTCAAGTTCTCCACGTATGCGACCTGGTGGATCCGCCAGGCCGTCGCCCGGGCGCTCGCCGACAAGGCGCGCACGATCCGCATGCCGGTGCACGTGGTCGAGAAGCTGAACAAGATCGGCCGCATCGAGCGGAAGCTGCTCGGCGAGCTCGGCCGCGAGCCGACGGTCGACGAGATCGCGAGAGAGCTGGAGCTGGAGCCCGACGAGATCGAGCACATCAAGCGGAGCGCGCAGGCTCCGATCTCCCTGGAGAAGCCGGTGGGCGACGAGGAGGAGTCCGAGTTCGGGCACTTCCTCGCCGACGAGAGCGCTCCGGCCCCGGACGAGGCGGCCGAGATCGCCCTCCGCAAGGAGACGCTCGCCCGCGTGTTGCAGACGCTCTCCCTGCGCGAGCGGCGCGTCCTCGAGATGCGCTACGGCCTCGACGGCCAGCATCCGTGCACCCTCGACGAGGTCGGGCGCACGTTCAACGTCACGCGCGAGCGGGTCCGCCAGATCGAGAACCAGTCCCTGAAGAAGCTCCTGGCGCTGGCGGAGACGCAGAAGCTCCGCGACGTCGCCTGAGCCGGCAGGCCGAAGCGCCGCTGTCAGCGCTCGAGGCTGCCCAGGAACTCCTCTAGCACCTGGCGCCAGCGCCGGGGCTGCTCGAGGTGAAGATCGTGCCCGGCCTCCTCGACTTCGACCGCCTGCGCCGTCGACAGCGCTTCGACCATCCGCTGCGCAGCGCCTCCCGCCGTGCCGTCCGCCCCTCGTACGACGAGCACCGGGCACCGGATTCGGGCCCAGTCGTCCCACCAGTCCCGTCGGCTCGCCTCGGCGAGGGCGGCCACGATCACCTCCGGCGCGAAGCTCGGCCACAGCCCGTCGGGTCGCTCCTCCAGACCGCCGACCCACGCCCGTGACCAGGCCGTGCCCGCACCGAAGTAGGCAAGTGCGGCCTCTCTGGACGCAAACGGCACGGGCCAGGACTCAAGCCAACGGCGCACCACTGCCGGGGACTCCACGTCCTGGGCAGGCGTCGCTTCGACGATAACGAGCGCACGAACGACCTCGGGTCTCCTGGACGCGAGGAGGAACGCGACCAGGCCGCCGAAGGATTGTCCCACGACGACCGCCGGCGCAAGCTCGAGCTGCTCGACCCACATCTCGGCATCGGCGACGAAAGCGCTCGGCGACACGTCGTCCGGCTCCCGTTCGCTTCTCCCGTGACCCCGCTGCTCGATGGCCACCACCCTGAACGTCTGCGAGAGCCAGGACGCCGTCTCCGCCCACTCCGCGGCGTAGCCGGCGATTCCGTGCAGGAGGACGACGGAGCTCCCTGAGCGGCCCCAGTCGAGGCAGCCGAGCCGGACGCCCTCGCGTTGCACGAGATGCCACCGCGGGGTTCCCATGGGCCGAGGCTACTCCGACCGGCGTCCCGCGGCGCGCCCCGTAGACTCCCGCCCGTGGCCGACCGGATCGACCCCGCCTGGCTCGCGGAGCTCTCCGAGTGGCTCCGGATTCCGAGCGTGAGCGCCGACCCCGCTCACGCCGGAGACGTGCGGCGGTCAGGCGAATGGGTCTGTGAGTTCGTGCGCGGGGCCGGAGGGAAGGCGGAGCTCGTCGAGACCGAGACCCATCCGCTCGCGGTCGGCGAGATCCGGGCGTCCACCGGTGCCGCCGACGCGCCCACCGTCCTCCTCTACGGGCACTTCGACGTCCAGCCGCCGGCGCCGCTCGAGCTCTGGGAGTCCGACCCCTTCGAGCCCGAGCTCCGGGACGGCTACCTCTACTGCCGCGGCGCCGTCGACGACAAGGGCAACTCCTACCTGCTGCTCAAGGCCGCCCGCCTGCTCGCCCAGGAGGGCGCGCTGCCAGTCAACGTCAGGGTCGCCTTCGACGGCGAGGAGGAGATCGGCGGGCACTCGATCGTCGACTTCCTCGCCGCGGACGAGCGCGGGGCCGACGCCTGCCTCATCTTCGACAGCGGGATGCCGCGCGAGGACGTGCCGGCCTTCGACCTCGGCGTGCGCGGGCTCGTCTACTTCCACGTCGGCCTGCGCACCGGGGAGCGCGACCTGCACTCCGGCATGTTCGGGGGCGCTGCGTTGAACGCCGTCCATGCGCTCATGCGGACGCTCGACGCGGTGGTGGCGATGCCGGACGAGCTGCGCGCGGGCGTCGTCCCGCCCACCGAGGAGGAGATCCGCTCGTGGCGGGAGCTCGACCCGGGCGCCGACGTGCTCGCGGCGGCCGGCGCGCTGCCCATGGACCCCGCCGCTGCCGCCGGCTTCTACGCGCGCACCTTCGCCGGGCCGGCCGTCGACGTGAACGGCATCCAGGGCGGCGAGGCTGTCCTGCAGAAGACCGTGCTCCCCGTCTTCGCGGAGGCGAACGTCTCGATCCGGCTCGCGCCCGGCCAGGACGTGGACGAGACCGCGGCTGCCTTCGAGCGCCTCCTGCGCGAGGCTGCGCCGGCCGGGGCCGAGCTGGAGGTCGAGCGGCGCTCCTCGTCGCCCGCCGGGATGATCCCGCCGGACGCGCCCGCCGTGCGCCTGGCGCAGGACGCCTTCGAGCGCGTGCTCGGGCGGCGGCCGCTCCTGCTCCGCACCGGCGGCACGATCCCGCTCGTCCCGGCGCTCGCCGACCGCGACATTCCGACGGTCCTCGCGGGCTTCGCGCTCCCCGGTGCGAACGTCCATTCGCCGAACGAGCGGCTGCTCGCCCGGTACGTTCCGCTCGGTGTCGACGCCGCGCGCGAGACGCTCGTCGCGCTCGCCGGCCTCCACTGACCGTGGCGGTCGCGCGGGCGGTCAACGGCGCTCTCCGCAAGGCCATCCTGGCGTCGTCCTCGAGCCCTCGCGTCCGCAGCTTCGCCGACCGGCACGGGCTGCGGCTCGGCGCCTCCCGCTTCGTCGCCGGCCAGGATCTCGACGCCTGCGTCGCCGTGCTTCGCCGCCTGAACGAGCGCGGGCTCCACGCGAACACCACGCTGCTCGGCGAGGACGTCCTCGACGAGGGCGAGGCGCGCGTGGTCGCCGACGAGTACCTGGCCGTGCTCGCGCGCCTGCACGAGGAGGAGCTGCGCGCGAACGTGGCGCTGAAGCTGACGCACCTCGGCCTGGACATCGACGAGGAGCTCGCCTACGAGAATCTCGAGCGCGTCGTCGCGCGCGCCGGCGAGCTCGGCAACTTCATCCGCATCGACATGGAGTACTCGGCGCTCGTCGATCCGACGCTGCGCCTCTACCGGCGGCTCCGCGAGGCGGGGCATGCGAACGTCGGCACGGTTCTCCAGTCCTACCTCTACCGAACGCCCGACGACCTCGAGAGCCTGCTGCCGCTCGCGCCGAACCTCCGCCTCGTCAAGGGCGCCTACCTCGAGTCCGAGTCGGTCGCCTACCCTCGCAAGGCCGACGTTGACGCGGCTTACCTCCGGCTCGTCGAGCGTTCCCTGAAGGGCGACGGCTACACGGCCGTCGCGACGCACGACGAGCGCATGATCGAGCACGCCCTCGCCTTCGCCGAGCGGGAGCGAATCGGCCGCGACCGCTTCGAGCTGCAGATGCTCTACGGCGTCCGCCCGCAGCTCCAGCTCGATCTCGCCGCGCGTGGCTACAAGGTGCTCGTCGCGGCGCCGTTCGGGCCCGAGTGGTTCCCGTTCTTCACGCGCCGTCTGGCCGAGCGGCCCGCGAACCTGCTTTTCGTCGCCCGGAACCTGGTCCGGCGCTAAACGGCGTGCGCCGGCGGGCACCTGCGCCCGCCGGCGCTGTCCTTCAGCCCGCTCTGCCTAGTCGGAGTCGGTCGCCGAGCGCGCAGTCACGATGCGGGAGATCGTCTTGCCGCCTGTCGCACCGAACGGGATGAACATCGCCTTCAGGGCCGGGCCGTCGATGCTCAAGGTGCTACCCAGCACTTGCCGTCCGCGCAGGTCGAACGTGCGGACCCCCTTATTGACCGGGAATACCCACGACAGCGAACTGCTGGCGAGGCTTCCGTCGGCGGTCTGGACGACCTTGTAGTTCGGATTGAGCTGCCCCGAGACGTTGTCACGCAGGAGGAACCATGCGGAGCAGAGGCACCCGGTTCCGGACGCGACGTTGTAGTCGGCGTCCACCCAGACGAACCCCTTCGCCGGCGCCTTCAGGCTTACCGTCAGGTACGTGGCGTCGGAGGTGGTGAGGGCCGTGGTGGCGCCGTTCGCCCGCGCAACGCGCACGCTCTGCTGGTTGACCTTCGGCTGGATGTGCACTTTCCAGTTGTGCGCCCACGTGGAGACATGCGCACCGGCCGGTGTTCCTCCAAGCACGACACCGATCGCCAGGCCTGTTGCCACCAGCGCAATCGCCTTCCATCGTCGTCGTTCTCTCAGCATGACCGCTCCTTCCGGGTGATTCGGGGAACCGTCGTGACCCCGATGCGGGTCAAGTGTCTCTTTCGGAACGGACGGTGGGGAGTCGCGGCTCGGTGACGACCTACGCGGCCGGGGCGACGCTCTTGCCGCCGTGGGCGTGCGTGTGGTCCTCGTCGGCCACGAGCCAGTCGTGGCCGAAGCGGCTCATCTCGTCGATGACGGGGAGAAGCGCCTTGCCCTTCCCGGTCAGCTCGTACTCCGCGCGCCGGGCGGCCGCGTGCTTCTCGATGATGCCGTCATGCTCGAGCACCCGCAGGCGCTCCGAGAGCGTTCGCGGGCTGATCCCCGGGCAGGAGCGCTCGAGCTCGGAGAAGCGGCGCGGGCCCTCGGAGAGGTCGTGGACGATGATGGCCGTCCACTTCGAGCCGATGATCTCCGCCGTGCAGGCGACGGCGCACTCCTCGTCGTGAACGGGTCTCATCGTGCGCATATGCGCATTGTAGCCCGGCAGGGAGTCAGTCCCAGGGGGGCGGGTTGTGCACCCAGCGGCCGCCCAGCATCGTCGCGACGACCCCGATCTCCCCGAGCTCCTCGGGCGGGCAGTCGAGGGGGTCGCCGTCGAGCACGACGAGGTCGGCGAGGTAGCCGGGGAGAAGCTTCCCGCGCCGGCGCTCGTCGCCGGTGAGCCAGGCGGGGGCGACGCAGGTGGCGTGCAGGGCCTGCTCCACGGTCACGGCCTGCTCCGGATGCCAGGCCTCGCGCTCGTCGAGCGTGCGCGCGACGCCGGCCCGGATTCCGAACAGCGGGTCGAGCTCCTCGACCGGCGCGTCCGAGCCGTTCGCGACGAGCGCGCCCGAGTCCACGAGCGAGCGGAATGCGTAGGCGCCGTCGGTCTTCCCGGGCCAGAAGCGGTCTGCGAGGTCGCGGTCGGAAGCGGCATGGCTGAACTGGACGGAGGCGGCCACGCCGAGCTCCGCGAACCTGCCCACGTCCTCGGGCGCGAGGAGCTGGGCGTGCTCGATCCGCTGCCTGAGGCCTCGCGGGCGCCATTCGTCCTGGGTCTCCTCGAAGGCGTCGAGAGCCCGCCGGTTGGCGAGGTCGCCGATCGCGTGCACCGCGACCGGAAAGCCGGCGCGGGCGCTGCGGCGGACGATGTCGACGAACTCCTCGTAGCCCACGATCTCGACGCCCGAGCCGTCGAGCAGGAGCGCGGTGCGGGAGCCGAGCGTCCCGTCCAGGAACGCCTTGATGTACCCGACCCGGAGCAGGTCGTCGCCGAGGCCCGACGCGAGGCCGATCTCCTGCAGCCGGTCGAGGTGGTCCCAGGGGAGCGACTGCCAGACCCGGAGGTTCAGCGAGCCCTCGTCTCGCAGGCGCTGGAAGACACGGAGCGCTCCGAGCCAGCCGTCCTTGTCGTGGACGGAGACGACGCCGCGCGAGAGCGCGAGAGGGATCGCTTCGCGGCAGGCCTCGACCATCTCGTCCTCGGTGGGCCGGACGTAGGTGTCGCGGAAGTGCCAGGCGCACTCCTCCCGGAGGACGCCTGTCGGGCGGCCGCTCTCGTCGCGCTCGACGACCCCGCCGGGCACCTGCAGCTCGCCGTCGGCGAGCGCGAGCGCGGCGGAGTTGAGCCACAGGGAGTGGTAGTCCTTCGACATGAGGGCGACCGGCACGTCGCCGGCGACTCCATCCAGGGACTCCTTCGTCGGCTCGGCAGAGGGCGACCACTCGCCGCTTCGCCAGCCGAGGCCGCGCAGCCACTGTCCCGGCGGCACGTCTCCGACCGCCGAGGCGACGCGCGAGAGCGCCTCGTCCAGCGACCCGGTCCCCTCCAGCCGCACCTGGCGTTGCGCGAGCGCCCAGGTCGGGAAGTGGACGTGCGAGTCGGTGAAGCCGGGGAGGACGCAGCGTCCGCCGAGGTCGACCCGGTCGGGGCTCGCGAGGGCGGTCTCGTGTGTGCCGACCCCGCCCACGATGCGCTCGCCGGCGATCGCGAGCGCCGCCGCCCTCGGCAGGGACGGGTCGAGCGTTCGAACGACCCCGTTTTCGAGGATCACGACGCGAGGATAGTGAAGCGCCGGTGACCGCACGGACGACCAGCGGCGCCAAACCGCCCGAAAGAGCCCTGCGTATGGACCTCCGATGCGTCGCCCCCTCCTCGTCGCGCTCGCCGCAGTCCTCCTCCCGGCGTGTGGCGGCGAGGAGGCGACGCCCGACGAGGCGGCGACGCCGGCCGGAGCTGCGGTCGTCGAGATCGCGCTCAGCGACTTCGCGATCGAGCCCGGCTCAGCGGCGCTCGACCCCGGGACGTACACGTTCCGGGTCGTGAACGACGGCAACACCGTGCATGCCCTCGAGGTCGAAGGGCCGACCGGAGAGGTCGAGACGGGCAACCTGTCACCGGGCGATTCGGCCGACCTGACCGTGGATCTCTCCCAGGCCGGCGACTACGAGCTCTACTGCCCCGTCGGCGACCACCGCCACCGCGGCATGGAGGCGACGATCGCCGTCGGCGGGGGCACCGCCCCGGACACGACGACCGACGAGACCACGACGGACGAGGACTCCGGGTACGGGTACTAGCCCGCGGCGCGGGGGGCGCAGCACCACTCGGCCACGCGCGGGAAGGACGTCGCGCCGATGTGTCCCGGGTCGAACTCGCGCCGGACGTCGCCGACGGCCTCGATGCGGCTGACTCCCGGAAGGCGCAGGAACAAGAATTGGTCGGCCTCCGGCCAGCCGGTGAGGAGCCAGCGGCCGTTCGGGGAGAAGACGATGTCGTCGAGCCGTCCCTCGACGGCCTGCAGGCGCTCGTCGCCGAGGACGACGACGCTCCTCCCCTCGGCCGGGTCGAAGGCGGAGTAGGCGACGTCCCGGGCTCCGGGCGCGAAGTCGGCGTCGAGGACGTCGCGTCCGGGCGGGGTCTGGAGCGTTCGCGCGGGCCTTCCGTCGGCCCGGTACAGCGGGTGGCGCGCGCCGGACGTGACGACCAGGAGGAGCCCCCCGTCGGACGACCAGACCAGCCGTTCGGGAGGCAAGCCCGGATCGGCAGACCAGAGCTGCTCACCGGAGTCCGCCTCGACCACGCGGACGAGGCCGTCGCTGCCCGCGTAGGCGAGAGCCGTCCGCCCTTCGACGGGCAGCCAGGCGGGCGCGACCGGGGCGACGTCCTGGGCGAGAGGCCGGTCGCCGGTCCCGTCGCCGGCGACGACGCGGAGCGTGTCGCCCTCGCGGTAGGCAACCCGGAAACCGGGGCTCGGCGCCCAGCGTGCGTCGGCCACGGGTGTGGGCCGGGTCACGCTCCAACGTGGGTCGCCGTCCGGCTCCAGGGCGAGGATCCGCCGGCCGTCCGTGACCACGACGAAGAGCGCGTTCGGCGAGAAGGACGCGTCCTCGTAGTGCCCGAGCAGCCGCTTCGACCCGTCCGGCCGCACGATCCAGGGGCCCTGCTCCGAGACCACGAGCAGGCGCCCCGCCGCCGGTAACCCGAAGAGTGCGGGCTCGGCCTTCTCCTCGCCGGCGACGCGGTCGCGAATCCAGCCTCCCACCGAGCGGCCGGGAGGGGAGAGCGCGGCTGCGACCAGGCCGGCGAGCACGGCCACGGCGATCAGCAGCCGCAGGCGGCGCCCGCGCCTCGGAGCCGGGTCGCGCGTGGCATAGGCCTCTCGCACGACCGTCCACGTGCGGCGTTGCGCCTCCAGCTCGTCCGGGACGGGCACGGTCAGGAGGGCATCGCGGGCGTCCCGCGTGCTCATCGCTTCTCCTCCTGGCCGACCGCGCCCTGGAGCGCGTCCAGGCCTCGGCGAAGCCGCGAGTTCACGGTCCCGCGCGGGAGCTCGAGCATGCGCGCGATCTCCCCCGGCGTGTACTCGAGGACGTACCGGAGGACGACGACCGCCCGGTGGTCGGGAGAAAGCGAGGCCAGCGCGGCGAGGACGTCCTCGGGAAGCGGGGCGGCGGGATCTCCCCGCTCCGCCGCCGGGAGGTCTGCGATCGTCTCGCCGGCGCCCACTTCGCGCCGCAGGGCGCGCGCCCGCGCCCAGTCGATCGCCCGGTTGACGACGATGCGGTGCAGCCAGGGCCCGAACGGCCGCGCGCTGTCGAAGCGGTCGAGGGCGCGCACCGCGGCGAGGAAGGCTTCCTGGGCCACGTCCTCGGCCCCGGCGGCATCGTGCACGACGAGGTAGGCGGCCCGATAGGCGCGCGGCCAGTGAGCGCGGAAAAGAGCCTCGAAATCGGAGGCTGACCCAGCCTGGGCGCCGCGCACCCAGGCACGCTCGTCGCGGCCGGCGCCCGCCATCGCGTGCCGACTATACGAGCGTGTGCCACGATCCGGTCCATCGTCGACGGATACGGCCGGCCGCCTTGCGGAGGTCCCGCGGCGGTCGTAGGCTAGCCGGGCCATGTCGGCGTGCTCGAGCTGCCGGGGAGAGGTCGAGGAGCGGTTCCGCTTCTGCCCCTGGTGCGGGGCAGCCCAGCGGACGAAGATCGTCGAGTTCTTCGCGGGCCATCCCCTCGTCGAGGCCGATGCGTCCAAGGCGCTCCGGGTCTCGCGCTATCTCGGCGAGAGCGAGGAGGCGCGCCACGTGCGCTTCAGCGTCTGGGGCGGGGGAGTGCAGACGCAGCGGGCCGAGGCGGCGGTCTCGCTCACCGACGACGAGGCCGAGCGGCTCGCGCGCTTCCTCGCCGAGACGGCGAGGGTGGCCGACACGGCCGCCGGCTAGCGGAGGAGGAGGCGGACGGCCCGGGCGTGGCGGGCGGCGGCCGCGGGGCCGAGCGCGCCGCGCGGGAGCTCGACGACGAACGACGACGCGCCCGGGAAGCGGTGGTTCTGCCAGTTGGGCGCCGTCCCGTGCAGCCAGCGGATGGAGCGGTAGGGCTCGCCGGCGAGCCGTGCATACCGCCGGGCCTTCGTCACGCTTCCGCCCCAGGCGCGCACGACGGCCTGCGGCTGGTGGTACCAGATCGTCACGTCGGGCCGCACGCGCAGGACGAGCCGCCTGGCCAGACGCGTCTCGCGCTCGGACCAGGGTTGCGGGCCTGAGTACTGCGGGTCCCACCGGCTCCCGATCGGGATCCACTCGGAGCCGAAGTTGCGGTTGAGGTCGACGCCCCGTCCGTTCACCCTGACGCCCAGCCGAGTCCCGTCCGGGTTCAGGTTGTGGACGATCCAGAGGTCGAGACCTGCGGGAAGCGCGCCCCGTGCCAGGCGCCTCGTGATGTCGATCCCCTCGCACTCGTCCCCGTGGATGCAGCCGAAGACGAGGATCTTCCGAGGGCTCGAGAAGTCGCCGAAGCGGTGGACGCGGATCGGCCGGCCGCGCTCCGAGTAGCCGAGCACGCCGTGCCACTCCTGCGTGGACTGGGCGGGCGAGAGTGCGGCGAGGAGAGCGGCTGTGAGCCAGGCGGCGCCCATCGTGAGGCGTACGGTACGAGCTCGCCCGGGGGTCCCGGACCCGGCTTGGGCCCTTCGCCGTAGTCCCGTTGGTGCGCATCGTCCTTGTAACGCTTGCCGTCGCGCTCGCGCCATCGGGGCCTGCGGCAGCGTTCCTGGACACGGGTGCCGGGGCGCCTGTCGCGCGGGAGCCGATGCATTTCGCGGCCCCCGTCTGGGCCCGCTCCGTCGCGCTCGGCACCCCGTCCGACGGCCGGCTCGTGCGGGGCGTGCGGGTTCCGGCCGAAGGCGGGGAGTTCTTCACCTGGGACCCTGTTCTCCACCGCCGGCCGAACCGGGCCGGGCGCCGCTGGGGCACCGACCGGCTGGTCCGCGTCGTCCTCCGGGTCGTCCACGGGTACGCGCTGGCTCATCCCGGGGCGCCCCGCGTCGGGATCGGCGACCTCAGCCGGCCGCGGGGCGGTCCCTTCGGGACCGTTCATGCCACGCACCAGAACGGGCTCGACGTGGACGTCTACTACCCGCGGGTCGACCGGCGGGAGCGTCCGCCGACGTTCGTCTGGCAAATCGACCGCCTTCTGGCCCAGGACCTCGTCGACCGATTCGTGGCCGCGGGGGCGGAGCTCGTCTACGTCGGCCCGAACACCGGCTTCACGGGGCCGCACGGTGTCGTGCAGGTGCTGGGGAACCACGACAACCACCTGCACGTGCGAATCCGTGGTACCACTCGCTGAGACCGCGAGTGCGCCGGATCGCCACCTGGCTCCTGGTCGGGGCCGTCGCCGCCCTGGGCGTCGCCGCGGCCGTCGACGCGATGAGCGGGGAGGACATTCGGCAGGTACGAGAGGTCGGGAAGACCGTGCCGGGGCTGGCGCGTCAGCCGGAGCTGGCCGTGCGACAGCTCCGCGAGGCGGGCGTGACGGGAGTGCTCACGTACGCGGACGAGCAGTGCAGACTCCACGCCGTCTCGCTGCCGGAGCTCGAGCCCATGCGGGCGCCCTCGTACGAGATGTGCCGGCCGCTGACGGCCTCGGGCGGCCTGGGGGTCGTGAAGGGCCAGGTGGTCTGGGCCGGGCTCGGGTACGGCGCAGTGCAAGTCGTGCTGACCAGGGAGCAGCTCTCCCGGGCGCTGCGCGTCGGGCTGGGCATCCCGTCGAACTCTGCGGGCCACTTCCGGGCCATCCAGGCCGCGTCCGTCGCCGACGGCCGTTACATCGTGCTCGCCGATTCCACGTACGAGCCGAAGGAGCGGGTGCTCATCGGCTTCGACGGGACGCGGCCGCGGTTCATCCATCCACGGTGGTGGGTTGACGGCGCCCAGGCGATCCGGCCGAGCCCCGCGGGTCGCTTCTACGCCCTGCTCGGCTCCGGGCGGCTCGGCGCCCAGGTGTTCACGCACGAAGGGCATGCCGTCGGCCTCGCCGAAGGCGTTCCGACGCCGCGCGCCGTCGCCTGGTCGCCCAATGACCGCTGGACCGCGGTCGCCGCCCGGGAGAGCGTCTACGTCTTCGCGAGCGACCGTCCCCAGGAGCTCGTCATCCGGATCCCGCTGAAGGTCCGCGACCTCGCCTGGGGCGCCTAGAATCCGGAGCGTGGGGTACGAGCCGCTCTCCGGCGAGCAGCGCGAGATCCGCGACCTCGTCAGGACGCTCGCGCGCGAGCGCATCGCGCCGCGGGCGGCCGAGATCGACGAGTCCGGCCAGTTCCCCTGGGACATGGTGGAGCTCCTCCGCGAGCACGAGATCCTCGGCCTGCCGTTCGAGGAGCGCTTCGGTGGCACCGGCACGGGGACGCTCATGGTTCTCGTCGCGATCGAAGAGATCTCGAAGGTCTGCGCGACGACGGGCCTGATCCTCGCCCTCCAGGAGCTGGGCGCGCTCGCGATCAAGAACGACGGCACCGAGGAGCAGAAGGAGCGCTACCTGCCGCGGCTCGCGAGCGGCGAGTGGCTGGCCGCCTACGCCCTGACAGAGCCGGGCTCCGGCTCCGACGCGGCCGCGATGCGCTCGGAGGCGAAGCGGGATGGCGACGCGTACGTCGTCAACGGCGCCAAGCGGTTCATCACGAACGCCGGTGTGGCCAAGCTCTACGTCGTCTTCGCCAAGACCGACCCGAACGCCGGTCACGGAGGCATCTCTGCGTTCATCGTCGAGGCCGACACGCCGGGCCTCGAGGTCGGGCGCATCGAGCCGAAGATGGGCATCAAGGGGTCGACGACCGGCGAGGTCTTTCTCACCGACTGCCGCGTGCCCGCCGCGAACCTGATCGGCGCGGAGGGCGACGGTTTCAAGGTCGCCATGCGCGTCCTCGACCGTTCCCGGCCTGGCATCGCCGCGCAGGCGCTCGGAATCGCGCAGGGGGCGACCGACTACGCGCTCGAGTACGCGAAGACCCGTGAGACGATGGGGAAGCCGATCGCCGAGCACCAGCTCATCGCCGCGAAGCTCGCCGAGATGGAGACCAAGTGCGAGGCTGCGCGCGGGCTTCTCTACAAGGTCGGCCTGGCGATCGACGAGGGCGTCGAGCCGCTGACGAAGCTCTCCGCGATGGCCAAGCTCTTTTGCGGCGACACGGCCATGGAGGTCACGACCGAGGCCGTCCAGGTCCTCGGTGGCTACGGCTACATGAAGGAGTACCCGGTCGAGCGCATGATGCGCGACGCGAAGATCACGCAGATCTACGAGGGGACTCAGGAGATCCAGCGGCTCGTGATCGCGCGCGAGATGGTGCGCGAGGTGCGCTCCTCCCTGCCGGCCGGGGTCGGTTAGCCCGAGGCCTTGGCGGCGCGGACCGCCGCCTTGTGCGCGCGCTTCTTCGCCTGGTAGGCCTGGAGGGCCTCGACGGAGTCGACGTCGCCGAGAGTCGGATACGTGGGCGCCACGTCCTCCCAGCCGGGCGGGCGGACGCCGAAGCGCTTGCCGAGGATGGCGATCAGCGTGCCGGCTTTCATCGGCCCGATGCCGGGCAGGTCGAGCAGCCGGCGCTGGAGATCCTCGCCGCTCTCCGCCTCGAGCCAGACTCGCTCCGCGCGGCCGCCGTAGTCCTCGACGACGGCGACGCAGAGCTCCTGTACTCGCCTGGCCATGTTCCCCGGGAACCGGTGGATGGCCGGCTTCTGCCGGAAGACCTCCTCGAGCTCGGCCGGGTCGGTATCCGCGATCGCCTCGGCGTCGAAGCTGCCGAGCCGGCGGCGGATCTCCAGCGGTCCCGAGAAGGCCTTCTGCACGGTCACCTGCTGGTCGAGGACGAACCCGACGAGCAGGGCCAGCGGCTCCTCGGCAAGGAGGCGGTCCGCCTCGTCGTCGCCGGTGAAGTACAGATGCGTCGGCCGGGTCGTGGCCATGCCGCGATTGTAGTCGGCAGGACTCGGCCGGCGAGACCATTTCGGCACAGATCGCGGGGGTTTCGACACGATCCGCGCGCCACGCGTGCGCCCTTTCCCGTTAGGCTCGAAAGCGGGTGGTGGGCTGGGGTGCCCCGTAGTAATTAGCGTGGAACCGAGCGTGGGAAGCGTCTCGGCGGCCGGGCCCCAAGGGGGTACGCTGGACGCGTGAGCGCGCTCGAGCTCTTCAGCCCGGGCGTCCGCGGGTGGTTCGAGCGGACGTTCGACGCACCGACCCCCGCGCAGGAGCAGGGCTGGCCGGCCATCGTCTCGGGCAAGCACGTCCTCATCCAGGCGCCGACAGGCTCCGGGAAGACGCTCGCCGCCTTCCTCTGGGCTCTCGATCGCGCCCGTCCCGGCGAGGGCACCCAGGTGCTTTACGTCAGCCCGCTCAAGGCGTTGAACTACGACGTCGAGCGGAACCTGCGCGGGCCGCTCGCCGGGATCGGATCCGAGCTCTCGGTCGCCGTCCGCACCGGGGACACGCCTCCGAAGGAGCGCGCCGCGATGCTGAAGAGCCCGCCCGACATCCTCATCACGACGCCGGAGTCGCTCTTCCTCCTGCTGACTTCGCGCGCCCGGGAGACGCTTCGCGGCGTCCAGGTGGTGATCGTCGACGAGGTGCACGCGGTCGCCGGCTCCAAGCGCGGCGCGCATCTCGCGCTGAGCCTGGAGCGGCTCGAACGCCTGGTCGGTGAGCCGGTCCAGCGCCTCGGCCTCTCGGCCACCCAACGTCCGCTCGAGGAGATCGGCCGCTTCGTGTCCGGTGGTCGGCCGATCGAGCTCGTCGACGCCGGCACGCGCAAGGAGCTCGACCTTCGCGTGGTCGTCCCGCTCGAGGACATGCGCGAGCCGGGCGAGGGCAACTCCATCTGGCCGTCGATCTACCCCGCGCTCCTCGAGCTCGTGCAGCGAGCACCGCTCGACGATCGTCTTCGTCAACAACCGGCGCCTTGCCGAGCGCCTTGCCCTGCGCCTGAACGAGCTCGCCGAGCGGGAGGTCGCGCGCGCCCATCACGGCTCGCTCGCGCGCGAGCAGCGCGTCGAGGTCGAGGAGCTGCTGAAGAAGGGCGAGATCCCATGTCTCGTCGCTACGTCGTCGCTCGAGCTGGGGATCGACATGGGCGCCGTCGACCTCGTGATCCAGGTCGAGTCGCCGAAGTCCGTCGCGCGGGGGCTCCAGCGTGTCGGGCGCGCGGGACACCGCCTCGACGAGGCCTCCAAGGGCCGGATCTTCCCCAAGTTCCGGGCCGACCTGCTCGAGTCGGCGGTCGTCGTCAGGCGCATGAAGGAAGGCTTGATCGAGGAGACGCGCGTGCCGCGCAACCCGCTGGACGTGCTCGCCCAGCAGGTCGTCGCGATCTGCACGGAGGAGGAGATCACGGTCGACGAGCTCCACGACCTCGCCCAGCGCGCCTGGCCGTTTCGGGACCTCTCCCGCCAGCAGCTGGAGAACGTCCTGGACATGCTCGCCGGCCGCTACCCGTCGGAGGAGTTTGCGGAGCTCCGCCCCCGCATCACCTGGGACCGCGCCGCAGGGCTCCTGCGGGCGCGCGAGGGCGCGCGCCGCCTCGCCGTCACCAACGCCGGGACGATCCCCGACCGTGGGCTCTTCGGGGTCCATCTCGTCGACGGCGGCGGGCGGGTCGGCGAGCTGGACGAGGAGATGGTCTACGAGGCCCGGTCGGGCCAGACCTTCCTCCTGGGGGCATCCACCTGGCGGATCGAGGAGATCACGCGCGACCGCGTGCTGGTGTCCCCGGCGCCGGGCGTCCCCGGCTTGGTGCCCTTCTGGAAGGGAGAGGGCGTCGGCCGGCCGTACGAGCTCGGAGAGGCGATCGGCCGCGCGGGCCGCGAGCTCGTCGCGCTCGACGACGAGCGCGCCCGCCGCCGCCTCGTCACCCAGCACGAGCTCGACGAGCGCGCCGCCGAGAACCTGCTCACCTTCCTGCGGGAGCAGGAGGGAGCGACCGGCGCGCTCCCGTCCGACCGCACCGTCGTCGTCGAGCGTTTCCGCGACGAGATCGGCGATTGGCGCCTCTGCATCCTCACGCCGTTCGGAGCGCGCATCCATGCTCCATGGGCGCTCGCGCTCGCCGCCCGCCTGCGCGAGTCACTCGGGCTGGAGGTCAACTTCATCTGGTCGGACGACGGCATCGCGCTCCACCTGCCCGACGCGGACACGCCCCCGCCGCTCGACCAGATGCTCATTGGCCCGGACGAGCTCGAGGATCTCGTCGTCGCCGAGCTCGGCGGCACGGCGCTCTTCGGCGCTCGCTTCCGTGAGAACGCCGCCCGGGCCCTCCTCATCCCGCGAAGGCGCCCCGGCCAGCGCACGCCCTTGTGGCAGCAGCGCCTGAAGGCACAGGGGCTTCTGCAGGTCGCCCGCCGCTACCCCGACTTCCCGGTCGTGCTGGAGACCTACCGCGAGATCCTCCAGGACGTCTTCGACCTCCCGGCGCTCCGGGGGCTCCTCGACGCGCTGCGGCAGCGTCGCGTCGACCTGGTCGAGGTGGAGACGCCGAGCGCCTCGCCGTTCGCCTCGTCGCTCCTCTTCGACTACGTCGCCACGTACATGTACGAGGACGACACGCCGCTCGCCGAGCGGCGTGCCCAGGCGCTCGCCCTCGATCGCGATCTCCTCAAGGAGCTCCTCGGCCAGGAGGAGCTCCGCGACCTCATCGACCCCGCCGCCGTCGAGCAGGTGGAGGCGGAGCTGCGCGGCTCCCCGAAGAGCGCCGACGCGCTCCACGATTTGCTCCTCCGCCGCGGCGACCTCGCCCTCGGCGAGTTCGAGCAGGACCTCGCCTCGCCGCTCGAGGCGGAGCGCCGCGCGGTTCGCGTGCGGGTCGCGGGCGACGAGCGCCTGATCGCGGTCGAGGATGCCGGGCGCTACCGTGACGGGGTCGGCGCGATGCCGCCGTCCGGCCTGCCGGACGCGTACCTCGACGGGGGCGACGACCCGCTCGGCTGGATCCTCCGGCGCTTCGCCCGCGGCCGCGGCCCGTTCACGACGGCCGAGGTGGCCCGCCGCTTCGGGCTCGACCCGGCGCGGGCGGAGGTGCTTCTCGGCGCCCTCGGCCTCGTTCGGGGCGAGCTCCGTCCCGGCGGGACCGAGCGCGAGTGGTGCGATCCGGACGTGCTCCGGCGGCTGCGGCGAGCGAGCCTCGCACGGCTTCGCAAGGAGGTCGAGCCGGTCGACCAGGGCTCGCTCGGTCGCTTCCTGCCGGGCTGGCAGGGGCTCGACCGGCGCGCGAGCCTGCGCGAGGCGCTTGTCCCGCTTCAGGGCCTGTCGTTGCCGGTTGCGCTGTGGGAAAGCGACGTCCTGACGCGGCGCGTCCCCGGATACCAGCCCGCCTGGCTCGACCAGCTCACGGCGTCCGGCGAGGTCGTGTGGGTGGGCGCCGGCCTGGAGCGTGTGGCGCTCTACTTCCGCGAGGACGCGCCGGCGCTCGGTCGGCCCGGCGCGCTCCCGCCGCCGCAGGGCGAGCCGCATGAGGCGGTCCGCTCCGCGCTCGCGGCCGGCGCCCTCTTCTGGTTCGACCTGCTGGCCGCCACCGGGCTCGACGGCGAGGTCGCGTTGCCCGCACTGTGGGATCTCGTCTGGGCCGGTGAGGTGACCAACGACGCCTGGCAGCCGCTCCGCGCAAGCCGCCGGTTCCAGGCGCCGCGGGCCGAGAGGAGGCCGCGGCGGTTCTCGCGCACCCGGGCGAACGCGATCACCGCCACGCAGGGGCGGTGGTCGACGACGGACGGGCTCTTCGCCGGTGAGCCCGACCCGCGCGCTCTCGCGGAGCTCCTGCTGGAACGGCACGGGGTGGTCACCCGCGACGGAGTCCGAGCCGAGGGCATCCCGGGCGGGTATGCACCGGTCTACCGGGAGCTGCGCAAGCTCGAGACACTCGGAGCGTGTCGGCGCGGGTATTTCATCGAGGGGCTCGGGGGGGCGCAGTTCGCGCTGCCGGGCGCGGTCGAGCGTCTCCGGGAGCGCCCGGGGGAGGAGGTGGCGCTCGTCCTCGCCGCGGCCGATCCCGCGCAGCCGTACGGTGCCGCCGTGCCCTGGCCGAAGCGCTCCGGAGCGCGGGCCGCACGGGTAGCCGGTGCCTACGTCGTCCTGCTCGGTGGAGAGCCGGCGCTGTTCGTCGAGCGCGGCGGGCGCTCGCTCGTCCCGCTTCGCGATCCCGAGGAGGGATGGCTTCGCACGGCGCTGGCCGCTCTCGTCGGGCACGCGCGGCGCACCGGGCTCAAGCGGCTGGCCGTCGAGCGCTTTGACGGGCGGCCGGTGGGGGAGACCGAGGCGATGCCGCTCCTCGTCGACGTCGGCTTCCTCGCGGGGCCTCGCCGAGCCGTACTCCGAGCGTAGATGCCCGCTTGGCACTTCCCGCACCCACGGCCGGCGGCTACGACGCTGCGCCGGATCGTCGCGGTCGCCCTTCCACGCACTCACCGGTACGCGTTGCCGGCGATCGCGGCGCCCGGCGTCGGCGCAGCCGTCCCCGATGAGCGCCGGACGGACCGGCCGGACATCTGAGATGCCCGAGGGCGACGCACTCCACCGCGCGGCCGAGCGGCTGAGGGTGCTCGAGGGCGAGGTCGTCTCCGTTGCGACGCCGCACCCTCGCGCGGCCGTCCTGCGGCTCGAGGAGCGGCTCGACGGCCGCCGGCTCGAGCGCGTCCAGGCGGTCGGCAAGAACCTCCTGCTGGACTTCGAGGGCGGCCTGGTCCTCCGCAGCCACCTGCGGATGCGGGGCCGCTGGCGCGTCGAGGCCGCCGGAACGGAGCCGCGCGGAAAGCCCTGGCTCGTTCTCCGGGGTCGCGAGCGCCAGGCCGTCCTCTGGAACGGGCCGGTCCTCGAGCTGACCCGCGGGCGATCGCCGGCCGCGGCGCGCCTCGGCCCGGACGTCATGGTCGATCCACCCGATCTCGACGGGATGCTCGCGTGCTTTCGTGCTGCCCGTCAGTCACGCGAGGTCGGCGAGGCCCTGCTCGACCAGCGCCTCGTCTCGGGCATCGGGAACATGTGGAAGGCGGAGGCGCTCCACGCCGCCGCGGTCTCCCCGTGGACCCGGCTGTCGGAGGTCGACGACAAGGAGCTGCGCCGTGTCCTGGAGGAGGCCGCGAGCCTGATGCGGTCAGGACGCGGCCGCCACCGCGCATATCGGCGCGCGGGCCGGGCATGCGAACGGTGCGGTGGGCGGATTCGGTCCTATCCGCAGGGCGACGACGCCCGGACTGCGTACTGGTGCCCGGGGTGCCAGGCAGGAACGAGCCCCGCGGGGGCGTAACCGTTCCGCGTGTCCGACCGGGCTTCCGACTACCGACCTCCGACCGGGGGAGCGGGCAAGGCTCCACGCTCGCCGCAGCTCTACACCGCCCTCCGCGGCTTCTGTCTCGGCGCGTTCTTCGACCTGGGCATGGAGCTGGAGAGCGGAGCCGACCTCCCCATCGCGCTCGAGGAGCACGCCGGCCCGAACCGGCCGACGCTGTACGAGTACCGGCCGCTCGTCGGCTCGTTCATCGAGCAGCGTGCGGGGCGGATCGCCCTGCGCGAGGATGCGCGCGAGGCGCTCTCCGCCCTCAAGGACGAGCCCGCGGCCGGCATCTTCGCGAGCGCGCACGCCGACCAGCGGGTCGGCGAGGACGAGGCGCTCCGGCGCACGGTCCTCATCCCTCTTCTCGTCAGCACGGCGGAGGCGTGCGGCGGCTTCGACTGGGACGACGCGGCCTTCGACCGTTCGTACATCGAGCTCGAGCGCTCGCTCTACGGCGATCGTCGCTCGTACGCGGCGCTCACGCCGCTCGTCGGCCTGACGGCGGGGGGAACGACCGAGCTGGGCCGCGGCGTCCGCGTCCGGCCCGCCGCCGCGAACGAGCTGACCGCCTCCTGGCCCGACGCCGGACGCCTGCTGCCCCGCGACTGGGGTCGTGAGATCGACCGCACGCTCGTCCTCGAGCTCGAAGCCGAGCTCGACTCCCAGGCTTGTCGCGTGCCCGACGCCCCCGGCGAGTTCGGCCGGGCCGTGAGCGCGCTCCGCCTGGCGACGCCCGGCGCGATCGCCGCCGGGCCGGTCGTCTTCGAGCGGCTCGACTTCCGCCCCTACGGCGTGCGCCCGATGCCCGCCACGGCGGCGCAGGTGCCCCCGGGCCAGGCAACGCGCCTCGACGTCTTCCGGGCGCCCCTCGTCGTCGAGCTGCAGACGAGACTGGCCGACGCGCCCGAGGATCTCCTCGAGGCTCTCGACCGCTGGGAGCTTGCCCTCTTCCACGGAGGCGCTCATCGCTCGGACGAGCTGCGTGAGGCGCTGGAGGCGCTGCTCGGCTGCGACGAGGGCCCCTGGGCGGCTGCCATGCGCGCCGCCGTGCTGCTGGGCGAGACCGCCCGGGAGCGGGAGGACCTCCTCATCGCCCTCCGGGCCCTGCTCGACGGCGACGGCCCCGGCGCGCGCGCCGAGGACGCGGTCAGGCGCGCGCTCATCGAGACCCTCCTCGAGGGCTCCCGCGAGCAGCTCGTGGCCATCCTCGACGAGGCCCTGCTAGGGCTGCGACCGCGGCCGCAGGTCAGCACCTCGTCCCGCGTGCTTGCGGCCGGATGACGCTGCCGAGCCGCGCGGAGCTCATGCGCCGCCGGCGCTGCCGGCTCCTCGTCGCGGGGATGGTGCTCGGCGCGCTACTGCCGATCTTCCAGTGGAGCTGGATCACGCTCACGGTCGGCCTCGGCGGCATCGCCCTCCTGCTACTCGCCTACCGGCGCGAATGTGGTGGCAAGTCCGCGCAGGAATCGGCACGAAGCGACACACACCCGCGCGATCCCGGGGCGTAGCCTCGGGTACGTGGACGAAGCACGCCAGGTCATCAGGCGCCTCGAGCGGATCGAGGCTCTCCAGAGCGCATGCGCCCCTGCCGAGGAGCTTCTCGGCGAGGTGAGGCAGCTGCTCCGCGAAGGCGAGGCCTGGCTCGCGGCGGAGCAGGACGGGGCGGGTAAGCAGGGAGGAGCGCGTTCGGTCGACGCGGAGGCCGGCGCGACGGCCGATGCGGCAGCAGCGCTCGAGGGCTGCCGCGCGACGCTGGGCAGAAGGGGGGAGGCGATGCCGGAGAGAGCCTAGAGCGCAGCCCTATAATCGCGGCCCCATGCCGCGCTACGGGCCACCGAACGCGTTCGAGATGCCTCGATTCTCGGGGCCGCGGACATTTATGCGGCTCCCGCACGTCAGCGACCTCGAGGACGTCGACGTGGCGATCGTCGGCATCCCGACCGACGGGGCGGTCGTGTACCGGACGGGCGCCCGCTTCGGGCCGGAGGGGATTCGGAGCGTGTCCGTGACGCTGCGCAACTACAACCGAATGCTGGGCGTGGACGTGGTCGAGAAGCTCTCGCTGATCGACTACGGCGACGTGCCGACCGTCCCGGGCTCGACCGCGGACTCGCTCGAGCGATCCACTGCGGCGCTCGAAGAGATCGCACGGGCCGGCGTGACGACCGTCTGCCTCGGAGGCGACCACACGGTGCTGCTCGCCGAGCTGCGCGCGCTCGCCGCCGTGCACGGACCGCTCGCGCTCGTGCAGCTCGACTCGCACCACGACCTGTGGGACGAGTACTTCGGGCAGAAGCTCTTCCACGGCAGCGTCGTCCGCCGCGCCGTCGAGGAAGGCCTGATCGACCCCGAGCGGTCGATCCAGGCCGGGCTGCGCGGATCGCTGAACGACGCCGACGACGTGGAGCTGCCGGCGAGGTTCGGGATCGACGCCCTCACCTTCGAGGAGCTCGCCGCGCTCGGGCCGGGCGGCTTCTCGGAGCGCGTCCGCAACCGGGTCGGGGCGGCGCCGTGCTTCCTCTCCTTCGACATCGACTTCGTCGACCCGGCGTTCGCTCCGGGCACCGGGACCCCGGAGGTCGGGGGGCCGTCGAGCAGGGAGGCGCTCACGTTCGTCCGCTGCCTCGCAGGGCTGGACTTTCGCGGCTTCGACTGCGTCGAGGTATCGCCGCCGTTCGACCCGGCAGGCGTGACCGCGCTCGTCGCCGCGAACGCCTGCTTCGAGATGCTCTCGCTCGTCGCTCTGCGCCGCTGAGGGCGACCCTGGGGCGAAGGCCCAACACAGGGTCTCGAAACGCCGCAGTTCCGCTCTCCAAGCCGGATTGCGCGTGCAAGAACGGAGGAGGATTGTGCTACCCTGGCACGAAACAGGAGCCCTCAATGGGCCTTACCGGAATTCTCACGCGTCCGCGGAAGCGGACGCCTACTTCACAGGGAGTCAAGCTGGGTCAGGTCATCGCGCTCGCCAACCAGAAGGGCGGCGTGGCGAAGACGACGACGACGCTCAACCTCGCCGTCGCCTTCAAGGAAAAGGGGTTCAACGTCCTCGGTATCGACCTCGACCCGCAGGGCAACCTGACCATGAGCCAGGGCATGGACCCGGACACGGTCGAGCGCTCGATGTTCGACGTCCTCGTCCACAGCGTGCCCCTCGACGAGGTCATCCACAGGACGGAGATCGACCTCGCCGTCTCGTCGATCGACCTTGCGGGAGCCGAGCTCGCGCTCTCGAGCATGATCGGCCGGGAGCGCGCCCTGCAGAAGGCGCTGCTCTCGGTACGGAGCCGTTACGACTACATCCTCATCGACACGCCGCCCTCGCTCGGCTTGCTCACGATCAACGCGCTCACGGCGGCCGACAACGTCATCGTCCCGGTGCAGTGCGAGTACCTCTCCCTCCGCGGGCTCGTCCAGCTGGAGAACACGCTCTCGATGATCCGCGAGAACCTCAATCCGACGGTCGAGATCCGCGGGATCCTCCCGACCATGTACGACGGACGCACGCTGCACTCGAAAGAGGCCGTCGAGATGCTGAAGGAGAACTTCGGCGACCTCGTCTTCGAGACCAGGATCCGCAAGACCGTGCGCTACGCGGAGGCGCCCGTGCAGGGCAGCTCCGTGCTCAAGTACGACCCGGCGGGCTCCGCCGCCGAGGCGTACCGCGACCTCGCGAGGGAGGTGCTCGATGGCGCGACGCCGCGCCAGCATGCGTGAGGGCCCGCTCGCCGAGCTCTTCCGGGCGACCGAGGCCGCACAGCGCCAGTCCGACAAGGAGGGCGAGCCCGGCCCGGAGGCCGCCTCGCAGCCCGCGCCCGACCCGGATGCGACCGTCGAGTCGGCTGTCCCGGTCGAGGCCGAGGCGGGGGGCGTCGAGCCGGAGCGTGAGGAGGCGACCCTCGCGGGGCCGCCCGCGCCGCCGGTGCCGGAGGCCCCCGTCGAGCAGGCTGCCCCCGCACCTCCTGCGCCGTCGGAGCCCAGCGCCCCCGAGACGGCCTCGCGACCCGAGCGGCCCTACGCCGACCCCGCGGCCGAGCGCCAGGTCACCCAGCCGGTGCGCCGCCTGATCGAGCCGGCTCCGCGCATGCGCACGACGCCCCGGCCCGACTCTGCCGCCTACCTGGCGGTGATTCGAGTGGTGGGGGTCGGCGGGGCGGGCCTGAACGCCGTCAACCGCATGATCGAGGCCGGGATCTCGCAGGTGGAGTTCATCGCCGTCAACACGGACATTCAGCAGCTGAAGCAGTGCGAGGCGCCGATCAAGCTCCACATCGGCCGCGACCTGACGCAGGGCCTCGGCTCGGGCGCCGACCCCGACATCGGCCGCCGGGCCGCCGAAGAGGCCGAGGACCAGATCAAGCACGTCCTCCGGGGCTCCGACATGGTCTTCGTCACCGCCGGAGAGGGCGGCGGCACCGGCTCCGGCGCAGCGCCTGTCGTCGCCAGCCTGGCCAGGGACGTCGGCGCGCTCACCGTCGGCATCGTCACGATGCCCTTCCGCTTCGAGGGGACCCGGCGGCGAGCCCAGGCCGAGGCCGGCGCCGAAGTGCTGCGCGAGGTCTGCGACACCGTCATCCTCATCCCGAACGACCGCCTGCTCGAGGTGCTCGACCGCTCCACCTCGATGCTCGACGCCTTCCGGATCGCGGACGACGTCCTACGTCAAGGCGTCCAGGGGATCTGCGACCTGATCACGATGCCGGGTCTCATCAACCTCGACTTCGCCGACGTGCGGACAGTCATGTCCGACGCCGGCACCGCGCTCATGGGGATCGGCTTCGCGACCGGCGAGAACCGAGCCCACGAGGCGGCCGAGCGCGCGCTGCGCTCGCCCCTGATCGACACCGAGCTCGTGGGGGCCAGAGGCATCCTGCTCTCCATCGCCGGCGGGGAGGACCTGACGCTCCTCGAGGTCAACGAGGCCGCCGAGGTCATCCGCCGCGGCTCCACGGAGGAGACGAACATCATCTTCGGCGCCACGATCGACGACAGGCTCACCGGCCAGGTGTGGGTGACGGTGATCGCAACCGGGATCGGCCAGCCGATCGTCCGCGGCGGCGCCCGCCCTGCGGAGGCGGACCCGCTGGAGCCGCCGAGCTTCCTCACCGACCTGTAGGCGGCCGCGGGGCCGTGGACGCCCACGCCGCGGCGCGCAAGTGGATCGATGCGTGGGCCCGTGCCTGGCCTGCGAGGGATCCAGAGCCGCTCGCGGCCGTCTACGCAGACGACGCCTTCTTCCGCTCGCAGCCGTTCAGGGACCCACACCTGGGGCGGGAGGGAGTCCTCGAGTACGCGAGGTGGGCATTCGCCGACCAGGACGAGTTCGGTGGCTGCTGGTTCGCCGACCCGGTCGTCACCGGCGATCGCGCGACGGTCGAGTACTGGGCGATCATCACCGAGAAGGGCGAGGAGGTGACAATCGCGGGCGTCGCTCTGCTCAGGTTCGACCCCGACGGTCGGGTGCGGGCCCAGCGCGACTACTGGTCACTCGAGCCAGGCGGCCACGAGCCTCCGGCGGAATGGGGCCGCTAGCGCCAGGGACGGCGTGACGATGGCCCGCGCTACGCTCCCCCCATGAAGGGCGCCGTCGCCGCCGGCCACCCGCTGACAGCCGAGGCGGGCGCGCGGATCCTCGCCGAGGGAGGAAACGCCGTGGACGCGTGCATCGCAGCCGCGTTCGTCTCGTGGGTGGCGGAGAGCCCGCTGACGGGCCCCGGCGGCGGCGGGTTCATGCTCGTCCACCTGGGGCGTGACCGAGCCGACCGCCTGCTCGACTTCTTCGTCTCCGTCCCGGGCGCCGGCCTGCCGTCGGGCGCGCGCGGGGAGATGGTCGCCGTCGACGTCCCGTTCGACGAGCGAACGACGCAGGTCTTCCTGATCGGCCCGGCCGCGTCGGCCGTCCCGGGAGCGCCCGCGGGGCTGGCCGCCGCGCACCGGCGGTATGCACGGCTCCCGTGGGCGGAGCTGATCGCCCCGGCGGTCGAGACGGCCCGCGCGGGGGTGCGGCTCAACGGCGCCCAGGCGTTTCTGCACGAGATCCTCGACGCCATCCTCCGGGCGGAGCCCGAGGGCAGGCGTGTCTACGGGGGCGACTGCCGCCTTGGGGAGGGCGACCTCGTCGTGATGGACGACCTCGCCACGACGCTCGAGTGGCTGGCGGCCGAGGGCCCCGACATCTTCTACCGGGGCGAGCTCGGGCGCCGGCTGAGCACCGCGGTCCGGGAGCGGGGCGGGGCCATCACCGAGGATGATCTGGCCGCCTACCGCGTGATCGGGCGGCGGCCCGTGCGCGCCGTCTATCGCGACGCCGAGTTCGTCTCCAACCCGCCGCCGTCCTCGGGCGGCCTCCTGATCGCCTTCGCGCTCCGTGTCCTCGACGGGCTGGGCCCGATGCCTTCCGCCGGGAGCCCGGAGGCGCTTGCGCAGCTTGTCGAGGCGATGCGCGAGGCGGGACGCGCGCGCGGCGGCAACTTCGTGACGGAGCTCTACCGTGGCGGCGCGGCGAAGAGGGTCCTGGCCGAGGGGCGCGTGGCCGAGGCGGTCGAGGCCGCCCGAGCGCATCTGCGACACCCTGCCCTCGAGCCGACCGGCGTTCCCTCGACGACCCACATCAGCGTCGTCGACGCGAGCGGCAACGCGGCGTCGCTGTCCGCCTCGACCGGGTGCGGCTCCGGCTTGGTCGTCCCGGGCACGGGCATCCAGCTCAACAACATGCTCGGCGAGCCCGACCTCAACCCGCCCGGGAAGGCGCCCCGCCCGGGCATCCGGCTGACGAGCATGATGGCGCCCTCCATCGTCCTCGAGCACGGGCGGCCCCGTCTCGTGGTCGGCAGCGCCGGCTCCATCCGCCTGCGCGCCGCCATCCTCCAGATCGTCGTCAACGTCATCGACCACGGCCTGACGGTCGAGGAGGCGATCGAGGCGCCGCGCGTCCACCTGGAGGACGGCGTCCTGCAGCTCGAGGGCGGGATCGACTCCGAAACGGTCGACCGGCTCGAGAAGGCCGGTTACCCCGTGAACCGCTGGGCGGGGCGGAACCTCTACTTCGGCGGCTCTGCGGCCGTGGCGATCCACGATGGCGCCGGCCTCGAGGCTGCCGGTGATCCCCGCCGGGGCGGCGCGGGCGTCGTGGTGGCGGCCTGATGACCGGCCACGTTCGCCGGGCGACGCCGGGGGATGCCGCAGCGCTCGTCGACCTCGCCCGGGCCGTCGGCGCAGAGCCCGAAGGCTGGCTGGTCACGGACGGCGAATGGCGGAGCCCGTCCGAGGAGCGGCGTTATCTGCGCGCGGTGCGCCGGCACACGCACGCAGCGGTCTTCGTCGCCGAGACGGCGGACGGGATCGTGGGCCGGATCTCGCTTGCGCGCGAGGTGCATCCGGCGAGCGAGCACGTGGCCGACCTCGGCCTCATGGTCGCCGAGCCGTATCGCCGGCAAGGCATCGGTCGAGCGTTGATGGAAGCCGCCGAGGACTGGGCGCGGGAGGTCGGGGTGCACAAGCTCGAGCTCCACGTCTTTCCCTACAACGAGGCCGCGATCGCGCTCTACGAGGGTCTGGGCTACGAACAGGAGGGGTACCGCCGCGACCACTTCCGCCGCAGCGGCGGGTTCATCGACGCCATCCTGATGGCGAAGGTGATCCGATGACCGAGCCCCTCGGGCCGCAGCCGGGATCCGTGCTCTTCGAGGAGCAGCAGCTCGAGGAGGAGGAAGAGCTCTGGAGCGACGACTCGGGCGAGGACCACTCGGGCTGGTTCTGCGTCCGCACCGATCCGTTCCCGTGCCCCGCGGCCGGGTGCACCTACGTCGCCGAGTTCATGACCGCCGTCCACCTGATCCTCGTCTGGGTCGACCACGACGATCCCAATCTGCTTTGGCACGCCCAGCGGGCGATGGAGGTCGGGCGGAACCCTCGGATCGTCGAATACGAGCGCTCGTTCGGCCCGAGCGCCTCGTACTACGCCTGGGAAGCTTCCGGCCGCCCGGTGCACGGCGTCCGGCGTCCGGCGTAGGCACGACGACCGTCTAGAGAGGCTCGACGCGCCCGTTGCCGCCCGCCCGGCGGCGGATCTCCGACTCGCGCTCGACGGCCTCCGCAGCCTGGTAGAGGATCGGCGCCAGGCGGACGACGCGCTCGCGTTCCGAGCGGATCTCCAGGAGACCCTGCTTGACCTCGGTGCCGAAGTCGATGCGCGAGGCGATCTCGTAGGCGATCGAGTCGGCATCGAGGTCCAGGTCGTCCACGTCGACGTCGGCGGCCGCGATCACGCGTGCGTACGCCGCCAGGCATTCCTCCATCTCGTCCTCGGTGGGGCTGTCGGTCTCGTCCGGCACGACCTCCACCTCGCCCGTTCGGAACGACCGGCCCTCGGTCAGGCTCATGAGCTGGAAGCGCTCGCGTGCCTCGACGACGACGTTCAGGCGCCCGTCGGGGAAGCGATCCGTGACCTCGACCACGGCGCACCGGACTCCGACGTCCCGCATGCCCTCGTCGTCTTCGAGCACGAGCCCGAAGTCGTGCCCCGAAATCGAGGCACTCCGCGATCAGCTCGCGGTAGCGCGGCTCGAAGATGTGCAGGGGCGCCTGCTCGCCAGGCACGAGCACGAGGTCCAGTGGGAAGAGCCCGATCTCGTCCACAGGCCGACAGGTTAAGGTTTCCGCGTGGCCCGCGACCCCACCAGGCCTGCGCTCGCCGAGCTGGTTCCGTACGAGCCGGGAAAGCCCGTCGAGGAGGTTCAGCGTGAACTGGGCCTCGAGCGGGTGGTCAAGCTCGCCTCCAACGAGGGCCAGTTCGGGCCCTTCCCGGCGGCGCTTGCGGCGCTCGAGCGGGGTCTCCCGGAGCTGAATCGCTATCCGGACGGCGGCGCCTACCGCCTCGTGCGCGCGGCTCGCCGGGAAGCACGGCGTCGAGCCGTCGAACGTCGCCGTCGCGGCCGGGGCCGACGCGATCATCGCCTACCTGGCACTCGCCACGCTCGACCCCGGCGACGAGGTCGTCTTCGGCTGGCCCTCCTTCGCCAGCTACCCGCTGGCCGCGATCAAGATGGGCGCGACTCCCGTGCGCGTCCCGCTCACGGGCCACCGCTACGACGTGGGGGAGATCCTGGCCGCGATCACCGGCCGGACGAAGATCGCCTTCCTCTGCAACCCGAACAACCCGACCGGGACGATGATCTCGCGGGACGAGGTGGACTCCTACTTCGCGGCCGTGCCCGACCACGTCCTCACCGTTTTGGACGAGGCGTACTTCGAGTACGTCGACGAGCCCGACTACCCGGACGGGGTCGAGGAGCACATGAAGGCCGGGCGAAACGTGCTCGTCCTGCGCACCTTCTCCAAGATCTTCGGCCTCGCCGGCCTGCGCGTCGGCTACGGCGTCGGGCCGAAGGAGGTCGTCGACGCGGTCAAGAAGGTGCGAAACGCGTTCGACGTCACGCAGCCCGCGCAGGACGCTGCGGAGGCCAGCCTCGGGGACGACGACGAGGTCGCCCGCCGCCGGGCCTTCAACGCGGAGTCGCGGGCGCACCTGCTGGAGCTCTGCGCCGCCCTCGACCTGACGCTCGCGCCCCGACCCGTGGCGAACTTCGTCTACGTCGAGGTGGGGGAGGACGCGCGCGCCGTCTTCGACGCGCTCCTGCGCGAGGGCGTCATCGTCCGGCCCCTCGGCGCGTTCGGCGCTCCGGGCGCGATCCGGGTCACGGTGGGGACCAGGGAGGAGAACGAGCTCTTCGCGCAGGCGCTCAGGCGCGTGACGGCGCTCGCCGGGTAGGCCGATGGCGAAGACGTGGACGCTGGAGGACCTCGTCGAGGGAGTCCGCCGCGGGGACCGACGGGCGCTCGCGCGGGCGATCACCCTGGTCGAGAACGGCGATCCGCTCGCGTACGAGCTGATCCGGGAGCTCTACCCGGAGACGGGCGGCGGCTACGCGATCGGCGTCACCGGGCCGCCCGGCGTGGGCAAGTCGAGCCTGATCAGCGCGCTCGTCCGTCTCGTGCGCGAGCAGGATCGGAGCGTCGGCGTCATCTCCGTCGACCCGTCCAGCCCGTTCACGAAGGGCGCGCTCCTCGGCGACCGCATCCGGCTCACCGACCACTTCCTCGACCCGGAGGTCTTCATCCGCTCCATGGGCACGCGCGGCCACCTGGGCGGGCTCGCCGAGGCGACCCTGCAGGCGGCGCTCATCCTCGACGCGGCCGGCAAGGACATCCTCTTCCTGGAGACCGTCGGCGCAGGCCAGAGCGAGGTGGAGGTGATCACGATCGCGGACACCGTACTCCTGGTTCTCATGCCCGGTTCCGGCGACTCGATCCAGGCGCTCAAGGCCGGGATCATGGAGATCCCCGACGTGATCGCGGTCAACAAGCGCGACCATCCAGCCGCCAAGACGATGGTGAACGAGGTTCGCTCCATCCTGGCCCTCGACACCGAGCGCGAGTGGAAGCCGCCGATCGTCCTCACCGACGCCGTCCGCGGCGAAGGGGTTCCCGAGCTGTGGGAGAAGATCGGCGAGCACCGCCGCTACCTGGAGGAGAGCGGGACGCTGGCCGAGCGCCGCGCGGCGAACCTCGCGGGGGAGGTGTTCGCCGTCGCGAGCGCCCGTGCGAAGGCGCGTCTCGAGGCCGCAGTGGTGGAGGACGAGGAGCTCCGGCGGCTCCTCGGCGAGGTGCAACGCCGCGAGCTCGATCCTCTCACGGCGGTCCGTGAGATCATGGAGCGGGTATTCAAGGTGCCGGATGGCGACGGCGACGGGCCCCACACTCGCTGAGATCCAGGAGGCGCGAAAGCGGCTCCACGGCGTCGCGCGCGAGACCCCGGTCCTCTCCTCCGAGACGCTGGGCCGCCTCTCCGGCCGACCGGTCTGGCTCAAGGCCGAGAATCTCCAGCGCACCGGCTCCTTCAAGATCCGCGGCGCCTACAACCGGATCTCGAAGCTGTCGGACGCCGAGCGGGGTGCGGGGGTGGTCACGGCGAGCGCCGGGAACCACGGCCAGGCCGTCGCGTGGGCGGCGCGTGAGTCCGGCGTGCGGGCCACCGTCTTCATGCCGGAGGACGCGCCGACGGCGAAGGTCGAGGCGACGCGGAGCTACGGCGCCGAGGTCGTGCTCGCGGGCCACGGCTTCGACGACGCGGTGGCCGCCGCGAGGGACCGGGTCGAGGCGGGGGAGACCTTCGTCCACGCCTTCGAGGACCCGGTCGTCCTCGCCGGCCAGGGAACGCTCGGCCTCGAGCTCGCCGAGCAGCTCGGCAGCGACGTCGAGACGGTGGTCATCCCGATCGGCGGCGGTGGGCTCGCGGCCGGCATCGCGCTCGCGCTCACGGAGCTGCGCCCGGAGATCGGGCTGGTCGGAGTCCAGGCGGCGGCGTGCGCTCCCTTCGCCGGGCAGGCGCCCACGGGGAACACGATCGCGGACGGGATCGCCGTGAAGCAGCCCGGCGAGCTGACGCAGAGCCTGCTCGCCGGGAGGCTGGAGAGCGTCGTCACGGTCACCGACGCCGAGATCGCGGGCGCGATCCTGCTCGTCAGCGAGCGCTGCAAGCTCACGGTCGAGGGCGCGGGCGCGGCCTCCGTCGCCGCGCTGCTCGCCGGAAAGGTCGACGGCGCGGGCGCGGCCTGCGCGCTTCTCTCCGGCGGCAACATCGACGCGAGCATGCTCATCGAAGTCCTCCGCCACGGCCTCACCCGCGCGGGCCGCTACCTCGTCCTGCGCACGCGCGTGACCGACCGGCCGGGGAGCCTCGCCGGCCTGCTCGCCCTCGTCGCCGACGAGCGTGCGAACGTCCTCGTGGTCAACCACCACCGCGAGGGGGTGGACCTGCCGGTCACGGGCACCGAGATCGAGCTCACCCTCGTCATGCGCGACGAGGAGCACTGCGAGGAGCTCCTCTCCCGCCTGGACGAGCGCGGCTACGCGGTCGAGCGGCTGCGCTAGCTACTTCGCGGCCGGAGCCACGCGCGGCGCTTCCCGGCGCCAGCGCCTGCCGCGGTGCAGCGAGCGCGGCGAAGCGCTCCCGGAGTCCGGCCGCTCCCGCGCGCGGCCGCGCCGAGGCGGTGCCGCTCGGCGTCGCGGAGGAGGTCGTCCTGCCGCGCCCGGGCGAGCGCGAGTTGCGTGATGTCGTGGTCGACATGCCCACAGGACGGGCGGAGCCGGGCATCGTCTTCCACGCTACGACGTCGAGCTCGAGCCCCTCGTGGGCGAGCTCGATCGTCTCGATGGCCACCTCGTTTCCCTCGAGGCGTCGAGCTCCGACACCTCGATCCTGGCGATCCAGGCGTTGTGCAGGTGCCAGCGCAGCACCTGGTTGCCGGCGTCGTCGAGAAGGATGATCCCCACGGTGCGGCGCGAGAAGGAGCCGGTCACGATCGTCCTCCACCAGTCCCAGAGATAGGCGATCGGCGGTAAGGCCGCGCTTGAGCGTCACGTTCGGGTACGACGCCGGCCAGGGAGCTTGCGCGAGGAGGTGAGCTCGTTCCGCCGTCGTGGAACTCGATCACCTCCGCCTCGGCCGCGAGCCCGCTCACGCTCGTGAAGCCGGCGGCGGTATGCCGTCGATCTCGACGAGGAAGCTGAAGTTCTTGAAGGGATCGTATGCGGGCCGACGGCATCTCAGGCTCCTCTCGGGTAGGCGAGCTCGCGGTAGATCTCGAGGTCGTGCGTCATCGTGCCCTTGTAGGGCTTCTTCTCCGGGTCGGCATAGGCGACGCGGGCGGTGATCACGTTCGAGCGCGCCCGTCCGAACCAGGAGGGGGCGGAGTCGAGCAGCGTCCGGATCTCCTTCCCGGGCGCGAGGAAGGGGATGTTGCGGAAGAGCGCGAGCGCGGCGACATCCTTCGTCCCGCCGAGCCCGACGAGCTTGCGGTTGAAGGTCGTCTTCACGTCGAGCGCGGGCCGGTCGCCGATGTTCCGGACGGCGAGGAAGAAGAGGCCGTCCTCGAAGACGACGTCCACGATCACCTCGGGCCGTCCGCTCATCGCGCCGACAGCCTACTCCTCGGCCAGCTCGAGGAGCCGCTCGGCATAGAGCGGGGCCGTGGGCTCGTCCTCGTGGCGGAAGAACGCGTAGACGTCGATGCCGCCGTCCAGGAGCGGCCGGATCTCGGCCGCCTGCGCGGCCAGCGCCGCCTCGTCGTACGGCGGCTCACGCAGGCGCAGGTAGCGGAAGGCGGCGGCGCCGTCCCAGGCCCCGGCGCGGGCCACTCCCCGCTCGTCCAGCCGCGCCGTGACCTCGGGGTCGTCCCAGGAGTCGTGGCGGAAGTCGAGGGCGACCGGCACCTCGGGGTCGAGCGCGTCCAGGAGGAGCCGCAGGAACCCGTCGTCGCGCGCCTGCGGCACCTTGACGCGCAGCGGGCCGAGCCGGTCGCCGAGGCGGCGCGCCATGCGGCAGAACCCGTCCACGCCCTCGACGCGTCCGAAGGACGTCAGCCGCCGGCTCGTCGTCACGGCGAAGCGGAACCCGTCCGGGACCTGCGCGGCCCAGCGGTCGAACTGGTCCTCCTCCGGCACGCGGTAGAACGTGTTGTTGAGCTCGACCGCGTTGACGCGCTCGGCGTAGCGGCGCAGGAAGGTGTCCGGCTTCGCGTCGACCGGGTAGAAGCCGCCGCGCCAGGACGGGTAGGAGAAGCCGGAGGCGCCCGCGTAGAGCCGGCCGGTCACTCCGGGAGTATGCGGACCTCGCGCTCCTGTGCGTCAGGGGCGAGGAGCCCGAGCAGCCGGCGGCCCTCGGCCGTCACCGCAGCGGCGTCCTTCCTGGAGAGCCGGCTCGCCGGCTTGACCAGCAGAGCAACGCCCTCGTGCCGCCACACGGCCCGGACGAAGCCGCCGATCAGCACCGGCGAGAAGAAGCGACCGTCACCGAAGCCGAGCCGTGGCCGGTCGTCCGGGTCGACGATCCGAGAGCGGTCGGCGTGGGAGAGGAAGACGTTGTCGTACTCGGGCAGGAAGCGCACGGGGGCAGGAGTGTCGGGATCGGGGAGGGGCGCGCCGGGCAGATCGAAGAGCTCGACCCCGCTCTCGTCGCGGAAGGTGCGCAGATCACCTCGCACGCGGTCCAGCACCTCGCGGACGCCCGTCAGGCCCGACCAGGCAGCCACGTCCTTGCTGCTGGCGGGCCCGAACGCTGCCAGGTAGCGCAGCACCGCACGATCGGGCGACGAGTCGGCCTCCAGCGGGCGGCCGAGCCAGGACTCGACCGTCGCCCACGCCGGCCGGCCGCTGCGGCTCCAGAGCCCGCGCGGCGGCACCTGGACCAGCGGGACGAGGTAGGCGATCGCGTAGGCCATCGCCTCGGCGTCCCGGCCGGGCCAGCGCTCACCGAGGAGCCTGCGAAGCTCTGCGCGCGTGCACGGCGCCTGCTCGGCGAGCGCGCGGCCGGCAGCGACGATCTCGTCCACGTCCGCGTCGCCCAGCCGGCGCCCGAACGGGCTCCCGCTCCGGAACAGCCGGGCCATCACGGCGTCGAGGGGCGGACGCAGCGCGAGGGCGTCGCGCGCTGTGACGAGGTGGATCGTCCCGCGCATCAGCGTCATGCGGACGGCCTCCCGCCCGGCGACCAGCTCCTCGAGCTCCTCGGGCCGGAAGCCCTCGATCCGCGACCAGAGCGCGACGTACGGATCCCGGGGAACCTGGGCCTGCATCCCGACGAGGCGCTCGATCACCTCCGCGGCCGGCCGCGGCTCGCGGCGAAGGAGCTGCTGGCGCTCCAGCAGCGCCCGGTTCAGCTCACGCTGGCCTAGAGCCCCAGGTGCCGCGCGATCACCATCCGCTGGACTTCGTTCGTCCCCTCTCCGATCTCCAGCACCTTCTGGTCGCGGTAGAGGCGCGAGATCGGGTACTCGTCCATGAAGCCGTAGCCGCCGTGGATCTGGAGGGCCTTGTCCGCGACCCGCTTCGAGAGCTCGCCGGTGTAGAGCTTGGCGATGGCCGCCTCCTTGGCGAACTCGCGGCCCTGGTCCTTCAGCCAGCACGCCTTGTAAACGAGGCCGCGCCCCGCCTCGATCTCCGTGGCCATGTCCGCGAGCGCGAACTGCACCGCCTGGAAGCTTGCGATCGGCCGTCCGAACTGCTCCCGGTTTCGCGCGTGGGCGGTCGCCAGATCGTAGGCGCCCTGCGCGAGGCCGAGGCCCATCGCGGCGACGGAGACGCGGCCGCCGTCGAGGATCTCCAGGAACTGCTTGAAGCCTGCGCCGCGCGGCCCGAGCAGGTTCCCCTCGGGCACCCTGCAGTCCTGGAACGAGAGCTCGCGCGTGTCGGAGGCGCGCCAGCCCAGCTTCCGCATCGGCGCCGAGATCTCGTACCCCGGCGTGCCGTTCGGGACGACCAGGTTGGAGATCTCGTCCTCACCCGTGCGCGCCGTGATCGTCACGCAGGCGGTCAGGTCGGTGCCGGCGTTCGTGATGAAGGTCTTGGAGCCGTTGACCACCCAGTCGCCGTCGCGGAGCTCTGCGCGGGTGCGGGTCGCTCCCGCGTCCGACCCCGCGCCGGGCTCGGTGAGCCCGAAGGCGGCGAGCTTCCGGCCCGAGGCCAGGTCCGGGAGCCACTCCTGCTTCTGCTGCTCCGAGCCGAAGAGGAGGAACGGCATCGTGCCGAGCGAGGTGTGTGCGGCCACCGTGATCGCCACGGACGAGTCGATGCGGGTCAGCTCCTCGATCGCGATGGCGTACGAGAGCGTGTCCCCCCCGGCGCCCCCGTACTCCTCGGGGACGGGGATGCCCATGAGCCCCAGCTCGGCCAGCTCCGCGACGATCTCGTACGGAAACCGGTGCTCGCGGTCGAGCTCCTCCGCCACGGGCGCGATCCGCTCCTCGGCGAACGCCCGCACGGTGCCGCGCAGCAGCTCGTGCTCGTCGGAGAGGTCGAAGTCCATCTAGCGGGTCACGAGGACAGGCGGCGTGCCAGCTCCGCCAGGAGCCGGACGCCGTAGCCGGTCGCGCCCAGGCGGGAGTAGTAATCGCCCCGGCCGCGCTCGAGGTAGGCGGTGCCGGCGATGTCGAGGTGCGCCCACGGGCCCTCGCCCGCGAACGTCTCCAGGAACGCGGCGGCCAGGATCGGTGAGGCCTGGCGGTAGTCGGACGAGTTCTTCAGGTCGGCGAAGGCCGAGTCGTTGTAGCGGTGGTAGCGCTCGTGCAGCGGGAGGCGCCAGGCGTGGTCGCCGCTCGCCTCGGCCGCGGCCTCGATCTCGGCGCTCCACTGCTCGTCGTTCCCGAAGAGCCCGGCGTAGAGGTCGCCCATGGCCACGACGATGCCGCCGGTCAGGGTGGCGAGGTCGAGCAGATGCGTCGCGCCCGACTCGCGTGCGTACCAGAGCGCGTCGGCGAGGATCAGGCGCCCCTCGGCGTCGGTGTTGGAGATCTCGATCGTCTTGCCGCTGAGCGAGGTGACGATGTCGCCCGGGCGGAAGGCGTGGCCGCTGGGAAGGTTCTCGCAGGAGGGGACGACCGTCAGGATCCGGACGGGCAGGCCGAGCTCCGCGATCGCGCCCGTCGCCGCGAGCACCGCGCCGCCGCCCCCCATGTCCGACTTCATCTCGTCCAGGCGGTAGGCGGGCTTGAGCGAGAGGCCGCCGGCGTCGAACGTGATCGCCTTCCCTACGAGGCCGAGGCGGAAGTCTGCCCGGGCGGGCTCCGGCGGCTCGTAGGCGAGCGTGATCAATCTCGGCGGGTTGTGGCTTCCCTGGCTCACGGCTGCGAACGCGCCCATGCCGGCTGCACGGATCTCGTCGTGCCCGAGCGCCTCGAAGCGGATGTGCTCGCTGCCGCCCGCGATCTCCTCGGCCCAGGCGGCCAGGCTCTCCGGGGTGAGCTCGTTCGCGGGGGCGTTCACCATGTCGCGGCAGCGGTTGGCCCAGGCCGCGGCAACGTTGGCGCGCGCGGCGGTCTCTCTTGCAGCTGCGGCGGCGGGCCCGCAGAGAACGAGGCGCTCGATCTCGCCGTGCCGGTCGTCCTCCGTCTTCCAGCGGCCGTTCTCGTACGGGCCGAGGACGACTCCGTCCACGATCGCCTGCCCTTGTTCCGCCGGTGGCAGGCCGTTCTCCTCGACGACCCAGGCCACGGTCGTGCCGCCGACGTCCACGGTTCGCGCTGCTACCTGCGCCGCTGCGGTGCGAAGGCGGTCGGCGTCGAGCGTGCGGCTGCCGAGGCCGACGGCGCCGATCCGCTCGGCGGCCACGCGGCCGTCTCCGTGCAGCAGGGTCACCCGGCCCTCGTCTCCCCTGAGCTCGCCCGTCTCGATCAGCCGGGCCAGCCGGCCCTCGACCAGCCGGTCGAGACCCTGCGCCGCGGCAGAGAGCTCAACGGGGTCGCGAACGGCGAAGGCGAGGACGTCGGCCTCGACCCCCCCGGGCGGCGCCTCGACGACATCAATCTGCATGAACGAGGCGGGATGCTATCGGAGCGGCCGGGAGCGGTGCCCCGTTCGAGGGATGGGCCGTCCCGCCGGAGCACCCGATATAGAGAAGGCGCGAGAGCGCAGCTCCACCCTCTCCCCCCAGCCCGCACCCTCCCCTCCGCGGGCGAATACCTCTCCCCTGAAGCCCTCCTCCTCGGAGGGCTTCTTCGTACGAGGGTAACGTTCGGCCACATGCACGCAGGCGTCGATTCCAAGGGCATGACCGCCCTCTCCTCGGGCCACCTGGCCACGGATCTCGCCCAGGGATCGCTGCCGGCACTCCTGCCGTTCTTGACGATCCGCTTCGACCTGTCCTACACGATGGTCGGCGCGCTCGTTCTCGGGGCCACGATCAGCTCGTCGATCATCCAGCCCGCGTTCGGCTTCTGGTCGGACGCCCGCGGGGCGCTCTGGCTGCTGCCGGCCGGCGTCGCGCTGGCGGGAATCGGCATCGCGTTCGCCTCCATCGCCCCCAGCTATGGGCTCGTCATGCTCGGCGTGCTGGCCTCCGGGCTGGGCGTCGCCGCGTACCATCCGGAGGGGTCGAAGTTCGCCAGCTACGTCAGCGGGATGCGTCGTGCGAGCGGGATGTCCCTCTTCTCCGTCGGCGGCAACATCGGGTTCGCGCTCGGCCCGCTCCTGGCGTCGTTCTTCGTCATCACGCTCGGCCTCGGCCTGGACGGCGGGGTCTTCATTGCCCTTCCCGGCCTGATCGTTGCCGCGCTGCTCCTCTTCGCCCTTCCCCACCTCGCGCGGTTCGCGCCCGACAAGGTTGCGCAGGCTCAGCGCTCCGCGGCCGGCAATAACTGGCACGGGACCGTGATGCTGCTCGCCATCGTGGGACTGCGGAGCCTCGCGCACATGGGCCTGTTCACGTTCGTTCCCCTGTACGAGATCTCGCGAGGGAACAGCGCCGCGTACGGCACGCGCCTGCTGGCGCTCTTTCTCTTCGCAGGCGCCATCGGCACGCTCCTCGGCGGGCCGCTCGCCGACCGCATCGGCCGCCGCCAAGTGCTCCTCGGCAGCTTCATCGTCTCACCGCCGCTGATCGCCACCTACGTGCTCGTCGGAGGCGCGGTCGGGGTCGTTGCGCTCTTCCTCGCCGGGATGGCCGTCATCGGGACGTTCAGCGTCAGCCTCGTCATGAGCCAGGAGTACATGCCCGGGCGCGTAGGCATGGCCTCGGGGCTCTCCATCGGGCTCGCCATCGGGCTGGGCGGCGTTGCCGCCGTCGGGCTCGGCGCCGTCGCGGACGCCCTCGACCTCCAGGCAGCCGTGCTGGTGACGGCGCTGGGCCCGGCTCTGTGCATCGTGCTGACGCTGCTCCTGCCGCCGGTCCGCAGTACGGTGCGCCCGGGGGAGCCCGCTCCGGCGACCGGCGGGACCTACTGATGGCCGAGACCGCACGGGAGTTCTTCGAGGAGCTGAAGGCGAGGACGGCCGGCGGCGCCGAGCGCACGCGCGGCCTGACTGCGAGCTACCGCTTCGACGTCGACGGCGCGGGCAGCTGGCGCGTCGACGTCGACGACGGATCCGTCTCGGTGAGCGAGGGCGACGCCGCCGCCGATTGCGTCATCGGCGTCCCGGAGGACGTGCTTCTGCGCATCGTCCGCGGCGAGCAGAGCCCAACGGGCGCCTTCCTCATGGGGAAGATCCGCGTCGAGGGCGACGCGGCCCTGGCGATGCGCCTCAAGGACCTGCTCGGCTAGGGGGCCAGCCGCTCGAGCACCCAGTCGCCGGCGGGCCCGCGGCTGTAGCGGAAGCGGTCGTGCAAGCGGTTCTCACGGTTCTGCCAGAATTCGATCCGCGTCGGCGTCAGGAGGTAGCCGCCCCACCAGGGCGGGAGCGGCGGGTCGTCCCCGTGCGCACTCTCGGCGTCGGCGAACGCGCGGTCGAGCGCCTCCCGGTCCGGCACGACCGTGCTCTGGCGGGAGGCCCAGGCGCCGAGACGGCTTCCGAGCGGACGCGTCCTGTAGTACGCCTCCGACTCCTCGCGCGACAGCGGTTCCACCGTCCCCGCCACGGTCACCTGGCGCCGCGGCCGAAGCGCCCAGTGGAAGACGAGCGCCGCGTTGGGATTCTCGGCCAGCTCGAGGCCCTTGCGGCTCTCGGTGTTCGTGAAGAAGCGGAAGCCGTCGGCGTCGAGGCTCTTGAGGAGAACGGTGCGGGCTGACGGCCGGCCTTCGGCATCGGCCGTCGCAAGCGTCATCGCCTCGGGCAGCTCGAGGCCGCCGGTACGCGCCTCGTCGAGCCAGCGGGCGACCTGGGCGATCGGGTCGGGGAGGAGGTCGGCGGCGTCCATCAGTCCTCCAGCTCCACCAGGAGCTCCCCGCCCGCGACACGGTCGCCCTCGGCCACGTGCACCCGCTTCACGACGGCCTCGTACGGCGAGGTGAGCGGCGTCTCCATCTTCATGGCCTCGAGCACGACAAGGGGCTGGCGCGGCTCCACGCGGTCGCCTTCGCCCGCGAGGACGCGCACGACGGTTCCGGGCATCGGCGCGACGAGCGTGCTCGTCTCGTGCGCCCCGTCGGTCGCGTGGGCGGCTCCCTCGACCGTCGGCGCGGGCCGGGTATCCGGCGTGCGCGCCGTCCGGTCGCGGTTGAGCCGCCAGTAGCCGGACCAGGAGCCCGGAGCGGTCGCCGGCAGCGAGAGCGGCGGGTGCTCGGCCAGGAACGCGGTCGTCGTCTCCCCTGCTCGCACGGCCGGGTGGTCGACCAGCCAGCGAAGGAAGCCGAGGTTCGTGGTCGCGCCCGAGACGCGAGTGGCCCGAAGCGCGCGTGAGAGGTCGTCGAAGGCCTCCTCCCGCGTCTCGGCGTGCGCCGTCAGCTTGGCGATCAGCGGATCGTAGGCGACCGGGATCTCGTCTCCCGCCTCGACGCCGGCGTCGACCCGCACGGTGTCGGGCAGCTCCAGCCGCTCGAGCCGGCCGGCCTGGGGGAGGAAGGTGAGCGGATGCTCGGCATAGAGGCGAACCTCGACTGCGTGGCCCTCGGGCTCGCCCGGCTCGAGGTCCAGCGCCGCGCCCGCCGCGATGCGGAGCTGCTGCTCGACCAGGTCGATCCCGGTCACGAGCTCGGTCACGGGATGCTCGACCTGGAGGCGCGCGTTCAGCTCGAGAAAGGCGAAGCGGTCGCCGTCGAGCATGAACTCGGCGGTGCCGGCATTCTCGTAGGCGACCGCGCGCGCGAACGCGACCGCGGCCTCGCCCATCGCCGCGCGGAGCTCGGGATCGAGCGCAGGGGACGGGCTCTCCTCCAGGATCTTCTGGTGCCGGCGCTGGATCGAGCACTCGCGCTCGCCGAGGTGAAGCGTCGTCCCGTGCCGGTCGGCGAGCAGCTGGATCTCGACGTGGCGCGGCCGTTCGACGTAGCGCTCGCAGAAGACCCGCGCGTCCCCGAAGCCGGCCTGCGCCTCGCGGGCGGCCGCCTCGAGCGCCTCCTCGAGCCCGTCGGGCGAGCGCACGACCCGCATGCCGCGCCCGCCGCCGCCCGCCGCCGCCTTGACGATCAGCGGGTAGCCGATCTCCTCGGGCCTTCCCGACTCGACGACGGGCACGCCGGCCGCCTGCGCCAGCCGTTTCGCCTCGAGCTTGTCCCCGGATAGGCGGATGGCCTCCGGCGAGGGGCCGACGAACACGATCCCTGCCTCTCGGACCGCCTCCGCGAAGTCGCCGTTCTCCGCGAGGAAGCCGTAGCCGGGGTGGATCATGTCCGCGCCGCTCTCGCGGGCCGCGCGGACCAGCTCAGCCGGGTCGAGGTAGCTCCCGACCGCGACGGTTTCGTCCGCCCGCCGGGTGTGGAACGCGCCGGCGTCGTCGCGTGCGTAGACCGCGACCGTGCCGATGCCGAGCCGGCGGCAGGTGCGGAAGACGCGCACGGCGATCTCGCCGCGGTTCGCTACGAGGAGCTTGCTGATTTCCATGGGGTCATGCGCCCTTGCGCGTGGTCAGCCTAGAGCACGCGTCCGAAGGTGACGTGGCCGAAAAGGCCGTTGTCGCTCTCGGCAACCCTGTTCTATCCTGAAGAGGAAAGCGAACTCGAGCGGCGCAGCCCGCGGCCTCGACTCGGTTCTCGACGAGAGGAGGTCGAACGTGTACACGTCGCTCAGGTCTGCAATCTGGAAGGGAGGATTGACGCTCGTTCTCGGCGCTGCGTTCTTCGCAGGGGCGACCGTCGCTTCGGCGGAAACGATCATCACGGAGGAACCGGTGGTGTTGGAGAACGGCGAGGCCCTGGTCGAGGTTTCCCAGCTCACGGAGGATGCTGTCACCACGGTGGCCGGTACGACCATCAAGTGCAGGAAGGTGCACGGGTGGCACGGCCTCAAGCACCCGCTGTTCGGGTACTTCTACTGGAAGTACATCCTGACGATCCGCTGGTGTTGGGAGGCCGGAGGCTCGTTGATCGTCAAGACGAACAACCCGTGGTCACCCACGTACTGGCGCGATGTCGAGTGCTGCATGCAGTTCTCGGGGTGGGACTTCAAGGGGCACACCGGGCTCGACGTCGACGGTGGGCCGAACAAGAGTCAGTACCGCGTCCGGGCGCAGGGCAAGTTCCAGGAGTGCTTCCAGTTCTGCTTCAACACGAAGACGCCCTGGGTCCGCCTGACCGGGTACCCCGGAGGATCGTGGGGATTCGCGCATGGGACCTAGGCCAACCGCCCGTCGCGTACTGATGGCGGTCGCGCTCGCGATCGTCGCCTTCATCGTCGTGGTGGTGTTCTTCACCTGGGGCTCGGGCGCCGGAGGAAGCGGCACCGGCTAGGGGCAGCTACCCGGCTTCCTGGTCCCCGGAGTAGATGCCCCAGGTATCCCCGCTCGGGAGGGTCGCTGCGCGCTTCTCCAGGAAGGCGCGCAGGCCCTCCTGGCCCTCGAGGCTCGTCCGCAGCCCGGCCGCGAGGTGGGCGGTCGCCTCTCCGACGGGCCGCTCGCGGACGAGGCGCTTCGCGGCCCGGGCGGCCTCCGGGCCGGCGGCGAGGAGGTCGCCGACCATCCGCTCGACCGCGCCGTCGAGGTCCTCGGCGATCTCGTGTACGAGCCCGATGCGGAGCGCGACGTCGGCGCCGAACCGCTCGCCGGTCAGAAAGTAGCGGCGGGCGGCGCCCGGGCCGATGCGGCTCAGCACGAACGGCGAGATGACGGCCGGGACGATTCCGAGCCGTACCTCCGTGAAGCCGAAGACGCCGTCCGGGCCGGCGACGGCCACGTCGGCGCAGGCGACGACGCCGGAGCCGCCGCCCAGGGCGAAGCCCTGCACGCGCGCCACGACCGGGGCCGGGCAGGAGTCGATCGTCTCCAGCATGCCGTAGAGACGCATCGCGTCCGCGACGTTCTCCTCGTAGGAGAGATCGATGGAGGAGCGCTGCCACTCGACGTCGGCCCCGGCGCAGAAGCTCGGTCCGTCGCCGGCGAGGACGACCGCGCGCGCGTCGCCGACATCGGAGAACGCCTCCGTGAGCTCGGCGATCAGGGCGGCGTCGAACGCGTTGCGCCGCTCCGGCTTGGCGATGGTGACCCGCAGAACGTCGTTGTCCCGCTCGATCCGCAGCGCGCTCATCGACCGGAGCATAAGGTTCGCTCCATGATCAAGGGCGCCCTGGCCGCTGCCGTGACGCCGTTCCGCGATGGCGGGGCGGCGCTCGACGAAGGCGCGTTCGAGCCCCTGGTCGACTTCCTGGTCGCCGGGGGGCTGGACGGGATCCTCGCCATGGGGACGACCGGGGAGGGAATCCTGCTTTCGCTTCCGGAGCGGAAGCGCGTGACCGACCTCTTCCTTGCCACCAGCGCGGGGAGGCTCGACGTCGCCGTCCACTGCGGGGCGCAGACGACCGCCGACACGCTTGCCCTGGTGGAGCATGCGGCGGGCGCGGGAGCCGCTGCGATCGCGGTCATCGGCCCGCCCTACTTCCAGCTCGACGACGAGTCGCTGCTTGCGCACTTCGCGGCCGCGGCCGCGGCGGCAGCGCCCACACCCTTCTACGTCTACGAGTTTGCACGCGTGAGCGGCTACGCGGTTCCCATCCGCGTCGTCGAGCGCCTGCGCGAGGTTGCCCCGAATCTCGCCGGGATGAAGGTCTCCGACGCTCCCTTCGAGCGCCTGGAGCCGTACCTCCTCGACGGGCTCGACATCTTCGTGGGCGCCGAGAGCCTGATCGGCGCGGGCATGCGCCAGGGAGCGAAGGGCTCGGTCTCCGCGCTCGCCACGGCCTTCCCCGAGCTGATCGCAGGGGCCGTGCGCGACCCCGGCCCGGAGCGGAGCGCGCAGCTGGGCGAGCTTCGCGACGGTCTCGAGGCGTTTCCGCGCCACGCGGCCCTGAAGCGGATTCTCGCGCTGCGCGGCGTCCCCGTCCGCGAGGACGTGCGGGCTCCGCTCCGCGGCCTCACCGGAGAGGAGCGGGAGCGGCTGGACGCGCTCGTCCCCAGCTGGCTCGGCCAGGAGCAGGGCGAGCGCACGGAAGGCCGGCCCGCGATTCGTCGCTAGAAGCTCGGGCTCCCAGCCGTCCCGGGGCGGGGCGCCGACGACGACCCACGACAGGCCCCCGGGGCCGGCGACGGGCTTCCGCACCGACGCGGCGGCGACGAAGACGTAGCGGCCTGGCTTGAGCTCGACCTCCTCGCCGTCGATCGTCATCGTCCCGCTGCCTGCCAGGACGAGGTAGACCTCCTCCTGACCTGACTCGGCGTGCTCGTGCTCGCGGCCCTCGGCCCCGGGCGGGAGGTCGACCTGGTTGATCCCGAACGCCCGCACCCCGAGCCGGCGGCGAATCTGCTTGAAGACGCCGCCGTAGCCCGGCTCGACGTCCTCGGAGTCGACGATCGCGTACGGCACGCGAGGAGTCTACGTCTGCCCCGGCGCTACATCCGGAAGACGCCGAACGTCGTCTCCGGGATCGGCGCGTTCAGCGCTGCCGAGATCCCGAGCGCGAGCACCTTGCGGGTATCGAGCGGGTCGATGATGCCGTCGTCCCAGAGGCGTGCGGTCGAGTGGTACGGGCTTCCCTCGCGCTCGTACTTCGCGCGAATCTCGTCGGGGTCCGCGTTCCCGACGGCCGACAGCACGGTGGCCGCCTGCTCGCCGCCCATGACCGAGATGCGGGCGTTGGGCCACATCCAGAGCTGCCTGGGCGCGTATGCCCGCCCGCACATGCCGTAGTTGCCGGCGCCGAACGACCCTCCGACGATGACCGTGAACTTCGGCACCTGCGCGCATGCGACCGCCGTGACCAGCTTGGCCCCGTCCTTGGCGATCCCGCCCGCCTCGTACTCCTTGCCCACCATGAAGCCCGTGATGTTCTGCAGGAAGACGAGCGGGACGCGGCGCTTGCACGCGAGCTCGACGAAGTGCGCCCCTTTCAGTGCCGACTCGGAGAAGAGGACGCCGTTGTTCGCCAGGATCGCCACGGGATAGCCCTCGATGCGCGCGAAGCCGCAGACGAGCGTGTCGCCGTAGAGCGCCTTGAACTCGTGCAGCCGGCTCCCGTCCACGAGGCGGGCGATCAGCTCGCGCACGTCGTAGCCCTTCGCGTAGTCGGTGGGGACGACGCCGTAGAGCTCCTCCGGGTCGTACAGCGGCTCCTCGGACGGGAGGACGTCCCAGGGCGGGTCGGGCTTGCGCCGGCTCAGGTTGCGCACGATCTGGCGCGCGAGCGCGAGCGCGTGCTCGTCGCTGACCGCATAGTGGTCGGTGACGCCCGAGACGCGCGAGTGGACGTCGGCGCCGCCCAGCTCCTCGGCGCTCACCTCCTCGCCGGTGGCGGCCTTCACGAGCGGCGGGCCGCCGAGGAAGATCGTGCCCGTCCCGCGCACGATCACGGTCTCGTCGCTCATCGCCGGGACGTAGGCGCCGCCGGCGGTGCAGGAGCCCATGACGACCGCGACCTGTGGGATGCCCAGCGCGGACATCTGCGCCTGGTTGAAGAAGATGCGGCCGAAGTGGTCACGGTCGGGGAAGACCTCGTCCTGCAGGGGCAGGAAGGCGCCGCCCGAGTCGACCAGGTAGATGCACGGCAGGTGGTTCTGCTCGGCGATCTCCTGCGCCCGCAGGTGCTTCTTCACCGTCAGCGGGTAGTACGTCCCGCCCTTGACGGTCGCGTCGTTGGCGACGAGCACGCACTCGACTCCCTCGACGACGCCGATGCCGGTGATCATCCCCGCCCCGGGCGCGTCGCCGCCGTACAGCTCCCAGGCGGCCAGGGCGTTCAGCTCGAGGAACGCCGAGCCCGGGTCGAGGAGGCGCTCGACGCGCTCCCGGGCAAGGAGCTTCCCGCGGGCCGCGTGGCGCTCGAGGGCCTCTGCCGGCCGCTCGGCCGCGACCTCGCGGGTGCGCTCGCGCAGCTCGGCGACGAGCGCTTCCATCCGCTCGCGGTTGGCCGCGTACTCCCCGGCGGCGCGGTCGGCTCTCGAGTCGAGGACGGCCACTACTCGGGGTAGGGGAGCCTGGCGAGGATCGTCTTCAGAGCGCGCAGGATGTCTGCCTCGTCGTGCCCGAAATCCTCGAGGTAGGCGGTCAGCGCCGCGCGGACGAGCCGGAGCTCCTCGTTGCTGAGCTCGAGCGTGTGCATCGCCCGTAGCCTACGTCCTGGGCGGGACATCCCGGCCGCACGGCTAGTGGAGATCCCCTCTCTCCCGAGCTACCTTGAAATGGGAATGCGATTTGGTCAGGGGACAGTCGCTGCCGTGCTCGCGTGCGGGCTGTTGCTCGTGGGCGCCCAGGTAGCGTCCGCGAAGGTCATCAGCGGGAATGCTCGCTCGAACAACCTCCACGGGACCCTGAGGCCCGACGTCGTCGAGGCGCAGGGCGGGGACGACGCCGTCTCGGGCCGCGCCGGGGCCGACTCGATCCACGGCGATGGCGGCGGCGACGCCATCCTCGGGAACTCTGGCAACGACTGGATCTGGGGCGACGGCGGCGACGACGTGCTCGACGGCGGCAAAGGGCGAGACCGCATCTGGGCGGGCTGGGGAGCCGACGCGATCGACGGCGGCGCCGGGAACGACATCATCAACTCGGACGCCGATGACGGCCTGATCGACAGCATCGACTGCGGGCCCGGAATCGACACGGTCGTCGTCCGGCGCGGTGATCGCGTGTTCAACTGCGAGCGGGTCCGCCGCCTGAGGACCGGCCTGCTCCCGCCCGCCGGCGTGTCCTGGAACGGCGGGCCGACCGGCGAGATGAGGAACGGGGGCGACCGCCGCGACTACATGGCCGGCGGGGGCGGCGACGACAGGATCTTCGGCCAGGAACGTCCCGACATCCTCTGGGGCAGCGACGGCGGCGACGACCTGAACGGCGGGCACGGCATGGACTGGCTTCTCGGCGGGCAGGGCGACGACCTGCTGCTCGGCATGGAAGGCAGCGATCAGCTGGTGGGCGGCTTCGGCGCCGATCAGCTGTACGGAGATCAGGGCGACGACGTGCTCTACTCGATCGAGGTGGACGGCGCCGTCGACGACGTCGACTGCGGCCCGGGCGACTACGACCGCGCCTTCGTGCGGCCCGAGGACCACGTCGCGTCGACCTGCGAGTGGGTGCGCGTCCTCCGCTTCGCGTAGCCCCTCCCAAGACTTACCCGGCCTTAACAGAACCGCCACGGCTTCCTCACAGGAGGGTGGTTCAGTTCGATCGCACGATCCACCCCCTTGGAAAGGAACACCTGTGAAGCGCACTCTTCCTCTCGTCGCGGCAGCCGCGCTTGCGGTGCTTGCACTCGCGCCCGCCGCCTCGGCGAAGGTGATCGTCGGCACGGCCGGAGACGACACGCTCGCCGGCACGGACCGGCGGGACTTCATCCACGGCCGCGCCGGGAACGACGCGATGGCCGGCAACGGCGGCTCCGACTTCCTCTTCGGGCAGCGCGGCGACGACTCCGCCACAGGCGACGCCGGCCGCGACTTCCTCTGGGGCGGTCCCGGAAACGACACGCTCGAGGGCGGCGACGGCCCGGACGTCCTCAACAGCGGCTGGGGCCTCGACACGCTCGAGGGCGGCGACGGCAACGACATCCTCCGCTCCGGTGAGGACGACGGAGTGCCCGACGTCGTCGACTGCGGCGGCGGCCAGGACCGCGCCCTCATCCGCGCCGGCGACGTCGCGGTCGACTGCGAGATCGTGCGCACGGCGCCCTCGCGCCGCTCGCGCGTCCACATCCAGCACGGGACGCGCGGCGACGACACGCTCATGGGCTCCGAGAAGCGCGACTTCATCCTCGCGCGGGCCGGGAACGACACGGTCTCGGGGCTCGGCGGCTCCGACTTCCTCTTCGGCCAGGGCGGGAACGACACGCTCAGCGGCGACGACGGGGCCGACAGGCTTTGGGGTGGCTCCGAGGACGACCTCCTCGAAGGCGGCAGCGGGCCGGACTGGCTCTGGGGCGGCTGGGGCGCCGACCAGATGTTCGGCGGCGAAGGGAATGACCGCCTCTTCGCAGCTGCCGACGACGGGGCGGTGGACACGCTCGACTGCGGCGAGCACGTGGACGACCGCGATCGCGCCGTGCTCCGGACCGGTGACACGGCGGTGAACTGCGAGCACGTCCGCACCCTCGGCCCGTAGGCCGAGGCGCGTGCACTGACCGAGGACGGGGCTCTCTCCCGACGGCCCCGTCCTCGGCCCGTTCTCGGATTGGCACCAACTCGTCACGCTGCGTGACACACGCGTGCGGACTTTCCCGTTAGGCTCGAAAGCGGGTGGTGGGCCGGGGTGCCCCGAAGTAATTAAGGCCATAAGGCCCGAAACCGGTGAGGGGACGCGGTCAGGCCGCCGGTACGGCCGACGCGTCCACGGCGGCGCGAAGCGAGGCGACGTACTCGCGGAGCCCGTCGGGGCCGGACTCGTCGGCGATCTGGACGGCGCGGCTCCCGACGACGATCCCATCCGCGAGCGAGGCGGCGGAGGCGGCCTGGTCGGGAGTCGAGATGCCGAAGCCCGCGAGCAGGGGAACGTCCGTGACCGAGCGCGCGCGCTCGACCAGGCCTTCGAGCTGGGAGGAGACGCTCTCGCGTGCGCCGGTCGTCCCAGTCAGGGAGACGAGGTAGAGCCAGCCGTCCGTCCGCGCGGCGGCCAGCGCCATTCGCTCGCTCGTGGACGTCGGCGCCACGAGCTGCACGCGCGGGATCTCTGGTGCGGCCTCCAGCGGGAGGTCGGCCACGATCAGGCTCGTGGCGCCGGCGGCCTGCGCGTCCGCCCAGAAGCGGTCGTAGCCGTAGGCCTCGAGGATCGAGGCGTACGTCATCGGGATCAGCGGCACGTCCGGCCCGACGCGGCGCCGCGTCTCCGCCAGGCACTCGAGGCACTGGCGCGTGCGCATCCCGCGCTGGAGCGCGCGCTCGCCGGCGAGTCGGATGACGGGGCCGTCGGCGAGCGGGTCCGAGAAGGGGAAGCCGAGCTCGAGCAGGTCCGCACCTCCCTCGACCGCAGCCTCGGCGAGCTCCGGGGTCTCCGGGAACGACATCAGGTAGACGGACAGGCGCTTGCTCATGTCCCGTGCGCGAGGACGACCGCGAGGTCCTTGTCGCCGCGGCCCGAGAGGCAGACGACCACCAGTTCGGCGTCCAGCTCGAGGGCGCGCGCAAGGGCGTGGGACGGCTCGAGAGCCGCGATGATCCCCTCGCGCTCGGCGAGAAGGTGCAGAGCCGCGAGCGCTTCCTTGTCGGTCGCCGGGAGGTACTCGGCGCGGCCGGTGTCCCGCAGCAAGGCGTGCTCCGGGCCGACGCCCGGGTAGTCGAGGCCCGCGGAGATGGAATGCGCGTCGGCGATCTGCCCGTCGTCGTCCGCGAGGATCGACGAGCGGGCGCCGTGGAGAACGCCGGGGCGACCGCGGCCGAGGCTCGCCGCCCCGGCCGCTTCGACGCCGATCAGCCGCACGCCCTCGTCGGCGACGAAACCGCTGAAGATGCCGATCGCGTTGGAGCCGCCTCCGACACAGGCGACGACCGCGTCCGGGAGCCGTTCCTCGGCTTCGAGGATCTGCTCCCTCGCCTCCGTGCCGATGACGGACTGGAGCTCGCGCACGATCTCCGGGTACGGATGCGGCCCCACGCACGAGCCGATGAGGTAGTGCGTCGTCTCGACGTTCGTGATCCAGTCGCGGATCGCCTCGCTGGTCGCCTCCTTGAGCGTGCGCGTCCCGAACTCGACCGGGCGCACCTCGGCGCCGAGGAGGCCCATGCGCTCGACGTTCGGCTTCTGGCGCTCCATGTCCTCGGCGCCCATGTAGACGATGCACTCGAGCCCGAAGCGTGCGCAGACGGTGGCGGCCGCGACGCCGTGCTGACCGGCGCCCGTCTCGGCGACGATGCGGTGCTTCTCGAGCCGCTGCGCGATCAGGGCCTGCCCGACGGCGTTGTTGATCTTGTGCGCGCCCGTGTGGCAGAGGTCCTCGCGCTTCAGGTAGATCCGCCGCTCGCCGCTGCCGATCCGCTCGGCGAGGTAGAGCGGCGTGGGGCGGCCGACATACGTCCTGTGCAGCTCGGCCAGCTCCGCCCGGAACGACGGGTCGTCCCGGATCTCCGACCAGCCGCGCTCGAGCTCCTCCAAGGCCGGCATCAGGGTCTCGGGCACGTACTGGCCGCCGTACGCACCGTAGGAACCTCGCTGGGTGACGCTCACGCTGCGACTCCCTCGGTTGAGCGCGCCGCCTCGACGAAGGCGCGCACGCGGGCGTGGTTCTTGACGCCGGGGGCGAGCTCGAGGTTCCGGCTCGCATCGACGCCCCAGGGGTGGACCGCCTCGATCGCGGCGCGCACGTTCTCGGGCCCGAGTCCCCCGGCGAGGAGCACGCGTCCGGAGACGGCCGCGGCGTCTTCCCAGTGTCGCTCGTCGCCGTCGAGCCACGGGAGGTCGCGGACGGTCGCGACCGGCTCTCCGTCGCGCAGCAGCACGCCGTTGCGCGCGCGGTGGCCCTCCTCCTCGGGGTACAGCTGGACGAGGTCGGTGCCTGCTTCCACGGGCTCCCCGACGCACACGGCGACGGAAAGCATCGTCTCGGGGACGGGCAGCGGGGCCTCGGCGCGGCGCGGGCTCTCGGCGAGGACGAACCCGGCCAGGTCCGCTCCGGCCTCTGCTGCGGCGGCGACGTCGTCCTCCCGGGTCAGCCCGCAGACCTTCACCAGCGGGCGGGCGAGGATCTCGGCCAGTTTCGCCCCCGGGTCGTCGGCGCGCATCAGCGCGGAGCCCACGAGGACAGCGCTCGCTCCGGCCAGCTCGGCTTCGGCGGCCTGCGCGCGGTTGCCGATCGCGCTCTCGGCGACGATCACGCGGTCGCGCGGAGCCGAGGCGACGAGCTCGAGCTGCGTGCGCCGGTCGATGGCGAAGGTGCCCAGGTCCCGGGCGTTGACGCCGATGATGTCCGCGTCGAGCGCGATCGCCCGCCGGAGCTCCTCGGCGTCGTGGGCCTCCACGAGGAGGTCGAGCCCCAGCTCGCGTCCGCCGGAGAGCATGAGGCGGGCTTGCTCGTCGTCGAGGTCGCGCAGGAGGAGGAGCGCGGCGTCCGCGCCGGCGATGCGCGCCTGGAGCAGGTCGCCCTGGTCGTCGAAGAAGCCCTTCGCCAGGAGCGGAGCGGTCGTGGCCGCCCGCGCGGCGGCCAGGTCCTCGAAGGAGCCGGCGAAGCGCTCGTCCACCAGGATGGACACCGCCGCGGCGCCGCTCTCCCCGAAGGCTTTCGCGAGCGCGGCGGGGTCGGCGTCGGGGCGCAGGTCGCCGGCCGACGGCGACCGTCGCTTCACCTCCGCGATCCCCCGAAGCCCGCCCTCGGCGAGAGAGTCCTTGAAGCGTCCCACTTAGCCGGCCTGTCCTCGACAGCCATGGCAGGGGTCAGACCCCGGGCGTGTCCGCCGGGGACACGTCGGCGCTCCAATCCAGGCCTCGCTTCGAGTGCGCCCTGACCGAGGCATGTCCCTCCTGGCCGTGTCCGGGGTCAGACCCTGGGCGTGGCTCACCGGGACACGACCTCCTGGCGCGAGAAGGCGATCAGCGCCTCGAGACGGGTGGCCGCCGCGCCGGAATCAACGGCCTCGGAGGCCAGGCGGTAGCCCTCTTCCAGGTCGGCGGCGTGGCCGCCCGCCGCGATGGCGCCCGCCGCGTTCAGGAGCACGGCCTCGCGCTTGGGGCCGCCGGCGCCGGCGAAGATCTCGCGGACGAGGACGGCGTTCTCGTCGGGCGTCCCACCGGCGAGGTCGGCCGAGGAGCAACGCGGGACGCCGAAGTCCTGCGGGTCGATCTCGCGGCGCTTGACGTCGCCGTCGACGACCTCGCAGACGAGGTTCGGCCCGGCCGGGGAAAGCTCGTCGATCCCGCCCGCGCCGTGGACGACGAACGCGCGTCGCGCACCGAGCGTGGCCAGCACCGAGGCGATCGTCTCCACCAGCTCCGGAGCGTAGACGCCGACGACCTGCGCGCGTGCGCCGGCCGGGTTGGTGAGCGGCCCGAGCACGTTGAAGATCGTCCGCGTGGCGAGCTCGCGCCGAACCGGCGCCGCATGGCGCATGGCCGGGTGGTGCGCCTGCGCGAAGAGGAAGCCGAAGCCGAGCTCGTCGATCGACCGCTCGATCTGCGGCGGCGAGAGCTCGAGCTGGAACCCGAGCGCCTCGAGGACGTCGGCAGAGCCCGACGCCGACGACACCGCGCGGTTTCCGTGCTTCGCGACGCCTGCTCCCGCGGCCGCCGCGACCAGCGCCGCCGCCGTCGAGATGTTGAACGTCCGCGCCCCGTCCCCGCCGGTCCCTGCGGTGTCCACCAGGTCGTCCCGCTTCGGCCGCACCGAGAGCACGTGCTCCCGCATCGCCTCGGCGCAGCCCGCGATCTCGTCTGCCCGCTCGCCCTTCAGCCTGAGCGCGACGAGGAAGCCGCCCATCTGTGCGGGTGTTGCCTCGCCGCTCATGATCTGGTTCATCACGTCGCGCGCCTCGCCGCGCGTGAGGTCCTGCCCGTCGAGCAGCCGTGCCAGCGCCTCCTGGATCGTCACCGCTTCCCCTCCAGGAAGTTGCGTCCGAGCGCCGGACCGTCCGGCGTGAGCACGGACTCCGGGTGGAACTGGATGCCGACAACCGGAAACTCGCGGTGCCGAACCGCCATCACCTCGCCGTCGTCCGTCGTTGCGCACACCTCGAGCTCGCTCGGGACGCTTGTCGCCGCGAGCGAGTGGTAGCGCCCGCCCTCGAGCGGGTCGGGGAGGCCTTCGAAGATGCCGCGGCCATCGTGGGTGACCGGGCTCGCCTTGCCGTGCAGGAGCTTGTGCGCCTGCCCGATCTCGCCGCCGAAGGCTTCGACGATCGCCTGGTGGCCGAGGCAGACGCCGAGCGTCGGCACCCGCGGGCCGAGGCGGCGCACGATCTCGACCGACGCGCCCGCGTCGGCGGGGCGGCCGGGGCCGGGGGAGATGACGAGGTGGCTCGGCCCCAGGCGCTCGGCCTCGTCGGCGTCGATCGCGTCGTTCCTGAGCACGGTGACCTCGGCGCCCAGCTCCTCGAAGAGATGGGCGAGGTTGTAGGTGAAGCTGTCGTAGTTGTCGACGAGGAGGATCACGGCGCCTGGCTTCTCCCATTGTGCTCGGCGTCGGCCAGCGCTGCCTCGAGCGCGGCGAGCTTGCGCAGGCATTCGTCGTGCTCCGCGGCCGGGTCGGAATCGGCCACGATGCCGGCGCCGGCCTGCAACCGCGCGAGGCCGTCGGCCAGGATCACCGTCCGGATGGCGATACAGGTGTCCATCGACCCGTCCGGGAGCGCATAGCCGACCGCGCCGGCGTAGGGCCCGCGACGGTAGCCCTCGAGCTCCGAGATGATCTGCATCGCCCGCACCTTGGGCGCCCCGGAGACCGTTCCCGCTGGGAAGCAGGCGCGGAGGAGGTCGAACGCCGAACGACCCGGCGAGAGCTCTCCGGCAACCTCGGAGACGAGATGCGTGACGTGGGAGTAGCGCTCGGCCTCCAGGAAGCGGACGACGCGCACGGTCCCGGGCTCGCAGACCCGCGAGAGGTCGTTCCGGCCGAGGTCGACGAGCATCACGTGCTCGGCCTTGTCCTTCTCGGAGGCCAGCAGGTGCTCGGCGTCGCCCTCGCCCGGCGTCGTCGTCCCCGCGATCGGGTTGAGCGACGCGCGCGCGCCTTCCAGCTTGACGAGTGTCTCCGGTGAGGACCCGACGAGCGAGACGCCGTCCAGCTCGAGCAGGAAGTGGTACGGGGAGGGGTTGATGCGGCGGAGCGAGCGGTAGAGGGCGAGCGCGGAGACGTTCGTCGGCCGCTCGGCCCGCTGCGAGAGGACGATCTGGAACGCATCGCCGGCGCGGATGTGCTCCTTGGCAGCGCGGACCCCGGCCTCGTAGGCGGCGCGGTCCGGAAAGCGGTGCGTCGGCCCGGCGTCGGCCTTTGCGGCCGGCGTTCCGGCGACCTCGGCCGCCAGCCGGGCGGACACGTCCGCCGGGTCGCCCGCCAGCACCTCGGCGACGCTGGCGGCGTGGTCGAAGCGCACGAGCGTCTCGGCGACCACGAAGCGGCTCTCGGGCAGGCCGGGCCCCGTCTCCGGCATGGGCACGGTCGGCTCGAGCACGGCGACGTGGTCGTAGCCGAGGTAGCCGACGACGGGCCGCCCTGCGGCGACCTCTTGCTCGGCCTCGCCGAACGTCACCAGGCGCGCGCCCGTGCCGACGAGGCTGTGGCGTCCGAGGCGGCCCTTCTCGACGGACTCGAGCAGGAAGCCGGCGCGCGTTCCCGCGCGCAGTCGCAGGTATGCCCCGAGAGGGGTGATGAGATCGGCGTGGATGTCTGACGCGGTGGTCATGGCAAGACGAAAAGACCCTCCTGGCGGGGGTCTACGAGCGGAGCGGGCTGTGAGGGCTGCCTCTGGGCTAGCAGGCGACGCTCCCGCTCCGCTCGCGGCGCCAGGCCCACCAGGTGCGGACGGGAGTGGTCATCTGCTGGGAGCGTAGGCGACCCCCGAGGGGTGCGTCAAGCCGCGGCTGCAGTTGTCCGAGCGGATGGCCGATAATCCAGGGGCGATGGAGCCGCACCCCATCCGCATGGTCGTCCGCGACGACCTGCAGCGATCGCGGCTGACGGTCTTCTTCCGGCTCCTGCTCGCGCTCCCGCATCTGATCTGGCTCTGGCTCTGGTCGTCCCTGGCGCTCTTCCCGATCGCGCCGATCGCGTGGATCCTCACGCTCGTGCGCGGCACGCTCCCGCGGCCGCTGTGGGACTTCTACGGGGCGCTCGTCCGCTACACGACCCACGTCTACGCGTATGTCTTCCTGGCAGGAAACCCGTTCCCCGGGTTCGTCGGCAAGGCCGGCAGCTATCCGATCGACCTCGAGATCGCCCCGCCCGAGCGTCAGAACCGGTGGAAGACTGCCTTCCGGATGGTGCTGGCGCTGCCCGCGCTCTATCTCGCCACCATCCTCCTGGTCTATCTGGTGCCCCAGTACGGCTACGACGAGGCGACGGGCCAGGGCTACGCGTTCTTCGTCGTCTGGGGCGTCTCGGCCGTGGTCGCCTTCCTCGCCTGGTTCGCGTGCCTCGTGCTCGGGCGCATTCCGACCGGCTTCCGCGATCTTCTCGCGTACGCGCTGCGCTACGGCGCGCAGACCTGGGGCTACCTCCTCTTCCTCACCGACCGGTATCCCGACGCCGACCCGAGCGAGCCTCCCGCGACCCAGCCGACACCGGAGAAGCCCGTCCGGCTGCGAATCGAGGACGACCTGCGCCGCTCGCGGCTCACGGTCTTCTTCCGCCTTCTGCTTACCATCCCGCACTTCGTCTGGCTCGTGCTGTGGGGGATCGTGGTCTTCCTGGCCCTCATCGTCGGCTGGTTCGCGACTCTCATCACCGGCCGCCTTCCGGAGGCTCTGCACCGGTTCCTCTCCGCCTACGTGCGCTACGAGACCCACGTCTTCGCCTTCCTTTCCCTCGTCGCCAACCCCTTCCCGGGGTTCACCGGCACGCCGGGGAGCTATCCAATCGACGTCGAGATCGCCCCGCCCGAGCGCCAGAACCGCTGGAAGACGCTGTTCCGGCTCCTGCTGGCGATCCCGGCGCACCTGCTCGCCGCGGCCCTCGTCGTGCCGCTCGAGCTGGTGGCGCTCTTCGGCTGGTTCGTCGGCCTCGTCCTCGGCCGGATGCCGGAAGGCCTCCGCAATCTCGGCGCCTACGTCCTCCGCTTCCAGGCCCAGGCGAACGCGTACTCCTACCTGCTCACGGACAGCTACCCCTACAGCGGGCCCACCGAGTACGTGGAGCCCGAGCCCGAAGTGGAGCCGGAGGCGCTGCCGTCATGGCCAGGCCCGCTGCGCTTGCCGTCGGACTGGTCGTAGCGGCCCTCGCGGCCGTGTGGGCGGTCGCGGCGTGGTGGCTCTGGCAGACCCAGGTTCCCGCCGGCCTCCGCCTGCCCGAGGTCGCGGCCACCGACGTGCTCTCGCCGTCGCAGCTGGAGAAGGCGAGGGAGTTCGAGCGCTTCCTCCGCTGGAGCTACGTCGGGTCGGCCGTCGTGCTGATCGCCGCCTTCGCGGTCTACGCCCGCTACGGCTTCCGCTTTGCGAAGGAGTCTGCGGCCGGCCGCATCGGGACGGGGATGCTCCTCGGCATGCTCGGGCTCGCCCTCGTCTGGCTCGTCCAGATTCCCTTCGGGCTCCTCGACCTCTGGTGGCAGCGCCGGCACGACGTCTCCGAGCTCGGGTACGTCGACTGGATCCTGCTGAACTGGTTCTCGCTCGGCGGGGAGTTCCTCTTCATCTGCCTCGCGCTGCTGATCGTGATGGGCCTCGCCGGGCCTCTGGGCGACTGGTGGTGGATCCCGGGGGCGGCGGTCTTCGTGGGGCTCGCGGCGCTCTTCACCTTCGTCTCGCCGTACCTCATCCCGGCCCAGACCGATCCCCCGCCGGCTCTCGTGGAGGAGGCAGACCGGCTTGCCGAGAAGCAGGGGCTGCCCCCGATCCCGGTGCGCATCCAGGAGGTCGACGCCTGGGAGAGCCCGAACGCAGCCGCCACCGGCCTCGGCCCGACGCGCCGGATCATCCTCTGGAACACCCTCGTGGACAACTTCGACGAGGACGAGGTCCGCGTCGTCCTCGGGCACGAGCTCGGCCATCACTCCCGCAACCACCTCTGGAAGGGCATCGGCTGGTATGCGCTGCTCGCCCTTCCCGGCGCGTTCCTGATCGCGTGGGCGGCGAGGCGGAGAGGCGGCATGCGCGAGCCCGCGGCGGTTCCGCTCGCCCTGCTCGTGCTCGTCGTCCTGCAGGTTCTGGCCCTGCCGGTGCAGAACGTGATCACGCGCCACATGGAGGCCGAGGCGGACTGGGTATCCCTCGAGACGACCGAGGATCCGGAAGCCATGCGGCGCCTCTGGCGGGGCTTCGCCGAGCAGGCCCTCGCCGATCCGAGCCCCCCGACCTGGTCGTACCTCCTCTTCGACACGCACCCCTCGATGGCGAAGCGGGTCGCGATGGCGGAGGCCTGGCGCGAGCGCAACGAGTAGCACGGCGGTGAGCCGCGATCGGGTTGGTACGCTGGCCGCATGGCCCGCTCGGTCATCGTCTCCGCCGTCCGCACCCCGTTCGGGAAGCTCGGCCGTGCGCTGAAGGACTACGAGGCTCCCGCGCTCGGCGCCCTCGCCATCCGCGGCGCGCTCGACCGCGTGGACGTCCGCGACGACGAGGTCGAGTACGTGATCATGGGCCAGGTGCTGCAGGGCGGGGCAGGCCAGGCGCCCGCACGCCAGGCGGCGGCAGGCGCCGGGCTTCCGAAGGAAGTCCCGAGCGACACGATCAACAAGCTCTGCGCCTCCAGTGTGCGCGCGGTCGAGATCGCCGACCAGATGATCCGCGCCGGCGACCACGACGTGATCGTCGCGGGCGGCATGGAGTCGATGTCGAACGCGCCCTACATCCTCAAGCAGGCGCGCTTCGGCTACCGGCTCGGAGACGGGGTCGTCATCGACCTGATGCTCCACGACGGGCTCGTCTCGAGCTTCGACGGAAAGCACATGGTCGAGCAGGCGTCGTTCGTCTCGCGCGAGCTCGGGATCACGCGGGAGGAGCAGGATGCCTGGGCTTTCCGCTCGCACCAGCGCGCGGTGGCGGCGATCGACGAGGGCAGGTTCGTCGACGAGCTCGTCTCCGTGAACGGGGTCGAGGTCGACGAGGCGCCCCGGCGCGACACGACGCTCGAGAAGCTGGCGAGCCTGAAGCCCGTCTTCGACCCCGAGGGGACGACGACGGCCGGCAACGCGCCGGGCGTCAACGACGGAGCCGGCGCTCTGGTCGTGACCAGCGAGGCCTTCGCGCGCGAGCGGGGCCTGGAGGTTCTGGCGACGATCCTCGGCTCCGCGTACGTCGCGGACGAGTACGCCTACCTCGCGCGCACTCCCGCGAAGGCGGCCGCGCGCGTGCTCGAGAAGGCGGGGAAGACGATCGACGACGTCGACCGCGTCGAGATCAACGAGGCCTTCTCCTCGGTCACCGTCAACTCCCTGAAGATGCTCGGCGCCGACCCCGACAGGGCGAACGTCAACGGCGGCGCTGTCGCGCTCGGCCATCCGCTTGGCGCCTCGGGCGCGCGGATCCTCGGGACGATGATCTACGAGCTGCGCCGCAACGGCGGCGGGCTCGGCCTGGCGGCGATCTGCTCCGGCGGCGGCCAGGGCGACGCGTTGCTGCTCGAGGTCTAGTCGCCCTGCAGGAGCCAGGTCTGCCGGCGCGGCTGCGCCTTGCCGACCACCTTCCCCGACTCGAGGTCGATGATCTCGAAGCGCGTGCCGTTGTCGCTCGTCGCGTAGAGATGGTTGCCGCCGACCTGCGAGAGGTCGCTGCCCTCGCGCGTGAGGCTGAAGCGGAGGTTCCCCTCGGTGTCGAAGACGATCAGGACCTGCTCCTCCGAGCCCTGCTTCCAGCCGGAGGCGAGCACGGCGTCGCCCTTCAGCGTCACCCAGCCCGGCTCGTCGCTGAGGCGCCTGACGCTCCAGTCGTTCGGGTCGATGAGCGCGAGCCCCGCCGGCGTCACCTTCACGGTCTTGCCGTCGTCGGTGTACTGCGAGCCGCTCACGGCGATCAGGCCGGAGGGGAGCCAGACCGCGTTGCGGTCGGGGCCGTCGATCGCCTTCGCCTCCGCGGACGGCTCCAGCCAGTCCCGCAGGCGCCCCCAGAGGGAGACGGGCTCCGTCAGGTCGTGGTAGCGGACTTCCATCGTGTCGAGGTCGACCTCGGCGACGCGGCCGCCCGCTGGGATGACCAGCGCCCGCGTGCCCTCGGGGTCGACGGCGAGCGCCGGCACCGACTGGCGCATCCGGTAGTCGCTCTCGTCCGTGCCCTCGATCTGCTCCCACCCGGCCGGCACGTCGGCGAGCGTCGACCTCGCGGAGCTCGCTGCCGTCGAAGACGACGAGGCGCGCCGGGCCGATCCGGCTCGGTCGAGGCGACGAGGGACACCAGCTCCTTCCCGGCCGGCTGCGAGTAGAGCGTCGCGCCGTCGAGGTCCTGCACCGAGAGAATCTGCCGCGTCTCGGGGTTGAGTGCCGCCACCATCGCGGGGGTGCCGCCGAGGGAGGCGAGCAGGAGGTCGGGCTTCACCCAGTGGAGCCGCTCGACGTAGGAGGCGGAGCCGACCTCGACCTTCCCGAGCGTCCGCATCTTGTCGACGTCGATGAACTGCACGGTGCCGCCCTCGCCCTCGCCGACCGCGAGGAAGTCGCCGTCCGGCGAGCGCTCGGCCGTCGACGTGTAGAAGCCCACCTTGACCCCGCGGCCGTCCACGGGCTCGAGCGTGCGCCCGTCGACCCAGGAGATCCGGCTGCCTGCGGCGTCGCTGGTCGCCGCGAGCAACGTCTCCTCGGGTGCGGGCGAGGAGGAGGCTGAGGTCGTCGTTCCGGCAGCCGACGTCGTCGTCGGCGCGCTCGCGTCGTTCGAGCCGCCGCAGCCGGCGAGCGCCGCCGCGGCGGTTGCAACGAGGAGGAACGTTGCTCTCATCTACACCCAGTACACCACCGACGCAATCCGGGTTCCAGTAGGCTCGCCGCGATGCGGTTCGAGCGCGTTCTCGTCGTCGGAGCCGGCCAGATGGGCGCCGGGATCGCGCAGGTCATGGCCGCCTCGGGCCGCACCGTCTTCCTCCACGACAGCGCTCCCGGAGCCGTGGAGAAGGGGCTTGCCGGGATGGCGAAGAGCCTGGAGAGGCTGGCGGCGAAAGGCGCGCCGCAGGACCCGACCGAGGTGCTCGCACGCGTCCAGGCGGTGGACGAGCTCGTCGAGGCGGACCTGATGGTGGAGGCGGTCGTCGAGGACGCGGACGTGAAGCAGAACGTCTTCCGCCGCGCCGACCTCGCGCTCGGCCCCTTCGCAGTGCTCGCGTCGAACACGTCGTCGATCCCGATCGCCTCGCTGGCCGAGGTCACGGGGAGGCCCGAGCGCGTGATCGGGATGCACTTCTTCAATCCCGTGCCGGTGATGACGCTGGTGGAGGTCGTGCGGGCCCCCGGCACCTCGGATCAGACGGTGCAGGAGATCGTCGAGCTCTCGCGGGAGCTCGGGAAGACCCCTGCGGAGGTGAACGACTTCCCCGGCTTCGTCTCGAACCGCGTGCTGATGCCGCTCATCAACGAGGCCGCCTACGCTCTGCAGGACGGGGTCGCCGAGGCGGAGGCGATCGACACGATCGCGAGGCTGGGCTTCAACCACCCCATGGGCCCGCTCGCCCTGGCCGACCTGATCGGGCTCGACACCTGCGTCTCGATCATGGAGGTGCTGCGCGACGGGCTCGGCGACTCGAAGTACGAACCGTGCCCGCTCCTGCGCGAGCACGTCGCCGCCGGCCGCCTCGGGCGGAAGGCAGGCCGCGGCTTTTACGATTACCTTTAGGCAAGTCGGGAATCTCGCTCCGAGCAGGGAAGTCGAGAAAACCGATCGAGGTCGTAACGCCGAACTACGAGAGCCGCCAGTGCGCCTGCTGATCGTTGACGACGACGCCGCGCTCCGCGCGCTTCTCCGGACGACGTTCGAGGTCGTGGACGTCGAGGTGGAGGAGGCCGGAAGCGCCGAGGCTGCGCTCGAGGCCGTCAAGCTCCGCCGTCCGGACGCGATCGTCCTCGACTTCCGCCTTCCGGGCATGAGCGGCGCCGAGCTTTGCCGCCGCATGAAGGCGGACGGGGACACCGTCGACATCGCCATCGTGCTCCTCTCCGGCTCGATGGACGACACGGCCGTCGCGCGCGACTCCGGTGCCGACGCGTTCATGCGGAAGCCGTTCAGCCCGCTCGAGCTCCTCGACGTCGTCGAGCGGCTCACCGGCGGGCTCGACGCCGTGCCCCCGCCCGCGCGCGGTGAGGGAGTGCCCGAGGAGGGGCAGCAGCTCCTCCTCTACGCCCGCGACCTGCGCCACCTGCTCGAGATCGAGCGCGGCCAGCGGATCCTGCTTCAGAACGCGTACAAGGAGACCGTCGCGGCGCTCGCGAGCGCGCTCGAGTCCAAGGACACGGGCACGCGCGCGCACTCGCAGCGCGTGCAGCGCTACGCGCTCGAGCTGGCGCGCTCGGTCAGCCCCGACCTCCTCGAGGATCCGAGCGTGGAGTACGGCTTCCTGCTCCACGACGTCGGCAAGATCGGGATTCCCGACCGTATCCTGCAGAAGCCCGGCCCGCTGAACGGCGGCGAGACGCGCCTGATGCGGACGCACACGCTTCTCGGCGAGCAGATGCTCGGCGGTGTGGCCTTCTTGCAGGGTGAAGGCCTCCGCATCGTCCGTTCCCACCACGAGCGCTGGGACGGCAAGGGCTATCCGGACGGGGCCGAGGCAGACGACATTCCGCTCGCGGCCCGCATCTTCGCCGTCGCCGACTCGCTGGACGCGATGACCAGCGACCGTCCGTACAGGCCCGCGCTCACCTGGGCCGAGGCCGGCCGCGAGATCGTGGGCGAGTCGAGGTCGCAATTCGATCCCGCGGTCGTGAAGGCGTTCGTCGAGCGGGAAGAGCGCCTGCGCGCGATCCGCACCCAGGTCGCCGCCTAGCCAGCTTGTGACAGTCTGTCACTAGGCTCCCCCGTTCTAGGTCTTGGCAGACGGCGATTCCGGGCCGATTCCTTGTTTTATGCGGAGAGCGGCGCTCCTTTTCCTCCTCGTGTTGGCCGCCCTCCCGCTCGGGTGCGCCGGGGAGGAGGGCCAGCGGGCGCAGGAGCTGCTCGCCCAGTCCGACCAGGCGCTTGCCCAGGTCAAGTCGTTCCGCTTTGCAGGCAGGCTGTGGATGGAGACGCCGGTGGGCGACTTCACCTTCGTCATGCGCGGAGGGGGGAACCCGAAGAAGGGCGGCTCGTCGTTCGTCTCCATGCAGGCTCCCGACGTGCCCCAGTTCCCCGAGGTGACCGTCGTCACGCGCGGGCCGAAGGCATGGGTGAAGGCGGGCAGCGGCTGGCAGCGGCTGACGATCCCGCCCGGCCGGCCCACCGGGATCGAGCAGTTCGACTTCACCCCCTACGTCAAGGACGTGAAGGTCGAGGACGGCGCCACGGCCGGCGGCGAGCCCGCGGTCAAGGTCACCGGCGTCTTCGACACCGCCGGCCTCGTCCAGGGCGTGTTCAGCGAGCTCGGCGCAGCGTCGGGCGGCGCGCTCCCCGACTTCTCGGACAGCCTCGGCGACACGCGCGTCGTCATCTACATCTCCGAGGTGAGCCACCTCCCGCTGCGGACGCTGGTCGACATGAAGGTCGAGGCGGCCGGGGAGAAGGTGGCGATGCACCTCGACTTCGCGATCACGAACGTCAACGAGCCGGTGGAGATCCCCGGCCCGGGCGGATAGCTCGACAGCCCTGGCTCTATACTCGCCGCCGTGGCGAGAAGCCGGGACGAGCCCGTACGGCTGACGCGGATCTACACTCGAGCCGGAGACGCCGGGGAGACGAGTCTCGGCGAGGGAAGCCGCGTCCCGAAGACCGATCTCCGCATCGAGGCGTACGGGACGGTGGACGAGCTCAACTCGGTTCTCGGGTTCGCGCTCTCCGGCGAGCTGCCCGACGAGTTCCGTCCCTGGCTCGAGCAGATCCAGAACGACCTCTTCGACCTCGGCGCCGATCTCTCCGTCCCGCTCGAGGACGACCGGCGCGAGCGGCTGCGGGTCACGCCGGGGCAGGTGGAGCGCCTCGAGGAGCTCTGCGACCTCGTGAACGAGCGGCTGGCGCCGCTGAAGAGCTTCGTGCTTCCGGGCGGGACCGAGGCCGCGTCGCGCCTGCACGTCGCGCGGGCGGTGTGCCGGCGAGCGGAGCGCCGCTCGGTCGCGCTCGCGGAGGCACAGGGCGCCAACCCGGCTGCGCTCGCGTACCTGAACCGCCTCTCCGACCTCCTGTTCATTCTCGCCCGGGCCGCCAACGCCGGTTCCCAGGAGCCGCTGTGGAGGCCTGGGAGCTCGCAGTAGCCTTCGCAGGCGCGTTCGTCGCGGGCTTCCTCGGCTCGATGGTCGGACTCGTGCTCGGCAGCCTGCGCCTTCCCGCGGTTCTGCTCGCGTCGGGGAACGCGGCCGCCGCGGCCGGCACGAACATCGCGGTGAGCGCCGTCGCGGCGCTGACCGGCGGGCTCACGCACGCGCGCGCCGGTCGGGTCAGCTGGCGCATCGTCGCGTGGATGGCTCCGCCCTCGATCCTCGGCGCGTTCGTCGGCGCCTACTTCGGGCACGCCGTGCCCGACCGGCTTCTGCTCGGGGGGATCGCGGTCGTGCTCGCCTGGAGCGGTCTCGACCTCCTCTTCGAGCTGCGCGCAGCGCCCGACTCGCACCGGCCTCGCCTGGCGGCCACGGTCTCAGGCGGCCTGATCGGGCTCCTGGGGGGCGCCGTCGGACTGATCCTCGGAACCCTGCGCATGCCGGCGCTCATCCGGAGCGTCGGCCTCCCGGCCCACACCGCCGTGGGGACGAACCTCGTGGTCGGGTTCTTCCTGGGGACGGCCGGGTTCGCCGGTCACCTGATCCGCTCTGAGGTGGAGTGGGTGCTGCTGGCGGTGAGCCTGGCCGGGGCGATCCCGGGCGCCTGGCTCGGTGCGCGCTCCACGGGCCGTTTCGACGAGCGAACGCTGCGGCGCCTGATCGGGACCGCCCTCCTGGTCGTCTCGGTCACGATCGCCGTGACCGCCCTCCTCGACTAGGAGAGTCGGAGGAAGCGGCGGATCGCCAGGATGATCCGCTGGTCCCAGAGGAGCATCTGGTCGCCGGCAGCCGGCGCGTCGGTCTCGGCGGGGCGCCGGGCGCGAAGGCCTGCGGCGATCGCGATCGAGAAGGCGGCGGCCAGGAGGCCGATGCCGAGCTCCCGGCGAAGGTCGGACAGGCCGACGATCCTGGGGCCGGCGAACGGGAGGACGCGTCCGCGCTGGTGCTCCGTCGACTCCTCGACCGTGGTCGTGGCCGGCGGGGTGGCGGGGGTGGTGGTGGGCGGTGGAGGCGTGCTCGCCGGGACGGGCGCGGGTGTGGGCGTGGGCGTGGTGGGCGTGGTCGGCGTGGTCGAAGGCACGGGCCGGCTGGAGGCGCTCTTGCCCTTGGAGACGTTCAGCCCGATCTTCGACCCGGCGGGCCTGAGCCCGCTCACGGCGCCCGCGATGACCTTGCCCTTGGGGACGCTCGACGAGGTCTTGTACTTGATCTTGCCGGTCTTGAACCCGCGCTTCTTCAGCGCCTTCTTCGCAGCGGCGAGGGTCAGCTTCGCGACCTTCGGGACGACCTTGAGCGAGCCGGTCTTCGGGCCCACGTTGCCGGCCTCGTCCACTGCTGCGACCTGGAACGAGCGCTTGTCGGTCAGCTTGAACTTGCCCATCGGGGCGGTGCGCGCGGAGCCGTCGACCGTCTTCACGAGCGCGCCGTTGGCGTAGACCCGGTAGGCGGAGACGAGGCCGGAGTTGTCGCTCGCCGCCGTCCACGAGAGCGAGAAGTTCTTGCCCGAGACGGTGCCCTTGAAGCTGCCCGGCACCGTCGGAGGCTGCGCGTCCTCGAGGAGCGTGAAGACGGACAGGTGGCGGGTGAGGATCCGCACGTTGGTGCCGTCGTACTCGAAGCCGTCGCTCCAGGAGGCGGGCAGCGAGCTGCCGGGGATCTGGGCGAGCGGACGCCAGGCGCCGCTCTCGAGGACGGCCGGGATGACGTGGGCCTGTGTGTTGTCGACTTCGATCGCGAGCGGGAGCGAGAAGGACGTCACGGAGGAGCCGGCCAGGGCCCAGTAGGCGGTCACGTCGAGCACCTCGCTGGCCGGCTGGAAGCCGCCGGAGGCACCCGAGGCGGGCTGCGGGTCGACGCGGAGCACGAGCCAGTCGCCGGCCGGGGCGCCCGTCCAGGCGCCGGCCGGAACGGTCAGGGTGGTCGTGTCGCTGGTCGAGCGCAGGGACATGCTCGTCGCGGACTCGGAGTTCTTCTCGACGTACGGGTAATCCGCCGCGACCCCCGACCAGACCGTGAAGTGGACCCGGATCGGCTGCCGGTTGCCGGCGAGATCCTCGAGCTCGCCTGCGAGCAGGTGCGGGCCGGTCGAGAAAGCCTGCGTGTAGGTGGCCGTGCCGCCGGAGATGCTCGGCGCCGGCGCGGCGGACCCGTCGATCTGGGCGCCGACGAGGGCGGCGACGTCTTCGCTCGCGACGACCTGCAGCGAGCCCGCCGCTGCGATCGTGGAGCCGTCGAGCGGCGTCGAGGACGTGAGGCTCGGCTTCGTGTTGTCGACCCGGCGGTTGGCGACCGGGGCGGAGGTGGTCGAGTTGCCGGCGTTGTCGGAGACGATGACGCGCAGGTCGTAGAGGCCGTCGGAGACGCTCGTGGTGTTCCAGGAAGCCGGGACGGATGTCCACGTGCCCGCGCCGGCGGGGGAGCGCTGGAAGGCGACGGTCGCGACGCCCGAGCCCGCATCGGTCGCGTTCGCCGTGAGCGAGACGGTGCCGCGGAGGTAGGCGCCCGGGTCGTTCATCGTCGCGGCCGGTGCCGTGTTGTCGACGCGGCGGTCCTCGACGACCGCGGACGGGCTGGAGTTGCCGACGTTGTCGGTGACGAGGACGCGGAGGTCGTAGAGGCCGTCGGCCACGCCGGTCGTGTTCCAGCCGAGGCTGTACGGGTTGGTCGTGTCGACGCCGATCGACGTCCACGAGTCGGCGTCGGCCGGCGAGACCTGGAAGTCGACGCTCTGGACGCCCGCGCCGGAGTCGCTCGGGGAGGCCGTCAGGGTGACCGTGCCGCGCAGGAACTGACCGGGGTCGGCGAGGCCGCCGCCGGGGGGCGTGGCGTCGATCGTCCACGTGTGCGAGGCGGGGGTGGCGTCGACGTTGCCCGCGGCGTCGCTGGCGCGCACCTGGAAGGTGTGGCTGCCGTCGGCCAGGCCGGTGTAGCCCTGCGGGCTGGAGCACGCGCCCCAGGCACCGCCGTCGAGCCGGCACTGGAACGTCGAGCCGCCCTCGCTCGAGGAGAACTCGAAGGTCGGGGCGGAGCTTCCGCTCGGATCGCTCGGCGCCACGTCGATCGTCGTCTGCGGAGCGATCGTGTCGACCGTCCAGGCGAAGGTTGCGGGGGCCGGGTCGACGTTGCCGGCCGCGTCGGTCGCGCGCACGTGGAAGGTGTGATTGCCCTCGGCCAGCCCGGTGTAGCTCTGGGGGCTCGAGCAGGCGCTCCAGCCGCCTGCGTCGAGGCGGCACTCGAAGCTCGCGCCGCCTTCGCTCGAGCTGAAGGCGAAGGTCGCGTTGGCGCTGGAGCTCGGGTCGGAGGGAGCGGAGTCGATCGTGGTCGCCGGGACGGTGCGGTCGATCGTCACGTTGACGACCGCCACGCCGGTGTTGGAGGCCGAGTCGGTGGCGACGGCGCGCAGCGCGCGGTTGCCGTCGGCGTCCACGGGCCAGGAGGCCTCGTACGGCGCCGTCGCGTCGGTGCCGAGCGAGATCCAGGAGCCGCCGGAGCAGTTGACGCTCGCGTCGGAGCAGCTGAAGAGCTCGACGCCGGTGACGTCGCCGTCAGGGGTCGTCGCCCGCACCGTGTACGGGTCGGCGTCGGAGGCGTTCACGAAGCCGGCCGGCTGCGCGATGGCGACGGACGGCGCGCCGGCGTCCACGAGCCAGGTGTAGGACTCGGGCACGGTCTCCTGGTTGCCGGCCGCGTCGGTCGCGCGGACGTCGAAGGTGTGGCTGCCGTCGGCGAGCGGGCCGATCGTCGCCGGGCTGGAGCAGGGGCCCCAGGCGCCTGCATCGAGGCGGCACTGGAAGCTCGAGCCGCCCTCGTTGGCCGAGAACTCGAAGGTCGGGGTCGTATCGTTGGTCGGGTCGGCCGGGACGACGGAGAAGGACGAGTCCGGCGCCACCGTGTCGACCGTCCACGTGTAGGAGGCCGGGGTGGCGTCGACATTGCCGGCGGCGTCGGTGGCGCGCACCTGGAACACATGGCTGCCGTCGGCGAGGAGCCCGACGGTCTCGGGGCTCGAGCAGGCCGTCCAGGCGCCGCCGTCGAGACGGCACTCGAACCCGGCGCCGGGCTCGCTCGCGGAGAACCCGAAGCTCGGCGCGTCGTCGTTCGACGGGTCGACCGGGACGGTGTCGAGAGTCGTGTTCGGCGCTGCGGTGTCCACCGTCCAGGTGTGGGAGGCTGGGGTCGCGTCGGTCAAGCCTGCCGCGTCGGTCGCCCGCACCTGGAAGGTGTGGCTGCCGTCGGCCAGGCTCGCGTAGCTCCTCGGGCTCGTGCAGGCGGCCCAGGCGCCGCCGTCGAGGCGGCACTCGAACGTCGAGGCGGGCTCGCTCGAGGAGAACTGGAAGGACGGGGAGGGATCGGAGCTCGGATCGCTCGGGGCGGCGTCGATGGTGGTCTGCGGCGCGACGAGGTCGACCTTCACCGTGCTGGTGGGGAGCGTGTAGATCGCCTCGTTGCCGACGCGGTCGGAGACGCGGTAGCGGTAGATGGCGCAGGTGCCGGTCGCGACCGTGTCGGGGCTCGTGACCGCGCTCCAGCCGCCGACGAACGGGGCGCAGACCCCGCCGGTGAGGACGGAGGTGCGCCGCTCGAGGACGCCCGACGAACCTGCCACGCCGGAAAGGGCGTCGGTGCCCGCGTCCACGGTGATCGTGACGGTCCCGTCGACGTCGTACCCGTCGGGGTAGTCGACCGAGCCGCCGGCCGGGGCGGCCGTGTCTGGCGTGACCGTGAACGTGTCGCTCGCCGTGTTGCCCGCGGCGTCGTGCGCCGTGACGGTCTGCGAGCCGGACAGGTCGTCGAGGTCGTAGGTCGTGGAGTACGGGCTCGTCGAGTCCTCGACGGCGCCCGGGAAGACGATCTTGTCGATGCCCGAGCCGGCGTCCGAGCTGGTCGCCGAGACGTCGTAGGTGCCGGTCTGGGCCGTGTTGACGAAGATCTCGCTGCCGCTCACGTACGCGTACGGGCTCGACTCGGAGAGCGTGATCGCGGGCGCGCCCGGATCGGTCTGGTCGATCCGGATGGTGGCGAAGGCCGTGCGGACGGGCTCGGCGTTGCCGACGTTGTCCACCGAGAAGTAGCGGATCACGTAGACGCCGTCGGCGGTGAGGTCGATGGACGTGCCCTCGTCGGAGCTCGTCGTCGGCACGCTGCCGTCGGTCGTGTAGTACGTCCTGGCGACGCCCGAGCGCGCGTCCGTCGGGGTCAGGGTGATCGTCACGGGTGCGGTCTGCCAGGCCGAGCCGATGGAGGCCGTGTCGTCGGTCGTGGACGGCGCGGAGACGTCGTCGGTGACGTCGAAGTCCGAGGAAGCCGTGTTGCCGGCGCGGTCGTAGGCGGTGACGGTCTCGGTGCCGCTGAGGTCGTCGAAGTCGTAGGTGGCCGCGTACGGAGCAGACGTGTCGTCGATCCCGCCGGGGAAGGCGACCTTGTCGATGCCCGAGACGGCGTCGGAGGCGGCGGCCTCGACGTCGAAGGAGCCCGACTGGTTCGTGTTGACGAAGATCTCGGTGCCGACGACATAGGCGTACGGGGTCGACTCGTCCAGCGTGAGCACCGGCGCGGCCGGGTTGACGAGGTCGACCTTGACGACGTTGGAGGAGGTGTACACGGCTTCGTTGCCGACGCGGTCGGAGACCCGGTAGCGATACTGGGCACAGAGACCGGAGGCGACGGTGTTCGGGCTCGTCACCGTGCTCCAGCCGCCGGCGAACGGGTCACAGGCGCCGTCGGAGAGCGGCGCGGTTCGCCGCTCGAGGACGGCCGATGCGGCCGCCACGCCCGAGAGCGAGTCGGTGCCGGCGTCGACGGTGATGGTCACGTCGCCGTCGGCGTCGTAGCCGTCCGGGTAGTCGACGGAGCCGCCGGTGGGCTCGGCCGTGTCCGGGGTGACGGTGAACGGGCTCGAGGCGGTCAGGCCGACGCCGTTGAAGGCGGTCACGGCCTGGACGCCCGAGAGGTCGGCGAAGCCGTAGGAGGCCTGGTACGGGCTCGAAGAGTCGTCCGTCGGGCCGGGGAAGCGAACCTTGTCGATGCCGGAGTGCGCGTCGGAGCTGGTCGCGTCGACGTCCGTACGTGCCGGTCTCGTCGGTGTTGACGAAGATCTCCGTGCCGGCCACGTGGGCGAACGGGCTCGACTCGGAAAGCGTCACGACGGGGGCCGAGGGCGCCGAGTTGTCCACGGTGACCGTGCGTACGGCCGACGTGAAGGTGTTCCCGGCCGCGTCCGTGGTCACGACGCGCAGGTCGTAGTCGCCGTCGGCGAGCGAGGTCGTGTTCCAGCTGACGGAGTAGGGAGCGCTCGCGTCGGTGCCGATCGTCGTCCAGGCTCCGCCGCCCGCGGGCCGCCGCTCGAACTCGGCCGAGGCGACGCCGGAGCCGGCGTCGGCCGAGTCGGAGGAGACTGCGAGGGTGGCCGTGACGAAGGAGCCGTCGGCGGGAGCGGTGAGCGATCCGGTCGGGTTCGTGCGATCGACGGTCACGTTGACCACGTCCGCGCCGGTGTTCCCGGCCGCGTCGGTGGCCACGGCGCGCAGCGCGCGGTTGCCGTCGGGGGCGATCGCCCACGAGGCCGAGTACGGAGCGCTCGGGTCGACGCCCAGCGAGACCCACGAGCCGCCGGAGCAGTTCGCGCTCGCGTTCGAGCAACTGAAGAGCTCGACGTTCAGGACGTCCCCGTCGGGCGTCGTGGCGGTCACGGTGAAGGGATCGGCGGCGCCGGCGTTGACGAAGCCGGTCGGCGCCGTGATGGAGACGGTCGGCGCAGCGTTGTCCACCGTGACCGTGCGTACGGCCGACGTGAAGGTGTTCCCGGCCGCGTCCGTGGTCACGACGCGCAGGTCGTAGTCGCCGTCGGCGAGCGAGGTCGTGTTCCAGCTGACGGAGTAGGGAGCGCTCGCGTCGGTGCCGATCGTCGTCCAGGCGCCGCCGCCCGCGGGCCGCCGCTCGAACTCGGTCGAGGCGACGCCCGAGCCGGCGTCGGCCGAGTCGGACGAGACCGCGACGCTGCCTCCGAGCACCGCCGCGTCGGCCGGGGCGGTGAGCGAGCCGGTCGGGTTGGTGTTGTCGATCTCCACGTCCTGGATCGCTGAGTCGAGCGTGTTGCCGGCGCGGTCGGTCACGCGCACCAGGACGCGGACGTCGCCGTCGGCGGGCTGGCTCGACCAGGTGAAGCTGTAGTCGGGGCCCGTGGTGCTGGAGCCGATCGGGGTGGACGGGGTGCAGGAGGCACCGGCGCAGTAGAGATAGGAGAGCGACTCGACGCCGGAGGTTGCATCCGAGCCGGAGCCGGTCAGCTGCTGCCCGTTCCGGATCGCGCCCGGAAGCGCGTCCAGCGTGGCCGAGCTCGGGGCCGTGTTGTCCACGGTGACCGTGCGTACGGCCGACGTGAAGGTGTTCCCGGCCGCGTCCGTGGTCACGACGCGCAGGTCGTAGTCGCCGTCGGCGAGCGAGGTCGTGTTCCAGCTGACGGAGTAGGGAGCGCTCGCGTCGGTGCCGATCGTCGTCCAGGCTCCGCCGCCCGCGGGTCGCCGCTCGAACTCGGCCGAGGCGACGCCGGAGCCGGCGTCGGCCGAGTCGGACGAGACGGTGACGGAGGTGCCGCGCAGCGCGGCGCCGTCGGCAGGCGCGGTCAACGAGCCGGTCGGAGCGGTGGCGTCGAAGCTGAAGGTGCGGCTCGAGGGCGTCTCAGCGTTGCCGACCTCGTCGGTCGCGAAGACGCGCACCGTGTAGTCGCCGTCGCCAGGGAAGTTCGAGGCGGGGAACGCGCGCGTCCAGTCGCCGCCGGAGAGCGACGTGTTCAGGAAGTTCTCGCCGGCCGAGGAGAAGGCTGCGCCGTTCCAGTACAGGCCTGTGGAGACGCGCCGCACTGAGACGCGGACCTCGTCGACGCCGGAGCCGGATCCGTCGGCGTAGGTGCCGCACATGCCGCTGGTCGGGCAGCCGGCGTTCCAGCCGGCGACGTTGTACTCGCCGCTGGCGGCGGGGAAGGCCAGGGTGGAGGAAGGAGCTGCGGTATCCACGAGCCAGGTGTAGGAGGCGGGGGAGCCGTCGGTGTTTCCGGCCGGGTCGGTGGCGCGCACGTCGAAGGTGTGGCTGCCGTCTGAGAGTGCGGTGTAGCTCTTGGGGCTGGTGCAGGCGCCCCAGGTGCCGCCGTCCAGGCGGCACTCGAAGCTGGAGCTTCCTTCGCTGGAGGAGAAGTCGAAGCTCGCCGAGGTGGAGCTCGTCGGGTCGGCCGGGTTCGAGTCGATAGTTGTCTGCGGCGCCGTCGTGTCGTAGGTGAAGGTCCGGCTGGAGGGGGTCTCGATGTTGCCGGCGTCGTCGGTCGCGCGGACGTGCAGCGTGTAGCCGCCGTCGGCGGGGAAGTTGGCGGCCGGGAACGCGTACGACCAGTTGCCGCCTGCGAGGTTCGCAGTGAAGTACGTCTCGCCGCCCGCGTCGAAGGAGTCACCGTCCCAGTAGAGATCGCTGGCGACGCGCTTCAGGCTGACCTCGACCTGCGCCACGCCGGAGCCCGCGTCGGAGTGCGTCCCGCAGAGGCCGCTCGTCGCGCAGCCGGCGTTCCAGCCGGAGGTCGAGTAGGGCGTGCCCGCGGCCGGGAACGTGAAGACGGCGCTCGGGTCGGTGTTGTCGATGCGGAACGTGCGGGACGGGCCGGCCTCGGCGTTGCCGGCGTCGTCGGTTGCGCGGACATGGACGACGTACTGTCCGTCGGCGGGGAAGCTGGCCGCGGGGAACGCGTACGACCAGTTGCCGCCTGCGAGGTTCGCAGTGAAGTACGTCTCGCCGCCCGCGTCGAAGGAGTCCCCGTCCCAGTAGAGATCGTCGGAGACCCGCTTGACGGAGACCTCGACCGCGGCGACGCCCGTGCCGGAGTCGGACTGGGGCCCGCAGAAGCCGACGGTGGCGCAGCCGGCGTTCCAGCCGGCGACGTTGTACTCGCCGCCCGCGGCCGGGAAGGCGAAGAGCGCGCTCGGGTCGGTCGTGTCGTACTCGAAGCTACGGCTCGAGGGGGTCTCGGTGTTGCCGACGTCGTCGGTGGCGCGCACCCGCACCGTGTAGGAGCCGTCGGCCGGGAAGTCCGAGGAGTCGAACGCGTACGTCCAGTTGCCGGCGGCGAGCGTTGCGTCGTTCCAGACCTCGGACGCGCTCGTGAAGCCGGAGCCGTCCCAGTAGTTGCCGGAGCCCGGCGGATGGAGACCTCGACCTCGGCGACGCCGGAGCCGGATCCGTCGGCGTAGGTGCCGCAGATGCCGCTGGTCGGGCAGCCGGCGTTCCAGCCGGCGATGTTGTAGCTCGCCGCTGGCGGCGGGGAAGGTCAGGGTGGAGGAAGGAGCTGCGGTATCCACGAGCCAGGTGTAGGAGGCGGGGGAGCCGTCGGTGTTTCCGGCCGGGTCGGTGGCGCGCACGTCGAAGGTGTGGCTGCCGTCTGAGAGTGCTGGTGTAGCTCTTGGGGCTGGTGCAGGCGCCCCAGGTGCCGCCGTCGAGGCGGCACTCGAAGGTGGAGCTTCCTTCGCTGGAGGAGAAGTCGAAGGCTCGCCGAGGTGGCGCTCGTCGGGTCGGTCGGGTTGGAGTCGATGGTGGTCTGCGGCGCCGTCGTGTCGTAGGTGAAGGTCCGGCTGGAGGGGGTCTCGATGTTGCCGGCGACGTCGGTCGCGCGGACGCGCACCGTGTAGGAGCCGTCGGCGGGGAAGCTGGAGGAGGCGAACGCGTACGTCCAGTTGCCGGCCGCGAGCGTTGCGTCGTTCCAGACTTCCGTGCCGCTGGAGAAGCCGGAGCCGTCCCAGTAGTTGCCCGAGCCGCGGCGGATGGAGACCTCGACCTCGGCGACGCCGGAGGTGGCGTCGGAGTACGTCCCGCAGAGGCCGTCGGGGGCGCAGCCCGCGGCCCAGCCGGAGGCGTTGTACTGCCCGGCGGAGGCCGGGAAGCTCGTCGTGGAGGCAGGCAGGGTCGCGTCGTAGGTGAACGTCCGCGTCGAGGCGCCCTCGATGTTGCCCGCATCGTCGCGCGCGCGCAGTCGCACCGTGTAGCTGCCGTCGGCGGGGAAGTCGGAGGAGTCGAAGTCGTACGTCCAGTCGCCGGCCGCGAACGTCGCGTCGTTCCAGACCTCGGACGCGCTCGCGAACCCGGAGCCGTTCCAGTAGTTGCCGCTGCCGCGGCGGATGGAGACCTCGACGTCGACCACGCCGCTGCCGGAGTCCGAGTAGGTACCGCACAGGCCGGCGGGCGTGCAGCCGGCGTCCCACTCGGCGGCCGTGTAGCTGCCCGAGGCCGCGGGGAAGCTCGCCGTCGAGGAGGGAGCGACAGTGTCGATCGTCCAGCTGAAGCTCGCCGGGTTGCCGTCCGTGTTGCCGGCCACGTCGGTGGCGCGCACCTCGAAGCTGTGGCCGCCGTCGAGGAGGCCGGCGTAGCTCTTCGGGCTGGTGCAGGCGCCCCAGGCTCCGCCGTCGATGGCGCACTCGAAGGTCGAGCCGGGCTCATCCGAGGAGAAGTCGAAGCTCGCCGAAGTCGAGTTCGTCGGGTCGGCCATGGTCGAGTCGATCGACGTCTCGGGCTCGGTCGAGTCGAAGGTGAAGGTCCGGCTGGAGGCGCCCTCGGTGTTGCCGGCGACGTCGTGCGCCCGGACGCGGACGGTGTAGTCGCCGTCGGCGGGGAAGCCGGTGGCAGCGAAGTCGTACGTCCAGCTTCCGGCGGCGAGGTCGGCGTCGTTCCAGACCTCGGTCGCGCTCGTGAAGCCGGAGCCGTCCCAGTAGTCGCCGGAGCCCTGGCGGATGGAGACCTCGACGTCGGCGACGCCGGAGGTGCCGTCGAAGTAGGTGCCGCAGAGGCCCGGAGCCGTGCAGCCGGCGTCCCAGCCGGCGACGTTGTACGTGCCGGCCGCGGCCGGGAAGGCGATCGTGGAGGACGGCGCCGTCGCGTCCAGCTCGAAGGTGAGGCTCGAGGCGGTCTCGGTGTTGGCGACGTCGTCCCGGGCGCGGACGCGCACGGTGTAGTTGCCGTCCCCCGGAAAGTCGGAGGAGTCGAGGCCGTACGACCAGTTGCCGGCCGCGAGTGTCGCGTCGTTCCAGACCTCGCTGCCGCTCGTGAAGCCGGAGCCGTCCCAGTAGTTGCCGGAACCACGGCGGATGGAGACCTCGACCTCGGCGACGCCGGAGCCGGAGCCGTCGGCGTACGTCCCGCAGAGGCCGGCCGTGGCACAGCCGCCGTCCCACTCGGCGGCGGTGTAGCTGCCGGAGGACGAGGGGAAGGTCACGGTCGAGGACGGCGCCGTCGTGTCGACGAGCCAGGTGAAGCTCGCGGGGCTGCCGTCCGTGTTGCCGGCGACATCGGTGGCGCGCACCTGGAAGGTGTGGCTGCCGTCGGCCAGGCCGGCGTAGCTCTTGGGGCTGGTGCAGGCGCCCCAGGCGCCGCCGTCGAGGCGGCACTCGAAGCTCGAGCCGCCCTCGTCTGCTGAGAAGTCGAACGCGGCCGAGGTGGCGCTCGTCGGATCGGCCGGCGTGGAGTCGATGGTCGTCTGAGGCGCAGCTCGGTCGATCGTGAACGTCCGGCTCGAGGGGGTCTGCGTGTTGGCAACCGCGTCGACCGCGCGCACGCGCACGGTGTAGTTGCCGTCGGCGGGGAAGCTGCCGGCGGGGAAGGAGTACGACCAGTTGCCGGCGGCGAGCGTTGCGTCGTTCCAGGCCTCGGTGCCGCTGGAGAAGCCGGAGCCGTTCCAGTAGTTGCCGGAGCCCTGGCGGATGGAGACCTCGACCTCGGCGACGCCGGAGCCGGAGCCGTCGGCGTAGGTGCCGCAGAGGCCGTTCGTCGCGCAGCCGGCGTTCCAGCCGGCCGTGTTGTAGGTCCCCGCCGAGGCGGGGAAGGTGACGGTCGAAGACGGCGCAGTCGTGTCGACCAGCCAGGTGAAGCTCGCGGGGCTGCCGTCCGTGTTTCCGGCCGGGTCGGTGGCGCGCACGTCGAAGGTGTGGCTGCCGTCTGAGAGGCTCGTGTAGCTCTTGGGGCTGGTGCAGGCGCCCCAGGTGCCGCCGTCGAGGCGGCACTCGAAGGTGGAGCTTCCCTCGCTGGAGGAGAAGTCGAAGCTCGCCGAGGTGGCGCTCGTCGGGTCGGCTCGGGCTCGAGTCGATAGTTGTCTGCGGCGCCGTCGTGTCGTAGGTGAAGGTCCGGCTGGAGGGGGTCTCGATGTTGCCGGCGTCGTCGGTCGCGCGGACGCGCACCGTGTAGGAGCCGTCGGCGGGGAAGCTGGAGGAGGCGAACGCGTACGTCCAGTTGCCGGCCGCGAGCGTTGCGTCGTTCCAGACTTCCGTGCCGCTGGAGAAGCCGGAGCCGTCCCAGTAGTTGCCGGAGCCGCGGCGGATGGAGACCTCGACCTCGGCGACGCCGGAGGTGGCGTCGGAGTACGTCCCGCAGAGGCCGTCGGGGGCGCAGCCCGCGGCCCAGCCGGAGGCGTTGTACTGCCCGGCCGAGGCCGGGAAGGCCGTCGTCGAGCTCGGCGCAGTGACGTCGACCTCGAACGTCCGGCTGGAAGCGGTCTCGGTGTTGCCGACGGCGTCGCGGGCGCGGACGCGCACCGTGTAGCTGCCGTCGGCAGGGAAGCTCGCGGCCGCAAAGCCATACGACCAGTTGCCCGCGGCCAGCGTGGCGTCGTTCCAGACCTCGGTCCCGCTCGTGAAGCCGGAGCCGTCCCAGTAGTTGCCGGAACCGCTGGCGGATGGAGATCTCGACCTCGGCAACTCCCGAGCCAGAGCCGTCGGCGTAGGTGCCGCACAGCCCGGCCGCGGCACAGCCGCTATCCCACTCCGCGGCGGTGTAGCTGGCCGAGGAGGCCGGGAAGGTGACGGTCGAAGACGGCGCCGTCGTGTCAACGAGCCAGGTGTAGGAGGCGGGGGAGCCGTCGGTGTTTCCGGCGGGTCGGTGGCGCGCACGTCGAAGGTGTGGCTGCCGTCTGAGAGTCCGGTGTAGCTCTTGGGGCTGGTGCAGGCGCCCCAGGTGCCGCCGTCGATCCGGCACTCGAAGCTGGAGCTTCCTTCGCTGGAGGAGAAGTCGAAGCTCGCCGAGGTCGAGCCGGTCGGGTTCGTGGGGTTCGAGTCGATGGTCGTCTGCGGTGCGGCGCGGTCGATCGTGAACGTTCGGCTCGAGGGGGTCTCGACGTTGCCGGCGTTGTCGGTGGCGCGCACGCGCACGGTGTAGTTGCCGTCGGCGGGGAAGCTGCCGGCGGGGAAGGTCAGCGACCAGTTGCCGCCTGCGAGCGAGGCCGTGTTCCAGACCTCGCTGGCGCTGGAGAAGCCGGAGCCGTTCCAGTAGTTGCCGGCGCCCTGGCGGATGGAGACCTGCACCGTCGAGACGCCCGAGCCGGCGTCGGAGTGCGTGCCGCAGAAGCCGTTGGTCGCGCAGCCGGCGTTCCAGCCGGCCGTGTTGTAGGTGCCAGAGGAGGCGGGGAAGGTGACGGTGGAACTCGGGGCGGTGTTGTCGATCCGGAACGTGCGCGAAGGGCCGGTCTCGGTGTTCTGCGCGTCGTCTCGCGCGCGAACGTGGACCGTGTACTGATCGTCGGCCGGGAAGCTCGACGCCGGGAAGGTCAGCGACCAGTTGCCGCCGACGAGCGTCGCGGCCTGGTAAGCCTCGCTTCCGGACGCGAACGACGTGCCGTTCCAGTAGAGGCCGGTCGAGACCCGCTGGATCGAGACCTGCACTACCTGGACGCCCGAGCCGGAGTCGGAATGCGTGCCGCAGAAGCCGTTCGTCGCGCAGCCGGCGTTCCAGGTCGCGTTCGTGTAGTTGCCGCCCGACGCGGGGAAGGTGAAGAGCGCGCTCGGGTTCGTCGTGTCGTACGTGAACGTCCGGCTCGAGGGGGTCTCTGTGTTGGCGACCGCATCGACCGCGCGCACCCGCACGGTGTAGCTGCCGTCCGCCGGGAAGCTTCCGGCCGCAAACGCGTACGACCAGGTTCCGGCCGCGAGGCTCGCCGTTGTTCCAGACCTCGCTTGCCGCTCGAGAAGCCGGAGCCGTTCCAGTAGTTGCCCGCGCCCTGGCGGATGGAGACCTGCACCTGCGTGACGCCGGAGCCCGTTCCGTCCGAGTACGTGCCGCACAAGCCGGCCGTGGCGCAGCCCGTCGCCCAGCCGGCTGCGTTGTACTCGCCGCTCGCGGCCGGGAAGGTGACGGTGCTGCTGGGCGCCGTCGTGTCCACCAGCCAGGTGTACGAGGCTGCCGAGGCATCCTGGTTGCCGGCGACGTCGGTGGCGCGCACGTCGAAGGTGTGGCTGCCGTCGGTGAGGCTCGTGTAGCTCTTCGGGCTCGTGCAGGCGCTCCAGGAGCCGGCGTCGATCCGGCACTCGAAGCTCGAGCCGCCCTCGTCGGAGCTGAAGGTGAAGGAGGCGCTCGAGGACGCGCTCGGGTCCGTCGGGTTCGTGTCGATCGTCGTCTGCGGCGCGACGCGGTCGATCGTGAAGCTGCGACTGTTCGGGGTCTCGACGTTCCCGGCCGCGTCGGTCGCGCGCACCCGGATGGTGTAGCTGCCGTCGGCGGGGAAGCTGCCCGCCGCGAATGCGTACGACCAGTTGCCGGCGGCGATCGAGGCCGTGTTCCAGACCTCGCTCGCGCTCGCGAAGCTCGATCCGTTCCAGTAGTTGCCCGTGCCCTGGCGGATAGAGACCTGTACCTGGGAGACTCCCGAGCCGCCGTCGGAGTAGGTGCCGCAGAGACCGGCCGTCGCGCAGCCGGCGTTCCAGCCGGCGGTGTTGTACGTCGCGCCCGAGGCCGGGAAGGTCACGGTGGAGGAAGGCGCCGAGGTGTCGACTTTGGCATCGACGGAGGCGGTGATGGTGGCCGAGCGGTTGCCGACGTTGTCGGCGATCGAGAAGCGGTAGCGGTAGCAGTTGCCGCTCGCGACCGTCGTGTCCGGGTTGGAGACCGTCGTCCAGCTCCCCGAGAAGGAGCCGCAGCTTCCGTTCGTGAGCGTGGCGGAGTCGCGCTCGTAGAGGCGGGAGGAGGTGTCGAGGCCCGCGCCCGCGTCGGAGCCGTCCCCCGCCGTCAGGGACACGGACGTGCTCGTGTAGTACGGCCCGCCCACGAGGGCGAGCGTCTGGCCGCTGGGAGCGGTCGAGTCCTGTGTGAGTGTGAAGGGCCCGTTGGCGCTCGTCAGGCCGGCGTTGTTTTGGGCCGTGACGTTCTGGTTGCCGGTGGCGGCGGTGGAGGCGCCCCAGGTGTAGTCCATCTCGTAGGGGCTCGAGCTGTCCGTGCCCCCGCCGGTGACATTGGCGATCGCGGGGAAGGCGGCCGAGGCGATCCCCGACTGGGCATCGGCGGCCGTGGCCGTGACGCGGAAGGTGCCCCCGTTTGCGCCCGGCTTGTAGTAGAGGGTGGTGCCGGAGACGTGCTGGTCGGGGTCGGCCGGATTCTCGGCCAGGGAGAGCGAGGGGGCCGCTGGCGCCGAGGTGTCGACTTTGGCATCGACGGAGGCGGTGATGGTGGCCGAGCGGTTGCCGACGTTGTCGGCGATCGAGAAGCGGTAGCGGTAGCAGTTGCCGCTCGCGACCGTCGTGTCCGGGTTGGAGACCGTCGTCCAGCTCCCCGAGAAGGAGCCGCAGCTTCCGTTCGTGAGCGTGGCGGAGTCGCGCTCGTACGAGGCGGGAGGAGGTGTCGAGGCCCGCGCCCGCGTCGGAGCCGTCCCCCGACCGTCAGCGGACACGGACGTGCTCGTGTAGTACGGCCCGCCCACGAGGGCGAGCGTCTGGCCGCTGGGAGCGGTCGAGTCCTGTGTGAGTGTGAAGGGCCCGTTGGCGCTCGTCAGGCCGGCGTTGTTTTGGGCCGTGACGTTCTGGTTGCCGGTGGCGGCGGTGGAGGCGCCCCAGGTGTAGTCCATCTCGTAGGGACTCGAGCTGTCCGTGCCCCCGCCGGTGACATTGGCGATCGCGGGGAAGGCGGCCGAGGCGATCCCCGACTGGGCATCGGCGGCCGTGGCCGTGACGCGGAAGGTGCCCCCGTTTGCGCCCGGCTTGTAGTAGAGGGTGGTGCCGGAGACGTGCTGGTCGGGGTCGGCCGGATTCTCGGCCAGGGAGAGCGAGGGGGCCGCTGGCGCCGAGGTGTCGACTTTGGCGTCGACGGAGGCGGTGATGGTGGCCGAGCGGTTGCCGACGTTGTCGGCGATCGAGAAGCGGTAGCGGTAGCAGTTGCCGCTCGCGACCGTCGTGTCCGGGTTGGAGACCGTCGTCCAGCTCCCCGAGAAGGAGCCGCAGCTTCCGTTCGTGAGCGTGGCGGAGTCGCGCTCGTAGAGGCGGGAGGAGGTGTCGAGGCCCGCGCCCGCGTCGGAGCCGTCCCCCGCCGTCAGGGACACGGACGTGCTCGTGTAGTACGGCCCGCCCACGAGGGCGAGCGTCTGGCCGCTGGGAGCGGTCGAGTCCTGTGTGAGTGTGAAGGGCCCGTTGGCGCTCGTCAGGCCGGCGTTGTTTTGGGCCGTGACGTTCTGGTTGCCGGTGGCGGCGGTGGAGGCGCCCCAGGTGTAGTCCATCTCGTAGGGACTCGAGCTGTCCGTGCCCCCGCCGGTGACATTGGCGATCGCGGGGAAGGCGGCCGAGGCGATCCCCGACTGGGCATCGGCGGCCGTGGCCGTGACGCGGAAGGTGCCCCCGTTTGCGCCCGGCTTGTAGTAGAGGGTGGTGCCGGAGACGTGCTGGTCGGGGTCGGCCGGATTCTCGGCCAGGGAGAGCGAGGGGGCCGCTGGCGCCGAGGTGTCGACTTTGGCATCGACGGAGGCGGTGATGGTGGCCGAGCGGTTGCCGACGTTGTCGGCGATCGAGAAGCGGTAGCGGTAGCAGTTGCCGCTCGCGACCGTCGTGTCCGGGTTGGAGACCGTCGTCCAGCTCCCCGAGAAGGAGCCGCAGCTTCCGTTCGTGAGCGTGGCGGAGTCGCGCTCGTAGAGGCGGGAGGAGGTGTCGAGGCCCGCGCCCGCGTCGGAGCCGTCCCCCGCCGTCAGGGACACGGACGTGCTCGTGTAGTACGGCCCGCCCACGAGGGCGAGCGTCTGGCCGCTGGGAGCGGTGACGTCGCGCGTGAGCGTCAGCTGAGGCGAGGGGTTCGAGGAGTTGAACGCGTTGTCGACCGCCGAGACGGCCTGCGATCCCGGTGAGGTCGTGTTCGCCGTCGTCCACGTGTACGTGTTCGACTGGTAGGGGCTCGTCGTGTCGGTGATCGCCGTGTGCGTGAAGCCCGTCGCCGCGAGCCCCGGGAAGGTGACCGAGGCGACGCCGGAGCCGGCATCGGTGGCGGCGTTGTCGACGCGGAACGTGCCGCCTGCGGCCGTGTTGTAGTAGAGGGTTCCCGTCCCCGCGTTGAAGTATTGACCACCCGGGTTCGTGAGCTCTGCGACCGAGAGGGAGTGTGTCGGACCGGTGTCGTCGGCGGCCGGGTGCGTGATGAATGCGTTGCCGTCGTTCACGTAAAAGTCGAGCTGGCGCCGCGTCGCGGTCGCCGTGTTGATGCCGCCCGTCTGGTGCCGCCAGAAGTCCACGAAGAGGGTCTCCCCGGCAGCGATGGAGAAGGCAGGGAGCGAGAACGTGACGGTTGTCGTCTTGTTCGCGACTGTCGTGCGGAGATTCTGCGCCGCCGGGTCGTCCGTCGGCGTGAGGATCGTCTGCGTCGGCGTCCACGTCCCGCCCGAGAGCGTTCCCTTCCACAGCCCGACCGTGAGGACCGCGGTCCCTGCCGTGAGGGTCGCGTTGGGGATGTCGGTCACGACGGTGAAGCTCCAGTTGCCGGCGGGGAAGCCCGTCGCGCCGCCGACCGGCTCGACGAAGAAGCCGCTTCCGCTTGACGTCGTCGGGATCGTCGTCAGCTGGGTCGTCTGGGAGGTGCCCGGATTGAAGCGGTACCAGCCGGTGGCGTTCTGCGCGGGGATGTTGTCTGTCGTGGTGTCCACGGTCCCCGAGCCGCTGTCCATCGTCCAGCCGCCCGCGTGAGAGCTTGCGGTGTTGCGGAGGTTGAGCGGCGTCGGGTAGTTGACCGCCGGGTCGATGACGTAGGGGAGGGGGAGGTCGGTGTCGTCGAGCTTCAGCGTCAGCCACCAGCCCGTGTCGTTCTCCTCGAGGCCCCAGCGCAGGCCGTCGGGCGTGACGTCAGTGCCGTCGGCGTCGAGGATGCGCACCGGATCGATGGTGATGCTGGTGACGAGGTGCTCCGTTGGGTCGAGGAAGGCGACCGCGCCGTCGCGGCCGAGACGAGGCTGGAGCCGCGACGCGAGCTTCCAGCGCCAGGTTCGCTCGCCCTGCCGCTCGACGACCGTCAAGAACTCCTCCGTCTCGCGCCCGTTGACGACGATCGTCTCCGTGCCGAAGTCGGTCTCGCGCGTGACACCGTGGACGTGCCGCCGCCACTCGGCGCCGCCGACGTCCTCGGCGACGACCGAGACGGACACGCCCCAGTGCGAGACCGTGTAGCCCTGGTCGTGGATACGAACGCCGACGCCGGTGGCGGGGGTGCGCTCCATGGGCGCCTCGGCCTTCTCGGGGCCGAGCTCGTCCGCGAGGAAGGCCGGGGTGCTCGTGTCCAGGCGGCCGATGCCTGCGAGGACGACGACCGCGAGGAACACCGCCGCCGCTGCCGCGACGGCGGCGGCGGCCCAGACGGGAGAAGCGCCGCGCATGACGACGACCGGCTCGACATCTGTCGAGCCGGTCTCCGTGGGCCGCATCGGGGGAGTTGGGGTCATCGTCTCTCAGGCGCGCGAAAACGTGTTCGTGGTCGAAGCCATCGGCGCGGGGCGTAGGCTCGGGGGCGCAATTCGGTATGAAAAGGGGATGAGAGACCGCGAAGCACCCATTCGGGTGAGAGGCGCCTCACCCGGGGGAGGAGCAGCCTGAGTCTCGACTGGAGCTAGAGGGTTGCCGAAGGAGCGATCGCTCTCCGCGTAGAATTCGCCGCACATGGCCGCGACCGAGGACCGCCCGGGTCTCGACGCCACCGAGGCGTGGCGTCGAGAGCTGTACGAGGCCAAGCCCGAGCGCGAGGCGCTCTTCACGACGATCTCGGGGCTGCCCGTCGAGCCTCTTGCGACGCCCGACGGGGTCGCGATCGACTACGAGCGCGACCTCGGGTACCCGGGCGCCCATCCCTTCACACGCGGCGTCTATGCCTCCATGTACCGCGGGCAGCTCTGGACCATGCGGCAGTTCGCCGGCTTCGGCACCGCCGACGAGACGAACGTCCGCTTCCGCTACCTCCTCGAGCACGGGCAGACCGGGCTCTCGACGGCCTTCGACATGCCGACCCTCATGGGCTACGACTCGGACCATCCAAAGTCGCTCGGCGAGGTCGGGCGCGAGGGCGTCGCGATCGACTCGCTCGAGGACATGGAGCAGCTCTTCGCCGGCATCCCGCTCGACGAGGTTTCGACGTCGATGACGATCAACGCCCCCGCGGCCATGCTCCTCGCGTTCTACATCTGCGTGGCCGAGAAGCAGGGGGTCGGCCGGGACGCGCTCCGAGGGACGATCCAGACGGACATCCTCAAGGAGTACATCGCGCAGAAGGAGTGGATCTTCCCGCCCGAGCCGTCGATGCGGCTGTGCATCGACATGATCGAGTTCTGCGCGCGCGAGGTCCCGCTCTGGCACCCCGTGTCGATCTCCGGCTACCACATCCGGGAGGCCGGTTCGACCGCAGCGCAGGAGCTCGCCTTCACGCTCGCCGACGGGTTCGCGTACGTCGAGGCGGCCATCGCGCGCGGGCTCTCCGTCGACGACTTCGCCCCCCGCCTCTCGTTCTTCTTCAACGCGCACATCGACTTCTTCGAGGAGATCGCCAAGTACCGGGCCGCCCGACGGATCTGGGCGCGCGAGCTCCGCGAGCGCTACGGCGCGAAGAGCCCCCGCTCCTGGCTGATGCGGTTCCACGCCCAGACCGCCGGCGTCTCCCTGACGGCCCAGCAGCCGGAGCTCAACATCGTGCGCACGGCGGTCGAGGCCCTCGCGGCGGTTCTCGGCGGCTGCCAGTCGCTGCACACGAACTCCTTCGACGAGGCGCTGGCGCTCCCAACCGAGCACGCGGTGAAGATCGCGCTCCGGACGCAGCAGGTGCTCGCGCACGAGACGGGCGTCGCGTCCACCATCGACCCGCTGGGCGGCTCCTACTTCGTCGAGGACCTGACGAACCGCCTCGAGGCTGAGGCCTACGACTACTTCGAGCGGATCCGGCAGCTCGGCGGCGTCGTCCCTGCCATCAAGGAGAACTTCTTCCAGCGTGAGATCGCCGAGGCCTCCTTCCGGTTCCAGAGCGAGCTGGAGGCGGGGCAGCGCGTAATCGTCGGCGTCAACCGCTTCCAGGAGCCCGACGAGCAGCCGATCGAGATCCTCAAGATCGAGCAGGCGCTCGAGGACAAGCAGGTCGAACGGGTGCAGGCGCTGCGCGCCCGCCGGGACGCGGCCGCGGTCGAGGCGGCGCTCGCGCGGCTCAAGGACGACGCGTCCGTCGAGAACCGGAACCTGATGCCGGCGATTGTCGACGCCTCGCGCGTGTATGGGACCATGGGCGAGATGTGCGACGCGCTCCGCGAGGTCTGGGGCACCTGGCGCGAGACCCCGGTCTTCTAGGATCTTCCAGCGGGACACCCCTGTGGGAGTCTCACCGAACGGCTAGTAGCCGCTGACCGGCACGTGGAGTAGTCTCGCCCCACAAACGGGCGCCGGTTGGCCGCAGCCGGCGCTCATCTGCGAGGACGTCGTGAGCCTTCCCTCTGTACGGTCCTCGCACTGGGGCGAGCGGGCACTCCCGGAGACCAAGCGGGATGGCCCGCTTACCCCTTCCGAGGGATAGACGCGCGTGCCCAGAACGGGGAGATTTTCGAGGCGCTCCCTCAGGGCGCGCGCGGCCGCCCCCGATTGGTCGGGGGGTGGCCGCGCTCCGTTTCCGGGATCATTTCTGCCGTAGCGGAGATCAGGCCGCGGTGCTCGCCGTCGTCTGCAGCGGAAGCAGCCCGTGCACCTGCGCCCACCGGCTTGCCTCGGTTCGATTCGAGACGTTGAGCTTCCGGTAGATATTCGACAGGTGGAACTTGACGGTCTGCTCCGTCACCCAGAGCATGCGGGCGAGCTGCGCGTTCGAATGCCCCTCGGCGACGAGCGTCAGGATCTCGAGCTCGCGCCGGGTGAGGCCCCATGCCTCCTCGATGGACTCGCGGGCGTGCTGGCGCTTGCCGTTGTGCCCGCGGGCGAGGTAGACGGAGTGGTCGAACGCCTGCCGGATCGCCGAGGCGAGGTCGTCGGCATGGGCCGTCTTCAGGACGTACGCCTCGGCGCCGGCGGCGAGAGCCCCGTCGACGTACTGAGGGTCGCCGTACGCCGAGAGGACGATCACCTTGAGCTCGGGGGCCCGCTGCTTCGCGAGCGCAAGAGCCTCGATGCCGTCCATCTCGCCCGTGCTCATCTCGATTCCTGTGACAAGCAGGCTGGGCCGATGCTCCTCGATCAGCGCGAGGGCATGGTCGGGTGAGGTCGCCTTCCCCTTGACCTCGACCCCGATTCGGGACAGAACCTGCTCGACCGCCTCCATCCAAAGGGGATGCTGGTCCAGCAGAACCGCTGTGCGATGCTCAGAGGGACTCATCGAAAGGGCCGCCTTTCGATCGGAGTACACGAAGAGCTAGACCATACCTCATCTTTGGTCGTGTGCAAAGTCCCGGGGAGAAACCTGTGGAAACTCCCTGCACTTGAGGAAGTCCACAGCTGGGGACTTCGGAGAGTGATTCCCGGCGCCCCCTCGAACGGCTAGGGGCGGGCCCGACTCTCTCCTAGGAGAACCCGTCGAGCTCGCCGACGAGGAGGGGCGGCGCGTGCAAGTACTCGGCGGCCCGCCGCTTGCGTTCGATGTCCTCGTAGACCCGCTCGGCGACCTCGACGTCGAGGCCGGTGGCGGCTGCCGCGGAGGCGGCCGGGAGGCCCTCGTTCCGTGCGTAAAGGCACAGGTCGAGCTTGTCGAACGGGACCGAGAAGTAGAACTCTTCCTGGCTCTGCTCGAGCGCGTAGGTGTCCGTCGTCGGGGGGCGTTCGCGAATCTCGGGCGGCACGCCGACCTCCTCGGCAAGCTGGTAGACCTGCGTCTTGTAGAGGTGGGCGATCGGCTTGACGTCGGCCGAGCCGTCGCCGTTCTTGACGAAGAACCCCTGGTCGTACTCGAGGCGGTTCGGCGTCCCCACGACCGCGTAGTCGAGGCGGTCGGCGTGGTAGTACTCGAGCATCTTGCGCACCCGCTGCTTGAAGTTGGTGGCGGCGACGACCTCGCGGTAGGCCGTGGCGGTCAGCCGCGCCTCGCGGCGCTCGCCCTCGGGCGACTCGGCGACGACGGTGAAGAGGCTGTAGCGCGAGCCGCCGAGGAGGCTGGGGAGGACGATCTTCGCCTTCCAGCCCTCGCCGTACTCCGGCAGCACGGTGCGGATGGCGGCGTCGCGGCGCTCGTAGCAGCCGGCGGCCTCGAGGAGCTCGGTGATGTCCTCGAGGACGGTCTCGACGCCGGCCGCGTCGGCGGACACGCGCGAGAGGTCGAGCGTGTCGGAGGCGGACTCGCCCTCCGGCATGAGGACGCCGAGGACGCGCTCCGGGCCGAACGCCCGCGCGCAGAGGTGGGCGACGAGGCTCGAGTCGACTCCGCCCGAGAGCCCGACGACCGCGCCCCGCCGGCGCAGGTCCTTGTAGACGACCTCGCGCAGGCGTCCCGCGATCTCGTCGACCGTCCGCCCGGCGTCGAGCCGCAGCGCCTCGACGGTCAGCTCAGCCGGCACGCTTCTCGCCGACGAAGCGGGTGATGTTCGCGATCGAGTCGAGGTTCTCCGGGAGGACTTCCTCGTCGGCGATCTCGAGCTCGTAGCGCTCCTCGATGAAGCCGATCAGCTCGAGCACGCCGGTCGAGTCGATCACTCCCACCTCGATCAGCGAGTCGTCCTTGTCCAGGACGACGCCGTCCGCGCTCAGCGGGAAGTTGTCCTTGAGGAACTGACGGACTTCCTGCTCGATGACGTCGGGGCTGGGCATGACGGGGCAAAGAGAAGTCGCCCGGAACCTCACGGAGCGACCGTCTGAGCATACCAGCGGCCCTTGGAGCTTTCGATCAGGACTTCCTGCCCTTGCCGCCTGTCCGGGTCGCCCGTATCGTCAAGGACATGTGCGGCATCGCCGGGATCTACGCGCGCCCGGGCTCCGACGCGCCCCAGGAGCTCCTGCTGACCATGGCCGGGGAGCTCCGCCACCGCGGGCCCGACGGCACAGGCCTGTACCGAGACGGGCGCTTCGGGATGACGAACAACCGCCTCGCCATCGTCGACCTCGCCGGCGGCGACCAGCCGCTCTCGAGCGAGGACGGCCGTTACTGGGTGATGCAGAACGGCGAGATCTACAACTACGTCGAGCTGCTGGCCGAGCTCGAGGGTCTCGGCCGCCGGTTCGCGACCTCGAGCGACACCGAGGTGATCGCGCAGGCCTACGCGGAGTGGGGCCCCGCCTGCCTCGACCGGCTGAACGGCGACTTCGCGTTCGCCGTGTGGGACCGGCGCGAGCAGGAGCTCTTCCTCGCACGCGACCGCTTTGGCGTCCGGCCGCTCTTCGTGGCCGAGCTCGGCGGCGACCTCGTCTTCGCCTCCGAGATGAAGGCGATCCTCCGCCACCCCTCGGCCCGGCGCGAGCTCGACTCCGCAGGCCTCGTCGAGAGCTTCACGACCTGGTGCATCTCGCCGGATGCATCCTCGTTCCCCGGCATCCGCGAGCTGGCCCCGGCGCACTACCTCCGGGCCGGCCCGGACGGGATCCGCGAGGAGCGGCGCTGGTGGGACCTCCGCTTTTCGGACGCCGGCGACGTCTCGCCGGCCGAGCGCTCGGCGCTTGCCGAGGAGCTCGACGCTCTGCTCGGCGACGCGACGCGCCTGCGCCTGCGCGCCGACGTGCCCGTGGCCGCCTACCTGAGCGGCGGGCTCGACTCCTCCGCGATCGTCGCGCACGCGCTCGAGCAGATGGACGAGACGCTCTACAGCTTCGGCATCGGCTTCGAGGATCCCCGCTTCGACGAGAGCGCCTTCCAGGACCGCCTCACCGGCGCGCGCGGGCTCGACCTCACCCGCGTCACCATCGGCGCCCGCGACATCGCCGAGCTCCTCCCGCACACGGTCGAGATGGCCGAGAAGCCGACGCTGCGCACCGCACCCTCCCCGCTCCTGCGCCTCTCCGGCGCCGTGCAGGACGCCGGGCTCAAGGTTGTCACCACCGGCGAGGGCGCGGACGAGCTCTTCGGCGGCTACGACCTCTTCCGCGAGAACGCGGTCCGCCACTTCTGGGCGCGCGAGCCGGACTCGCAGCTGCGCCCGCTGCTGCTCACCCGCCTGAACGCCTTCATCGGCAAGGATCTCAAGCGCTCGGGCGCGTTCCTCGTCGGCTTCTACCGCAAGGGCCTCACCGACACGGACGACCCGCTCTACAGTCACCGGATCCGCTTCGCCAACACGTCGCGGCTGCTCACGCTCCTGCAGGGAGACGTGGTCGCGCGGGCGGCCGAGCGCGGTGATCCGGCCGAGCGGCTCGAGGCCCGGCTGCCCTCCTGGTTCACGGAGATGACGCCGCTCGGGCGCGCCCAGTACCTCGAGATCACCACCTTCCTGGAGGGTTACCTCCTGCACTCGCAGGGCGACCGGATGCTCATGGGCCATTCCATCGAGGGCCGCTTCCCGTTCCTCGACTACCGCGTCGCGGAGTTCGCGGCGGCCCTGCCCGACCAGCTCCGCCTGCGCGGGCTGACCGAGAAGTACCTCCTGCGCAAGGCGGTCGAACACCGGCTCCCGGCCGAGATCGCCGTGCGCAAGAAGCGGCCGTACCGCGCGCCCATCGTCGGGGCGTTCGTCGGCCCGGATGCCCCCGAGTACGTACGCGAGCTGCTCGACGAGCGGCGCCTGGCGGACACGGGGCTCTTCTCGCCGGAGCTCGTGGCCCGCCTGGTCGCCAAGTGCGAGGCCGGCGCACCGCGAGACGCGGTCAGCGAGACCGACGAGATGGCGCTCGTCGGTGTCCTCTCCGTCATGCTCCTCCACGACCGCTTCGTCGAGAGCCCGCGCCTGGCCGAGCCGCTCGTCCCGGACCGCGTTGTCGTGGGAAGCGACGTGCGCGTCCCGCAGGCACCCGCGCCCGCTGCAGCATGAACGTCCGCCTGTTGCACGAGACGCTGCTCGCCTCGGCGGAGCGTGTGGCCGAGCGAGAGGCGGTCGTCGCAGGCGCGGAGCGCGTCTCCTACGCAGAGCTGCTCGACCGCTCGCTCCGCCTGGCGCGCGGGCTGCAGGAGCTCGGCGTGGGGCGAGGCGACCGCGTGGCGATCTACATGGACAACTCCGCCGGCTGCGCGACCGCGCTCTACGCGACCCTCCTCGCGGGCGGCGTCTTCGTGGTCGTCAACCCGCAGACGAAGGAGGACAAGCTCCTCTACGTCCTCGACGACTGCGAGGCGGCAGTGCTGCTGACCGAAGGAAGCCTGACGCGGGTCGCGCTCGCGGCGGCGGCCTCGGCGCCGAGCGTGAAGGCGGTCGTCGCCGACTCGGCGCCCGAGGGCGTCGAGGGCGCGCTCTCCTTCGGCGATCTCGTCGCCGGCTCGGAGCCCGAGCCGCGGCCGGCCGGCACGATTCCGCTCGACCTCGCCGCCCTCATCTACACGTCCGGGAGCACGGGCTTCCCGAAGGGCGTGATGATGACCCACCAGAGCATGGTCTTCGCCGCCGGGAGCATCTCGCAGTACCTGCGGCTGGGCCCAGACGAGCGCATCCTCGGCCTGCTTCCTCTCGCCTTCGACTACGGCCTCTACCAGCTCCTCATGAACGTCCTCAAGGGCGGGACTCTCGTCCTCGAGCGCTCCTTCGCCTTTCCCGCGCAGATCGTCAAGCGGGTGCAGGAGGAAGAGGCAACGGTCTTCCCCGGCGTGCCGACCGTCTACGCGACGCTGCTCTCGATGCGGCGGGGGATGGAGTTCGAGCTGCCCAGCGTCCGGCGCGTGACCAACACCGCAGCCGCGCTCCCGGCCACCTTTCACGGCGAGCTCGCGCGGATCTTCCCGAACGCGCTCGTATTCGCCATGTACGGGCTTACGGAGTGCAAGCGCGTGAGCTACCTCGAGCCCGAGCTGCTCGCCGAGAAGCCGACCTCCGTCGGCAAGGCGATCCCGGGGACGGAGACGATGATCCTCCGCGAGGACGGCACGCCGGTGGCGCCCGGGGAGACGGGCGTGCTCTACGTCCGTGGCCCGCACGTCATGTCCGGCTACTGGCGAAAGCCCGAGCAGACGGCGGAGATGATCGTCGACGGCCCGCTCCCGGGCGAGCGCATGCTCTGCGCCCAGGACCACTTCACCGTGGACGAGGACGGCTTCCTGTACTTCGTCGGGCGCAGCGACGACATCATCAAGACGCGCGGCGAGAAGGTCAGCCCCATCGAGGTGGAGAACGCCATCTTCGACATCGAGGGCGTCAAGGAGGCGGCGGTAGTGGGCGTCCCCGACGAGATCCTCGGCGAGGCGATCCGCGCCTTCGTCGTCCTCGACGAGGGCGCGGCGCTGACCGGGCAGGACGTCATCGCCGCCTGCCGCACGCGCCTGGAGAACTTCATGGTGCCGCGGGACGTCGAGTTCCTCGACGCGCTTCCGACGACCGCGACCGGCAAGGTCCGCCGCAAGAGCCTGAGAGAGCCCTCGAAGGCCGACGCCTAGCCGGCGCCGCCGGCCGGTGTCTGAGCCCGGGCGACCACTCGGCCGCCCGGGCTCAGGTTGGTGTCTTCGAGGCCGCGCCTAGGGGCGCGGGATCACGATGCCCTGGTTGTTCACGTTGATCGGGTCGACCGCGTCGCCGTTCATGTTCACGCGCAGGGGCAGGTTCGCGATGAAGATCGAGTCGCGGGCGCCCGAGCGCACGGAGTTGTCCACGCGCAGGCCCTGGTTCGCGTTCACGAACACGCAGCGGACGCAGACGACGTCCGTCGGGAGGCCGTTGGTCGAGGAGGGATAGAAGCCTCCGCCGGCGCCCCAGCACGTGTACTTGCGGTTGACCGCATCACCTGAGCGGAAGTCGTAGAACCGGATGCGGGTCCCGCCGTTGATCTGGACGCCGTCCTGGTGGGCCCCGTTCTGCTTCTGTCCGCAGTTGATGTAGCCCGTGATGTCGATGTCGCGGGCGCCCTGCTTGACGGTCATGGCGTCGTCGGACGGGCCGATGGTGGTGCCGTTCCCGTTCACGTGGAGGATCAGGTCGATCGTGAGCGGGTTCCCGTCTCCGACGCAGCCCGGCTCGAGCCAGACGCCGTCGCCGACCGAGCTGGCGGCCAGGTTGTTGTTCCACGTCTGCTCGACCAGGAGCGGCAGCGGGCCGTACTCGCTGAGCGGCTTGTTGCAGTCCCAGCGGTCGTTCGTCACCGTGATCACCGTCCGCGGCGTGGGCTCGGTGCCCGGGGGAGGCGGCGGGGGAGGAGGAGGATCGTCCGGCGGCGGCGGGTCGTCCGGAGGCGGCGGCGGGGGCGGGGTGTCACCCGCGGCGACCACGGGGCCGACGGCGTACGAGGTGGTGATCGTCGCGCCGTTAGCGTTGGCGGCCTCGACCTGGGAGCGGAGCTTCATCCCGATGTCCAGGGCGGAGGCGAGGTAGGCGGTCCCGAACGCGCCGTCGATCGGCTGGCAGTCCTGGCCCAGGGAGCTGCACCGCAGCCAGCGGTGCGTGTAGGTCATCGGGCCGGGGCCGCTCCACTCGCCGTCGCTCGTGACGAGCAGATCGCCTTCGCGGGCGTTGCCGCTGATGTCAGGGCGGGCGGTGGAGACCGGAGAGACGGCGTCTGGCCCGCAGGCCCTGGTCCGGACCCGGCGCGCGGCGACGTTCGACGAGCCGTGCTTGCCGACGGCGCGGACGCCGAACCTGTAGCTGTGATTGCAGTCGAGGTTCCGGAAGGTGTGGCGGATTCGGGTCGTCGTCCCGACCCGATTCCCGTTCTTGGACAGGTGGAACCTGTGGGCGGTCCGGTTCCACGCGAGTGTGACTGTCGTCGAGGTGGAGGTGACGACCCGGAGGTGTTGTGGCATGTGCGGCCGGCCGGCGACGTGATGCGCCGACGCAGGGCCTGCGGCGACGAGCGCGAGCCCGGCCGCGAGGGCGGCGAGCGCGGCGGCTCGCCCGAAACGTGGGTACGGGTATGCAAGGAGAGTGCGGCTCATACACGCGCAGATCGGCGGCGCGCACCTCTCCTATGACCGGTCGATCCCTCGGGAGGGGGCACCCCGAAGGGGGGTTCAACCTGGAAACGGCGAGAACCCCCCAGAGCGCGTACCCGGAACGGGGGACGACCTGTAAGGAGGTTGTTAGGACGAGCAGCGCTTGTCGCTCTCGGGGAGCTCCTGGTTCCCCTCGAGCACGGGCTCCTGGGCGAGGCTCTCGTCGATCCGGAGCGCCCGGAAGCGGCCGGGGCAGATGAGCGTGTTGCGGGCCCCGGAGCGCACGGACTTGTCGACGAAGAGCGTCTGGGCGGCTCCGCCTCCGAGGAAGCAGCCGTCGCAGACGACGTCGGTGGGCATGCCCGGCGCGAGCGCGCTCACGTAGAACTGGGCGTTGGGGTCGGAGCTGCACCGGATCTGGAGATCCTTGAAGGTGATCCGCTCGCCGCCCATCACCTGGATCCCGTCCTGGTGGCCGCCCGATCCCTGCGCGTGGCAGCGGATGTAGCCGCCTTCCACCACCAGGTCGTGCGCGACCGGCGCGGGCACGTTCACCTTGACCCCGTCGCCTTTCCAGGTGTCGACCTCGATCCGCCCGATGCGTCCCGTGCAGCCCTGGCGCAGGTAGACGGCGTCGCGCTCGATCGTCTTGATCTCGACCTTGACCAGGTCGAGGTCGACGCTCCCGTGGCACACCCATGACTGGTCGACGAGTCGGATGCTCCCCGTCCGCTGGGTCGTGTCGGTCTTTCCCGTCCCGCTCGTGTCTCCCGTCCCGCTCGTGTCTCCCGTCCCGCTCGTGTCCGAGCGGGTCTGGTCGGCCTCGCGGTCACCCGACGAGCAGCCGGCCGAAAGCCCCAGGACGAGCGCGAGGACGAGAGCCGCTGGCGGGCCGCGACGCCGGAGCATGCGAAAAGGCTACCGGCGTCGCGCCGCCGGGCGGCCGCTCAGCAGAGCCGGTTGCTGCGGGGGAGGATTCTCAGCCCCGCGTGGACCGGCCGGACGGCGACCCTCCGCTCGATCCTGACGGCGTAGCCGAAGTCGCCGCGGCAGACGCGTGTCCGCCGCGCGCCGGAGTCGATCGAGAGGTCGATGAACAGCGGGGACGCCGCGCCGGTCCCGAGGAGGCACCCGATGCACACGACGTTCCGAGGCACGTAGGGGCGGTCGCCGCTGACGTAGAACTGGGAGTTCGTGCCACGCTCGTGGGCATTGCCGCAGTGGATCCTGAGGTGGCGAAACGTGAGGCGACGCCCGTCCATGACCTGGATGCCGTCCTGGTGGCCGCCGACGTGGTCGTGGCAGCGGATGTAGCCGCCGCCGACGACGAGGTCGTGGGCCGGCAGGCGTCTGGTGCCCCGGTTGACCGTGATGCCGTCCTGCGTCCATGTGTCGACCTGGATGCGGCCGATGCGCCCCGAGCAGCCAGGGCGCAGGTAGATCGCGTGGGCCCTGGCGGTGCGCATGGTGACCTTGACGAGGTCGACGTTGACGTGCCGCCGGCAGACCCAGGGGTGGTTGACGCGACGCACCGCGCGGAAGGCGGCGGCGCTCTGCGTGACGGTGCTGGCGTCGACTGCGTCGCCGTCGATCGCCGTCGCGCTCTGCCCCTGCACGGGGAAGAGAAGGGCGAGGCCGACGGCGGCGGCGCATGCGACAAGTGCGCTGAGGAGGCGTCCCTGGCTCCTAGCCATGGCGCACGAGGCTAGCAAGGAGTCCCGGACGGCCCGAGCCCCGGACGACCTCTCGCCGCCGCCGTTGCCGCCCGCACGGGCCTTCCTTGCAGGGGGAAAGCGGCGCTGTAAGGATTTCCTGAAATTGGGTGCGGCGCCGCTACTCGAGGTAGCCGAGCCCGCGCAGGCGCCGTTCGACCTCAGCGGCGCCCTCCGCCTCGAGCTCTGCGCGCTCGGGCTCGAATTCGGCCGGCGCGGTGTCGTCGTACTCGGGCGGGCTGGCGTCGAGGAGCGCCGGGCTCAAGGCCTCCACGAGCACGCGCCCCTCGAGGTCGGACGGGATCGGCTCGCCCATGAGATAGAGCAGCGTCGGGGCGACGTCGACGAGCTGGCCCCCCACGGGTGCGCCTTCGGCGACCGCCGGCCCGGAGAGCACGACGATCCCTTCGTGGCGGTGGCTCCCGACGTAGGAGTGGTCGCCGCCGCCCTCGATCTCGATCTCGTCCCAGAGCGAGTCCGATCTCGTCTTCAGGTTCCCCTTGCCGAGCCAGGCGTAGTGGTCGAACTCGACGAGGAGGTCCGGGACCTTGGCGAGCTCGGGGCCGTGGAAGAGATCCTCGCGCCGGTGCACCTGCGCCACGATCTGCTCGCCGTTCGGGCCCTGCAGCTCGAGGAGCCGGGCCGCGACCGCGTCGCGCACCTGCTCGTACTCCTCGCCCGGCTCGACGATCCCGTGCTCCTCACGCCCGCGGACGTTCAGAGCGATGTTCCCGAACGTGCCGTAGGAGAACGCCTTGGTCCGGCTCCAGTCCAGAACCGTGTAGTCGGCGCGCTCGAGCGCCCGCTCGCGGAGCCCCGGCAGCCGCTGCTTGGCGAGGTAGCGCAGCCGCTTGGGCAGGTACCGACGGAGCTCCAGCGCTTCCCCGAGCAGCTTGCGGCGGGCGACCCCGCCGCCGGTGTCGTACGTCAGGAAGCCCTCAGAGGCGAGCCAGGCGTTCAGGTTGACCACGCCGTGCAGCGGCCCGGCGCCGTGGTCCGAGAGGACGAGGACGTTGCCGCCGGCCGCCAGCTCGACGAGCGCTCCGACCGCCTCGTCGAGGATGCGGTAGACCTCGGCGACGGGGCTCGCGAGGCCGTCGGCCTCCCACTCCGTCCAGCAGAGATGGTGGATGTGGTCGGCGGCCATGAAGACCACGAAGAGCAGCTCCGGATCGAAGCGCTCCGCGAGCCAGCCGACGATCTCGACCTTCTGCGTCGCGGCGCGCCGGACGAGGTCGAGGTCGAGCTTGCCGTCCGTGAGCGGGAACTTGTTGTCGAGCTCGAGTGAGCCGTAGCGCTGGCGCAGCTCGTTGCGCAGCGACTCCGGATGGGTCAGCCCCTGCTCGCGCGCGGCCGCGTCGAAGCCGGCCACCGCGAACCCGTTCACCTCGGGCGCCGGCCAGGTGAAGGGGACGTTGACGATCCCGGACCGCCGACCCGAGCGCCGGAGCCGATCCCAGACCGCGGGGGCGCGCCTGAAGCTCCCGTTGACCAGACGGAGCTGGTAGCCGGTCTCGTCTCGCTCGGTGAAATCCCAGATCCCGTGCCGGCCGGCGTTGACGCCCGTCACGATCGTCGCCCACGCATGGGGGGTGAGCGGGTGCGTCGTGGAGCGCAGGACGCCACGGGCCCCGGAGTCGCACAGGCGCCCGAGGTTGGGGAGCTCCCCGGCGGCCAGCATCGGGTCGACGACGTCGAACGTCGCCGAATCAAGCCCGATGACGGTCAGGACTGGACTGGACACCCGCGATGGCAACCGCTACAAGTTAGGAGCCACCCTACTCAAATGCACTCCATGGGAATGCGGCAGGACGGTTGTCGCGGGGGAGGCTTCCCATTCGGTGTCAGTGAGAACCTGTCCAAACTGCGGCCAAGCAACGCGCGACGACGATCGCTTCTGCGCGTCGTGCGGTCAGCCGACCGATCCTCGCCGGCAGGCCCCGCTCGTGGCCTCCGACGACCGGGCGCGGCGCGCCGTCGCCGCGGCCAGCACGAACGTCGGCGTCTACGCGGAGTCTCTTCGCCGCTTCTGGTGGGTGCTCGTCATCGGCGTCGTGGTCGCCCTCCTGGCCGCGCTCTCGGCGCGCTACTCGATCAGCCTCTTCCCACCCAGCCTCGATGAGAAGGAGTCCGTCACCTACACGTCGGAGTCGCGCATCCTCGTCTCGAGCGCGGAGAACCCGTACATCCGCAGCCAGAAGACGACCTTCGTCGACCAGCCGACCGGGAGCGACCAAGGGGGCGCGGGCGGCTCCGGCAGCGGCGGCTCGACCGACGAGCCGAGCGCCGACGGGGCGTCCGTCCAGTCGATCCCCTTCGTGTCCGCGCCCGACCTGAACACGCTCGTCCGCACAGCCAACCTCTACCCCTTCATCATCGAGTCCGACTCGGTCGCCGACTACCGGCGCCAGCAGTACGGAGAGCTCCCGGGCACCGTGAGCGCGTTCGGGATCACCTCCGTCGTCACCGCGAACCGGGTGGAGCTCTCCGAGATCCCGGTGATCAAACTCATCTCGACGGCCGGTTCCAGCGACGAGGCCGTCGCGCTCGCCGACAAGACGGCGAAGGCCTTCATCGACTGGCTGCAGGCACAGCAGGATGCAGCCAAGCCCAAGATCCTTCCGGAGGACAGGATCGTCGTCCAGCAGCTGACCGTGCCGACGGGCGCCGTCGCCTCGGCCGGGCCCTCGACGACCCTGCCCGTCCTCGTCTTCCTGGTCGTCTTCGCCGCGTTCTGCGTGCTGGCCATCCTTCTCGACAGGCTCGTCCCCGCACGGCCCGGTCGCTCCGACGTCGAGACCGTCGAGCCGGTCGAGGTCAAGAAGACCGCGTAGGACGGGCCATGGCCTACGTTGAAGCGCCCGTCGCTCGCCGCTCGACGGCGATCGGGGTGGCCGCGTTCGGCGCCGCCTGCCTGGCGCTCGGCACGCTGCTGGGACCGCGTGAGACGCTCGCCGGCGCCGCGGTCTTCATCGCGGCCGGGCTCCTGGCCATGCGCGAGCTGGCCACGCCCACGGTCACATGGCCGAACGCCCTGGCCGCCTTCGTGCTTGTCATGTGGCTGATCCCGGCCAGGGGCTACCGCCTGCCGATCAGTCTCCCGTTCAACCTCGAGCCGTACCGGGTCGTTCTCGCCGCGCTCTTGCTCGCGCTGATCGTCGGGGCGATCACGGGACGCTTGAAGCTCGAGTTCCTCGGCTTCGGGATCCCCTTGACCATCCTCGTCGGCACGGTGATCGTCGCGGCGATCCTCAACTACCGGGAGCTTGCGAACGCAGTCGAGGGCGGCGGCGCGCTCAAGTCGCTCTCCTACTTCCTCGGCTTCCCTGCCGCCTTCGTCCTCATCGCGTCGACGATCAAGTCGCAGGCGGCGATGGACACTGTCGTGCGCGCGCTCGTGCTCGGCGCGACCGTTGTCGCGTTCACGGCCATCTACGAGTCCCGTTCGGGCTACAACGTCTTCGACCACCTCGCCGAGTGGATCCCGGCGCTCATCCGCGAGTCCCGCACGGGCTTCGAGGCCCGCGGCGGCAACGTGCGCGTCTACGCGTCGGCGCAACACCCGATCGCGCTCTCCGCGGCGCTCTTCATGGCGTTTCCACTCGCCCTGTACCTCGTCGGACGTGCAAGCACGCAGCTGCGGTCGCGGCTCTGGGTCGTCGCGGCGGCGATCTGCGCGATGGGGGCCGCCGCGACGATCTCGCGCACGACGGTGATCATGGCTCTGGCCCTCGGGCTCGTCGCGCTCTGGGTGCGCGGTCGCCAGGTGGTCCGCTTCTGGCCGCTCCTGCTCATCCTCCCGGTCGCGATCCATTTCGCCGTGCCGGGCGCGCTCGGCGGGATCTACAAGGCGTTCGACCAGCAGGGCGGGATCACCAGCGACGCGTACGCACGCTCGGGCGAGCAGGGCTCGGGCCGGCTCGCCGATGTCGAGCCGGGGCTCCGTGTCTGGGCCGAGTCGCCGCTGGTGGGCAAGGGGATCGGCTCCCAGGTGACCACCCGCGAGGCCGGGGCGGCCCAGACCGCGGAGGGTGCCGAGGGGGCGATCATCTACTTCGACGACGAGTGGCTGAGCACGCTCGTCTCGCTCGGCGTCATCGGCCTCGTCGCGACGATCTGGTTTGTCTGGGGGAGCCTCCTGACGGTGGGGAGGTTCGCCCGCAGAGTCCGCGGGCCGCGCAGCGACCTCGCCGCCGCCTGCGCTGCGGCGATCGGCGCGTTCGGCATCGCCATGTTCGTGTTCGACGCGTTCGCCTTCGTCCAGGCGACGATCCTGTTCTTCGTGATCGCCGCGCTCGGTCTGCAGGCACGGCGCCTCGGTCCCCGCCCGACCGACTCCTAGCCCAGGAGGCTCCTGCCGCGCATGGACTCGGGCGTGTCGAGCCCGAGGAGGTCGAGCACGGTCGGTGCGATGTCGAGGAGGTGCGCGCCGTCGTGCGGGCCGGGTGGGACGCCGGGCGCCTTCAGCACGAAGAGGCCTTCCTGGGCGTGGTTGGCGTCGTCAGGGCCGGTGTCGTTCTCGAACGTGTGCACGCCCTCGTCGCCGCCGACCGTGCCTACCGAGCGCCAGAGCAGGTCTCCGAAGTGGACGATGAGGTCGGGCGCGACGCCGTTGACCTGCGGGTAGGTCTTCTCCGGGATATGGACGCGGGTGTCGAGCGGGTCGCCGTTCTCGTCAGGGATGGCGGCGAGCCGAGCCGCCAGGTCGTCGCGAACGCTCTCGTAGTCCTCCGGCGGGACGATCCCCTCGGGCTCGCGCCCGGCGACGTTGAGGAAGATGCGCGAGTAGTACCCGCCCTCGCCCCAGGCGACCGTCTTCGACCAGTCGATGCCGGCCTCGCGCAGCGGCATGACCCGGTCGGGCTCTCGGAGCGTCGTCAGGAGGCCCTCGCCGCGAAGCCACTCGTTGACGCGGATACCGCCGTCCATGCGCTTGCCGCCGTGGTCGGAGACGACGAGGATCGCGGTGTCGTCGTCGGCATGCGCCAGCAGCCCGCCCATCAGCTCGTCGACGTGCTTGTGGTAGTCGAGGATGGCGCTCTGGAACGGGTTCCCCGGCTCGTGCTTGCGATGCTCGGGGTCCATCAGCTTCCAGAACCCGTGGTACATCCGGTCGATGCCCATCTCGACCATGGCGAAGAGCTCCCACGGCTTCGTCTCCAGCAGGTGGTTGGCGAGCCGGAAGCGGCGGTCGGTCATCTCGTAGACCTGGCGGAGGAGGTAGGCCTTGTCGTCGGTGCGGAAGTCGCGCACGTCGAAGAGGTACTCGCCGACGGTCTGCTCGATCTCGCGTTTCAGCATCGGCGGGAAGGTGAACTGGCTCTCGGCGGAAGGCGTGAGGAAGCAGCTCACCATGACCCCGTTCAGCGGCCGCGGGGGGTAGGTGCCCGGCACGCTGAGAACGATCGACGGCTTGCCGGCCCGCGTCGCGTAGTCCCAGAGGCGGGGCTCCTTGATCGCCGTCGAGTTGGCGATGAAGAGCCCGTCGTAGGAGTGGTCGGAGCGGTTGCGGAAGCCGTAGACGCCCAGGTCCCCGGGCGTGCGGCTGGACATCATGCACGACCAGGCCGGCACGGTAATGGGGGGGATCACCGAGGTGAGGCGGCCGTAGGCGCCCTCGTCCATGAGGCCCGAGAGCACCGGCAGCTCGTCGCGCCAGCGCTCGAGGACGAGCGAGGGCTCGGCGCAATCGAGCCCGATGATCATGACGTTCGAGACGGTCATCGGAGCTACGCGTGCGCCCGCGGCGCGCCGCTCTCGAATGAGGCCTGGCCGCGGACGCCCTCGATGGCGTCGCGATAGGCGTCCAGGAGCGTCACACCGGCCGCCGTCCACGTCACCTCCGGCGCAGACCTGAGGGCGCCGTCGCGCAGGCGCGCGAGCAAGCTGCGATCCGCGTCCAGCATCGTGATGTGCTCGGCGAGCGCCGTCACATCGCCGACGGGGTGGACGAGAGCGTTCTCCATGTGCACGCAGGTATCGGTGCACGCTGCGGAGACGAGCGGGACGGAGCCACTCCCGAGCGCCTCGACGCAGACGAGCCCGAAGCCCTCCTCGATGCTCGGCAGGACCATGATGTCGCTGGTGCGCATCAGCTCGGGGATGTCGTCTCGATGTCCGAGGACGTGGACGCTCGGGTGCTGCAGCATCGGTGCCAGCCTGTCGGCATACGCGGGCAGGAAGTCCCCGGCGATCAGAAACCGTCCGTGGTCGGCCGCGGGCGTTCGGAGCCAGGCCTCGAGGGCGAGGTGGAGGCCCTTCCTCACGGCGGCGACGCCGACGAAGAGCATGGTGAGGCCCTCGTCCGCCGCGCGCGGCCCGCTCGTGGGATAGAAGCGGGTCTCGTCGTAGCCGTAGATGTGGCGTAGGAGCCGCTCGCGCTCGAAGCCCTGGTCGACGAAGCTCTGCGCGACGAACTCCGAGGGGCAGAGCAGCCGATCCGCCAGGCGAAACTCCTCCTCCTCCCTGGCGAGGACCTCGGCGTCGTACGAATGCTCGTATCCCGGCGGCAGCGGCACGCCGATCCGCTCGCTCTCGCGCCGGACGACGTCGTAGGCGAAGCGCGTGTGTGCGTTCGGCCGCTCGAGGACAGAGGGGATCCCGAGCGCTGCCGCGACCTGGAGCGTCTTCAACGCCCCCGCCGGCCACGCGTGGACGACGTCGATCTCGTCGGCGAGCGAGGGCAGCCTCCGGGCCACGATGCGGTCGTGCAGGCTCAGCGCCCGAAGCTTCCCCAGGGCCTTGTACGGGACGCGGAATCGTCCGCGCGAGAGCGTGGTCGACACCCGGACGTCCGGCGGGAGCGGCCGGTGCACGACCCCCGGGAAGACGAGGACGTCGGCACCTGCGGTCGCGAGCCCGGCGACCTGTTGCCAGGCGGTGTAGCAGATGCGGTCCGCCCCGATCTTGTGCGGGAAGCTATAGAGCACTCGCACCGGTGCCGTCTCCCGGCTCATCTCGCCTGCCAGCCCTAGTCCTCGAGGTAACCGAGGGCGTGAAGCCGGCGCCGGATCGCGACGACCTCGTCGTGCGTGAGGCCGTCTTCGTCGGGAGTCGCCGTCGAGCTCGAGGCGAGGTCGCGGAGGACGTAGACGGAGAACTCGGTCACAGACCGGAATCCCGTGCCCTCGATCACCTTGCGCAGCCGCTCGTAGAGCGGCCGCGGGATCTTGAGGGTAACGTCGTCTGTTCTCTCGCCTTTGCGCTGCGTCATCACACTTCAGGAGGAGTGTCGACAGAGTGTAGCGGCGGAGGCTCCACCGAAGGTTTGGACCGTTACCCTGGACTTGGCAGACCGCCCGGAATCGCCTAGGACCTGAATGAGGGAGATGCGGTAGATGAAGAGCCGAAGCTGGAGCGGGGCTTTGCGGTCTTTTGTGGACCCGATGACGTATTTCCAGCTCGTCAGGCTCCTGCACTACTACAGCTACTCCCACGTGAGGCCCCGGCGCCGCCTGACGCTGGGCGAGGGCGCCACGATCGCTCCCAACGTCTCGCTCCGCAACGGCGAGCGGATCACGATCGGCCGGGGCTCGAAGATCGGCGAGCGCGCCTACATCTGGGCGGGCGACTCGAGCAGCACGGTCACGATCGGCGAGGACTGCCGCTTCGGCCCCGAGGTCTTCGTCACAGCCTCCGACTACGGCCTCTCGCCGGACGCGAAGATCGCAGAGCAAGAGCGCAACGAGCGCGACGTCGTCATCGGCAACGACGTGTGGCTGGGTGCGCGGGTCTTCGTCGGCGCCGGCGTGACGATCGGCGACGGCTCCGTCGTCAGCGCCGGGTCCGTGGTCACGAAGTCGCTTCCGCCGGGCTCGGTCGCCGTGGGGAATCCTGCGCGGATCGTCCGCAGGCGCGAGGACTACGCTCCGAGCGGCGAGGCCCCGTCCCCCGAGCCCGATCCGGTGGAAGCGCCGGCGTGAGTTGAGCGCCGACGTCTCGATCCTGCTCGTCACATATCGGTGCCGGGACGAGGCCGCGGCGTGTCTCCGCTCGGTCGCGGAAACGACGGCTGGCCTCGACGTGGAGGTGGTCGTCCTGGACAACGCCTCCGGCGACGGGACGGTGGAGCTCGTGGCCTCCGAGTTCCCGGACGTGCGCCTGATCGCCTCCCCCGAGAACCTCGGCTTCGCCCGCGGCGTGAACCGCGCCGCCGAGGAGGCGACCGGCGAGTTCGTCCTCCTGCTCAACCCCGACATGGAAGTCCATCCGGGAGCGATCGAAAACCTCGTCGCGTTCGCCCGCGCGCACCCCGAGCACGGCCTCTACGGTGGGCGGACGCTCGACCCCGACGGAACCGTGAACCCGGGCTCGTGCTGGGGTGCTCCGTCGCTCTGGAGCCTCTTCTGCTTCGCCGCGCTCCTCTCGACGACGTTCAAGCGGAACGGCTTCTTCGACCCGGAGTCGCTCGGCGGCTGGAAGCGCGACACCGTGCGCGAGGTGGACATCGTCACCGGGTGCCTCCTGCTCGCGCCGCGCGCCCTCTGGCGGGAGCTCGGCGGCTTCGACACGCGCTTCTTCATGTACGGGGAGGACGCCGACCTCTCGTTTCGGGCGCGCGCTCTGGGATACCGGCCGGCGATCACGCCCGACGCCGTCGTCACGCACGAGATCGGCGTCTCCTCGGCGACCCGCGAGGACAAGCTCCTCCTGCTGTTCCGCGGCAAGGCGACCCTCCTCCGCAAGCACTGGGGCGGCATGCGCCTACGGCTGGGTCTCTTCTTCCTGAGCGCAGGCGTCGGCCTCCGCGCCCTGCTCGCGGCCGCCGGGCGTCGCCGCGACGCGCGGGCCGCCGCCTGGCGGCAGGTCTGGCGCGAGCGGGAGAGCTGGCTCGCCGGCTATCCGGAGCCCGCTCGCGGACAGCCCTCGCCCGCCGGCGCGCCTCCGCACGAAGTCGGCGCCGCCTGATACCCGCTCGATGAGCGAACGCGGCTCCTTCAACAGCTCGCTCAAGTGGGCGTTCCTCATGAACTGGGGCGACCGTGGCTTCTCGCTCGTCTTCACGCTGATCCTCGCGGCCATCCTGGGCCCCCGCGACTTCGGCATCGTCGCGCTCGCCCTCATCTACATCGCCGTCGTCCAGCTCTTCCTCGAGGGAGGCGTGCAGACGGCCGTCATCCAGCGTGAGGCGCTCGAGGACGACCATCTCGACTCGGCCTTCTGGCTGAACTTCGCCTGGTGCCTGCTGCTCGCGGGCGCGAGCTACCTCCTTGCCGGCTGGTGGGCACGCCTCAACGGCGTCCCGGAGCTCGAGAGCGTCGTCCAGGCGCTCTCGGCGCTCCTCGTCGTCTACGGCCTGACCGTGGTCCAGCTCGCCCTCTTCGAGCGCCAGATGCGCTTCAGGGCGCTCGCGTTTCGCGAGATCACGGCTGTGCTCGTCGGAGGGGTGCTCGGGCTCGTGCTCGCCCTGCGCGGCGCGGGCGTCTGGGCGCTGGTGGCCCAGCAGCTCGGCTTTGCCGGGACCCAGCTCGTCCTGCTCTGGGCCATGAGCTCGTGGCGCCCTCGCTTCCGCTTCTCGCGCTCGCACGCACGCGACCTGATCGGCTTCTCCAGCGGCGTCTTCCTCTCCAACCTCGGCGGCTTCATCAACCGCCGCGCGGACGCCTTGCTGATGGGCATCTTCTTCGGGCCGGTGGCGGTGGGCCTCTACCGGCTGGCTGACCGCTTCGTCGACAACCTGCTCGAAGTGACCATGAGGCCGGTGGCGAGAGTGTCGCTGCCGTTCTTCTCGCGCCTGCAGGACGACCGGCCCGCGCTGAAGGAGGCGGTGGCCTCCTGCATGCGCACGACGCTGCTGCTCACCGTCCCGGCGATGCTCGTCCTGGCCGCATGCAGCCCCTTCGTCATTGAGCTCATGGGCGACGAATGGGCGCCCGCTGCGGACGTGCTCAAGCTCCTGGCCATCGTCGGCATCGGCAAGGCCGTGGTGTTCTTCACGGGGCCCCTCCTCTTCGCCGTGGCCAGGCCGCACCTCCGCGCCATCACGCTCTGGGCGCTCGCAGTCCTCTCGGCGGGCACGGTCTGCGTCGTGGGGTGGCTGCTCACCGACGACGGCACGCGTGAGCAGGCCATCGGCATGGCGGCGTCGCGGGCCGCCTACTTCCTGCTGGTCGTCATCCCGGTCAACGTCGCGATCGTCTGCTGGATCACCGGCCTGCGGCCCCGTGACTTCCTCCGCTGGGTACCGGCGCCGCTCGCGTCCGGCCTCGCCGGGGTGGGCGCGGTAGCCTTGCTGGAGCTGACGGGCATCCCCGACGGCCTGCGGCCGTTCTTCGCCCTCGTCCTCGTCGGGGCCAGTAGCTGCCTGGCCGCGGGGGCGGTCCTGTTCGCTCTCGAGCCGCGCGTGCGTGGGCTGGTGCGGCCGCTCTTCCGCAGGCTTCGTCGAGGGGAGCCCGACGGGCCCTCCGTCAACCGCCCCACGACGACGACAGAATGGAGCATGAGAGATCGATGAGCGAGACGTCGAACCCCGAAGCCCACGTCGTGCCGGCCGGGCTGGCCGCCGTCGGCCCGAACGTGATCGGTGCCACGGGCGGCTCCGGCACCCGCGTGGTCGCCAAGATCCTGCGCACCGGGGGGATGTTCACCGGCCAGAAGCTGAACCCGTACGAGGACGCCGTCGAGTTCGGCTTCTACTCGGACCGTTGGATCGACACCTACGTCGAGACCGGGGGGGACCCGCCGGGGGGCGTGCGCCGGGAGATGACCGCGGATCTGAGCTCCGTTCTCGTCGATCACCTCTCGGGTCTACCCGGGGACGCGGTCGCCTGGGGGTGGAAGGAGCCGCGGAGCATCTACCTCCTCCCCTTCTGGAACGAGACCATGCCGGGCCTGCGCTTCCTCCACTTCGTCCGAGACGGTCGCGACATGGCCTTCTCGGAGAATCAGAACCAGCTGAACAAGCACGGCGCAGCCGTGCTCGGCGACGAGTTGCGCAAGGCGAAGACCCCGATCCGGTCGATCGCGCTGTGGAACCGCGTCAACGCCGCCGCCGCGGACTACGGCGAGCGGAAGCTCGGATCGCGCTACCTGCGTGTTCGCTTCGAGGACCTCTGCGCCGAGCCGGGCGCGACCGTCGCGAGGATCTACGACTTCTTCGGGCTGGAAGGCGACGCGGAGGCGATCGGCGAGGCCGCCGTTCGCCCGCCCGACACGCTCGGCCGCTGGAAGCGACACAAGCTCGCCGACGAGCTGACCAGGACGGGCCAGCCGACGCTCGGCCGCCTCGGCTACTCCTAGCGGGTCGCGGCCAGCCGCACCCGCAGCGCCTCCACGGCGTCCTGGAGCGCCTCCTGCATCGCGCCGGTGTCCGCGAAGGGCGCCAGGAGGCCCTCGACGTGGAGCTGCTGGACGACGAGGACGCGGCCGGGCTCGACCGGTAGCAGCACGAACTCGTACTCCCAGTCGCGCACGCCGGGGAGATAGAGGCGGTCCTGCCAGCGGAGCTTTCTCTCCGGCCGCGCGACCAGGACCTTTGCGTCGAGGGACTCGGGGTCGTGGCCGGGGAGGACCGCTTCGAGACGAAGCCTCGTCCCAACGCGTGCCTCGCCGGAGGCCTGGCGGATGAACGGGTTCCACTCGTCGTAGGCGTCGAAGTCGGTCAGCACCGCCCAGGCCTCCTGCTTGCTGGCCTCGACGCTCCCGCTCAAGACGACGATCGACGCAGGGCGCTCGATCGCGGCGCTCGTGCCCAGGGCGACGATGGTTACGCCGGTCAGGACGGCGAGCGCGAGAAGCACGATCCGGATTGCTCGGTGCATCGCTTCCCCGCTCTGGTCTAGGCCGGCTTCCGGGTGCCCGGTGCGCTCTCGTCCTCGGGCTCCCGCGTGCCGGTGGGAGCGAGGGCGCGCCGCCTGCGGCGCAGGGCCGCGAGCGAGCCCGTTCGCATGGCGACCGCGCGGCCCGCGGCGTCCATGCCGCCGAGAGTCGTCTGGAGCACGTTGAGCGCCATGGCCCGGGGCCTACGGGCGAAGACGACGACGTCCTCCTCGTCGACCCAGCCGTCGCCGAAGCGACGCTTGTACTCCGCGTGTCCGAACCCGAAGTCCAGCGTGTGCACCGCGTCGTCCGCGCACAGGTCCTCGAGGGCCTTCATCAGGAGGTACGTGCCGGGCCGGTCCCTGCCATAAGCAGGGTCGAAGCCGGTCGACGTGATCCCGAAGACTCCGCCGTAGGCGTTTCCGTGCCAGAACGCGACCGGCCGGTCGCGCAGGTAGAGCATGTAGCCGCGGAACCAACCCCTGTCGGCGGCCAGCTCGGCTAGCCGGCGATGCACGGTCTCATCCGAGAAACCGACTCCGAGGACGTGCTGGTAGGTCTCGCGGTGGACCAGCTTGCTGTCGGCGAAGAGCCGGTCGAGGCCCTCCCGGTGGCGGACGATCTCGACGCGCGCGTCGTCTCCATATGTCTGCTCGAGCTTCCGCGAGTAGCGTCGGACGGTCTCGCGCCGACGCCGCGACCTGCGGGCCAGGAACTCGGCCAGCGAGCCGGGTATCTCGGAGCGCCAGTGCGGAGTGCGGGGCAGGAAGCGCCGGCGGCGGAGAAGCGCGAGGCCGCTCGTTGCGGCGGCGTGCTGCGGGGAGCCGAGCGCGAGCATGCGCATTCGGAGAACGTCCACCGGCTCCTCCTCCAGCGACGCCTGCCAGGCTGCGAGAAGCCGGGGCGCCAGCTCGGGGTCGTCGCCGTCCAGCAGCCCCCCGTAGACGAGGGTGAGGGAGCGGACACGGGAGTTGAGCATGCTCTTTCCCGCCAGCTGGGCCGGCAGGCGGATGTCCTCGAGCCTCGAGACGACCAGGCCGACCGGAGCGCCGCCGTCCTCGACGAGGACGACGTGGGGCCGGACGACGTTCGGCGAGTGCCGACAGTAGGTGAGCACGAAGTCGAGGTCGCTCGCCAGGTGGTCGTTCTGCAGCCGCTCCCACGCCGGACGCAGCTCCTCGACCTCGGCCGCGGAGCGGGCGACGCGGACCGTCACCGGGACGCTCCGGCGTCCGCGAGCCGAGAGCGCCAGCGCCTGCGCGCCTCGGGGAGCCGTCCGGTGCGCTGCACGGCCGCCTGAGCAGCGCGCGCCGCGCCGCGGATGCCCGAGTGGGCCAGGTTGATCGCCATCGGCCTCGGTCTCGCCGCGAAGACTGCGACGTCCTCCTCGAACCAGCTCTCGTCGCCGAAGTGGCGCTTGTACCCGGCGTCCCCGAACCCGAAGTCGAGGCCGTGAACCTGCTCGTCGGCGCACAGGTCCTCAACGAGCCGCATGAGCAGGTACGTGCCCGGCCGCATCTCCTTGTAGGCGGGGTCGTAGCCGGTTGCGACGCTCGAGAAGATCCCCGCGTAGACGTTTCCGTGCCAGAAGGCCACCGGCTTGCCCCGCAGGTAGAGGACGTAGCCGCGGAACCAGCCGGGGTCGATGCAGGCTTCGGTCAGCCGCCGGTTGAGCGCCCCGGTCGAGAAGCCGACCCCGATCTTCGCCTGGTAGGTGCGACGGTGCACCGCCGCGGAATCGGCGAAGAGCCGGTCGAGATCCGCGCGGGTGTGAAGCCGTCCGATCTCGATCTCGCCTGCGTAGTGCCTCTCCAGGCGGCGGGTGTACCGGCGCACGTGCCGCCGCCGCCCCTTCGAGAGCGCGGCGAGGAACTCGTCGAACGACCCCGGAAGCTCGGAGCGCCAGTGACGCACGGGCCGGCGGAAGTGCTCGCGGCGGACGAGCGGTGCCGTCTCGCGTGCGAACTCGTAGGCCCGCGAGCCGAGCCGGAGCATCCTGAGGCGGACGACGTCGGCCTCCTGGGGGCCGACCGAGCGGCCGACCGCGTCGATCAGCCTCACCACGTTCGGCTCCTCGGCGAGCAGCCCGCCGTGGACAACGGTGAGCGAGCGCACATGCGGATTGAACACCATCGCGTAGCCGAAGCGGGTGGGCGTGCGCGCCTGCTCGAGCCGCGCGACCGCGAGCCCCACCGGCTCGCCGCCCTCCTCGAGCAGGACGACGTGCGGCCGGATCACCTGCGGTGCATGGCCCACGTGCGCCAGGAAGAAGTCGAGATTGGAGCTGAGCTGGCGTCCGTCGAGCTGTTCCCAGGCAGGGCGCAGGGCCTCGACGTCCGCCGCCGTCCTCGCCACCTCGACGTTCACCGCGGAGCCCTTCGGAACGTCTGCCGCACGCGCCCAGCCGCGGCCCGAGCGCGCCTGGCCGCTCGTCGCGCACGGTAGCGCCACAGCCGTTCTCGCTCGAGCGCCGCCAGCTCCGCCGGGGTGAGGACGAGCTTGGCGGCGCCGAGGTTCTCCTCGAGGTGCGCGGGCGACCCGGTTCCCGGGATGACCATGATCCGGGCCGAGCGGTGCAGGAGCCAGGCGAGAGCGACCTGGGCGGGAGTGGCGTCGTGGGCGCGGGCGACCCGCGCGAGCGCGGGCGCGTGCTCTGCGAGGAAGCCCTTTGCCAGGGGCGCCCAGGCGACAAAAGCGAGGCCGTGCTGCTCACAGCGCGCGAGGACGTCCTCCGACCCTCGCTCTGCGAGGCTCAGGCGGTTCTGCACGCTGACGAGCTTCCCCGCTGCCCTGGCATGCTCGAGCTGCTCGACCCCGACGTTGCAGACGCCCACGGAGCGGATCTTCCCCTCTGCCTGCAGCTCCAAAAGCGCGCCCACCGACTCCTCGAGCGGCACGGCGGGGTCGACGACGTGCAGCTGGTAGAGGTCGATGCGCTCGAGGCCGAGCCGGCGCAGGCTTCCCTCGCAAGCCGAGCGGAGGGCGTCGGGCCGACAGTCGGCCGACCACTCGTGCGGCCCGTGGCGGCGGAAGCCGCCCTTCGTCCCGACCAGGAGCCCGTCGTAGGGATGGAGCGCCTCCCGGAGGAGATTCTCCGCAGTCTCGGGCCCGTAGGAGTCGGCGGTGTCGAAGAGCCGGACGCCGAGGTCGGCCGCACGGCGCAGGAGGGCACGCGCCGCCGTGGGGTCGGTCGGGCTCCCCCAGGTGCCTCGGCCGGTGAGGGACATCGTCCCGTAGCCGACCCGCCCGACCTCGACCCCCGCGAGGTCCATCAGCGGAAGCCGTCCCCCTGCCCCTGGGAGGGCGGAGGGGAGATCGCGTAGCGAACGGCGCTCGCGCCCAGCGTCCACTCGGCCACGACGAGGCGAGGAAGCTCGTGCACGAAGCGCGAGCGGAGCTGGGGACTGTCGCCGAGGCGGCGGTAGATGACCGGGAGCCGCAGGAGCGCGAAATGGTGGACCGGGACGCGTGCGAAGAAGTCCCGGGCGCGGCCCTCGCTCAGCACCCGGCGGGTGCGGGCGATCCCGTACGCCATCCGTCGCTGCTGGCGCCGGAGGTCCGAGAACGTCTCCCGGTCGTGGTCGTGGTGGGCGTGGAAGCGCGGGTCGAAGACAAGCGCGTACCCGGCGGCCGCGGCGTCCGCGCTGAAGACGCCGTCCTCGCCCCCGTAGCTCTCGTCCCAGCGGAACGGGGCGTCGCGGGGGACGGCCACGCAGTAGGACGAAAGGAACGTGACGCGCCGCGGCTCCCCCAGGGGAAGGTAGGGCGTCTCGCTCTGGAGGTGCGCCACCCAGCCCCAGGAGGTGCGGCTGTCGAAGGTTCGCGCGCATCCGATCAGGGCGTCGGGATACTCCTTCAGCGCGCGCTCGAGGCCCGTGCTCCAGCCGGCCGCCGGGATCGCGTCGGCGTCGAGGAAGACGACGACCGGCGACGTCGCCCGTTCCCAGCCGGCGTTCCGGGCGCCCCCCGCGAAGGCGTGGCGCTCCATCGTGACGACGGTCGCCCCGGCGGCCTCGGCGGCCGCGGACGTCCCGTCGGTGGAGCAGTCGTCGACGACGACGATCTCGGCCGGCGGAGGATTCTGGTCGCGAAGAGCCTGGATGACGCGTCCGACCGTGCGCTCCGCGTTGTACGCGGGGATGACTACGGCGATGTCGAGCGTTGGGCCCGGGGTCTCAGCGGCCATTGCCGAGGACTCTCTCCCGCAGCGCGAGCGAGTCCGCGAGGAACTTCGCCGCCCAGTTCGGATACTGGAGCGGCGCGTACCGGCCGTAGATGGGAAACGAGCCCGGCACCGCGCCGTCCACGGCGCGCCAGCTGGAACGCGACTGAAGCGAGGCCGCCTGCTCGACGGCCTCGATCCCTGCCTGCCTGAGGACGACGTCACCTGTCTCCTGGAAGAGACGGAGCCAGACGCCGCCGGTCTGGGCGAGGCCCGTCACGCAGACCCACTGGGCCCCGGGGCTCCAGTCACGCTCGTACGTGCCCGGCAGGCGCCCAAGGCGGCGGAAGACGCCGAGCATGGCGTGCGCCGTGCGCACCGCGCTCTCCAGGTAGCGCTCGTCTCCGAGGAGCACCGCGCTCTCGAGGAGCCCGCGCATCGTGTAGGCGAGCCCGTGGCTGTTCGGCAGCGTGCCGGGGCGGAAGATGCACCACTCGAACCAGCCGTTCTCCTGCTGGGTGGAGAGCACCCAGTCGAGGTTGCGGATGGCGGCGGTGCGGAACTCCTCGTCCCCGGTCGCGTCCGCGAGACGCAGGAGCGCCCAGTCGACGCGCGAGTGGTAGGTGTGCGGGATGGCGAAGTACGTCTGCTCGCCCTGCCACGTTCCGTCGTCTCGCTGGCAGCGCGCCAGAAACCGGCCTGCCCGCACGGCGGCCTCGAGATAGGAAGCGTCTTCGAAGGCCTCGTGCAGGTCGACCCACCCGAAGACGACCATCCCGGTGTTGAAGACCACCGACTTCGTCGGCGGGGAGGCCAACGCGCCTTCCATGACGCCCCCGTCCGGGTTCTGCACCTCGATCTCCCAGTCGCCCATCTCCCGTGCGCGCCGGCGGAGCTCGTCGTCACCGGTCTGCGCGGCGTGATCGAGCAGCGTGCCCGCGATGTAGCCGGTCGTCTCCGGATACGCGGGCAGCCAGCCGTGGAGGAGCGAGAAGCCCTTCGAGGAGCCGCGGCGGCCCGTGACGTCGTGCGTCAGGCACAGCCACCTGACGGCCGCCTCGAGCGCACCGTCGGGGACGCCGCCCCCGTTCGAGGACGCGCCGAACGAGTGGCGAAGCGTGTCCGAGGCGGACAGATAGGGCAGCGCGACCGTGCGCCGCAGGAGGTCGGTCGCCGCCGTCACCGCGTGCGGCGGCGGCCCGAGACGAGCTCGCGGGCGAGAAGGCTCACGAAGCGGAGGTTCGTCCGCAGGTACCGCGGCCCCAGCCGGCGCGGCTCCTGCGCGAAGCGGTAGAACCACTCGAGGCCCCTCCGCTGCATCCAGGCCGGGGCCCGCTTGGTCAGCCCCGCTGCGACGTCGATGGAGCCTCCGACGCCCATCGAGAAGGGGACGCCAAGCTCAGCCGCGTGCTCCGCGAGCCAGTACTCCTTGCGGGGGGAGCTCATGGCGACGAGGAGGATCTGCGGCTCGGCCGCGCGGACGAGCGAGCAGATCTCCGTGCTCTCCTCGTCGGCGAAGTAGCCGTGGTGCGAGCCCGCGATCACGAGCCGGGGATAGCGCTCGGCGAGCCTGTCGAGCGCGGTCGCGAGCACGTCGTCCTTCGCTCCGAGGACGAAGATCCGGTAGCCGCGCTCCTGGGCCAGCTCGAGGAGGCGAAACATCAGGTCGATGCCGGCGACGCGCTCCGGGAGCCCGTCGCCCAGGAGCCGCGAGGCCCAGACGAGGGGCTGGCCGTCGACGCTGACCAGCTCGCAGCGCTCGACGATCTCGCGGAGCCGAGGGTTGTCGCGGAGGGCCACGACCTTCGCCACGTTGACCGCCACGTGCTGCGCGGGCCCGCCCGACTCGACGATCTCGGCACAGCGCTGCACCGTCTGCTCCATGTCGAGACGGTCGATGTCGCAGCCGAGGATGCGGGCCCGGTCGCGGGGCGTCGCCGAGCAAGGAAGGACGAGGATCTCGCTGCCGCTCGTCATCAGGCGCTCGAGGCGATCGGCTCTTTCAGGGACGAGGCGAACGCCACCTCGAGGACGTCGGCGACGCGCTCGGCCGCCTTGCCGTCCCAGAGCGGGATCGCGCGCGGGGCGGGAGCCTCCCGTGCGGGCTCGACGCCGCCGATCGCGGCGGGGTCCTCGCCGATGAGGGTGTTCGTGCCCTGGGAGATGGTGATGGGGCGCTCGGTGTTCGCCCGCAAGGTGTAGCACGGCACTCCCAGCGCCGCGGCCTCCTCCTGGACGCCGCCGGAGTCGGTGACGATCAGGCCGGCCGCGCACTGGAGGGAGAGGAAGTCCAGGTAGCCGAGCGGATCGAGGCAGATCACGCCGGCGCGCTCGAGGCGCGCGAGCCCGTCGCCGGCCCCGAGCCGGGCGCGGGTGCGCGGGTGGATGGGGAAGACGACGCGGGTCCGGCCACCAAGCTCGGCCAGGGCGGTCACGATCGCCCGGAGCCTGTCTTCCGAGTCGACGTTCGACGGCCGGTGGAGCGTGACCAGGGCGTAGTCCCCTTCGTCGACCCCGAGCCCGGCCCAGGCCTGCCGCCCGCGAGCCTCCAGCTCGAGCCGGCGCAGCGTGTCGATCATCGTGTTCCCGACGTAGTGGACGCGGTCGGCCGAGATGCCCTCGGCGAGGAGGTTCTCGTTCGCCTCGGGGCTGTGCGTGAAGAGGAAGTCGGAGAGCCGGTCGGTGAGGACCCGGTTCTGTTCCTCCGGCATCGACCAGTCGCCCGAGCGGAGGCCCGACTCGACGTGGGCGACCGGGATGCCCAGCTTGGCCGCGGCCAGCGCGCACGCGAGCGTCGCGTTGACGTCGCCGCTCACGACCACGAGCTCGGGCGGGTCCTCGAGGAGGACGCGCTCGAACGCGACGAGCGTGAACCCGGTCTGCTCACCGTGCGAGCCGGAGCCGATGCCGAGGAAGCGGTCCGGCTTCGGGAAGCCGAGATCGTCGATGATCTCGGCAGAGAGGCGCTCGTCGTAGTGCTGGCCCGTGTGCACGACGACCTGGCGGAAGAGCCCGCGCCTCCGGGTCGCCTCGATGACGGGCGCCATCTTGACGAAGTTGGGTCGGGCTCCGACTGCAAAGACGACCGTTGTCATGACGAGGTACCGGGCGTAAGTGTGACGGGATTCGAGGGCTAGCAGGCCCGCGACCGGATGAGCGCGGGGAACGTGCGGATGATCAGTTTGAGGTCGTTCAGGAGCGACCACGTGGTGACGTAGACGTAGTCGAGGCGAACCATCTCCTCGAACGGGATGTCGTCGCGCCCGAGGACCTGCCAGAGACCCGTGACGCCCGGCTTCAGGTTCAGCCGCTGGCGGCGCCAGTCGACGACGTGCAGGTCCTCCTCCAGGATGAGCGGCCTCGGCCCGACGAGGCTCATCTCGCCCTTCACGACGTTCAGGAGCTGCGGCAGCTCGTCGATCGAGTAGCGGCGGAGCCACCTCCCGGAGCGCGTCACGCGCGGGTCGTTCGGGATCTTGAACATGCGCGGGTCGCCGTCGTTGTGCTTGTTGAGTGCCGCGTACTCGGGCTTCCGCTTGTCCGCGTCGGTGCCCATCGTCCGGAACTTGAGGATCTCGAAGGTCTTGTCGGCGGAGCCCATCCGGAGCTGGCGGAAGAAGACGGGCCCCTTCGAGTCGAGCTTGATCCACACGGCGACTGCGACGAAGACCGGCGCCAGCAGCACCAGGCCCGTGATCGAGAGCGCGAGGTCCGTCGTCCGCTTCAGGAGGAGCGACGAGCGCGAGAGGCGGAGCGCCGGGAGGCCGATCAGCGGGAGCCCCTCGGCCGTGTGGATCCCGACGTTCGTCCCGATGACCTCGAAGAACCGCGGCACGAGGTCGATCTGGAGGTCGAGGTCCTTGAGCGAGCGGATGAGGTCGAGCATCTCCTCGTGCGAGTCGTTGGAGAATGCGACGATCACGCGCTCGACGTCGAGGATCTGCACCATCTGCGGCAGCTGTTGCAGGCCGCCCAGCAGAGCGATGTCGGTCAGGTTCGTCGCCCGCTCCTTGGGCCGGTCGTCGACGAAGCCGACGAGGTTCAGCCCGTACTCCGGATGCTGGCGGAGCTTCTTGGCGACCAGCTGCCCGACGTCGCCTGCCCCGACGATGATGGTGTTCTGCACGTAGGCGAGGTGGCGCCGCGCGAGCCCGCGGGCGATCGCGCGCCCCCCGGTGATGATGGCGATGGCGAAGAGCCAGAATCCGAGCAGCCGGGCGAAGCCGGGGTCGGCCTTGTGCGTCACCGCCGCGAAGGCGAAGAAGAGCCAGCTCCCGACCGTCACCAGGTGGAGCACCCCGACGAGGTCGTCCGCCGTCGAGTGGTCGGTCCGCTCCTCGTCGAAGTCGTACAGCCCGTAGAGCTTCGCGACGATCACCCAGGCGGGCAGGGTCAGGCAGAAGAGCAGGAGCTCGACCTGCGTGCTGATCGCGTCGGAGCGCGCGGGCCCGTCGAAGACGAGGGTGGAGATGAGGAAGGCGGCGGTCAGGCCGATCAGGTCGGCGATGACCAGCATTCGGCGCACGAGCCAGCCGCGACGCATCCGCACGGCGCTGGAGCGCCGCTGCTCGAGGATCTCGAGGGTGCGAGGATCGAGCGAGGCGGGAACCTCGCTGGCCGCGCGCGGGTCGACGTAGGGCTCGACCGTACTCATCCGCGTGGTGCACCCCCCTGGGCTCGGTGCCACGCCCGTTCTTGCCGCATTCACCACTCCCCTACTGACTTCCGGTCAGTCACTCGACGCTCGCTTCTCCCGGACGAGCGTCGGACTCTTTCCGAAGCTACTAGCGCGACCACCTGCCAGCAATGAACGAATGGACGGCGTGGCCTGGCGTTTTCAGTCGTGGCCCTAGACTTTTGGCTAGGAGTGCATTCAGACACTTCTACGGCACTCCTGCAGGAGTGTTTAACTGGTGCGATGAGGCTCGAGCCACGCCTTCCGCACGATCCGTCGACAGCGGTCTGGGCCGGCCTCGACCGCCTCCTCGACCGTGCCGAGAGCCCGGCGCTTCTCTTCCACCGCCTGGAGCCGCTGGCGGCGCGCCGGCTCCGCGCGCTCAGGCGCGACGTGCCGGAGGACCTCCTCGACGCCGAGCGCCTGGGGGCGGCCTTCGCCCTGGCGGGAACGGCGCATCTTGCGCGCGCGCGCGAGGCAGTCGACGGGCCGCTCCTCCTCGTCAAGGGCCCCGAGCTCGCCGCCCGGTATCCCGACCCGGCCAGTCGGATCGCGCGCGATCTCGATCTCGTCACGCCCGACGCGGGGTCGGCCCAGCGCGCGCTCGTCGGCGCCGGCTTCGTCGAGTCGGGCGACCCGGCGGTGTACGCGCGGGCTCCGCACCTACGCCCGCTCGCCTGGCCGGGCCTGCCGGTGGAGCTCGAGGTTCACGGCCGCCCCAACTGGCCGGCGTGGCTCGAGGCGCCCTCCGCCGAGGAACTGCTCAGGGATGCAGTGCCCTCCGCTTCGGGCGTCCAGGGCATCCTCGCGCCCGCGCCCGAGCGGCACGTTCTCGTCCTCGCCGCGCACGCCTGGACCCACGGCCCGCTAGAACGCGTCCGCGACCTGCTGGACGTGGCGCTCATGGCCGCCGAGGCGGACCGGGCCGAGGTCGACGACCTCGCGCGGGCGTGGGGCATCGAGAAGCTCTGGCGGACGACCCTCGCGCTGGCCGACGGCCTCTTCCTCGCGGCGCCTCCGCCCCGCGCGCTCCGTAGCTGGGCGAAGAACCTGACGGAGGTGCGGGAGCGCACGGTGCTCGAGCAGCACGTCGCGCGTTGGCGCGGCTGGTTCGACGCCTTCCCCCCGTCGATCGCGATCCGTGCTTCGCTCGACGAGGTCCGCGAAGACCTCTCCCCGCAGCCCGGCGAGACCTGGGGCGCGAAAGTCCGCCGCTCGCGCCGGGCCGTCCGCAACGCGTTCGTGCGCAAGTCGGCGCATGACCGCGAGATTTCCTAGAAGGGACCGGCGGCACAGCGCGCGTGTCGTCGTGCCCTCCTACGAGAAGCGGGCCAGCTCCTCGTGGCTCCCGCGGCCGGGAGGCGGGCCGACGTCGACGCCGTCGAGCTCGACCCAGGCGTGGGCGTCCTTGTCCGCCGCGCTCTGCGGCAGGCCGATGACGAGCTCGGCCGCATCTCCCTGCTCGCGCAGGAGGCCGTAGAGGACGAGCGCGCTGACGAGGCAGCGCGGCTGTCGGGAGCCGAGGCGCAGGCTCCGGTCCACTGCACGCGACAGGCGCGCCGGCGAGAGCGGCGCGCGCCGCGGGCCCCGCTCGCCGAGGTGCGCGACGTACACCGGGAGCTTCTGGCGCCGGAGCCCGACGAGGACCCGCGGGAAGAGCAGCCAAATCCGCAGTGCGAGCCTGGCCTTGGCCGCGAAGGAGAGCGGCGCCTCAGACACCGGCGAGCACCAGGGCGACGTGGTCGCCGACCGCCTCGAGGGCAAACGGACGCCGGAGCCTGAACGCGGGGACGGAGGCCGCGAGGTCGGCCACGCCGGCGAAGGAGCGGGCGACGTCGTCCTCGATCGGGAGCCGGAAGCTGAGCGCCCAGAGGTCGCGGATCGCTTCGGGCTGCTCGACCCGTTGGAGCTCGGGGCCGGCGTCCGATTCGTCCAGGAACACGACGGCGCGCAGGGGGACCGGCGTGCAGTCGCCCGGTTCGTCGAGGGCGTAGTGGACGCGGTCGGCGTCCTCGGCGACGCGCCGAGCGCGCGAGAGCTCGAGGCGCTCGGCGACGTCGTGCCGGACGCGAAGCATCGCCGGCCCCGGCACGACCGCCGGACCGGCTGCAAGCGATACGCACGACGTGTCCTCGCTGAGCACGCGGTGCCCCGCCCGGTGGAAGGCGGCCGCCATCGTCGTCTTCCCGAAGGTCCGTGGCGCGGCGAGCAGCACCGCGCCTCCGTCCGCCTCGACGGCTGCCGCATGGAGAGGCAGGTCGCCGCGGGCACGGAAGCAGAGAAGGGCGGGGATGCCCCAGAGGCGCTCCTCGGTGCGGAGGCCGCCGCCGGCGGGAACCTCGACCCGGCCTTCCTCCGGCTCGACCGAGAACCAGCCGCCGCCGATCCAGAGACGAAAGGCTCGCCCGTCCGAGTAGAGGCGGGCCTCGAGCGGCAGCTCGGGCGTCGGGCGCCACTCGACCAGCAACACGTCGTCCGGGCCTTCGCCCTCCCGCGCGGGAGCTTTCACGTGCAGCGGGTCGCCGCCGCCGTCGCGCAGGTACGCGAACGGGAGCGTCGAGCGCACCTCGAAGCCGTAGCAGGCGCCGCGCGGCGTCACGACCACAGCCCCAGGAACGCGTGCGCGCGGGCGAGGTCGTAGGCCCACAGGAGCTCCACGACATCCAGGTCCCGGGCCTCGACCCTCGACTCGAGCCCCGGATAGTCGACGCCTGCGATCCGCAGCTCCGAGTCGAGCGCCAGCCGCCGGATGCCCTCGTAGTCGGCCGTTCGCAGCGCGAAGTCGTTGAAGAAGGTCTTGTCGGAGCGGTCGAGCAGGGCGTCGGGGAGCCGTCCGCGGACGCTCTCTCGCAAGAGGCTCTTTGGAACGGCGTCCGGGAACTTGATCTCCGCCGGCAGCGAGAGCACGAACTCCCAGAGGTCGACGTCCACCAGCGGCCGCCGCACGTGAACGCCGCACACCGCGGCGCAGACGGCATCCGCGTCGAAGGAGTACGCGCCGACGCCCACGAGCGGGTCGAGCTGGTGCTCGAGCCAGCGGCGTCGGGCGGGGCGCGCGAGGTCGGGTCGCGGGCCCGGCGAGCCCGCGACCTCGGGGTCGACCCAGGACGGGAGCTGGCGAAAGTCCCGGCGGCCGCGCAGTCGCCGATAGCCGAGCGCGATGCGCGGTGACGCGAGGGACGGCCCGGCGCGCTTGACGAGGCGAGGCCACGACGCCCCGCGGGCCCGCTGGTCCCGCGCCCAGGCAAGCGATGCCCGCACCCGGCCGTGCAGGACGAGGTGGCCGATCAGGTGCTGCCCGAACGTGAAGACCCACTCCGCCATCTCGCCGGTGAGGACGTTGCGGGCGCCCAGCTCCCGCGCGAGCAGGTAGTTCTCGGCCAGCTCCGGGATGGACATCGTGTCCACCGGGCCGTCGAGCACATCGACCCAGCGCTCGGCGTCGTCGAGCGGCCGCGAGGCAGGGGTGTAGGGGTGCAGGCGCAGGCCCAAATGCTCGGTCACGAGCTCGATCCAGCGCGACTCGTCCACGCCCGGGTCCTCGGGGTAGACCGAGGAGATCGCGAGGAGCGGCTCGCCCGTAAGCTCCCTGGTCCGCGGGGCGGCGAAGGCGGCGATCGTCGGTGAGTCGATGCCACCGCTCAGCGAGATCGCATCGCTCCCGGTCAGGCTGCGCGCGACCGCGCCCTCGACCAGGCCGGCGAGCCGCTCGCGCGCCTCGGGAAGGCCGATGCGCGCCGTCTCGAGCAGCGCCTCGGGATCCCAGTAGCGCCTGAATGCGGCCGGCCGACCGGGCACGACCGTGGCCGTGGACGCGCGCGGGAAGCGGTCGACGCCCCGGAGCATCGTCCGGCGGGCGTCGAAGCGGCCGAAGAACATCGCCTCGACGGAATCGACGTCCGGCTCGCGGGCGATGCCCGCGCCGGCGACGACCTGTTTGCCTTCCGTCGCCGCGACGAAGGTCTCCGGGCTTTCGCGATGGAAGAGCGGCGCGAGACCGAGGTGGTCCCGGAAGACGACGAGCTCCGTCCCGTCCGTCCAGGCTCCCGCGAAGACGCCGCGTAGCCGCGCGGGAGCCTCGACCCCCCACGCCTCGAACGCCGCCAGGACCGTCGCCGCCGGGCTGTCGGTCCCGGGTAGGTCGAGCGCGGCCTCCACCTCGGCGCGATTGTCGAGCGTCCCCGTGAGGACCGCCGCCTTCCCGTTCTCCGCGACCGCCCAGGCATCGAGCAGGCCCGGCGCGTTCGAGACGCCGAGGACCGCTCTGCCGCTGCCGACGACCTCGAGCTCGTCGCCCCTGTGGGGCGCGGCCCTGAGCGCGCGCTCGACGGCGGTGCCCTCGGCGGGCCCGGCGGAATGGACGACGGCGATCGAGCCCACGGCGGGGATCAGCGCGCGATCAGGTCGCGCTCGCGCAGGTCGGCGAGGAACCGCTCGGTCTCGTGGTCGAGGTCGTCGGGCGCGTCCTCGAGCTGCTCGCGGAGCTCGGCGACCAGGGCGCCGAAGGTGCGCTCGCCGTCGATCAGGCTCCAGATGAGGATCCCCGTCTCGTTCAGCCCATGGTAGGCGCCGGACTCGAGGTGGAGCAGGACGCCGCCGCCTTCGCCGGCGAGCTCCCGGTACACAACCTGCGGGTTCTTGCGAATGGCGCCCTCCACCTAGTACAGGCCCAGAGTCCCCTGGCGTCGCTCGCGCCGCAGGGCGGCCCGGAACGCGACGGTTCCGAGGACGAGAGAGGCGGCGGAGAGCGGGAGGAGGATGGCCACCGCCCGGCCGACCCCCTCCCAGCCGGTGCCGCCGAGGAGGGGCTCGCGCATCCCGTTCACCGCGATCGTGATCGGGTTCAGCTCCGCGAGTGAGGCGACCCAGTCGGGCAGGATGTCGAGGGGGTAGTAGGCGCCCGAGAAGATGATCAGGATGGTCGAGGCGAGGCCGACGATTCCGGAACCACGGCGGAAGGTCAGCGTCGCTCCGGCGCTCGCGACGCCCAGGCCCCATACCAACGGGATGAACACGACCAGCACGACGAGGGCGGGGAGGAGTCCGTTCGCGAAGAAGTCGAGCCCGAATGCGACCGCGATGATGACCAGGAAGACGGCGGTGCGGAGCGGGATGTAGATCAGGTCGTAGACCACGGAGCCGAGCTGGACGGTCGCCGGGCTCGTCGGCGTCATCAGCAGCGACTCGAGGGTGCCGGCGAACTGCTCCTGCTGCATCCCGACTGCGACCCGCCCGAGGGCGAGCGTCATGAACGCCGAGATCGCAATTCCGACCGCAACGAACTCCATGTAGGTCGTCGGCTGGCCGCCGTAGCTCGGCAGCACCGACGGGTCCACCATCAGGCCGACGAAGTAGAACATGAAGGCCTGGAGCGCCAGCCCGATCCAGTCGCCGACGAAGGGGAGGCGGTAGCTCCAGGCGACCAGGAAGTCGCGGCGGACGAACGCGGGCAGCTTGCGGAGCTCGCCGGCGAGCGTGCTCATCGCTCCGACCTCGCAAGGTTGAGGTAGGCGTTCTCGATCTCCGACCGCTCCTCCCGGCAGCCGAGGATGTCGACCCCGCCGGCGGTGAGGGCGGCGAGCACGTCGCCGAGCACCGCGGTCTCCGAGAGATGGAGAAGGAAGTCCTCGGGGTCGCCGTCGTCGAGGGCGGCGATCGTCGCTCCGCCCGCGACCGCGTCACGCAGGAGCGGCTCGAGCTCCGCTCCGGACACGCGCCCGTTCCTGAGCCGGAGCACGTAGCGGCGCGGCGCCGCGAGCGCGATCAGCTGCGAGACCGTTCCCTGGAAGGCGGCCTGCCCCTCGCGGAGGAGCGTGACGGCGTCCGCGAAGCCGCGGATCTCCTCGATCCGCTGCGTCGCCCAGACGACCGCCGCTCCCTCGTCGGCGAGGCCGCGCACGAGCTCGCGCATGCGGGCGGCCGCCTCCGGATCGAGGTCGTGCGTCGCCTCGTCGATCAGGAGCACGCTCGGCTCCGTCAGGAGCGCACGGGCGATCGAGAGGCGCTTCTGCATCCCGTGGGAGTAGAAGGCCGCGCGGAGGCGTGCGGCGTCCGCGAGCCCCACGAGCTCGAGGGCCTCCAGGGCACGTTCGGTCGCCTGTCTCTTCGTCATGCCGTGCAGGCGCCCGAAGAAGACGAGGTTCTCGAGGCCCGAGATGCGCAGGTAGAGCGAGCGGTCGCCCGAGGGGACGAGGCCCATCCGCGCCCGCAGCTCGCGTGGGCAATCCCAGGTGTCCACCCCGAGCAGGCGGGCCTCGCCGGAGTCAGGCTTCACGAGCCCGGTGAGGACACGCACGAGCGTCGTCTTCCCTGCGCCGTTCGGGCCGAGGAGCGCTTCGACCCGGCCCTCTTCGACGTGCAGGGAAACACCGTCGAGCGCGACACGCTCGCCGAAGCGCCTCGACACGGCACACGCTTCGACGACCGGGCTCGCGGTCTCCGAAAACGCAGGTGGGCCGCTCAGCGGCCTAGGACGGGCAGGAGTATTCGCAGAACTTGTCGAGGTGGCAGATCCGCCAGTCACCCTGCTTGTTCTGGTTCGCGTTGATGCTGGGCGAGCAGACGTTCGACGGAAGCTGCGCACGGGAAAAAGTGTGCGCGCTGATCGAGCCGTAGTCCACCACTTCGGGTGGAGCGAACCTGATCTTCATGCCTGGACCTTCCTGATTGCCCCTCTTCCGAGGTCCCCGCGCAGACCTCCCGTGCCCTATGGTGCTATCCACCTGCGGGAGCCGCAACTCTACTTCTGGCCAGGTTCTCGCAAATTGCGGGCGATTTCGCCGCGAATGACCTGTTTCTGGGCCAGGAGCGCGCGCGCCGCGTCGGCGACGGCGTAGGCGGCGAAGACACGCGTCACGAGGCGCGTCTCCCGTGGGCGGGCGAGCTGGGCGACTGTGAGCGCGCCGGCCGCCCAGAGCGAGACGCAGTGCTGGCAGGTGACGAGCTCGCCCACTGCGCGCCGCAGGCCGGCGCCCGCCGGCTGGACGGCCGCCGGGCCGTCCGCGAAAGGCCGCCGCAGGAAGACCGTGACCCGGTCCTCGGCGACGATGCTCCCGATCTTGGCCCCCGCGAGCCCGAGCGCGAGTAGGTCGACGGCCGACGTGGGCTCGTCGAGGCGCTCCCGTCCCGCCCGGGCCGCCGTCAGAAGCCCGGCCCAGAAGACCGCCGAGAGCGCCGCGTAGGGCGTCTCGGAGCCCATCTAGATCTCGACGACGAGGCCGTCGTGGGCGACCGGGATGCCCTCGGGCGGCGCCAGCTCGACCGGCCGGTGCGTGAGCAGGATCGGGCCGTCGGCCGCGGCGAGCGCCTCGTCGGCGGAGAGGTGGCCGCGCGGAAGGCCGTCGGCGGCCGAGTCGGCGAGCGTCGCCTCGCAAAGGAAGAGGTCGGCCCCGCGCGCGAGCCCGGCGAGCTCCTCTGTCGGCGCGGAGTCGCCCGAGTACGCGAGCGTCGTCCCGTTGTGCGTGACGCGGAACCCGTGTGAGATCAGCTCGTAGTGCGGCAGGCGGCAGGCCCGAACCTCGAAGCCCGCGGTCCTGAAGGGCACGCCGGGCTCGAACTCGCGCAGGTCGAAGGCATCCTCGAACATCGCGTCGTTCCCCCAGCGGGACGCGAACTCCTCGAGCTGCTTCGTACCGCCGGGCGGGAGCCAGAGCGAACAGTTGATGCGGTGCTGCTGCGGCCCGTAGGCGTTCAGCCACGCCCAGGGGACGAGGTCGCCCCAGTGGTCGAGGTGGAAGTGCGTGATCGCGATCGACCGCGGGTAGAGCTCGAGCTCGCGCAGGCGCCCAAGGACCCCCGGGCCGCAGTCCAGGAGCAGCGAGCTCTCGCCCTCGAGCAGGTAGCCGGACTGGGCGCTTCCGGGGTTGGGCCAGGCGGGGGACGATCCGATGACGGTCAGGCGCACCTCCATATACTGGCGCACCATGGCCAGGAAGATCCGGGTCGTGATCGCGAAGCCGGGGCTCGACGGTCACGACCGGGGGGCGAAGATCATCGCGCGGGCGCTCAGGGACGCCGGTATGGAGGTCATCTACACCGGTCTCCACCAGACCCCGGAGCAGATCGTCGAGACCGCGATCCAGGAGGACGCGGACGCGGTCGGCATCTCCATCCTCTCCGGTGCGCACATGACGCTCGTGCCGCGGATCCTCGACGGCCTGCGCGAGAACGGCGTCGAGGACGTGCTCGTCGTCGTCGGCGGGACGATCCCGCGCGAGGACGTCGTGGCGCTCAAGGAGCAGGGCGTCGCCGAGATCTTCACACCGGGCGCGCCGGTCTCCGAGATCGTCGAGTTCCTGCGGGCCAACGTGCCCGTCGAAGCATGATCGGCCTCGAGCGAGACGGCGGCACGGCCATCGTCACGGTGAGCCGCCCGGAGGCGATGAACGCGCTCGACCTCGAGCACGCAGAGACCCTGCGCGACAGGCTGGCCGACCTGGCGGCCGACGAGACCGCGCGCGTCGTCGTCCTCACGGGCGCCGGCGAGAAAGCCTTCATCGCGGGCGCGGACATCAAGTACATGCAGGGCCTCGGCGTCCTGGAGGCGCGCCGCTGGGGGGAGCTCGGGCATGCGTGCGGCAGCCTGCTGGAGACGATGCCGAAGCCGACGATCGCGTCGATCAACGGCTACGCGCTCGGCGGCGGCTGCGAGCTGGCCCTCGCGTGCGACCTGCGCCTGGCCTCGTCCAACGCGCGCATAGGCCAGCCCGAGATCGACCTTGGCATCCTGCCCGGCTGGGGCGGCTCGGTCCGTCTCGCCCGGACGACGACCCTCGGCTTCGCCAAGGCCATGATCCTCACCGGCCGCCCCGTCGACGCCGCCGAGGCGCTCGCGCACGGGCTCGTCAACGCCGTCTACGAGCCCGGCGAGCTGCGCGAGAAGACGCTCGACCTCTGCCGCGGGCTCGAGGCCAAGAGCTCGCTCGCGCTCGCCTATGCAAAGGAGGCAGTGAACCAGTCGCTCCAGGGCCCTCACCGCACGAACCTCGAGATCGAGGCGCGTCTCTTCGCGATGCTCTTCGCGAGCGAGGACCAGAAAGAGGGCATGGCCGCGTTCACCGAGAAGCGGCCTCCGGAGTTTCGGGGCAGGTAGGCTGAATTCGAGCGGGAGCCTCTGGACGGAGGCTGAGAGGAAGCCGCGAGGCCTCGACCGCCACCACCTGATCTGGGTCATGCCAGCGAAGGGACTCGAATGAGCACTCACGATCCACTGGTAATCGCCGGGCGCGAGTTCGGCTCGCGGCTCCTGACGGGAACCGGCAAGTACGACACCTTCGAGACGATGCGCGAGGCGCTCGCCGCATCGGGCTCGGAGATCGTCACCGTCGCGGTGCGCCGCATCGACCTCGACGCGCTCGGCGACGACATCACGACGTTCCTTCCCGAGGGCGTCCTCCTGCTCCCGAACACCTCCGGCTGCGAGACGGCCGACGAGGCCGTTCGGTCGGCCCGGCTCGCGAGGGCGGGCGGCCTCCCCGACTGGGTGAAGCTCGAGGTCATCCCCGACCCGCGCTACCTCCTGCCCGACCCGGTCGAGACGTTGCGGGCGGCGGCGATCCTCGTCGAGGACGGGTTCACCGTCCTCCCCTACGTGCTGCCCGACCCCGTGCTGCAGAAGAAGCTCGAGGAGGTCGGCTGCGCGACGGTCATGCCGCTGGCCGCGCCGATCGGGAGCGGGCGCGGGCTCAAGCTCCGGGACGCGATCCGGATCATGATCGAGCAGGCCGAGGTGCCGCTCGTGGTCGACGCCGGCCTCGGGGCGCCGTCGCACGCGGCCGAATCCATGGAGCTGGGGGCCGACGCGGTCCTCGTCAACACGGCGATCGCGCGGGCGGGCGACCCCGTGGCGATGGCACGGGCGTTCAAGCTCGCCGTGGAGGCCGGGCGAGCCGCCTTCCGCGCAGGCGTGATGGAGGAAGGCGTGCAGGCCTCCCCCTCGAGCCCGCTCGCGGGAGCTGTGCACGAGCCGTGAGCGCGAGCGTCAGCCTGAACGGCCGCGACCAGGCGGTCGAGGACGGCGAGACCGTCGCGGGCCTGCTCGAGCGCCTCGGGCTCGGAGCGCGGTTCGCGCTCGTGGAGCGAAACGGCGAGCCCGTCGAGCGGGCGCACTACGCGGAGGTGAGGCTCGAGGATGGCGACCGCCTCGTCGTCGCCCGGCCCGTCGCCGGCGGCTGAGGCGCGGCTGTACCTGGTCACCCCCGGCCGGCCGGACCTCTCCTCGTTCCTGGAAGCGGCCGTCCGCGGCGGCGTCGACTTGGTGCAGTTGCGCGAGAAGGACCTCCCCGACGGGCAGCTGCTGCCGGTGCTGGAACAGGCCCGGGAGATCACTCGCCGGCTCGGCGTCGGGCTCGTCGTCAACGACCGCCCCGATCTTGCAGCCCTTGTCGAAGCCGACTACGTCCACGTGGGCCAGGGTGACCTGCCGGTGGAGGCTGCACGTCACTTCGGTCTCCGCGTCGGACTCTCGACGCACTCCGAGGAGGAGCTGGGGCGGGCGAAGGCCGACTACGTCGGCGTGGGCCCGGTCTACGCGACGCCGACGAAGGAGGGGCGGCCGGCGGTCGGGCTCGATCTCGTCCGCCATGCGGCGGCGCACGCGCGGCTACCCTGGTTCGCCATCGGCGGGATCGACGAGACGAACGTCGCCGAGGTCGTCGCGGCCGGGGCCCAGCGCATCGCTGTCGTCCGCGCGCTCGGCGACGCCGACGATCCCGAGCGGGCCGCGCGCGCCCTCCGCGACGCGCTCCGCGCCTGATCTCCTACTTGGCCAGCTGGAGAAGGTCGCGGATGGTGTGGACCCCGGGCGCGGCTCGGGCCGAGAGGAGAGTCTCGGGGAACTCGTTCGCCCACACGATCACGCGGTCACCGGGCAGGAAGTCGGCGAGCGAGATCGGCTCGGAGGCCTTCGCGGCGACGGCAGTCCGGAGGATCGCCTCGGGCGGCACCGAGAGGGTGATGTCGCGGGCCGGCTTGACGGTGACGCCGTTCGAGAGCCTGAGCTGCGTGATCCGAATCCGGATGCGCTGGGGATCGAGGTCGAGGAGCGTCGACACGACCGTCCCGTGGATCCGCACTCCCATCGTCTCGAAATCCCCGGCGCGCGGCCTCGGATAGAGGTGCTTGTACGCGCGCCGGAGGTGCTTGAACGGGGAGACCGCCCGGCCGTCGTTCGGGTGCACCTCGAAGTGGAGGTGGGACGCGATTCCGTTCGCGTCGCCCGAGTCGCCGACGAAGCCGATCAGCTGGCCGGCCTGCACCTGCTGGTTCGAGACCAGCCCGGGGGCGAATGCGATTCCGTTCTTGCAGCCGCCCCGGTTGTCGTTTCGGAGCGTGCGGTCGTTGTTCAGGTGGATGTACAGGTACGTCGTGCCGCTCCGCCCGTGCAGGTAGAGCATGCAGCCCGCGCTGCGGGAGCTCGTCCACTTGACGACGCGCCCGGCCTCGACCGCGACGACGGGCGAGCGCTTGCCCGCCATCAGGTCGTTCCCCTGGTGCCTGCCGCTTCCGCGCGGGGCGCCGAAGTCGTTGTAGTAGCTGGTCGCCGCCACGACCGGGAAGATCAGCCGCGGCACGGCTGCGCTTGCCGTCCCCGCAATGGCCCACGTGGCGAGGAGGACGAGAAGAGCTACGGCTGTCGTCCGGTGGCGGCTCATGGATGAGCGGTCCGACGCTCCGGTGCGGCGCCTGGAAGGCGCGGACACTAGCAAAGCCTTCGGCAAGAGCTTGGAAAGACTTGAGGGCCCGTGAAACCGAGGCCGCTCGATAGGATCCGCCCCCGGTGAAGCTCGCCGTCTGTGTGAAGGAGGTTCCGGAGCCGTCCGCGCGCACGCGGATCGACCCGGGCACCCTCCGGCTGGACCGCAGCGGCGCGGCGGCGCTCAACCCGTTCGATGCGCACGCCCTGGAAGAGGCGCTCCGCATCAAGGAGCGGACCGGCGAAGGCGAGGTCGTCGCCATCATGATGGCCCCGGCCCGCGCCGCAGACTCGCTCCGCAAGGCCCTCGCAATCGGGGCCGACCGCGCGGTCCACGTCGCGGACGACGCGCTCGCGGGCTCCGACCTCGTCGCGACCGCCCGCGTCCTGGCCAAGGCGGTCGAGCGGGAGCAGCCCGATCTCGTCCTCCTCGGTCAGCAGGGAGGGGACTCGGACGGTGCCGTCCTCTGGTCGGCGCTGGCCGACCTCCTGCGCCTCCCGGTCGTCTCGCAGGCGGCCAGCCTCGAGCTCGGCCACGGCAAGGCGACCGTGAAGCGCCAGACCGAGTACGGCTACGACCTGATCGAGGCGCCGCTCCCGGCGGTCGTGGCCGTCTCCGACGCGATCAACGAGCCGCGCTACCCGTCCCTCAAGGGGATCATGGGCGCGAAGAAGAAGCCGTTCGAGACCCTGGGGAGCGGCGACCTCGGCCTCGCTGCCGGCGAGCTCGGCGAAGCCGGGTCGCGCACCGAGGTGCTCGCTCTCGCCGACCCGCCGGCCCGCGGCGACAGCATCCGCCTCGAGGACGACGGCAGCGCCGCCGACAGGATCGTGGAGTACCTGGCGGAGAGGAAGCTCCTCTAGTGGCGACCCTCGTCTTCCTCGAGGACCACGAGGGCGAGCTCGTCAAGGGCTCGCTCGGCGTCCTCTCGAAGGCGGCGCAGCTCGGGGGCGACGTCGCCGCGCTCGTGGCGGGCTCCGGCGTGAAGGAGCTCGCGGCCCAGGCCGGGCGCTTCGGCGCGACGAAGGTCTTCGCCGCCGACGACCCCGCGCTCGCCGCTCCGCTCCCGCAGCCCCGCGTCGACGTCCTCGCCGCGCTCGTCCGGGACGGCGGCTTCGACACCGTGCTCTTCGGGGCGTCGGTGCTCTCGGCCGACGTCGCGGCGGGCCTGGCCGCCCGTCTCGGCGCCGGCCTGAACTGGGACCTCGTCGATCTCGAGCTTCGCGACGGGAAGCTCGTCGGCAAGCGTCCGGCGCTGCAGGACTCCGTCTTCGCCGAGGTCGGCTGGAACGGCACACCGCGTCTCGCCCTGATCCGCTCGGGCACGTTCGAGCCCGTCGAGAGCGGCGGAGAGGCGCAGGTCGAGGACGTCGCCGTCGACCTGGAGGACTTCTCGCAGTTGGCGGCCATGGTCGAGCGGGCCCACGCCGAGAGCGAAGGCCCGTCCATCGAGGATGCGGACGTGATCGTCGCCGGCGGGCGGGGCCTCGGCGAGCCGGACAAGTTCGCTCTCCTCGAGGAGCTGGCCAAGGCGCTCGGCGGGGCCGTCGCCGCGACGCGGGCCGTGGTCGACGCGGGCTGGTATCCCTACGCGGCCCAGGTCGGCCAGACCGGCAAGACGGTCGCGCCGAAGCTCTACGTCGCCTGCGGCATCTCCGGCGCCATCCAGCACAAGGTCGGCATGCAGGCGTCGGGCACGATCGTCGCCATCAACAAGGATCCCAACGCGCCCATCTTCGAGTACGCGGACCTGGGAGTCGTCGGCGACCTGCACCGGATCGTGCCCAGGCTGACCGAGCTCGTGAAGGAGCGGGCGTGAGCGTCCGCCCGGCAGACTTCCCGCCGCCGTTCGACTGGCGCGGGTTCGTCGCGGACCCGACCGACCCGCCGGACGAGCGCATCGACGTCGGCGTGCTCGTCGTCGGCGCCGGGCCCGCCGGCCTTTCGGCCGCGATTCGGATCGGACAGCTCCTCGAGGAGCGCGCGGACGTTCGCGAGCACCTCGGCGACGTCCCGGTCGCAGTCGTGGAGAAAGGCCGCAGCCCAGGCGCGCACCTGCTCTCCGGCGCGGTGATCAACCCGCGGGGGTTCCGTGAGCTCTTCCCGGGGATGCTCACCGAGGACATGCCCTTCCGCGCCCCCGTGATCCGCGAGGGCGTCTACTTCCTCACCCCGAAGCGGCACCTGCGCGTTCCCGCGCCGCCGACGATGTGGAACCACAACCACTACGTCGCCTCGCTCTCCGAGATCGGCCGCTGGCTGGCGGACAAGGCCGAGGAGCTCGGGGTCACGCTCGTCCCGGAGACGAGCGCACGCACGCTCCTTGTGAGCGGCGGGCGCGTCGTCGGCGTCCGCACCGGCGACAAGGGCCGGGGGAAGGACGGGGAGGAGCTCCCGAACTTCGAGCCCGGCTCCGACATCCGGGCGAAGGTGACGATCCTGGCCGAGGGGACGCAGGGCCATCTGGCCGGCGTCGCCTCCGAGCGCTTCGGCCTCGCCTCGGGCCCCCAGGTCTACGCGCTCGGCGTGAAGGAGGTCTGGGAGGTTCCGAAGCCCCTCAATCGAGTCATCCACACGATGGGCTGGCCGCTCCGGGCCGCGAAGCGCCACCGCGAGTTCGGAGGCAGCTTCATCTACCCGCTCGGTGACGACAGGATCGCCATCGGAATGGTCGTGGGGCTCGACTACACCGACGCGACGCTCTCCGTGCACGACCTCTTGCAGGAGCTCAAGACCCACCCGTTCGTGCGCCGCCTCCTGGAGGGCGGCACGCGCGTCGCGTGGGGAGCGAAGACGATCCCGGAGGGCGGCTTCCAGGCGCTCCCGCAGAGCCTCTCCTTCCCGGGCGGGATGGTCGTGGGCGACTCCGCGGGCTTCGTGAACGTCCCGGCGCTCAAAGGCGTCCACTACGCGATGAAGTCGGGGATCCTGGCGGCCGAGGCCGCCGTCGACGCCGTCGGGCCCGGCCGCACCGCGTGGGCCCCCGGCGCGCTGGACGCCTACGACGAAGCAGTGCGCGGGAGCTACATCTGGAGAGACCTGCACCGCGTCCGCAACGCGCGGCCCGCGTTCGCGAAGGGGTTCTACCGCGGCGCCCTCGTGGCGGGGCTCTCGATCACGACGCTCGGCAAGCTCCCGCCCGGCACGCGCAGTCTCGAGCCGGACGCCGACGTGTCGGTCGCCCCGGGGGGCCGCGACAAGAGCTTCCCGCCCGCCGACGGGACGCTCGTGTTCGACAAGCTCTCGAGCGTCTACCTCTCGGGGAACAAGACTCGCGACGACGCCCCCAGCCACATCCGCGTCGACACGAAGGTGCGGCGCGAGGTGGCCGAGGCCTGGGTGCACATGTGCCCGGCGCAGGTCTACGAGGTCGGGGGCGAGGCGAGCCCGGCGGGCAACGTCGTCGATGTCGACGTGACCGCGTCGAACTGCGTCCAGTGCGGCGCGATCTCGGCGAAGGGCGGGCGGCTGACTCCGCCCGAAGGCGGGGACGGCCCCGAATACACGCAGATGTAGAAGCAGCTGCGGCCGTCATCCGCGGCCGCCTCCACCGGACGCCGCTCCTCTCCTCGGCGACCCTGGGCCGCGCCTTCGGCGGGCGCGCGTTCCTGAAGGCGGAGCTCCTGCAGAAGACGGGGAGCTTCAAGCCGCGGGGTGTGCTCACGAAGCTCGCCGATCTCACCCAGGAGGAAAAGGCGCGCGGCGTCATCTCGATCTCCGCTGGCAACCATGCGCAGGCGCTTGCGTGGGGCTCTGCCCGCGAGGGCATCGACTGCCTTCTCGTCACCTGGAAGGGGGCGAGTGAGCTCAAGGTCGCTGCGACGAGGGAATATGGGGCGGTAGTCGATCAGGACGCGGCTGACCACCTCGAAGCGTTCGCCCGCGTCGAGAGGCTTCAGAACGAGACCGGCCGGACGCTCGTCCATCCGTTCGACGACCCGCTCGTCGTCGCGGGCCAGGGGACCGTGGGGCTCGAGATTCTCGAGGATCTCCCCGACGTCGACGTCGTCGTTGTGCCCGTCGGGGGCGGCGGCCTCGTCTCGGGAATCGCGACCGCGCTTCCCGACCGGAGAATTGTGGCCGTCGAGCCCGAAGGCTCCGCCGCCCTTCACGTTGCACTCGAGGCTGGAGAACCCGTGCCTCTCCGGCCCGAGTCGGTCGCCGACGCGCTCAACGCACCTTTCGCCGGTCGGATTGCGGTCGAGGTCTGCGCCCGGCTCGGAGTCGAGTCCGTCCTCCTCACCGAGGACGAGATCGGGGAAGGCTTCCGCTTCCTGTACCAGCGCGCCAAGCTCGCCGCGGAGCCGGGAGCGGCGGCCGGCGTGGCCGCGCTCCTGGCCGGCAAGGTGCCCGGCGTCGAGGGCGCGACGGTGGCGGTCGTCGTCTCCGGCGGCAACGTGGCCGCCGAAACGGCCTCTGGTATCCTCAAGCCCGATCCCCGCTAGGCCGATCATGAAGACCGACATCCATCCCGAATACGTCCTTGCCACCGTCACGTGCTCCTGCGGGAACACGTTCCAGACCCGCTCCACGAAGGCTGAGCTGCATGTCGAGATCTGCTCCGAGTGTCATCCGTTCTACACCGGCAAGCAGAAGCTCGTCGACACGGGCGGCCGCGTCGAGCGCTTCCAGCGGCGTCTGGAAAAGGCCGGGGCCAACCGCAGCGAGCAGTAAGGGGGATCCCCAGCCGTGAGCTCGCCCATCGGCGGCCAGGCTGTGCTGGAGGGCGTGATGATGCGCGGCCCGTCCGCGTGGTCGGTCGCCGTCCGCAAGCCGGACGGTGAGATCGCCGAGGTCAACCGGCCGATCTCGTCCTTCCTCCTCAAGCACCGCTGGGCGCGGCTCCCGGTCGTCCGGGGCGTCTTCGCGCTCGGCGAGTCGCTCGCCATCGGCTTCCGCGCGCTCGCCATCTCGGCGAACTACGCCGCGCAGGAGGAGGGGGAGGAGGGCGAGGAGGTGCAGACGGAGCTCTCGCGCGGGCAGCTTCTCTTCGCCTTCGGCATCGCGATCGGCTTCGCGCTCCTGCTCTTCAAGGTCTCGCCCGCGCTGATCACGAATTGGCTCCCGATCGACTCGACCGGCTGGTTCGTCGTCGTCGAGGGGGTCATCCGCGTGTCGATCTTCATCCTCTACCTCGTGATCGTGGGCTTCATGCCCGACCTGAAACGGGTCTTCCAGTACCACGCCGCCGAGCACAAGGCGATCAACGCCTACGAGGCCGGCGACCCGCTCGAGCCCGAGGCCGTCCAGCGTCACAGCCTCATCCACGTCCGCTGCGGCACCGCGTTCCTTCTCTACGTGATGGTGATCGCCATCTTCGTGTTCGCGTTCGTCGGCCAGCCTGGATGGTTCTGGCTGATCGTCTCGCGCATCCTGCTCCTGCCCGTGATCGCCGGGATCGCCTACGAGGTGATCCGCTTCGCGGGCAAGCACCCGACGAACCCCATCCTGCGCACGATCCTGGCGCCGGGGCTCTGGCTCCAGCGACTGACGACGCGGGATCCTTCCCTCGACCAGATCGAGGTCTCGATCCGCGCGCTCCGCGAGGTGCTCCGCCTCGAAGGCCGGCTGACACCGGAGGAGCGCAAGGTCGAGGTCATGGCCTAGCGCGGACGCTGTGGGGGCGCTCGAACGGGCGCGGGGGGACATCGACGCGGGGCGGCTGTGGAAGGCGCGCGACCGCCTGGAAGGGCTTCTGCGGACGGCCCCCGAGCAACAGGACGCCCTCCGGCTCCTCGGCGAGGTCTGCAACCGGATGGGCGACCTTCCGGCGGCCGGAAAGTACTGGTACCTCACCGAGGACTGCGGCGGCGAGGCCGGCGCCGAGGCGAGGCTGGCCTTCGAGGAGCGGTGCGGCCGGAGCGCGGCGCAGATGCTGCGTGCGCTCCCCGTCAAGCCGCCGCTCGACCGCTACCCGCAGGCGGTGCGCGAGCGAATCGCCGAGCTCGGCGGCCCGAGCCTGGAGGGCGACGGGTTGGTGCGGAAGGCCGGCCCGCCCACGTACGAAGCCGACCCGGGCCGCGGGACGATGGACACGGCCGGCTGCCTGGTCGTGCTCGCGCTGGTGGCGCTCACCGCAGGGATCTGGGTTCTGGGCTGGATCTACCTGGTTGAGCGCGTCCTCTAGGCGCGGGGGCGGCGGGGCTATCCTGAGCCGGTCATGACGGCCCAGATCGACAGCCTGGTCGACGAGCTCGAGCGCTCCTACGTCGAGGCGCAGGAGCGGATGAACGACCCTGCGCTCTACTCGGATCGGAACTCCGCCGCAGAAGCCGGCCGGCGCTTGAAGGAGCTCGAGGGCCCGTACAAGCTCGCGCGGGAGTGGCGCGAGGCGCGCGAGGACGCCGACGCGGCGCGCTCCGACCCGGACCTGCGTGAGCTCATCCCCGAGATCGAGGAGCGGCTCGAGCGGCTGGAGGAGGACCTGAAGGTCGCGCTCGTCGAGCGCGACCCGAACGACTCGAAGGACGTCGTCGTCGAGATCCGCCAGGGAGCCGGCGGCGACGAGGCGGCCCTCTGGGCGGGCGATCTCTTCCGCATGCTCACGCGCTACGCGGAGCGCCGGGGCTACAAGTGGGAGCCGCTCGGCTCCGGCCCGAGCGACGGCGGCGGCTTCAAGGACGTCACGTTCGCGATCAAGGGCGAGGGCGCCTACTCCGTGTTCAAGTTCGAGGGCGGGACGCACCGCGTGCAGCGGGTTCCCGAGACGGAGTCCCAGGGGCGGATCCACACCTCCACCGCGACCGTGGCCGTGATGCCCGAGGCGGAGGACGTCGATGTCGAGCTCGACCCGAACGACCTCAAGATCGACGTCTACCGCTCGACCGGCCCGGGCGGCCAGAGCGTCAACACGACGGACTCGGCGGTGCGGATCACGCATCTTCCGACCGGAATCGTCGTCGCGATGCAGGACGAGAAGTCCCAGCTCCAGAACAAGCAGAAGGCGATGCGCGTCCTGCGCGCCCGGCTGCTCGAGGCAGAGCTTCGACGCCAGCAGGAGGAGCTCTCCGCACAGCGGCGCTCGCAGATCGGAAGCGGCGACCGCGCCGAAAAGATCCGCACCTACAACTTCCCCGAGAACCGCGTCACCGACCACCGGATCAAGCTCACGCTCCACCGGCTCGACGGGATTCTCGACGGCGACCTCGAGGAGCTGACCGAGGCGCTGACCTCGGAGGAGCGTCGGCGCGCGCTCGAGACTGCCGCGACCGCGTGAGGCCCCTCGATTCGGTGCACGGGGTCGCGCGGGAGCTCGACGAGGCCGGCGTGGCGTCGCCGCGTGTCGACGCGGAGCTGCTGGTCGCCCATGTCCTCGGGGTGTCGCGGTCGGAGCTCTACGCATCCGACCGGCTGTTGGAGGATGCGGAGGTCGTGCGCCTGCGGGAGCTCGTGGCGAGGCGGCGGGCGCGGGAGCCGCTGGCGTACGTCCTCGGCGAGTGGGGTTTTCGCAGGCTCGTGCTGGCGGTGGACGGGCGGGCCCTGGTGCCGCGACCCGAGACCGAGGTGGTCGTCGAGCGCTGCCTGGACTACCTCAGGGGCCTCGAGTCGCCGCGTGTTCTCGACGTCGGCACCGGCTCAGGCGCGATCGCGCTGGCGATCGCCGACGAGCATTGCGGCGCCCGGGTGGTGGCGGTCGATCGCGACGCCGGCGCGCTCGCCCTCGCGCGCGAGAACCTGGAGCGCACCGGCCTCGGTCGGCGCGTCGAGCTTCGCCGCGGCGACCTCCTCGACGGGCTGGAAGGGCCCTTCGACCTCGTCGTCTCCAATCCCCCGTACGTGTCCCCGGAGGAGTACGACTCGCTCCAGCCCGAGATCCGACTCTACGAGCCGTACGGCGCGGTGGTCGGGGAGGGCGTCTGGGAGCAGGTCGCAAGCGCCGCCTGCGGCGTCCTCCCAGCAGGCGGGCGCCTCGTCCTCGAATGCGGCGACGGCCAGGCCGCCGAAGTGGCGGCCGGCCTTGCCGCCCTCGGCTACGACGGGGTGCGTTGCACCCCTGACCTCGCCGGCCGCGACCGAGCCGTCGAAGCGCGCCGTCCCTAGCAGCCACGCCCGGGGTCTGACCCCGGGCGTGTCCGAAATCGGCGTGGCCTGTGGAATTACGGGTCGCCGTTGCCCTCGCCGGGCCGTCAAGACTGTCCACCGTGACGGACGGATTCCACAGGCGGCCCAACAGGACACGGCGCCAAAACGCCCCGGCCGGGGTCAGACCCCGGACGTGGCCGGAGGGGACATCCGTGAGCGAGGAAGCCGTCGCCGCGGTGCGGGCCGGGCAGCTCGTCGTCCTCCCGACGGACACGGTCTACGGGCTCTGCGCGGACGCCTACCGGGAGAGGCACTGCCGGCGCCTGCACGCTGCGAAGCAGCGGCCCGAGACGATGCCGGTCGCGCTGCTCGCGGCCGATCTGGACGCAATCCTCGACGCGGTGCCCGAGGCGCGCGGCCGTGCGGCGGTCGTCGCGCGCGCCGTGCTCCCCGGCCCGTACACGCTCGTCTTGCCGAACCCTGCACGCCGCTTCCGCTGGCTCTCCGGGACGAGGCCGGAGACGATCGGCATCCGTGTCCCGGTCCTCCCGGCCCCGGCCTTCGAGGTCGTCAGCCGCGTTGGGGCCGTCGCAGCCACCAGCGCGAACCGCCACGGGGAGCCGGATCCCGCGCGCGTCGCGGACATCCCACCGGAGATCCTCGACAGCTGCGGCGCGGTCGTCGACGCAGGGGAGCTGCCCGGGACGCCGTCCACCGTGGTCGACCTTACCGGCCTCGAGCCGGTGGTCCTCCGCGAGGGTGCCGTGCCCGCCGAAGAGGCGCTGGCGCGTGCACGGGAGGCGCTCTCCGTAGGGGCCGGAGGCTAGACTCAGGCCTGTGGAGCCGACCCCGACACGGCGCAGGGCGCTCGTCACCGGCGGCGCCGGGTTCATCGGCTCGCACCTCTGCGAGGCCTTGCTCAACGACGGCTGGGAGGTCTACGCGCTCGACGACCTCTCCACCGGCTCGCTGGAAAACGTGGCGCACCTGCGCGAGCGGTGGGACTTCCACCTGGTCGTCGACTCCGTGCTCTCGCCGACCGTCGTCAACGAGCTGGTCTACAAGTGCGACGTCGTCTACCACCTGGCGGCCGCGGTCGGCGTGCGCCTCATCGTCGAGCAGCCCGTTCGCACGCTGCTGACGAACGTGCGCGGGACCGAGGTCGTCCTCGAGCACGCGCACCGCTTCGGGAAGCGCGTGCTCCTCGCGTCCACCTCGGAGGTCTACGGCGACCACCGCGACCGGACGCCGCTCCCTGAGGACGCACGCCGAGTCTACGGCCCCACCACCACGCGCCGCTGGGCGTACGCCGACTCGAAGGCGATGGACGAGCTCCTCGCGCTGGCCTACCACCAGGAGCGCGGGCTCGACTGCGTGATCGCCCGCCTCTTCAACACGGTCGGCCCGCGGCAGAGCGGCCAGTACGGGATGGTCATCCCGCGCTTCGTCGAGCGGGCCCTCGCCGGCCGGCCGCTGGAGATCCACGGCGACGGGACGCAGACGCGCTGCTTCTGCCACGTCGCCGACACCGTCCGCGCGCTCTCCGCCCTCATGGACAGCCCGGCCACGAGCGGCGAGATCTACAACGTCGGCTCCCAGCAGTCGATCAGCATCCTCGACCTCTCCCGGCGGGTGCTCGAGATGACGCGCTCAGACTCCGAGCTCCAGTTCGTCCCGTACGAGGAGGTCTACGGGCTCGGCATCGAGGACATGTACCACCGCGTCCCCGCCACGGAGAAGATCGCCGGCGCGGTCGGCTGGCAGGCCACGCTCGACCTCGACGTGGTCCTCGCAGACGTGATCAAGCACCAGCGAACCGTCGGCCCCGCCCTCGAGCCGGAGGACGACGTGGCCGGCGTTTCTCAGCGCGAGTGGGAGGAGGCCCGCTCCGGCGCGAGCACGCCTTCGACCGCGCGCACGGCGAGCGAGTAGGCCGCGAGCGCCGCGGCCACGGTCACGCCCCACTGCACGAAGGGCCAGTTCCCGAACGGGAGCGCGACGGCGAGCCCGATCGCGGTGGCCGGGATGACGAGCCCGGTCACCCCGAGCGCCGACATCCGCCCGAGCCCCCACGCACGGCGGAAGTCCGCGTACTCGCGGACGAGCGGAACGACGACGAGCGCCGCAACGGCCAGGATCCCCACAATCCCCACTCACTCAAGATTGCACGGAGCGGCTTGCCCGTCCAGTGCAGGACAGTAAAGTGGCACGGATGGCTGTCGCGGTGGAGACCCTCGAGGAGCTGCGGCGCGCCGCGCTCGCGGACGTCGATCCCGACCTCGTCGAGCTGATCGGTCGCGAGCTCGAGCGCCAGCGCGGCACGATCGAGCTGATCGCGTCCGAGAACTTCACCTGGCCCTCGGTGTTCGAGGCCGTGGGGAGCGTCCCGACGAACAAGTACGCCGAGGGCTACCCCGGCCGGCGGTACTACGGCGGGTGCGAGGTCGTCGACGAGATCGAGCAGCTCGCCATCGACAGGGCGAAGACCCTCTTCGGCGCGGAGCACGCCAACGTGCAACCGCACGCGGGCGCGCAGACGAACATGGCCGTCTACTTCAGCTGTCTCGACCCCGGCGACGCCATCCTCGCAATGCGGCTCGACCACGGCGGCCACCTCACGCACGGGCTCAAGGTGAACTTCTCCGGGAAGCTCTACGACGTCGCCGGCTACGGCGTCGACCGGGAGACCGGCCTGATCGACTTCGACGAGGTTGAGCGCCTCGCGAAGGAGCACCGGCCGAAGCTGATCGTCTGCGGCGCGTCCGCGTACCCGCGGACGATCGAGGCCGACCGCTTCCGCGCGATCGCGGACGAGGTCGGCGCGCTGCTCCTCTGCGACATGGCCCACATCGCCGGGCTCGTCGCGGCCGGGCTTCACCCGAACCCGGTCCCGCACTGCGATTACGTCACCTCGACGACCCACAAGACGCTGGCGGGGCCGCGTGCCGGGCTGATCCTCTGCAAGGACGAGCACGCGGCAGCGATCGACAAGGCGGTCTTCCCGGGGATGCAGGGCGGACCGCTCCTGCACGTGATCGCCGCCAAGGCGACCTGCTTCAAGATCGCGGCCACCGACGCGTTCCGCGCCTACCAGGGCCAGATCCGGGCAAACGCGGATGCACTGGCCGAGTCGCTGCTCGGCGGCGGCTTCGACCTCCTCACCGGCGGCACCGACACCCATCTCGTCCAGGTCGACCTGCGCCGGAGCGAGTGGACCGGCCGCGCCGCCGAGCAGCGCCTGCACGAGGTCAGGATCACCGCCAACCGCAACACGGTCCCGTTCGACGAGCGGCCGCCGCTCGAGGCCTCCGGCATCCGCCTGGGGACGCCTGCGGTGACGATGCGCGGGTTCGACGAGGACGACCTGCGCGAGGTGGGGGAGATCATCGGCGGCGCGCTCGGGGACGGCGACCTCGACGCGCTGCGCGCACGGAGCGATGCGCTCACCCAGCGCCGCCCGCTCTACCCGGGCTTCCGCGGCTACACGGAGTACGTTGCATGAGCCTCACCACCGAGCGCCTCACGGTCGTCGACCATCCGCTGGCCCAGCACAAGCTCGGGCTCCTGCGGGACGCCGAGACGCCGACCCAGTTCTTCCGCCAGCTCGTCAACGAGCTGGCCGTCCTCCTGACCTACGAGGTCACCAAGGACCTGCCGGTCGAGGAGGTCGAGATCGCGACGCCGCTCGAGCGGATGACGGTCCCCCGCATCTCGGGGAAGAAGGTCGCCGTGGTGCCGATCCTTCGCGCCGGGATCGGCATGCTCGACGGCGTCCTCTCTCTGCTGACGGCGGCGCGGGTCGGCTTCATCGGCCTCTACCGGAACGAGGAGACGCTGCAGCCGGTCGAGTACTACGTGAAGCTGCCGGCCGACGTCGCCGAGCGCGACGTCATCCTCCTCGACCCGATGCTCGCGACCGGGAACTCGACCGCAGCGGCGGTCGACATCCTCAAGCGGGCCGGCGCCCAATCGGTGCGGATGATCGCCATCATCGCCGCGCCCGAAGGCATCGAGCGCGTGCACGCCGCGCATCCGGACGTCCACGTCGTCGTCGCCGCGATCGACCGCGGCCTCGACGAGCGCGGCTACATCGTCCCGGGCCTCGGCGACGCAGGCGACCGGCTGTACGGCACGAAGTGACCTAGAACCGGCCATGTGGAACGCGTTCACGGACCACCTCGACGTGCTCTGGGGCTTCCTCGTCGCGTTCGTGGTCGTGGTCCTGCTGACGCCGGCGGTCGGGCGGGTCGCGCGCGTTCTCGGCGTGGTGGACGAGCCCGGCGAGGAGCGGCGAATGCACCTGCGCGCGGTGCCGCGCCTGGGCGGGCTGGCCATCTTCCTCGGGATCTTCATCCCGGGTCTCGCCTTCCTCGACCTCACGGGCCCCTACCGTGGGATCCTGCTCGGCGCCGCCGTCGCGACCGCCGTCGGCATGGCCGACGACTTCCGCGGGCTACCGTGGGCCGCCAAGCTCGCGGGACAGGGAGTCGCGGCGGGGATCGCCATCCACTTCGGCGTCTACATCGACCGCTTCAGCTTCCCGATCCTCGGCGTCCACGAGCTGCCCTACTGGGTCGCCGTGGTCGTCACGGCCATCTGGATCGTCGGGATGATGAACGTGATCAACCTGCTCGACGGCATGGACGGGCTCGCTGCCGGGATCAGCGCGATCGCCGGGATCACGTTCGCGATCCTCGCCCTCGAGCTGGGAAGGCCGGAGGCGGCGGTGCTGTCCGCGATCGTGGCCGGCGCATGCCTCGGCTTCCTGCGGCACAACTTCTACCCCGCGCGGATCTTCATGGGCGACTCGGGATCGCACCTCCTCGGCTTCACCCTCGCGGCGGTGGCGATCCAGGGATCGCTGAAGACGGCCGCGACGGTGGCGCTGATCTTCCCGCTGATCGTCCTGGCCGTGCCGATCCTCGACACGTCCTTCGTGATCGCGAAGCGCCTGAAGTACGGCCGCCCGTTGACCGAGCCGACGCCGTGGCACCTGTATCACCGCTTCCGCAACATCGGCTTCACGCAGCGGCGGGCCGCACTCTACTTCTACGCCTGGGGCCTCGTGCTCGCCGGCGGCGCGCTCGCGTCGAGGTTCGTCCCCTTCCGCAGCCATGGCGAGTGGCACCTGTGGCCGACCGTGCTCGTGGTCGCGATCGCCCTCATCGTCCTGGCGACCTCGCTCTACATGGTGATCGTGCTCGAGATCCTCAAGCTCCGCCGCCTGCGCGCGTGGGCGGGCCGACGGCAGGCCGACGAGCCCGACGAGAAGCAGCGGCTCAAGAGCGCGTGACGCCGTCTGACGAGACGGCAGCGGCCGCCCGGCTGGCGTTCGACCAGGCGTCCGCGTGGCTCGCCGCGCTCGACGAGCGGCCGGTGCTCCCCGAGGACGGGGAGGAGGTGGCGCGAGGCTTCGGCGGGCCGCTGCCGGAGGAGGGATCCGGCGCGGTCGAGGCTCTGGAGGAGCTCGCCGCCGGGCTCGACGCGGCGACCGCCTCGCCGGGCCCGCGCTTCTTCCACTTCGTCACCGGCGGCGTCACGCCGGCCGCGCTGGGCGCCGACTGGCTGGCCACGGCGCTCGACCAGAACGCGTTCAGCTGGGTCGGCTCGCCGCTGGGGACGCGTCTCGAGACGGTCGCGCTCGGCTGGCTGAGGGAGCTCTTCGAGCTGCCCGCCGAGTGGGGCGGCGCCCTCACGACCGGCGCGACCGCCGCGAACTTCACGGGGCTCGCCGCCGCCCGCCAGTGGTGGGGCGAGCGCCACGGGCGCGACGTCGGCGCCGACGGGATGGACGGCCTGCCGCCGGTCCCGGTGCTCTCGAGCGGGTTCATCCACCCGAGCGCGCTCAAGGCGCTCGCGATGCTCGGGATCGGACGCGCCAGCGCGCGGACGTTCTCGCGCGACGCGGTCGGGCGGATCGACCTGCCGGCGCTCGAGCGGGCGCTGCGGGAGCTCGGAGGCGCGCCGGCGATCATCGTGGGAAACGCCGGCGAGGTGAACGCGGGCGAGTTCGACCCGATCGACGCTTTGGCCGACCTCGCCGAGCAGCACGGAGCCTGGCTGCATGTCGACGGCGCGTTCGGACTGTTCGCGCGGGTCTCGCCGCGCTCGGCCCGCCTCGCGGAGGGGGTGGAGCGCGCCCACTCGGTGATCGCCGACGGGCACAAATGGCTGAACGTCCCCTATGACTGCGGCTTCGCATTCGTCCGCGACGCGCGCCTGCTCGCCAAGGTCTTTTCCCTCGCCGCGGCGTACCTCCCGGACGAGGAGCCTGAGCCCACGTACGGCTATCTGGTCGCCGGAGTCCTCGCAGCGCGCCCGCGCCGTCGCGGTGTGGGCGGCCCTGCGCGCCTGGGGGCGGTCGGGGTACCGGGAGATGGTCGAACGGCACCTGGACCTCGCGCAGCGCCTCGCCGGCCTCGTGGACGAGGCGCCCGAGCTCGAGCGGCTCGCCGACGTCCCCCTCAACATCGTGTGCTTTCGCTACCGGCCGGAGGGCGTGCCCGAGGACGAGCTGGACGACCTCAACGCCAGTCTGGGCGCGAACGTCCTCGCCGACGGGCGCGTCTACGTCGGGACGACGAGCTTCGGCGGCCGCGTCGCCTTCCGCCCGGCCATCGTCAACTGGCGCACGCGTGAGAGCGACATCGACCTCCTCGTCGAGGTCGTCCGGGAGCTCGGAGCCAAGCTACCGGTGCGCACAAAGTAGGCGACAAACGGCTTACAGACAGGCCTCGTGCTGTTACTAATGCACCTGCGCGACTGATAGGCTGCCGGCGAATAAGATGCATTCCGTCGTGGCCGCCCTCGTCCGACCCTCGGACGCCCCGTGACTCCCGGGGCGCTGCTCACGCCGCGTCCGATGCCGGACCGGCGCATGCCGATCGTCCTCGGCGGCGCCGTCGTCGCCCTCGCGCTCCCGATCTTCCTCCTGGCCGGCTGGGACGTGCGGGGCTGGGCGCTCGGCACCCTCCTCTGGGCCGGCAGCCAGATCGTCGGGCTGCTCCTGAACAAGGCAGGGATCGGTGAGCCGACGCTGCGCGGCTCCGGGGTCGCCGCCTTCGGGATGATGGGCCGCGGGATCGTCCTGGTGCTGATCCTGCTCGCCGTCGCGGTCGCCAACCCGTCGCTCGCGCTCGCCGGCGCGCTCGTCTACGCCGCCGCCTACAGCGCCGAGCTGATCACGAGCCTCGCCATCTACTTCTCCGGGAGCCCGAAGCGGTGAACCTCCTGCTCGCCGCCTCCGACAGCGGATTCGACCCCCAGCACGAGTTCATCCTCCAGGACTGGGTCTCGATCCACCTCGGGCCGCTCGACCTCTCCATCAACAAGGCGGTGGCCTACGTCTGGCTGGGCGGGCTCCTCACCGTCCTGCTCGGGATCTGGCTGATGCGCTTCGGCCTCTCGGTCCGGCCCGACCGCCGGCAGACGACCGGCGAGGCGATCTACGAGGCCGTCCACGAGCAGATCGCCGAGTCGAGCATCCCTTCGAAGGCGCTCAACCTCTGGTTCCCGTACGTCGCCTCGCTCTTCCTCTTCATCTGGGTGCTCAACATCGTCGGGTTCATCCCGTTGCCGCTCTCGGACGAGAAGTTCGACCTCTTCGGGCTCGAGCTGCCGACCTGGGGGATCTACGCCGCGACCGCGAACCTGAGCGTCACGCTCGCGCTCGCGCTGATCACCTTCGGGGCCACGCATTTCGAGGGCATCCGCTACAACGGGGCGAGGCGCTACTTCAAGAGCTGGATCCCGGAGGGGGCGCCCAAGCCGCTGCTCGCGCTGATCGTCCCGCTCGAGGTCATCTCGCAGTTCATGCGCCTGATCTCGCTCTCGGTGCGGCTCTTCGCCAACATGCTCGCCGGCCACATGCTCATCCTCGTCATGCTCGGCCTCATCTTCATCTTCTCGGCCTGGTATCTCATCCCGGTCTCGGTCCTGATCGGGACGGCCATCTACATCTTCGAGGTCGGCATCGTCGTCACGATCCAGGCCTTCGTCTTCGCGCTGCTCTCGGCCATCTACATCGGCGCGGCCATCGAACCGGAACACTAAGAGGGGAAAGGGAGGGAGAAACGTTGGACATCCTGCTCGCACAGACCACCGACGAGGGCCTCGCCGACTCTCGGCAAGGCAATCGCCTTCGGGGTCGGAGTCGGGCTCGGCGCGGTGGGCGCCGGCATCGGCATCGGCACCATCTTCGGATCCATGATCCAGGCGGTCGCGCGGCAGCCCGAGCTCCGCGCGGAGCTGACCGGCATCCAGTGGCTCGGCTTCGCGCTCACCGAGGCCGTCGTCTTCTACGCGCTCCTCGGCGGCCTGCTGGCCTTCGTGCTCGTCTAGACAATGGCGGATCACCTGCTCCAGGCGTTCCTCTTCGCCCAGGAAACGACCACGACGGCGGAGGACGAAGGCTCGCTCATCGACGTCGTCCCGGGCCTGATGGTCTGGACGATCGTCACGTTCCTGATCGTCCTCTGGTTCCTGCGGCGCTTCGCCTTCGGCCGCATCCAGGGGATGATCGACCAGCGCCGCGACCGTATTCGCGAGGCCCTCGACGAGGCCGACAAGGCCCGCGAAGAGGCGCGCGAGCTCCGCGAGCTCGTGAAGCGCGAGCGGGAGGAGGCCAAGATCGAGCGCGAGCACATCCTCGACGAGTCGCGCCGCCAGGCCCAGCGCCAGCTCGAGCAGGCACGCGAGCAGGCGGACGCGGACCTGAAGGAGCGGCTGGAGAAGAACCGGGAGGAGCTGGAGGCCGAGAACGCCCGGCTTCGCGAGCAGATCCGCCGCGACGTCGTCGAGCTGACCCTCCTCGCCTCCGAGAAGGTGACCGGGAAGGTGCTGGACGACGAGGACCAGCGCCGGCTGATCGACGAGACGATCGCCGAGGTCGACGTGAAGCAGATCGCGAGCGAGAACTAGGAGCCTGGGCTTTGGGCGTCGCTCACCGCGTGTACGCCGAGGCGCTTCTCGAAGCGGCCCAGGAGCAAGGCCGCGTCGACGAGGTCCGCCGAGAGCTGGCCGAGTTCGTCGAGGCGGTCGAGTCGTCCGACGAGCTGCGCGCCCTGCTCAGGAACCCGCAGATCGAGCCGCACGTGAAGCGCGACGCGCTCGCGTCCGCTCTCGCCGACGCCGACCCGCTCGTCCGCAACTTCCTGCTGCTGCTCGCCGAGAAGGGCCGCCTCGGCGAGGCCCCCGAGATGCAGCGAGAGCTGGAGCGCCTGATCGCCGCGCAGGAGCGGGTGCTCGAGCTGGAGCTGACGACCGCGGTCGAGCTCTCCGACGACGAGGCGGCCGAGGTCGTCGGGCAGATCGAGAAAGCCTCCGGCCGCAAGGTCGAGGCGACCAGGAGCGTCGACCCCGACCTCATCGGCGGTCTCGTCATCCAGGCCGGCTCGCAGCGCCTCGACGCGAGCGTGCGCGGCCGACTGGACCAGCTACGCCAGGAACTCACAGCAAGGAGCTGAGAATCACGTGAAGCTACGCCCCGAAGAGATCACCTCGATCCTCAAGCAGCGCATCGAGTCCTTCGACATCGAGACCGACCTGGCCGAGGTCGGCACCGTCCTCCAGATCGGCGACGGCATCGCGCGCGTCTACGGGCTGGAGAACTGCATGGCGCTCGAGATGCTCGAGCTCGAGCACGGCGTGACCGGGATCGCGCTCAACCTGGAGGAGGACAACGTCGGCGTCGCCCTGTTCGGCGACTGGGAGAAGGTGGCCGAGGGCGGGACGGTGAAGCGCACCGGCCAGGTGATTAGCGTCCCCGTGGGCGACGAGCTCATCGGCCGCATCGTCAACCCGCTCGGCATCCCCCTCGACGGCCAAGGCCCGCTGCAGGCCTCCGAGAACCGCCTGCTCGAGTTCAAGGCGCCCGGCGTCGTCAACCGCCAGCCGGTGGTCGAGCCGCTTCAGACCGGGATCAAGGCGATCGACTCGATGATCCCGATCGGCCGCGGCCAGCGCGAGCTCGTGATCGGCGACCGCTCGACGGGGAAGACCGCCATCCTGATCGACACGATCCTGAACCAGCGGGGCCAGGACATGATCTGCATCTACATCGCCATCGGGCAGAAGGCCTCGACCGTGGCCCAGGTGTACGAGCGCCTCAAGGAGGCGGGGGCGATGGACTACACGATCATCGTCATGGCCTCGGCCACGGAGGCGGCTCCGATCAAGTGGATGGCGCCGTACGCGGGCACCGCCATGGGCGAGCACTTCCTCTACAGCGGGAGGCACGCCGTCTGCATGTACGACGACCTCTCGAAGCACGCGGACGCATACCGGCAGATGTCGCTCCTGCTGCGCCGGCCGCCCGGCCGTGAGGCCTTCCCCGGCGACGTCTTCTATCTGCACTCCCGCCTGCTCGAGCGCTCCTGCAAGCTCTCCGACGAGCTGGGAGCCGGCTCGCTGACGGCCCTGCCGGTGATCGAGACCCAGGCCGGCGACGTCTCGGCCTACATCCCGACCAACGTCATCTCAATCACCGACGGGCAGATCTTCCTGGAGTCCGACCTCTTCTTCTCGGGCGTGCGCCCGGCGATCAACGTCGGCATCTCGGTCAGCCGCGTGGGCGGGAACGCGCAGACGAAGGCGATGAAGAAGGTCGCCGGCCGCCTGCGCCTCGACCTGGCGCAGTTCCGCGAGCTGGAGGCGTTCGCGCAGTTCGGCTCCGAGCTCGACCCCCAGACCCAGCGGACGCTGGCCCGCGGCGTGCGCATGGTGGCGACCCTGAACCAGCCGCAGTACCAGCCGTGGCCGCTGGAGGAGCAGGTGATCGCCATCTTCGCCGGCATCTCGGGGTTGCTCGACGACATCCCCCCGAGCCAGGTCCCGCGCTTCCAGGAGGAGCTCAGGGAGTACCTGCGGACGCAGGGCGCGGTCTACTCCGCGATCCGCGACACGGGCGACTTCCCCGACGAGCGCCAGGCCGAGGCGCGTGGGCTGATCGAGGAGTTCAAGAAGAGCTTCGCCGTCCACGAGGAGGCGTCCGTGGCGGGAGCCGCGGCCTAGGCAGCATCACAGGAAGGAGCATTAGTGGCGACTGTCCAGGACATCAAGCGGCGGCTCCGGTCCGTCCGCAACACGCGCAAGATCACGAAGGCGATGGAGCTCGTCGCCGCGGCGAAGCTGCGCCGCGCCGAGGGCAGGATCGAGGCACTGCGGCCGTACGCAGAGCGGATGCGCGAGCTGATGATCGGCACCGCCAGGGCGACGCCCGCGCGCGGCTTCCCGCTGCTCGAGGCCCGGGAGACGATCCAGTCCGTCGCGATCCTCCCCCTCACCGGCGACCGCGGCCTCGCGGGCGCCTTCAACGCGCAGATCGTCCGACGTGCGCTCCAGCTCGAGCGCGAGGTGCGGGCCGAGGGCGCCGCCGTCCGCTGGGTCGTCGTCGGCAAGAAGGGCCGCTCGACGCTCCGCTTCCGCCGGTATCCCATCGAGCAGGCGTGGGTCGACTTCACCGACCGCCCCGTCTACGCAGACGCGGTCGCGATCTCCCGGAAGCTTGCCGACCTCTTCGTGGAGCGCGAGGTCGACCGCGTCGTGATGGTCTACAACCACTACGTCTCGCCGCTGACGCAGACGGTGTCCGTCGAGGACGTGCTCCCGATTCCTCGCACGCTTCTCGAAGAGGAGGAGAAGAGCGCCTACGAGATCGCGCTCGAGGGCGACTTCATCTACGAGCCCGAGCCCGAGGAGATCCTCGAGCGGCTCCTCCCGACCTACCTGGAGACGACCGTCTACCGGGCGCTCCTCGAGTCGGCCGCCTCCGAGCACGGGGCGCGCATGACCGCCATGCGGAACGCCTCGAAGAACGCCGGTGAGCTGATCGACAGCCTGACGCTCGACATGAACCGCGCGCGCCAGTCGGAGATCACGCAGGAGATCCTCGAGGTCGTCGCGGGCGCCGACGCCCTCACGCAGTAGCTAACGGGGAAGCGCGCGCGAGCGTCTCTACTGGTTGATGCGAGCGCTCGCTCTCTCGCTGGCCTTGCTTGCCCTGGTCGCGCTCGCGGCAGTCGTCGGCACGCTCGGCGCGGGCGCCGACGATGCCGGGGCGGCGGATTGGACCTTCGGCGAGTCGATGTCCCAGCGGCGGAGCTACGTGGCCGCGGCCGACATCGGCGGCGAGATCTACGCGGCGGGCGGGATGGTGGGGGAGACCGGTCGGCCGCTCGACCTTCTGGCGCGTTACGACCCGGCCGCCGACACGTGGGAGACGCTGCAGCGCATGCCCGAGCCGGTTCGGGCAGGGGCGGCGGCCGCAGTCGACGGGACCCTCTACGTCATCGGAGGCTCGACCGCCGAGGGAAACACGAGAGCGGTCTACGCGTACGACCCGGCGAGCGACGAGTGGAGCGAGCGCGCTCCCCTTCCCGAACCGCGCTTCAATCACGCGGCGGTCGCGCTCGGGGGCAAGATCTACGTGCTCGGCGGCTTCAACGAGGGCCGGGAGCGGCGCGACGTCTACGTCTACGACCCTGCGACGGACAGCTGGTCGGAGGGGCCGCCGCTGCCCTTCCCCAACCACGCCTTCGACGCCGTCGCCTTCGACGGCGAGATCTGGATGATCGGCGGCCGCCGCGGGGACGAGATCCTGCGCGACGTCTGGATCCTGAACCCCGAGACCGGCAAGTGGCGGGAGGGCCCGGCGATGCCCCGGCCGATGGAGCTCCTCGGTGCGGCGGTCGCCGGGGACGAGATCCACGCGGTCTGGGAGAGCACGTACCAGATCTACGACGCGCCCTCGGGAACCTGGCGCGACGGCCCGCGCTCGCTCGTCGCGCGGCACGGGCTGCAGACGTTCTACGTCGACGGCGAGCTCGTCACGGTCGGCGGCTGCACGACCCAGCTTCGCGACAGCCAGGTGGTCGAGAGGCGCGTCCTCCCGGCCCGCTAACTTCGGGCGACCAGGTGCGTCTAAGCACCTAGTGGCCGCCCGGCCTGATCGACGTGCGGCCGTTGGATTGAACCAGAGGAGGGCAGCAGTGCGAAGAAAGACATGGCTCATGCTCGTGGCAGCGCTCGTCGCGGTGTTGACGCTCGGAGCCGCCGGTTGCGGTGGCGACGACGACGACAGTGCCGCCGGGACGGACACGAGCGGTGGGACGGACACCTCGGGCGGCCCGGCCGCCGAGCAGACGCTCCGGATCGCCTGGGGCGCCGAGCCTCCGTCGCTCGACCCGGGCAAGGCCACGGACACGACGTCCACGAACGTCATCCTGGCGCTCATGGACCCACTCGTGAGGCTCAATCCCGACACGCTCGTAGCCGAGCCGGCTCTGGCCGAGTCCTGGGAAGTCGACGGGAACATGGTCACGTACCACCTCCGCGACGACGCGACGTGGACGAACGGTGACCCGGTCACCGCGCAGGACTTCGTCTACTCGTGGAAGCGGACGCTGAGCCCCGAGCTCGCGGCCGACTACGCGTACCAGCTGTACGGGATCAAGGGTGCGGCCGAGTACAACGGCTGCGAGGCGGACTGCGACGCGCTGGCGGATGCCGTCGGCGTCACCGCGGTCGACGACTACACGCTCCAGGTGGAGCTGACCTCCGAGCAGCCCTGGTTCATTCAGCAGTCCGCGCACCACTCGTTCCTCGCGGTCAACCAGAAGGCGGTCGAGGAGTTCGGTGACAACTGGACCGATCCGGAGAACATCGTCACCAACGGCCCGTTCATGCTCGAGTCGTGGGATCACGAGGCCTCGATCAACATGGTCAAGAACCCCGACTATCGCGACGCGGCCAACGTGACGCTCGACCGGATCGAGGGCCCGATCATCGTCGACGGTACGACCAGGGTGCAGTCCTTCGAGGCGGGCGAGATCGACGCGCTCGACGGCGCCGGCCTGCCGCCCGAGGAGATCGAGCGGCTGAAGACGGAGCCGTACTACGAGCAGTACCCCGCCCTGGGGACGTACTACTACGGCTTCAACACGAAGAACATCGGCCTCGACGAGCGCAAAGCGCTCTCGCTCGCGATCAACCGGAAGATCATCACCGACGAGATCGACCGGACCGGCCGCGCGCAGGCCACGGGCATGACTCCGGCCGGCGTTGCCGGGTTCGACGTCATCAACCCGAACTCGCCGTGGCTCCCGGCCGAAGGCGACATCGACGCGGCCAAGGAGCAGCTGGCCGCTGAGCCGAACCCGAAGACGAAGATCAACCTCTTCCACAACGACGCGCCGGGCCACAAGGAGATCGCCGTGGCCGTGCAGGACATGTGGAAGGAGCTCGGCATCGAGACGACCATCAAGGCGCAGGAGTGGGCCCAGTACCTCGAGTTCCTCGGGCCCCCGCCGAACAAGGCCGTCGACGTGTACCGCCTCGGGTGGGTCTACGACTTCCCCGACGCGATCAACGGGCTCGAGCTCTTCACCTGCGACTCCGGCAACAACAACACGAACTGGTGCAACAAGGACTACGACGCCCTTGTCGAACAGGCCAGGCAGACGCCGGACGACAACGCGCGCTACGAGATCTACCGCCAGCTCGAGGGCATCATGTTCGACGAGGACGGCGAGGTGCCGATCTCGCCGATCATGTGGTACACGTATCCCAACCTCGAGCAGGATTCGGTTCGGGACACGTTCTTCATCAGCCCGCTCGACCAGATCGACTTCACCAAGGTCGTCGTCGCGGGCTAGGAGGCACGACGCTTCCACGAGACAGATCAGGCGGGGCGCTCCGGCGCCCCGCCTGGCTGTTGTTGCCAAACAGCCCCTAACGGGTAGACAATCCGGAGCACATGGCAGCGTTCATCATCAGGAGGATCGTCTGGACGATTCCCGTGCTCCTGCTCGTCATCCTCATGATCTTCGTGATGATGCGGCAGATCGAAGGGAATCCCTTCCGGCGCACGGAGCGGGCGGTGCCGCCCCAGGTGCAGGCGAACCTCGACCGCAAGTTCAACCTCGACAAGCCCGCGTGGATGCAGTACCTGCTGTACGTCAAGGGCGTCTTCACGCTGGACCTCGGCCCCTCGCTGATCCTGCGCGACCGCGACGTGATGGACATCGTCAAGGAGCACTTCCCGCGCTCGATCAAGCTGGGCATCCTGGCCTTCGTGTGGGCGGTCGTCTTCGGGATCCCCGCCGGCATCCTCGCCGCGCTGAGACCGAACACGATCTACGACTACCTGCTCATGTTCTTCTCGAGCATCGGCTTTGCGTTACCCAGCTTCTTCATCGCCACCCTGCTCATCTACTACTTCGCGCTCAAGGTCAATCTCGTCCCGACGAACGGGTGGCCGCTCGGCTTTTGGGACATCGACTCGAGAGTGATCCTGCCGTCGCTCGCGCTCGGGCTCTACCCGATGGCGTACTTCGCCCGCCTCGTGCGCGGGTCGATGCTGGAGACGATGCAGCAGGACTACGTCCGCACTGCGCGCGCGAAGGGCCTGCGCTGGAAGACCATCGTCACGCGCCACGTCTTCCGGAACTCGCTCATCCCGGTCGTGACGGCGACCGCCCCGCTCTTCGGGCTCATCATCACGGGGGTCTTCGTGATCGAGGTGATCTTCTCGATCCCCGGGATCGGCCGCTACTTCATCAGCTCCGTGTCCAACCGCGACTACTCGGTCGTGATGGGGATCACCGTGCTCACCTCCGTCGTCATCATCATCGCGAACCTCTTCGTGGACATCGCATACGGGTTCCTCGACCCCCGCACCCGGACGACAAGGAGCTAGTGGGTTAGATGGCGGCCAACCCCCGCAAAGCAGCCACCCTCCAGCCTCCCACCTCCGTCGGCCCCGTCACGGGCGCGTCGGCGGGCGCGCCGGTTCACCAGACGAGCCTCTGGAAGGACGCCTACCGCCGCTACGTGCGCAACAAGGCCGCCGTCGCGTCGGCGATCATCTTCGTCGTCATCCTGCTCTACTGCCTTCTGATCCCCGGCTTCTGGATCTTCCCGGGGATCTGGCCGAGGATCTTCGACATCGACCCGAACGACGCGAACTTCGCGGAGGTCTACCTGCCGCCGTCGATCGAGCATCCGTTCGGCACCGACCAGTTCGGCCGCGATCTCTGGACGCGCGTCGCCCTCGGCGGCCAGATCTCGATCGGGATCGGCTTCGCCGCCACGATCGCGATCCTCGTGATCGGCATCGCCTACGGCTCGGTCTCCGGCTTCATCGGCGGGCGTACCGACAACGCGATGATGCGCTTCCTCGACGCGCTCTACGGCCTGCCCTACCTGCCTTTCGCGATCCTCGCGCTGGCGATCGTCGGGACGGTGAACTTCTGGACGATGGTGCTCGCGCTGACGATCGCGAGCTGGTTCACGACCGCTCGCATCGTGCGTGGACAGGTGATCACGCTGAAACAGAACGACTACGTGCGCGCCGCGCATGCCGTGGGAGCGCGCTGGCACCGGGTGCTGATACGCCACCTCCTGCCGAACACGCTCGGCGTGATCATCATCGCCATCTTCCTCGAGCTGCCGAACGTCGTCCTCGGCGAGGCGTTCCTCTCCTTCATCGGCCTCGGCATCAACGCGCCGGACGCCTCCTGGGGCTCCCTCGCGAGCGAAGGCCGCGAGGCGTACAGGACGCACCCGATGGACCTGTGGATCCCGAGCCTCTTCATCGCCGCCCTGGTTCTCTCCGCGAACTTCATCGCCGACGGGCTGCGCGACGCCCTCGACCCGCGGACCAAGGAGACGTAGGTCGCAGTGGCGCTGCTCGAGGTCGACGACCTCGGACCTACTTCTTCACCCGTGAGGGGGCCCTGCAGGCCGTGGACGGAGTCTCGTTCAAGGTGGAGGAGGGCAGGACGCTGGGCATCGTCGGCGAGTCCGGCTGCGGCAAGTCGGTCACCGCGCTCTCGATCATGGGCCTGATCCCGAAGCCGCCGGCGAAGATCGTGAGCGGCTCGGTCGTCTTCGACGGGCAGGACCTGACCAAGCTCAGCGAGCACCAGCTCGAGGACGTCCGCGGGAAGGAGATCGCGATGATCTTCCAGGACCCGATGACGTCCCTGAACCCGACGTTCAAGATCGGGACGCAGATCACGGAGACGCTCCGGCGCCACTTCGACACCTCGAAGGAGGCGGCGCGCCAGCGCGCGGTCGAGCTGCTGGAGGAGGTCGGGATCCCGCGTGCGGCCGAGCGGCTCGACGACTACCCGCATCAGTTCTCGGGCGGCATGCGCCAGCGCGTGATGATCGCGATCGCGCTCTCCTGCAACCCGAAGCTCCTGATCGCCGACGAGCCGACGACCGCGCTCGACGTGACCATCCAGGCGCAGATCCTCGACCTGCTCGAGCGGCTGCGCACGGAGCACCAGATGGCGATGATCATCATCACGCACGACATGGGCGTGATCGCCGAGGCCGCGGCCGACGTCGCGGTCATGTACGCCGGCCAGATCGTCGAGCAGGCGGGCGTCCTCGACCTGTTCGACAACCCCGAGCACCCGTACACCGAGGCGCTCCTCGGCGCGCTGCCGCAGCTCGAGGGCGAGGGCATCCGGGAGGGCAGGCTGACCGCCATTCCCGGCCGCCCGCCCGACCTCGTCAACCCGCCCGAAGGCTGCCGCTTCGCGGCGCGCTGCCCGTACGAGGGCTCGGACTCGTGCGCGACGAAGCCGCAGGAGCTCCGCGAGGTGCGGCCCGGGCACTGGGTGCGAACGGCGCATCCGACGAGCGAGCGCAGCCGGACGCCCGAAGCGGTGACGACGTGAGCGACGCTCCCATGGCCCCAACTGTCCCCACCGACGGCGGAGCCCTCCTCACGGTCACCGACCTGCAGAAGCACTTCCCGATCCGCAAGGGGATCCTCTGGGAAAAGACGGTCGGCTACGTGAAGGCGGTCGACGGCGTCTCGTTCTCGATCCCGGAGGGGAAGACGCTCGGCCTGGTGGGCGAGTCCGGGTCGGGGAAGTCGACGACGGGCTACTGCATCCTCCAGCTCATGAAGCCGACGGGCGGCTCCATCCTCTTTCAAGGCCAGGAGCTGACGAGGCTGCCGCGCGAGCAGCTGCGGAAGATGCGGCAGGACATGCAGATCGTCTTCCAGGACCCGTACTCCTCGCTCGACCCGCGCATGACGGTCGGGAACATCGTCTCGGAGCCGCTCGAGGTGCACGGGATCGGGACGCGGAGGGGCCGCACCGAGACCGTGCGCCGGCTGCTCGAGGTCGTCGGGTTCGACCCGAACTTCACGAACCGCTACCCGCACGAGTTCTCCGGCGGCCAGCGCCAGCGCATCGGGATCGCCCGCGCGCTCGCCCTCAACCCGAAGCTGATCGTCTGCGACGAGCCGGTCTCGGCCCTGGACGTGTCCATCCAGGCCCAGATCCTCAATCTGCTCAAGGACCTCCAGCGCGACTTCGGGCTCACCTATCTCTTCATCTCGCACGACCTCGCGGTCGTCCGGACGATGTCCGACGAGATCGCGGTGATGAACCAGGGCAAGCTCGTCGAGGTGGGGGCGGCCGAGCAGGTCTACCTGAACCCGAAGGACGAGTACACGAAGGCGCTCTTCACCGCGGTGCCGGTCCCCGACCCGCGCCGCCAGCGCGAGCGCAAGGCCGAGCGGGCGACGGCTGAGGCTCGAGCGCATCGCGGGTATGTAGGACTAACCTCCTCCGCCCGATATCGTCAGAGGAGATATGGCTGGCAAAGACCCGCTGATTCAGGGCGGCCTGTGTGACCGGGCGCGCGAATGGACGTCGCTTCGCCTCGACGGCGAGCTGTCGCCGCTCGAGGAGGAGCTGCTGGACCGCCACCTCGAGCTGTGCGACGAGTGCCGCGCCTTCGAGTACGACGTGCGCTGGGCCACGGACGTCCTGCGGCTGACGCCCCAGGAGCGGCCGGCGAAGCGGCTGACGATTCCGACTGCCTCGAAGCCACGGGTGTCCGCTCGCCGCGTGACCGCAGTGGCGGCGGCAGCGGCGCTGGCGATCGGAGCGCTCGTCGGTTCTCTCGTGGAGCGCCCCTCGTCGACCACGCCGAGCGACGTGCCGAGCGAGATCAGCTTCCTCACCAACCAGCAGCGCGAGGCCAACGAGTTCCGGAAGCTGCCGCGGACGAGGATCCTCTCTCCGGCGCCGGCTCCCTCGGCGCCGCCGAACACGCCCGAAGGCGTCATCTAGCCTCGGCGCCCCGTTCCGTCCGGGACGCGGGCGGCCCTCGGATAAACTTGCGCCGGCCGGGAAAACGGCCGTTCTCGCACGCGATCACCCAGGAGATTCATGGCCACTGAGACGAAGAACGTCGGCAGGATCGTGGAGATCAGGGGCGTCGTCATCGACGCCGCCTTCCACGGCGAGCTCCCGAGCATCTACAACGCCTTGCGCATCCAGGTCCCCGAGCAGGGTGGCCGCCCGGCGATCGATCTGATCGCCGAGGTGCAGCAGCATCTCGGGAACGACCGCGTTCGCGCGGTCGCGATGGACTCGACCGACGGCATCCCGCGCGGTGCCGAGGTCGAGGACACCGGCGCGTCGATCTCCGTCCCTGTGGGCCGGGCGACGCTCGGCCGGATCTTCAACGTGCTCGGAGCCGCGATCGACGAGGGCGACGAGGTCGAGGGCGAGCGCTGGCCGATCCACCGGCCCGCGCCGACCTTCGAGGAGCTCGAGCCGACCGTCCAGATCTTCGAGACCGGCATCAAGGTCATCGACCTGCTGGCGCCGTACGTGAAGGGCGGCAAGGTCGGCCTCTTCGGCGGCGCCGGGGTGGGCAAGACCGTGCTCATCCAGGAGCTGATCCGCAACATCGCCGCCGAGCACGAGGGCCTGTCCGTCTTCGCCGGCGTGGGCGAGCGCTCGCGCGAGGGCAACGACCTCTGGCGCGAGATGAAGGAGTCGGGCGTGATCGAGAAGACCGCGCTCGTGTTCGGGCAGATGAACGAGCCCCCGGGCGCGCGCCTGCGCGTCGGCCTCTCGGGCCTGACGATGGCCGAGTACTTCCGCGAGGAGGGCCAGGACGTCCTCCTCTTCATCGACAACATCTTCCGCTTCGTGCAGGCGGGCTCCGAGGTCTCCGCGCTCCTGGGCCGCATGCCCTCGGCGGTGGGCTACCAGCCGACCCTCGCGACCGAGATGGGCCAGCTCCAGGAGCGGATCACGTCGACCCGCAAGGGCTCGGTCACCTCGGTGCAGGCGATCTACGTCCCCGCCGACGACCTCACCGACCCGGCGCCGGCGAACACGTTCGCCCACCTCGACGCCACGACGGTGCTCTCGCGCTCGATCGCGGAGCAGGCGATCTACCCGGCAGTCGACCCGCTCGACTCCTTCTCGCGGGCGCTCCAGCCCGACATCGTGGGCGACGAGCACTACCGGACGGCCACCCGCGTGCAGGAGATCCTCCAGCGCTACAAGGAGCTGCAGGACATCATCGCCATCCTCGGCATGGACGAGCTCTCCGACGAGGACAAGCTCACGGTCCAGCGTGCCCGCAAGGTGCAGCGGTTCCTCTCGCAGCCCTTCTTCGTCGCCGAGGCCTTCACCGGCAGCCCGGGCCAGTACGTCCGCCTCTCCGACACGATCAAGGGCTTCCGCGAGATCATCGAGGGCAAGCACGACGATCTCTCCGAGCAGGCGTTCTACATGGTCGGGACGATCGACGAGGCGGTCGAGCGGGCCAAGGGCATGGGCGCCGACGAGCCCGCGGCCCAGGCCGAGGAGCCGGACGAGCCCAGGGCCTCGGAGGAGCTCGAGGCGGAGCCGGCCGCGGTCTAGATGTCCGCCCAGGAAGGCGCCGTCCGCACCTTCGACCTCTCGCTCGTGACGCCGGAAGGCCCGGCGTTCGAGGGCGAGGCCGAGATGCTCATCGTGCCCGGCGCATCCGGGGAGATCGGCGTGCTCGCACGCCACGCGCCCCTCGTGGCGATGCTGAAGGCGGGGGAGATCCGCGTGAAGGCCAAGGGGCAGTGGCAGGCGTTCGCCGCCGGCCCCGGCTACTTCAAGGTGCAGCAGGACCGGGCGCTCGTGCTCGTGGACGACGCCGTGCGCGCCGAGGAGATCGACGTCGAGGAGGCCCGGCGCGAGGCCGAGGAGGCCCGGGCGCTCCTGGAGCAGATCGATGCAGGCGCGGACGAGCACGACCGCTGGAAGGTCGAGCAGCGCCTCCGCCATGCCGAGAACAAGCTCGCCGTCGCCGGCCGCGACTAGCCCGAAGCCCGCCCACCTCTTCGCCGAACGGCACAATTCCCGGGTGGCCACGACCGAGGCTTCCCGCACCGCGCAGCTGCACGAGCTCCTCGCGCAGCGCATCCTCGTGCTCGACGGCGCGTGGGGGACGATGCTGCAGCGGCAGGGCCTCTCCGACGCCGACTACCGCGGTGAGCGCTTTCGCGAGCACCCGCGTGACGTTGCCGGTGACCCCGACCTCCTCAACCTGACGCGGCCGGACGTCGTCCTCGACGTGCACCGCGCGTACCTGGATGCGGGCGCGGACATCACGACGACGAACACGTTCACCGCCACGTCCATCGGCCAGGCCGACTACGGGCTCGAGGGCGCCGTCTACGACCTGAACCTGGAAGGCGCGCGCCTCGCCAGGCAGGCCTGCGACGAGCGGTCCGACGGCCCGCGCTTCGTCGCGGGCTCCATGGGGCCGCTGAACCAGACGCTCTCGCTCTCGCCCCGCGTGGACGACCCGGCCTACCGGGCCGTGACGTTCGACCATGTGCGGGAGAGCTATGCCGAGCAGGTGCGCGGCCTCGTCGACGGCGGCGTCGACCTGCTGCTGATCGAGACGATCTTCGACACGCTCAACGCCAAGGCCGCGATCGTCGCCGCCCGCGACGTGCTGGACGAGAAGGAGCTCGACCTGCCGTTGTGGATCTCGGTCACGATCGTCGACCTCTCCGGCCGGACGCTCTCGGGCCAGACGCTGGAGGCCTTCTGGGCCTCGGTCGAGCACGCGCGGCCCCTGGTCGTCGGGGTCAACTGCTCCCTCGGCGCGCGCGAGCTGCGGCAGCACGTCGAGGAGCTCGCCCGCCTGGCCGACTGCTACACGAGCTCGCACCCGAACGCAGGCCTGCCGAACCCCTTCGGCGGCTACGACGAGGGCCCCGAGCTGACGAGCTCGCTGTTGCGGGAATTCGCCGAGAGCGGCCTCGTCAACATTGTCGGCGGCTGTTGCGGGACGACGCCCGACCACACCCGCGCGATCGCAGCGGCGGTCAGCGGCATCCCCACGCGCCGCATCCCCGAGCACCGTGCGGTCACGCGCTTCAGCGGGCTCGAGCCCTTCTCCATCACCGAGGACACCAACTTCGTCATGGTCGGCGAGCGCACGAATGTCACCGGCTCCGCCCGCTTCCGCCGCCTGATCGAGGCGAACGACTTCCAGGGGGCGCTCGACGTCGCGCTCGACCAGGTGCGCGGGGGCGCCAACATCCTCGACGTGAACATGGACGCCGACCTCCTCGACTCCGAGGCGGCGATGACGACCTTCCTCAACCTCGTCGCCACGGAGCCGGAGGTCGCCCGCCTGCCGATCATGGTCGACAGCTCGCGCTGGTCGGTGATCGAGGCCGGGCTCAAGTGCGTCCAGGGCAAGGGGGTCGTCAACTCGATCAGCCTGAAGGAGGGCGAGGAGGACTTCCTCGCCAAGGCCCGGCTGGTGCGCCGGTACGGCGCCGGCGTCGTCGTCATGGCCTTCGACGAGCAGGGTCAGGCGGAGACGGTCGACCGCAAGGTGGGAATCTGCGAGCGCGCGTACCGCCTGCTGGTCGACGAAGCCGGCTTCCCGCCGGAGGACATCGTCTTCGACCCGAACATCCTCGCGGTCGCGACCGGGATGGAGGAGCACGCCGGGTTCGCCAAGGCGTTCATCGAGGCCGTGCCGCGAATCAAGGAGCGCTGTCCAGGCGCGAAGATCTCCGGCGGCGTCTCCAACCTCTCCTTTGCCTTCCGAGGGAACGAGGTCGTTCGCGAGGCTATTCACTCGGTCTTCCTCTACCACGCGATCCAGGCCGGGCTGGACATGGGGATCGTCAACGCGGGCCAGCTCGCCGTGTACGAGGACATCCCGCCCGACCTGCTGGAGCACGTCGAGGACATCGTCTTCGACCGGCGCCCCGACGCCACCGAGCGGCTGGTGACCTTCGCCGCGACCGTGCACGGCGAGGGCACCAAGCGCGAGCTCGACCTCTCCTGGCGCGAGGCGCCGGTGGAGAAGCGCCTCGCACACGCGCTCGTCCACGGGATCGTCGACTTCATCGAGGAGGACACCGAGGAGGCGCGCCAGAAGCTGCCGCGGCCGCTCGACGTGATCGAGGGCCCGCTGATGGACGGGATGGCGATCGTGGGCGACCTCTTCGGCTCGGGGAAGATGTTCCTCCCGCAGGTGGTGAAGAGCGCGCGCGCGATGAAGCGCGCAGTCGCCTACCTGGAGCCGTACATGGAGTCCGAGAAGGCGGGCGGCAACGGCCGTGCGCGCGGGAAGGTCGTGCTCGCCACGGTGAAGGGCGACGTGCACGACATCGGCAAGAACATCGTCGGCGTCGTCCTCGGGTGCAACAACTACGAGGTCGTCGACCTCGGCGTCATGGTGCCGGCCGACCGCATCCTCGACACGGCCGTGGAGGAGGGCTGCGACGTCGTCGGCCTCTCCGGGTTGATCACGCCGTCGCTCGACGAGATGGTGCACGTGGCCGACGAGATGGAGCGGCGCGGGCTCGACCTGCCGCTCCTGATCGGGGGCGCGACCACCTCGCGCCAGCACACCGCCGTGAAGATCGCTCCCGCCTACGGCCAGCCGACGCTGCACGTCCTGGACGCCTCGCGCGTCGTCGCGATCGTCTCCGACCTGCTCGAGCCCGAGCGGCGCGAGCGGCTCGACCACGAGAACCGCGTCAAGCAGGACCGGCTGCGCGAGCTGCACAGCGAGAAGGAGCGCAAGCCGCTCCTCCCGCTCGGCCGCGCGCGAGAGAACCGCACGCCGATCGAGTGGCGCGCGGAGGACCTGCCCGCTCCCGCGTTCACGGGCCTGCGCGTCGTCGAGCCCTCGCTGGCGGTGCTGCGCGAGTTCGTCGACTGGACGTTCTTCTTCCACGCTTGGGAGCTGAAGGGCCGCTTCCCCAAGATCCTCGACGACCCCGTCGTCGGGGAGGCCGCGCGCGAGCTCTACGAGAACGCCAACGAGCTCCTCGACGAGATCGTGGCGGGCGAGCTTCTGCACGCGCGCGGGGTGTACGGCTTCTGGTCGGCAGCCGCCGAGGGCGACGACGTCGTGCTGGAAAGCGGCGTGCGCTTCCCCATGCTCCGCCAGCAGGGCGAGCACCAGGATTCGCGGCCGAACCGCTCGCTCGCGGATTTCGTCGCGCCTGCCGACATCGGCCTCCGAGACCACATCGGCGCGTTCGCCGTCACGGCGGGGATCGGCGCCGACGAGCTGGCCGACGCTTTCGCCGCCGAGCACGACGACTACCGCTCGATCATGGTCAAGGCCCTCGCCGACCGGCTCGCCGAGGCGTTCGCGGAGCATCTCCACGAGGTCGCGCGGCGCGAGTGGTACGAGACCGGTGAGCCGCTCGCCAAGGCGGAGCTGATCGCCGAGAACTACCGTGGCATCCGGCCCGCGTTCGGCTACCCCGCCTGCCCGGACCACTCCGAGAAGCGCACGCTCTTCGACCTCCTCGGGGCGGAGGCGGCGGGCATCGAGCTGACGGAGAGCTTCGCCATGCTCCCGGGTGCGAGCGTCTCCGGGCTCTACTTCGGCCATCCGGCCTCCCGCTACTTCGCCGTCGGGCGGCTGACGCGTGAGCAGGTGGAGGACTACGCAGCCCGCAAGGGCGCCGACCTGCGCGAGACCGAGCGCTGGCTCTCGCCCAACCTGGCGTACGACCCGGCGTAGAACCCGCGCGGCTCCGCGCTGCCGCCGCCGAGCGCGACGCGCCGATCACCTCCTCGTTCGGGGCCAGCTCGAACGAGGAGACCCACAGCCTCCTCGCGGTCGCCGGTGGATCGCGGAGGAGACTGTCGGGGGCGCGTAGAACCGGTCGAGACCGCCGTGACCTTCGGTATCCTCAGCCGGTCGCCCACGGGCGACTTTCCTCCATGCGCACGACCCTGAAGAAAGGCACCGGGCGGTCGGCGAACGGGAACGGCGCCTATCCGCCGGGGCCGCCGCCGCTGCTCGAGCCTCCGCTCCGCACCGCCCCGCCGCCGCCTCCCCCGTCGCCGGCGTCGCCCGAGCGCGCCTTCTACCGCGTGCGGCGCAACCCGCTGAAACTGCTCGCGAAGGGCGTCATGTGGCTCGTTGTCCTCGTGCTCGTGGCCGCCGGGGCGCTTGCGGGCGGCGTGAAGCTCTACTTCGACTACAGCGTCTCGGAGATCCGGGCCACGTCCCCCGAGGTGAAGGCCGCGGCGCTCGAGCTCGAGGGCGTCACCGCCGGCGAGCCTGCGGTCGCGGTCGTGATCGGCTACGACAAGCGCGCGGGCGACTCGTCCGCGGGACGTTCGGACACGGTGATGCTCGTGCGGGTCGACCCGGACAAGAAGGCGGTCACCATGCTTTCGTTCCCGCGCGACCTGGTCGTCGACATCCCCGGCTGCGAAGGCCATCCGCCCTGGGCCGGGCGCATCAACGAGGCCTACGCGTACTGCGGCCCCCGCGGGACGCTCACGACGGTGAAGGATCTGACCGGGATTCCGATCAACTACATGATCACGGTCAACTTCCGGGCCTTCCGGAACATCGTCGATCGGCTCGACGGCGTGTACATGGATGTCGACCGGCGCTACTTCAACGACAACGCGGGAGTGACGACCGGCACCTACGCGACGATCGACCTCAAGCCCGGCTACCAGCACCTGGACGGCCGGCAGGCCCTCGACTTCGTCCGCTTCCGCCACACGGACTCCGACCTCTACCGCGTGGTGCGCCAGCAGGAGTTCGTGAAAGCCATGAAGCAGCGGGTCTCGAGCACGTGGGACATCTTCCAGCTTCCGGGGATCGTGCGGGCCATCACCCAGAACATCGAGGTGGCCAAGGGCGGAGGAAAGGCGATCAGCTCCGGCGAGGTCCTCAGCTACGCGAACGCGGTCTACGGCCTTCCGGCCGGGAACTTCCAGCAGGTGCCGCTCGACGGCGTCTCGGGCTACTTCGAGCTCTCGGTCGACGAGAGCTCGCTGGACGACGCGGTGCGTCACTTCCTGAACCCGGACACGAGGGCGCCGGAGAAGGCGTTCGCCGTAGCCACGGGGCGGAAGCCCGAGGGCGAGACCGCGCCCCCGCCGTCGCAGGTCAGCGTCGAGGTCCAGAACGGCAACGGCGTCCCCGGTGCCGCTGACGAGGCAGCGGTTCTCCTCGGCCAGCTCGGCTACAACGCCGAGAACGGCGGCAACGCCGAGACCTTCGACTACTTCCGCACGACGGTGCTGTACGAGCGGGAGATCGACAAGGCCAAGGCAGCCGCGCAGGCGCTGGCCGACCTCTTCGGCGAGGCCGTCGTCAAGGAGGCTCCGGCGTCGAAACCGCTCACGACGATGGTGCAGGTCGTCATCGGCAAGACCTTCCAGGGAACTCTGGGCCCTGCGCCGGCCGACGACACGCCGGAGCGCCAGCGGCCGGAGGTGGTGGAAGACCGCACCTCGATCACGCCTGCCCTGCGACAGCTCCGCAAGAGGGTCGACTTCCAGATCATGGTCCCCACCGTGCGGGAGGACAGCTCCTCGATCGACGACGACGAGGGTATCCGCGTCTACAAGCTCGACGACCACAAGGCGCTCAGGCTCACGTACCACACGAGCGGGAACGAGTACTGGGGAATCCAGGAGACGAGCTGGGAGGACCCGCCCATCCTCGAGGAACCGACGCTGGAGCGCACGATCCGGGGCCGCAACTACAAGCTGTTCTTCAGCGGCGCGAGGCTCCACATCGTCTCGTTCGAGCAGGACGGCGGCGTGTACTGGGTCGTGAACACGCTCCGGAACAAGCTGTCCAACGAGACCATGCTCGCGATCGCCAGGGGGATGAAGCCCCTGGGCGCCAACTAGGCCGGCCCGTGGAGGCGATCATCCTGGCCGGCGGTAAGGCCGAGCGCCTCGGTGCGGCCGCGGCGACACGGCCGAAGGCCCTCGTCCCGATCGCGGGACGGCCGCTCGCGGCCTACCAGGTGGAGCTGCTCGCCCGTGCGGGCGTCACCCGCGTCCTCGTGAGCTGCGCCGTCGGGCAGGAGCAGCTCTTCGAGTCGGAGCTCGCCGGCCTCGGGCCCGAGATCGTGACCGTCCCCGAGCCCGAGCCGCTCGGGCGCGGCGGCGGCCTCCGTCTCGCCGCGACGGCGCGGCGGGAGCAGGGGGACGTCTACGCCCTCAACGGGGACGAGCTCCTGGCCGCCGACCTCGCCGGTCTCCTGGCGCGCCACCGCGAGGCCGGTGCCGCGGCGACGATCGTGATCACGCACCCCCGCTCCCCCTTCGGAGTCGTCGAGCTGGGGGAGGGCGACCTCGTCACGGGCTTTCACGAGGCGGGCCTCCTGTCTCACTGGGTCAGCTGCGGGGTCTACGTCCTGGGCGAGGAGGCGATCGCTGCGCTCCCGGAACGGGGCGACCACGAGACCACGACCTTCCCTTCCTTGGCGGAGCGAGGCCGGCTCGCCGGCTTCCGCCACGCGGGGATCTGGCTGACCGTGAACACTCCCAAGGACCTCAGGGTCGCCGACGAGCACGTCCGCGAGCATCCGGAGTGGCTTGACTCTCCCGACGGCGCTGCGGTATGACCGCACGGTGGGCGACCTGACCCCGAACCTGCTCGACCTCGACCGGTTTGCCGTGCCCGTCGAGCGGGTGGACAAGCCTTGGGGGCACGAGCTCGTCTACGCGGTCACGGAGCGGTACCTGGGCAAGGTCCTCTTCATCCGTGCCGGCGAGCAGCTCAGCCTCCAGTTCCACAGGCGCAAGGACGAGGTGATCTACGTCCATTCCGGGCGGATCGAGCTCGAGGTGGGGGAGCCCGGGCGCACCCCCGACGTCGAGGTGGTCGGCCCCGGGCGGGCGTTCCGCTTCGCGCCGGGGGTCGTGCACCGCTGGCGGGCTCTCGAGGACACCTACGTGCTCGAGGTCTCGACGCCCGAGCTGGACGACGTGGTGCGCCTCGAGGACCGCTACGGGCGGGCAGACACGTAGACTGACCGGCGGCCATGGCCACCACCGCTCCGCGTCACGACGTCAAGGATCTCGCGCTCGCGCCCGCGGGCGTCGTCCGCATCGAGTGGGCCGACCGGCAGATGCCCGTGCTGGCCGCGATTCGCGAGCGCTTCGAGCGCGAGCGGCCGCTCGAGGGCATCCGCATCTCCGCCTGCCTGCACGTGACGACGGAGACGGCCAATCTCGCGCGCGCGCTCCAGGCCGGGGGCGCGGACGTGGTCCTCTGCGCCTCGAACCCGCTCTCGACGCAGGACGACGTGGCGGCCGCCCTGGTCGAGGAGTACGGAATCTCCGTCTTCGCCATCCGGGGCGAGGACAACGACACGTACTACTCCCACATCGAGGCGGCCGTCGACCACCACCCGCAGCTGACCATGGACGACGGCGCCGACGTCATCGGCGTGCTCCACAAGGAGCGCCGGGACCAGCTCGGCGAGATCATCGGCGGCACGGAGGAGACCACCACGGGCGTCGTCCGGCTGAAGGCGCTCGAGGCCGAGGGCGAGCTCGCCTTTCCGATCGTGGCCGTCAACGAGGCGGACACGAAGCACCTCTTCGACAATCGCTACGGGACGGGCCAGTCGACGATCGACGGCATCATCCGCGCCACCAACGTCCTCCTCGCCGGGCGGCGCTTCGTCGTCGCCGGGTACGGGTGGACGGGACGCGGGGTCGCCATGCGGGCCCGGGGCATGGGCGCGCACGTGATCGTCACCGAGGTCGACCCCGTACGGGCCCTCGAGGCGCTCATGGACGGCTACGAGGTGATGTCGATGGAGCGCGCCGCCGAGGTGGGAGACCTCTTCTGCACGGCGACGGGCGACAAGAACGTGATCTCGCGCGCCGCGCTCGAGCGGATGAAGGACGGCGCCATCCTTTCGAACACGGGCCACTTCAACGTCGAGATCGACATCCCGGCTCTGCGCGAGCTCGCGGTGGCCGTGCGCGGCTCGCGTCCCAACGTCGAGGAGTTCGAGCTGGCGGACGGCCGGCGCCTGTACCTGATCGGCGAGGGGCGGCTCGTCAACCTCGCCGCCGCCGAAGGGCACCCGGCCTCCGTGATGGACATGAGCTTCGCGAACCAGGCTCTTTCGGCCGAGTACGTGGTCAGCCATGCGGACGAGCTCGAGCCGCGCGTCTACGTCGTCCCCCGGGAGATCGATCGCGAGATCGCCCGCCTGAAGCTGGAGAGCATGGGCGTCGAGATCGACAGCCTCACCGAGGAGCAGGCGAGGTACCTGTCCTCCTGGGACGAAGGCACGTAAGACCGGAAAATGCTGCGCATTTTCCGGTGAGGGACCTCCAGCCCGACGAGATCGTCCGCCTCGACGCTGACGCGGTCGTGGTGCTCGACCAGCGCCTCCTTCCCGACGAGGTCGTGGAGCTCGAGTGCAGGTCCGTTCCGGAGGTCGCCGGGGCGATCCGCACGCTCGCCGTGCGTGGAGCGCCGGCGATCGGAATCGCCGCCGCCTACGGGTATGCGCTGGCGGCCGCCCGCGGCGACGACCTCGACGAGGCCGCCGCCCTCCTCCTTGCCTCGCGCCCGACGGCGGTGAACCTGCCCTGGGCGATTGCCGAGATGCGCCGGGGAGACCAGGCGGCGCCTGCGCTCGCGGCACGGGCTCGGGCCCTGCACGAGGAGGAGGTCGAGCGCTGCCGCCGGATGGCCGGCCATGCCGCCGGCCTGCTCGCGCCGGGCACGCGCGCGCTCACCCACTGCAACGCCGGCGCGCTCGCGACCGGCGGCGTGGGCACGGCGCTGGGCGCGATCCGGGAGGGCTTCGAGCGCGGGCTCGTCGCGCACGTGCTCGTCGACGAGACGCGGCCGCTCCTCCAGGGCGCGCGGCTGACGGCCTGGGAGCTGGAGCGGGCCGGCGTGCCGCACAGCGTGGTGACGGACAGCGCGGCGGGCTCGCTGATGGCGCGCGGCGAGGTGGACGCGGTCCTGACGGGGGCCGACCGCATCGCCGCCAACGGCGACGCGGCGAACAAGATCGGCACGTACCCGCTCGCCGTGCTCGCCGCCCACCACACCATCCCCTTCTACGTCGTGGCGCCGAGCTCCACGGTCGACCTCGCGGCCGGAAGCGGAGCCGACATCCCCATCGAGGAGCGCGACCCGGCCGAGGTGACAGACCGCTTCCAGGCGCGGAATCCGGCCTTCGACGTGACGCCCGCGGGGCTGATCTCGGCGATCATCACGGAGGAGGGCGTGCACCGCCCGCCGTACCGGGAGTCCCTGGCCGGTCTCGGCCGCACGCGAGAGGAGGTCGCAGGATGAAGGCGATGGTCATGGCCGCCGGCCTGGGCACGCGGCTCCGTCCGCTCACCGACTTCCTGCCGAAGCCGATGATGCCCGTGGCGAACCGGCCGGTCCTGCACCACCTCCTCAACCTGCTCCGCCGCCACGACGTGACCGAGGTCGGCATCAACCTGCACGCCTTCCCGGAGATGATCCAGCGCTACTTCGGCGACGGCGCCGCGCTCGACATGTCCATCCGCTGGTCGGAGGAGCCGGAGCTCCGCGGCACCGCGGGCGGGACGAAGAAGCTGCAGGACTACTGGGGCGACGAGACGATCCTGATCACCTCGGGCGACGGCCTCCACGACGTCGACCTGACTGCGCTCCTCGGCCACCACCAGCGCACCGGGGCGCTCGCGACGCTGACCGTGAAGCCCGTGGCCGACCCCTCCTCGTACGGCGTCGTCATCCTCGACCGGGATACGCGCGTGCGCGGGTTCCAGGAGAAGCCGCGGCGCGACGAGGCCCGCAGCGACCTCGCCAACTGCGGCATCTACGTGATCGAGCCGGAGCTGCTCGAGCGCATCCCGCCCGACACGTTCTACGACTTCGGCGAGGACGTCTGGCCGAACCTCGTGGCGGCCGGCGAGGAGGTCTACGCGTACACGACGATGGCGTACTGGAACGACGTCGGCGACCTGGACGAGCTGCGCAACACGATCCTGGACGCCGTTCTCGGCCACGTCCGCGTGGACATCCCCGGCGAGGAGATCGCCCCGGGCGTCTGGGCGGAGGAAGGCTGCCGCATCCACGGCGACGCCATGATCGACGGCCCGGTCGTGCTGGGCCCGAACGTCACCGTCGAGCAGGACGCGCAGATCCGGGGCCCGGCTGCGATCGGCGCCGACTGCCACGTCGGCAAGGCTGCGGCCATCCGCAGGGCGGCGCTGCTGCCGGGGAGCGTCGTTCCCGACGAGGGCCTCGCCATCGCCGGCATCTTCGGCGACGCGTCCAAGCTCGCCGAGAGCATCCTGCGCTACCCGTCGGCGCGCGAGTAGCTAGCCCGCGCCCGTCGCCCGCGCCGATGGGGGCGAGCCCTGCGGTGCGAAGCCGGTCGGTGTCGGCGATCACGACCGCGAGCGCGCCGAGCACCTCGGCCCGCTCTCCGAGGATGCCGGCCTTGACCTCGACGGCCTCCGCCGCCCCTGGCAGCGCGTAGCGGTCGATCTCCTCCCGCACCCCGTCGAGCAGGGCGTCGCCGGCGGGGCTGAGGTCGCCGCCGACGATGATCGCCGCGGGGTTCAGGGAGTTGCAGAGGTCGGCGACGGCGCGGCCGACGGCGCGCCCCGCGTCACTGACCACACGCCTCGCGGCGAGGTCGCCCTCCGCCACGAGGTCGAGCATGGCGCGGAGCGTCAGCTCGGGGCCGTGTGTGGGGCGGAGAAGCGAAAGGAGTGCGCCGCTCGAGGCGACCGTCTCCAGGCAGCCGCGGTTTCCGCAGCGGCAGATGGCGCCCTCGGGTCGCACCTGAACGTGTCCCAGCTCGCCGGCGATGCCGGTCGACGCCGTGGTACAGGCGGCCGCCGAGCAAGAGCCCTGCGCCGACGCCGGAGGACATCATCACGTAGACCACGTCGGAGAAGCCGCGGCCCGCGCCGAAGGAGACCTCGGCCAGGGCACCGAGGTTCGCGTCGTTGTCGAGCTCGACCGGGATCTCGAGGCGGCGGGAGAGCTCCTCGCCGGCCTGGATGCCGGCCCAGCTGGGGAGCACGGTCGAGCCGACGACTCCCTGGTGGCGATCGATCGGGGCCGAGAGAGCCATGCCCGCGCCGATGACGCGGCTTCGGTCCACGCCCGCCTCGGCCAGAACGGTCGACGCCAGGTCGGCCGCCGCGTCGAGCGCGTCCTCGGGGGCTTCGTCCACGTCCAGCTCGACGAAGCGCTCGGCGAGGACTGCGGAGGACAGGTCGGCCACGGCGACACGGACGTGGCGGTGGCCGAAGTCGACGCCGAGCGCGGAGCCGGCAGCGGCGTCCAGGCGCAGTAGCACCGGCGGCCGGCCCCTCCCGGTCGGCTCCGCCCGCCCGTCCGCCTGCTCGACGATCAGGCCGCGTGTCTGGAGGTCCGAGACGAGCGTCGCCACGGTCGTCCGTGAGATGCCGGTCATGCGCGCGAGGTCGCTCCGGCTGGCGGTTCCGGCCCGCCTCAGGGCATCGACGACGCGGAGCCGGTTCAGCTCCCTGAGCGTTCCGAATGTTCCTGGCTCGACCGTCATTGCTCCTCGCAAGTCCGCGGTATTCAACACTTTCGCAGGCTTGGGGACGAATTTCACCTGCTCAACCTCGGAATTACGGCAGGACCGGACAGAAAGGAAATGGCGTCCGCCGCACCCCTTCCTGTTCGCTCCCGGGTGAGTTGCGCGCGTTATCGCTTGAAATTTGCCCTCTGATGCCCCTAAGCTGCCTCCGCAAGGGCGGCCGGGGTAAGTCAACGAGGAGGCGAAGCGTGAGCAGATTTTCGAACAGAGTTCCCGAATCCCAGATGCGCCGACTAGTGCTTGGCCTCCTGCTGACGCTCGTGGCGGCCTTCGCGCTCGTCGCGGCGGGATGCGGCGGCGACGACGACGAAACCACCGCAGGCACCGGCGAGGCTGTGGGCGACACCGGTGGAGGCGGCGGCGGATGCGACAAGAGCATCTGGGTCCTCCTCCCCGACAGCGCGAGCTCGCCCCGCTGGGAGACGGACGATCGCCCGTACTTCGACAAGGCGTTCACGGACGCCGGGGTCGAGCACACGATCGTCAACGCTGAAGGCGACGCGGCGACGCAGCAGTCGCAGGCCGAGCAGGCGATCGCTGACGGCGCAGGCGTGATCGTGCTGACCAGCATCGACACCGGCTCCGGCGGAGCCATCATCGACTCGGCGAAGGAAGCCGGGATCGACGTCATCGAGTACGACCGGTTCAACACCGGCAGCTCGGGTGGCGCGGCCTACGTGAGCTTCGACAACGTCGCGGTCGGTGCGACCATGGCCGACGTGCTCGAGCCGGTCATCGACGCGCTTCCCGCCGACCCGAAGCGGATCGTCGAGCTGAACGGCGGCGAGGAGGACAACAACGCGTTCCTCTTCAAGGACGGCTACGACGCGACGGTGCAGGAGCACGTCGCGGACGGGAGCTGGGAGCTGGCCGCCGACCAGTTCGTCCCCGGCTGGGGCGCCAACGGTGAGGGCCAGACGATCATGGAGCAGATCCTCACCGACGAGAACAACAAGGTCGACGCGGTCTTCGCCGCCAACGACAACCTGGCCACGCAGGCGATCAACGCCCTCGAGGCCGCAGGCGTCGGGCCCGTGCCCCTGAGCGGCCAGGACGCGACCGCGGCGGGGATCCAGCAGATCCTGCTCGGCAAGCAGACGATGACCGTCTACAAGCCGATCCAGGCCGAGGCCGATGTCGCAGCCAAGGCCGCGCTGGCGCTCTGCGCCGGCGAGGATCCGAGCACCGTGACGTCCGACTTCGAGTTCGAGACGATCGGGATCACGGCCGCGGACGGCAAGCCGGCCGACTCGCCGACAGGCGACGGCGTCGTGCCGTACCTCGCCCTGACGCCGACCGGAGTCACGGTCGACAACATCGCCGACACGGTGATCGCAGACGGTTTCCGGACGATCGAAGAGATCTGCACCGGCGACACTGTGGACACCGACTTCTGCAAGGAAAACAGCTAGACGTGACAACTGGAGACGGCGGGGGCGCCGCAAGCGCCCCCGCCCCTCTACCCGAGACGATGAACACGCCCAGCCCCCCGCTGCTCGAGTGCCGGGGCGTTTCGAAGGCTTTCGGCGCCGTGCAGGCGCTCTACCGCGTGGACTTCGAGGTGCGCCATGGCGAGGTGATGGCGCTGGTCGGCGACAACGGAGCGGGCAAGTCGACGCTCATCAAGGGCGTCGCCGGGATCTATCCCTTCGATGAGGGCGAGGTCTTCTACGAGGGCGACCACGTCGCCATCCACGGCCCCCGCGAGGCGGCGAAGCTCGGGATCGAGGTCGTGTACCAGGATCTCGCGCTCGCCGACAACCTCGATGTCGTGGCCAACATGTTCCTGGGGCGCGAGCGACTCCGGACCGGCATCGTGCTCGACGAGTCGAGCATGGAGAAGTCCTCGCGTGAGACGCTCGACAGCCTGTCGGTGACAACCCTCCGGTCGGTTCGCCAGACCGTCGCCGGCCTCTCCGGCGGGCAGCGCCAGGCCGTCGCCGTGGCGAAGTCGGTCATGTGGGACTCGAAGCTCGTCATCCTCGACGAGCCCACGGCCGCGCTCGGCGTGGCTCAGACCCGTCAGGTGCTCGACCTCGTCCGGCGACTGGCCGAGCGGGGGCTGGGGGTCGTGATCATCTCCCACAACCTGCACGACGTGTTCGAGTGCGCCGACCGCATCGCCGTGCTCCGGCTCGGACAGCGGGTGGCGCTGCTCGAGCGATCGGAGACGAATCAGCAGGAGGTCGTGCACGCCATCACCGCCGGGACGCTCGACCAGGTGCCCGGAATGGATAAGCCCGAGAAGGCCGAGGCGTGACCGAGCGCCCGATCGACGCCGACCCGGTAGCCGACCCGACCGCGGCGCGCGTCGAGCCGGTGGGCGCCGACGTGCTGGCGGAAGACGTTTCGGGCGCGAGCCTGTCCAGCTTCGTCAAGCTCTGGTGGCAGGGGATTCGCGCGGGCGAGCTGGGCTCCCTCCCGATCATCGTCGGCCTCGTGGTGATCGCGATCATCTTCGGCCTCCTCGACGACACGTTTCTCACCGAGCGCAACTTCACGAACCTGCTTCTGCAGATGTCCGCGATCGCCACGATCGCGATCGGCGTCGTGTTCGTGCTCCTGATCGGCGAGATCGACCTGTCGGTCGCCTTCGTGAGCGCGGTCGGCGGCGTCGTCATGACCCTCCTCCTGCGACCCGACGACCCCGGGTGGCCGTGGTGGGCCGCGATCCTCGCGGCGCTCATCTGCACGACGGCGATCGGCTTCGTTCAGGCGCTCGTCATCACCAAGGCCGGCGTCCCGTCCTTCGTCGTCACGCTGGCGGGGCTCCTGATCTGGTCCGGGGTCGTCCTGATCCTCACCACCCAGGCCTCGTCGGTGGGAACGATCAGGGTCCAGAACGAGACGGTCGTGGGGATCGCCAACGACTTCCTGAGCACGACTGCAGGATGGGCGGTCGCGATCGTGGCGGTGGCGAGCTTCGCGCTGGCGCAGCTTCAGAACGCGCGCAGCCGCCGGGCCAGCGGCCTCTACGCCAAGCCGGTCGTGGTGATGTTGCTCCAGATCCTCGGGCTCGCAGTCGTCACCTTCGCCGCCGTCTGGTACGTCAACAAGGACCGGGGCGTGCCCAAGGTGACGGTGATCCTCCTGATCCTGCTCGTCTTCTGGACGTTCATCGCGTCGCGCACCCGCTTCGGCCGCCATGTCTACGCGGTCGGCGGCAGCGCCGAAGCCTCCCGCCGAGCCGGGATCAACGTCGACCGCGTCCGTATCGCGGTGTTCATGATCAGCAGCTTCATGGCGGGGGTCGGCGGGATCATGCTCGCCTCGCGGCTCCGCTCGGTCGCGACCAACACCGGCAGCGGGAACCTCCTCCTCCTCGTCATCGCCTCCGCCGTCATCGGCGGCACGAGCCTCTTCGGCGGTGTGGGCCGCGTGGTCTCGGCGCTGCTGGGAGCCCTGGTGATCGCGTCGATCCAGAACGGGATGGACCTCCTCGGGCTGGCCTCGGGCACCAAGTTCGTGATCACCGGCCTGGTGCTCCTCGGCGCCGTGCTCGTCGACGCCTACGCGAAGCGCCGCCGGGCCGCCCGCGGCGTCGTCTGAGGAGACCGCGCTGCCGCGTGCCGAAGTCATCGGGGTCGGCATGCTCGGCTACGCCTTCATGGGCAAGGCGCACTCGCGGGCGTTCCTGGCCCAGAGAGCCCTCGGGACGCCGCTCCAGCCGGAGCTCGTCTCCATCTCGGGCCGCAATGCGGAGAAGGTCGAGGAGGCGCGGGCGCAGTACGGCTGGGCCGAGGCCGTGACCGACTGGCGCGAGCAGGTGGCCGACGATCGCATCGGCCTCTTCGACAACGGCGGGCCCAACGCGCTCCACGCCGAGCCTACGATCGGCGCCGCGCGCAACGGCAAGCACGTCCTCTGCGAGAAGCCGCTCGGCCGGACGGCGGGGGAGGCCCTGGAGATGTGGGGCGAGGCCGAGCGCGCCGGGGTCGTGCACATGTGCGGCTTCAACTACCGCTTCGTGCCGGCGGTGCGGCTCGCCCGTGAGCTGCTCGAGGCCGGCGAGCTCGGCGACATCGTCCACTTTCGCGCGCGCTATCTCCAGTCCTGGGGCTGGGCTGCACCGCCCAGCTGGCGCTTCGACTCGAACGTCGCCGGCTCGGGCGCGCTCGGAGACCTCGGCGCCCACATCGTCGACCTCGCGCGCTACCTGGTCGGCGAGCCGGAGGCGGTCTCGGCAGTCGTCCGCACCTTCGTCGAGGGCCGGGAGGTCGACGACGCGTTCGTCGCGACCGTCGAGTTCGCCAACGGTGCGACCGGGACGCTCGAGGCCTCGCGGCTCGCGCGCGGGCGCATCAACCAGAACACGTTCGAGGTGAACGGCTCGCGCGGCTCGCTCTCGTTCGACGTCGAGCGCCTGAACGAGCTCGAGGTCGCGGACGAGGGCGGCATGTTCAAGCGCGTCCTCGTCACCGAGCCGGAGCACCCGTTCATGGAGCTCTGGTGGCCGCCCGGGCACATCGTCGGCTGGGGGGACACGTTCACGCACGAGCTCCGCCACCTCCTGCTGGCGATCGCAGGCGAGGGCTCGGTCGCCCCGCACGGAGCCACCTTCGAGGACGGCTACCGCTGCGCCGAGGTGTGCGACGCGATCGTCCGCTCGTCCGCGAGCGGGAAGCGCGAGGAGATCGCCTACGAGAGGAGCACAGCGTGAAGACGAGCCTCGGCATCTGGGCCCTCGGCCCAATGGTCACTCGGTTCGTCCCGGGCGGCTACCAGCCGCAGTGGGCGGGCGAGACGACCGCCGAGCGCGTGCGCCGGGCGGTGGACGGCCTCGGCGACCTGATCGACGGCTACGAGTTCCACTACCCGCAGGAGGTCTCGGAGGAGAACCTGGACGACGTGCGCGAGGCGCTCGGCGGGCACGACATCTATTGCCTCGCGACGGGCCTCCACCTCGACCCGCGCTTCGGCCGCGGCGGCCTCGTCTCGCCGCACGCCTCCACGAGGGCCGAAGCGGTGCGCCGGACCGTGGCGGCGGCGGACATGGCAGGCTCGCTCGGCGCCCACTTCATCGTCTGGCCGGGGATCGAGGGCTACAACTACCCGTTCCAGACGCCGTACAAGGAGAGCTGGGCGTGGCTGATCGAAGGGATCGGCGAGGCGGCGCAGCGCTGCGCCGAGCACGGCGTCTCGCTCTTCCTCGAGCACAAGAACTCCGAGCCGGCGATGAAGATCCTGATGCGCAACATCGGCATGACCCTCCACGTGATCCACACGCTGCGCGCCCAGGGGATCACGAACGTGAAGGTCAACATGGACTGGCAGCACCTGATCATGAACGGCGAGAACCTGGCCGAGTACGCAGCGCTGCTCGCCGCGGAAGGCCTCCTGGGCCACCAGCACGCCAACTCCGGCTGGGGAACCTTCGACGACGACAACATGGTCGGCGCGACCGCGTTCATGGAGACGCTCGAGCTCGCGGTCGAGCTCCGCCGTGCCGGCTACGGCGAGAACGGCGAGCGGCTCGGCTTCGACCTCTACCCGTACACCGAGGACGCGATCGAGGCGGTGCGCCGAAGCGTGCTCCAGTGGCGCTTCATCGACGACGTCGCCTCCCGCATCGACGACGCTGCCCTGCGTGAGGCGCAGTCCTCCAAGGACGCCGTTCGCGCGTACGAGCTCGTGTACGGGGCGCTGGGAGCCGGGTGAGGCTCGAGCAGGCGTTGACGATCGTCGGGACGGTGGTGCGCGACGCACCTGGGCCCGTGTCGGTCTTCGTGGCCGACTCGCACGGCGAGCTCGTCGCTGCGGCGACGATGGACGGGGCGGCGCCCGACACCAGGCTCAACGCCCAGCGCAAGGCCTATACGGCGGCTCGCAGCGACACGAGCTCGACCGGCGAGCTCGCGGAGAAGGTCCGCGGCGATGCGGCCGAGCTGGCGAGCTTCGACCCCTTCTTCACCTTCTTCCGCGGCGGCGTGGCCGCGTTCGAGGACGGCCGGCGCGTCGGCGCGGTCGGCGTGAGCGGCCTGCCGGGCGAGGACGACGAGGCCCTCGCGAGCGACGCGCTTCTCGCGGCCGGGCTCGCGCTCTCGTGAGCGCGCTCGTCGGGCTCGATGTCGGTACGTCCGGCGTCAAGGCGCTCGCGATCTCGGAGAAAGGCGAGGTTCTGGCCCGCGCGGAGCGTGACTACCCGCTCGCGATGCCCCATCCGGGCTGGGCCGAGCAGGATCCGGAGGACTGGCGCCGGGCCGCCGAGGAGGCGCTCGAGGCCCTCCGGGTGGACGACGTTGCCGGCATCGGGCTCACCGGGCAGATGCACGGGCTCGTCGCGCTCGACGCCGAGGAGCGCGTGCTTCGCCCGGCGATCCTCTGGAACGACCAGCGAACGGCGGCCGAGTGCCGCGAGATCGAGGAGCGGATCGGCCTCGCGCGGCTGCTGGAGCTGACGGGCAACCGCGCGCTCCCCGGCTTCACGGCGCCGAAGCTGCTCTGGTTGCGCGAGCACGAGCCGGAGGCCTTCGAGCGCATCGCGCACGTCCTCCTGCCGAAGGACTACGTCCGCCTGGCTCTCACCGGCGAGCGCGCAACGGACGTCGCCGACGCCTCGGGCACCCTCCTCTTCGACGTCGCCGGCAGGCGCTGGAGCCACGAGGTGCTCGAAGCGCTCGAGCTGCCGGCGGCATGGCTCCCTCCGGCCCTCGAGTCGCCCGCCGTGTCCGCGGAGGCTCCCGGCGGGATCCCCGTCGCGGCCGGCGCCGGCGACCAGGCTGCCGGCGCGCTCGGGGTCGGCGTCACCGTTCCGGGGCCGGTCTCGGTCGTGCTCGGCACCTCCGGGGTCGTCTTCGCGACGCTGCCGTCCCTCGTCGTCGACCCCGAGGGACGCGCCCATGTCTTCTGCCACGCGGTTCCCGGCGGCTGGCACGCGATGGGCGTGATGCTCTCCGCCGCCGGCTCGCTCGGCTGGTTTCGCAACGCGCTCGCGCCCGGCGAGGCGTACGACCGGCTGGTCGCCGAGGCCGAGCGGTGGGAGCCGGGCGCCGAGGGGCTCCTCTTCCTCCCGTACCTCGCAGGCGAGCGCACCCCGCACGTCGACCCGAACGCGCGCGGCGCCTTCGTCGGCCTGTCGCTTCGGCACGACCGCGGGGCGGTGGTGCGCGCCGTTCTCGAAGGGGTCGCGTACGGGCTCCGAGACTCTCTCGAGGTCCTCCGCTCGCTCGGCGCCCGACTGGATGCGGGCCGCGCGTCCGGAGGAGGTGCGCGCAGCGAGCTCTGGCTGAAGATCGTCGCCTCCGTCCTCGGGCTGCCGCTCGAGCGGACGACGGTCGAGGAGGGGGCGGCCTTCGGCGCGGCCCTCCTCGGCGGGGTCGCGGGCGGGGTCTTCGAGGACGTCGAGGAGGCCGTGACGGCGTGCGTCTCCGTTCGCGACACGATCGAGCCCGACCCCGAGTGGGAGCAGATCTACGCGGAGGGCTACGGCCGCTACCGCGCCTTGTATCCGGCACTGAAACCCTTGGAGGCAGGATGAGCACGAAGTGGGGGATCATCTCGACCGCGCACATCAACCGCCTGGTCCTCGCGGGCGCGCGGGAGTCCGACCGGGTCGACGTGGTCGCGGTCGCGAGCCGCGACCAGGGCCGTGCAGAGGCCTACGCGCGGGAGCACGGGATCGAGCGCGCCTACGGGAGCTACGAGGCGCTCCTGGCCGACCCGGAGGTCGAGGCGGTGTACATCTCGCTCCCGAACTCGCTGCACGTCGAGTGGTCGATTCGCTCGCTCGAGGCCGGCAAGCACGTCCTCTGCGAGAAGCCGCTCGACCGCCGTCCGCAGGAGGTGGCGCGCGCGTTCGACGCTGCCGACCGGGCAGGGCGGATCCTGATGGAGGCGTTCATGTACCGCCACAACCCACAGACCGCGAAGCTGAAGGAGCTGGTCGACGGCGGCGCGATCGGCGACGCTCCGGGTCGTCCGCTCGTCCTTCAGCTTCAGCCTCGACGAAGCGGAGAACGTGCGCCTCGCCGCCGACCTCGACGGCGGTGCGCTCATGGACGTCGGCTGCTACTGCGTGAGCGGGTCGCGCCTGCTCGGCGGCGAGCCGGAGCAGGTCTACGGCGAGCAGCTGACCGGGGAGAGCGGGGTGGACGTCCTCTTCGCCGCCACCATGCGCTTCCCCGGCGACGTCGTCGCGCAGTTCGACTGCGGCTTCGTCCTCCCCGATCGCGACGAGCTGGAGGTGGTGGGGACCGAAGGGTCGCTCTTCCTCGACGACCCCTGGCATGCCCGCACTCCGGTGATCGAGCTCGCGCCGTGACGGGGGCACCGAGGAGATCGCGCTCGAGCCCGCGGACTCGTATCGCCTCGAGCTGGAGAATCTGAGCGACGCGATCAACGGGGTGGCGAAGCCGCTGCTCGGACGAGACGATGCCGTGGGCCAGGCCAGGACGATCGACGCCCTCTACCGCTCGGCAGAGCAGCGGCTGCCGGTGGCGCTCGGCTGACACGAAGCCGGCACGGTCCTGCGCGCTCGCGCGCGCTATCCAGGGTGGATGGACATCGGACGCGCCCTGCTCGGAGTCCTGCTCCCCGAGCGATGCCTTGCCTGTGGGGACGGGGAGGAGCTCCTCTGCGCCGGGTGCCGCGGGCGGCTGCTGGTTCTCCGCGGGACGCTCTGCGCGCGTTGCGGGTGCCCGACGGCCTGGCCCGTGGAGCGCTGCGGTGAGTGCGCCGGGCGCCGGCTGTCGTTTACGTCGGCGCGCGCGGCGGTCGCCTACGACGGCGCCGGGCGTGCGCTGGTTGTTGCGTGGAAGGAGCGTGGGATCGGGCGGGTAGCAGGGCTCGCCGCCGACCTGGTGACGGAGACGGTGCCGAGCCCGCCGGTCGACGCGCTCGCGTTCGTGCCCGGCGAAGGCGACCGTGTCGGCTGGCGCGGCGCCAACCCGGCCGAGGAGCTCGCCCGCGCGCTCGGCAGGCGCTGGGAGCTGCCGGTCGAGCGCCTTCTGGAGCGGGCGAGGCGGGCCCGGCCTCAGCGCGGGCTGACGCGTTCCGAGCGCCGAGCCAACATCCGAGCGGCCTTTCGGGCCCGCGCGTCGTCCCCGCAGGCCGTCTGCCTGGTCGACGACGTCTACACGACCGGAGCGACGGTCGGGGCCGCGGCGCGCGAGCTCCGGCGCGCCGGAGCTCGGGTCGTCCACGTCGTCACCTTCGCGCGGGCCGTCCGCGGTTGACAGCCCGGCCGAGGGATGCCGTTGCTTCGCTCTCCGCAACGCGGGTAGGCTGCGAGGAGACCGACGAGGGAGGGCCGGTGAGACTTCAGGTCAAGGGCAAGAACGTCGAGGTCAGCGATTCCCTCAAGACCTACGCCCAGGAGAAGCTCAGCAAGCTCGACAAGCACCTGAACGACGCCGCGCGGCTCGAGCTCGAGCTCGCGGTGGAGAAGAATCCGTCGATCGCCGAGAGCCAGATCGCCGAAGGCACGATCTGGACGAAGGGCCCCGTCCTGCGGGCGCGCGAGAGCTCGCCGGACATGCGGGCCTCGATCGACATGCTCGTCGAGAAGCTCGAGCGACAGGCCCGGCGCTACCGCGACAAGCGCCGTCCCAGGCCGAGCCGCTCTCCGAGCGCGGCCGTCGAGGCCGAGACGGCCCCTGTCGCCGTGGACGAGGAGGCACCCGTGATCGTCAAGACGAAGCAGTTCCCGGTCAAGCCGATGACGCCGGAGGAGGCCGTGCTCCAGCTCGAGCTGATCGGCCACGACTTCTTCGTCTTCCAGAACGCGGAGACGACCGACGTGAACGTCGTCTACCGGCGCCGGGACGGCGACTACGGGCTCATCGAGCCCCAGATCTCGTAGTGGACGACGACGAGATTCGCGACCCGCGGGCCTTCCGCTGGGTCGAGAGCGGTGTGTCCGGGCTGGCGCGCCAGCGTGAGTGGGATGCCACCGCGATCGCCGAGGTGCCGGCACTCCTGGGCTCGGACGAGGCCGAGATCGACTTCCGGGTGCTGGGGGACGGCTCCGTGGTGGGTGACGTCTCGGCCGACGTGCTCGCCGAGCTCACGGGTGACCTCGGCCTCGACCCGCCCTACGCGGCGCGCGCGGTGCGCCAGAACGAGAGGGAGTGGATGGTCGGCGCGCTGCGGATCGAGTCGGAGCTGGTCGAGCTGCCCGCCGGGATCGACGCGGTCTCCCTCGAGGCTGCCGTTCCACCCGACGGCGAGGCGATGTATCTCCTGGACGGCGAGATCCTCACGGAGGCTCCCACCGGGGCCTCTGCCGATGCTCTCTCCGAGCTGGAACGGCTGGGCGCGGCGCGCTTTCAGGCTTTCGTCGCGCGTGCCGATAGGTTGGAGGACGGTCGCTGGGAGCTGACCGTCGACCCTCTCTGAACACGGCAGCTACCCTGAACTGATGCCCCAGAACTACGGCGCTCTCGAGAAGGTTTTGCGTGTCGGCGAAGGACGCCGGCTCAAGCGCCTTGCCCAGCAGGCGGACTACGTCGCCTCGCTCGAGCCCGACTTCGAGCAGCTCTCCGACGCCGATCTCGCCGGCAAGACGGCCGAGTTTCGGCAGCGCCTGGAGAACGGCGAGTCGCTCGACGACCTGGCCTTCGAGGCCTTCGCAGCCGTGCGCGAGGCGGGCAAGCGCGCTCTCGGGATGCGCCACTTCGACGTCCAGGTAATGGGCGCGATCGTGCTCCACGAGGGCGACATCGCCGAGATGAAGACCGGCGAGGGAAAGACCCTCGTCGCGACGATGCCGCTCTTTCTGAACGCACTCCCTGGGCGCGGCACGCACCTCGTGACCGTCAACGACTACCTGGCCAAGCGCGACGCCGAGTGGATGGGCCCGGTCTACGAGGCGCTCGGCATGCGCGCGGCGTTCATCCGCAACCAGATGTCGTTCGCCGAGCGCAAGGACGCGTACTCCGCCGACATCACGTACGGCACGAACTCCGAGTTCGGCTTCGACTACCTGCGCGACAACATGGCCACGTCGCTCCAGGGGACCGTCCAGCCCAGCCATGCCTACGCGATCGTCGACGAGGTGGACTCGATCCTCATCGACGAGGCGCGCACGCCGCTGATCATCTCCGGCGAACCGGAGACGGCGGCCAGCACGTACTACGACTTTGCGCGCATCGTCAAGCGCCTCGAGGGCGTCCCGGCCAAGTTCGTCCCCAAGGGCGTGGAGAGGACCGAGGACGACGGAGACTACGAGTTCGACGAGAAGTTCAAGACCGTCTCCCCGCGCCACTCCGCGATCGAGGCGGTCGAGCGCATGCTCGGGATCGAGAACCTCTACGAGCCGCAGCACGCGCAGCTCGTCAACCACCTCATCCAGGGCCTCAAGGCGGAGTCGCTGTACCAGCGCGACGTCGACTACGTCGTCCAGGACGGCGAGGTGAAGATCGTCGACGAGTTCACCGGCCGCATCATGGAAGGCCGCCGCTGGTCGGAGGGCCTCCACCAGGCGATCGAGGCCAAGGAGGGCGTCGCCATCCGCGAGGAGCACGTCACCCTCGCGACGATCACGCTCCAGAACTACTTCCGCCTCTACGAGAAGCTCTCCGGGATGACCGGTACGGCGAAGACGGAGGAGAAGGAGTTCCAGGAGATCTACAACCTCTCCGTCGTCGAGATCCCGACGAACGTCGCGGTTGTGCGCCAGGACGAGAACGACTTCATCTACAAGACCGCGGACGCTCGCTACGCCGCCGTCCTCGAGGACATCAAGGAGCGGCACGAGCTGGGCCAGCCGGTGCTCGTCGGCACGATCTCCGTCGAGGTCTCCGAGTACCTGGCGACGCTGCTCCAGCGCGCGGGCATCAAGCACAACGTCCTGAACGCGAAGCAGCACGAGCGCGAGGCCGAGATCATCAAGGACGCCGGCGAGCTCGGCGCGGTCACGATCGCGACGAACATGGCCGGCCGCGGCGTCGACATCAAGCTGGGCGAGGGCGTGCGCGAGCTGGGCGGCCTGTACGTGCTCGGCACCGAGCGCCACGAGGCCCGCCGGATCGACAACCAGCTGCGCGGCCGCTCAGGCCGCCAGGGCGACCCGGGCGAGTCCCGCTTCTACCTCTCCGCCCAGGACGAGCTCGTCCGGCTGTTCGCCGGCGACCGCATCTACAACATCATCGAGCGCTTCAAGCTCCCGGACGACCAGCCCATGGAGGCCTCGATCCTGTCCAAGCAGATCGAGAACGCCCAGAAGAAGGTCGAGGAGCAGAACTTCGTCTCGCGCAAGAACGTCCTCAAGTACGACGACGTCATGAACGTCCAGCGCATGGTCATCTACGAGCAGCGCAGGCACGTGCTCGAGGGCGCCGACCTCTCGGAGGAGATCGAGGGCTGGATGGACGAGCTCGTCGCGCGGATCGTCTTCGAGCACACGCAGTCGGACTACCAGGAGGAGTGGGATCTCGAAAGCCTCTTCACGGAGATGCAGACGCTCTACGAGACGGAGATCTCCGCCGACGAGCTGAACACGTCCCTGACGCGCGAGGAGCTGATCGAGGAGTTTCAGGACGACGCGCGCGATGCCTACGCGGCCAAGGTCGAGGAGTACGGCCCCGAGCTCATGCGCGAGGTCGAGCGCTACCTCGTGCTCCAGGTCGTCGACGTCCGCTGGCGCGAGCACCTCGAGTCGATGGAGTACCTCCGCGACGGGATCCATCTCCGCGCCATGGCGCAGAAGGACCCTCTCTCCGAGTACCGCTCCGAGGGGCACGGGATGTTCGAGGAGCTGACCGGGACGATCCAGGAGGAGATCGTCCGCTACCTGCTCCGCATCCAGATCGAGAAGCCGCCCGAGCAGGGCGAGCTCGAGCCCGCAGTGGCGTCGAACGGAGACGGCCTGACCTACGAGCACGAGTCCATGGCCGGCTCCGACGCCATCCGGGCCGCCGGCGCCGGAGAGGCCGCGCCGCCGGAAGGCGGGCGCAGGTCCGGAGCTACCGCGGGGGCGGGCGGCGCGGCCGCGACGACCATCTCCACCGGCCAGCGCGTCGTCTCCGAGGAGCAGCGGGTCGGGCGCAACGACCCGTGCCCGTGCGGCTCGGGCAAGAAGTACAAGAAGTGCCACGGCGCCTAGCGGACGCCTCGCCGGCGCGCCGACCCGTTCGCCCGGCGCGCTAGGATCACGCCCATGGCCGAGCGCAGCGCGGTCGAGCGAGAGCTCGAGGAGATCGGGACCCAGCTTGCCTGGGTCCGTGATTACCTTTGACCCTGACGGGCTGAGGGAGCGTCTGGCCGCCCTCGAGGAGGCCATGGGCGCGCAGGGATTCTGGGACGAGCAGCAGGAGGCGGCCCGCGTCTCCTCCGAGCACGCGCGCCTGTCGCGGCGCCTCGAGCGCTACGAGCAGCTGAGCGGGGAGGCGGAGGACCTCGCCGAGCTCCTCGGGCTGGCCCCGGACGACGGCGAGCTCGACGAGATCGCCCAGAGCGCGCTCGCGCTGCGCGCCCAGCTCGACCGGCTCCAGGAGGATTCGCTCTTCAGCGGCGAGTACGACTCGGGCGGGGCGGTCGTCTCCATCCACGCCGGCACCGGCGGCACCGACGCCCAGGACTGGGCCGAGATCCTGCTTCGCATGTATCTGCGCTGGGCGGCCGAGCGCGGCTTCAAGACCGACCTGCTCGAGGTCTCCCCGGGGGAGGAGGCCGGGCTCAAGTCGGCCACCTTCACCGTCGAAGGCGAGAACGCCTACGGGACGCTGAAGGCCGAGCGCGGCGTGCACCGCCTCGTTCGCCTGTCCCCGTTCGACCAGGCGCACCGTCGGCACACGTCCTTCGCGCAGGTGATCGTCAGCCCGCTGGTCTCCGACGACGTCGAGCTCGACATCGACGAGTCCGACCTCCGCATCGACACCTACCGCGCGAGCGGGGCCGGCGGGCAGCACGTCAACAAGACGGACTCGGCGGTCCGTATCACGCACCTCCCGACCGGGATCGTCGTGCAGTGCCAGAACGAGCGCTCCCAGCTCTCCAACCGCCAGACCGCGATGCGGATCCTCAAGAGCCGCCTCGCCGAGCACGAGCTCGAGCGCCGGGAGGCCGAGCTCGCGCGCGAGCGCGGGGAGGTGCTCGACACCGGCTTCGGCAGCCAGATCCGCAGCTACGTCCTGCACCCGTACCAGCTGGTGAAGGATCACCGCACGGACGTCGAAGAAGGGAACGCACAAGCTGTGCTCGACGGAGACCTCGACCGCTTCATCCGCGCCTATCTGCTCGCCAACGCCACGGGAGCCGTCGCCTAAGTGAGTCCGATGCCTGACCCTTCCGCTAAACTCGAGTGCTTGCAGAGACCCGGCCGGTGCGCCCTCGGGACGGGCGCCCCCGCTTAAACCGGTGCAGGAAGCCGACCTCACAGAACACGTAGATCAGCCTGCCGCGACGGCCGTCGAGGTGAACGGCGACTCGGTCGAGAACGCGACCGTCGTCGAGCCCGAGGGAGTCGCGCCGGCCCCGTCGGGAACGCCGATGATCGTGTTCGAGGCGGTCACGAAGATCTACGAGCCGAAGGTCGTCGCGCTCAACGAGACGAGCTTCGTCATCGACAAGGGCGAGTTCGTCTTCCTCGTCGGGCCGTCCGGCTCGGGCAAGTCGACGATCATGCGCCTTCTCCTCAAGGAGCTCGACCCGACCGACGGCCGGATCCTCGTCGGCGGCCGTGAGCTCGCGCGCCTGCGGGGGAGCAAGGTGCCGATGCTTCGCCGCAACATCGGCTGCGTCTTCCAGGACTTCAAGCTCCTCACCGACCGCAGCGCCTACGACAACGTCGCGTACGCGCTCAAGGTGCAGGGTCAGTCGAAGACCCAGATCCGGGCCAAGGTTCCGGAGATCCTGGCGCTCGTCGGCCTCGGCTCCAAGATGAACAGCTTCCCGCACGAGCTCTCGGGCGGCGAGCAGCAGCGCGTCTCGGTGGCGCGCGCGTTCGTCAACCACCCGCCCCTGCTCATCTGCGACGAGCCGACCGGCAACCTCGACCCCGACACGTCGGTCGGCATCATGCAGCTCCTCTACCGCATCAACCGCACCGGCACGACCGTCGTCATGGCCACGCACGACCGCGAGATGGTGGACAAGATGCGCAAGCGCGTGATCGCCCTCGAGGACGGCGTCGTCGTCCGCGACGAGCGCCGCGGGGGCTACGGCTAGACCGCCATGAGGGTGAAGCTCTTCCTCAGCGAGGCCTTCCGCTCGATCGCGGCCAACCTCTCGACGAGCGTGGCGGCGGTGATGACCGTCCTCATCGGGATGTTCCTGCTCGGGCTCTTCATCGCGCTCGGCAGCTGGGTGATCTCGTGGACGAACCACGTCAAGAAGGACCTGGTCGTCAACGTCTACTTCTGCACCGAGCTCACGTGCGGCCAGGAGGCGACGGCCAAGGAGATCAACGCGGTCAGCCTCAAGCTCGACCAGAACTCCGACGTCAAGTCCTACAAGTTCGTCTCCAAGGACGACGCGTGGCAGGAGATGAAGACGCGCTTTCCGGAGCTGGTCGAGGGCGCCGTCCGAAACCCGCTCCCTGCCTCCTACGAGGTGATCCCGGAGGACGCGGACCGGGTGCAGGCGATCGCCGCGTCGTTGCAGCCGGTGCCGACCGGGGTCGAGACGGTGAAGTACGGGGAGAAGAAGGCGGAACGCGTGCTGCAGGTGGCCACGATCATCGGGGCGATCTTCCTGGTCGGGAGCATCATCCTGCTCATCGCCTCGACGATCCTGATCGCGAACACGATCCGCCTGTCGATCTTCTCGCGCCGGCGTGAGATCGAGGTGATGAAGCTCGTCGGCGCGTCGAACTGGTTCGTGCGCGCGCCGTTCATGCTCGAGGGCCTCCTCTGTGGGCTCGCCGGCTCCATCCTCGCCGTCATCCTGCTGCTCCTGGCCAAGGAGCTGGCACTGCCGGGGATCATGGGCCGCATCGAGAGCCCGAGCGACATCCAGGCCTGGAACTTTCCGATCGTCGCGCTCATCCTGATCGGCATGAGCCTGCTCGTCGGCGCGGCGGGCTCCGGCATCACCCTGCGGCGTTTTCTGCGAATCTGAAGACGGTGCACGCGCGAGGCCCGGCAGCCGATCCGGGGAGCGGCCTGTGAGACGAGCGGCCGGATACGTCGTCGCGGTCGCGATCGTCGTCGCCGCGTTCGCGCTCGGCTTCTTCTTCACGCTGAGCGAGCCCGGGGCAAGCCAGTCGGCACCGCCTGTCAGCGCCGAACGGCCTCTCAGGCTCATCGACGAGGTGCGGGCCGAGCTCACGGCCGCGTACTACCGCTGGATCGACCCGGACGTGCTCGAGCGGCCGACGGTCGACGAGATCCTCGCGGGCCTGGACGACCCGCACACGGACCTGCTCACGACCTCCGAGTACGAGAGCCTGCAGGAACACACCCAGGGGACGTACTCGGGCATCGGCCTGACCGTCGGCCCGGCGCGGCGGGGCCTCCTCGTCACGTCGGCCGCAGCGGGCCCCGCGCGAGAGGCGGGGATCCGGAAGGGCGACATCATCGTCGCCATCGACGGCGAGCCGGCAGGGCCGCTCCCCTTCGAGCAGTCGCTGGCGCTCATCAAGGGTGAGAGGGGGACGATCGTCCACCTGAAGGTCAGGCGCCCGAAGAAGCAGAAGACGTTCGACATGCTGATCGTGCGCCGCGAGATCGAGGTGCCGCCGATCACGTCGCGCCTCATCACCGCGAAGGACCGCAAGATCGCCTACATCCGACTCTTCTCCTTCCCGGCGGGCACCGCCGAGCGGCTCGAGCAGACCACGACCCGGCTCGTCGAGCAGGGCGTCACCGGTGCGATCATCGACCTGCGCAACAACCCGGGCGGCCTGCTCTCGCAGGCCGTGGACGTCGCGTCGGTCTACATCGACGACGGCATCGTCTGCCGGACGGACGGTCTTCACGAGGAGGCGCACGAGTACCGGGTGACCGGCGTCTCCACACATCCCGACCTGCCGCTCGTCGTTCTCGTGAACGGCGGCAGCGCGAGCGCCGCGGAGATCGTCGCCGGGGCGCTGGTCGACCACGACCGCGCCATCCTGGTCGGAGAGCGCACGTACGGGAAGGCCTCCGTGCAGACCGTCGCGCCGCTCCTGGGCGGCGGCGCGCTCAAGCTGACCACCGCCAAGTACCTGACGCCTGCCGGCGCCGACATCACCGACCTCGGCCTCCAGCCGTCCGTCGTGGCCGTCGACGATCCACTGACGGAGCGCGACGAGGGCCTTCAGATCGCGCGCCGCGCCCTGCTCGAGATCCTCCGCAACGCCTAGTGCCCTCCGAGCTCCTCGTCTGTGAGCTGAGCAGACGAGGGAAGCTGCTCGTCGGCGAGCCCTATTTCGAGGGCGGGGTCCCGGTCGTCCTCGACCGCAAGGGCGCGGGCGACGCCGCACCGGGGGATCTCGTCGTCGTTCGCCCCGGCCGAGGCCGCGCGAAGATCGAGCGTGTCCTCGGGCCCGCGGGCCGGATCGAATCCGTGCTCGAAGGCCTTCTCTGGCACGAGGGAGTGCGCCGCCCGCACCCGCCGCTGCCACCGCTGCCTCCCGGCGACGAGCCCGACCGGGTCGACCTCCGGAGCCTCTACGCCTTCACCATCGACCCGGAGGCGGCGAAGGACTTCGACGACGCGCTCAGCTTCCGGCGCGAGGAAGGCGGGGTGCGCGCGTGGGTGCACATCGCCGACGTCTCCGCGTACCTCCCGGCCGGCTCCCCGCTCGACCGCGACGCGGCGGAGCGCGGAGTCTCCGTCTACGTCCCGGGACGCGTCGAGCCGATGCTGCCGCATGAGCTCTCCGACGACCTCTGCAGCCTGCGGCCCCACCAGGATCGCCGCTGCGTCACCGTCGAGATCCCGTTCGACGCGAGCTTCGTGCCGGGCGAGCCCATCTTCTACCGAAGCGTCATCCGCAGCCGCGAGCGGCTCACGTACGGCCACGCGCAGGCGATCCTCTCCGGCGACGAGCGCGCGGTCGACGAGCTCGACGAGGCGCTCCGGCTCGCAAGGCAGCTCTCCTCAGCGCTCCGGGACCGGCGGTTCGAGCGCGGCGCGCTGCGGGTCGAGGGGCGCGAGGTGGAGTTCGCCTTCGACGGCGAGGGCGGGGTAGAGCGGGCGTGGGTCGAGCGGGAGCCACTCGCGCACATGCTCGTCGAGGAGCTCATGATCGCCGCCAACGAGGCCGTTGCCGAGCTGCTGGCGAGCCGCGGCCGTGACGCGCTCTACCGCGTCCACGAGCGGCCCGACCCGCAGTCGGTCGAGCTCCTGCTCGCCAAGCTCGCGAACCTCGAGGTGCCGACGCCGCCCGCGCCCGAGCAGCTGTCCGCGGCGGAGGCCGCCAGGCTCGCCGCCCGGATCAGCGAAGCCGTCACGCGCTACGTCCAGCGGTCCGGGCGCGGGGAGGAGGCTTTCTCCGCGCTCGTCCTCCGCACGCTCAAGCAGGCGCGCTACGACCCGAAGAACCTCGGCCACTCGGGCCTGGCGAGCAGGGCCTACTGCCATTTCACTTCGCCGATCCGACGCTATCCCGACCTCGTCGTCCATCGCGCGCTTCTGCGGGAGCTGGGCGTCCTCGACGTCGAGCTCCCCGACGACCTGCCGGACCTGGCCGAGTGGACGTCCGCCCGCGAGCGCGAGGCGGCCGAGATCGAGTACCGCGCCGACGACCTCTGCCTCGCCTGGCTCCTGGAGCGGCGACTCTTCGAGGAGGGCTGGGAGGCCATCTTCGCGGGCGAGATCATCGGCGCGATCGGCTCGGGCCTCTTCGTCCGCTTCGACGGCGTCTTCGAGGGCTACCTGCCCGCCCGGCGGCTTCCGGGCGACTACTTCGAGCTGTCGCCGCTCGGAACCGCTCTCGTCGGCCGCCGGAGCGGCCACGCCTACCGGCTGGGAGACCCCCTCGAGGTGAAGGTCGCCGAGCTCAAGCGGTGGGAGGGCAAGGTCGAGCTCGCGCCGGCGAAGGGCTGAAACGAATTTTGTCGCTCTTTGCAGAGAAACGCCCTCGCACCCGCTTGCGCGGATAGGCCCGTCCATCTAGGTTGCCTCTTGCGCCGAGCACGGGGCGCGAGTAGATCGAAGCCTCACCGGTAGGCCGTACGCGGAAGCGGAAGGTTCGCCGGGGAGGGGGACGAAAGCGCACCCGGCTCGGCGAATTTTTTTGGTCCAATGCAGGCTATGACCGCGGGGACCAAGCTCATCGCCGAAAACCGGCGCGCCCGGCACGAGTACCACCTCCTCGACCGCTACGAGGCGGGCCTCGCGCTGACCGGCACCGAGGTGAAGTCGCTTCGCGACGGGAAGGCGACGCTCCAACGCGCCTTCGGCGACGTGCGCGACGGCGAGCTCTATCTCGTCGGCCTGCACATCCCCGAGTACACGCAGGGCAACCTCGCCAACCACGATCCCGACCGGGAGCGCAAGCTCCTCCTCCACCGGCGGGAGATCGACCAGCTCGTCGGCAAGGTGCAGGAGAAGGGCCTCACGCTCATCCCGACCAGGCTCTACTGGAAGGACGGCCGTGCCAAGGTCGAGCTCGCGTTGGCCCGCGGGAAGGACGTGCGCGACAAGCGCCGGACGATTGCCGACCGCGACGCGAAGCGGCAGATGGAACGCGCGCTCAAGAGCCGCGGGCGCGACTGAGGACGACGGTGTGGACGACGGCGGCCGCGCCGAGGAAGGCGGCCACCGACCAGAGGGCGATCTCGCCGTGCGTGTCGAGATCGGTGTCGGCGAAGAGGAGCCAGATCGCGAGGACGCCGGCGGCGATCGCGCTCCCGACCGCCGCCGCGAGCGTCACCGCCCGCTCGGCCGGGGTGCCCGCGAGCATCCACTCGACGATCGCGAACGCGACGAGCGCGGCGCCGAGCAGCTGCGCGTAGATCGGCGGCTCGGCCAGCGGGAGCCCGAAGAAGTCGTAGAGCGCGTCCCAGGTCGCGGCGAGCAGGAACGCGGCGAGCAGCGGCGTTCGAGACCGCGTCGATGCGGAGCACGAGCGCCTGTGTGAGCCGGGGCTGCGCCATCTCGGGGCTATACTTTCAATCCCAGGGGGCGATCCGGTTTCGACGGGGTCGGTTCTCCGGAAGAGCTGCAAGCCGAGGTCCCCGGTAGGCCTCGTAAAACAACCGGGAAACAACGTAAGTGCGGATCGCAACGAACTCGCACTGGCCGCCTAACTAGGTGACCCGTCGGCTCCGGTCTCGGCCCGTGGATCGGAAACCCGGCGTCAGAAAACGGGCTTGCCGCCGAAGGAGCGCTGATCGCCCGAGGCGGGACTCTTCAGGATCGGCTAGCCCGTCGGTAGGTTTGCCAGCCCACCGGCCGGCGGGCGAAATCCAAGGGCAGGCTGTGCTTGGAGAGGCTCTTCACGGTGCGACTTCGGACGCGGGTTCGATTCCCGCCGCCTCCATCGGCTTGGTTGAGCCAAGAATGGATCGCAGCAATCGGTGGCCCCGCTCCTGGCGGATGACTCACAAGAGCGGGCCACTGGCGGCCGTCGGAGTCACGATCGGAGTTGCCGTGTCGCTGCTCCCGACTCTTGTGCCTGGTGTCTCGCCCCGGTGTCCTTGTCGAGGCGGTTGCGCGCGTCGAGCGCAGCAAGCCTGTAGACCTCGGTGAACGTGGGGGCGTTGAAGCTCGTATCGGCGAGGTAGTCAACGGGCAGCTCGCCTGCGATCACCGCCTGCCCGACGTGAACGAGCTCCGTCGCCGAGGCGCCGATGATGTGAACGCCGAGGAGGCGTCTCGTCTCCGCGTGCACGAGCAGCTTCAGCAGACCTACGCGATCGCGTGCGATCTCCCCGCGGGCTACTTGGCTGTAGTTGGTGATGCCGACAACGTACGGCACGTGATCCCGGACGAGCTCCCTTTCGTTCGAGCCAACGAATGAGATCTCCGGGATCGTGTAGATACCGTACGGGAGCAGGCGGACCAACGACCCTGGGTGCTCGCCGAACGCCGCCAGTGCCGCGAATCGACCCTGGTCGGTCGGCCTTCGCACATCGTCGTGTGAGCCGATCACCTCGCCGGCGGCGAAGATGTGATCGGCGCTCGTTCTGAAGTCCGCCTCGACCGCGATGAGCCCCCCGGGGGCAGCCTCGAGCCCCGCCGCCTCGAGGTTGAGCGAGTCGGTGGCTCCGCGGCGCGCCGCTGCGTGGAGGGCGACCTCGGAGACCAACTCCTCCCCGCCGCGCAGCTGGAGGACGGCGTGTCCGTCCCTGGTTCGGGCAGCCTCGACGTCCTCGCCCAGTCGCAGGTCGACTCCGAGACCGCGAAGGTGATAGCCGAACGCCTCGACGAGCTCGTCGTCGACGAAGTCGAGGAGTCGCTCCCGCCGGTCGACGATCGTGACCTCGACCCCGAGGATGGCGGCCATCGAGGCGTATTCGAGCATGGTCACGCCGGCGCCGACGACCGCAAGACTCTCGGGGATGGCGCTCAGCCCGAGCAGGCCGTCGGCATCCAGCACACGGTGCCCGTCGAACTCCATGCTCGCAGGCGCCGATTTCGTGCCGACCGCAATCACGAAGCGCTCGCCGGCGATCCTGCGGCCGTTCACCTCGAGCGTGTGGGGATCGACGAACGACGGGCTCCCGGCCAGCACGTCGATCGAGTTGCGCCGCAACTCGTCGCGCATCGAGTCCAACTCGTGCTCGATCACCGGCCCGGCGCGCCACAGGAGGTCGTCCATCGTGAGCTCGTGCTTCCTGTGGCGGGCGAGGGCATAGGGGCTGAGGACCTGGCCGGTCAGCTCGACGATCGCGGCGCGCAGAGCCCGGGCCTGCAGCCAGCTCCAGGTCTCGGACCCGCCGGCGAGCGCGTCCTCACGCGCCGCGAGCGCAGTCCGTTTTCCGAGCCTGGCCGCCTGAACCGCCGCGGCCCGGGCGGCCGTGCCGGATCCGATCACGATGAGGTCGTACGTGGTCGTCGCCTCGTCAGGGTAGGAGCCGCGCCGCCCGGTCGCATCGGTGAAACGGCCGGTGGTCGTTCGGTGCGAACTTGCCGAAAGCCGCCTCGTGCTTCACGCTGCCTGCGTGCTCTACGGGCGTGACGTCGAGCGGGCCGAGATCGGGAGGCTGCTCAAGGCGGCTCGCGACTCGACGAGCGGCGTGCTCGTCCTGTACGGCGATCCGGGTATCGGCAAGACCGCGCTGCTCAGGGATGCCCGCGATCGAGCCGGCGACATGCACGTCCTCACCGCGCGAGGAGTCGAGTCCGAGTCGGAGCTTCCGTTCGCGGCGCTCGACCAGCTGATCCGGCCGGCGCTGAGTCATCTGGACCGGCTGCCCGGCCCGCAGGCCGCGGCACTCGGCGGCGCGCTGGGCCTCCGGGAGGGGGGCGGAGAAGAGCGCTTCCTCGTCTACGCCGCGTGCCTCTCGCTCCTCTCGGAGATGGCCGACCGCCGCCCTGTTCTCTGCCTCGTGGACGACGCACACTGGCTGGACGAGGTCTCGGCCGAGGCGCTGCTGTTCGTCGCGCGGCGGCTCGACGCCGAGGGCATCGTGATGCTGTTTGCGGCACGCGAAGGCGAAGTCCGCGGATTCGAGGCGGGAGACCTGCCGTCGCTGCTCGTCGAACGGCTCGACCCTGAAGCGTCGGCGACCTTGCTCGCCCGGGTCGCAAGCTCGGCGGCCCCGTCGGTCCGCGAGCGCCTGATCGAACAGACGCAAGGGAACGCCCTCGCGCTCGTGGAGCTCCCGTCGGCGCTCAGCGAGGGCCAGCTTGCCGGCGACGAGCCGCTTCCGGAGGCGCTGCCGCTCACGGACCGTGTCGAGAGCATCTTTCTCGAGCGCGTGCGCAGGCTTCCCGACGAGGCCCAGCGTGTCCTCTTGATCGCATCGGCCGACGACCTAGAGGACGCGCGGCTCGTCGCCCGGGCGGGCGAGGCGCTCGGCGCTGGCTCGCGCGGGTTCGACCTCGCGGAGCAGTCAGGCCTCGTCTCCGTGCGCGGAAACAGGCTGGAGTTCCGGCATCCGCTCATTAGGTCGGCGGTCTACGAGGGGGCGACGTCGAATGAGCGCCGGGCTGCTCACCGTGCGCTTGCGGAACTCCTAGCAGGCGCCGACGAGTACGCCGACCGTCGCGCGTGGCACCTGGCGGCGTCGGTGCTCGAGCCCGACCAGGACGCCGTGCTCGCGCTCGAGGAGGCGGCCGGGCGCGCCGAGGAGCGGGCCGGCTACATGGCCGCTGCGAGGGCGTTCGCGCGTGCCGCCGAGCTCTCGTCGGACGAGGACGACCGGGGCCGTCGCCTGGCCCGCGGAGCGAGGGCCGCCCGCATCGCAGGCGCGGACGACTACGCCGTCGCCCTCGCCCGCGAGGCCGGCCCGCTCGTCGACGACACCCTGGTGCAGGCGGAGCTCGAGCTTGCGGTCGGAGTCGCCGAGTTCCGCGGCGGCCGGCCGCTGGAGGGCTTCCCGAGGCTCATCGAGGCCGCTCGCGAGATTGCGGAGCTCGATCCTCCGAAGGCAGTTCAGCTGCTCTTCTGGGCTGCCTGCGCCGCGTCGATCGGAGGGAGCCCACAGGCGCTGGCGAATGTTGCCGGTCTGGCTTCAGAGGTCGCCGCCGCAGGCGGAGACGACGAGTCCATGTCCGTCGCCGGGGCTCTCGGCGCGTTTGCACGGGCGCGGGGAGGCGATACGAGCGACGGCGTGGCCCCGCTCGACGAGGCGTTCGCCAGGGCGTCCACGTCCGACGACGCGGAACACGTCTTCGCGGTCAGCCTCGCTGCGCTCTTCCTCGGGGACGACGACCGCTTCGCAACGCTGATCAACCGGGCGACCTCGCTCGCGCGGGCGCACGGGGAGCTCGGGCTGCTCGTGGAGGCTCTGGGCATGAGCGCGGTGCAGCACCATCTGGCGCAACGCTTCGACGAAGCGGCGCTCGTCGCGGGCGAGGGACTTCGCTTTGCCCGCGAGCTCGGGGCCGCCAACGCAGCCGCGAGGCCGCTGGGCATCCTCGCTTTCTCCGCGGCCATCCACGGCGACGACGAGGAAGCTCGCAGACGAGCCGCCGAGATGCGCGAGCTCGCCGTTGTGCACGGGCTGCCCGCGCGCGCGACCTGGGCCGCCTACGTGCTCGCCATGCTCGACTTCGGCCACGGGCGCTGGAGCGAGGCCCTCGAGCACTTTGCCGTGGTCGACGATCCCCGCCCGGACGTCGGCGACAAGTTCATCGCCAGAAACGCACTGCCCGACATGATCGAGGCTGCTGTGCGCGCGGGCCGCCTGGACGAGGCGCGTGACGCCCTTTCGCGATTCGAGGCGTGGGCGCCCGAGTCGATCTACCCGTGGGTTCAGCCCCGCCTGTCGGGCTGCCGCGCGCTCCTGACCGAGGGGGACGAGGCGACAGCGCACTTCGAGGAGGCGCTCCGACTCGGCGCGGATGGACGCCCGTTCGACCTCGCGCGCCTCCAGCTTCTCTACGGCGAGCACCTGCGGCGGGAGCGCCGGCGCACCGATGCGCGAGTGCAGCTCCGCGCCGCTATCGAAGGGTTCGAGCGCCTACGCGCGGAGCCGTGGGCCGAGCGGGCGCGGGCCGAGCTGCGCGCGACCGGCGAGACGGCACGGAAGCGCGACCCGAGCACGGTCGACCAGCTCACGCCCCAGGAGCTTCAGATCGCACGCCTCGTGGCGGAGGGCCTCTCCAACAAGGAGGTCGCCGGCCAGCTCTTCCTCTCGCCCCGGACGATCGAGCATCACCTGCGTCACGTGTTCGCGAAGCTCGGCGTCAAGTCCCGCACACAGCTGGCGCGTCTCCCTCTGGGCCCTGGGCTCATCGCGGTAATTGGGCACCTGAGCGTGCTGTCCTCCGCCTGACGAAACGCGCGCCGCACCGGCGTTATCACCGATGCGATCGCGACGGCGCCGCCCTAGGTTGGCCTCAAGGACAGCTTCGGAAGGAGACCCCCGATGCCGAGTGCCCCTCTCGAGAAGGACTCGACCCGACCGACCAATCTCGCGGCGCGGATGGCCCGGTGGAGCGCCCACCATCGAAAGAAGGCGATCTTCGGCTGGCTCGCGTTCGCGCTCGTGGCGTTTGCGATCGGGAACTCGCTCGTCACCCAGAAGTAGATCGTCTTCGAGACCTCCGGGCCCGGGGAGTCCGGACGGGCGGACAAGACTCTCTACGAGGAGTTCAAGCAGCCGGCCGGTGAGGCCATCGTCGTCCAGAACGCGGAGCTGACGGCGTCCTCGCCGGAGTTCCAGGCGGTCGTCCAGTCGGTCGTCGACGAATTCTCGGCCCTTCCGGAGGTTTCGAAGGTCGAATCGCCCTTCGACCCCGGGGAGAGCGCGGGCCAGATCTCCGGTGACAAGCACTCGGTCCTGATTCCGGTCGAGATCGCCGGTCCCTCCGACGAGGCCGTCGACCACGTCGATCCGATCCTCGCCACCGTCGACGAGATTCAGCAGGCGAACCCGGGCTTCTACGTCGGATCGTTCGGCGAGAGCACCGGGAAGTTGATCAACGCTGCGTTCTTCGACGACCTCAAGAAGGCGGGGCTCTACTCCGTCCCCCTGACGCTGGGCATCCTCCTGATCGCCTTCGGCGCGCTCGTCGCGGCGGGCATCCCGCTCCTGCTGGGGCTCACGGCGGTCCTCGCGGCGATGGGTCTCGTGGCGGTCTTCAGCCAGGCGTTGCCGATGAGTGACGGCGTCGGCGCAATCATCCTCCTGATCGGGCTCGCGGTCGGCGTCGACTACTCGATGTTCTACTTGAAGCGCGAACGCGAGGAGCGTGCGGCAGGCCGGAGCGAGGAGGCCGCACTCGAGGCGGCGGCAGCGACCTCCGGTCGAGCGGTTCTCGTCTCGGGGCTCACCGTCCTCGTGGCCATGTCGGGCATGTTTCTCACCGGGGACGCCGACTTCGCGTCGTTCGCCGTCGCCACGATGACGGTGGTCGCGGTTGCGATGCTCGGGTCGCTGACGGTGCTGCCCGCGCTTCTCTCCAAGCTGGGAGACGGGGTCGATCGCGTGCGCGTGCCGTTCGTCCACCGGCTGCGCAGGGACGACGGCGAAGGCCGGATCTGGGGGGCAATCATCGACCGCGTGCTCCGGCACCCGGCGCTGTCGGTGACGTTGGCGGGTGGTCTCCTGGTCGCGCTCGCCGTGCCCGCGCTCCAGCTGCACACGGCCCAGGCCAGCATCGACTCGTACCCGCCGCAGTTCCTGACCGCCTATAACCGCGTCAAGGACGCCTTCCCGGGTACCGAGATCGGGGCCAACGTGGTCGTCAAGGCGCCTGACGTCGAGGCGCCGGCCGTCCAGGAGGCGATCGGCCAGCTCGAGTGGCGCGCGCTCCAAACCGGCCTCATGAACGAGCCGATCGACGTCGACGTCAACACGGCGGGAACGGTCGCGAACATCTCGATCCCCGTCGAGGGCGAGGGAACCGACTCGACCTCGAACGCGGCTCTCGCCGCCCTTCGCGACGAGGTGATCCCGCCGACGCTGGGGGCCCTGCCCGATGCCGAGGTCGCCGTCACCGGCACGACCGCGCAGGCGAAGGACTACAACGACCAGATGAAGACCGTCGCGCCGCTCGTGTTCGGGTTCGTGCTCCTGTTCGCGTTCTGCCTGATGCTCCTTTCCTTCCGGTCGGTGGTGATCGCGGCCAAGGCGATCCTGCTCAACCTGCTCTCGATCGGGGCTGCCTACGGTGTCCTCGTGCTCGTGTTCCAGCACGGCTGGGGGAAGGGGCTTCTGGGCTTCGAGTTCACGGGCGGAATCGACCCGTTCCTCCCGATCCTCCTGTTCGTGATCCTGTTCGGCCTGTCGATGGACTACCACGTCTTCATCCTCAGCCGCATTCGCGAGTCGTACGACAGGGGGATGAGCACCGACGAGGCCATCGTCCATGGGATCAAGACGACAGCCGGCGTCGTCACGAGCGCTGCGATCGTGATGGTGGGCGTCTTCGCCATCTTCGCGACGCTCTCGATGCTGATGCTCAAGCAGTTCGGCGTCGGCCTGGCCGTGGCGATCCTGATCGACGCGACGATCGTCCGGGGGGTCCTCCTCCCGGCGTCCATGAAGCTGCTCGGGGACTGGAACTGGTACCTGCCGAAGTGGCTCGAGTGGCTGCCGCACTTCGAGCATGGCGAGAAGCTCGCGCCGGTCAAGGCGCCGCCCGTTCCCACGCCGAGCTCCTAGGAGAGCCGTCCGTGACGAGCGTGACTCAACCTGTCTCCGAATCCGGAAGGGCTGCCGCGACGCGGGTCGCGGCAGCCCTTCGTACGGAGGCGGGTCTCGCGCGGCTCGCGCTCGGCGTCACGGCGCTCCACGTGGTCGACGACCGCTTCCTCCAGCCAGAGCCTGGCCGGTCGGCGAGTGATCACCTGGTCAGTGGCCTCGTGCCGCTCGTCCTGATCTCCGCCGCAGCGATCTCGTACCCGCGGCTGCGTCCCGGGCTTCGCGCTTCGATCGCACTCCTCTTCGGCTATTTCGGCGTGCTCGCCGGCACGGAAGCCGTCTACTACACGACGAGCGGTGGCCCCTCCGGCGACGACTTCACGGGGTTCCTGTCGCTCGCCGCCGGGCTCCTGTTGCTCGCCATCGGCTCCTCGACCCTCTGGAAGTCGCGGCGGCAAAGCGACAGCCGGGCGTGGAGGTACGGGCGCCGCCTGCTGCTGGCGGTCGGCGTGGTGCTCGCAGCGGGGGTCGTTCTCCTGCCGACCTCTGTCGCGTACGTCGTCACGCACTCGGCGCGGGCGGAAGTACCGCGGCCAGAGCTGGGAACCGCGTTCGAGGACGTCCAGTTCAGGACCGCCGACGGCCTGCTCCTACAGGGTTGGTACATCCCGTCGAAGAACGGCGCCGCCGTGATCGCCTTCCCGGGCCGGTCGGGCCCGCAGAAGCAGGCACGGATGCTCGCCCGCCACGGTTACGGAGTCCTCCTGTTCGACCGTCGCGGCGAGGGGGAGAGCGAGGGCGATCCGAACGGCTTCGGCTGGGGAGGGGAGCGGGATCTCAATGCCGCCGCTGCGTATCTTCGGTTGCGGCCGGATGTCGACCCGAACCGGATCGGCGTCATCGGCCTCTCCGTCGGGGGCGAGATGGCGATTCACGCCGCCGCCCACTCGGATGCCTTCGCCGCGGTCGTCTCCGAGGGGGCGAGTGGGCAGTCGCTTCGCGACGAGCTCGCGAACCCAGGCTTGCGCGACCGGCTGCTCGACCTCCCCGCCCAGGTCAGCCTCATCGCGGCTCTCACGGTCTTCACGGACGAGCTGGCGCCGCCGAGCCTGAACAGCGAGGTCGCCAGGATCGCGCCGACCCCTGTCTTCTTCGTCTACGGCGAGCACGGCCAGGGCGGAAGCGAGACGCGGCCGAACAAGGGGTTCTACGCGGCCGCGGGGGAGCCGAAGCAGATCTGGGAGGTCCCGAACGGCCAACACATCGCCGGCATCACGACCGAGCCGGAGGAGTACGAGCGGCGTGTCGTCGGCTTCTTCGACGACGCGCTACTAGAGAGGTGAATGGAAACGGCGAACGAACGTGGCGCTGCTGTGCCTCGAGCGTCGATGAGCTTGCGCCCGTGGCATCTGGTTCTGCTCGCTGGCCCTCTCCTCTGGGCGGTGCTCGCCGCCCTCCATCCCACCGAGGGGGGTGAGCTCTATGCAGGGATCGAGGATTCAGCGAACAAGTGGATCTTCGTCCATTTCGGGCAGCTGCTCCTAACGCCCCTCGTCGCCGCTGGCGTGTGGATGCTGCTGGACGGGATTCAGTCGGTCGCAGCGCAGATCGCTCGCGCAGCACTCGTTCTCTGGATGGTGTTCTTCAGCGCGTTCGATGCGATCGCCGGCATCGCCACCGGTGTCCTCGCGCGCCATGCGAACAGCCTTTCCGGCGAGGAACGGGAGGCGGTGGTCGCGGCTATCAATTTCCTCTTCAACGATAGTCAGCTCGTGGGTGGCAGTAATTTCTCCATCCTCGCCAACCTTGGGCAGGACACCTGGGTCATCATGGTGATCGCTGCGACTGTGGCGCTCTGGAAGGCGGGCATTTCTCGTGTTGTCGTCGGAGCGACTCTTTTCTCGGTGCTGTTCGCTACCCACGGGGGCTACCTGGCCGCAGTTGGGATGGTGTCACTCTTCCTCGCTGAGCTTCTCAGGTTCAGAATGCCGCGCGGCGAGGTCGCTGCGACTCGGGCCCCGACGCCGGCCTAACGTCGCCCAGGCGGGGTTCTAGTGATGGCGAGGTTCGCGCTGACCGGGAGCTGGCGTGTCCCGGCACTGGCCTAGGTAGGCCGTGTCGTGTCCTTGGCCGTCTGCGCCCGTGCCTCATTCCGGAGCGAAATACCGGCGCCTTGAGAGCTCACTCTCTAGGGTCGACTCGGCCCCTTTCGCTGATCGAGTGATGTTCGGGTGCGCGAATCGCGGCCACTCGTCGTTCAAGCACCGCGAGGGTGCGGACGCGGGTTCGATTCCCGCCGCCTCCAACTCCGGTTTCAAGCCATCAATAGCCTGTATGGCCGAAGATAGCGCCTGGGCGGGAACCGGACCGGCGTTTTCGCCAACGAACGTAGGACTCGGCATCAACTACCTGCTTCGCGCTCCCAGGAGTACGCCTCTAGTGCTTGATTAGAGGGTCCGTCGAAGAGCGGTAGCCAGCGGCCGATGAGCGTGCGCACCGGACTGGATCGTTGAAAAGCGCTCTGACCGCCTCTGGGGCGCCTTTGCCTTCAAATAGGAAGATGACCGCAGTCTCGGTCATGAAGATGGTGTGTCGGTCCAGGTAGGTCTCGAGCTCCTCCATGCCGAGAGCCGAGTGTTCGGCGAGAAGCGCAAGGGCTCGCCGACGGCCATCGGGTTTCCAAGCGAGCAGTAAGGACGAAGCGATCCATTTAGTCGTCGAACGGATCGTCGGCGAACGGGTCGTCGGGACCGCCAGGCCCGAGGAACCGGTGGCGCTTCGTTCGGCGGATCTCTTCGGCGGGGCCGTTGGCCAAGAACCCGCCCATCCAGATCAACCAAAACGGCCCAATCAGCAAGAACACGATGACGGTAGCTGCAACCATGCTCAGGTTCCTTTCAGGCTCGTGGTTTCCGACGTAGCTGTCGCGCGGCTGAGCCAGTCTTCGAATCGGGTCTCGGCGAGGCTCGAGCCGTTGCTGGGGATGAGCGTGCGCTCCTTTAGTTCAGCTCCGAAGTAGCGCGCGTGTGGATCCGCGATCACTTCGCGTGGATCGTTCTGCGCATCGAGGCTTCGGCCGATGAGCTCGTCGAGACGGAACTGTTCTGGGCCCGCAAGTTCGACGATGCCGTTGACCGGCGATCCCAGAGCGATTCTGCCGACCGCGCTCGCGACGTCGTCGGCCGCCATGGGCTGGATCAGGACGGGTGCGAGCCGCACCGTGTGTCCGTCGGTTGCAGCGTCGGCGATGCTCTTGATGAACTCGAAGAACTGCGTCGCGTGGACGATCGAGTACGGGATCGAGGATTCCTGGATCAGCTTCTCCTGGGCAATCTTGGCGCGGAAGTAGCCGCTTTCAGAGAGACGTTCAGTTCCCACGACCGACAGCGCGACGTGGTGGCCGACGTCTTCGGCGGCTTCGGCCTCGAGCAGATTGCCGGTTGATGTCTCGAAAAAGTGCAGGACCTCGGCGTCCTCGAACGATGGGGAGTTCGACACGTCGACGACCACAGCAGCTTGCTCGAGCGCTTCAGCCAGGCCTTCGCCCGTGAGCGTGTTGACGCCTGTGTTTGGTGAGGCCGGCACTGCTTCGTGGCCGTGCTCTTGAAGCTTGTTGACGAGCTTCGACCCGATCAGGCCGCTCCCGCCGATCACGACGATCCTCATGGTGGCCCCTTTCGTTTCTTCCGGTTTGCGTGGGGACGCTCGGACAGGAGCTCTGCGGCGTCCTCGGCATCCGCTTCGTCGACGAGAAGACGCGCGGCGCCCGTGAGGTCGAACGGGTAAGCGCCGCCGGCGTCGTCGGCTGCGACCAGGGACGGGATTCCCGCAGCGGCAAGAGCCGTCTGCGCGAGCTCTGCGTCGCTTCGCCTGGGGTAGGCGCCGACCTGGATCATCTCGTGCTACGCCCAAGGCGACTGTCTTGATAATGGGCGATGCTGAGGTTTCGGTCGCGCAACTCTGAACGGTTAGACCCGCGAGTGCGGAACCAGCATCGCCGTAGACTCTGCCTCACTGGCGGCCTCCCTGGAAGCAGTAACCCGACTCGATCTTACGTCGAATCCGGCAATTTTGACCGACGCGGCAGCTGCGCGGGTGCTTCGCGCTCGGCGCGCAGCTTGTCGGATGGCTCGCGGTCGCGCTCTGCAGTCGGGATCTCTCGATGCATGAGCCCAACTGCCCCGGCTGGGCCAGCGTTCAGGAATGTCCTCTGAGCGTGTGGTCTCCGCTAGCTTGGGGGCGGCGCGGCTGGGGACCGCCGGGCTGAGCTTTGTTCTTCGCTCGGCTAGCGCTGGTCGATCATTCGCAGCCCTTGTAGTTCACGACCGGGGCGTGGCTTGTCGGCCTCGATCTAGCAGCGCCCTGTCGGTCCGTATCCGTCAGAGCTGAAGCTTATTTTCAAAGGATGCGTTCGAGGACGAGCATCCTCCGGCTGGACACCAGATGCTCCAAGTCATCCGCCAAGGCCTGGACCCGTTGCTCCGCTTGTTGCTGCCAGTGCTCGATGTTGACGATCTCCGCGATCAGCACGTAATCGGCTGATTCAGTGGCCTGTCCGGGTACATCCGTCGGCCGCGTCAATCGCCAATCCGGCATCGTCTCCAGCGAGCTATGGACGATGTCCCGATCGCTGGCCATCAGACGCTCAAACTCCTCGGCCAGCTCCGGCGAGCGGAGCTGAAACCACATGACTAGTGTCGCCGCGGCCGCCATCAGCAGAGCGTAACTCTGTAAGGGAAAGTTTGCGAGCCTCGAAATGGCCGCTAAGACTCAGAGAGGGGCTGAAGCGTCAGGCCCGGTACGCTTGGTCGCGGATCGGCAGTGCTTCCGAGCCCCGGCCGACGGAATGGCGGTCGCCCGGAGGGTCCGAGGGAGACGTCGAAGGCCCCTGGCACGACGACGATCACGCCTACCATCACATTTCTGGCCATCGCTCGAGAGAGCGGACGCTGACGCGGCGGTCTGCCTTGTCGCAATGTGGGGTTGCGAGGCACCACCTCAGGGACGCGGAGGTCGCGAGTGCCTCGCCTGCTGGGGCTTGTGGGCGACTTCGACGTGGGTTCGATTCCCGCCGCCTCCATCGGGTCGGCTAGGCGAGATGTCGCGTGGACGGTGTGGGGAGGCTCCCCAACTTCTGCGACACCAATCCCCGGTGGGGTCCGCCCGCCGCGGAAAACGTCGCGCCTCACACCCTCA
>CAVOUB010000007.1:0-129778 GCA_963699495.1 uncultured Actinomycetes bacterium | reverse complement strand
CGAGGTACGCTTCCCAGACGGCTACCGGGTCGAGCTCATCGAGCGCGGCTGAGGCGGCGGTCTCGCTCGAACGTCCCGCCGTGAAAGTCGGGGTCCCAGGCGACGGGGAGGGCGTAACGGCCACTGCTGCGCCGCGCTTGCGTCCTGAATCGAGAACCTAGAGAAAGGGTGCTTGCAGATGCCTGCCGAAATGCCCCACGAAAGCGGTGCGGACGTCCGCATGCTCGTCGGGAAGTGTGAGTGTGGCGCGGTCCGCTATCGAGTGGCGGACGCGTTCCTGTACGCCGCGAACTGCCACTGCTCCCGCTGCCGCGCGGCAACTGGTTCGGCCTTCAAGGCGTTTGCCGGCATCGAGCGGAGGAATATCGAGATCACGGAGGGGATTGATTCCCTCCTGGTCTACGGAGACGACGAGCTGAACGACACGCGGTGTGGGGCATGCGGTTCCCTTCTCTTCTCGGTGGTGCGGAACGGCGACTATGTGCACGTTGCGATGGGCTCGCTGGTCGATGCCCCCAGCATTCGACCGACGGAGCACATCTTCGTCGGCTCCAAGGCACCCTGGTTCGAGATTACCGACGACCTGCCGCAAGCCGAGGAGTACGAATAGCCGTGAAGAGCGCAGCGGCGCTCGCAGGCTCGGCATCAGGCTGGTCATTCTGCCCGCGGTCGCGCGCGAAGGAATCGTGCGGCGTCTCTCAGCGCCGGGCCACGGCCAGCCCGGCACGCCAACCTGGAGCGCGCCCACCGGCCGGGGCGTCAACCGACTCCGGAGAGAGGCCGCAGCGCACGATCAGCCAGGCGATCAGCGAGTTGGAGTTCCACATCTCGCCCGCAGCGAGCTCGTCGCGACCCCAGACCGGCGTGGGAACCTGGGCAACCAGGTCGAGCACTCGCTGCGCCAGATCTGGATCATCCGTCAGTCGCCGCGGGCTCTCGACTGCTTCGTCGACGTCCGGGATGATTCCGCCGCGCCAACGGCGTACCTCGTAGCGGAAGATCCGGAAACGTCCGGCCCACTGGGTTCCGACCGCGCCCTTGGCGACGACGCCCCGCTCCGCGCCGTTGCTGTCGGGGACCGGCGTCATCTCGATGACGAAGCGTCCCTCGGGCACGCGCACCTCGAGCGCCGAGTGATACAGGTCGCAGGGCGGCCGCCGTTCGAGTCGCGCCGCCACTGCCTCGAATACGCGCCCGTTCAGTCGCACCGAGTGGCCGCCGGCGCCGAGCGGGAGCCAGTAGAGGTCGACTCCAGGCTTGGACTCTTCACTCAAGGTGCCACCGCTGCAAGCGTGGAGTGAAGCCCGCGCGCGCGCATCCGGGTGGAGTCTCAGTCGGCCTGCGGTGAACTACCTTGCCGCGAGCTCGAATCGAGCCCCGGCCCCCGTTGCAGGATTCACAACGAGCGGCCGCTCCACGTCGCGGACTGCGAGATCGACGTGGTGAGTCCTCGCGCCGGCATCCTCCTCCTCGGTCTGAGGCCGGGAGTGTCCGACCGCCGTGCTGCCTGTTCCAAGGGCGGGGCGGCGCCCGCACGGCCGAGCGGGAGTGGGTGGAACCGGAGTTTCCTGGTTCGACGTTTGCGACGATGTCGTCACGAGGAGTCACACTCCTGCGCGTTTCTCCGAGCTACGGTCGTCCCATGACGACGAGGGCGATCAAGGCGACCAGGGCGGCGAAGGCCGCCACCCCGTGGGGGCAGGCGACGGTGCTCGAGGAGCTCCGGATCGCCCAGCGCGCCGGCGACCGCCGCTTCGAGACGATCGTCCAGCTTCTCGAGGACGAGAAAGGGGGTGAGCTCGTCCGCTTTGCCTATTCGACCGGCGGCATGGCTCGCCGCGGCCCGGTCACGCTCAGGGGACGCGATCTCGAGCGCCTGCGCTCGGAGCTCGGATCGCACCCGCGGCTCGCCGAGGCACTGGCCCTTCCGGCGCCGTAACCGCCCAGCAAAACTGAATACGAGACGTCCGGAACCGGTTACGCGTGCGCGTAGGAACGCTCCCGGGCGGCGTCGATGAGCGAGGCGAGGATCAGGCCACCGTCTCCCGAGCCGAGCAGCGTGTCCACCGCATGCTCGGGGTGGGGCATGAGTCCGAGGACGTTCCCGTCCGCGTTGAGCACGCCGGCGATGTCCCCGTCCGACCCGTTCGGATTCGCTCCCGCCACGTAGCGGAGGACGACCTGCTCCGCCGGGAGCCCGGGCGGCGCCTGGTAGCACCCGTCCCCGTGCTTGACCGGGATCACCAGGGTCTGCCCGGACTGACAGCGCGTTGTGAACGGCGTGTCTGCGCGCTCGACGACGAGCGGGACGTCGCGGCAGACGAACGAGAGCGAGGAGTTCGGCCGGAGCGCCCCGGGCAAGAGCCCCGCTTCGCAGAGGATCTGGAATCCGTTGCAGATCCCGAGCACGGGGCCGCCGTCCTGGGCGAAATCGGCGACTGCCGCCATCGCGGGCGCGAAGCGCGCGATGGCGCCGGCGCGCAGGTAGTCGCCGTAGGAGAAGCCTCCGGGCAAGACGACCGCCTCGACTCGCGGGAGCTGCGGCTCGGCGTGCCAGACCAGCTGCGGCTCGGCGCCGAGTGCGGAGAGGGCCCAGGCGGCGTCGCGGTCGTCGTTCGATCCCGGGAAGACGAGCACAGCGATGCGTGGACGCCGCTCCGTCATGCCTGCCGATCCTCGAGCTCGATCACGTAGCTCTCGATCAACGGGTTGGCCAGCAGGCGCTCGCACATCTGCTCGACCTGGGCGCGCGCCTCCTCGCTGCTCGGGGCGTCGACCTCGAGGTCGATCACCCGGCCGACTCTCGCGTCGCCGACCGGAAACCCGAGCTGGCGGAGCGACTGCTCCACGGCCTCGCCCTGCGGGTCGAGGATGCCGTGCTTGGGACGAACGAGGACCGTTGCCCTCATCGGAGCACCACTGCCGGGTTGGCCAGGTAGTCGGAGAAATCGATCCCGGTGACGCGCTCGAAGGCCTCGACGTAACGGGCGCGGGTCCCGTCCACGACCTCCTGCGGGAGCTCCGGGCCGGGCGGTGCCTTGTCCCAGCCCAGCGACTCGCAGTAGTCCCGCACGTACTGCTTGTCGAACGACGGCTGGCCGCGCCCCGGCTCGTACTGGTCGGCCGGCCAGAAGCGGGAGGAGTCGGGCGTTAGCGCTTCGTCGCCGAGGGTGAGGACCCCGCCGGGATCGATCCCGAGCTCGAACTTCGTGTCTGCGATCACGATGCCGCGGTCGGCCGCGTACGCCGACGCATGCTCGTACAGCGCGAGCGAGATCCCCTCGGCCTGGGCGAAGAGCTCCGCGCCCACGAGCTCGGCTGCGCGCCTGCGGTCGATGTTCTCGTCGTGACCCTCTTGGGCCTTCGTCGCGGGCGTGAAGATCGGAGCCGGGAGCTTGTCCGACTCGCGGAGGCCCGGCCGGGAGCCGGTGGCCGCAGACCTCGCCGGTGGCCAGGTAGTCCTTCCAGCCGGAGCCGGCCAGGTAGCCGCGGACGACGCACTCGATCGGGAGCATCGAGAGCCGCCGTGCCTCGGTCGACCGCCCGTCGGCCTGAAGAGCGAGGAGATGGTTGGGCGCGATGTCGCGCGTACGCGCGAACCAGAAGCCGGAGAGGCCCGTGAGCACGCGCCCTTTGTCCGGAATCTCGGTCGGGAGCACGACGTCGAAAGTGGAGATGCGGTCGCTCGCGACGAGCAGGAGCCGGTCTTCGTCGAGCTCGTAGATCTCCCTGACTTTCCCACTTGCGACGTGGACGGCCTCAGGCATGGACGGCTTCCTTCCTTCGCTCTCGGGTTTTCTCGGCCAGCGCCTCCAGGCGCTCGAACAGGACGTCGACATGGCGGAGCGCGGCGCCGAGGTCGAATGCCTCGGCGAGTGCGTCGGCATCGAGGAGCGCGCTGATCTCGGGGTCGGAGGCGACCAGCTCTCCGAAGTCTCGCTCCTCGTCCCAGGCGACCAGGGCGTTCCGCTGCACGAGCCGGTAGGCATCGTCCCGCGGCAGGCCGGCTCCGACGAGTGCGAGCAAGACGCGTTGGCTCGAAACGAGGCCGTGCGACGCGTCCAGGTTCCGCCGCATCCGGTCTGCGTCGACGACCAGCCCGTCGACCAGCCAGGCGAAGCGGTCGAGCATGTAATCCAGCGCCAGGAAGGCATCGGGGAGCACGACGCGCTCGGCGCTCGAGTGCGAGATGTCGCGCTCGTGCCACAGGGCCACGTTCTCGAGCCCGACGACCGCCGCCGCGCGAACGACGCGGGCGAGGCCGGAGATGCGCTCGGCGACCACCGGATTGCGCTTGTGGGGCATCGCCGACGAGCCCTTCTGCCCTTGCCGGAACGGCTCCTGCACCTCTCGTAGCTCCGTCCTGGCGAGATGTCTGATCTCGGTCGCGAAGCGATCGAGGGAGGCCGCGGCGACCGCGAGAGCGGAAAGCAGCTCGGCGTGACGGTCTCGTGGGATCACCTGGGTGGCGATCGCCTCCGGGACGAGCCCGAGCTGCTCGCAGGCCAGGCGCTCGACCTCGGGGTCGCCGCCGCCGTACGTCCCGACCGCTCCGGCGAGCTTGCCGACCCGCATCCCTTCCAGTGCGCGAGCGAGGCGTTCGCGGTCGCGCTCCAGCTCGAACGCCCAGCCGGCGAGCTTCGCGCCGAAGGTGATCGGCTCCGCGTGGACGCCGTGCGTGCGACCGGCCATCACCGTTTCGCGATGCTCCTCCGCGCGGCGGATGACAGCGTCGAGCGCGAGATCGACCCCTTCGAGGACCAGCGTGCCCGCCTCCCTCACCTGGAGCGCGGTGGCGGTGTCGAGCACGTCGGACGAGGTGAGCCCGTAGTGGAGCCAGCGCCCGCCATCACCGAGCCCCTCGGCCACGGCGTCGACGAAGGCGGCGAGGTCGTGTTGCGTGCGCTCCTCGATCTCGGCGACGCGCTCCGGCGTCGGGGGCACGGCGCGCTCGCGCACCTCGGCGGCCGCCTCCGGCGGCACGGCCCCGACCTCGGCCCACGCGTCGAGTGCCGCCAGCTCGACCTCGAGCCAGCGCGCGAGCTTGCCCTCCTCCGACCAGACGCGCTTCATGGCCGGTCGGGAGTAGCGCGCGATCACACCGCCAAGTCTAGTGAGCGCGCAGGTTGCCTACTCGAGCTCCCACGGGCCCCAGTCGGGCAGCTCGAGGCGGTCGAGCTCATCCTGGGCGCGCGCCCGCATCTCCTCGGTCGGGGCCGCCTGACCGAAGTAGGCGCGAACGTCGACGTCGTACTGCCCTTCCACGCGCGTCCAGAGCTGGTACTCGGGGATGTCGCGCACCTGGCCCTCCCACCGCGGGTTGAGCTCGAAGTTGGCGAGCCCGTACGGCTGGGGTCGAACCGGCCACCGCTGCCCGGGGCCGCTGGGGTCGCAGGAGCGGGCCAGGGAGACCCGGATCACGATCCCGTCCGACGGTAGCGTCTCGAGCGTGTCGTACATGGGAAGCGCGTCCCACTCGTCCAGATAGGGGACCGTCGCAGCCCAGGAAACCGTGTAGTCCCCGTCGGAGTGCACGGGCAGCGGCCCGCTCGACCCCGTGTGCCAGCCCTCGGCGGCCGCGAACGAGGCCGGATCCACGTCGCCGGGGTAGAAGTCTCCCCGCTCGACTGTGAGCGTGGAGAGCGCCGCGTTCGCTTCGTTGACGACCTCGGGCGCGACGGAGCGGGTGCCGGACTCGGCGAAGACGACGAAGAAGCGGCCGCCCAGGGAAAAGGGGACGTTCGCGTACGCGTGCGTGTCGGGATACGTGCCGGGCTCCGGCGTGTGGAAGTCCGCGGCGGCGAGCCGAGGCGGCTCGTCGACCTGTGGGAAGTACGACTGTTCGGAGGGAGGCGGGTCACGCTCCAGGACGTCGACGACGAGGTCGTCGGGCCGGAGCTCGCGAGGGCCACCACAGAGCGCGAGCTCGGGGAGCGCCCGATTGGCGAAACGGATCGCGCCGCGGGTGATCTCCTCGTCCCAACCGTCCGGAGCGGCGATCGTCAGCCCGTACCGTCCGCCTGCCCTCTCCGTGGACGCCGTGTCGGCCGAGACCGACGACGTCGCCTCGGGCGAGTGGGCATTCGGCTCCGAGCCGCAGGAGACTGCGAGGGCGGCCGCTGCGAGCAGCACGAGCGAGGTGCGCACTCACCCGGTACGCGGCGAGCCGCGCGAAAGGTCCCTAGAGCTCTGACGTGGGCCTGCCCGGCGTCCCCGGGTAGCCGCCTCCCTGCGCCAGGATCTTTGCCGCGAGGATCGCGGCGTTTCGTGAGCCGTTCACCGAGACGCATGCGACGGGGACCCCGGGCGGCATCTGCGCGATCGAGAGAAGGGCGTCGAGACCGCCCATGACGCTCTTCGAGGACGTGAGCGGCACGCCGATCACCGGGAGGTCGGTATAGGCGGCGACCACGCCCGGCAGCGCGGCCGCCATCCCGGCGCCGGCGATGAGCACCCTGGTTCCCCGAAGCGCGGCGGTGGACGCGTACTCCGCGACGGCCCGTGGATCACGGTGCGCGGAGAGCACCTTGAGCTCCCAGGAGATGCCGCGCTCGTCCAGCTCGACGCACGCGGGCTCGACGGCGTCGCGATCCGACTCGGAGCCGATGAGGATGCCGACCAGCGGTCCGACCTCTTCGAAGTCCTCGAGGACCGGGAGCGGGAGGGGGCTCTCCTCAGGCATTGACGTGCACGGCTCCGAGCGCGATGTCGTGACGGTACTGCACTCCCGGCAGGCCGATGCGCTCGACCGCGCGGTAGGCGCGCTCGCGGGCGTCGGAGAGCGAATCGCCGAGCGCCGTGACGTCGAGCACGCGCCCTCCGGAGGTCACGAGGGAGTCGTCCCGGCGAGTCGTGCCGGCATGGAAGACCAATGCCCCCTCGGCCTCGGCGTCCTCGATGCCGGCGATCGGCACACCCGTCTCGGGCGCGTCGGGGTAGCCGGCCGCGGCCAGGACGACGGTGACGGCCGTCTCCGGCCCTGCTGCGAGCTCGACCCCGTCGAGCGACCCGGTCGCGACCCCCGCGAGAGCCTGCAAGAGGTCGCCCTCGAGCCTCGGCAGGATCGCCTGGGTCTCGGGATCGCCGAAGCGGCAGTTGAACTCGAGCACGTGCGGGCCGTTCTCGGACAACATCAGCCCCGCGTAGAGCAGCCCCTGGAAGGGCGCGCCCCGTGCGGCCAGCTCCCGCAGCACAGGTCGGTGCACGGCTTCGACGAGCTCCTCCGCCCGGCCCTCGCCGAGCCACGGCACGGGCGAGTAGCTGCCCATGCCGCCGGTGTTCGGGCCCTGATCGCCGTCGAGCAGGCGCTTGAAGTCCTGAGCGGGCGCGAGCGCGAGCGCGTTCGTGCCGTCGCAGAGGGCGAAGAGCGAGACCTCCTCGCCTTCCAACAGCTCCTCGATCACGACGCGGCCCCCGAGAGCCTCGGCGCGAGGCAGCGCAGCTGCGAGCTCGGCATCGGTATGGCAGACGAAGACGCCTTTTCCGGCCGCCAGGCCGTCGGCTTTGACGACACAGGGCGCGCGCGGCTCCCCGAGCTCTTCCGCGGTGGGGACGCCCGCTGCCTGCAGGACCTCCTTGGCGAACGACTTCGAGCCCTCGATGCGGGCGGCGGCAGCGCTCGGCCCGAAGACTGCGACGCCCGCCCGGCGAAGCTCGTCGGCCAGGCCGCCGACGAGCGGCGCCTCCGGCCCGACGACCACGAGGTCGACCCCGAGCCGCCGACAGAGAGCGAGCACCGCCTCCGGGTCGTCGGCGCCGGCCGAATGGCACGTGCCGAGTGCCGCGATTCCGGGGTTGCCCGGCGTCGCGTGGAGCTCGCCGAGATGCGTGCTCTGGGCGATCTTCCACGCAAGCGCGTGCTCGCGTCCTCCGCCGCCGACGATCAGGACGTCCACGCGGCGAGTCTAGTCGGGCCGTCGGGTGGCCGAGACGGGCAGGAGATCGTCACACGTCGTCACACTTTCGACCCCTTGCGTCACCCATCGGTGCGAAAGTCGGCGATAGGCTGGAAGCGGAGGGAGGCCCGCGGCCGGCCCCCGCGCACGCGCGTCTAACTTCAGTGTCGCTGCGCTGCCTGGAGCGCTCGCATTCGAAGGGCGGCCGGTAGCCTCTAGAGCCGCGTCACGGAGGGCAATAGTATTGCCCCTTCCTGTACCCGGCGGCCTCGTGCCGCAACGCCGAGATGTAGGAGGAAGCACGTGCCGACAGACCTTGAAGCCTTCGTCAGCGCCGAGGGCCGTGACGAGAAGATCGCCGAGGTCCGCAAGAAGATCGACGAGCTCGGGATCACGTACGTCTACTACCAGTTCCCCTCCGTCACGGGGCGCATCATGGGCAAGGGCGTTCCCTCTCCCCACTGGGAGACGATCGCCAACAAGGGCTTCCAGCTGGTCTACGGCGCGACCGCCAACCTCTTCACCGACAGGCACGGCAACTACATCGGCTACGGCCCCGAGGCGGCGGAGCTCGTCGGCGTGCCGGAGCCCGAGACCTTCATGCCGCTGCCGTGGGACTCGCAGGTCGCGCGCGTCTGGGTGACGTGCTTCCGCAACCGCGAGGAGCGCGAGGATCCCGGCGCCTTCCTCACCTCGGACTGCCGCGCGAACCTGAAGCAGATCCAGGCCGACTTCGAGCAGGAGACCGGCCTCCACCTCCGAGCCGGCACCGAGCCGGAGATGATGTGGCTCAAGCTGGACGAGAGGGGCGAGCCCTCCGTCGAGGGCAAGACGAAGCCCTACTGCTACCACATCGACCAGTTCTCCGAGCTCCAGCCGATCATCCACAAGGTGATCGAGTACGGCCAGAGGATGGGGCTCGACATGATCCAGGGCGACCACGAGGACGCCCCCGGCCAGATCGAGCTGAACTTCGGCTTCGACCGCGCCGAGCAGACGGCCGACAACCTCTCGACCTTCCGCCAGATCTGCAAGCAGGTCGGGCGCGAGCTCGACGCCTTCCCGTGCTTCATGCCCAAGCCGTTCATGGGCGTCTCGGCCAACGGCTGCCATCACAACATCTCCCTCTGGCGCGGCGACGAGAACGCCTTCGATCCCGACACCGACGACCGCCAGAAGCCCAGCCAGATCGGCCTCTACGCGATCGGCGGGATCCTCGAGCACCTCGGCGCCCTCACCGCCGTGACCGCGTCCACGGTGAACTCGTACCGCCGGCTGTGGGACACGGGCTTCTGGGCGCCGGTCTTCGCCGACTGGGGCTACCAGAACCGCACGACCGCGCTCCGCGTCTCGGCGCCGGGCCGTTTCGAATACCGCTCCGTCGACTCCGCCGTGAACCCGTACCTGTCGATGGCGGCACTGATTGCGGCCATGCGGGACGGGATCGACCGCCAGCTCGATCCGGGCGAGCCCGAGGAGCGGAACATCTACGACGCCATGGAGGCCGGCAAGGAGGTCAAGAAGATCCCGATGACCTTCGGGCACGCGCTCGACGCGCTCGAGGCCGACGACGTGATCAAGTCCGCTCTGCCCGGCGATATGTACCGTGTGTTCATGCACTACAAGCAGGACGAGTGGGAGCGCTACTGCGCGCAGGTGAGCGACTGGGACGTCACCGAGTACCTCGACGTCCTTCCGTAGAAAGCGAGCACAGAATGTGCGGAATTGCAGGGATCATCTATCGCGACGGCACGCACGAGATCGGTCGCGACATGACGCGGATGCTCCAGTCGATGAAGCACCGAGGGCCGGACTCGACGGGCTATGCGCTCTACCGGCCGTACGACCACCAGCTGGTCATGCGCTACAAGCTGGCCGATGCGAACACGCCGCGTGACTTCGAGTTCTCCGATCGGCTCGACCGGCATCAGGATCAGGTGATTCGGCGCCTCAAGGCGATGGACGCCGACATCCACGACGTCGAGGAGGAGACCGAGTACGCCTACCGGGTTGCGTTCACGCTTCCGAACGGGACGCTGAAGGAGCTCGCCGACCGCATCGAGGACATCCCGGACGCTGAGGTGCTGTCGCTCGGCCATTCGCTCGAGATCATCAAGGACCTCGGGGACGCCGAGGAGGTGGCCGACCAGTACGACCTCAAGGGCTTCACGGGGACGCACGCGATCGGCCACGTCCGCATGGCGACCGAGTCCGACGTCGACATCTCGGGCGCGCATCCGTACTGGGCCTATCCGTTCTCCGACGTCGCCGTCGTCCACAACGGGCAGCTGACGAACTACTTCCAGTGGAAGCGCCGGCTCGAGCGCAGCGGCCACCGCTTCCAGTCCGAGTGCGACTCCGAGATCATCGCCGTCTACCTCGCCGAGAAGATGAGTGAGGGCGCGAAGCTCGAGGACGCGATGCGCGACTCGCTGGAGGAGCTCGACGGCGTGTTCACCTACATCGCCGTCACGGCCGACGCGCTCGGCGTCTGCAAGGACGAGATGGCGGCCAAGCCGCTCGTCCTCTACGAATCGGACGGTGTCGTGGCCCTTGCCTCCGAGGAGATCGCGATCCGCGCGATCGTCGACCACGAGATCGACACGTACGACCCCTACGAGGGCGAGGTGATGGTGTGGCAGCGGTAGGCGAGTCGAGGATCACGTACGACGCGCGCGGGCTCGCCGAGCCTTTCGCCGAGGCGCCGGGCACGGCCGAGATCGAGAGCGGCAAGGCGACCTTCGACGCGCAGGACCTGACCACGCGTCAGATCAACCTGGAGCTGCGGCGCCTGCTCTACGGGGAGGGGATCACGGACGTCACCGTCCTCAACCCCGGCTCCAAGCACTCCCTCGGCGTCGGCATCCTCACCCGCTGCCGGATCACGTTCGGCGGCAGCCTCGGCTACTTCGGCTGCGGCCTCATCGACGGCCCCGAGATCCACATCACCGGCCGGGTCGGCTGGTCGGCCTGCGAGAACATGATGTCCGGCGTGGTCGTCGTCGACGGCAACGCGGGCTCGCTGACGGCCGCGGCCATTCGCGGCGGTGACGTCCTCGTCAAAGGCAGGGTCGGCGCGCGCACCGGAATCGACCAGAAGGGCGGCACGGTCATCGTGTGCGGGGACGCCGGCACGATGACCGGCTTCATGATGCAGCGAGGCCGTCAGATCCTCTGCGGAGACGTCGGCCCCGGCCTCGGCGACTCGATGTACGACGGCACGATCTACGTCGCCGGCAAGGTCAAGTCGCTCGGCATCGACTGTGTGCCGGGCGAGTGGAACGAGGCCGATACCGAGCTCATCCAGCGGAAGTTCGAGATCTACGGCCTCGGCGACCCGCCCGAGTTCCAGAAGTTCGTGTGCGGCAAGAAGCTCTACAACTACGACAACCTCGAGCCCTCGGAACGAAAGCTGGTGCTCTAGTGCCTGACGAGACCGATCGCACCGTCCTCGGGCACAGCCGGATCTTCACGCCGGATGTCATCAACGACATTCACATGAAGGCCGAGCTGGGCCGCTATCGCATGCGCGGCTTCTCGATGTTCAAGAAGATCCCGCACTGGGACGAGCTCATGTTCATGCCGGGCACGCTCACCCGGTTCGTGATCGAGGGCTACCGCGAGAAGTGCGAGACGAAGACCGTCCTCGGCGCGCGCTTCGCAAAGAAGCCGATCGAGCTCGACATCCCCGTCTACATCACCGGCATGAGCTTCGGCGCGCTCTCGCTGGAGGCGAAGATGGCGCTCGCCAAGGGCGCCTCCATGGCCGGCACGGCCACGTGCTCGGGCGAGGGCGGGATGATCCCGCCTGAACGCGACCTTTCGACGAAGTGGTACTACCAGTGCATCCAGAGCAGGTACGGGTTCAACCCGCACCACCTGATGCTCGCCGACGCGTGCGAGTTCTTCATCGGCCAGGGCTGCAAGGTCGGCCTCGGCGGGCACCTGATGGGCCAGAAGGTGACCGAGCAGGTCGCCGAGATGCGCTCGTTGCCGCCCGGGATCGACCAGCGCTCTCCGGCGCGGCATCCGGACTGGCTCGGCCCGGACGACCTCTCGCTGAAGATCCAGGAGATCCGCGAGGCGACCGACTACCAGATTCCCATCCAGCTCAAGCTCGGCGCGGCGCGCGTGTACGACGACGTGCGCATGGCGGCCAAATGCGGGCCCGACGTCATCTACCTGGACGGGGCCGAAGGCGGCACCGGCGCGGGGCCGCACATCGCGACGGAGGAGACCGGCATCCCGCTGATGGCTGCGATCCCCGAGGCACGGCGCGCACTCGAGGACGTCGGTCTGGCGGACGAGATCGACCTCGTGGTCGCCGGCGGGATCCGCAACGGCGGCGACGTCGCCAAGGCGCTCGCGCTCGGGGCGAAGGCGGTCGCGCTCGGCCATGCGGCCCTCATGGCGCTGAACTGCAACAAGGAGATCCCCGGCGTCACCGACTACGAGGGCACGATCGGCGTCCCGGCAGGCCAGTGCTACCACTGCCACAGCGGCCGCTGCCCGGTCGGGATCACGACCCAGGACCCCGAGCTCCGCAAGCGCCTCGTCGTCGACGAGGCAGCCGAGCGCGTCTACAACTTCCTGCACACGCTGACGCTCGAGGTGCAGATGCTGGCGCGGGCGTGCGGCAAGACGAACGTCCACTCGCTCGAGCCCGAGGATCTGTGCGCCCTCACGGTCGAGGCGGCCGCCATGGCGAAGGTGCCGCTGGCCGGCACGAACTACGTCCCCGGCGTCACCGAGGAGCAGGCCCTCGCCGAGATCAAGCGGCTGCTCGAGAAGCACCTCGAGTACCCGGTCGACTACCTCCCGGAGCAGCCGGCCGAGTACGCCGGCGCGGAGGACTGATGACCAAAGAGCCCGAGAAGATCAGGTCGATCGACGCCGAGTACCTCTCCGGCAGGCGCTTCTCCTACCAGGAGGACATTGCCGAGATCGAGGACGTCGACCTCCTCGCCGCCACGCCCGGCGACGACCTGAACTGGCTCGAGGACGTCGCGCTCCTGGAGGAGGAGGGCGTCCCGGCCGTCTTCGACCGCTACTCGAACTCGTTCATCAAGATCTACTTCGCCGTCCCGGAAGGGCGCGAGGACGAGATCGCGCGCAAGGTGCTCGTCAAGCACCTCCAGTCGGGCAACTCCTACGGGATCCAGCTGAAGGAGAAGCACACGAAGTTCCCGCAGCCCGAGCTCGGCCCGTGGGTCGAGGGCTCGAGGACGGTCGGGGTGGACTGGCAGCCGCCCGTGTTGGAGGGCTGGGAGGCTCCCGAAGGGCATTGACGCCGGGCTAGCGGCTGCTGAGAGCTGCCTGCCCGCAGCTCGGCTCACACAGGAATCAAAGGGGCAGGCGCCGGGCGGGCCTGCCCCTTCGTAGTGCCCGGAGTCCGAGCTTGCTGCCTCGGCTAGGCGGCGCGGTGCGCCTTGTCGGGGCAGGTCTCTCCCTCGAAACCCGGTGTTCCTCCCATACGCGCAGCCGCCGTCGGCGGATTGCGATGTAAAGCAAGCTTGACAATGGGTTGCTGTAAAGGTAGCTTTACATCGGCATGAAGAACCTGATCCGGGAGCTGCGTGCAGAGCGGGGTCTTTCCCAGCAGCAGCTGGCCGAGGCGATGGCCGTGTCGCGCCAGACGATCAACTCGATCGAGACCGAGCGCTACACGCCTTCGCTTCCGCTCGCCCTCGCCCTCGCGCGCTTCTTCGGCAGACCAGTGGAGGCGATCTTCGATGGAAACACACATGACTAAGCACTTCTGGCGGAGCAGATGGTGGATGCCGGGATTCAGCCTCTTCCTCGGCGCGCTCATCCTGGGCGCCTTCTGGATCGGAGGGAATCCGCGAGAGGGGCTGTGGGGCTTCCTCGTCATGGCGGCTCTCGGGGCGCTCTTCCTCTTCGGCTCGCGCAGCGAGACCCTCCAGGGTCTCGGCGGCCCCGGGCGGGACGAGCGCTGGGCGATGATCGACCTCGGCGCGACGGCCTTCGCCGGCTTCGTTCTCATCGGGGCGATCATCGGCATGTGGCTGTACGAGATCGCCAACGGGCGGGACGGCAACCCGTACGGCCTGCTGGGCGCGCTGGCCGGGCTCGCCTACATCGCGGGCGTGGCGTGGGGCCGCTTCCGGCGATAGCCAAACCGGCGTAGAGTCCCGGCGTGGACTCCCGCATGCGCGTGGCGGTCAACCTCTAGCCATGGGCCTGGCTCCCCGCTCCACGGCCGGACGCTTCCTGCTCGAGCTCGACGGCGTCGCCTGCGGATTCGTCCGCTCGGTGGAAGGGGGCGGCGTCAAGGGGGAGGTGGTGCGAGAGCGCCCCGGCGCCGAGCACTATCTCAAGAAGCACCTCGGCCTGGTTGCGCCGGAGCCGCTCGAGCTCACGCTCGGGCTCTCGCTGGCACCCATCGTCTACGAGTGGCTCGCGGACTCCTGGAACGGCAGACAGCCACGCCGAAGCGGCCGGATCGTCTTCGCCGACGCCTCGTTCCAGGCGAAGAAAGCCCTCGGCTTCATGGAGGCGCTGATCACGAGCGTGACGTTTCCGAAGCTGGACGGCTCGGCGAAGGAGGCCGCCTACCTGGCCGTGGTGATCGAGCCGGAACGGACGGAGACGCCAGAAGGCCTCCGGGAAGCTCTCCGCGCCGGCCGCGAAGGCCAAGCAGTGGCTCGCCTCCAACTTCCGCGTCGAGATCGACGGCCTCGACGCCAAGAAGGTCGCCAAGGTGGACGCGTTCACCGTGAAGATGAAGGCCGCCGAGGAGGTCGGCGAGGAGCGGGTGCCCACGAAGGGCGTTGTGATCGACTTCCCCGATCTGCGCGTCACGCTTCCGGAATCGGGCGCAGCCACGTGGCGTGCCTGGCACGAGGAGTTCGTCATCAACGGGTTGTGCGACGACACGCACGAAAAGAGCGGCGCTCTCGTCCTTCTCGATCCGAGCCTGAAGAAGGAGCTGGGGCGGGTCGAGCTCGAGGGGCTCGGCATCTACCGACTTGCCTCGGAAAGGTCTGAAGCCTCGAAGGACGTGGTGGCCCGCGTCGCCGCCGAGCTCTACTGCGAGCGCATGGGGCTCGCTCTCTGAGCCTCGCCGGGGACTTCAGTCGCGACGGCGCGGTCTGCGTCCGCGGTGCGTTCTCGGCCCGGGAGGTCGCCCTCCTCGAGCGTGGCATCGAGCGCAACCTGGCCCAGCAGAGCCCTCGCGCCATCGTGGCCAGCGGCCCCGACGACCCGGGGCGCTTCGTGGAGGACTTCTGCAACTGGCAGGAGATCCCCGAGTACGAGGAGTTCATCCGCGGGTCGGGGGCTGCGGCGATCGCGGGCGAGCTGATGGGGAGCGACCGCGTCCGGCTCTTCCACGACCACCTGCTCGTCAAGGAGGCGGGCACGTCGCAACGGACGCCGTGGCACCAGGACCAGCCCTACTACAACATCGACGGCACGCAGGCGGTCAGCATGTGGATGCCGGTCGATCCCGTGGCGCGCGACGCGACGCTCGAGTTCGTGGCCGGATCGCACCGGGGGCCGTGGCTCATGCCGCGGACCTTCATGGACGCGCAGGCCAAGTGGTTTCCGGAAGGGAGCCTCGAGGAGCTCCCGGACATCGACGCCGAGCCGGACAGGTTCCGTATTCTCGGCTGGGCGCTCGAGCCCGGGGACGCGGTCTTCTTCCACATGCTCACCCTGCACGCGGCGGGCGGCGTCTCGGGTGGGGCGCGCCGGCGGGCGTTCTCGGTCCGCTTCCTCGGCGACGACGTGACCCACGCACCGCGGCCGTGGAAGACGTCGCCGGATTTCCCCGGCCTGGCCGAGGAGCTCCCTGCGGGGGCGCCGATGGAGCACCCTCTCTTTCCGGTGCTCTGGGAGCGGGACAGCCTGGACGGCTAGCGGTGCCGCTCTCCGCGTTCCTGCTCGCGCTCGGCGCCGCGTTCGTCCACGCGCTCTGGAACCTGCTGCTCGCCCGCGCGCGCGACCCGGAGGCGGCCGGGGCGGTGGCGCTCCTGACCGCTGTCGTCGTCTTCGCGCCCGTCGTCGCACTCCAATGGGAGCTCGAGCCCGAGGCCTGGCCGTACATCGCCGCCAGCTCGGCGCTCGAGCTCGTCTACTTCGCCCTCCTCGGCGCCGCCTACGGGCGGGCGGAGGTCTCGGTCGTCTATCCGCTCGCGCGCGGGGTCGCGCCGGTGCTCGTCCTCGTCGTCGGCGTCGTCGCGCTCGGGGCGGAGACCAACGCGGTCCAGGCGCTCGGTGTCTGCCTCGTGGGGGTCGGAGTGCTGCTCGTGCGGGGCCTGCGCCGTCCGGTCGGCTCCTCCGGCGTCCTCTTCGGCCTCGCGATCGCCTGCTCGATCGCCGCCTACACGCTCGTGGACGACGAGGGCATCCGCTTCGCCAACGCAGTCACCTATCTCGAGCTCACGCTCGTCGTTCCCGCGATCGGCTACGCGCTGGGGGTGGCCTGGTTCAAGGGCGGCGCTGCGCTTCGCGCCGAGCTGAGCCCGTCGACCGTGGTGGCGGGCCTCGGCATGTGGGTTGCATACGGGCTCGTGCTCGCCGCCCTGGCCCGGGCGGAGGCGGCGCCCGTGGCGGCCGTCCGCGAGACCAGCGTCGTCATCGCAACCGTCGGCGCGGCGCTTCTCCTCCACGAGCAAGTGGGCCCGTCGAGGCTCGCGGGCGCGGTTCTCGTCGCCGTCGGCGTGGCCCTGGTCGGCTTCTAGTGGCGGGCCGCTCCTTGTCCCGGCGCGACGTGTCCGGGGTCAGACCCCTGACGTGTCCGGGTGGGACTAGGCCCGGCGAAAACCCCCCGCACAGAGTCTGACTTCGCGGGGAGAGCACGCCGGTGGACGCGCCTCGCAGAGCCATCACGGGGGTCAGACCCCGGACGTGGCCGGGAGGGACCCGGTGTTGCGGACTCAGCCCTGGAGCCAGAGGGTGAGCGCGGCCAGCGAGTTTGCGTCCGAGAGCTCGCCGATGACGCCGCGGAGGGGGAGGCGCTCCATGACGAGGTCGTCGCCTTCCTCGCGCTCGCCGATGCCGACATCGACGAGACCGGTCGCCTCGAAGGCGTGGACGTACTCGGTCGAGTAGTCGGGAGCGGCCCAGAACGAGCCGAGCTTTCGCCAGGAGCCCGCGGTCAGCCCGCACTCCTCGACGAGCTCGCGCGCGGCGCACTCTTCGGGCGTTTCGCCTTCCTCGATCGAGCCGGCCGGGAGCTCGAGCGTGCGCCCGTCCGCCCCCGCCCGCGTCTGCCGGACGACGACGATCAGGCCTCCGTCGACGGCGACGATGCTCACGGAGTCGGGACGGCGCTGCACTTCCACGCCGCGGAGTCTAGGCTGCCGCCGTGCCCAGGCCGCGCGCCAGAGAGCTCGGGATCCGGATCGGGACGCTCCCGACCGGTGAGCTCAACGCCATCACCGACGTCCCCGGCGTTCGCGTCGGTCACACGACGGTCGTGGAGGGCGACTCGGTCCGCACCGGAGTCACGGTGATCTTCCCGCACGAGGGCAATCCGTGGGAGGAGCCGGTCTTCGCCGGCCCGCACCGGCTGAACGGGAACGGGGAGCTCACCGGGCTGGAGTGGATCCGCGAGTCGGGCATGCTCATCTCGCCGATCGGGCTGACCAACACGCACTCCGTCGGAGTCGTCCACGACGCCCTGATCGCCGCCGAGGTCGAGCGGCGGGCCGGCGGGGAGGGCTTCTGGAGCCTGCCGGTCGTCGGCGAGACCTGGGACGGCCCGCTGAACGACATCAACGGCATGCACGTCAAGCCGGAGCACGCGCGCGACGCGCTCGCGTCGGCCGCCGGCGGCCCCGTTGCCGAGGGGAACGTGGGCGGCGGCACCGGGATGATCTGCCACGAGTTCAAGGGCGGCATCGGCACGTCCTCGCGCGTGGTCGAGGCCGCCGGAGGCTACGTCGTCGGCGTGCTCGTCCAGGCGAACTACGGCAGGCGCGCGCGCCTCCGCGTCGACGGCGTGCCCGTGGGCGAGGAGATCCCGGCCTCGGTCGTGCCCCTACCGGGCGTGCCGGGCACGGGCCCCGGCGGCTCCATCATCGTCATCGTCGGGACCGATGCGCCCCTCCTGCCGGGCCAGTGCGAGCGGCTGGCGCAGCGGGCCGGCCTCGGCATCGCACGCGTCGGCGGGGTGGGGGAGGACTCCAGCGGCGATCTTTTCCTCTGCTTCGCGACCGGGAACCGCGGCCTCCCGGCCGGCGACCTGGCCGCCGACCACCCCCCGACGGTGCAGCTCGAGATGGTGCCGGGCGGCCGCATCACGCCGTTCTTCGACGCCGTCGTGGAGGCCACCGAGGAGGCGATCCTGAACGCGCTTTGCGCGGCCGAGACCATGACCGGCCACAACGGAACGGTCGCGCACGAGTTGCCGACCGACCGCCTTGTGGACGCAATGGCACGCCGTGGCGCCCTCCGCCCCTAGTTTTTCGACAACTTGTCCAATTGGGTCCGGGTGGTTAGGCCCGCGTTTCGGGCTTGTTGCGGAACGCACCGGGGGCTACGCTGGCCCCAGCGTCGAAACGGAGGTCGGATCCAGATGAGCGTTGCTGTCTCCCAGCACAAGAACTACATCGGTGGAGAGTGGGTCGACTCCGCCGGGGGCGAGACGATGGAGGTCCTGAACCCGGCGACGGGCGAGACGATCGCCGAGGTTCCGGCGAGCACCGAAGAGGACGCGAACCGCGCCGTCGAGGCCGCGAAGGCGGCCCTCGGCGAGTGGCTCGACGCCACGCCGCGCGAGCGCGCCGAGATGCTGCTCAAGCTCGCCGACGTCATTGAAGAGAACGCCGAGGAGCTGGCCCAGCTCGAATCCAGGAACGTCGGCAAGCCCATCGCCGCCGCGCGCGACGAGCCCAGCGAGATGGCGGACAACCTCCGTTTCTTCGCCGGCGCCGCCCGCATCCTCGAGGGCCGCTCCACCGGCGAGTACATGCGTGAGCACACCTCGATGATCCGCCGCGAGCCTCTCGGGGTCGTGGCCGGGATCGCGCCGTGGAACTACCCGCTCTGGATGGCCGTCTGGAAGCTCGGGCCTGCCCTCGCGGCGGGCAACACGCAGGTGCTCAAGCCTTCCGAGCAGACTCCGCTGACGCTGCTGCGCTTCGTCGAGCTGGCCGAGGGGATCATCCCGCCGGGCGTCCTCAACGTGATCACCGGTGAGGGGGTCCCCGCCGGCGAGGCGCTCGTGAAGCACCCCGACGTCCGCCTCGTCTCGCTGACGGGCGACGTCGAGACCGGCAAGGTCATCGCGCGCACCGCCGCGGACTCCCTGAAGCGGGTCCACCTCGAGCTCGGCGGGAAGGCGCCCGTGATCGTGTTCGACGACGCCGATCCGGTGGCGGTCGCAGAGGGCGTCAGGGCGGCCGGCTTCTGGAACTCCGGCCAGGACTGCACCGCGGCCTCGCGGATCATGGCCGGCCCGAAGATCTACGACAAGCTCCTCGAGGAGCTCGTCCCGGCCGTCGCGTCGATCCAGGTCGGCGACCCGGCCGAGGGCGAGGACGTCGAGATGGGCCCCGTGATCTCCAAGGATCAGCAGGAGCGCGTCTTCGGCTTCCTGGAGCGGGCCAAGGGCGCCACCGTCCTCACGGGCGGCGGGTCGAACGGCGAGCGCGGCTTCTTCGTCAACCCGACCGTCGTCGCCGACGTCGACCAGACCGACGAGATCGTCCAGCGCGAGATCTTCGGCCCGGTCGTCACCGTCCAGCGCTTCGCCGAGGACGACCAGGCAATCGCGTGGGCAAACGACGTCAACTACGGGCTCGCGTCCTCGGTCTGGACGCGGGACATCGGCCGGGCCCTGAATGCCGCGCGGAAGCTCCAGTTCGGGACGGTGTGGATCAACGATCACATCCCGCTCGTCTCCGAGATGCCCCACGGCGGCTACAAGCAGTCCGGCTACGGCAAGGACCTCTCGGTCTACTCGCTCGAGGACTACACGCAGATCAAGCACGTCATGGCGAAGATCGGCTGAGCCCCACCGCGATGGCGAAGCCCGAGTGATGGCGACAGAGACGGTCGTGCCGAGGGCATGACGGCGAGCACGGACACTGCGGACCTGCAGGCCGAGAGCGGCGCTCCGGTAGCCGATGTCCGGCTCGAGCGCGTGACGAAGCTCTTCGACGGCGTCGCCGCAGTCGACGACGTCTCGCTCGAGATCCCGCGCGGGAGCTTCTTCGCGCTCCTGGGCCCCTCCGGCTGCGGGAAGACGACGAGCCTGAGGATGATCGGGGGCTTCGAGGAGCCGAGCGGAGGCACGATCTATCTCGGTGACCGCGACGTCACCGGGCTCCCGCCCTACAAGCGCGACGTCAACACGGTCTTCCAGAGCTACGCGCTCTTCCCGCACCTGTCGATTGCCGACAACGTCGCCTTCGGGCTCAAGCGGAAGGGAGTCAAGGGCGCCGAGCTGAACGAGCGCGTCTCCGGGGCGCTCACGCTCGTCGATCTCGTGGGCTTCGAGCGGCGCAAGCCGCGCCAGCTCTCCGGCGGGCAGCAGCAGCGCGTCGCGCTGGCGCGGGCCCTCGTCAACCGGCCCCGCGTGCTCCTGCTCGACGAGCCGCTCGGGGCGCTCGACCTCAAGCTCCGCAAGCAGATGCAGCTCGAGCTGAAGGGGATCCAGAACGAGGTAGGGATCACGTTCGTGCACGTGACCCACGATCAGGAGGAGGCCATGACGATGGCCGACACGATCGCGGTCATGCACGACGGGAAGATCGAGCAACTCGGGACGCCGAACGACCTCTACGAGACCCCGCGGACCGCGTTCGTCGCAGGCTTCCTGGGGATCTCCAACCTGCTCCAGGGAACGGTGGAGGGAGACGGGGTCGTGCGGCTCACCGACGGCACCGTCGTCCGCGCGTCCGCCGCTGCGGGGCGGACCGGCGAGGTGTCGATCGGGATCCGCCCCGAGAAGGTGCGCCTCGGCACGCACGAGGCGAACCACCTGGCGGGCGAGGTGCGGGAGAGCGCCTACATCGGCGTCTCGACCCAGTACATCGTCGACACGCGGGCCGGCGCGATCACGCTTTACGTCCAGAACACCGAGGCCGGGGCGCCCTCGGTGCAGCCTGGCGACCAGGTCACGCTCAGCTGGAGCCCCGACGCGAGCTTCGTAGTGGAGTCATAGGAGGAGAAGGATCGATGAAGCACCCGTTCGAGCGGATCAACGACCCGATCAGCCGCGAGCAGCTCCTGCGTCGAGCCGCCGTCGGCGGAGTCACGCTGTCCCTGCCCGGCCTTTTGGCGGCCTGTGGCGGCGGCGGCGGGGGAATCGAGGGCCAGCAACCCCAGACCGAGGCGACGACGGTCGAGCAGGTGCTCGCGGACGAGATCACCGTCTCCAACTGGCCCTATTACATCGACCAGAACGACGACGCGACCTCCTTCCCGACGCTCGACCAGTTCACCGAGGCGACGGGAGTCAAGGTCAACTACCTCGAGGACATCAACTCGAACGAGGAGTTCTTCGGCGAGATCCAGGCGCCACTCTCGCGCGGCCAGTCCATCGACCGCGACATCATCGTCCCCACGGCGTGGATGTGCGCGCGGCTCCTCGACCTGGGCTACCTGCAGAAGCTCGACAAGAGCGCGATTCCCAATATGGTCAACCTCGAGGATTCGCTCAAGAGCCCGGCCTGGGATCCCAACCGCGACTACAGCCTCCCCTGGCAGACGTACATCACCGGTGTCGGCTACGACCCGGAGAAGGTCGGGGGCGAGATCACCTCGGTGGAGCAACTGCTCGATCCCGCCCTCAAGGGCAAGGTCACGATGCTGGACGGTTTCGAGGACACCGTTGGGCTGTTCCTGCTGGAGATGGGCGAGGACCCCGCCGACTTCGACTCGGCCGCCTACGACGAGGTGATCGCCAAGATCCAGAAGGCGGTCGACGACGGGCAGATCCGCCAGTTCACCGGGAACGACTACACAGGCCTCCTGGCCGGGGGCGACGCCTACGCGTGCATGGCCTGGTCGGGCGACGTCGTCATCCTCCAGGCAGACAACCCGAACCTCGAGTTCAGGATTCCCGACGCGGGCGGCATGACGTCGGTGGACACCATGTTGATCCCGACCGGCGGCGACGTCTTCACGGCGTCCACCTTCATGAACTTCTTCTACGACCCGAAGATCGCGGCTCAGGTCGCCGCCTACGTGAACTACATCACGCCCGTGAAGGGGACGAAGGAGGCCATTACCGAGATCGACCCGGCCCTTGCCGAGAACCCGCTCATCTTCCCGACGCCCGAGGTGCTCAAGAACCTCCACGAGTTCGACCCGGTGGCCATCGAGAACCCGGTGTACCAGGAGCAGTGGCAGAAGGTGATCGGCGTCTAGTTCGGCCGGCCGGCGCATGAGCTTCTTCCACCGTCACAGCTGGCTGACTCCGTATGTGCTCCTGGCGCCCGGGGTGGCCTTTCTGGTCCTGTTCTTCGTCGTCCCGCTCTACTACCTCGGCTTCACGTCGCTGCAGGAGGGGACGGTTCAGACCGGCTACACGTTCAACTGGGCCTGGGACAACTATTCCGAGGCCTTCAGCACCTACCAGGCCCAGTTCTTCCGCTCGCTCCAGTACTCGGGGATTGCCACGATCCTCGCCCTGCTGATCTCGTACCCGCTCACCTACTGGATCGCCTTCCGCGGCGGGCGCTGGAAGAACCTGCTCCTGCTCTGCATCATCGCGCCCTTCTTCGTCACCTACCTGATCCGCACGCTGGCCTGGCAGAACATCCTGGCGGATGACGGCTTCGTCGTGAACGTCTTCCAGCTCGTGGGGCTGGTCCCGGACGACGGCCGCGTCCTCGCCACGTCGACCGCCGTGATCGCGGGGATCACCTACAACTTCCTGCCTTTCATGGCCCTGCCGCTCTACGTCAGCCTGGAGCAGATCGACAAGGGCCTGATCGAGGCGGCCAAGGACCTCTACGCCTCGAGCACGAAGGCTTTCCTGCGCGTGACGCTGCCGCTGTCCATGCCGGGCGTGATCGCCGGGACGCTCCTGACCTTCATCCCCGCCGCCGGCGACTTCATCAACGCCGAGCTCCTCGGCACGCCGAACCAGGCGATGGTCGGCAACGTCATCCAGTCGAAGTTCCTCGAGATCACCGACTACGGGCAGGCCGCAGCGCTTTCGGTCATCCTTATGGCGGTCATCCTCGTCCTCATCCTGGTCTACACCCGGCTCCTCGGCACCGAGAGGATGGCGGGATGACCGCCGCGGCCGAGCCGCTGCCCGGGCACCGGGCGAGCCTGCCGACGAGAGCGTGGGCGTTCGTCCGCAGGAACACGATCGCCGTGTTCGGGATCCTCGCGCTCGCCTACCTGATGCTCCCGATCGTGGTCGTCATCGTCTTCTCGTTCAACGACCCGGCGGGGCGCTTCAACTACACGTGGGAGGGCTTCACCACCGAGCACTGGACGAACCCGTTCGGGCCGCCCTTCCTCGGGGACGCGGTCTGGACGAGCATCAAGGTGGCAGTCGTCGCCACGATCATCGCGACCGTCCTGGGAACCCTGATCGCCATGGCCCTCGTCCGCTACCACTTCCGCGGGCGAGGCGCGACGAACTTCCTCATCTTCGTGCCGCTCACCGCGCCCGAGATCGTGCTCGGCGCCTCCCTGCTGACGCTCTTCCTGAACCTGGGGACGGCCCTCGGAATCTGGACGATCATCATCGCGCACATCATGTTCTGCATCAGCTTCGTCGTCGTGACGGTGCGCGCCCGCCTCGTCGGGTTCGACCGCCATGTCGAGGAGGCGGCCATGGACCTGGGCGCGAACGAGTACGTCACCTTCTACCGCATCACGCTCCCTCTGATCGCGCCGGGGATCCTCGCCGGGGCGCTGCTCGCCTTCTCCCTCTCGATCGACGATTTCGTCATCACCAGCTTCAACTCCGGCACGACGACGACGTTCCCGCTCTTCGTGTGGAGCACCGCCCAGCGCGGCGTTCCGCCCGAGGTCAACGTCATCGGCACGATGATCTTCGGCGTGGCCATCGTGCTGATGCTCGCCAACGTCCTCCTCCAGTGGCGTCGTTCCCCGAAAGGAGCTATATGAGCTTCCCCGCGACCTCCCTCTCAGCCGCCGAGCTGCAGAAAGCCGCACGCGACCATCTCTGGCTTCACTTCACTCGCATGTCGGGCTTCGAGGACGAAGAGTTGCCGATCATCGTGCGCGGCGACGGCTGCTACCTCGAGGACATCAACGGGAAGCGCTATCTCGACGCGCTTGCCGGGCTCTTCGCGGTCAACATCGGCTACGGCTTCGGCGAGGAGGTCGGGGAGGCCGCGGCAGCGCAGCTGCGCGAGCTGCCCTTCTACACCAACTGGAACTATGCGCACCCGCGCGCGATCGAGCTGGCGGCCGAGGTCGCCTCGGTCACGCCCGGCGACCTGAACCGCGTCTTCTTCGTCTCGGGAGGCTCCGAGGCGGTCGAGTCCGCCTGGAAGCTCGCGCGGCAGTATCACGCAGCCAACGGCGAGCGCCGGTGGAAGGCGATCGCGCGCCGGATCGCCTACCACGGGACGACCATGGGAGCGCTGTCCATCAACGGGATCGCCGCGCTGAAGACGCCGTTCGAGCCGCTCGTCCCCGACACGCTGCACGTCCACAACACGAACCGCTACCACCGGCCCGCCGACGAGACCGAGGCCGAGTTCACCGCATTCCTGCTCGACGACCTCGAGTCGATGATCGAGCACACGGGCCCTGACACGGTCGCCATGGTGATCCTGGAGCCGGTGCAGAACGCCGGGGGCGCCTTCACGCCGCCCGAGGGCTACTTCGCCGGCGTGCGGGAGATCTGCGACCGCTACGGCATCCTCCTCTGCGCGGACGAGGTCATCACCGGCTTCGGCCGCCTCGGCAGCTGGTTCGCCTCGGAGCGCTACGACATCCGACCCGACCTGGTCACCTCCGCGAAGGGCCTCTCGTCGGCGCACGCGTCGATCGGCGCCGTCATCGCCAGCGACCAGGTGGCGGCGCCGTTCCTCGAGGGGAACGCGATGTACATGCACGGCATCACCTTCGGCGGTCATCCGGTGCAGGCGGCCATCGCGCTCAAGAACATCGAGATCATGAAGCGAGAGCGGCTGATCGAGCATGTCGCGGCCGAGCAGGACACGTTCCGCGCGACGCTGGCCCAGCTGCTCGAGCTGCCGATCGTCGGCGATCTGCGGGGCACGGGCTACTTCTACGCGCTCGAGCTCGTAAAGGACAAGGAGACCCGGGAGACGTTCTCCGAGGACGAGTGCGAGTCGCTCCTGCGCGGCTTCCTTTCCCCGCGCCTCTTCGAGGCGGGGCTCATCTGCCGCGCCGACGACCGCGGCGACCCGGTCGTCCAGATCTCGCCGCCGCTCGTGGCCGAGCAGGCGCAGTTCGACGAGATGACCGGAATCCTGGGCGAGGTCCTCACGGAGGCCTGGGAGAAGGTCAAGCGCTGAGACGATGAGGGCGATGGTGCTCGACTCGCCGGGGACCCCTCTCCGGGAGGTCGAGCTTCCGGAGCCCGAGCCGGGACCGGGCCAGGTCGCTCGTCGCCGTCGACGCCTGCGGCGTCTGCCGCACCGACCTCCACGTCGTCGACGGCGAGCTGCCCGACCCGAAGCTCCCGCTCGTCCCCGGCCACCAGATCGTCGGCCGCGTCGTCAAAGGCGGCGAGCGGTTCGGCGCGGGCGAGCGCGTCGGCATCCCCTGGCTCGGCTGGACGTGCGGCGAATGCCGCTACTGCCTGAGCGGGCGGGAGAACCTCTGCGACCGGGCGCTCTTCACCGGCTACGACCTCGACGGCGGCTACGCCGAGCTCACGGCTGCCGACGAGCGCTTCTGCTTCCCGGTGCCCGAGGCGTACGACGACCTCCAGGCGGCACCGCTCCTCTGCGCCGGGCTGATCGGCTACCGCTCCCTGCGCCTCGCCGGCGACGCCGAGCGGCTCGGGCTGTACGGCTTCGGCGCGAGCGCCCACATCGTCGCCCAGGTCGCGCGCCACGAGGGCCGCCGCGTCTTCGCCTTCACGCGGCCCGGTGACGAGGAGGCCCAGGCGTTCGCCCGCGAGCTCGGCGCCGAGTGGGCCGGCGACTCGTCCTCGCGACCGCCGGAGGAGCTCGACGCGGCGATCATCTTCGCCCCGGTGGGCGAGCTCGTCCCGGCCGCTCTCGCCGCCGTGGCCAAGGGCGGCTCCGTCGTCTGCGCCGGGATCCACATGAGCGACATCCCCTCCTTCCCGTACGAGCTCCTCTGGGGCGAGCGGGTCGTCCGCTCGGTGGCCAACCTCACGCGGCGCGACGGGGAGGAGTTCCTGGCGCTCGCGCCGCGCGTGCCCGTTCGGACCGTGGTGGAGCGCTTCCGGCTCGCGCAGGCAAACGAGGCGCTCGCGAGCTTGCGGGCCGGCGCCGTCCGCGGCGCTGCCGTGCTCACCGTTTCCGGCTAGGGTCCGGCCATGTGCCGGTTCGTGCGAGCCGGCGTGGTCGGCCTCGTCGTTCTCTCCACCGCCTGCGGTGGAGGTGAGGACCCTGCCGAGCCGATTGCGACCGGCCCCTCCGCGCCCGGTTTCACCTTCGCGGAGAGCGGCGTTGCCGCGGGGCAGCCCATTGCGCCGCGCTACACGTGCGACGGCGAGAACGTCTCGCCCGCGCTCGCGTGGGAGGGCGTTCCGGAGCAGAGCGCAGGTCTCGCACTGATCATGGAGGATCCCGACGCGCCCGGAGGCACGTTCGTGCACTGGCTCGTCTACGGCCTCGATCCCGCCCAGACCGGCCTTCCGGAGGGAGTTCCCGAGGGCGGCAGCGTGGCCGGTCCACCGGCGTCTGCGGCAGGGGGCGAACGACTTCGGCACGGCCGGCTACGGCGGGCCGTGCCCGCCCGGTGGGGAGACGCACGAGTACGTCTTCACGCTCCTCGCGCTCGACGAGGCGACGACCCTCGAGCCGGGTGCGAGCGCCGACGAGCTGCGCGAGGCGACGGCTGGGCACATCCTCGCCGAGGCGTCCCTCGCCGCGCCGTACTCCCGCCCGTCGCGCTAGGTGTAGTCCCAGAGGGCGTTCACGATCTTCCAGCCGGCCTCTGTCCGGACGAGATGGAGGTACTCGCGGTAGACGTTCGAGTCGACGACGACAGCCGCGATGTCGCCGTAGATGTCGACGACGCGGACGTCGATGCGCCGCGTCTCGGGGTCACGCTCGACTGCCGGAGCCCGCCGCCGTCGCCTCGATCATCTCCCGGGCGGTCACCTGGTCGAGCGCCTCGCCCTCGAGGCGACCGCTTGGCCAGGTCGGGATGGAGCGCGCGTCGCATGCGCTCCGGGTCCGCGTCGAACCACCCCTCGAAGTAGTCGAGAACGCAGCGGACGATGGCGTCTTCGTCGGGAGTCATCAGAGGAGCTCCGCGATCCGGGCCGCCGCCCTGGCCGCGCCGTCGGTCTCCACCGGCAGGTAGTCGACGTCGCGCCCGATCTCCTCGGCGATCGCCTGCGCGATCGCCGCCGGGCGTCGCCGTCTCGAAGTCCATCGCCCGCCCGGCGCCGTAGCGCTCGAGCCGGTGGCGGACGTGGAAGTTCTGCTCGAAGTGGTGGCGGAGCGGGAAGTAGAGGAACGGCCGCCGGTTGGCGGTCAGCTCCATCGCCGTCGTCAGCCCGCCCTGGACGACCGCGAGGTCGCAGGCGGCCAGGTGGCGGTAGAGGTTGTGCACGTAGGCGTGCGCCTCGAGCCCGTCGGCCTCGGGGAACGCGGCCGGGTCGATCCGCGGCCCGGCGACGACGACCATGCGCAGCTCGGGCACGAGCTCCTTCGCCTCCGGGAACGCGTCGACGACCCGCCGGAGCAGGTGCCCGCCGACGCCGAGCCGCCGACCGTGACGATGCAGACCTGCTCGCCGGGCGCGGTAGCCGAGCTCGGCGCGCAGCTTCTCGCGGTCGGCGAACGCGGCCGGGTCGAAGCCGGAGACGTAGCCGGCGAAGTCGAAGTGCTGCTCCGTCCAGTCGCGGATGAGCGGCAGGTCGGGCCCGAACGAGCTCGCCGACGACGTCGTCCGGGTTGCCGACGTAGAGCGCCCGGTCGCGCACGCGCGGGAAGCGGGCGATGTGCTCGATCATCTCGGCGTTGTAGTCGGCCGTCAGGAACGCCTCGCGCTCGCCGCCGTCGGGCATCGGCAGCCAGCCGACGAAGTCGGTCAGCCAGACGTAGGCGGCGCGCTTCTCCTCGGGGTTCTCGTGCAGGTAGTAGTCGAGCTCCCAGGCCTCGTCCCCGATCCAGAGGTCGTAGCTCTCCTCGCGGACGACGTCGTGGAAGACCATGAAGTTCGCGAGCAGGATCTCGTCCATCCGCCGCCACGCCTGGAAGCAGTGGAGGTCGTGCTCGGCCGACTCGGACTCGATGTGGCGCGACTCGTTCGCCAGCTCGGCGCTCATCGGGTGGACGCGCTCGCCCTCGGCCTCGAGCACCGCGGTCACCGGGTGCTGGGCCAGCCAGTCGATCTCCAGGTCGGGGACGGCCTGCCGCAGCTCGCGGGCGATGGCCACGTCGCGCTGGGCGTGGCCGAGCCCGATCGGCGAGCAGACGAAGAGCGCGCGCTTGCGCGCGGCTGCGGCCCGCGTCCAGCGGCGAGGCTCCGGCGCGAGGCCGGCGAAGTCGCGGATCAGCAGGTTGACCTTGACCGGGTCGCGGGCGTGCGGGATGTGGCCGGAGCCCTCGAGCGTGACGAGCCGGCCGCCGGTACGCTCGCGCCAGCTCGGCGGCCGTGGGCGTGCGGGCGGATCGCGGTCCTCGTCCCCGTGGACGACGAGCACCGGGCAGCGCACCCGCGCGCAGAGCTCCAGCACCTTCTCGCGCGACTCGAGGCCCATGCCCCCCTCGCACGCCAGAAGTGTCTCGGCGTCTGTGTCCAAGCCCCAGCCGACGCAGTCCTCGATCTGCTTCGTCGAGTGCGGCTCCGTGAAGCACTGCGAGAAGAAGAACTCCAGGAACCCTTCGATAGTCGCGGAGCCAGTAGTGGCTGTTGTACTTCGCCCAGCCCTCGTCGGTCTCGAGCTCCTCGTCGAAGCGCGAGATAACCGCCCGGTCGTCGTCGAGGCCGCCGAGCGGGAGCGCCGCCCCGATGAAGACGGCGCCGGCGACGCGCTCCGGGCTGCTCGGCGCGCGCAGGAGCAGGCCCGCTGCGCGCCGAGCGAGAAGCGCGACGATTACCGCCCGCTCGGTGCCGGTCGCGTCGAGCACCGCGAGCGCGTCCGCCGCGAACTCGTCGCTCGTCGTACGCCTCGGGGCTCGGCGGCCGGTCCGAGCGTCCCGTTGCCGCGCGCCGTCGAACGTGATCACCCGCGAAGTGGCGCGCGAGGTACGGGATCTGCAGCTTCCAGTGGCGCGAGTGGACGATCGTCCACGTCGGCAGGAGCAGGATCGTCGGCTCGCCCTGCCCGTAGACCTCGTAGAAGACCCGCACGCCGTCGCGCTCGACGTAGCCCTCCTCGTCCGGGTAGCGGGCGCGGGTCTGCTCGCTCGCCGTGCCCGCGACCGCGGTCATGCCTCGGCCTCCGCCAGCCAGCCGTCGATCCAGTCCAGCAGCTCGCGGTGGCCGGCCTCGACGTCCGGAGAGCCGCTCGAGGATGATCCCCTCGTTGAAGGTGATCGACGAGCGTGACGAGCGCGTCCAGCGGGATCGCGAATCCCGTAGCGCTCCCGCGGCTCGGCCAACGCCTCGGTGAGGACGGCGCGCCACTCGTGCGTTTACCCGAGCCGACGCGTCGCGCAGCTCCGGCCGGTTCCAGGCGAGCGCCTGCAGCTCCAACCAGACCTTCTGGTACTCGCGGTCCGCGTCGAGGTAGCGCATCGCCGTCCGCCACTTCTCGGCGAAGGGCAGCTCCGGGTCGGCGTACATCGCCCGCTGCCGCGCGATCAGCCGCTCGGTGAAGCGCTCGAGCACGCGCACGAGCAGGTTCTCGACCGACCCGAAGTAGTAGTGCACGAGGCCGTGGTTGACGCCCGGCTTCGGCCGCGACGCTGCCGGGTCGTGATCCCCGCGTAGCCGACGCTCGACGAGCAGGCGCTCGGCCGCGTCGAGGAGACGCCTCCTCCGCGGCCGAGCGCTGGCTACCTGCGTCTGCAGCCACCGCACGAGCTCAGTCGAGCTTTGCCCGTCCGAAGAGCACCAGGCCGGTCGCGACCGTCGTCCCGCCTGCGGCGAGCGAGCCGAGCAGAGGCCTGCTCGCCCATGTGGTGCGCGAGGATCACTGGAAGATCTCCGTCGTGCAGTCGCCGCCCTGGAGCCGCACCTCGTGCGCCCGCGCCGGCCCGCCGGGGCGGTCGTGCGAAGTCGACGAAGAAGTCGCGGTCGACCTGCCATGGAGCCGTCCTCGCCGATGTCGACCTTGAGGAGCCACGAGCGCAGCTCGGGATAGAACTGGTTGTCCCAGGTCGAGTAGAGCGAGTTGGTGACGTAGAGGCGCCTGCCCGTCGAGCGAGAGCTGCAGCATCTGCGGCCCGCCGTTCAGGTCGCGACCCGCGTCGCTCGGGTGTGCCGAGCACGCCGCCGAGCCAGAGCCGTCCGGTCAGCTTCGGGTTCGCCGGGTCGGAGACGTCGTAGCGGCGCAGGTCGCCGTGCAGCCAGTTGGAGAAGTAGAGCGCCTTGTCGTCCATCGAGAGCACGAGGTCGGTGATGAGCGCCGGCACCGGGAAGGGCCAGCCCTCCAGCTCGACGCCTTCGGTCGTGATCACGGGCTCCGCCGACCAGGAGCCGTTCGAGCGGTGGAAGCGCCAGATCGAGCTCGAGAGCGCGGCGCCGATGAAGCCCTCCTCCGCCTCGGGATCGTGCAGCCAGCGGATCTCGAGCGGGACGAGGCCCTGCTCGCCGAGGTCGATGGTCTGCTCGAGCGTGCGCTCCTCGAGGTTCCAGAAGTGCATCCGCTGACCGTACGTCGCCCGCGCCCACGTCCTCGAGGTCGAAGCCCTTCTCGTACGCGTTCGGCTCGCCGAACTCGGATGAGACGAGCACGTTCTTGCGCGGCTGGTACCAGAAGTCGTAGTTCATCGACGGGTGCGGGCCGCCGTTCTCCCACCGTCCCTTGACCTCGAACGTCTTCGCGTCGAGCACCGCGAAGCCGCAGGTCGCGTTGCCGTCGGCGTCGCCGAGCATGGAGATGACGACGTTGTCGCCGGGCATGCAGTGCACCGTGTGCGGTCGCGTGAGACCGGTCTTCGCGACGATCTCCTCGGGCTCGATCACCTTCTCGATCGTCGGCCTGCGCGGGTCGTCCTCGACGTTGACGATGTGCACGCGGGACGAGCGGAAGCCCGGCACGATCAGGTGCGAGCGGTCGGGGCCGTGGCACGCGGACGAGCAGCGGTTCCAGCCGTAGTGGTGGAGCTCGTCGCCCACGTTGGGCATGGGCGTCTCGTGGACGATCCTGCCTTCCTCGACGTCGACCACGGCGAGGAAGTCCGGCGCGTCCACGCCGGTGCCCTCGTGCAGGCAGGCGACGTAGACGAACTCCTCCGGCGGGGCCTTCTGGGCATCGGCCGGGGAGGCGTGGAAGGACTGTGCTTCGCGCATTCTGCACTTCCTTAGTCGAGAGACTTAGCCATTTGACTTAGTCATTTGACTAAAAGAAGGCGTGTTTGTCAAGTCGCGACGCTAGCTCTCCTTCGCCCGCTTTCGCTCCTTGTCGTAGACGGGGTGGTTGACGATCTCCCCGGCCACCTGCTGGTCGCCGACCTGCGCCACGACGTTCTGCCCAGGCTGCTTCAGGTCCTTGCGGATCTTGGCGAGGCCGAGCGTCCGCCCGCCCAGGAAGGGGGAGACGATCGCCTGCGTGACGAGCCCGACCTCCTCGTCGCCGACCCAGAGCGGCGCGCCGCTCGCCTCGTCGCCGCCGCTCTCGAGGACGACGCTCGTCAGGCGGAGCTGGGTCGTCTTCTCGTCCCGCGCGAGCGCCTGCCTCCCCTGGAACTCGCCCTTGGCCAGGTCGATCGACCAGCCGAGGCCGCACTCGTACGGCGAGACGGTCGGGTCGTACTCGATGCCGCCGATGATGAAGCCGCCCTCGATGCGGAAGAGGTCGAGCGCGATCATGCCGATCAGCTTCATCCCCTGCGGCTCGCCCGCCGCGAGCAGGGCGTCCCAGAGCTCGAAGGCGCGGTCGCGGTCGACCCAGAGCTCGTACCCGAGCTCGGCCGTGTAGCCGAGGCGCGTCATGAAGACGGGGATGCCGGCGATCTCGACGTCCTCGCGGAAGGTGTAGTACGGGAAGGCGGCGTTCGAGAGGTCGGAGCTCGTCAGGCCCTGGAGGATCTCGCGGCTGCGGGGCCCCTGAAGGCAGAGATGCGGCGTCGCGTCCGTGTGCTCGCGCACCTGGATGTCCGAGCCCGCCGCGGCGGCGCTGAAGAGCTCGAAGTCGCGGTCGTTCGCACCGCAGAAGCGGACGTGGTCGTGGGCCCGCATCATCGTCGTGCAGTCGTCGACCATCTTCCCGTCCTCGTCCACGAGCGCGCCGTAGGCGATGTGGCCGGGCGTGAGCTTGGAGACGTCCCGTGTCACCATCGAGTTGACGAGCTCGAGCGCGCCCGGCCCGTCGAGGTCGACCTTGCGCAGCATGGTGAAGTCCATCAGGCCGGCCGTCTCGCGGACGGCGCGATACTCCTCCGCGGTGTCGGTGACGACGGTCGGCGCCCAGTAGCCGAAGAGGTCCATCCACTCGTCGGTCAGCGCCTGCAGGCGCGGGTAGAAGGCGGTCTCCTTGCTCACGAGCTCTCCTTTCCGTTGAGCCCGAGCGACTCGAGCACGAGCTCCGACACCTCTCGCAGCTCGATCTCGCCCTGGTGGCCGGATGTCTTGATCGCGTCCTCGTACATGGTCACGTCCTTCGGGCAGGCGACGACGAAGTAGTCGATCGCCGCGAGCCCGACGGCTTCGTCGATGCGGTTCTCGCTCGGGCGCTGCGCGTCCTCGGACTTGAGCTCCTTCATCCAGATGCGCCCGCCGCCGGCGCCGCAGCAGAAGGAGTTGTCCCGGTTCCGCGGCATCTCCACGAGCTCACAGCCGAGCGAGGTGATCACCTCGCGCGGCTCGTCGTACACGCCGTTGTAGCGGCCGAGCGTGCAGGGGTCGTGGTAGGTGACGCGGTAGCCGAGCCCCTTGCGCGGCCGCAGGCGCCCGGCCACGAGCAGCTCCAGGAGGAGCTGCGAGTGGTGCACGACCGTCCAGTTCCCGCCCAGCTGCGGGTACTCGTTCTTCAGCGTGTTGAACGTGTGCGGGTCGGACGTGAGGATGCGGTCGAACCTGCAGCCGGAGAGCGTCTCCACGTTCTCCTCGGCGAGCGACGACCAGAGACCCTCCTCGCCCGCCCGCCTGACGTCGTTCCCGGCGGTGCGCTCGCCGTCGTAGAGGATCCCGAAGTCGACGCCGGCGTGGCGCAGGACCCGCGCGAGCGCCTGGCTGATCCGCTGGTTCCGCGGGTCGAAGGAGGCGTAGTCGCCGACGAACCAGAGGATCTCGGCGCGCTCCTTGCGCGCGTCCTTGACCGTGAAGTCGAGATCCTTCGCCCAGCGGCCGCGCTTGCGCTTGGCCTCGCCGAAGGAGTTGCCCGACGTGTAGATCGTCTCCAGGGTCTGCTGGAGCTGGCCGTCCATCTCGCCCCGCTCGACGAGCGCTCGCCGCATCTGGTTGATGATCGGCACGTGCTCGATGCCGACCGGGCAGATCTCGACGCACGCCATGCACTGCATGCACGACCACAGCGTCTCCGGCTTGATGGCCGTGCCGAGGATGTCGGCGTGCTCCGGGAAGCGCGGCGGGATGCCGAGCGCCGCCCGGTTGCCCATCGACCCCTCGGCCACCTCGCGCAGGTCGAGGACGAGGTCCCGCGGCGAGAGCGGGTAGCCGCTCGCGGTCGCCGGACAGGCGGCGTGGCACTTGCCGCACTTCGTGCACGCGTCGAGATCGAGGAGGTGCTTGGGGGCGAGCGCGTCGATGGTCGCGTAGCCCACCTCCTCCGGCTTGGCGTCCGCCGGGAGCGGGGGGAGGGCGGCGCCGGCACGGTCGTCCTTCACGGCCACCCCCACAGGCCCTGCGAGCATGTGTACCGCCTTCGTGAAGGGGATCGACGAGACCCAGAAGAGCGCGAACACGCCGTGGAACCACCAGGTCACCGACCGGGCCGTCTCGGCGGCGCCGTCGTCGAAGCCGAGCGCGATGAACGTCTGCCCGACGAGCCAGCCGATCGGCGACCACTTCTCGAAGGACGGATCGTCGGCGGCGATGCGGAAGGCCTCGAGCAGGAAGCCCGTCAGCGCCAGGTAGAAGAGGCTTCCGACGAAGACCCAGTCGCCGATCCGGTAGATCCTGGGTTCCCGGGCGAGCGACGCTACGGGCTCGGCCGGGCGCCAGTACGAGAGCCGGAAGGGCTTCAGGATCCCGCGCTTGACCGCGAGCACTGTGAGGCCGACGACGAGCGCGAAGCCGAAGACGTCCAGGAAGAGCGAATAGCCGAGGTAGAACCAGCCCTGCCAGAAGTCGAAGCCGAGTACCGGCTCGGCGAAGTCGTCCTGGAACGCGAGGATCGCCGTTCCCGCGAGGAGGACCATGAAGCCGTAGAAGACGAGCAGGTGCCCGAGGCCGGAGAACGGGTCGCGCCGCCGGATCCACGCGTGCGTGACGACGATCCTGGTCGTGCGGACGGTGCGCCCGAGGACATTCCCGACCGGTGCTTTCGTGCGCCCGCGGCGGTACTTGAGGACGAGACGCGTGACTCCGAAGAGGAAGATCGCCACGGAAAGCGCGATCAGGCAGTACCACAGGACGATCTGCCAGGTCTCGAGGCCGGCGAAGGTCTCGCGCGTTTCCTCGGCGCCCAGCAGGACGGGCATCAGAGTCTCAATAGAGCTTTTCCAGCTCCTCCGCGACCTCGAAGAGGTCGGCCACGGCGCCGTAGTGCGCCACGTTGAAGATGGCAGCCTCGGGGTCGGTGTTCACCGCGATGATCGTCCCGCTCGTCTTCATGCCGGCCAGGTGCTGGACGGCGCCCGAGATCCCGAGCGCGATGTAGACCTTCGGCTTCACCGTCTTCCCGGACTGGCCGACCTGGCGCGCGCTCGGCATCCAGCCCGCGTCGACGAGCGGGCGGGAGGACGAGAGCGTCGCGCCCATCGCCTCGGCGAGCTCCTGGAACTGCTCCAGGTTCTCCTTGTCGCCGATGCCGCGGCCGACGGAGAGGAGGAAGTCGGCCGACGTGATGTCCACGTCGCCCGCCTGCACCTCGACCCAGTCCTTGTGGCGGGCGCGGGAGGCCGCCGGGGCCACGGTCACGTCGGCCACGCCGGCGGAGCCGGCTCCCTCCGCGGGCGGCCACGCGGTCGGGCGGAGGAGGAGGACAACCTGGTCATGGCCCGGGAACTCGACCTCGCCGTTCACCTTGGCGCCGTAGAAGGAGCGCTCGGCGACGATCCCGCCGTCCTCTTCGCGTACCCCGAGGACGTCGGAGGCGAAGCCCGAGCCCGAGCTTCGCGGCGAGCGCCGGCCCGTAGCCCATCGAGTTGACCGTGAAGCCGAGGAGCACGGCCCGCGGGCTTCGCTCCGCGACCAGCTGCTCGACCGCCGCCTGGTAGACGTCGTTCTCGAACTCGCCCTGGTCGACCGCGACCGCGAGGATCTCGTCCACGCCCTCGACGTTGACCGCGTCCGTGAAGGCGGAGGGGTCCTTCGCGATCACCGCCACCTCGACGGGGCCGCCGAGGCCCTTCGCCGCGCTGATCAGCTCGAGCGTGATCGGGCGGAGCTCGCCGCGGACGTGCTCGGCGACGACGAGGGCCTTCAACGCTTCATCCTCTCGTCCACGATCTCCTTGATCCGGCCGGCGATCGCGGCCGGGTCCCCGTCCAGCATCTCGGCGCCCTCGCCCTTCGCCGGCACGAACATCCGCCGCACCCGGGCGGCCGGCGTGCCCAGGTCACCGGGCTCGCGCACCTCGATCTCCTTCTGCTCAGCCTGCTTGATCGCGCGGAGGGTCGCGTAGCGCGGCTCGTTGATCCCGGTCTGGATGGTGAGCACGGCGGGCGTGTCCACCTCGACCACGTCGACGAGCCCGCCCTCCAGCTCGCGGTGGACGGTCGCCGAGCCGCTCCCGAGCTCGAGCTTGGTCACGACCGCCACCCGCGGGAGGTCGAGCACCTCCGCCAGGGCGGCTCCGGTGGCCGCCTGGACGGCGTCGCTCGACTGCACGCCGCAGAAGACGAGGTCGGGGCTCTCCGCCCGCACGACCTCCGCGAGCGCCCGCGCCACCGTGATCGGGTCGGCACCGGCCAACTCGTCGGACCAGACGCGGATGCCGCGGTGGGCGCCCATGGCGAGCGCCCGGCGCATCGCGTCCTCCGCGTCCTCGTCGCCGACGGTGACCACCACGACCTCGCCGTCGCCCGCCGCCTCGCCGAGTCGCAGCGCCTCCTCGGTCGCGTACGAGTCCCACTCGTTGAGGGCGTAGTCGAGGTAGTCGGGGTCGACGTCGCGCTCGTCGTCGGTGAACTCGACCTCGTCTCCCAGCGATCCGACCTGCTTGACGCAGACGACGACCTTCATCGCCTCATGCCAACACGGCCTCGCGCTCGACGACGCGCCGCTCGCGCTTGAACGGAAGCGGGACCTCGGGGTTCTCGGTGTCGATCTCCCGCGCGAGCCGGTGGCCCGAGAAGACGGCGTCGGCGGTCAGCCGCGGCGCCTCGCAGTCTCCGATCCGGTAGAAACCGGTGATGCCTTCGGCCACGAGGGCGTCGATCCCCACCGAATCCTTCAGCTCGCGGTAGAGCGCCTCGTCGGAGCGGCGCTGCGTCACGAGCACGACCGCGTCCGCGGCGAACTCGAGCTCGTGGCCCTCTTCGTCATAGACGTGGCTGGCGAGGACGCGCCCCTCCTCGAACTTCGTCGGCATGTGGTACGTGACGATGTTGACGCCGAGCTTGTGCAGGATGCGGTGCTGGTTGGGAGCCTCGAGCGTGAAGTGCAGGTAGGGCCCGATGTTGCCGAGGTGGGTCATCAGCGTGACCTTCTTGCCGTCCCGCGCAAGCTTCTCCGCGAGGGAGACGCCCATGTAGTAGCCGTCGTTGTCGAGGATCACGACGCTCTCGCCGGGCACCTCCTTGCCCTCGAACATGATCTGCTCGGGCGTCAGCTGCCACGGGAGGCTCGCGTCGGCGCCCGGGATCGTGTCGTGCGTGCAGCCGTTGAGCCCGTCCGTGGCCCAGTACGCGCCGGTGGCGATGACGACGATCTCGGCCCCGTACTCCTTGACGCCGTTTGCGTCGAGCTTCGTGTTCGGGACGAACTGGACGTTCTTGAGCTTGTCGATCTGGATCTTGCGGTAGTTGACGACGCGAGCCCATTCACCCAGGCCGGGGAGCTGCGGGATCCAGCGCATCCCGCCGCCCATGTCCTCGCCCGCCTCGACCAGGTGGACGCGGCGCATGCCGCGCTTCCCGAGCACCATGGCGCACTCCATGCCGGCCGGCCCGGCGCCGACGACGAGCACGTCGTTGTCGGCGTTCTTCGCAGGCTCGAAGCGCTCGGGGTGCCAGCCGCGCCGATACTCCTCGCCGGCGGTGGCGTTCTGCGTGCAGATGAGCGGCGGGCCGCCGATCTCCCAGCGCGAGATGCAGATGTTGCAGCCGATGCACTCGCGGATGTCGTCCAGGCGGCCCTCGTCGATCTTGCGCGGGAGCCACGGGTCCGAGATGGACGGGCGGCAGGTCGCGATGATGTCGAGCTTGCCCGAGTTGATCGCATCGACCATCACGTCGGGGTTCGTGAACCGTCCGACGCCGAGGACGGGCTTCTTCGCGACCTCCTTGATCCGCGCCTGCCACGGCAGCAAGCGCCCCGACTCGTAGAAGCGCGACGGCGTCGCGTCCTCGCCCCACTCGGCGATGCTGGAGACGTTGATGTCCCAGACGTCGACGATCTCGTCGCAGAGCTCGACGAAGGGGACGCAGTCGCGCTCGAGCTGCGTGCCGGCCTCGCCCATGAACATGTCGGTGGACATGCGAACGGCGATCGCGCAGTCGTCGCCGACCGCCTCGCGCACCTGCTCGATCGTCTCGCGCCAGAAGCGCGCGCGGTTCTCGAACGAGCCGCCGTACTCGTCCGTGCGCCGGTTGTAGTACGGCGTCAGGAACTGCTGCGGCAGGTACGAGTGGGAGCCGTAGACGTAGACGATGTCGAAGCCGGCCTCGCGCGCGCGCTTCGCGGCCGCGACGTAGAAGCCCTGCACCTCCCGGATGTCGTCCTTGTCCATCTCCTTCGGGTACGTGAGGTACTCGAAGTCACTCGGGATCTGCGACGGCGCGCGCGGGACGCAGCGCGACTCCATGCAGGGCGCGTGCGGGCCTCCGTACCAGAGCTCGGCGGCGGCGAGCGCCCCGTGCTCGTGGAGCATGTCGCACATGAGCGACAGGTTCTTGATGTCGTCGTCGTCCCAGAGGCGCGCGGACACGCGATGCGTGTCGTCGCTCTCGGGATGGATCGAGCAGTACTCCGTGCAGACGGCCGCGTAGCCGCCTTCGGCTTTCATGGCGCGGAAGTGCGCCTGGCTCAGGGGCTTCTCCGAGCCGAAGCCGTTGCAGTGCGGGATCTGGTAGAAGCGGTTCTTCATCGTCTTCGGGCCGATCTGGATGGGCTCGAAGAGGATGTCGTGCTTGGGGTCGCGCGGCATCTCGCGTACCTCCTTCATGGCAGCACCGGGAACCGGCATTCTCACAGCGCCCGTAGCAGGCTTGCAAGCCGCAGCGGTTACGAGTCAGTCGTCGCCGACCCAGACCAGGCAGGGCGGGTTGTCGCGGATCCGCTTCACGGCCTTGCGAAACGTGCGCTTGCCGAGCTCCTTCCGGTTCGCTCCGAAGACGAGCAGGCCGATGTGCTCCGTGCGGGCGACTTCGAGCGCGGCCTTGACCGGCCTCGGGTTGTGGAAGGCGAGCTGAGTCGCCCTGACGCCCAGCTCGCGCGCGCGGCTCGCGACGGCGTTGAGGTGCTTGCGGTTCATCTGCTCGGCGTACTGGCGGGAGACGTGCGCGCCGTAGGGCCGGTACACGAGCGGGATGGCGTCACAGATGTAGAGCTCGGCCCCGGTCTGGGCCGCCGTCTCGATCGCGAACGCGATCGCCGGCTCCTCCAGCTCGACGTTGAGCGTCAGGAGCATGACGGGCTTGACGCGCCGCGCTACCGCCGCCGGACTCGGCGGCGCCGCTCGATCGAGCGTCTCCCGCGTCATTTGCCGGAGGCCTCCAGGTCGAGCGTGGGCAGCTCGCCGGGCGACGGCACGAACTTGCGCATGAACCAGCGGCGGATGTACCAGAACCACACCATCCCGGCGAGGGGGACGGTGATCGCCGCACCCCAGATGCCCCAGAGGAGGAACGAGACGACTGCGCACACGATGATGAAGACGGCGCCGACCCGCACGTAGAGCCTGGCCTTGGCCTGGTGCTCGCGTACCTGCGGGAAGGTGCTCTCCGGGATCTGCGAGGTGTCGTAGCGCCGCCCGCACGGACACTCGACGACCTCCCCGAGCTTCGCCGCGTGGATCTCGCCGCACTCGCACCGGACGGTGATTGGAATCGCCACGGGCCTCTCGGGCGATTGTAGTCCTCGGACACAGGAAGGGCGGGTTGCCCCGCCCTTCCGAGGTCGATTGGCGTTTCGTCTAGCGGGCGCGGGCGGCGAGGGCGGCTGCGCCGTCGATCGCCTCCTGCGTCGGCTGCTCGTCGCTGGGGTCGGTCCAGTGCACCGACTTGCCCCACTGGCGCTGGGCGATGATGTACCCGAGGACGCCCGCCACCAGCACTCCGACGCCTACGGCGACGATCTCGGGGACCCTCGCCGTCGCGCTGGGCACCGGGCCCGTCGCCCGCGAGGAACGCGGCGTACTCGTCGCTCAGGTAGTCGAAGCCGTAGCCCGTGTACTTGAGCCCGTAGAGGCCGAAGATGATGAACATCAGGTTCGCGAAGCAGAACAACCCGGCGGCCACCATCCATACCTTCGCGAGCTTGATCGGACGTGGCCAGTTCGGCCGGTCGCGGCGCAAGAGCAGCACCCCTGAGAGCGCGAGCACGTGCGAGAACATGTACCCGAGGTTGCCCGCCGCGAGGATGAAGTAGATGTTCTGGAAGTAGAGGAGCAGGAAGATGTTCAGCAGCATGTCGACCGTCATGGCGCGGCCCGGCACGCTGTGCTTGTTGAGGACGCCGAGCTGCCTGATCGTCATCTTCTCCTCGGAGAGCGCGTAGAGCGCCCGCGATCCGTCCATCGTGGCCGTGTTCATCGAAAGAAGCAGGCCGCCGCAGAGACAGACGACGAGGAACTTCCCGAACCCCTCGCCCGCGATCGAGTTGACGACGTCGGTCAGCCAGACGACGCCGGTCAGGTCGTTGTAGAGACCGTCGTAGCCGATCGTCCCGATCACGGCGATCGGCAGCAGGAACGCGAGGACGACGTTGAGCGCTCCCACCGAGGCCAGGGCCTTCCGCGTGTCGTTGGCGGTGTCCTTGTACTCCGGTGCGAACGTCGCCCCCGATTCCGGCCCGTACGTCGACCAGCCGAGGATGTACAGCCAGACCATGATCATCACGAACTGGTTGAAGAACGTTGCAGAGTCGCCGTAGAACTCGACGTTCGCCGAGACGAAGTTCGAGTTGATCTCGTGGTTCGAGAAGTCGCCGGTCACGAAGGCGCCGATGGCGATGACGAGGATGGGGATCACCATCAGGGCGCCGACGACGTAGCTGAGCCCGACGGCCGGCCGCATCCCGCGGACGTTGAAGATCCAGCAGAGCACGATGGCCGCGACCCCGATCAGCTGCGGCCAGCCGAGCGCCGGGATGACGGGCGGATGCCACGTCGTTTCCGCGGGGTCGAAGTAGCTCCCGGCTCCGAACTCGGCGATCAGCAGGTACCCGATCAGGCTCCCGTAGATCGCCAGCACGCTCGACCACGCGAACCAGTAGCCGAAGACCGCGATCGGCCCCGCGAACGAGAAGTGCTTGCGCCATCCCTCGCGCGCGTAGACGGACAGGCCTCCCGGCTTGTCCGGGAACATGGCGGCGGGCTCGCAGTAGATGTACGCCTGGAGCGCGCCGATGATGGCGGAGACGACCCAGAGGATGATGGCCACCTGGCCCCCGAGCGCGATGATCGAGCCCCAGAGGCCGATCAGCAGGAAGCCGGGGTTGGCGAGACCGATGACGAACCCGTCCCACCACCGGATCGTCTTGAGGAGACGTCGTTCGTCTACTGCAACTTCAGCCATGCACCCTCCTCTGAATCGAGAGACGCCCTAGCCGGTCCGGGACTGTAGACGGCACGTCGGACTGCCAGTGAGCGGGCGCTGCACGCCCCCGATCGGCATGTCGGCGGCATCGGGATGCGCGACGGTACCACTTCGCTGCACCGGACTTCAATAGGCCGAATGGGCATGCGACACTTCCCCGACACGAGAAGGAGGGGCGAGATGGCCGTAGCGATCCGTCAGGACGCGTACATCGGCGGGGACTGGATCCCCGGCGACGGGGAGGAGATCGAGGTCCGGAGCCCGGCGACCGGCGAGCTGCTGGGAACGGTCGCGGCGTCCTCGACCGCCCAGGTCGACGCCGCGGTCAAGGCGGCGACGGACGCCTTCCTCGCCTGGCGCAAGGTCTCGCTGCTCGAGCGTGTCGACCTCTGCCGCGCGGCCTTCGACCTCTGCATGGAGCGCTCGGACGAGATCGCGCGAGATGATCACCCAGGAAGTCGGCAAGACGATCCGCGAGTCGCGCGAGGAGATGGTCGAGTACACGGCCGACCACTTCCGCCGCGCCTCCGAGGACGTCCTCCGCCACGCGGGCCAGGTGCTCCCTTCCACTCAGGAGCGCACGAACGACAAGCGGATCATCGTCACCCAGGAGCCGGTCGGGGTGGTCGCCGCGGTCACTCCGTGGAACTTCCCGGTCGACATCGCCGGCATCCCGATCGTCTACGGCCTCGCGGTCGGCTGCACCGCCGTCTGGAAGCCGTCCGAGTACGCCCCGCTCTGCGCGAACATGTTCGCCGAGGTCATCCACGACGCGGGCTTTCCGCCGGGGACGCTCAACGTCGTGCACGGCCGCGGCGAGGTCGGCTCGGCGCTCGTCCGTCATCCGGATGTCGGCGCCGTCGTCTTCACCGGCTCCTCGCACACCGGCGAGCAGGTGGCCCGCGACGCGGCGCTCAAGAACCGCGTCCTCGAGCTGGGCGGCAACGGGCCCGCAGATCGTCCTCGCCGACGCCAACCTCGAGAAGGCCGCCGACGCCGCCATCGTCGGCTGCTTCTACCTCGCCGGCCAGTGCTGCACCGCAGCCGAGCGCATCCTCGTGCACGAGTCCGTGAAGGACGCCTTCGTCGAGGCGCTCGCCGAGCGGACGAAGGCGCTGCGCGTCGGCGACCCGCTCGACGAGGAGACCGACATGGGCCCGCTCTGCACGCCGGAGGTGCTGGCGCGGACGCAGGAGCACCTCGACGACGCGATCGCCAAGGGCGCGACGCATCGTCCTCGGCGGCGGCCACGAGGGCCAGTTCCACGAGCCGACGATCGTCGACGGCGTCACCAGCGACATGCGGATCGCGCAGGAGGAGACCTTCGGCCCGGTCGCGCCGATCATCTCGTTCTCGACGCTCGACGAGGCGCTCGAGATCGCCAACGAGACGGAGTACGGGCTGACCGCGTCCGTCTTCACGCGCTCGCTCCACGACGCCTGGCGCGCGGCCGAGGAGCTCCGCCACGGCACCGTCCACATCAACGAGACGACGAACTACTGGGACCAGCTCGCGCCGTTCGGCGGCGCCAAGAAGTCCGGCGCCGGCCGGGAGCTTGCGGGCTGGATGATCGACGCCCTCACGGAGACGAAGCAGATCACCTTCGACCTGGCCGACTAGTGGCCCGTCCGTTCGTTCCCGGCACCTCGTGGCTCAGGTGGTCGGGCGGCGACGACGAGCCGGTTCCGGTCCGGGAGCTCTACGGCGTCTTCGGCCGTCCGCGGACCGACGCCGACCGGAGCGCCGAGCCGCTCGCGGCGGTGTCCTGGAGCGGCATCGACTGGGGCGCTGAGATCTCCATGGGCGAAGGACGCGTGCTCCTGTCGGGCCTCGGCGGCGAGCAGGACACGATCTACGCCGCTCCGCTCGGCGACGACCGCCTCGTCGTCGCGGTGCTCCCCAACGGCGGCGGCGGCTCCGGCCGGCCGGGCCCGGACGGGCTCTTCCTGCAGACCAGCCAGCTCGAGACGGGCGACCTCGTCTTCCGCGGTGTCGTCGCCGACTCGGTGGAGTCCGTCGACCTCGTCGTCGCCGGCGTGAGGCACGAGGCGCAGATGGGCGAGAACGCGTTCGCACTCTGGCTCGACGACACGCACGAAGCAGACCAGGAGCGGATCGAGCTGCACCGCCGCGACGGCACGACGAACGCGATCGGGCTCCGCCCGGAGGACTAAGCGGGCGTCGGCTGCAGGCGGGCGCGCTCGATCAGGCGCTCGGTGCAGCGGAGCGAGTTGGCGCAGATCGTCGATGTCGGCGCCATCGGCCCGGAGGTGGGAAAGACCGCGCCGTCGAGGACGTAGAGGTTCGGCACGTCGTGCGCGGCGCACCAGCGGTCGACGACCGACGTGGCCGGGTCGTCGCCCATGCGCGTCGTCCCCAGCAGGTGCCAGCCCCACTGCGACCAGTCGGCCACGATCGTCTTCGTCGCGCCGGCGGCCTCGTGCGCCTCCTTCGCCCGCGCGAGCTGGAACTCGAGGTTGGCGCGCATCTCGTCGTCGATCGTGAAGGTGATCTTCGGCGCGGGGATGCCGTCCGCGTCGGTCAGCTCCGGGTCGAGCGTGACCGTGTTCGACTCGTGCGGCAGGTCCTCGATGCCCACGCCCCAGTCGAAGGCGTGGCCGAGCGTCGACTCCGTCAGGTCGTGCACGGCGGCGCCCCAGCGCTCGTCGAAAGGCAGCTCGTCGTAGCGGAAGAGGCTGAAGAGCGGCCCGCCGAGCGGCATCACGTCCCACTGCGCGCCCAGCGGGAAGCCGCGCGACTCGTCGTGGTCGGCGAACTCGAGCGAGAGGAGCTGCGTCCCCCACGGCCCGAGCCAGCCCTCGAGGTCGTCCTCGTAGATCCCGAGGACGCTCATGTACGGGTGGAGCATGAGTCGCTTGCCGACGAGCCCGGAGGAGTTGGCGATCCCGTCCTGCCCGCCCGAGAGGAGGAGCAGGCGCGCCGTGCCCACGCCGTTGCCCGCGACGACGACCACGTCGGCTTCCTGCCGCTGCTCGTTGCCCTCGCGGTCGACGTAGATCGCGCCCGTGGCGAGGCCGTTCCCGTTCGTCGTGATCTCGCGCACGCGCGCGCCCGTGACGAGCTTCGCGCCGTGTGCGAGGGCCTGCGGCCACATGGTCGTGTCGGTCGAGCTCTTGGCGCCCTTCGGGCAGCCCCACATGCAGGTGCCGGTGCGCTCGCAGCCGGCGAGGTTGCCGACCGGCTCCGAGCGGATCGCGTGCGCGGCCGGCCACCAGTGCCACCCGAGCTCGTTCATCCCCTCGGCCGCCCGACGGCCGATCGGCCCGATCGGGATCGGCGGCAGCAGAGGAGCCGGTCCGGGCGGGTAGTTCGGGTCGCCCGCCATGCCGGAGATCTGCATCTCCTGGTCGATCCGCTCGTAGTAGGGCTTCATCTCCTCGTAGGAGACGGGCCAGTCGTCGGCGATCCCGTGCAGCGTGCGGAGCTTGTAGTCCTGCGGCCGCAGCCGCACCCACTGGGCGCAGAAGTGGATCGTGCTCCCGCCGACCGCGTTGTACATCACCGGCGTGATCGGCGAGCCCGAGACCTCGAGCGGGTAGTCCGCCGGATGCTGCCGCGTGTTCGGGTTCGGGCTCCACTGCGCGTCGGCGACGAGCTCCCACTCGAGCTTGTCGCCCGGGAAGTCGGAGGCGTTCTCCCAGCCGCCCTGCTCCAGGCAGACGACCTTGAAGCCGGCCTCCGCCAGGTGTCGCGCCGCCACCGAGCCTCCTGCGCCTGCGCCGACGATCAGCACGTCGGCCTTCGCGCCGTTGCCCGAGAGCGAGAACGAGAGCGGCGCCGCCGGCTCGAGCGTCTCGGGCGGCGGCGGGGCCGTGGTGTTGATCGGCCCGCGCGCGTAGACCGGGTCGAGGAGCCCGTCCCGCAGGTCGTACTCGGCCTCGTCCGAGAAAGGCGGCCGCTTCCCCTGGCCCGGGTAGCCGATCCGCTTCCGGACCTTGAGGTTCATGTAGTAGCCGCCCGAGGCGATCTGCGCGAGCGCGGAGAATCCGTCCGGGTCCTCCGCGTGCAGCCCGCCGCGCCTCGCCCTCGGGATCGCGCCCGGCTGCCGTGTCGAGCACGGCGGCGAGCGGCTCCGCGAGGTCCGGCCGGGCAGCGAGGGCCCGGTCGAGCCACTTCTCCGCCGACCCGGCCTCGCTGGCCGCAGGCATCGCCTCAGTCGCGGGGATGAGAACGTCCGCCAGCGCCCAGAACGTCGCGCGCTGCTCCGAGGTCAACGTGTGCTCGCTCGTGACGGCCATGGCTCCCTCCTCAGCTCGCCACCCCCGCGGTGCTGAACGCGGGCATCACCTCGTCCGCGATGAGCTGGAGTTGCCCCTGGACGTCCGGGACGTCGACGTCCCGCTGGGCGAACAGCTTGAGGATGTAGGGGTCGGTGATGCAGAGGATCATGTGGTTGACGCCGGCCGACTCGATCTCCTTGATCTGCGCGACGCACTCCTCGGGCGTGCCGGCGATCGAGAGCTTCCCGGCGATCTCGGGCGTCGTCATGTCGTACGCCTTGTCGAGCTCACCTTTGCCGAGGACCTCGACGATCGCCTTCACCTCGTCCGGGTCGATGCCGTGCGCCTTGAACTGCTCGTCCGGCTGGGAGGAGAGATAGAAGGTGACGATGGCGCGCGCCGCCGCCTTCGCCTTCTCCGAGTCGGGCCCGCACGTGACGACGCACCAGGCGCCGATGTCGAGCGTCGTCCAGTCGCGGCCGGCGCTCTCGGCGCCGATCTTGACGTTCTCGACGACGTAGTCGTACCAGGCCTTGTTGTAGCCCAGCGCGCTGTGGACGCCGTCCGAGACCTCCCCGGCGAGCTGCATCGACTTGGGGCCGCGCATGGCGCCGATGTAGAGCGGAAGCCGCTCCTGCACGGGCCGCGCGAAGGTGAAGAGCCCGTTGTACGTGTGGAACTCGCCCTCGTAGGTGATCACGCCGTCGTCGAGGAAGGTGCGCATGACCTCGTGCGCCTCCTTGACACGGGAGAACGGCTTGATCGTCTTCCAGTCGACGCCGTACTGCGTGAGCATCCCGAAGTTGCCGCAGGAGATCACGCCCTCCGCGCGACCGCCGGTGAGCTCGTCGAGGGTGGCGAGCGCCTGGCAGATGAGCGTCGGCTCGCGGAGATAGACGCTGGACAGGTTTGGCCCGAAGCGCACGTTCTTCGTCTTGTCCGCCGCCGCCGCGTAGAGCAGCCAGAGATCCTTGTGCCAGGTCTCGTCGGCCGCGTAGCACGCGTAGTAGCCCAGCTCGTCGGCCGTCTTGATGTGCTCGAGCGAGTCGGAGAGTGGGTAGTCGAGGAGTGTCGTGTAGCTGAACTTCATGTCGTGCCTCCTTCGGCCGCCTCGGCCTCGATTTCCTCCAGGAGCTCCTCGCCGGACAGAACGCTGTCCGCGAAGTGGTCGTGCATCCAGGCGAGGTGCTCCCACCGGCTGTCGACGATGCGAAGCGTGTCCCAGGCCGGGATGTCCTGTTGTGGCGTGTGCTCGGTCATGAGCGCCGGGTCGACCTCGTAGATGTGGTCGAAGCGCATCACCACGTCCTCCTTGATGCGCTGCGCCTCCGGCGGGCGCTGCGCGGCGAGCCGGAAGCCGATCATGCCTCTCCCTCCTCGTAGGCCTCGTCGAGCAGGTACTTGCCCGGGTTCATGATGTTGTTGGGGTCGAGCGTGCGCTTGATCTTCTTCATCACGTCGAAGCCGCCACCCAGCTCGAGCGGGACGAGGTCGACCTCGCCCTCGCGGCACGAGCCGTGACAGGCGGAGATGGAGCCGCCGTGCTCGATGGCGATGCGGGCGATCTCCCGCTTGGCGTCCACCCAGGCGGCCCAGCTCTCGTCGTCCCACTTCATCTCCCAGATGCCGATGTCGATCTCGGTCAGGTAGTCGCCCCACGACTTGAAGGCCCCGTTCGTGTAGGCGAACATGCCCCAGTCGTCGAACATGTCGAAGCGCTCGCGCAGGCCGGCGGCGACCGCGTGCCACTTCTCCCGGACGGCCGGCAGCTGCGAGTAGAGGATCGCCGCGTCCTCGCAGTGCCAGCTCATGAGGGCGACCTGGCCGTCCCGGGTGCGCCCGTGCTGCGGCGTCGCGTAGCGGTCGTGCCGCGAGGCCCAGTCGCCCTGCGAGATCTCGTCGCCGAGGTACTCGCCGCCCGAGGCCTTGCCGATCTTGAGCATGCGCTTCGCCGAGGCCCTCACCTCGTCGTCGTTCCCGTACATGGCCACGGCGACGACGGCCTGGACCCAGTCGGGCTGCGGGATGTAGGCCTCGTCGTCGCGGCGGAGGTATTTGACCTTCCACTCGTCGAAGAGGACGACGCCGGCGAGGGTCGCCGCACCGGAGCGGGCGAAGTCGCCTGTCGCCCTCCAGGCGTCCTCGTACGAGCGGTAGGCGTAGAAGGCCGAGAACTCCGTCTCCGGGCGCTTGACCAGCTCGAGCGTCGCCTCGGTGACGATGCCGAGCGTCCCCTGGTGGCCCATGAACAGGTGCTTCAGCTGGTAGCCGGACGACGACTTGCGCGTCTTCTTCCCGCCGCCGTCGCCCACGCGGATGATCTCCCCGGTCGGGAGCACGATCTCGAAGCTGATCACGAGGTCGCGCGTGTGGCCGAAGCGGCCGCCGATCAGCGACCAGCCGCTCGTGCCGATGCGCCCGCCGACGAGCGAGCAGGGGTACGACGCCGGGTTGTCCGGGTAGATGAAGCCGAGGGGCTGCAGCTCCTGGGAGAGCTTCAGCATGTTGATTCCCGGCTGGACGGTGACCGTGCGGTCCTCGACGTCGATCTCGAGGATCCGGTTCATGAGCTTCACGTCGACGAGGATCCCGTGCTTGAGCGGCACCGCGCCGTCGGTGAGCCCGGTCGCCCCGGCACGCGGCACGACGGGCACCCGGTGGCGGTTGGCGAGCTTCACGACCTCGGAGATCTGCTCCGCGGAAGTGGGCAGCACGACCGCCTGCGGGATGAACTCCTCCCACCTGTGCTTCGGGAAGGGCGAGGGGACGCGGGCGCGGTTGAAGAGCGCCGAGCGTCCGGTGAAGACGTGTTCCTCGCCGCAGATCGCGACGAGCTCGTCGATCAGGGTGTCGGGAAGGGCTGCGACTGCCATCTAATGCTCCTTCCAGGAATGCTGGCCGGTATGTATTGCCGGAAGGGGCATTAGACCTCGAAACCGGCCGCTTCGGCCACCAGCTCGAAGATGTCGAACACCTCGATCCCCTGCGCCTTCCCCTGCTCGGTCAGCGGCCGCTCCGACCAGGGGCAGGCGGACACGAGCGTGTCGACGCCGTCGAGGGCGGCCGCCTTCGCCACGCGCCGGCGGCTGATCTCCGCGGTCAGCTCCGGCTTCTCGGCTGCGAGGTTCGCGCCGGCGCCGGAGCAGTACGACCACTGCGTGACGTGATCGACGTCGACGAACGTAAGGCCCGGGATCGCCCGCAGGATCTCGCGCGGCGACTTCCAGACGCCCATCCGCTTGTTCAGGCGGCAGGGATCGTGATACGTGACCGTCCGCTCCACCGGGGTGGTCAGGCTGAGCTTTCCTTCCGCGATGAGCTCCGCGACGAGGTCCACGCCCAAGACGATCTCGAACTCGTCGAAGTTCTCGTCGAGCTCGGGGTAGTGCTCGATGATCGTGATGTAGTCGTGCGGGTCGAGGCAGATGACACGCTTCGTGCCGGTCTTCCGCCAGTCGATCATGTTGTGCTCGGCCATCTTGTGGGCGATGTCCACATACCCGGTCTCCCACATGGGCCCGCCGCAGCACCACTGCTGGCTCATGAGGCCGAACTCCACGCCCGCCGCCTGCAGGAGGAGCGCGACGGCGCGGGGCACCGACGGCCGGTAGAAGGCGGCCTCGCAGTCGGCGAAGAGCACGGTCTCGCCGCCGGTGGGGATGTCGAGGCCGACCGCCCAGGCGCGAACCTTGCTCGCGGAGGTCTCGGTGTTCCAGCCGAGCACGGGCTCGTTGCCCCAGCGATCCGTGAGCTCCGCCCAGCGCTTCCAGTTCTTCTGGTGGACGCCCTCCTTGACCGCGAGCGCGCGCATCGCCTTGACGACGTCGATCGTGCGCTGGCGGAAGCGGTAGAAGTCGCCGGTGAAGAGCGTGTTCGGGCAGCGGAGCTCGCAGGCCCCGCACATCGTGCAGTGCACGTAGTCCTCGGCGACGTCCTCGATCGTCAGGTGGCCCTCGTCCATGGCGACGACGTTCGCGTGGAACGCGGTCGGGGTGTGCCGCTCGTCCCGTGTGACCTGCATCACCGGACACACCTCGCGGCAGAACTTGTGGCCCGAGCTGAAGCAGTTGTACGCGGCGTTCCGCCATTCCTCCACGAGCTCGGCGGTGCGCCCGTTGGCCTCTCCGGCGCCGCTGATCTTCTCAGTCGCCATTTGCCTCCTTCGCTGCGTTGGGCGACTCTAGGACGACTGCGATAGAAATGTCCAGTCATGACCGACCGGCGAAAACCTGTGATCGGCCTCTCGCTCGGCCTGCACGACTTCGGCGACTACGCCGGGGTCGGCTTCCAGCGTCCGCTTGCCCTCGTGGGCGGCGTCGGACTGGCGCTTCCGCGTGTCGACGGCCATCTGGAGGACGCACTCGACGCCTGCGACGGGATTCTCCTGGGCGGCGGTCGCGACATCGACCCGGGCCGCTACGGGCAAGAGCCCACCGAGCACCTGGCTCCGACGGAGCCGCTCCGCGACGCCTTCGAGCTCGAGCTGACCGAGCGCTCGCTCGACCGCGGGCTCCCGATCCTCGGCATGTGCCGCGGGATCCAGATCCTGAACATTGCGCTCGGGGGGACGCTCGTCCAGGACGTCAAGGTGAAGCCCGAATGGGCCGAGCATCCGTCCGATCGTGGCTGGAAGGCGTGGAAGGAGGTCGAGCGCACGTCGCTCGAAGGCTCCGACGAGGTGCCGCCACATCCGCGCCACATGATCACGATCGAGCCCGGGAGCCGGCTCCATGCGGCGCTGGGGGTCGACGAGATCGAGGTCGACAGCTTCCACCACCAGGCGCTCGACGATGTCGCGCCCGACCTGACCGTGGTCGCCAGGGCTCCCGACGGAGTCGTCGAGGCCGTCGAGCTGGACGGCGACCAGTACGTGCTCGCCGTGCAATGGGAGCTGCAGGAGGAATGGCGGGTCGACCGCCGCTTCCTCGAGCCCTTCGCGCAGTTCGTGACGGCAGCTTCCGAACGACGCTAGATGGGGATCCTCCTCGGCCTCACGGCCGCCCTGGCGTGGGGGCTGGCGGACTACTTCGCCGCCGTCGCGTCGCGGCAGACCGGGGCCTTCCGCGTGGTGCTCGGGTTCCACGTCGTGGCGATGGTGCTGCTGACCGGGCTCATGGTCGTGACGGGCGAGGGGCTCTCCGACGTGTCCGGCGCCGACCTCGCCTGGCTCGCTGTTATCGGGGTGCTCGGCGGGCTCTCCTATCTCGCCTTCTACCGGGCGCTCGCGATCGGCCCGATCTCGATCGTGAGCCCGATCGTCTCCGCCTACGCGGCGGTGACGGTCGTCTGCGCGGTGCTCATCGGCGGCGAGCGGCTCGGAGGCGGCGAGACCGTCGCGATCGTCGTCGTCATCCTCGGGGTCGTCCTCGCGTCCTCTGACCTTGCCCAAATGCACACGCTGGAGCGGATCGCCCTGCTCGGGATCCTGCTCGCGCTCGCCACGGCGGTCGTCATCGGCGTGTTCGTCTACGGCATCGCCTACTTCAGCGCCGACTACGGCTGGCTCGTGCCCATCTTCCTGGCGCGCGGCTTCTCGACCCTCTTCCTCGTCGCGATCTCACTCCGCGGCGGCGAGTGGAGGTTTCCCGACCACTCGCCGCGGCTCCTCGTGATGATCGCCTTGATCGCGGTCGTGGACACGCTCGGCTACGTCGCCTTCAACTTCGGCGTCCGCCACGCGGACACGTCGGTGGTGGCCACGGCGGCCGCCCCGTACTCCGTCGTCCCGATCGTCGCCGGGGTCGTCCTCCTGCACGAGCGACCGCGCGCCACCCAGTGGGCCGGTGTCGGCCTCGTCGTCGCAGGGCTGGTCCTGCTCGGCCTGACCGCATGAGGAGGGACGGCGCGAGCCGTCCCTCCTCTGCGTTGTCGGTTCCGGTTCTCTAGCTTCCGACCGGTGCGCCGGTGGTGACGCCGGGAGGCACCGAGGGCGTGTCCTCACGCCAGTGGATGCGCTCCTTGTCCTGCACGATCCGGCGGTAGAAGAAGAGGAGGATGGAGGCGCCGAGGATGCCGAAGCCGATCAGCTTCTCCTTCGTGCCGCCGTAGCCGCCGGCGGCCGTCTGGAACCAGCCCACGCCGACGATCATGAAGATGATGAACATGCCGCACAGGACCCCCGCGATGTAGGTCCAGTAGCCGGCCAGCTTGATCGGCCGCGGCCAGAGCGGCCGGTCCTTCCTCAGGAGCACGTACGCCGACAGGGCGAAGACGTGCGCGAGGACGTAGCCGATGTTGCTCGCGGCCAGGATGCCGAAGATGTTGCCGATGAAGAGCACGAAGAGGATGTTGATCAGCATGTCCAGGGTCATCGCGAACCCCGGCACCTTGAAGCGGTTGAGGTGGCCGAGCTGCTTGATCGTCAGCCCGTCACGGGAGATCCCGTACAGGGCCCGGCCGCCGTCGGCCGTCGCCGTGTTCATGGAGATGACGAAGCTCGCGATGATCACCACGACGAAGAAGTTGGTGGCGGTCGTGCCGACGAGCTGATTCAGGGCGCCGACGTAGTCGTAGAGGGCCACCGTCTCCTCGCCGACGCCGCCGACCAGGCCGAGAGGCAGGAACGTGTAGACGATGAGCGAGAAGATCGCTGCGGACAGGAGGGCTTTCCTCGTGTCGCGCACCGTGTCCTTGTACTCGGGCGCGAACGTGGCACACGTGTCCACGCCCCCGGCCGACCAGATCATCAGCCAGATCCACACAAGGGCGAGCTGCCAACCCCCCCACGCGAGGCCCGAGTCGTTGAGCTTGTAGGTGAGGTTGTCCGCGTTGAAGTCGCCGTTCAGGAACGGCAGGACCATGAAGCAGAAGAGCGGGATCATGAGCAGGATCCCGGCGAGGTAGTTGAACGTCACTCCGACGCGGGTGCCGAACACGTTGAAGAGCCAGACGCAGAGGATCAGGCCGATGGCGATCAGGTGTGGAAGGCCGATGTCGACGCCGCCGGTGGTGAAGTAGCCCTCGCCTTCGGCGCCGCCGAACGGCTGGGTGCCGAACGGCTCGTCGGGCCACCACGCGGCCTGGGCGATCTGGCCGCAGAAGAGGCCGAGGAAGGAGAGCACGACCGACCAGCCGATCCAGTAACCGAACGTCGCAATCGGGCCGACCAGGGTGGTGTACCTGCGCCACCCCTCGTTTGCGTAGAGCGGGAACCCGCCGGACTTGTCCGGGAACATCGCGGCGAGCTCCGAGTAGAGCACCATCACGGGGACGATCATCGCGGCCGTGAACGACCAGAGCAGCACCGCTCCCCAACCGCCCAGGTCGCCGACCGAGTAGCCGAGCGAGCCGAGCAGGAAACCGGGATTCGCCAGAGCGATTACGAACCCGTCGTACCAGCGAAGGGTCTTGACGAGGTGTCGTTCTTCGACGACTGCTTGCGCCACAGAAACCTCCTTGTTGCGAGCGCCTCTCTCGTCCAGGCGACGGCCGACCGTACCAGTGCAGGCGGATGGTTTCAATCGCTGTCAGCGTGTCAACGGCGATCCGGTCGTACAATCGTCCGAGATGAAGCAGCCGCCGATCACGATCACCTGTGAGTGCGGCGAGACGCGCGCCGTCCCCTACGGGGAGCGCTGGCACTGCGAGAGCTGCGGTCGCCGCTGGAACACGCAGCAGATCCCCGCGGACGAGTACGAGGGCCTGCTCCGAAGCATCAGGCGCTTCAGGCTGGAGGTGATCGGCTTCGCCGCCGTGGCGGCGGCGGTCCTCGTGCCGCTGATCGTCTTCGTCAACCCGGGCCTGATCATCGTGATGCCGGCCGTGGTCGCGGCCTGGCTCTTCATCTATCTCCCCTTCTGGCGGCGGAAGGTCCGCCGCACGGCCAGGGACGCCCCACGCTGGGAGCTCCATCCGGAGTAACCATGACGATCGCCGAGCGACAGCGATCCCGTGCAGACGCGCCCGGCGCGCCCGGCGGTGTCCGCCCGGTGATGCTCGCCACGCTCGAGGTCCCGTTCGAGGACGACGCGGCGGCGTTCGCGGTCGACTCGGCTGTCGAGTCCGGCCAGCCGTTGATCGTCGCGACGATCGTAGAGATCCCGCTCGCCCCCATGAGCGCGTTTCTCGGCTACGGCGTGCTCGACTCGCCCCCCGAGGACGCCGACCGGCTCCGCGCTCCCGCCGAGCTCGCGCACGCCCTGGGTGTGCGGGTGGAGCGGCTGCGAGTCGGCAGCCCGCATCCGGTCGCCGCGCTCCTCGAGCTCGTAGCGGAGCGCGGTACGGGCCTGCTGGTCTTCGGCCCCGACCGGAAGCTGCTGAAGCCGCGCGCCTATCGCAGAGCCGTGAAGAAGATCACCGAGCGCGCGGCCTGCCTCGTCTGGGTCTCGGACTAGCCCTGCTCAGTAGGTCTTCGCCGTCAGCCCGCCGTCCACGAGGATCGGCGTGCCGTTGACGAAGGAGGACTCGTCGCTGACGAGGAAGACGACCGCGGCGGCGACCTCCGCCGGCTCGGCGATCCGCTTCCCCGGATAGGCCGCTTCCATCTCGGCGCGCGCCGCGACGGCGTCCTCCGTCCCGTCGAAGTACTGCTGGATCATCGGGGTCTCCATGTCGCCGGGGCAGACGCAGTTGCAGCGGATGTCGTCGAGGACGTAGTCGATCGCGATCGCCTTCGTGAGGCCGAGGATCCCCGACTTCATGGCGGTGTAGGCGGCCAAGTAGCCGTCGCCCGTGAAGGAGAGGATCGACCCGATGTTGACGATGGAGCCGCCCTTGCCGCTCTCGCGCATGGCGTTGAGCGCGTGCTTGCAGCCCCAGAACGTCCCCGTCAGGTGCGTTGCGACGAGGTCGTCCCACTCCTCGTTCGTCGTCTCGTGCAGCCGGCCCTCGCCGAGGATGCCGGCGTTGTTGACCAGGAAGTCCAGCGAGCCGAACTCGGCCTTGCAGCGCTCGATCGCCGCGGCGACGTCTTCCTCGCGCCTCACGTCCCCCTGCTGGAAGACGGCGCGGCCGCCTGCGGCATTCGCCTCCTCCACGCCGGCGCGGCCGGCGTCTGCGTCGCGCGCGACCCCGACGACGCTCGCCCCCTCGCGGCAGAGCGCGAGGAGAGTCTCGCGGCCGAGCCCGCGGGAGGTTCCGGTGACGACTCCCGCCTTGCCTGCGCAGCGCATGGCGGAGTTCTAAGGCCGCCCGCCCCGCGAGTCAACAGCAAGCACTAGCTTCGGGGCCTGGTCTTCTGCGGGTCGTAGACGGGGAAGTCGTCCACGGTGGCGGAAACCGTGGCGTCGCCGAGGGCCACGTCCACGGTCTCGCCCTTCGAGGCGACGCGGGAGTCGAGGACGGCCATGCCGATCACCCTGCCGAGCGTCGGGCTCTCCGCCGGGCTCGTGAGCGTGCCCGCCGGCTCGCCGTCCTTCGTCACCGCCGCGCCGTATTCCGGCACTTCGGAGCCGTCGACCGACAGCGTGACCAGGCGCCGCGGCGGGCTCTTCGCCGTCTGCTCGAGCGCCGCCTTGCCGTGGAAGTCGCCCGTGTCGAGGCGGATCACCTTGTCCAGCGACATGTCGAACGGGTTCGTCTCGTGCTGGAAGTAGTCGTAGCCGATGAAGATCAGCCCCGACTCGATGCGGAGGGTCTCGACTGCGGAAAGGCCGTACGGCTTCGCGCCCGCCTCGGTGAGCACGCCCCACAGCTCTTCGGCGTAGTCCGGCTCCGTGAAGATCTCGTACCCGAGCTCGCCGGAGTAGCCGGTACGCGACACCCAGGCGGGGACGCGGCCGACGTGCACCTGATGGGGGAGGAAGCGGAAGTAGCCGAGGCGCTCGACCTCCTCGTCGACGAGGCCGGCGAGAAGCTCGCGGGAGCGCGGGCCCTGCAGCTGGACGTGCGGGAGCTTCTCCGTGATCGGCTCGATGGAGACGTCCAGCCCGGACACGACCGCGCGCATGTGCTCGAGGTCGGAGTCGAGGGCCGTGATCACCCAGGCGCTCGAGTCGGTGAACTTGAAGACCGTGCCGTCGCCGACCATCTTCCCGTTCTCGTCGGTGAAAGGCGCGTAGCGGATCTGGCCGATCTCGAGCCCGAGCATGTCATTGGTGAAGATCCGGTCGGCGGCCGCGAGCGCGTCCGGCCCGGAGAAGTCCCACTTGCGGAGCGGCGATTCGTCCCAGACCCCGACGTCCTGGCGGACGGTGCGATGCTCGGCGACCGCGTCGCCGAAGTCGGCGGGCCAGTACCAGCCCTCCCAGTCCATGAACTCGGCGCCGAGCGCGCGCTGGACGCCGTCGAAGGCCGTGCGGATGATCCCTGCTTCGGTGCTCACGATCCCTCCTTCGCCGTTGGGTGCCAGCCTAAAGCGTCGGAGACTGCCGCTGCACGTGCGAGCAGCGGCTCGAGCGCGAGCGCCATGGGCTCTTCGCCGAAGCGGGACGCGGGCCCCTGGACCCCGAGGACGGCCGTGAGCTCGCCCCGGCTCCCCCGCACCGGTGCCGCGACGGCGTTGAGGTCGTCCTCGCGCTCGCCGGCCGCCTGCGCCCAGCCCTGCTCGCGGACGCGCCGGACCTCGCGGGCCAGCTCGTCGCGGTCGACGATCGTTCGCCCGCTGAACGCGTGCAGTGGACCGGGCGGGAGCTCGACGTCGCCGAAGGCGAGGGCGACCTTGCCGGTGGCGGTTGCGTGCGCGACACTCGGCCGTCCGACGCGCGCCACGCTCTGCACGGAGGACGCGCTCTGCACGAAGTCGACGGTGATCGCGTCGGGGTCGCCGGGCGCCGAGAGCGTCGCCGTCTCGCCGGTCGCCTCCATCAGCGCCCGCAGGTGCGGGCGCGCGACCTCGCGCAGGTCGAGGCGGGCGAGCACCGCGTTCCCGAGCTCGATGAGACGCAGCCCGAGCCGGTAGCGCCCTGTCTCCGCGACGTGCTCGACGAGCCTCGCGTCGACGAGCGTGGCGAGGAGGCGCGAGACCGAGCTGGGGTGGAGGCCGGTGCGCCGCGCCAGCTCGTTCGTCCCGAGCTCGCCTCCCTCCGCGAGCGCGCCGAGCACGGCGGCCGCCCGCTCGACCGCGGCAACGCGCCTCGTCGCTGGCCTTCCAGTCCGGGCCATGGTACCGTCAGTATGTCAGTTTTGAAACGCTATTGCCCAGGAGGCAACGAACCATGTCCGACCTGCCCGCCTCGCCTCGCTTCGTGATCGTCGGAGCCGGGATCCACGGTCTCTCCACCGCCTACCACCTCGCCAAGGAGCTGCGCACGCGCGGCGCCGGCTCGGGAGCCGACGTCGTCGTCCTGGAGAAGTCCGACCCGGGCGCGGGCGCCTCCGGCATCGCCTGCGGCGTCGTCCGCAACAACTACTTCCAGCCGGCGATGAGCGAGCTCATGCAGGCCTGCGTCGAGGTGTGGGAGTCAGACCCGGCTGCGTACGCCTACAACCCGGTCGGGTACATGGCTCTCGGCCCGGCCGCTCAGGAGTCCGACCTCGCGGCCACGTTCGAGCGGCAGGAGAAGATCGGCTACCGCTCGACCTTCGTGACGGGCGAGTCCGAGGTGGACGCCTATATGAAGCAGCTCTTCCCGGACTGGCGCGCGCAGGGCGTGACCGCGCTCCTGCACGAGCACCAGGGCGGCTTCGCCTTCAATCGCGAGTCCGTGCTGGGCCTCGCCGGCAAGTGCGCGGAGGAGGGCGTCGAGATCGTGACTGGCGTCGAGGTGCGGGCCCTCGAGCTCGAGGGCGACGGCACCGTCCGCGCCGTCGAGACGAGCCGGGGACGCATCCAGGTCGGCGAGCAGCTCGTCGTCGCGCCGGGCCCGTGGGCGAAGCGCTTCTGGTCGATGCTCGAGCTCCCCGCGACGATCGACGTGCGCACGCCGTCCGGCGAGGTCATCCACGACCGGCCGATGTGGACGTACTGGAACCTCCAGGAGGGGGAGATCACCGTCGACCCGCAGATGTTCGACACGGCCGAGGGCGGCGCCCCGCCCGTCATCCACCTGGACACGGACGCGCCGCTCTACGCCGACGACGGCGAGCTCGTCACCGACGAGCTCTGGGGCATCTACTACAAGCGGGACCGCCACGGCGTCCAGGGCGGCGCCTCGCCGCTCGTGGTCGACGGCGACGTCGAGCTCGACCCTTACCCCTCGACGACGGACGTCGACCCCCGCTTCGCCGACATGTGGTGCGCCGCGCTCTCCCACGCGATGAGCCGCTTCGAAGGCTGCCGGCCGCTGTACAAGGTCGCGCGATCGGGCGGCGTCGGAGCCTTTACCGCCGACAACTTCCCGGTCTTCGACTACATGCGCCCGAACACGTACGCGATCCTCGACTCGAACCACGGCTACAAGATGATCGGAGTCGGCCGCGAGGTGGCGAAGGTGCTCCTCGGCGACCACTCGGGCCTCCTGTATCCGTTCCGCTTCGAGCGCTTCGCGACGGGCGACCTGCACCCGGTCTCGCACTCGCCCTACCCCTGGTCGTAGGCCGGCGCCCTATTCGACGAGGCCAAGCCGCCGGGCGAGCCACGCCTTCGTCGTCGACTGGACGAGCAGCGTGACGATGATCGCCATTGCCACGCAGCTGAGAATCTCGGTCGAGTAGGGAATGCCCTCGGCGATCAGGACGCCGGCGAGCGCCGCCGGCACGACCCCCGTCTCCCGCGTCCAGGCCACGAACGCGAGCTCGGGCGGCTCCCAGCGCCCGCGCCGGTCCGCGACGAGGCACGCGACCACGGTCAACGGCCGCGCGAGGAGGATGAGCCCGGCCACCGTCACGAGGGCGGGCACGGCGTTGTCGGCGACGTCCCCGAACGGGAGGTTGGCGCCGAGCGTGATGAAGACGAACATGACCATCACGTCGGCGACGATCGCGACGAAGGAGCGCATCTCGAGCTCGTGGCTCGTATGCATCCCGAGGCCGAGCTCGTCCATGTTCGCGACGATCAGCCCCGCGAAGAACGCTCCGAGGTAACCGCTCCCGCCGGCGAAGTCGATCGTGAAGTAGCCCGCGGTGATGATGAGCAGCACCGCGACGGCCGGCGACTCTCGCCAGACGCCGACCCGCCGGTTCGAAATGACGAGCGCGAGCACGACGCCGAAGACGATGCCGAGGACCGTCGAGAGCGCGATGTCGACCAGGAAGTCCACGAAGGGGTCGGTGAGCCTGCCGCCGTCGCCGAGGACGAACGTGGCGATCGCCAGCGCGAGGACGGCCCCGGTGGGATCGTTCAGAGCCGACTCCGCGACCACGGTCTGCACCAACTTCGGCCGCACGCGCACGCGTTCGAAGAGCGGGATGAGGATGGCCGGGTCGGTCGGGGCGAGCACGGCCCCCACGAGCAGTCCCGCTTCGAACGGGAGGTCGAAGGCGAGTGCCGCCACCGAGCCGGTGACGACCGCGGTGATGACGACCCCCGGCACGGCGAGCAGCCCGAGGCCGACTGCGACCGGCCGGAGAACCTTGAACGAGAGCCCCAGGCCGCCGTAGAAGAGGATCATCGAGACGCCGAGCGTCAGCAGGATCTGAACGGCGACCGAGTCGAGCGGAAGGTCGATTCGGCCCGCGACGTCGGGCCCGAGGAGGGCGCCGGCGGCGACGAGCACGACCATGCGCGGAACCCGGAGCACGCCGGCCACGAGCTCGGAGACGAGGCCCGCCGCGAGGAGGAGCGTGAGGGTCTCGATGACGTCGCGTGCGGACACCGGCGGGATTCTCCTCTGTGCCGATGACAGTTGCGCCGAGCCGCGCCGTCGGGAACGATCTCCAGATGCTCCTCGTCGTCTTCGCGCCGGCCGGTTTCCCGCAGACCATGTTCCTCCTGACGCTCGCGATCGCGCTCTACCTGACCGTCATCGAGTTGCGCGAGTTCAAGCCCCCGGCGCATTGGAAGTGGTGGGGGTGGTGGCTCTCGTTCGTCTTCCTGACCCACTTCGTCGGCTATCTCATCCTTCGGGGCTACGCTGTCTACCGACGCCACTCCCAAGCCCGAGCCTAGGCCGTTCAGGGACCGCCCGCTCGGGCGGCTGGCAATGCTGCTTGTGGTGTTCCTCCTCGCGTTCGTCGCGCTGAAGACCTGTGCGTCGCATGAGGACGAGATCAGCTTCGAAGAGGCAGAGGCGATCGCGAGGGAGCAAGTCGACTTCGAGCCCGACAAGGTGCTCGTGCGCGGCGTCCAGCGCGGACTGGACGCGCGACTGTACTGGGCTGTGTCCCTCTCGACGGAGAACGCCGCCGGCGTCAGAGTGGAGTGCGCGACCGTCCTCGTGGACGCAGGGACAGGGGAGACGCAGACCGAGCCGTGCTAGCGCGGCCTGTGTGAGCTTCGAACACTCGAAGCGTGGAAAAGGTGGGTTGAGTGCACCTGGGACACGTCCGGCGGGTTTCGTACGCTCGCCTGGCTCAGGTGTGTAGCGGTGCTTTAGCTGGCGTCATCCCGAGGAGGACTTCCTGATGACATCGTCGCTGGCGTCTGTTCTCTCGTCGCTTCTGGCGCAGGCTCCAACCCTGGAAGAAGTCAACGCCAAGGTGGACCTCGACAGCCTTGTCCTGCTGGAAGTCTTCTACTTCTTCACGGTCGTGATCATGTGGCTGATCCACGTCGGCTTCATGGCGTACGAAGCGGGGGTCGCGCGGCGCAAGAACATCATGTCGACGGCGATGAAGAACATCCTCACCATCGCCGTGGTCACACCGAGCTTCTACTACTTCGGTTGGTACATCTACGGCTGCTTCGAGCACGGCGGCCCGGCCGAGGGACATGCGGGCCCGGCCGAGTTTCCGGGGTTCTGCGGCCTCACAGCGCCGTGGAGCGCCGGTATGGGCGGCAACCTCGAGTCAAGTCTCACCGGCCATCTGAGCCTCGTCTTCTTCCTCGCCTTCCTGCTCTTCTCGTGGACGACCGCCTCGATCATGTCGGGCGCGCTCATCGAGCGCGTCCGCCTGTCCGCCTACCTCATTCTCGCGGTCGTCCTCGGCTCGGGCGTCTGGATCATGGACGCGGCCTGGGGCTGGAGCGCGGGCGGCTGGCTCACGACCGACTACGGCTTCCACGACTCGATCGCCTCGCTCGTCGTCCACGGCGTCGCCGGTGCATTCACGCTCGGAGTGCTCCTGAACCTAGGGCCGCGCATAGGGAAGTTCGACCGTGAAGGGCTGGCGAGAACCTTCAGACCTCACAACACGCACATGACCCTCATGGGCCTGATGCTGATCTTCACCGGCTTCTACGGTTTCTACGCCGCCTGTCTCTTCATCCAGTCGACCGTCTTCCCGGGTTGGCTCAACATCTACCTCTCGCCGACGACCCTGGGCACGATCGCGATGGTGATCACCTTCGGCTTCGCGGGCGGCTTCACCGGCGGCTGGATCGCCAGCAGGGGCGATCCCTTCTGGACGCTCTCCGGCGGTCTCGCCGGCGTGATCTCGGTCTCCGCCGGCGCCGACGTGTACCACCCGTCGCTCGCCTACCTGCTCTCCGCGACGGGAGGCATGCTGGCCGTGTGGGTCGGCGGTTACATCGAGAAGGGGTGGCGCGTGGACGACGCGGTAGGGGCGGTGGCCGTTCACGGGTTCTGCGGCTTCTACGGCGTCTTCCTCGTCGGCATCTTCGCCGGCGGCTACCCGACCGGCGTGAACAACATCCCCACCTCGTTCGGCGGGCAGCTCATGGGCATACTCGCCTTCTTCCCGCTCGCCTTCCTGCCCGGCTACATCGTCAGCTGGGTCCTCAAGAAGACAAACCTGCTCCGCGTCCCGCCGGAGGTCGAGCTCGAAGGCCTCGACATGGCGGAGTTCCAGCAGGACTTCTTCCCCGAGTTCGAGCGCGTGCCCGAGGTCCTCGTCCTCCCGAACGGCCAGGAGGTCGAGGCGGGCCCGATCCTGCTCGAGGAGTACGCGGAACGAACGAACGGGCATAGAGCGGGCGCTCCCGCGGAAAGGAGCTCGTCGTGATCGACAGCTTCCCCTACGACACCTGGGACGACGTCACCACGACGTTCTGGACGTTCGGCCCGGAGAACTCCACCGGCACGTACGTGCTCACCGTCCTCGGGATCATCTTCATGATCGCTGCGCTCGTCTACTGGGTCTGGCTGGAGAACGTGAAGCTGAGCGCGCAGGCCGCGCTTCTGCGCGGCGCGGCGGGCCTGCCTCCCGCTTCCCCCACGGCGCCGGGTCCCGGTTTCGCCGAGCCCCCGCTGGCCGGGCCCTCGACCGACCCAGGCCCGTAGAAAGGAGGCACGATGGCCCGCGAGAAGCAGATCGAGTTTCCACCCGAGCAGTCTCCCGTCCGCTGGCTGACGCCGGCCTTGCTCCTGATCTCGCTTGCCTGCATCGTGATCGTCGTCATCATCCTGTACGCCCACCCGAGCGGCGAGTTCATCGGACCCTGGTAGGAGCGTTTCGCTGCACCCGGTGATATAACGAGTCGATGGCGCGTCTCTATCTTGTCTGCGGCCTGTGCGGCCGACAGCAGGCGGACGGTCTCCTCTCACGCGGGTACTGGGGTCACCTGGAGGTGACGAGCACCTATGTGCTGCGTGCGTGCCCGACCTGTAAGGAGCAGGACTCCGACTGGGAGGCCCGCTTGCGGGCCAACAATCCGGGTGGGGTCGACACCTCCGCGTTTCCCCAGACCGGGTACTCGCAGGCCTGATCCGGCCTCGCCGAGGTCCCAGCGCGGCTCATCCCTCCTAGGGTCTGAGTAGCCTTCCGGCGTGCCGCCGCGCCGTCGCCGCCGCACCCACGGCCTCGAGCGAGTGCTCGGCACGCCCGCGCTCTTCGCCACGGCCTACGGCAACGTCGGCTCCTCCATCTACTACGCGCTCGGCGTCACCGCTGCGTTCGCGCTCGGCCTCACGCCGCTCGTCTTCGTCGTCGCGGGGATCATCTTCGCCGCCACCGCGGCCACGTACGCCGAGGGAACCGTCCGCTATCCCGAGGCCGGGGGCTCGTCGAGCTTCGCCCGCCACGGCTTCAACGAGCTTGTCAGCTTCGCGGCTGCGTGGTCGCAGATGCTCGTCTACGTCGTCACGGTGGCGATCTCGGCCTTCTTCGTGCCGCACTATCTCTCCGTCTTCTGGGAGCCGCTACGGGAGAACCCGTGGGACATCGTCGGCGGCGCGATCGTCGTCGTCGTGCTCGTCGCCCTCAACATCGTCGGCGTCCAGGAAGCGGCGCGCCTCAACATCGTCCTGGCGGTCATCGACTTCGCCACGCAGGCCCTCCTGGTCGTCCTCGGCTTCGTGCTCGTCTTCAGCCCGGAGATCCTCAAGAGCAACATCCGCTGGGGGGTCGCGCCGACGTGGCGGGACTTCGCCATCGCCATCCCGGTGGCGATGTTGGCCTACACGGGCGTGGAGACCGTCTCCAACCTGGCCGAGGAGGTGCGCGACCCGCCTCGCAACGTCCCCAATGCGTACAAGCTGATCGCGGCTGCGGTCTTCGCCATCTTCTTCACGCTGCCGTTCGTCGCCCTCTCGGCGCTCCCCGTCTACCAGCAGGCCGACGGCGAGTGGGTGACCCAGCTCGGCCTGCCGCCCGAGGAGGGCGGCTTCACGAACGACCCCGTCCTGGGAGTCGTCAAGAACCTCGGCCTCTCCGGCGGGCTGCTGGACGCGCTCGAGATCTACGTGGGCGTGCTCGCGGCGACGATCCTCTTCATCGCCACGAACGCCGGCGTCATCGGGGCCTCGAGAATCACCTACGCCATGGCGAGCTACAGGCAGCTGCCTGCGGTCTTCCGCCGCCTGCATCCACGATTCCGCACCCCTTGGCTCGCCCTCGTCGTCTTCGCCGGGGCGATCCCGCTCCTCGTCATCCTCCCCGGCCAGACGGACTTCCTGGGGACGATGTACTCGTTCGGCGCGACGCTGTCGTTCACCGTCGCGCACGCGTCCATCGTCTCCATCCGCTACCGCTTCCGGGACGAGGAGATCGCCTACCGCGCGCGGCCGAACCTCCGCGCGCGCGGCGTTGACTGGCCGTTGTTCGCCATCCTCGGCGGGATCGGGACGTTGATCGCCTGGCTGGTGATCGTCGTGCAGGAGCCCGTCACGCGGTGGGCCGGCATCGGCTGGCTCGTCTTCGGCTTCGTCGCCTACGCCGTCTACCGGCGCCGATTCGTCCACGAGCCGATGGCGCGCACGGTCCACGCCCCGCAGATCGTGCTCGGTCCCGGGCTGGAGATCGAGTACCGCACGATCGTCGTGCCGGTCTCGCGAAGCGCCGAGTCGGAGGAAGCGCTGGTCGCGGCGGCCCGGCTTGCGGACGAGCGGGGAGCGAGGATCGCCGTGGTCCGCGTGCTCGAGATTCCGCTCGAGCTGCCGCTCGACGCCGAGCTCCCAGACGAGGAGGACGAGGCGGACGCGCTGCTCGACGAGGCGCGGGCGCTGGTGGAGAGCTACGGCGTGCGCGCCGTTCCCCGGCTCTTGCGGGCCCGGCGCGTTGGCCCGGCGATCGTCGAGGAGGCGCGGGGACGGAATGCCGAGCTCGTGGTCGTGGGCGCGCCGCGCCGAACCACCAGGCGCGGTCGACCCGTGCTCAGCGACACGGTCGACTACATCCTCCGGGCGAGCCCCTCCCGCGTTCTGCTCGTGGCCGGCCGGAGCGCGGCGTGATGCAGCGCCTGCGGGCTCCCGCAACCGTCGTGCTCTCGGCGTTGGCCGCGCTGCTCGGCGTTGTCCTCATCGTCGAGACGGCGCTCGTCGGCGGCGCGCTGGGCTTCCTTCTCGGCGCCCTCTTCCTCGCCGCCGGTGGGCTCCGCCTCGCGCTCGTCCTGAGGAGACGCTGATGGCGCGCAAGATCCCAGGTCTCGCCCGCGTGCTCGGCACGACGCCGATCGCCTCCGTCGCCTACTCGGAGATCGGCTCCTCCATCTACTTCGCGCTCGGGATCGTCGCCCTCTACGCCGCCGGGCTGACTCCCTGGGTGCTGCTCGGCGTCGGGCTCGTCGTCCTCCTTGTCACCTTCTCCTACGCGGAGGCGAGCTCGGCGCTTCCGGAGACGGGAGGGGCGGCGCTCTTCGTCGCGCGGGCCTTCAACGACCCGATCGGGTTCCTGACCGGTTGGGTCCTCTTCCTCGACTACCTCATCGTCATCGCGATCGCCGGGCTCTTCGTCCCCCACTACGTGGGCGCCGCGGTCGGCTGGGAGGCTATGACCGAGAAGCCGTGGGACGGCGTGATCGGTGTCTGCGTCATCCTCGGCGTGGCCCTGTTCCGGCTCGTGCGGAGGGCCGAGCTCTACCGCATCGCGATTGCGGTCGCGGCCCTCGCGCTCGTCACCCACGTCCTTCTGGTCGTCCTCGGCCTCGCGTTCGTCTTCTCGCCCAGCGACCTGGGCGACGTCCAGCTCGGGGAGTCGCCGCCCTGGGGCGACCTCGCGTTCGCGCTCGCTCTGGCCACGCTCGCGTACACAGGCCTCGAGACGGTCGCGAACCTCGCCGCCGAGGCGCGCGAGCCGGGGAAGACGCTGCCGCGAAGCCTCTTCGCGGGGATCGGCCTGGTCGTGCTCGTCACGACGGCGATCGGCCTCGTGTCGGTGTCCGTGGCGGATGTTCCGGTCGAGCTCCAGGCTCCGCTGATCGCCATCGTGGACGCACTCGAGGGCGCGCTTCCGGCCTGGGCGGTCGACGCCCTGCGCGTCTTCGTCGGGCTCGGCGCGGCCGTCGTCCTCGTCGCGGCCATCACCACCTCGATCTCCGGGTCCAGCCGCCTCGCGTACGCGCTCGGGCGGCACGACATGCTCCCGCACGCCTTCGCCCGCCTGAACAGGAGGACGCTGCTCGCTCCGACCGCGATCCTCAGCACCGCCGGTCTCGCGGCGGCGCTCCTCGTCTTCGTGGACGCCTCCGATCGGGACGTGCGCTTCCTCGGGAGCCTCTACAGCTTCGGGATCCTCCTCGCCCTCACCGCCGCGCAGGTCGCCGTCATTCGCCTCCGCTTCTCGGAGCCCGGCCTCAAGCGGCCGTACCGGGCGCCGTGGAACGTGACCGTCCGAGGTGTCCAGGTCCCGCTCCCGGCGCTCGTCGGCGCCCCGCTCACCCTCACCCTCTGGATCCTCTCGCTGGCGACGCACGACGCGGCGCGCGATGTCGGGCCTCTGTGGGTCGTGCTCGGCGTCGTCGTCTTCGTCGCCGTCCGTCTCGCCGGGCGCGAGCCCGTGCTGGGGCAGGTGACCCCCGCCGACCCCGATCTCGTACCGCACTCCCAGGGCGAGTACGAGCGGGTGCTCGTTCCTCTGAAGCTCGGGCTGATCGGCGAGGAGGTGCTGGCCACCGCGATCAAGCTCGCCGAGGAGCGACACGGCAGCATCTCCGTGCTCCATGTCCTGCGCGTTCCGCTCGACCAGCCCCTCGACGCACCGCTTCCGGAGGCGGAGGAGCTCGCCGACGCCTCGCTCGCCGAGGCGAAGGAGCTGGCGGGCGAGCACGGCGTCGAGCTGCGGGCCCGGGTCGTGCGTGCGCGTGCGCTGGGGGAGGCGATCGTCGAGGCGGCGGCGGAGGAATCGACGGACGTCGTCCTCATGGGCTCGGCGCCGCGCTGGCGTCGCCAGTCGCTCTTCTTCAGCCCGACGGTCGACTACGTCCTCCGCAAGGCCCCCTGCGACGTCATGGTCATCGCCTACCCGCAGGGCGTCCTCGAGGAGGAAGACCTGATTACAGTGGAGGAATGAAAGCACTGGTGGTCGGGTGTGGACGGGTGGGGTCGGCGCTCGCGAAGCGCCTCCACGGGGCCGGGTGGGAGATTGCGGTCGTGGATGAGTCGGAGGAGGCGCTCGAGCGGCTCGGAGAGAAATGGCCGGGAGCGTTTCACGTCGGCCACGCCATGGACCTCGCGCTCCTCGAGGCGGCGGGGATCGATTCCGCCGACCTCGTCGTCGTGGCGACCGACGGGGACAACACGAACATCGTGGTCGCGCAGGTTGCGAAGCTGCGCTACGACGTGCCGAAGGTGGCCGTCCGAGTGCACGACCCGGCTCGCGCCGCGTTCTACTCGAATCGCGGCTTCGACGTCATCTCGCCGACGACGATTGCGGTCGAGGCATTCCTCGCGCTGGCGCTCGACGGAGAGGCGCCTTGAGCTTCATCATCGTCGTCGGAGGCGGTCAGGTCGGCAAGAACGTCACGCGCACCCTGCTCGAGCTCGGCCATGAGATCGTCGTCCTCGAGCAGCGGCGGGACCGCTACTTCCTCCTCGACGAGGAGTTCGGCCACCGGGCCCGGTACGGCGACGCGACCGAGCTCACGGTGCTCGAGGGCGCCGGAATCAGGCGCCCGGCGGACATCGTCGTCGCCGTCACCGGCGACGACGAGGACAACATCATCATCTGCCAGCTCGCCAAGGAGCTCTACGGTGTGTCCAAGGTCGTCGCCCGGGTCAACGACCCGCACAACCAGGTGCACTTCGATCTCCTGGGGGTGGCCCCGACGGTCTCGGCCACGGAGATGGTGATGGCGCTCGTCCAGCACGAGATGCCGCAGCACGAGCTCGTGCACCTTGTCAACCTCTCGCAAGAGAACCTCGAGATCGTCGAGGTGGAGGTCGGCCACAACTGCGCGGCGGCGGGCAAGCGGGTCGATCAGCTCCGTCTGCCCGAGACGGCGCGCCTGATCTCGGTCATGCGAGAAGGCAATGCGGAGATCGCCGTCGGCTCCACCGAGCTGCGGCCCGGCGACCAGGTGCTCGCCATCCTCGAGCCGGGCGGCGAGCCGGAGCTCCGGAAGCTGCTGGTCGGCGAGAAGAAGCGTTAGTAGGAGCGCTTGGCGAAACGTGCGCTGTGCCCCCGGGCCGCGCTGCTCGCCCCGAGGACTGCGTCCTCAGTCGTGCCCGTAGCCTCCGGCTACGAGCACTCCCTGCGTCCTTGCCTCGGAACGACCATCGCACCCCGACGACGAGCGACGTTCCGCCAATCCCTCCCGCTAGCGTGCGCCGCGCCGGCCGGCCTGGATGCGCGCCGCCTCGGCCGTGTTGCGCAGGAGCCAGACGTCCGTGATCGGGCCGACGCCGCCGGGCACCGGTGTCACGGCCTCGGCCCTCTCGGCCACGCTCTCGAAGTCGAGGTCTCCGACCAGGCGCACCTTGCCGGTCTCCTCGTCCCGCACCGGGTTGATGCCGACGTCGACCGCGATGACGCCCTCCTTGACCATCTCGCCGGTGATGAACCCGGCGACGCCTGCGGCGACGACGAGGATGTCCGCCTGCCGCGTGTGCTCCTCGAGGCGGCCCGCCTGCGCGGTGAAGTGGTGGCAGGAGACCACGGTCGCGCCGCGGGCGAGGCCGAGCCAGAGCGCGGGCTTGCCGACGTTGTTCGAGCGCCCGACCAGCACGAGGTCGAGGCCGTTGTAGAAGGTGGCCGGGTCGCGCCCGCTCTCCTCGACGTAGCGGTCGAGGAGGTAGAAGACGCTGGCCGGCGTCGAGGGCGTGTAGCGCGGCTCACCGAGCGCGAGGAGCCCGGCGTTCTCCGGATGGACGGCCTCGACGTCCTTGAGCGGATCGAGCTGGCGGTAGAGGTCCTCCTCGCGCACCTGCGCGGGCAGCGGGCGGAGGATCAGGATCCCGGAGATGCGCGGGTCGGCGTTCAGCTTGCCGACGAGCGCCAGCGCGTCGGCCTCCTCGACGTCCGGCGCGAGCAGCTCGGAGGTGTAGCGGCAGCCGACCTCCTCGGCCAGCCTGCGCACGCGCCGCTCGTAGGCCTGCGCGGCGTAGTCCTCGCCGACGAGGACGGTGGCGAGCCCCGGCTGGACCCCGGCGGCGGCGAGCTCGCGGACGTGCTGCTCGACGTCGACGCGGAGCTCCTCCGCGAGCAGGCCCCCGTCGATGACCGCAGCGCTCACTCGGCGTCGCCGAGCGCGCGGCGCGCGGCCTGCTCGGCGCTGCGAACGACGGCGCGGGCTCGCTCCACGCGCGCGTCGCCCTCCATGGTGGCGAGGTTGATCTCGACGAGGTTGGCGGCGACCCGCGCGGCCGAGGAGGAGAGGACGGCGGCGGCGGCGGCGTCGCCGCGCAGGTTCGGGTTCCCCGAGACGGCGATCTCGGCGGCCAGCTCGGCCACGTCGGCGGCGGTCTCGGCGATCTGGAGCGGGATGTCGGCTGCGCGCGAGAGCGTCTCCCCGATCAGCGTGTCGCGCACCTCGGCCTCCAGCTCCTGCGGCATCCGCAGCGCGGTGAGCACGTTCTCGTACGCGACTGCGTCCTCGACCGCGAGCGGTGCGGCCCGGTGGCGCAGCGTCTCGGCCTGGGCGACGGCGCCCGAGGCCCCCTCCCAGCCGTGAGCGAAGCGTGCCGCCATGGCCGCGAGCGACGCCGCCATCTCCGTCACGAAGGCGGCAACGGACCCTCCGCCCGGCGCCGGGGTCTCGGCGGCGATCGTGTCGAGCAGCTCCTCGAAGGGCACGTCCGTGAACGCCACGGCCGCGATTCTCCTCGATCCAGCCGGCGGCGTCACGGGCGCCGCTTAGAAGAGCCCCACGGTCCTGCCGTTCTCGTCGATGTCGACGTCGAAGGCCGCCGGCTTCACGCCCAGGCCGGGCATCGTCTGCATGTCGCCCAGGAGGGGGACGAGCCAGCCGGAGCCGGTGTAGGCGCGGATGTCGCGCACCGTCACCGTGAAGCCCGTCGGCGCATTCAGGAGGGTCGGGTCGTGCGACAGCGAGAGGTGCGTCTTGGCCATGCAGACCGGCAGCTTGTCGTAGCCCTGCGCCGTGAACGCCTTCACCTTCTCCTGCGCGGCCGGCATGAACGTGACGCCGTCGGCGCCGTAGACGCGCTTGCAGATCGCCTCGATCTTCTCGGTGATCGGAGCCTCCAGCGGGTAGATGAAGTCGAACTCGTTCGGCTGCTCGGCGGCGTCCACGATCGCCTCCGCGAGCGAGGCCGCACCCTCGCCGCCGCGCTCGAACGCCTCGTTCAGCTCGGCGGCGTGCGCGCCGTAGTCGAGGGCGAGCTTGCGCACCGCGTCGAGCTCCTCGTCGGGGTCGGTCGGGAAGCGGTTGACGGCGACGACCGGCTTCAGCCCGAACTCCCGCACGATCCCGAGGTGGCGGCGCAGGTTCTCCGCACCGCGCTCGACGGCGTCGAGGCCGCCGTCGGGATCCCCGCCGTGGTGCTTGAGCGCGCGCACGGTCGTGACGAGGCAGATGGCGTTCGGCCGCAGCCCTCCGATCCGGCAGACGATGTCGAGGAACTTCTCCATCCCCATGTCCGAGCCGAAGCCGCTCTCGGTCACGACGTACTCGCCCAGCTTCAGCGCGACGAGGTCTGCGACCAGTGAGTTGTTGCCGTGCGCGATGTTCGCGAAGGGGCCGCAGTGGACGAAGGCCGGCTGGCCCTCGAGCGTCTGGACGAGGTTCGGCTTGATCGCGTCCTTGAGGAGGACGGTCATCGCGCCCGCCGCCTGGAGCTGCTCCGCGGTGACCGGCTCGCCCTCCCAGGTGTACGCGACGGCGATCGCGCCGAGCCGCCGGCGGAGGTCGTGAAGGTCGCGGGCCACGGCGAGGATCGCCATCACCTCGGAGGCCGCGGTGATGTCGTAACCGGTCTCCCGCGGGTAGCCGTTCGCCCGGCCGCCCAGTCCGATCGTGATCTGCCGCAGCGCGCGGTCGTTGATGTCGACGCAGCGCCGCCAGCTGACGCTCAGCGGGTCGATCCCGAGCTTGTTCCCGTGCAGGAGGTGCGCCTCCAGCATGGCCGCGAGCAGGTTGTTCGCCGCCCCGATCGCGTGGATGTCGCCGGTGAAGTGGAGGTTCAGGTCCTCCATGGGGACGACCTGCGCGTAGCCGCCGCCGGCCGCGCCGCCCTTGATCCCGAAGACCGGCCCGAGCGAGGCCTCGCGCAGGCAGAGCGCCACGCGCCGCCCGATGTGGCCGAGCCCCTGCGTGAGCGAGACCGACGTCGTGGTCTTGCCCTCGCCGGCCTTCGTCGGCGTGATCGCGGTGACGCAGACGAGCTTCCCGTCCGGCTTGTCGCTCAGCCGCTCGACGACCGACAGGTCGACCTTGGCCTTGTACTTGCCGTAGAGGTCGTACTCGTCGGGCGAGAGGCCCAGCTCCTCCGCGATCTCGGCGATGGGGCGGAGGGTCGCTTCCTGCGCGATCTCGAGGCTGCTCGGCATCTGCGTGGCCATGTGGCTGGCTCCTTTTCGGATCTAGTGCGAGACGGCCGCGGCGGCCAGCTCGGACACGAGGGTGTCGGTGTGGAAGCGCTCGAGCGCGAACGGCGCGATCAGCTTGGGAGTCTCCCCGCTTGCGATCAGCTCCGCGAGGGTCGTCCCGACGATCGGCGCCGCCTTGAAGCCGTACGTGCCCCAGCCGGTGGAGACGAGGAAGCCGTCGAGCTCCGTCTTCCCGAGGATGGGGCTGTAGTCGGGCGAGAGGTCGCAGAGGCCCGTCCACGAGCGCAGCACCCGGATCCGCTCGAGCTGGGGGAAGAGCTCGAGGACGTGGCGCGCGGAGTACTCGAGGAACGAGAACGTCCCCTTGCCGTTGTAGGTCGTGTACGGCTCGATCTCGGCGCCGATCAGGAACTCGCCCCGGTCGGTCTGCGAGACGTAGACGTGCATCTGCGACGAGACGATGATCACGTCGAGGAACGGCTTCACCGGCTCCGTCACGAAGGCCTGGAGGATGTGGGTGGTGATCGGCAGGGGGACGTCGGCCAGGTCGGCAACGAGCGTCGACCAGCCGGCCGTCGCGCTCACGACCATGTCGGTCTTGACGTGCCCGCGCGTCGTCTCGACGCCGGTGACGCGCCCGTTCGAGCGGTCGATTCCGATCACCTCGGTGTACGGGTGGATCTCGATTCCCTGCCGGTCGGCGCCCCGCGCGTAGCCCCAGACGACCGCGTCGTGGCGGATGATCCCGCCCGGCGGGTGGTAGAGCGCCGCCTGGACCGGCCAGGTCACGTCCTGGGAGAGATCCATCTCCGGGCAGAGCTTCGCGATCTCGTCCGGGTAGATCACGCGTGAGTCGATGCCGAGGAGCTGGTTCACCTCGGCGCGCTCGTTCGCGGTGATGATCCCGCGGTCGGAGTGGGCGAGCGTCAGGTGGCCCTGCTGCGAGAAGAGCAGGTTGAAGTCGAGGTCGGCGCCGAGGCCCTCGTAGAGCTTGACGCTCTCCTTGTAGAACTCCGCGCCTTCGGGCGTCCGGTAGTTCGCGCGGATGATCGTCGTGTTGCGGCCGGCCGCTCCCGAGCCGATGTAGCTCTTCTCCAGGATGGCCACGTCGGTGATGCCGTGATTCTTGGCCAGGTAGTAGGCGGTCGCGAGCCCGTGCGAGCCGCCGCCGACGATGACGACGTCGTAGCGGTCCTTCAACTCCGACCGGGGGCGCCACATGCGCCTGACGCGGAAGACGTCCTTCACGCGAGGCCTTCCGCTGCGTCGAGGACGACCTCGGTGACGGAATGCCCGTACTCCTGCGGGAAATAGAGGCGGAACGTATCGTCCTCGTCCCTGATCACCAGCGCGTGCACGTGGGCCAGCGAGCCCATCGCCGGGAGCGCGTCGAGGTCGAGGTCGGTGAGGCGGCGCAGCAGCGCCTCGCCGCGCACCTGCAGGCCGGCCCAGCCGGCGGAGAGGTCGACCACCGTCCGGCCGGCACCGGCGAGGCGTGTGCGCAGGCGGCCCGCTTCCTCGAACGGGCAGAGGACGAGCGCACGGTCGGGCGTCAGCCGGACGACCTCGGCGCCCCCGGCGTCGAGCCCGTCGAGCTCGCCGCGCGCCTCGAGGACGCCGGTCCGGGAGAGATCCTCCACGTCCGCGGGCGCGTGGGCGAGCGCCCGCTCGAGCGGCGAGCTCCACACCGCGTCGGACGAGGCAAGATCGGGGCTGAGGAAGTCGAGGCTCATGGGCCCACCGGCCCATGAGCCTGGGGAAGGTGTGTGAGGGAACCGGGAGGTTCCTTCACTGCAGCAAAGAAGGGGGTCCGTGGGGGAAACATGGTTTCCCCCACGAGAGGGAGCCGAAGGCGAGCGAGGTCGCTCATGACCGGAGGCGCTCCTGGTCCGGGTCGAAGAACGGTCGCAGGCGGACGCGCGCCTTCTCGACCGAGCCGTTCACCTTGATCGTGAGCTGGGCGTCCTCCTCGGCGAGGCCGGGCGGGACCCAGGCCATGCCGATCGCCCTGCCGAGGTGGTCGCTCCAGCGGGCGCTCGTCACCCGGCCGCCGGGCCGGCCGTCGATCACGATCTGCCCGCCTTCCAGCGGGACGACGCCGCTCTCGGTCTCGAAGCCCACGAGCTGCTCGCGGAAGCCGCGCTCGAGCACGTTCTCGAGCGACCACTTGCCGACGAAGTCGTCCTTGTCGAGCTTGGCGATCCACGGCATCGAGGCCTCGAGGACGTTCGACTCCGAGTCCGTGTCCTGCCCGATGAGGACGTGCATCTTCTCCAGGCGCAGGATCCGCTGCGGCTCCAGCCCGAAGGGCCTGACGCCGAGGTCGGCGCCGCTCTCGAGGATCGTGTTCCAGACGTGCTCGCCGTACGGGCTCGGGAAGTGGAGCTCGTAGCCGAGCTCGCCGACGAAGCCGATGCGAAGGATGAGCGCCGGCACGCCCGCGACCTGCGCGTGCTTGGCGTCGAGATAGGTGAAGGCGTCGTTCGAGACGTCGAGCTCGGTGAGGCGCGCCATCAGCACCCGGGCGTTCGGCCCGGCGACGTTCACCGCGGCGAGCGCGCCCGTGATGTTGACGATCTCCGCGTCCAGCTGCCAGATCGCGTTCCACCACTCGAACCACTCGACGACCGCGTTCGCGCCGGTCGACGTCGTGGTCACGTAGAAGTCCTCCTCGGAGAGGCGGGCGATCGTCCCGTCGTCCATGATCCGCCCGGCGTCCGAGTTGAGGACGCCGTAGCGGACGCGCCCAGGTTTCAGGTCGGCGAAGCGGTTCGGGTAGAGCCGCTCGAGGAAGGCGGCGGAGTCGGGCCCGCTCACGAGCACCTTGCCGAGGGTGGAGACGTCGATCGCCCCGAGGGAGTCGTGGACGTTCTTCGCCTCGCCGGCCGGATCGCCGTAGGAGTGCGGGCGGCGCCAGCTGCCGGTCCACATCATCTTCGCGCCCAGCTCCTTGTGGCGATGGTGGATGGACGTGCGCTGCGCCGGCTCGTGCCCGCGCCCGGCGAGAAGCCCGAGCTCGACCGGCTGCCACGGCGGGCGCGCGGTCGTCGTGCCGATGGTCGCCTCGTCGGTCTCGTTCTCGCGTGCGTACAGGCGGATGGAGGGAACGTGGCAGAGCTTCCCCTGGCACGGGCCCATGGTCGCGGTCGTGTAGCGCTTGGCCAGCTCGATCGAGTCGAAGCCCTCGGCGATCGCGCGCTTCATGTCCTTGTCGGTGACGTCCTCGCAGATGCAGACGAAGCACTTGCCCTTCTTGGCGGCTCCGTTGAACGTGGCCGGGGGCACGGCGGCGTCCCCGACCTCGCCGGCCGCGCCGCCGACGACCTCGATGCCGTCGGGAAGGTCGACGGGGACGAAGATTCCGCGCTCGTGGTCGTACTCGACCCTCGCGCCCGCGTGTGCGAGGAGCGCGTAGGCAGGCTGCCGGCCGCCGGACATGACCAGCAGGTCGCAGTTGACCTTCCGTCCGTCGAGCTCGACCGCGGCGAGGCGCCCGGCGCGACCCTTGGCGGCGATCTGGCGCACCCGGTTCTCGCGGAGGTCGACGACCTCGGCGACCTGCGTTCCGGCCTGCTCAAGGAGGGCGACCGTGTCCAGCGCGCCCTCGTCCGCGGTGACGACCACGGCGCGTTCGCCTGGCTTCAGAGACCAGCGGCCGACGAGCCGGCGAACGGCCTCGGGGAGGACGACCCCGACCAGGTCGTTCCCCGGAAAGATCAGCGGCTGCTCGACGGCGCCCGCGGCGACGACGATGTGCCCCGCCCGGTACCGGAGCAGCACGTTTCCGGCGTCGACCGGGACGAGCCCGCCTTCGAAGACGCCGAGCGCGGTCCCGTTGACGACCTCGAAGCCCTCGCCGGCGTCCAGGAGGGCCGGGTCGGTCTCGACGACGACGACGCGTCGACCCTCGGCGGCGTGGTGCCGTGCGGCTTCACGGCCCGCGGAGCCGCCGCCGATCACGAGCACCTCGGCGCGGCGGTGCTCGACGTCGTACCGCTGCTCGCGGCCGCGGTGCTCGTCCACCTTCCCGAGCCCGGCGACGCTGCGAAGGAACTTCTCGTACAGCGGCCAGAAGCGCCGTGGGCGGATCATCGTCCGGTAGTAGAAGCCGACAGGGGTGAACGGCCCGCCGATCTTGTCCGTGATCGCGAGCAGGTCGTGGTCGAGAGAGCCGCGGACGTTCTGCGCCTCGACCCGCAGGCCCTCGGTCAGAGGCGTCACGCAGGCACGGACGTTCGGCGTCCCGTCCACCGTGAGCATGCAGTTGGGGCACGTGCCCTGGCAGCAGAGGAGGCCGCGCGGGCGGTGGTACTTGAAGCTGCGCGAGAAGATGCGCTGGCCCTCGCCGAAGAGCGCGGAGGCGATCGAATCGCCCTCGAACCCGCGCGCCTTGGCGCCGTGGAAGGTGAACTCGAGCTCGCGCCCGCGGTCGAGGCGCTCACCGGGCTGCGGCTGGAGCCTCACTGCTCGGCCGGGACCTCGACGGAGAGGACCTCGTTCGTGCGCGTGTCGCGCTCGGCGGTGAACCAGGCCTGGCAGCCGTGCCGGTGGCACCACCATTCGCGCTGGATCCCGGCCACGTTGCGCTTGAAGTAGAGGTAGTCGGTCAGCTCCCGCAGGGTGGGGGAGCTCTTCGGCCTGACGGTCACCTCGCCGGTGCACGTGAACTCGTCCACCGGGCGGGGCCCGCAGTTGGGGCAGGGAAGCAGGAAGGACATCAGGCGCTCGCTTCGACCGTCGTGGCCTCGGCATTGTCGAGCATGCGCTGGAGCTCCGCCAGCACCCACTGGAGCGCGTCGCGCGTCGCCGCCTCGGCGGCCTCGCCGTCGCGGGCCCGGCAGGCCTCGAGCAGCGTGTCCGGGCCTCGCCGCAGGTCGGCGAAGGCTTCGGGGTTGCGGCAGAGGGTGAGGACGTAGCGCTCGACGCGCACGCGCTGGTCCTGGAGGGTGCGCTCGAGCCGGGGCCGGTCGGCACAGCGGTAGCAGGCGTCTCGGAGCGACCAGAAGGAGGCGAGGTAGGCATCGAGGTCGCCGGCGCGGAAGGCTCGTTCCATTTCGTCACGGGCGGCGGTCATCTCCGCGAGAGCCTCGTCCGTGATCGCCTCGGCCCCGAGGCGGGCGAGGAAGGTCTCGAGCCCGAGGCGCAGCGCCTGGATCTCCTCCAGCTCCTCGACGGAGAGCGGCGCGACGCGCGACCCTCGCCGGGGCAGGCTGACGACGAGGCCCTCGCTCTCGAGCCGCCGCAGCGCGTGGCGCACCGGCGTGAGGCTCACCTGGAAGCGGCCGGCGATCTCCTCGAGCGGCAGCCGCTGCCCGGGCGCGAGCTCGAGCCGCCCGATCTCGGATCGGAGCGCGCGGTAGACGCCGTCCTCGACGGACGAGATCTCGAGCGGGGTAGGCAGCACGTCAGGCATTTGATCTTTGATCAAGAATCATTCCATCACCGGCGACCTGCGTCAACTGCCGGGAACCGCCTCCTCCGGACACGTCCGGGGTCAGACCCCGGACGTGTCTCCGTGAGACGAGGCCGCGGACGGAGAACCGCCGATCTGCCTGCCCCGCCAGCCGCCGGGTCGGCTGGGAAGGCCGTTGGGGCCGACGCGCGAGAGGACATGCCCGGGGTCAGACCCCGGGCGTGGCCGGGGTGGACAGTGTGGGTCAGGCGTCGATCGTGACGTGCCCGGGCTGGGCCGCCACACGGTTGACCCAGGAGCCGATCTCGGGGTAGCCGCTCATGTCGAAGCCGCCCTCGTGCGCGACGTGCGTGTACGCGTAGAGGGCGATGTCGGCGATCGAGTAGTGCTCGGCGACGAGGAACTGGTGGCCGGCGAGGTGGGCTTCCATCGCGTCGAACGCGAGGTAGCCGACTCGCTGGCGCTCCGCGAGCGTCTCCGGGTGAACGTCGATCCTCTTCGTGAGCCAGAAGCGGGGGACCGCGACGTACGGCTCGTGGCTGTACTGCTCGAAGAACATCCACTGCAGGACCTTGGCCCGTTCGTAGGCGTCGGTCGGCACGTACTGCGTCCCGTCCCCGAGGTACCAGAGGATCGCCCCCGACTCGCCCAGCGGCCGCTCGTCGTCCAGCACCAGCGTGGGCACGCGGAGGCCCGGATTGAGCCCGCCGAGGACCTCCAGGCGGTTCGAGCGGTCGACGACGTCCATCGGGTAGCGCTCGTACGCGAGCCCGAGGTGGGCGAGCAGGAGGCGCACCTTGTAGCAGTTGCCCGAGACATCCGAGTCGTAGAGCAGCATCAGGCCTCCTTCAGGCCGGGGATCCAGCTCGTGCCCGCGAGCGGGACGCGCGCCATCGCGGCCGCCTCCACCGTGAGGGCGACGAGGTCCTCCGGCTCGAGGTTGTGGACGTGGGACTTCCCGCACGCGCGGGCGAGGGTCTGCGTCTCGAGGGTCAGCACGCGGAGGTAGTTGGCGATCCGGCGGCCGCCGAGCTCGGGGTCGAAGCGCGCGGCGAGCTCGTCCTCCTGGGTCGAGATCCCCACCGGGTCGCGGCCGGCCTGCCAGTCGTCGTAGTAGCCGGCGGCGCTGCCGATCTCGCGGTAGGCGGCGTCGTGCTCCGGCGCGTTGTCGCCCATCGCGACCAGCGCGGCCGTTCCGATGGAGACCGCGTCGGCGCCGAGCGCGAGCGCCTTGGCGACGTCGGCGCCGGTGCGGATCCCGCCGGAGACGATCAGCTGCACCTGCCGGTGCATGCCGAGCTCCTGGAGCGCGTCGACGGCGAGGCGCACCGCGGGCAGAGTCGGGATGCCGACGTGCTCGATGAACACGTCCTGCGTCGCCGCCGTCCCGCCCTGCATGCCGTCGACGACGATCACGTCCGCGCCGGCCTTCACCGCCAGCTGGACGTCGTAGTAGGTGCGCGTCGCGCCGACCTTGACGAAGACCGGCTTCTCCCAGTCGGTGATCTCGCGCAGCTCGCCGATCTTGATCTCGAGGTCGTCCGGGCCGGTCCAGTCGGGATGGCGGCTCGCGCTGCGCTGGTCGATTCCCTTCGGGAGATCGCGCATCTCGGCGACGCGGTCGGAGATCTTGTGGCCGAGGAGCATGCCCCCACCGCCGGGCTTGGCGCCCTGGCCGACAACCACCTCGATGGCGTCCGAGCGGCGCAGGTCGTCCGGGTTCATGCCGTAACGGGAGGGGAGCAGCTGGTAGACGAGGAGCTTCGAGTGCTCGCGCTCTTCCTGCGTCATGCCGCCGTCGCCGGTCGTCGTCGACGTTCCCACCTCGGTGGCCCCGCGGCCGAGCGCCTCCTTCGCCGGCGCGGAGAGCGCGCCGAAGCTCATGCCCGCGATCGTGATCGGGATCCTCAGCTCGAGCGGCTTCCTGGCGAAGCGCGTGCCCAGGGTGACGTTCGTGTCGCAGCGCTCGCGGTAGCCCTCGAGCGGGTAGCGGGAGATGCTCGCGCCCAGGAGGAGCAGGTCGTCGAAGTGGGGGACCTTGCGCTTGGCACCGAACCCGCGGATGTCGTAGATGCCCTCGCGCGCCGCGCGCTGGATCTCGGCGATGACCGGCTTGTCGAACAGGTACGACTCCCGGAGGCTCCAGAGGCGCTCGGCCATCAGTAGGCGCTCGCGTTGTCGACCTTGAACGTGTAGAGCTGCCGCGCCGAGCCGTAGCGGCGGAAATCGCCCGCGTCGACGTCGTCGAAGCCGGCCTGCGCCAGCAGCCCGGCGACCTCGGCCCGATGCTCGTCGCGCAGCTCCTTCTCGACACAGTCGGCGCCGAGCCCCGCCACCTCGCCGCGCACATAGAGGCGCGCCTCGTAGATCGAGTCCCCGAGCGCCTCGCCCGCGTCGCCGCAGACGACCAGGCGCCCGGTCTGCGCCATGAACCCGCTCAGGTGGCCGACCGAGCCACGCACGACGATGTCGATGCCCTTCATCGAGATCCCGCAGCGCGCGGCGGCGTCGCCGTGGACGACGAGCAGGCCGCCGTGGCCGGTGGCGCCCGCGGACTGGCTGGCGTTGCCCTCGATCACGACCGTGCCGGACATCATGTTCTCGGCCAGCCCAGTGCTCGCGTTCCCGTGCACGCGCACGTTCGCGAGCTTGTTCATGCCGGCGCAGTAATAGCCGACGTGGCCCTCGATCTCGACCTCGATCCCGGCGTCCAGGCCGCAGGCGACGGCGTGGGCGCCGTTCGGGTTCTGGATGCGCCAGTGTCGCGGCCCGGGCATGCCGCCGGCCAGGTCGTGCAGGCGCTGGTTGAGCTCGCGCAGAGGAGTCTCGGCGAGGTCGACGACCTCGACCGCCTCGGTCGCCTCTGCGGCGGCCTCCATCAGACCCTCGTCCGTTCCCAGGCGTAGACGATGCCCGGGACCGGCTCCCACGAGCGGGCCTCGGCGGCGCCGGGAAGCTGCGCGATCGCGCGCCACTCGGAGGCCATCGCCACCCAGTCGTCGGTCTCCGCGAGGACGGCCGGCTTGCACGCGATCGGGTCGCGCAGCACGGCGAAGCCGTCCTCCGTCCCGACGAGGAAGGTGTAGAAGCCGTCGAGATCCTCCAGGCAGCCTTCGAGGGCCTCCTCGAGCGAGGCGCCCTCGCGCAGGCGCCAGGCGAGGTAGCCCGCGGCCACCTCGGTGTCGTTCTCGGTCTGGAAGTCGATTCCCTCGCGGCGCAGGCTCTCCCGCAGCCGGTTGTGGTTGGAGAGAGAGCCGTTGTGGACGAGGCAGAGGTCGTGGCCGGTTGAGAACGGGTGCGACCCCTCGGTGGTCACGCGGCTCTCGGTCGCCATGCGCGTGTGGCCGAGCGCGTGCGAGCCCGTGAACTCCTCCAGCCTGAACTCGCGCACGAACCTCTCGGGGCGACCGACCTCCTTGTAGATCTCGATCGTGCGCCCCGCGCTCATGACGCGGAGCTCGGGGTGGGCCCGCCGGATCCAGGCCTCGGCCTCGGGCGGGTCGGCTTCGACGACGAGCACTGCGTGGCTCGCGCGGACCTCGGGCTCCGGTGAGCCGCCGAAGGCCTGGCCCAGCCCGGCGGCGACCCCGTCCCAGTCCTGGAGCGGGTCGGCGGAGAAGAGCGTGAGCTTGCTGGAGCCGCTCGGGGCCGGGTCGCGGTACACCGCGACGCCCGCGCTGTCCGGGCCGCGGTCGCTCATCTGCTCGAGCATCGCGGCCAGGTGCGTGCCCAGCGATGCCTCGATCTCAGGCGACTTCGCGAAGAGTCCGACGATCCCGCACATATGTCCGAAATCTACATGCGGAAATTCGCATGAACACTCACAATCCCCACGATCTTGGCGTGGTGCTTATGGAGCTTTCCTCCATATCCCTTAGAACCGCGTCAGGTACTCGGCCACCTCCCACGGCGTCACCTGCTCGTGGTAGCGATCCCACTCGTCCCGCTTGACTCGGATGAAGTAGTCGGCGTAGTCCTCGTCCCGGCCGCGCCCGAGCGCCTTGCGGATCACGTCGTTGACCTTCAGCTCGTGCGTTGCCTCCAGGAGGTTCGCGGGCAGCGTTTCCAGACCGCGGGCCCTGAGCTCGTCGTAGGGAATCGCGTAGAGGTTCTCGGAGTTGGGCTCGTCCGGGTCGAGCCCGTTGGCGATGCCGTCGAGCCCGGCCGCGAGCACGACCGTCGCGGCGAGGTAAGGGTTGCAGGAGCCGTCGATGGTGCGGTCCTCGATCCGGCCCGGCCCGGGGATCCGGAGCATCTGCGTGCGGTTGTTGTAGCCGTAGCTGATCCAGACCGGCGACCACGTGGCGCCGCTCGCCGTCGTCCCCACCTTGAGCCGCTTGTACGAGTTGACCGTGGGGGCGGTCACGGCGCTGTAGGCTCGCGCGTGCTTCTTGAGCCCGCCGATGAACTTGTAGGCCGTCTCGGAGAGGCCGAGGCCACGAGGGTCGTTCTCGTCCAGGAAGAGGTTGGTCTCGCCGTCCCAGAGCGACATGTGGAAGTGACAGCCGTTGCCGGTCAGGTTCGAGAACGGCTTCGGCATGAACGTGGCCAGGATGTTGCGCCCCTCCGCGCGGCCCTTCCGCTCTGCGAGCTGGTGGACCATGTAGCGGAAGAAGATGGCGCGGTCGCAGCTCGTGAGCGCGTCGGCGTACGTGAAGTTCTGCTCGAACTGGCCGTTGGCGTCCTCGTGGTCGTTCGCGTAGTTGCCCCAGCCGAGGTCGTTGACGTAGCGCGAGATCGTCGTCAGGAACTCGTAGTGGCGCGAGAGGCCGTTCAGGTCGTAGCAGGGCTTCTCGAGCGTGTCGAGCGAGTCGGCGAGCCGGATGGAGCCGTCCTCCAGGAGCTCCACGAGGAAGTACTCGAGCTCGAGCCCCATCTTGAACTCGAAGCCCTGCTCGCGCGCAGCGGCAAGCTGGCGACGGAGGATCGTGCGTGGATCGTAGGGCCATTCCTCGCCGTCGACCGTGATGTCGCAGGCGAAGCGGGCGACGGTCGGCTCCCACGGCACCGGTGTGAAGGTGGCGAGGTCGGGGATCGCAGCGATGTCCGGGTCGCTCGGGACCTGGCCGATCTCCCCGGCCGCGAAGCCGGCGAAGCCGGCGCCGTCGGTCACGAGGTCGTCGAGATTCGCGCGCGGGCACGAGCTTGGCGCTCGGCCGTGCGTACATGTCGACGAACTGCGCGAAGTAGAAATCGATGCCGCGCTTCTTCGACTCCTTCCGGATGTCCTCGACGGTGGGCGCGGCGGCGCTCGACGTGGCCATGCAACTCCTCCTTTGGGGACGCCCTGACGATAACCGCCGTTCAGCGCCTCCGCCGATGGCCGTCTCGCGACAACGACGGCGCCCGTGCTATGTGGCTGTGTCGCCACGACGCAAGTGACAGACTGTTACTTGCGCTAGGTCTCAGGGCTCGCGCCGCTCGCCGGGGCCCAGGGCTTCCTGCAGGCGCACCATCTTCACGGCGATCTCGACCATGAGCCAGTCGTCCTTGCGCAGATCGAGCCCCGAGATCTCGCCGATCCGGCGCAGGCGCTGCCGTAGCGTGTTCGGGTGGACGTAGAGCGCCTCGGCGGTGGCGCTGATCGAGCCGCGGCGGCGCAGGAACTCCTCCAGGGTGCGCAGGAGCGCGGTCGAGCGCTGGCGGTCGTACTCGGCGATGCGGGCGACGGCGTCGCGGTGTGCGTCGCGGATGCCGCCGTCGAACGGCATGCGCAGGAGGTACTTGTAGGGGCCGAGCTCCTCGTAGGCCATCACGCCGGGCTTCCCCTGGAGCACGGTGGTGCCGAGGAGAGCGTGGCGCGCCTCCTCGAACCCGGCCGCGAAGGACGCCGCGCCGGAGCAGACGTTGGAGAGGCCGATCGAGGCCGGCGCCTTCAGCTCCTGCTGGAGCGCGCGCACGCTCGCGAGCAGCCGCTCCTCGCCGTCGTGCGGCACCCGCAGGAGCGCTCGCGTCGAGTCGTCGCGGCGGTCGAAGAGGGACCCCGGCGCCGCCGCCGCGAGGGCGCGCTCGAGCTCGTCCGAGGGGGGCGAAGCAGCGAGGACCAGGTACCGCTGGTCGAGGTCGCAGCCGAGCCGGGCGGCGCGGCCCTCGAGGCCGGGGAGCGACTCGCCCCGGGCGAGCTGCTCGAAGAAGTCCTTGATCAGGTTCTTCTCGGTGAGGCGCTCGATCAGCTCGATCTTCTTCAGCGCGACCGCGGTCTGGTTGGCGACCGCGCGGGCGAGGTCGACCTCCGACGTGCCCGTCGCGGCTAGGAGGCCGAGGAGCTCGTCGTTCGCCACGAGGGGGACGGCCACCGAGGCCGAGCGCCCGCTGCGGGCGAGCTCCGGGCCCAGCTCCGAGAGGCCGATCTCCGGGCGGGCGTCCTGTGTGTCCGGCGCGGACGCCCGTAGGTGGAGAACCTCGGAGGCCGGGTCGAGCAGGTAGAGGTGGCAGGCACCGGCGCGCAGGAGCTTTCGCGCGCGCGAGGCGACGGCAGGGAGCACGGTCTCGAGCATCTCCGCCCGGGCCAGGATCTCACCCAGCTCGGTGAGGTGCTCGAGCTCGTCCACCCGGCGCCGCATCTCCTCGTAGAGGCGCGCGTTCTCGATCGCGCCGGCGACGAGCGAGGCGCTCGAGACCAGGACCTCCACCTCGGACTCCGTGAACTCGCGCGGCGCCTCGGTATGGCTGGAGATCACGCCGATGACGTTGCCGTCCTTGCCCACGATCGGCACGGAGACGAGCGACTGGAAGCGCTCCTCCTCGAGCTCCGGGACGTACTTCACGCGAGGGTCGTCGAGCAGCTCGTCGCGGATCCAGGCGGGCTCCTTGTGCTCGGCGGCCCACCAGGCCAGGCCCTCGCCCCGGTCGAGCGCGATCTTGCCGACGAGGTCCGCGTAGGGCTCGGAGGCGGCCTCGAGCACGAGCCGCTCGTCCTCGACGAGGTAGACGAAGCAGGCATGGACCGAGCAGGCGTCGGTCAGGAGGCTGACGACGGCCCCCAGCACCTCCTCGAGGTCCAGGGACGATCCGACCGTCGAGATGATGGCGTACAGGATCCGGTTCTCACCGGCGTGTGTGCCAGGCGCCTCTATGGGCGCATCGTAAGACGAATCGGGTGGGAGCGCAGAGTCTCGGCGAGTTGCGCTTATCCCTCGACGAGCGGGTCGAGGTCGGGGCGCAGGACGACGCTCTCCTGCTCGTTCGGGTCCGTGCGCGCGACGATCGCCTCGCACGGCTCCGTCTCGCTCCGGTTCGCCGGGAGGTGCGGCACGCCCGCCGGGATGTAGACGTAGTCCCCCGGGCCGCAGAGCTCGTGGTGCTCCAACCGCTCGCCCCACCAGAACTCGGCCTCGCCGGAGAGGACGACGATCGCCGATTCGTGGGCGTCGTGCAGGTGGGCGTTCGCGCGGCCTCCCGGCGGAATGGTCAGCCGGTGGAGGCAGAGCCCACGGCTGCCGGCGCTCTCCGACGAGATCCCGTGGAGGTAGGTGAGGCCCTGCTTGCCGGCGTACGACTCGCCGGCGCGGACGACCTTGCACTCGGCCACGTCGGGAGACTACTTGCCTTGCGGCTGCCGTTTCCGGTCGGAGACGATCTCGGCGCCCACCCGCTTCACGATCTCGGGCACGGCCCGAATGTCCGCCTCACCGGTGCGGAAGTTGACGACGCAGGCCCGGAGGAGGTACGTGCCGCCGAGAACTGCGTTGGACAGGAAGATCTCGCCGCCGCGCTCGAGGCGGTCGTGCAACTCCTGGTTCAACTGGTTGAGGTACGTCTCGTCACCGGCCGGCCCGGTCTGAACCCCGGTGGGCACGTAGCGGAACGTCGTGATGCTGAGGCTCGTCGTCCACGCCTCGAGCTCGGGATCGGCGGCCGCCAGGCGATGAAGTTCGCGCGCGAGCGCGATGTCGTCCGCGATCATCCGCACGTATCCGACCTTGCCGGCCTGGCGGAGCCCGAGCCAGACCTTCAGTGCACGGAACCCGCGCGAGTTCTGAGGGCCGTAGTCGATGTAGTGAATCGGGGCGTCCTCGCCCTGCGGGAGGTGGTAGTACGGCGGGCGGTACGTGAATGCGTCGCGGAGCGCCTGCGGGTCTCGGACGAGGATGCAGCCCGCTTCGAGTGGCGCGTAGAGCCACTTGTGGGGATCGACCGCCACCGAGTCGGCGAGGCCCAGGCCCTTCAGCTGCGGCGGGGCGTCCGGCAGGGCCGCCGCCGGAGCGCCGTACGCTCCGTCGACGTGGAACCAGACGTCTTCCTCGCGGCAGAGCGCGGCAATCTCCTCCAACGGGTCGATCGCGCCGGTGCTCACCGAGCCCGCCGTGCCCACGACGAGCAAGGGTACGGCGCCCGCCTCGCGGTCGTGCGTGATTCGATCGCGAAGGGGGGCGACCAGCATCCGCTGCTGGGCGTCAGTCTCGATCCAGCGGATCGACTCGGTACCGAGCCCGAAGATGTCGGCGGCCTTCTCGATCCAGGTATGCGTCTCTTCCGACACGTAGACGCGGAGAGGGGATGCCTCTGCGCTCCCCAGGCCGACCGACCGGACGTCCCACGGCGTCCTGGCCCGGCGTGCGGCGAGGAAGCCGACGAAGTTGGCCATGTTCCCTCCGCTCACGAGCAGGCCGCCGCAGTCCGGCGGGTACCCGAGGAGCTCTGCGATCCAGCGGATCGTCTGAGCCTCGAGCTCGGTCGCGAGCGGGGCGAGCGGCCAGGCGGCAACGTTTGGGTTGACGGACGCGGCCAGGAGGTCACCGAGCGCGCCGATCGGGGCGGCGGACGAGGTGATGTAGGCGAGGAAGCGCGGGTGTCCGTTCAGCGTCGAGTGGTCGAAGAGCAGGCGCCCAGCCTCGCGGAGGAGCTCGTCGGCCGGCGCGCCCAACTCGGGCAACCCGTCCCCTCCCAGTGCCGCCCGAACGTCCTCAGCACTGCGGCCGGGCGCGACCGGCCGTTCCGGCAGGGAGCGGAGGAAGTCAGCGATCGCGTCGACGACCTCGTGCCCGACCCGCCGGAACTCCTCGGCGTCCATCTCGATCGGGGCGGTCCGTTCCGTGCGGCGATCCTGCTCACCCATGCCTCGGGCGACTGTAACGGTCGGCGTCAGCCGCGGCTCTAACGCGAAGCGAGCCGAACAGCGCCGCCCACCGGCACGTCGCCTAGCGCGGGCTGTGCGCCTGCTCGTGCAGGTGCCGGCTGAGGCGGCGTGCGTAGAGGAATCGCTGCGCTCCGGCCGTGAGGATCCCGGCGAGCATGAGCGCTGCAAGGTTGAGCAGCAGCTGCTCGAGCGCCCCAACGCAGTCGTCCCAGTTTCCGTACGCGGCCGCGACGCCGACGTTCGCGGCGGCGGGGATCGTCGTCACCGAGATCAGCACGCCGACCAGCGCCGACGACTTCGCCGTCGTCAGCGACAGCATCCCGGCTACTCCGGCGAACAGCGCAACGAGCAGTGAGTAGAGGTTCGGGTCGGAGATGAAGAGGGTGGCGGGATGGTCGGCGGCCGAGAGTTCCTCCGGGGCTCTCTCACTTCCGCGTAGGACGACGGTCAGCGAGAAAGTTGCGGCGATGGCAAGCGGAAAGCCGACCACCAGCGCGCCGAGCGACCGGACTGCGAGGTCGGCCCGGCGCTGGACGACGGCGATGCAGAATCCGGCCAGAGGGCCGAACTCGGGGCCGACGACCATCGCCCCGACGATCAGGATCGTCGAGTCCGTGATGATGCCGACGGCCGCGATCAGCGCGGACAGCACCATGAAGGCCAGGAAGCTGAACGAGAGCGCGGCGCTCTCCGACGTGCGCTGCTCCACCTGCTCCCAGACGACCGCGTCGGCCGGAGCGCCCGCCGCCGCGGCCTCGGCACGTCTGGCGGCGGCTGAGATCGCCGTGTCGATCTCCTCCAGCGCGATCGAGCCGTCTTTGTCGAGACCCAGCGCGCGCAGGTCGTCGAGCACGAGGCTGGCGTCCTCGCGCGCCACGTCGCAGAGAACGAGGTCGCCGTCCGGCCGCCTGGCCACTCCCTCGAGGTGCACGATGTTGCAGACCGACGGAACTGTGTCGAGCGTCGCGAGGACCTGCTCCGCGCGGCCGGGCGGGGCGACCAGGCGCAAGTGCACCATCGCTAGCGCGCCGCGGGCCTGATCGCGCCGCCGAGAGCCTCGACGCGCACCGCGGACGTCTTGTACTCGGGCGTGCCGATGAGCGGGTCGCCGACGTCGTGCGTGAGCCAGTTCACCTTCGCCTCGGCGAAGTGGAGCGCCATCCAGACGAGCCCCGGGTAGACGCGTTCGCCGAGCTTCGCCCGCGCCTCCAGCTCGCCGCGGCGGGAGACGAGCCGGACCCAGTCGCCGTCCTCGACGCCGAGCGCGAGCGCGTCGTCCGGGTGCATCTCGACGAAGGGATCCTGCTGCTTCTGCGTCACCCCCTCCTCCCGCATGGTCATCGTCGCCGAGTTGTAGTGATAGAGCGTGCGGCCGGTGGAGAGGACGAACGGGTACTCGGAGTCGGGCTGCTCGATCGGCGGCTGGTACTCGACCGGGTAGAACTTCCCCTTCCCGTTCGGGCGCGACGGGCTGGGCGCGTGCAGGTACGGCGAGCCGGGGTCGTCGCGGTCGGTGCAGGGCCACTGGAGCCCGACCTCCTCGATCCGGTCGTAGCGGATCCCCGACCAGAGCGGCGCGAGGTCGGCGAACTCGTTCCACGCGTCCTCGGGCGTCGCGTACTCGGGCCAGCCGGCGCCGAGCGCCTCGGCCATCTCGACGACGATGCGGAAGTCCTCGCGCGCGTTCCCGGGACACGGCACCGCCTTGCGCACGCGGTTCACCCGACGCTCGGTGTTCGTGAACGTGCCGTCCTTCTCGGCGAAGCTCGACGCCGGGAAGATGACGTTCGCGAACTTGCGGTTCGAGTCGTTCAGGAAGAGGTCCTGCGCGACCACGAAGTCGAGGTGCGCCATGCCCTCTTCGACATGGTGCGAGTTCGGCTCGGTTTGCACCGGGTTCTCCCCGATCAGGTAGAGCGCCTTGATGCGGTCGTCGTGGAGGCCGGACATGATCTGGTCGAGTCGGTAGCCGGGCGTGTGCGGCACCTCGACGCCCCAGGCCTCGGAGAACTTGGCGTGGATTTCCGGGTTGTCGACCGGCTGATAGCCGGGGAGGTAGGCCGGGTTGGCGCCGGCATCGTTCAGGCCCTGCACGTTGTTCTGGCCGCGCAGCGCGTTCAGGCCGGTCGACTCGTAGCCGAGGTGGCCGGTCATGAGCACGAGGTTCGAGAGCGACCAGATGTTGTCCACGGCGCAGGCGTGCTCGGTGATCCCGAGGGTGTAGAAGACGGCAGCATGGCGCTCGCGTGCGTACTCCCGCGCGGTGGCGACGATGTCGGCGGCCGGGACGCCGGTGACCTTCTCGGCCTCCTCGGGCGTGTAGCGCGCGACCACGTCGGCTACCGCCTCGACGCCCTCGGTGTGCTCGGCGATGTAGGCGTCGTCCTGCAGGCCCTCCTTGAGGATGACGTGCAGCATCGCGTTGATCAGCCACACGTCCGAGCCCGGCCGGAGCTGGAGGTGGCGCTTGGCGAGCTTCGTCAGCCAGATCTTGCGCGGGTCGGCGACGACGAGCGTGGCGCCGTTCCGCGCCGCCTTCTTCATCCGCAAGGCGAGCACCGGGTGCGCCTCGGTCGTGTTCGAGCCGATCACGAGGATGAAGCGGGCGTTCTCGATCTCCGGGATCGAGTTGGTGGTGGCGCCTCTGCCTAACGACCTGACCAGGCCGTAGAGGGTCGGAGCGTGTCAGGTGGCTTCGCAGGAGTGGACGGAGTTCGTCCCGATCGCCGTCCGCGCGAGCTTCTGGATGAGGAAGTTCTCCTCCATGGTCAGCCGCGCGGAGGCCAGGAAGCCGATCGACTGCGGGCCGTGCTCGGCCTTCACGCGCAGGAGCCCCTCGGCCGCGACCTGGTAGGCGTGCTCCCACGTCGTCGGGTGGAGCTCGCCGTCCTCGCCGCGCACGAGCGGCTCCGTGAGCCGGTCCGGGTGGTGGACGAAGTTGAAGGCGAAGCGTCCCTTGACGCAGAGGTTGCCCTCGTTCGAGACGTAGTGCGGCTCGGAGGTCACCTTCACGATTCGCTTCGTCTCCGGGTCGACGTTCAGGTCGAGCTGGCAGCCGACCCCGCAGAACGTGCAGGTCGTCTTGACCTTCTCGAGCGCGCGCTCCGGCCGCTCGGTGCCCTCCTCGAACTTCTCGTAGATGGCGCCCGTCGGGCAGACGGAGAGGCAGCCGCCGCACAGCTCGCACTCGGTGTCGAGCCAGGAGTAGCCGTGCGTCGGGACGATCCGGGCGTCCGGCCCCCGGCCCTCGAGGGAGAGCGCCGAGCACTGCATGACCTCCTGCGTGTAGCGGACGCAGCGGTTGCAGAGGATGCACGCGTCCGGGTCGTAGCCCATGAGCTTGTTGCGGTCCTCGTAGGGCTCCCGCTTTGCGTCCGGGAGGATGAACGGCGCCTCGGCGTCGAGCTCCTCGGCCAGGTCGACGAGCTCGTTCGGCCGGCCGCCCGGATTCGGGTTGAGGTGCTCGGCGAGCAGCATCTCCGTCAGCGTCCTGCGGAACTGCGGCACCGACGAGTTCGTGGAGACGACCATGCCTTCGGCGACGCGCGTCGCACAGGCCGGCAGGGGCCTCGGTGAGCCCTCGACCCCGACGACGCACATGCGGCAGCCGCCGTACGGATCCAGCTTGTCGTCGTGGCACAGGGTCGGGATGAAGACGCCGTGACGGGCGGCCGCGTGGACGAGGAGCTCGCCCTCGGGCGCGCTGGCCCGCTGCCCGTCCAGCGTGAAGTTGACGACCTGGCTCACCGCTCGCCCATCGTAACCGGCTCCCCGAGCGGCGCGAACGTGTCCGGCCAGTAGCGGAAGGCTGCACGCATGGGGAAGGGCGCGCCCTGGCCGAGGCCGCAGATGGACGTGGCGGCCATGGCGTCCAGCCACTCCTCCACCTTCTCCCGGGTCATGGCTACGCGGCCGTGCTCCAGCTCCTCCAGCACGTGGTGCATTCCGCGGTTGCCGATCCGGCAGGGCGTGCATTTCTGGCAGGACTCCTCCGCGAAGAAGCGCATCGTCTCGGCGAGGAGGCGGAGCGGCGAATAGCTCATGGGGTAGACCTGGACTCCCGCCGACCCCGCGCCGACTCCCCACTCGCGCAGGGCGTCGCGGGTCAGCGGGACGTCGAGCGCGGCCGGCGGCAGGATCCCGCTCGCGGCGCCTCCCGGCACGATCGCGCCGATCTCCTCGGTCGCTCCGCCGGCGTAGTCGTCGATCAGCTGCCGGAGCGTGACGTCGATGGGCGCCTCGTAGCAGCCGGGCTCGCGCACCGCGCCGCTCACCGACCAGAGGCGCGCCTTCGGCCAGGCCTCGCCGCCCAGGCGCAGGATCGCGGGGATGTGGGCCAGCGTCTCGACGTTGTTGATCAGCGTGGGGCGGCCGAGGTAGCCGACCTCGCTCGGGAAGGGGGGCTTGAGGCGAGGCATGCCGCGGCGGCCCTCCATCGACTCGAGCATGGCCGTCTCCTCGCCGCAGATGTAGGCGCCGGCGCCGACGACGAGCTCGATCGAGAGCCCGTCCAGGAGGCCGGCTTCGCGCAGCTCGCCGATCGCCTCGGTGAGGCGGCGGCGGGCGGTCGCGTACTCCTCGCGCAGGTAGATGAAGCCCTCGGTCGCCTCCGCGAAGCGCATCGCGACGAGCATCCCCTCGAGCATGAGGTGTGGCCGGCGCTCCATGACGTAGCGGTCCTTGATCGTGCCCGGCTCGCCCTCGTCGGCGTTGACGACGACGTAGCGGGGCCCCGGCTCGCGCGCGACGGCCTCCCACTTGACGCCGGTGGGGAAGCCTGCGCCGCCGTAGCCGGTGAGGCCGCTCGCCTTCAGCTCCTCGACGATCTTGTCGCCCGGCGGGAGGTCGCGGAGGACGTCGAGCCCGCCCCGCGCCTCGTAGTCGGCCAGCGTCGCGTCCGCCTGCGCGAGCCCCGTCGAGGCGCCGTCGTTTGTGCGGTAGACGACCTCGGGCTCGACGTCGTCGCCGCGCAGGAGCACGGGGCCGATGTCGCAGTGGCCGAGGCATTCGACGCCGAGGACGGGGACGCCGTTCGAGGCCTCCTGCTCGCGGGCGAGCAGGTCCTTCGCGCCCAGGCAGTCGCAGACCGGCCCGATGCAGACGCGCACCGCGTTCATGGGCACGCGCAAGAAGGAATAGAAGGAAACGACCTCGTCCACCTCGCCCCTACGGATGTTCATGTGGTCGGCGACGGCGTCCGAGAGCTCGGGCGTGACCGGACCCACCTCGCGCCGGACGCGGCCGAGGTTGTCCAGCAGCTTCGTCCGCTCCTTGGGCAGCTCCGGGAGGAGCTCGGTGAGCTTGAGGACGTCTATGGTTCGATCATAGTGAACGTCCTGCCGCCGTACTCCGCGGCCCGCACCGACGTCCTGCGGCTTCCGGGCGGTTTGACGGAGCGTGACGAGCTGGCCGTCGAGGAGCCGCTCGAGATCCGCGTCAACGGCGAGGCGATCGCCGTGACCATGCGGACGCCGGGCCACGACGAGGAGCTGGCGCTCGGCTTCCTCCTCTCCGAAGGGGTCAGACCCCGGGAGGCGTCTCTTCCGGACGACCTGGCGGCGAACACCGTCGAGGTGACCGTCGACGACTTCGACCCGGAGCCGCTGCGGCGCAACTTCTACACCTCCTCCTCCTGCGGGGTGTGCGGCAAGGGCGCGCTCGAGGCGGTCGCCGTCGAGGCGCCGCGCGTGGAGAGCGACCTCAGCGTGCCCGCGGCGGTCGTCTCCGAGCTGCCCGACCGGCTGCGAGCTGCGCAGCCCGCGTTCGCTGCCACCGGCGGCCTGCACGCGACCGGGCTCTTCGAGGCCGACGGCCGGGTGCTGGTCATCCGGGAGGACGTCGGTCGGCACAACGCCTTCGACAAGGTCGTCGGCCGCGCCTTTCTCGACGGGCTCCTGCCGCTCGCGGACAAGCTCGTCTGCGTGAGCGGGCGCCTCTCCTTCGAGCTCGTGCAGAAGGCGGCGGTCGCCGGCGCCCCGATCCTGGTCGCCGTCGGCGCGCCCTCGACGCTCGCCGTCGAGCTGGCGCGCGACCGGGGGATCACCCTCTGCGGCTTCGTCCGCGACGGCCGCGTCAACGTCTACACGGAGCCGTGGCGGGTCACATGACGTTCGCGGTCTCGCCGGACGCCTACGACCGCTTCGTCGGCCGGTACAGCTATGAGCTCTGCGACGCGCTCGCAAGATCGGCAGGGGTCGTGGCGGGCTTGTCGGTGCTCGATATCGGCGCCGGGACGGGGGCCGGCACGCGGCGGCTCGTCGAGCTCGTCGGGAACGGGCGCGTCGCCGCCGTGGATCCGTCCGAGCCGTTCGTCGAGGCGCTCCGCGCGCGCTTCCCGGGGGCCGACGTACGGCACGCAGCGGCCGAGTCGCTTCCGTTCGAGGACGGAGCCTTCGACGTCGCCCTGGCCCAGCTTGTCGTCAACTTCATGGCCGACCCCGACGCCGGCGTCGCCGAGATGCGGCGGGCGACCCGTCGCGGCGGCGTTGTGGCCGCGTGCGTCTGGGACTATCACGGGCGAGATGACGCTTCTGCGGACGTTCTGGGACACGGCTGCGGAGCTCGACCCGGACGGCGCCGCCTCCGCCGACGAGCGCACGCGGATGCGCTTCGCTCGACGCGGCGAGCTCGGCGACTTCTGGCGTGAGGCCGGGCTCGAGGACGTCGAGGAGGGAGAGATCGGGGTCTCAGCCGAGTACGACGGCTTCGACGACCTCTGGGAGCCGTTCACGGCGGGAGTCGGGCCTGCGGGCGGCTACGCGACCTCCCTCGACCCCGAGCGCCGGGAGGCGCTGAGGGCCGAATACCGCCGGCGCCTGTCCGTCCCCGACGGAGGGTTTCGGCTGAGCGCGCGCGCATGGTACGCGGTCGGCAAGGCGTAGCCGGCGCGCTCCTCGTGGGGGGCGGGAGCACGCGCTTCGGGTCGCCGAAGGCGCTCGCGCGCTTCGAGGGGGAAACGCTGGCCGAGCGCGCGCACCGGGTGCTGACCGAGGCCTTCGACCGAGTGATCGTCGTGGGGAAGGCTGCGGACCAGCTCGAGCTTCCCTTCCCGGTGCTCGACGACGGCAGCGACGTCCGCGCGGCGATCGTCGGCGTCGCGGCGGCGCTGCGCCTCGCCGATGCCGAGCTCGTCGTCGTGCTCCCGGTCGACATGCCCCTGGTGACCCCCGAGCTCCTGGTCACTCTGGCGGAGGCGTCCGAGGGGGCGGAGGCCGCCGTGCCCCACAGCGGGCCGCTCCCGGGCGCCTATTGCCGCTCGGCTCTTCCCGTGCTCGAACGGCGCATCGTCGAAGGAGACCTCGCTCTCTACCGTGCGTGCTTGGAGCTGGAGCCCCGGACGGTCCAGTGGGACGATGGGGCGCTCCGAAACGTCAACGCCCCGGAGGATCTCCAGGGAGAGGGCGACGAGGGCGGCCGGCGGGTTCGACCCTAGGTTCCAATCCAGGGAGGCCTCCGCCGGCCTGTTCTCAGTCTACAAGCGCGTTTGCGCGGTTTCGAGTGCCCGTTTGTGACAGTTGACACCCTTTGCGGAGTGCCGTAGTCTCGGCCTTGGTTCCAATCCAAGGTGTGGCGGGAGGCAGCCGGTGCCGGCGGCAACGGAGGCTGACGTTCCGGGGGGCATCGTCCTTCTGGGTCGAAGGGTTCGACCGTGCTCTGAAACGGGCGCAGGCCGTTGCCATCTTGCGCGGGCCAGGGCACCCGCGTCTGCCGATCCCGCACCGAAAGGAGAGCAATGGGTGTGATCCGCAGGACGGTACGACCGCGCACGACTCGCCGGCGTCTGGCGACTCTCGCTGCATTCTCGTTGGCGGTGGTCTGCGCCCAGCTCCTGGTGGCGGCCCCGCTCGGGGCGTCCCCGCTCACCGGAGGCTTCTCTCCGAGCATCGTCTCCGGCCGGGCGGACCTGAACGGCGACGGCCTCGCTAATGGCCGCGACGATGCAAACGCGTTCTACGGCGATACGCACATCATCGACGGCATGCTCGACTGCGACGCCTGGACCTTCGTCGCCAACGACGGTGACGCCGGCGACGGAGCGATCACCAGTGCGGACGACTGCTCGCTCGTCGGCTACGACGGTACGCCGGACGGGGTCACGATCGACGTCGTGGACGGTGAGTTCCAGGTGGCGAACGGACCGTTGCCGACCGTCTTCAACGCCGGCGAGCCGAACAACCCCGACGTCGGAGATTCCGATTTCGCCTGGTCGTCCATCGACGGCAGGGTGGATTCGAACGGCGACGAGACGATCAACGGCGAAGAGTGCCACTTCGGGCTCATCGGCCTGCTCGTCGGACGCTCGGGCTCGGAGACGCGACGGACGGAGCCGACATCCTCGGAAATCCTGGTGCGAACGAATGCGGCTTCGCGACGCCTCCGAACACCGCCGACAATGGGCTCATCGATCTGAACAGCGACGGGGACGTCACGTCGGCCGATTCCTGCGTCAACGACTGCTTCTTCGGCCACGACGTGCAGCTGGGGAAGGTGCAGGCCCTGGAGTGCCCGGGGCACCAGGGCGACCCGCGGAACGACGTGATCGGCACCCCGGGGGCCGAGGCTCTCACCGGGACGAGCGGCAACGACATCATCTGCGGCCTGGGCGGAAACGACGTCCTGCTCGGGCAGGGTGGCAACGATCTCCTGCTCGGTGGCGTCGGCGCCGACGTCATGCGTGGCGGTCTGGGTCGCGACACGCTCCGGGGCGGCCCGGGGCCCGACCGGCTGTTCGGCCAGGCTGGCAACGACCGGCTGTTCGGCGAGGGCGGCAACGATCTGCTGAACGGTGGCGCCGGATCCGACGTGTGCGTCGGCGGCCCGGGGCGGGACACGCTTCGGAACTGCTGAGGGCGCGAGGTCACGGCACGGGAGGGAACCGGCCCCCAGTGGGGCCGGTTCCTCTTTCCGGGTGAGAGCGTCGCCCCCTCGAGACCGATCCCCGGCTCAGCTCATTCCCTGCTGCTCCTCGCCACATCAACGTAGTCGGCGGACCTCGAACGTCATTGGGCGGCCGGGGCGACCTTGAAAGCCTGCTGCGGCCGGGGAGCACCATACGGACTCCCCGCAGCGAGACTCCGTGGGAACGCGGATGGCGGACCGGCTGTCCATCCGCCATCGTTGTCGGGGTGCGACCGGTCAGCCTTATCCTCGACCGCTTCCGCAGGGCTGCCGCCGTCCCCGCTGCGGTGGGGGACGACCTCGCCCACGAGCTGGCGCCGCTCCTCGCCGCCCTCGACACGATCGAGGCCGAAAGCGAGCTGGTGCGCGCTCGCGCAGCCGACACCGCAGAGCGGCGCCTCGCCGCGGCCCGCGCCGAGGCTGCCGGCGTGTCCGCCAGGGCGCGGCAGCGGGCTGAGGCCGAGCGCCGGAGAGCCGAGGCAGCGCACCGCCGGGCACGCGAGGCCGAGGCGCACGCGCTGCTGACCGCGGCCGAGGGCGAGGCCGAACGGATCCGCGAGCGAGGCTCGGCTCGGGCTCCCGAGCTGGTCGACGCAGTCGTTGCCTGCGTCCAGGGCGGGGGACCATGAGCGTCGGCTGGGTCGCCGGAAGCACGCGGGCCAGACTTCTGCTCGAGCGGCGGCTCACCCGTGGGGCGGCGCTCGACCTGGCGAGGGCCGGCTCCTCCGGTGAGGCTCTCGCCGCCCTGGCGGCCTCGCCGTACGGCCGCGCCTCCGACCTCGGCAGCGACGTCGCCGGCGCCCAGCGGGCGCTCGCAGCGACCACGCTGCTCCACCTCAGGATCCTGGCGGGCTGGTTGCCGCCGGGCGCGGTCGGCGTCGTGCGGGCCCTCGCGGGGTGGTTCGAGATCGCCAACGTCGAGGACCGGCTCGCCTACCTCCTCGGCCACGAGCCGCAGCATCCGTTCGAGCTGGGAAGCCTGTCGGTGGCCTGGCCGGCGCTCGCGCAGGCCCAGACGCCCGGAGACCTTCGAGCCGCTCTGGCGGCCTCGCCGTGGGGCGATCCCGGAAGCGAGGAGCCGGTCGTAATCCACGACTCGCTCCGGATTGCCTGGGCGCGCCGCGTGCTCGCCGAAGCCCCCGAGACCCGGCCGTGGGTCGGCGGAGCGCTCTCCCTCCTCCTCGCACGCGCGCTGGTTCCGGGCCGGACAGTGCGCTCGCAGCCTGGGCTGGAGTCCCTGCTCGGCTCGGCCTGGGAGCGTGCCCAGACCGTTCGTGGTCTGGCGGCGGCCCTCCCCAGGGATGCCGCCTGGGTGCTCGAGGGCATCGAGGACCCGCAGGACCTGTGGCGCGCCGAGACGGCCTGGTGGGAACGTGTCGAAGGCGATGCCGAGGGCATGGTCCACGGTCAAAGGGAAGGGCGCCGCACCGTGGTCGGCGTCGTCGCGCTCCTCGCAGCCGATGCACGGCGCGCGAGCGTGGCGCTCGAAGCGGCCGCGCGGGGTGGGCACGGCTCCCTCGGCGAGGTGCTCGGTGCGACGAGCTGAGCCCGCCGTCCCTGTGCGGATGAGTCGCATCGCGATCGTCGCTCCCGAGCGCCGCCTGCGGGATGCCCTCGCGAGGGTGGCGGATGCGGGAGTGGTCCAGCTGGCAGGGACGTTCCCGACTCCCGAAGGAGCCGAGCTCGAGGCAATGCGGCGTCTGGAGCGGGCGGCAACCGACAACGGCCGGCCCGGCCCCCGCCTCGCTCCTTCGGCCGTCGACCCGATTGAGCTCGAGCGCCTGGGGCGGCACGACCTCCTGGCGGGTGAAGTCGAGCTAACGCGGCGTGTGGAGGGCGCGATCCGCCACGGACGCTTCGCAGCCCTCGTCGGGTGGGCGCCTCAGGCCGAGGTCGACGGTCTCGACGCGAGGCTCGCGGAGGTCGGTTCCGGCCTCGTCGAGCTTCCCCGGCCGGCCTGGGTCGAGCCGCCCACACTTCTCCCCGACAGCCCCGCGGTGAGGCCGTTCCGGCCGCTGGTGGACGCCTACGGCGCGCTTCGCTACTCGGACATCGACCCCACCCCGTTCGCGGCGCTGTCGTTCGTCCTCATGTTCGGGATCATGTTCGGCGATGTCGGGCAAGGCCTTCTCCTGGCAGGTCTGGGCGTCGCGCTCTCCCGAGCCCGTCGAGCGCCCTTCGCCGACTTCCGGCGGCTCTGGCCCTTCCCGGTCGCAGCGGGCCTGGCGGCGACGTTCTTCGGGTTTCTGTACGGCGAGGCATTCGGCCCCACGGGGCTGGTGCCGACGATCTGGGTCAAGCCGACCGAGGACCCCATGGCCCTGCTCGCGGCGGCCGTGGCCGTCGGCGGCGTCCTGCTCGGCATCAGCTACGGGATCGGCATCGTGAACCGCTGGCGCGAAGGCGGAACCATGTCGGCGCTCCTGGCGCCTTCCGGAATCGCAGGCTTCCTGCTCTTCCTCGGGCTCGGGCTCGCCGCGGCCGGCTGGTACCGGGACGCGGTGCCGCTCGGGGTCCTCGGCGGCGCGCTCGCGCTCGCGGGCGTCCTCCTGCTGGGCGCCGGTTTCCAGTTGGAGGCGGGGCGCGGTGCTGCCGCGACGACCCAGGCGACCATCGAGGTCGTGGACGCACTCATCCGGGTGGTCGCAAACGTCATCTCCTTCACGCGCCTCGCGGCGTTCGGGCTCATGCACGCGGCGCTCGGGGCGGTGGTCTGGGATGCCACCACCGCTCTCTGGGGCGGGGTAGTGGGCTCGGTGCTCGCCGTCCTGACGTTCCTCGTGGGCAACGCGTTGACCTTTGCGCTCGAAGCCCTGGTCGCCGCGGTGCAGGCTCTTCGTCTCGAGTACTACGAGCTCTTCTCGCGCATCTTCGCGGGCGAAGGGCAGCGCTTCTCCCCCTGGCACATCCCGTTGGACTCACGAATGGAGGCAGCATGGAAACCCTGATCTGGACGGTCCCGGTGGTCGCGGCCGTGTCGGTGCTGACGGTGGCAGCGTTGCGCCGCGCGCCCCGCCGCGGCCTGAAGCGCCTGGTGGCCCTCAACGTGGTTCTCGCGCTGGCCGCGCTTGGGCTGCTGGCCGGCCTGCTCCTCGGGGCGGTCGAGCCGGCGCAGGCCGCCGACACGGCTCAGACTTCGGACGACACCTGGGCCGCCTGGCTCGGCGCCGCCATCGCCGTCGCCGGCTCCGCCATCGGCGCCGCGATCGCCGTCGCCTACACGGGCGCCGCGGCGCTGGCGGCGATCAGCGAGAAGCCCGAGATGTTCGGGCGCGCGATGGTCATCGTCGGGCTGGCGGAGGGCATCGCCATCTACGGCCTGGTGATCGCGATCATCCTGATCGGTCGCACGTGAGCCGAATCGCCGCCATCGGCGAGAGCGAGCTGATCGACGGCTATGGGCTCGCCGGCGCCCAGGTCCTGCCGGCTGCGGACGCCGCTGCCGCCCGGCGGGCCTGGGAGGCGCTCGGTGAGGACGTCGGCTTGCTCGTCCTCAGCCCGACCGCGGGGGAGGCGCTGGCGTCCGAGCTCGCGGCGGCTCGCGGGCTCATCTGGGCGGTGATCCCGGAGTGAGCGTCGAGACGCTGCGCGCGACGCTGCTGGACGGGGCCGAGCTCGAGGCGCGTGCCGTGGTCGCAGAGGCCGACAGGCGGGCTGCAGCAGAGCTCGAGCGCGCACGCGCCGACTCCGAGCGGCTGCAGGACGGCGCCCGGGCCGAGGGGGAGGCGGCCGGCGAGCTCCAGTCGGCTCGGGTCCTGGCCCTCGCGAGGTCGGATGCCCGTCGGCTCGTGCTCGAGGCGAGGGAGGCCGTGTACCAGGACTTCCGGAGCCGGGCACTCGCGGCCGTGCTCGCGTCGAGGGACGACCGCAAGGCCTACCAACGACTTCTGCGCCGTCTTGCGTCGGAGGCGCGGCGCTCGCTGGGCGACGACGCCGAGCTCGAGCTCGACCCGGCCGAGGTGGGCGGCGTCCGGGCGCGGGCGGGAAGGCGAAGCGTCGACCTGACGCTCCCCGCGCTCGTCGACCACTGCGTCGCCGACCTCGGCGTGCGCGTCGAGGAGCTCTGGCGATGAGCGGCGGGACCGTCGTCCGGGTGGACGGGCCGGTCGTCGAGGTCTCCGGGCTGGAGGACGCCGCGATGCTCGACGTCGTCGAGGTCGGCGCGGCTCGCCTTCCCGGCGAGGTGATCGCGCTCGTGGACGGCATCGCCACCATCCAGGTCTACGAGTACACGGGCGGGTTGCGGCCCGGAGAGGAGGTCGCTTCGAGCGGCCTGCCGCTCACGGCGGAGCTCGGGCCGGGCCTTCTCGGCGGGGTGTTCGACGGAATGCTGCGCCGGCTCGGAGACGCCGAGGACTTCCTCGCGCCCGGCACGCGGGCCGCGACGCTTCCGCGCGACCGGCGGTTTGCCTTCACCCCGCTCGCCGTCGCGGGTGGCGAGCTGCCGTCCGGTGCTCTCCTCGGCACGGTTCCGGAGACAAGGGCGATTGCGCACCGTGTGCTCGTCCCCCCTGGAGTCTCCGGCCGGCTGGACTGGCTCGCCGAGCCGCGGGCCTATTCGGTCGACGAGCCGATCGCCACGGTGGGGGGCGAGGAGGTTCGCCTGGCGCATCGCTGGCCGGTCCGGCGGTCGCGGCCGTTCCGCGCGCGCACCGCCGCCGGAGCCGCGGCCCCTCTCGTCACCGGGCTGAGGGCGCTCGACCTCTTCTATCCGGTCGCGCACGGTAGCTCCGCCACCGTGCCGGGCGGCTTCGGCACCGGGAAGACCGTCCTTCTCCAGCAGATCGCGAAGTGGTGCGACGCCGACGTGATCGTGTACGTCGGGTGCGGGGAGCGTGGCAACGAGATGGCCGATGTGATTCGGGAGCTGCGGATGCTCGACGACCCGCGTACCGGCGAATCGCTCCTGACGCGCACCGTCCTGGTCGCAAACACCTCGAACATGCCGGTGCTCGCGCGCGAGGCGAGCATCCACACCGGGGTCACCGTGGCCGAGTTCTTCCGCGACATGGGCTACCAGGCGGTGCTCATCGCCGACTCGACGTCGCGGTGGGCCGAGGCGCTGCGCGAGGTGGCCTCGCGCACCGGCCAGTTGCCCGCGGAGGAGGGCTACCCGGCTGCGCTCGCCTCCGAGCTGGCGGCGTTCTACGAGCGGGCGGCGGCCGTCACGACGCTCGGGGGAGAGACGGGCTCGGTGACCATCCTGGGCGCGGTCTCGCCCCCGGGCGGTGACATGTCGGAGCCGGTCAGCGCGCACACACGCCGGTTCGTCCGCTGCTGCTGGTCCCTCGATCGCGATCTCGCCTATGCGCGCCACTACCCGGCGGTCAGCTGGCGAGAGTCCTGGTCGCGCGACACCGAGGCGCTCGCCGACTGGCACCTCCTGCAGGGGGAGTCCGGGCGGTCGGAGCGGCGGGAGGCGGCCCTCGGCCTTCTCGCGGAGGCGGACCGGCTGGAGGCCATCGCGCAGCTCGTCGGGGCGATGTCGCTTCCGGACCGCGAACGGATCGTCCTGCTGAGCGCGCGCCTGTTGCGCGAAGCCGTCCTGCAGCAGAGCGCCCTGGGCGGGAACGACGCCTATTGCGCTCCCGCCAAGCAGTCGGCGCTGCTCGACCTCGTTCTCGCCGTCCACGAGGAGTGCCTCGGGCTGGTCGAGCGTGGCGTCGGCGCCGAGCGGATCGAGCAGGTCGACTTCTCGGAGGTCGTGCGGGCGCGAGACGACACGCCGCCGGACGGGGCCGTCGAGGTCGCGGGCGTGCGCGACCGCGTCCTGGCCGAGCTGGAGGAGCTGGCGTGAGCCCTGCTCCGATCGCGTACTCGTCCCTCGTCTCGATCCGCGGGCCGCTCGTCCTCGTCGAGGGAGTCGAGGGGGTGGGCTGGGACGAGCTGGCCGAGATCCGTGCCGATTCGGGCCCTCCTCGGCACGGCGTCGTCCTCGAGGTGCGCGGCGATGTCGCGGTCGTGCAGGTGTTCGAGGGCACCGGGGGCCTCAGGCTGGACGACGCGCGCGTCTCGTTCGCCGGAGCTCCGTTGCGGACGCCGGTCGGCGAAGCCTGGCTCGGGCGCGTCTGCAACGGCCTGGGGGAGCCGCTCGACGGAGGCCCGCCCGTGCTGGGGAGCGAGTTGCGCGAGGTGGCGGGCCGCCCGATCAATCCAGCAAGGCGCGACACGCCGACCGACATGATCCTCACCGGGGTGTCCGCGATCGACGGGCTGGCGACGCTCGTCCGCGGCCAGAAGCTTCCGATCTTCTCGGTCGGAGGGCTCCCGCACCTCGAGCTCGCGGCGCAGGTCGCCGCCCAGGCCCGCGCGGGAGGGAAGGACGAGCCCTTCGCCGTCGTCTTCGGCGCCATGGGGATCACGCACGCCGACGCCGCCATGATCCGGCTCGAGCTCGAGGGGCGCCTCGCCTCCGGCGATCTCGTGCTCATCCTCAACGCGGCCGACGACCCGCTGGTCGAGCGCATCGCCACGCCTCGGATCGCGCTCACCGTCGCGGAGCACCTCGCCTTCGACCTCGGTCGCCACGTCCTCGTCGTGCTGGCGGACATGACGAGCTACGCGGAGGCCGTCCGCGAGGTCGCCGCCGCGCGGGGCGAGGTCCCGAGCCGCCGCGGCTATCCCGGCTACCTCTACTCGGACCTGGCCTCTCTGTACGAACGTGCCGGGAGGCTGCTGGGGCGCCCCGGCTCGCTCACGCAGCTCCCGGTCCTGACGATGCCCGCCGGAGACGTCACGCATCCGGTCCCGGATCTCACCGGCTACATCACCGAAGGCCAGCTCGTCCTCTCGGAAGAGCTCCAGGTCCGGGGGGTCTACCCGCCGTTCGACCCACTCGCGTCGCTCTCGCGCCTGATGCGCCTCGGAGCGGGCCCCGGTCGAACGCGAGACGACCACCTCGCGGTCGCGGCCCAGATCTATGCCTCGCTCGCCCAGGCTCGCCGTGCCTCCGACCTCGCCGAGATCGTCGGCGAGGACGCGCTCTCCGAGCACGAGCGGCGCTACCTCGGTCTTGCAGAGGCCTTTCGCACGCGCTTCCTGTCCCAGGGCCGCAACGAGTCGAGGTCGCTCGAGGACACGCTTGCGCGCGCCTGGGAGGTCGTCTCGCTGCTGCCCCGCAGGGAGCTGTCCATGCTGACCGCGGAGATGCTCGACCGTCGTTACCGGGGGGCGTGACCGTGGCTCTGCGCACACCGCCGGGACGAGCAGGACGGCTCTGGCTTCTCCACCGCATCGACTCCGGTCGGCGGGGTCACGAGGTCCTCGACCAGAAGCGACAGGCGCTGGTTCGCGAGGAGTTGCGCCTCCGCGGCGAGGTCGAGCGGGCCGAGGCGGAGTGGCGCAGCAGCGCCGCCGAGGCCGCCGCGTGGCTGCGTCGCGCGGCGATGCTCGGAGGCGAGCGGGCACTCGGCCTGGCGTCCTTCTACGCGGGTGGGCCCGCCGAGGTGGAGCTCGTCTGGCGCAACACGCTCGGGGTCGTGCATCCGGGCGAGGCGCGGGTCTCGCTCGGGGAGGGCAAGCCCCCGTTCGCCGGGACCCCGGCGCTGGTGCCGGCGGCAGCCGCGCACCGGCACGCGCTCGAGGCCGCGGCGCGCTTCGCGGCTGCCAAGGCGAGCCACGAGGCCATCGCCGCAGAGCTTGCCCTCACCGCCCGGCGGCTGCGGACCATCGAGAGGCGCTGGCTTCCGAGCCACGAGGGCGCGCTGCAGGCGCTGGCACTCCGCCTGGACGAAGAAGACCGGGAGGAGTCCGCCAGGATTCGCTGGGCCGCCGGACATGACCGGCGCTTCGCCCTGTAACGTCGACGCTAGTCGAGTCGAAGGCAGCGGGGGCCATCTAGAGACCGCAGCGCAGCACGGGGATTCGCCGCTTGGCCGTGTAAGGCCCGGCCCGGACAACCGCTATGAAGGGCCCACGCTCTTGGCAAGCAGGCGAGTACTGAAATTGGGCGGTCTGCTGGGAGTTCGGCAACGATGGACCGCCGAACGCACCCCTGGGACCCAGCACTCTGCCTCGCCCATCACGGATCGTGACGCCAATCGGAAGGTTCTCCGTTTCGCAGAGACCGCCGTGAACGTGCTCAAGGGCGGCAATCGGCGTCCCGGCGTCGATCGCGATCGCGAGCCGGAGCTGGCTGCGCTCGCAACGCGGGATGTCACGGGTTGTTGTCCCCGTGCCGGATGAAGGTTCGTGAGGGCCCGTCGTGGCGGGCGCTGACGCATCGGAGTCATCGAAGAGAAGTGCATCGACCGTGGCCGCCAGCGCGACCGCGGCAATGCAGCCGATCAGGACCCAGGTGACAGTCCTTCGCACGACTCGACGCTACAAACTGTGCCTCCTCGGAGGCCTGCGCTCAATAGGCCGATCTCCACGCTGTCGTTCAGGCGCTGGTCGCCGAACGCGTACGCGAACCGGTTCGGGCCCAGCGGGACGACGTCCGAGCCGAGCACGTCCCCGGTGGCAGGCGTTCGACCGCTCCCGGTCCTCCGGTGCGATGACGACGTGGGTCGAGGCGCAGCTACGGGGTGCCTAGATTCCCGAGCCGACGTGAACGAACGCCATCACGTTCGAAAGGTTCCGGTCCCGGCGCATCACCTCACCCCCGTTCGAGTCGTTTCCGGCGGCCGTGTTCCCCTCGATCGCCGTGAAGGTCTTCGACCCCGTGAAGCGCTCGAACAACCCGATGTGGTCCGCGTTGGCGTCCTGGTCGAACTGGTAGAGGACGATGTCCCCTCGCTTCGGCTTCTTCGTAACGGAGAGGTGGTTGTCGCCCGCTTTCGCGCTTTCGAGCACGAACGGGCAGAAGGACCACTTCTGTCCCTTCCTGAAGGATCCCTTCGCGCCGGCCTCGACGTAGCAGAATGTGACGAACATCGCGCACCAGGGCCCCTGCACCCCGTACCACTTGGAGAAGAGCACGATGTTCGAGTCCCTCGGCATTTCCTGGACTCCGAGGTGCTTCTTTGCTACCGCGAAGGCCTTCTCGCGCAGAGGCCTCTCCTTGTCGGCCTTGAGCCGCGCCTTCCTCCGCTTGGCATACGCCGCCGGAAGTTCCGTCCTACCGTCCAGCAGCGCCTGCAGGCGGTTGCCGAAGATCGGATCGAGCCCGGCTTCCGTGTAGCCGAGCCAGTACTTCGCGCGCTTGCAGGCCTGCGCCATGTCCTCGTCGAACTTTCCGTCGATCTTCTCGGTATAGAACTTTCCATACTTGTTCTTCGCCAGGAGCTTCTGAGCGTGGCGAACGGACTCCCCCTCGGTGAAGGGGCTCGTCAGCGACAGGTTTTCCATGCCAGCCTCCTCTTCGAGCGCGATCTCCGCCGCGCGGCGCGAATGCCTGCCAAGCGGAGCACAGAATAGGAACTTGCGCTGGGCGTTACAACCCCATGGCGGTCTGAACCGACGAGCTAGAGCTCCCGGTCCCAGTAGTCGACGCCGCTCTCGCGCCGGACCATGACGTCGTCGGCCTCGTTTCCCGACCAGATGCCGATCTTGTCGCTGTCGGGGTAGACGGCCACCGCGGGGTCGCCCTTCGTCGAGAGCATGACGAAACGCACGAGCTCGTCGGTCTTGTTCGTGATCTTGTGCGCGCCTGCGGGCCCCTCGGGGAAGCACACGAGGTCGCCGGGCTCCAGCTCGTCTTCGCCCTCCGGATGCCGCAGCGTGGGACGGCCCGCGACGACGAGCAGCCACTCCTCCGCGCCGTACTCGTAGTGGTAGGGGCAGTTGCTCTGGCCCGGGCCGACCTCGTACACGGTCGCGCCCATCCGCACGGCGCCGATCAGCGGCCCCAGCCGGACGTAGCCTGCCTCGTAGCCCGCCGGGTCGTCGGCATCGTGCCCGACCTCGGCGGAGAAGAGATTCACGCGGCGCACCTCCCGATTATCCCGGTCCTGCGGCGACGCTCGCGAGCCCGCGCGGGGCGACGACCCGCTCCCGCTCCGCACCGACCGAGATCAGGCAGACCTCGACGCCGAGCTTCTCCTCCACGAAGGCGACGTAGGCGCGCGCGGCAGCCGGGAGGTCGGCGAGCGACTCGGCGTCGGCGAGCGGCTCGCTCCAGCCGGCGAGCGTCTCGTACACGGGCTCGGCGTGGTGGAAGTCGCTCTGGTGCGCCGGGAACTCCTCCGTCTCGGTGCCGTCCGGAAGCCGGTAGCGCGTGCAGACGGGGATCTGGCCGAAGGCCGAGAGGACGTCGATCTTCGTGAGCGCAAGGCTCGTCATCCCGTTGACGCGGACGGCGAAGCGGAGCGCCACGAGGTCGAGCCAGCCGCAGCGGCGCTCGCGGCCCGTCGTCGTGCCGTACTCGGCGCCGAGCTCGCGGACGCGCTCCTGCTCGGGGCCCTCGATCTCGGTGGGAAACGGCCCCTCGCCCACGCGTGTGACGTATGCCTTGGCGACGCCGAGGACGCGGTCGATGCGGGTCGGCCCGATGCCGACGCCGGTCGTTGCCGCACCGGCGATCGGGTTCGACGACGTGACGAACGGGTACGTCCCGTGGTCGAGGTCGAGCAGCGTGCCCTGGGCGCCCTCGAGCAGGACCCGCTGCCCGTCGCGCAGGGCCCGGTCGACCAGGAGCGACGTGTCGGCGACGTACGGCCTCAGGCGGGCGGCGTGGGCCTCCATGCGCTCGGCGAGCTCCTCGACCTCGAGCGGCGGCGCGCCGTGGACGCGCTCCAGCACGACGTTCTTCTCGGCCAGGGCGGTCTCGAACTTCTGGCGGAGGATCTTCGGCTCGAGGATGTCCTGGACCCGGATGCCGATGCGGGAGGCCTTGTCGGCGTAGGCCGGGCCGATGCCCCGGCGCGTCGTCCCGATCTGGAGGCGGCCGAGGTGGCGTTCGCTGGCGGAGTCGATCGCGACGTGCCAGGGCATGATGAGGTGCGCGTTCCCGGAGACCCGTACGGTCTGCGTGGAGATCCCGCGCGCCTCGAGCTCGTCGAGCTCGGCGACGAGCAGCCCGGGGTCGACCACGCAGCCCGCGCCGACGACGCAGAGCTTCCCCGAGAGGATTCCGGAGGGGACGTGATGGAGCGCGAACGTCTCGCCGTCGCGGACGATCGTGTGGCCTGCGTTCGGCCCGCCCTGGTAGCGGCAGACGACGTCCGAGTCCAGCGCGAGCAGGTCGACGATCTTCCCCTTGCCCTCGTCGCCCCACTGGGCGCCTACGATCACGGTGGCGGGCATCTGAGCGGGAGCTTAGTCGCCGGGGCGGCCCGAGCGGCCGTCCACACGGGGTGTGGAAAGGGCGTGTCGAAAAAAGCGCGCGGAGCGGGAAACACGTCCACAGGGCTGTGGGCGGAGTTGGGCAACGCCGTCCGCCTGCGCTGGGAACATGTGTTCTTCTGTCCTGCGCAGGGGGGATTTAGCGGCTGTGGATTCACAATCAACAGACTTCGGTGCGACGCGTCCAGGCCCCTTAGAGTCGCGTCCGATGGTGACGAACGGCGCCCGGACCGCGGCCGTCCAGGACCCGCAGGTACCCCCGCAGAATCTCGACGCCGAGGAATCGGTCCTCGGCGCGATGATGCTCTCACCCTCCGCGATCGCGGCGGTGAGCGAGGTGCTCTCCCCCGACGGGCGCGAGTGCTACCGGGAGAGCCATGCCAGGATCTACCGCGCCGCGCTCGCGCTCTACGCGAAGGGCGAGCCGGTCGACGCGATCACGCTCGTCGACGAGCTGGACGAGCGCGGCGAGCTCGAGGACGTCGGCGGCAAGGTCCGCATCCATGAGCTGGCGGCGCTCGTTCCTGCGAGCGCGAACGCCGGCCACTACGCGCAGATCGTCAAGGAGACGGCAACACTTCGCGGCCTCATCCGCGTCGGCGGCGAGATCGCTCGACTCGGCTGGGAGCGGCCCGGAGAGACTCCCGAGCTCGTCGACCGAGCCGAGCAGATTCTCTTCGACCTCTCCCAGGAGAAGGCGACCTCGGAGTTCAGCCACATCGAGACGCTCCTGAAGGAGAGCTTCGAGCGCATCACGCAGCTCTACGAGTCGGGGGCCGACGTCACCGGCATCCCCTCCGGGTTCCGCGACCTCGACCGCATCACCTCCGGGTTCCAGGAGGGCAACCTCGTCGTCATCGCCGCCCGGCCGAGCATGGGGAAGTCGGCGCTCGGCCTCGGTGTCGCGGCCAACCTGGCCGTGCGCAAGAACGTCCCGGTCGCCCTCTTCACGCTCGAGATGTCCAAGTCGGAGGTGACCCAGCGGCTGATGTGTAGCGAGGCGAAGGTCGAGTCGCAGCGGCTGCGGACGGGCAAGCTGTCTGCGGACGACTGGCCGCGCCTGACCGCCGCCTGCGACAAGCTCGCCAAGGCGCCGATCTACGTCGACGACACGGGGTCGATCACGATGATGGAGATCCGCTCGAAGGCGCGGCGGCTGAAGGGCAAGCACCCCGACCTGGGGCTGATCATCGTCGACTACATGCAGCTGATGACCTCCGGGATGTCGGCGGAGAACCGCGTCCAGGAGGTCTCCCAGATCTCGCGCTCGCTGAAGGTGCTGGCGCGCGACCTCGACGTCCCCATCGTCGCGCTCTCCCAGCTCTCGAGGGCGGTGGAGCAGCGCCACGACAAGCGGCCGATCCTCTCCGACCTGCGCGAGAGCGGCTCGATCGAGCAGGACGCCGACATCGTCATGTTCATCTATCGCGACGAGTACTACAACGCCGAGGAATCGGACCAGCAGGGCCTCGCCGAGGTGATCGTCGCGAAGCACCGCAACGGCCCGACCGACACGGTGAAGCTGTCGTTCCTCAAGCGCTACGCGAAGTTCTCCGACCTCGCCGCCGGCTAGGGCTGTCGTCGGGCGGTAAGCGGGGCGCCGTGCCGCATTCGGCGCCCCGCTTCCTGAGGAGGGCCCGCTGTTTACCTAGACGGCCCGGCCGCGGGTTCTCTTCCCGCGGGAATCGGCGTGCGCGCACCCGCGTTGACGAGGTCATGATCGCGCGCTGGTGGAGAGGCTGGGCGGCGAGTCGGGACGACGCCGACGCCTACGAGGAGCTGCTGAAGACGACGATTTTCCCGTCGGTCGCGAGCCACGAGGGCCACCGCGGCTCCTACCTCGTCCGCCGGGACCTGGAGGACGGGGTCGAGTTCGCCACCCTGACGCTCTGGGACTCGCTCGACTCGGTGAGGGGATTCGCCGGCGAGGACTACGAGGTTGCTGTCGTGCCCGAGGCTGCGCGCGCCGTGCTCTCGCGCTGGGACGAGCGCTCAGCGCACTACGAGGTGGTCGTCAGCCCCGAGGGCTAGCGGGCTTCGTCGGGCTCGGCCTCGGCGGCGTCCGCCTCGACCTCGACCGCTTCGGCGATCTCGACCACATCGTCGCCGTCGGCTTCGACCTCGACGACCTCGATCTCCTCGACCGCCTCGCCCTTCGCGGCGACCTCCATCGCCTCGGCCTCGGCCTCGGCGGCGGCCATGGCCTCGAGCTCCTCCTCGGGAGGCAGCTCGCCGCCGAGGGGCACGACGAGCGTCTTCACCTCGACCCGGATGTCCTCGAAGACGGCGATCGGCACCGCGTAGCGCCCGATCCGCTTGATCGGGTCCTTGAGGTCGATCTTGCGCCGGTCGACGCGGATCTTGCGCGTGCGCCAGATCTCATCGGCGATGTCGGTCGGCGTGACCGAGCCGAACAGCGTCCCCCGGGGACCTGCGTTGACCTCGAAGCTGAGCACCGTCTTCCGCAGCGTCTCGGCGATCGACTCGGCCTCGTCCGCCGAGCGAGCCTCGTGGCGCGCGCGCTCCGCCTCGCGCCGCTCGAGCTCGGCGACGCGGGCGGCCGTCGCGACCTCGGCGAGCCGCCGCGGCTGCAGGTAGTTCCGCATGTAGCCGCGCGAGACGGAGACGACCTCGCCGCGAAGGCCGACCTTGTCGACGTCGCCGAGGAGGATGACGTCCATCAGCGATTCCCGCTGCTGACGTGATGCGAGTCGACGTAGGGGAGGAGGGCGACCTCACGGGCGCGCTTGACGGCGACCGCGATCTGCGCCTGGTGGCGGCGGCACGCCCCGGTGATCCGGCGCGAGCGGATCTTCCCCTTCTCGGAGATATAGCGCCGGAGCTGGTTGTAGTTCTTGTAGTCGACCTCGTCGATCTTCTCGCGACAGAAGTAGCAGCTCTTCCGCCGGGTCGGCCCGGTCGAGGGGGAGGTGCGTCGTTGTCGCTTTGCTTGCTCTCGTGCCATGTCGCCTCAGGTACCTCTCTCTAGAACGGAATGTCGTCGTCGGCCGCGGCTGCGCCGGTGCGCGCGAAGTCGCTCTGGTCCGGCGCGACGTCCGAGGACGGGATGTACTGGCTCTCCCCGCCGGTCTCCCCGCGGCTGTCGAGGAACTGCACCTGGAACGCCACGACCTCGACCTTGGAGCGCTTCTGCCCCTCGGTCTCCCAGGACGACCAGTCGAGTCGCCCGTCGATGCCGACCCGGCGGCCCTTCGCGAGGTGCTGGGAGAGCATCTCGGCCTGGTTTCCGAAGACCTTGACGTCGAAGAAGTTCGGCTTGTCGGTCCAGTTGCCCGCATCGTCGCGCTGGCGGCCGTTGACCGCCAGGCCGAGCGCCAGGACCGGCTGGCCCGACGGGAGATGACGGAGCTCGGGGTCGCGCGTGAGGCGGCCGACGAGCGTGACGCGGTTGATGTCTCCAGCCATGGTTCTCAGCTCCTCAGTCGAACGTTTGTTCTAGCCTACTCGGCGGCCTGGACGGTCTCGGCGGGCGAGGCTTCGGGGACCGGTGCGGCGGCCGCAGGTGCCGGAGCCTCCCGAGCGTGCTCGCGGGGGTGCCCGGAGGACGGCTCGCGGGCGGGCATGGTCGCGGACGCCGGCAGGCGCCGGACGGCCATGTGGCGAAGCACCCCGTCGGTGATCTTCAGGACGCGCGTGAGCTCGTCGAGCGTCTCGGCGTCGCAGTCGAAATGAAGCAGGAAGTAGAACGCCTCCGGCTTCTTGTCGATCTCGTAAGCGAGCTTCCGCCGTCCCCAGGCGTCGTCGCCCTGCCAGGAGCCGCCGCGCTGCTCGACGAGCTCGCGGATGCGCGTGAGGATCTCGGCCTGGCGCTCGTCGGCCAGCTCGGAGTCGAGCAGCAGCATGATCTCGTATGGGTTCACTGTTCCCGTGTCTCCCTTCCCTCGGTCTAACGGCCCCGCCTTGGTCGTGCAGCTCGGGAATCAGCTACACCTGGCGAAGCGAGAAGCCCGTCGAGTATAGCGGCGACTGACGGCTTGCCCGCCGGCTTGGTGTCGTGAAAGAGTGCCGGAAGTGAGACGAACCACGAAACTCGCGCTCGTCGCGCTCGCAGGCGCCGCGGTCGGTGCCGTGCTCGCGCGCTTCAGGCGCCCGGCGGAGGCTCCGGCGCGCCCGCCCGACGACCGGACGGAGGAGCTGCGGCGCAAGCTGGCCGAAGCCCGGGCCGCAGTCGCCGACGTCGACGACGTCGAGCCCGCCGCGACGGGCTCGGAAACCGTCGTCGAGGAGCCGCCTCCGGTCGAGGAGCCGCCTCCGGTCGAGGAGCCGCCTGCGCCCGCGGTCGAGGAGCCGCCCGCGCCTGCGGCCGAGGAGCCGCCCCCTCCCGCGCCTGCGCCGGCGAAGCCCCCGGCGGCCGGCCCCAAGGAGCCGCCGCCGTCTCCCGAGCCGCCCGCCCCCAAGCCGAAGGAACCGCCGCCGCCACCCCCGCCGCCTGCCGCCGGCGAGCCGCCGCCCCGCGACGAGTTCGAGGCGATGCGTCGCCGCATCCACGAAGAGGGCAAGGCGGCGGCGGACGAGATGCGCCGCTCCGCGGAGCCACCCGAGAAGCCCTGAGCGCCCAGCGGAACGAGCACTCGATCGAGATCGCGGCGGCGCCCGGCGAGGTCTTCGTCTGGCTGGCCGACTCCGAGCGCCGGTGCCGGTGGATGGGCGCTCTCGTCGAGAGCGAGCCTCTCACGGAGGGGCCGCCCGAGAAGGGCAGCCGTTACCGCGACGTCTTCGAGGACCACGGGCAGCGCATCGAGCTCGAGGCCGAGATCGTGCAGGTCGAGGCGCCGCGAACCATCGTCGTGCAGCTCGTCTCCGACGCCTTCGAGGCGACCATCTCGCAGCGGCTCGAGGAGGAAGACGGACGGACGCGCCTCACCGCCGTGATCGACACCACGTACACGATGCTGGCGGCGCGGCTGCTCGCTTCGGTCGTGACGCGGCATGCCCAGAAGCAGCTCGAAGCCGACCTCGCTCGCCTGAAGGAGCTCGTCGAGGCCGGGCCGGCGTAGGGCGGGCTCCCTGCTGGTCTAAGTTGCCCTGACCCGCGCAGAACGTCGGCTACGGGCTGCCGCGCGGAGGCCGCGCCGCCCTCGTCGCGGAGGCGCTCTCGCTCGTCGGTCTCTCCGAGCACGGCGACCGCTGCCCGCACCAGCTCTCCGGCGGCCGGCAGCAGCGGATCGCGCTCGCGCCGGAGCCGGCCGTGGTGCTCCTCGACGAGCCGTGGATCGACGCGCAGGGCTAGCAGCCTCCCGCGTCCAGGTAGCCGCGCCAGCGCCGGCCCGTCTCACGGTACACAGGGTCGTGGGTGAGGCGCCCGAGCTTCTCGAGCAGATCCACGTGGTACGAGTGGTAGAGGTTGCTCGCCGGCCTCCCGCCCAGGGAATAGAGCGACCAGCAGCCGGTGTCGAACTGCCCCAGCACCGACTTCGTCGTCTCGCTGAGCCCGGCGACGTAGGCGCTGGCCTTCTCGTCCCCCGTCAGCTTGGCGTAGTCGCGCAGAGCAACGGTCGATTCCAGCTGCGCGTTCAGGATGGCGATGTCCGAAAAGCTGTACTCCTGGATCCAGTCTCCGCCGTCTACCGACAGCGTGAGGTCGCGCGGGATCGCCCGGAACGAGGCGGTCGCCGCCTCGGTCAGGCGCCGGTCGCCGAGGAGATCGCCCGCCCGCGCGAGCGCCTGTGCGCCGACCGCCTGCGCAAAGCCCGACGTCCACACCTCGGGGCCGCCGAAGGGGAAGCGGTACTGCCAGAGCAGCGCGTTCCCGTTCCTGACGCCGCGCGCGACGAGCGCGTCGGCCAGGCGGCCCGTCTGCTCGCGCTCTCCCTTGCGTACGAGGTTATTGAGCCTCACGAAGCTCGCCAGCGGGTGGAACTGGTACCCGTGGTCGGCAAAGTAGCGATAGACGACGCCGGCCCCGTCGCTGACGTCGCCGGTCAAGCGCGCCTCCGGGAGACCGGCGGCGAGCGCGTCCACGTTGGCCCGGAGCTCGTCGAAGAGCGCGGCCCGGTTCGTTGTGTAGCCGTCGGCAACGCCCGCGACATCGCGCAGCGCCAAGACGAGGACGGCAGCTCTCCCGGGGCTCTGCGCGGCGACCGCCTGCACTGTGTCGGCGACGGCGGCCCTCGCGGCCTCCGCCGTCTTCGCGTCGAGCCGGCCGGCCGCCGCCGCTGCGGCGATCCCCGCCTCGGCTGCGGCGGCATGCTCCCGGGCGCGCTCGGAGATAGTCTCGTTCAGTGCCGCCACGGTCGCCGGGCCGGCGACGCCGTCCGCCGCCAGGCCGTTGGCGCCCTGGAAGGCGGCGACCGCCGCCGACGTCGCCGCCCCGTAGTCGCCGTCTGCTCCCGAGAGGAGGCCGAGGGCGGTGAGGGCGACCTGGAGGTCGCGGACGCGTGGCCCGCCGTTTCCCTGCTTCAGCAGCGCCGGCGAGGGTGCAGCCGAGGCGCTTTCGGCGGCCGCCGCGCTCGCGACGGCGGGGCGGGGCACGGGTTGCGCCGCGACGGGAGCGGGCGCGTCCTCGCCGGCGAGCGAGAGGCGTAGGACCACGGCCAGGGCCGCCAGGAGCAGGAGGCCGAACAGGGCAGCCGCGGCGGCCGGGATCGGCGAGCGCCGCTCGAAGCCGGCCCGCAGCCGCCGGAGGTCGCCCGCCAGCGTCCTGGACGGCGGCCGCCGGCGGCGCGGCACGGTCGGGACGGCAACAGCCGCCGCAGGCTCCGTGTCGCCCCACCAGTCGAGCTCCTCGTCGATGAAGAACGACTCCGCCACGTACCAGTCGGCACGAAGCTTACGGCAACGTGCGGATGGTGACTAGAGGCGACGAGTCGGCGGGCCGGGTAGCACGACAGCGTGAAGCCGGTCCGCATCGGCTCACGGCCGGGTGGACCTACGTGCGCGTCCCATCACGGCAGCAGGGGCCGGCGGCAGCAACTACTCGGAGCGGGAGCGACGAGTGGGCGCGGCGGCTCCGCGCCTGGAGGCAGCGCGTCGAGGTCTTCGCGTACTCAACAACGACTGGGAGGGCTTCGCCGTCGCGAACGCGGGCTCGCTCGCGGCCCGGATCGGCTAGCCGTGCAGGGAGGGCCCGCCGGACCCTGCGTACGCGTTGGGCGGGTAGGGCTCGAGGTCGTTGACGAATCCAGGCGTCCCCTCGACGCGGCGTAGCCAGGCGGCGAGGGTCGGGTAGGCGCTCATCTCGATGCCGGCCTCTCCGGCGACATGCGCATAGGCGTAGAGCGAGACGTCGGCGACGGTATAGCGGTCGCCGAGCAGGAAGGCCCGGTCGCCGAGACCGTCGTCGAGCACGGCGAGGGCCGCCCGCGCGGACTCGACGCGCGTCGCGAAGACCTCCGGGTGCGCCTTGTCGCGGCCGGTCAGGCGCCAGAAGCGGGCGGTGCCGACGTTCGGCTCGAAGAGGTTCTGCTCGAAGAAGAGCCATTGCCAGGCCCGCGCCCGCTCGACGAGCGCGTCGGGCACGAACGGCGTCCCGTCGCCAAGGAACAGGAGGATCGCGTTCGACTCGGCGATCGTCTCGCCGGACTCCAGCTCGAGCACGGGCGTCCGGCCGGCCGGGTTCTTCGCCCGGTAGGACTCCGTCGTCGAGTCGCCCGCGAAGATGTCCACCGGCACGCGCTCGTAGTCGAGGCCGAGCTGCGCGAGCAGGAGCCGGGCCTTGTAGCAGTTGGCCGACGCCGCGTAGTCGTACAGGCGCACGGGCGGCATCCTGGCAGATTGATTGACTCCGGGGGCCTTCTCGATGACGATCAGAACAAGCTTCCGTAACAGGGAACGGAAAGGCCGCTATGAGATTTCGCCACACGCTCGTCCTCGGACTCATGCTTGCGCTTGTGCTTGGAATCGCGACGATTCCCGCGTCGGCGAACAAGCCGGGCAAGCCGAGTAGGGACGGCTCGCTCTCCAAGAACACCCGCCTCATCGGGGCGACACGGGACAACCGCCCGGTCGAGACCTCCCTCGAGGCGTTCTTCACCGACGCCGCCTTCCAGGGCAGGTACGCCTACCAGGGAACCTGGAACGGAGGCTTCCGCATCGTCGACATCAAGAAGCCCTGGAGGCCGAAGCCCGTCTCCGAGGTCGACTGCGGCACCTACGAGGGAGACATCGGCGTCTACAAGGATCTCGTCTTCCGTTCGATCGACACCCCGATCGCCGCGAAGACGGTCGAAGAGACATGCGATTCGGACTTCGCCGACTCGGGCTTCGAAGGCATCCAGATCTTCGAGGTGGGCAACCCGAGACGGGCCAGCGCCGACGACCTCGTCGCCGCCGTGCCGACCGACTGCGGCTCGCACACCCACACGGTCGTGCCCGACCTGAGGCACAAGCGAGTCCTCCTCTACGTCTCGTCGTGGCTGCCCGAGTCAGGGCCGGAGTACGACAACGACCCGGTCTGGGTCGCCGAGTGTCACCGGGATCAGGACAAGTTCCAGATCGTCGAAGTGCCGCTCCGACACCCGGAGGACGCTCAGGTGCTCGCCGACGTGCCGCTCGAGGGCGCCCACGACTGCCACGACATCGGCGTTCTCATCACGAAGCGTCGCCAGCTCGCCGTGTGCGCCGGAATGGAAGCGGTCGTCTTCGACATCAGCAACCCGGCCGAGCCGGTGCGTCTCCGCTCGTTCACGGCGCCGAACGTGCCGATGTGGAGCTCGGCCGCGCTCTCCTGGGACGGCAAGATCACCGTGCTGGGCTGGGAGCCCGGCTTCGGCAAGGAGGCCGAGTGCCAGGCCGCCGACCCGGCCGTCAAGAAGAGCCTCTTCTTCTTCGACACCGAGACGGGCGAGCTGCTGGGGACGTGGGTGCTTCCCCGGCCGCAGTCCGCCGTCGAGAACTGCGCGATCCACAACTACACGGTCGTGCCCACGCGCAAGCGCAACCTGCTCACTCTGGGCGCCTACCAGGCCGGTACCTGGGTCGTCGACTTCACCGACCCGGCGGCTGCGAAGACCGTCGCCTGGGCCGACCCGCGTCCGCTCGACCCCGGCGCGCTCACCATGGGTGGAGCCTGGGGCAGCTACTGGTACAACGGCTTCGTCTACGAGTCCAACGTCACCAAGGGCCTCAAGGTCTACAAGGTCTGGGATCGCGCCCTCTGGGGCGCCAGGGAGCTGGATCGCCTCAATCCGCAGACCCAGATCTGGCCCGACGACCGGTGGGGGAAACACCGCCGGCGGTGGTAGCCGGTCACTGAAGACAGCTCCGTGACTCGAGGACGGCTTTCGGGAACTTTCGCCGCGCTTCCCCGGTCGAACCGCGAAACGAGATCGGATCGGAGGAGCGATGACGAGAAGCGCAGTCGCAGCCGCCGTGGCCGCCGTCGCGGTTCTCGCGGCGGGGTGCAGCGGGGACGACGAGGGAACGGACATCTCCGCCGCGGGCGGGCTCGAGAGCGGCGTCCTCGCCGCCGGCATGTCCGCGGAGTCGCTCGGCGGGGGGGCGGTCGTCTCGGGGGCCGGGATCACGGTCGTCGGGACGGGAACGGTGACCGCGACGCCGGACACGGCCGAGTGGTCCTTCGGCGTCCAGACGAGCAGCGACACAGCCGCGGCCGCGCTGACGGCGAACTCCGAGGCGATGGACCAGGTCGTGGCCGCGCTCCGGCGCGCCGGCATTGCCGAGGACGATCTGCGGACCGAGCAGGTCTCCGTCTACCCGCGCACGAGCGACGACGGGACCTCGATCGTCGGCTACGACGCGACGCAACACGGTGCATGCGACCGTGCACGGCCTCGACAAGGCGGGCGAGGTCGTCGACGACGCCGTCGCCGCCGGGGCGAACCAGGTCTACGGCCCGAGCCTGACGGTCTCGGACGCGGAGGCCCAGTACGGCGCGGCGATGGAGGCGGCCTTCGACGACGCGCGCACCCGCGCCGAGGCGATTGCCGAGAAGGCCGGGGTCACGCTCGGCGCGCCCGTCGCGATCGTGGAGGGCGGCGGTGGGGGCGTCCCCCTCCCGTACTACGAGCGGGCGGTCGCCGAGTCGGCTGCCGGAGACGTGGCCATCCAGCCCGGCACGCAGGACGTCGGAGCGACGCTCACGGTCACGTTCGCCATCGGCTAGACGGCGAAGAGGCTCCTTCTACGAGGACGGGCGGGCCCTCGATCTCCACTCCCCGGGGCCCGCTCGTCCATCCGCTGGGAGGGTGGGTTAGCCGTACCGCAAGACACGGGGTGGCTCTGGGGCGCCGAGGCCTCCGCTGAGCGACCATTCGGTTGCTCGCATCCAGACCCACAGGAGAGACGCCATGAGCACCGCAACCGCCTTCGCACTCCCGTTCCCGGCAGTCGACGAGACGCCCGCCCGCCGCTTCAACGCCCACCTGCTCAACGTGACGTTCGAGGCCCCGGGTGGAGAGCGCCGCTCTGCGATCGGGGGCGGGGAGAGCGTCCCCGAGGCGATCGCCGCCGCCCGGGACGAGCTGCCAGCGAGCGTCGACTGGACGCTGGTTCGCTGGAATCCCCTCTACGGCGAGTAGGCCCGGGCGCTGCTCGAGCCCGAGCCCTGAAGGGCGGTGCTGAAGGGCGGCGGGGCATGCGTCTCGCGGCCCTTCAGCTGGAAAGCCGTTCCAACGGATACCCTGCGGCCATGGCCGCGAATTCCTGCGGTTCGGGTGGTCGCTCCAGTGGCCTGGGTTCTCGTCGCCGAGCCTGATCCCGACGTGCTCGCTCTGGTCGAGCGGGCCGTTACGAATTGGGGCCACGAGGTGATCAGGTACCGCCCGGACGAGCTGCCGACTCGTCCCGACGTGATGCTGTTCGAGCCCCAGATGGGGCCCGGCGTCGTCGAGCTTGCCGAGCGCCTGTCGTCTGAGGATCCGCCTGTGCCGCTCGTGGTCGTGAGCATCCACCCGCCGGAGCTGGCCGTCCATCGCCTTCGACCGGCCGCCTACCTGTTGAAGCCGTTCTCGCTCCAGCAGCTCCAGGCGGCGCTGCTGAAGGCCCTGCGGACGTCGTAGGGCGACCGCGCCCGGACGGAAGGAGCGGGCGAGGAACAGTCGGGCAACCGGTAGGCCGGCACCGTCGCCATGCCGGCGCCGACCCGGCGTTGACCCGCCCTATCGGCTCCGCTTCGTCCGGCTCCGTGCGGGCATCTTCGTATACTCGCCGGGATGAGCGAGGCCGGCCAGGCCCGTCGGCTCGCGCGATCGACGGCGACGTTCACGCTCGCGACGGGCCTCTCTCGTGCCCTTGGGCTCGTCCGCGAGGTCGTCTCCGCGTACTTCTTCGGAGCGACCGGGAAAATCAACGCCTTCACGGTCGCCGCCCAGATCCCGACGCTCGTGCGCGCCTTCGTCGGCGACGCGGCGCTCTCGGGCGCGTTCGTCCCCATCTTCAGCGAGCTCGTGGCCAAGGAGGACAAGGCCCGCGCCTGGCGGGTGGCGTCGACGATCTTCTGGCTCGTCCTGATCGGCGTGACGGGGCTGACGGCGATCCTCATCCTGCTCGCGCCGCTTCTGATCCTCCCCTTCGGCGACCCGGGCGGCGACCCGGAGCTCGCCGTCACCCTGACAAGGATCCTCATGCCGACCGTCGGCCTGCTGACGGTCTCCGGCGTGATCGTCGGGATCCTCAACGCCTACGACCAGTTCACGGTTCCGGCGCTCTCGCCGGTGATCTGGAACGTCGTCATCATCGGCGGGCTCCTCGTCGGCGTCCCGCTGGTGGAGGACGAATCCGCCCAGCTCATCCTGTACGCCGTCGTGACGCTGATCGCGACCGTCGTGCAGCTCCTCCTGCCGGTGCCCTGGCTGCGCGGGCTCGACGGCCGGCTCCGGGCGGTCGTCGACTGGCGCGACCCGGCTGTCAGTCGCTTCTTTGCGCTGATGCTCCCCGTGACGCTGACGCTGGGGCTGATCAACATCAGCATTTTCGTCGACACGATCTTCGCCTCCCGGCTGGTCGACCCCGACCTCGCGCCGACCGCGATCGAGAAAGCCTTTCGCATCTACATGCTCCCGCAGGGGATGTTCTCGGTGGCCGTCGTCACGGTGCTCTTCCCGACGCTCTCCAGGCTCGCGGCCGTAGGCGACCTGCAGGGGTTCCGGGGGACCGTGGACGGCGGGCTCCGGCAGATCGGCTTCCTGCTCGTGCCGGCCAGCGTGATCGGCGCAGTGCTCGCCGAGCCGATCGTGCGGCTCCTCTACCAGCGAGGCGCGTTCACCGCCGACGACACCGTGGTCGTGGCCCAGTGCCTGATGGCCTTCTCGCTCGGGCTCACGTTCAACGGCTGGATGCTGCTCCTCTCGCGGAGCTTCTACAGCCTGCAGCGAAACTGGATCCCGACGGCCGTCGCGCTGGGCACGGTCGCTCTGAACGCCGCTCTCGACGCCGTCCTCTACCGCCTCGGAATCTGGGGGATCCCGCTCGCGACGTCGATCGTGAACATCGTCGGCGTCGCGCTCCTGCTCATGTTCATGCGGCGCAACCCGGGGCTCGCCTCGCCGCGGCAGGTCGGCGTCTCGCTGCTGCGCATCGTTCTGGCCTCCGTCGCCTCCGCGGCCGCCGCGCTCGGCGCCTGGGCCCTCCTCGACGAGCTGCTCGGGCGCGAGCTCTGGGCGCAGATCGTCTCGCTGGGCGTCGCGTTCGGCGTCGCAGTGCTCGTCTACCTCGGCGCCGCGCGCCTGCTCGGCGTTCGGGAGCTCGAGGCGCTACGCGCGCTGACGCGGCGCTAGCGGCGCCAGCGGAGGCGGTGGTGCTGTCGCCGCTCGATCTCGCGGGCCTCGGCGATCCGCTCCTGGCGGGCGAGGTCGGCGAACCTGCTCTCGAGCGGGGCGAGCTCGGTGTCGAGCGCCCAGCCCAGCAGGAGGTCCGCCAGTTCCGGGTTCCGCGGGAGGAGCGGCCCGTGGAGGTACGTGCCGAGGAGATGGCCCTGCACCGCTCCGTCGGTGGGCGGGTCGCCGCCGTTGCAGACTCCCACCTCGACCTCGGCGAGCGGCCGCGTCCCGGGGCCGAGCGCGGTGCGGCCGCGATGCCACTCGTAGCCGACGAGCGCCGGCAGGCCGAGCCACGGCGAGGGACGCGTGACGACGCGGTTGTCCACGTGCTCTCCGAGCGTCGTGCGCGCGTCGAGCAGGCCGAGCCCGGGAGTCGTCTCGCCGTCCGGCGTGTCGAAGCTCGCCCCGAGGATCTGGTAGCCGGCGCCGATCCCGACCACGACCTTCCCGGCGGCGGCCGCCTGGGCCAGCGTGCCTTCCTCGGCGAGGCGCCGCGCCACCGCGGGCTGATCCTCGTCCTCCGCGCCGGCGAGCACGTAGATGTCGCCCTCGGGCAGAGGGTCGCCGATCGGCGCGCCCACGGTGGTCACCTCGATCCCGCGCGCGCGGGCGCGGTGCTCGAGCATCCGGAGGTTGCCCCCGTCTCCCTGCGGGAACATCGAGCCGGGGTAGACGTCGACGACGGTGAGCCCGGTCACCGCTTGTCGAGGGCGTCGAGCCGGTCGCGGAGGTCGAGGAACGCGGGGTAGTTCCCGATCACCGAGACGGGGCCGGGCGGGCTCGCCAGGATCGCTTCGACCGGGTCCTGCACGCGCTTCACGTTCAGTCCGGCCACCTCGAGCCGGAGCGCCATGTCGGAGGCGCGGTAGCCCGTGGCGACCGCATCGCGCCCGGCGAGCCGCTCGAGCGGCGCGTCCCAGGCCAGGCTCGCGTCCTTGGAGTTGTAGTCGCCGCGCGCAGTCAGGTGGAAGACGAGCGCGTCGCCGGAGGAGCCGGCGATGTCGATCGACTCCTGCCAGCTGGCCGGATTCTTCGCCAGGATCAGCCGCACCTGCCGGCCGTCGACGTCGCGCCGGTTGTAGCGGCCGTCGACGTTCCCCACGTCGGCCATGGCCTCGGCCGCCACGTGCGGGTCGACGCCCAGCGCCATCGCCGCGACGAGCGCGAAGACCGCGTTGTGCTTGTTCATCCGGCCCGGCACGGAGAGCTGCAGCGGAACGGAGATGCCCGGTCCCTCCGCGACGTCGCCCTCGAGCCGCCAGCTCGGCTCCGGCCGGCGCTGGCCGCACGACTCGCACCACCAGCTCTCGCCCTCGCGCCGGAGCCGGACGATGCAGTCACGGCAGATGGCCCCGTCCTCCGACCACTGATCGCCGCCGGCCACCCAGACGACGTCCTTCGCGCCCCGCGCCGTCCACGTCACGATCGGGTCGTCGGCGTTGGCGACGACGGTCAGCGGCCAGTCGACGTCTTCGAGGGTCTCGCGCCAGTGGCGTGCGAGCGGCTTGTAGCGCACTCCGCGCTCGAGGTAGTCGCGACTCAGGTTGAGGAGCGCCATCGCCTGCGGGCGCGCCGCCTCTGTGACGGGGCCGAGATAGGCCTCGTCCGTCTCCAGCACCGCGTACGGCGTGTCCCGATCCGCCTCGAGCGCGACGACGAGACCCGAGGCCATGTTGGAGCCGTTCTCGTTGTAGGCGGTCGGGCCGAGGCGGCTCACAGCTGCGGCCAGGAGCGCGGCTGTGGTGCTCTTCCCGTTGCTCCCCGAAACCAGGGCGGTCGTCCGCCCGCGCGCGAGCAGCCGGAGCGCGTCGTGGTCGAGCTTGAGCGCCACCGTCCCGCCGACGACTCCGCCATGCCCCCGCCGCGCCACGCGCGAGGCGATCGCCGCGAGCCGTCCGGTCGCCAACGCCCCGCGTGTTCGGAGCGGAAGGGGAGGAAAACGAGGCTCGGACGGGGTCGGCGTGCTCATTTCGGCTCGGGACCTGAGACTACAAGGAGCGGGGCCCGACCTAGACTCTTGACCAGTTCTGGGCGGACCGTTGACGTTGCGGGTTGCTCCGGATCGCACACGTGCGTACTCTCGGCGAAGCGGGCCACCCGGCTCGCAATCGGGTCGTTCTGGACCGGCGGCGAAAACGTTCATGCGACGTCTGCTCCTCATTGCAGCTCTCACGTGCCTGCTCGCGCCGGTTTCGGCCGCAGGCAGCGCAACGCTGCCCCCGGGCTTCCAGGAAGAGGTCGTCTTCGGCGGGCTCACGAACCCGATGGTCGTCCGCTTCTCGCCCGACGGCCGCATCTTCGTCGCCGAGAAGAGCGGCCTGATCAAGGTCTTCGACGGCCTCTCGGACTCGACTCCCAGCATCTACGCCGACCTGCGCACGAATGTGCACAACTACTGGGACCGAGGCCTGCTCGGGATGGCGCTCGATCCGCAGTTCCCTGCCGACCCCTACGTCTACGTCCTCTACACGCACGACGCGGCGATCGGGCAGGCAGCTCCCCGCTGGGGCGCGGTGGGCGTGACCTCCGACCCATGCCCGAACCCTCCCGGGGGCAACGGCGACGGCTGCGTCGTCTCGGGCCGCCTCTCGCGCCTCAACGCCGCCGGCCAGGAGACCGTGCTCATCGAGGACTGGTGCCAGCAGTATCCGAGCCACTCCCAGGGGCAGCTCCAGTTCGGACCCGACGGCGCCCTCTACGCCTCGTCGGGTGACGGCGCCGGGTTCAGCTTCGCCGACTGGGGACAGGACGGAACGCCCCTCAACCCGTGCGGCGACCCGCCGGGCGGCGTCGGCGCCGTGCTGACTCCGCCCACGGCGGAGGGCGGAAGCCTGCGCGCCCAGGACCTGCGCACCGGCGGCGACCCGGTCAGCCTCGACGGGACGATCATCCGCGTCAACCCCGACAACGGCGCCGCGCTGCCCACGAACCCGCTCTTCTCCAGCCCCGACCTGAACGCCAGGCGCATCATCGCCCACGGGGTCCGCAACCCCTTCCGGACGACGTTTCGCCCGGGGACGGCCGAGCTCTGGATCGGCGACGTCGGCCTCGGCCGCTTTGAGGAGATCAACCGCATCACCGACGTGATCGGGACGGTCGAGAACGGCGGCTGGCCCTGCTACGAGGGCCCCGCGTCGCCTCCCTCGTGGGAGCACGCCGGCGTGAACATCTGCACGAGCCTCTACGCGGCCGGCCCCTCTGCGGTCCACGCCCCGTACTTCTCCTATCCGCACTCGGACACGGTCGTCGCCGGCGAAACGTGCCCTTCGGGGAGCAGCTCGATCTCCGGCCTCGCCTTCTACCAGGGGGGGTCGTACCCGTCCGCCTACGACGGAGCCCTCTTCTTCGCCGACTACTCGCGCGACTGCATCTGGGCGATGAAGGCCGGGGCGAACGGGCTCCCGAACCCGAGCAACATCGTCACCTTCGTCGCGCCGGCGGCCGGCCCCGTCGAGCTCGAGATCGGGCCGGGCGGGGATCTCTTCTATCCCGATTACGACGGCGGGACGATCCGCCGAATCCGGTACTTCGCCGCCAACCAGCCGCCGACGGCCATCATCCAGGCGACTCCCACGAACGGCACCGCGCCTCTGCTCGTCAACTTCGACGGCCGTGGGTCGAGCGACCCCGACGGCGACACGCTGACCTACGCCTGGGACCTCGACGGAGACGGCCAGTACAACGACTCGACCTCGGCGACGCCGTCCTGGACGTACGCGCAGAACGGATCCGTCACAGTGGCGCTGCGCGTCACCGACCCGAGCGCGGCCACCGACACCGCCTCCGTCACGATCACGGTCGGGAACACCGCGCCCGTCGCGACGATCTCCGGCCCGACCGCGGCGACGACCTGGGCCGTCGGCGAGAGCATCTCCTTCGCCGGGACGGCGACAGACGCCCAGGACGGAACGCTGCCGGCGTCGGCGTTCCTGTGGGAGCTGATCCTCCACCACTGCCCCTCGAACTGCCACGAGCACGCGGTCGAGAGCTTCGCCGGCGTCAAGAGCGGAGCCTTCGACGGCCCCAACCACGACTACCCGGCTCACCTGGAGCTGCGCCTGACCGTGACCGACTCCGGCGGCCTCACGGACACGAAGACCGTGAGCCTGCAGCCGAAGACCGTGCAGGCGAACTTCGTCTCGAACGTTCCGGGACTGCAGCTGACCGTGGACGACGACACCGCGGCGGCGCCGTTCACGCGTACCTTCATCACGGGCTCGACGCATACCGTGTCGGCGGAAGCGACCCAGACGCTCAACGGCGTCGGGTTCACGTTCGACTCGTGGTCGGACGGCGGCGCGCGCGTCCATCAGCTCACGGCGACCGGGCCGGCGACGTACACGGCGCAGTACTCGGGCGGGACGCCCGCATCGTGTTTCTACAACCCGGCGACGAAGTCAGTTACGGCGGCCATCCCCCCGGGCTCCCAGGCGACCCTGAAGGTGGCGGCGAGCGGCCAGCTCCTGTTCGGGTTCGTGCCCATGCCGTGCGGCGGCGCCACGGCGACGAACACCGACTCGGTGCTCGTCAACGGCTCCATCGGGACACCGGAGCGCCTGACGATCGACCAGTCGGAGGCCCCCTTCGGGCCGGGCGCGACCGCGGAGAGCAACACGCCTGAGATCGAGGTGACCGCCAACCTCGGCGACGCGGCCGACCAGGTCGTCGTGGCCGGGACGTCCGGCGACGACAAGCTCTCGGTGGGCGTGAGCGGCATCGCCTTCAACGCCGACAGCGACGCCGACGTGACCTTCGCACCCTCGCCGGCGCCGTCCACGGTGGAGCTGGTCGGCGGCGGGGGGAAGAACACGCTCAGCGCGCGGGGCGGCACGGGGACGGGCGCCGTCTTCGCCGGGAACGTCGTCCTACGCGCGGGAGATCTCGGCGATGCCCTCACCGGATCGAACCTCGGCGACCTGATCGTCGGCGGCGCGGGGAACGACGACGTCAACGGCTACTCGGGGAACGACACGATCGACGGCGGCTGGGGCGACGACAAGCTGAACGGAGCCGAGGGCAACGACGACATCGTCGGGGGCGGCGGAGCGGACAACATCTCGTCCGGGGGTGGGAACGACACGATCCGCGCAGGCGACGGCGTCACCGACACGTCGCTGAACGGCGGCGCAGGCAGCGACACGGCCTACTACGACCTGATCGACCCCGCTCCGAGCGCCGTCGAGACCAAGATCATCGACTCTGGGCCGCCTCCGCCCCCGCCTCCACCTCCTCCTCCACCGCCGCCGGACACGACTCCGCCCGAGACGACGATCCCCTCGGGGCCGGCCTCGACCACGTCCGACACGAACGCGACGTTCACCCTCTCCTCGAGCGAGGTGGGCTCGACCTTCGAATGCGCCCTCGACCTGGCTTCGTTCCTCCCCTGCGTCTCGCCTGTCACCTACAGCGCGCTGAGCCTCGGCGCCCACGAGTTGCGCGCCCGTGCCAAGGACGTCGCGGGCAACGTCGACCCGACGCCGGCGGTCTTCGACTGGACGATCCAAACGTCGCCGCCTCCGCCTCCACCGCCTCCGCCCGGTCAGGGCACCTGTGTCTACAGCGCGGCGCTGAAGGCGGCGACGGCCACGATCCCGGCCGGCGCGACGGCCACGCTCGCGGTCGTCGGGAGCGAGATCCGCTTCGCCGGTGCCGCCTGCGGCGCTGCGACGACCGCGAACACGGATGCGATCACCGTCTCCGGCGTCGCGGGATCGGTCGAGCGCCTGGTCGTCGACCAGACGGCGGGCGCGCTCGCCCCGGGCGCCACCGTCGAAGCGGCCGGCACGGCCTCCGAGATCGAGCTCGCGGTCAACCTCGGCGACGTCACCGACGAGTTCGTGCTCGGCGGCACGACGGCTGCCGACCTGCTCTCCGTCGGGACGAAGGGCGCCTCGTTCACCGGCGACGCGGACCTCGACGTCACCTTCTCGCCGTTCCCGAGCTCGGTCGAGCTCGTCGGCGCGGGCGGCAACGACACGCTGAGCGCGCGCGGCGGCTACGGGGCGGGCCAGGTCTTCCTCGGCCGCGTGACGCTCCGGGGCGACGACGGCGACGACTCGCTCAGCGGCAGCAACCTCGGTGACCTGATCCTCGGCGGCGCCGGCGCCGACACGGTCGACGGCAGCTCCGGGAACGATCAGATTCTCGGGAACGACGGCAACGACATCCTCCGCGGGCAGGACGGAAACGACATCGTCGTCGGCGGGCTCGGCGCGGACACCCTCACCGGCGGAAACGACGACGACACGCTCGACGCAGCCGACGGAGCAGCCGACGTCCAGATCCACGGGCAGGTCGGAGTCGACACCGCGTACTACGACCTCGGTGTCGACCCGTCGCCGCTGTCGACCGAGAACGCGATCCCGGGACCTCCGCCTGCGCCGCTCACCGGCCTGGCCGAATAGGTCCTAGGAGCTCCGACCGGGCTCGGCTCGGGCGAGCATCACGAGCGCGTTGACGAGCGCCAGCGTGCCGAAGGCGATCGCCGCGATCGTGCTCCCGGCGTTCGCGAGCGCCGCCGTGGCGAGGCCGAAGACGACAAGGCCGAGGGCGACCCGCCCGGTCCGCGAGACGGCCACCTTTGCCTTCGGTGCGACGAACAGCCACCAGAAGGTCGCCGCCGCAAGGGGCGCACCGAGGCCGAGGGCCCAGGCGGTCGCTCCGCTCCCCGTCGTGAACCCCCAGTAGGCCAGTGCGACCAGAGCGGCGAGCTCGAGGAGGAACCGCAGCACGTCGTTCCAGCCGATCATCTCCGTTACGTTTCCACGGATGGTCGCCTCCGGGCATCTTCTCGCATGAGGATCCGCGCCGCCGTCCTCGAGGAGTTCGGCCGGCCGCTCTCGGTCCAGGAGGTCGACCTGGCGGAGCCGAAGGCCGGCGAGGTGCTTGTACGGCTCGTCGCCTGCGGTGTCTGCCACACCGATCTCTACACGGCCTCGGGCGCCGACCCGTCGGGCTACTCGCCCACGGTGCTCGGGCACGAGGGTGCGGGCGTCGTGGAGTCGGTCGGCGACGGCGTGACCCTCGTTCGGCCGGGCGACCACGTCGTGACGCTGTTCTCGCCTCAGTGTGGCGAGTGCGTCCACTGCCTCAGCCCACGGACGAACCTCTGTCTGGCCATCCGCGAGCTGCAGAACCAGGGCTACCTGCCGGACGGGACAACGCGCCTGTCGCGGGACGGCGAGCCCATCCGCCACTTCATGGGCACCTCGACCTTTGCGGAGTGCACCGTCATGCCGGAGATCGCGCTGGCCAAGGTCGACCCGGAGGCGCCGCTCGACCGCGCGGCTCTCTTCGCGTGCGGTCTCTCGACCGGGATCGGGGCCGCGCTGAACACCGCCAGGGTCGAGCCGGGGTCGACCTGCGTCGTCTTCGGCGCGGGCATGGTCGGGCTCGGCGCCGTCGTCGGCTGTCGGCTTGCAGGCGCGGAGAGGATCATCGCGGTCGACGTGGCCGAGGGCCGCCTCGCCCTGACGCCGCACCACGGGGCGACCGAGACCTTGCTCGGCGGTGACGACGTCGTCGAACGGATCGTCGAGCTCACCGGCGGCTTCGGCGCCGACTACACCTTCGAAGCCACGGGTAACGTCGGCGTGATGCGCCAAGCGGTCGAGTCGGCCCGCATGGGCTGGGGGCTTGCCACCATGTGCGGCGTCGCCGGCAGGGGAGAGACGCTGGACGTCATCCCGCGCTTCCTCATCACCGGCCGCCGCGTGGCGGGCTCGTCGTTCGGCGGCTGCAAGGGGCGCGACGACGTGCCGGCGTACGTGCGGCGCTACCTGGCGGGCGAGATCGACGTCGACGCGTTCGTCTCCCACAAGCTCACGCTGGACGAGGTCAACCGCGGCTTCCAGCTGATGGAGGCCGGCGACGGCATCCGGAGCGTGATCGACTTCGCGTGATCGTCGAGCGCGTCGAGCATCCGGATTGGCTCTCCAACGCCTACCTCGTCGCCGACGGGCCGGGCGGGAGCGGCGTCCTCGTGGACGCCAACGGCCTCGAGGGCCGGCTCGAGCGCCTGGCCGGCGAGCAGGGCATCGCCATCACGCACGTCCTCTGCACCCACGGTCACGGCGACCACGTGGTCGGGATCGAGGAGCTCGCCCGGCGCCGCGGCGTCCCCCTTCTGGCTCATCCCGACACCGGCGTGGACGCGGACGGGCGCCTCGCCGACGGTCAAACCGTGCGCAGCGGCTCCCTCGAGATCCAGGCCGTCTACACGCCCGGCCACTGCCCCGACCACGTCGCGTTCCTCGTGGACGGCACCGACTGTCTCACCGCGGACTGCCTCTTCAAGGGCACCGTCGGGGGCACCGCAGGCGGCGGTCCGACCGGTTATCGCGACCAGGTGCATTCGATCATGCGGCGCCTGCTGGCCCTTGCCCCGGAGACGCGTCTCCATCCGGGCCACCGCGAGGCGACCACGGTCGCCGCCGAGCTGGAGGCGAACCCGTTCGTGCGCGTGTGGAGGGGCCTCGACCCCGAGGGCGACGAGCCGTGCACGGTGCGCGGCGAGCCGGCGACCCTGATCCTCTGGGGCCCTGACTACGACGGCACCCACAAGGCCTGGGTCCGGTACGCCGACGGCCGGGATCAGATCGTGGGCGGCTCCCAGGTCGCGCGGGACTGATCCCCGGATGGTGAGCCGCGAGGGGTACGTCGACCTGCGCGGGTACCGCACGTGGTACCGCGTGGTCGGGGAGAGTGGCGACGGCCGCGACCCGCTCGTCTGCCTGCACGGCGGCCCCGGCTCGACGCACCACTACTTCGCTCCGCTGGAGCGGCTCGCCGAGGAGGGGCGCGCGGTCGTCCTCTACGACCAGGTGGGATGCGGCCGCTCGGATCGCCCGGTGGATATCGACTGGAGCGTCTCCGTCTTCGTCGACGAGCTCGCGGCGCTGCGGGATCGGCTTGGGCTCGAGCGCGTCCATCTCCTCGGCACCTCCTGGGGCGGCATGCTCGCCCTGGAGCACGCCCTGAGCGGGTACGGCGGCCTCACCAGCATGGTGCTGAGCTCGACGCTGGCCAGCGTCGAGGAGTGGGTGGCCGAGGCTCGGCGCCTCCGCGCCGAGCTGCCTGCCGATGTCGTCGCCGTGCTCGACCGCTGCGAGGAGGCCGAGGAGTTCGACGACCCCGAGTACCGCCGCGCGCTCGACGCGTTCGACGACCGCTACGTCCACCGCGGCGCGGCCGGGCGGCCGGAGCTCGAGCGGATGCAGGCCGAGCGGGGAGCTGAGGTCTACGGGGCGATGGTGGGCCCGAACGAGTGGACGGTCACCGGCGCGCTCCGCGGCTGGGACGTCCGCCCGCGGCTCAGCGAGCTGACCATGCCGGCGCTCGTCGCGCGCGGTGCGTACGACATGTGCACGGAGCGGATTGCGGCGACCCTCCTCCACGGCCTTCCGAATGCCCGCGAGGTCGTCTTCGAGGCGAGCTCGCACATGCCCGTCCTCGAGGAGACCGATCGCTACCTGGAGGTCGTGGGGGCGTTTCTGCGCGAGGCGGAGACCCCGGGCACCGGGTAGTCGAGGCTTACTCCTCCAGCTCCTCCTGGATCATCCGCGGCGACGCGTGGATGCAGACGATGTCGAGCCGGCCATCGCCGACGTTCTTGAACTTGTGGGGCGTCTCCGGGCCGACGACGAGGATGTCGCCGGGGCCGGCCTCGATGTCCTCGCCGTTTGCGGTGAATCGCGCCTTGCCCGAGCGGACGATCCAGGTCTCGGAGTAGGGGTGCCGGTGCAGGTCGGGCCCCTTCCCGGGCTCGTTGTTGACCAGGAAGAACGAGATGCCCGACCCGTACGGCTCACCCTCGAACGTCACCGTGCCCCCCGGGCTGGGCCGCAGCTCACCGGATCGGATCACTCTGTGCATGGGCTCCTCCTCGTGAGTTGGTGGCGAGGGTGGACGACCGCCCGGAGCGGTTAGCTCCGGATGACGACGGGGGTGCCCTCCGGATTCGCGTAGAGCATCCGTGCCACATAGCGGTTCTCGATCCGCAAGCATCCATGCGAGGCGGCCTTGCCGATGGAGGAGGGATCGTTCGTCCCGTGGATGGCGATCGGCCCGCCCTGCGCCCAGCCGGTCAGGACGGGCGAGAACGCGCTGATACCGATCGCCCCTGGGCCGAACGGCCCCGAGGCGTCGGACGCGAGCAAGCGCTGGTTGACGTAGTAGCGGCCGACCGGCGTCGGTGTTGCATCCCTTCCGATCGCCGCCGCGACGCGAAGGACCCTGCGTCCGTTGCGGAAGAAGTCGATCCGCCGCTCGGACAGGTCGACCTCGATTCGAGTGCGGACCAGCAGCAGCGTGACGCGGTCGGCCCGCACGAAACCGGTAGCGCCATTCGGCCTGATCGGGAGCTGAACGCGGTAGCACACGGGGCGACACTCCGGGTCGAGCACCGCGGCGAGCACCCCGAAGACGGTGTCGACGCCGTTTGCGTTCTTGTGCTGGAAGGTCCGCAGACGTGGGCCGCCGGGGCGGCGAAACGCCGAGAGGGCGCCTCTTGCCAGCGCCGCGTAGGCGACCCGCGCCGTTCCGAGCCGTTCCTCGCGCCGAAACTCGCAACGCTCGGGAACCTGCCGCGACACGAGCTCTCCTCCGCCCTGAACCACGACCGGCGGATCACTCCGTGTTCCCTGGACGGCCCGCTTGTCCTCGAGCTCCTGAGTCCCGCAACCTGCGGCCAGGATCGCAACGACGACCGAAACGAGAGCGGGCGTCCGCACCCGGGGCATAGTACGAGCCTCGAGCGCGGTTTGGACTTCGGCCCCCTCTCGATCTCGCTTGGAGAGTGAGAGGACTTAGAGCTTGAACTGGCGCGTGTCGAGCCACTCCCCCTTCACCAACGACCACCAGTCCACGGCAAGCCCGTTCAGAACGTAGTCGTAGGGCAACCAGCCGTTGCCTGCGTCACCCCAGGCGGTGCCCCAGGAGTTGCGGACGAGCAGAGCACCCGTGGTCGGAGGTCCACCCGACGTGCTCGTGATCTTGAGGCTGTCGTCGTACCCGGCTGCGACAACTGCGTGCCCGCCGACAACCGATTCGCCGACACTGGGGTAGGGAATCTTGCCCGTTGTGCCCGCCTGGGAGATCGAGCTGTAGACCGTGAACCCGAAGATGGAGGGCAGGCCGGCGGCCAGGTTCGTCTTGATGCGGTCGAGGAGCAGGTCCTTCGCCGTGACAGGCGGGTCGAGCCTGTAGTACTTGATGGCCTGGAAGTTCTGGGCGAACGAGTAGCAGAACGCCGTCGGCTCCCTGTCGTAGGCGGCGATGTTGTACGGCCAGTACTCCTCCGGCGGGACGCCGAAGAGCCTCATCGCCCCCATGGTGGAGCGCAGGAAAGCACCGGTGTCTCCCGTCCAGTTGAGCAGGTTCCTCGTCGCCTTGTAGAGGAAGAGCCTCGAGGCGTCGATGTGCTTTCCAGCTGCTCTGCGCTCGAAGTACTCGTACACGCCCACGCCTGCGTTGGCGGTGCAGGAGCCGAGCGCGCCCTGATTCTCGACCGGCGAAAACCAGGGACGAAGGTCGACGTCGGCCGGCAGCGCCGAGTCCGTCGCCACCGCCGGCTCTGCCACTGCGGCTTTCTCGAGCTCCAGCTGAATCGCCTCATGCTCGGGCGTGTAGTCTCGGAGATCCGGCCACCCCCGGAGCCATCCCATCCCGTTCGGGATCGGCTGCTCCGCAACCGGGATTGCAGGCGGGACCTCCTCGGCCTCGACAATAACGGCCGCGGCCTCGTCAGACGGAAGGACATGTGCTGGCATCGCCTCTCCTTCGTTCGAGGGTGAGCTGACTGGCAGATTTGCGGAACGCGCCTCTTGATCGAGGCGAGCCCTCCGCAGCAACGAACCTACGCGCCGGGGCTCCCATCACCCCCTCCACTGTTCGGCGCACCCCTCGTTACGGGCGACACGATCTCAGCCCGAACGGGAGGTGTCAATGCGAGCGGCCCGC
>CAVOUB010000006.1:0-129318 GCA_963699495.1 uncultured Actinomycetes bacterium | reverse complement strand
AGCGGGCGACGAGCCGTGTCGCGGCCGCCTTGAACGACGCCACCACGACCTCTCCCTCCTCGAGGCCCAGCCGCTCGACGGACGCCGTCGTCACCTCGCCGACCAGGGCGCCGACCTGGACTCGCGCGCGGTTTCCGATTCTGACCAGCGACGTGATCGGCCCGCGCACGTGGTTGAGGGCCGAATCGTCGGCCGCCGCGCGGGCGATCGAGACCTCCCAGGGGTAGACGGCGACGTCCACGCGGCCCTCCGCCTCGTCGACCGAGTAGAGGAGGAGCCCGTCGTCCAGGGTCACCTCGGTGAGCCCGCCGGGGCCGGGGCGTGCGTGGCCGGAGAGGAGGTTGGCCCCGGTGAAGCTCGCGACGAAGGCGTCCGAAGGTGCGGCGATCAGCTCGGAGGGCGCTCCGGTCTGGAGCAGCCGGCCGTCGACGAGGACGGCGACGCGGTCGGCGAGGACGGCGGCGTCCTGGAAGTCGTGCGTGACCAGGAGGACGGGGAGGTCGAGCTGGTCGAGGATGCTACGGAGCTCGGCGCGCACGTTCGCGCGCGTGTGCGTGTCGAGCGCCGACAGGGGCTCGTCGAGGAGGAGGACGTCCGGCTCGCGGGCGAGGGCGCGGGCGAGCCCGACACGCTGGCGCTCGCCGCCGGAGAGCGCGCCAGGCCGTGCCTTCGCGAGGTGGGCGATGCCGAAGCGGTCGAGGATCTCGGCGGCGCGCCCGTGCCCGGCGTAGGCCACGTTCTGCTCCACGGTCATGTGCGGGAAGAGCGCGTAGTCCTGGAAGACGAAGCCGACGCGCCGCTCCTCGGGCGGTCGGTCGATGCTCTCCGCCGCGTCGAAGAACACGCGCCCGTCGAGGGCGATCCGCCCGCACTCCGGGCGGACGAGCCCGGCGACCGCGCGCAGGACGCTCGTCTTGCCGGCGCCCGAAGGGCCGACCAGGGCGAACGTCTCCCTCCCGACCGCGAGCGCTAGCTCGAGCCGAAACGAGCGAAGGGGGAGAGCGAAGTCGAGGTCGAGCGTGTCCACGCGGGGATGAGCTTGACGGTGAAGAGGATCACGGCGCTGGCGACCACGAGCAGGGCGCCGAGCGCGAGCGCCGTGTCGAAGTTGAGGTCGAACTGGGCGTAGATCGCAAGCGAGAGAGTCTGGGTCACGCCCTGCAGGCTGCCGGCAAACATGATCGTCGCGCCGAACTCGCCGATGCCACGGGCGAAGGAGAGTGCGGCGCCGGCCGCGAGCCCGTTGGCAGCAAGCGGCAGGGCGATGCGGAAGAACGTGCGAGCGGGTCCCGCCCCGAGAGTGCGCGAGGCGTCGAGCAGGGCGTGATCGAGCGCCTCGAAGGAGGCGATCGCCTGGCGGACGTAGAACGGGGAGGCGACGTAGGTGACGGCGAGGATCACAGCCGTCTGCGTCCCGACGCCGACCGAGAGGCCGAGCACATCGAAGGTGCCGCCGAGGAGCCCGAGGCGGCCGAACGCCGCGATCAGGCCGATCCCGGCCACCGCGGGCGGGAGCACGAGGGGAAGCTCGACGAGCGTCACGACGAGGGCGCGACCGCGAAACGTGCGGCCCGCGATGAGGTAGGCGGCGGGAGTGCCGACGAGCAGGATCAGCGCCTGCGCGATCGCGTTCGCCTTCAGGGTGACGACGATGGCGTCGATCGCCACCTCGCTGCCGAGCTGGGCGAACAGGTCGCCCGGGGGAACGCGCAGGAAGATCGCGACGAGCGGAAGCAGGAGGAAGGTGAGCGCGATCGCCGCAGCCAGGACGAGACCGGCCGTGAAGAGCCGGCGGCGGATCATCGCTCGACCATCACCGAGGTGGACTTCACGATGGCGGTTGCGGCGCGGCCGGGCCGGAGGTCGAGCTCCTCGGCCGCCTCGCGGGTGATGATCGCGACGACGCGCGCCGGCGCCGTGACGTCGAGCTCGACTCGGGCGAGGAAGCCGTCGATCTCCACCGCGCGCACGACGCCGCGGAAGCGGTTGCGGGCGCTCAGGTCCTCCGTGTCGCGGCCCTTGAGCCGCCGCACCTCGGCTGCGGGCACCAGCCGCCGGTTCGCCGCGTCACGCTCGGTCCGGATCCGGCCGTCGCGGTCCCAGCGGCGGAGCGTGTCGAGGCTGATGCCCAACGCCCGCGCGGCCTCGCTCGCCGTGTAGACCTGCTCACCCTCCACCCGGGCCTCCTCGTGTAGAGTCGCGGCAATTCAACATAGGCATTGCCTAGGCATCATTCCGGGTGCCTAGGTTCGTGTCAAGGAGGCTTGGTTCATGCGGAGGATCGGCTGGTTGTTCGTGCTCGTCGCTCTTGTGCTCGCCGTGGCGGGCTGCGGCGGCGACGATGACGACGCGACGCAGGCGGAGACGAGCGCCGCAGACACGAGCGCGCTGACCGTCTACGCGGCCGCCTCGCTGACGGAGGTCTTCCCGACGATCGACTCGGCGCCGCAGTACAACTTCGCCGGCTCCGACGAGCTTGCGACCCAGATCCGCGAGGGCGCCCCGGCGGACGTCTATGCGGCCGCGAGCTCCAAGTATCCGCAGGAGCTGTTCGACGAGGGGCTCGTCGAGGAGCCCGTCACGTTCGCCTCCAACCGGCTCGTCCTGATCGTGCCCAAGGACAACCCGGCGGGGATCGAGTCGATCGAGGACGTCACCGAGCCGGGGACGAAGCTCGTCGTGGCGGCCGAGGGCGTGCCCGTCGGCGACTACACGCGGCAGGTCCTCGAGGACCTCCAGCTCACGGACGCGCTCGACAACGTCGTCTCGAACGAGGACGACGTCAAGGGCGTCGTCGGCAAGATCACGCTCGGAGAGGGAGACGTCGGCTTCGTCTACGCCACCGACGCCGCCGTCGCGGGCGACGACGTCATGGTCATCGAGCTCCCGGAGGGCTCGCAGCCGCCGATCGAGTACCAGATCGCCGTCGTCTCGGCGAGCGAGAACCAGGCGGCCGCCGAGGCCTTCGTGCAGGAGGTGCTGGGCCCGGACGGGCAGGCGGCGCTGGCAGCGACCGGCTTCATCGTCCCGTAAGACCAAGCCAGGAGGTACTGCTCGTCATGGAGCTGAGCGCACGCAATCAGCTGGACGCCACCGTCACGAGAGTCACGCTCGGAACGATCATGGCCGAGGTGTCCGTGGATGTCGGCGGACAGGAGGTCGTGTCGGCGATCACGCGCGGAAGCGCCGAGCGGCTGGGACTGAAGGAGGGCGACGAGGTAGTCGTCGTGATCAAGGCGACCGAGGTGATGCTCGGGCGCAAGTAGCGACGCCGCGGGGCTAGCTCTCGGCCGCCGGGTCGCCCCAGCTGTGCCAGTGCTCGAGCTCGACGAAGACCGTCACGCCGCGGTAGTCCCGGTCCTCGTAAGGCTCGCCTTCGTAGCGCTGCGACAACGCGTCGATGTCGGCCAGGTCGTCGTCGCTGCGGAAATCGACCGCGCGCCCGATCACGGACACGTGCGAGTACCAGTCGTCACCCAGGACGGTGAGCGCGACGCGCGGGTTCGCGCGGATGTGGCGGAGGCGGTGGCTCTCGTGGTCCATGGAGAGGATCACGCGGCCCTGCTCGTCGATCCCGTACCAGCAGGGGGTGGTGACGGGTGTCCCGTCGGCGCGCACCGTCCCGACCACCGCGTGACGGGGCTTCTCGACGAAGCGCTGGAGCTCGGCAGGTAGCGGCGCTGGCGGCACCGCGTCGATTCTAGAACGCGGCGCGGTAGAACGAACAGCCGCCGTCGCGGTGTTTCAGCAGCGCAGGGGCGACGGCACGCGGGACAGCTCGATGTCGCTCACATAGGGGAGCGCGCCCGCTCTGCACGACGCCCGGACAGCGGCGGAAACCGCATCAGGCCTGTCCGCGGGCAGGTAGTCCGTGGTGGTCACGAGCAGACCGCGGGCCCTGATCCTCCGCACTGCGGCAAGCGCTGAGGCCCGGTCGGCCGAACCTACCCGAACGTAGTGGCCCGCGTCGAAATCGTAGGTCCAGCTGACGTCCTCGCGGTTCCAGCCGTCGAGGTAGCGGAGCGACGGTCCGATCGAATCCTCACCGTTCTGCGTGAACAGGAGCTTGCCGCGGCCGTGCACGATGCGGGCGAGGCGGGCGACCAGCGACCTCATCCCGGCGCGCTGGGCGGAGTGCTCCTCGATCATGTCGGTGTTGTCCAGGAAGAGGCCTTGCAGCCCCTTGTTCAGCATTCGGGGAGCGACGCGCCGGGCGATCAGGGTGCGGAACCCCGCCTTGGAGACGTCCGCGTACCACTCGCCCCACTCGCCCCAGAGCTCGAGCTTGTAGGGCGAGGCGGCGTCGTACCACCAGCGGTAGCTCTCGATCGTGCCGACGGACAGATAGCCGATCACGACGGCTCCGTGGCGCCGGAGCTTCTGCACCTGCGCCGCGGTCACGTCTTCGCCGTCGACGACGACGAGGTCGAATGCGCCCGGTCGCCGCAGGACGTTCGCCAGCGCCCCGTCGCCGAGCGGAAACGCCCACGTCTTCACGTTGCGAAGGCGCTCGTCCCGGGGCGCCGACTGCGCGGCCGGCCCGGCGGTCAGCGCCAGGAAGGCCACGAGGCCGAGGACGAGCCAGAGGAGCCGCACGCCCAGGATTCTGAGGTCGACGGGCTGCGACGGCAACCGGCTAGCCGCCGACCAGGCCGGTCTGGAGCTGCGCCACGTACGCGTTCAGCTCCTCCTCCCGGCGGTCGAGGCGCGTGCGGAGCTCGGTCAGCTCGTGCTCCCTGCGCTCCAGCTCCTCGCGCCGGAGCTGCAGCTGGGAATCGAAGCGCACCCGGTACTCGTCGAGCTCCTGCTCGCGCGCGTCCAGCTCCCGCCGGCGCTCCTCGAGGAGCGACTCGGCCTCGGCGAACGAGCGGTCGCGCTGGGCCACCCACTGCGTTCCCAGGGCGGCGTCCGGGTCGAGGAGGTCGCGGTGGAACTGGGCGAGCTCTCGCTCCCGGTCGGCCAGCCGGCGCTGCTCGACCCGAAGCCTGTCGCTCTTCTCGGTGAAGCCCTTCTCGCGCGCGGCGAGCTCGGCCTCCGCCTCGGCGAGCTTCTGCAGCCGCTCCTGAAGCGCGGCGACCGAGGCGTCGACCTCGGCGGCGCGCTCGTTCAGGGTCGCGAGAGCGCGATCGAGCGCCTGCATGAGCTTGGCGGGCATGGGCCCGAGCTCTTCGAGCGTCCGGGCGCGGTGGTCGAGGTCGATCTCAGCTTGCTCCAGCTCGGATTGCTCGGCTTCGAGCTCCGCTGCGCGCCCGGCCAGCTCGGCGCCGCGCTCGTCCAGCTCGGCGGCGCTGCGCGCGAGGTAGGTCTCGAGCGAGCCTCGAAGCTTGTCCGTCAGGCCCTTGGACATGGGCTAGGCGGCGACGGGCCCGGGGGCCCGGTGCCGCGGGAGGTCGCCTCCTACCAGGACGAGCTCGGGCGTCGAGCGCTCGGCGGGCTCCTCCTCGAGGAGGTCCACGAGGTCACGGCTCGACGGGAGAGGGGCCCGCTCGCGGGTGTGTTCGACCCGCTCGAGCCTGGCCCGGAGGCCCGTCCCGAACTCTGGAGTTCGCGCGGCTTCGTCGATCATGCGGCAACTCGAATCATCGACAACAGACGGTGCGCGTCGTCCCCCATTCGGGGTACCGCTGCCGGGGGTCCAGTCCGACTAACCGATGACGTGGTTCGCCGCGTTGCGGACGACTCGTCCGGCCGCGCGCAGGCGATACGGCTTCAGGCGGTGGATCTGGTCGCAGGGCTGGTGCCAGCACGGGTCCCAGCGCCACTCGAGCCAGGCGGCCGGGACGCCCCCGTGCGTGAGCTCGTCGTGGTCGGATTGGCCGGTGTCCTGGCGGTAGCTCGCGGGGATCCCGAGCCTGCGGGCGGCGGCGAGGAGCAGCCGGGCCGAGCGGTTCGGTGAGGATTCGAGCCCGCGGACGTTCAGCGTGTCCCCGAAGCCGACCATGTCGATGGAGACCGCCAGGCGCACGCCGTTCCTCTGCGCCTGGGTGAGCGACCGCGTCAGCCTGCGGGATCCAAGGTGCCAGCCCGCCCCGGTGCTGCGCCGCTCCTCGGCGCCAAGCGTGGCGACCAGGACCCCCGGCTTGTCCTTGAGGTACTGCGCGAGCATGAGCGTGACGCCGACGCCCGAGCCGTTGTCGTTGGCCGCGCTCGTCCCGGGCATCCCGTCCATGTGCGCGACGATGATCACGCGGATCGGCCCCGGCGTCCTGCCGACGACGTTCAGCGACCGGGTTCCCTCCGGGAGCGGGAAGCGCTGGGTGGTGACGTTGTAGCCGAGCTCCGTCAGGCGCTCGCGCACGATCGCTCCTGCCTGACGCTCGTGGGCGCCGCCGGCCGGCCGCTGGCCGAGGGCCGCGAGCTTGCCGGCCCACATCTTCGCCTGCACGCCGTTGAACGCGGCGGACGTCGACGCGCCCGCGAGCGCAACGATGGTGGCCGAGAGCAAGACCCCGAATAGCAGCCGGCGCATCGCGGGCCATGGTAGCCACGATCGCGGCTGGTATCGTCGGTCCCGATGAGCGACCGGCTCGAAGGGCTCCTCCGAACCGCCTTCCCGGATGCGCAGGAGGTCGACGTCGTCGACCGGACCGGGGGCGGGGACCACTTCCACGTCACCGTCGTAGCCGGGGACTTCGCCGGCCTTTCGCTGGTCGAGCAGCACCGGCTCGTCCACGACGCGCTGGCCGAGCCGCTGCGTGACGGCACGATCCATGAGCTTCGAATCACCACGAGGGGAGAGGCATGAGCGACCTCCGCGACCGCATCAAGGACACCATCGAGCAGGAGCCCGTCGTCGTCTTCATCAAGGGGACGCACGAGCAGGCGTACTGCGGGAACTCCGAGCGCGCGATGCAGGCTCTGCGCGAGGTCGGTGCCGGCTTCACGGCCGTCGACGTCCTCCCGGACCCTCGGATTCGCGAGGAGCTCTCGGCGCTGTCCGACTGGCCGACGATCCCGCAGGTCTTCGTCGCGGGCGAGCTCGTCGGAGGCGCCGACATCGTCCAGGAGCTGGCTCTGACGGGGCAGCTCGAGGCGACGCTGGACGAGAAGCTCGGCGAGATGTGGCGCCGCCCGGGCGACGAGCGCACCGTGTCCGTCTCGGACGGGCCGGGCCTGCGGCTCGTTCCGGGCGTCTAGCCGGGTCAGCTCGGGAGCAGGCCGTCGCGTGTTGTGCTTGGTCTTCGTCGATCGCGCTATCCTTCTCTGCCGACGACTGGTGAAGGACAGTCGCCAGTCCTTGGATGCAGGCCGCGACGGGCAGTCGACAAGGCCTGAGACGTCAACCAAGCTCGCAGAGAACTCCCCGCCCTGCCGCGAGAGCCTTAGGGCGTACGCTTCGCCGCAGGCAGCAATCCGCATGGAGTTGGCGGGTGCCGCGTCCGCGAGAGCTCGGAGGCCGTCGTGGGCGCTCAAGGTCGAGCGCGGGCTACGGCTCCCGCGAGAGTGCGTCGTCGTACGGGAGGTGCTTTGGATCGACTTTCCGTTGGCGAACGAATGGCAGCTGAAACGCGAGGCTGGGACGGCACGCCCGGTGCAAGGAGCGCGATCGCGGCGAGTACCCGGCGAACACCTCCGCGTCGAGGAAGGCGCCGTCCGCGCCGCGGCATGCTGCGCGACTCGAGACCGGCCGGCACCTGTCGAGCGGCGGCGAGCCGAAGACGTCTTCCGGGTGCTTGCTAGATCGCGCACGCGGGCCACACTCGACGCCGAGGCCGTCGATCTCCCGCCAACCGCTCGCGCAGTTCACAAGCTGCGCGGCGACGGCCTCCGGCGGCCTCCCGCTCGCGCCCGAGCAGGAAGCCGGGATGAAAGACTACGAGCCCGGCGCCACGGCGACGGCGACCCCTGCCGAATGGTCGAGCATCCCGACGGTTCGATCGGTGCTTGCTTGTCGCGCTCCACGTGGTCACCGAGGAGGCTCCCGACATCGATCCGTGCCGGAGTGCGCGATGTCGGCCGAGCTGGCCGTCTCCCTGAGCCGCGCTGCGTACTTCCACTCCAGCTTCATCCGAAGTCGCCCTCGAAGCCGATCGACACGAAGTGTAGCCGCGCTCGACGAGGAGCGCACGGCCTCCTCGGGCCACTATCCGGGACCGGAGGGTCAGAGGGACCGGCCGGATGACTCCCGCGATCGCCCGCGTAGCGAGACCACTTTCGACCGAGTGAGCTTCCAGCGCGGCGACATAACGCCCCGGCGTCCGCGCCTGGCTCTTGGCGTCGTCGCTCGTTTGGCCTGGTTGAGGCGTGGCTCGGCGACGTCGGAAAGGGGCCGCCAGAGAGGTTGACAGCGCCGCAATCAGCGTCACGCGAGCCTGCGCCCGGCTGCTCGAGGCCTCGACTGTGTGCCTCGACGCACAACTTTGACACCGCAAGCCGATGCCCTTAGCCTCCCGCCCCATGACCTCGGAGTCGCCCGCCGAGGTACGGGAGCCGATCAGCCCCGAATTGGTGCTGGTGGCGCCCCCAGACATCGCCCGCGCCGCGCGCGAGCGTCTTCCGGAGCCATGGTTTGCGGCACGGCGAAGGCGCTGGGCTGCCCCGGCGCTCGCGCTGAGCGGTGGCGCCGTCGCGCTGCCGGCGCCGCGGCCCCGGAAGAGGTCGCGCGTTCGGTGGCTTGCGGCGATTGTGGTGCTCGGGCTCGCCGCGTTCGCCGTCAGCCTCCCGTTCACGCCGATCGGGATCGATCGCGGCTCCAGCTCGGAGTGGCGCACGCTGAGCGGAAGCGGCAACAACGAGGAGCACCCTTCGTGGGGCGAGGGAGACCGGCCCTACCTGCGGCTCGCGGCCTTCTCCTACGCCGACGGGATCGCGAAGATGAATGCAGGGCCTTCCCCGCGCTACATCAGCAACCGCATCTTCAACGACGTCGGACAGAACCTCTTCTCCGAAAACGGCGTCTCGCAGTGGGGCTGGGTTTGGGGTCAGTTCCTGGATCACAGCTTCGGCCTCCGGAACGAGACGCCCGGTGAGAAGGCCCCGATCCCGTTCGACTCGAAGGATCCTCTCGAGCGCTTCAGAAACGATCTCGGCGCGATCGACTTCGCCCGCACTCCGGCGGCGCCCGGCACCGGCGTGACGACGCCGAGGCAGGAGATCAACACCGTCCCGAGCTTCATCGACGCCTACGCCGTGTACGGCGACACGGACGCGCGGCTCGAGTGGCTCCGCGCCGGCCCGGTCAACGGGAACCTGGTGGACAACAGCGCCTCGCTGCTCCTGCCCGGAGGCTACCTCCCGCGCACGAGCGCGCGCACCAGCGCCGCTCCGGCGATGGACCTGATGGGCCCGCTCGTGGGAAACGGCGAAAACGCGGTCGTCGCCGGCGACGTGCGGGCCAACGAGAACATCGCGCTCACGGCCGTTCACACGCTGTTCGCGCGGGAGCACAACCGGATCGTCGCGCTCTTGCCGACATCACTTCCGGCGGAGGAGAGGTTCCAGATCGCTCGTCGCATCGTCGGAGCGGAACAGCAGTACGTCACCTACCACGAGTTCCTGCCGGCGATGGGCATTTACCTCCCGCAGTACCGCGGGTACGACCCGCATGTCGACCCGACGCTCTCGAACGAGTTCGCAACGGCCGGCTACCGAGTCCACAGCATGATCCACGGCGAGTTCGAGCCCGAGGTGCCCGCCGGCACCTACACCCGCAGGGAGCTCAAGTCCTTCGAGAAGGCGGGAATCGAGGTGGAGCGGGAAGGGGGCGACGTCGTCCTGGTGATCCCGCTCGGTCTCGCGTTCGGGAATCCGGATCTCCTGCCGGCTGTGGGCCTCGGCCCGCTGCTGAAGGGCCTCGGCGCCGAGCGGCAGTACAGGAACGACGAGCAGATCGACGAGTCGTTGCGGAGCATCCTGTTCCAGATTCCGAAGCCCGGAAACCGCGACCCGGCCACCTGCGGCGCGCCGACGGTTCAGCCCGGCTGCTTCTCCGACGTCCAGGATCTCGGAGCAATCGACATCCAGCGCGGGCGCGACCACGGGCTACCGGACTACAACCAGCTCCGGACCGCGTACGGCCTGGCGCCGAAGAGCTCGTACACAACCTTGACCGGCGAATCGACGGACCGCTTCCCGCGCAACCGGATCATCAGCCGCAGTGACCCGATCGACGACCCGAACATCCTCGACTTCACTGGACTGGCGGACGCCGACGGCCAGGCCATTCCGCCCGGCAGCGATGCAGCCGGCGAGGACGCCGTCATCGGGACGCGCAGGACGACAGTCGCCGCGCGGCTGAAGGGGATCTACGGCGCCGGGAACGTGGACAAGGTGGACGCGTTCGTCGGGATGCTCTCCGAGCCGCACGTGCGCGGCACGGAGTTCGGTGAGCTCCAGCTTGCGATCTGGACGAAGCAGTTCGCGGCGCTGCGGGACGGGGACAGGTTCTTCTACCTGAACGACCCCGTCCTCGAGACGATCAGACGGCAGTATGGGATCGACTACCGTCAGACGCTCGCCGAGATCATCCGGCTCAATACCGGCGAGTCGGTCCTGCCGAACGTGTTCAAGGCCCCGGGCGACTGAGGCTCGCGCTCGCCGAGCTCGTCTAACAGGCGCCTCGCGAGCCAGCTCGCCGAAGCGCTCGGCCCACGGGTAGTCCATCCAGAACCTGCCCTCGAAGTCGATCTCGCAAGCCGTGCAGCTCTGCTTCCGGAGGCCCTCGACCGCCGCCTCGGGGCTCTCGCGGGAGGGCACGTGGGCCGGGCCGATTCGGGTCGCCGCCATGCGGCCCAGCCTACTCAAGTCCGTCCGATCCGCTCAGTACCTTCAGGCCCATGGCCAAGCGACCATCCCGAATCGAGCTTCTCGAGCTGGACATCGACCTGCGGCTCGCCGATCTCTGGGGCGAGGCGTGCGGCGTGGCCGAGTGGAACCTCGAGGTGGTCGCCGCGTTCCTGCGCGCGGCGTACGGGAAGGGGTATTGCGACGCCCTCACCGAGGACGCGCCCGGAAGCCTTTGCCGCGATCACGGCTACCGCATCCCTGACCGCCGTCCGGCGCCTACGCCCGAGTAGCGGCGAGATCCCCCGGTAAACTCGGAGCCGTGGCAAAGCGGCGCAATCCGGTGCGCCTCGTCGTCGCGCTTTCCGTCGCGGCGGTGCTGGCGGTCTTCCTCATCTGGACCAGCCTCGCCGGTGGGACGCCGTCGCTCCAGCCGAGCGAGCTCGCCGGGAAGACCGGCGAGGTGGGCCTGGCCGGGATCGTCGTCGGGCCCGTCGAGGGCGACGCCCGCGGGTCCGGGCTCGAGTTCACGCTCCGCGACATCCAGGGGGCGGCGACCGTCCCGGTCGTCTACACCGGGTCGGTGCCCGATCTCTTCAAGGTCGGGCGCGAGGTCTACGTGAAGGGCCGGCTCACCGGCGGCACGTTCGTGGCGAAGACGGATTCGCTCGTCACGAAATGTCCGTCGAAGTACGCCCCCGAGGACTAGATGCCCGACCGGCAATTCCCACACCCACGGATGGCGGCTGCGACGCTGCGCCGGATCGTCGCGCTCGCCCTTCCGCGTGCTGACCAGTACGCGCTGCGGGCGATCGCGGCGCCCGGCTTGGTCGCAGCCGTCCCCGGCAGGCGCGCGAATCACCGGCCGGACATCTAATGCCCGAGCTGGGCCGCGCAGCCCTCGTCGCCGCCTTCGGCCTGATCCTCTACGCCGTCGTCGCCGGCGCGTATGCGGCCTACCGGGGCAGGCGCAGGCTGCTCGACTCGGCGACGAACGCGCTCTTCGCGGCGTTCGCCGTCGTCGTGATCGCCTCGCTCGTCCTCATGTCCGCCCTGGTCGGCCGCGACTTCTCCTTCGACTACGTCGCGCGCCTGACGAGCCGGGAGCTGCCGACGGGCTACACGCTCGCCGCTTTCTGGAGCGGCCAGGAGGGCTCGCTCCTCCTCTGGCTCCTGGTGCTGACGGGCGCTGCCTCGGCAGCGGTCGTCCTCAACCGCCGCCTCGTCCGCGAGGTGCTTCCGTGGACGGTGCCGATCGTCGGCGGAGTCGCGCTCTTCTTCGCCTTCCTCCTCGTCTTCGTCGCGAGCCCGTTCGCGACCCAGGCGGCGCCGGGGGACGGCGCGGGCATGAACCCCAGCCTCCAGAACCCGTACATGATCGCCCACCCGCCGATGCTCTACCTCGGCTACGTGGGGCTGACGATCCCGTTCGTCTTCGCCATGGCCGCGCTCGCCTCCGGCCGGGTGGACGAGCGCTGGATCGTGGTCACGCGCCGGTGGACGCTCGCGGCCTGGACCTTCCTCGGCTTCGGCATCCTCCTCGGCGCCAAGTGGGCCTACGAGGAAGTGGGCTGGGGCGGCTGGTACGCGTGGGATCCCGTCGAGAACGCCGCGCTCATGCCCTGGCTCGTCGCCACGGCGTTCCTGCACTCGGTGATGGTGCAGGAGAAGAAGGACATGCTGCGGGTCTGGAACGTCGTCCTGGTCGCGGGGACCTTCGCGCTCTCGCTCTTCGGCACCTTCCTGACGCGCAGCGGCGTCATCAGCTCGATCCACAGCTTCACGCAGTCGTCGATCGGGCCGTTCTTCCTCGGCTTCATCGCGGTCGTGGCCGCGTTCTCGATCGCGCTCATCCTCTGGCGGCTTCCACTCCTGCGGTCGAGGACGAGGCTCGAGTCGCTCGTCTCGCGCGAGGCGGCCTTCCTCTACAACAACCTCTTCCTCGTCGCACTCGCGCTCACGATCCTCTGGGGCGTCATCTATCCGCTCGTCTCCGAAGCCGTGCGCGGGGTGGCCGTGTCCGTCGGCGCGCCCTACTACGACTTCTTCGCGATCGTCTTCGGTCTGCCGCTCGTGCTGCTAATGGGGATCGGGCCGGTGGTCGCCTGGAGGCGGGCCTCGCTGCGCTCGCTCGCCTCCCAGCTGGCCTGGCCTGCGGGGGTCGCGCTCGTCACCGGGCTCGCGCTCCTGCTCGCCGGTGCCGGCTCGAGCCCGGCCGGCCTCGTCGGCTATACCCTCGCTGCTTTCGTCCTGACGACGATCGTCCTCGAGTTCGTGCGGGGCACGCGCGCGCGAAAGGCAATCTCTGGCGGCGGCTGGTGGCGGGCGTTCACCGGCCTCGTCGGCAGGAACCGGCGTCGCTACGGCGGCTACATCGTCCACGCGGCCATCGTCCTGCTCCTCGTCGGAGCCGTCGGGATCGGCGGCTTCTCGACGACGCGAGAGGGCCGTCTCGCCGCGGGCGACTCGATCGCCGCCGGCGACTACCGGCTCGTCTACACGGGGAGCGAGCAGCGACGCGGCGCCAACGCGCAGGAGGTGCGGGCGCAGCTCGACGTCTTCCGCGGCGACGAGCAGGTGGGAACGATGGCGGCGGGCAAGAACAGCTACTTCGCCGAGGAGCAGACGTCGAACGAGGTGGGCATCCGCACGGACTGGCTGCGCGGGGAGGACCTCTTCGTGATCGCCGACCAGTTCAACGAGGACGGGTCCGTGTACCTCAAGGTGATCGTCAACCCGCTCGTGAACCTCATCTGGCTCTCCGGCCTGATCTTCGTCTTCGGCTCGGTCGTTGCCATGTGGCCGGACGCGCGGGAGCAGCGGCGCCTCGCTGCCCGTTTCGCCGGCGAGGGCGCGGTCGCCCGAGCCTAGCGCCTCCGATGGAGATCATCGCCCTGGCACTCGGCGCCCTGCTCGCCGCTGCGTGCGTGGTCTTCGTGGCCCGGCCGCTGCTGCGGCAGGCGGCGGCCGGCGACGACGCTCTCGGCGGGCCCGATGCCGAGGAGCAGGCGCGTCTCCGGCTCCTGGAGGAGCGCGACCGCGCCCTCGGGGCGCTGAAGGAGCTCGAGTTCGACCACCGGACAGGCAAGATCACCGACGAGGACTACCGCGCGCTCGTCGGCCCCCTGCGCCGTGCCGCCGGGGAGGCGCTCCGCGCGCTCGAGCATGAGGAACGACAAGACCGGGAGCCAGAGGAAGTCGATGTCGGCCAGTAGCTGCCCCACGTGCGGCTCGACGGTGTCCGCCGAGAGCCGTCTCTGCCCTGCGTGCGGCGGCCCGCTTCCCGACCCCGAAGGTGTCGAGGCGCGCCTGCGCACGTACTGGTCGGCGCCCGACCTCGGTGTACTTGCCGGTGTCGCGCTCGCCGGGGTCGGGATCCTGCTCGTCGGCTTGCAGGCCTGGCTCTGGGGCGCTCTTGCGCTGGCCCTTGCGGCCGTGGTCCTCCTGCTCCGCTGGGAAGCCGGGCGCCGGGAGACGGGCGCCGCGCTCGGGACGGCACGAGCCCGGCTCGGCACCCACCGCCGGGTGGTCGGAGCACGCTCGCGAGGCCAGCTCGAGCTTTTCCGCCTCCGCCGCGAGCTCGCCGAGCTGCAGTCGGAGCGCAGTCGCGGCTACTACGAGCTCGGCCGGGCCACGCACGGCGGCGACGCCGCGGCCGCGGGCGCGGCGAAGACCCAGCTCGACGACGTCGGCGCCAGGATCGCCGGGAAGGAGGCCGAGATCGCCGCTCTCGTCGGCGAGATGGACGAGCGCGTCCGGCAGGTGCAGGCCGAGGTCGCCCCGACGAGCCGGCGGGAAGCACTGCCCGAGCCCGCGCGCGTCCCCGAGCCTTCCCCGGAGCCGGTCCCGGCGCCGTCGCCGGAGGACCCGCCTCCGCGGCCGGAACACCCTCCTGCGCCTGAAACCAAGCGGCGGAGACGGTTGCGCGCCCCCAAGGCTTAGCTCCGCGCTGCGCGCACGCCGCCGGTCGCCGTGCTACAACAAAGGCCGTTCGAGTCCGAAGACCCCCGGTGGGGACGCGCAGGGACGCCTGCGTTCTCGCCGAAATCGTTCCGGTGGTTGACGCTCGCCGCACCTGTCTGCTCGTCGCGCTCCTGGGGGCGTTCGTCGCGCTGGCCGTCCCGGCCGCCCTCGGCCAGTCCCCTAGCGACCGCAAGGCGTCCATCGACCGAAAGATCTCCGGGCTGCGCGACGAGATCGCGGCCGCCCGCGCCCAGGAAGGGACGCTGACCTCGGAGATCCGGGCCGCGAGCCAGCGGATCGACGCGCTCGGCGGCGACATCGGCTCGCTCTCCGCCTTGATCTCCAAGCTCGAGACCGAGCTCTCGGCGCACCGGGCGCGTCTGGCGAAGCTCATGGAGCGCATCGGGATCCAGTCGCGCGAGATCGAGCACCTGCAGACGCAGCTCCAGATCGCCCAGCGCCATCTCGAGGAGCGGCTTGTCGAGCTCTACCAGAGTGACGAGACCGACTCGTTCGGAATCCTCCTCCAGGTCCAGACCCTCGGTGACCTCCTCGACGAGCTCGAGTACTTCGAGACGATCGGCCGGCAGGACCAGGCGATCACGGCGCAGATCAGCCGGCTCCGCGGCGAGATGAAGGTGGCGCGCGAGCAGACGCGGCTGACCAAGACGGAGGTCGCCCAGGAGACGAACGTGCTGGCGCGGAAGACCGCCGAGCAGGTCGCCGCCCGAGCGACGCTCGTCGCGCAGCAGAATGCGCTCGCGGCGGCCAAGGCGAACCGGGAGAGCGTCCTGACGGGGGTTCGTGCGAGTCGCGCAGACGCCCAGGAAGACCTCGAGGACCTGCAGGCAGAGAGCGCCGCGCTCGCCGCTCAGATCCGGGGCTCGACCGGAGGCTCGAGCGGGGACGGCTCGTCGTCGAGCGGCTTCATCTGGCCGGTGAACGGCGTCGTCACGAGCGGCTTCGGCTGGCGTTGGGGGCGGATGCACGAGGGCATCGACATCGCCGCCCCCACCGGCACGTCCATTCGCGCGGCGGCTGCCGGGACGGTCATCTTCGCCGGCTGGATGGGCGGCTACGGGAACCTGACGATCATCGACCACGGGAACGGCCTGGCGACGGCGTACGGCCACCAGTCGGCGATCTACGTGGGCGGCGGGTCGGTCTCGCAGGGAACCGTGATCGGCGCGGTCGGCTCGACCGGCAACTCGACAGGCCCGCACCTCCACTTCGAGGTGCGGGTCAACGGGACCGCGGTCGACCCCATGGGCTACCTCTGAGCCGGCGAGAGGACTACCGCCTCGAGCTCCGCGGGCTCACGGACTGGGAGCCCTTCCTCAACGAGCACTCGGGCCTGCCCGGCCCTCGCGCCAACCTCGAGCTGGTCGAGGCCGTCGCCGACGAAGGCGACGAGGCGCTCTTCCGGCGGCTCCTCGCCGGCGACGAGGAATTCCTGGTCGTCTGCGGGCTCGTCGGGCTCGGGAAGCTGCTCGCCGAGGGGCGCCAGGACGTCCTGCCCGAGCTCCGGGCCGCGGCGTCTAACGATCGCTGGCGGGTGCGTGAGGCCGTCGTCCTCGGCCTGCAGCGGCTCGGTGACGCCGACCCCACGCGGCTCCTCCGGGAGATGGAGGGCTGGGCGCGAGGCAACCTGCTCGAGCGCCGTGCTGCGGCCGCGGCGGTCTGCGAGCCCAGGCTCCTGCGGGACCCGGCCGACGCGCGGCGGACGCTGACCCTCCTCGACAGGGTGACCGCGTCACTCGCGGCCGAGCATGACCGACGTTCGGAGCCCTTTCGCGTGCTCAGGAAGGGCCTCGGGTACTGCTGGAGCGTGGCCGTCGTCGCCGCGCCGGACGAAGGGAAGCCGATGCTGGAGCGATGGCTTGCGTCGGACGACCCGGATGTTCGCTGGGTCATGCGCGAGAACCTGCGGAAGGCGCGTCTCCGGCGTCTTGACCCGGAGTGGGTGGATCGCTGGTCGGCCGCCTAGTCTTCGGCGGCGTGCACGTCGGGCAGCCCGCGATAGCGCTCGTGCAAGTCGAAGCCGTAGCCGAGGAAGAACTGATCCGGGATCGTGAAGCCGACGTAGCGCATCGGGAGGTCGTCCACGAGGCGCCGGTACGGGCGGTCGAACAGCGTGCAGATGGCGACGTCGCTCGGGTCGCGGAGCTTCAGCGTCTTCACGACGTAGTTGAGCGTCAGCCCCGTGTCCACGACATTCTCGACCAGGAGGACGTCGCGTCCGCCGATCGGAAGCTCGAGGTCCTTCAGCAGCCGGATCCGGCTCCGCTCCGGGGCGCCGCCTCCGTAGCTGGCCAGGTCGAGGAAGTCCATCGCGTGGGGGATCGGCGTCGCCCGCGCGAGGTCCGCCGCGAAGACGAACGCGCCCTTGAGGACGGTGACGAGGACGAGGTCACGGCCGGCGTAGTCGCGTGCGATCTCGGCGCCCAGCTCGCCGACACGCGCCGCGAGCTCCTCCCTGGAGAGATAGACCTCGCCCGGGCGAGGCTCTACGTAACGAGGTTCAGGCCGTATTTCTGACCCAGCCGCTCGAAGTCGCGCCGCGTGAAGAGCTTGACCTTGATGTCGGGATACCGCTCCCGGAACTTCCGGATCTTGCGGTTCTTGCGCGTGACGAGCGACTGCTTCATCACGGTGACCTCGAGGTAGAGATCCTGCTCGGGTAGGAAGAAGTCGGGCGTGAACGCCTCGACGACTCGTCCCTCCTCGTCGGTCTCGAGCGGGAAGGAGCGAGGCTCGTACTCCCAGGGGATGCCGTAGTAGTCGAGGAGGCGCGCACATTCGGCCTCCGCCTCGTTGGCAAAACTGGCCCCGGAATCATCCTGGAAATCGCCGCTTTCTGGGCGCATCCTCCTGGAAAGGTAGCAACGACCCCGGACGACCCTCCTAGAATTGGTGTACCGCCGTCTGCGAAGGGGCACTCGCTGTTCAAGATCGCGCACTTCTCCGATCTCCACTGTGGATCGCCGTATTTCGTTCCCAACCTCGCCGAGCGCGCGATCATGGAGATCAACGAGGTCGAGCCCGACGTCGTCGTCTGCTCGGGTGACCTGACCACGTTCGGCTTCCAGCAGGAGTACGCGGAGGCCAAGAGCTACCTCGAGCGGCTCGTCTGCGAGAACGTGGTCGTCGTCCCCGGGAACCACGATTCGCGCAACGTCGGCTACATCCATTTCGAAGAGCTGTTCGGCGAGCGCCGGCGCACCGTGCACGTCAACGGCGTCACGGTCGTCGGCGTCGACTCGTCGGAGCCGGACCTCGACCACGGCGTCATCGGCCGCGGCCGCTATCAGTGGATCGAGGAGCAGTTCGCCGAGCCGGCCGACTTCCGCATCTTCGTCCTCCACCACCATCTGCTCCCCGTGCCGGGGACCGGGCGCGAGCGCAACGTCGTCTACGACGCCGGGGACGCCCTCGAGGTGCTCCAGCACGTCGGCGTCAACCTCGTCCTCTCCGGCCACAAGCACGTGCCCTACGCGTGGCGGCTCGAGAACCTGTTCGTGGTCAACGCCGGCACCGTTTCCTCCCTGCGCCTGAGGGGCAAGACGAGGCCGTGCTACAACCTGATCGAGATCGAGGGCAAGCATGTCGACGTCTGGCGAAAGTACCCCTACCACGGTCAGGAGCGGATCATCCAGTTCTCGACCGAGACACTCGAATACGAGAAGTACACCGCCCGCATCGAGACGGAGCTGACCCGGCGGCCATGAGGGCCCTGGCGCTCGTCGACGGAGAGCACTATCCCGACGTCGTGATCGAGACGCTCGCCGCGCTTCGGTACGAGGTGGTCGGGGCGGTCATGCTCGGGGGTGCGGAGAAGCTTCGAGACGGCGTGCCCGACTATGGCGTTCCGCTGTGGAACAAGCTGACCGACGCGCTGGCCGAGGTGGAGGTGGACGTTGTCGTCGACCTCTCGGACGAGCCCGTCGTGGACCCGAGGCGCCGGTTCCGGCTCGCGTCACGGGCGCTTGCGCACGGTGTCCCGTACGTCGGCGCCGACTTCAGGCTCGACCCCGTGCGGTTCGCGCCCTACTCGCAGCCGGCGCTGGCGATCATCGGCACCGGCAAGCGGGTTGGGAAGACAGCCGTGTCGGGCCACGTCGCCCGGCTGCTCGCCCGCTCGCGCGACGTGGTCGTCGTCGCGATGGGCCGTGGAGGCCCGGCCGAGCCGGTCGTGACCCAGGCCTCTCCGACCCTCGAGGACTTGCTGGCGCTCTCGCGCTCGGGCGTGCACGCCGCGTCCGACTATCTCGAGGACGCCGCGCTCGCGAGCGTCGTCACCGTGGGCGCCCGCCGCTGCGGGGGCGGCCTTGCGGGAGAGCCGTTCGTCTCCAACGTCGAGGAGGCTGCGCAGCTGGCCGCCGCCCTCGAGCCCGAGCTCGTCCTCCTGGAGGCGAGCGGGACGACGATCCCGCCGGTCGAGGCCGGCCGGCGCATCCTCGTCACCGCCGCTCACCAGGGGCCGGAAGCGGTGGCCGGGAGCTTGGGCCCCTATCGCCTCTTCCTGAGCGACCTCGTCGTCCTGACCATGTGCGAGGAGCCGCTGGCCACGCCGGCGCAGGTAGACGCGTTGCGCACGGCGATCGCCGACGTCGACCCGCATCTCCCCGTGATCGCCACGGTCCTTCGCCCGACGCCGGCCCGCCCGATCTCGGGACGTCGGGTCGCGTTCTTCTCCACCTCCCCGGCGGCCATTCACGACCGGCTGCGCGAGCACCTCGAGCGGGAGCACGGCGCCGAGATCGTCCTCGTCTCCGGCAACCTCGCCAGCCGCGACGCGCTGCTGGCCGACATCGACTCGCCGGCTGCCCGCGAGGCGGAGGTCTTCCTCACCGAGATCAAGGCGGCCGCCATCGAGGTCGTCGCCGAGGCCGGAGAGACCCGCGGCATCCCGGTCGTGTTCGCCGACAACGAGGTGGTGCCGCTCCCGGGCGAGGCAGACCTGGACGGGGCGGTCACCGCGCTCGCCGACGCCGTGGTCGCCGAGAGGGCCTTGGTATGAACGTCGCTCGCCCCCGGCTCGCTCCCGTGGGGGAAACCATGTTTCCCCCACGAGCCCCCTTCTTCGAGACAGTGAAGGAACCTCCCGGTTCCCTCACGCACCCTCCCCGAGTTCATGGGCCAGGTGCCGGCCCATGAACACCGACCGGCGGCCCCCCGAGGCGCTCGTCTCCGAGGACGTCAGGCTCCCGTACTCGAAGGGGCTCATGGCGAAGACGCTCATGGGCACCGGTCTCCGGCCCGAGCGGGCCTACGAGCTGGCCCGGCTGATCGAGGGCGAGCTGGTGCGGGGCGGCGAGGACGAGGCTGTCGGCCCCGAGCGGCTGTACGACGTCGCCGCTTCGGTCCTGGCCGACCACGAGGGGGACGAGGCGGTGCTCCTGCTCCGCCGGCTCCAGGCGCTCCGCGAGCTCGACCTGCCGATCGTCCTCCTCATCGGGGGCGCCACCGGGACAGGAAAATCAACGGTGGCGACGGAGATCGCGCACCGGCTCGGCGTCACGCGCGTCACGTCCACGGACACGGTCCGCCAGACGATGCGCGCGTTCTTCTCGCAGAAGTTCATGCCCTCCATCCACTACTCGAGCTTCGAGGCCGGACCGGCGGTGCGCATCCACGAGGGCGAGGAGGCCGACGCGGCGCTGCTCGGCTTCAAGGAGCAGACCCGCAACGTCCTCGTCGGTGTGAAGGCAGTGATCGCGAGAGCTCTGGAGGAGAGCTACTCACTGGCCGTCGAGGGCGTCCACCTCGTCCCGGGCGCGCTGCCCCGTTCCTACGAGGGCGCGGTCGTCGTGCAGTGCATGCTCGCCATCGCCGACGAGGACGAGCACGCGCGCCACTTCTGGATCCGGGATGCGGGCTCGCAGGGCCTCCGTCCGATGCAGAAGTACCTGCGGGCTCTTCCGGAGATCCGGCGCATCCAGGACTACCTCGTCGAGCGGGCCGAGAAGGCGGGCGTGCCCGTGATCGAGAACACGCGGATCGAGGCGGCGGTGAACGGGGTCATCAACCTGGTGCTGGCAGAGGTCGAGCGGGCCCAGGACCGGGCCCGGGTGTGAGCGACCCCGAGCGCTGCCAGTGCGAGGCGTACGCCGCCGTCACCGAGCAGGCGGCTCTCGCAGGCGCGCGCTGGCTCGGGAGGGGCGACGTCAAGGGGGCCGAGGAGTCGGCCGCCGCGGCGATGCGCGAAGGGCTGGACGCGCTCGACATCACCGGACGGGTCGTGGTGGGCGGCGACGAGGAGGTCGACGGGCTCGACATCGGGACGACCGTGGGGAGCGGGGGCGGCGAGGTCGACCTCGCCGTCGACCCGCTGGAGGGGCGCGCGGTGGTGGCCCGCGGCGATTACGGGGCCATGTCGATGATCGCGGTCGGCGAGTCGGGCTCCTTTCCGCGCCTCCCGCAGATGTACATGCGCAAGATGGCCGTCGGCCCGGTCGCCAGCGGCCGCATCGACCTGGGGAAGCCCGTCGCCGAGAACATCGCGGCGATCGCCGACGCCTACGGCCGCCGGCCCGGCGACATCACGGCGATCGTCCTCGACCGGCCGCGCCACCACGATCTGATCGAGGAGATCCGCGCAGCGGGCGCCCGGATCAAGCTGATCCAGGACGGTGACGTCACCGCCTCCATCACGGCGGCCGTGCGCGGGACGAACGACCACATCGCGGTCGGCATCGGCGGCGCGCGCCAGGCGGTCCTCTCCGCCGCGGCGCTCCGCTGCCTCGGGGGTGAGCTGCAGGCGCAGTTCTGGCCGACGTCCCGCGGCGAGATCGAGCAGGCGCAGGAGTACGGGATCGACGACCTCTACAAGGTCTTCGAGACCGAGGAGCTGGCACCCGGCGAGGTGATCGTCGCCGCGACCGGCGTGACGAACGGCGACCTCCTGCGCGGCGTCCGCTTCCTCACCGACAGCGCCCGCACGCACTCGCTCGTCATGTGCACCCGCCACAACTGGGTCCGCTTCGTGGACGGCATCCACTTCTTCGCGCGTGACCGTCGCGAAGAGGTGCGCCTTCTTGGATAGGCTGGGGCCATGCCAAGTCGCGAAGAGGTGATCGACGCGCTGCGGGTGGTCGAGGACCCGGAGCTCGGGATGGACATCGTCGAGCTCGGCCTCCTCTACGACGCCGAGGTCGAGGGGCCCAAGGTGCACGTCACCTACAGCCTCACCTCGATGGGGTGCCCCGTCGGGCCGATGATCGAGCAGCAGATCCGCGAGGTCGTCGAGAGCCTCGAGGGGATCGAGGACGTCGAGACCGAGCTCACCTGGGAGCCGCCGTGGAGCCCCGAGCGCATGTCCGACGACGCGAAGTTCATCCTCGGCTTCGGCTAATCCTCGACCTTCGCGGGGGACGCGGACACGACGTTCGATGGTACTTCGCGCCTGCCCCTGCGCACACTCTTAGCCATGGGCGATCGGGTGGAGTGGAAGGGATCGGGGCTCCCGGAGGCGACCAGAGTGCGGCGCTGGCGGCGATCTCAGTTCCTCGCCCTCGGCTTCAACGGGACGGACGCCTGCGTGCTCACGAAAGCCGAGGTCGACCTGGGTGAGGTGCGCAGGCTCGTCGCCGCAGGTTGCCCGCCCGACGTCGCGCGGCGCATCGTCCTCTAGAGAGCTCAGTCGCCGATCCGGAGGACGACCTTGCCGAGTTGGCGGCCGGCCTCCAGGTGCTCGTGCGCCGCGGCGGCTTCCTCCAGCGGGAAGACGCGGTCGACGACGGGCTTCGCGCGGCCGCTGGCCACGAGCTCGTAGACGCCCCGGAAGTCCGCCTGCGTGCCCATGGTCGAGCCTAGGATGGTGAGCTGCTTCCACCAGATGCGGTGGAGGTTGGCCGGCGGGTTCGGGCCGCTCGTCGCCCCGCAGACCGTGACCCGCGCCCCCGCGGCGGCCACCTGGAGAGAGGTCTTCCACGTCGCCTCGCCGACATGCTCGACGACGACGTCGGCGCCGTGGCCCTCCGTGGCCTCGCGCACCGCCGCCGCCACGTCCGCCTCGGCGTGGTTCACGACCGCGTCGGCGCCCAGCTCGAGCGCCCGCCCGAGCTTCTCGTCGCTCGACGAGGTGACGATAACGCGCGCGCCGAGGGCCTTGGCGACCTGCAGCGAGGCCGTGGCGACCCCGCTCCCGATCCCCCAGACGAACACCCACTCGCCCTCCTGGAGGCCTGCCCGCGTCACGAGCATGCGGTAGGCCGTCTCGAAGACCAGAGGGAACGCGGCCGACTCCTCGAACGAAAGGTCGTCCGGAAGTGGATAGACGTAGTCCGCCGGGAGGGCGATGAGCTCGGCATGGGTCCCGTCCATGTGCTCGCCCACGATCTTGGCCCCTTCGTCGAGGCCCGGGTTGATCACGACCTCGTCGCCCTCGGAGAAGCGGTCGACGCCCTCGCCGAGGCCAACGACGACGCCGGCGCCGTCGGCTCCGAGGATCCGCGGCTTCGGCGCCGAGGGGAGCCCGCGTCGCAGCCAGATGTCCAGATGGTTGAGCGAGGCCGCCTTGAGCGCGATCAGCACCTCGCCGGGAGCCGGGCTGGGATCGGGCGCGTCCTCGTACCGGAGGACCTCGGGCCCGCCGTCCTCGTGGATCCGGATCGCCTTCACGACGCGATCGTATCGTTCTAGAACTCGTTTCAGGATGATGCTTCGCTGTCGGGGTGCGATGGTCGTTTCGAGGCAAGGACGCAGGGAGTGCTCGTAGCGGATGAGCTACGGGCGCGACCGAGGACGCAGTCCTCGGGGCGAGCAGCGCGGCCCGACGGCACAAGGCTTCATTCTGAGACGAGTTCTGAGGGTGCTACCTTGCGGGCGAGATGACGAGCGCGGAGCTCGCCCGTCTGGGGGAGGAGCTCGGGATCGACGTCGTCGGCGCAGCGGCCGCCCGGCCGTACGCCGAGACCGAGCGCGTGATCCGCGAGCGCCGTGACCGCGGCCTCTTCGCCGACATGCGCTTCACGATGGCCCAGCCGGAGGTCTCCTGCCATCCGGAGGCGCTCCTCGACGGCGCGCAGACGGTCGTCTCCGCTGCGCTCTGCTACTACGCACCCGGCCCCGAGCCTGCGGCAGGGGAGGGCCGTCTCCCGCGCTACACGTGGGCGGACCACTACGCGCTCCTGCGCGAGAAGCTCGCCGCCCTCGGGGAGCGGCTCGGCGGACGCTACCGGGTGCTCGTCGACGCGAACCAGCACGTCGACCGCGAGGGCGCCGCGCGCGGCGGCGTGGGCTTCTACGGCAAGAACACGATGCTCATCACCCGCAAGCACGGCTCCTGGGTCGTGCTCGGGACGCTCGTCACCGACGTGGAGATCGAGCCGAGCCCGCCGCTCGAGCTCGACTGCGGCTCGTGCACGCTCTGCATCGAGGCCTGCCCGACCGGCGCCCTGGACGAGCCCGGCGTGCTCGACTCGACGAAGTGCCTCTCCTACTGGACACAGGCTCCCGAGGCGGTTCCGGAGCTCTACCGGGAAGAGCTGGGGGTGCACGTGTACGGCTGCGACATCTGCCAGGACGCCTGCCCGTGGAACCGCGGGATCGAGAAGCGCCGCGGCGCAGAGCACGCGCCCCCCGGTGCAGAGCCGGTCGTTTCGCTCCTGGATTGGCTTCGCACCCCCGGCGAGGAGCTGCGCGAACGCTACGCCCGCCTCTACTTTCCGCGGAACGACCCGCGCTACCTGCGGAGAAATGCCCTTGTCGCCGCGGGCAACTCGGCCGATAAAAGCCTCGTGGAAGCCGTGCGCCCCTATGCAGAGGGCGACGACCCGCTGCTCCGCGAGCACGCCGAGTGGGCGCTCGCCCGACTCGAGGGAGACGCCCGTGAGCGCTGAGCTGGAGCGGCTCCGCCGGACGGAGATCTGGATCGCGTGGGTGCGGGTGTTCGCGGTGCCGTTCGCCGCGTTCGAGGTCGCGATCGTGGGGGACGAGCATCCGCCCGGCTACGAGCGCTGGGGCTGGTCGACCGCCGCCGCGCTGACCCTCGGTGCGGCCGCCTTCTTCTGGCTCGCGCATCGGAACCTCGACCGCAAGGCGCTCGGCCGGATCGGCTTTCTCGCGCTCGCCTTCGACACCGCGATCGTCTACGCGTTCGTCTTCGTCTACACGTTCGAGCCGAGCACGCCTGCCTGGGGGATCCTCTACATCCCGGTGATCGAGGGCGCGCTGCGGTACGGCATGAAGGGCGGCGCGATCGTTCCCGTCGTCGTCCTGCCCCTCGTCTTCCTCGCCGAGTGGTGGCGTGCCGAGGAGTTCGGGCCGCCGCCGTTCGACTTCGACCACGTCACCCTTCCCTTCGGGCTCCAGATCCTCATCGGCCTCGTGGTCGGCTGGCTGGTCGACCGCCTGCGTGCGGAGACGGCGGTCGCCGAGGCGCGCGCCGCAGAGGCCGAGGACCTGCGCGACCGCCTCGGGCGTCGTGCCGACGTCCTCGAGGCGGTCAACCGCGCGGCGCGGGCGCTCGGGTCGTCCCTCGACCAGCGCGAGGCCTTCGCCGCCTTTCAGAGCGAGCTCCGCAGCATGGTCGCCTTCGACCGGCTCCAGATCGAGCTCGCGGGCGAGGCGGACACGGTCTTCGCCACGTCGGGAGGCTTCCTCGGTGGAGAGGGCGGAGAGGAGGTCGTGGCGCCGCTCGCGCTCGGAGACCGCGCCCTCGGAACGCTGGCGGTCGCCCGTGACGGCGGGCCGCCGTTCACGTCCGAGGAGGTCGAGATGCTGATGCTCCTGGCGAACCAGGTCGCCGTCGCCGTCGAGAACATCAGGGTCTACGAGACGGAGCGGAGCGCGGCGGAGGAGCTACGCCGGCTCTCCGCTCTCCGGGCGGACTTCGTCTCGATGGTGTCGCACGAGCTGCGCGCGCCGATGGCCTCGGTGATCGGCTGCGCGCAGACGCTCAACCGGCGCTGGCGCGAGCTGACGCAGGAGCAGCGCGAGTCCTTCCTCAGCCTGATCGAGAGCGAGACCTCTCGGCTCTCCGACCTGGTCGGGGACGTCCTCGACACCTCGCGCATCGAGGCCGGCACGTTCCCGTATGCCTTCGACGCGGTGGACGTCGAGGAGCTCGTCCGCGAGACGGCCGCGGTCGTCTCCCTCGGGCAGGACGAGGTGCGCGTGACCACGCGCGTCCCGCCGACGCTCCCGCCCGTGCAGGGCGACCGCGAGCGGCTCCGGCAGCTGCTCTGGAACCTGCTCACGAATGCGGTCAAGTACACCATCACGGGCGACGAGGTCGAGGTCGCCGCGGCCAACGAGGAGGGGGTGGTGGCCGTCAGCGTCCGCGACCACGGGCCCGGCATTCCGCCCGAGTCGCACCGGCTCATCTTCGAGAAGTTCGGGCGCGTGAGCCACGGCGGCGCGTCGAAGCCGGGCGCCGGCCTCGGCCTCTACATCGCCCGCTCGATCGCCGAGGCGCACGGCGGGACGCTGGACGTCGAGTCGGAGGCGGGCTCCGGCGCGACGTTCGTCCTGCGCCTGCCGCTGGCGTCGGTGTGAGCTTCTCCTGGCAGGCGACCAAGGACGGCCGCGTTCGGATCGCCTGGCGCGGGCGCGTGGTGACGACGCTCTCCGCCGCGGAGGCTCACCGCTTCCTCCGCCACGTCGAGGGCGCCGACGACGATGCCGCCCAGCTCCTCATGGCCCGCGCGACGGGCAACTTCAAGCGCGGCAACGAGCGCGGCTGATCACCGACTCCCTCTGCGGAGAGCTACGACTCTCTCAGCGGGCTCGCGCGGGCCGCTTCGCGAGCGCGGCCTTGAGCTTCTTCGCCCGTGCGGCCACCTCGGTGCGGAGGTCCTCCGGCTCCAGCACCTCCGCGAAGCCGCGGTGCGAGAGGATCTCGCCGACGAACCAGTCGGTGCCGCCGACCCCGACCTCCTCGAGGGCGTAGCCCTTCGCGAGCGGGAGAGCGCCCCGCTCGGTGCGCCAGCGGGCGACCTCCGGGTCGAAGAGCACCTTCGCCACCCGTACGTCCCGCAGCTTCCGCGGCTCCAGGCCGGGCCGCGGGTCGAAGCTCTCTTTCTGGAGCGTCGCCCGGCGCATGCGGTCGAGGCGGAAGCTCCGCTGCGCGTCGCGCGTGCGGTCCCAGGAGTGGACGTACCACCACGGCAGCTCGCGCTCGAGGGCGTGCGGCTCGATCACGCGGACACTCGTCTCCTCGCCGACCGCCACGTACTCGATCTCGACGAGCCGCTGCTCGCGGATCGCCTGCGAGAACGTGCGAATGAGCTGCTCCTCCTCGGAGCCGGCTTCCTGCTCGACCGTCTCGGGCATGGCGAACTCGCCGAAGGTGTCCTCGAGCTTCTTGCGCACGCGCTCGAGCGGCGACTGGGCCTCGGCGGCGATCATCGGCCCGACGAACTCGAGCGCGAGCCGGATCGCCCGGGCCTCGAGCGGCGTCAGGCGCGGCGGTCGCCGGAAAGCGTCGCCGAAGAGCTCCTTGTCCACCCGCACCTCGTCGCCGTCCAGGGACGCGTAGACGGCGTAGCACCCGCCGCCGAAGTTGACGAGGTTCAGGAGTTGGAGGTGGTCGTCGAGCTGGTCCATGGGGATGTGGAAGCGGTCGACGAGCTCCTGCGCCGGAATGGTGGCCCGGGTCTCGTCCCCGCAGCGCGCGAGCAGGTGCGCGAGCAGCGCCTGCAGGACGCCGAAGCGCTCGGGGGCGAGCGGGCCGGCGGGGCGCTCGAGCTGCTCGGCTTCGGGCTGCGCCTTCGGCCGCGGCGGCTTCGTCGGCTCCGCCTCGTGCCGCTCGAGCACGCGGTCGAGGCCTGCGGCCACCTCGTCGACCAGCTCGGGGGGCGAAAGGGGCCGTGCCCGGCCCTCCTGGCGCAGCACCCACCCGGCGAGCAGGTCGAGGCGCGAGTAGGGCGTCGTGAAGAGGCCGTCGGCGACCTCGCCGCGCTCGACCATGCGCTCGACCCACCAGGCCGTGTCGGGGTCGAGCTCGATCTCGGCCTCGCCGCTGGCCTCGCCGTACTGCCACGGCTGCCTGCCGCGGAAGTCGGACGGGTCGTACTCCGGCATGCGGAAGTCGCGCTCACGGCGCGTGGCGAAGCGGATGTCGCCGACGATGCGCGAGACGCGGAAGGTCCGCTCGTCGTCCTGGTCGAGGTCGCGGCCGATCAGATACCAGGAGCCGGCCTCGGGCAGGAGCGCATACGGGTTCACCGTGCGCTCGCGCGTGCGGTCGCGCGAGATCGACCAGTACGTGAAGCGCACCGTGCGCTGCTTGGAGATGGCTCCCTCGAGCTTGGTCAGGCGCCCCGACATCTCGTCCGAGTAGTCCGGGTCGCGAACCTCGACGCGCAGCGCGCTCTCGGTGGCGGCCTCGAGCTGCGTCGGCCGGCCGAGGGCGAGGTTCTGGAGCGCCAGGCGCAGCGGCTCGGCGTAGGCGAACTGGCCCTCGAGGAGGTAGAGCGCCACCTGGAGCGCGGCCAGCTCCTCGTCGTCGAGGTCGAGCTTGGGCAGGAAGTACTGCTCGGCGCGGAGCGTGTAGAGCTCCTCGCCGGTGAACTCGTCCCGTTGCGAGTGGAGGGGCACGCCGAGGGCGACCAGCTCGCTCCGGTCGGAGTAGAAGCGCCGCGCGAAGGCCTCGTCCGACATCTCCGAGTAGCCCTCGACGACCGACTTGATCTCGCGCGCGGTCAGGGGCCGCCGCTCCGCCATGAGGAAGGCCACGAGGGAGAGCTGCCTGATCAGCTTGTCGGTGTCGTGCGACACGCTTCCTATCCTTCCATGCCGTGGTGATCGTCGCGCATCTCGACCTGGACGCCTTCTTCGCAGCAGTGGAGGAGCTCGAGAGCCCCGAGCTCGCAGCACAGCCGCTCGTCGTGGGGGGTGACCCCCGCGGCCGGGGCGTCGTGGCTACCGCTAACTACGTCGCCCGCGCTTACGGTATCCGCTCGGCGATGAGCTGTGCAGAGGCGCTGCGCCGCTGCCCGCACGCCGTCTTCCTCGCGCCGCGCCACAGGACCTACGCCGAGTACTCGCGAACGGTGTGGGCGGCGATCCGGGAGGTCGTGCCGCGCGTGGAGCGGACAGGGCTGGACGAGGGCTACCTCGACATCGGCGAGGTCGCCCCCGACTACCGCCGCGCCCGCGTCGTCGCGGAGGCCGTGCAAGCGGCCGTGCGCGGCGCGACGAGCCTCTCCTGCTCGCTCGGCGTGGCGAGCTGCAAGGTGGTCGCCAAGGTGGCGAGCGACCGGAAGAAGCCCGGCGGGATCACGGTCGTCCCCGCCGGCCGCGAGGCGGCGTTCCTGGCGCCGTTCCCGGTGCGGCTCCTGCCCGGCGTGGGCCCGCGGGCCGAGGAACGGCTGGCCGCCGCGGGGATCGCGCTCGTCGGGGAGCTGGCCGCGCTTCCCGACGCCGAGCTCGCGCGGCTGCTCCCCGGGAAGAGCGGGCGCCTGCTGCGCGACCGCGCGCAGGGCATCGACCCGCGCCCGCTCGAGGAGCCCGTGGCCAACATCTCGATCAGGCACGAGGAGACGTTCCCGCGCGACGTCTCCGACCGCGAGCAGCTGCACGACGAGCTGCGCCGGATGGCCCTCCGCCTCGCCGCCCATCTGGCGGAGTCGGGCCAGGTCGCACGCACGGTGACCACGAAGCTCCGCTACCCGGACTTCTCCATCCGCAGCCGCTCCACCACGCTGGCGGCCGGTCTCGCCGACGGCGAGCGCATCGGCCAGCTCGCCTGCGACCTCCTCGACCGCGCCCTCGCCGACAGGCCCGGGGCGCTGCGCCTGGTCGGCGTCACGGTCTCGAAGATCGAGGACTTCGAGCAGCTGGCGCTTGCCTGACGGCGGTCACGGGGTATTCTCGGCGGGACGAAAGGAGGCCCGCCGTGAACGTCGCCTTCCTCGGCGGAATCGGTAAGCGTCCGCTCCCGCCCGGCTGGACGAAGGAGACCTTCGTCGCCGTACTCGGCGGCGCCGACCTCGACCTCTCGAGCAGCCCGCCGGGCGAGAATGCCCGCCTGCGGGCGGTCGCGATTCTCGGCGGGGTCAAGATCATCGTCGCCCCCGGCACGCGGGTCTCGGTCAGCGGCTTCAGCCTGCTCGGAGGCCGTGACGTTAAGGTCTCGCAGGCCGGAGACGGGTCGGAGATCGGAATGAGCCTGTGGGCGTTCCTCGGCGGCGTCGAGGTGAAGGAGTCGGCACCCGGCGAGACGCCGCCCGGCTAGTCGATCAGCGCGTCGAGCCCGCGGGTCAGGCCCACGCGGCCGGGCGCCGAGCGGATCGCGAGCAGCGTGCCGGCGACGTAGGGCGCCGGGCTCTCGCCGGGGTCGTGGCGCAGCGTGAGACGCTCGCCCTCCGCGGCGAACACGATCTCGGTCGAGACGACGAAGCTCGGCAGGCGCACCGAGTGGATCTGGCTCCCTGCGACCGTGGCGCCACGGGCCTCGACTGGGCCGTGCAGGCTGTCGAGCGCGCGGCCGACGGTCGGCCCGCCCGTCTCGCCGAGCCGCTCGGCCAGCTCCCGGGAGGTGCCGCTGGGGATGTCGGGCTTCGTCGCGCTCGCGTAGTCGATGATCTCCCAGGCGGGGACGTGGGGCGCGATGCCGGCCGCGCTCCGGATGAGCAGCGCGGCGAGGAGGGAGAAGTTCCCGGCGGCGATGACGCCGACGCCGGCCTCGGTGGCCCGGCGCTCGATCTCCTCGAAGTCGTCCGCCGTGAGCCCGCTCGAGCCGACGACGACCGCGGTCTTCCGGGCGAGGGCGGCCAGGACGTTCTCCTTGACTGCGGTGGCGTCGGTGTAGTCGACGACGACGTCGGCCTTGGCTCTCTCCAGCGCCTCCCAGACGGATCCGAAGACCGGTACGGCGAGATCCTCGAAGGTCGTGCCGGCGGCGGAACGGGAAACACCGGAGACGAGCTCCAGGTCGTCGGCCGCGGCGATCGCCCGGGCGATCGGGCCGCCGGTCCAGCCGGTGATGCCGGCGACGCAGACGCGGATCATCCGCGGGACCCTACCGGGCCGAGGCTCGGCCTAAGCGGCTGCGGGGCGCGCTTCGAGGTGCTGGTGCGACGGGCAGTACTCGCGCTCCGGGAGCGGCGTGCGCTGGCACGGCTTGCCCTTGCGCGTCGTCGCCCGGCAGCGGGCGACGCCTCCGTCGAACGCGCCGGCCTCGATCTGGGCCTCGATGTACTCGACCGCGGCGCCTATACCCTCGGTCACCGCCCAGGCGACCTGCGCCTGGTACGTGATCGGGAAGTAGCGGCGGATGTCCTGGAAGAGGGTGCGGTCGGGATGCGCGAAGTAGCGAGGATCCTTGGCGAGGCGCTCGACGCACTCCTCGCACGCCGCAAGAACCTCACGGCGATACTCGAGCTGCTTCTCGGGCTCCGCCCACGGGTCGATCAGATCCTTGATCGAACGGTAGATCGCCCTGGAGTACTGATACATACGGGTGAGAATCCTCTCCTGTGCCTGTTCGCTCACACGTTATCCCTTGTCCAGGCGAAATACCTGCAAATCGCGTTAACATCGGGTTAAGAGCGCCCCCCAACCGCTCCCGCCGGGGCAGTCTAACACGGTCCACGGGCGTGTTACAAAGTCTGGCTCGAGACGACCGTTGCGAACCTCACGGCCGTCAGTCGGCGACCTGGCGGACGTACGCAGTGGGGAAGCCCTTGCTGCGCGCGTTCGAGAGGGCGTTCTGGGCCTGGTTCTGGGTGTCGTAGATCCCGGTGAACGTGACGTAGTAGCCGGGGTTCAGGCTCGAGTAGTTGGACGAGGTGAGGATGCCCACCTGCGGGAGGCCCGCGTCGATCGCCTGCTCGGCGGCCGCCTCCGCCGGCCCGCGGCCCTCGCTCACCGGCACCGAGCGCAGGAAGACCGAGTAGCCGTCCTTGCCGGCGGGCCAGGAGATGATCGTGGTCGTGCCGGTGGTCGTCGGCTGGGTGCTCGTGGTCGGCTGCGTCGTGGTCGTGAGCGACGTGGAGGTGGTCGGCGGCGGCAGGGTGATCGTGGGCGAGGTCAGCGTCTCGATCGTCAGCGTCGGGACGACCACATCGGTCGTCGTCTCCTGGCTCGAGACACCGGTGGCGTCCTTCTCGTCGTCGGTCGCGGCGAGCGCGACGATCGCGCCGGCCGCGAGCGCGACGAGCAGCAGGGCGGTCAGGGCGATCCAGAGCCAGATCGGCGACTCCCGCGACCAGACGATCGAGCGGGTGTAGCGCTCGCGGGGCAGGTGGACGAGCCGCAGCCCGCACTCCAGGCAGTACTCCTGGAGCGGATCGTGCGGTGCGCCGCAGCGGGGGCAATGGTGCTCGCCGTAGGGGTGAGGCCCCTCGGCCGCGGCCTGCGGATCCTGGTGCTCGCCCGGGGGCGTTGGATCGTGGGGCGGCGTGCTCACAGCCGGCCGTGCGTCTCATCGGAGCCGGGCGGCGGGCGCACGATCGTCTCGTCGACGGATGCAGACACATATTCCTCAGCAGCGGCGGGGTTCCCGCAGAACGAGCAGAAGTTGACCTCCGCCGGGAGGGGCTGACCGCAATGCGCGCAGGTGAGCACAGGCGGCGTCGTCGGGGCGGGGCGGCCGCAGTGGCCGCAGAAGTGGACACCCGGGACGAGTGGAGCGCCGCACTTGCAGTACGCCACGTTCGGGTAGCTCCGCACCGTCGCCTCGGCGACGAGCAGCGAGTCGAGCTCGTGCATCCGTTGCTCCAGGGCGAGCACCTCATGGGCACGGGAGATCAGGAGGTCGGGATTCCAGCGGTCGCGCCGGACCATCTCGACCGCCAGGCCGCCCACGTCGCGCAGCTCGATCTCCCGGAGCTCGGCCAGCTCCCTCCGCTCACGCTGCAGGCGGACGGGATCGGGCTCGAAGGGCCGCTCGGGCGGCTCGACGACCTCGATGACCTCGACGATCTCCCCGGCGGGCTCGGGAGGTCCGCCTCGGCGGACGAAGTAGTCGTTCATGCGTCCGGGCATCGGAGCCAGCCGCCGAGTCTAACGGACACCCTGGACCGCGATTCCCTTTCCAGCCCCGTTCAGAGGGCGATCACGACGAGCCGCTCCTCGGTCATCTCGCGCACCGAGTAGTGCGGCCCCTCCTTGGTGTTGCCCGACGCCTTCACGCCGCCGTAGGGCATCTGGTCGGCCCGGAAGGTCGGCGCCTCGTTCACGAGGACGCCGCCGAACTCGAGTGCGGACCCGGCCGCCATGGCCGTCTTGACGTTGCTCGTGAAGATTCCGGCCTGGAGCCCGTACTCCGTCCCGTTGGCGAGCTCGAAGGCCTCGTCGATCGAGTCGTAGGGGCTCACCGTGCAGACCGGGCCGAAGACCTCGAGGCAGGAGACCTTCATGTCCGGCTTCACGTCGGCGAGCACGGTCGGGCGGACGAGCCCGTCCTCGGTCAGCTCGCCGCCGGTGAGCACCGTGGCCCCCTGCGCCTTGGCCTCCTCGATCCACGAGAGAATCCGGTCCCTGGCTTCCTCGTCGATCACCGGCCCGACGTCGGTGTCGTCGTCGGCCGGGTCTCCCGTCCTGAGCGTCTCGACCTTCGGGATGAAGCGCAAGAGGTAGTCGTCGTAGGCCTCGCGCGCGACGTAGATGCGCTGAATGGAGATGCAGCTCTGCCCGGCGAAGGCGAACGCGTTCGCAGCGGCCTTGGCCGCCGCCTCCTCGAGGTCCGCGTCCGCCTCGACGATCACCGGCGTCGCGTTCCCGAGCTCGAGCAAGACCTTCTTGCGCGCGGCGCGCTCGCGGAGCTTCCAGCCCACCTCGGCGGAGCCCGTGAAGCTGATCAGGCGCACGCGCTCGTCCTCGACCAGCACGTCCCCGATCTCCGAGGCGCGGCCGACGAGCACGTTCAGCCAACCAGGCGGGAGCCCCGCCTCGGTCTCGAGCTCGGCGAGCAGGAGCGCGGACAGCGGCGTCGCGCTCGCCGGCTTGAGCACGGTGGCGCACCCCGCCGCCAGCGCCGGGGCGAGCTTGTGCGCAACCAGGTTGAAGGGGAAGTTGAACGGCGAGATCGCGCCGACGATCCCGATCGGGACCCGCGTCGTGAAGGCCGCCTTGCCGACGCCCGCGGGCGTCGCATCCATGGGGACGACGTCGCCGGCGAGCGTGCGCGCCTCGGCGGCGGCCGAGCGGAAGGTGGAGATCGCGCGATCGGCCTCGACGCGGGCGGCCTTCATCGGCTTGCCCGCCTCGTCGCAGATCGTGCGTGCGATCTCCTCCTGGCGTTCGCCCACGAGAGCGGCCGTGCGCTCGAGGATCTCGGCGCGCGCGTGTGCCGGGAGAGGCTCGGCCATGGCGCGGGAGGCGGCGTCGACCGCGCGGCGCGCCTCGTCCGCGCCGGCGCGCGCGATCCGGCCGACGACCTCACCGGAGTACGGGGAGCGCACCTCGACCCACTCGCCCGTCTCGACCCACTCGCCGTCCAGGAGGAGCTTCCGCTCGCGGGCAGTGACCGCCATGCCGCTATTCAAGCACGCCTCGCCGCGGCCCGCGGCTGTCCTGGCGCGCCCCTGCGCTTCCAGGTCACAATCACGGTCGCAGAATGAGCGGAGCCGATGTTCACAGGGTGGGGGTGGTCGGCCTCGGCACCATGGGGGCCGGGATCGCCCAGGTCTGCGTCCAGGCCGGGATCGAGACGGTCGGACGCGAGGTGAGCGAGGAGCTCTGCGAGCGTGCCCGCGAGCAGATCGCGCACTTCCTCGGCCGCGGGGTCGAGAAGGGCCGGCTCACGGCGGACGAGCGCGACGCAGCCCTCGCGCTGCTGACGACGACCACCGAGCTCGGCGACCTCGCCGGCTGCGACCTCGTGATCGAGGCGATCGTGGAGGAGCTCGACGCGAAGCAGGAGCTCTTCCGCGCGCTCGAGGGCATCGTCGGGGAGCGCGCCGTGCTCGCGACCAACACCTCCGCGCTCTCGGTCACCGACCTCGCCGGGGCGACCGAGCGCCCGGAGCGGGTCGTCGGCCTGCACTTCTTCAACCCGGCGCCGGTGCTGCCTCTGGTCGAGGTCGTGCGCACCGATCTCGCCTCCGAGGACGCCGTCGAGACGGCCTACGAGCTCGCCGAGCGGCTCGGCAAGGAGCCGATTCGCTGCAACGACACCCCGGGCTTCGTCGTCAACCGCATCCTGATCCCGCTCCTGAACGACTGCGTTCGCGTCCTCGACGAGTCCGGCGTCTCGCCGGAGGATCTCGACAAGGCGATGACGCGCGGCGTCAACTGGCCCATCGGCCCGTGCGCGCTGATCGACCTGATCGGCGTGGACGTGCACGTCCACGCCTCCGAGGCGCTCTACTCGGCCCTCGGGGAAGAGCGCCTGGCCCCGCCCGAGCGGCTGGTGCTCATGCGCGACGAGGGTCGCCTCGGTCGCAAGAGCGGCGAGGGCTTCTTCGTCTACGGCGACTAGGAGGGCTTGGCGGAACGTCGCTCGGCACAGCGTGCGTTTTGCCGAGCCCTCTCAGGAGAGCTCGGACTCGAGCCGGGCAGCCTCGGCCTGTACCGCCTCCGCCTCCTCCGGCCCGAACGTGCGGTCGGTGAACTCCGCGTCGAGCACGAGCATCGTCTCGTTGCCCCCAGCGACCGGAACCACGACCTCCGAGCGGACGCGCTCGTCGGTGGCCATGTAGTCAGGGTCGCGGCGCACGTCCTCGACGAGCTGAGCGTCGCCCGTGTCGACGGCCCGCCAGCAGATCCCGCCCTGTTCCCGCTTCACCTCGTAGATCAGGCGCAGGCCGCCCTCGGACGCGATCACCCGAAGCGCGTTGCCGACGCGCAGGTGGCAGTAGACCTGGACTCCGGGCAGCCGCCTGGCCAGGCGCTCGACGGCCTGGCGACAGAGCTCGGTGACGCTTTCGTCTCGCTCGACCGGCATCTCGGCGACCGGGCTCGGGTCGCGACACCCCTGGGCCCTGGCACTGTGCACCGGGAGTATGCCGTAGGAGGCGGCTCCTGGAAGCGCCCGCGCCGTCCGGGCCCCTCCCTACGATCGTGGGGCAGATGACGCTCTGCGCGCTCTGCCGCCGGAACCTTCTCGCAGGAGAGCGCTTCCGCTACTGGGAGAGCGCGGAGGAGCGGCACGTCGCCCGCGTCGTCTGCCACCTGTGCGAGCCGACGGCGACGCGCGACGGCTGGGCGCGCACCGAGCGCCACGAGCGTGAGAACGCGGTCGGGCTGCGCGGCACGGTCCGGCTCGTGGCCTGATCTGGACGGGCTCAGGCGGCGAGGCGAGGGCCGGCGCACCACTCGGCGTCCGGGTGCCGGCCGGCGACCGCCGCCCAGACGGCGTCGGCCTCGTCCGCCGAGATCAGCCCGAGCGCGATGGCGTGCCGGGTGGCCGCGACCGCGGCGGCGATCTCGCGCTCGAACCTGAGCTCGCCGCGAGGGGCGCGCCCGCACGCGCCCGCGAGGGCTTCCAGGCGCGCCTCGAGAAGGCGCAGGGTGCGGTCGTGCCGTGCACGCTCGTCCATCGGAGCTGAGCCCGATGGTACGGACGGGCGCGGACGCCCCCGGTTCGACGTCGGCGACCCGCTTCGGGCCGTTTACACTTTCCTTACAGAGTCGTAATCGAAGTCTCACGGCATGAGAAGATAGTTTGCTACGAATGCGGCGAACGACGGTCTTGCTCGTGGTCGCGGGCCTCGCGATAGGCGCCGCTGATGCCGCGTTCGCTCAGGTTCCCAGTCTCCTGCGGACGGCGGAGGCGGAAGGCTTCGAGCTCCAGAGCGGAAACGGTCGCGCAGTCGTCACCGGGCGCGGCGCCCTCCTTGTAACTGTGCGAACAGGCTGGATTCGGGTCGTGGACCTTCCCGGCGGCGGACGACCGAACTTGAGTGACAGGTGTAGGCAACGTTCACACCGAGTGAGCCAGACGACCCGCGAGCTCCGAGGTACGAACGTTGGCTGCATAGTCTGGTCGGGGCCGAATGGCGGGCGCTGGCAGCTGATAGCGAGGGGCAGGAGGATCGACGCCAGCGGCAACGTGCGTGGATCGCTGACGCTCGATGGCGTCGATACGGGGCCAAGGGGGCGTTACCAGATCGCCGATAGGCCCTGGCGGCGCTGGCCGCTCCAGGCTCACACCTATGGCCTCCGCCGGACGTAGATCCGCGACCGGCGCCAAGCAGCCGGAACGTGTGCCACCATACGAGTCCGTGGTCGGGGCGAAACAGTCGGTCCTCGTCGTCGAGGACGAGTCCAGCATCGCGTCCTTCGTCGGTATGTACCTAAAGCGCGCGGGGTTCGTCGTGCGCGTCGCGGCGACCGGCAACGACGCGATCGAGAAGGCGAGCGCGGATCCGCCCTCGCTCATCATCCTCGACCTCATGCTCCCCGACCTCGACGGCATCGACGTCTGCCGGCGCATCCGCCAGCGCTCCGACGTCCCCATCCTCATGCTCAGCGCCCGGGACGAGGACATCGACAAGATCATCGGCCTCGAGGTCGGCGCGGACGACTACCTCACCAAGCCGTTCAACCCGGGCGAGCTGGTGGCGCGCGTCAAGTCGATCCTCCGGCGCTCGGGCCCCGAGCGCCGCGAGTTCGTCAGCTCCGTGCTCGAGCACGGCGAGCTCCGCGTCGACGCCGGCCGCCGCGAGGTGACCGTCGACGGCGAGGAGGTGCAGCTCGCGCCCAAGGAGTTCGACCTGCTCTGGGACCTCCTCGACCACCGCGGGCTCGTGCTCACGCGCGACCAGCTCCTGGAGCGGGTCTGGGGCTACACGTTCGCCGGCGACACGCGCACGGTCGACGTCCACGTGCGCCAGCTCCGGCGCAAGCTCGGCGAGGCCTGCCCGATCGTCACGGTCTGGGGCGTGGGCTACAAGGTCTCCCCCGAGCCCAAGGCGGCTCGCGCGTCCTAAGATGCTCGACCGGCGGTCACCGCACCCGCGGATGCCGACTGCGACACGGCGCCGGATCGTCGCGCTCGCCCTTGCCCGTACCAGCCGGTACGGGCGGCGGACGATCGCGGCGCCCGGCTTGGTCGCAGCCGTCCCCGACGAGCACGCCGACCACCGGCCGAGCATCTAGCCCCTGGATGCTGCGCTCGCTGCGCTTCCGGCTCCCCGCGATCTTCCTGCTCGGCGTGCTCGTGGCGGCGCTCGTCACCGCGGCGATCGCCGTCCGCTTCTTCCAGGAGGACACCCGGGACCGCACCCGCTCGGAGCTCGAGCGCCAGGCGGAGGGGCTCGCGCAGCTCTACACCCTCCAGGCGACCACGAGCGTCGACGAGAGCCGGCGGGCCCCGCGCTTCGCGCCGCCCCTCCTGGAGCAGGCGACCGGGTCGCAGCTCTACTACTCCGGCGTCGAGATCTTCCCCGGCCAGGCTTCGGGCCTGGAGACGCTGCCCATGAGCCTGCTCGACCAGCAGGCTCTCGACGAGGGCCGCGTGCAAACGTTCGAGTTCCAGCCGCCGGGCATGAGCCGGACGTACCTCGCCGCGGCCTACCCGATCAAGCTCGGCGACGAGACGTTCGGGGCGATCATCGTCGCCAAGCCGCGCGCCGAGCTCCAGGAGCGCTGGATGGACCTGACCCGGCGCCTGGGCCTCGCCTTCCTCGCCGGGCTCGGGATCGCGCTCGGGCTCGTGTGGTACCTGAGCCGGCGCATCACCAAGCCGGTGCTCGCCCTGTCCCGCGCGGCCGACGAGGTAGCCGCGCGACGCTACGCCGCCGAGCTGCCCGAGTCCAGCTCGAGCGACGAGATCGCCCACCTGACGGAGCGCTTCCGCGAGATGACCGAGCGCCTGGCCGAGGCCGAGGCGTACGAGCGCAACTTCCTCGTCCGCGTCTCGCACGAGCTGCGCACGCCGATCACCGCCATCCGCGGCCACGTCGCCGCCCTCCGCGAGGACGTGGCGGACGACCCCGAGGCGCGGGAGGCCTCGCTCGAGGTGATCCGCGCGGCCACCGACCGGCTCGGGCGGCTCGTCGGCGACCTCGTCGACCTGGCCCGGCTCGAAGCGCACAGCTTCACGCTCGAGGAGGAGGAGGTCGAGCTCAAGCGCCTGGTCGAGCAGGGCTACCAGTCCTTTGCGGAGGAGGCCAAGCGGCGCGAGATCCGCTACGAGCTCGCGCTGAGCGCCGACCCGGTCGTGCACACCGACGGCGACCGCGTCCTGCAGATCGTCTCCAACCTTCTCTCCAACGCATTCTCGTGGACGCCCGACGGCGGCTCGATCTCGGTGGCCGTCTCGAAGGTCAACGGCTCGGTGTCGGTCGCCGTCACGGACTCGGGCCCGGGCATTCCCCCGATCGACCGCGACCGGGTCTTCCGGCCCTTCGTCAGCGAGAACGGCGAGGGGACCGGGCTCGGCCTCGCCATCTCGCGGGAGCTCGCCCAGGCGCTCGGCGGCGACCTGAAGCTCGACTCCGTGATGGGCCGCGGCTCGCGCTTCGAGCTGCGCCTGCCGGCGTCCTAGGCCTGGAGGCCGTCGATGCGGTAGAGGGCGGCGCCCGGCCGCTCCTCGAGCGAGCGCTCGATGCGATCCAGGATCCGCTCGGCGCGGTCGAGGCGGCGCTCGACACCGCGCCAGCCCGAACCGATGAGCTCGACGAGGAGCGCGAGGTCCTCGAGCCGCTCGCGCCGCTCGGCGGCGATCTCCGCCTGCAGGCTCTCGAGTCGCCGGACGACCTGCCCGGTGAGCCCGCGGACCTCGGCGATCTGGCGGGCGACCGGGAGCACCTCGGCCTTCATGCCCTCCTCGATCGCCGCCCCGAGGCGCTCCGGCACGGTCGCCTCGAGCTCGGCCGCCGTCTGGGCGAGCTGGTCGAGCGCGGTCTCGGCCCGCTCCAGCGCCGTCTCGAGGTCGACCCTGTTGGGCCGCTCCTCCCGTGCCTCGGCGAGCCGCGCCCGCGCGCGCTCGAGTGCGTCACGATCCATGGGCGCGGAATCTACTCTTGGCGTCGGACCGCATGAGAACCGCCGAGCTCGACTACGACCTGCCGCCGGAGCTGATCGCCCAGCGTCCGCTCGCGCGGCGGGACGAGTCGCGGCTGCTCGTCCACGAGCGCGCGACCGGCACCAGCAGACATCGGCGCTTTCGCGACCTGCCGGACGAGCTGCCTGACGGCTCGCTCGTCGTCGTCAACGACACGCGTGTCGTGCCTGCGCGCCTGCGCGTGAGGCGGCCGACCGGGGGCGAAGCCGAGGTCCTCCTGCTCGAGCCGGTCGAGGACGGGCTGTGGGAGGCGCTCGCGCGGCCCACCAGGCGGCTACGCGCGGGGATGCGCCTCGGCGAGGTCGAGCTCGTCGAGCACCGGGGGGAGGGCCGCTGGCTCGTCCGGCTCGAGGGCGCCCCCGCCGGCGAGGCGCCGCTGCCGCCGTACATCGTGGAGCCCCTCGCCGACCCCGAGCGCTACCAGACCGTCTACGCCGAGGAGGAAGGCTCTGCCGCCGCGCCCACGGCCGGCCTCCACTTCACGCCCGAGCTTCTCGCCCGCTTGGACATCGAGCGGATCACGCTCCACGTCGGCCTCGATACCTTCCGGCCCGTGTCGACGGAGACTCTGGACGAGCACGAGATCCACAGCGAGCGCTACCGCGTGGAGAAGGACGCGTGGGAGCGGATCGCGGCCGCCGAGCGAGTGGTCGCGGTCGGGACGACGACCGTGCGCGTGCTGGAATCGCTCGCGCGGGGAGCGCCGCTCGAGGGCCGGACGAGCCTGTTCGTCACGCCCGGCTTCGACTTCCGGCGGGTGGACGCGCTGGTGACGAACTTCCACCTGCCGCGCTCGACGCTGCTTGCCCTCGTGATGGCGTTCGCCGGCGCGGAGGAGACCAGGCGCCTGTACCGGGCGGCGATCGAGGAGCGGTACCGCTTCTACTCCTTCGGCGACGCGATGCTGCTCCTGTGAGCTCCCCTGCGCGTGTACTGGTCCGGGGCACCCCATCCCACCACCCGCCTTCGAGCGTACCGCCGAAAGGCGCGCGAGTGGCGCGCGGCTCGTGCCGGATGTGTGTCGGGAGCGGGTCGTGAGCTTCACGGTGACTGCGACCGACGGCGCGGCCCGTGCAGGCGTCCTGCGCACGGCGCACGGGGACGTGCAGACGCCCGCGTTCATGCCGGTCGGGACGAAGGCGACCGTCAAGGGCCTCGACCCCGAGCGGCTGCGCGAGCTGGGCACGGCGATCCTCCTCGGGAACACGTACCACCTCCATTTCCGCCCGGGCGAGGAGACGGTTGCCGAGCTCGGCGGCCTGCACCGGTTCATGAACTGGGACGGGCCGATCCTCACGGACTCGGGCGGCTTCCAGGTCTTCTCGCTCCGCGACACGATCGTTCGCGCCGACGACGAGGGAGTCACCTTCCGTTCCGTCTACGACGGCGAGGAGGCGCGCTTCACACCCGAGCTCGCCGCCCGGATCCAGCGGCAGCTCGGGTCGGACATCGCCATGTGCCTCGACATCTGCCTGCCCGCGGATGCCTCGCCGGAGGAGCTCGCCGTCGCGGCGGCCCGGACCACCCGGTGGGCCGAGCGCCAGCTCGCCGCGCCGCGCGCCGAGGGGCAGCTCCTCTTCGGCATCTCACAGGGCGGGACGGATCCGGACCTCCGCCGCCGGTCGCTCGAGGAGATCGGCGCGCTCGAGCTCGACGGCAACGCGCTCGGTGGTCTCAGCGTCGGGGAAGACCGGGAGCTGATGCTCGACACCGTCGCGTGGTCGGCGCCGCTGCTCCCGGCGGACAAGCCACGCTACTTCATGGGGATCGGAGACCCTGCGGGGATCCTCGAGGTGATCGAGCGCGGAGTAGACATGTTCGACTGCGTCCTGCCGACGCGGCTGGGGCGCACCGGCTCCGCGCTGACGTGGGAGGGGCGCCTCAACCTGCGCAACGCCGGCTTCGCACGCGATCCTGCGCCGCTGCAGGAAGGCTGTCCGTGCCGTGCGTGCACCGGCTTCTCACGGGCATATCTCCGGCACCTGGTCAACCAGCAGGAGCTCCTCGGCCTCGTTCTCCTCTCCGAGCACAACGTCCGGTTCCTGCTCGACCTGACCGCGGAGGCCCGGGCGGCGATCGAGCGGGGGGAGCTCGCCTCGTTCAAGGCCGACGCGTTGCGGCGCCTCCCGGATACCCCTTCCGGAGGACGGGAACCCGTCTGAGCGGACCCCATCGCCTGATACCTTTGTGCCGCACGATGTGCGATTCCGTTCACCTCGCGGACGCTTCGGAGGAGCGGCCCGAGGCGGTCGAGGCAGCCCGCTAGGAGGCTCGTAAGTGGACCCGATCTTCATCTTCTTCATCGTGATGCTCGTGTTCCTGTACCTGCTGCTGATCCGGCCGCAGCGGCAGCAGGCCAAGCGCCACCAGGAGATGCTCCAGAACCTGGCCGTCGGCGACGAGGTGATCACCGCCGGAGGCGTCTACGGCGAGGTCACCGGCATCGACGACGAGCGCGTCCAGCTCGAGGTCGACGCCGACGTACGCATCGCCGTCTCCCGCCGGGCGATCGCGAGCAGGGTGAGCCCGGAGGAATCTGCCGCGATGGCCGACGAGCCCGAAGAGGCGCCTGAGCCCGAAGAGGCGCCCGAGCCGGAGACGTTCGAGGATCCGGAGCCGGTCGCCGAGGAGCAGACGACCCGCTAAGGCGTTTCCCGAGCACCAGTGCGTCGCTACCTCCTCATCCTTCTCGTCCTTCTCGGCGCAATCGTCGGCGTGGCCACGCTCGGCTACTTCCGCGAGCCGACGCTCGGCCTCGACCTCCAGGGCGGGCTCGAGGTCGTGCTCGAGGCCCGGCCCGAGGCCGGGCAGGAGCTGACCGACGCCGACCTCGACCGCTCGGTCGAGATCATCCGCGACCGCGTCGACAAGATCGGCGTCTCCGAGCCGGAGATCCGCAAGCAGGAGCCGAACCAGATCGTCGTCGATCTGGCTGGGGTCTTCGACGCGCCCCGCGCCGCGTCCCTCATCGGCCAGACGGCACAGCTCGAGTTCTACGACCTCCAGGGCGACGTCGACCCGCTCTCGCAGGATGCGAACGGGAACCCGGTCCCCAGCGGGACGCTCCTGCCGCTGCTCACGAGGGAGGACAAGCTCGCCGAGGGGACGACCGCGCGTCAGTGGTACCTCTACGGCGACAAGAAGCAGCGCATCGCGGGGCCGGCGTCGACGAAGCAGGAGCTCCTCCAGCAGGTCGAAGGCGGCAAGGCACCCGAGGGCTCGGAGTTCTACGTCGTCCCCAGCAACAAGGCGATCCTCACCTGCGGCAGCGCGGCGAACGCCGACGACCCGACCGCGGCCGCTCAGCCCTGCCCGGGCGGCGTCACGGCGGCGCAGACCTGGTACTACCTCTACAAGTACCAGCCGAACGACAAGGAGAACCCGATCCCGGAGCTGACCGGGGACGATCTCAACGCCGACGGCACGCGCCAGGACTTCGACTCGCAGACCGGTCAGCCGATCGTTCTCCTCGACTTCACCGACGAGGGCGGGGACAGGTTCCACGACATCACGAGGAGGCTCTCCCAGCGCGGCGCCCAGCAGGCGCAGCTGGCCGGCGCCCAGGGCATCGACGAGGAGCGCGCCTACGCCCAGAGCTTCGCCATCGTCCTCGACGGGGAGATCCGCTCCTTCCCGATCATCGACTTCACCGACCCTGGGCTCGCCGACGGGATCGCCGGCGGCAGCGCCCAGATCACCGGCCTCGACGGGATCCAGGAGGCGAAGGACCTCGCCCTCGTCCTCCAGACGGGCGCGCTTCCGGTCGAGTTCGTCCAGGTCGACTCGACGCAGGTCTCCGCGACGCTCGGCGAGGACTCGCTCCGCCAGGCGCTGATCGCCGGCATCGGCGGGCTGATCGCGGTCGCGCTCTTCCTGCTCATCGTCTACCGCTTCCTCGGCGTCGTCGCCATCATCGGCCTGCTCGTCTACGGCGTCTTCCTCTACGGCGCCATCCTGATCTTCAACGTGACGATGACCCTGCCGGGGATCGCGGGGATCATCCTCACGATCGGGGTAGCGGCGGACGCGAACATCGTCATCTTCGAACGCATCAAGGAAGAGGTGCGCGCCGGCAGGTCCGTGCGCGCGGCGATCGCGACGGGCTACCGCAAGGGGTTCTCGACCATCGTCGACGCGAACGTCGTGACCATGATCACGGCGGGAGTCCTCTTCCTGGTCGCGACCGGGGGCGTGCGCGGGTTCGCGCTCATGCTCCTGCTCGGAACGCTGATCTCGATGTTCACGGCCGTGCTGGCGACGCGGGCGCTCCTGGGCGTGCTCGCCGGCTTCCGCTGGTTCGACAACCCGAAGTTCATGGGCGCCAGCGCCCAGAAGATCCCGGACTGGCAGAAGATCGACATCGTCGGGCTGCGGCGGATCTGGTTCTCGATCGCCACGGCGCTCCTCGTCCTCTCGATCGCGGCCATCGTCTTCAAGGGCCTCAACCTCGGCATCGACTTCGAGGGCGGCACCCAGGTCTCGTTCGAGACGGCGTCGCCGACCTCCGTCGAGGACGTGCGCCAGGAGGTGTCCGGCCTCGGGCGTGCCGGCGCCGTCATCCAGGGCCGCGGCGACGAGTCGAACGGCAAGTACCAGCAGTTCCAGATCAAGACGGAGTCGCTGACCACCAACGAGCAGAACCAGCTCACGCGCGCGCTCCAGAACGACCTCGGCGCCGAGTCGATCGGGGTGCGGAACGTCTCCGGGAGCTTCAGCGAGCAGATCCTCCGCAGCGCGATCTACGCGATCGTCGCCTCGCTCCTCCTGATCGTCATCTACGTGACGATCCGCTTCGAGTTCGTCTTCGCGCTCCCGATCTTCAGGGCCCTCTTCTACGACGTGACGGTCGCGATGGGCGTGTACGCGCTCTTCGGCTGGGAGGTGACGGCCGCGACCGTGGCCGCCCTGCTCACCATCCTCGGTTACTCGATGTACGACACGATCATCATCTTCGACCGAGTGCGCGAGAACATCCCGCTCATGCGGAAGTCGAGCTTCGCGGCCATCGCCAACCAGTCGCTCTGGGAGACGATCCGCCGCTCGCTCGCCACGACCTTCATCACGCTCCTTCCGATCACCTCGCTCATCCTCTTCGGCGGCGACACGCTGAAGGAGTTCGCGTTCGCGCTCTTCATCGGCATCGCCTCCGGCGCGTTCTCCACGATCTTCATCGCCACGCCGTTCCTCGCAGTCCTCAAGGAGCGCGAGCCCGAGTTCGCCCGGCGCAAGGACGCCGGGCTGCAGGAGAAGCTCGACACGGTCGGCGAGAAGTCGGACGGCCGGCCGGCCGAGGAGCCGGTGGCCGAGGTCGTCGGCATCGCCGAGCCTGTGACCGTCGACGCCGAGGAGCAGGAGGAGGAGGCGGCGGCCGTGGTCGCCGAGGAGGACGAGGCCGTCGACGGCGCGGCAGCCGGTGCCGCGGCGCGGCGGGAGGCCCGACGAAAGCGGCGGCGCGCGAGGCCGCATGGCAGAGCCCGGTAACGACTCCGACCGCTCGTTCCGCGCGACCGCGGAGGAGCTCTTCCTGGCGGGAGTCGGTGCCGTCGCGCTGACCAAGGAGCGAACCGAGGAGCTCGTGGACGAGCTCGTCGGGCGCGGCAAGGTCAGCCGCGACGAGGCGCGCGACATCGTCGACGAGGTTGTCGGGCGGTGGCGCGGCGACGCCATGCGAGTGGGGGAGCGCGCCAGCGCGACCTTCTCGGGGCTCTTCCGGGAGATGGGCCTCGTCACCAGGCGGGAGTACGAGGAGCTCGAGCTCCGGCTGGCCCAGCTCGAGCACCGCCTCCGGCTGATCGAGAAGGAATGACATGAGCTCCCGGCCCGCCGTGCGGCAGCTGGGGCGGATGTCCGAGATCGCCCAGGTCGCTGCGAAGCACGGGTTCGGGTACCTGTTCGAGACGCGCGGGCCGTCGGCCGTGCGCTCGCGCCTCGGACGTGAGGTCGAGGTCGACGGGGAGGGATCGCCGCGCGGCGTGCGCCTGCGCGAGATGCTCGACGAGCTCGGGCCGACCTTCGTCAAGTTCGGCCAGCTCCTGTCGACGCGCCCCGACATCGTCCCGCCGGACATCGTCTTCGAGCTGAAGGCGCTGCAGGACTCGGTCACGCCGTTCCCCTTCGACCAGGCCCGCGCAGTCGTCGAGGAGGAGCTCGGGCTCACGCTGGAGCGGCTGTTCCTCGAGTTCGAGGAGGAGCCGATCGCGGCTGCCTCCATCGGCCAGGTGCATCGCGCGACGCTCCCGAACGGCCGCCGCGTCGTCGTCAAGGTCCAACGCCCGAACGCGCCGCGACAGATCGAGGCCGATCTCGAGCTCATGTACCAGCTCGCGCGCCTGGCGCACGAGCGTGTCCGCGCGCTCGAGTTCATCGACACGGTTGCCGTCGTCGACGAGTTCGCGCGCTCGATCAGGCAGGAGCTCGACTATCGCATCGAGGCCCGGAACGCCGAGCAGTTCCACAAGAACTTCGCCGGCTACCCGCACGTACGCGTCCCGCGGATCTACTGGAGCTACTCGCGCTCACGGGTGGTCACGCTCGAGCTGCTCGAGGGCGTCCAGCTCCGCGATCTCGACCTGGACAAGTACACGATGTCCGAGCGCCGGCAGGTGGCCTACCGGATCGCCGAGACGTGGATGGCGATGATCTTCCGGCACGGGTTCTTCCACGCCGACCCGCACCCGGCCAACATCCTCGTCCTCGAGCGAGGCGACCAGATCGGGCTGGTCGATTTCGGCACGGCCGGCCAGCTCGCCCCCGACGACACCTCGAAGCTCACCGGCCTCTTCATCGAGGTCGTGAACCAGAACGTCGAGGCGATCCCGCGGCGGCTCGGCTCGCTCGGGGTCCGCTACCCGAAGGAGCGGGAAGAGGAGTTCGTCGCCGAGCTGCGCGCCATCTTCGACCGCTACTACGGCGCCAGCCTGGCGGAGATCGACCCGATCCAGGTCATCCGGGAGGCGTTCGCCCTCATCTACCGGATGCAGCTCACGCTCCCGACGCGATTCATCCTCCTCGACCGGGCGATCGCGACTTTGGGGTCGGTCGGGATCGAGCTCTACCCGGACTTCAACGTCTTCGAGGTCGCCAAGCCGTATGCGCGGGAGCTGATGATCGAGCGCTTCACCCCGCAGCGCGTCGCGGCCCGCGTGCAGCACGAGGCGCAGAACTACGCGAGCATGCTGCTGGAGCTCCCCTACCAGATTCACGACGTCATGCAGGAGGTGCGCGACGGCCAGATCGAGGTCGGCTTCCGCCACCAGGGCCTGGACGACCTGATCAAGCGGATGGACATCGTCTTCAACCGGCTCGGGATCGCGTTGGTCGCGGTCGGCGGAGCGGTGACGTCGGGGATTCTCGCCGCGACGATCGAGGGTGGGTTCGAGATCCTGGGGGTCCCGCTCGTGGCGGCGGTCGGCCTGTTCCTCTCGGCGTTCCTCAGCATCTGGCTGGTCTGGGGCGTGCTCCGCTCCGGCCGGTTGTAGCTCCGGGGAGGAGCGCCCGCGCGCGAGGCGAAGGGGAGGGCATGCACGTCCTCCTCTGGTGGCGCCGCCGCAGGATCCTCCGCGCCTGGCGCCGCGGCACGATCGACTACGCTCAGGCCCGCTGGCGCTACGAGCGCCTCGCCCGCGGGCTCTGAGCGCCCGCGCTAGCCCTTCAGGTTCGAGATGATCGCCGCGCCGTGCCTCGGAGAACGCTTCCACTCCGCCAGGATCTCCTCCATCCACTCGATTGGCCGCACCGGGACCACACCGTGAAGCCACTCAAGGGAGGCATCGTGGGTGTCGATGACCTTTGGTGGCCGGGGCAGACTCAAGCCACGAGTCGGGTGCGCGTGTAAGCCGCAAGCGCATGCGCGTCCAGCCCCGGCCGTCTTCTTGCCGAGTTGGCGGGCCCTCACCGCAGCAAGGGCCCGCACTCACGTCTAAGCGCTTGAAGACGCGGTTGTCGCCGACCGAACGACCGGGGTTGTACCCGGCCTATCGGGCAGGCAAGACCGCCCGAATCGCTGTCGTGGGGGTGGCAGTGGGGGAGGCCGGCACCCTTTCCCGGCCCGACTCGGTGGCAACACCCAGAGCGTCCCTTGGGTCGAAAAGCAAAAAGGGCGCGGTCTCACGCGCCCTTTTCGATCTCGATCGAAGGTCTGCCTAGCAGGCGCCGGACGTGATGTCCGCCGTCGGGCCGCCCTTCTTGTACGTGGCCTGGCCGACCACGCTCTGGATGCAGTACGACGCAGCCGTGGCGCGAACGACCGTGATGTTCTTGATGCCGGAGTCGTACGAGGCCTGGAGCTTCGCGAGCGTGAGCGCGGAGTAGCCGGTCGCCGTGTGGTCGGCGTAGTAGGCCTCGACTCCCGGGATCGCGGCGCGCACGTTCGCCTGTGACGCCGAGCGCTCCGCGCGGGCGCGGAAGCTCAGATACGACGGGATGGCGATGGCGAGCAGGATCCCGATGATGATGATCACGACCAGGAGCTCGATCAGGGTGAAACCACCCTCGCGCTCGGAGGCCGTGACTCGATTCCTGAGCCTCTGAATCATGTGCGGAACCTTCCTTTCGATGCGTAAGCGTGCAGTGGCTCAGGGCTGTTATCGGCTGGCAGGGGCACACGGGTTCCCCTCTATCGGGGGATACACGGCCGAGTCGCGACCTTGATCAGGTCGCGGCCTCGTCACGCTTTCGTGGGAAAGGACATCTGGTCGCGCCCGGCGGCCCTTGCTAGCTTCGCCGGCATGGGGGAAGCGGTTCTGTTGGTGGAGAACGAGGAGGCGCACGAGGGACTTCCTCTCGCGGCAGCTGGCCGACGACGGGTTCGAGGTCCTCGCCGCCGACCGCGCCGCCGCGGCGCTCGAGCTGGTCGAGTCGCGGCGGCCTGACCTCGTCCTCCTCGACGCCGTCCTGCCCGACGCGTCGGGATTCGAGGTCTGCGGCCGGCTCCGGGCCGGGGAGCCGGGCCGCGCCTGGAACCGGGATGTGCCCGTGATCATGGTCAGCGCGCGCGGCGACCCGTCCGACCGCGTGCGCGGCTTCGCCCGCGGGGCGGACGACTACGTGACCAAGCCGTTCGTCTACGAGGAACTGGTGGCCCGCATGCGCGCCGTGCTGCGCCGCGCGGCCCGCCCGCGCCATCCGAGGCTCGCCGTCCAGGATCTCGTCATCGACCTCGCCTCACGTGTCGTCCGCGTCGGCGGGGTCGCCGTCCACCTCTCGGCGAAGGAATTCGACCTGCTGATCGCCCTCGCCGAGGACCCCGAGCGCGTCTTCCACAAGGAGGAGCTCCTGCGTGACGTCTGGGGCTTCAGATCCCTCGGTCGAACCCGCACGCTCGATTCGCACGCCAGCCGCCTGCGGCGCAAGCTCAACCTGAACGGCGAGTCGACCTACATCGTCAACGTGTGGGGCGTCGGGTACCGGCTGGTCCCAGCGGCGTAGCGGCGCCGTCAGAGGGATTTTCGCCGCTTGCTAGGTGAGTGGCGGAGTTCGTGCCCTTCACAGGAGACCCGGGGTGCGGCATCCTTCTTCCGCAGATGATGGCGGGCGGCCCTCCCACCGGTGCGATCCGTGTTCTCCTCGCCGACGGGGACCGCCTACTTGTGCGGGAGCTGATGAGGACGCTCAGCGCCGAGGAGCGCTTTGACATCGTCGGTTGTGCACACGACGGCAGGGAAGCGGTCGAGCTCGCGAGCTCGCTCCTGCCCGACGTCGTCTTGATGGGTTCGGAGATGCCTGCACTCGACGCGGTCGAGGCGACTCGCCGCATTCGTGCGGAGGTTCCGTCGGCGCGCGTCCTCATTATGGGTTCCTTCGATGAGCCAGGCGATGTGGATCTTGCGCTCGCCGCAGGGGCGGCTGGACTCGTTCGACGGAGTTGCGCTTCGTCAGAATCGGTAGCGACGACCCTTGGGCTTGCCCTGGTATTCGCGTTCGACCCGACCGCCGTAGCTCGGGGTAGGACAGAGCCGCCGTTTCCCGCTGGTGCTCGGTTTTTCGACCTAGGCTCACGCTAAGGCTTAGCTTGATGGTTAGCCTCCTCCGCGAGCAGGCCTTGCTCGTAGGCCCAGCGGGCTGCTGCGGTCCGGTTCGACACGCCGAGCTTCCGGTAGATGTTTCCAAGGTGGAACTTGACCGTCTGTTCGGTTACCCACAGCGTCCTCGCCATGTCGGTGGTTGACAGTCCTTCAGCGACGAGCTGGAGGATCTCGGTCTGGCGAGGGGAAAGCGGCGTCTGTCTTCGTGGGTTGATGATCCGGTCTTCGGCGAGGTGGATGGAGCGCTCGCGGAAGAGCTGCCGAATCGCCATGGCGAGGTCGTCGGGGTGCGTCTTCTTGTGGACGTAGGCGAGGGCGCCCGCAGAGAAGGCGGCCAGGATCTCTTCTCGATCGTCCGACCTGGAGAACACGATCGTCTTGAGGTCGGGCGCGCGTGCTCTCGCTTGCCGCAGGCAGGCGATTCCGTCGATCTCGGAATCGCCTGTCTTGATTTCGGCGATCAGCAGATCGGGTTTGTGCTCGGCAATGAGCGCGAGCGCACGCTCCGGCGAGCTGGCCTTGCCAACGACGTTGATGTGGAGCCGCTCGAGAACCTGCTCGACCGCGTGCGACCAGATTGGGTCCCGATCGAGCACGACCGTCGTCAGCGGTCGGGGGCGGGGCGCCTTCTTGGGATCTGGCGTGCGCCTGGTGGCGAGGCCCGCCGACCCATTCTCGGGCCCCCCTCCAATGCTTTGTTGACTCCGATTGCTGGACATCAGCGCATTCCTCCATGTTTGGCATCTCGGAAAGAGCGCCGCGGGACGCAAGGGCCCGCCGCGCCTCAAGTCGCCCGGGGAAGCGCTAATCAGGCCGTTCGAGGCCGCCGACGAGCGTAGGTGCCCGCACAGGAGTAAGGGACAGGCTCACAACCCGGCCCAACCCAGGGGCTACCACAATGAGAGATCCGACAAGGGCGGCGAAGAGACCACCGGAGAAACCGCCGCCGGAACCGCCTGAGGCTCCCGCGCCCGCAGGCGAGGGCGCTGGCGCTTGAGGCACAGGCGGAAGCCGCTGCGGATCGAGAACTGAGGGCGAGGAACGCTTGCCCCGGCCGGAATCCGAGCGGGGGGCTGAAGGCTCGCGGCCGATCACGGCTCCTGCAGATGAGTCCGACGAGGGCACGGAGAACGCCGCATCGATGCCCGGTGTGGTCGAAGCGGAGTTGATCACGACGATCGAGTCGCCACTTCCTGATGCCGCGGGGGGCTCGCTTACGGGGTCCGTCACCTCTGCGGGCGGTTCGGCGGGTGCCGCGGGGGGCTCGCTCACGGGGTCCGTCACCTCTGCGGGCGGTTCGGCGGGTGCCGCGGGGGGCTCGCTCACGGGGTCCGTCACCTCTGCGGGCGGTTCGGCGGGTGCCGCGGGGGGCTCGCTCACGGGGTCCGTCACCTCTGCGGGCAGTTCGGCGGGTGCCGCGGGGGGCTCGCTCACGGGGTCCGTCACCTCTGCGGGCGCTTCGGCGGGTGCCGCGGGAGCCTCGCCCACCGGCTCGGAAACCACCTGGGCACGCCCAACACCCGCGTATGCCAAGCAGATGAGGGCAACTGCGAGCGCAACGCCGAGGTGCGGCGTCTTCGCGGGTCGCGTCATCGCCTTCATTCCCCGTTCGCCCGGGGGCCCAGCAGTCTCGGTTGGGGAGAAACTCCCATCGGACTGGCCACACATCACACGTACCCTCGTCATGACGGCAAGGTCAGATTACCCCCATTCCGAAACAGATGCAGCCGATCCGCGCCAGTCAGATTTCTTCCGCACTGTGCAGTTCTCGCGGAGCAACCGTGGAGGTCTGTCGAGGGTTTCGAGGCGTGGGGTCAATAGGAGAAGCTGCTCAGGCAGACAAGGAAGATCTCGCCCGACAATGGCGCGCGCTCAGTCCTCTGCACAGGAGGTCGATGATCCGTAATGGGTTGGGGTAGGTCTGTCGACTTGCTCGGCCGACGAGGACGTTGGACTCGCACGCCAGCCGCCTGCGCCGCAAGCTGAACCTGAACGGCGAGGCCGTGTACGTCGTCAACGTGTGGGGGGTGGGGTACCGGCTGGCGGCTGCGGCCTAGTGAAAGGCGAGGGGGCGGCCGGAGCCGCCCCCTCCTACTCGCGTCGTCAGGCGCGAGATCTTGGTCGCGGTCCGCTCGTCAGCGATCGAAAGTCGCGCATCGGCTCTCCTCCGCCTCCCTGCGCGGGGATTCTCCACCCGAGACTTCGTGCCGTCAAGCACGATGTCGTCAAGGCAGGGAAGCGGCTAGGTCACGAGCCGGACGAGGGCCGTGGCCGCCGCGGCGGCGACCACGACCAGCAGGAGAGGTGCCCGGAGCAGGATGGCGACGACCGCCGCGCCGAGGCCGACGAGGCGCGCATCGAGCACGATCTCCTCGTCTCCGCCGGCGACCTGCGTGACGACGAGCGCGGCCAGGAGCGCGGGCGCCAGGAGGGCGACCACACCCGTCAGGTGCTCCGGGAGGGGCTTGCCGCCGAGGAGTACCGGGCCGACCGATTTCAGCGCGATGGTGGCTGCCCCCACGATCGCGATGACGATCCAGGTCTCGCTCACGGCCGTCTCCAGCCGAGGAGGCACGCAGCGGCGGCCGCGACGATCGGGACGCCGGCGGGGGCGATGGGGAGGAGTGCGAGCGCGATCGTCCCGCCGAGAACAGCCGCGGCCAGCGCGCGCCTCGACCGCACCTGGGGCACGAGGATGGCGAGGAAGAGCGCCGGGAAGGCCGCGTCGAGGCCGAGGCTTGCCGGATCGCCGAGGGCGTTTCCTGCACTTGCCCCGACGACCGTGCCGCCGACCCAGCAGGCATAGAGGACGAGGCCCGCGCCGACGAGCAGGCGGCGGTCGTAGTGGCCGTCCGGCCGACGCGACATCGCCCAGGACTCGTCCACGATCAGCTGCGACTCGAAGAGGCGCCGCACCGGGCTGCCGACGAAGACCGGCGCCATCGAGACGCTGATCGGCGCATAGCGGGCGTTGAGGAGCGTCGCGGCGACGATGGCGGAGACGATCCCCCCTCCGGCGCCGAGGATGGAGGCGGCTGCGAACTGCGCGGAGCCGGCGAATGTGGTCGCCGACATGACGACCGCCTCCACAGAGTCGATCCCCGACGCCCGGCCCAGGACGCCGAACGACACCGCGAACGCGAACGCGGCGACGCCGATCGGGGCGACCTTCCTCGCCCCGTCGCGATACCGGGCGGGGCTCACGCGTCGGAAACCCAGTCGCGCGTCAGGACGAGCCAGAACGCGAGCCCGGCATACGGCCCGTAGCGGCGGAAGCGGCGCTCGATGGTGGAGTCCTTCAGCGGCTTGCCGCCGTTCAGGCTGGCGAACTTGGGACGGGTCCAGGAGTCGAAGACGAGGCGCGAGTAGCGGCCGAGCAGCATCATGATGTGCGCCGCGGCATAGGGCCCGACGCCCGGGAGCGCGAGGAGGAGCGTCGCCAGGTCGTCGTCGGGGAGGTCCTCGCGGGTCGCCCGGCCGAGCGCCTCGAGATCGAGCGCGCCCGAGGCGACGTCGGCGGCGAGCGAGCGCAGATAGGCGCCCCGGTAACCGGCGCGGACCACGTCGCGGTAGAAGGCTTCGTCCGCTGCGGCCATGGTGGCCGGGGTGGGGAAGGCGCGGCCGTAGGGGCCGTCCGGAACGCCTGCGGCAGGCTCCCCGAGGTGCTCGACGAGCGCGCCGACCATCCGCTCGGTCGCCGACCAGGCGCAGTTGGTCGTGCAGATCGTCTTCACGACCTCCTCGAAGACCGTCGGGCTGCGGACGAGCCGGCCGGCGCCCCGAGTCGCCCAGGCGAGCTCGGGATCGGCGGCGGCCACCGCGTAGAAGGGGGAGAGGTCGTCGTCCAGCCTGAGGACGTGCGCCACGACGTCGAGGAGGTCCCCGGCCTGCCGTTCCCCTGGGGCACGGCCCGCGACCGTCACGCGCGCCCGGCCGGGCCTGCCCTCGGCGATCCTCACGGTCCGGGGCCGCCCGGCCGGAAGCGGCACCGTGATGTCGAGCGCCCGGCCCTCGTCGTCGATCCGCATGGGCGGAAGGTCGACGAGGCCGTGCGACTGGATCGAGCGCCAGAGGTCGACCGGCTCGCCGCCGGCCCCGACAAGCGGCAGCTCCGCGCTCCAGGGCGCCCTACTCACCGTCGGCGTGCTCCCGCTCCCACAGCGAGATCTCGAACTGCTTGCCGGGCTCGCCTCCCATCGCGAGCAGCGTCGTGCCCGGCTCGAGCGCGGTCGCGCCGCGGCTCACGGCGGGGTCCGGGACGTAGACGAACGTTCCCGCGCCGGCCTCGACGGTCTCGCGGTCGACGCTGATCGCCGCGCGCCCGCTTGCGACGTAGAAGAGCTCCTCGTGCTGCGTGTCGACCTCGGTGTGCTCGCTCGTGAACACGTCGCCGGCCGCCTCGGCCGTGTAGGCGGAGACGCCGAACGAGCGGATGCCGAAGTGCCTCCGCACGGCCCGCCAAGGTGCCTTGCCCGGCTGGCTTCCTGCCGGAGTGACGATCTCGGACACGTGGGCCACGCGGTAGGGCGAGTCGGGCATGTCGTCCTCCTGGTCGCTGAGTAACCAGTGACCTATCATAGAAGGTTATGAGCGATCAAGCTCCCGGCGAGCTCGAGACGGTGCGGGTCTTCGTGAACACGCTCGAGGTCGAGAGCGGCACCGACGAGCTGTCGAGCCCCGCAGCCTTGCAGACGTGGCTCGAGGCCCACGGCCTCGGTCGCACGGGAGCTGCCACCTCCGCCGATCTCCACGACGCGAGACGGCTGCGCGAGGCGATCCGGGCGCTCCTGCTCGAGAACAACGGGACGAGCGTGCGGAAGGAGGCGGCTGTGACGCTCGGCCAGGCGGCGAAGCGGGCCCGGCTCGCGCTCCGCTTCGACCCGGCCGGGACCGCCCGGCTGGAGCCCGCTGCAGGCGGCGTTTCCGGGGCCCTCGGTCGGCTGACCACGATCGTCGCTGCCGCGATGGCGGACGGGACCTGGCGCCGGTTGAAGGCCTGCCGGGCCGATGGGTGCGGGTGGGCGTTCTACGACCGGGCCCGCAACCGCTCCCGCCACTGGTGCTCGATGGCGGTGTGCGGAAACCGCACGAAGGCGCGCTCGTATCGGCGCCGGCACGCCGCTTAGAGGCCCTGGCGTCGGGCCGCCGTGGTAGACGTGCTCCGTGGCGATCCTCGGGATCGACGTCGGAGGCACCTTCACGGACGCCGTGCTTCTCGCCGACGGCGAGTTGCGAACGGCCAAGGTGCCGACCGTCCGCGCACAGGAGCACTCCGTCATCAAGGCCGCGATGGCCGTCGGCGCCGGAGATCTTCCGCTCGAGCGGTTCACCCACGGGACGACCATCGCGACCAACGCGCTCCTCGAGCGCAAGGGAGCGCGGACAGCCTTCGTCGGAACCGCCGGCTTCGAGCACGTCCTTCACCTGCGCCGCCAGACGCGCGCCCATCTGTACCGCCTTTGCGACCGACACCCGGAGCCCCTCGTCCCGCTCGAGCGCTGCGTCGGCGTCCACGAGCGCGTCGGGCCCGAAGGCGTCGTCGAGCCGCTCGACCTCGACTCCCTGCCCGAGCTCGACGCCGAGGCCGTGGCGATCTGCCTCCTCTTCTCGTTCCGCGACTCCACGCACGAGCGCCTCGTCGCCGACGAGGTGCGCCGCCGGCTCCCCGATGCCCGCGTCGTCGCGTCGCACGAGGTGGCCCCCGAGTTCAGGGAGTACGAGCGCGCCTCGACGACCGCGGTGGACGCCTACCTCGGGCCTGCGCTCGCCGAATACCTGTGGTCGCTGGCCGACCGCTGCAAGGAGGCCGGGCTCGGCGAGCCGCTCGTCATGCGCTCGTCCGGCGGCGTCTGCACGCTCGACGAGGCAGCCCGCCACCCGTCGCTCGTCCTCGTCTCCGGCCCGGCGGCGGGTGTCGTGGGCGCCGCTCGGATCGCCCAGCTCGCCGGTGTCGAGAACGCGATCTCGCTCGACATGGGCGGAACCTCGACGGACGTCTGCCTGATCGCCGGCGGCCGGGCCGAGCGCGCGGCCGAGCGCGAGCTGGGCGGTTTCCCGATTCGTCTGCCCACGGTCGACCTGCAGACGGTCGGCGCGGGCGGCGGCTCGATCGTCTGGCGCGACGCGGGAGGAGCCTTGCGCGTGGGCCCCCAGAGCGCGGGGGCGGATCCCGGTCCGGCGTGCTACGGCCGCGGCGGCCTGGAGCCGACCGTCACGGACGCCAACCTCGCCCTGGGGCGCCTTCCCGGTGTCCTGGCCGGCGGGCTCGAGCTGGACCGGGCGGCCGCGGAGCTCGCTCTCGGCGACTTCGACGCGCAGGCGGTCGTCGACGTCGTCAACGCGGAAATGCTGCGGGCGCTCCGGCTCGTCTCCGTCGAGCGCGGCCACGACCCGCGCGACTTCACCCTGGTCGCCTTCGGCGGCGCGGGGCCTCTGCACGCCTGCGAGCTGGCCGAGGAGCTCGGCATACGGAAGGTCCTCGTCCCTGCCGCGGCCGGTGTCCTCTCCGCGCTCGGCCTGGTAGCCAGCGAGGAACGACGCGACCGTGTGCGCTCGTACGTGATCCCGTTCGAGGAAGCCGGGCTGCTGCCGCGTCACGGCGAGGTGGATCTCCGCTACCGGGGCCAGTCGTTCGAGTTGACGGTGCCGCTGGAGGGCGACCCGACGGAGTCCTTCCACCGTGCCCACGAGGAGCGCTACGGCTACGCCGACCGAGGCCGGCCGATCGAGCTCGTCGCGGTTCGAAGCGCCGAGGTCGTGCCCGGCCCCGAGCTTCGCCTGCGCGGCGGCGAGCCACTCTCCGTGACGGGCCCGGCCATGGTGGAGCTCGAAGGAGCGACGTGCTGGCTCCCCCCCGGGTGGGAGGGGGTTAGGGATGGGAATAGCACGCTCATCCTCACGAGATCGTGACGATTGAGCTCCAGATTCTCGGCAGCACGCTCCGGGCGGTCGCGGAGGAGATGGGAGCGGTCCTCGTCCGCTCCGCGTTCTCCGCCAACATCAAGGAGCGGCGTGACTGCTCGACCGCGCTCTTCGCGCCGGACGGCCGGATGATCGCCCAGGCCGAGCACATCCCGGTCCACCTGGGCGCGATGCCCGAGGCCGTGGCCGCGGTGCTCGAGCGCGGGCCCGAGCCCGGCGACGTCTTCGTGGTCAACGACCCGTTCACCGGCGGGACGCACCTCCCGGACGTGACGCTCGTCTCGCGGACCGATCTCGGTTACGCGGTGTCGCGCGCGCACTACGCCGACGTCGGCGGCGCCGAGCCGGCGAGCCTGCCGGCGGGCTCGACCGACCTCTACCAGGAGGGGCTCGTCATCCCGCCCGTGCGCCTCACGGACGAGGTCGTGACCATCCTCCTCGCCAACATGCGGAACCCGGACGAGCGTCGCGGCGACCTGCGCGCCCAGCTCGCCGCCCACCGCCTCGCGGAGCGGAGGCTCGCCGAGATCTGCGAGCGCCGCGGGCGCGAGCAGGTGGCCGCGGCGATGGACGAGCTCTTCGCGTACTCCGAGCGTCGGGTGCGCGCGGCCATCGCCGCACTGCCGGACGGCCGCTACGAGGCCACCGACGTCCTCGAGGCGCCCGAGGCGGAGCTCACCGTCCGCGCAACGGTCACGATCTCCGGTGAGGAGATCGGGATCGACTTCGCCGGAACCGACCCGCAGCACCCGGGCAACCTCAACTGCCCCCTCGCCGTGACGCGATCGGCCGCGTACTTCGTCGTCCGCTGTCTCACCGACCCTGACGTCCCTGCCTCCGGCGGCGCGTTCGCGCCCGTGACCGTCACCGCCCCCGAAGGGTCGCTCGTCAACGCCCGGCCCCCGGCCGCCGTCGTCGCCGGAAACGTGGAGACCTCGAGCCGGATCGCAGACGTCCTCTTCCGGGCCTTCGGCCAGGCGCTGCCGGTGCCGGCGCAGGGGCAGGGCACGATGAACAACCTCACGTTCGGGAACGCGCGCTTCACCTACTACGAGACGATCGCCGGCGGCCAGGGCGCGTGTCCGAACGCGGACGGGCCCTCGGCCGTCCACGTCGCCATGTCGAACACCCTCAACACGCCGGTGGAGGCGCTCGAGCTCGCCTACCCGCTGCGGGTGGAGCGCTACGCCCTGCGGCTCGGGTCCGGAGGGGCCGGGCGCTTCTGGGGAGGAGACGGAGTCATCCGCGAGATCACCGCGCTCGAGCCCTGCCGCGTCTCCATCGTCAGCGAGCGCCGTGCCCGCGGCCCCGCGGGCACACGGGGAGGAGGCCCCGGCTCCCCCGGGCGCAACCTCGTCGACGGCGACGAGGTCCCGGCGAAGGTGACCCTTGCGCTGGACGCCGGCGAGTCGGTAACCATCGAGACGCCGGGCGGCGGCGGCTTCGGCGCCGCTGCGTAGCTCGACGCGGGGCGGCGTTCCGGCAGAGTCTCCTCGAGCCGACCGCCGGTCGCGCTAGGCTCAGCGGGGTGCGGATCTTCCGCAGGCGTCCGAGGCTCAGGCCGCTCGACGAGCAGGAGTGCTACGCCCGACTGCACGGTGTCCGGACGGGTGAGATCGCGGTCGTCCAAGGCACCCGGCCGGCCGCTCGTCCGGTGCTTTCCGCAGGGCCTGACGGCCCGACGGAGGATGCCCCCGCGCTCCACCTCCTGATCGAGTACCCGCGCAACGCGGCCCGCCTGACCGGGGAACAGGTACGCCGGGAGCTCCTTCGCCGGATGGCCGCGCGCACCGGCGAAGCGGCCTAGCCGGGAAGGATCGCGCCCTCGAGGCCGAGGAGGGCCTCCTTGCGCTCGAGGCCGCCCGCGTAGCCGGTCAGGCTTCCGCTTGCGCCCACGATGCGGTGGCACGGGACGACGATCGGGATCGGATTGCGGTTCAAGGCGCCGCCGACCGCGCGGGCCGCCCGGGGCTTCCCGATGCGCTGCGCCAGCCCTCCGTAGGTGTCGACATGGCCGTACGTGACTCGGACGAGCTCCTCCAGTACCTGACGCTGGAAGTGGGGAAGCGGCGTGAGGTCGACCGGGAGGTCGAACTCCTTGCGTTCGCCCTCGAAGTACTCGTCGAGCTCCCGCCGGACGGCGTCGACCGGGCCTGGGGAGCGCAGGATGCGTGCGCCGAACGCCCGGGCCAGAGCGTCCAGCTCCCGCTCGGGCTCCGGGTCGAACGAGATCCGGCACAGGCCGCGGCCGCTCGCCGCGACGAGCAGGCGGCCGACGGGGGAGTCGGTGAAGTCGTACGCGACGTCGAGGAGCCCTGCCGACGCGGCGGCCTCGCGGAAGCGGCGGTCGAGCGTGTCCGGAACAGTGGTCATGAGCTCTCCTTCCTGCGCAGGCGGCGCACCCCTGACGAGGCGGCGGCGCGGGCCGCCTCCGCGCTCGAGCCGAGCGCGGCGCCGATGTCGTTGTACGAGAGGTCGTAGCCGTAGCGGAGGACGACGGCCGCCCGCTCGGTCGGCGGCAACTGGTCGGCCAGGTGCTCCAGCTCGGCATAGGCGGGGCGCTCGTCGGCGACCGGAACCTCGGGCGGCTCTGGAGTCGCGGCCGTCCTGCGCCGCTCGTCGACGGCGACGCGCGTTGCGATCGTGAAGACCCAGGCGCGCAGGTGCCTGCCGTGCTCGAGCTTCCCGTAGGCGCGAAGCGCCCGGAGAAATGTCTCCTGGAACGCGTCCTCGGCGGCCTCGCGGCCGAGGAGGCGCGCGAGGTAGCCGAAGATCTCGTCCTTGCGCTCCTCGTAGAAGCGCTCGAAGGGCGGTATCGCGGCCACGGCTTCCATCATCCGTTGAAACGCGGCCGGGCGCCGAGATGTGAGACTGCCGCGCATGCGAGTCGCGGTCGTCGGGCACGTCGAGTGGGTCGAGTTCGCGCGCGTCGAGCGGGTGCCGACCCCGGGCGAGATCGTGCAGGCCAGCGAGTGGTGGGCCGAGGCGGCCGGCGGCGGCGGAGTCGCGTCGGTTCAGCTTGCCCGCCTCGCGGGCGCCTCGACGCTCTTCACGGCTCTCGGGCGGGACGAGCTGGGGGAGGCCGCGCTCGCACAGCTGACCGGGCTGGGCGTTCGCGTCGAGGCGTCGCGGCACCCGGAGCCGCAGCGTCGTGGGTTCACGTTCGTCGACGGCTCCGGGGAGCGAACGATCACGATCATCGGCGAGAAGCACGTGCCTCGTGGCGGCGACCCGCTGCCGTGGGCGGAGCTGGCGGAGACCGACGGCGTCTACTTCGTGAGCGGCGATGCCGAAGCCGTCAAGGCGGCGCGCCGCGCGCGGGTGCTGGTGGCAACCGCGCGCTCGCTCCCCGTTCTGGCCGAGGCCGGCGTCGAGCTCGACGCGCTCGTCCGCAGCGCCCGCGATCCGGGCGAGCGCTACGAGCGAGGCGACCTGGAGCCGCAGCCGAAGCTCGTGGTGGCGACCTCAGGCCGCGAGGGGGGTATATGGGGCACGGCGGACTGTCGCGCAGGCTCCTTCCGGCCCGTGCCGCCCGACGGCCCGGTCGCCGACGCCTACGGCGCCGGCGACAGCTTCGCAGCCGGCCTCACCTACGCACTCGCCGGCGGAGACGACGTCGAGGCGGCCGTCGCGTTCGCGGCGGAGCGTGCGAGCGCGGCGCTCACCCGGCGCGGCGCGCACGGGGTCTAGCCGGTGGGGCCTTCGAGGCGGCGGAGGATGTAGTCGGCGTACCAGCCGGGCCAGTCCTCGTCCCGGCTTCCGAGCTCCTTCTCGTAGGCGGCGTGAGCCTGCTCGGCCTCGCGCAGGAGGCGTGCGAGCTCCTCCCTGGTCAGCTGCACCTCCACGGATTCCTCCTTGGTCGTGGGACGGCGTCCCTCGCATTCTCGCGCAGGGGTTGCGTAGTGGGGGATTGTGGTCTACAGTGGGGAAAAGTGGAGACCACGGAAGGCTTCGGCCGATGCTTCTCGGCGAGTTCGAGCACACGATCGACGACAAGAACCGTCTTACGCTTCCCTCTCGGTTCAGGCAGTCCTTCGCAGACGGCGTCGTCGTCACGCGCGGGATCGAGCCGTGTCTGGCCGTGTACACGCGGGAAGGCTGGGACGATTTCGTGAGCTCCCGGCTCGCGGGCCTCGACCGGTTCAGCCGCGAGGCGCGCGACATGCGGCGCTACCTCTTTTCCGCCACCGTCGAGGGAGAGCTCGACAAGCAGGGGCGTGTCACGCTCCCCGCGGGCCTGATGGTCAAGGCCGAGCTCGGCCGTGAGGTCGTCGTCGCCGGGGTCGGCGACTACCTCGAGGTCTGGGACCGCGACGCCTGGCGAATCCAGCTGGAAGATGTCGAGAGGAGGGCGGAAGTTGTTGCGGAACGCCTTGCAGCACGAGACAGCTGACCACGTTCCGGTTCTCGCCGAGGAGGTGCGGGAGCTCCTGGCCGTGCAGCCGGGCGAGACCGTCATCGACGGCACGTTCGGCGCGGGCGGCCACGCCGAGCTGCTCGCGGTCGACCTGGCGGGCAAGGGCCGGTTCATCGCAATCGACCGCGATGCCAGCGTCCGTCCCTACTTCGAGCGCTTCCAGCGGCACGCGGGCGTCCAGGCTCGCTTCCTCCGGGGCGACTTCGCCGTCGTCCTGGGCCAGCTCGCCGACAACGGCGTCGAGGCCGACGCGATCCTGCTCGACCTCGGCATCTCGAGCATGCAGATCGACCGGCCCGAGCGCGGCTTTTCCTACGCGGCCGACGCCCCGCTCGACATGCGCATGGACGTATCGGCCACCCGCTCGGCGCAGGACGTCGTCAACGAGGCGAGCGAGCGCGAGCTCTCCGAGATCTTCCGCCGCTACGGCGAGGAGCGGTTCTCCCGCCAGATCGCTCGGGCCATCGTCCGCCGACGGGCCGAGCGCCCCTTCGAGCGGACGACCGATCTCGTGGAGGTCGTGCGCGCAGCCATTCCTGCACCGCGGCGGTTCGGCGACGGCCATCCGGCGAAGCGCGTCTTCCAGGCGCTCCGGATCGTCGTCAACGAGGAGCTCGAGTCCCTCGAGCAGGCCCTGCCCGTCGCCCTGCGGCTGCTGCGGCCGGGCGGCCGCCTCGCCGTCATCAGCTTCCACTCGCTCGAGGATCGCATCGTCAAGCGCTTCTTCGCGGCCCAGGCGCGCGGCTGCACCTGTCCGCCCGACCTGCCTGTCTGCGTCTGCGGCAAGGAGCCCACGCTCCGACTCGCCACGCGCAAGGCCGTTCGGCCCTCGCCGGCTGAGACGGCGGAGAACCCGCGCGCGGCGTCGGCCCGGCTCCGCGTGGCGGTGAAGGTCTAGTGGCGACCGCGGCAGCCCGTGCCGAGCCGCGCCGAGCACCGCGACCGCGGGCAGAGCCGCGCCCGGCATCGCGGCGGCGCGCCCAGCCGCGTCCGCGAGTTGCCGGGAGTGTCGTCTGGATCGTCGTCGTCGCCACACTGCTCGCCGGGATCGTCGCCCTCAACGTCGCCGTCCTCCGCCTCAACATGCAGGCCGAGGAGCTGGAGGCCGAGCGCGCCGAGCTCGTCGCGCGCCGCGACAACCTCGAGGCGGACCTTTCGCGGGCGGCCGCAGCCGGCCGCATCGAGGCAATCGCCGTGCACAGGTACGGGCTCGTCGAGCCCGCCGAGACCAAGTACGTCCGGCTGGCGCGCGTCAAGGGGTAGCGGCGAGTGCGCAAGGCGAACAGGCGCCTTCGGCTCCTCGTCGCGGTCTTCGCGGTCGTTTTCTTCGCTGCGTTCGCGCGCGTAGCCTGGCTGCAGGCGGTGAAGGCGCAGACGCTCGACCGCCTTGCGACCAGCCAGCACCGGGAGGAGCTCCAGGTCCCGGCCCGGCGCGGCACCATCTTCGACCGGCTGGGCGTGCAGCTCGCGTTCGGCGAGCGCGCCACGACCGTCTACGCGAACCCGAAGCAGGTAGCCGATCCGCGCGAGACGGCGATCGCCGTCGGCGAGGCACTCGACCTCGATCCCGGGAAGCTCTATCCGCTGCTGGCCGACCGCTCGGTCGGGTTCGTCTACCTCGCGCGCAAGGCGGATCCCGAGAAAGCCGACGCGCTGAAAGCCGAGGAGCTCACGGGAATCGGCTTCTACCCGGAGGAGCGTCGCGTGTACCCGCAGCGGGCCGTGGCGTCGGAGGTCGTCGGCTACGCCGGCACCGAGAACCGCGGCCTCTCGGGGCTCGAGCTCCAGCTGGACGACGAGCTCGCCGGCAAGGACGGCTCGAAGACGATCGTGCGCGATCCGTTCGGGCGAACGATCGACGTCGTCCGCTCGACTCCGGTCGAGAACGGGAGGGACGTCTTCCTCACCATCGACCACACGATCCAGGGGCACGTGGAGCGCGTGCTGCGCCGGACGAAGGCCAAGTGGGGCGCCCAATCGGCGTCCGCCGTCGTTCTCGACCCCAGGACCGGAGCGGTGCTCGCGCTCGCCGTCGAGCCGGCGTTCGACGCGAACATGTACCCCGTCGTCGCCAAGTGGGGGGAGGACCGCCTCCGGAATCGCGCCGTCACCGACACCTACGAGCCGGGCTCGACGTTCAAGATCGTGACCGTCGGCGGCGTCCTCGAGTCGAACATCGTTACGCCGTCGACGAGGTTCCGCCTCCCGTACAAGCTCCCGATCGCGGACCGGATCATCCACGACGCGCTTCCGCGTGGGACGCAGACGATGACCGTGTCGCAGATCCTGTCCCGCTCGTCGAACGTCGGCGTCGTCACCCTCGCCCTCCAGCTTCAGCGTGCCAGGCTCTCCGAGTGGATCCGCCGGTTCGGGTTCGGGCGGAAGACCGGGATCGACTATCCGGGCGAGTCGCCGGGCATCGTCCTGCGGCCTGAGGACTGGTCGGGCTCCACGATCGGCAACGTTCCGATCGGCCAGGGCATCGCCGTCACGCCCATGCAGATGGCGGCTGCCTACGGTGCGATCGCGAATCACGGAATCTGGCACCAGCCGCACTTCGTCGACCGGATCGAGGGCCGCCCGCGCGTCGACCCGAAACAGCGGCGCGTGCTCTCTGACCGAACCGCCAGGCAGCTGACGAAGATGCTCCGCGGCGTGGTCGAGGAGGGCTCCGGGACGTACGCGCACATTCCGGGCTACCGCGTGGCCGGGAAGACCGGGACGGCCGCGAAGCCGGATACGAGCGGCGGCTATTCCGACACGCGCTACGTCGCCTCCTTCGTCGGCTTCGCGCCGGCGAGCCGGCCGCGGCTCGTGGTGCTGGTGACCGTCGACGAGCCGAGAGGGGCCATCTGGGGCGGCACCGTCGCCGCACCCGCCTTCGCCGAGATCGCCCAGTTCGCCCTGCAGTACCTCGAGATCCCACCGGACGCCCGGCGGACGGACGGCCAGTAGCAGCACCGAAGGCCGAAGTTAGACGCGCGCGCGGTAGCGAGGGAATCAGCGCGTACGGGTCACGGACCGCGCCAGAATGCACGCAGGATCGAGGAAGAACAGCGCCGTGCGCGCCGAACCACAGCCTGAGCCATGTCCGAACCACCCGCCATCCCGCTCGAGACACTCGGCGACGCCGTCGGCGCGTCCGAGATTCGCAATCCCGTTCCGACCGCCGTCTCCGAGCTCGCCTACGACGCGCGCGCCGTCGGCCCGGGCACCCTGTTCGTCTGCGTTCCGGGTCAACGGGCGGACGGCCACGACTTCGCCGCCGAGGCTGTCCAACGGGGCGCGGTGGCCCTGATCGTCGAGCGCCCGCTCGAGGCGGCCGTTCCGCAGCTTGTCGTCTCCGATGCCCGGTTGGCGATGGCTCTCGCCGCCGACACGTTCTTCGGCCGGCCGACCCGCGAGCTCGAAGTGGCCGGGGTGACAGGGACGAACGGCAAGACGACGACCGCGTTCGTCCTCTACTCCATCCTGGCGGCGGCAGGCCGCCGTCCCGGCCTCCTCGGCACCGTCGAGATGCGGATCGGAGGCGAACGGCGGCCCGTCACTCGAACGACCCCGGAGGCGATCGACCTCCAGCGCACCTTCCGTGAGCTGCTCGACGCGGGTGACCGGAGCTGCGCGATGGAGGCGTCGTCGCACGCATCGGAGCTGAAGCGGCTCGTGGGAACACGATTCCGCGCGCTCGTCTTCACGAACCTCTCCCAGGACCACCTCGACTTCCACGGCACGCTCGAGGCGTACTTCGACGCCAAGCGGAGGCTGTTCACCGAGCCCGATGTGGACGGGAACCGTCCTCCCGCTGCGGTCAACGTCGGCGACCCGCACGGGCGGCGGCTCGCCGAGGAGCTGCGGGAGCTTGGCGCCGGCGTTGTGACCTTCGGCCTTGCCGAGGACGCAGACGTGCGTCCCGAAGAGCTGGAGCTGACGCCGTCGGCCACCAGCTTCCGGGCGGCAGGCCTCGCGGTTCGGCCGCGCCTCCGCGGGCGGTTCAACGTCGAGAACATTCTCGGCGCGATCGCGGCCGCGCGTCTGCTGGGAATCGAGGACGACGCCGTCGTCAGGGGCGTCGAGCACGTCGCGGGCGTGCCGGGGCGCTTCGAGTCGGTCGACGAGGGCCAGCCGTTCGCAGTCCTGGTCGACTACGCGCACACGCCCGAGGCGCTCGAGAACGTGCTCACGGAAGCGCGCCGCCTGACGGCGGGCAGGCTCATCTGCGTCTTCGGCTGCGGCGGCGACCGCGACCGGGCGAAGCGACCGCTGATGGGTCGGGTGGTCAGCCGTCTCGCCGACCGCGCGCTCGTCACCTCCGACAACCCGCGGAGCGAGGAGCCCGGCGCGATCATCGACGAGATCCTCGCGGGTATGGACGGCGAGGAGGAGGTGGAGCCCGACCGGGCCGCCGCCATCGCGCGCGCCATCGAGGAGGCCGAGGAGGGCGACGTGGTCGTCATCGCGGGCAAGGGCCACGAGCAGGGGCAGGAGCTCAGCGACCGGACGATCCCGTTCGACGACCGCGAGGTTGCCCGCGACGTTCTCCGGCGCCTCGGCGCGGCGGCATGATCCCGCTCCGGCTCGACGAGGTCGAGGCGCTCGCGCCGGGTCGCCTGGAGCGGGCCCGCGGCGCCGAGCGCGCGACCGGGGTGACGATCGACTCGCGCACGACCGCGCCGGGAGATCTCTTCGTGGCCGTGGGCGGCGGGATCGAGTTCGTCGGCGACGCGCTCGCCGCCGGCGCGGCGGCCACGCTCGTCCCCGAGGATGCCTTCGGTGCTCTCGGAGCCCTGGGGCAGGCCGTCCGCGAGCGCTCTCGGGCCAAGGTCGTCGCGGTGACGGGCTCGACTGCGAAGACCTCCACCAAGGACATCCTCGGCGCGCTCTGCGCCCCGCACGCCCGCGTCGTCGTCGCCGAGGGCAGCCAGAACAACGAGGTCGGCCTGCCGCTCACCCTGTGCCGTCTCGAGGAGGACACCGAGATCGCGGTCGTCGAGATGGGCATGCGCGGCCTCGGGCAGATCGCCGAGCTCTGCGAGATCGCGCAGCCGAACGTCGGCATCGTGACCAGCGTGGGCCCCGTGCATCTCGAGCTCCTGGGCACGGTCGAGCGCGTCGCGCAGGCCAAGGCCGAGCTGATCGAGAGCCTTCCCGCGGGGGGCACGGCCGTCGTTCCCGCCGGCGAGGCCTACCTCGAGCCGTACCTTCAGCGCGACGATCTCCGCGTCTTTCGCTTCGGTGACGGCGGAGACGTGAGCCTGAGCTACTTCGCCGCGAGAGACGACAGCGCCCGCCTCCGGGTCGAGGCGTTCGGGCGTCCGCTCACGCTCGAGTTCAGCTTCTCCTCGCGCTACAACGCGACGAACGCCCTGGCCGCGCTCGCCGCCTATCACGCCCTCGGCCTGCCGCTGGGGAAGGCGCAGAAGGGTGCGCGCCACGTTCAGCTGTCGCGCCTGCGCGGCGAGGAGGTCGCGCTACCCGGCGGCGGCGTCCTGCTGAACGACTGCTACAACGCCAACCCGCTCTCCATGGCCGCCGCGCTCGAGCACCTGAACGACCGTGGCACCGAGTGCCGCAAGGTCGCCGTCCTCGGCGACATGGCCGAGCTCGGCCCTGGCGCGCCTGCCTTCCACCGGGACGTCGGCGCCGCCGCCGCCCGTGCGGGGGTCGAGGTGCTCGTCGCGGTCGGGCCGCTGGCCCGGAACTACGTGACGGGCGCGCGCGGCGTGCCGGTCACGCGCTGGGCCCCGACGGTCGAGCAGGGTCTCGCGGCGCTTCGCTCCGTCCTTCAACCCGGCGACTGCGTGCTCGTAAAGGGCTCGCGGGCGATGGGCCTCGAAGTGATCGCCGAGGCCGTCGCGGTCGTCCCTTAGGCTCCATCCATGGTTGAGGTCTTGCTCGCGGGCGTGCTGGCGATGGTGATCTCCATCCTCTCCGGCCCGAAGTTCATCGACTTCCTCCGCAAGAACGAGTTCGGGCAGCAGATTCGCGAGGAGGGCCCGAAGGGCCACGCTGTCAAGCAGGGGACGCCGGCGATGGGCGGCCTCCTGATCATGATCTCGATGGCGGTTCCGTTCCTGATCTTCTCGAGTCGGACCGTGCCCGCCGTGACCGCGTTCTTCGTCACCCTGGGCTGTGCGGCGGTCGGCTTCGTGGACGACTGGACGAAGGTCTCCCGCCGCCGCTCGCTCGGGCTCTCCGGCCGCTGGAAGCTCCTCTGGCTCGGGGCGATCACGGTCGTCGTCGCCGTGGTCGCCGCGCGCGGCCTGGACACGCCCCTGACGACGGACGTCTACCTGCCGCTCCTCGACGTCGACCTGCCTCTGTCGTGGGGCTGGTACGTGCTGCTGTTCTTCATCATCGCGGGCGCCTCGAACGGCGTGAACCTCACCGACGGCATCGACGGTCTCGCTGCCGGGACGACGACGATCGCGATCCTCACCTACACGGCGATCTGCCTCGTGGCCGCGCTCGCGTCCATCCGCGCCGTCGGTCGCGCCGACCAGGTCGACCTCGACCTGGCGATCCTCGGGGCCAGCCTCGTGGGCGCGTCGATCGGGTTCCTCTGGTACAACGCCTTCCCCGCGCAGGTCTTCATGGGGGACACGGGCTCGATGGGCCTCGGCGGCGCGTTGGCGGCCTTCGCGATCATGACGAAGACCGAGTCGCTGCTGATCCTGATCGGCGGCATCTTCGTCATCGAGGCGCTCTCCGTGATCGTCCAGGTCGTGAGCTTCAAGCGGTTCGGCCGGCGCGTCCTCCTCATGGCGCCACTCCACCATCACTTCGAGATGAAAGCGTGGTCGGAGACGCGGATCATGGTCCGCTTCTGGATCGTGACCGCGATCCTCTGCGCCTGCGGCTTCGTCCTCTACTACCGCTACGCATCCGAGTTTGCTTCCTGAGCGGGCTCTCGTCCTCGGCCTCGCCCGCTCGGGAGAGGCCGCGGCGCTCGCGCTCGCCCGGCGCGGCGTCCGCGTTCTCGGGGTCGACCGCAACGAGGGGCTGGACACCGGGAGGCTTCGGGAGCACGGTGTCGAAGTCGTCCTGGGCGCGGAGGACCCCGCGCTCGTCGACGACGTGGACCTGCTGGTCAAGAGCCCCGGTGTTCCGAGCGAGGTGCCCCTCGTGGCCGCCGCACGCGCTCGCGGCGTCGCCGTCTGGAGCGAGGTCGAGCTCGGCGCCCGCATCCTCTCCAACCCGCTGATCGGCGTTACCGGGACGAACGGGAAGACGACGACGAGCGAGCTGCTCGGCGAGATCTTCCGCGCCGCCGGGCGGCCCGTGGCCGTCGCGGGAAACGTCGGGCGTCCCCTCACCGGGCTCGACGGCGCGCTTGCCGACGACGCCTGGATCGTCTGCGAGCTCTCGAGCTTCCAGCTGGAGGACATCGCCAAGCTTCGGCCCCGTGTGGCCGTCCTCCTCAACGTCAGTCCCGACCACCTCGACCGGCACAGCGATCTCGACTCCTACCGGGCGGCCAAGCTCCGCATCTTCGAGAACCAGGGGCCCGAGGACGTCGCCGTCGTTCCTCGCGGATTCCCGCCGGTGCCGGGCGACGGCCGCCGCATCGAGTTCGGCGGCGACGACCCGCTCCCCGCCGAGCCGCGGATCCCGGGTGGGCACAACCGCGAGAACGCGGCCGCCGCCGCGGCCGCCGCGCGCGCCGCGGGGATCCCGGACGAGGCGATTGCCGCCGCGCTCGAGAGCTTCGCGGGCGTTCCGCACCGACTCGAGCTGGTCCGGGAGCTCGACGGTGTTCGCTGGATCAACGACTCGAAGGCCACCAATCCCGAGGCAGCCGAGCGCGCGCTGGGCGCCTACCCACCGGGGTTGCGGGTGATCCTCGGCGGCTCCCGCAAGGGCACGGCGTTTGCCGGGCTGGCAGCGCGGGCCCGGGAGTCCGGGGTCTCGCGCGCATACCTGATCGGTGAGTCCGCGGACGAGATCGCGGAGGCGCTCGCCCGGGAGGGCGTCCGCTTCCGGCACTCCGTCGACCTCGAGCGCGCGGTCGCCGACGCGCACGCCGATGCGGAGAGGGGCGAGGTCGTCCTGCTCTCGCCGGCGTGCGCCAGCTACGACCAGTTCGAGAACTTCGAGGAGCGGGGAGCGCGTTTCCGGCAGCTCGTGGAGGCGCTGTGAAGCGGCCGGCCGGGGGCGGTCTCGAGTACCACCTGCTCGTCGTCGTCACGCTCGGGCTCGTCGCGTTCGGGCTCGTCATGGTCTACAGCGCAAGCTCCGCCCGGGCCGCGCTCGCCGCGGACGACCCCGCCTACTACCTCAAGCGCCAGGCCGCCTACGCCCTGCTCGGGATCGTCGCGCTCGTGCTCCTCTCCCGCACCGACTACCGCCGCCTGCGCTATGTCGTGCCGCCGCTCCTGCTCGCGAGCTTCGTCCTCCTCGTTGCCGTGCTCGTCGTCGGGACGCCGGTCAACGGGGCCAAGCGCTGGTTGACGCTCGGGCCGGCCACGCTCCAGCCGTCCGAGCTCGCCAAGCTGGCGCTGGCGCTCTGGGTGGCCGCCTACCTCTCGCGCACTCCGGCGCCGCGGTCGCTCGGGGAGCTCATTCGCCCGATCGGGATCGTCTTCGGCGCAGTGCTGGCCCTCGTCCTCATCGAGCCGGACCTCGGCACCGCCATCTCGGTCGCGATCATGCTCTCCGCGATCCTGGTCGTGGCCGGCACGCGCTTCGTCACGCTCGCCGGAGCGGGAGCGATCGCGGTCTCCCTCGTCCTCGCCGCCATCTGGCTCGAGCCGTACCGCCGTGAGCGCATCCTCAGCTTCCTCGATCCGTGGCAGGATCCGCAGGGGGCCGGCTTCCAGAGCGTGCAGGCGATGCTCGCGCTCGGCTCCGGCGGATTCTTCGGCGTCGGCCTCGGCGAAAGCGTCCAGAAGGTCTACTACCTCCCGGAAGCCTCCACCGACATGATCTTCGCGATCATCGGCGAGGAGCTGGGGCTCTTCGGCGCGTTCTCCGTGCTCGCCGCGTTCGTCGCCTTCGGCTACGCGGGCTTCAACGTCGCCCTCTCGTGCCGTGAGCCGTTCGGGAAGCTGCTCGCCGCCGGGATCACCGCGCTCATCTGCGGGCAGGCAGCCGTCAACGTCAGCGCGGTCATGGGCCTGGCTCCGCTGACCGGAATCCCCCTGCCGCTCGTGTCGTATGGGGGCTCGAGCCTCATCGTCATGCTCGCGTCCGTGGGCATCCTCCTTAACATCGCCGTCAACGATGCCGCCGAATCCAGCTCCAAGCTTCCTGATCGCCGCCGGGGGGACGGCCGGCCACGTGCTGCCCGCGCTCGCGGTCGCCGAGTCGCTGCGGAGCCGCGGCGCGTCCGTCACGCTCGCCGGTCGGCCTGACTCCGTCGAGGAGCGGCTCGCGCGCTCTGCCGGTCTGGCTTTCGACGGGTTCCAGGTCGAGGGCCTGCCTCGCCGCGCCGGCCTGAGGCTGCTCGGCGCGCTCGCCCGCGATGCCGTCGCTCCGGCGGCCTGCCTCCGCATCCTCCGGCGGCGTCGGCCCGACGGCGTGCTCGGCGCGGGCGGCTACGTCGGCGGCCCGATGATTCTCGCCGCTTCGATTCTCCGCATCCCCGCCGCGTTGACCGAGGCGGACGCCCACCTCGGGCTCGCCAACAAGCTCGCTGCGCCCTTCGCAGAGCGCGTTTTTTGCGCATTCCCGCTCGAGGGCCTGGAAGGGCCGAAGTACCGGGTCGTCGGTCGACCGATTCCGGCGCGCTCACGACCCCCGGCGCAGGACGAAGCCCGGAGGGCATTCGGGCTCCCGTCCGAGGGGCCGGTGGTGCTGGTCTTCGGCGGGAGTCAGGGCGCCCGGCGCCTCAACGACGCGGCGTACGATGCCTTCGCCGCCGACGGGCCTGCCGTCCTTCACCTCGCCGGCGAGCGTGACTTCCCCGAGCTCGAGCGGCGGCCGCGGCGAGACGACTACCGCCTCCTCGCCTTCACCGACGAGTTCGGAGCCGCCCTGGCAGCCGCCGATCTGGTCGTCGCGCGCGCGGGAGGCTCGGTTTGGGAGGTCGCTGCCGCCGGCAAGCCTGCACTTCTCGTTCCCTACCCGCATGCAACCGCCGACCACCAGTCGAAGAACGCCCGCTACTTCGAGCGAGGCGGGGGCGCGATCGTGGTACCGGAGGACGAGCTCGATCTTCGACGGCAGGTCGACGGGCTCCTGGCCGATCCGAAGACGCTCGCGAGCATGGGGCAGGCGATGCTCGCCCTGGCGAAGCCCGATGCCGCCGACGTCGTCGCCGAGGAGCTGATCGAGCTTGCCCGAGCTTGAGGGACGCCGCATCTGGCTCGTCGGCATCGGCGGCGCCGGGCTCTCGGGCTACGCGGTCGTGGCCCAGGCCTGGGGCGCGGAGGTCTCCGGCTGGGATCGGAACGAGACGCCGTATCTCGCGCACGTCCGTGCGGCCGGGATCCCCGTCACCGTCTCGCCCGAGCCACCCGATTCCCCCGAGGGCGCCGAGACGGTCGTCTCGACCGCGTACGCCGACCAGGTCGCTGGCCGGGCCCGAGCCGGGTTTCTCGCCGAGCTCGTCGCGCTCAAGCCCTCGATCGTGGTGAGCGGCGCGCACGGCAAGACCACGACGGCGGCCATGATCGCGTACTGCCTCGACGCTCTCGGTGATGACCCGTCCTTCCTCATCGGCGGGGACGTGCCGCAGCTCGGCGGGAACGCTCGCGCCGGGCTCGGGTGGCTCGTCGTCGAGGGCGACGAATCCGACGGGACGGTCTTCGAGCTTCCCGCCGACATCGCCGTGGTCACGAACGTCGAGCTCGACCACCATGCGACGTTCGCCTCCGCGGCGGACCTCGAGGAGCGCTTCGAGCGCTGGGCTGCGGGAGTGCAGGAAGGCCGCGTCGTCTGGGGGCGGATGCAGGAGCCGGTCGACTTCGAGCTGGCGGTACCCGGAACGCACAATCGCCTGAACGCCGCCTGCGCGCTGGCCGCCCTGGAGCTGGCCGGCTTCGACCGGAACGAGGCTGCGCAGGCCCTCGTCGACTTCCGCGGTGTCGGACGACGGCTGGAGGAGCACGGCGAGGCGGGAGGCGTGAGGCTTCTCGACGACTACGCGCACCATCCCGCCGAGCTCGCCGCGACGATCGCCGCGGCCCGCGGCACGCTGGCCGAGGGAGAGCGGCTCGTCGTGCTCTTCCAGCCTCATCTCTATTCGCGCACGGTTCATCTCGGCAGGGAGCTGGGAGAGGCTCTCGCGGCCGCGGACGCAGCAGTCGTCACCGAGATCTACGCCGCCCGCGAGCAGCCGATGGCCGGGATCAGCGGGAAGGTCGTCGCGGACCGGCTGGCCGAGGTGAGGCCCGGGATGCCGATCGGATGGGCGCCTTCTCTTCCCGACGCGGCCCGTCTTGCAGCCTCCCTCGCCCGTCCCGGCGGGCTCCTCCTGACGGCCGGTGCGGGGAACGTCGACAGTGCCCTTCCCCTGCTCCGCGAGGAGCTGGGAGCATGAACGAGCAGGTCTCGCTCAGCCGGTACACGACGCTCGGGACGGGCGGACCGGCCCGCTGGTTCGCCCAGCCGGAAACCGTCGACGAGCTCGTCGCCCGCCTCGCCTGGGCACGGGAAGAGGGCCTCGACGTCGCGGTCGTCGGGCTCGGATCGAACCTCCTCGTCTCCGATGAGGGGTTCCCCGGGGTCGTCCTCAAGCTCGCAGGGACGCTTGCCGGAGCGGAGGCGGTCGACGGCCTGGTGATGGCCGGCGGGGGAGCCCCGCTGGCGGTTTGCCTTCACCGGGCCCGGGCGGCGGAGCTGGGAGGGATGGAGTTCACCTGTGCGATTCCGGGAACAGTCGGCGGCGCCGTCTGGATGAACGCCGGCGCCTACGGCGGCGACACGGCTGGAATCCTCAAGCGGGCCCTGGTCGCCGACGCCGCCGGAACACGCTGGCAGACGCCCGAGGAGCTCGGCCTCCGCTACCGGGCTTCCGGCTTGCGGCACGGACAGGTTGTCGCCGCGGCCGAGTTCGCGCTCGCGCCGAGGCCCAGCGAGGAGATCAAGTCGACCGTTGCGGCTATGCAGTCGCAGCGTAAGGCAGCGCAGCCGACGAACAAGCGGACCTTCGGGAGCGTGTTCAAGAACCCCGAGCACGAGCTGACTGCGGGCCGGCTGCTCGAGGCGTGCGGCCTGCGCGGGTTTCGGATCGGCGGTGCGCAGATCTCGCCGAAGCACGCCAACTTCATCGAGAACGCGGGCGGTGCCCGCTCGGCGGACGCGATCGCGCTGATCGTCGAGGCGAGGCGTCGCGCCCGGGTCCAGTTCGGCGTCGTGCTCCACCCGGAAGTGCAGCTCCTCGGAGCGCTCGAGATCCCGCCCGTCGCCGAGTAGCCGCGCGGACTCCGTGGGGTAGGACCGTGCGCCCCGGCGGCGAACACGGTCCCGTGGTCTCTCGACCGCATCTCGCTCTCGTGCCCGCGAACGGGCTGCGCCGCCTGCGCGGGCCCTCCGCCCACCTGCTGGCCGTCGGCGGGTGCATCGCCGCGGCTGTCGTCCTTCTCTATGCGGCAGCCCGCTTCACGTCTCTCTTCGCGCTGCAGGAGCTCGAGGTCACGGGGGGCCGTCCCGCCGTCCGGGCGGCGGCGCGCGCGGCGGCCGAACCGCTGCTCGGAGAAAGCCTGGTCGCGCTCGATCAGGACGAGCTGCGCCGTCGCCTGCAGGCGATTCCGGCGGTCCGCTCGTTCCACGTCGATCGCGCCTTCCCGCACACGCTCCGGATCCTCGTCGTCCAGGAGAGACCGCTGGCCGTCGTTCGCAGCGGGAGGGATGCGTGGCTCGTCTCGGATCGCGGTCGTGTGCTTCAGGGCATCGATCTGGAGACGCCCGCAAGGCGCCCGATCGTCTGGGCCGGGCCGGAATGGACGTTCACCCCGGGTGCGACCGTCCAGGCCGAGAACGTCCGAGTCGCGCTGGAGGCGCTCCGCCGTGTCCCGGAGGGTTTTCCCGAGCGCGTTCAGTCGGTGCGCGCAAGCGACGGCGACGTCACGCTCGTGCTCGCCGGTGGGTTGGAGCTGCGGCTCGGGCGACCGGATGCGCTTGCTCTGAAGCTCGCGGTCGCCGCGCGGGTGCTGAGTGGGATACGCGCCGAGGGGGCGCAGGCCCTCGCGTATCTTGACGTCTCGGTTCCGGAGCGCCCCGTCGGCGGCTCAACCCTAGACTCTCAAGTTGAGGGTGAGAGTTAAGTCGCAATCTCGCTGCAAATAGGCATTTGACAAGCCGGGGCGGTGAACGTACCCTCAGCCGGACGCTCAAGCTGAGCTTCAAGCTCTGCGTGTGAGGGAGAGGATCAACGTGAGAGATCAATCGGGCAATTACCTGGCTGTGATCAAGGTGGTCGGCGCCGGCGGCGGCGGCTCCAACGCGGTAAACCGGATGGTCGAGGCCGGCCTTCGCGGGTGTGAGTTCATCGCGGTGAACACCGACGCCCAGGCCCTGCTCATGGTCGAGGCCGACCAGAAGATCCATATCGGCGCGACCGCGACGCGCGGGCTCGGCGCGGGTGCCGATCCGCAGAAGGGCTACGAGGCGGCGATGGAGACCCGGGACGAGATGAAGGAGGCGCTCAAGGGCGCCGACATGGTCTTCGTCACCGCGGGCGAGGGTGGCGGCACCGGCACCGGCTCCGCCCCGGTCATCGCCGGGATCGCGCGCGAGATCGGAGCGCTCACCGTCGGCGTCGTGACGCGACCGTTCAGCTTCGAAGGCGGCCGGCGGGCCGAGCAGGCCCAGGCGGGCATCGGCAAGTTGCGCGACAACGTCGACACCCTGATCATCATCCCGAACGACCGGCTGCTCCAGGTCGTCGAGAAGCAGACGTCGGTCGTCGACGCGTTCCGGATGGCCGACGAAGTCCTCCGCCAGGGCGTCCAGGGGATCACCGACCTGATCACAATCCCCGGGCTCGTCAACCTCGACTTTGCCGACGTCCGCACGATCATGACCGACGCAGGCTCCGCCCTCATGGGCATCGGGGAGGCCGAAGGCGAGAACCGCGCGGCCGAAGCGGCCCGGGCGGCCGTGTCCTCGCCGCTCCTCGAGGCCTCGGTCGCGGGTGCGACCGGCGTCCTCCTCAACATCACCGGCGGGCCGGATCTCGGTCTCTTCGAGGTGAACGAGGCTGCAGAGGTCGTCACCGGCGCGTCCGACCTGAACGCCAACGTCATCTTCGGAGCGGTGATCGACGAGGCGATGGACGGCCGGGTGCGCGTGACCGTGATCGCGACCGGTTTCGACAAGGCGTACCGGCGTGAGCCGCGCGAGCGCGACGAGTCGCTCGGCGAGCGCGAGCAGATGGGCGAAGGCTTCGACGTGCCGTCTGGCGTGCTCGAGGTGCCGTCGTTCCTTCGGCGCCCGTAGCGCCCCCGCGGAGATCGGCTGACGTGTAGAAAAGGGGGGCGATGCGCGCCCCTCGTGAGCCCTTCCGCATCAAGATGGTCGAGCCCATCCGCTTGACCACGCGTGCCGAGCGCGAAGAGGCCCTCGTCGCTGCCGGCCTGAACCTCTTCCTGCTCTCCGCCGAGGACGTCGAGCTCGACCTCCTCACGGACTCCGGCACCGGTGCCATGAGCCAGGATCAGTGGGCGGCCCTGATGCGCGGAGACGAGTCGTACGCCGGCTCGCGGAGCTTCGAGCGCTTCCGCGAGGCCGTCCGAGACGTGCTGGGGTTCCCGTTCGTGCTGCCGGCCCATCAGGGCCGCGGGGCGGAGAGCATCTTCTTCGGCGCGATCGTCGACCCGGGAGAGATCGTCCCGTCGAACGCCCACTTCGACACGACCCGGGCACACATCGAGGTACGCGACGGCGTCGCACTCGACCTGCCCGTTCCGGAGGCGCTCGACCCGGTCTCCGATGCGCCGTTCAAGGGGAACATGGACGTCGGCCGCCTCGAGGAGCTGCTCGAGGGCGCGGACGGCGAGCGCGTGTCCATCGTGATGCTCACGATCACGAACAACGCGGGTGGGGGACAGCCCGTGTCGATCAAGAACATCCGCGCCGTCGCGCAGCTCGCCCACGGGCACGGGAAGAAGTTCGTCCTCGACATTGCGCGTTTCGCCGAGAACGCGTGGTTCGTCCGTGAGCGCGAGGAGGAATTCTCGGCCGTGCCTCTCCGCGACATCGCCAGAGAACAGCTCGCCGAGGCGGACGCCGTCCTCATGAGCGCCAAGAAGGATGCGATCGCGAACATCGGCGGCTTCGTGGCGATCAGGGAGGACGAGGAGTTCTTCCACCGGCTTCAGGCGCGCGGGATCGTCTTCGAGGGCTTCCACACGTACGGCGGTCTCGCCGGCCGTGACCTCGAGGCGATCGCGGTCGGCCTGCGCGAGGTGCTCGAGGACGACTACCTGCGCAATCGCATCGAGCAGGTTGCCTACCTCGGGACCACGCTGGCCGAGGCCGGCGCCGCGGTTCTGCGCCCGTTCGGCGGACACGCCGTCTACCTGGATGCGGGGACGATGTTGCCGCACATCTCCGCGGATGAGTTCCCGGCGCAGGCCCTTGCCTGCTCCCTCTACCTCGCCGGGGGTGTCCGCGGGGTCGAGATCGGCTCCTTGATGGCCGGGCGCGACCCGGCGACCGGCGAGAACCGCCATCCGCCGTTCGAGCTCGTGAGGCTGGCGGTGCCGCGTCGTGTCTACACGGCTCGGCAGCTTGAGCACGCCGCGGACGCGGCGGGCGAGGTGCTCGCCGGCGCTGAGGATGTTCGGGGCCTTCGGATCACATACGAAGCTCCCGTGCTGCGTCACTTCACTGCCCGCTTCGAGCCGGCCTGACGACAGTCACTCTCTCGACGCGGGCTCGTGTCCCATCTGTGCGCCGTCGGGCGATAGATTCAAATCGGGGGGCTGCGAGCCCCCTACCGGGGCGTCCGCAACGAGGCCGATACGGATAGGATTTCCGCCCGGTGCAGACGCTCCGGCGCACGCCACTGTACGAGCGACATGCCGCACTCGGCGCGCGCCTCGTCCCCTTCGCGGGGTGGGAGATGCCGGTGCAGTACTCGAGCATCGGTGACGAGCACCGAGCTGTGCGAACGAGGGCGGGGGTCTTCGACGTGTCGCACATGGGTGAGCTTCGGATCGCCGGCGACGGTGCGCGCGACTACTTGCAAGCAAGGCTGTCCAACGACCTCGACCGCATCGAAGGCGGACATGCCCAGTACACGCTCCTGACGAACCACGACGGGGGGATCGTGGACGACCTGATCGCGTACCGTCGTGGGGCCGACGACTACCTGCTGGTCGTCAACGCCGCGAACGTCGAGCCCGACCGCGGGGCCCTCTCCGAGACCGAGGATGTCTCGGACCAGTGGGCGTACCTCGCCGTCCAGGGGCCGGAGGCCCTCGAGCGCCTGGGGGTCGAGGTCGAGCCGTTCACGTTTCGCGAGAACCTCGACGTCCTAGGCGTCCGCTGTCTCGTCGCCGGCACCGGGTACACGGGTGAGCAAGGCTGCGAGCTGGGATGCGCGCCGGACGACGCGGTCGCCCTGTGGGACGCAATCCTCGAGCGCGGCATCGAGCCCTGCGGGCTCGGAGCCCGCGACACTCTTCGGCTCGAGGTTTGTTACCCGTTGCACGGCAGCGACATCACACCCGAGCGAACCCCGATCGAGGCCGGCCTAAGTTGGGCCTGCGCGCTGGACAAGGACTTCACCGGGGTGGAGGTGCTGCGCCGTCAGCAGGAGGTGGGGGCCGAGGAGAAGCTCGTCGCGTTCGTCATGGAGGATCCCGGGATCCCGCGCGCCGGCATGCCGATCGCCGAAGGCGGGCGGGTGACATCCGGAACGCTTTCCCCCACGCTCGACGTCGGCATCGGCCTCGGGTACGTTCCGGCCGCGCTCGCGGAGGTCGGAACCGAAGTCACGATCGACCTGCGCGGACGACCTCGCCGGGCGCGTATCGTCCGGAAGCCGTTCTACAAGCGAGAGGAGTCCTAGTGGCCGCAGAGGAGAGCTACCCAGACGATCTTCGCTACCACCCGGAGCACGACTGGGCGCGCGTCGACGGTGACGTCGCAACGCTGGGGATCACGTGGTACGCGCAGGACGCCCTCGGGGAGCTCGTCCACTACGAGCCGCCGGAGGAGGGCTCGGCTCTAGCCAAGGACGAGAGCTACGGCGAGATCGAGTCGGTGAAGGCGGTGAGCGAGGTGGTGGCGCCTCTCTCCGGCGAGGTCCTTCAGGTGAACGCCAAGGTCGTCGAGGAGCCCGAGACGATCAACGACGATCCCTACGGCGAGGGCTGGCTCGTGCGCATCCGGCTGTCCGATCCCGCCGAGCTGGACTCGCTGCTGGATCCGGATTCCTACCGCAAGCTCGTCGCGGACCAGTGAGCCATCTCTCACTCACCGACGCCGACCGTGAGGCCATGCTCGCGGCAATCGGCGTCTCGTCGGTCGCTGAGCTCTTTCGCGACATCCCGGAAGGCGTGCGCTTCCATCGTGCGCTCGACCTCGAGCCCGCGCTCTCCGAGCCCGAAATCGTCGCGCACCTCACGGAGCTGGCCCAGCGGAATGTCGACACCGGACAGGAGCTCTCGTTCCTCGGAGCCGGGATCTATGACCACTACGTGCCCGCCGTCGTCGACGCCGTCCTCTCTCGAGGCGAGTTCCTGACCGCCTACACGCCGTACCAGCCCGAGATGAGCCAGGGCGTCCTCCAGGCCATTTTCGAGTACCAGACCGTCATCTGTGAGCTGACCGCCATGGACGTCTCGAACGCATCCGGGTACGACGGGACGACGGTCGCCGCCGACGCCTGCTTCGTCGCGAAGCACGTGACGGGGCGCGACAAGGTAGTGCTCTGCGAGACGCTGAATCCGCAGGTGCGCCAGGTCGTGAAGACATACGCGCCCGGCTTCGGCCTCGAGGTCGTCGAGGTCGGCCATCACGAGGGCGTCACAGACGCCGACGAGATCCGCGAGGCGGCATCCGGCGCCGCGTGCGTGATCTTCCAGCAGCCGAACTTCCTCGGGTGCCTCGAGCCTGCTCCCGATCTTGCCGCAGCGGCCAACGACGCGGGTGCGCTGCCGGTTGCGCACGTTGATCCGGTCTCGCTCGGAGTCCTGGAAGCCCCCGGTGCGTACGGGGCCGCGCTGGCGATCGGGGAGGGCCAAAGCGCTGGGAACTACCAGTCGTACGGCGGCCCGCACTACGGCTTCATCGCCGCGCGGTCTGACTTCATCCGCCGTATGCCTGGACGCATCGTCGGCGAAACGACGGACCTGAGCGGGGAGCGCGGCTATGTCCTGACCCTGCAGACGCGCGAGCAGCACATCCGACGAGAGAAGGCGACGTCGAATATCACCACGAACCAGACCCTCCTGGCTCTTGCCGGCCTCGTCCACCTTTCCTGGCTGGGTCCGCAGGGGTTGCGGGAGCTGGGGGAGACCTGCATGAGCCTCGGCGAGTATGCGAAAGAGCGGCTGGGACTTCCTCTGGTGTTTCCGAAGCAGACAACGTTCAAGGAGTTTGCCGTCCGCGTCGGACGGAGCGCGAAGGACGTCATCCGAGCTGCCCGCGCACGAGGCGTGCATCCGGGCTACGCCCTCGGACGCGACTATGCCGGGCTCGACGACACGCTGCTCGTCGCCGTGACGGAGAGGCGAACTCCTGCCGACATCGACCGTCTCGCCGAAGTCCTGGGCGAGGTAACGGGATGAAGCTCATCTTCGAGAAGTCCAGGCCCGGCCGCCGCGCGGGCTCGCTACCGCGCTACGAGCTTCCCAAGGCGGAGGTGCCGGAGGAGCTTGCGCGCCGAAAGGCGCCGCGCCTGCCGGAGATCTCGGAGCCGGAGCTCGTTCGCCACTTCACGGCTCTCGCCGACCGTAACTTCGGCGTGGACACGGGCTTCTACCCGCTCGGCTCCTGCACGATGAAGCACAACCCCCGCGTCAACGAACGCGTGGTCAACCTGCCCGGCTTCCGCGACCTCCATCCGTACCAGGAGGAAGAGGCCTCCCAGGGCGCGCTCGAGTTGATGTGGCGCCTGCAGGAGATCCTCGCCGAGGTGTGCGGCCTCCACGCCGTCTCGCTCCAGCCGGCAGCGGGCTCCCAGGGCGAGCTCACCGGGCTCATGCTCATGCGGGCGTACTTCGCCGACAGGGGGGAGGCGGACCAGCGCCGGGTCGTCATCACGGCGGATACCGCTCACGGCACCAATCCCGCGAGCGTCGCGATGGCCGGCTTCGAGCTCCAGAAGGTGGGGACGGATGAGCGCGGCAACCTCGACCTTGGCGACCTGCGTGCGAAGGTGGACGAGCGAACGGCCGGCCTCATGCTCACCAATCCCTCGACGCTCGGCCTCTTCGACGAGCACATCGAGGAGGTCTCGGCGATCTTCCACGATGCCGGCGCGCTCCTCTACTACGACGGCGCGAACCTGAACGCGGTCTGTGGGATCTCACGGCCCGGCGACATGGGGTTCGACATCGTCCACATCAACCTGCACAAGACCTTCTCGCAGCCTCACGGCGGCGGGGGGCCAGGAGGCGGGCCGATCGCGGTCCGCGACATCCTCGAGCCGTTCCTGCCCGTTCCGGCGGTCATTCGCAAGGAGGACGTCTTCGGGCTGGACTACGAGCGGCCGAAGACGATCGGGAAGGTGCGTGGGTTCGGCGGGCCCTTCGGCGTGTTCGTCCGCTCGTATGCGTTCATCCGAGCCTATGGGCCGGCGCTCCGCGAGATGTCCGAGGTGGCCGTCCTCAACGCCAACTACCTGCTCGCGCGCCTCCGGGACGTCTACGACCTTCCGTTCGACCGGCTTTGCATGCACGAGTTCGTCGCCTCGGCGCGGAGCCTCAAGCGCGATCACGGGATCACGGCCCTGGATGTCGCGAAGCGCCTGATGGACCACGGATTCCATCCGCCGACGATCTACTTCCCGCTCATCGTTGCCGAGGCCCTCATGATCGAGCCCACCGAGACCGAGGCGAAGGAGACGCTGGATGCGTTTGTCGAGGCGATGCGCGCGATCGCGGAGGAGGCTGCGACGGATCCGCAGGCGCTGAAGGACGCGCCGCACCGCAGGCCGGTGCGGCGGCTGGATGAGGTGAAGGCAGCCAAGCGCGCGATCGTCAAGTACGGGTTCGAGGAGCATCCCGATCTCGGGCCGCCCGGGGCCAAGGGCGAGGCGCTCGAGGCGCAGAGAGGCGCGTGACCGCCGCCAAGCACGAGATCGGCGCCCGGGTGGACGCTCTCGCCCAGGCGCACGAGGGCGACGAGTTCGTCGCTGCGGTCGCTCGCCTCGCGGAGGAGGTGGGACCGGAGGGCCGTCCTGTCCTGCAGGAAGTGCTGCTCGAGCGAGCGGCCGACGAAGAGGACTTCCAGCAGGCGCTGCGCAAGCGCGCCGCGGCAAAGGGATGGACCCGGCGCACGTTCGCCAAGGTCGAGGGGCTCTGGCGTGACGACCGGGCGGACGCGGTCGCCGACGCGATCGAGGCTGGGCCTGCGGCTGAAGAGGCGCTTGCGCGCGAGACGGACATCCTGCGGAGCGATCGCGGCAGGGCGGCGGTCGTGCTCGACGAGCTCTCGCGGAGCAAGAGCGGCCGGGTGCGCGCCTGGGTCCCGGGCATTGCAGTCGAGATCCTGGAAGACGATGCTCGGCGGCTCGTCCTCTCGCTGACCCGCGATCGCGACCGATCAGTGCGCGAGGCCGCGGTGAACGCCGTGGTGAGCCTCGGGCCTGAGGCTGCGAAGCCGATCGTGCCGGACCTGCGGCGACGGCTGCACTCCAAGGATCCGACCGAGCGGATCTCAGCGATGTCGGCGCTCGCAGAGCTCGGCGACGACACGGCTCTTCCGGTGATCGAGGAGCGCGCCGAGGCGGCCGAGCTCGCGGAAGAGCGGAGCGCCGCCCAGGCTGCCGCGCTCGCGCTCAGGGCAGGGAACACTTGATGGAGGTCCGACGCCGCGAGCAGGCGGAGGCGTTCACGACCCTCGACGGCTCGAGCATCCGCGTCCTGCTTGACGCGCATTTCGGCGGTGCCTCCAAGCAGAGCCTCGCGGACGCCACTCTGACGCCGGGCGCCGCCACGCGCCGGCACTATCACGCCCGCACGGAAGAGATCTACGTCGTGCTCGAGGGCTCCGGCCGGATGGAGGTCGCGGGAATCGAGCGCGATGTCGGGCCGGGCCACGCGATTCTCATCCCGCCGGGAGCCTGGCACGAGATCCGGGCCGGCGAGGACGAGCTCCGCTTTCTCTGTTGCTGCGCCCCGCCGTATTCGGACGAGGACACGTTCTTTGAGTGAGCTGCTCGAAGCCGTGTACCGCGGCGACGCGACCCGCGTCGGCGAGATCCTCGCGGGCGACCCCGAGCTCGACATCTTCGAGGCGGCCGCCGTGGGGCGGACCGGGCGGGTCGCCGAGCTGCTCGACAATGACCCGGGCCTTGTCAGCGCGTGGGCCGACGACGGCTTCACGCCGCTACACCTGGCTGCCTTCTTCCGGCGGCCGGAGACCGCGCGGCTCCTCGTCGACCGCGGCGCGCTCATCGACGTCGTCGCGCGGAACGATCAGCTGCGGGTGACGCCGCTGCAGAGCGCCGTTGCCGCGCGCGAGGAGGAGACGGCGGCGTTGCTGCTCGAACGCGGCGCCGATCCCAATGTCAAGCAGCAGGGCGGGTTCACGGCGCTCCATGCAGCCGCCCAGCACGGGGATGAGCCGCTGGCGGAGCTGCTCCTTGCGCACGGCGCCAACCCGACGCTGGCCGCCGACGATGGTCGCACAGCCGCCGACTTCGCCCGGGACGGCGGCCACGTCGAGCTTGCGGAGCGGCTTGCCGCTCTCTAGCCCAGACGCGTCGGCGCAGCTCGGGCAGCTGCTGTCTGGGGCCACCCCGGACCACCACCCGCTTTCAGCCTAACGGTGAAAAGCGCGCCGGTGTGTCAGGGGCTGTGCAGGGACCCGCGCAAGGTGTGACAAGAGCTTGTAGCTCGGCAGGGGTAGTTGCCGGGAACCAGCGCCACGGTCATCGCGCCGCGGCGAGCTGGCCGCAGGCGGCCTCGATGTCCCGCCCGCGCGTGAGTCGGACGGTCGCATGCACGCCGCTGCGGCGGAGGGCTTCCCGGAATGCTGCGATCGCCTCGCGGGAGGAGCCGTCGAAGAGGCCTGTCGGGTTGTACGGGATCAGGTTCACCTTGAAGGCCTCCGGGCCCAGGAGCCTGGCCAGAGCACGCGCTTGCCCGACCGTGTCGTTGACGCCGGCAAGCATCACGTACTCGACGAATACCTTGCGTCCGCGCAGCGCCACGTAGCGGCGGCACTCGGCGAGGACGTTGTCCAGCGGGTAGCGGTCGTTGACCGGCATCAACTCGGAGCGCAGCGCGCCCTCGGGCGCGTGCAGGGAGAGCGCGAGCCGGATCGGCTCGTCGACCTCGTCGACGAAGCGGCTCAGGCCGGGGAGCCAGCCGACCGTCGAGATCGTCGTTCGCCGGTGGGTGATGCCGAGATCCGGTAGTCGCCGGGCAGCCGCCAGGACCGAGTCGAGGTTCAGCATCGGCTCACCCATGCCCATGAAGACTGCGTGATTGACGTTCTCGATCCGCCGGAAGTGAAGCGCCTGGTCGAGGATCTCCCAGGCTGTCAGATTCCGGCCGAAGCGCATCGAGCCGGTGGCGCAGAAGGTGCAGGTGAGCGGGCAGCCCGACTGCGACGAGAGACAGAGGGAGCGCCGGCCGTCGCGGTAGCGCATGAGCACGGCCTCGACCGGATGGCCGTCGGGCGTGCGGAAGAGAGCTTTCACGGTGCCGTCGCGGGAATGCGCCTCCTCCTCGAGCGTCAGCGTCGAGTACGGCACCGCGGACGTGAGCTCGTCTCGCAACGGGGCCGGGAGGTTCGTCATCTCCTCGTAGCCGGTTGCGCCGCGCGCGGCCCAGTCCCAGGCCTGGCCGGCGCGATACGCGGGCTCGCCCCGTTCGGCCAGCGTGGCTTCGAGCAGCGCGAGATCCATGACGCCTCACGGTAGCCGCCCGAAAGGGTGATGCGGCGACCCGGGCGCGCTCGCTAGAATCATTAATGATGTTAACTATCTCTGATCCGGTTGCAGTTGCGAATGGCCTCAGGCCCACGCTTCTCCATCTCAACCGCCGTCTCCGCAAGGAGCTCGGGCCGCTGGGGATCACCGGCGGCCAGGCGTCGCTCCTCTGGTCGATCCGGTCGCATCCGGGGATCGGCGTACGAGAGCTGGCCGAGCACGAGGGCGTCTCACCGCCGGCGATGACCGCGTACGTCGACCGCCTGGAGACGGCCGGCCTTGTCACCCGGCGCCGCTCGGAGCGCGATCGCCGTCGGGTCGAGCTCGCGCTGACGGAGGAGGGTGTGCGTGTCTTGCGCTCCGCGCGCACCCGGCGCACCGCCTGGCTGGCGGCACGACTCCGGCGCCTCGGGCCTGCCGAGCTCGCCGCCGTCGAGGCGGCGCTACCCGCGCTCGAGCGCCTGATCGAGGAGGACATGTGACCGCGGCGCTACTGCGGGCCAACCGGCGCACCTGGACGAGCCTCCGCAAGCACCGGAACTACAGGATCTTCTTCTCCGGCCAGGTCGTCTCGGTCACCGGGACCTGGATGCAGAACATCGCGGCCGCCTGGCTGATCCTCGAGCTGACGGGCTCGCCCGTGGCCGTCGGGCTGCTGATGCTGTGCCAGTTCCTGCCCGCGACCGTGCTCGGGCTCTTCAGCGGCGTCCTCGTCGACCGGCTCGACGTCCGCCGTACTGTGATCGTGACCCAGGCCGCTTCGATGGTCTTCGCGGCCGCGCTCGCTGCGGTGACGCTCGGCGGGGTGGTGGAGCCGTGGATGGTCTACCTGCTCGCGGGCCTGCGCGGGATCTCGCTCGTGGTCGACCACCCGGCGCGGCAGGCCTTCACCTTCCAGCTCGTCGGGCGCGCCGAGCTGCCGAACGCGGTCGCTCTCAACTCCGGCCTCTTCAACGGAACCCGCGTGCTCGGCCCGGCCCTCGGCGGCCTGGTCATCGCTGCGGCAGGCCCGGGCGCGTGCTTCCTCCTGAACGCGGTGAGCTTCGTGGCCGTGCTGGCGAGCCTCAGGCTGATCCGGCCGGCCGACCTCTTTCCGCTCGACCGCGGCGAGGAACGGCCGACCTTCCTGCGAGGCAGCCGCGAGGCGTTCGCGTTCGTCCGTAGCGTTCCGCTGGCGGCCGTCGTCCTCGGAACCGTCCTGCTCGTGACGACGTTTGCGTTCAATTTCAACGTGCTCCTGCCCGTGCTCGCCAAGCAGACGCTGAACGAGGGGCCCGAGGTCTTCGGGATCGTCATGGCCTGCTTCGGCGCGGGAGCGCTTGCCGGGGCCCTGGTCTCGGCCACGATCTCGCGTGCGAGCCCCCGGCTCGTGGTCGGCGGTGTGGCGGCCTTCGGCCTGGTCGAGCTGCTCCTTGCGCCGCAGTCTTCGCTCGCGGCCGTCGGACCGCTTCTCGTCGCCGCCGGGCTCGCCTTCACCCTGTGGACCTCGAACGCGAACGCCTCGCTCCAGCTGGCCACGCCGGATCGCCTCCGCGGGCGGATGATGGGCTTCTACTACTTCGCCTTCAACGGCGCGGGCCCGGCGGGCGGCCTGCTCGCCGGGTGGCTTGCGGCGGTGGGAGGAACGGCGCTCGCGTTCACGGTCGGCGGGCTTGCCTCGCTGGTCGTCGCCGGCGGCGCGTTCTTCGTCCTCTCGCGGGCGCCCGGGCGGCTGCGCCTCGCCGTCCCGCAAGGTACGGTGCGCGCGTGATCGACCTCCGCTCGGACACCCTCACGCAGCCGACTCCGGCCATGCGCCGTGCCATTGCGGACGCGGTCGTCGGAGACGAGCAGAAGCGCGAGGACCCGACCGTGTCCGCGCTCGAGGAGCGGGTGGCCTCGCTGGTCGGGCAGGAGGAGGCCGTCTTCGTCCCGACCGCGACGATGGCGAACCAGATCGCCCTCCGGGCGCTCACCGAGCCCGGCGACGAGGTGGTCGCCGAGGCCGAGGCGCACATCTTCCGCTATGAGCTCGGCGGGCCGGCGGTGCACTCCGGCCTTGTCATGAAGCCGCTCGTGGCCGCGGACGGCCGCTTCACGCCGGCGCAGCTTCGCGAGGTCGTGAACCCCAGCGGCGACCTGCACATGGCGCCCACCCGGCTCGTCTGCGTCGAGAACACGCACAACGGCGGCGGCGGGCGCGTCTGGCCGCTCGCGCAGGTGCGGGAGGTGACCGCGGAAGCACGGAGCCACGGGCTCGCCACGCACCTGGACGGCGCGCGGCTCCTGAACGCGGTCGTCGCGAGCGGGACGCCCGCCGCCGAATACGGGCGCGAGTTCGACACGGTGAGCCTGTGCCTCTCGAAGGGGCTCGGCTGCCCGCTCGGTGCGCTGATCGCGGGCTCCCGCGAGCGCATGGCCCGCGCGCGGCGATTGAAGCACCTCTTCGGCGGCGCGATGCGCCAGGCCGGGATAGTCGCGGCCGCGGGAATCTACGCGCTCGACCACAACGTCGAGCGCCTGGCCGACGATCACGCGAACGCCCGCAGCCTCGCCGAAGGCCTCGTGGGCGCCGGAATGCCGGTCGAGCTCGGGCAGGTGGAGACGAACTTCGTGCTCGTCGACGTCGGTGCGCTCGGGTTGGGCGCCGACGACGCGGTCGCGCGGCTACGGGCCGAAGGAGTCCTGCTCTCGTTTGCCGCCCGCAAGGACGTCCTGCGCGCCGTCACGCACCTCGACGTATCCGCCGAGGACATCGACGACGCGGTCGAACGTATCCCGCGCGCGCTGACCGGGTCCCGGCGACCGGTCGATCTCGCCGACGCGGCTCCGACGCCGTACTAGCCCGCAGGCACGGGCCGGGCCGTCTCTATCATCGACGGCGTGGGCTATTCGCGGGAGGAACTGGCCGCGCGGCGGCAGCGGCGACGGCGGCGACGCCGCGCCCGGCTTCGCGGCGTCGCGTTGCTGGCCGGGGTGTTCTTCGCGGCGGGTCTCGCAGCGGCGTGGGCCTTTCAGGGCGAGCCGGGTGAGCCGGAGACGCCGGCCGCCGGCCCGAGCGCCACGGCGTCCGCGGGGAACCCAGCGGAGACGACGCCGGTCCGGGAGCCGCCGGTGGACGAGACGGTGACGATCGCCGCGGTGGGGGACATCGCCATGGGTCGCGACGGCTTCCTGCCGCCCCGTGGGCCCGAGAGCCTGTTCGCGCAGGTGCGCGACGAGCTGCAGGGGGACGTCGTGCTGGGGAACCTCGAGCAGGCGCTCACCGACTCGGGCTCCTCGAAGTGCGGCAAGAAGAGCACCGACTGCTTCGCGTTTCGCACGCCGCCGTCGTACGCGACCGCGCTCGAAGGTGCCGGCTTCACCGTCCTCAACCTCGCGAACAACCATGCCCACGACTACGGCCAGACCGGAGTCGACGACACGGTCGCCGCGCTGACGGACGCGAGGCTCGCGCACACCGGGCTCGTGGGCGAGCTGCCGCGTGTGCGCAAGCGGCCTGTGCGCGTCACCGTCCTCGGCTTCGGCTTCTACCCGACGGGCGAGAGCTTGCTCGACATCCCGCGCGCCGAGCAGCTCGTGCGTCGCGCGAGCAGCTGGGCGGACGTCGTCGTCGTCACCTTCCACGGCGGCGCCGAGGGAAAGGACGCCGGCCACGTCCCGCGCGGGATGGAGACGTACCTCGGCGAGGAGCGCGGCGACCTGCGGGAGTTCTCGCACGCGGTGGTCGACGCCGGCGCCGACCTCGTCGTCGGCCACGGGCCGCACGTGCTCCGGGGGATGGAGTGGTACAAGGAGCGGCTGATCGCCTACAGCATGGGCAACTTCGCCGGCAACCGCACCTTCCGCACGAACGGCCTCGGCGGCGTGACCGGCATCCTTCAGGTGACGCTCCGCGGGGACGGCTCCTGGGCCGAAGGCAGCCTGGCGCCGGTCGTACTCGTCGGCGACGGCGTCGCCGCCCCGGATCCGGCCGAGGCCGCGCACGGCATCGTCCGAAGGCTCTCCCGCCAGGACTTCGGGCGACGCGCGATGCAGGTCTCGCCGACCGGCGAGCTCTCTCCGCCTTCGACCTAGCGCCGCTCTAGAGGCGCCTGGCGCCGACGTAGCTCGAGCGGTACCAGGAGTCCCAGATGCTGGAGATCTTGACCACGTCGCCGGTGTGCGGCGCGTGGACGAACTGGCCGCCGCCGATGTAGATGCCCACGTGCCCCAGCCCGTTGAAGAAGACGAGGTCGCCGGGCGCGAGCTGGGAACGCGAGACGGCGCGCCCGTAGCGGTACTGCCAGGAGGCGTAGTGCGGCAGCGAGATCCCGATCCTCCCGTAGACGTACATGGTGAAGCCCGAGCAGTCGAAGCCCGACGGAGACGCGCCGCCCCAGCGGTAGGGGACGCCGAGGTAGCGGAGCGCGATCGGCACGACCTCCGGATGGCCGGGGCCTGCGGGGGGCGGGGAGGGGGTCGGGGATGGCTCCGGGCTGGGGCTCGGCGACGGGGACGGCGCGGGCGCGGGCGCCGGATCCTGGGTCTGCTGCGGGCGGGTCGCCTGCTGCCGCTCGATCGCGGCCGCCTGGCGCCGCGCCTGCGCTGCGAGGCGGGCCTGGCGCTGCCGCTCTTCGGCCTCGAGCTCGGCGATCTCGCCCCGAACCGAGTCGTAGAGCGTCTGACGCTCCGCGAGCCCGTGCTCGATCTCGGCCCGGCGGGAGGCGCGCTGCGCGACGATCTCCTTCTGGCGCGCGTGGGCCTGCTCGAGGGCCTTCTGCCGGCTCTCCACCTCGGCCTTGGACTTCCGGACGTCCTCGGCGATCCGCGCATCGTCCTCGGCCACCCGGTTCGCGGTGTCGAGCCCGTCGAGGAGGTCGTCGAAGCTCGTCGCGCCGAGGACGACCTCGACCACGTCGACCTCGCCGTCCTTGTAGAGCGTGACGAGCCGCTCCTCGACGGTGGTCTGTGCCTGGCGCAAGCTCGCCTTGGCGACGTCGAGCCTGTTCGTGTTCACGGCGAGCTCGCCCTCGATCTGCTTCAGACGGACGTTCGCACCGTTCCACTCGTCGACGGCCACCTCGAGCTCCATGTCGAGCTCGCGAATCTGCGCGAGGACGCTTTCCGCCTGGGCGCGCTTCGCGTCGATCTTGTCGGGATCCGCCGCGACCGCCCCGACGAGGGCGAGCGCAGCTACGAAGGCGATGGCGAGCGTCGTTGCTAGGCGTGCGGCGGTCGGCATGAGCTTTCCGTCGCGCGTCTGCGCGGCGAGCGCGGGACCCTAGCAGACCTACGTGAAGGGCCCGACTCGCCTCGGACTACTCGTACTGGAGCGCCTGCAACGGGTTGAGCCTGGCGGCCCGCCTCGCCGGGAAGATGGCCGCGATGATCCCGACGATGACCGCGGCGATCGCGAACACGATCACCTGGCCGATCGGTACCGCGAAGTCGATGAAGTCGATGCGCCAGACGAGCAGCCCCGCGAGGACGATGCCGAGGACGATCCCCAGGACGGCTCCGATCAGCGCCGTGATCACGCTCTCGTAACGGATCATGCGACGGACCTGCCGCCGGGTCATCCCGATCGCCCGCAGCATGCCCAGCTCGCGCGTCCGCTCGAACACGGTGAGGACGAGCGTGTTGACGATCCCGAACAGGCTGACGACCACTGAGAGCGCGAGCAGCACGTAGAGGATGTTGAGGATGTTGTTCAGGAAGCTGACCTGGTTGTCCTTGAACTCCTCGCGGGTCTGCGCCTTGGCGTTCGGGAACTCGGTGAGGGCGCTGTCGAGGGACTTCGTGTTCGCATCCGTCACGCCGCCGCTGGTCTCCACGAACGAGTAGAGGTTCTGAGGCTGGTCGTAGTTCGCATCGAACGTCTCGCTCGAGAAGGTGACGTTGCCGAAGGGCGAGCCGCCGGCCGGGGGATCGAAGATGCCCTTAACCGTGAGATCGAGCTTCTTGCCGGTCGGCGTCGTGATCGAGATCGGGGAGCCGACGGCCAGGTTGTGGTCTTCGGCGAAGCTGTCGTCGACGAACGCGCCGTTCGCGCCGAGCTCGGAGAACACGGCCTGGCTGCCATCCTTCCAGTCCAGGTTGATCGCGTCGGCGCTGTTCGGCGTCACGGCGGTCACGGAGGAAGGATTGCCGTAGACGAGTGCCTCGCCCGCGCGCACGCTCGCCACCGCCTCGACGCCCGGCGCGCCCGCAGCCGCGTCGGCGGCGGAGATCGGGATCGGCGAGAAGTTGTTCTGAGCCGTGATCGCGTAGTCGGCGACGAAGATCTTGTCGACTGCTCCCGTAAACGTGGAGCGGATCCCCTGTCCGAGCACGGCGACGAGCGTGACGAGCGCCAATCCGATCATGAGCGCCGCCGCTGTGGAGGCTGTGCGCTGCGGGTTTCGCTTAGCGTTGCCGCGCGCAAGCTCGCCCGAGGCGCCGCCGAGCTTCGCGGCGGGCCAGCCGAGGGCAGTGGCCAGGCCGGGGACGAGCTTGGATGCAAAGAAGGCGACCCCCAAGAAGATCAGCAGCGCGCCGACGCCAATCAAGAGGAGGATCTGCGTCGTGTCAAGCCCGGGGCCGAAGAGGCCGAAGATCAGCGCTGCGAACCCGACGACGGTGAGGAGGATCGCGCCGATCGCGCGGAAGCGGGCGAACCGCGACTCGGGGAGCGTGGCGCCCTCACGAACCGCGGCGATCGGCGGAACCCGCGTGGCCCGGATCGCGGGGCGCAGGCTGGCGAGGAGCGTGACGAGCACCCCGACGAGCAGGGCCACCACGATGGTTCGAGTCTGGAAGAGGAGCCCGGTGTTCGGGAGCGTGAAGCCGATCAGGTCGAAGAGCCAGAAGAGCCCCTTCGCGAGGGCGAGGCCGAGGAAGAGCCCGATCACCGAAGCCATGATGCCGACCACCAGCGCCTCGATGATGATCGAGATGAGCACCTGGCGCCGCGAGGCCCCGATCGTCCGCAGGGTGGCGAACTCGCGCGTGCGCTGGGCGATGGTGATCGACAGCGAGTTCGCGATCACGAACGCGCCTACGAAGAGCGCGACCCCGGCGAACACGAGCAGGAACGTCTGCAGGAACGAGATGAACTCGTCGGTGTCCTCGGCGTCGCTCCGAGCCTGCTCGGCCGATGTCTGGACTTCGGTGTTGGGCGGAAGGACCTCCTGGATCTGCTGGACGAGCTGGTCGTCTGCCACGCCCTGCTTCGCTGCCACGGCGATCTCGTCGAGCTTGCCGGGCTTGTCGAAGATGCGCTGCGCCGTCGGAAGGTCGAAGCCGGCTAGCGTCGCCCCGCCGATGGTCGAGACGGAGCCGAACTTGACGATGCCAGTGACGCGGAGGTTCTGAACCGGGCCTATGCCCTGGATTCCGACGGTCTCGCCGACCTCGATGTTCTTCTTGTCGGAGGTCGACTTGTCGATTACCACGTCGCCGTTGCCCGGCCACGAGCCCTCGACGAGCTGAAGCGGGTTGAACCTGCTGTCGCCGTTTGCGATCGAAAAGCCGAGATTCGGTGCGCCGCCGAAGACGATCGCCTTGCCGTCCTCGCCGATGATCTGCGCCTGGCCGTCGACGCTTCCTTCCGCTTCCGCGACGTCGGGCAGTTGTCTGCACGCGTTCCAGAAGTGTCTGGTCGAACGGTCGGCGCCGTGGCGCCGCTGTCGTCAGTCAGGTCGAAGGCCGACTTGCCGCTGATGACGGCGTTCGAGCCCTGGCGGACGTCGCTGAAGATGTTGTCGAAGGCGCGGTCGATCGAGTCGGTGAGGACGTACGTGCCGCTGACCATCGCGACCCCGAGGACGATCGCGATCGCGGTGAGGGCCGCCCTGAGCTTGCGTCCGAGGAGGCCCCTGAGGGCGACGCGGATCACTGCCGGCTGACCTGTTCCATGGTCTCGAGGACCTCGTGCGCGGTTGCCTTCCCCAGCTCCCTGACGACCAGGCCGTCCGCGAGGAAGAGCGTCCGGTCTGCGATCGCCGTGGCATTCGGGTCGTGGGAGACCATCACGAAGGTCTGGCCGAGGTTCTCCACCGACTCTCGCAGCAGCGCGAGGATCTCCTGGCTCGTCGTCGAGTCGAGGTTGCCGGTCGGCTCGTCCGCGAAGACGACGGTCGGCTTCGAGATGAGCGCGCGGGCGATGGCGACCCGCTGCTGCTGGCCGCCGGAGAGCTCGGACGGGCGATGAGTGCGCCGGTCGTTGAGGCCGACCCGCTCGATGACGGAGTCGACCCAGTCCTGGTCGATCTTGCCGCCGGCGAGCTCGAGCGGGAGGACGATGTTCTCCTCCGCGGTCAGCATCGGGAGCAGGTTGAAGAACTGGAAGACGAAGCCGATGTGGCGCCGGCGGAGCTTTGTCAGCTCCGTGTCGTTGAGCTCGGAGATGTTCGTCCCGTCGATCGCCACGTCGCCCGTGGTCGGCTTGTCGAGGCCGGCGAGGATGTGCATCAGCGTCGACTTGCCGGAGCCCGACGGGCCCATGACAGCGGTGAGCTTCCCGCGCCCGACGTCGATGGAGACGCCGCACAGCGCGTTGACCGCCGTGTCGCCTTCGCCGTAGACGCGGGTGATGTCGCGCGCCGTGACCACGGCGCCGTTCGCGCTGCTCTGAGTTTCCTGCGTTTCGGTAGCCATGGTCGCCACTCTAAGGACCTCCTGAGGGCCGTGTGTGCCCGCCATGCTTCCAGCGGGGTGGGCTCCCGACAAGGAGGGGAGCGCGAGTCACGACGTTCGGTTAACCGAACCCCGGCGAAGCGAAACCTAGATTTGACAGGTAACCATATGGTTACGTATTATCGTCGCCATGGATCTGGTGTTCAAGGCCCTTGCCGACCCGACGCGACGGAGCCTTCTCGACGAGCTGTTCGAGGAGGACGGGCAGACGCTGAGCGCGCTCGAGCGGCGCCTGCCGATGACCCGCATCGGCGTCATGAAGCACCTTCGGGTGCTCGAGGAGGCCGGTCTGGTGACCACCAAGCGGCGCGGTCGCGAGAAGCTGCACTTCCTGAACCCGGTCCCGATCAGGCTCGTCCACGACCGCTGGGTGAGCAAGTACGCCGAGCCCTGGGCCGCGACGCTCAGCGGGCTCAAGAAGCGAATCGAGGAGGAAACGATGGAGCAGGTGTTCGAGATCTACATCAAGACCACGCCGGAGCGCCTCTGGCAGGCGATCACCGACGGCGAGCTGCGCGGGCAGTACCAGTTCGGCATCAGGGTCGCTTCCGACTGGACGCCAGGCTCGCGCTACGAGATGAGCCACCCCGCCGCAGACGGGCTCCTGGGCGAGGGGGAGAACCTCGAGGTCGACCCGCCGCGCCGGCTCGTCCAGAGCTTCACGGCCCTGTGGAGCGAAGACGTTCAGCGCGAGGGGCCCTCGAGGGTCACCTGGGAGATCGAGCCGGTCGGCGACTCCTGCCGCCTGACCGTGACCCACGACGAGCTGCGTGAGGGCGCGAACAACGAGCTCTACGGCGGCTGGCCGATGATCCTCTCCGGCCTGAAGACCCTGCTGGAGACCGGGGAGACGCTCACGACCCCCGGCTCGCTGCTCTACTCGCAGGCCTCGCCGGCTGCTTGATGCCCAGAGGCCGGATCGGGGCGCCGCAGCATCTCGGGCGGCGCCCCGAGGATCATTAGCGGTCGCCGACGGAGTAGAACCCGAACGCCACGCCGACGTAGGCGGCGATGAGCACCACGCCGCGCCAGCGGGTCGAGCGGCCGTTGAAGAGCAGGACCGCTGCCAAGAGCACCGATCCACCCATGGCGAAGATCTCGATCGGGCGGAAGGAGAGCGCCAGAGGCTCGATCAGCCATGAGAGCAGCGCCACGGCCGGAATGAGAAAGACGGCCACCTGTGCGCTCGAGGAGAGCGCGATCTCGGCGGCGAGCTTGATGTTCCCGCGGTGGGCCACGACGATCGCGCCGCCGTGCTCGGCCGCGTTCCCGACGATGGCGACGATGACCGCGGCGACGAAGAAATCCGTCAGCCCGACCTCCTCGGCGAAGACCGTGAGCGTATGGACGAGCGTCTCGGCGACGAGGGCCGTCACGACCGTTGCCGCCGACAGCACGACGAGCGCCCGCGGCAACGACCAAGCGGCCATCGTGGCCGCCTCGTCCGAGACGTGCAGAGAGCGGTGTCGCCGGAGCATGAACCAGGTGACCACGACGTAGACGAGCAGCAGCACGATCGAAATCGGCACGGAGAGGACGGCCAGGGCATGGCGGTCGGCATCGCCTTCCCAGCCGGGGACCGACGGGATCAGGAAGAGGACGACCGCGAAGCCGACGAGCGCAAGCGAGATCAGGCTCGACTCCCGGTCGAGGCGCCCGGTTCCGCCGAAGTAGAGCGAAAAGCCGAGCACGAGCAGGAGGTTCCCGATCACGCTACCCGTGAGGGAGCCGCGCACGACCTCCGTGAGCCCAGAGTTCAAGGCGATCAGGGCGATGATCAGCTCGGGAGCGTTCCCGAACGTGGCATTGAGGAAGCCGCCGATGCCCGGGCCCGTGTGATGCGCGGCGTGCTCGGTCGCCTCGCCGATCAGCCAGGCGAGCGGGATGAGGGCGAGGGCGGCGAGGACGAAGAGCGTGATGTCGCCGACGTCCGTGAAGCTCTCCAGGAGGAGGACGGCCGGTCCAAGCGCCAGCAGGGCAGAGAGGATGCGGCGGAACACGGCGCGGCCACCCTATCCTCTGGCGCGTGCTGCGCGCCGTTCTCTTCGACTGGGGGGACACCCTCTTCCATTTCGCCTATGACGAGGAGCTTCTCGGGGCGGGCTGGGAGGCCGGGCTCGCCACGCTCGAGCGCGACGGGCTGCCGGGCCACGACGAGACGGCCGCCGTCTTCCGCGAGCGCTATCTGCCGCTCCTCTTCGTCCCGGGGTCGGTCGAGGAGGTGGAGTATCCGGAGCTGATCCGCGAGCTTCTCGGCGGGTTCGGCGTCGAGCTGTCCGACGACGAGCTCGATCGCTTCCTCGCCGCCGAGCATGCGGCCTGGGAGCCGGCGCGGATGCTGGGCGCCCACACGCACGCGCTCCTCGACTCGCTCCGGGAGCGCGGGCTCCTGACCGGCCTCGTCTCGAACGCGTTCGATCCGGGCTGGCTCCTCCACCGGGACCTCGCCGACATGGGGCTCGCCGAGCGCCTCGACGCAGCCGTCTTCTCCTCGGAGGTGGGCAAGCGGAAGCCGCACCCGGCCGTCTTCGAGGCGACGCTTTCGAAGCTCGGCGTCGAGCCCGGGGAGGCGCTCTTCGTCGGCGACCGCCGCTACGAGGACGTGCGGGGGGCGAAGGAGCTCGGGATGACCACGGTCCAGGCCTTCTGGTTCCGCGCGGACGACGACGAGCGCGGCCTCGACCCGGACTACGAGGCCTTCACGGCCATGGACGTCCTGAACGTCGTCCGGCGCCTCACGGGCGAGCTCTAGGCGCCCGGCGCCCTACACCTGCCGCGCGGCCCTGTCAAGACTTGCGGGCATCGAAGGCCGGGTCGACAATCCAGTAAGCCAGTGGGGCGACAGATGTTCACCGGGACCGAGCTTCCGCTCCGACCTCAGGAGGAGACCGAGTGTCGGCGCTGCGAGGTGCACTGCGACAAGGTCGTCCACCCGGGGGCCTGCATCGACCGCGCCTGCCCGTTCCTCTACGCCTACGAGGAGTGGGGCCGCACCTACGTCGGCTGCATGCAGAAGGTCTACGCGGTCGAGATCGACCTCGAGCTGCTCGACGAGGCGCGCGGGCGCAAGGGCGGCTTCGGGTCGATCCGGGCGCTCCGCCAGCCGCTGCCGATGTGCCGGGCGGAGGTCTCCAGCTGCTACGAGCACCGGGCGGACGAGCGCGGGTGCGTCAACCCCGAGTTTTTCGAGCTCCCCCGCGGGACGCCGTCCTTCCGGGTCGTCGAGCAGAGCGACCAGGCCGCGTAGCTCCCATCGCGCGGGCGTGCAGGTCCTTGAGGCGCTGAACCTCGGCCGCGTCGGGGCCGTGTCCGTCCGGTCCCGGCGTCTCCAGGATGGCCGGGAGCCCCTGCACGCGCGGGTGGGCGAGGAACGTGCCGAGCCCTTCGTCCATCAGTCCGGCGCCGACGTCGGCGTGGCGGTCGCGGTTCGAGCCGAGCTCGGCAGCGGCGTCGTTCACATGGAGGCAGCGTAGGCGCTCGAGCCCCATCCGCTCGTCGATCTCACCGAGCGTCGCCTCGTAGGTCTCGGGGTCGGTGACGTCCACTCCCGAGACCCAGAGATGGCAGGAGTCGAGGCAGAGGCCGAGCCGCGGGTGCCCGTCGAGCCGGTCGACCAGGGCTGCGAGCTCGTCGACCGACCGGCCCATCGTCCCCCCGGCGCCTGCCGAGTTCTCCAGCAGGATCCAGGTCGGCCCCTCGCACGCGTTCAGCGCTTCCTGCAGAGCCGGCGTCGCCCGCTCGAGACCGGCCTGGAAGCCGGCGCCGAGGTGCGAGCCCACGTGGAGGACGACGCCGTCCGCCTCGATCGAGCACGCGACCCCCACCGTGTGGAGGAGCGCAGCGCGCGACTTCTCCCAGATCGCCTCGTCCGTGGCGGCGAGGTTGATCAGGTAGAGCGCGTGGCAGACGACGGCGCCGATCCCGGCTTCGGCCCGCGCCTGCTTGAAGCGCTCGATGTTCTCCGGAGGGTGGTTCGTCGGCCGCCAGGCGCGGGGGCTCTGGGTGAAGATCTGCACCGAGTCGGCGCCGATCGCCACCGCCCGCTCGATCGCGGTATGGATCCCTCCGGTCGTCGAGACGTGGGCCCCTGCCAGCACGGCCTTACGATAACCGGGGCAGAGAGAGGGCTGTTTTCAGCGTCCGCGGGAGAAAGTCCTGACGAGCAGGGACTTCCTCGCAGAACCGAATCCTCGGGGAGAGAGCCTTGGCGTGGACGCCGGCATGCTCGCTCAGAGAGTGGAGCGCCTTTCGAGACGTCGGATTCGCGCTGCGAGCTCGGCCATCATCGCCGTTGCGATCTGGGGCTCCTGGTTGAGGAGCTTGAGAAACGGGCGGCGGGGGAGCTTCATCGCTTGGAGTTCGCCATCGGCGACGATCGTTGCAGAGCGCGGCTCGCCGTCGATCAACCCCATTTCGCCGAAGTAGTCGCCTGTCCCCAGTGTCCGGCGAGACTTCCCGACGACCTTCGCACGGCCGCCGAGGATCAGGTAGAAGGCGTTCGAGGGCTGGCCGACCTCGACGACGATGGCGCCCGGCGAGAACTCCTGGATCTGCGCCAGGGACGCGATCTTCCGCAGGCGACGCTTGCTGATGCGCGCGAAGAGCGGCAGGCCCGCGAGCACGCCTGCCCAGTCGCTCGCCGTCGGGCGAGCCGACGAGCGGTCGAGCAGCTTCTGGAAGTCGAGTGCGCGGGTCACCATTGAATGCGCGACGCTACTCCGCAAACCGCCCGGCTTCAACCGCAACCGCCCGCTAGGCGGTCGTTCCCGCGATCACGGTGTCGCCGGGATGCCGGCTCCCAACCAGCGCAGGTGGTCAAGAGCAGCGACCTAGCAGCCTGGCCCATCCACGAGCCCACAGCGTGGCGTGCAGCCCTTAAATCCCGCATGGATAGAGAGGCCGGGCCTACTTTGCACGCGAGTACGATAACCGGGTGTCCGTCCGCGTCCGTTTCGCGCCCAGCCCGACCGGCTTCCTCCACATCGGGGGCGTCCGCACTGCGCTCTTCAACTGGCTCTTCGCCCGCCACGCGGGCGGCGAGCTCCTGCTCCGCATCGAGAACACGGACACGAGCCGGGAGGTCGAGGAGTCGGTCGAGCAGATCCAGCGCTCGCTCCGGTGGCTCGGGCTCGACTGGGACGGGAAGGTCGAGTTCCAGCTCGACTCGCGTCCGCGCCACGAAGCGGCTGCGCGGCAGCTCCTCGCCGAGGGGCACGCCTACGAGGACGAGGGCGCCATCCGCTTCCGCATGCCGGACGAGGGCTCGACGGCCTGGGAGGACGCGATCAAGGGCCGGATCGAGTACCCGAACGAGAAGCTCGAGGACCTCGTGCTGCTTCGCTCCGACGGGCGTCCGACCTACAACCTCGCCGCGGCCCTGGACGACGCAGATTCCACGATCACGCACGTGATCCGCGGTGAGGACCACGTCCCGAACACGCCCAAGCAGATCCGGATCCTCGAGGCGCTCGGGCGCGAGCTGCCCGTCTACGCGCACGTCCCCAACGTCTTCGGGACAGACGGGAAGAAGCTCTCGAAGCGCCACGGCGCGGTCTCCGTGGAGGAGTTCCGCGACATGGGCTACGTCGCGCCCGCCCTCATGAACTACCTCGCGCTCCTCGGCTGGAGCTACGACGACAAGACGACGATCATGTCGCGCGACGAGCTCGTCGAGCGCTTCTCGCTCGACCGCGTCGGCTCGAGCCCGGCGACGTTCGACTACGCGAAGCTCGACTGGATGAACGGCGTCTACCTGCGCGAGCTGGCGCCGGACGAGTTCGCCGACGCGCTCGTCGACTACCTGCGCGAGCGCGGGTTCGAGGGGGACGAGGAAACGATTCGCGCCTCGGCGCCGCTCGTCCAGGAGAAGATCTCGCGCCTGGAGGAGTACCCGGAGTTCGCCGGCTTCTTCTTCCGCCGGGTGGAGCCGCCGGCGGAGCTGCTGGAAGGAGCCGGGCCCGTGCTGGCCGAGGCGCGCGAGACGCTCGCCGGCGTCGAGCCCTTCACGGCCGAGCCCATCGAGGGCGCGCTGCGAGGTCTGGCGGAGCGGCTGGGCTTGAAGCCGCGCGAAGCCTTCGGGCCGATCAGGGCGGCGGTGACCGGTTCGAGGATCTCGCCGGGGCTCTTCGAGAGCCTCGAGCTGCTCGGCCGCGAGGAGTCGCTGGCCCGGCTCGACGGCTACCGGTAGAGGACGAAGCCGCCCGCGAAGAGGGCCAGCCCCGCGGCCCAGACGGGCCAGGCGGCGAGCACGGCCCCGGCCGTGAAGAGGAACGCGCCGCTGATCACGAGCCCCGTCGCCACCAGCGCCGAGAGCGGCGGGCGCTCCCGCTGGCGCCTGCGTGGGGCCGGCTCGGCGTCCCCGTCGGAGCCGATGGGCACGGTCGTGCTCTCGAGGGCGCGCAGCCGGGCGAGCCGGACGCGGAAAAGCGCGCCGCGCCACTCCGGGAGGAGCGGCTCGACCAGCTCGACGTCTCCCGCCTCCAGGGCGAAGCCGACTTCCGCGGTGATGTCGCGGGCCTCGCTGAGCGCGGAGATGAGCTCGGCATGCAGCGCCTCGGCGCCGGGCGGCGGCTCGATCCCCACCGCGAGCTCGGCGCCCGCGTGCAGGCCGTACTGGAGCTGTGGCAGCTCGTCGAGGAACCCGTCCGCGACTCCCTCGGCAGGCGACTCGGCCACGCGCTCGAGCCGTACGAGGGCTGCGCCTACACGCTCCCAGAGATCCGAGACGGCCTCCGCATAGCCCCCCGGCTCACTCCTCCGAACCGTCCGCTCCATCCGGAGAGCATCATACGCGGTCGCGATCGGCTGCGATGGGAGGCGGGAGCGACGGGTCGACCTTGCCGTTTCCCTTCATCTCCTCCTGGTCTTGCTGCACGTGGCGGCGCCAGCGCAGCGTCCCGAGCATGAGCATGATCGCGCCGAAGCCGATGGTCACGTACACAATCGTGGTCACGAGCTGCTGGCCGAAGCTGAAGGCGAGGATCGTCGAGCTCGCCGCAGCGCCCGAGAGCGCGAAGACGAGGATCGCCTGCTGCGTCCCCGCGCCGCCGGGCGTGAAGGGGAGCAGGGTCGAAAGGCCGCCGACGACGAGCACGGCGAGGGTCGTCTCCGCCGTCGCGTCGACGTGGAAGGCGCGGAGGAAGAAGAAGGTCGCGCCCACGCGCGCGAGCCAGCTCCCCGCCTGCCAGGAGACGACCTCGCGGACGTAGACGTGCCAGTCGTGCAGGATGGCGAAGCCGAGCACCAGCTTCTGCCTGAAGGCGGTCACGTGGCGCGAGGCCCAGCCGATCAGGACGATCACGCCCCCGAGGAGGATGCACCAGATGAAGACGGCGATCCGGGGGTGCTCGACGACGAACGTCCAGTCGAACGCGGGGAGCCGCGGCAGGTCGGGGACGCCGGGGAGGAGCCCCATCTGGATCGCGACGAGGAAGAGCACGCCGGCGACGACGAAGTCGAAGAGCGTCTCGACGACCAGGCTCGAGGCGAGCGTCGGGTAGCTCGCCCCTTCGATCCGGTGCTTCGCGATGTAGAGCTTGACGACGTCGCCGCCGCGGGCCGGCACGATCGCGTTCACGCCGACGCCGGCCATGTAGGCGCCGAAGGTGCTCCAGTAGCGCACCTTGGTCTCCGGGTACGCCGCCTGCAGGATGTTCTGCCACGCGCGCACGCGCATGAGCAGGCGCAGCAGTTGGAACGCGACCGCGAGGAGCAGCGCGCCCCACGCGACCGCCGCGAACGCCTTGAAGAAGGCCTCGGAGGCGTCGAGAAACGCGCGTACGTCGTCCATGGGTTGAAGATAGCGCCGGCCCTGGCGGCCGGCGCCCCCCAGGCGTCAGGTGCTGGTGGCGGCCGGCGGCTGGGGTCGGGGTCAGGAGGGCGGAGGAAGCTCCGTGAGCACGGTGCCGTCACCCGATCCCCGGACGAGGTAGACGCGCACGCTGTTCTCGCCCGGCCGGTAAGCATCCTCGGGGGTGACTGCGGAGATGAGCGTGTCGCCGTCGTGCTCGAAGCTCCGCGTCACGGCGACGACCCGGCCGTTCACGGCAATGGCGATGTCCTGTCCGGGAGGCGCTCCGTCGATCCGCCCGTACACCCGCACCGGCGCGAACGCGGAGGCGGGGTCGTAGTCGGTCTCCCCGTAGCTCTCGAACGTCGGGCCGCCGCCGGAGGCCGCCGCCGTGCCGTTCACCGGCCGGTCGAGGAGGTCGGGACGCGGCCCGATTCCGAAGAGGCCCGGCCGGTCGTCCCCTTCGCCGAAAAGCTCGATCTGCCGGGCGAGGACGTCCTTTCGCCGCTCGAGGAGGTCGCCGTCCTCGCCGACGACGACCTCGCCCGACGACGTGTTCACCCTGACCCCGGGGTCAGGGGGACCGTCGCCGAGCAGCGACCGCCCGTCCGTCTCCCAGGGGACCTCGACGCCGAGGACGTCTGCGATGGTGGGGAGGATGTCGATCGTCCGCGCGTGCTCGTCGACGATCCGTCCCTCCGTCTGCCCCGGCGGCTTCACGAAGAGGGGGACGAAGACGATCTCCTCCATGTTCCCCTCCTCGACGCGTCTCCGCTCGCCGTGCGGACGGAAGCTGACCCCGTGGTCGGCCACGACGACGACCAGCGACTCGTCGTAGAGCCCGGTCTTCTCGAGCTTGTCGAGGATGCGCCCCAGGGCGAGGTCGGTGTAGCCGACCTGGAGCAGATGCCGCTGCTGCGCCTGGATCGCCAGCTCGGGGTCGCCCGTCCAGCCCTCGTTCACGAGGCCCGGCTGGAAGCCGAGGTCGGACGCGTAGATCTTCCCGTCCGGCAGGTACTCCCAGGGATGGTGAGGGAGAAGGACGTGCAGGAACGACAGCGTCGGCCGCCTCGAGGGCTCGAGTGAGTCGACGAACTCCTGCACCTCGGCATCGCGCTCGGTGTAGGCGGCCGGGCGCTGCCCGGGCTGGGAGGGGCCTTCCTGCAGCAACGCCTGCGGGCCGTTCCCGCCGCCGAAGTCGCGCCAGGCGGTCGAGATCGAGGGCAGCTCGTCCGCGAGATCCTCGGGGAGCACGAGGTGGCCGTAGACGATCGAGAGGTCGGAGAGCAGGGAGCCGACGCGCTCGGGGAGCGGCTCCCGATCGGGATCGCAGAGCTCGGGCGGGCAGAGGTGGGTCTGTGACTCGAAGACGTTCAGGTCGTAGGTGCCGCCGAGAAGCGTGAAGAGGTTGTCGGGGTGGTCGAGGAAGAGCGGGAGGCCCTCGGGGTGCCGGCCGGTCAGGATCGCCGGGACGGCTCCCGTCGTCCATTCGTGCACCGTCGTCGTGTTCCGGTACCAGGTGGCGTCGTCCGCCAGCCGGGCGAAGTTGGGGTAGCGGACGGCGTCGATCTTCTCGTCGGCGCGCATGAGCGACACGACCGGGAACTCGTCGAGGACGACCATCACCACCGGCGCCCCGGAGGGCGCCTGGGCGAGCTGGGGCTCGGGCGTGCTCGCCAGGAGTCGCGAGGCCGGCGAGAAGAACAGAAAGAGGACCAGGAAGAGGAGCGGTGCCGCGCCGACGACCGAGAGGAGCATGCGCGCAGGCCTCGCCCGCGCGTAGAGGACGGCCGCGCCGGCGCCGATCAGGGCGGCGAGGGCGAGGAGCAAGGAGGCGGCGACATCGAGCCCTCGCAGCGCCTGGAGGAAGAGGAGCGCGACCAGGGAGGCAACGAAGGCGAGGTGGAGCACGGTCGCCGCCCGCGCGTGCGCGAGCCCTGCCAGCGCCTCCAGCCCGAGGAGGATGAGCGGCGGCAGGACGACGAGCCCGACGGCGAAGAGGACGACGTCCCAGCGGGTCGAGCCGCGCACGGCGAAGAACTCGACGTTGCTCGAGAGCAGGTCGAAGAGCGGCTGGGCGACGGCCAGCGCTGAGAGCCCGGCCAGGTGGAGGCCCGCGGCCCGGAACGACCCCGGAGGGTCAGGCGGCCGGAGCGGCACGGTAGAGGATGCGGGTTCCCGAGGGCAGCGCCTCGCGGCGCTCGACGCGCCAGCGCTCGGCCAGCGCCCGTTCGAAGACCTCGGTGTCGTAGTCCGGGTTCGCCTCCGGGCCCTTGCGGGCGAGCAGCCGCTGCACCATCGGGTCCTCGCGCGTGGGAAACTCGATCACGAGCTCGGTTGCGAGCTCGGCGAGCCAGTCGAGGAAGGCGCGCACCGGGACGTTGCTCGTCAGCGCGACATGGTGGACGAGCGCGAGGCAGAGCGTCAGGTCGGGTCTGCCGCGCTCGGGGAGCGGGCTGCGTTCCGCGCCGCGCCAGCCGAGGCCGGGGGAGGGGTCGGCCACGTTGCCGACCAGCGGGAGGATCGTCTGCGAGCCCTCGCTGCGGAGAGCACGGTAGAGCGCCTCGACCACGGCCGCGTCGGCGTCCACGGCCACGGTGTACTCGGCGTCGCGCGCGGCGAGGCGGGTGTAGCGGCCGTCGTTGCAGCCGAGATCCCAGATGAGCCTGCGCCGGCGCGTTCCCGCAGCGTCGCGGACGAAAGCCTCCTTGGCGGCGGCGTCGGCCTCGTCGTAGGGGTTCGCCTCGCCGTAGCCCGACCACGCGGTCCGGCCCGGATCCCACTCGAGCCTCTGCACGAGCTTCCGGAGCTTCCGAGCGTTGGCACGGATCAGCTCCGCGTGGAACCCGGCCTTCTTCAGGTCGGTCTTCACGTCGCGGTCCGCGTAGCGTCCCTCGAGCTTGGCGTGGAGGACGACGTTCGTCAGCACACCGCGGCGGAAGCGGTCGCGAAACCCGAGGAGGGCGCGCATCTCGGCGGGCTCGATCCCCTCCAGGGAACCGCGGAGCCAGGGCTGGAAGGGGACGCCCTTGTAGGCCTGGAGGAGAAGGGGATAGAGGACGAGGGTGCAGAACTGGCGATAGCCCGCCCAGGGCTCGCCCTCGCGGAGCCGCTCGAAGGAGCCGACGTCTACGAACACCGGTTTCGCGCCGCGCCACTGGACGTTGTAGGGCGAGGCGTCCTTGAGCACGAGCCCCTCGTCGAGCGCGCCGAGGAGCAGGTCGAGCTCGAGCAAGGCCGCGTCCTTGAGCATCCCGAACGGCCATTCGTACGGGTACGAGATGACCGGCACGCGCTCGTGGCGCAGGACGGCGGCGACGCCGGTGCGGTCGAGCTCGGCGGGCAACCCGTTCGGCGCCGCGACCCGCTCGGTGGCCACCAGCGAGCCCTCGGCGACCTTCTCTGCGAAGAGCCTCGTGGCGGCGAGCGCTTCCCAGTCGGCCAGGCCGCGCTCCGAGAGCGCGCGGAGAACCTCGCCTCCGGCGTAGAAGACGTGGCTGTCCGGGTCGCGGAAAGAGCTGCGCTCGACCCGGGGCCCGGCGTCCGCTACGAGTCGTCCTTCTTCCGGATGCCGAGGAAGATCAGGAACCGGCGCCAGTAGAACTTGCTCGCCACCGCGACCGCGGCGACGCCGCCGACGAGCGCCTGAAGGAGCATCGAGCCGGAGCCCGGGTCCAGATACGCGAATGTTCCGCCCATGTGTCGATGTGGAGAATACCGGCGTGGGCGGTCGAGCGGAGCGGGGCCGCGCTCCCCGCTCCGCCCTGGAGTGCTGACTGCTAGGTGCTTACCGCTCGGCCGGCTTGTAGAGCCCGACGATCGCGCCCGTCGGATCGGCGATCACCGCAAGGCGCCCGACGGTGGGCACGTCGAAGGCCGCCATCATGATGGTCGCGCCCAGGCTCTCGGCCTTCTCGGCCGTCGCATCGACGTCGTCGGTGCCGAGATAGGTCAGCCAGGCCGGCGGGGCTCCCTCCGCACTCGGGGGCATGGTCATGCAACCGGCCCGATCGGCGCCGCCGGAGTTGAAGAGCGTGTAGGAGCCGCTCGGCCCCATGTCCATCTCGTGGGCCTCCCAGCCGACGACTTCGCCGTAGAAGCGCTTGGCGTCCTCGACGTCCGTCGTCAAGAGCTCGTCCCAGACGAACACGCCTTCGGAGGGCTGCGGCTCGCCGGCCGAGGTGTAGAGCGAGACGACGGCGCCTTGTGGATCGGCGATGACGACCATACGGCCGACGTCGGGGATGTCCATCGCCGGCGCGACGACGCGCCCGCCGGCGGCCTCCACGCGGGTCGCCGCCGCGTCGACGTCGTCGACGAGCACGTGGCCGAGCCAGTGCGATGGCGCGCCGCCCTGGGCGGGCCCGAAGCCGCCGTGCGTCGTGTCGTTGACCTTGATCATCGGGTAGTCCCACTCGCCTGCTTTCCAGACCTCGAACTCCCACCCCAGCAGGTCGCCGTAGAAGCGGCGCGCTGCGTCCGGGTCGCCGGACATGTGGTCGTGCCACACGAAGCGGCCGACCGCGGTTTCGACGGTGCTCATCTCCCCGTTCTCCTTCCGTTGCTTTCGCGGCCACGCTAGACGGCATACTTCGGAAACGCAAGTGTCGAATTCTGATTACGAAGTGGTGAGCACGAAGGCCGAAAGCGGTGTCGGCCGGACGTACGGCCAGTACTGCGGCCTGGCCCATGCGCTTGACCTCGTCGGCGAGCGCTGGGCGCTGCTCGTCGTCCGGGAGCTGCTGCTCGGCCCGAAGCGCTTCACCGACCTCCTCGACGGGCTTCCGGGGGTGAGCACCAACGTGCTCGCCACGCGGCTTCGCGGGCTGGAGCGGGCGGGAGTCGTGGAGCGAAACGTGTTGCCGCCGCCGGCTGCCTCCGCCGTCTACGAGCTGACGGGTTACGGTCGGGCCCTCGAACCGGCGGTCGCGGCCCTCGGCCGCTGGGGCGCGGCGTCGCTCGGCGAACGCGGGCCGAACCTGGCCCTTCGCTCCCACTGGCTCGCGCTCGCGCTGAAGGCGTTCTTCCACCCGGACGCAGCCGCCGGGGTCGCGTGCGCCTATGAGGTCCGCCTCCGGGAGGGGTCGTTCCGGCTCACGGTGCGGGACGGGACCCTCGAAGTCGAGCCCGGGGGCGGCGACGAGGTCGATCTCGTGCTCGAGGCCGACGACGACGCGCTCGTGGGCGTCCTCTCCGGTCGGCTCGACGCCACGACGCTGACGGTCGCGGACGGCAACCCCGCCGAGCTGCCTCGTTTCGTCGAGCTCTTCCGCTTCGCCGCGTAGCCGCCCGACGCCTGCCGCCGTAGACGGGGGAACACCGATGGCAATACCATCTCGGGACGCGCAGTTGGGGCGCGCGACCTCGGGGAGGTATGGGCAAGCCGACACAACAGCGTTCCGACCCTGGTGTGGGCTTCGGCCTGCCGCCCGCCGACACCGGAAACGCCGTGCTCAACTGGATCAGCGGCGCGCTCGTGGCCATGGTCCACGTCGAGCGCCGTGTCGATCCCTTCTTCCGCCCGGCCTTCGACGCGGTCTTTCGAGAACCGGTTGCCAGGCTGGTCACGGCGCTCATCAACAAGCGGCGCGAAGACGAAGGCTTCGAGCTCGCCGAGGAAAGGGCTCAGCCGGACGAAGAGGCCCACCTCGACGACATCATCCGCACTTTCACCGCGCAGATGCGGAGACTTTGGAACCCCGGATACTTCGAGCGGGGAGGAAACACGAAGACGCACGGCATCGTGCGCGCCGAGTTCGTCGTGCGCGACGACCTGCCGGAGCACATGCGCCGCGGCATCTTCGCTCAGCCGAACAGCTATCCGGCGTGGGTGCGCTTTTCCGGGCCTGGGCCGTACATAACGCCGGACATCGACGATGTCGGCTTCATGAGCATCAGCGTCAAGCTCATGGGGGTACCCGGCCCGAAGCTCCTGGACGACGAGCGTTCCACGCAAGACCTCCTTGGTGTCTCTACGCCGACCTTCGTGACGCCGGACACGAAGGCCAACGCTCAGTTGCAGCACTGGAGCTACAAGAACGCTTCGGTCTTCTACTTCCTCAGGTTCCGCGATTCACACATCCTCGATTCGATCATGCAGCTGCTGTGGACGAAGACCCAGACCAGCCCGTTGGAGAGCGAATATTTCAGCTGCGTTCCCTACCTGCTCGGAGAAGGGAAGGCGATGCAGTACGCGTTTCGCTCCAGGCTCAAGACCAGAACCCGGGTGCCACGGCTTCCTCGTCGCCCCCCGGACAACTATCTCCGCGACGCGATGGTGGCCACGCTCGCGAAGCAGGACGTCGAATTCGACGTCCTGCTCCAGCTGCAGACGGATCCGTTCCTGATGCCCGTGGAAAACAACGCGGTCTTGTGGCCGACGAAGCTCTCGCCGCGCGTGCCGGCGGCCGTGCTCAGAATTCCAAAGCAGACGTTCGACTCGCCCGAGCAGCTGGAGTTCGCCAGGGCGCTCTCGTACAACCCATGGCACTGCATCCCTGAGCACCGCCCGCTGGGGAACCAGAGCCGGGCTCGGAAACGGATGTACAGCGAGCTGGCCCGCCTCCGTCAGAAGATGAACGCCGTCGAGCACTACGAGCCGACCGGCGACGAGGTGTTTCCCGGCTCACCTTGATTCCGTCAGATAGCGCAGCGCAGCGAGGCCGGGGAGGAAAAAGTAGGCACCGCCCTTGACGGAGACGAACCGGGGTACGTCCGCCACTCGCCTGCGGACGCCGTCGGTCGGGATCGTGAACGTCCCCCCGTGCGGTGCCGACGGCGAGACGAGCGGGTCTGCGTCGTCGTAGAGGCCGTCGAACTTGGGGTTGTTCAGCCACGTGTGCTGGATGAACTCGAATTGCCTCGCGATGTTGGCGTTCAGGCAGATGAAGTGGAGGCCACGATCCTCCGAGTCGCCGCCGGCCACCGCCTGGTCGATCGGTAGCGGCGGGCCGTACTCGCGACCGCGTCGAAGAATGCGATGACGCCGATTGATCTCGAACGACCTTGCGCTGCCCGGCCTCGGGTCGAGCGAGTCGCGTGGGTTCGATCGGCGGACGTGCGAGCCGATGGGGCAGCGCGTTCCGCGACGGTCGCGTTCGTGATACGCGAAGTCGTTCGCACCGGCGAGGCGATGATCGTCCGCGTCAGGGGCGAGCGTGAGCGGTGCGCCGCTCGGCCAGCGTCCGACCATCTTCGCCGCCAGCCGCAGCCGCGCGTTCGGATCGCTGCTCCCGTCGGTGCGTCGCGTTGCCGCGTCGACGAAGCGCCAGAACCCGCCGACGTCCTGGCGCAGCTGGCGGAAGACGAGGTAGCTGCCGTTTCGGCCCAGATCGGCGCGTCCGGATCCGGCGGCGTCGCGCGGGAGCGCGTTGTCCGGGTCCGCGGAAGGGTCGAGGAGCGGCCGGTCCGTGTAGAGACCGTACTCGTTGAGGTAGCCGAGCAGAAACTCGCCGGCTTGGACTGTCGTCTCGGGTGGTCCGGTTTTCGAAAGCCCCTCCACGAACGGTTGCGAGACCCCGTCGCGGAACCCGAACGGCTCGAAGCCGTCGAGATCTGAGGTTCCGAGCCGCTGCAGCACGCTCAGGCCGCTCTGCTCGAGGATCCGCGTCTGCTCGTCCTCGAGCGCTCTGAGGTCCGCGCCGTCTCGCGCGTACAGGAGCAAGGCGGCGTCGATCTGCGGCGAGCTCGGGCCACCCCACTCCCAGCGGGACGGCGCGTTGTCGTCGAGATCGCCGAGGATCCGCGTGCGATGAGGCGTCGTCATTCCGGTGACGAACTCGTTCGAGAACATCGCCAGCGTCTCCGCTGTCAGCCCGAGCCGTTCGAGGCCCGAGCTCGTGAAGGCGAGGTTGACCGCGCGCTCGGCAGGCCGGGTGTCCCCGTGGGTGACCGCCGGGACCGTGTCTCGAACCCACGCTCGGGCTGCGTCGGAGCTCCCGATCCCCAGGAGCAGGAAGACGGCCGCCTTGAGGTCGCCGTAGCCGCGGGCGACCAGCCCTTGGATGTCGTGGAGATCGAGCGTCGGCGGAGGCATCAGAGGAGCTGCACCCAGTCACGCTCGGCGTCGCGGTTCGGCTTGCCCGAGAAGATCGACCGGATCCGTTCGTTCTGGGCGACGTTGAGCGCCGTCAGATTGCCGTAGGCCGAGTACCAGACGCGGGTCGGCACCTGATGGAGACGCAGGTAGTCCTTGAACGCGAGCTCGTCCCGGGCTCCGCCGAACACGAGCCAGCTGGTCTTCGGGTAGCCGACGCCGTTGCTGAAGACGAGGTTGAGGCCCCAGGACACCTTGTCGATGAAGTCGTCCATGTAGCTCTCGAGGCTGCCGTCGTAGTTGCTCGCAAAGAGCATGCGCCGCCCGTCGTCCAGGAAGACCCAGCGCGCGAAGTGGATCGTCTTCACGCCGGCCAGGTTTCCCCGGTTGAAGACGTGGCGCGTCGCGTAGTCGAGGAGGAAGAGGATGACGACCAGGTTCAGGCGCCGAAATCGGGCCGGCTTTACGTGCCCCAGCGCGGTAAACGGGTTCTGGATGAGGTGGTCCTCGAGGGCTGCGAGGTCGTGGACGAGCTCCTCGGACGGCTTGACGTGCGGCGCCGGGTCCCGCCGCTCGTGCCTGCGAAGGATGACGAGGTAGATCGGCGCGGCCAGGAGCGCGAGCGGCAGGACCGGGAGGAGCAAGAGCGGGATCACGATCCCGTGCCCGAGCTCGCGGAGGCGCGCGCCGGCCGCGGGGCGCTCGGCCGCCTCCTGGGCCCATGCGAGCGAGGGCTCACGCCGAACCAGCTCGGTCACCCTCCTGAGGACCTCGCCGGGATCGAGACTGGACGAGCCGGGGGCGCTCGTGTCGAGGAACGTCTCGATCGCGTCGCGAAGCTCGGATTCCTGCCGAATCTGGCGCGCGGTGCGGCCGGTCGTGTTGACGTACGTCGCGCTCTCCTTCACGACGTGGCGAAGCAGGTAGTCGAGGCGGTCGCGCGGCGTGCTCGTACCGCTCGCCGGATAGCCCTCGCAGTGACCGAAGAGGCGATCGATGCCCTCGCCGGCGATCTCGGCGAGCTCGACCAGGTGCGCGTCCTTGTTGACGTCGAGGTCCGCGAGGAGGAGCAGGCTCGCCGGCAGCGGCGCGCCCGAGCTGTCGTGGTCGGCGTCGACCACGATCAGCCGCGCGAAGTGAACGCCCGAGAGCTCGGCGAAATCGAGGACGGCGCCGTTGGCCACGCCGTCGCCCATCGTCGCGAGGAGGCTCTTGAGATCGTCGACGGCGCCCGCGCGGACGGGCGCAACGATGGTCAGGGCATCTTGGTACGGCATCCGCGCCGTTCCGCTCGGGTCACTCCGGGAACTTGAGCGAGAAGTGAAGGATCTTGTCGTCGTCCCAGAAGACGAGCCCCAGGTAGAGGTGGGGCGCGACCTCCCGGATCTCGTCGCGGATCCAGCGCGCGACGACGGAGGTGTCCGAGTAGTCGAGGACGATGGTCTCGTTCCCGTCGAACCAGCTGGACTGCTTGTAGACCTTCGCGCGGACCAGCTCCGTGCCGAACGGGCCGACCTTGTTCACGAGCAGGCCCTTCTCCCGGTCGAACACCTTGCCCTGCCAGGCGACGAAGTGGGCGACCTGGGCCGCGGTGTCGGAGAGAGTCTCGTTCTCCGTCCCGATGAGGATCTGTCCGTTTGCCTCACCGTCCGGGATCTCGCCTGCCGGACTGTGGCGGAAGAGCTCGTCGAGCTCGGCCGCCGACATGTTCACCAGATCCTGCTCAACGAGCGCCATCGACGCCCCCTTCGACCGAAACGGCAGCGCCGAACGTACCATGGTGCCGTTCCGTCAGGCAAGGTTGACTTGCTTCGAACCGGGTGCTTAGATCGGGCGCACCAGGCGTGGGGAGGCGCTCCTAGCCGTCGTTTCGGAGCGTCGAGCCGCGGAGAGACGAGTCCTTCCGGAGCCGCCGCATGGGCCGTTCGCTGTTTTCGACGCTGCTCGAGCGCGCCGCCTCCGCGGCCGATCGGCGGGTGGGCTGGGACAAGCTTCCCTTGGTGCTCGCCATCCCCACCCTGGTCGGCCTCCGCGATCGCCTCCGCCACGAGAACCTCTACGACACCGGCCGGTCCCAGGCCGGAAGCCCGCCGGCCTCGGACCACGCGAACTACCTCGGCGCCCGGACGCTCGACGGGATGTTCAACGACCTGACCGACCCCCAGATGGGAACCATCGGCGGCCGCTTCGGGCGCAACGTCCCGCTCCGCTACACGTACCGCGAGCCTCCCGAGGCGATGCTCGAGCCCAACCCGCGCCTCGTCAGCCGCCGGCTGCTGACGCGCGACACGTTCGCTCCGGCGACGACCCTGAACGTGCTCGCGGCGGCCTGGATCCAGTTCGAGGTCCACGACTGGTTCAGCCACGGGAAGAGCCCGGCCGAGGAGCCGTGGGAGATCCCGCTCGAGGCCGACGACGACTGGCCGCACAAGCCGATGACGATCCAGCGGACGCGGCCGGATCCGTCGCCGGACCAGAGCGGTCCGGCGACGTTCGTCACCGCCGACTCGCATTGGTGGGACGCGTCGCAGATCTACGGGAGCGACCCCAAGTTCGCCCAAGCCCTCCGCTCGGGTGAGCACGGGAAGTTCAACCTCGACCAGCACGGACTGCCGCCGGCCGAGCTGGAGAAGAACATCGACCTCTCCGGAGTGGCCGGCAACTTCTGGGTCGGCCTCGCGCTCCTGCACTCGCTCTTCATGCGCGAGCACAACGCGATCTGCGACCACCTCCACGCGAAGTACCGCGATCTCGACGACGAGACGCTGTACCAGAAGGCCCGGCTCGTCAATGCAGCCCTGATCGCGAAGATCCATACCGTCGACTGGACGCCCGCGGTCATCGCCCATCCGACGACGGTCGTCGCCCTGCGGGCGAACTGGTACGGGATCCTCGGAGAGGGGTTCGTGAAGCGCTTCGGGCGGCGTACGAGCAACGACGTCCTTCGCGGCATCCCCGGCTCGCCCACCGATCACCACGGCGTCCCGTACTCGCTCACCGAGGAGTTCGTCTCGGTCTACCGGATGCACCCCCTGATTCCCGACGACTACGTCTTCCGGGCGCACCAGAACAACGCCGTGCTCCGCGAGCACTCGTTCGAGGACCTCGGCGTCCGGGACGTGCGTGCGCGGCTGGAGGAGACGTCGATGGCGGACATCTTCTTCTCGTTGGGACAGGCCAACCCGGGCAGGATCGAGCTTCACAACTTCCCGAGGACGCTCCAGCACTTCAAGCGGCCGGACGGGACCGAGATCGACCTGGCTGCCACCGACGTGCTGCGCACGCGCGAGCGCGGTGTCCCGCGGTACAACCAGTTCCGCCGCCTCTTCCACCTCAAGCCGGCCGGCTCGTTCGAAGAGCTCACCGACAACCCGGAATGGGCGGAGGAGCTGCGCGATGTCTACGGAGACGTCGAGCGCGTCGACCACATGATCGGGATGTACGCCGAGCCCAAGCCCGAGGGATTCGGATTCAGCGACACGGCGTTCCGCGTGTTCGTGCTCATGGCGTCCCGGCGGCTGAAGAGCGACCGGTTCTTCACGCGCGACTACCGCCCCGAGGTCTACACGAAGGCCGGAATCGACTGGGTCGAATCGAACTCCATGCACAGCGTCCTCCTGCGGCACTTCCCCGAGCTCGAGCCGGCCCTGCGGGGCGTCGCCAACCCGTTCGCGCCGTGGCAACCGGCCGCCGCCGGGTCGCCGTAGGAGACGTCGCATGCACGGGCTCAGCGGTCGCGACTACGCCCGGGTCACGCTCGCCTGCATCCGGATCTTCAACGGGACCGCATCGCTCGTGGCGCCCAGCGCATTCGCCCGACGCCTCGGCACGGAGTCCGACGGCGACGGCTCTGCCGTTCACATCGCCCGCATGTTCGGCATCCGCACCGTCCTGGTCGGCGTCGACCTGCTGAGCCGCGACCCGGAAGTGAGGAGGCATGCGCAGCGCATGGCTCTGCTCATCCATGCCTCCGACACGGCCTCGGCGGCTGCAGCCGGGCTGTCGAAGCAGCTTCCCGCGCGCTCGGCCGCGCTCGCGACGGGCATCTCGGCGCTGAACGTCGTCCTCGCGTGGATCGCCCGACCCGGCGCGCCCGCGAGCACCCGTCTTGACACACGAAAACGACCGCCGTAGGCTCGCTGCCAAGTTGCCTCGACACCGAGGTGCCAAACCCCGCGGGATCTCCCTTCACGTTGGCCTGAACAAGGTCGACCCTGCCCACTACGACAAGTGGGACGGCGCGCTCAGCGCCTGCGAGTTCGACGCCGACGCGATGATGGCGGTCGCGGAGAGCCGCGGGTTCGAGCCTCGCACGCAGCTCCTGACCGAGGCGGCGACCGCCGCCGCCGTCACGGCGCAGATCGAGAGCGCCGCCGGCGAGCTGGACGCCGGCGACTTCTTCTTCCTCACCTACTCGGGTCACGGCGGGCAGGTCCGTGACACGAACGGAGAGGAGGAGGACAGCTCGGACGAGACGTGGCTTCTGTACGACCGCCAGCTCGTCGACGACGAGCTCTACGCGTTGTGGGCCAAGTTCGATCCCGGAGTGCGTATTCTCGTCCTCTCGGACAGCTGCCACAGCGGGAGCGTGGTCAAAGCCATCGAAGCCGACGTGCCCGACGTCGTGGCCACCAGAGAGTCGGCCGACGCGCAGTCGCCGCGTTACCGGGCGATGCCGAAGGACGTGATGATGGCGACCTACCGGAGCCACCAGAAGGCCTACGACGACATCCAGAAAGCGACACCCGCCAGTGAGCAGTTGCAGGACGGTGGGATCGGGGCGACCGTGATCCTGATCTCCGGGTGCCGGGACGACCAGCTCTCCCTCGACGGCTTCGCCAACGGGCTCTTCACGGAGAACCTCCTCGGGGTGTGGAACGACGGAGCGTGGGCCGGGAGCTATTCCACGTTCCACGAGGCGATCAGGTCGCAGATGCCGGCGACGCAACAGCCGGAGTACCTGGTGGTCGGCTCGGCGAACGATGCGTTCGAGCAGCAGGACCCGCTGACGATCGGCTGACTAGGGGGGAGGGAAGTCTCGTGCCGAGGAAGGAGATGCGCGACATCGTCGTCTGCCTCCCCGGGATCATGGGGAGCGTCCTCCAGAAGGACGGCGTCGACGTCTGGAACATCTCCGGCAACGCGCTGCTCAGCGCGTTGCGCACTTTCGGCAACAGCATTCAGGACATCAAGCTCGAGGAGGACCCGCCCGGCGTCGACGACCTCGGGGACGGGATCACGGCCCCGAAGGTGATTCAGGACGTCCATCTGATCCCCGGGTTCTGGAAGATCGACGGCTATACGAAGATGATGGAGTACATAGCGAAGACGTTCGACGTCACCCCCGGACGCAACCTCTTCGCGTTCCCGTACGACTGGCGGCGGGACAACCGCCACTCCGCGCACCGGTTGCAGCGGGAGAGCCACGACTGGCTCAAGAACTGGCGCGCCTCGAGCGGTGCGAAGGACGCGAAGCTCGTCCTCGTCGGCCACTCGATGGGCGGGTTGATCTCGCGCTACTTCCTCGAGTGCCTCGACGGGTGGCGCGAGACGCGGTCGCTGGTCACGTTCGGCACTCCGCACCGGGGCTCGCTGAACGCGCTCGACACCCTGGGCAACGGTCTGAAGATCAAGTTCTTCGACCTGACCGAGGTGGCGCGCTCGTTCACGTCGATCCACCAGCTGCTTCCGACGTATCCCTGCTACGACGGGGGCGACCGGCACCTGAAACGCGTCGACGCCGCCGACATCCCCCACCTGGACCGCGCCAAGGCTACTGCCGCGCTCGGCTTCCACAGCGAGATCGCCGACGCCGTCGAGGCTCACGGGAAGGAGCAGGCCTACCTCGACGGCCGCTACGAGTTCGGCCGGATCGCCGGCATCAATCAGCCGACGAAGCAGTCGGCCGTGCGGGACGGCGACCGGCTCAAGTTCCTGCGGACGATCGCCGGCGACGACCCGGGCGGCGACGGCACGGTGCCACGGCCGTCGGCGACGCCGCTCGAATACGAAGACGACTCGGGCGCCACCTTCTCCGCCGAGGTCCACGGCTCGCTTCAGAACGACGACCATCTCCTCCTGCAGATGACGGGCGTCCTCACGGGCAACACGATCGACTGGGGGAGATACCGCGGTGCGATCCCGATGATCGACGTCTCGCTGGACGTCGACGACCTCTACGACCCGGCCGACCCCGTCGTGGTTCGGGCGAAGCCCGACAGGGATCTGGCCGAGGGCCTCGTCGTGGTGGCCGAGGACGTCGAAAGTCGTGAGGAGAGCGCCCGCCAGCAGCTGAGCAAGCGCGAGGACGGCTGGCACGAGGCCGAGATCGGGCCCATGAGCGAAGGCGTGTACCGTGTCACCGTCTTCGGGGCCGGGGCCGTCGAGCCGGTCACCGACCTCGTCACCGTGCTCGGCGACTAACCCGTGTCCCCGAGCTCCGCGCCCGCGAACTGGGCGATCGTCATCGGCATCGATGAGTACCAGGTCGACGCCAGGCGACTCTTCGCGTCCGTCGGCGACGCGGAAAGGTTCTACGCCTGGGCCACAAGCGAGAGCGGCGGAAACGTCCCTCGCGAGCAGGTGCGTCTCTTGCTGGGACGGCGCGCCGACGATGAGGGCGAGATCGAAGGCGAGCGAGCGCCGACGAAAGACAACATCGTCAACGCAATCACCGAAGTGCTGGCCGCAAGCAGCGAAAGCGGCGAGTCGTTGTACTTCTACTTTGCGGGCCACGGGCTCACCACGCGCTTCGCCGGCCGGGACGAAGGCGCGCTCGTCACGCCCGGTTTCGACGAGGAGCACCTCGATCGCTCACTTGCAGTCCGATCGCTCACAGAGTTCTTCGAGACGACGCAGTTCAGGGACCAGTTCTTCTTCATCGACGCCTGTCGCGATCGACCCTGGGAGCGTGAGTTCGAGCCCGGGCGGTGGCCGATCCCACGGCAGCGCGAACCGGGCGCGTCCCCGGTTCAGCAGTTCATCCTCTACGCCACCTCCCCCGGGCGACCGGCCGAAGAGGTCGGGTTCCCCGGCGAGTCGCAAGGCGCGTTTACGAGAGTGCTGATGGACGGCCTCAAGGGCGCCGGTCGGGCGAAAGCGTGGTCCTGGGAGCGGAACTGCTACGAGGTTCGGTGGGAGCGGCTCGCGAACTACGTTCACGACACGATGCAGCAGCGGAAGGACAAGCGGAGCGCCGCCCAGCGGGCGGGCATGCAGATTCCGCAGGACGCAGGCAGCCGCGGAGTCGTCGATCGCGACCGCGACGCGCTCTTGGCGTCTTTTCCACGCAGACGGTTTCCCACGCTCGAGCTGACGCTCGAGCTCAAGGCCGATCGGGCCTACAAGCACGTCGACGTCAGGGTGCTCGACGCCGTCGGCCAGGTGGTCGCGAGCGCAGACGGGGTCTCAGATAGATGCGTCAAGTTCACGCTTCCGCCCAAGACATATGCGGTTCGTGCAACGACTCCCGACAAGCGCACCGGGCGTCTGGACTCTCCGATCGAGCTGTACGACGACTTGGCCGAGGAGATCGAGCTGCTCCCGGAGGGCGGCCCGCGGGCGAGAGCTCGTGCCGCTCGTGGCGCGACAAGGGGGACGATCGAGATCCGTTCGCTCGACCCTCTCGGCATCGCCGAGATCCGAGACGAGGCCGGGCAGGTGGTCGATCTGACGCGAGCGGCCGTGGTTCGAGTCTCACCCGGCTTCTTTCGCATCCGTCACGTTGGTCCCGAACGAGAAGGCGATGAGAAGTTCGTGGTCCTCCGGGCGGGCCGCCGAGAGCTAGTCGAGCTCAAGGCGCCGGCGCCGCCGGACCACGTCATCGGTCTGGCGAAGGCGCTCGGGGGCCGATCCCAGAAGGGATACGTCATTCCCGTCAGAGGCGGCAAGCCGGTTGGCTGGGCGCAGGCCTCGACGATCCTCGCCGCAGGGGTCGGCGCAGCACTCACCAGAAGGAGAGGCTTCGACGGCCTCCGGCTGGAGGCTCCGCAGACGTTGCTGGGCACGAATCAGCAAGGGGTGGCCGTGTACGCCGTTGCCGGCAATGGCGATCCGGCGGCGCTCGATCGCATGCTCGTTCGCGTGTGGCGCGCGGGCGATCCGATCCCTGAAGAGACTGCGGAGCTCCGGCGCTCGGTGAGGGGGCCGGCTGCCGCCGTCGGCGCTCTTGTCAAGCCCATCGAACAGGCCGAGCCGCATTGGGTGTCGTTCGAGCGCGAGGGCGAAGGTGAGCTTGCGACCGTGGTCGCTCTTCCGGTCCTGCCCGGTCGGCTTGCAGTGCTCGTTGCGCAGGTCGACCCGGATCGGATCCGCATGTACCAGTTCCATCCCTTGGCCGGGCGCGCTGCGTCGTCAACGCCGGACAGGCTGCGAGCCGTCGAGCAGCTGCAACGGTATCTCCTCGCCGGCCGGCTCGATGGGGCGACGCAGCTCGCCCGGGAGCTCGCGGCCGGAGCCTCCAAGGATCCCTTTGCGGGCTGCCTCGCCGGCTACGTCCTGCTGCGTCTCGGCCTGCACCCTGAGCTCGAAAGCCTTACCGCGGCCATTGCCGGGGTTGCACCGAGGCTGAGCGACGCCCACATCCTGCGGGGCGAGCTCGAGGCCTTTCGAAAGCGACCAGAGGCGGCCGCGCAAGCGTTCGCCGACGCAGTCAACGTCGGGGTCCCCGCCTTCGGCGAAGGCCTGACGCGACTTCTCGAAGGGCTGAGGGCCAACTCGTTCGTTCACCCGCGCGGGGCCCTTGTCCGGCACATCTTCCAGCGCCATGCCCGCGGGTCGATGTGGGCGGCGTTCACGCCGCGCCGAGGGCTCGAGCCGGGCCAGCTTGTGATCACCGGCGCCGACCTCGGCTTTGAAGGCTAGGCGTGTCGCGCATACACTCCCCGGACATGGCCGTCCCGGACGTCGTCGAGAAGTACGCTCCGGTCGTCGTACTCCACCGCGACGAGAAGCTCCTGCCCTCCTCGGTGGACTGGTTCCTCGAGCGGAGCCGGCTGCGCTGGGCGACCGGTCGGAACCTCGACGGGGAGGCCGTCCCGGACGCGAAAGCCGACCTCGACGCCGCACGGCTCGGTGCTGCGAGCTCGAATCCGTATCGCCACGGGAAGTACGTGGCGAGCGCGTTCACGCGCCCGCTCGACGACAACAGCTCCCGGGCTGGCGATCCCCCTGTCGAGCAGGGGTTCTTCCTCCCGCTTCGCGACGAGGCCGCTGCCCGCGGTGCCAAGAGCACGTCTCGCGACTCCTCCCTCTACACGGGCGCGACGGTGTGCTACGACCACGACGAGGGGGCCAAGGCGATCACGTACTGGCTGTTCTACCCTGGAAGCGCGCCCCCGCTCGGAATCCTGCGGGCAGGCGAGCAGATAGGGGTGAGATCACGAGACGCGGCCGGTCAGCCGCCCGAGGAGGCGCCCGACGAGGTGCAAGCGGCCGTCGCCGCGGCGACCCTCGAGGAGTTCCGCCGCGCGTATCCCGAACTGGCCGCGACGGTCGAGCCCCCCGCGACGCGCGGCTTCGGAACCGACGTCCTCCAGGGTATCCGCGCGGCGGGCGAGGCAGTGCGGGCCCTCATGCGCGACGACCAGGTGCTCCACGAAGGCGACTGGGAGCGGGTCACGGTGTACCTGGACGAGGCGGATCCGGAGGGGAAGCCACCGTCCTCGGTCATCTACTACCGCCATTCGACCAACACGACGAGGAAGTGGGCCGGCGTCGAAAAGGACGACGAGACCCATCCGGTCGTCTACTGCGGGATCGGAAGCCACGCCTCGCTGCCCTCCCCGGACTTCGGCTACATCGACGTCGGCGATCGCAAGGGACCGCGCTGGCGGACGTGGGACCGCGGGAACGGTCTCGCCTCGGTCACGGAGCAGCCGTGGTTCGGCTTCGGCGGCGCCTGGGGCAGCATCGGCCGCGTTCGGGACGCGACCGGGCCCCTTGGCCCGGGCGCGCACTGGAAGCGGGCAGCGCCGCGACCGTCGAGTTGAGCAGCAGGCCGCCCAGCGACACGATGCTGGAGCGCCACTAGGGACAGATGCACGCGCCGTCGTCAGAGAAGGAGCCAGCAGGGCACTTCGACGTCATCGTCGTCGGCTCGGGGTTCGGCGGTTCCGTCATGACCTATCGCCTCTCGGAGGCGGGCATGAACGTCTGCCTGCTCGAGCGCGGCAAGGCGTACCCGCCGGGCTCGTTCCCCCGAAGCCCGTGGGAGATGGGCCGCAACTTCTGGGATCCGAGCGAGGGCTTGCAGGGGCTGTTCGACGTCTGGTCGTTCCGAGGGCTCGGCGGCATCGTCGCCAGCGGGCTCGGCGGTGGATCGCTGCTCTGGTCGAACGTCGTCCTGCGCAAGGATCGCTCGACGTTCGTGCAGGAGGAGGGCGAGTTCTGGCCCGTCACCTACGACGACCTCGAGCCGCACTACGAGCGGCACGAGCAGATGCTGAAGGCGACGCCGTATCCCTACGACCGCGCGCCGTACGACCGCACCTACAAGACGAAGGCGTTGGAGGAAGCAGCACGTCGGGTCGGCCTCGAGTGGTTCCTGCCGCCGCTCGCCATTTCGTTCGACCCCGGGGACGGCCGCCCGGTCCTGGGCGAGCCCATCGTCGGCGAGGAGAACCTCCACGGCCGCACCCGTCTGACGTGCCTGCTCTGCGGCGAGTGCAACGTCGGCTGCAACTACGGCGCGAAGAACACGCTCGACTTCAACTACCTCTCGCTCGCGAAGCTGCGGCACGGCGCCGAGGTCAGGACGCGCTGCGAGGTGAAGGCGTTCGCGCCGCGCGATGGAGGCGGCTACACGGTCGACTACGTCGACCACGCGGAAGCCCCCGAGGGCAGGGCGCGCCGCGCGCCGCTCCCGACCCGGACGCTGACCGCCGACCGGCTCGTGCTCTCCGCGGGAGTGTTCGGCACGACGTATCTCCTGCTCAAGAACCGAGGAGCGTTCCCACACCTCTCCCGCCGGCTGGGAACCCACTTCTGCGGCAACGGGGACCTGCTCACCCTGGCGCTAAAAGCTCGCCGGAACGGAGAGCGGCGCATCGTCGACCCCGGCTACGGACCGGTGATCACGAGCACGATCCGGGTCAAGGACGCGGCCGAGGGCGGCCCCGGCCGGGCGTTCTACATCCAGGACGGCGGGCATCCGCAGACCGTCAACTGGATCGTGGAGGTGAGCTACCAGCTCAACCTGATCCGCAAGGGCATTCGCCTCGGGATCCGGCTTGCGCGGGTGTGGCTGCGGAAAGACCACCGCAGCGACATCGGGCGGGAGATCGCCGCGTTCATCTCCCCTGCGGATCTGTCCTCGACGTCGATGCCGCTGTTCTCCATGGGAAGGGACACGCCCGACGGCAACATGACGCTCACGGACGACGGGTATCTCGACGTCGATTGGAACAAGCGCAGCTCGACGCCGTTCTTCGACGACCTGCGTCGAACGTCGCGCCAGGTGGCCGACGCGCTGGGCGCGAAGTTCCTGGACAACCCACCGTGGCACCTCAGCCGCGTCGTGACGGTCCACCCGCTCGGCGGCTGCCCCATGGGCAGAGACCCGAGCGAGGGCGTTGTCGATTCCTACGGGCGGGTGTTCGGCTACGACGGGCTCGTGATCGCGGACGGTTCGATGCTGCCGGGGCCCGTCGGCCCGAATCCCTCGACCACGATCGCAGCCCTGGCGCACCGCGCAGCGGACAGGCTGATCGCTGACGCGGGCTAGTAGCCGCACTGTGCCGGTTCTCACCCCCATACGAACGGTTTTGCGCGGGATCGCGAAGTGACCATCACAGCGCCGGCGAACGGCCAGGAGGCGCTCCGCCTGATCTTTCCGCCTGAGTGATTCAAGTGCCGGATCGCGGGGAAGGTCACCGACTCTGGGTGCCAGGCGAGCGAGAACCTGGACTCACGATTAGGTATTTGACATGCCTCTTGCCCATCTGACGGCAACACTCTAGGTTCTGAATAGTGCTGCTAATTCGTGCTCTCAAAGCCACGGTGACGCTATCCGTGATTGTTCTCGCCGTGGGCCTTACCCCCCCCGCGGCCGCGGCCCCGTCGTGCACGTACGACGCGGGCGCGAAGACCGTGACTGCCACGCTCGGCGCGGGGGATGTGGGCACGCTCGAGGTCACGGGATCTGGCGTGATCCAGTTCGGTGCACCGCCCTCTCCGTGCGGGGCTGCGACCACCGGGAACACGGACTCGATTCACGTCGTTGGCGCCGGCGGGTCGACCGAACATCTGATCATCGACCAGTTCGATGGTCTGCTCGGCCCGGGCGCCACACCCGAGGTGGTAGGGCGCTCCGAAGTCGAGGTCCTGGTGGACCTCGGCGACGCCTCTGACGAAGTCGTCGTACGCGGCAGTCCGGGCGAAGAGCCACTCGCGGTAGGGAGCCGGGGCGTGTCCTTCAACGCCGATTCCGACGTCGACATCACCTTCTCTCCCCTCCCCGCCTCGATCGAGCTCGTCGCAGCCGGAGGGATGCCCCACCTTCTCACCGCACGGGGAGGCTTCGGCTCTGGGCTGGTCTTCCCGGGCCCCGTGACCCTGCGCGCCGGCAACCTGGGCGACCGCCTCACCGGGAGCAACTTCGGGGACCTGCTGGTCGGAGGCAACGGCGCCGACCTCATTCACGGCTCCCCGGGGGACGATGTGATCAACGGCGGCGGGGGGAGAGACACGCTGAGGGGCGCGGACGGGGACGATTCCCTCTCGGGTGGGCCAGGTCCCGACATCTTCTCCGGCAGCTACGGAAACGACGTGCTCGACGCGCATGACGGCGTCGCCGACCTGCAGGTACACGGAGGCCCTGGCGTGGACAGCGCCGCCTACGACCGTGGCCTCGATCCTGCCCCGGTCGCGGTCGAGAACCGCTTTCCGCTCGATCCGCCACCGCCCCCTCCCCCGGACCCCGACCCGGTCACTGCCTGCGCATTTGCCGGCGGGGTGGTCACGGCGACGATCGCACCGGGCAAGCAGGCGACTCTCAGAGTCGCGAGCGGCACGATCCGCTTCGGCGCGCCGGCTGAGAACTGCGCCGGCGCCACCACGTCGAACACCGACCAGATCGTCGTCACCGGGGCGACCGATACCCGGGAGACGCTCGTGATCGACCTCCGGGGTGGACAGCTCGCTCCCGGCGCCTCGCCCGAGGGAGCCGGGCAGTCCGAGATCGAGGTCCGAGTGGAGCTCCACGACGTCGTGGACGTGATCCGCGTGCTCGCCCCGGACTCCGGCGCGCTCTTCGCCGTCGGGTCACACGGAATCGCGCTGAACGCGGACGACGACGTCGACGTCAGCGTCGACCCGTCTCCGATCATGGTCTCGCTCGTCGGCGGTGGCGGGCGGGACCGGCTCACCGCAGCCGGGGGCTTCGGCGCCGGGGGGCGTTTTGCAGGCAGCGTGGAGCTGCGCGGCGCCGGCTCCGCTGACGTCCTGGTCGGCGGAAACGGCAGGGACGCGATGTGGGGAGGCCCGGGTAAGGATCACCTGGTTGGAGGGCGTCGAGCGGACTCCTTCTCTGGCGGCGGGGGCAACGACGTGCTGCGGGCGGTCGACCGGCTTCACGACCGCAAGCTGGACGGGGGCGCCGGCTGGGACAAGGTCTACTTCGACCGCGGGCGCGACCTGCCCGTGGGGTGCGAAGTGCTCCGGCCACGCGGTTAGACGCAGCTCTCGGCGCTCTCAGTCTCTGCTCCTGACGCTCAAGGACCTCCTCGGCCACGCCCGCCTGGAGGCACGGCTCGTCTACTCCCTCCGGCGCAGGAAGGAACTCGTCATCGAGCGTGTGCGCGATCTCTCGCTGGGAAGCGTCGCCGGCTTCGCGTTACAGCCCCGAGAGTAAGAGGCGCATACGGGATTCAGAGAGAGAGAAGTCCGACGGGGGCCTGCTTGCGTAGTGGTTAGTGAACGATTGAACCCGAGTCTGGAAGGAGGCAGCATGCCTCACGCAGTAGTGCCGTCCCGTCCCGTCCCGCGCCGGCTCGCACGGCTACGGTCTTCGCTGGCCCTCGGCCTGGCGGCGGTAGTGCTCTCCCTGGCGCTGGCGGTGCCAGTGGCCGGGTCGCATCCGCGCAATGCCCATCCGGGCAATGCCTTTCGGCAGACCAACCTCGTCTCCGACCTGCCCTTCATGGCCCAGCTCACCGATCCAGACCTGGTCAACCCCTGGGGTCTGGCCGCCGGCCCGACGACCCCCGTATGGGTGGCCAACAACGGCACCGGCAAGGCCACGATCTACCCAGGCTTCGTCAACGGCAGCCCCATCCAGAAGGCCGGGCTCGTTGTGAGCATCCCCGGCGGTGCCCCGACCGGGCAGGTCTTCAACGGCACACCGGGGTTCGTCGTCCACTCCGGCGCCGCTAGCGGCCCAGCGCCGTTCCTCTTCAATTCCGAGGCTGGACTGGTCACCGGCTGGAACCCGGGCGTGCCCCCACCGCCACCCTCGACGCAGGCGCAGATCGGCGCCAGCGTGACTGATGCGATCTACAAGGGCCTGGCGATCGCCAGCACAGGATCCGGCACCTTCCTGTACGCGGCCGACTTCCACGGCGGGCAGATCGACGTCTTCGACTCGAGCTTCAACCTGGTGCACCTGTCGGGCAGCTTCTCGGACCGGAAGATCCCGCACGGCTATGCGCCCTTCAACATCCAGGAGCTCGGCGGCCTGCTGTACGTCGCCTATGCCAAGCAGGACGCCGACCGCGAGGACGAGGTCGCCGGCCCGCGCCTGGGGTTCGTCGACGTCTACAGCACGAGCGGTCACCTGCTTCGCCGCTTGATCCGGCGGGGCCAGCTGAACGCCCCGTGGGGTCTGGTGCTCGCCCCAGCAGGGTTCGGCCGCTTCAGCGGCGCCTTGCTGGTCGGGAACTTCGGTGACGGCCGCATCAATGCCTACAAACCACGCACTGGCAAATTCCTCGGGCGCCTCAGGCACGAGGACGGTAGCCCGATCGAGATCGAGGGGTTGTGGGCGCTGCGCTTCGGCAACGGCGTAACCGGCAACCCGACTACCCTCCTGTTCACTGCCGGCATCGACGACGAGGAACACGGCCTGTTCGGCGCGATCGAGGCGGCAAGCTAGCCTCCGAAGAAGCTCCTCAGTCGGGTCCGGTGCTGCTGTGGTCTTGGCGGCACCCGACCCGACTGGGCGCTATGTCGTCCTGGCGCCGCTCCTCGGAGCCACTAGCCTGAGCTGGCCGGGGCGCGGGAAGGGTAGTCCTGGGGAGTCCTTGCGGCCCGCGCCTCGGCGCTCCGGAATGCGGGACGAGGCCGGGCTGCAACTCTACGAGCCGCGCGAGCCTAGGATTGGGGTGTGCCTACAATCCACCAAGACACGCATCGCACTCGCCGAAGGAGGGTCGAGGCTTGAGTCAGCCCCGACGCGTTCCTGCGGAGATCCGCAGTATCACCTTCCCGGTCGCGGTTCGCGGCTACGACCGCCAGGCGGTCGATGCCTACGTCACTCGCGTTAATCGCGTGATCGCGGAGCTCGAGGCGACACAGTCACCGCAGAGCGCGGTCCAACACGCGCTTGAGCGCACTGAGGAACAGAGGAGCGGCATCCTCGATCAGGCCCGCGAGACGGCGGAGGAGATCACGGAGGCAGCGCAGCGCGAAGCGGAAGAGATGACCGCCAAGGCGAGGGCCGAAGCCGTGGATATCGTCGTCAACGCCAGCGACGAGGCGGATCGCACGAAAGCCGAGGCCGACGAGTACTCCGCGAAGGCAATAACCGAGGGGGAGAGGATTCTCGCCAACTCGCGCACCGTGGCCGCAGACCGGCTCCGGCGTGCAGAGGAAGAGATCGCAAGCCTGCGCAAAGAGGCGGAGGCATGGATGCGTGCGCTCCGCATCGACACGAATGCCATCTGGGGCGAGCGCCGTGACCTGCTCGACGATCTCCGCGACATCGCGGCGCGACTTCAGGAGGCCGCCTCACACACTGGTCCCCGTGCGGGCTCCCGCGGCGGTTCCTCTGCTTGACCAGTTAAGCCGTCGCCCCCAGCTGCCCGACAGACTCGCTGATTTCGGGTCATACTCGGGCCGTGGTCAGTGGCGAGCCCCCTGAGCCGGCCCAGACTGATAGCGGAGGGCCGCCCGCCTCGCCGGAGGAGGGCGGCGACTCGACCGAGCGCCGAAGCGTTCCGAGGGAGATCGGCGACGTCTCCTTCCCCGTTTCGGTTCGCGGTTACGATCGTGGGGCCGTCGATGCCTATGTGAGCCGCGTCCAGGACCTGGTCGCGGAACTCGAGGTGACCCGCTCGCCGGAGGCAGCGGTCAAGCAGGCGCTCGAACAGGTTGGCGAACAGACGAAAGGCATCCTCGAGCGGGTGGGGGAGACGGCCGAACAGATCACCGTCGCCGCACGCCAGAAAGCGGAAGACAGTACCGCCCGGGCGAAGCACGAGGCAGAGGACACCGTTGCCAAGGCGAAGGCCGAGGCGGCCGAAAGCATCGCCAGCTCAAAGGCCGAGGCGGAGGCAACGGTCGCGCAAGCGCGGAGGGAGGCTGCGGAGCACCTTCAGCGCGTACGGGAAGAGGTCGCTGCTCTGCGCGAGGAGGCGGAGGCACGGATGCGCGAGCTCCACGCCGACACCGAGACCATCCAGCATGAGCGCGGTCAGCTACTTGACGACATCCGTGAGATCGCAGCACGGGTCGAAGAGGTAGCCAGCGCGGCGAATGCACGGTTCCCGCCCCCGGAGGCCGCCGAGCAGGCGGAGGAAGGGACCCCGCAATCCGGGACGGCAGGCGAAGCTGAACCGACGCTCAGCTCGCCCACCGAGGCAGGGCCTCACTAGCCCTCTCGAGCCCTCGCGGGCGGACGAACTCGGCCAGCGCGGCCGCTGCAGCTTTCGACCGCCGGCCCGCCAGGCCGACTAGCCAGGCGAGCACTGCGTGTGCCTCCTCGAACCCGACGTCGAGGAGCTCGCCGCAGTAGCGGGCGTGCCAGCGAAGAGCGGCGCGACCGAACCTCGCGGGATCCGGTCTGCGAGCCTCCTAGAGGGCCGTCCGGGACGTGCCCTCGAGCCCGGAGACGCGCAGCCGCCATTGTCTCTCAGCTTCAGAGCTTGGCGGAAAGTCGACGGCCATCTCGTTCCGCCCGTCCTGGTGAGTGAGGCGGTTGACAGGCCGGGCGAGGATGTAGCCGATCGCCAGCCCGGCAAGGAGGAACCCGAGCGGATTGAGGACGGTCCGCACCGGCGGGGAGTGTACGCCGTTCGGGCCTGAGTGGGCGGCCGGGACACGGGCCGCAAGGACTCCATAGGACTACCTTGCCCGCGCCCCGGCGAGGCTCAGTACTGCCCCTCTGCGAACTGCCTAGATGGCTGTTCGGGCGGTTCGCCGAGGTACGCACGCGGCACGCCTTCCTGGCGCCTCCGGCACACCTGGCTCGCTCAACCATGCGGATTCCGCGTAACCAGGTGTGCGGGAGAGGCGCATACGGGATTCGAACACCCCTGGAAATCGAGGGATTCTCGACTTCTAGGGGAGCGGCTGGGGGAGCGGTCCTTGAGCGTGTCCGCGCGTCGCTGACGCGGATCTCAGGACGCGAGGAGCTTCGCGTAATCGAGTTCCTTCTCGTCCGCGAGGACGTGCGTATACGTCCGCGCGGTCGTCATGAGATCCGTGTGTCCGACGGCTTCCCCGATCCGCGCCCAGGGGAGTCCCTGAGCGTGAAGGAGGGAGACGCGACGGTGACGGAGATCGTGCGGTGAGAAGGACGCGATTCCAGCGGCGGTGCAGGCGCGCGTGATCGCGGTCCGGAAGCGGTCCGCTCCGAAGCCTCCGAAGACGGGACGATTAGGAACGCGGTCGTCCCGCGGACAGAGCGCGACGATGGCGGCGAAGACGTTCGCGGGAGGAGTCACCCAGCGCGCCGCGCGCGTCTTCGTCTCGGACGAGCGGATCCGCCAGCGTCCGCGTCGCTCGTCCACGTCTCCCCACGCGGGCGTCTCAAGCTCTCCGACTCGCATCCCCGTCGCGTCGAGGACGAGGAGCGTGGGGGGTGGGGAGGCTCTCCCCCCGCAATCAGACGGACCGATCATCGCTCGTCGTTCTCGCTTCCAGGATGGTCAGCCATCGAGTGGAGGAGGCTCCACCATTCATCCAGCGCGCGCGTCCGCTCCGGACTCCCTTCCGGGAGGCCGCGGATTGCGCGGTTGGCGAGAAGGAGCGCGTCGTCTATCCCTTCGCTCCTGGCCTTCTGGGTGGACTCCGCGAGCGCGTCCCGCAGGCGAGTCTTCGCGTCGGAGAGTTCGTCGCGATCAGGTGCGGGAGGACGGGTACGGTTGTCGGGCATCGAAGACCTCCGATCTTCGGTGTCTCGGGCGACGCCGTTAGCCTCGGCGGTCGCCCCTTGCGTTTCCGTCCTCCTTCACGGATCGCCGATCCGAGTCCTGAGATCGCCTCCCGCGCGGGGATTCGGCGGCAGCGTATCCGGAGACGGGGGATCACGCTCCCGGCCCGATCAGCGTAGGGTCGCGCTCCGCTCTCCGGACTTCACGTCCACGCTCTTTCGTCTGAAGCGACGCGGACGGCTGACGCGCGCGGATAGTCGCGACGGATCCGGGCGATCTCCGAAGGCTTCGCGGGGAATCTGAAAGCTCCCATACTTCTCGTTGTCGGGGCTGACTGTCCACGGCCCGACAAGATCGACTGCGGCGAGCGGGTTGCCGTCGAGGAGTGCTTGAGCCTGAATGCCGCGGACGATCGAGCCTCCGTCATTCCGTAGACCGAGGTCGTAGCGTCCCGCCTATATACGCGACGAAGGAGATCGTCAGGAGCGGTCGTCTCCGACGCTCGTTCAGGACGAGGAGGGTGCCGCCGATCAGCGCGCTCACGACGGCTGCACTCGCTCCGATGATGGCGACGTAGTCCAGGGTGGCGGGAGACTAGCGTCGGCGCGTGTCAGCGTCGGTCGTCCACGAGTCCGAGATCGCCCGATGGTGAAGCAGCGCGCCTCCACATCAGGACGAATAGTAGAACGATCGTGATGCCGATCGTGTTGAGGATCGTGATCGAGACCGTGACCAGCGGGTCGGCTGCAAAGGGATAAATCATCATCAGGAGCATCGGACCGATGTTGCGTACCGCCGTGGTCGCCTCGGTCGCATGTCTGATTCGCACGTCTTTGACTCGGAGACTGGAAACGAGAAGGTAGCCGCACCCGAGGCCGATGAATGGGCCGGCAAGGGCCGCGATGTAGCTCTCGGTGCCCCAGGTGTCCACGAACAGATCCCAATACGCAACCAGTGTGAAGTTGAGATTGAAGAGGAGACACAGGATTGAAACCCGGATGGCCCACCGTGCCAGTGGCGGCGTCAGGTCGGGCCACCAGACCCTGAAGCCGCACCCGAGAACCACCGGCAGGAGGATAAAGAGCAGCAGTGGCCACGCAACCTCCCAGGCCGAGGTCTTGAGTTGCGCGTCAACCGCATCGATGGCGAGGGGCAAACCTAGGGGGAGGGCGATAATCGTCCCGGCACTCAAGACCACTAGCAGCGTGGTGGCGATGCTGACATCCGCCTTGGCTAACCGGGCGAGGAGGGGAGCGAAAGGCATGCCTGCACACAGGGCTGCGACACAGAACCCGACCTTGATCTCGTCAGGAATGGACGAGGCTATCGTCAGCAGATAGCCGATGAACAGGAGCGGGATGATGACGAAATTGATCACCAACGCCCACACGGCGATCTTCCAATGGGTAAAGGCCTCGGCCAGCAGCTTGCCGATCGTGAGCCTGAGGCCCAACCCGAACGAGTTGAGTATCACGAAGAGCACCCCAAACCCGTTGATCAGGACGACCACTGTGGACTGAGTTGTCATATCGCTCCCTTCTCAGAAGCAGACGATCACGAGGCAACGTTCCGTTGCCGCTGAGCAGCCGTGACCGCTACAAGGCTGGACACCATCATGGACATCGAACCGTGCTTCTGCCTCCACGGCGACTCCGCGGGAGTAGTAGCTCCCCGCGGTCACGGCCCGATTCTGACGGTCCCCACGGCCCGATTCCGAGGGGAGCGCCCAGGGGAGCGGTCCGTGAGCTTTCCCGACGTTTCCGGAGCGTATGAACCGCTCAACCAAGCGGATTCGGCTCTACGAAAGGGACGCGAGAGGCGCATACGGGATTCGAACCCGTGCTACCGCCGAAGGCTGTTGGAAAGCCGGACTCCGGTAGCAGGGGCCAGATCGCTCCCGGTAGCGAGCCGAACTCGCACTTGCGGGCCGTCCTCGAGCGGTTGAAGGAGCGCGACCGGGAGCGCCGCAGATGAGTCTCGGCGAGCTTCTACGGACGAAGTCGGGCGAGTACGAGCTCCCGGCGGAGTGGCATGCCGAGCGGGCTCCGCTCGACGAGGATCACTTCGTCGCCTGCCAGGCACTGGTCGTGGTCGGGATCGTGCTCAGGGAGGTTGCCGAGGCGATCGAGCTGGGGTGGGGCGAGGAGGCGGACGCGCACTGAACCGTTTGCGGCCATCAACGGTGGGGCCATGGAGTTACCCCGTTTCCGTTTGGCCCCTGGCGTGAGACAGCGACGGCCGTCTGGGGTTCCTTCTTGATCATTCTCGAGACCTCTGGCGTCGGTAGCCGAGCGTCGAGTGGCGGCGGCGGGCGTCATAGAGCGCGGGGAGGCTCGGACGCGGGTTCGATTCCCGCCGCCTCCAGCGGCTTCAGTTAGCTCGCGTCTGCATTAGGCGAGCCTCTCTTGGTCCGAATGCTCCTCCAGGCCCAGAGTTCGATGAGACATGCGAGCACGACTCCGGCAATGAAGATCGCGCCCCAAGGCGACGGGGGCCACGCACCGAACACGCCCATCCCGAAGACGATCAGGATGAAAATCCAACAAAGAGTGTCTAGGACGATCCACCAGCCACGGAACTCGACCATGTCGTCTCAGCTCGCTTGGGCGC
>CAVOUB010000005.1:0-1159913 GCA_963699495.1 uncultured Actinomycetes bacterium | reverse complement strand
TCCCGCGCGGTAGACCGGGATCGCTAACCGCGCTCGATCAGTTCGACCCGGTAGCCGTCCGGATCCCGCACGAAGCAGATGAGCGAACCTCCTTCACGGACCGTGTAGGGCGGCCTCTCGGGCTCGATCCCCTCGCCGGCAAGCCGTTCCAGGGTCCGGGCCATGTCGGCGACCGTGACGGCGATATGACCGTAGCCCGTGCCCAGCTCATACGAGTCGACGCCGAAGTTGTAGGTCAGCTCGAGGCGGTCGCCGTCGCCCGGGAGGCCCATGAAGATGTTGATCGCCTCGTCGCGGATGGGCATGCGCCGACGCTCCTCGAACCCGAGCGCCTCGTAGAAGGCTACGGAGCGGTCGGGGTCGGTGATGCGGTAGCAGGTGTGGATCAGCTCCATGGTCGAGGCCTCCTCTGGCTCTGTGGGTTGGCGGGGACGAAGCGGAGCAGCTCGCTGCCGTCGTCGTCGAAGAGGACGAGGGTGCCGCCGACGGCGGCCGCGCGTGCGACCCGGGCCAGCGCCCCGAAATAGTCGGACTCGGACTGCATCGCCTCGGGAGGGCCGGCCATGCGCGTTGACGCGATCGGCCCGAGCTCCAGGACGTCGCCGTCGAGCGTGTACTCCCCCGTGAGGCGGTTGACGCCGCCGAACCCGAAGGCGCGCGACCCGTCGAAGACGAGCGTCTGGCCCGCGCCGCCCTCGAGCATCCACTCGCTTCCGCCGCCGATCGGCATGGCGCGAGCGTACCTAGGGCTCCAGGTCCTCGCGCACCAGCCCGAAGAGGATCCCGTCGGCCCACTGCCCGTGCCGCCAGTACGCCTGCCGACGAACCCCCTCGCGCAGGAAGCCGGCCCGCTCGAAGTGCCGGATGGCGCGCTCGTTGAACCCGTACACCTCGAGCTGCACCCGATGGAAGTCGAGGTCGAAGACGAGGTGCCGCACGAGCAGCCGGGTCGCCGCGGTCGCCAGGCCCCGACCGCGATACGCCGGGGTCGAGCATGATCGCGTGGAGGTACGCGATGCGACTGCGGCGGTTCGAGACGTCGAAGGCCACCGTGCCTGCAGGCGCTCCGTCGACGTCGATGACGAAGCGGCCGTGCAGGTCGGGCTCCTCCTCGGAACGGCGCACTTCCTCGAGCAGCTCGTCGTAACCCCGGGCCGACACCGCTGCCATGAACGGCTCCACCTCCTCGTGGTCGGCGAGGTCGGCGAGGAAGCCGGCGTCTGCCTCGGTCGCCCGCCGCAGGCGAAAGCCGTCGCCCTCGAGCGCCGTGGTCATGCGGGCGGCGTCGCCGGTTCCGGCTCGGGCTCCACCGCCTGGCTCCGGCGCCACATGCGCCCACCTATCCCGGATCCGAGCGCGACGCCGGCGAGGATGAGGATCAGCCCAAGGGCAGCGTTCAGCGTCACCTTCTCGTCCAGGATGAGCACGCCGTAGACGAGCGCGACCGGCGGGAGCAGGTAGGTGACGAGCGACGCCCGCGCGGCGCCGTAGCGCTTGAGCAGCCGGTAGAAGAAGAGCAGCGCGATCGCAGTCCCGAGGACGCCGAGCGCGACGATGGAGGCGATCGCCTCCCACCCCGGCATCTGATCCGGCCACTGGACGGCCGCGAACGGCAGCAGGATCAGCGCCCCGGCCCCGCAGGACACGCTGGCGATCACGAGCGGCGACGTCCGGCCGAAGTTGTGCTGGACGAAGTGGTTTGCGCCCGCGTAGGAGAGCGAGGCGACCACGATCGCAAGCGTGCCGGCCACCGCCCACCAGCCGCCCTCGGGATGGAGGCCGGCAAGGACCCCGACGCCGACGAGGCCGACGAGGATGCCTGCCAGCCGCACGCCGCTCACGCGCTCGCTCGGGTTGAACTTGAGCGCGAGCAGGACGACGAAGATCGGCACCGTGGCGTTGGCGATGGCGGCCACGCCCGAATCCACGTACTTCTCGCCCCAGGCGATCAGCACGAAAGGGAACGCAGCGTTCAGGAACCCGATCGCGAAAGCCTTCCAGCCGGTCCCCCGCAGCTCGACGACGGCCTCGCGCCCGCCGAGCCGCCAGAAGAGCACGGGGAGGAGCACCGCGCTCGCGAGCACGAGGCGGAAGAACATCATCGCCGTGGGCTCGACCTCGTCGACTGCGACCTTGATGAACAGGTACGACGCGCCCCAGATCGCGGCGATGATCGCGAGCAGTGGCACGTAGCCGCGGATCACGTCGAGAGGCTACCTCGCGCCTCTCGCTCTCCGGCGTGAGCGATAGAGTGGAGCCCTCCCTTGAGTTCCGTCGCGGAACAGCCGCTCCACCGCGCGCTCGGCCTGACCGACGGGGAGTTCGACCGTATCCGAAGCCTCCTCGGGCGGGACCCGAACGACTTCGAGCTCGGCGTCTTCTCGCTCCTCTGGTCCGAGCACTGTGGCTACAAGCACTCGGCCCTGCTGCTGAGGCGCTTTCCCACGGAGAGCCCGGCGGTGCTGCAGGGACCGGGTGAGAACGCGGGCGTCGTCGACCTCGGCGAGGGCCTCGCGTGCGCCTTCAAGGTGGAGAGCCACAACCACCCCTCTGCCGTCGAGCCGTTCCAGGGAGCGGCCACCGGCGTGGGCGGGATCCTTCGCGACATCATCGCCATGGGCGCCCGGCCGGTCGCGCTGCTGGACGGGCTCCGCTTCGGCACGCAGGACTTCGCCTTCGACCGCGCCGTCGGAGGGATCGGCCACTACGGGAACTGCGTCGGCGTGCCGACCGTGGGCGGCGAGGCGGTCTTCGACGAGGCCTACCGCGACAACCCGCTGGTCAACGCCATGTGCGTCGGCCTCCTCCCGGCCGAGCGCGTCACCCGCGCGGGCGCCACGGGGCCGGGGAACCTCGTCGTCCTCTACGGGGCGACGACCGGGCGTGACGGCATCGGCGGCGCCAGCGTGCTGGCGAGCCAGGAGCTCTCCGACGAGGACGAGGACAAGCGCCCCACCGTGCAGATCGGCGACCCGTTCACGGGCAAGAAGCTGATCGAAGCGAGCCTCGAGCTCACGGAGGGCGGGCTGGTCGAGTCGCTGCAGGATCTCGGCGCCGCCGGCCTCGCCTCCTCGCTGGCCGAGATGGCGGGCCGCGGCGGCGCGGGGCTGGACGTCCACCTCGACCGTGTCCCCCTGCGGGAGGCCGACCTCGCACCCGTGGAGATCATGGTCTCCGAAAGCCAGGAGCGGATGGTCGCCGTGGTCGCTCCCGAACGGCTCGCGGCCGTCGAGGAGGTTTGCCGCAAGTGGGAGCTCGCCTGCGCCGTGATCGGCGAGGTGACCGCATCCGGCGAGCTCCGCGCCTTCTTCGACGACGAGGAGGTCGGCGCGATCCCGGTCTTCCTCCTGACGGAGGAGACGCCTCGCTACAGCGTCGAGACGGCGGCGCGATTGCTGTCGCCGCCGCTCGAGCACGAGCCCCGGCGGGCCGGGCGGGACGAGCTGCTCACACTCCTCGCCTCGCCGAACATCCGCAGCCGCAGGCCGGTCTTCGAGCGCTACGACCACCTCGTCGGCTCGCGCACCGTGCGCCGGCCCGGCCTGGACGCCGCCGTTCTCCGCCTGCGGCCGTCGCTTCGCGGCCTCGCCGTCGCGCTGGACGGGCCCGGCCGCGCCGCGCCGCTCGATCCCCGCGCCGCGGGCGCGCGCTCCGTCTTCGAGGCGGCGCGGAACGTCGCCTGCGCCGGCGGGCGGCCGCTGGCGGTCACCGACTGCCTCAACTTCGGGAACCCGGAGAAGCCCGAGATCGCCTGGGAGCTCGCCGAGGCGATCGAGGGGATGGCGCGTGCCTGCGAAGTCCTCGGGATCCCGGTCGTCTCGGGCAACGTCTCCCTCTACAACGAGACCGACGGGCGGGCGATCCCGCCCACCCCGGTCGTCGGCTGCGTCGGCTCCGTCTCGGACGTGCGCGCCGTGCCGGGCGCCTGGCGAGAGGGAGACGTCGTCCTCCTCGCGGGCGGCGACGAGCTTGCGCTCGACGGCTCGGAGTACCAGGCGCGCTTTCTCGGCGGGCCCGCCGGTCGGCCCCCGCCCCCGGACTATGTCGCCGAGGCGGCGCTCATCCACTTCCTCTGGCGCTCGACCGCCGTGCTCACGGCGGCGCACGACGTCTCCGACGGCGGCCTCGCGGTGGCCCTGGCCGAGCTGGCGCTCCACTCGGGGCTCGGCGCCGAAGTCGAGCTCGGGCGCGACGTGCTGGAGTGGTTCGGAGAGGGCTCCGGGCGCGCGGTCGTCGCGTGCTCGTCCGACGAGGCCGAGTCGCTGGAAGGCGTGCCGCTCCGGCGGCTCGGGGTCGTCGGTGGAGACAAGCTGCTCGGCGTGTCGCTGGCCGACCTGCGTGAGGCCTACGAGGGAGGCGCGGGCTAGCCATGTGCGGGGTCGTCGGCATCCACGCCCCCGAGCGGGACGTCGCGCGCCTCTCCTACTTCGGCCTGTTCGCCTTGCAGCACCGCGGGCAGGAGTCGGCAGGGATCGCCGTCTCCGACGACGGCCGGCTCACCGTCCTCAGGGACATGGGCCTCGTCACACAGGTGTTCTCGGAGCAGAAGCTGCGCGGGCTGCGCGGGCAGACCGCCATCGGCCACTGCCGCTACTCGACGACGGGCTCGACGCACTGGACAAACGCGCAGCCGATCGTCCAGCACGGGCCGGCGCGCACGGTCGCCCTCGCCCACAACGGCAACCTCACGAACACGGCCGAGCTGCGCTCGGAGCTCGAGGCGCGCGGCATCCGCCTCTCCTCGACCTCCGACACCGAGGTCATCGCGGCGCTCGTGGCACATGACGAGCGGCCGCTGGAGGAAGCGGTGACGGCGACGATGGCGCGAATCGAGGGTGCGTTTGCGGCCGTCCTCCTCTCCGAAGGGAAGCTGATCGGCTTCCGCGACCCGGACGGGATCCGACCGCTCGTCCTCGGTCAGCTGGGCGATGACTACCTGCTCGCCTCCGAGGGCTGCGCGTTCGACCTCCTGGGCGCCGAGCCCGTGCGGGAGCTGCAGCCGGGTGAGCTGGTCGTCGTCGACGACGACGGCATGCGTGCCGAGCAGGCGGTGGCGCCGCGTGACGGCGGAGCGCTTTGCATCTTCGAGTTCATCTACTTCGCCCGGCCGGACTCCACGCTGCGCGGCGTCGAGCTCCACGGTGCGCGCGTGCGCATGGGCGAGCGGCTCGCGGCGGAGTCCCCGGTCGACGCCGATATGGTCATGCCCATCCCGGACTCCGGCACGCCGGCGGCGATCGGCTTCGCGCGCGCGAGCGGCATCCCGTTCCAGGAAGGGCTGATCAAGAACCGCTATGTCGGGCGCACGTTCATCCAGCCCGACCAGGGACTCCGCGAGCACGGGATCCGCATGAAGTTCAATCCGCTGGCCGAGGTGCGCGGGAAGCGGGTCGTCGTCGTGGACGACTCGATCGTGCGCGGCTCGACGACCCGGCAGATCGTGGCGATGCTCTTCGAGTCGGGAGCGCTCGAGGTGCACGTGCGCGTCTCGTCCCCACCGATCGTCTCCCCGTGCTTCTACGGGATCGACATGGCCGGCCAGGACGAGTTGATCGCAGCCGGCCGCGAGGTCGAGGACGTGCGCGAGGAGATCGGCGCGACGAGCCTCGCCTACCTCTCGCTGGACGGCCTCCAGGAGGCCACGCGCCGCCCGGCCGACTCCTTCTGCCGGGCCTGCCTGACGAAGAGCTACCCGACCAGGATCCCGGAGAACCTCCGCCTGGCGAAGCTCCGCTTCGAGCGCACGCCCGCGTAGGCCGCCGACGCGGCCCACGTCCACTCCGGCCACGCCCGGGGTCTGACCCCGGACGTGGCTTCCGCGGACCATGACCTCTGCCGCAAGGCTGGGGACGGCCAGGCGAGCCCGAGCTGGCTCGGTTACCTCCGTTCCTGGTCGCCGGCGGCTTGTCGGCCCCGCTGCCCGCCGGGGGCCATGTCCCACTTGGCCACGTCAGGGGTCTGACCCCTGACGTGGCTGCTGGGGACCTGTCCGCGCTACTCGAGGCCGCCGACGTCGAGGACGACGGTCTTCAGGTCGGTCATGTCGAGCATCGTGTAGCGGCCGCCGATGCGGCCCCAGCCGGTGCGCGTGCCGGAAGCGCCGCCGAAGGGCTCGTGGGCCTCCCAGTAGTCGGTCGAGTCGTTGACCACGACGTTCCCGACCTGGAGGTTGTCGAGGTAGCGGAACGCCCGCTTGAGGCTGCGCGTGTAGACCGCGGCCTGGAGCCCGAGGTGGGAGTCGTTGGCAACCCGCAGCGCCTCGTCGTCGTCCGCGACTTCGATGAGCGGGACAATCGGCCCGAACGTCTCGTCGCGGTTGATGAGCGTGTCGAGCCCGACGCCGTCGACGACGGTCGGCTGGTAGTAGAGCTCCGTCGGATGCCCTGCCGCCCGCGAGCCGCCGACGACGACCTCCGCGCCCTTCGCGACCGCGTCCTCGAGGTGCGCGTCCATCTTCTGCGCCGTCGGCTCGTTGTTCATCGGCCCGACCAGGGTCGAGTCGTCGAACGGGTCGCCGAGCTTCCAGCCCTCGGCCTCCTTGACGACGGCGGCGAGGAAGTCGTCGTGCACTCGCTTGTCCACCAGCACCCGCTCGGTGGCGCAGCAGACCTGCCCGGCGCAGAAGAAGCCGCCGAAGACGGCGCCCTTGGCCGCCGCCTCGAGGTCGGCGTCGACGCAGACGACCACCGGCCCGTTTCCGCTCGCCTCGATCAGGGAGCGCTTGAGCCCGGCCGCGCGGACGATCTTCTCCGCCGTCGTGTGCGAGCCGATGAAGCCGATGCAGTCGATGTTCTCGTCCTGGATCAGCCGCTCGCCGACCTTGCCGTCGCCGTAGATGACGTTGACGACGCCCTCGGGCAGCCCGGCGTCGGCCATGATCTGCATGAAGTTCGCCATCGCGATCGGCGTCCACTCCGACGGCTTGACCACCATCGTGTTCCCGGCGGCGATCCCCGGCGCGATCAGCTCGACCGGGATCAGCGTGGGGAAGTTCCACGGGGTGATCGCCGCGTAGACGCCGTTCGGCTTGCGGAACGTGAGGATCCGCTTGTTGACGTCCTTCGACGGGATGATCGCCGTCTCCATCCGCTTCACGTCCTCGGCGGCGAGGCGGAAGTTCTCGGCTGTCTCCTCGATGTCGGGGATCGCCTCGGCGGTGAACGGCTTCCCCTGCTCGAGCGAGAGCTCGCGCGCGAAGTCCTCCGTCCGCTCGTCGATCAGATCGGCGATCCTGTGGCAGACCTCGGCGCGCTCCCAGGCGGAGAGCGCTGCCCACTTCGGCTGCGCCTCCCGTGCCGCGCGGGCGGCGCGCGCGACATCCTCCTCGCTCGCGTTGGGCGCGTCGGCGAGCTTCTCGCCCGTGACCGGGGACACGATCTCGCGGGCCTCGTCGCCGGTCGCGTCCACCCATTCGCCCCCGATGAAGTTCTGCAGAGCCCTCACGGTGATCGCCATCGATCCCTCCTATGCCTTGACGTTGACCCGCTCCCAGGCCTCGTCGAGCACCTGGCGCAGGACTCCTAGCATCTCGTCGAACTCGTCCGGCCCGGCCACGAACGGCGGCGCGAACTGCGCGCACGTCTCGCCCCGGTCGTCGAAGCGGGTGTAGACGCCGAGCTCCCGCATCCTCGGCGTCAGGAACCCCTTGATGAGCGCGTCGCGCTCCGCAGCGGTGAACGTCTCCTTCGTCTCCTTGTCCTTGACCAGCTCCAGCGAGTAGAAGTATCCGTCGCCGCGCACGTCGCCGACCATCGGATGATCGGCCTGCAGCTGCTCGCAGCGCGCGCGAAGCTCGGGGCCGAGCTCCTGGACCCGCTCGATCAGGCCCTCGCGCTCGTAGACCTCGATGTTGGCGAGCGCGATCGCACAGGAGAGCGGATGACCGCCGAACGTGATCCCGTGGGTGAACGTGCTCTGGGGCTCGGCGAAGAACGGCTCGATCGCCTTCTCCGAGGCGACGACGGCGCCCAGCGGCGCGTAGGCGGAGGTGATTCCCTTCGCCAGCGTCATCAGGTCGGGCTGGATCCCGTAGCGCGTCGAGCCGAACCAATCCCCGACCCGCCCGAAGCCGCAGATGACCTCGTCGGCGACGAGCAGCAGCCCGCGCTCGTCGCAGATCTCGCGGACGCGTTCGAAGTAGCCGGGCGGCGGAACGATCGAGCCGGCCGCGTTCTGCACCGGCTCGAGGATCACGGCCGCGACGGTCTCGGGGCCCTCGTTGGCGACGATGTCGTCGATCTCGTCCGCGCAGCGCAGGGTGCAGCCTGGCTTCTCCGCGCAGTACGGGCAGCGGTAGCGGTACGGCATCGGCGCCCGGAAGCAGCCGGGAAGCAACGGCTCGAACTGCGCGCGCAGCGAGGGGCTCCCGTTGACGGAGAGCGCTCCGAGGGTCGTGCCGTGGTACGCGCTTCGCCGCGTGATGAACTTCGTACGGGTCGGCTCGCCGCGAAGCCGGTGGTACTGGCGCGCGATCTTGAGCGCCGACTCGACCGCCTCCGACCCGCCGCCGACGAAGAAGATGCGCCCCACGTCGATCGGCAGGAGCTCGCTCAGCTTGTCCGCGAGCTCGAGCGAGGGCGGAGTCGCGAACCCGACCCAGTTGGAGAAGAACGGAAGCTCCTCGACCTGCCGCTTGGCGGCCTCCGCGAGCTCCGGCCAGGGGCCGTAGCCGATGTTGACGCAGTAGAGCGCGGAGAGGGCGTCGAGGTAGCGCTTCCCCTCGGAGTCCCAGATGTAGCACCCCTCGCCCCGCTCGATCACGATGTGGCCGGCGCCGGCCGGAGTGAAGTGCCGCCAGAGATGGTCGACCGTCGTCACGCTGCAGTGCTCCTTCCGTTCCTGGCTGCGAGGGCCTGCCTGGCCTTGACCGCGAGCCACAGCTCCATGCGCTCACCCGGGTCGTCCGGGTGGCGCCCCGTCTGCTCCTGCAACCGCTCCATGCGGTAGCGGAGCGTATGCCTGTGCACGCCGAGGCGCTCGGCGGCATCGCTCCAGCGGCAGCCCGAGTCGAGCAGCGCCGCCAGGGAGTCCAGCAACCGCTCGCTGTCCGCGGCCGGGCCGAGGACGCGGTCCACGAATGCCTCGAGCGCCGCGTCCGGCAGGCTGAGCAGGAGCTCCAGCGAGCCGAGGTCTCGGTACGAGGCGACGTCGCCGGCGGCGGCGTCCAGCGCGGCGCGGGCCTCGAGCAGGCTCCGTCCGAGCGCGCGCCCCTGCGCGGGCCTCCCCACTCCGACGCGCGCGTGCGGGCCGGCGTTCACGATCTTCTCCGCGAGCGCGAGAATCTCGGCCTCGCTCGCCGCCTCGACGAGGAAGGTGGCGCCATCCCGCCGGGCCGCAGAGAGGTAGCGCACCCGCCTGCGGTCGAGCTCCTCGGCCACCTCGCGACGGATCTGCTCGCCGCTCTGGCCGTTGCGGGGCGCTGCCAGGAGCGCCGCGTAGCTCCCCGCCGGCTCGAGGCCGAAGGCGGCCATCCGCCGGCCTGTCTCGCGCTCGTCGAGGCGTTCGCCTTCGAGGTCCTCCAGCAGGTCGCCGGCGAGCCGCAGCTCGGCCGCGCTGACTGCTCGCCGCCGCGACAGCTCGAAGGCGAGGGCCGTCTGGCCGTGGTGGAGGACGAGCTTGTCGTACTCGCCGAACGGCAGTCCCTCGCGCGCGGCCCGCAGGGTCGCCACTTCGCCGTCGGCGACGACCGGCAGCTCGAGCGCGTCGTCGAAGCTCGCGCGCCGGCGGGCGTGGCGCTCGCTGACCACGCGGCCGTGCTCGTCGACGAGAGCCAGGCTGCAGTCGAGGTGGTTGCAGACGACGGCCAGGAGCGCCTGCACACCGCGCCCGCGGATGACGGCGTCGGAGAGCCGCTCGTGGACGGCAAGCGCCCGCGTCTGCTGCTCCAGCTGCTCGTTGGCGAGGTGCGTGAACGCGGTCTTGGTGATGGCCACGAACGGCACCTCGTACGGGACCGCGAGCACCGGGAAGGAGAGCTTCTCCGCCTCCTCGACGACCGGCGCCGGAACCTCCGCGAAGCCGAAGCCGATGCCGAAGCCGAGCCCGGCGATCCCGTGCTTCGCCAGGCGCCTGACGTAGGCGCGCTGCGTCGTCGCCGCCTCGCCGACTCCGAGGCCGGTCGTGAGCAGGAACTCCCCGCCCTCGAGCCACCGCGTGGGGTCGGCCAGCTCGGAGACGTGCAGCCAGCTCACCTCGTTCCCGAGCCCCTCGGCGCCGGCCGCGACGGGCAGCTCGAGATCGGGCAGGCGCGCCAGGTCCCTCACGGTCAGCATGTCCGCTCCTTCGACACGGAGGCCAAAAGGTACGCCGGAACGCCCCGCATGGCAACGGGAAACCCGACCGGACGGGCCAGAAACGCGGCGCTGGCTAGCGGCTCTCGAAGACCTTGCCGGCCTTGGCGATGCCGCGCGAGATGATGAAGGCCGCGGAGATGACGGTCGTCGCCGTCAGAAAGGCCGGCCAGTCCACCGAGTCGGCGGCGACCGTAACGATCAGGGCCACGACCCACGCGATCAGGAAGACGATCAGCTCCATCGGCGGCGCCGGCACGGGCGGCATCGGGTAGTACTGGCGCTCGTAGCCGGCCGCCGGAGGCGGGGGCGGCGGGGGCGGCGGCTGCGTGCTCGTCATCGGCTCCTCCTTGCTCGTGCGTCCCCGCGCATCGTAGTCGGTCGCGGCCGCCTAGGGCCCGTCCCAGAGCACGTCGCGGGCGGTGACCGGGATCTGGATCAGATCCGGGCTCTCGTCGTCGGCGCGCCAGACGTAGATCCCGCCCTCCGTCGCCTGTGCGACCCAGTTCTCGTCGGGAGACCACGCGATGCCGTGGCCGTCGTCGAGCGCCAGCTCGATCTGCCTGCCGCGGGTGTCGATCGCGACGATGCCGCCGCGCTCGGTGTCGACGGCGGCGACCCGGCTTCCGGTCGGGCTGGGTACGAGCCGTCCGAGCTCGGCATACGGGCCGACAGGGTCGCCCACGAGCTCTCCGCGGTCGAAGAGCGCGAGGGTGTCGTACCAGCCGTCCGGCGTCCGCTGCTGAACGATCGCCGCGAAGCGCGCGTCGTCGAGCCAGGCGAGCTCCTTGATCCTCGAGCCGAGGCTCCAGCGCGCTCCCCGCAGCTGCCGCGCCAGCTCGGAGCGGGTGAGCACCGGCTGCGAGCAGAGGAGTGGAGCGGTCGGCGCGTCGTTCGCGCAGCCGACGAACCGGCGGATGCCGCCGTCCTGGACGAAGGTGACGGTGCCGTCCGGCATCCAGGCCGCGCCGCACCCACGCGCGCGGGCGTACACGTCGGGGTCGTCGAAGGGGCCCGTCTCGAGCACGAGACGGCCGCGCTTGCACTCGGCGCGGATCGTGTCCGCAGGGGAGGAGCCGAGCACGAGCCTACTCCGGCCGGGCGCACATGCCGTCACATCGTGGGCCGGGCGCTCGGCGAGATCCGGGAGCAGGAGCACGTGGACGCTGCAGCGCCCGTCCGTGTAGACGAGCCTGCCCTCGGGGACGCCCGCCCGCCGGAGATCGGCGCCCGCCGCGGCGAGCGTACGCTCCGCCGGCTCCAACGGCTCGGTGCTCGTCCGCTCCGTCTCGACGGCGGACGCCCGCTCTGGCTCCTCCCCGCCGCGAAGCGCGTCGATCCCTGCGGCGAGCCCGAGAGCGGCGACGGCCGCGACGAGCCCCCAGGTGAGAAGTCGACGCACGGCGCTCGGGCGAGTCTTACCACGGCGGGACCGCCCGTTACGATGGCCCGGCCTGGTGCAGCTCTTCCACTACCACCTCGTGACCAGCAAGGTCAGGCTCCTCGAAGCCCGCTACATCGGCAAGCTCGGCTTCGGGCTCCTGGGCCGCTACGGGTGGCGCGGCGAGGCCTCCGAGTGGTTCGAGGCGGGCACGTCGTGGGAGGAGCTCGACGCGATGGGCTTCCGGCTCCGCCTGGTCGAGCTGGCGCGGGGGGCAGTCAACGTCGTCCTCCAGCCGGGCCACTGGGAGCACCCCCGGGTCGACCACATCGGCGTCGCGCTCGACGACGACGGCTTCACTGAAGCGCTGGAACGCGCCGCCGACCTCGGGCTCAAGATCCAGGATCACCCGGGGAAGCGGACGTTCATCGCCACCGAGGCGGGCTACCGGCTCGAGATCCACCCTCCACGCGACTGGATCGACGAGCTGATCGCGAACACGGACGTGCTCCGGCTCGGCGAGCTTCACCTGCGCGCGCAGGATCCTGAGGAGAAGGCGGTGGCGCTGGCAGAGATCCTCGGCGTCGACCGGCTCGACTCCGACGTGCTCGTCGGCGACACGCTCGTCCGTTTCCAGGACGGAGGCCCTGAGGGCCGCCCGGAGCTCGTCGCCGAGGTCCTGCTGTGACCTCGTACGGCGAGGCCGGCGTCTCACTGGCCAAGGCGGAGGAGGTCGTGGGGCGGCTGCGGGCCGCGGTCGAGTCGACCCGCACCGATCGCGTCGAAGGCTCCCTCGGCGGCTTCGCCGGCCTCTTCGCGCTCGACGACGAGCGGCTGCTGGCGGCGACGACCGACGGTGTCGGGACGAAGCTGATCCTCTCGAGGCGCGCAGGCCGCCTCTTCGACGCCGGCGTCGACCTGGCCGCGCACTGCGCCAACGACCTGCTCACCGTCGGCGCGGAGCCGCTGTTCTTCCTGGACTACGCGGCCGCAGCCGCGCTCGATCTGGCCGAGGTCGCCGACCTCGTGGCAGGCGCAGCCTCGGTCTGCCGCGCAGCCGGCTGCGCGATCCTCGGCGGCGAGACCGCGGAGCTGCCCGGGATCTACCGCGAGGACGAGCTGGACTTCGCCGGGACGATGGTCGGCCTCGTGCGCCGGGCCGACCTGGTCGACGGCTCGCGCTGCGAGCCTGGTGACGTGGTCCTGGGACTCCCGTCGAGCGGGCTGCACGCGAACGGGTTCACGCTCGTCCGCAGCGTGCTCGGGGACGGCGACGTCGACGCCGACCTCCTGCTCGCCCCCACACGGCTCTACCTGGAGGACGTCCGGCGGCTGCGGGCCGAGGTCGACGTCCGCGCGCTCGCCCACGTCACCGGCGGCGGGATTCCCGGCAACCTCCCGCGCGTCCTCCCCGCCGGGCTCGGCGCCCGCATCGACCCCGAGAGCTGGGAGCGACCTGCGGTCTACGCCTGGCTGGACGAGCACGGCGTCCCCGAGGAGGAGCAGCGCCGCGTCTTCAACCTCGGCGTCGGCTTTTGCGCCGTCGTGCAGGCGGCGGACGCGGAGCGGGCCGGCCTCCCGGTGATCGGCCGGCTCGAGGCGGGGCTCGACGGGGTCGCCTGGGCCGACGCGCCGTGATCGGCGTCCTGGTCTCCGGCCGCGGCTCGAACCTGCAGGCGCTGATCGACCAGGAGCTTCCGATCAGGGCGGTGGCCTCCAACACGGCCGCAGCCGGGGCACTCGCGCGCGCGGAGCGGGCGGGGATCCCGACCGCCGTCTTCGCGCTCGAGGACTACCCCTCCCGCGAGGAGCGCGACCGCGCCATGGCCGGCTGGCTCTCGGAGCACGGGGTCGAGCTGGTCGTCTGCGCCGGGTACATGCACCTGCTCACCACCGGCTTCCTCGAGCGCCACACGGCCATCAACGTCCACCCGTCGCTGCTCCCGGCCTTTCCGGGGACGACGCCGATCGAGGACGCGCTGGCCGCCGGCGTCGCCGAGACCGGGGTCACCGTCCACTTCGTCGACCAGGGCGTGGACTCCGGCCCGGTCATCTTCCAGGAAGCGGTCGCGATCGAGCCGGGCGACACGCCCGAGACCCTCCGCGAGCGGGTGCACGAGGTCGAGCACCGCCTGCTGCCCGAGGCCGCCCGCCTCTATCTGGCGGGCGCTCTACGCTCCTGACTCAAGGATGCAGGTGGACCGCGCTCTCATTTCGGTCTTCGACAAGACCGGGCTGGACGTCTTTGCCCGCGGGCTCTCCGACCTGGGAGTCGAGATCGTGGCGAGCGGCGGCACCGCCGCCTACATCGGCGAGCTCGGCATCGACGTCGTCCCCGTCGAGGAGCTGACGGATGTCCCGGAGCTGCTCGGGGGACGCGTCAAGACGCTCCACCCGCGGATTCACGCCGGCATCCTCGCGCGCCGCGCGCGCGAGGCCGACCTGGACGAGCTGCGCGAGCACGAGATCCGCACCTTCGACCTCGTGTGCGTGAACCTGTATCCGTTCCAGAGCGTGACCTCGCGCCGGAACGTCCGTGAGGAGGATGCGGTCGAGATGATCGACATCGGCGGGCCCGCGCTCCTGCGCGCGGCGGCCAAGAACTTCGTCGACGTCGTGCCCGTCTGCGAGGCGTCGCGCTACGAGGAGATCCTCGCCGAGCTCCGGGCCGGCGGGGTCGAGCTCGACACGCGGCGGAAGCTCGCGGCGGAGGCCTTCGCGCACACGGCCGCGTACGAGACGTCCATCGCCGCCTGGTTCGCCGACGTGGAGACGTTCCCGCCCCGGCTCCTGCTCTCGCTCGAGCGCGAGAACGAGCTCGTCTACGGGGAGAACCCCCACCAGCGGGCCGCCTTCTACGCCGAGGCCGGCGTGCGCCGCCACCTCCTCTCGCGGATCGACCGCCTCGGGGGGAAAGAGCTCTCGTTCAACAACCTCAACGACCTGGATGCCGCGCGGGCGGTGCTGCGCGAGTTCACGCTCCCGACGTGCGTGGTCGTCAAGCACGCGAACCCGTGCGGCGTCGCCGTCGCAGCGACGATCGGTGAGGCGTACGAGAAGGCGCTCGCCGCCGATCCGGTGTCGGCCTACGGAGGGATCGTCGCGCTCAACCGGAGGGTGTCGCCCGACGTCGCCGCCCGGCTCGCGGAGCAGTTCGTCGAGGTGCTGATCGCGCCCGACTTCGACGACGAGGCGCTCGCGATCCTGCGGGGCAAGGAGGCCCTCCGCATCCTGCGCGACCGCGAGCGTCGCGGCGCCAGCCCGGGCGACCGCGACTTCCGCCGCGTGCTGGGCGGCTTCCTCGTCCAGGACACGGACGCCGAGGTCGACGACCGGGAGGGCATGAAGATCGTCACCGAGGACCATCCCGACGAAGCGGGCTGGGGCGATCTCCTCTTCGCCTGGCGGGTCGCCAAGCACGTCGCCTCGAACGCGATCGTGATCGCCAAGGGCCTGCAGACGATCGGCGTCGGGGGCGGCCAGATGAGCCGGGTGGACGCGGTGCGGCTCGCGCTCGAGAAGGCGGTCGAGCACGGGCACGACCTCACCGGCTCGGCGCTCGCCTCGGACGCGTTCTTCCCGTTCCCGGACGGGCCGCAGCTCGCGCTCGACGCCGGGGTCGTGGCGATCGTCCAGCCGGGTGGCTCGAAGCGGGACGAGGAGGTCGTCGACGCGGTGCAGGCCGCCGGCGCGGTGATGGTCTTCACCTCGCGCCGGCATTTCCGGCACTGACATGACGACCGCGCCGACCCCCGGCCCGACCCGCTCTCCTCCCTGGCTCCTCGTCCCCCTGGCGGGCTTCGCCGTCGTCTCGCTGCTCGCCGGGTTTCTGGCCGCAGCGGAGATCGACCGGGGCGGCGGTTACTTCGACCTCTTCTTCAGCGACACGCTCCACCTCAAGGTCTGGCTCGCCAGCGCGGCGGTCGCGCTGGGCCTCGTGCAGCTCTTCACCGCCGCCTGGATCTTCCGCAAGCTCCCCTGGCCGCGGCCGGCATGGATCCCGGGCGCCCACCGGTGGAGCGGGCGGCTCGCTTTCGTCCTCACCCTCCCGGTTGCCTATCACTGCATCTTCAAGCTTGGCTTCCAGAGCGGCGACGATCGCGTGCTGGCCCACTCCCTCCTCGGCTGCGCCTTCTACGGAGCCTTCGCGGCCAAGGTGCTCGTCGTCCGGCTGCACCGCTTTCCCGGCTGGGTGCTCCCGACGGCGGGCGGGCTCCTCTTCGCCGTCCTGATCGCCGTCTGGTACACCAGCGCCGTCTGGTTCTTCCGGCTCGTCGGCGTCGGGCTTTGACCGACGCATTACGCTATCGCCGTGCCTCGCGAGCATCCGACCGTCCTCGACCTCGTCGGGGGCACGCCGCTCGTGCGGCTCCAGCGGGTGGGGCGCGAGTCGGGGCCGACGCTGCTCGCCAAGCTGGAGTACATGAATCCGGGCGGAAGCGTGAAGGACCGGATCGGGATCCGGATGATCGAGGCCGCCGAGCGGGAGGGGAAGCTCCGGCCGGGCGGGCACCATCGTCGAGCCCACGAGCGGGAACACGGGCGTCGGCCTGGCGATCGCGGCGGCGATCAAAGGCTATCGCTGCGTGTTCGTCATGCCGGACAAGATCGCCGAGGAGAAGCGCGCGCTGCTGCGCAGCTACGGCGCCGACGTCGTCATCTGCCCCACGGCTGTCCCGCCGGAATCGCCGGAGAGCTACTACTCGGTGTCGAACAGGCTGGCCGAGGAGATCCCCGGGGCGTTCAAGCCCGACCAGTACTCGAATCCTGCCAACCCGCAGGCGCACTACGAGACGACCGGGCCGGAGATCTGGGAGCAGACCGGCGGGGAGCTCGACGCAATCGTCTTCTCCGTCGGCACCGGCGGGACGATCTCGGGGACGGCGCGCTACCTGCGTGAGCGCAAGCCCGACCTCCTCGTCGTCGGCGCCGACCCCGAAGGATCGATCTTCTCGCAGCCGGACAACGTCCATCCCTACCTCGTCGAGGGCATCGGCGAGGATTTCTGGCCGGCGACCTACGACCCGTCTCTCGTCGACGAGTACGTGACCGTCTCGGACAGGGACTCCTTCCGCACGGCGCGCCGGCTGGCGCGGGAGGAGGGCCTGCTCGTGGGCGGCTCGGGCGGCACGGCCGTCTGGGCGATGCTCGAAGTGGCGAAGCGCTTCGGACCGGACGCGACCCTCGTCACGCTGATCCCCGACTCGGGCCGCGGCTATCTCTCGAAGCTCTACGACGACAACTGGCTCATGGAGCACGGCTTCCTCGAGCGAGAGGCGCCCGCGCCGACCATCGAGGAGGTGCTCGCCTTCAAGCGCCGGCAGGACCCGGAGGTCCCGGAGCTGGTCACGCTCGAGTCGCACCAGAAGGTCGGCGACGCCATCGATCTCATGCAGCGCTACGGGATCTCGCAGATCCCGGTCGTGCGCCACGCAAACGTGGAGTCGCTGGCAGACCTCGTGGGCTCGATCCGAGAGCGGGGGCTCTTCGAGCGCGTCGTCCGCAGCCCCGAGGCGCTCGGCGAGGAAGTCGCCGCGGCCATGGAACCGCCCCTCCCGGCGGTGGAGATCGACGAGTCCGTGGACACCGTCTTCGCCGATCTCTCGGCCGGCAACCCGGCCGTCGTCGTCGCGCGGAGCGGCAAGCCGGTCGGCGTCCTCAGCCGCGCCGACCTCCTCGAGTACCTCGCCCACGGCCGCGGCGCCGGCAGCGGCGCCTAGCGTCCCCTCCGGCCACGTCCGGGGTCTGACCCCGGACACGCCGGTTGGGGACGGGCCCACTGCGGTCTGTCTCAGCGCGGCGGCGCACGGACTGCGACGTTCGGTCCGAACGGGACACGCCCGGGGTCTGACCCCTGACGTGTCTGCGGAAGACAGGCGTGCATACACTGAGGCCGTGGACTTCGAGACGCGGGCGATCCACGCAGGGCAGGAGCCGGACCCGGCCACCGGGGCTGTCATCACGCCGATCTACCAGACGTCGACGTTCGTCCAGGACGCGGTCGGCGTCAACAAGGGCTACGACTACTCCCGCTCGGGGAACCCGACGCGGACGGCGCTCGAGACCTGCCTCGCCTCCCTCGAAGGGGCGGCGCACGGGCTGGCGTACTCCTCTGGCCTCGGCGCCACGACGACGATCATGCACCTCGTCAACCCGGGCGACCGCATCGTCTCCGTGAACGACGTCTACGGCGGCGTCTACCGGATGTTCTCGCAGGTGTACGAGCCCAAGGGCTACAGGTTCGCGTTCGTCTCGGCGCAGGAGATCGCCGACGGCCTCGAGCGACACCTGGACGAGACGACGCGCATCGTCTGGCTGGAGACGCCGACGAACCCGCTCCTCAACGTGATCGACATCGCCAAGGCTGCCGAGGCGGCGCACGCGGTCGGGGCCCTCGTCGTCGTCGACAACACCTTCGCCACGCCCTACCTCCAGCTTCCGCTCGAGCTCGGCGCCGACATCGTCGTCCACTCGACGACGAAGTACCTCGGCGGCCACTCGGACGTGATCGGCGGCTTCGCGGCCACCAACGACCCGACCGTCGCCGAGCGCCTCAAGTTCCTGCAGAAGTCCCTCGGGGCAGTCCCCGGGCCGTTCGACTGCTGGCTCGTCCTCCGGGGGCTGAAGACGCTCGCCGTCCGCATGGAGCGCCACTGCGAGAACGCCCGCGCGGTCGCCGCCTTCCTGGCGGAACACCCTGCGGTCGAGCGCGTCCTCTACCCGGGACTGCCCGACCATCCCGGACACGAGGTGGCCGCGGCCCAGATGCGCGACTTCGGCGGGATGATCGCCTTCCTCGTGGCCGACGACGCCGCGGCCGCCGAGCTCGTCACGCGCACGAAGGTGTGGACGCTCGCGGAGAGCCTCGGCGGGGTCGAGAGCCTCATCGAGGTCCCGGTCGCCATGACCCACGCGTCGACTGCGGAAGCACCGTTCGCCGTCCCCGGCAACCTCATCCGGCTCTCTGCCGGGCTCGAGTCGGCGAACGACCTCGTGGCCGACCTCGAGCAGGCGCTCGCGGCGGTCGGCGCGGCGTCCAGCTCGGCCTAGTCCGGGGCGCGCGCGAGCACGGTCTCGTAGGCCGCCGCGTAGTCCCGCACCATGCGCTCGGCCGAGAAGGCCTCCTCGACCGACCGGCGGCACTCGAGCGGCTCGAGCTCGTCCGCCTCGGCGAGCGCACCCGCCATCTCGCGGTAGTCGTCGACGATGATCCCGGAGCGGCCGTGCTCGATCACCTCGGGCACCGCTCCCCAGCGCGTGGCGATCACCGGTGTCCCGCACGCCATGGACTCGATCATGACGAGGCCGAACGGCTCCTCCCACTCGATCGGGAAGAGCGTCGCCCGCGCGTTCTGGAGCAGCGCCACCTTCTTCGCGTGGCTCGTCTCGCCGAGGTACTCGATGCCGTCCCCGAGGTGCGGCGCGACGTACGTCTCGAAGTACTCCTGCTCCTCGGGCTCCCGCATCTTCCCGGCGATCTTGAGCGGCAGGCCGGCCTCGAGCGCGACCTCGACCGCCCGGTGGCAACCCTTGTCGGCGCTCAGGCGCCCGAGGAAGAGGAGGTACTCGCCGCGCTGGGTGTGCACCGGGTAGGCGTCCAGGTCGAGGGCGTTGTGGCAGTTCGCCACCCAGGGGAGGTCTGGCTGCGGCTTGCGCTGGTTCATGGAGAGCGAGATCAGCCCGACCTCGGGCGCGACGCGGGCGAGCGACGCGTACAGCTCGCCGTCGGTGCCGACGAGCGGCCCGTGCACGGTGTGGACGACCCGCGTCTCGACGGTGGCGCCGAGCACCGCGCCCAGCGGCCCGGAATGGTCGTTGACGATGTCGAACTCGCCGGCGCGCTCGTAGCACGCGAGCGCGTGCCTGAGCTCCGGGCCCGTGCGCCCGATGTCGGCCGACGGCGCCTCCGGGTACACGGAGACGAGCTCGGCCTTCGTGGAGGAATCGCCCGAGGCAAAGAGCGTGACGTCGTGGCCGGCTTCGGCGAGGCCGTCGGCGAGGAGCGAGACGACCCATTCGATCCCGCCGTAGCCGGACGGTGGGACCGGGAACCACACCGGGGAGATGATTGCGATCCTCAAGCCGGTTCGATGGTGACACGCCCGTCCTGAAGTTGCACGTCCCAGGCCTTGTCGAACGCACGCACGCCGGTGAGCCGGAGCGCGCCGGCCCACGAAGGGATGTCGTCGGGGGCCGTCGAGCCGAGCAGGTGGCGGCGCCGGTCGGGCTGGAGCCCGAGCAGCAGCTGGAGCAGCAGCACCGGCGCGCCGGCCGCCCACGCCTGTGGCCGCGCGGCGGTCGGGTACGGGATCGGAAACGGCGTCTCCGTGCGCGAGAAGCCGGCGAAGACCTCGGGCAGCTGGTGGTCGAAGTAGGAGGAGGCGTTCAGCAGCCGTCTGACGATGCGCTGCGCCTCGGCCCAGCGGCCGTAGCGCGCGAGGCCCCAGGCGATGAGTGAGTTGTCGTGCGGCCACACGGTGCCGTTGTGGTACGCAAGCGGGTTGAAGCCGCCGTCGGCGACCGACATCGTGCGGACGCCCCAGCCCGACCACAGCTCCTCCCCCATCAGCTGGTCGACGATCGCATCGACCCGCTCGGGAGGGACGATGCCGCTCCACAACAGGTGACCGATGTTGGAGGTGAGCGAGTCGACGCGCTTCTTCTCGGCGTCGAGCGCGAGTGCGTAGTAGCCGCCACGCGCCTCGCACCAGAAGGCCTCGTCGAAGCGGGCCCGCAGCGCCGCCGCCTCGCGCTCGAGCCGGTCGGCGAGCTCCCGCTCGCGCCAGACCTCGCGGGCCAGCTCGGCCAGGCGAAGCTTCGCGTCGTAGACGTAGCCCTGCACCTCGCACGGCGCGATCGGCGCCTCGGCCATGCGCCCGTCGTGGAAGAGCTGCGAGTTGCCCGAGTCCTTCCACGACTGGTTGACGAGCCCGCGCGCCGAACGGCGCCGGTACTCGACGAATCCGTCGCCGTCGAGGTCGCCGTAGCGGTCGATCCACTCGAGCGCGCGCATGGCCGGCTCGCGCAGGCCGCGGACGAGGCCGGCGTCGTCGGTCCAGCGCCAGACCTCCGAGAGAAGGATCAGGTACAGGGGGGTCGCGTCGGCGGTGCCGTAGTAGCGGGGGAACCAGGCCTCTGCGCTCTTTCCGTGCCGCACCTCGTGGACGATCTTGCCCGGCTCGGCGTCGGCCTCCGGGTCGTCCTCCTTCGCCTGCAGCTCGGCGAGGACGGCGAGCGCGTTCTGCGCCAGCTCCGGGCCGAAGAGGAGCGTCTGCAGGCAGGTGATCAGGGTGTCGCGGCCGAAGACGGTCATGAACCACGGCATCCCCGCCGCCGGCAGCTGGCCCGGGACGCGCGTGTCCTCGTCCATCCGCGAGCGACGAGAGGTCGGCGACGGACTGGCGGAAGGAGTGCGTGAGGTCGTCCCAGGAGCCACGAAGCTGGGGGACGCGCAGGCGCCAGGCGGCGAGCGAGGCCCGCACCCGCGCAAGCTCGTCGCCGAAGCGCCGCTCGGCCAGCTGGACGGCGGTGCGCATGCCGTCGGTCGCGGGAATCACGTCGGCGCGCAGCCGCCACGTCTGCCGCGGCTCGAGCTCGATGCGGTAGGTCACCTTCGAGTCGTCGGCCCTCGCCCCGCTCCGAGAGCACGACCTGCGTGAGCCCGTGGAAGCCGTTCACGCTGACCGAGAAGACGAACTGGTTGTCGTCGGACTCGTACACGGGCGCGACGGGGGGCGGCAGCGGCTTCGCGTGCTCCGGATCCCCGAGGGCGAAGTCGTAGGCCTTGACGGCGAAGATGTCGGCGAAGTCGTTGCCGATCTCCAGCGAGAGGTCGAACTCGACGCGGCGCGGCGAGTGGTTCGAGACGACGAAGTGCTCCTGCATGGCGTCGCCGATGAAGCGCTCGCGGGCGATGGAGACCTCGTCGTGGGCGAGGCCGCCGACGACCGGGTTGCGCAGGAAGAAGGCCGCCGAGTAGTACTCCACCTTGCGCGAGGAGAGCATCAGCGGCCGCGCACCGTTGATGGTCAGAACCCAGCGCGAGAGGAAGCGCGTGTCGTGGGCGAAGAGGCCCATGGTCGGCTCGACGATGTCCCCGAGCTCGTCGGAGACGCAGAATGTCGAGCCCTCGAGGATCGTGAGCGGCATCAGGAAGCCCTGACGATGGCGTCCTGGCTGGCCTGCTGCAGCGGCTTGACGACGATCTCGTCCACGACCATGTGCGCGGGGCGGGTCACCGCCCACAGGATGCAGTCGGCGACGTCGTCCGGGGTGAGGTACTTCACGCCCCGGTAGACCGCGTCCTTCTTCTCCAGGTCGCCGCGGAAGCGGACGTCCGAGAACTCGGTGTCGCCGACCATGCCCGGGTCGACGGTGGTCACGCGGATGCGGCCGACGAGCTCCTTGCGCAGCACCTCCGTGAGGGCGCGAACAGCCGTCTTCGAGCCGACGTACATGCCGCCGCCCGGGTAGGCCTCACGGCCGGCCCAGGAGCCGAGGTTGACGACGTGGCCGCGCCAGTCCTCCATGTGCGGGAGCACGAGCCGGGTCATGCGGAGGAGCCCGAGGACGTTCGTCTCGACCATGGTGCGGTCGTCGTCGTCCGAGCCCTCGGCGATCGTGCCACGGCCGAGTGCGAGGCCTGCGTTGTTCACCAGGATGTCTATTCGGCCGAGGCGCTCGACGGCCTGAGCGACGAAGGCGCGCGCGCTCGCGTCCTCGGTCACGTCCAGCGGCGCCGCGACGTGCCCCTCGCCGGGAAGCTCGGCCGCGGCCTGCTCCACGCGCTCGACGCGGCGGGCGCCGAGCGCCAGGCGGGCGCCCTCCGCCGCGAGCGCTCGGGCCGTCGTCAGCCCGATCCCGCTCGACGCGCCGGTGACGATCGCCGTCTTCCCCTCCAACGCGGCCATCGCGTCAGCCTATGCGGACGTGCCGACGGCCGCGTCGATGAGGTCGCCGAGCTCTCCGCCGTGCCGGCCGTGCGCGAGGCCGACGAGGTAGCAGAGCAGCGGGGCGTTCGTCCGCTCGCCGCTCTCGTGCGCCGCGAGGCGCGCGAGCTCGAGGAGCTCGTCCATCTCGGCGCGCGTCAGGTCGTAGCGCGAGGGGTCTTCGCCGACGGCCTCGGCCACCTTGGCGCGCGCGTCCTCCAGCCATCCGTCCATTGGCGCAGCTTAGAGGCCCCGTCACGCCGGGCGCAGCTTAGACTCCGCTCGAACATGAAGGTCGGTGTCGCCAAGGAGTCCGGCCCGGGGGAAACCCGGGTGGCCGTCGTGCCGGACACGGCGCGGCGGCTTGTCGGCGACGGGGTCGAGGTGCTCGTGGAGCGGGGCGCCGGCGAGACGGCGACCTTCTCCGACACCGCCTATGAAGAGGCGGGCGCACGCGTGGTCTCCTCGGACGAGCTCTACGCCGAGGCCGACGTGCTCTGCAGGGTGCGGAAGCCTTCGGCCGGCGAGATTGCCCGGTTGCGCGAGGGCCAGGTGCTGCTCGCCCTGCTGCAGCCGCTCGCCGACCCGGAGCTCGTGCGCGCCCTCGCCGAGCGCGGCGTCACGGCCTTCTCGCTGGACTCCATCCCCCGCGTCACGCGCGCGCAGCCGATGGACGCGCTCTCCTCGCAGAGCACGGTCGCCGGCTACAAGGCGGCCATCCTCGCCGCCGAGCACCTGGGCAAGTTCTTTCCCATGCTGACGACGGCCGCTGGGACGATCCCGCCTGCGAAGGTCCTCGTCCTCGGAGCCGGCGTCGCCGGCCTGCAGGCGATCGCCACCGCCCGGCGCCTCGGCGCGGTCGTGTCCGCCTTCGACGTGCGTCCGGTCGTGAAGGAGCAGGTGGAGAGCCTCGGCGCGACCTTCCTCGAGCTCGACGTCGAAGGAGCCGAGGGGCTCGGCGGCTACGCGGTTGCGCTCGCCGAGGACCAGCACGAGCGCGAGCAGCAGCTGATCGCCCACCACGCTGCCGGGTCCGACGCAGTCATCACGACCGCGCTCATCCCGGGTCGCCCGGCGCCGGAGCTCATCACCGAGGATGCGGTGCGCGGCATGCACCCGGGCTCCGTGATCGTCGACCTCGCCGCAGAGGCCGGGGGCAACTGCGCCGCCACCAAGCCCGGGGAGACGATCGTCACCGGCGGCGTCACGATCGTCGGTCTCACGGACGTCGCCGCGACCATGCCCGTCCATGCCAGCCAGATGTACTCGCGGAACGTCCAGGCCTTCCTCGGGCTCATCGTCAAGGACGGCGCCCTGGAGCTCGACTTCGAGGACGAGATCGTGCGCGACACCTGCGTCGCCCACGGCGGCAAGGTCACGAAGGAGCCGGCCTGAGCCAGGCGCTCCTCAACAGCATCACCGTCTTCGTGCTCGCGGTCTTCCTCGGCATCGAGCTGATCTCCCGCGTCCCGGCGCTGCTGCACACGCCGCTCATGTCGGGGACGAACGCGATCCACGGCATCGTCCTCGTCGGCGCGATGCTGATCGCCGGCTCGGCCGACTCGACGCTGGAGCAGGTGCTCGCGTTCGTGGCCGTCGTCTTCGCCACCATCAACGTCGTCGGCGGCTTCCTCGTCACCGACCGGATGCTCGAGATGTTCAAGCGCCGGCCGGAGCGGCCCGAGGAGCACGAGTGATCCTGGCCGTCTCGCAGACGACGATCAACGTCGCCTACCTCGTCGCCAGCGTCTGTCTCATCCTCGGAATCAAACGGCTCTCCTCGCCGGCGACGGCACGCTCGGGAAACGTGGTCGCGGCGATCGGCATGGCGATCGCGGTTGTCTTCACGCTCCTCAGCCCGGCGATCGACTCGTACTGGCTGATCGCCGCCGGAGTCGCGGTCGGGACCGTGATCGGGATCGCCTCGGCCCGCATGGTGAAGATGACCGCGATGCCGCAGATGGTGGCGCTCTTCAACGGCGTCGGCGGCGGTGCGGCGGCCCTGATCGCAGCTGCGGAGTTCCACCGGCTCAGCCCCGCGCTCGCGCACGTCCTCCCGGAGCACATGGGCGCGATCCTCTTCTCCGCCCTCATCGGCTCGATCAGCCTCTCGGGGAGCCTCGTGGCGTTCGGGAAGCTGCAGGAGCTCCTCCCGGGGAGACCGATCGTCTTCCCCGGCCAGCACGTCGCGAACGGGATCCTCTTCGCGGCCCTTCTGGGCGTCGGCGTGCTCGCGGGGTCGACCGAGGACGGCGTCTGGATGGTCGTGCTGCTCCTCGGCGCGCTCCTCTTCGGCGCTCTGCTCGTCCTGCCCATCGGCGGCGCGGACATGCCCGTCGTGATCTCGCTCCTGAACGCCTTCACCGGCCTCGCCGCCGCCTCGACCGGCTTCGTGCTCGAGAACACCGCTCTCATCATCGGCGGGACGCTGGTCGGCGCCTCGGGAACGCTGCTGACGATCCTGATGGGGCGCGCGATGAACCGCTCCCTCGCGAACGTCCTCTTCGGCGCCTTCGGCGCCCCGGCGGCCGCGGCGGGCGCGCCGGCCGCGGGAGGCGGCGAGGCGAAGAGCTACCGCGAGATCTCCGCCGAGGATTGCGCGGTCATGCTCGCCTACGCGAGCCGCGTCGTCATCGTCCCCGGCTACGGCCTCGCCGTGGCCCAGGCCCAGCACGGCGTCCGGGAGCTCGCCGACCTGCTCGAGAGGCGCGGCGTGGACGTGAAGTACGCCATCCATCCCGTCGCAGGCCGCATGCCCGGGCACATGAACGTCCTCCTCGCCGAGGCGAACGTCCCCTACCCCCAGCTCTACGACATGGAGGACATCAACCCGGACTTTCCGCGCACCGACGTCGCCCTGGTCATCGGAGCCAACGACGTCACGAACCCGGCCGCGCGCGAGGATCCGGAGAGCCCTCTCTACGGGATGCCGATCCTCAACGTCGACCAGGCGGCGAACGTCGTCGTCCTGAAGCGCAGCATGAGCCCGGGCTTCGCCGGGATCGACAACGACCTCTTCTACCGGCCGAACACGGCCATGCTCTTCGGTGACGCGAAGGCGTCCGTCGAGAAGCTGGTCGCGGCCGTCAAAGCGGCGTGACGGAATCGCCGAGCGCCACGCGGCCGGTCTTCACGACCGACGCCAGCATGCCCCGCTTGCCCTCGAGCTCCACCTGGAGGCCGGGGCGGATCTCCTCCATCAGGTGGCAGGGGTCGCAGACCATGGAGATCTCGAACTCCGCCTCGCCGACGACAACGCGCTGGCCGACCGGCCACCGCATCACATCGGCGCCGCTGACGGTGAAGTTCTCCCGGACGGCGCCGGGCGGGACGGCGACGGACTCGAGGTCCTCGGCCGCGACGAAGAGGACGGAGCGCTTCCCGGAGCGTGCATGGGCGCAGCCTTCGAGCCCGTCCTCCCCGACCTCGGCCGCCTCGAGCGCCTCCATGGGGACGCGCCGGGCGGGCGCGCGCCAGATGCCGATCAGCTCTGCCACGCGCCCGAGTCTAGCCAGGGCTTCTGACTACGGGTGGCGCTTGTCGTACTTCACGGCGCGGAGCGCGTTGACGACGCCCTCGCCGAAGAACCCGTTCTGGTTGCCCTTGGTGACGCAGCGGGCATCGGCGGCCGGGCAGGGCAGCGGGTCCGCCGTCTGGCGCAGGATGAGGGACACGCGGTCCGGGTCCATCTTCCCGCCCCACCACCAGCTCTTCGCCGAACTGGCTGACGACGAGCGCCGCCGTGCCGCTCACCTGCGCGGCCGCCTGGGACGTGCCCGCAAAGTAGCGATAGAAGGCTGCGTTCGGGCCCTCGCAAGGATCGCAGAGGAGCCGGGGTACCTGCATGGAGGCCGGCCACGGACCGAGGACGAGGCCCGCCGGGGGCGTGCCCTGCAGGAAGTCGCCGCCGCCTGCCGTGAAGTCGACGACGCCGAGGCCGTAGTTCGAGGGCGGGCCGGCGGCGAGGCCGTCGTAGAGACCGATCGAGGAGACGGTGAGCACGTCGGGGAGGCCGCTCGGGAGCCGGCTGCACCCTTCGAGCGCCGGATCCGCGAGGTCGAGGCCGTCGTTCCCGGCCGAGGCGACCACCGAGACGTCGCGGTCGTTCGCGTACTCGACCGCCCGCTTCATGGCCCTCATGATCGTCCGCTGCGAGGAGTCGCTGCGACAGAACGAGGTCGAGCCACCGCTGAGCGCCGTGTCCAGCGAGTAGCTGTTGTTCGCCACGTCGACGCCGTGGTCCGCGGCCCACACGAAGGAGCAGATGACCGCGTCGGCGAGGAAGAAGTCGCTGGCGCCGGAGTGGATGCTCGCCTTGATGATCGCGAGCTTCACGTTGGGCGCGATGCCCACGATCCCCTGGCCGTTCGCCTCCGCTGCGATCACGCCGGCGACGTTCGTGCCGTGGCCGGAGTCGTCGTTCCACGTCGCCGGATCCTGGTTCGGCGCCCCGCCCACGCAGGAGACGCTGCGGGACGCGTCGATGTTGTCGTTCAGGTCGGGATGGCTCGCGTCGACCCCGGTGTCGATCACGCCGACGAGCACCTTCGGGCTTCCGCCGGTGATCTCGTGGGCCTCGGGCGCGTGAATCCGCCGCGCGTACCACTGGAGCGGCGAGAAGGGATCGCCCTGGAGCACCGGCGAGCTCGGCAGCCCGCCCCCGTCCCAGTCCCAGCCCCACCCGGAGGGCGAGGCGACGACGCTGCCGACCGGAGCGACGCCTTCCACGTCACGGTTCCGGTCGAGCGCCTTGGCGAAGTTCGGATCGCTGGACTCGGCGATGACGACGTCGATCTGCGGATAGGTCGCGACGATGGAGCCGCCGGCCTTCTTGACATCGGTCTTCGCTCCCCAGATGCCCCAGCCGTGCTCCGGGTACAGGACGACGTAGCGCTCAGCCGCCGCTGGACCAGCCAGCGCGAGTGCGAACGCAGCCGCGATCGCAAGCACGACCAGGCGAATGGTTGAAACGTGCCGCAAGTTTCTCTCCCTGTTGGTACCTCTACCCGATGGGCGCCGGGGCGCCCTGCAGACCGGACTATAAGGGCATGCAGGGCAAATGCATTCCCTCAAACGAGGGAGCGGCCCTTGCGCGGCCTAAACCCCCTTTAGGGACGACTGCTCAGAAGCCCGTTCGGTAGACGGCCGACGCGCCCGACGCGAGGATCCAGCGCGTGGAGTAGACGACTCCGACGCCCATGCTCGTGGTCCAGTACGCCCGCGCGCGCGTCTTCATCGTCTCCAGCGTCCGGGGCTTCCTCCCTCGCGAGACCCAGCCGAGGCGCAGATGGCTCGCGCCGGAACGGCTCTCGACCCACGCGATCCGCCCGCCGCTCAGGGCTGGATTCGTGAGGAGGGCGATCCGGCTCCTGGCGACCACCCTGGTCGCGCCCGACGCAAGCGTCTTCAGCACGACACGGGACTCCCGGCGCGAGGCGTTGTGCCAGGCGAGGCGCCCGTCCTGCAGGGCGGGACGGCCGAGGTCGTTCGCGAGCTTGGCGCTCGCGTGCACCTTGTGAGCCCCGCTGACGAGGTTGCGGACGACGAGGCGCTTGTACGTGGCATCGCGGCGGACGAACGCGAGCAGCGGCCAGTCGAGCGCCGGGTGCGAGATCACGGCGCTGTCGAGCCGCGTGACCTCGTTGCCGTTGGCCCAGCGCACGACCCGGATTCCGGCCGAGTCGCGGTAGGCAAGGTACTCACCGTCCAGTGCGGGCTCGGACGCGTCGGCGTAGACGACGTCCGGCCCGCCGTCCCCCGGCCGGACGACGACCTGGCCGTCCGGGGTGGCGAAGGCGAGCGTGCCCTCGCTGAAGCTGGGGTCGTACGCGCTGTCCGCGACGAGCGTCGCCCCACCGGCCGCGGGCGCGGCGGCCAGGAGCGCTGCGCAGGCGACGAGCGCAACGGCGTTCGCGCGGAGGAGAGTCCCGCGCCGGCTCGTCAGGCGCTCGACGGCGGCGGTGGGATCGCCGGCTCGGCGACGGGGCCAGATGACCATCGCCGCGCGGCCGGCGCCGTAGAGGGAGAGGCAGAGCGCCGCCGGGACCGGCCGCGCCAGGGCGAGCGCCCCTGCGCAAGCCACCCAGAACGTGGAGACGGGCTGGTAGGTGAAGAACCCGGCGCCGAGGCCTGCGCCGTAGCCGCTCGCCCAGACGGGGAGCGGGAGCTCGAAGCGCCAGCGCTCCGGCACCTGGCGGCGGGCCTGCGGAAGCGGGAAGCGGACGATGCCGGCCTCTCGGGCAGCGGCCACCAGGGCGAGCGCGGCCGCCGCGAGCACTGCGTGGCGGGCGCCGAGGGCGCTGCCCGCGAAGCCGAGCGCGAGCCCGAGCGCGGCCGACGTCAGCACGGCCGCCACTGTGAAGAGAGCCTGGGCGAGCATCTGGCGCTTGCGGCTCCCGCACACGGCGGGAGTGAAGGTCTCGAGCATCGACAGCCCTCAGGGCGACCAGGCGCCCGAGATCCCGGCGACGAGCGCCGCGAGCGCCACGCCGGCCCCGATCAGCACGGCAGCCCCGTGTCGTAGTACATGACGCAGTAGACGCGGCGGCCGCCCCAGCAGTAGCCGGTGAGCGAGGCGTCGCCGTTGATCCGTCGCCGGCTGAAGGAGCAGCAGTCGACGAGCTTGCGGATCTGCCCGCCGCAGCAGCGAAACCAGGAGCCCTGGGTCTGAAGGTCGTGGAGGCCCTTCACCTCGCCGGTCCATTCCTCGCAGACCCGGGTCCTCGGAGCCGCTGGGAGGACCTCCCCGTCGGGGCCGCGCAGACGGTTCCCGCTCCCGTCCAGCGCATGGCCGGCGGAGTCGACGAGCCGGCCGAGGTTGTCGATCGGCTTCCCGCTCTGGGGGTGAAGCGGGTAGCCCTTGCGGTCGATTCGGGAGAGCGGCGGGTACGGGCTCGGGCAGGAGCCGGTCGTCCAGATGTGCCCGCAGAAGTGGAAGGCGTCGGCCTCGTCGGGCTTCACCGCCGCGGCGACCGCGGAGCCTCCGGCGACGGCGAGCGCGGCCGCGCTGAGCCGGCCGAGGAAGGAGAGCCGCGTCGTCGACTCGGCGAGCTTCGCCGAAAGCCGCTCGGCCTGGCGGTCGAGCTTCGTTGCCTGACCGGTCTCAGGCTGCTGCATGGATCCTCGCCCTACCGGTGTCCAGAAGCGACTCCAGCTCCTCCAGGGTGTTCACGGTCCCCTTGGCCGCGACGACGCCGTCGACGACGTGGACGACGAAAGGCGTCCCCGGCACGTTCCAGCGGGCGAACGCCGCCTCGTCCTGCTCTTCCTCGACGACGAGCACGGTGAGCCCCTGGCGCGCGAGCGCGGCGACGCCTGCGCTCAGCTGGCGGCAGAGCCTGCAGGTCGAGGAGAAGAAGAAGACGACCTCGGCACTCCGGCCGCGGAGGCCCTCGAGCTCCGGCGCGGGCCGGCCCAGCTCGGGCCCTTCCTCCGCGAGCTCGAACGGGACGCGCGGGCCGATCCGCAGCGTGAGCACACCGACCTGTCGGTAGAGAGCGAGCACGAGCAAGGTCAGCAGTGCGACTGCGAGCGAGAGGAGGACGAGGACGACGGCGACGACCGTGTCGGACGAGGCCGAGACGTCCAGCCCGCCGCCGAAGGCGGCGACCAGTGCGAGCACGGTGAACCCCCCGGCGCGCAGGAGGAGATGCGTCGTACGCCCCTCGGAGGCGCCGAAGCAGCCGCACCGGAGGCGCTCCACCCCGCGGAGGCGCGCCTGGCCCAGCGCCACGACGAAGACGACTCCCAGCGCGACGGCGGCGTACGCGCTCAGCGGAAGCGCGATCCCGAACAGGAGCAGGAGGCCGATGACCGCCTCCGCGGCCATGACCGCCCACGCGGCCTGGCGGGCGTACCGCGCCGGCAGGCCGTAGGCGGCCAGCCAGTCGGGCAGGTCCTCCCTCCGGCGGAGCTTCGCAGCCGCGGCCCAGAGCAGCAGAAGGCCGACGACGATCCGGGCGATGGTCGACAACTCAACCACTGTAGGAGCTAATCGGCCTGCCCGCGGCGGTAGGGGAGAGTTTTCATCAAATCCTCAAAAGCCGTAGAGATAGTGTTTCTGCCGCCTTGGGCGTGTACCTCCCCACGCTACCCACATGAGCCGGCGCCCACGCCTGGTGGGGATCAACCACGTCGCCCTGGAGGTCGGGGACGTGGAGGAGGCGCTCGCGTTCTACGGGCGCTTCTTCGACTTCGAGCTCCGCGGCCGCGCGCCCGGGATGGCGTTTGTCGACATGGGCGACCAGTTCCTCGCGCTCAGCGAGCCTCGCGGGGAGCCGGCCGACCGCCATCGCCACTTCGGGCTCGTCGTCGACGACAAGGAGGCCGTGCGCCGCGCGCTCCAGGAGGCCGGCATCGAGATCCTGCCCGGCCGCGGCCTCGACTTCCGCGACCCGTGGGGCAACCGCGTGGAGATCGTCGACTACCGCGACATCCAGTTCACCAAGGCACCCGCCGTCCTGCACGGGCTCGGGCTCGATGAGCTCGGCAAGAGCGAGGCCGCGCTCGCAGAGCTGAGCAGGAAGGGGCTCGCGCCCGACCCATAAAAGCGGAAATAGCGAGGCCGACCGCGCTCGTTCTAGCAGGTAGTGGCCACGACCTTCGATCGAGCACGACGCCGGAGCGCCTACGCACGACTTGCGGGGGTCCTCGGCAGGGACGGCCCCGGCGAGTTGCTCCCGCTCGACGAGGCAACTCGACGGCTGCGGCCGTTCGCGCGACGGTACGCCGGGCTCCGCCCGATCCCGCTGAACCAGATCGTCGGGACCGACAGCCGCGGCAGCGATTTCGACCGCGACTTCTACCCGCGCCGACCCGGCATCCGCGACCGCTGGCAGCAGGTCGAGCAGGCGTTCCCCGATGCGGCCTTCCCGCCCATCGTCGTCTACCAGCTCGGCGACGCGTACTTCGTCATCGACGGCCACCACCGCGTTGCGATCGCCCGCCAGAACCGGATGGAGACGATCGACGCCGAGGTGACGGAGCTGAAGGCCCGCTGGCACCTCCCTGCGGACGCCGACATCGTCGAGCTCATCCACGCCGAGCAGGAGCGGATCTTCATGGAGGACAGCGGCCTCTGCGAGATCGACCCGGGCGCCCGCATCAGATTCAGCCGTCCAGTCGGCTACATCGAGCTGCTCGAGACCGTGCAGCTCCACGGCTACCACCTGATGCGCGAGGCCGGCACCGTGCTCCCTCGCGCCGAGATCGCCCGCTCGTGGTACTCGACCGTCTACCTCCCGACCGTGGAGGTGATCCACGCCGAGGGCCTCGACGAGGTGTGCCCTGAGGCGACCGACCCCGACCGTTTCCTCTGGGTCTGGCACCGGAGGCGGGAGCTGATGCCCGAGTTCGGGTGCCAACCGCTCGACGAGGCGGCGCGCAGCGCGACCGCCGAGCTCGCCCGGGAGCGCCGCCGCGCCGCCGGGCTCCTCCCCCGCCCTAGCCGGCGCGCTCGGCGCTCTTCAGGCCCCGCAGCGCCCAGAAGGTAAAGAGCACGACGCCGGAGGCGGCGATGGCGAAGGCTGTCCCCACCTGGACCGGCTGGCCCGAGATCAGGCCGCGGCCGGCCTCCAGCACGAACGTGGCCGGGTTGACCGAGGCGACCGTGTGGATCCAGCCGCTCAGAAGCTCGAGGGGGACGTAGACGGGCGCGAGGAAGAGCGTCAGGAAGACCGGCACCTGCATGAGCGGCCCGGCCTGCAGGGTGCGGAAGCGCATGGCGATCCCGGCCGCCCAGAGCACAGACGTGATGTTGACGAGGAGGCCGAGGAGGACGAGCGCGAAGAGCTCCGCAGGGTCGCCGAGCACCTCCATCCCGGCGATCAGCGCCACGACGAAGACGATGGTCGCCGTCACCACCCAGCGCACGAGCGCGACCAGCGCGTAGCCGGCGATGATCCCGGTTCGCCGCGGGGCCGCGAGGAGCAGCCGCCGCGCGAAGCCGCTCTCGAAGTCGCGCGCGATCGCGAAGCCGTTGAAGATCCCGCCGAAGGCGGCCGACTGGAGGAAGACGAAGACGAACTGGAACGCCGTGTAGCCGGCCCGGAAGTCGAAGCCGGGAACGTCCGAGATGCGCGAGAGGCCGCCCGCGAACGCCGTGAAGAAGAAGAGCGGGAAGAGCAGCGACGGCACGAGGATCGACGGGTTCGTGAACGCGTTGTGAATCCCGCGCCGGGCGACGGCGAGCGCCACGGAGACGAAGCTCTTCACGACCGCGCGAGCCTCCCCTTGAGCGAGAAGCTGGCGGCGACGAGCGCGAGCGCGGCGATCCCGGCCGCCAGCCCGAACCCGAGCGCGAGCGCCTGCACGTCCCAGCCGGTGATGATCAGGCTCCTGATGCCCTCGATCAGGTACGAGGCGGGGTTGATCGTGGCGACCGTGCGGAACCACTGGATCTCGATCAGGTTCCTCGGCAGGTTCATCGAGGAAAGGAAGAGGAGGACGAAGAAGAGCGGGAAGAGCGTCTGGATCGCCTCGCCGGATCCCGTCCGGAGCGCGAGGAACGCGCCGACGGCGCCGAACGCCAGCGCGATGAGGACGCCGAGGAAGATGATCACGAAGAGGCCCAGGACTCCGCTCTCGGGACGCACCCCCGCGATCAGGCCGACGGTCAGGAAGAGCGTGGCCTGGATGAGCGCGAGCACGACGACCCCGGCCAGCTGGCCGAGCAGGAGCGCGGCGCTCCGCATCGGGGTCAGCGCGAGCCGGTTGAGGAAACCGGTCTGGATGTCGCGCGCGAGGTCCGTGCCCGCGTTCGTGGTCGCGAAGAGCGCGCCCTGCAGGAACGTGAAGGCCAGCGCGAAGTCGAGGTAGGAGTCGGCCGGGAAGCCCGGTATGCGCGCAGCGGCCTTGAGCCCGCCGACGTTCACCGCGAGCAGGATCAGCGGGAAGAGGAACGAGGGGACCACGTTCACCGGCTGGCGCAGCGTGCGCAGGACCGAGCGGCGGGCGAGGTGCGCGACCTGGAGAAGGAGCGGGCTGGCCGTCACGCCGGGACTGGCTCGGGCTGCTCGGCGTCGAGCTCGTCGCCTGCGCCCTCGAGCGAGCGGCCGGTCTTGGCGAGGAAGACGTCGTCCAGCGTCGGCGCATGGAGCTGAAGGTGCTGGAGGTGAAGCCCCTCGGCGTCGAGCGCCCGCACGACGTCCGCGAGCTGCTCCTCCCCGCCGTCGAGCCGGACGGTCACGCCCTTGGGCGAGCCGGGCACCGACGCGCCGAAGCGCTCCAGGGTCCGCGCGACCTCGCCGAGCTCCGCGGGATCGGCCGGGATGGCCTCGACGCTCGGCCGCCCGATCTCGGCCTTGAGCGAGGCCGGCGTGCCCTCGGCGACGATACGGCCGTGGTCGATGATCCCCACCCGGTCGGCGAGGACGTCGGCCTCCTCGAGGTACTGCGTCGTCAGGAAGACGGTGACGCCGTCGTCCCGGGCGAGGCGCGCAACCTCGGACCAGAGCGCGTTGCGGCTCTGGGGGTCGAGGCCGGTCGTCGGCTCGTCGAGGAAGAGGATGCTGGGCTCGTGCACGAGGGCGAGCGCCAGGTCGAGGCGGCGCTTCATGCCGCCCGAGTAGGTCTTCACCTTGCGGTCGGCGGCCTCGGTGAGGCCGACCCGCTCGAGCAGCTGCTCGCTCCGCCGCTTGCGCTGCTCCCTGGACATCCCGTGGAGCGCCGTCTGCAGGCGCAGGTGCTCCCGGCCGGTGAGGAGCGGGTCGAGCGCGGCCTCCTGGAGCGCGGCGCCGATCGCGGAGCGCACCTGAGCTCCCTCGTGGACGACGTCGAACCCGGCGACACGCGCGGTTCCGGCCGTGGGGGGCAGCAGGGTCGTGAGCATGTGCACCGTCGTCGACTTGCCGGCCCCGTTCGGGCCGAGGAAGCCGTAGATCTCCCCCGGCGCCACCTCGAGGTCGATCCCGTCGACGGCGCGGATCCCGCCCTTGAACTCCCGGACGAGGCCCTTCGCCTGGATGCCGTGCTCATCGCGCATGAAGCTAGGCTAGCCAGAAAGTTTAGCTTGTCAAGTATTCATACGGTCAAGTATCATGGCAGCATGGCGATTGAAGCGAAGCCGGCGTCGAGCGTCGCGCGGGAGGCGTGGGGTCTTCTCTTTCAGCTCGCCAGGGCAAAGCACGCCGTCCTCAGCGCCCATCTGGCCGAGCTCGACCTCACCACGGTCCAGGCCCATGCCCTGCGCCTCCTCGACCCCGAACGACCCCTCGCGATGAGCGCGCTCGCCGACGCTCTCTACTGCCATGCCTCGAACGTGACGGGGATCGTGGACCGGCTCGAGTCGCGCGGCCTCGTCGAGCGGCGGCCCGGAGCCGGGGACCGGCGCGTGAAGACGCTCGCCCTCACACCTGAGGGCGCCGAGGTTCGCTCCCAGGTGGTCGAGCTGCTGAGCGAGCCGCCGGCCGAGATCGCCGCGCTCTCCGCGGCCGACCAGCGCATGCTCCGCGATCTCTTGCGGCGCGCGCTCGCTGATCGAGTCTCTACAGTCCGTCCATGAGCACGCAGCTCCTTCCGGACACGGCGAGGCTCGAAGCGTGGGTCCGCTTTCTGCGCGCGCACGCCGCGCTGACGCGCGAGCTCTCGGCCGAGCTGGTCGCCGAGCACGGGCTGACGATCAACGACTACGAAGTGCTCCTCCACCTCACGCGCGCGCCTGAGAAGAAGCTGCGCCGGGTCGACCTGGCAGACCGGATCCTGCTGACGGCCTCCGGCATCACCCGGCTTCTGGAAGGGCTCGAGCAGTCCGGTTTCGTCGAGCGCGTCCAGTGCGACGAGGACCGCCGCGTCGTCTACGCGAAGCTGACACCGGCCGGCTCGCAGAAGCTCCGCGAGGCCTCGCGCACGCACGTCGCCGGCATCGACGCGCTCTTCCTCGGGCGGTTCTCGGAGGACGAGCTGGCGACGCTCTCCACGCTCCTCGCCCGTCTCCCGTCAGCCGGGGACGACGGCGTGGAGTGCACCGGCGAAGACTAGGCCGGGTATGCTCGCGCTCGCGATGGGCGAGACGAAGATCACGCTGCCCGAGAGCGCGATCCCCGAGCGCTGGTACAACATCCAGGCCGACATGCCGAACCGGCCCCAGCCGGTTCTCCACCCCGGCACCGGCCAGCCTGTCGGCCCCGACGACCTGGCCCCGCTCTTCCCGCTGGAGCTGATCCTCCAGGAGGTCTCGGCGCGACGCGGAGATCCCGATTCCGGACGCGGTCCGCGACGTCTACCGCCTGTGGCGTCCCACCCCGGTGTACCGGGCACACAGGCTCGAGGCGGCACTGGGCACGCGCTCGCGCATCTTCTACAAGTACGAGGGCGTCAGCCCGGCCGGGAGCCACAAACCGAACACCGCAGTCGCGCAGGCCTACTACGTGAAGGAATCCGGCCGGACGCGGATCGCCACCGAGACCGGCGCGGGCCAGTGGGGAAGCGCCGTCGCCCTCGCCGCGCAGCTCTTCGGGCTCGAGTGCAAGGTCTACATGGTCAAGGTCTCGTACGAGCAAAAGCCGTACCGGCGCTCGATGATGGAGACCTGGGGCGCCAGCGTCGTCGCCAGCCCGTCGCAGGAGACGAACTCGGGGCGCGCGATCCTCGAGGCCGACCCCGACTCGCCGGGCAGCCTCGGCATCGCCATCTCGGAGGCCGTCGAGGACGCCGCGCAGCGGGAGGACACGGCCTACTCGCTCGGCAGCGTCCTCAACCACGTGCTCATGCACCAGACGGTCATCGGCCAAGAGGCGCTCGCGCAGATGGAGCAGGTCGGTGCGTTCCCCGACCTGGTCGCCGGGTGCGTGGGCGGGGGCTCCAACTTCGCCGGGCTCGCCTTCCCGTTCCTGCGCGAGAAGATCGGCGGCCGCGACATCGAGGTGCTCGCCTGCGAGCCGGCAGCCTGCCCGACCTTGACGCGCGGCCCCTTCGCCTACGACTTCGGCGACACGGGCCAGCTGACGCCGCTCGTGCCCATGCACACGCTCGGGCACGACTTCGTCCCGCCCGGCATCCACGCAGGCGGCCTGCGCTACCACGGGATGGCACCCCTCGTCTCGCAGCTCGTGCTCGACGGGCTGGTGCGCGCGGAGGCCTACGGCCAGACGGACGTCTTCGCCTCGGCGGTCCGCTTCGCTCGCACGGAGGGGATCATTCCGGCGCCGGAGTCCGCGCACGCCATCCACGGCGTCGTCCTGGCTGCGGCCCGGGCGGACGAGGAAGGACGCGAGCGGACGATCCTCTTCAACCTCTCGGGGCACGGGCACTTCGACCTGGGCGCGTACGACGCCTACCTCCACGGCGAGCTCGAGGACTTCGAGCTCCCGGAGGACGAGATCGCCCGCGCGCTCCAGGCGATCGAGCCCCTACCGAAGCCGGCGGGCGTCTCCTAGAGGAGCGACTTGAAGAGCTCCGGGCGGACGTCGCCGAGGAGGGACGCCGCCTGCTCGTCGCCGAGGTCGAGCGCGCGGCGGGAGCCCGCGCCCTGGCCGAGGTGGACCGTGAGCGTCGAGAGCCCCGCGCGCCGCTGGCCCGGCGAGCTCACGAGCTCGAAGGAGACCACGGCGCCCGGGTCGAGCTCCGACCAGCGCCGCCGGATGCTCCCCTCCCGGAGCACGAGGCGCCGGCCGTCGTAGGCGTGCCCCAGCTGGCGGTAGCGGTCGAGCGCCAGAGGGACCGCGAGGGCCGTGGCGAGCAGCGCGAGGGCCGCCGCCCAGAGGATCCCGAAGGCGGCGGTCACGACCAGGATGAGGAGCGGCAGCGGCAGGGCGCGGACGAGGCGCCTCGACCTCGCCCCCGGCGGATGGCCAGCCAGCGGCGCGGCCGGGTCGGGAGCGGGCGGGTCGACGGCCCGGAGAAGAGCGGGGACGTCGCCCAGCCCGACGACGGGCGCGAGGACCGTGCCCCCGGTACGCCCGCGGAGCCCGGCGGCGATCGCGGTGACGGAGGCGAGTCGGAAGGGACGCCGAAGGGGCGTGTCCCGCACGTCGGCGCCCCTGATCCGGTCGCGGTCGAGATGGACGACGCGCCGCGTGAGCAGCCCGCGGGACGCGGCGAGCCGCTCGCCTTCGTCGCGAAGCGTGAACCTCCAGTCGACCAGGAGCGAGCCGGCGGCCGCGGCGGCGACCACCAGCGCGACCGCCGCTGCCGCGACGAGCACGATGCCGACGGCGTCGGTGGGAAACCGGTCGGCGGCAGCCTCGCCGGCCCGCTCGACGACCCCGCCCGGGAGGTCGTCGGCGACGTTGAGGACGACGCCGACGATTGCCGCCGGAGCGAGCAGATAGCGCATGCTCGTGATCCCGCCGAGCACGAGCAGCACCGGGGTGGCCCGGTAGATCGGCTTCGGCTCGTCCGCCTCGGCCGCGGCGGGCCGTGCGCCGCCGAGCAGTGACTCACGCAGGGCTGCGGCCTGCTCGCGCGAGACTGCAGCGAGCGAGAGCTCGGCCTTCGAGTCGTCTCCGGCCGCCGCCTCGATGTCCACCTTGGCAAGCCCGAGCAAACGGTGCACGAACGGCTCGCTCACGTCGATCCCGCGCACCCGCTCGCGCGGGATCGTCCTCACGGAGCGGCTGAAGACGCCCGAGTGCAGCTCGAGGCGACCGCCGCTCACGACGTAGCGGAACCTCCACCAGGAGAGAACCGCGAGCGGCAGGCCGACGAGGAGCCCGACGAGCACTATCGGCACGATCACCTTCGTCCCGGCGGAGAGGAGAAGCGCCACGACGGGAATGAGGCTGGCGCCGATGAACCGGCGCGCGTAGACGAGCACGGCGAGCGGATGGAGCCGCCCTTCCAGCTCGACCGTGCTCACGTTCCCTCCTCGAGCCCGGCCCGGACGGCAAGCTCCTGCACGAGCCGGTCGGCGACCACCGGCGTCAGGCCTGGAATGGAGGTGCCTCCGGCCGCGGATGCCGTTCTCACCGCGACGGAGACGAGCCCGAACGCCCGCATGAGCGGCCCGGCCGTGGTATCCACGGTCTGCACCCTGGCGTGCGGGACGACCTGGTAGCGCCGCCAGAACCAACCGTGCGCGACGTACAGCCCCAGCTCGGTGACCTCGTAGCGGAACCGCTCGTAGTCGAGCCGAGCGAGGACGCCGGCGAGGACGGTAAGGACGACCACCGCGAGCCCGCCGATCCCACCGACCAGCCAGGCCACCGTCGTCGCGTCGAGCATGGTCGCAACCACCGCGCCGGCGATCACCAGCGCAGCGACCACGGCGGCGGCGAGCAGGCCCTGAACCAGCCAGTACGTCCGCACCCGCGGGTCGAGCGCGTTGGCGGGCTCGCGCAGGATCACGCTGGCACCATGCCAGATCGCCGTTCGAGCCAGAACGGGGCGGGCTCGATGCCCCGCCTAGGATCCGCCTTCGTCCTCGACCGGGAAGCGGTAGCGACAGTAGCGGCAGACGAGCGCCTCAATCTTGACGTCCTCGGCGCATTCCGGGCACGTCTTCCTCAGCGACGCCCGCCTCCTCTGCAACGCGAGGTAGTACAGGATTCCGGAGGCCACCCCGATCGCCACACCGAGCGCCCCGAGCAGATAGAGGTAGGTGCGGTCTCCCTGCAGCGTCGACCAGATGATCCCGGACGTCACGACGACGGCGAGGAGCATCTTCAGGCGCGACACTCCCAGCCACGCGGGGAACACGACCCCGAGCACCGAGACGGCGAGGATGAGGGCGAGGTACGCCCACCCAAGCCAGGGGAGGACCGACGACCACGACGACCAGCCCGACGCAAGCAACTTCCCGAAGGCAACGAGCGCCGTCACGAACCCAATCGCCGCAGCCAACGCCCGAGCCCAACTCAGCGGATCGCGAGTCACGACTGCGACGGTAGTACAGGCGGGCATGGATTCGCCGCGGATGGGCCGGGCTGGATTCGAACCAGCGACCTTGGGATTAAAAGTCCCCTGCTCTGCCAACTGAGCTACCGGCCCGCGCGAAGCGAGTGTAGCCGCGGGCGGCCGCTATTCTTGCCCGGCTGGGCCCCCATCGACTAGCGGCCCAGGTCACGGCCCTTTCAAGGCCGTAGCGCGGGTTCGAATCCCGCTGGGGGCACCTGGGCGGTTAGCTCAGTTGGGAGAGCGCCTGCCTTACAAGCAGGAGGTCGCTGGTTCGAGCCCGGCACCGCCCATTGGCCGGAAGCCCGCTGGCCATGCGGCTTCGCGCCGCCGCGCTCTCCGGCCGTCCGCGCGTACAATTCAGCAGACATGACAGCCGAAGAGGACATCGCGAGCGTCGCTAGCCAGTTGGCCACTCTCACTCACACCGTGGAGGAGATGGCGGGTGAGCTCAAAGAGGTTCGCGAGCGGGCTGAAAGCGACCGGGAGCGCTCGGACACCCAGCAAGAGCGCATAGAGCTCGCGGCACGAGAGCTAGCCGATGTCAGCGAGCGGCTGCAAGCCGCGGCGAACGCGCTCCGAGAGTCAGTCTAGTAGCCCCTTCAGCGGGGGCTCGAGCGGGCGGGCGAGGCGCTGATCCGGTGGGCTAGTCAGCTGATGGCCTCTTGCTCGCTGAATACAACAACGTCGGTTCGCCCTCGATGTCCCCTTCTCTTTCAAGGGTCATCCCTATCTTCATGGCGACCTTGATGGAAGCCTCGTTCGCTGGATCGATCAGACAGATCAGGCGCGACAGGCGCAGCTGGTCGAAGCCGTAGGCGAGCACCGCCCGTGCCGCCTCGGTCCCCAGCCCCCGCCCCCAATGCGCCTTGCTGAGCAAGTAGGCCACTTCTACTTCCGAGCGCCCCTCGATCGTCCACGGGAGCAACCCGCAGCGACCGATGAGCTCGTTCGTCTCCTTGTGAATGGTCGCCCACAGGCCGAACCCGTACTGGCCGTAGTAGACGTTGATGATCCACTCCAGCTCCTCCTTGGTCTCCTCATGCGTCAGGGTGCCCTCGGGGAAATACTTCCTCACCTCCGGGTCACGATAGATCCGAGCCAACGCATCTAGGTCTTCCATCGTGAGACGCCTGAGGACCAATCTCTCCGTCTCGAGAATGCTCGTTTGAGGATCGGGCACTGCCATTGCTCCAGTGGTAGGGCAGGCTAGCTTCGCGGTGCATGGTGCCTACCTGCGGCAGTGCCTGGGAGTGCGCCGTCGGCTCCGCCACGTGCCGCGCCGGACCCGAGCCGCCGTCGTCGCTACGATCCTGGTCGTCTCCGAGCACGGCTGGGAACCCCTCTCCGGCGCCCGCTGGCGCCACACGCTCCCGCGGCGCGGGCCCTACGACCGCGAGCAGATGCTGGTCGAGTTCGCGCGCGGGAAGCGGGTCGTGCACGTCGGCTTCGTGGACGAGCACCGCCTCGAGACCAAGGTCGACCGGGGCACGTGGCTCCACGCCCGCCTGGCGGACGCCGCCACGTCACTCGTCGGCCTGGACGTGGAGGAGGACGGAGTGCGCTGGGCCGCCGAGCGAGGCTTCGAGGCACACGTCGTCGACGCGCAGTCGCCCGAGGCTGTGGCGGCGCTCGGGCTCGAGCCGGCGGACGTCGTCGTCGCCGGGGAGATCGTCGAGCACCTCGACGCACCCGGGCCGTTTCTGCTCGCCATGCGCGAGCTCGTCACCCCCGACGGCCTGCTCGTCGTCACGACCCCGAATGCCTACCGCCTCCTCAACTTCCTGGCGCCGTTCGGGGGCGTCGAGCTGGTCCACCCCGATCACACCGCCTGGCACAGCCCGCACACGCTGGCCAACCTGCTCGCCCGGAACGGCTGGAGGCTCGAGGGCGCCGCGTACTACCAGAATCCGCCGCCCCGCCTGAACGGCGCGCTGGGAGCCGTCGTCCGCGGCGGCCGAGCGGTCTTCGTCCGCGTCGGCCGCCTGGCGCCGTACTGGAGCGACGGCCTCGTCGTGTGGGCGCGCCCGGACGTTCCTGCCCGCGGCTAAGATTGTCCGGCGCCTGGGGGCGTAGTTCAGTTGGTTAGAACGCCGGCCTGTCACGCCGGAGGTCGCGGGTTCGAGTCCCGTCGCTCCCGTTCCTTCCTTGCAGGCTCTCGTGACCGCTCCGCAAGGCGACTCGCTCGGGTCATGACCGCCGGCTGCTAGACAAGAACAGCAAGATGAGGAAGGACGTTCGCGAATTCATCCGCCGGCTCGAGTCTGTCGGCCTCACCGTCGAGCCGACGCCCGGCCACTACCGCGTCCTGCGCGACGGCAAGCCGCTCCGGAAGCAGAACGGGATGCCCTTCATGCTGCCGTTCTCCCCCGACACCACCCGCTGGCGCAGAGCGGCAATCGTCGAGCTGCGCAAGCTCGGCATCGACCTCTAGCCAGGCGGAGCGAACCCTAGATTCCGTGCCGGGCCCGGGCGAGTCGCATCATCGTCGCGTGCGTCCCGGCCGAGGCGACGCCGTCGTCTGCCGCGTCGGGCATGAGCTGGAGGTAGCTGCCGTCAGGCTGCATCTGCCAGGCGTTGCGGCGGTCGGCCAAGCAGACCTCGAGGATCTCCCAGAGCCGGGCGCGAAGTCGCCGCTCGAGGATCGGGACCGCGGCCTCGACGCGCTCTGAGAGGTTTCGGTGCATCCAGTCGGCCGAGCCGATCAGGAAGTCTCCCTCGAGCGGGTCGTCGGAGCCGCCGGCGAAGTGGAAGATGCGGGAGTGCTCGAGGAAGCGGCCGACGATCGAGCGGATGCGGATGTTCTCCGTCAGGCCGGGTACCCCGGGCGCGAGACAGCAGAGCCCGCGAACGATCAGGTCGACCGGTACGCCCGCCTGCGAGGCTTGCGTCAGCAGGAGGCAGATCTCCGTGTCCTCGAGCTGATTCATCTTGCAAACGATCCGGGCGGGACGCCCGACCTTGTGGTTCTCGATCTCGCGCTCGATCAACTCGGCAAACCGCGCGCGCATGTGCATGGGCGCGACCAGCAGCGTCGGAAACTGCGGCGTGCGCGAGCGGCCGGTGAGGAAGTGGAAGAGGTTGACGACGTCGCGGGTCACTGCCGGCTTCGCGGTGAGCAGCCCCACGTCTTCGTAGAGCCGGGCCGTGCGCGTGTGGTAGTTGCCGGTTGCGACGTGCGCGTAGCTCCGCACGCCGCCCTCCTCCTTGCGCACGACGAGGGCGGCCTTGCTGTGGGTCTTCAAGCCGGTCACCCCGAACATGACGTGGGCGCCGACCTTCTCCAGCTCCCGTGACCAATGCAGGTTGCGCGCCTCGTCGAAGCGGGCGTTCAGCTCGATCACGCAGGCGACCTGCTTCCCCGCCTCGGCGGCCCGGATCAGCGACTGCACGAACGGCGTGTCGTCGCCGACTCGGTAGACGGTCATCTTGATCGAGACCGTCTGCGGATCGTCCGCGGCCTCACGGATGAAGCGCTCCACGCCCGCGTAGAAGCTGTCGTAGGGCTGGTGGAGCAGAATGTCTCCCGCCCGGATCGCGGAGAAGATGTCATTCCCGGCGGCCTCGAGCCCGGTCGGCGGCAGCGGGGTCCACGGCGGGTCGCGAAGCTGCTCGACCTCGAGCTCGGCGATCTCGAACAGCGTCGTGTAGTCGAGCAGCGCGGGCATCTCGTAGATGTCCTCCTGGGTGAGCGCGAACTGCTGCATGAGCTCCGAGGTCATCTGCAGGTCGGCGCCAGGCTGGACCTCGAGGCGCACCACGGGCTCGAAGCGACGCTGCTGCACCTCCCGCTCGACCAGCGCGCGCTTGCCCACCCCCTCCTCATCGTCGAGCTCGACCTCCGCATCACGGCACACCCTGAACAGGCTGGCGTTGGCGACCGGCAGCCCGGGGAACAGCTTCTCCGCATTCGCGGCGATCACCTGATCCAGGCCGACGAAGACACGTTCCGTCGAGCCCGAGCCGGCGCGCACCCGCAGCCATTGCGGCAGCTCCCTCGGCACCTTGACCCGAACCAGCACGGACTCGCCGCTCACCGGCTCGCCGAGCTGGAACGCCCAGGACGTGGACAGGTTCGAGACGAACGGGAAGGGATGCGCCGCGTCGAGGCTGAGCGGCGTCAGCACCGGCGAGATCTCCGTGTCGAACACCGTCGCCACCTCGGCCTGCTGCGCCTCGCTCAGCTCGGTCCAATCCAGGAGATGGATCCCGTAGCCGGCGAGCTGCGGGCGGATCACATCCGTGTAGCAGGCCGCCTGGTCGGCCAGCAGCGACACGACAATCCCCCGGATCCGCAGCTGCCGATCGCGGCGCTCTTGCGCGGCGAGGCTCGAGTCGTCAGCGGACGGGCGGATCATCGCCATCCGCTTCATGAAGAACTCGTCCAGGTTCGACGAGAAGATCGCCAGGAACTTCGCCCGCTCGAGAAGCGGCGTCCGGTCGTCGAGCGCCTGCTCCAGAACGCGTCGATTGAACTCCAGCCAGCTGCTGTCGCGGTCGATCCACGCCCGCCGTTCGAGCTCGTCGACGGTCGCGGCGGGAGGCGTCGATGGCTCGGCGACCAGGGCTCTCGTCTCCGTCCGGTCCGGCTGACTGACGCTCACAGCAAAGAGAGTAGTTGCGTCCTGCCGGATCTGAGTCTGCGTCCTTCTTATCCGAAGGTACCCGGGGCGACATCAGCCCCGCACGTCTGCGCCGTCAGGGCTCGCCGGCGAGCTGATCCGACTGCCCGCCCAGGAGCTTGCCGATGACGGTGGCGTACTGGGCGAGGTGCCGATCCCCGAGAAACTCCTCGGTCGCTCGACGGCGTCCGTTTCGGCCGAATGCTTCCGCCTCCTCGGAGTCGCGGAGCAAACGCTCGACCGCCGCGCCGAAACCCTCGAGATCGGCAGGGTCGTCCACCAGGAGCCCGTGCTCACCGCTCGTGACCTGGTCGGCGATCCCGCCCACGGCGCGTTCCGACGATCGGACGACCCTTCCACATGCCCTCGGCGACCGTGAGGCCGAAGCCCTCGGCCAAGCTCTTCTGGACGACCACCGTCGCGTGCCGCTGCAGAGCGTTGACGATGGCAGCAGCCTCGTCCGGATCGGCCATCGGCGTGCAGGCGAGGTGTACGCGGCTTCGAAGCGCGTGCGGCAGAGCGCGCCACCGCTCGAGACAGTCCTCGTACACCGCTGCCGCCTCCGGATCGTCCGCAACTCCGGTCACGGCCGGACCGGCAAGCACGAGGTGGGCGCCGAGCGTGTGGTCGACGTGATGCGCAAAGCCCTCCATGACGCCGGCCATGTCCTTCATCGCGTCCCAGCGCGAGGCCTGCAGGACGAGCGGCGCGCCCGCCGGCGGCGGTGGACCGGCCTGAACGACGTCCACGCGGCGGGTGATCCGGCCCGGCGACCCGTCTCGCCTCGCGAACGGGATGACCGGGGGAGCCCCGTCACCGTCGAGCAGCCCGACGTAACCCAGAGCAAGCCGAACGTTCCGTTCCGACATCGGCTCGTTCTTGGCCGAGAACGGATCGATCGACGGCGCGACGACCGACGTCTTGGCGGGATCGGCCCACGTGGGCGCGAACGCGAGCCGGGAGAAGACGAACGCGTCGACGTCCTCGAGATAGGGACGCAGGAAGCTCCACGACCTCTCGGTCCATTCGTTCGGCTCGTCACGCCCCACGTGGCAGCGCCACACGACGAGTCCGCCGGCACGCGCGACCAGCGGCGCCAGGCCGGCCGTCTGAGGGTCGTGCAGCAGGACGACGTCGCCTGGAGCAAGCACGGCAAGGAGCTCCTCGGCGTTCGCACGGGCGACACGCTCGTACTCCTCGCGCTCCTGCCTCCCCAGCCCGCCTCCGTCCCCGGACGTGCCATAGAGACCGTTGTGGATTCGCTTCGTGATGGCGAAGAAGTCCGGGTTTCCCTCGATCACGAGCCAGCGCGCGTCGACTCCCGCGCCGCGCGCGTACGCCAGGAGCGTCTGCAACATCTCGGCGACGCCACCGCCGACCGCGGTCGAATTGATGTTCAGAACCGACCGTCCTTCGAGCGCCACGCGCGTGGCCTCCGCGATCGCCTCGAATCGGCGCATGCGCTCGACTCCGACGAGCGGCTCGAAGCGCGCGGCATCGAGCGCCTGGACCTCGACTTCCTGTAACCGCTTCGCGCGTGGTGCCGGCATCAGATTCCTACCCGGCGCGGTTCACAGAGCATCTGTCGACGGTGGTGCGCAGACGAAACCTTCCTGTCGTCATCGAGGCGATTCGACGATCGCACTGCGCGTGCGCGACCGCATCAGGGGGAACCGCCCATCACGCTGCGGGGAAACCCTGACCCCGGGCGCCGCGGAGGCCGGCGGCTCCGTAGTTGTCCGCACCCGATTCCGGTGGAGGCGCGGATGGCATCTGACGTTGCCAGTGTGAAGCTGTGGGCGCAAAAGCCCGGAGGTGGCCGTAGATGGCAAGGCAAATCGTGATCCTCGGCGGTGGAACCGGCGGGACGATGACGGCCAACCGGCTCCGTCGCCGCTTCGATGCGGACGAGGCGGAGATCCACGTCGTCGACAAAGACGACCGGCACGTTTACCAGCCCGGCCTGCTCTTCGTGCCGTTCGGGCTGGCGCAGGTCGAGGAGATCGTGCGGCCGCGCGGGCGGCAGCTGCGCAACGGCGTGGTCTTCCACGAGAACGAGGTCCAGGAGGTCTGGCCCGAGCGCGACGAGGTCCTGCTCGACGACGGAACGGTGCTTCCATACGACCTGCTGGTCGTTGCGAGCGGCGTGCGGCTGCAGCCCGAGGAGACCGAAGGCATGACCGCCGCCGGCTGGAACGAGCGCGTCTTCACCTTCTACGACCCCGAAGGTGCCGAGGCGCTGCACGCTGCGCTCGAGCGCTTCGGCGGCGGCCGCCTGGTTGTGAATCTGGTGGACATGCCGATCAAGTGCCCGGTCGCGCCGCTCGAGTTCGCCTTCCTCGCCGACTGGTACCTGCGCGAGCGCGACCTCCGCAGCCGCACCGAGCTCGTCTATTCGACGCCGCTCGACGGCGCCTTCACCAAGCCGGTTGCTTCCGAACACTTGGCAGGCCTGCTCGCCGAGAAGGAGATCGAGCTCGTGACCGAGTTCAACGCGGGCGAGGTCGACGGCGTCGGCGGCAAGCTCACCGCCTACGACGGACGCCAGCTGGACTTCGACCTGCTCGTCACCATCCCGTTGCACAGCGGGGCCGCCTACGTCGAGCGCTCGCCGGGACTCGGTGACGCGCTCGGCTTCGTCCCGACCGACAAGCGCACCCTGCAAACACCGTTGAAGCCGAACGTGTTCGCACTCGGAGACGCGACCGACCTGCCGACCTCGAAGGCCGGCTCCGTCACCCACTTCGAGGCTGAGGTTCTGGCCGAGAACATCGTTCGCTTCCTAGCCGACGAAGAGCTTGACACCGGCTACGACGGCCACGCCAACTGCTTCATCGAGACAGGCTTCCACAAAGCGCTACTGATCGACTTCAACTACGACACTGAGCCGCTTCCCGGCCACTTCCCCACCGCGGTCGGGCTGCCGCTGCTCCACGAGTCACGACTCAACCACCTCGGCAAGCTGCTGTTCCAGTGGGTCTACTGGCACGCCCTGCTGCCCGGCCGCGAGATTCCCGGAATCGGACCATCGATGCCGACCGCCGGAAAGAAGCGCATCCGTGTCCACGCCTGAGCAAGGAGACAGACCATGACCATGACCCTGATCGCCGACGCCCCGGTGGACGTCGATGCTGAGGGCTTCCTTACCAACCCGGAGCAGTGGAACGAGCAGATCGCCCAGGCGCTGGCCGCCGAGAACGGTGTACCCGAGCTGAGCGACCGGCACTGGCTGGTCGTCCGCTTCATGCGCGAGCGCTACCTCACGAACGGCACCGCTCCCTCGATCCGCTCGCTTGGCAAGGAGTCCGGCGTCGCCATCAAGGAGCTCTACCAGCTCTTCCCCAAGGGACCGGCCAAGCTCGCCGCCAAGATCGGCGGCATCCCCAAGCCCAAGGGCTGCATCTAGGAAGGAGCAGACGATGACCGAGCTACTCGCACAACCGAAGACAGCAGCCGCTGAGCCGCAGACGATCGAGAAGGTCGCGATCGTCATCTCCAAGGGCTCGCTCGAAGGGATTTACCCCGGCCTCATCATGGCCAATGGCGCCCGCATGGAGGGCATCGAGGCCGACCTCTTCTTCACCTTCTTCGGCCTCGACGCGATCCGCAAGGACCGCTACGAGAAGATCAAGGTCGCAACCGTCGGAAACCCCGGCATGCACCTGCCCACCTGGCTCGGCGCCCTCCCCGGCTTCTCCGCCCTCGCCACGAAGATGATGAAGCGGCAGATGGAGAAGATCGACATCCCGCCCATCCCCGAGTTCATCGAGCTCGTCGCCGATTCCGGTGGCCGCCTCTACGCCTGTAGGGCAACCGTCGACATGTTCGGGCTCACCATGGACGACTTCGTGCCCCAGGTCGAGGAGATCATCAGCGTCGGCGAGTTCTACACGAAGGCCGCCGGCGGCCAAGTCATCTTCACCTAGACAGGCTTCTCCCGACCGGCCCTGTGCGTTGCCCAGATTCGACGACCCGTCATGATCAGGAGAACAGCGGCCGCAGCGCGGCGTAGAGCGCCCGGTGACGCTCGTACAGGGCGTCGTAGATCTCCTTGCACTCGGGACGCGGCAGCAGTGGCTCGGACCGAGGGCCTGCCATGGCGCGGCTGGCCGACGGCACGTCGGCATGCAGCCCGACGCCGGCCGCCGCCAGCATTGCGGCGCCGCGAGCTGTGGTCTCGACGTCGTCCGGCCGCGTGACGGGCAGTCCGGTCACGTCCGCGCGAATCTGCCGCAACAGGTCGCCGCGCGCCCCGCCCGCCACGCAGACCAGCTCGGCCGGGGGATGGCCCGCGGCCCGGATGGCCTCGAGGACGTCGCGCAACGCGAATGCGTTTCCCTCCAGCAGCGCCCGCGCCAGGTGGGCGCGGCCGTGGGCTGCAGCGAGGCCGAACCAGCCGGCGCGCGCGGCGGCGTTCCATTCGGGTGCGGTCGCCCCGGCGAGCGCGGGCACCCACAGAACGCCGTCGGCCCCCGCCGGCGCGTCGTCCGCGAGGGCGTTCAGGAGCTCGTAGACGTCGGCGCCCGTGGCCGCCGCCCTGGCCGCCTCCACCGATCCCAGCTCGTCGCGGAACCAGCGGTACGCCCCACCCGACAGCCAGCCGGGATTCTCGAGCAGCCAGCCCCCGGGCACCGCGTGGGGGTGAAGCTCCGTGATGCCGTCGGGGTCGAGCACCGGCCGGGGCACGACCGCGCACACGGGCTCGGCCGTCCCCATCACGTCGCAGACGACGCCGGGCTCGACCACGCCCGCCCCCAGCGTCGCCGCCATGTCGTCTCCGCATCCCAGCACCACCTGGGTCGACGGGTCGAGCCCCGCGGCGTCCCTGAGCCAGGGCGCCACCGGGCCGAGCACGGCGTGCGCCGGGCGGACGGGGGCAAGCAGCGCGGAGTCGACCTGGAACGCAGCGCACGCCTCCGGCGACCAGTCGCCGCTCCCGACGTCGAGGAGCATGGACGACGAGGCGTTCGACGGGTCGACCGCCAGCTCCCCGGAGGCATGCCAGGCGACGAAGGAGCCGGGCAACAGGAACCAGCGTGCTCCGGCATGCTGGTCCGGGCGGTGCTCTTTGAGCCAGGCGATCTTCGCCGCCACATGGCCTGGATCGAGGTTGCAGCCGGTCAGCTCCCGGAGCCGGTCGGGTTCGATCCTCTCCGCCGCCGCCTCGCACTCCGCTCCCGCACGGCGATCCATCCAGATCAGGGCAGGGCCCAGCGGCTGCCCGGCGGCGTCCGCGGCGACCAGGCCGTCCAGCTGCGAGCCGAAGGACACGGCGCGCACGGCGGCCCCGTCCACGGCCCGGCGCACCTCGGCGAGCGCCTGGGCGACGGCCCCCAGCCACTCGCGTGCATCCTGCTCCGCCCATCCCGGCTGGGGATAGGAGAGCGTGTGGGGCACATAGGCCGTCGCGACGTGCTCGCCGTCCGGAGCGATCGCCTGGGCGCAGGTGCCCTGCGAGCCGACGTCCACTCCGACGACGAGCTCCCGGGTCACTCGGCGGCCTCCGAGTCGTCGCCGGGGCCGCGCCGGTAGACGGTGATCTCGAACGCGTCCGCCAGGTGATGCTCCTGTGAGACCAGCACGACGGTGCCGTCCGAGGTGCTGTCGAGCTGGAAGAGGGTCATCAGCAGCGCTCCATCCCGCACGCCGAGACGTCGGGCCACCTCGCCCCTCGCGACGGCCGGCGTCAACGTGGCGACTCCGTGGTGGACGGGCAGGCCGCGGTCCGCCAGCGCCGCGTAGATCGAGCCTCCCTCCAGCGCAGACATCACCTCGAGCGCGAGTACGTCGGCCCGGCACCAGTCGGTCGAGTCGACCACCCGCCGGCCGGCCGCCGTGCGGACGCGGCGAAGCGCGCAGACCGGTGTCTCCGCGCCGACGCCCAGCGCCGCCGCGACGTGCGGCGGAGCGGTCTCCGGCGCGCAGCGCTCGTCGACGCTGCCCGGCTCCACCCCCATCGCCGCGATCATCGAGGAGACGGAGAAGTTGCGGCTGAGATCGTTCCGCACGCCGGGCCGGTGGGAGACGTAGGTGCCCGACCCGTGGAGACGGCGAACGACGCCGTCCTCCTCGAGGAGCGCGATGCCCTCCCGAAGCGAGGAGCGCGAGACGCCGAGCCTGCGCGCCAGCTCCGGCTCGCTGGGCAGCCGCTCGCCCGGCTCGAGCTCGTCGGCGACGATCCGCTCGCGCAGCTCCTTGGCCACCGAGTGGCTCAGCGGCCGCCGGGTTGACGCAGAGCGTCTCAAGGACGCACGACGACCTTCAGCACCTCGCCGGCGCGGATGCGCGCGAAGGCCTGCGGCGCGGCGTCGAGGTCCACCACATCGGAGACGACGCGCCGGATGCCGCCGATGTCGCCGGCCAGCATGTCGAGAGCGTGCACCTGGTCGCGGTGCCGGGAGGCATACGAGCCGTGCACCTGCACCTCCTGGTAGTGGAGGATGTTGGAGGGAAAGCGTATGGACGTCGTGCCCTTCGGCAGGCCGCCGAAGAAGAGCACCCGGCCGCGCGGCGCGGCCATCTCCATCGCCTGCTCCTGGGCGATGTCGCTGGAGCAGGCGACGATCACGACGTCGGCGCCGATCTCGTCGGTGGCGTCGCGCACGGCCCTGGCGCCGTCGGCAGACGACGTGTCGACGTAGCTCATCCGCTCGTCGCCGAGGATCTCGCGCGCGAGCTCGAGGCGCCCCGCCGCCGTCTCCAGCATCAGCACGTGGCCGGCGCCCTCGAGGCGGGCGATGGCGGCGTGGGCGGTGCCGACCGGCCCGGCGCCGATCACCGCCACCGTGTCGTCGAGCGAGACGGCGATGTCCTTGTGGCCGCAGATCGCGTCGGACAGGGGATCGGCGAAGGTCGCGTGGACGTCGGAGAGGCCGTCAGGGATCCGGAACAGGTTCTTGAGCGCGATCTGGGGGATCGCCACCAGCTCGGCATAGGCGCCCTGGTGGTCGAAGCCCATCAGCTCGCCGTTGACGCAGAGGTGCTCGTTGCCCGAGCGGCACAGGCGGCAACGGCCGCACCACAGCGTCGAGATGCAGTGGACGCGGTCGCCGATCGACAGGCCCGACTGGGCTACCTCCTCGGCTGCCGCGGCGCCGATCTCGATCAGCTCGCCGCTGATCTCGTGGCCGAGCACCCAGGGCGCGGAGACGCGCCGGTCGCCGTTGTAGAACGTGCGCACGTCGGTGCCGCAGATGCCGCAGGCGGTCACACGGAGGAGCACACCTGTCTGCGGACACGACGCGTCCTCGACCTCTCCGATGGACATCTCGCCGGGTCCGTCCCAAATAGCTGCTCGCACGTCGTCTCTCCCGTTGGGTGGTGGAGGTTCGTTAGGATAGCGAAGTTGTCTGACAACTTGGGGGCGCCGTGATCGAGTTCATCTTCATGCTCACCCGCGACGACGAGACGCTCGCCGATGCGCGAGAGGTGTACGCGTCCATCGCCGCGACCGGTGTCCGGCACGTCGGCTGCAAGGACGTCGGCCTTCCACGCGAGGAGCTTCAGGGCCTGCTGTCCGATATCAAGGCCAACGGCCACACGACGCATCTCGAGGTCGTGTCCGAGTCCGAGGAGGCGACGCTGGCCTCCGCGCGCGCCGCCGCCGAGATCGGGCCCGACTACCTGATCGGCGGGACGCTGATCGAGCCGGTGCAGGAGATCATCGCCGGCACGGGTATCAAGTTCTTCCCCTACGTGGGCCAGATCGTGGGGCATCCATGCCTTCTCCGCGGCTCGATCGCCGAGATCGCCGACGACGCACGCCGTGCGGAGGCGCTCGGGGTGGACGGCATCAACCTGCTCGCCTACCGCTACGACGGTGACGTCGAGGCGCTCGTGGAAGCGGTCGGCGACGCGACGTCGCTGCCCGTGATCGCCGCAGGGTCGGTGGACTCGGCGGAGCGGATCCAGGCGCTCGCGCGTCGCGGGGTGTGGGCGTTCACGATCGGCACCGCCGCGCTGGACGGCGTGCTGCTACCGGGCGAGCCCCTCGAGGCGCAGCTTCGGTATGCGCTCGCCGCGGCCGACTCGTGAAGGAGGAGGGGGTGCCGTGACCGGCACCCCCTCGAACTGCGCTTCCTAGACCTCTCCCTCGTTGATGAACCGGCCCGCCCGCTCGTACTTGGCGGGGTTGGTGGAGCGAAGGATGAGGGCGTAGACCAGGGCGGCCACCGGCACGAGCACGCCGATGATCCCCAGCCAGGTGATGTCGATCTCGAACCCGGACCAGTTCCCGATCTGACCGAGCTCCTTCACGTAGAGCACGTCGCCTGCCGCGAGCGAGCTCAGGTACTTGTAACAGAGGTAGAGCACCAGGATCTGAGCGAGGAAGCCGATCCAGGGTGCCACCGTGGTCTTCCACCAGTGCCGCTCGCTGGCGGGCAGGCGGCGGAAGTAGGCCCAGACGGCCAGTGACGTGAGCGCCTGGACGAGAACGATCCAGATCACGCCCTGAACCGCGATCCAGTAGTAGACGTCGAGCCCGGTTCGATCGGCGAACCTGAAGATAAGGACGATCGCCAGGGCGATGGCGGCCTGGGTGATCACGGCCACGTGCGGCGTCTTGTGCTTCGGATGGGTGCGGCCCAGCGCCTTCGGCAGCAACCCCTCGCGGCCGAGCGCATACGTGTAGCGCAGGCCGGCATTGTTCAGAGCGGCGGCACAGGCGAACGCGCCGGTGATGATGAAGACCGACATCAGCTGCCCCAGCCAGGTGCCGATGAGCTCGTTCCCCGGCACGACGTTGAAGTTCAGGTAGTCGACTGCGATCTCGCCGCCGAAGACGGTCGTCGACCCTGTGGCGAGCGCGTCGAAGGCCTGATTCGCGGGCCCGTACGAGCTGACCGAGGCCCAGGACGCGAGCGTGTAGAGCACGCCGACGAAGACGCAGGAGGTGTAGACCGCGATCGGGATGACCCGGTGCGGGTTCTTCGATTCCTCGGCGTAGTTGGGCGCTGCTTCGAACCCCACCCAGGACCAGAAGGCGATGAAGATGCCGAGGCCGAACGCGATCCCCTTGAAGGCGTTCCACGGCAGCACCGGAGCGATCGAGACGCCGTCGTTGCCGCCCTGGATGAACACGCCGACCGTGAAGATGGTGATGATCGCCAGCTCGGTGATCAGGAAGACGCCGAGGATCTTGGCCGAGATGGGAATGTCGAAGTAGCCCAGGCACGAGATGCCGACGATGCCGAGGATCGCGTACCAGATCCAGTTGATCGGGTTGTCCATGTCGAGCGCGGACTGGACCTTCACCTGAGCAAAGGCGGCGAAACCGCCGATCAACGAGGCACCGAAGAGCGTGTACGCCGCCGCGAGCGAGAGGCCGGACATCATTCCCAGAGCCCGGCCGAGCCCGTGGCTGACGTAGGTGAACATGCCGCCCGCAGCGCGAAGCTTTCGGGCCATCTGGACGTATCCGACCGAGAAGATGGTCAGGACGATCGTCGCGAACAGAAACGCGGCCGGCGCGTACTGCTCGTTCCCCGCGCCGACGACGAACGGGAAGTTGAACATGAACACGGCCAGCGGCGCGGAGCCGGTGACGCAGAGGAAGAGCACGAGGAGAAGGCCGATCGAGCTGGACCGCAGCTTCTCGACACTCTCATCGGCGGCGATGTCGATCGAGGTGATGGTCCCCTCGTGAACCAGGTGCGGATGGGGTGCGCCGCCCCCACCTTCCGAGTGGCTAGACATTGAACCTCCGGGTTCGCGCGCTGCCGCCTCGCCTGTGTGCGGCCAGCCGGTTGAGAGACGCGACATCCTGCCGCATTCGCAGCGAGAAGTACAGGCCTCGCACGTAACCCGGGCTCAGCCGCTGCTGAAGACGGCGTCGGGCAGGAAGCAGGCGACGATCCAGTTGGGCGCGTCGACGACCTCCGTGATCTTCAGGTCGGCGGCGAGCGAGCACAGCACGTAGGCGTCCTCGCGCGAGAGGCCGCGCCGGTCGACGAGATGGTCGATCATGCCGCGAACGGCCGCGCGGGCCGCCTCCATGAGATCGTCCTCGACGCCGGTGGTCGCAAACCAGCCCCCGGAGTCCACTCGGGGCGTCAGCGAGCCGGGCGGACGGCGAAGTGCCGGCGAGCGCAAGCTCATCCCCCGCTCGATCGAGACGCGGAGCGTCGTGCGCATCTGGCACTCGAGCCCGGAGACGCACACCTCCCCGTCCCCCTGCGCCGCGTGCGCGTCGCCCAGCGAGAGCAAGGCTCCCGGCACGCCCACGGGCAGGTAGAGCGTCGCGCCCCTCGTCACGTGGCGCAGGTCGATGTTGCCGCCGCCGGCGTGCGGCGGCGGAATCGGCACGTCGTGCATCCCTGGCCCGGGCACGCCGGTGGTGCCGCAGAACGGCTCGATCGGGATGCGCACGCCGGGAACGAGCTCGGTCGTGTCGCCCTGGGTGAGGTCGAAGAACTTCAGGTACGGCTCGTCGAGCTCGCCCGGAGGCAGCAGGCCGAGCTCCGGCAGGATCGCCGCCCAGCCCCACTCGGGCAGCTCGAAGCCGAGGAACTCGACGGCGAGCACGTCGCCCGGCTCGGCGCCCGCCACGTGGATGGGGCCGGCCAGCGGGTAGATCGTGTCGAAGTCGAGCGCGCGGAGATCCTCGGGCGTCGAGTCGCGCCCGATCTGCCCGCCCGCGAAGTCGTCGGTCTCGACCACGACCACGTCGCCCTGCTCCACGTGCAGCACGGGCTCGATGTCGACGTCCCAGCGCCGGTGGGTCGGCATGGTCCCGGCTGATCAGGTGCTCGGCCATCGACGCGCGCGAGTATCTCACTCGTCGGGCGAGGCGGCGACCTCGACCGCCGTCCCGAGCGACGAGGCGTCTCGACCGCGAACGCGGGCGACGATGCGCACCCGGTCGGCCCGAAACAGGTCGCGCGAGTGCTCGAACGGTCGCCCTTCGGCGGTCCACGCCGTGCGCACGATCGAGATCAGAGGAGCGCCCGGCCGCACCTCGAGGGTGCGGGCATCCGCTGTCGTTGCGCCGACCACCTCGATCCGCTCCTCCGCCTCGCCCACGCGGAGCCCGTAGTCCGTCTCGAGCAGGTCGTAGATCGACCCGGCCAGCGAGCGGTCGAGCAGCCCCGGGAAGCGGTCGGCCGGGAAGCGGGCTCGCTCGAGCGACACGGGCTGCTCGTCCGCCAGCCGCAGGCGAAGAACCTCGAGCACGAGCTCGCCCTCGTCCAGCGCGAGGGCCGCCGCGGTCTCCTCCCCGGCCGGCAGGATGCCCGTCGAGAGCACCCGGGCGCCGGACTGGAACCCCTGCCGGCGCAGGTAGGCGGGCAGCCCGGTGACGCTGCTGAGGTCACGCTCCACGCGGCGCTGAGAGACGAAGATCCCTCCGGAGCGGCCGCGCACCCGGTGCACGACACCGGCCTCCTCCAGGGCGTCGAGCGCCGCGCGCAGCGTGGAGCGGCTCACGCCCAGCCGAACCGCCAGCTCCCGCTCGGCTCCCAGGCGCTCGCCCGGGGGCGGCTTCCCCGCGGCTATCTCGGTCAGCAGGCGGTCGCGCAGCGCGGCGGCCGCGGGGCCGAGCGCCGCCATGCCGGCCGGGGCGGTCACAGCTACACGGCCTGGAGCGCGGCCAGGGACTCGGGCACCGTCTGGCCCCCGTCCACGACGATGGTCTGCCCGGTGATGTACCCGGCCTCGTCGGTCGCGAGGAACAGCGCCGCCGCGCCGATCTCCTCCACCCTGCCGAGACGGCCCAGCGGGATCGACGAGGTCATCTGGGAGAGATAGTCCTCGCCGAGCTCGTCGAGCCCCTCGGAGACGACGTTTCCCGGCAGGACGGCGTTGATCGTGATCCCCTTCGGCGCGAGCTCGATGCAGGCTGTGCGGAGGAACCCGAGCTGCGCCGCCTTCGTCGCCCCGTAGTGCGACCAGCCCGGGAAGCCGGTGATCGGGCCGGTGATGGAGCTCGTCAGGATGACGCGGCCGTGGGCGGAGCGCTCCAGGTAGGGAAGGCAGGCCTTGACGGTCAGCATGCAGCCCTTCACGTTCGTGGCGAAGATCGAGTCGATGTCCTGCTCGGTCATGTCGGCCAGCTTGACGTCAGGGAAGACGCCCGCGTTCGCGCAGACGACGTCGATGCCGCCGAACCGCGACGCGGTTTCCTCCGCCAGCCGCTCGCAGTCCGCAGCCTTGCCGACATCGCCGCCGACGTAGGCCACGTCCCCGCCCTGCCCGGACAGGTCCCGCACCGCGGCCTCGCCTGCCTCGGCGTCTCGGCCGTTCACGACCACGTTCGCGCCGGCCCGCGCGAACACGCCGGCGATTCCCTTGCCGATGCCCTTCGTCCCGCCGGAGACGAGCACTGTGCGACCGACGATCGGTGTGAACATGAACTGTCCTTTCACTGGTTCGACAGGTACTGCTCGGCGAGCGCGCACGAGCCGTCGGTGAAGCCGGCCCCGAGCTCGGCTGCCTCGGTGGCGAATTGATGGTGCGAACCGATCCAGGCGACCAGCAGCAGTCGCCGGAGCAGCACGAACGTGTCGAGCTCGGCCTCGTCCGCGGGGTCGAGCGGCGCCACGGAACGGTAGCCGTCGACCCACGCGTCCTTCAGCTCCGGCACCTGAGGGTGGTCCTCGAAGAACGACACGGTCGTGGCGAAGTCGTACATGAACCAGGAAAAGCCGCAGTCGTCGAAGTCGATCACCCGCACGTGAGGGCCGTCGACCAGGAGGTTGGCGAGGCGGATGTCGGCGTGCACGAGGCCGAACCGCTCGGATCCCTGGCCGTAGGCCTCGAGCCGGCGGCGGATCACGGCGTCGAGCCGGCCGAGCACGTCCAGCTCCTCGCCGCCCAGGCCGAGCCCGTCCTGCCAGCGGCCCCAGTGACCTGAAGCGCCGAGCGTGGTGTCGTAGTCCCACGAGAAGCGCCGGAAGGTCGAGGGGCGCCGCCACTGCCGGGCATGGCCGTGCATCCGCGCCGACACCGCGCCGAGAGTGCGAAAACCGCGGAGCAGGTCCTTGCCCTCGGGGTCCGGCATCTCCCCGGAGAGCCACTCGAACAGGACGACGTTGCGCTCGCCCAGCTCGGGCGTCGCGAGCTGCGTCACCCGGCTGCCGTCGGAGCAGGCCACGACATGGGCCGTCTCCACCACGTCGTCGTGGCGCAACGCGTCGATCCAGGCGAGCTCGGACTCGATCTCCGCGGCCGTGTGGTAACCGGGCCGGTGGACGCGCAGCGCGAACGTCCGGCCGCGCGGCCGGCTCGTCGATGCGGTACGTCCAGTTCTCCGAGACGTTGAGCAGTTGGCAGGTCGAGCCCGGATCGAGGCCGTAGCGGTCGAGCGCGCGTACCGCCAGGCGGTCGATGGCCGCCTGGTCAGTGCTCACGCCCCTCCACCGACTCGAGCACCCGCGTGATCTCGTCTCTCGCCCGCTCGACGCCCTCGGTGGAGCCGCTCAGGTAGATGCGGCCTGCGGCGCCGATCATCGAGACGGTCACGAGCGTGACCTCCGGCGCGACGCGCTCCGCCGCATTGGCGGCCACGGCGGCGAAAAGCGCAGGCGTCACCTCGTAGACGAGCAGCGTCTCGCCGGGAAGGACCATCGAGGCCTCCCGGTTGCGGTTGATGATCACCGCGTGCTGGTCTGTGATCTGCTCGATCACGTCGGCGTAGAGGATATTTGGACGGAGCGCGTCCGCCGGCGAGGCGCCGATCCCCTCCAGGATGGCGGCGCCGGCGCGGTCGACCAGCTCCTGGTCGGCGTGATGCACCTCGAGCACGCCGAACTGCCGCTCCACGTAGAGAATGCCCGGCTCGATCTCGGGCACGGAGCGCAGCGCCAGGTCTGTGATCCGCTCGATCGCGAGCGCGGGGGCCACCTCGACGATGAGGGCGTGGTCGCCCTCGATCGCCGGGTACCCCCGCGCTCGCGTCGGGGTTCCCAGGTACGCCGCGAACTGCCGGCCCAGCTTCGGGATCGGCAGATACACGCGCAGCTGGACCGGCGTGTCAGGAGCAGGCATCAGCTACGCGGGGCTAGCTCGTCGTGTTGGCGAAGTGCTTCCCGAGCTCGGAGTGCGGTCGCGGGATGATGTGCACCGAGATGACCTCGCCGACCGTGTTCGCCGTCTCGGCGCCTGCCTCGGTCGCCGCCTTGACGGCGCCGACGTCTCCCTGGATGACCACCGCCACCAGGCCGTCGCCGACCTCTTCGCGCGCGACGATGGTGACGTTCGCAGCCTTGACCATGGCGTCCGCCGCGGCCAGAGCCGCCACGTATCCCTTGGTCTCGATCATCCCGAGTGCGTTGTCTGCCATTGGTCTCACCTACCTTTCCCGCTCTGCGGCGGGGTCGTTTGCCGGCTCGTCGATCGAGCCGATGATGAGGGCATCGATCGGCGGATGCACGTCGCCGAACCAGCCCGAGGCAACCGATCCCGTGGCGACGAGCACGTGCTCGCCGACACCGCTGCCAAGCACATCGAACGCGACCAGGCGGCCGCCGCCCTCGACCTGGACGTCGAGGAACGCCCCTTGAGGGATCCTCTCGACTCGCCTGGTCGCCCAGACGGAGCCGGTGACGGTGGCTCTCAGCATGGCGTCTCCTTCTCGATCTCGACTCCAAGGCTCCGCGCGCGGTCCCGCGCCAGGGGCGTGAGCACGGCGCGAGGTGACAGCACCAGCCGGGCTCCCGCCTTGGCGGCCTCCTTGACGGCGCGCTCAGTGACCGCGCCCGTCTCGACCCGTATCGTCGGCCCCGACGACGCGCTCGCCGCGGGCCCTCCCGCGAGCTGGAACCGCAGCTCGCCGGACAGGATCGCCGCCCGGTCGCGCGGGCTCTCCAGACGGTGGGCGAGCATGCGGACGAACGCGTCGAGGTCGGCGTCGCTCTGAAGGGCGACACGCTCGACCGCGACGCCGTCGGGCACCGCCGCCGGGGCCGGGCTGTCAGCGGGGGCCGGAGCCGGCGCGCGCCAGCCGCTGGGGCGGTGGACCTTGGCGATCGGCGGGGCGGGGACCTGGGGCACGACGGCATCGCCCTCGGCCACGGCCGCGGCAGGTGGCTGGGCTCGATGCCCGTTGCCATTGCCGGCCGGAGCCGAGGTGGCGAGCGCGTCCTCGAGCAGGCCGGGGAGCAGCTCGGCCAGCACCTCCCGGGTGACGTTGCGCAGCAGCTCGTCGTCGCCGGTGCTCATGCTGCCCTCCCCAGTGCCGCCACAGCGGCGTCTCCGGCGGCGCGGACGTCAGCCTCCACGCCGGTCAGGTACACCCGGCCGGTGGCGCCGATCATGCGGTAGTCCACGACCTTTATCCGCGCGGCCTTCTCCGCCTCGTTGGTCGCCAGGATGGCGTACGAGGCCGGCTGCATCTCCAGCACGAACAGCGACTCGCCTGGGAGCGCCATCGACCCGATCTTGTTGCGGTTGATCAGGAAGGCGTGCTGGCGGTCGACCCGGGAGATCAGCTCGGACGCCAGGATCTGCGGGCGCACGGCGTCCTGGGGCGTGGAGCCCAGCGCGTCCAGCACCGCGGCGCTCGCCGACTGCACCGCCGCCGTGGAGCGGGAGTGGATCTCCAGGTAGCCGAACTGGCGCTCGACGATGAGGATGCCCGCCTGCACGTCGGTCGACTTGAGCGCGACGTCGGTCAGCGGCTCGATGTCGAGTCCCGGCGAGATCTCGATCACCTGCGCCGCCATGTTGGAGCGCGGTAGCCGGCCGCGGATCCAGGTGCCCAGGTAGCACATCGTCTGCGGCTGCAGCTGGTCGATGAAGATGAAGGAGCGGAGCTCGGCCATCAGTGGACGCGTCCACTCAACGGTGCACCAGCTCTCGAAGCTCTTCCAGCACGACACGGCGGATCTCCTCGCGGGCGAGCTCCACATCGACCGGCATGTCTGGCGCCGCGACCGGTTCGGCATTCAGGGCGGTGTTCCACGGCTGCAGGCCGTCGAACTCGGCGAAGGGCTCCGCCGGGTCGGACGCGTACGCGATGCGCGTCAGGTTGATCAGGTGCCGGGGCTCGAGGTTCTCCCCCAGCGCCGAGCGCCCGAAGAACCCGGTCCCGATCGTCATGGTGGGGGCCAGGTTGGTGCCGATGCCGGCGGAACCGGTGCTGGCGCCGACGTTGACGGCCACGCGCAGCACCTGAACGGCGGCTCCGTAGGCCATGATCGTTCGGGGGTCGTGCGAGTGGATCGCCGCCGAATGGCCGGCCCCCCCGATCCGCAGCATCGCGCGGGCGGCGTCGATCCCGCGGCGGGCGTCCGGCACGCGGACGAGCCCGAGCAGCGGAAAGAGCTTCTCGCGTGCCAGCGGCTCCTCGGGCACGACCAGCGAGAAGGGCGCCACCAGCACGCGGGTGCCGGCGGGCGCCCGGATGTCGGCTTCCTGAGCCAGCGCCAGAGCGTCCTTGCCGACCAGGTCGACTCGCATCCGGCCTTCGGGGTAGACGCGCCGCGCGCACGGCCGCGACATCCTCGGACGACAGCACGAGACCGCCGTGCCGTCGGAGCTCCTTCTGGAAAGCGTCGGCGACGCGCTCCTCCACGATGACGCACGACTCGTTGGTGCAGAGGATGGAGTTGTCGAAGCTCTTCGAATCCATCAGCCGCTTCGCCGCCGTGGCGAGATCGGCTGTCTGATCCACCAGCGCCGGCACATTGCCCGGCCCGACACCCCAGGCGGGGTTCCCCGAGCGATATGCGGCCCGGACGACGGCCGTGCCTCCCGTGGCGACGATCACGTCGGTCGTCGGATCACTCATCAGCGCCTCGATCAGCGGGACCGTGGGCTCTTCCACGACCTGCACGCAGCCGTCGGGCGCGCCGGCGGCCACTGCCGCCTGGGCGAGGTGGCCCACGGCGTCGATGGACACCTCCCGGGCAAGCGGATGCGGGCTCACGACCACGGCGTTCCGGGTCATCAGCGAGAGCAGCACCTTGAAGTAGACCGTCGCGATGGGGTTGGTCGACGGCGTCAGTGCGAGCACCACCCCGGCTGGGCGCGGGATCTCGACGATCCGGGCGTCCGCGTCGACCCTGGCGCTGACGTAGTCACCGTCGCCCCACCACTCGACGACGCCCTTCGAACAGGCCTCGTTCTTGACCAGCTTGTGCTCGGCCACGCCCATGCCGGTCTCCTCGACCGCCCAGTCGGCATACCTTTTCGCGTTTCGGTATGCCTCGTCGGCCACCGCGGCGACGACACGCCGGGTGCGCACGAGGTCGAACTCGGCGAACGCGGTGGCGGCCCAGTGAGCGCGCTGGAGCATCATCCGCGCGCGCGGCACGCCCGCCGCCTCGGGCGCCGGCTCTCTCATCGGACCGCCGCCTCGAGGGGGTTGCCGCGCGCCTCGAGCAGCGCCTGGCCGATCGAGATCTCGGTGCGATCCAGCACCTCGTCGACCAGCTCGGGGCCGAGCAGGATGCCCGGCTTGAATTGCAGCACCCGCGGGTCGAGCGTGGAGAAGATCGCCCAGACGCCGTTCTCGTACAGGCGCTTCATCACGAGCTTGGCGCCTTCCGGGTGATCGAACTCCAGCCCCATCACGACGCCGTCCTGGCGGATGCCGACGAACCAGTCCGGATAGAGCTCCTGGATCGCGCGCAGCCCCCGGCCGAAGCGGTCCGCGATGTAGTGCACCATCGACCGCACCTCGGGCCGTTCGCAGATCTCGAGAACCTTCAGCCCGACGATGCAGCCCAGCTCCGCGCCCCCGCCGGTGGAGATGTGGCCGAAGCCGTCCTCCTTGAGCCAGGCCGAGCACTCTTCGGACACCACGACGCAGGCGATCGGGTACATACCGCCCGTGATGCCCTTGCCGATGACCATGATGTCGGGCTCGACCCCTGCCTTCGCGACGCCCCACATCTCGCCGGTGCGCATCAGCCCCGTCTGCACCTCGTCGGCGATGTACAGGGCGCCGTAGCGCTCGCACAGCTGCTTTACCCCCTGCAGGTAGCCGGGCTCGGGGAGCGGGAAGCCGTACGTCGCCGGGATCGTCTCGATCAGCACCGCCGCGCAGTCGCCGCCGCGCAGCGCCGCCTCCATCTGCTCGAGATCGTTGAAGGGCACATGGGTGAACTCCTCGGGGCGGTCGGACAGGAAGAGCCGCGAGAAGCGATCGTCGCCGGCGGCGACCGCGAGACCGGTGTGGCCGTGGTACCCCTTCAGGATCGAGACGATCCTCCGCCGTTGCCGGGTGTGACGCGCCGTCTTGATGGCGATATCCGTCGCCTCGCCACCGCTCGCGCCGTAAACGACCCTCTGCATGTTCGGAGAGCAGGTCTTGACCAGCGCCTCCGCCAGCGCGGTCCTCGCGAGCGCCGGGAAGTGGTGATTGCCGATGTCGAACCGCTGCATCGCCTGCTCGAGGGTGGCGATCAGCTCCGGGTTGCGATGGCCGAGGTTGTAGGTGCCGCCGTTCAGGTGGAGATCGACGAGACGGCGGCCGGCCATGTCCCAGAAGAAGTAGCCCTCGCGCCTGTCGATGACGAGGTCGACGCCGGCGTCCTGCCAGAAGTCGGTCTTGTCAGGGTTCCAGAACTCCCTCGAGCGGTCGAGGAAGTCGTCCTTCGATTCGTACGAGAAGAACCCGTAGTCATACATACGCGCTCACTCACAGTACCGAATAGAAGTCCAAAAGACAACCAAATATGAAATGGTCAAGTCAGAACCCGCTGATACGGTTGGCCGCGTGAGCGCCGCCGTGGACACCGCGATCGTCGGCGGAGGCATCTTCGGACTGGCAACCGCCCACGCTCTGTGCCGCGATGGGATCGGCAGCGTCGCGCTGTTCGACCGCGACATGCCGGGCGCCGGAGACTCCGGCCGGTCGTTCTCGATGGTGCGCCGCCACTACTCCAATGCGGTCACCGCCCGGCTCGCCATGGCCGGCTCGCAGACGATCATGCACTGGCACGACGAGGTGGGCGTCGCGGACGCGGGATACGTGCGCTGTGGCTACCTGCTCACGGTGCCGCCTGAGCTGGCCGACGCCTGCCGGGGCAACGTCGCGATGCTGCAGTCCCTCGGCCTGCAGACCCGGTTCCTCGAGGCGGGCGAGATCCGGGACGTCGAGCCCGAGTTGTGGCTGGAAGGAGTCGCAGGCGCCGCCTATGAGCCGGACGGCGGTTTCGCCGATGCGCAGAAGATGTGCCTGGGCTGGTACGCAGCCGCGACACGCCGCGGTCTCCGGCACCATCTCGGCCGGGCGGTGGATGCCATCCGCGTGGAGGCCGGCCGTGCCGTCGGCCTCGAGACCGCAGACGGCTTCGTCCCCGCCGGCCAGATCGTCCTGGCCACCGGAGCGTGGGCGAACGACCTGTTGCGGCCGCTCGGTGCCGAGCAACCGATCAAGCTTCGCCGCCTGCAGGTGCTGGTGGGTCGCACCGATCCCGGTCGCCCGCTTCCCTCCGCGGTCTGCTCGGATGCGGTTACGAACGTCGTCGTCCGCCCCGACCGAGGGCGGCAGTTCTGTGCCGTCGCCTACACAGGCGAAGATCCGCTCGAGCGCGCCGACGACTGCGACCACGGCCTGTCGGATGGCTACGAGGACGCCGTTCGCCGCGGGCTGCGGGCGCGATATCCGCGGCTGGCCGACTTTGAGCTGGTGCGCGGCTTCGCCGGGCCGTACGACGTCACCCCCGACTGGAACCCGATCGTCGGCCCGTGCCCCTCGATCGAGGGCCTCTACCTCGCCGTGGGCTGGAGCGGCCATGGGTTCAAGCTCTCCCCGGCCGTGGGCGAGGTCGTGGCCGCAGAGGTGACCGACCGAACGCCGCCGATCGACGTCGGCGAGCTGCGTCCCGAGCGGTTCGCCGAGGGGCGGCTGCTACAGCTCTCCTACGGGCCGGGCGCCCGGGCCTAGGCTAGGAGGGTTTGGCGAAATACAGTCTGTGCCGAGCGGCATTCCGCCAAACCCTCCAAGTGGTTCAGCGTTCCATGACGGCCCGGTAGGCGGCTACGGCCGCGGCATCGTCAGGCGCGCTCTCCCCGGCCTCCTCGGCATCTCGCAGCCTGATGTAGCGGTCGAGCTCCTCTGCGGTGCGCGCCTCCGACCACCCCAGCACCGGCGCGACGAGCGGCGCGATCGCCGCCGCGGCGGCGCGGCCACGGTCGGCAGCCTCGATGGAGACGCGGGTGCGCCGCGAGAGGATGTCGTCCAGGTCGAGCGCGCCCTGGTGGGTGACTGCGTGCACTGCCTCGGCGCCGAGGTAGCGACCGGCACCGGGGAGGGGGGCTGCGAGCCGCGGGTCGGCCTGGGCGAGCAGCAGCACCTCGTCCGCGCAGCCGCCGTGGCGCAACCGGATCCGATCCTGGTCGGCCGGCGGCGCGGCGGCCCCGAGCAGTGGTAGCCGGTCGGTCGCCGAGGGAGTCGTCGACCCAAGGTCGCGCGCCGCCATGTCAACGGCGTCCCGCGCCATGACGCGATACGTCGTGTACTTGCCACCCGCGATCGCCGTCAGGCCGGGCACCGGCGAGAACAGCCGGTGCTCGCGCGAGAGCCGGGTGGTGTCGGCGGTGCCCTCGGCGGCGACGAGAGGGCGGAGCCCCGCGAACACACCGCAGATCTCCTGGCGCTCCACGGGCCTGCGGAGAACGCTGTTCACCTTGGCGAGCACGTAGTCGACGTCCGTCCGGTTGGCGACCGGGGTGTCGACCTCACCGCCCCACTCGGTGTCGGTATCACCCAGGAGCCAGTACTCCGAGCTCCAGGGGATGGCGTGGAAGATGCTCTTCTCCGTTCGCATGAAGAGGCCCGAGCGCATGGGGATCGAGGCGCGGGGGACGATCAGGTGCACCCCTTTCGAGGGTCGCAAGGCGTTCTGCGGCCGGCCGGTGGCCTGCTCGAGCACCCGGTCCGTCGCGACGCCGACGGCGACGATCGTGTGTCGAGCACGGATCTCGAGCGGGCGCCCGGTGAGACCGTCGCCGGCTCGGACGCCGAGAATCCGGGCGGTCTCGTCACGCAGGAAGCTTGCAGCGCGAACCCTGGTTGCGATCGAGGCGCCACGAGCCGCAGCCGTGCGCGCCACGTACACGGCGTAGAGCGCGTCGTCCTCCTGGGCGTCGTGGAAACACACGGCTCCCACGAGCGAATCGGGCCGCAGCGCCGGGGCCGACGCCAGCGCCGCACCGCGGGACAGATGCCGGGCCCGAGGCAGATGCCGGCCTCCCCAGGCGTCGTAGAGGAGCAGGCCGGCGCCCATGTACGGACGCTCCCAGCCTCGATGCTTCAGAGGGAACATGAACTCCACCGGCCGCACGAGGTGGGGCGCGAGTCGGGTCAGCAGCAGGCGCCGCTCGCGCAGGGCTTCGTGCACGAGCTTGAACTCCAGCATCTCGAGGTAGCGCAGCCCGCCGTGGATCAGCTTGCTCGACCGGCTCGAGGTGCCCGCCGCCAGGTCGCGTGCCTCGATCAGTCCGACCGACAGGCCGCGCGACACCGCGTCGAGCGCGATCCCGACGCCGGTGATCCCGCCCCCGACGACGAGGACGTCGAGTTGCTCCTGCTCCAGCCTGGAGACCGCTTCCGCACGGGTGCCCGGGCTCAGGGCTCCCGCGGTCACGCCTCCACCCGCACGTGCACCTCCAGCGCGTCCTCCCACCGGGATCGCTCCCGCGCGCGTCCGCCGTCGTCCAGGCGCGGAGCGACCCGGCGGGCGATCGCGGGCGCCGCGACGTCGTGGTCGAGCAGGCCGGCCGCCTCGGCGGCCAGCGCGGCGATGCCTCGAGCGGTCGCCTCCGGGTCGGCGGCGACCTCGAGCGTCAGTCCTGAAAGGTCGGCCACGGCCTGCACCAGCCCCTCGTGAGCGGAAAGCCCTCCACCCACCCGCAGGACGTCCGCGGAGCTCGATGCGTCCACGGCCTCCAGCGCGTCGGCGATCTGGTGAGCGACGCCGGCGAGACCCGCCGCTGCAAGGTCGGCGGCGGTCGTCGTGCTGCTTGCCCCCAGGACGGTGATGCGGTCGGCGCCATGCCAGCGGGGAGTGCCGAGGCCCGCCGGGGCAGGGACGACCACGGGATGCGGACGGGACCAGTCGGGCGCCTGAGAAAGACCGGCAGCGGCGAAACCCAAGGCGGGAAGCAGGCCCAGCGCGTTGCCGGCGTTGGCGCAGAAGGCCTCGAGCGCGTACGTCGGCCCGGAGGCTCGCTTTTCCCACGCGGCGGTCGCCAGCACGCCTGACGGAGGTTCCGGCCGCTCGGCGCCGACGTTCAGCCAGAGGAAGGCCCCCGTGCCCAGCGTGAGCGTGGCCATTCGCGGCGACGTGCACCCCTGGCCGTAGAGCGCCGCCGGCTGGTCACCGAGCATCGCCGCCAGCGGAGCCTCGAACCCGACCACCGCGCCGGAAGCGTGGACGCCGGGATCGTCGGACGGCCTGATCTCGGGCAGCAGGGCCGCGGGCACTCCGAACAGGTCGAGCAGCCCCGAGTCCCAGCGCAGCGTCTCCAGGTCGACGAGCAGCGAACGGCAGGCGTTCGACGGTTCCGTGACGTGTGCCACCGCGCCGCAGAGATGCCAGGCCAGCCAGCACGCGATGTCGCCGAACAGCAGCTCACCCGCCTCCGCACGCTCGCGAAGAGCCGCGTCGTCGGCGAAGAGCCAGGCGAGCTTCGGCGCGGAGAAGGTCGGGTCGAGCGCCAGGCCGGTCGTCGCCCGCACGGTGGCCGCCTCAGGGCGCGCGCCGATCGCCGCGCACAGCTCGCCCGCACGCTGGTCCTGCCAGCTCACGACGGGGGTGACCGCCCGCCCGGTGCCGCGCTCCCAGAGCACGAAGGACTCCGTCTGGCTCGCAATTCCGATCGCCGCGACAGCGGCTCCTCCCCCCGCGACGGCCTCGGAGACGGCCTCCAGCGCTCCGGCGAGCAGCTCATCGGGATCGTGCTCGACCATGCCAGGCGACGGCCGATAGGTGGAGACCTGCCGGACGGCCGAGCCGCGCTGGTGCAGACCCCGGTCATACGCGACGCAGCGCGTGCTCGAGCTTCCCTGATCGAGAGCGAGGATCACCTCCGGCGGCACGCTGCCTATTTATCAGGGGAACGACCTGCGAAGGTTCCGCACCGGGTCCGATGAGTTTCCGGACCGCCCCCGGTCTCTAGAGGGAACCGGAACCGGAAGGGAGCCTTTCAACCATGAAGAACCGCATCACGACGTTCCTGACATTCGACGGCCGGGCCGAGGAGGCGATCGCCCTTTACACCTCGATCTTCGAGAACTCGAAGATCGTCAGCTCGTCGCGCTACGGCGACGCAGGGCCCGGGCCGAAGGGCTCGCTCATGGCAGCGACCTTCGAGCTCGACGGGCAAGAGTTCGTCGCCCTGAACGGCGGGCCGTCGTTCACCTTCTCGCAGGGCATCTCGCTTCTCGTGAGCTGCGAGACGCAAGCGGAGGTCGACGAGTACTGGGAGAAGCTTTCCGAGGGAGGAAAGCCCGGACCGTGCGGCTGGCTCACGGACAAGTTCGGCGTGTCCTGGCAGGTCGTCCCGCGCATCCTGGGCGAGCTGCTCGGCGACGACGACCCCGCGAAAGCCGGCCGGGTCATGCAGGCGATGCTCCAGATGAGCAAGATCGAGATCGCCGGCCTGAAACGGGCCTACGAGGGCGGGTAGACAAAACGCGCTGATGCCCGGACACCCTCCTGGCCCGGCGGTCACCACTTGGTCGTCAATCGGTCACCGTCGCGAAACCCACCGGCGCCCCAATCGCTGTTAGTCATCCCGCGACGACGGCGTAGCGAGAGACCGTACGCTGTCCACGGGAATCGTCCTCGAAGGGAGGCTCTTTTGCGCAGGTACGTGATCCGAGGGCTCGCCGCAGCCGTCGGCTCTGTCGGCATCCTGGTGATCCTGGCCGGGCCGACGGTCGCCGGCGGGAACCCCAGCGACGGCTCGGGCATCAGCCGAGGGCCCAGTACAAACACCGACCCGTATGTGTTGCCGGCGGCTCCGGGCGTCAAGATCAAGTCGCTGCTCACGGTCAGCGACGCCGGGGCGGCCTCCAACGGCTTCGAGCTCGTCGGCATCCCTGACGGGTTGGGAGCGCGTTCATCAGGCCAGGGACGCGACTTCACGCTCTACTCCAACCACGAGCTCGTCTCCACCGTCGGCGCCGTCCGGGCCCACGGCCAGAAGGGCGCCTTCGTCTCCAAGTGGAGCATCGACGGCAAGACGTTCGAGGTCGAGCAAGGCTCGGACTTCGTGCAGCCGGGGGTGACCTACTGGGACTACGTCAGCCAGACCTACGGCCCCAACCCGTCCGCGGGCGGGCCCAACCCGCGCACTCCCGGAGATGTCTTTCCGGCACAGCTCGCGGCCTTCGGACGCTGGTGCTCGAGCACGCTCAGCGACCAGTTCCAGTTCCTCAACAAGCGCACCGGCAACGGCTATGCCGGCCGCATCTACTTCGGCAACGAGGAGATCGGCGACGAGGGCCGCTCCTTCGGAGTCACCGAGAACGGGCACGCCCAGCAGCTGCCACGGCTGGGGCTCTTCTCGTGGGAGAACACGAAGCCGGCCGCGAACAGGAGCGATACCACCGTCGTGATGGGTAACGAAGACGGGGCCGACGGACAGCTCTGGGTCTACGTCGGCGCCAAGCGGCGGCACGGCAACGCCTTCGACAAGGCCGGCCTCACCAACGGCACCAGCTTCGTCGTCGACCTGACGGACGAGGCAGTAAGCACCGACGCCGCCTACCGCACGGAGTTCGGCAAGGACGAGAACGCGGGCTTCGACCTCGCCGAGGTCAACTGGGACCTGTCAGGCTCGGCCCAAAACGCCCTCGCCAAGAGCGTCGGCCTGTCCCTGAACAGGATCGAGGACGGCGCCTGGGATCCCCGGAACCCGGACGACTTCTACTTCGTGACGACCGAGGGCGGCAAGGGTGCCGACGTGCCGACGGGCCTCTTCGGACGGGACGGCGGCGGCCTCTGGCGCCTTCGCTTCGAGAACATCGAGCACCCCGAGCTCGGGGGCTCGCTGACCCTGCTCCTGGACGGGTCCGAGGCTCCGTACCTGAACAAGCCTGACAACATGGACATCGACAACCGCGGCAACATCGTGATCCAGGAGGACGCCGGGAACAACGTCCACCTCGGCCGGATCGTCGCCTACGACATCGCGACCGGCAAGCGAGGCGTCCTGGCGCAGTTCGACCCGGCTCTCTTCGCTCCGCAGACCCCTGGCGGGACGGACGCGGTGTTCACCATCGACGAGGAATCGAGCGGGATCATCGACGTGCACGAGCTGCTCGGCAAGGGCTGGTTCCTGTTCGACGCCCAGATCCACAAGGCCAATCCGGATCCGGCGCTCGTCGAGTACGGCCAGCTCCTGGCCATGCGCGTGAACAACTTCAAGGACATCTACACGATCGACTAGTCGACGCGAGAGCCTTGAAGAGGCCTCGGCGGATGCCGGCGGGCGGGCGAGCAACCCGCCCGCCGGCCGTGGGCTCGAACACGGATCGGTCGCCTCGCGGAAAGTCCGCAGCTCGGGCTCGGGGCCGTCCCGGATGCAACCGCTCCGGGACGAGGCGACACTGGAGCCATGACGGGCGTGGTGCCTCACTGGCCGGGCGGCGTGGCGAGACAGGTCGCCGCCGGCAGCCTGCTCGTCCTCGCCCTGGCCGCCTGCGGCGGAGGGGAGAGCGAAACGGCTCCGCCGACCGCGACGACCGCGGAGCCGACAACGGAGACATCGCCCGCAACGACGACGACCCCGACGACCACCGTCGCGCCGACCGAGACGGAGACCGAGACCGAGGCCGTGCCGCCGCCGGGCCCGCCGTTCGGGACCGCACCTGTCTCCGGGCCCGCCTCGGGGAGGGGGCTCGCCCTCCTGACCGGCGTCCGCATCGGACACCATCCCGGGTTCGACCGCGTCGTCTTCGAGTTCCGCCCCGGTAGCCGCCCCGGGTACCTCGTCCGCTACGTCCGGCCGCCCATCAAGGAAGACCCGTCGGACCGCCCGGTCCGGATCGCCGGCGAGGCCTTCCTCTCCATCCGCATGGAGCCTGCGTCAGGCTTCGACCTCACGGGGATGGCCGGGGAGACGTACTCCGGGCCGCTGCGGATCGACGGGGACAGCGCCGGAACCGAGGTCCTCGAGGAGGTCGTGCGGACGGGCGACTTCGAGGCCGTGCTCAACTGGGTGGCCGGACTGCAGGAGCATGTGCCGTTCCGGGTGATCGCCCTGCCGGGGCCGCCGCGCCTCGTCGTGGATCTGCGCACCGGCTCCTAGGCACGACCGACATCGCCGGGCTCGCTCCCGATCAGGCGGTCTTCGGGCTGACGAGGACAATCTGCTCGTAGCGAACGTAGAGCTCCCGGCCGGCCTTCTGGAGCGGAACCCACTCGCCCGCGTACCGACCCTCGCGCCCCAGGAAGAGCTCGAGCTCACGTTCCACGGCGTTGTCCGCCTCGATCGGAATCGAGTAGTTCTGGCCGCTCGTCAGCGTCACCTCGAGATACATGCGCCGACACCATCGGCCGGAGAGCCGGCCGCGATCACGTCTGCCATGTTCGGCGCAGACGCGACGACGTTGATGGCCTCGCGCCCCATGCCGCCGTTGCGCCACTCGAACTCGACCCGCTCGCCTTCCGTCGCGAGCACGCTCTCGTCGAGGCTTGCGCGGTGCACGAAGAGGTCGCCTCCGCCAGCGTCGGGCTCGATCAGCCCAAACCCGCTCGCTCTGTTGAACCATTTGACGGCGCCGTTCGACACAGGGATCACCTTCTCTCGCTCGTCGACGGCCCTGGTGGGGCAGGCCCGTCCCGCGGGCCTGCCCTGCCTGGACTTGTGGGTGCTTAGACGGCGGCCTTTACGCCGTTCGTCTTCTGTGCGATCACCTCGCCGAAGGTGATCTTCGGCGGGTTGGGGAGCGCGCCCTCGAGCTTCTCGTCGCGGATCCAGGCGGCTGCGAGACGGGTGGACTCGTCGGCATGCTCCTGGGAATCGAAGAGGCTGAACGAGGTCATGACCCCGGGGCCGGCCTCGACCAGGTAGTAGCCGCTGAAGCCCGGCAACTTGCTCAGGCGAGGGATCAGTGCCTCGTTGACCTTCTTGGTGAGCTCGTCCCTGCGAGTCTCATCGACGCCGTCATAGCGTCTAACGGTTGCATGCATGTGTTTCTCCTGACTTCTTTGAGAGGGTGGGAGCTCAGATAGAGCTCTCCTTGATGCACGCAGACCAGAAGTGACAGTCGGAGAGGACCTTCGGAGCCTCAACGGCTTCCGTGTCCAGGCCTCCGCGCTGACTTCACACTAGCAGCAATCGCGGCGAGCCAGAGTATCGGGCCGGCTCAGTCCCGGGAATCCTCTGCGTCCTTCTCCGACACTGCGCCTCCCTCGTTCTCCCAGTCGTCCTGCTGGTCCTCGGAGCGGTGGGCAGCCTCCGGCGGCTCGTCTTGCTCCTCGGCGCCGGCCTCGGCCACCTGCCAGTGCGCCTCGTCCGACCGCTCATGATCCCGATCGGCACGGTCTTGCTCCTGTTTTCCCTCACCCATCCCCCACGAGCGTAGCGCGGCCGGCCGGCCTCGGAGGAGGGTGCCCTATAGACTTCGTGTCTTCCCGCATTCGACGCGGTTCGCGACTCGGTGATCGGAGGTCGATGAGCTCCATCTGGACGGGTCGCAGGGATCTGGGACCGGGACTCGAGCGCGGACGTCGGTCGCTCATTCGCGTCAGCGGCTCGAGACGGGGCAGACTCGGCGTGTCGCTCGGGCTCGCGATCGTGACGACGACGATCCTGGCGCTTGCCGGCCGCTCGCTCCTCGACTCAGGCTGGCCGCTCGCGGAGGGAAACCCCGGTCTCATCGCTGCGGCAAGCCTCCTGTTCGTGCTCGCGTACGGGTTCAAGGCCTACGGCTGGCGCCGGCTCTTCCGGGTGACGGAGCGACCCGGGCCACTCGCGCTCGCGGCCGCGGGCGGCGGCGCCTCGATCATGGGCGTGGTGCTCCCGGGCCGACTCGACGAGGTGATCCGGATTACGATCGTGCGCCGGTATCCCGGCTGCCCGGTCGGCGTTCGCGGCCTCTGCCTCTCGCTCGTCACGCTCGGGCTGGTCGACGCCGTCGCGCTCTCGCCGCTGGCAACCGCGTCGGCCGCCTTCCCGGGGAACTCGCCGGCCGTTCGCGCCGGCTTCATCGTCCTCGCCGTCGGGGGCATGGCGGCCGGGGTGGTCGTCCTGGTGCTCCCCCGCCTCTCCGCACGCCCCAACCTGATCCGGTTTCGCCTCGTCCACTGGCTGGCTCCGCGTGCGACTCCGTGGCGGGAGGCGGCTAACGCGTGGGGGTTCGTCTTCGCCTCCTGGATTGTTCGCGCGGTCGCAGTCTTCCTCTTGCTCGCCACCTTCGGGATCGCTCTCTCCTTCCCGCTGGCGATCATGTTCATCTGCGCCGGTGCGGCTTCCGCCGCCTTCCCGATCGGCCCGGCCGGCGCGGCGACGCAGATCACCGCGGGAACCGCGCTCCTCGTCGTCTCCGGCGTGGAGGCCTCCCAGGCGCTCGGCTTCGCGCTCGCCGTCCAGGCGCTCGTGATCCTCTCGGGCGCCGCCATCTTCCTCGCCGCGGTCGCCTGGCGAACCGGGCTGCACGCCTGGTCGGTCCTGCCCGGGCCGGTCGCGCGCCGGGCCCGCGGCTGATCGATCCCTAGTGCGGACCGGGCTCGGTCGGCAGCACGACGGGCGGTGAAGGCGGCTCGAGAGCCGGGAGCCCATCGCGGGCGACCGTCGCGAGAAACCTGCCGCTGTCCCGGATTCGCCGCTCGAGGGTGTCGAAGTCGACGTGCACGATTCCGAATCGGTGACCGTAGCCGTGGGCCCATTCGAAGTTGTCGAGCAGCGACCAGACGAAGTAGCCGCGCAGGGGCACGCCGAGCTCGAGCGCGGTGTGCGCCGCGTCGAAGTGACGGTGGAGGAAGCTGACTCGCTCGGCGTCCCTGGTGGGATCCTCGCCGAGGGGGTACGCGGCGCCGTTCTCCGTGACGTAGAGGGGCAGGTCGCCGGTCCGCGAGGCGACGAACTCGAGCACCTCGGTCAGCCCGGCCGGGTAGACCTCCCAGCCCATCTCCGTCCGCTCGCCTGCCGGCTCGGCCAGCGCCGGGAGCAGCGGCGAGCGCACGATGTCCCGGCAGTAGTAGTTGACGCCGAGGAAGTCGATCGGGGTGGCGATCAGCTCCATGTCGCGGTCCCGCACCTCGTCGCGCCTCCAGCCCCACTCCTGCACTGCGTCTTCCGGGTAGCCGCGGCCGGCGATCGGGTCGAGGAACCACCGGTTGATCTGGTCGTGAGCCAGGCTCGCGGCCTCCTGGTCCAGCATGTGGCCGCTCGCCGGGTGCTTCGGGTGGAAGTTGAGCACGATGCCGACCGCCGCCTGCGGCGCGGCCGCGCGGATGGCCTCCACGGCCAGGCCGTGGGCGACGAGCAGGTTGTGCGCTGCGGCCAGCGCCGCCTCAGGCTCGACCCGCCCGGGTGCGTGCGACCCGAGCCGGTAGCCGTGATCCGCCACGACATAGGGCTCGTTGATGGTGGCGATGTGGCGCACCCGGTCGCCGAGGCGATCGGCGACGACGGCTGCGTACTCCGCAAACGCCTCGGCGGTGGAGCGGGCCGGCCACCCGCCCGAGCTCTCGAGCGCCTGGGGCAGGTCCCAGTGGTAGAGCGTCAGGTGCGGGATGATCGCGTGGTCCAGGAGCTCGTCGACGAGCCGGTCGTAGAAGTCGAGCCCGACCTCGTTCACCTGGCCGGTCCCCGTCGGCAGAACGCGCGGCCAGGACACGGAAAAGCGGTAGGCGTCGAGCCCGAGCTCGGCCATCAGGGAGACGTCCTCCCGATAGCGGTGGTAGTGGTCGCACGCGACGTCGCCCGTCTCTCCGTTCTTGACTCGACCGGGCGTGTGCGCGAACTGGTCCCAGATGCTCGGGCCTCGGCCGTCGGCGCCGGTCGCGCCCTCGATCTGATACGCGGCGGTCGCGGCGCCCCAGACGAACCCCTCCGGGAAGGCGAGGCGGGTCGCGGCGGCTGCGTCGGGGCGCGGCTCGAGCTCGACGCCGCTCATCCCTTCACCGCCCCTTCCATGATCCCGCCCACGATGTGCTTGCCGAGGAGCGCGAAGACGATCAGCACGGGAACGGTGCCCACGAGCGTCCCGGCGAGGATGATCGAGCGGTCGGGCACGTAGCCCTGGCCGAGGCCGTTGAGCGCCACCTGGACGGTCGGGTTCTGGCTCGAGAGCGCGATGATCGGCCAGAAGAAGTCGTTCCAGGCCATCAGGAAGGTGAGCATCCCGAGCACGGCCATCGCCGGTCGGGCGGCGGGCAGCACGATCGAGCGGAAGATCCGGAACGAAGAGGCTCCGTCGACGACGGCGGCCTCGATGATCTCGTTGGGCAGCGCCCGGGCGAGGTACTGGCGCATGAACACGACGCCGAACGCGCTCACGAGCGTGGGGAAGATCACCGCCTGCAGGTGGTTCACCCAGCCCGAGCTTCGCCATGAGGATGAAGAGCGGGACGACGCCGAGCTGGGCCGGCACCATCATCGTCGCGAGGATGACGATCAGCAGCACGGTGCTGAAGCGGAAGCGGAGCTTGGCGAACGCGAACCCGGCGAGCGTGCAGAAGAAGACCGTGCCGAGCGCGATCGAGCCGGAGACGATCACCGAGTTCAGGAGCGCCTGGAACATGTCGACCTGGTCGAGCGCATGGCCGATGTTCGTGAAGAGGTTCTTGCCGGGCGTGAGCGGTGGCGGCGTCTTCGCGATGTCCGCGTTCGTGCGCGACGCGGCCACCACCGTCCAGTAGAGCGGGATGATGGCGAGGATCGTGACCACGATCAGGACGACGTAGGTGAGCGGGCCCGCGCGCCGCTCGGCGACCGACCGCCGCCGGAGCCGCCGCCGCGGCTGCGGGGCGGCGATCACGCCTGCCTCCGCCGGCGGCCGATCACGAACGCGCTGCGGCCGCGCGCCGCGAGCAGGGCGTTCACCGCGACCGCGAGCATGATGATGAGGAACATCGTCCAGGCCGTCGCCGCCGCCCGGCCGAGCTGGAAGTTGAACCAGCCCTGCTCGTAGAGCAGGAGCCCGAGCGTCTGGTACTGGTGGTCGGCGCCGCCCCGGTAGCCGCCGGCGCCGCCGAAGAGCAGCGGCTCGCCGAAGAGCTGCGTCGCGCCGATGGTCGAGATGACGATCGTGAAGATGATCACCGGCTTGATCCCCGGGATGGTCACGTGGCGGAACTGCTGCCAGCGGCTGGCCCCGTCGACCTCGGCCGCCTCGTACAGCTCCTTCGGGATCGCCTGGATGGCGGCGAGGTAGAGGAGGGCGTTGTAGCCCGTCCACCTCCACGTCACGATCGTCGAGATGGCGATCTGGGAGCTCCAGCGACCGTTCTCCCAGTCGATGTTGTCGACGCCGAAGAGGCCGAGGAACCAGTTGATGAGGCCGAAGTCCCGGCCGAAGAGCATCGCGAAGACGATCGTCGCCGCGGCCACCGAGGTCGCGTACGGCATCAGCATCGAGACGCGGAAGAACGTCGAGCCGCGCAGCTTGTAGCTGAGCAGGTGGGCGAGCCCGAGCGCGATCAGGAGCTGCGGGACCGTCGAGATCAGCCCGATCGTGAACGTGTTCGTGAGGGCGTTCCAGAACGCGTCGTCGTGGATCAGCCGGCTGTAGTTGTCGAGGCCGACCCACTCCATGTCCTCGGTGTTCTGGAGGCTGACGTTGTGGAGCGAGACCCAGCCCGTGTAGACGAGCGGGAAGAGGCCGAAGACGAAGAAGAGCAGGAAGAAGGGCGCGACGTAGGCGTATGGCAGCAACTTCACGTCGAGCTTCGTCAGGCGCGTCTGCCACGCGCTGCGCGGCGCCGGGACGGCCTTCGACGACGTGTTCGCCTAGATCTGGACTGGCCACTTGTGCCTTCAGCCTCATCGATCTCACCGGAAGGGCGGCCGGCGGCCCCGAGCGAGGATCTCGGGACCGCCGGGGGAGGGGATGACTACAGCCTCTCGGCCGCGGTCATCCGATTGCGCTCGCGATCTCGTCGAGCGTCTGCTGCCAGGCCTCGTCCGGGTCCTGGCCCTGCTGGTCGACCCGGTTCAGCCCGTTGCTGATCGAGTCCTTGACCACGCCGTCCTTGGGACCGAGGATCGCGATCGGCAGGTCGTCGGCCGACTCCTTGAAGATCTCGCCGATCGGGGCGCCGCTGAAGTAGTCGTCGGTCGCCGAGGCCACGGCCGGGTCGGCGGCGGCGGTCGAGCTGGACGGGAAGTGCTGCGCCTGCGTCCACATCTTGACCTGCTGCTCGGGGGCGGTGAGCCACTTGATCAGCTCGTACGCCGCCTCCTTGTTCTCGCTCGCGGCCGGGATGGAGAGGTACGAGCCGCCCCAGTTGCCGCCGTCGCCCGGGATGCTGGCGACGTCCCACTTGCCGGCGGCGCCGTCGCCGGCCTGGCCCTTGATGTAGCCGATCATCCACGCCGGGCAGGCGATCGTCGCGAAGGCGCCGTTGGCGAAGGCCTGGTTCCAGGCCTGGTCGAACTGCTCGAGCTTCGCGGTCAGCCCGCCCTGGATCGCGCGGACGGCGATGTCCCAGGCGTCCTTGACCGCCGGGTTCGAGTCGTAGATCGGGTTGCCCTCCTCGTCGTAGTACTGCGTCTCGGACTGGCCGATGATGGCGTTGTAGAGGCCCGACGGGCTGTCGATGAACGCCGCTCCCTCGGGCGCGTTCTTCAGGTACTGCGCGCCGACGTCGAGGAAGTCGTCCCAGGTCGCCCACATCGCGGCGAGCTCGTCGCGGTCGGTCGGGAGCCCGGCCTTCTCGAACAGGTCGGTCCGGTAGCAGATCGCCTGCGGGCCGGTGTCCGTGCCCAGCCCGAGCGTCGCGCCGTCGGCGGTCGTGGCCGCCTGCCACTTCCACGGGAAGAACGTGTCCTCGAGGTCGCCGGCGCCGAGCTCGTTCAGGTCGACCCACTTGTCGGCCTGCGTCTGCGTCACCTCGGCGATGCGGGCCACCTCGATGCCCTGGATGTCGGAGAGCCCGGCGCCGCCGGCGAGATGCGTCTGCAGCGCCTGGTAGTAGTCCTGCTCGAACTCGATGCTCGTCTCCTCGATCGTGACGTTCGGGTGGAGCTCCATGTACTCGTCGTAGAGACCGGCTTCCTTGTAGCCGAACGTGCCGAAGAGCCCGACGTTCAGAGTGACCGGCTCGTCGCTTGCGCTCGGTCGGCGGTCGAGCCCGCGCCCTGGCGTCGCCGCGGCCTTCGTCGTCGTCGCCTCCGCAGCCGGCGACGACCAGGGCGAAGAGAGCAGCCGCGGTCAGCACCGGCAACGTGCGTGTGAAGAGGCGGAGCGATCGTCGTGCGATCAGCATCAGGACCTCCTAGAAATCCGCTGATGAGCCTCTGGGACTCGGCCTCCGAGCCCTGACGGATGGGGTGTAAGCGCTTTCATCCGTGGAAGCGCTTACAATACACAGCGTGTCTCAGGATGTAAAGGCAGCGCGACCGGAATCGAATTTGACGCGGCCGGCCCGGCGACCGGCGCCCACGCTCGAGGAGGTCGCCCGCCTGGCCGACGTCTCGACGGCGACCGTCTCCCGCGTCGTCAACCGCTCGCCGAAGGTCCGCCCCGACACCCGCAAGAGCCGTCGAGAAGGCGATCAAGCGGCTGGGCTACGTCCCGAACCGCGCCGCCCGCAGCCTCGTCACCCGGCGCACCGACACGATCGCTCTCGTCGTCTCCGAGTCCGAGAGCCGCGTCTTCTCGGATCCCTTCTTCCCCTCCATCGTCCAGGGAATCTCCACCGCGATCGCCGACACGGAGCTCCAGCTCCTGCTTCTTCTGGCCCGGGGCGCGCGCGAGGAGGAGAAGGTGGAGCGGTACATCCGCCAGGGGCACGTCGACGGAGTGATCCTCATGTCGCTGCACGGCGAAGACCCGTTGCCCCGTGCATTGACGGAGGCGGGCGTTCCGACCGTGCTGAGCGGCCGCCCGCGCCCGGGGGAGAGCCTGCCCTACGTCGATGCCGACAACCGCGGCGGCGCGCGCGCCGCGACGTCCCACCTGCTGTCGTCAGGAAGGACCAAGGTCGCGACCATCACCGGCCCGCTGGACATGACCGTCGGGATCGACCGCTTCGAAGGGTATGCCGACGCGCTGAGCGATGCCGGGCAGCGGGTGCGCAAGGGCCTCGTCGAGCACGGAGACTTCGGCAAGGAGGCGGGCGCGCGCGCGATGAAGGCTCTGCTTCGCCGACATCCCGGCCTCGACGGTGTCTTCGTGGCGAACGACCCCATGGCAATCGGGGCCCTGGAGACCCTGCACGCACTCGGCCGGCGGGTACCGGACGACGTCGCCGTCATCGGCTTCGACGACGTCGACGACGCAGCGTCGACGAGCCCGCCCTTGACGACCGTGCGCCAGCCTCTCGAGACGATGACGAAGGCCATGGCCGAGCTGCTGCTGAGGCGGATCGACGACGAGGGCGTCGTCAACGAGTTCGTCGTCTGCCCGACCCGGCTGATCCGCCGGGCCTCGGCCTAGGCTCGCGCAGACGTCAGGGCCTGGCCGCTCCCACGAGTCGCGCCGCAAGCTCGGCGACGCTCGTCATCGCCGGCGGACGGCAGCCGGATAGAGAGCTGACGAGGTCTCACACCCACCGAGCTAGGGTGCCGATAGAGAACGGTGGCCAGCAATCCGGAAGGACAGCCCTCCGACGCAGCTCCGGCCGAGCCCGAGCCTCGCGCCGCACCGCTCGAGGCGCTCGGGGGCGGCTCGACGCCGCTCGAGCTCCACTTCGAGAGGAGCCACTTCGCCTTCCCGGACTCGGCGCCCGGCGTCTGGAGCGTCGAGGTGGGCGGGGCGGTGCGGTCACCGTGCACGCTGCCGCTCGACACCCTCCAAGCCCTCGGGTCGAGCAGCGCCGACGTCGTCCTCGAGTGCGCCGGGCACCGGCGCGCGGAGCTGAGCCCGGCCGTCCCGGGTGTGGCCTGGGGCGCCGGGGCGGTCAGCCAGGCGCGCTGGACGGGCACTCCGCTCGGGCTCGTGCTCGAACGGGCGGGCATCGGGCCGGAGGCGGTCGAGGTCGTCCTCCACGGCGGGGACGGCGACGGAACGTCCTTCGCCCGCGCGCTTCCCCTGGCGAAGGCGCTCGAGCCGTCGACGCTGCTCGCGTGGGCCGTGGAAGGCGGAGCGATCCCGCGCGAGCTCGGCGGCCCGCTCCGGGCGGTCGTGCCGGGCCACTACGCCGTCGACTCCGTCAAGTGGGTGCGCCGGCTCGAGCTCGTCACCGAGCCGTTTCGCGGCTACTTCCAGGCACAGGACTACTGCTTCTTCGGCGCCGAGGGCATCGCGGAGGGAACCCCGGTTCGCGAGCTGCCGGTCAGCTCCTTGATCACCGTGCCCGCCGGAGGCTCGAACGTGGTTCGCGGGCCGCTGGCGGTGCGGGGCGTCGCGTGGGGCGGCGAGCGGATCGCCCGCGTCGAGCTCCAGGTCGACTCGGAGCCGTGGCGCGAGGCCGCGGTCGAGCCCGCCGTCGGCCCGCATGCGTTCACGCCCTGGAGCGTCGAGGTCGACCTCGAGCCCGGCGACCACGTCCTCGGGGCGCGGGCCACCGACGCCGCGGGGCGGAGCCAGCCCGACCTACCGATCTGGAACGCGCGGGGCTACGGCAACAACAGCGTGCACCGCGTCGCGATCAGCGTCGTCTGATCGCCGGCTAGGCGCGCTCGACAGGAGCCCGCGAGCACCATCCGCGAGAGCTCGTTCTCGACCAGGCGCTGGACTGGCGTGATGCCTCTAGGAACCGGGCAAGGAGCCGGGCGCCGCGCCCCGGCCCTCCAGCTTCCCGAGCATCTACATTGCGCCGGTGAGCGCGCTCGATCGTGCCGACCGGCTGCTCAGGAGCTCGGGGAGGAGGCGGCGCCGCAGCGCCGGGATCCTCGTCAGCATCGTCTCGCTCGCGCTCGTCACGGGGGCGGTCTACGCCTGCGAGACCTTCGTCCCGGTCCTCAGCCTCGGCGTCCTCTACCTCTTCGCCGTGCTGCCGGTCGCCGTCCTCTTCGGACGCGCCTACGCGATTCCGGTCGCCCTGGCGAGCGCGGCCCTCTTCAATTTCCTCTTCCTCCCTCCGCTCTACACCTTCCGCCTCTCCAACGGCGAGCACTGGTTCGCGCTCGCCGTCTACCTCTTCGTCGGCATCGTCGCCAGCGACCTCGCGGTGCGCGCGCGCCAGCGTGCCGAGGAGGCCGAGCAGCGCGGCCGGGAGGAGGCTCTGCTCGCCCAGATGGCCACGGCCTTCCTGCAGGGTGACAGCGCGGTGTCCGAGCTCGAGCGCTTCTCACCCGCGCTCGTGGACGTCCTGCAGGTCGAGAGCGCGCGCATCGTCCTCGGCCGCGGCTCCGAGCCGCCGCCCGGCGAATCGCCGCTCGAGCTCGACGCCGGCGGTCGCCACCTCGGCAGGCTCTACGTACGCGAAGGGCCGGAGTCGAACCTTGCCATCCGCCGGCGCTTTCTGCCGGCGCTGGCGTCCCTCGTCGGGGTGGCGATCGACCGCGAGCGCCTGGCGCGGGAGGCAGTCGAGGCGGAGGCGCTCCGCCGCAGCGACACGATCAAGACCGCCGTGCTCCAGGCGGTCAGCCACGACCTCCGCTCTCCGCTCACCGCGATCCGGGTTGCGGCTGAGACGCTCGAGAACTCTGCGCTCTCGCTCGACGAGGAGGACCGGGCGGGCCTGCTCGAGACCGTAGGGCTCGAGGTCGATCGCCTCGAGCGGGTGGTCGGCAACCTGCTCGACCTCTCGCGCCTCCAGGCAGGTGCAGCCGACCCGAACCGCGAGCTCTGGGCGGTCGAGGAGCTGATCGCGCAGGCGCTCGAGCAGCTCGGCCCCTCCGCGGGACGGGTCGAGCTCGCGCTGCCGGCCGACGCCCCCGTCGTCGAGGTGGACGCGATCCAGGTCGAGCGCGTGCTCGTGAACCTGCTCGAGAACGCACTCAAGTTCTCGCCGCCGGACAAGCCCGTCCACGTGCGGGTGACGACGACGCGCAGCGAGATGCTGGCCAGGATCGTCGACCAGGGCCCGGGAATCCCGGAAGCCGATCTGGAGCGCATCTTCGAGCCTTTCGCACGGGCTCCCGGCGCCGAGGATCGCAGAGGCAGCGGGCTCGGCCTCGCCATCGCCAAGGGGTTTGCCGAAGGGAACGGCGGACGGGTCTGGGCCGAGTCGCGGCAGGGGCAAGGCGCCTCCTTCGTGCTCGCGCTGCCGCTCGTCGAGGTGCCCGTCGAGGCGGAGGCGTGAGCGGGGCTCGGGTCCTCGTCGTCGACGACGAGCCTCAGATCCTCCGGGCGCTGCAGACGGCGCTGCGCGGCGCCGGCTACGACGTGGAGGCAGCCGCCACCGCCGCCGAGGCGCTGACGAGGGCTGCCGCGCGGCCGCCCGAGGCCGTCATCCTCGACCTCGTCCTTCCCGACCGCAGCGGCGTCGAGGTCTGCCACGAGCTGCGCGGATGGTTGAAGGCGCCGATCCTCATCCTGTCGGCCGTCGGGGAGGAGGGCGAGAAGGTGGCCGCGCTGGATGCCGGCGCCGACGACTACGTCACGAAGCCCTTCGGCGTCGAGGAGCTGCTGGCGCGGCTGCGCGCCGCCCTCCGACGGGCGGGCCCGACCGGGGAGCCCACGGTCGAGGTCGGCGACCTCACGATCGACTTCGAGAAGCACGCCGTGTCCCGCGCGGGCGAGCCGGTTCATCTCACCCGGCATGAGTTCGACATGCTTCGCCTCTTCGTCGAGAACGAGGGGAAGCTGTTGACGCACCGGATGATCCTCCGCGCGGTGTGGGGACCCGCCTACCAGACCGAGTCGCACTATCTGCACGTCTACGTCTCGCACCTGCGCCGCAAGCTCGAGCAGGACCCGGCGCGGCCGCAGTACATCCTCACCGAGCCGGGCGCCGGCTACCGCTTCGTGGCCCCACACGAGCTTTAAGAGCGGCTTAAGCCCCGTGCCGGGACTCTTAGGCACCTCTTCAGTTCGGTGGCCCTAGCCTGGAGACATGTTTCCCGGTTCGTTGAAAGGACTGCTGTGAGTACAAGACACATCAACCGAATCCTCGTCGCGACTGACGGCGGCAACTCGTCGCAGCACGCGATCGAGCTCGGAGTCGAGCTGGCGGCGGCCGAGGAGGCCGAAGTCACGTTCCTCCATGTCGTGCCGGCCGTGAAGTTCGTGGCCGGGCGACCGTCCATGCGTCCCGTGTCCCAGCTCCTGGGAGACGGCGAGGACGAAGCGCTTGACGGCGCTGCCCACCTTGCGGAGGATCGCGGCGTGCGTTTTCAGCGCGAGCTGATCGCAGGCGACGTTTCCGACTCGATCGTCACCTACGCGGACACGATCGACGCTGACCTCGTGGTTGTCGGCGAGCGCCCGCGACGGCTCCGGATCGGAGCCAGCGTGTCGAATTGGGTCGCACGTCGCTCGAGGCGCCCGGTGCTCGTCGCTCGCCCCCTGGAGGAGCGCGTCGCCGCCTAGGGCGGTGGAACCCGTCATGACGGCGCTCCGCGGCTACCGGAACGGAAGCTTCTAGTGTTCGACCTCGCCTCGATCGCAATCGCGGCCGCGTGCCTGCTCGTGGCGTACTCGTTCATCTACCTCTTCGACCGCGTCTAGAGCGATGAGCGCCGCACAGGCATTCGGCCTGGCGATCTCGATAGCCGTTTTCGTCTACCTCTGCTACGCGCTCTTCCGCGGGGAGAAGCTCTAGGTGGAGCCCGTCTCGATCGCCCAGCTGGTCTTCTACGCGATCGCGCTGATCGCGCTGGGGCTGCCGCTCGGCCTCTTCATGGCCCGCGTCTACTCGGCCGAAGGAGGCGCGGTCACGCGCCGGTTCGGCCTGGGAGCGCTCGAGCGCGGCTTCTACCGGATCGTCCGCACCGACCCTGCCAGGGAGCAGGACTGGAAGAGCTATGCCAAGACGGTCGTCATCTTCACCGCCGTCTTCTCGCTCCTCCTCTATGCACTGCTCCGGTTGCAGAGCCATCTCTTCCTCAACCCCGACGGCCTACCCGCCGTCCCGTCGCACATCTCGCTGAACACGACCGCGAGCTTCGTGACGAACACGAACTGGCAGTACTACGGCGGCGAGACGACGATGTCGTACCTGAGCCAGATGGCCGGGCTCGCGGTGCAGAACTTCGTCTCCGCCGCGGTCGGCATGGCAGTCCTCGTGGCCGTCATCCGCGGCTTCACGCGCCGGTCTTCGAAGACGCTGGGCAACTTCTGGCAGGACCTCTACCGCTCGGTCGTGTACATCCTCCTGCCGCTCTCGGTCGTGCTGGCCATCGCCCTGATCTCCCAGGGCGTGCCGCAGACCTTCGACGGAGCCGCGACCGCGACGACGCTCGAAGGAGCGGAGCAGTCGATCGCGCGCGGCCCGGTGGCGTCCCAGATCGCGATCAAGCAGCTGGGGACGAACGGCGGCGGCTTCTACAACTCGAACTCCGCCGTCCCCTTCGAGAACCCGAACGGCTTCACGAACTTCCTCGAAATGCTGTCGATCCTGCTCATCCCCGCCGGCCTCGTCTTCATGTTCGGGAAGCTGGTCGGAGCCCGGAAGCAGGGCTACGCCGTCTTCGCCGCGATGTTTGCGATGTTCGCGATCGGCGTGGCCGTGATCACACCGCTCGAGCAGCACGGCTCCCAGGTGCTGCAGGCGTCAGGCGTGGACCTTGCCGCCGGGGACGACCAGAGCGGTGGGAACATGGCCGACAAGGAGGTGCGCTTCGGGATCGCCAACACGTCTCTCTGGGCGGTGGCGACGACGAACGCCTCCAACGGGTCGGTGAACGGCGGCCACGACGCGCTCACCGCGGGCGGCGGCGCCGTGCCGATCACGAACATGTTCACGGGCGAGGTCATCTTCGGCGGGGTCGGCTCCGGCCTCTACGGGATGGTCTTCTACATCGTCATCGCCGTCTTCGTGGCCGGGCTGATGGTCGGCCGCACGCCCGAGTACCTGGGGAAGAAGATCGAGGCGCGGGAGATCAAGATCGCCGCCGTCGGCGCGCTCTTCGTGCCCACGATGGTGCTGATCTTGGTCGCCGTCGCCGTCGTCACCGACGTCGGCCTGGCCTCCATCTACAACCCCGGCGCGCACGGGTTCTCCGAGTCTTTCTACACGTACGACTCCCAGTCGAACAACAACGGCAGCGCCTTCGCCGGCTACGGCGCGACGGACTTCTCCACCCGGTTGGGCACGGTCGCCCTCTACCTGGGCCGCTTCGCCCCGCTGATCGCCGCGCTCGCGCTTGCGGGCTCGCTCGCGGGGAAGAAGATCGTGCCCGCCTCGGCCGGCACCTTCCGCACCGACGGGCCGACCTTCTCGGTCCTCCTCGTGGCGGTGATCCTCCTGACCGCAGGCCTGATGATCTTCCCGGCGCTCGCGCTCGGCCCGATCGTGGAGGCGCTCTCCTGATGCGGGCGCTCGTCTCCTCGGTCATCGCGGCGATCCTCTTCACGGCCGTCTTCGGCTTCGCCTATCCCGCGCTCATGACCGGCTTCGCCCAGGTCGCCTTCCCCGAGAAGGCCGACGGCAGCCTGATCGAGCGCGACGGGCAGGTGGTCGGCTCGCGGCTCGCCGCGCAGGCATTCACCGCGCCCGAGTACTTCCACCCGCGGCCCTCCGCCGTCGACTACAACGCGGCGGGGACGAGCTTCCTCAACCTCGGGCCGACGAATCCCGACCTCGCCAGTTTCGTTGACGAGCAGGCGCAGGCGATCCTCGAGCTCGAGGGCCCGTACAACCCGGGCCTCGAGATCGGCGACATCCCCGTGGACGCCGTCACGACCTCCGGCTCGGGCATCGACCCGCACATCTCGCCGGCCTACGCCGAGCTGCAGGCCGCGCGCATCGCCGAGGTCCGGGGGCTCTCGCCCGAGCGCGTGCAGGAGCTGATCGACGACGCCACCGACGGCCGGTTCATCGGCTTCTTCGGCGAGCCCGGCGTGAACGTCCTGGAGCTGAACCTCTCGCTGGACGAGCGTCCCTCCAGATGATGCTGCCTCCCTTCTGCATCGCGAGCACCAAGCTGGAGTCTGCACTCGTCCGCCGCCAAGGCTGGCTGCCTTGGCAAGGGCGGGTGTGGGCTCCGGCGCCGTGTGATCGCGGGGCAGAAGCAGGCATGTATCGCCTGGAGGGACGCTGGGAGAGCGCACGATGACGACCCGCTCCGAGAGCCTCTTCACGCGCGAGATCGTCGTCAGCGCGATCGCGGACTCCTTCAGGAAGCTCGACCCCCGGACCCAGGTTCACAACCCGGTGATCTTCATCGTCGAGCTCGGCAGCGTCATCGTCTCGGCGATCTTCGTGATCGACGTCGTTCGCGGAGACACCGGGCAGGAGCCGCTCTGGTTCACGAGCTCGATCGCGGTGTGGCTCTGGCTCACGGTCCTCTTCGCCAACTTCGCCGAGGCGATGGCGGAAGGCCGCGGCAAGGCGCAGGCCAAGGCGCTTCGCGCAACGCGCACGACGACCGTCGCGCACCGGCAGGTGCCGGGCGGAGGCGTCGAGGACGTTCCCGCTCCCGAGCTCCGCCCCGGCGATCTCGTCGTGGTCGTGGCCGGCGAGGTGATCCCCGCCGACGGGGAGATCGTCGAGGGCGTCGGCTCGGTCGACGAGTCGGCGATCACCGGCGAGTCCGCGCCCGTGATCCGCGAAGCCGGCGGCGACCGCTCGGGTGTCACCGGCGGCACGCGCCTGCTCTCCGACCGCCTCGTGATCGAGGTCACCCAGGAGCCCGGTCACTCCTTCCTCGACCGCATGATCGCCCTGGTCGAGGGCGCCGAGCGCCGGAAGACGCCGAACGAGGTCGCGCTGAACATCCTGCTCGCCGGCCTCACCATCACCTTCCTCGCTGCCACGGTCACGCTGTACCCGTATGCGCTCTATGCGGGCACCAACATCTCCATGACCGTGCTGATCGCGCTCCTCGTCGCGCTGATCCCGACGACGATAGGCGGGCTGCTCTCGGCAATCGGCATCGCCGGGATGGACCGGCTCGTGCGCCGCAACGTCCTCGCCATGTCGGGCCGTGCGGTCGAGGCGGCCGGCGACGTCGACGTGCTCCTCCTGGACAAGACGGGCACGATCACGCTCGGGAACCGCCAGGCCAGCGAGCTCATCCCGGCGAACGGTGTCGACGAGCACGAGCTCGCCGACACCGCACAGCTCGCCTCGCTCGCGGACGAGACCCCCGAAGGCCGCTCCATCGTCGTGCTGGCCAAGCAGCAGGGGATCCGCGAGCGCACCCTCTCCGAGGTCGAAGCCGAGTTCATCCCGTTCACCGCAACGACGCGCATGAGCGGCGTCGACCTGAACGGACACCAGATCCGCAAGGGCGCTCCCGACGCGGTGAAGGCATTCGTCGAGGCGAACGGCGGCCGCGTGCCGGCCGAGCTCGACGCCGCCGTCCAGCGGATCGCCGAGGACGGCGGCACGCCGCTCCTGGTCGCGAAGGACAACTGGGCGCTCGGCGCGGTCCACCTGAAGGACATCGTCAAGGGCGGCATGGAGGAGCGCTTCGTCGAGCTCCGCCGCATGGGCATCCGCTCGATCATGATCACCGGCGACAACCCGGTGACGGCCGCCGTCATCGCGCGCGAGGCCGGGCTCGACGACTTCCTCGCCGAGGCGACGCCGGAGCGGAAGATGGAGCTGATCAAGGACGAGCAGGCCAAGGGCCGCCTGGTGGCGATGACCGGCGACGGCACGAACGACGCGCCCGCGCTCGCCCAGTCGGACGTCGGCGTCGCCATGAACACCGGCACGCAGGCCGCCAAGGAGGCCGGCAACATGGTCGACCTCGACTCGAACCCGACGAAGCTGATCGAGATCGTCGAGGTGGCGAAGCAGCAGCTGATCACGCGCGGCTCGCTCACGACCTTCTCGATCGCCAACGACGTCGCCAAGTACTTCGCCATCATCCCGGCGATCTTCGCGGCTACCTATGCGGTCAGCGGCGACTCTGGGCCACTCGACGCCCTGAACATCATGGATCTCGGCTCGCCGCAGAGCGCGATCCTCTCGGCGATCATCTTCAACGCGCTCGTCATTCCCGCGCTCGTGCCGCTCGCGCTGCACGGCGTGCGCTACCGCGCGATCGGGGCCACGGCCCTCCTGCGCAGGAACCTCTTCATCTACGGGCTCGGCGGCGTGATCCTGCCGTTCATCGGGATCAAGCTGATCGACCTCGTGGTGCACAACCTCCTGGGCGCGTAGATTCCGGGGGGTGCGCGGGCGTTACCGCATTCTCCTCGGAGCCACGGCCGGGGTCGGGAAGACCTACCGGATGCTCCAGGAGGGCCAGCAGGCGAAGGCCGAGGGGACGGACGTCGTCATCGGCTACCTGGAGCCGCACGCCCGCCCCGAGACCGCAGCCCAGGCCGAAGGGCTCGAGTCGGTCCCGCGCCGCAAGGTCGAGCACGGCGACCTGACCATCGAGGAGCTCGACCCCGATGCGGTCATCAGGCGCGCGCCTCAGGTCGCACTGATCGACGAGCTGGCGCACACCAACGCGCCGGGCTCCCGCAATACGAAGCGCTACGAGGACATCGGCGAGATCCTCGACGCCGGCATCGACGTCATCTCGACGGTCAACGTCCAGCACCTCGAAAGCCTCAACGACCTCGTCTACGAGCTGACCGGCATCCGGGTGCGCGAGACCTTCCCCGACCGGGTGCTCGACCAGGCCGACCAGGTCGTCCTCGTCGACCTGACTCCGGAGGAGCTGCAGCTGCGGCTCCGGGCCGGCAGGGTCTATCCCGGCCACGAGGTCGAGCGCGCCCTCTCCAACTTCTTCAAGCACGAGAACCTGGCCGCCCTGCGGGAGCTGGCCCTGCGCGAGGTGGCCGAGGACGTCGAGGCGCGCCGCCACCCGTCCGCGCTCGACCCCGCCGGCGAGAAGCCGGTCGCCGAGCGGATCCTGGCTCTCATCACTCCGCAGGAGCGCTCGCAGCGAATGCTGCGCCGGGCGTGGCGCTCGTCCCAGCGCCTCGGGGCCGAGCTCGACGTCCTCTGGGTGCGGAGGCCGGACCGGCGCCTCTCGGATGCCGACCGGGAGCAGCTCACGGCTCTGCGCCGGCTCGGCGTCGTGCTCGGGGCGCACTTCCTCGAAGAGGAGTCCGACGACTTCGTCGAGACCGTTCGCGCCGTCGCCGCGGACCGCGGGACGACGTACGTCTTCATCGGCACGCCCGACAGCCGCCGGCGCGAGGAGATGCTGAAGAGCTCCCTGGTCATGCGCCTGGTGCGCGCGCTCCCCGGGATCGACATCCGCATCGTCGCCGACCCGGCCCGGCGCGACGAGCTGGGCGCCGATGGGTCGTGGTCGGCGACATGAGCGGCCCCGCAGCGCCGGTAGGTGCGACGTCGTCCGAGCGCATCGAGCAGATCGTGCGGCTCGACGACCCGGTCAGACGGAACCTCCTCATCACGCAGTGCTACCACGACCTCTCCGCCGAGCTGGCGCAGCGGCTCGGCGGCGAGGACGCCAACTGGTGCACCTTTGCCACCTGGGCCTCCCGCACCGCCGGGCGCTTCATCCGCGACGAGGAGGTCCCCGCCGCCTTCCGGGAGCTGCTCGCCGGCTCGTCCCGTTTCAGGAAGGGCCTCGCGCGGGCGAACGGGGCTCTCGCCCGATTCCACGCAGACGCCGAGATCACCGAGGAGCACGTCCTCGGTGTCTCCCGCCGGATCGTCCACGAGGTCGGCGAGCTGATTGCCACCGGCAACCTGGCCGTCTTCAGCGAGCTCGCCCCGGTCTTCGCGCGCACCATCGCCGCCCTCGACGAGGACGAGGACGGAGCGGCCGTGCTTCGCGTCGCCGCGACCCTCACCGAGGGCGCCAGCGAGCGGGGAGGCCAGACGCGTCTGCGGCTCGCGCTCGCCGACTACGCGAAGGCCCGCGCGACACCGGATCCACACCGCCACGCCGAGCTCGTGCTCCTGGCCAACGCACGCATCGGGCTCCACGAGCAGATCCGGCTGCAGCCGTTCATCGCCGGCTCGATCGACGCGCCGATCCGACTCGCGGTCCTCGACAGCGTCGACGAGGCAGCCCGCTGCCTGCCACGCGGGCTGCAGACGCTGTCGCGCGGCATCCTTCGGCTCGCCCTCCTGCGGGCGGCGAACGAGGTGAAACGCCACTGGGAAGAGCTCTGCACGCGGGAGTTGATGACGCTCGAGCTTCCCGGCGAGACGCTCGTCCTCGGCAGGAGGCTCCCCGCACCGAAGGGCGGCCCCGTCTATCCCGCAGTGCTCGACCCGATCGACGATCCCGAGACGGTCGAGTTCCTGCGCCGCCACGACGCCGATCAGCCTGCGCCCGTCGGCGGCGCCGTCAACTGGACGAAGCTCGCCGACCGGATGCGCTACATCATCGACCTCTTCCGGTCACGCCAGTTGGACGCCGCCCTCCAGCGCGCTCCTTTCACGGCCGCCCAGCGGCGGCAGCTCGAGGCGGGACTGCCGGTGAGCGGACGGCTCTAGTTCCGAACGGGCGTGTGACGGCGCCGCTCCAAGAGTGCGACGGGATCTCCACAGGGCACGGAGCCGTGCGGCCTCGCGCCGGCCAGGGCTCTATCGGCCACTAGCAGGAGCCGCACGGCAGCGGTTACCTCCGGTCGCGTCATGTCGACCGGAAGGAGACTCATGAAGTTCACACGAATGCGGGCGCTCGCGGCGCTCGCCGCCGTCGTGGCGCTCGCGCTCGCAACGGGAGGCGCGCTCGCGGTGGGGAAGAGCGCCAAGCTCACGGCGGCGGCCGCGGAGGACGTCATCAACGCCTGCCGCCATCCCAACGGCGGCTGGGTTCGCATCGTCTCCGCGCCGGCGGCCTGCCGGGCCCGCGAGCAGGCGATGTCCTGGAACGTCGCCGGGCCGAAGGGCGACGCAGGGCCGGCGGGCCCGGCAGGGCCCAAGGGCGACCCGGGCTCAGGCCTGACGAAGCTCGGCGACCTCGCCGGGATCGCCTGCACCCTCGACGGCGGGGGCTCGGGGAAGGTCGAGCTCGACTTCGCAGGAGACGACACGGTGCTCTTTCGCTGTGTCGCGGATGGAACGCCTCCGCCCCCGCCGCCTCCGCCCCCGCCTCCGCCGAGCTCGGGGCTCGTCATCAACGAGGTCGACTACGACCAGGTCGGAGCGGACGGCGACGGCTTCGTGGAGCTCAAGAACACGGGCAGCACGCCGATCGACCTGACGGGCATCGCCCTCGTCTTCGTCGACGGGGCCGACTCGGTGGAGTACGACCGCGAGGCGCTGACGGGCTCGCTCGCCCCAGGTGCCTACCTCGTGGTCGCCGGCGACGCGCAGAACGGCGCTCCGGACGGCCTCGCCCTGATCCGCACCGGCGACGGAGCGCTCCTCGACGCCCTCTCGTACGAGGGCGGAATCGCCGCAGCCGTCATCGGCGGGACGACCTACAGCCTCGTCGAGGGCACGGTGCTGCCCGCGACCGTGGCCGACTCGAACACGGCCGCCGGCTCGCTGAGCCGGATCCCGGACGGCACCGACACCAACAATGCCGCGTCGGACTGGGTCTTCACGACGACCCTGACCCGCGGCATCGCCAACGTCGCGACGACCGGCCCCTGAGGAAACCGCGGGGCGGCCGGAGTCGTCGGCCGCCCCGCCCATCCTCACCCGGCGGCCTCGAGGATCCGCCGGGCCACGGTCGTCCAGCTCCAGAGGTCGACGGCTGCCTGCCTGGCCGCCGCGCGAAGCTCTGCCCGCTCCTGCGGCCCGAGCGACAGCTGCTCCCGGAGCCGCCGGCGAAGCTCGCCGGCGTCCCCCGTCGGGAAGCTCGCAAGATGCCCGCGCCCGGGCGGGTAGTAGCGACGGAGGCCTTCCGCGATCTCGGCGAGGCCGCTGTGGTCGGCGACGATCGGCGGACAGCCGGCCGCCGCGGCCTCGGCGGCCACCATGCCGAACGCCTCCGGGAAGATCGAAGGGACGACGGCCGCGTCGCCGAGGCCGAGCAGGTGCACGAGGTGCCGGTGCTCGAGCGGGCCCGTGAAGAGCACGCCGCGACCCTCGGCCAGGCGCTCCAGGTCTTCGCGATAGTCCCCGAACCCGACGACGACGCAGCGCGCGTCCACCCCCTCGAGGGCCTCCAGCAGTACCTGGACGCCCTTGTTCTCGATCAGCTTCCCGAAGTAGACGACTGTCGGCGTGTCGCCGGCGAGGAATGCTGCCAGCCGGTCCGCGTTGCCCTCGTCGGGGAGCCGCTCGTTCGCGTGGCCCGGGTTGGGCGGGTCGCGGCGGGACTCCGCGACCAGGGCGCTCAGGGCCTCCTCCCGCCGGGCGGGTCGCCACAGCTCCACGTCGACGCCCGGCGGGATCTCGTGAACGCGCTCGACATGGCCGCAGACGTCGGCGAGCACCTCGCGGATGTGCGCGGAGCCGACGACGACGGCCGCCGCGCCGGCGAGCGTCTCGCGCCCCCATGCGGACAGCTCGGGGCTCCCGCGCAGCGAGTACTCGAGCTCTGACCCGTGCGCCTTGACGACGTACGGGGCAGCCACGGCGGCTCCGACCGGTGCTCCCAGGAGAACGTGGTTCACGAAGACGAGGTCGGCCGGGAGGCGGTCGCGCAGCGCGGCGGCGTTCGCCTCCACCCAGGCGTCGAGCTCCGCGCGCGTGCAGTCCTGCACGCGCTTCACGTCGTAGCCCTCGTAGTCGTCCAGGACGAACACGGGCAGGAGCCCGCCGACGTCGGGGCGGATGGCCTCCGCACCGGCGAGGTCGTAGCGCTCCGGGTGCGCCTCCTGCGAGAAGACGGTGACGTCGTGGCCGTCCCGGGCCCACTCACGGACGAGCTGGCGCGTGTACACGTTCGAGCCCGTGCCCGCGAGGAGGTAGCCGTGCCAGACGAAGATCCGCATCAGCAGCGGAGTCTGCCAGCACTCGACGGGCCAACCGTCTTCGGCCGGTGTCCGTACCCTACGGCGGAGCGATGACCAAGAGGACGATCCTTCTGATCGAGGACGAGGAGGCGATCTCGGAGCCGCTGGCGGCCGCGCTCGCGCGCGAGGGCTTCGCACCGCTCGTGGCCGGGACAGTCGCCAAGGGCCTCGAGCTCTTCGAGAGCCGCTCGCCCGATCTCGTTCTCCTGGACGTCATGCTTCCGGACGGCGACGGCCGCGAGGTCCTGCGCCGGATCCGCGAGACCTCCAGGACGCCCGTCGTCATGCTCACCGCCCGCGGCGAGGAGATGGATCGCGTCCTCGGACTCGAGCTGGGAGCCGACGACTACGTGACGAAGCCGTTCAGCGCCGCCGAGCTCGCCGCGCGCGTCCGGGCGGTGCTCCGGAGGGCAGGCGAGACGGCCCAGCCCGACGGGGTCGTGCTCGAGGCAGGCGACGTGCGCATGAGCCTCGACACCCACGAGGCGACCCGGGCCGGCGAGCCGCTCGACCTGACGGTGAAGGAGTTCGAGCTCCTGCGCGTCCTGCTCGAGCGAGCCGGCAAGCTGGTCAAGCGGGAGGAGCTCGTCCACGAGGTCTGGGACCCGGCCTGGTTCGGCTCGACGAAGACGCTGGACGTCCACATCAGCGCTCTGCGGAGAAAGCTCGGCGACGACCCTGCCGCGCCGCGGTACATCCACACCGTCCGGGGCGTCGGCTTTCGCTTCGAGGCGTGACCTTCAGGGCCCGCCTCGTCCTCGCGGCGGCCTACCTCCTGGCCGCGGTCGTGATCGCGCTCGCCGTCCCGCTGGCGCTGAGCGTCGACCGGCGGGCGACGTCCGAGCTCGAGTCGGACGTGGTCGCGAACGCGACGGTGCTCTCGGGACGGGTCGCCGACCTCGTTCGGATCGACGCGACCAACCAGCTCGCCGCAGTCGTCGGCGAGGCGACGGTCGGAGATCGCGCGCGCACGGTCGTGGTCGACGAGAAGGGGCTCGTCCTGACCGACAGCGAGGGCGCAGCCGCAGCCGGAGTGCCGTTCGCCACCACCGAGCGACCCGAGTTCCAGACCGCGCTGCTCGGGGGCGGAGTCGACGTGCGCAAGCGTCACAGCGACACACTCGACGAGGAGCTCCTGCTCGTGACCGTCCCCGTCACGGACCGCGGCAGCGTCATCGGCGCCCTTCGCGTCTCGGCGCCCATGGGCGAGGTCGAGTCGAGCGTGCGCTCGAGCTGGCTGGCGCTGGCCCTGATCGGCCTCGCGGTCGTCGGGGCCGGCCTCGTCCTCGCGTGGCTCCTGGCCGGGTCGATCGCTCGCCCGGTGGAGAAGCTCCGCGCCGCCGCGGGACGTCTGGGCCGCGGCGACCTCGACGCGCGGGTCGAGCCCGAGGGCCCGCAGGAGATCGACGAGCTCGGGCGGTCGTTCAACCGCATGGCCGGAGAGCTGTCGTCGAACCTCGCCGCTCAGCGCGACTTCGTCGCCAACGCCTCCCATCAGCTGCGGACGCCGCTCACGGGGATCAAGCTGCGCCTCGAGGCAATCCGGGCCGACGGCGGTGCCGCAGCCGAGGAGGCGGCCAAGGCCGAGTCCGAGCTCGACCGGATGAGCGCGCTGGTGGACGACCTCCTCGCGCTCGCGCGCGCCTCGTCCGACCAGGCAGTGCCCGAGAGCGTCGACCTGGGCGAGGCCGTGCGGGCGGCCGGCCGGCGCTGGGCGGAGCCGGCGGCCACGGCCGGGCACGAGCTCGTCGTGGCGAGCGGGGCCGGCGGGCAGGCCTGGGCGGCACCCGCGGACGTCGCCCACATCCTCGACAACCTGATCGAGAACGCGATCCGCTACTCGCCGCCGGGCACCCGCATCACCGTGGAGCTCGAGGGTGACGCGAACCGGCCGGGCTTCGTCGTCGCCGACACCGGGGCGGGAATCCCCCCTGCCGAGCGCGAGCGCGTCTTCGAACGCTTCTACCGCGGCGCCGAAGGCCGCGCCACGGGTCCGGGCACCGGGCTCGGGCTCGCGATCGTGGCCGAGCTGACCGAGCGCTGGGGCGGGAAGGTCGAGCTTCTCGACGGGCCGGGCACGCGCGTGCGCGTCCGCTTCCAGGCGCCCGCTACCGACTCCTCACCCCCGCCTAACCATTCCTGAAGGATCGCCTTGCTAGCGTCGAGACCATGAGTCGAGCCCGAGCGCTGCTCCTCGCCGTCGCGGGCCTCCTGCTGCCCGTCGGGCTCGCCCTCGGGGTCTATCTCAGTTCGGCCGGATCGCTGGCGGCCGTGCCGACCGTCATCCAGCCCCCCTCTCAGATCGCGCGGAGCGCGACGACGACGGAGCCGGCGCAGACGCCGACCGGGCCCGACACGACCTCGACCACCGAGACCGAAGGCGCCGACGACTTGCCCGGCAAGTGCAAGGACCCGGATCACCGGCTCGACCCCGACTGCGACCCCCGCACGGCCCAGGACGACGACTCGAGCGGCAAGGGCTCGGGCGGCTCCGGAGGTGGCGGCGACTCGAGCGGCAAGGGCTCGGGCGGCTCCGGCGGGGGCGGGGGCGACGGCGACTCGAGCGGCCACGGCTCGGACGGCGACGACGACTAGCCGGCTACCGTCTCTTTACCGTCGCCCGGGGAAGTCTTCACCGCGCCCGGGGGCGCGCCTTTCCCGGTCCTTCCTAGCCTCGGAGAAGCAGTTCGCTCACCGAGAAGGAGGGGTTCCATGTCCACCATTCTGAAGATCCTGATCCTCCCGGCGCTCGTCGTCGTCTTCGGCGTCGGCGTCGCGCTCGCCGGAAGCGGCGGGGGCGGCGGCTCGAGCACGCCGCTGGCGCAGGTCGCGCCGGCAACGTCGACCGACGACGCGACGACCACCGGCGACACGACGACCGGCACGACCACCACGGACGACGACATGAACGACGACCGCGAGCCCGGCGAAGACGTCCGGGGCCCGTGCGACGAGGCCGAGCACGCAGGCGACCCGCGCTGCACCGGTGCGGGCGAGGACCGTGACGACAACTCCGGCCCCGGGAACGCGGATGACGACGAGCGTGGCGAGGACGACAACTCGGGTCCCGGCTCGCACAGCTCGGGCCCGGGCAACTCCCACGACGACGATGACGACTCGGGCGGCCACGGCGGCCACGGCGGCGACGATCGCTGAGGCGCCTCGGGTTCGACAGACCATGCCAGGTCGGCCAGACTGTCGGGTGAGAGACCATGAGCTCGAAGCCCGACGAGGCGAAGGCCGGTCTGATCGAGAAGACGGTCGAGCACGCGCACGCGAAGCTCCCTGCGGAGCAGGCCGCGCGGCTCGAGGCCTTCATCCGGATCTACTACGGCGCCGTAGCGGCCGATGACCTGCTGGAGCGCAGCGTCAGCGACCTCTACGGCGCCGCACTCGCGCACCTGAACTTCGGCGCCCGGCGCGCGCCAGGGCGAGGCGCGGGTGCGCGTCTACACCCCTCAGCTCGAGGAGCACGGCTGGTCGTCGACCCACACGGTGGTCGAGATCGTCAACGACGACATGCCGTTCCTCGTCGACTCGGTGGGCATGGAGCTCAACCGGCTCGGGAGCGGCGTGCACCTGATCATCCATCCGGTCGTGCGGGTCAGGCGGGGCGAGGACGGGCAGCTGCTCGAAGTCCTCCCCCACGACGCGCAGGCGGCGGACTGCGCGCTGGAGTCCTTCATCCACGCCGAGATCGTCCGCGAGACCGATCCCGAGCACCTGGGCCAGGTGCGCGGGGGGCTCGGGCGCGTGCTCGGGGACGTCCGCGCCGCAGTCGAGGACTGGCGGACGATGGTCGAGCGCGGCCGCGAGATCGTCGCCGACTTCGACGCGAGCCCGCCGCCGGTCGACGAGGAAGACCTCGCGGAGACGAAGGCGCTCCTCGAATGGATCCTGGACGACCACTTCACGTTCCTGGGCTACCACGAGTACGACCTCGTCACCGAGGACGGCGAGGAGGCGCTCCGCCGCGTCCCGGGCACGGGGCTGGGGATCCTGCGCGACAGCGCCCGCGGCCCCGGCCTGGTGAAGCTCCCGCGCGAGGCCCAGGGAATCGCGCGCGAGAAGGACCCGCTCGTGCTCACCAAGGCGAACTCCCGGGCCACCGTGCACCGGCCCTCGTACCTCGACTACGTCGGCGTGAAGCGGTTCGACGAGTCGGGCGAGGTCGTCGGCGAGCGGCGCTTCCTCGGCCTCTACACCTCGACCGCCTACAGCGCGAGGCCGGACGAGATCCCGCTCCTGCGCCGCAAGGCGCGCCGGGTTCGGGAGCGCTCGGGCCTTCCGCCCGGGAGTCACGCGGACAAGGCGCTCGTCGAGATCCTCGAGACGTTTCCACGCGACGAGCTCTTCCAGATCTCGGACGACGACCTCTTCGAGATCGCGCTGGGGATCCTCCACCTGGGCGAGCGCCAACGGGTCCGCCTCTTCCTCCGCCGCGACCGGTTCGGGCGCTTCCTCTCCTGCCTCGTGTTCGTGCCCAGGGACCGCTTCAACACGCAGGCCCGGCAGGGGATCCAGCGCATCCTCCACGAGGCCTTCAACGGCGTCAGCGTGGACTACAACGTGCGCCTCTCCGAGTCGGTGCTCGCGAGGCTCCACTACGTCATCTACACCCGGCCCGGGACGGTGCTCGACTACGACGTCCGGGCGATCGAAGCCCGGCTTGTCGAGGCCACGCGCACCTGGGTGGACGACCTCCTCGACGCCCTCGTCGAGCACCTGGGAGAGGAGCGCGGCACGGAGCTGTTCGCGCAGTACCGCGACGCGTTTCCGCCCGGCTACTGCGACGACTTCACGCCGCCGGCAGCCGTTCTCGACATCCAGCGCATGGAACGGCTCGACCCCGAGGGCGACCTCGAGATGACCCTCTACCGGCCTCTGGAGGCCGCCGACGACTTCTTCGTCCTCAAGCTGTTGCGCTCAGGGCAGCCGATCCTGCTCTCCGACGTCCTCCCGCTCCTCGAGGACCTCGGCGTGAAGGTCTACGACGAGCGGCCGTACGAGATCGACCGCGCCGGCCCGGTCGACGCGTGGATCTACGACTTCGGGCTCACGAGCGAGGACGGCCCCATCGACCTCGACGCCGTCGGCGAGGGGTTCAAGGACGCCTTCGCGCAGGCCTGGCGCGGCGAGATCGAGGTGGACGGCTTCAACCGCCTCGTCCTGCGCGCCGGGCTCACGTGGCGGGAGGTCGCGATGCTGCGCGCGCTCGCCAAGTACCTCCGCCAGGCGGGCGGCACGTTCAGCCAGGCCTACATGGAGCAGACCCTCGCCGGCCACGCGGAGATCGTCCGGAAGATCGTCCAGCTCTTCCGGATCCGCTTCGACCCGGCGAGGGAGGAGGGGCGCGACGCCGAAGCGGCGGGCCTCGCCACCCTCGTCGAGGAGGAGATCGACGCCGTCCCGAGCCTCGACGAGGACCGCATCCTCCGCAGCTTCCTCCGCCTCGTCCAGGCGACGCTGAGGACGAACTACTTCCAGCGCGACGCCGAGGGGAGGCCGAAGCCCTATATCTCCTTCAAGCTCGACCCGGCGCTCGTCCCCGACCTGCCGGCGCCGCGACCCCAGTACGAGATCTGGGTCTACTCGCCCCGCACCGAGGGCGTGCATCTCCGAGGCGGCAAGGTCGCTCGCGGAGGCATCCGCTGGTCGGACCGGCGCGAGGACTTCCGCACCGAGATCCTCGGGCTGATGAAGGCGCAGATGGTGAAGAACGCCGTCATCGTCCCGGTCGGCGCCAAGGGCGGCTTCGTGGTCAAGCAGCCTCCGACCGACCGCGACGCGCTGCGGGAGGAGGTGGTCGAGTGCTACCGGACGCTGATGCGCGGGCTTCTCGACGTCACCGACAACATCGTCGGCGGCGAGACCGTCCCGCCGGTCGACGTCGTGCGCTACGACGACGACGATCCGTATCTCGTGGTCGCGGCGGACAAGGGCACGGCCTCGTTCTCGGACGTCGCCAACGGGATCGCCGGGGAGTACGGCTTCTGGCTGGGTGACGCCTTCGCCTCGGGCGGCTCCGCCGGCTACGACCACAAGGCGATGGGGATCACCGCCCGGGGCGGCTGGGAGTCCGTCAAGCGCCACTTCCGGGAGCTCGGAGTCGACGTCCAGACGACCGACTTCACGGCGGTCGGCATCGGCGACATGGCCGGCGACGTCTTCGGCAACGGCATGCTCCTCTCGCGCCACCTGCGGCTCGTCGCCGCCTTCAACCACGAGCACGTCTTCCTCGACCCCGACCCGGACCCCGAGACGAGCTACGCGGAGCGCGAGCGGCTCTTCGCGCTCCCGCGTTCGAGCTGGGCCGACTACGACCCCGAGAGGATCTCGGCCGGCGGCGGCGTCTTCCCGCGCTCGGCCAAGTCGATCCCGCTTGCCCCCGAGGTGCGACGGCGGCTGGGCGTCGAGGCAGAGGCGCTGACACCCAACGAGCTGATCCACGCGATCCTCACCGCGGAGGTCGACCTGCTCTGGAACGGCGGCATCGGGACATTTGTGAAGGCCTCCACCGAGTCGCACCTGGAGGTCGGAGACAAGGCGAACGACGCACTTCGCGTCGACGCCCGCGACCTGCGGGCGCGCGTGGTCGGCGAGGGCGGCAACCTCGGCTTCACCCAGCGGGCCCGCGTCGAGTACGCGCTCGCGGGCGGGCGCATCCTCACGGACGCGATCGACAACTCGGCCGGCGTCGACTGCTCGGACCACGAGGTCAACATCAAGATCCTGCTCGGCGACGTCGTGGCCACGGGGGACATGACCGAAAAGCAACGCAACGAGCTGCTCGTCGAGATGACCGACGACGTCGCACGGCTCGTGCTTCGCAACAACTACCGCCAGACCCAGGCGCTCAGCCTGGCGAGCAGGCAGGCGCCGTCGATGCTCGGCGTCCACGCCCGGCTGATCCAGCACCTGGAGCAGAGCGGCCGCCTGACGCGCGAGCTGGAGGCGCTGCCGAGCGAAGACGTCCTCGCCGAGCGCGGAGCGGCCCGTGGAGGGCTCGTCGCTCCCGAGCTGGCCGCGCTCCTCGCCTACGCGAAGATCGAGCTCTACGACTCGCTCCTCGCCTCCGACCTCCCGGACGACGAGTACATGGCCAACGAGCTCGTTCGCTACTTCCCCCGCGTCCTCTCGGAGCGCTTCCGCGACCGCATGGACGGGCACCGCCTTCGCCGCGAGCTGATCGCGACCTACGTGACCAACAGCCTCGTCAACCGGGCCGGGATCACGTTTTCCTTCCGGCTCGCCGAGGAGACGGGAGCCGAGCTCGCCGACATCGCGCGCGCGTACACGGTGGCACGTGAGGTCTTCGACCTGCGGACGCTCTGGACGTCGATCGAGGAGCTCGATTCCTCCATCGCAGCCGACGTCCAGCTCGACCTGTTGCTCGAAGGCCGGAAGCTCGTGGAGCGGGCGACCCGGTGGCTCGTCCGCAGCCGGCCGCGTCCGCTCGAGATCGCGGCCGAGATCGAGTACTTCTCGCCGGGGGCGGCGCTCCTCTCCGAGACCCTCGGCGGCCTCCTCCACGGCACCGACCGCGCCGCGCTCGAGCAGACCACTGCCGAGTACGTCCAGGCGGGCGTGCCGGCGGAGCTCGCCGCACGGGTGGCCGGGCTCGGCGCCATGTTCTCGGCGCTCGACATCGTCGAGGTCGCAGGCGTGACCGGCGCGCCGCTCGAGGAGGTCGGGGCCGTCTACCACGGCCTCGGCGCCCGGCTCCAGCTCCAGTGGCTCCGCGACGAGATCACCGCGCTCCCCCGCGACAATCGCTGGCAGACGCTCGCCCGCGCTGCCCTCCGGGACGAGCTCTATACCGTCCACAGCGCGCTCGCGCGCGAGGCACTCCAGGCGGGCCCCCTCGAGCTCGGGGCGGACGCCTGCGTCGACGCGTGGGCCGCGTTCGGCCGCGCGGGGGTCGACCGCGCGCTCCAGGTGCTGACCGACATCCGCACCGGCGGGCTCTCGAGCCTGGAGACCCTCTCGGTCGCGCTGCGGGAGGTGCGGAACCTGATCCGGTCGGGCGCGCGGGTCGCGCCGCCGCTGCCGGCGTTCCCGCCGGAGGTCGTCGAGCCTTTGCCGAGGCCGCCGGAATCGCTCCGCCTCGGTTAGCGGCGCGCGGAAGATCAGAGCCCGCTTCTCCGTCTCTTGGGCAGTCAGTCCAAGGGAGGGTCACCATGGAGAAGAAGTCGTCGGACCCCTTCGGCCTCCCCAACGGCAGCGTCAGGGCCTTCCTGACCATGCTGCTCGTCGGGATCACGGCCGCCGTCATGTTCATCCCCGTCGCCAAGGGGACGGACGACGTCAAGGCGATGTTCGTGCTCCTCACCGGAATCGCGGTGCGCGACTACTTCGCCAGCCGTGACCGCCAGGCGGAGCGGGACAGGGCCGTCTCCGACGCCACGCTGACGACCGGCGCCGCGTAGCAGCCGCCGACCAGCGCCTCTCGCGCGGCGGAGCTCTGTCGAAAGACCCCACGCCGCCTTCGACCGGCTCGTCTCGGCGCTGAGCGTGGACGCGCTCGTCCGCGAGGCGGTGATCCCTACCTCGAGGAGCTCGGGCGCCGCTGGGAGCTGGGCGAGGCCTCCGTCGCCCAGGAGCACTTCGCCTCGAAACGTGATCCGCGGACGGCTGCTGGGGCTCGCCCGCGGCTGGGCCACTTCGACCGGCTCGCCGACCCGGCTCCGATTGCGGGTCGAGACGCTCTTCCCGCGCGAGTCGTCCCTGGACCTAGACTCTTGGATGGTTTCCGGGGCCAGTTCGCGGCTCTACGTCTTGTCTGGCTCCCTGGACCGGGATACGCTCAGGCATTCGGACTGGATCTCGAGAGGAGCCTTGATCGTGCGGCATTCCCCGCTTCGGCGTTTCTTGCTGCTGGCCGCCTTCGGCGCGGCGCTTGCAGCCATCGCGCCCGCGACCGCTTTCGCCGAGTCGTGCGTGTACAACCCGGGCACGAAGTCCGTGACCGCGACGATCACCCCCGGCTCGCAGGCCACGCTCAAGATCACCACGAGCGGGCAGCTCCTCTTCGGCCTCGTCCCCGCGCCCTGCGCGGGTGCGACGGCGACCAACACCGACTCGGTGGCGGTCGCCGGCGCGGTCGGGACGACCGAGCGCCTGACGCTGGATCAGTCGGAGTCCTTCTTCGGCCCGGGGGCCACCTCGGAGTCGAACATTCCGGAGATCGAGCTCGCGACGACCCTGGGCGACGCGACCGACGTGCTGATCGTCATCGGCACGCCGGGCAACGACGTCATCGCTCCGGGTCAAAACGGCGTGGCCATCGACTCCGACGGCGACGTGGACATCACGGTCAACCCGAGCATCTTCCCGATCGAGATCAACGCGCTGGGCGGCGACGACTTCGTCAACGGGCGCGGCCAGGGCGGCGCGGGCCTCCACTTCCTCGGGCCGCTGACGATCACGGGCGGCGACGGCAACGACGAGATCGTCGGCAGCACCAATCTCGACAACCTCAACGGCGGCGCGGGCAACGACATCATCAACGCGCAGGACGGTGCCGACCTCGTCGAGGGGGGGCCCGGCAACGACGCCCTGACCGGGAGCGAGGGCAACGACACGATGATCGGCGGCCCCGGCGCGGACTCCTTCTCCGCCGGCGCGGGCGACGACCTCCTCGACGCCGACGACGGCGAGGCCGACACGTCCTTCAACGGCGGGGCCGGCACGGACACCCTTTACTACGACTTCGGCATCGACCCGAGCTCGAGCGCAGTCGAGAACAAGATCGCCGATCCTGGGCCCCCGCCGCCGCCTCCTCCTCCGCCTCCTCCGGGCGGCGCGTGCACCTACAACGCGGCTTCCAGGACGGTGACGGCGACCGTGCCGACCGAGGCCCCGGCGACCGCGACTCTGGTGATCGTCGCCGGCGAGATCCGCTTCGGCGAGACACCGGCCTCCTGCGGCGGGGCGACCACCGCCAACACCGACACGATCAACGTCGTCGGAGCCGCGGGCACGACCCAGAAGGTGATCGTCGACCAGAGTGGCGGCGCGTTCGCGCCGGGCGCGACGGGCGAGACGACCGGGGTTTCAGAGATCGAGATCGGCGTCAACCTCGGCGACGCGGCAGACCAGGTCGTCGTCATCGGCAGTGCGGGCGACGACGTGCTCGCAATCGGCGCGAAGGGTGTGGCGCTGAACAACGACACCGACGTCGACATGACCTTCGTGCCTCTCCCGAGCGCCGTGGAGCTCGTCGGAGGGGGCGGGAGGAACATCCTCACCGCCCGTGGCGGCTACGGGGCCGGCGCGGTCTACGCAGGCAGCGTCACTCTGCGGGCCGGCGACCTCGGAGACGACCTGACCGGGTCGAACCTGGATGACCTGATCGTCGGCGGCAACGGCGCCGACACGGTCAGCGGCTACAGCGGCAACGACACGATCCAGGGCGGCGGCGGCAACGACAAGCTGAACGGGGCCGACGGCAACGACGACATCACCGGCGGGGCCGGCGCGGACACGCTCACCGGCGGCAACAACGACGACACGCTGCGGGCGAACGACGGGCAGGCAGACACGTCCATCAACGGAGGCGCCGGCATCGACACGGCGTTCTACGACGCCGCGCTCGACCCGAACCCGAGCGCGGTCGAGAACAAGATCGCGACCTGATCCGGCTTCGATCCGGGGCCGAGCGCGGTCGTAGTGCTCATCCCGGCCTAGCGCGGGCTCGAAGCCGTCGGGCCGGTACGCCAGACTTCGCGCTGTGCACGCGATCGTCATCCTGGACGCCGAGCCGAGGTTCCGGACGTTTCCGTTCGGGCTGCCGACCGACGGGCCGCTCCATCACGCCGTCGACGACGCGGCGCTCGTCCTCTCCAGAACGAAGGGCCGCTTCGACGGGCCGATCGCCTTCTGTCACGGTGTCTCGCGCGACGGCGCCATCGTCCGCCGCCACGGGCGCTACGCCGAGGCGATGGTGGTCTTCGCCGAGCCGACCCAGGCCTACCGGCTCGGGTTCGCCCTCGGAGTCCAGCTGTTCGTCGAGCGGCGCGAGGGGCTCACCCTCTTCCAGCAGCGCGGGCCCTCGATCGGGCGCGATCCGCTTCTCTGGACGGCGTCCGCGTCGGGCGGGCTCAGCCACGCCGAGCAGCCGCGTGACGCGGTGCTTGCCGACGCGGCGGAGGAGATCGGGCTCGAGGAAGGCGACCTCCCCGGCTTTCAGCCCGTCGCGGTCGTGATCAGCGACGACACCGGCTCGGCGCTCATCGTCTATCACGCCAAGCTGCGCGAGGGCGCCGAGCCGCTGCCGCACTCCGACAAGGTGGCCCAGATCTTCTGGTCGGCCTCACCCGCCGACCTGGGCGCGCAGGTCTCGGCGGACACGGTGGCCGCGTGGGACGCGCTGGAGCGCTGGCGGGCCCGCGAGCCCGCGCCGGCCTAGGTCGCCTCCCTAGGCGGCGTTCTCGCCCGGCTCGCCGCCGGTGACCTTGTCCCACCACTCGTCCTCGCGCCGCTTCAGCTCCGTCTGAACCTGGGCGACGTAGGTCGCGAGCTCGTTCTCCTTCTGGCCGAGGCGCTCCTGGAGGTCTGAGAGCTCGCGCTCGCGTCGCTCCAGCTTGTCCTCGCGGATCTCGATGTCGGCCTCGGTCCGGGCTTCCCTGGCGTCGAGCTCGCTCTCGCGGCCGTCCAGCTCGTGCAGCCGGTCGCGTACGGACGATTCGGTTTCGGAGAGGCGCTTCTCGCGCCGCTCGAGGCGCTTGCGCTGCGACTCGATGACGTCCTCGGTGTTCGAGAGCTCGGCCTCGCGCTCGGCGAGCTCGCGCTCCCGCTCCTTCAGCCGCTCCTGCAGCGCCTCGATATCGAGGATCTTGGAGGTCTCCGACTCCACGCGTGCCAGGTGCGTCTCCCGCTGGTGGAGCTCCGCCTCACGGGCGACCAGCTCGGCCTCACGGCGGTCCACCTCGGCGAGACGGGTGGCCGACTCCTGGGTCTCCCTGTCGCGCCCGGACGCGCCCCGCTCGAGGCGCTCGGCGTCGAGGCGCAGGCGATCGTGCTTCGCCCGCAGGTCCGCGTCGCGCTCCTCGAGGGCCTCTTCCTTGGCCTGGATCCGCGAGTGCTCCTTCGCCAGCTCGCGCTCGCGGGCGGCCAGAGCCTGCTCGCGCTTGGACGCGCCCTTCTCCTGCTCCCGCAGGGTGGACTCACGCTCGGCGAGCGCCCGGTCGCGCGCCTCCTGCCGGGCCTTCATCTCCGCCTCGCGGCTGGCGACGGTCTGCTCGCGGCGGACGAGCTTGGTCTCCTGCGAGTTCAGCGTCTGCGCCTGCTTGGACAGCTCGGAGGCGAGCTTCTCGCGCTGGCGGTCCGCCTCGCGCAGCTCCTGGAGCTTGGCCTCGACCTGCTCGGAGCGCTCGCCGGCCAGCACCTCCGTCGCGGTCAGGCGCGTCTCCAGCTCGGAGAGGCGCTCCCGCTCCTCGCGGAAGTTCTGCAGCTGCTCGGTGAGCCGCGCCTCGCGCAGCTCGAGCTCCTGCTCGGCCGACGCGATCTTGGCGGCCCGGACGTCGAGCTCGGCCGAGCGGGCTGCGAAGTCGCTCTGGAGCGCGTTGCCCTCGTCCCGAGACGTGAACGCGGCTGCGAGCTCCACCCGCAGGTCGCGCTCGCGGTCGAGCGAGGAGGCGAGCTCGGCCCGCAGCGCATCGAGCTCGGCCGTGTCGGCGACCGTCTGGACCGCGACCGGCTCCGGCGGGCGCTCTGCCGACTCGGGCGGCGGAGCAGGTGCGTCCTCCGCCGGTGCCGGCGGAGCGCCGTTCGCGGCGGCCGCCGGCTCCTGGCGCTTCTGGAGCTTCCCGCGTAGGCCGGTGCCGAAGCCGGTCTCGGCCTCGGGCTTGCTGGACTCCTTGGCGGACTCCTCGCTCACTGCCATGTCCTGGAGCCCCCCGGAGCTAGAACAGCTCCGACAGGTTGAGGAAGGCGGGTCCGAGGATGACGACGAACATGGCCGGGAAGATGAAGATGACCGTCGGGAAGAGCATCTTGATCGGCGCCTTCATCGCCCGCTCCTCGGCCGCCAGCTGACGGCGGGTACGGGTGTCGCTCGCCTGCACCTTGAGGATGCGGCCAAGCGAGATACCGAGCTGGTCGGCCTGGATGATCGCCCGCACGAAGGCCGAGAGCTCGGGCGTCTCGACGCGGTGCATCATCTTCGTGAGCGCCTTCTGCCTGCTCTCGCCGATCCGCATCTCGCCGAGCGCGAGCGCGAACTCGTCTGCCAGCGGGCCGTCCATGAACTCGGTGAGCTTCGAGATCGCTCCGTCGAATCCGAGCCCGGCCTCGACGGAGACGGCGAGCAGGTCGAGGGCGTCCGGAAGCTCGGCGCGCAGGATCTCCTTGCGCCCCCGCGTCTTCAGCGTCACGTAGACGTCCGGGAGCATGAAGCCGACGAACGCGAACGCGACGCCCAGGAGGAGCGCCCTCGAGGCGAGCGCACCGGCGACGCTGGCAAAGACCTGGCCGCCGACGAAGCCGAAGAAGCAGAGGATCGCCTTCGAGGCCAGGTAGCTGGTCGGGGAGACCTTGCGGTTCAGGCCCGCCCGAAGCAGCTTGTTGGTCACGGTCTCGACGCTCGCCCGCGGACTGATCCGCAAGACGCCGCGCGCGAGCCCGGTCTTCATCGGGATGAGCGCCCGGTCGCGGAAGGTGCCGTCGTCGAGCACGCTCGTGGCCGAGGCCACCCGGGTCTTGCCGTAGCCGGCGGCGCGGCGGATGGAGCCGCTGCGCTCCCGGGCGGGCACGGTGGCGATGTCCATGAGGAGGAAGAACGCGAGGGCGATGGAACCGCCGGCGATGATGAGAAGCCAAATCATGTCTAGTACCTGAAGTTGACGATTTTGCGGAGGACGAGCGACCCGAACGCGATCATCACGAACATCGTGAGGATCAGCTTGTGCCCGGTGCTCGTGTGCCAGAGCGGGCTCATGTACTCGGCATTCAGCAGGGTCAGCATCGCCGCGACGAAGAAGGGCAGCCCGATCAGCACGTAGGCCGACGCGCGGCCCATGGCCGTCAGGCCCTTGATCTTCTTCGCGAACTGCTGTCGGTTGCGGACGGTGTCGGCGACCATGTCGAAGAGGCCCGCGAGGCTACCGCCCACCTGCCGCTGGATGGTCACGGCCGTGATCACGAACTCGAAGTTCTTCGAGCCGATTCGGGCGGCCATGTCGGAGAGCGCCTCGTCCATCGGCCGGCCGAGGCGCGTCTCGGTGAGCACGCGCTTCAGCTCCTTGGAGGCGGGCGGCTGGTCCTCGTCGACGACGCTCTGAATCGCCTGGCGGAAGCTGTGGCCCGCCTTCAGCCCGGCCGCCATGGTGACGAGGAGATCGGGGAGCTGATTCTCGAACATCCTCACCCGCTGCTTCGCCTTGAAGGAGACGAAGAGGTAGGGCAAGGCCGCTCCGCCGAGGAGACCGAGTGCGATCAGGGGCACGGACTGGGTCAGCCCCGCGGCGATGAGGCCGCCGAGAAGGCCGGCGCCGAGCATGATGTAGACGAACTCGACGGTGCGAAGCGGCAGGTCGGCCCGCTCGATGATGCGCTGGAGCCGATGCCACGGCTTGAACTTGCCGAGGGCGTTCTCGGTCGCGTGGAAGAGCCCGGCGGCGATCTTCAACCGGTCGCGGCCGGCCTGCTTCGAGCGGCGCCGCTGCTGGACGGTATGCGGCTCGAGGCGGCCCTTCAGCCACGCGCTCCGCGGTGAGGCGAAAGCGAACGCGCCCGCGAGGAGGATGATGAGGCCGACGACCGCCGTGAAGGCGGCCTGGCCCCAGAAACTCCCGAAGAACTGCTCCGGGAGCCGGCCGTCCATCTGGGGCTTCCGCGTGACGACGGGCGAGCCGGGAATGGTCACCTTGGCGGAGGCCGACTCGCCTGCCGCCTTGACCGTGACCCCGACCTTCTCGCTCGGGAGAGCGGAGGTGACGTACTCGAGGCGCCACGTGCGCGAGAGCTCCTCGGCGATCGAGGTGTAGACCTCCGACAGCGCGGTCGAGTCGGCGGCGCCGTAGTAGTTGCCGCCGGTCTCCTCGGCCAGCCGCTGGAGCGGCGCCGGGTTGAACGACTTGCTCTCGATCCCGACGACGTAGACGGAGACCCCGGCATTCTGTGCCGAGGCGATCGCCTCTTCGAGGCTCGCCTCGCTGCGGGTCTCGTTGCCGTCGGTGACGATGATGATGACGCGCCCGAGGTAGGTCTCGGACGCAAGCGAGTTGGCGGAGACGACGAGCGCGTCGTAGAGCGTCGTCCCCTGCACCGGATCGACGGAGATGGAGCGGAGAGCCGAGTCCGCGTCCGTGGTCGAGGTCTGGAAGCCGGTGAGGAAGATCGGCTCGGTCGCGTACGTGACGACCGAGATCCTGTCCTCGAGCGGCTTCGCCGCGACGAACGCGCGGGCAGCCTCGACTGCGTCGTCGAGCGGCTGGCCGGCCATCGACCGCGAGCGGTCGACGGCGAGCACGATGCTCTTCGCCCGGCCGAGGTTCGTGGCGACCAGGCCGGTGACCGCCTGGCCGTTCTCCGTGAGCGCCGGCGCGGAATAGGTGGGCTGGTCGGTGACGAAGATCGCCCGGACGATCGGGAAGTCGCTCGCGTCCGCTTCCACCGTCGCCGCGAGCGCGCCGGCGGGCAGGAGGAGCGCGACGACAGCGAGAAGCCAGGCGAGGCCCAGCCGCTTCATCTCTGCAGCCCGCCGAAGCTCGCTGCCTGGAAGGTCGTCCGGACCTGGTCGTCGGAGTCCTGCTGGAAGAAGTTCGGGGGCAGGGAGACCCCGTTCGTAGCCATCTTCTCGAGGAAGTGCGGCTTCAGCCCCGTGCACTTGAGCGGGGAGAGGAGGCGGGTCGCCCCCGGCGCAGCCGAGTCCTCGTCCGGCGGCTTGGCGATGAAGACGTCCTGGAGCGTGATCAGGTCCGACTCCATGCGCAGCACCTCGGTGATGTGCGAGATGCGACGGGAGCCGTCCACGAGGCGGGTGATCTGCACGAGCAGGTCGAACGCGCTCGAGATCTGCTCCCGGATGGCGCGGTGCGGCAGCTCGACGCCGGCCGTCAGGACGAGCGTCTCGAGCCGGGCGAGCGCGTCGCGCGGGGAGTTGGCGTGGATCGTGGTCAGCGAGCCCTCGTGGCCCGTGTTCATGGCCTGGAGCATGTCCAGCGTCTCGGCGCCGCGGACCTCGCCGACGATGATCCGGTCGGGGCGCATGCGCAGGGCGTTGCGGACGAGCTCGCGGATCCGAACCTCGCCCTGGCCCTCGATGTTCGCCGGCCTCGACTCGAGCGGGATCACGTGGTCCTGCTGGAGCTGGAGCTCGGCCGCATCCTCGATCGTGACGATGCGCTCGTCGCCCGGGACGAAGGCCGACAGGGCGTTGAGCGTGGTCGTCTTACCGGTACCGGTACCGCCGGAGATGAGGACGTTGAGCTTGCCCTGCACGCAGGCGGCGAGGAAGTGGCCCGCCTTCGACGTGATCGAGCCGAAGTTGATCAGGTCGTCCATCGTGTACGGGTCGCGCGAGAACTTTCGGATGGTGAGGACCGGCCCGCGCAGCGAGAGCGGCGGGATGATCGCGTTCACACGGCTGCCGTCGGGCAGTCGCGCGTCCACCATCGGCGAGGACTCGTCGACCCGGCGGCCGACCTGGGAGACGATCTTGTCGATGATGCGCAGGAGGTGGGCGTCGTCGACGAACGTCGACTTCGACAGCTCGATCTTGCCCTCGCGCTCCACGTAGATGCGGTCGGGCCCGTTGACCATGACCTCGCTGATCGAGTCCTCCCGCAGGAGCGGCTCGAGCGGGCCGTAGCCGAGGATGTCGTCGGTGATCTCGCGGACGACCTGCCGGCGCTCGTCCCGGGTGAGCGGCGTCTGGTCGAGCGCGAGCTGCTCGGTGACGACGCGCAGGACGCGGTCGGTCAGGTCCTCGTTGGTCTGGCTCGAGAAGAGCTCGGGCCCGAGCTTGGCGATGCACGCGTGGTGGATGCGGGTCTTGAGCTCGGCGTACGGGTCGACGGAGCGGGTCTCGGGCTGCGCGTCCCGCGCGGCGCTCTCGATGCGCGTGACGGTGGCTTCGGCGTCTCCGCTGCCGTTCCCTGTTCTGAGGCGATCGTGGAGGCCCATCGCTACCCTCGCTTGAAGAGGCCGCGCTTCGCCGCCGCCCTGGCGGCCTCGGCCGGCTGGAGCCCCTTCGCCATATCCCGAATCGCCTTCGAGAAGTCTGCGCCGGGCTCGGCGAGGACGGCGGGGTTCCCGCGGTTGACGGCGATCGGCACGGCCCGGTCGCTCGGGACCTCGAAGCGAACCTTCACCTCGAGGGCGCCCTCCACCTCGCCTCGCTTCATCCCGACCTTGGAGTTGGCGCGGTTCAAGACGACGCGGATGCGGTTCTGGGGGAAGGCGAGCAGCTCGAGCGTCTGGAGCGCGAGCCTGACGTTCTTCAACGTCGGAACGTCGAGCCCGCAGACGAGCAGCAGCTCGTCCGTCCGGTCGAGAGTGGCGAGCATGGGGCCGTGGAAGAACGGCGACGTGTCGACGACGATGACGTCGTACGACTCGCGCGCCACCTCCAGGAGGCGGGAGAGCTTTGTCTCCGTGACGAGCTCGGCGTCCTCCGGGCGCAGCGGCGCCGGGAGGATGTCGAGGCCGGACGTATGCCGGGTGGTGTAGCCGGCGAGCTTCTCCGAGTCGAGCTCTCCAGGAGCCACGACGAGGTCGTAGATCGTCTTCTCGGGCTCGATCCCGAGCATGATCGCCGCGTCCCCGAACTGCAGGTCGAGGTCGAGGAGCAGCGTCCGCTTGCCCTCGAACTTGGCGAAGGCGGCGGCGAGGTTCGTCGACGTGACGGTCTTGCCCGTCCCGCCCTTGGGCGAGAACACCGTCACGATGCGGCCGCGCCGCGTGGGCGCCGCCGAGGGCGTGGGCCGCAGGCCGGACCGGCCGGCCTTGCGGACGGCGAAGACGACGTTCTCCGTCATCTGGGGCAGGAGGAGGACGTCCGAGACGTCGGCCTCCAGCGCCTCCTCGAGCAGGACCGAGGCCTCGCCCGAGGCGAGCAGGATGATCGGAGCGCGCGTGTGCTCGCGGATCGTCGCGATCTCGTCGACCGGGAGGGTCGAGCTCCGCGTCCCGTGGAGGATCACCTCGAGGTGGCCTCCGGTGAGGACGCCGGCCGACTCGGCCACGGCGACGCTCGTTCCGACGAGCTCGATCTCGGCGTGACGCTCGAGGGCGTCGCGGAGCTGGTCGAGGCCGTCGCAGGAGCCCGTGACGAAGATCCGGGCCTTCTGGCGGGTTGCAACCGACACGTCACTGGCCATCGCTCGCACCCTCCTTCTTCCACAGGCCTTCGATCTGCTGCGACTTGAGGCCGTCCGTCAGGAGCGTCCACCACGACTCGGCGGCCTCCGGGCTGTCGGACGCGTCCTTCGGCGGGCGCAGCGTGAGCGTCCAGGCCCCGTTCTGGGTCATCCAGAAGAGCTTCTGCTCCTGGGCGTCGGTCAGGGCGAGCTTCACCGAGAGGCCCTTGTCGGCGTCCTCGGTGATCTTGGTCTGCACGTCGGCCTTCACCGCGGCCTCGAGGATGAGGATGTCGCGGAGGATCGTGCGGCTGACGTGGTTCGTCTCGTTCTCCGGCACGTTCCAGGTGCCGACGATGTCGACGCGGTCTCCAGTCTGCAGCGTCCCGGCGAGGAGCTGGTGCTCGTTGCCCGCGACCTGCACCGCACGGAGGTTGCCGGTGAGCTGGGCGCGGATGCCCCGCTCCGCCTCCGACCGGAAGCGCAGCTGGCTCACCTGCTCGCCCTTGTAGATCGGGTCGGCGACGACCTTGGCTGCGACGTCGGCCGGGTCGAGGAGCGCGCCCGGTGCTACCTGGCCGCGCTCGACCTCGGACGACGTCAGGAACCCGCCGGCGTCGAGCTCGGCGCCGGAGGTGCCCACGGGGATGTCCTTCGCCGCCACCCAGACCGGGACGAGCTCCTGATCCTCCTGGAGCCGACCCCGCTCTTGGGAGACGTAATAGAAGACAAGCAGGACCGCGACCGCCGCGAGCGCGATCGCAAGCCCGAGATTGCGGAGTCGATACGTCATTGCACCACGTCTTTCTGGTCTCGGATTGAGTGCCTTATCGGCGTCCTCGGCCCCAGGCCTGAGCGCTCATTCGCGCAGGGCGACGGCGCGGGCGCGATCGGTCATTCGACGCGCTCCGTCGTCGAGGCTCGAAGGTTCCCCGACTTCACGACGACGCCGAGGAGACTGATGTTGTAGGGGTACGTCGCGACCACGGTGACGTCGGATCCCTGGACCCAGGTGGAGGTGACAGAGATGCCGAGCTTCCCGGGATCGAGATCGGCTGCCGACGTGCGCACACGGTCGATGACGCGGCTCTGCGGGTTGGACAGGTCGCGGCTGACCGCGCCCTGCCGCCCGCCGGCGCGGACGGAGTCCGTCAGCGTCACGTACTGGTGGAAGACGATCCCGAACTGGATGACGCCGAACAGGAGCAGCGCGAGCAGCGGCAAGACCATGGCGAACTCGGTCAGCGTCTGACCCTGCTGTCTCTTCTGGATGAACTTGTTCGGTGAAAGCTTGGTGAGCATTTGCAACGACCTTCTTGGGAGAGAGGCGGGCCCTTTTCTGCGGTGGCGCGAAAAAGGACCCGCCTACTCAGTGACCTTCGGCCTCCTTAGAGGACTCCGGTGACAGCGTTGATCGCGTCGCCGATGGCGCCCGAGAGGGCGGCGAGGGCTACGACGATGGCGAGGGTGATGACGGCGAGGACCACGCCGTACTCCGCCATGGTCTGGCCGTCCTCGCGCTTCAGTGCAACGAGGGACTTGAACATTCTCGATTCACCTCCCTTCCCTACTCCGGGCACGCACGCCGGCGCGCTGAACGTCGAACGAGCCGAACGCGGAGATGGCGCGAGGCTGTGCCGTGAGAGCCGGCTGATCGATCGGGCGGTAAGCGTGGTCACGTTGATGTAAGACCTCCCGAGTCTCCTCGAGCTACTCGGCGTGACCGCTCCGCCGTTTGGCTCAATCTGCCCCGCACCATCGGGCACTTGGAGCCCGTCGAGAATCCCCCGGCGGAGGGGTTCTCAGCCATATGACCCATTCGGGGGAAGATCGCTTTCCCGCCCTCACCCGATAGTCCCAACCAGGTCCGCAGAGCGGCAGCGGATCGGATCTGAAGGACTTCCGCGCCGAAGTGGCGGCCTCGGCGCCCGATTGACGGGAGCACCAGGCAATGCCACACAAGAAGAAGCCGCGGCGGTTCCTCACGCCGCTCGTCCTGTTCACGCTCGCCGGCTGGGCACTCTGGGCCCTCGGGCGCAACGAGCCCCTGGCGACGGAGACCGAGACCGACTCGGCCGCCAGCCCGGAGAGCACGGGCCCGGCCACACAGGTCGCGCGCCCCCGCGCGACCTGGAGCAAGCGCCGGCTCGCCACGAGCCTCGCTTTCGCCACGCTGTTCTTCGGCGGCGCCGCCTTCTCGGCGGGTGCCGGCGACGTCGTGGCCGGGGCCCTCGAGAGCGGAGACACGGCCACCGAGGTCACCTCCACCGAGGAGACTCCCGGCGAGGAGCCCGCCCCGGGCGAGGAGCAGCCGGGCGAGGAAGGCGAGCAGCCGACCGACGGCGACCAGCCTGCCGAGGGCGGCGACGAGCCGACCGACGAGGGCGGCCAGCCGGGCGACGAGGTCGAGCAGCCGGGCGACGGTGAGACCCCCGACGACCCCGGCGCTCCGAGTGAGGATCCCGGCGACGGCGGCGAGAATCCGGGCGACGGCGACACGCAGCCGCCCCCACCGCTTCCGGACGAGCCCGGCGACGGCGACGGCGACACGCCCGACGTCCCGCAGCCTCCGCCCGGCGTCGGTGACGGCCCCGGCGATTCGCCGGCTCCCCCGGACCTTCCGGTCATCGACAAGCAGACGCGGAGTCCCGCGCACCTCGACCCCGAGGCGGACGCGGACGGCTTCTTCGCCACGATCTGGCTGCACCGGCCGCTGCCCGACCCGACCCCGCCCGCGAAGCGCCTGAAGAAGGACTTCGCCCGCTCGCTCGCCCGCGAGGCGACCCTTGCGAAGGTCGACTGGGCGCTCCTCCTGGGCGTCCTCAGGGCCCGCGGGTTCGACGGCGGCTCGATGAGCCTGGCCCCCGTGCGAAGCACCGCCCGGCAGCTTTCCAGCCTGGGCGCCCGCCGGCACGCGCGGAGGGCACTCCGCGCCTACGGCGGGGATGAGTTCGCCGCGGAGGCGTTCGCCCTCCGCAACTACAACCGTGCGGTCGGCCTACGCTCCCTCGTGGACGGCTTCGAGGCCTCCAAGACGAGGCTCCAGCGCATGGTGCTGCGCGACAAGCGCCTGAACATCTACCAGGGTGGGCGCCTCGACGTCGCGCTCGGCCGGGTTGACGTCCGCGTCCTCGTGCTCCTGCGCTACCTCGCCGAGGCGCACAAGCAGGTGACGGTGTCCTGCCTGATCAGCGGCCACCGCCTCTACGCGCGGCCGGGCGTCATCTCGGCGCACGTCTACGGCCTCGCCGTCGACGTGGCCGCCCTCCAGGGGACGTCCATCTACGGTCACCAGGAGCCCGGCGGACTGACGGAGCACGCGGTGGAGAACATCCTGCTCCTCCCCTCCGAGCTCCAGCCGAAGCAGGTCATCTCCCTGCTCGGGATGGGTGGGCCGTCCTTCCCGCTGGCAGATCACGACGACCACATCCACGTGGGGTACTAGCCCGAGACGTGCTGGTCACCCTGGAACGAGACGACGGCAGTCTGGTGTGTGAGCGGTGTCTCCTCGCGGAGACGCCGCTCACCCGTCTTCGAGGGCTCCTCGGACGTGCCGGGCTCGAGCGAGGCGAAGGGATCCTCCTTCGCCCCGCTTCCTCCATCCACATGTGGTTCATGCGCTTCGCGATCGACGCGGTCTTCCTCGACCGGGAAAGCCGCGTCCTTCGGGTCGCGGAGCACCTCGGCCCCTGGCGCCTGGCCGGGTGCCGGGGCGCGAAGGCTGTGATCGAGCTCCCCGCCGGCGAGTGCGGCCGGGTCGGCCTCGGACCCGGCGACGTGGTCGTCGTCAGGCCCGCTCAGGCCTAGACGCTAGACGGCGCCTTCGATGGCGTGGAGCGTCCACGCCGGCCCGATCCTGACGAGGTGCCCGTCCGGGTCGGCCAGGTCGTAGACCTCCGTGCCGAAGCGCGTCTTCGTGACGCGCCCGCCCTGGATCCCCTGGCGCTCCAGGCGCGTGATCTCGGTCTGAATGTGTTCGCCCGCAAGCTCGAGCCGCGCCGAGCCGCCGATCTCCCGGCCGCGCTCGGGGTCCCAGGTCAGGACGAGGAACGTCTGGCCCTCGAGGACGAAGAACGCGCTGTGGGCGTTCTCGCCCTCGTCGTAGGCGGCCGCCGGCCCGCGCCCGAGGAGGCGCGTGTACCAGTCGATCGAACGGTCGAGGTCGGTGACGTAGAGGTGGATCGCGGTGACGAGGCTCACGCGGCAGGCTTCGTCTTCCCGCGTGCGGCCCCCACCTCCGCCGCGTGCCGCTGCTCGCGTTCCTTCTTCTTGCGCTTGCGGTCGTTCCGCCAGCGCTTGATTGGCCTGGAGCCACGTCCCATGAGGCTTGGGACTCTATACATTCCCCCCGTGCCGCTCGAACCAGGCCGCACCGTGACCGAGCTTCGTGAGCTCCGCGAGCTGACCGGAGACGAGAACGGCGCGCAGCGGGTCGCCTGGACGGACACCTGGGTCACGGCCAAGGAGTGGCTGTCGGGCAAGCTCGCGCCGGTCGGAGCCGAGGAGGAGGTCGACGAGGCAGGCAACCAGTGGTTCACGCTTCCGGGCGAGTCGGAGCGCGCCCTCGTCATCGGCGGCCACATCGACTCCGTGCCCAACGGCGGCTGGCTCGACGGCGCGTTGAACGTGGTCGCCGGCATCGAGGTGCTTCGCCGCATCGCCGCGGACGGAACGCCCCCGCTCACCGTCAGGCTCGTCAGCTGGGCCGACGAGGAGGGCGCCCGCTTCGGCCGCTCCCTCTTCGGCTCGAGCGCGGCCTCCGGGACGATGGCCGACCAGGACGAGATCCGCGACCGCACCGACGCGGACGGCGTGCGCTGGGCGGACGCCCTTGCCGCACACGGCGTCGATCTCGATCGCGCGCTGGAGGCCCGGTCGCAGCTCGGGAACGCAGCCGCCTACCTCGAGCTCCACATCGAGCAGGGCCCGGTGCTCGAGGCCATGGGCCTGCCCCTCGGCGTCGTCCTCGGGACCTTCGGGGTCGAGCGCCACCAGGTCACCTTCCGCGGCCAGGCCGCGCACGCAGGCTCGACCCCGATGGACAGGCGCCGCGACGCCCTCGCCGGGGCGGCCAAGCTCGCGCTCGAGATCCGCGGAATCGCGGCGCGGACGGGCGGCGGCGCGGTCTGCACGATGGGCAGCTGCGTCACGAAGCCCGGGATCGTCACGTCGGTCGTCGAGACGGCGACCGTGCTCCTCGACCAGCGGCACCTCGACCGAGACAAGCTCGCCGCCATGCTCGCCGAGGCGAAGCAGGCGAGCGAGCAGTTCGCGCACGAGGAGGACGTGGAGGTCGAATGGGAGCGAATCTGGCGCATCGACCCGATCCTGTTCGACGACGGGCTGATCGAGCTTGCCGACGAGGCCGTCACGGAGGTCGCCGGGCAATCGCACCGCTTGCCGAGCGGGCCGCTCCACGACGCGGCCGAGGTGGCGCGCGCCGGCGTTCCCACCGTGATGCTGTTCGTCCAGAGCCTGCGCGGCCTCTCCCATACGAAGCTCGAGGACACGAAGCCGGAGCACCTGGAGCTCTCCGTTCAGGCGCTCGACCGCCTGGCGGCGAAGACGCTCGACCGGCTCGCCGCCGGCTAGACCATCTCGGCGACGTCCAGGCCCAGCTGGACGAGGCCGAAGGCGACGACCGTGGCGATGACGATCCCGCCGACGACGGTGACGTCCCCGCGGTAGAGCACCCGCGGCACGCCGGGGCCCCACCGGTCGGCCAGCGGCGCGAGCGCGAACCCCGCGACGAAGAAGAGCGAGCCGAAGAGCGCGATCGCGAGGCCGGCCGCCCCGAGCAGCCGGAAGTCGATGTTCTCGGGGTCGATCACCGTCCGGCCGAGCAAGGCGAGCAGGACGACCGAGAGAGCGAGCCCACGCCAGGGAAGGCGGGGAGGGAGCCAGCGCCGGACGGCCAGCACGATCAGCCCGGCCGCGAGGCCGCTGGAGATGCCCACGAAGACGAGGAGCGCGGCCGTTCCCTCGAGGGTGATGTCGCCGACGCGGTTCCCGTTCTCCGTCAAGGTGCCGCGCGCGTCAGCGTCGGCGACGGCCACGAGCCGCATGACGAGCCGGGAGCCCAGGCCCGCGACGACGATACCGACGACCAGGCCGGCGGCGAGGCAGCCTGCGATGGTTCGCACGCCTGCGCCGACGCGCGCCGCCGAGATCCGGTCGGGAGCCTCCTGGATCGCCACGTCCCGGCGTGACTCTACGGCACGCGCGGGCCTGCGGTGATCCGGTGCCCGACGAGGCGGGGGTTGCCCGTCGGGCCCTCCTTGCTCAGGTGGATCCCGGTGCGCCCGTCTGCCTCCTCGATCCTCCTGACGACCCACGGCCGGCCGTCGACCGGCGAGATCCCCAGCTCGGCGCCGACCTCGGGGATCGCGCCCTCGTGGACGCCCCGCCAGAGCTCGTTTCCCTGCGAGTCCTCCCGGATCCAGACCACAGGCGAGTCGATTCCGGCGCCGGGCGGCGCCGCCCCGCCGGCGCGCCAGACTCCCTGCGGGTCGTAGCTCGGCTGCTCGGCTGCGACGATCTCGCGCAGGGCCAGGCGGAGCTCGTCCGGAGTCGGGTTCCCCCAGTACCAAAACCCGCACCAGATCCTCGAGATGACCAGCTGCGAGTCGAGGAGGAAGGTGAACGGCAGGTGCGGACGGTGGGTCTCGTCGGTCAGCTCGAGCAGGTCGAGCTCCTCGGCGACCCGCCGCTCCTCGTCGGAGAGGAACGGGAAATCCGCGCCGAGGCCGGCGCGGAAGGCTCCGTTGACGTAGGGCTCGTCCACCGTGACCGCGACGATGCGGCCGAACTCGCGGTGGATCTCGTCCTGGAGCCCGACGAGGTTCTGCAGGCGCACCTGCTCCTTCGGGCACCACCACCCGCGGACGAAGGCGAGCACGAGCGCCTGGCCGCCCGCGATCTCGCTCAGGGCCGTCTCCTTGCCCGAGACCTCGGGCAGGCGCAGATCGGGAAACGGATTGCCGGGTACGAGGTCGTCTCTCATGGCTTTCGCCTCCTTCGCAGTTGATGCCGCAGCCAGCGCGGCGCGGCGCGGCGTGCGCCGAGCACGGCTTGTGCGAGCGCCGGAGCCGCGCCGTCACCGTGAACTCCCTCTCCGTGGCCGACGAGAACGTGCCCCGGGCTCAGACCCTGCGCCAGGTCCCGGAGGGCCCTGGGCTGGTAGAGCCGGAGGAAGGGGTGGACGCCGAGCAACTCGTCCGGGGCACGGAAGTAGGAGGCCGTGCCGAGCGCCTCCGTGCAGACCAGGACGCGCTCGGCCTTCCACCAGAGCGCGACCTCACGCCACCCCGGCACGTTCAGGACTCTCCGCAGCTCGAAAGGCGCATCCGGGACGCCGGCGAAGGGCACGCGGTGGTGCGGGACATCCAGGCGCCCGGCGAGCGCGGCGCAGTCGCGCGGGTGGCGGTCGACGAGCTGGAGGACACCAGCGGGCTCCCCCAGAGCGCGCACGCGTTCCTCGATCTCCGGTGCGTCGACGGGGTCGACAAGCCACACGCGCCCGTCCGCGGCAAGCGCATGCGAGGCGCGCTGGAGGAGCGCCGGCTCGGCCGCGATCCACCCAAAGCCGAAGTCCGTCTCGTCGCAGATCGTGATCTCCATGCCAGGCACCGCCGGTCTGCTCAGGCCACGAAGATCTCGTACAGGAGGAAGAGGTTGAGGCTGACGATGAGCGCCACGATGGCCGCGGCCACCACGTTCGTCAAGCGGGTGTTGGCGAGCTCCCCCATCAGGTCGCGGCGGCGCGTGAAGAGCAGGAGAGGCACGAGCGCGAACGGGATCCCGAAGGAGAGCACGACCTGGCTGAGGACAAGCGCGCGGCTGGGATCGACGCCGACGGCGAGGATGACGAGCGCGGGGGCCATCGTCACGGCACGGCGGAGGAAGACCGGGATGCGGCGGTTGACGAAGCCCTGCATGACTACCTGACCCGCCAGCGTCCCAACCGAGGACGAGGAGAGCCCCGAGGCCAGAAGCGCGATGCCGAAGAGCGCGGCCGAGCCGCCGCTGAGCTCGCTTTCGAAAGCCGCGTAGGCCTCTTCGATGCTGTCGATTCCGAGACCGAAGAAGACGGCCGCCGCGATCGCAAGCATCGAGATGTTGACGACCCCGGCGATCGACATCGCGATGATCACGTCCAGCCGCTCGTAGCGCTGGATCTGACGAAGCTCTGCGGCCGACCGTCCCCGGATGCGCCCCTGCGTCAGCGCCGAATGCAGGTAGACGACGTGGGGCATGACCGTGGCGCCGAGGATGCCGGCGGCGAGCAGCAGCGACTCCGTGCCATCGAAGCCCGGGACGACCAGATGTTGGCCGACCTCGATCGGGTCGGGCTGCGCGAGCGCAACCTGCACCACGAATGCGACGACGATCACCCCGACGAGCCCGGCGACGACCGCCTCGAGGCGCCGGAAGCCGTAGCGTTGGAGTGCGAGGATCCCGAACGCGCCCGCCCCGGCGATCAGGCCGGCCGGGAAGAGCGGGACGCCGAACAGCAGGTGGAGCCCGAGCGCCGCGCCGAGCACCTCCGCGAGATCAGTCGCCATCGCGATCACCTCGGCCTGGATCCAGAGGCCGATCGAGACCCGCCGCCGGAAATGATCCCGGCACATCTCCGGCAGGTTGCGCCCGGTGGCGATCCCGAGCTTCGCCGAGAGGGTCTGGACGACCATCGCCATGAGGTTCGCGGCGAGCACGACCCAGAGGAGCAGGTAGCCGAACTCGGCGCCGGCGGCCACGTTCGTCGCGAAGTTGCCCGGGTCGATGTAGGCGACCGCCGCGATGAAGGCGGGGCCGAGGAACGGCAAGAGCCCGCGCAGCCCGCGTCGCTCGCCCGCAAGCGTCTCCTGGGCTGCGCGGAGCGTCGCCGCCTCGCCCGGAAGCACGTCGCCGACGTCGGGAGCCGCTCGCTCGGACGCTTCCGGGAGTGGCAGCCCTTGCGAGTCCATAGAACTCTAAACTATATTTTAGACATGTCTAAGTCTCGTGGCCTCAGCCGTCGCCAGCTGATCGCAGGCGTCGCTCCCGTCGTCGCCGCCGCGCCGTTCGCAGGCATCGCGCTGGCCGGGCGCAGGGAGCTGGAGGCGACGCACATGGGCATGAACCACGCCGCGATGGGGCACGCCGCGATGATCGGCGAGCAGGTTCCCGCCCCGGGCGGCCCCGACGACCTCGACGACCTGACGTATCCGCCGGCCGCGCTCCCCCATCAGCCCGGGCGCGTCAGCGAGCACGCGCTGATCGCCCAGGACCGGGACATCGAGGTCGCCAAGGGCGTCTTCTATCCGGCGTGGACTTACAACGGCACCGCGCCCGGGCCTGTCATCCGCGTCACCGAGGACGACATCCTCCGCGTCAACTTCCGCAACGCGAGCTCGCACCCGCACACGATCCACTTCCACGGGATCCACCCGGCCAACATGGACGGCGTCTTCGAGATCGTGAGCCCGGGCCAGAGCTTCACCTACGAGTTCCCCGCCCGGCCCTACGGGATGCACCTGTACCACTGCCACGCAACCCCGCTGAAGAAGCACATCCACAAGGGCCTGTACGGCGCCTTCATCATCGATCCGCCCGAGCCGCGCCCGCCCGCACAGGAGCTCGTGATGGTGATGAACGCCTTCGACACGGACGGCGACGGCGAGAACAACTTCTACGCGGTGAACGGGCCTGCGTTCTACTACGCGCGCTACCCGATCAAGGTGAAGCGCTCGGAGACCGTCCGCATCTACATCGCCAACCTGACCGAGTTCGACCTCGTCAACTCGTTCCACCTCCACGGCGACTTCTTCCGCTACTACCCGACGGGCACGAGCGACCAGTTCGAGTACACGGACACGGTCATGCTCTGCCAGGGCCAGCGCGGGATCATCGAGATCGACTTCGCCAACACCGGCCGCTTCATGTTCCACGCGCACCAGTCCGAGTTCGCCGAGCTGGGCTGGATGGGCTTCTTCGAGGTCGAGGACTAGGTACAGCGCTAGTGGAGGCCAGGTCCGTCGCCGAGGAGCCGCAGCGCCGCCGCGAGACGATGCGCTGGCGGCTCTGGGCGCTCGTCCCGATCGTCCTCCTCGTCGCCGTCGTCTCGCTCTTCTCGGCCCGCGGCGATTCGCTCCTCGAGCTCGTGGGCGAGAATCCGCCCCCACCCGACCAGTTCGATGTCCGGCGCGTCCAGTTCTCCCCCGGCGAGATCCGGATCCGGGTCACGAACCCGCAGCGCGCCGACCTCACCATCGCCACCGTCACCGTCGACGACGCGATCGTCCCCTACACGGTGGACGGGCCGACGACCCTTGGGCGCCTCCGCTCGGCGACGATCGTCGTCCCGTACGCCTGGGTCGAGGCCGAGCCGATCGCCGTCGGGATCACCAGCTCCACCGGAATCCAGACGACGGAGGAGATCCCGGCCGCCGTCGAGACCCCGCAGCCGAGCCCGCAGGGCTTCCTCGGCTACGCGGTCATCGGCGCGCTGGTCGGCCTCGTTCCCATCGCCCTGGGGCTCCTCTGGCTCCCGTCGCTCCGCCGAGCGCGTCCGGAATGGCTGGCGGCCTTCATGGCGATGACCGGCGGGCTGCTGACCTTTCTCGCCGTGGAGGCACTCTCGGAGGCTCTCGAGCTCCAGGCGGCGCTGCCGGGTGCCCTCGGCGGGACCGGCCTGGTCGTCCTCGGCGTCGCGACGAGCTACCTCGCATTGACGTTCCTCTCCCAACGGCTCGGCCGCGCCGGCGTCGCGAAGGGCGGGGCGCTCGGAGGCCTCGCCCTGGCCACCCTCGTCGCCGTCGGGATCGGCGTGCACAACCTGGGCGAAGGCCTGGCCGTCGGGACGTCCTTCGCCCTCGGCGAGCTCACCCTGGGGACGTTTCTCATCGTCGGCTTCATGCTCCACAACATCACCGAGGGGCTCGGGATCGCCGCACCCGTCGCCGAGGGCCAGCGGGCCGGGCTCGGGCGGCTTGCGACGCTGGCCCTCGTCGCCGGCGCGCCCACCATCCTCGGCGCCTGGATCGGCGGCTACTTCACGAGTGACGTCCTGGCCGTCGTCTTCTTCTCCCTGGCAGCGGGCGCCGCGTTGCAGGTCGTGGTCGAGGTGGCCCGCTTCGTCGCGCGGCGCGCTCCAGGAGGCCTCACGTCGGGCTACGCGGTGGGCGGTTTCCTCGCCGGGCTCGCCGTCATGTACGCCACCGGCCTCCTCGTCGGGTAGGAAGCGCGTATGAGCCGCCGTGTATCACCCGTGAGGGTGATAACCGGCTCTCCCGATCGGACGATACTCAGAGCTAGACGGGGCCATCCTGCCCCCTCTGCGGCTCATGACGTGGAAGCGTTTCACCCCCCTGGCGACCAGCGCGGCGAACCCCCGCGACCTGACGGAGAGCCTGTGAGCACTCCGCTTCGCGAGCGTCCCGACGCGCCTCTCGGCACCCTCATCTTCCGGGCCGGGCTTCTGCCCGCCGAGACGATCGAGAGCGCCCTCGAGGAGGGTGTGAAGACCGGCAAGCGGCTCGGCGAGATCCTGACCGAGCGCGGCCTGATCTCCGAGGTCGACCTGGCTCGGCTGCTGGCCGGCCAGAAGGGCCTCGAGTTCGTGACGCTGCGCGAGCAGATCGTCGATCCCTCCGCGGCGTCGCTCTTCACCGAGGAGCAGGCGCGCCTCTTCCGGGCGCTCCCCTACTCCTTCGACGGAGAGCTTCCGGTCGTGGCGATCGCCGACCCGACGGACGAGGTGCTCATGCGGAACATCCGCGAGGCCCTCGGTCGTGACGACGCGCGCTTCGTCGTCTCCGCCCGCGGCGAGCTGGCCGAGATCGCCGCCGACGTCTTCTCCCGGCCCCTGACGCCCGCTGCGAGCCCTGAGCCCGCGGCGGAGCCCGGCCCGGCGCCCGACGTCCCGGCCGAGCCCGAGCCGGACGTCGCCGCTCACGGCGAGCATGCGAACGGCAGTGCTCCCGCAGATCCCGAGCTGATCCTGCAGGCGCCGGCTTACGAGCCGACCGCAGACCCTGCCCCGGAGCCCGAGCCCGTTCCCGTGGCGCCCGAGCCCTCCGCCTTCCAGATTCCCGCAGTAGAGGAGCCCGCGGCTCCCGAGCCCGTCGCGGCTCCTGAGCCCGAGCCTCCGGTGGCCTACGAGCCTCCGCCGGCCCCCGAGCCCGCCTACGAGCCCACGCCGGTCGCGCCCGAGCCTCCTATGGCCTTCGAGACGCAGGCTCCTCCCCAGCCGCTCGCGGCCCCCGAGCCCTTGATCACACCCGAGCCGCTCGCGGCACCTGAGCCTCCGCTGCACGTGGAGCCTCCGGTCGCGCGCCCGCCTGCGGCGGCCCCCGCATCGGATCCCGAGCCGGTGGCCTCGTCGGAGCCCGTGCCCTTGCCCCTGCCCGAGCCCCCGCTCCCGTCGATGCCCTATCCGCCGGCCGCCTCGCATCCCGAGGCTCCTGCGGAGCCCACGACGACGCCCGCGCCGGTCGCCGAGGCGCCGCCGGAAGTCCCGGTGGAGGCGCCCGAGCCGACCGCGACAATCCCCTGGCGGCTGACGATCAGGCTCACGACCGGTGAGCGCGTCGACGCAGGCGACTTCCCCGACCAGGACTCGGCGAAGCAGGAGGCCAAGGCGATCATGATCCAGATCGCCGACGCGGACTCGGACGAGTGGCCGTTCGTGAACGGCCGCTTCCTGAAGCCGGACACGATCGTCTCCGTGGACATCGCCGAGCTCGCCGGCGACGAGAGTTAGTCCCCAGGCCGGCTAGCCGGTCGGCAGCAGCGGCGAGCTGAGGCCCGCCGCGAGCCCGCGGCGCTCGGCGAGCGCCTCGAGCACGCACACGGTGTCGGCCACCGGGATGTCCTCGAGGTAGGCGTCGCGCTCCTCGAAGGAGACGAGCACCCTTCCCACCGCCTCCCGATACGCGTCGGAATCGCCGGCTGCGAGCGCGGCGAGAGCGTCGGCGACCGCTCGCGGGAAGGTCTCCTCGGGCTCCAGCTGCAGCCCGTCGGCCAACGGCCCGGCCTCCTCGTCGCGGCCGAGGACGAGGAGGGCGAGGACGGCCGCGTACCGCCCGATCGGCGAGGGTGCCCCGTCCGGGCGCTGCTCGAGCGCCCAGTCTGCATCCGCCGCAGCGCCCTCCCAGTCGCCGGCGAGCACCCGAGCCTTCACGGCGCCGATCGGACGCCCCCAGCTTCCCGGCGGAGCGTCCAGGTAGCTCTCCCGGAACCGCTCGGCCGAGCGGCCGAGCCAGCCCACGGCCTCCGCGCGACGGCCTTGCATGAGCCGCGCGAGCCCGGCCCCGGTGGCCGCCATGGCGACCCGCACGAGCTGCTTCTGGCGCCCGTCGGGGTCGGACGGAAGCCGCGCCAGGCCGTCTGCGTACCGTTCCTCCTCCCGCTCCGCGTGCTCGTCCCAGTCCACGCCGCGGAGCGTACCGCCGAAGGTGGATACTCCCGTCGGCGGGCCCGGATCCCCCTCCGGGGGGAGGCACGCTTGCCCCGGCCAAGAGACAATAGTCATTGCCGTTGACGCTCAGGGGGCTCGCTGCCGCAGGCGGGCCCCCGACCTTTCCCGAAACGGCATGCGATGCGACGCACAACCTCGACGATCCCCACCGAGCTCTGGACGCAAGGACCGTGTGCGCTGGGACGCCCCCGGCGCTCTCCTCCACCCGGGTCGGGTCGGCGCGATGCCGCATCCGTAAACAGGGTGGGGTGGCGGAGTGCAAAGTCCCCGCCACCCCGGTACGATCCTCCTGCGCTAGTGCCAGGGAGTTCCGCCGACCAGCGCGGCGAACGCGCCCAGGGCAGCACAGAGCAACGTCACCCGAATCGTCATGCGAGCCATCCTTTCTTCGCCGTTCCGACTGGATAGCCCTGGGCCCGAGGACGGGTAGGGACTCTACACAAGTGTTCAGATGCCACGACAAAAGTCAACTCACGTAGACGACCCGAAGGCGGTCGGCGAGCGCCTTCGCACGGCGCGCGAGGCCGCGGGCCTCAGCCAGCGCCAGCTCGCCTTCCCGGGCTGCTCGCCCGCCTACATCTCGCGAATCGAGTCCGGCGATCGCATTCCCTCCTTGCAGCTCCTGCGCGAGCTGGGGCGCCGACTCGGCGTGTCCGAGGACTTCCTGGCCACGGGCTCCGACCCCGAGGCGCGCGACGGCGTCGCGCTGGAGGCCGAGGTGGCCCTCCGGCTGGACGAGCTGGAGCTCGCCGAGGGCCTCTACATGAAGATGCTCGAGACCGCGACCGACGACGACGTCAAGGTCGTCGCGTGCGGCGGACTCGGCCAGGTCGCGTATCGCCGCGGCGACCCTCGACTCGCGATCGAGCACTTCGAGACCGCTCTCGACCTCTCGGGCGGCCGCGAGGGAGACCTCCCGGATCTCGCTGACTCGCTCGGGCGCGCGTACGCGATGGTCGGCGAGCTCGAGTCGGCGATCGCGATCTTCGAGCGCTCGCTGGCCGCGGCCGAGAGGCGCGATGACCAGCTGGAGCGGATCCGCTTCCAGCTGCTCCTGGGCGACGCCCTGATCGACAGCGGCAACTTCGGCCGCGCGGAGGAGGTTCTCGCCGGTGCGCTGGCCATCGGGAAGGACTCGATCAACCCGAACGTCCGCATCAACCTCTACTGGACGCAGTCACGGCTCCACGCCGAGCGCAACGACACCGAGACGGCTGCCCGCTACGCGCGCCGCGCCCTCGAGGTCCTCCGCATGACGGAGGACACCTACCGGACGGGGCGGGCACACCAGCTGCTGGCCCACATCGAGCTCGACCGCGGAAGGGCCGAGGAGGCGCTCGAGATCCTCGAGGAAGGCTGGCCGCTCCTGCAGGTGGCCGGGAATCCCCTGGAGAGGGCGCAGTACCGGTTGGAGGAAGCCCGCGCCCTCGCGAAGCTCGGGCGCAAGGAAGAGGCGGCCGCACTCGCGATGCAGATCTCCGGGATCATCGCGGATGCCCATCCCGAGGACGCGGCGCGCAGCTATGCGACGCTCGCCGAGGTCTACGAGGAGATGGACGAGCGGGCCCGTGCGCTCGAGCTGTACGAGCTCGCCGCCGAGATCCTCCGCCCGACCAACCCGAACCGCTACCTGGCGGGAATCTACGCACGCATGGCCGAGCTCTACGAGGCCGAAGGCCGGCCCGACGCCGCCTACGAGTACATGAAGAGGGCCGTCGGCATGCAGCAGGCCGTCGCCGCGAAGCCCACCCCCTAGCCCGATTTCGGTATTATTCGAGGGTCGCCGCGAGTTTTACTCGCGCACACTCTCTGGGAAGTTGGCAGCGCAGATCGTGCTGCGTGCATGCAAGAAGCGATAGGCCATCCGACTGTCACGTCGGAGGAGACAGACGCCTTGACGGCGACTGCCCTCCGGGTGGAGGCCTGGTCCGGTGAGGCCTTCCTTCATCCAGGGGAAGAGCCGCTCGAGGCGCTGGCCGAGGGCCGAGCCCGCAGGCGCGCGCTCGACGCGGCGCTGGCGGAGATGGAAGCCGGCCGGCGCTCCCCCTCCCGGGAGTGGAAGGTCGAGTACGCGCTCATGCTGGGTCTCGAGCGCGTCCTCACCGACAAGCCCCCGCGGCTCGCCTCCGGCACCGAGCTCCGGCGCCACCAGATCGACGCCCTCGCCGGGATGCTCGCCGAGCTGATCGCCCGGCACGAGCAGGAGGCCGAGAACGAAAACGGGAACGGAAAGCACGAGGACCGGGCGGACGAGGACGAGGAGGAGCTCGAAGAGGAGGAGCCCGAGGTGGACGAGGAGGAGGAGCTCGGGGTCCACGACGACCCGGGCGCCGTCCGCCGCTATCGCTTCCGCCATCCCACGGCCTCCGGCAAGACAATCGCCGCGGGGGGCTTCGTCGAGGCCGCGCGGACGATGGGTGTCCTCATCCTCACCCACCGCCGCCTCCTGGTCGACCAGTTCACGCGCGACCTGACGGCAGAGGGCTACGGCGACCGGCTGCGCGGCGCAGTGCTGGAGGGAGAGGAGCCGCTGCAGGGGAATCCGCTCACGATCCAGACCTACGCCTGGTTCGCGCGCCACGTCGACTCCGTCTCGCGCAGCGCGTACCAGCTGGTCATCTGCGACGAGGCGCACACCGCACTCGGCGAGAAGACGAGCTCGGCCATCCGCCGCCTGACGGAGCCGATCTACATCGGCATGACCGCGACCGAGCAGCTGATCGCAAAGCAGGTCTCGGACGTCTTCCCGGCATCCGTCGACGACCTTCCGCTCGGGGACGCCGCGCGCCGCGGCCTGATCGCGCCCCTCCGCTCGCTCCGCGTGCGACCGGCGGCTGCGATCTCATCCGTCCCGATCGTGGGCGGCGACTACGACCAGGAGATCCTGGCCAAGGTCCTCGACCAGGAGATCTTCAACCAGGCGGCGGCGAGCCTCTATCGCGACCGCTTCGACGCGACGCCCGGGATCGTCTACGCGGCCGGGGTCGAGCACGCCTACAACCTTGCGCGCGAGTTTCGCGCCGCCGGCCTGAAGGCCGAGGCCGTCAGCGGGCGCACGCCGCCGGTCCGGCTGGCCGAGACGCTGGCCGCCTACGAGCGCGGCGACATCAACGTCCTCGTCAACGCACAGCTGCTCGCCGAGGGCTGGAACTCGCCGCGGGCGACCGTCTGCATGCACCTCGCCCCCACCGCGAGCCGGCGCGTCTACCAGCAGCGGATCGGGCGCATCATGCGGCTCGCGCCCCGCAAGGAGGCCGGGGTCGTCATCGACTTCGTCGACGATGCGGCGACGCACAACGACCGCACGATCACCATCCACAGCCTGCTCGACTCGGACTTCTACCGGCCGGGCGCCCGTGTGACGCCCGCCCCGCGGCGCCGCATCCAGCGGCGTGCGAAACGAAAGCTCTCGCCCGCGCCCTGGCTCGTGCCCGTGACGCCGGACCCGCGCCGGCGGGTGGCCGTGATCACGCGCGAATGGGAGCGCGTCAACCCGGCCCGCCTCGCCGACGACGAGCAGCTCCTCTGGGCCCGCATCGCCGGCCGCCAGGTCCGCTTCGAGGAGCGCCAGGCCTTCGCCGAGAAGCTCGCCAGGGCGAGCCGGGAATGTCGCGAGGCCTTCCTGATGAGCTGCGCGGCCGAGAACCCCAACCGCCGGCTGCGCCTCTCGGCGCTCGGAGACCGCGTGGCCGTGGCCGTGGACCGGGCCGACTTCGACGACCTGGTGACGATGGTCACCTCGGCGCCGACCTGGGAGAAGGACCGCATCCAGGGAGTCCGCATCCTCCTGCGGGCGATCGGCGAGGGGAAGGTGGAGGCGCCGACGGACATCGTCGCGCGCTGGACCTGGCGTCTCGCCCGCGCCACTCGCAAGATCCAGGACCGCCGCGCAAGCGCCGATCTGCCCGAGGCGAAGCGGCTGCTCGGCGCGCTCACGAACTCACGGGGCCACCGGCACGAGGAAAACGCGGCCAGGCTCGTGAACGTCGCCCTTGAGCAGCCGACCCACGTTGCAGCCGCACTCCTCGCCTCGGCCGAGGCCTACACGCCGACCGCCCAGCGCTTGATCGACGGCGTCCGCGAGCGGATCGGCACCGTCCAGGAGGTTGCGAACGCGCTCGCCGACAACCTCCCCGCTCCGAAACAGCCCTCCAGCAAGTCCCGCCGGCGGCGCCGTAAGAAGAAGCGCAAGGCCGAAGAGGCGCAGGCGCAGGGCCGGCAGCAGTCCCGGAACGGGAAGCCGGACGAGAAGCCCGTCCAGGAACTGACGGTTTCGGCGCCGGCCGTGACCGTCACCCCGGCTCCGGCCGAGAAGACGACCTAGGCTCCTCCCAGGCCCAGCTAGCATCGGTCGAGGATGCTGCTGCTGCTCGGCGTCGCCTTCGTCGCGGGCATCGTCACGGCCGTCTCACCGTGCGTGCTCCCGGTGCTTCCGATCGTCCTCGCGGGAGGCGCGACGGGCGGCCCACGCCGGCCGTTCGCGATCGTCGCAGGGCTGGTCGCGAGCTTCACCCTCTTCACGCTGACCGCGACGGCGATCCTGACGGCTCTCGGGCTGCCCGACGACCTCCTGCGCAACCTCGCCATCGCCGTCGTGGCCGTCGTGGGGCTCTCGCTCGTCTGGCCGCGGCTCGGCGACCTGCTCGGGCGGCCCTTCTACGCCCTCGCGAGGCGCAGGCCGAGCGACACCGGGGGCGGCTTCGTCCTCGGCCTCAGCCTGGGCCTCCTCTTCACGCCGTGTGCCGGCCCGGTGATCGCGGCGGTCGTGACCGTGGCGGCGACGAAGAGCCTGACCCTCGAGGCCTTCCTGATCACGCTGGCCTACGCCCTCGGCGCGGGGATCGTGCTGCTCGGCGTGGCGATAGCCGCCCGACGCGGGATGAACCTGCGGGCGGTGCGCGCACATGCACCGGCCGTGCGACGTGCTCTCGGCATCGCGATCCTGGCCGTCGTCGTCCTCATGGTGCTCGGCGTGGACAAGGATCTGCAGACGCGCGTCCCGGAGTACACGCGCGCATTGCAGGGCCTGGAAGAGAGCGCGTCCGCGCGCAGCCAGCTCGACGACCTCGTCGGCCGATCCGGGCCGGCGGAGGAGGAGCGGCTCGACGACTTTGGCCCGGCGCCCGAGTTCCAGGGGATCCAGGAATGGATCAACTCGAAGCCGCTCACGCTCGCCGGGCTGCGCGGGAAGGTGGTGGTGCTCGACTTCTGGACGTACTCCTGCATCAACTGCCTGCGCACCCTGCCCCACGTCAAGGCCTGGTACGACCGCTACCGGGCCGAGGGCCTCGTGGTCGTCGGGGTGCACACGCCGGAGTTCGCCTTCGAGCGGGATCCGGACAACGTCCGCCGAGCGGTGCGCGACCACGGGATCGCCTACCCCGTCGCGCTCGACCCGGACTTCGGGACCTGGCAGGCCTGGGACAACCAGTACTGGCCCGCGAAGTACTTCGTCGACCGCGCCGGACGCATCCGCTACGCCCACTTCGGGGAAGGCGACTACGACGAGAGCGAGCGTGTCATCCGCGAGCTGCTCGCCGAGGACGACGACGGCGCCCTGGTCTCGGACAAGCTTGCAGACGAGACGCCGACGGGCGCCCAGACTCCCGAGAGCTACCTCGGCTACGGGCGGATCGACCGGTTCGTCGGCTCGACGATCGAGCCCGACCGGGAAGCCGACTACACGATCCCGAAGGTCGTCCCACTCCACGGCCTGGCGTACGGCGGCCGCTGGACGGTCGAGGAGGAGCGGATCGTGGCCGGCCGGGGCGCCCGGCTCCGCCTCCGTTTCCTCGGGAGCAGCGTCTTCCTCGTGCTCGGGACCGACGGTGACCGGGAGACGGTGCAGGTCGCTCTCGACGGCAAGCGGCTCGGCACCATGCAGGTGCCGCAGGACGATCTCTACACGCTCGCTCGCATACCCGGCGAGAAGGGCGAGCACGTGCTCGACCTCCGCTTCTCGCCGGGGACGGAGGCCTACGCCTTCACGTTCGGCTAGGGCGTCGGGCCCTGGTCGTCGTCGAGCTCGCGGCTCCGCTCCTCGTGCTCTTTGAGGAAGCGGGTGAGCTCCGCTGCGAGGGAATCGCCGGAGGGGACGTCCAGCTCCTCGCCCAGGGCGTCGCGCCTGGTCTCGAGCTCGTGGACGTACGCCTCGGTCTCTTCGTCCTGGGCAACGGCCGCGCTGACCTGCAGCTCGTAGGCCTCGGCGGCTCGCTCCAGGTCCGAGAGGTCGAGCGACGCGCCGAGCAGGGCGCCGAGCCGCTCCGAGAGCGCCAGGGCGGCCTTCGGGCTCGCGGCCAGCGAGACGTAGTGGGGAACCGCAGCCCACAGGCTCGCCGACGGAAGCCCGGCGGCCCGGCACGAGTCGTGGAGGACGCCGACGATCCCGGTGGGCCCCTCGTAGCGGGACGACGTCAGCCCGAGCTCGTCGACGAGCGCGGGGTCGGTCGCCGAGCCGGTCACGGGCGCGGGACGCGTGTGCGGGACATCGGCGAGGAGCGCGCCGAGCGTGACGACCAGCTCGACGCCGAGATCCCGCGCGAGCCCGCTGATCTCCTCCGTGAACGTCCGCCAGCGCGTGTTCGGCTCGACGCCGAGGAGGATGACCGCGTCGCGGTCGGTACCGGGCACCTCGGCGCTGTAGAAGACCGTTTCCGGCCAGTCGATCCTCCGGGTCACCCCCTCCTCGAGCCGCACGTGCGGGCGGACTGCCTGGAAGTCGTAGAACTCCTCCGGGTCGATGTCCGCGAACCGCTCGGCGCCCCAGTTCTGCGCCAGGAAGCTCGCCGCCAGGGACGCGCCTTGCGCGCCGTCGTTCCAGCCGCGAAACGCTGCCACCAGCACGGGCCGGCGCAGCGTCGGGCGGCTCTCGATGCGGAGATGCCCTGCGATGAGCCCAGTCTACGGCAGGCGGGCTCGGTGCCTGAGGACGATCCTGGAGGCGAGCGCCACGACCACGACCCACACCGCCGTCGCCAGTGTGACGTGGACGAGCACGAGCCACCAGGGCAGCGCCTCTCGCCACTGCACCTCCCCGACCACCATCTGGGCAAGGAGGAGAGCGAGGAGGGTCCCGGCGAGCAGCAGCTCGACTCGCGCACGCCGTCGCTCGGCGACGAGGAGCGCCAGCAGGCCCAGAAACGCGATCCCGAAGATCGCCGTCGCGCCGATGTGGATGTGCACGGCGTTGAGCAGGTTCCCGAAGCGCGGGATCTCCTCGCCCCCGGAGTGAGGACCGGCCGCCGTGACGAGCGTGCCCGAGACGACGAGCGCCGCCGCCGCGGGGACGAGCACGAGCGCGAGCCAAGCCGAGCCGAGCGGCTCGGCGGCCTCCGCGCCCGCTGCGAGGTCGCGCGCGCCCTGGACGACCGCCACAGCCACGGCCAGCGCCGCCAGGGAGAGCAGGAAATGGCCCATGACGATCAGCGGGTGCAGCTGGAAGATGACCGTGATGCCGCCGAGAATCCCCTGCGCCAGCACCGTGAACGGCAGGGCGACCGCGCACCAGAGGAGCCACCGTGGAATACCCGGTACGCGGAAGGCGGCCGCGGCGGCGGCGAGCGTGGTCAGACCGACGGCCACGCCGGCGACGCGGTTCCCGAACTCGATGAGGGCGTTGTAGTCCTTCGGCGGCAGGAAGGTCTCGCCGCAGTTGGGCCAGTTCTCGCAACCGAGCCCGGAGCCTGTAAGCCGCACGGTCGCGCCCGAGACGACGATGAGGAAGAGAGCCGCGAGCGCCGCATAGGCGAACCGGGCGAACGCCGCGGGCGAGACGGTGAGAGAGCGGAGTCGCGCCGTGCGGGCGCCGGCCTCCATCAGGAGACCGTCACCCCGCTCCCCTCCTCCACCTTGCCGATCCGGGCCAGGAAGAGCGCCGCGTCGCGGAAATGCGCCTCGAGCACGACCGCCTTGGCGGCCGGGAGGGAGACGAGCAGCCCCCCTGCGGTCTGCGGGTCGTAGCCGAGCGCCACAAGCTCCTCGGCAGTCCCGTCCAGCACCACCGCACGACCGGCGAAGTCGCGGTTGCGCACGTCTCCGCCCGTCCGGATCCCCGCTGCCGCCGCCTCGAGCGCACCGGGAAGGGCCGGCAGCGTCGCTCCCTCGAGAGCCAGGCGCACGCCGCTCCGGTCGGCGACCTCGTAGGCGTGGCCGAAGAGCCCGAACCCGGTCACGTCGGTGACGGCGCCCGGCTCGAAGCCGCGGAGCACGTCCGCCGCACGGTTGTTCAGCTCCGTCATGCGCTGGGTCGCCTCGGCTTCCTCCTCCACGCCGACGACGCCGTTGGCAGCGCCTGCGAGGACGAGGCCCGTGCCCAGCGGCTTCGTGAGGAAGAGCGCGTCGCCGGGACGCGCGTCGCCCTTGCGCCACAACGCCTCTGGGTGGACCGTCCCGACAACGGCGAGGCCGTACTTCGGCTCGGCGTCGCGGATCGTGTGCCCGCCGGCGAGAACGGCTCCGGCCTCCTGTACCTTCGCGGCTGCGGCGTCGAAGATCGCGCGGACCGTCTCGACGGGAAGCTCCTCGGGGAACGCGGCGATCGAGAGGGCGATGAGCGGCTTGCCGCCCATCGCGAAGACGTCGTTCAGGGCGTTCGCGGCGGCGACCGCGCCGAAGAGCGCCGGGTCGTCGACCATCGGCGGGAAGAAGTCGGCGGTGAAGATGAGCGCCCGCTCGTCGTCGAGCTTGTAGACGGCCGCGTCGTCCGCCGGGGCGAGGCCGACGAGGAGGTTCTCCGGCGCGCTCGGGAGAAATCCGGCCAGCAGCTCCTCGAGACGGGCGGCCGAGTACTTCGCCGCGCATCCTCCTCCCGCTTCGAGACCCACGAGGCGCGTTGTACTCTCCATGTGGTGGAGGTTACCGCCCGTCAGTTTGGCTGTCAGAGCATGACGGCCCCCCTCCGGCGCGTGCTCGTACGCGCTCCCCGCCCCGCGGACGCGGCGCTCTGGCGCGCCTACGGCTGGCGCTTCGAGCCCGATCCCGGCGTGATGACCGAGGAGCACGACGCCTTCCGCGCGCAGCTCGCGGAGGGCGGCGCCGAGGTCATCCTCGCGGAGACACCGCACGGTCCCGACCCGGACGCGATCTACGCCTACGACCCCGCGATCGTCGCCGAGGTGGGCGCCATCCTGCTCCGACCGGGGAAGGAGGGTCGCCGGGGCGAGCCCGCCGCGATGGCCGCCGACTTCGTGGAGGCCGGCGTCCCGATCGCTGGCCGGCTCGACGCCCCTGCGCTGGCCGAGGGCGGCGACACGGTCTGGCTCGACGAGACCACCCTCCTGGTGGGAAGGGGGTACCGGACGAACGACGAGGGCATCCAGGCGCTCCGCGACCTGCTCCCGGGGGTCGAGGTCATGTCGTTCGATCTCCCGCACTACCACGGCGCCGGAGAAGTCATGCACCTCATGTCGTTTCTCTCGCCGCTCGACGCCGACCTGGCCGCCGTGTACCTGCCGCTCATGCCGGTCCGCCTCGTCGAGCTCCTCCGCGAGCGCGGGATCGAGCTCGTCGAGGTGCCCGATGAAGAGTTCGAGTCGATGGGCCCGAACGTGCTCGCGCTCGGCCCGCGCGTGGCTCTGGCTCTCGCCGGGAACGACGAGACGCGCCGGCGGATGGAGAAGGCGGGCGTCGACGTCCGCGTCTACAAGGGCGAGCACATCTCCCGCCCGGGCGACGGGGGGCCGACCTGCCTCACCCGCCCGCTCCTCCGCGGCGCCTAAGCGTCCTCTGCAGCCATGCCCCGGGGTCAGACCCCGGACGTGGCCAAAGCGGCCACCTATGAGCGACGGCACCGGCGACGTGCAGGGAAGACGCGATCCGCTCCCCAGGCATGGCCCGCCGAATCGGGCATGCCCGGGGTCAGACCCCGGGCGTGTCCGCCGGGGACGCGCCCTAGCGGAGGAGGAAGCCCTCGCCGAGGGGGTCCTTCGGGTCGAGCGTGAATTCGTGGGCGCCCGTTCGGTAGGCGCTGCCCTCGACCTCGGTGATCACGGCCGGGCGGCCCGCGACTTCGGCGTCGCCGACGACCTGCGCCCGGAACTCGGTGCCGACGATTCCCTCGTGAACCAGCTCCTCGCCTCGCGGAAGCTCACCGGCGAGCTCGAGCAGCGCGAGGCGGGCCGATGTGCCGCTGCCGCAAGGTGAGCGGTCCACCTCGCCGTCGGCGAAGACCGTCACGTTGCGCTGGCGCGCCGGGGGGCCCATGTCCACTCGCTCCCAGAAGATGACGCCGTAGATGTCCCGCAGCTCCGGCTCCAGCGGGTGGACGAATCCGCGCTGTGCCTCGAGGCCTGCCTTGACAGCGCGCCCGAGCTCGATCAGCTCGGGGAGGTTCCGCGCGTGGACCGGGAGCGGGGAGGCCACCGAGGCGTAGAACGCGCCGCCGTAGGCGACGTCCGCGCGCAGGCCCTCGGCGAGCAGTCCCTCGGCCTCGACGAAGGCCGGGACGTTCCGGAACCGCACGGAGCGAACCGCGCCGGCCTCGACGCGTGCAACCGTCTCCAGCCGCCCCGAAGGGACGTCCACCACGACGCGCGCCTCGGGCTCCTCCAGCGGCAGCACCCCGCTCTCCAGCGCCCACGTGACGAGCGCGATCGTGCCGTGCCCACAGGCGGTCGAGTAGCCGGCGTTGTGGAAGAAGACGACCCCGAGATCCGCGCCGTCGTCTTCGGGCTCGGTGACGAAGCAGCCGTACATGTCCGCGTGCCCGCGCGGCTCGTTCACGAGCAGGCGTCTCACCCCGTCGAGCTGCTCGAGAGCAAAGCGCCGCTTCTCCAGGATCGTTGCACCCTCGAGCGGCGGGACCCCGCCGGTGACGATCCGGAAGGGCTCGCCCGCGGTGTGGTAGTCGACCGCCGCGACCGCCGTAGGCCCGCTCAGGCCGACGATCCGGCCTCCGAGAACAGGAACTCCATCAACTCCCCAAGCACGGCGCACCCCCGGCTCGACGGACGAGCCGAGGGTACACCGGGGGACTCGCTCGCTGCTAGGAGCCCTTCTCGATCGGGACGTCGACCAGGTTGCCCCACTCGGTCCAGGAGCCGTCGTAGTTACGCACGTCCTCGTAGCCGAGGAGCTCGCGCAGGACGAACCAGGTGTGCGCGGAGCGCTCGCCGATCCGGCAGTAGGCGGTCACGGGCTGGGACTCGCCCACACCCTTGCCGCCGTAGAGCTCGCGCAGCTCGTCCGCCGGCTTGAACGTGCCGTCGTCCCGAACGGCGCTGGCCCAGGGGATGGAGACCGCCGTCGGGATGTGGCCGGCTCGCTGCGCGCCCTCCTGCTCGTAGCCGGGCGGAGCGATCAGCTCGCCCGCGTACTCGCCGGGGGAGCGCACGTCGACGAGGGCGACACCGCCCGAGGCGAGCCAGTCGCGCACCTGGTCGCGGTAGGCGCGGATGGACTCGTCCCGCTCGGCGGCCGAGTAGGAGGCGGTCGCGGGCGAGGGGACGTCGGTCGTCAGCTCGCGGCCCTCGTCGATCCACTTCTGGCGGCCGCCGTCGAGGATGCGGATTTCGGCGTGGCCGTACACCTTCAGGTACCAGTAGGCATAGGCGGCGAACCAGTTGTTCTTGTCGCCGTAGACGACGACGGCAGTGTCGTTGCCGATCCCGCGCTCGCCCAGGACGGCCTCGAACGTCGCCTTGTCGACGATGTCGCGCTCGACCGGATCCTGCAGGTCTTCCCGCCAGTGCAGCTTGACCGCGCCCGGGATGTGCCCCTCCTCGTACAGGTCGGTGTTCTCGTCCACCTCGGCGACGACCAGGCCCTCGTCGCCGAGATGCTCCGCCAGCCACTCGGTCGTGACGAGCACCGGGTTGGCATATCCGTTCTCCGCCATGCAGCACCTCCGGGTGGGTTGCTTCAGAAAGTGAAGCGACAGTATAGAACGACGCTGGCTATTCTCGTTCGATGGCCGTGCTGGGGGAGCTCATGTCGCGCGACGTGCTCGCGGTCGCTCCCGAGGATACGTTGGGCGAGGCCGCAGAGCGCATGACCGGCGAGGGCGTCGGCTCGGCCGTCGTGCTCGACGGCGGGCGCCTGATCGGGATCCTCACGGAGCGCGACGTCCTTCGCGCCGCGGCCGACCGCGTCCATCCGAGCGAGGCGCGCGTCCGCGAATGGATGACCGCGGATCCAATCGTCGCCGACGAGGAGACGGCGGCGGCGGAGAGCCTCGAGACGATGATGGCCAACGGCTTCCGCCACCTGCCCATCGTCGAGGACGGCCGAGTCGTCGGGATCGTCTCGATCCGCGACGTGCTGGCCGCGAGCATGCGGGCGGCAGCGGGCGCCCGGGTGAGCTCGGAGTCCGACTAGTCGGCTAGAGGAGCTGCTGGGCGATCAGCCCGAGTGCCGCGAGCCACATGGCTCCCAGCACGCCGAGAAGTGGTGCGAGTGGACGGAGGGAAGGACGCTCGTGCATGGATCGAATCTCGGGTCGCGCGCCGGAGAAGTTCGACGTCCACGCGGGGCATCCTTCCCGACCGTCTGGACGGCGGTCGATAGTGGCCGACCCACGAGGGGTCAGGCGGTGCCGACTTGCCGCAGGGCTGGCGAGCGCGTGGAGAGCTTCGCTCCGGCGCGATCGCTCCCATCCCTGGGACCAGCTGACCGGGCGCAGCCCGTGTCCTGGTGGCCGTCGAAACGGCCGAAGCCGGCTGGCGGCGCTTAAACGCGGCGAGCGCCGTCAGCGTCAGCAGGCCCATACCGTCAGAGGAAGTTCACCACCTGCGATGGCCGTCGAAATGGCCGCCACCGAGCTGCGCTATGAACGCTACGAGTGCTGTCAGAGCGAGCAGAGCCTTGACTCTCACGTACGTCACCTCCTCTAGAAGTGGAAGTCCTGGAGCGCCTCGGCGGCGCGGCGATAGTGCTTGGCCGCCCGCCGGTCGTCGCCCCTCCGCGCCACGAGATCGCCCTGCGCGATCCAGGTCTCGGCGCGATGGCTGATGGAGGACAGTTGGTCGAAGCTCGCTTCCGAGGCGTCCAGGGCCTCCTCGGCCTCGTCGAGCCTGTCCTGCTCGAGCAGCGCACGTCCCAGAACGAGCAGTGCGTTGCCGATCTCGTCGAGGTGGTCCTCCCTGCCCTGGAGCATCTCGAGCGCGTGGCGCGCCTGCTCCTCGGCGAGATCGACCTTCCCGGTGCGGAGGTGCACCTGGGCGAGCGACGAGATGACTCGGGCGGCGTCGACATCGTCGCCCACATCGAGGAGAACCTTGAAGGACTCCTTCAGATACTTGACCGCGGCCTCGGGCCGTCCGAGCTGGAAGTTGAGGGCGCCGATCTCGTTGAGGAGCTTGCCGACGTTCGACTGGTCGCGGAGCTCCTCGTAGATGCTGCGTGCCTTCTCTGCATGCGAGCGCGCCAGGACCCAGTGACCGGTGCGCTCGGCGACGAGCGAGGCCTGGAAGTACGCGTTCGCCATCGCGCGCGGGTCGTTGAGGCCCTCGGCGAGCTCGAGCGCGCGCTCGATGTCCTCCCTCGAGGCCTCCCAATCGCGCTGGCGCCGGTAGCAGCGGGAGCGCCAGCTGTAGATGTGCGAACGGAGACGGTCGGCGGGAAGCCCCGACCGCTCGACGAGGTCCAGCGCCTGCGAGTAGAGCGCGAGGGCAGTCGAGATCGAGTTGAGCTTGTAGCGGCACGTCGCGAGGCGGAAGAGGACCTCCGCGCGGTCGACGTCGGAGAAGGACGGGGCCTCGGACAGCGCGCGGCCGCGGTCGAGCGCCTCGATCGCCTTGCGGATCTCGCCCAGGTACATGCGGGCCCAGGCAGTGGCGAGGAGGGCGCGGAGCTCCAGCTCGGGCGCTGCAACGGTCGCGAGGGCCGGGGCAAGCTTGTCGAGCTCCTCGAGCGCGGCGGCATACTCGCCCTGCTCGACGGACGCCTCGGCACGAACGATCACGCTCTCGACGCGCTCGCGCTCGCTCGAGGAGACGCCGATCTCGAGGAAGGTCGAGTCGACACCCAGCCGCGCGGCGAGCCACTCGATCGTCTCGGCGGTCGGGCGCGTCTTCCCGCGCTCGATCTGGCTGACGTACTCCTTCGAGAAGCGGTCGCCGGCGAGGTCGGTCTGGGTCAGGCCCCGGGCGATCCGGAGCTGGCGCACGCGGTCACCCAGCGACGTGCGGGCGGGTGCGGCGGTGCGGGTGAGTGCGGCGTACTCGGACATGGCTCCTAAGGTGAACTATACGAGCCGCAATTTACTTCACAAGCCTACTTGACTTCCAATGGGGCTTGGCTATAGTCAGACCGTTCCGCACTTCTGCCAGACGCCAGGCAGAGAGGGGTGCGGGAGGCGCGCCAATTCCCGGCGACACCAACCCGGAGGCATCGGCTGGGCCGCAGAGCCGAAGTCTCCGGGTTGTCGCCTTTCTGGAACATGGTCGAAAGGTCGGCGCGGGAGCCGGTTTCGTCCATCCCTCGTTCGGAGCCTCTTGACCGCTTGTGAAGCGGTCATACCGTTCGCCTACTTATCTCCTACCGCGCCCGTGCCTAGGCGGCGACCTCCGCGAGCTCGGCGGCGTCCAGGTGCCGGTGCTTGCGGATCGTGGTCACGGCGACCACGGCCCCGATGAGGGCGAAGACGGCGCTGACCCGGAGGGCGACCTGGAAGCCGTCGATGAAGTCGGCCGGATTCGGGCGACCGGAGCCGAGGTCGACGTACGAGGCGACGATCGCGCCCATGACCGCGATTCCGAGCGCTCCGCCGACCTGGCGGAACGTGTTCAGGACGCCGGAGCCGACTCCCGACTTCTCCACGGGCACCGCGCCGAGTGCCGCTGCGGTCATCGGGGTCATCACGAGCCCCATCCCGACGCCACCGATGACAAGCCCCGGGAAGATGTCCCAGAAGGTCGAGTCGAGGCCGAGCCGCGAGAAGATGACGAGCGACATGGCGAGGCAGAGCATGCCCGCCGTCATGAGCGCCCGCGAGCCGATGCGATCGGAGGACTTCCCGGCGAGCGGGGCGATCAGGATGATGAGGACCGTCATCGGCAGGAAGGCGGCGCCCGTCTTGGTCGCGGAGTAGCCGAGGATGTTCTGCATGTAGATCGACATGAAGAAGAAGACGCCGAACATGGCGAGCGTGATGAGGAGCGCCACGACGTTCGCCCCGGCGAAGGTGGAGCTCTTGAAGAGCGAGAGGTCGAGCATGGGCGAGCGCTGGTGGCGCTCGAGGAGGACGAAGACCGCGAGGGACACCCCAGAGAGGACGAAGAGCCCGATGATCACGGGGTCGGTCCACCCGTAGGAGTTCGCCTCGATCAAGGCGAAGGTGAGGGAGAAGAGACTGACGGCGGACGCCAGCAGGCCCGGAATGTCGAGCCGCTGGTCGGCCGAGGTGTCACGCGACTCCTTGATGACCAGCCGCCCGACGAGCAGCCCCACGACGCCGATGGGGACGTTGACGAAGAAGATCCAGCTCCAGTCGATGTGCTCGGTGATGAGGCCGCCGATGAGCGGCCCGATCGCGAGCGCCATCGCCGAGACCCCGGCCCAGATCCCGATCGCCATCCCCCGCTGTCGCGGGGGGAAGGTCGCCGAGATGATCGAGAGCGTGGCCGGCAGCATGAGCGCGGCGCCCACGCCCTGAAGCGTGCGCGCGCCGATCAGCATTCCGCTGCTCGTCGCGAGCCCGCAGAAGAGCGAGGAGACGGTGAAGACCGCCAGGCCGAGAAGGAAAACGCGCCGGCGTCCGAAGAAGTCGGCGAGCTTCCCGCCGGTGAGCATCAGGACGGCGAAGGTCAGGGCGTAGGCGTTCACCGTCCATTCGAGCTCGGAGAGGCCGATGCCGAGATCCCGCTGGATCGACGGCAGCGCCACGTTCACGACCGTGTTGTCGAGCATGATCATGAAGAGGGCGAACGAGAGCGCGCCCAGGGTCCACCACTTGCGGTTCTCGTCGGCGAAGATGCGAGCCTTCACGCGGGTTCCTCCTCAGCGTTCGGTCTTGGCTTGGCTCGCGCCGCGGTGGGCGCGAGCCCGGAAACGATGGTCTGGACGAGCTCCCGTGCGAAGTCCACGTCCGCGGTCGACTCGGCGTCGGCCAGCATGCGGGTGAAGGCGCGGTCGCGGCTGGCGCCGATCAGGATCGAGGCGACGACGTCGGGCTGGACCTCGGCGTCGATGCGTCCCAGCTCCTGCTCCGCCTGCACGTAGGCCGCGATGGCCTGGAAGACAGCCACGAGCCCGGTCTGCCGTTCGCGTAGCCGCTCCTTGAAGCGCGCGAAGACGTTGCGGTCGCCCATGAGGGCGAAGAAGATCGGCTGGTTGTCCCGCAGAAGCTGCAGGAGCTCCTCCACCCAGGGCACGAGGTTGGCCTCGACGGTGCCCTCGCCTGCCTTCGCGGGCAGCTCCAGCAGCTCCGCGAAGTACGGCTCGCGCTCGACGATGACCGCGATGACGAGGTCGATCTTGTCCTCGAAGTGGACGTAGATCGAGCCCTCGGCACACCCGGCTGCCCGCGCGATCTCGCGCGTGGTCGCGCCGCCGATCCCGTGCTCCCGGATCAGCAGGTCGGCCGCCTCGATGATGCGGCGGCGCAGGGTCGGCTTGGTCTCGATCACGTCTACCATGAGTGAGTGCTCGCTCATTATGGGTGAGCGTTCACTCAGTGTCAAGCGAGAACCGGTCGCCTCCGGCTCCCTCGTAGACTTGGCGGCGCCGTGGCCGAGGTCGTGTGGACACCGGACGAGGAGGCGCTCGCACGCGCGAACGTCGTCAGGCTGATGCGGAAGCACGGCGTCGAGAGCTACTGGGACCTCGTCCGGCGCTCGCAGGAAGACCCCGACTGGTTCTGGCCCGCGGTCGTCGAGGACCTCGGGCTCGAGTTCTCGCGCCAATGGGAGCGCGTGTACGACGACTCGGCCGGGCCGGAGTGGACGACCTGGTTCACGGGCGCGACCGTGTCCATCGCCCGCAACTGCGTCCACCGGTGGGCCGAGCGCGCTCCGGAGCGGGTCGGGGCCGTGTTCGCGGGCGAGGATGGATCGCGGCGCGAGCTGACCTTCGCCGAGCTCTCGACGGACGTGACGCGCCTCGCTGAGGGTCTCGTGCGCCTCGGCGTCGAGCCCGGTGACCGCGTGGCCATCTACCTGCCGATGTGCCCGGAGGTCGCCGTGGCCTCGCACGCGTGCGCCCACATCGGCGCCGTGCAGGTGCCGCTCTTCTCCGGCTTTGCCGCGCCCGCGGTCCTCCAGCGCCTCCGGGACGCCGAGGCAAAGGTCGTGATCACCGCTGACTACTCGCTCCGCCGGGGCAGCCGGCTGCCGATGCGGGAGACCGTCGAGGAGGCGGTGCGAGGACGCGCCCTCCGTCGAGCACGTCGTCACCTGGGCGCGCGACGAGGGATGGGGCGCCATCGTGGAGGAGAGCCCCGGCGAGCTACCGCCGCTCGAGGTCGACAGCGAGCATCCGTACCTGCTCACGTACACGTCCGGAACCACCGGCAAGCCGAAGGGCGTGCTGCACGTCCAGGGCGGCTTCCTCGTCTCGATCACGCGCGAGGTCGCCTACCAGGCCGACGTCCACCCGGAAGACGTGCTCCATTTCTCCACCGACATGGGCTGGATCATGGGGCCCTGGATGGTGGTAGGTGGTGGCGCGCTCGGGTGCACGCTCGTCTTCGCCGAGGGGGCGCCGGACCGGCCCGCCGACCGGTTGTGGAGGCTCGTCGAGGACGAGCGTGTCTCGGTCCTCGGCCTCTCGCCGACGCTCGTGCGCGCGCTCATACCCCACGGCGACCCGAAAACCGACCTCTCCTCGCTCCGGGTCCTGGTCACCACCGGCGAGCCGTGGAACCCGGATCCGTACCGTTGGCTCTTCGAGCGGGTGGGGGGCGGGCGCCGGCCGATCATCAACTGCTCCGGCGGCACCGAGGTGGCCGCGTGCTTCCTCTCGCCCACGCCGGCCATTCCGATCAAGGAGTGCTCGCTCGGCGGGCCGGCGCTCGGGATGGCCATGGACGTCGTCGATCCCGAGGGCAACTCGCTCGTCGGCACCGGCGAGGTCGGCGAGCTCGTCTGCCGCAAGCCGTTCCCCGGGATGACGCGCGGCTTCTGGCGCGACCCCGAGCGCTACCTCGACACCTACTGGCGCCGCTTCCCGGGCGTCTGGGTCCACGGCGACTGGGCCTCCGTGGACGAGGACGGCTACTGGTTCCTGCACGGGCGTTCCGACGACACGCTCAACATCGCCGGCAAGCGCATCGGCCCGGCGGAGCTCGAGTCCGCCGTCGTCTCCCACCCGGCGGTGTCGGAGGCCGCCGCCGTCGGCGTCCCGCACGAGGTGAAGGGCGAGGTCGCGTGGGTCTTCTGCGTCGCAGCGCCCGGTTACGAGCCGAGCGACGAGCTGGCCGCCGAGGTGGCCGCCGGCGCGGCGGCCGAGCTCGGCAAGGCATTCAAGCCGGACCGTATTCTCTTCGTCCCGGCGCTCCCGAAGACGCGGAGCGCCAAGATCGTGCGCCGTGCGGTGCGGGCGAAGGCACTCGGCAAGGACCCCGGCGACCTCTCCTCCGTGGAGAATCCCGAAGCGTTGGAGGCCATTGCTCGCGCCGTCTGAATACGAGGGCACGCCCACCCGCGGCTATCTGGACTCCGCGACCTACGGGCTGCCGCCGCGCTCGACGCTCGAGGCGCTTGCGGAGGCACACGAAGGCTGGCGGACGCGCAAGCGCTGGCGCGACTGGGAGGAGGACGGCGAGGCGTGCCGCGAGCTCTTCGCCGGGCTCGTGGGCGCGCGCGCCGAGGACATCGCGCTCGTTCCGGCGGTCTCGATCGGCGTGGGCCTCGTGGCTGCGAGCCTCCCGGCGGAGCCGGGGTCGAACGTCGTCCTCTACGAGCGCGACTTCACGTCGGCCATGCTCCCGTGGCGGGGCCTCGAGCCGCGTGGGGTGGAGCTGCGGCTCGTCCCGCTGGAAGGGCTCGCCGACGCGGTCGACGAGCGCACGGCGATCGTCTGCGTCAGCCTCGTCCAGTCGGCGGAGGGCCGCGTCGCCGACCTCGACGCGCTGAGGGCGACCGGCGCACGCATCTGCCTGGACGCCACCCAGGCCGTGGGCGCCTTCCCCGTCGATCTCGAAGGCGTGGACTATCTCGTCGCGCATGCGTACAAATGGCTCCTCTGCCCCCGCGGCCTCGGGTTCTTCTACGTGAGCCCGGAGCGAAGGGCCGAGGTCGAGCCGTGGACAGCCGGCTGGAAGTCGCGCCCTGACCCGTACGAGGACTACTACGGCCTCCCGGAGCTGACCGGCGACGCGCGGCGGCTCGACGTCTCGCTGCCCTGGCTTTCGGCGGCCGGAGGACGGCGGAGCCTCGAGCTCCTCGCGTCGCTGGGAGTCGAGCGGATCGCGGCCCACAACCTCGCACTCGCCCGCGCCCTCACCGCCGGGCTGGGGCTCCCCGACGCAGCCTCGCCGATCGTCCGCCTGCACGTGGACGATGCCGACACGGCGGCGGAGAGGCTGCAGGAGGCCGGCATCGCCTGCGCGGTCCGGGCGGGCTCGGTGCGCGTCTCGTTCCACCTCTACAACGACGAGGAGGACGTCGAGCTGGCCGTCGCGGCTCTCGGCCCGGCACGAATCGCAACGAAGACGTAGAGTCCACGCCGTGATTCGCCTCCTCGTCCGGCTCCTGATCGCCCTGGCGGCTAACGCCGTCGGCCTGATCGTCGCCGCGCTCGTCCTCAGCGGGATGGAGCTCGACGTCACGGGCTTCATCATCGCGCTCGTCATCTTCACGGTCGTGCTTGCGTTGCTCGAGGCATTCATCGCGTCCCAGTTCCGGCACCGGGGCGTGTTCATCCGGGCACTGGGGGCGCTGATCGCCACACTCGCGTCGCTGATCGTCACCGACTGGATCTCCGACGGGCTCACCATCAACGGCACGGGCACGTGGATCGCCGCGACCCTGATCGTCTGGTTCGCGTCGTTCCTGGCGGAGGTCATCCTCCCCTACCTCGGCCTCAAGAAGTTCCTCGACGAGCGCCGGGACTAGTCGCCCGGTTTTCGTCCTCTAGGCGGAAACAGCTAGAATCGGGGCTATGCGCCTCGCCCTGGCCCAGATCGACACGGTCGTCGGCGACCTCGACGGCAACCGGGACCGGATCCTCGGCCGCCTGGAGGAAGCGCGCTCGGCCGGTGCCGACCTCGTCCTCTTCCCCGAGCTCGCCGTCACCGGCTACCCGCCGGAGGACCTGCTGCTCCGGCCCGGCTTCCTCAGGGCAGCCGCCAAAACGCTGGAGGAAGTCGCCGCCGCCACGAAGGGGATCGCGGCCCTGGTCGGCACCCCTCACCTCGACCGCGACCTGTTCAACGCCTGCGCGGTCTGCGTCGACGGTGAGGTGAAGGCGATCTACCGCAAGCAGTTCCTCCCCAACTACGGAGTCTTCGACGAGGACCGCTACTTCCAGCCGGGCCGCGGGCTGGTGCTCCTGCGCTGCGGCGAGACGCTTGTCGGGCCGACCGTCTGCGAGGACATCTGGCAGCCCGGGCCGCCTGCGACCGACCTCGCCCTCGCGGGGGCGCATGTGGTCGCGAACATCTCGGCGTCGCCGTTCCATGTCGGCAAGGGCGCCGAGCGCGAGGAGATGCTGGCGACGCGGGCGCGCGACAACTCCTGCTGGATCGCCCTCGTCAACGCGGTCGGGGCCCAGGACGAGCTCATCTTCGACGGGCAGAGCCTCGTCCTCGACGAGAACGGCGAGGTCGTCGTCCGCGGGCCGGCCTTCGAGGAGGCCCTCCTGCTGGTCGACGTCGACGCGACGACCGCCGTCGCCCGGCGGCTCCGCGATGCCCGGCGGCGCTCGCTCGGCCCGCGCACGGCGAGAGATGCCCGACGCGGTCGTGATCGACGTTCCTCTCCGAGATCCGGCCGGGAAGGCTCCGGTGCGACCGGCGGTCGCCGGGCCGCTCGACGAGCTGGAGGAGATGCGGCTCGCAATCGAGCTCGGCCTGCGCGACTACGCGGGGAAGAACGGGTTCACCGACGTCGTGCTGGGAATCTCGGGAGGGATCGACTCCGCGCTGACCGCGGCCCTCGCGGCGGAGGCGCTCGGGCCCGAGCACGTCGTCTGCGTCTCGATGCCGTCGCGGTTCTCCTCGGAGGAAACGCGCAGGGACGCGAAGGCGGTCGCGGATTCGCTCGGCGCGCGCTATCTGGAGATCCCGATCGACCCGGTGGTCGACTCGGTCGCGGCTGCGCTGGCCGAGGCCTTCGCAGGGACGGAGCCCGGGATCGCCGAGGAGAACGTCCAGGCCCGGGCGCGAGGTGTGATCGTGATGGCGCTCTCGAACAAGTTCGGCTGGCTCGCTCTCGCGACGGGGAACAAGAGCGAGCTCTCGGTCGGCTACGCGACGCTCTACGGCGACATGGCCGGCGGCTTCGCGCTCCTCAAGGACGTCTACAAGACGGATGTCTTCCGGCTGGCGCGGCACCTGAACGAGCGCGCGGGCCGGGAGCTGATCCCGGCGTCCATCATCGCGCGCGCCCCGAGCGCAGAGCTGAGGGCCGACCAGCGGGACGAGGACTCGCTGCCGCCCTACGCCAAGCTCGACGAGGTGCTCGAGGCCTACGTCGAGCTCGACAGCTCGCGCGAGGAGCTGACCTCCGACGGCTTCGAGCCGGACGTGGTCGAGCGCGCGCTCGCGATGATCGACCGGGCGGAGTACAAGCGCCGCCAGGCGCCTCCGGGCGTGAAGCTGCGCCCGAAGGCCTTCGGGCGCGACCGCCGCATCCCGATCACGAACCGCTGGCGCGGCTAGCGCCTTCGTGCGCTCGCTCTTCTTCGAGCCCCTGGGGCGCGAGCTCTCCCGCCTGGCGCTCGGGACGGCCTGGTGGACGCACGCCGAGCGGGGCCTCGCCCAGGCGCTCACGGATACCTGGCTCGGGCTGGGCGGGAACCTCATCGATACCGCCCGGGCCTACGGGGAGGCCGAGTCCGTTCTCGCGACGTGCCTGGGAGACCGCAGGGACGACGTCGTCATCGTCACCAAAGGGGGACACCACGACCGTGAATCCGAAGGCGGCCCGCTCCTTCGGCGCGTCACCCCGGACGACATCTCCGCCGACCTGGAGGCGAGCCTCGCGGCGCTCGAGACCGATCACGTCGAGATCTTCATGCTCCACCGCGACGACACGAGCCTGCCGGTCGGGCCGATCGTCGAGGAGCTGAACGCCCATCGGCGCACGGGCAGGATCCTCACCTTCGGCGCCTCGAACTGGTCGCCCGCCCGGCTCGACGAAGCAGCCGCCCATGCCCGGGAGCACCGGCTCGAGCCCTTCAGCTCCTCCAGCGTCCAGCTGAGCCTCGCTGCCTGGACGGAGTCACCGTGGCCCGAGTGCGAGGACGGTCGGAGCCCCGGAGCTCAGGCCTGGTACCGAGCCACCGGCATGCCGCTCTTCGCCTGGTCGTCACAGGCGGGAGGGTTCTTCTCGGGCACGGCGGAGCCGAAGGTCGCGAGTGTCTTCGCCACCTCCGAGAACCGCGAGCGCCTCCGCCGGGCGACCGAGCTCGGGGAGGAGCTCGGCGCGACCGCGACGCAGGTCGCGCTCGCCTGGGTGCTCCACCGGCGGTTCCCGACCTACGCGGTCGTAGGACCCGGTCCGTCGCCGAGCTGCACGCCTGCGTGGAGGCGCTCGAGCTGAAGCTGACCGAAGCCGACGTCCGCTGGCTAGACGAGGGCATGCGCTAGCTCTCCGAACCACCGCAGCCGCTCCGCGTAGGGGACGGCTGCGTTGGCAGGCGAGGTCGACGGCAGGACGAAGAGACGCGTCCCGCCGAGCATCCGCTGCTGCAGTCCCAGGTCGCAGCGCGGCAGCCCGAAGGCTCCCTGGAAGGCTGACTTCCCGACGAACGCGATCATCGCGGGCCCGAGCTCTGCCGCGAGCCGCTCCAATCTCGCCTCGGAGCCCTCGAAGTCGCCCCGGCGGAGGTCGCCGCTACCCCTGGTCGTGCGGTGGGCGGCGTTCGTGAGCCCGTAGCCGAGCTCGAGGAGGCTCCACTGCTCGCTCGGCTCCAGCCGCCGCGGCGTCAGCCCCGAGTCGGCGAGCAGCCGCCAGAAGTCGTTGCGCGGGTTGGCGAAGTGTTGTCCGGCCGCCGAGGAGCGCCGGCCGGGGTTGATCCCGCAGAAGACACAGCGCAGGCCCGGCGCCAAAATGTCGGGCACCGCGGAGGCCGTCGGCGCTGCCACGGCGGTACTCTACGCCGGAGCAACCAGGAGGACGAGATGGCGCAGGTCGAGGACAAGCCAGGGGTCGCAACGAGGACCCTGAAGAACTACATCGGAGGGCGCTGGGTCGAGGCCGAAGGGGCCGAGACCATCGACGTCGTGAACCCTGCCAGCGGCGAGGTCCTCGGACAGGTCCCGCTGTCGAGCGCGTCCCAGGTGGACGAAGCCGTCCGCGCCGCGCGCGCGGCGTTCCCCGCCTGGCGGGCGACGCCCCCGCTCGAGCGGGCGCGCGCGTGCTTCGACCTGAAGTACCTCCTCGACGAGGCGAAGGACGAGCTGGCCATGCTCGTCACGACCGACAACGGCAAGGCGATCAAGGACGCGGCCGGCGAGGTGGGCCGCGGCATCGAGTGCGTCGAGGTCGCCACCGGCATCCCGACGCTGATGCAGGGCACCAACCTCGAGGACGTCTCGCGCGGGATCGACTCGGACATGATCCGCCAGCCGATCGGCGTCTTCGCCGCGATCACGCCGTTCAACTTCCCCTTCATGGTCCCGATGTGGTTCCTGCCCTTCGCGATCGCGTGCGGGAACACCTTCGTCTGCAAGCCCTCCGAGCAGGATCCGCTCGCCGTCGAGCGCACGTTCGAGCTACTCGACCAGATCGGGCTCCCGCCCGGCGTCGTGAACCTCGTCCACGGGGGCAAGGACTCCGTGAACGCGATCCTGGAGCACCCGGAGGTCGACGGCGTCTCCTTCGTCGGCTCCACGCCCGTCGCGCACTACATCTACGAGACCGGCGCCAAGCACGGGAAGCGCGTCCAGGCACTCGGCGGCGCGAAGAACCACGTCATCGTCATGCCCGACGCAGACCTCGACTCGGCGGTCGACGGAGTGCTCTCGTCCGCGTTCCACGCCGCCGGCCAGCGCTGCCTCGCGAACTCCGTGTGCATCGCAGTGGGCGAGGTGTACGAGCCGCTGCGGCAGGCGCTCGCCGAGAGGGGCGGGGCGATGGTCGTCGGCGAGGGGTCGAGCCCGGACACCGAGGTCGGCCCGGTCATCTCCGGTGCCTCGCAGGAGCGCATCCTCGACTGGATCGAGAAGGGCGTCGAGCAAGGGGGCGAGCTCCTGCTCGACGGCCGCGGCCGCGGCTCCGAGGACGGCAACTTCGTCGGCCCGACGATCATCGAGTCCGAGCCCGGCTCGGAGATCGCCCGCGAGGAGATCTTCGGCCCGGTGCTGACGCTGCTCAGGGCCGCGGACTTCGACGAGGCTCTCGAGATCCTCAACTCCTCGTCGAAGGGCAACGCCGCCTCGATCTTCACCACGAGCGGCGGGGCAATGCGCCGGTTCCGCCACGACGCGCAGGCCGGCATGCTCGGCGTCAACATCGGCGTCGCGGCGCCGATGGCCTTCTTCCCGTTCACCGGCTGGAAGGACTCGTTCTTCGGCGACCTGCACGCAAACGGTTCCGACGCGATCGACTTCTACACCGAGAAGAAGGTCGTCATCACCCGCTGGCCCAAGATCTGACTTGCCGAAGACGTTCGAGTACGCGGCCAGCCTCGAGCGCGACGGGAGGCTGCTCGCCGAAGGCTCGTCGCTCGAGCCGGGCGAGGCCTGGACGCCGGAGCACCTGGTGCTGGCCGGGCTGATGCGTTGCACGCTCGAGAGCCTCGCGTTCCACGCCGAGCGCGCCGGCGTCGCGGTTCGCGGAGATGCCACCGCCGAGGCGACCGTGACCAGGCGCGAGGGCGACGGGCGCTTCGCCTTCGTCGAGATCGTCTGCGGGCTCGACGTGGAGCTCGACCCGCCGGTCGCAGGGGACAAGCTGGGCGAGCTCCTCGACCTCGCGGAGCGCGACTGCTTCGTGGGCGCCTCCCTGACCGCGAAGCCCCGCTACGAGTGGCGCGTGAACGGCGAGGTCGTGGGCTGAACGTCCTGATCCTCGGCGGCACGCTCTTCCTCGGGCGCCACCTGGTCGAGGCCGCGCAGGCGCGCGGCGACGAGGTCACGCTCTTCAACCGCGGGAGGACGAACGGCGAGCTCTTCCCCGACGTGGAGCGCCTCCACGGCGACCGGGGCACCGGCGACCTCGACGCGCTGCGGAACCGAAGCTGGGACGCGGTCGTGGACACCTCCGCGCGCGTCCCGCGCTGGGTGCGCGACTCCGCCGGCCTGCTCGCGGACCAGATCGAGCACTACACCTTCGTCTCGAGCGGCTCGGTCTACTCGGACACGAGCGCGGCCGGGACGACGGAGGATTCCCCCGTGCACGTCCTCGAGGACGAGACCGTGGAGGAGATCACGAGCGCCGAGGTGTACGGCGGCCTGAAGGTGCTCTGCGAGCGCGAGGCCGAGCATGCGCTTCCGGGACGGGTGCTCTCCGTCCGCGCGGGCCTCATCGTGGGGCCCTACGACCCGACCGGCCGCTTCACGTACTGGGTGCACCGGATCGCCCGCGGCGGCGACGTGCTCGTCCCGGAGCCGCGCGACCAGCCCGTGCAACTGGTCCACGGGCGCGACCTCGCCGACTGGATGCTCGACATGGCCGGCCGCCGCCGGGTCGGAGCCTTCAACGCGACCGGCCCCAAGACGCCGCTGACGATGGAGGCTCTCCTGGAGGCGGTCCGCGAGGAGACGGGGAGCGATGCCCGGCTCACGTGGGTCGACGAGCGCTCGCTCCTGGAGAGCGGAGTCGAGGCGTGGAGCGACCTCCCGCTCTGGCTCGCGCCGGGGACGAACCCCGAGTCGGCGAACTTCCTCGCCGTCGACGTCTCCAAGGCGGTCGCCGCCGGGCTGCGCTTCCGTTCGCTGGCCCAAACCATCCGCGACACGCTGGAACAGGCCGAGACGTCACCGGAGGCCGGCCTCGACCCGGCCCGGGAGCGGGAGCTGCTCGCGCTGTGAGCGCCGTCGCCTTCGACGTCGCCGCCGTGCGCGCCCGCTTCTCGGCGCTCGACCGGCCGACCGCGTTCTTCGACGCGCCCGGCGGGACTCAGGCCCCGGACTCCGTGATCGAGGCGATGGCCTCCTACCTGCGCGAGTCGAACGCGAACCTCGGCGGGGCCTTCGAGACGAGCCGGCGGAGCGACGCGCTGATCGTCTCGGCTCACCACACGGCCGCGCGCTTCCTCGGCTGCGAGCCGGACGAGGTCGGCTTCGGCCAGAACATGACGACACTGAACTTCGCGCTCACGCGCACGCTGGGCCGGGAGCTGCGCGCCGGCGACGAGATCGTCGTCACGCGCCTCGACCACGACGGCAACGTCTCGCCCTGGCTCCACCTGGCCGACGACCTCGATCTCGTCGTCCGCTTCGTCGACCTGAACGAGGAGGACGCGAGCCTCGACCTCGAGGACCTCGAGCGGCAGCTCGGCGGGCGGACGCGGGTGGTCGCCTTCCCCTGGGCCTCGAACGCCGTCGGGACGATCACGGACGTCCGCCGCATCGTCGACCTCGCGCACGAGGCCGGAGCGCTCGCCTGGGTGGACGCGGTCCACTACGCGCCGCACGGGCCGATCGACGTGCGGGATGTCGGCGCGGACATCCTCCTCTGCTCCCCGTACAAGTTCTTCGGGCCGCACCTCGGCCTCTTCTACGGCCGGCGCGAGCTGCTGGAGCGCTGGCGGCCGTACAAGGTGCGGCCGGCGCCCGACGAGCCGGTGAGCGCCCGCTTCGAGACGGGCACACTCTCGCACGAGGCCCTCGCCGGCTTCGACGCGGCGGTCGCCTACCTCGAGTCGGTCGGCTGGGACGGCATCCTCGCGCACGAGCGCGAGCTCGGGGAGCGCCTGCTCGCCGGCCTGCCGGAAGGGCTTCGCCTCTACGGCCGCCCGACCATGGAGGGCCGCGCGCCGACCTTCGCCGTCACCGTCCCCGGGCTGACGCCCGAGCAGGCCGCCACGCGCCTTGCCGAGCGTGACCTCGCAGTCTGGTGGGGGGACTACTACGCGGTCGAGGTCATGCGGCGCCTCGGGCTGCCGGACGGCGCAGTCCGCCTCGGGATCATCCACTACAACACCGCCGGCGAGGTCGACCGCCTCCTCGCCGGCCTGCACGACCTCGTCTAGATCCCATGCTGCGCCTCTACTGGGCCAGGAACGACGGCATCGGCGGCCACGTCTTCCTGGGCCTGGACGACCTGGAGCAGCTGCTGGAGGAGATGACCGCGCAGGGCATGTCGGGCTGGCTCCAGCTCGACCGCCTCGAGCCGGGGACGCTCGTCCCCCCGGGCGCAGTGGACTTCGCGCTCTCGCAGGCCTCGGCCGAGACCAAGGTGCTCGCGGACGAGAAGCTCTGGCACGACTGGCTGGACTTTCTGGCCGGAGCGGCGGAAAACGGCGGCATCGTCGTCCGTTAGCCCCTGCTGGCAAGATTCGCTAGCCAGACAGAGCTTCGCCGGCCCTCCAAAGGCGCCGTGTGACCGCTCATCCCTGAACGTGGAGGCAGAGTCGTGAGCCAAGCGCCCCAACCACCCCCGACCGGCCCACCCTCCGGCGACCAGCCGCCGACGGGCACGCCTGGGGGCCCGCCCGCCGGTTCCGGCGGGTCCCGCAACCCCTGGGTCTTCCTCGGCATCGGCGCCGGCGTCGTTGTCCTCGCCGTGGTCCTGTTCCTCGCCTTGCGGCCCGACGACAGCGAGAACGCCGCGAACACCACGCCCACGGGAGAGACGACCACCACCGTCCAGACGACCACCGAGGCCACGACCGAGGTGCAGACGACGACCGAGCAGGTGACGACCACCGCGCCGCCTGCGGAGGAGCCCCAGCGTGTGCTCGTCGTGGTCGAGAACGGCCAGCCCGTCGGCGGCGTGAAGCAGGTGCAGATCGAGCAGGGGAAGCAGGTCGAGCTCGTCGTCCGGGCCGACGTCGAGGACGAGGTGCACCTTCACGGCTACGACCTCTCCGCCGACGTCGCACCGGGGCAGCCGGCGCGCATCAGCTTCCGCGCCGACATCGCCGGCGAGTTCGAGGCGGAGCTCGAGAACCGGGGAGTGAAGATCGTGGAGCTCGTGGTCAGCCCCTAGGCCCGTGCTGTATCCGATCGCGCACGGGATCGGCGGGATCAAGGACCTGCCGGTCCCGCTGTGGCTCTTCTACTACGGAGCCGCGCTCGTGCTCGTGCTCTCGTTCGTGGCGCTCTGGGCCCTCTGGAAGCGGCCAGTGCTCGCCGAGAAGAGCCGTGGGCGGCCGCTGCCGGAGAGGCTCGAGCGCATCCTCCGGAGCCGCGTGCTTCGGGTCGTCGCCGGCGGGCTCTCCTTCGCGCTCTTCGTCCTCGTCACGGTCGCCGCCGCGATCGGGGACACCTCGCCGAACGAGAACCTCGCCCCTCGGTTCGTCTTCGTGGTCTTCTGGCTCGGGGTTCCGGCGGCCAGCGTCCTCTTCGGGAACGTCTGGACCGTCCTCAGCCCGTGGCGGGCGGCCGCCGACGCCGCTGCCTGGCTCTCGGAGAAGGCCGGCGTCCGCTGGGACGCTCCGTTCGCTTATCCCGAGCGCCTCGGCCGCTGGCCGGGCGCCGGCCTCCTCTTCTCCTTCGCGGCGCTCGAGCTCGCGTACTGGAACCCCGCCGACCCGCGCGCTCTCGCGGGGGCAATCCTTCTCTACAGCACGATCACGTGGCTGGCGATGGCCGCCTTCGGGCGGGACGCCTGGACCGCAAACGGAGAGGCGTTCGCCGTCTACTTCGGAATCCTCGCCCGCATCGCGCCCTTCGGCGGGCGCGAGCGGAGGCTGATCGTCCGCTGGCCCTTCACAGGCCTCACCGACTTCGACGCCAGGCCGGGAACGCTGGCGTTCGTCGCCGTCATGCTCGGATCGGTCGCCTTCGACGGGTTCAGCCAGACGACCGGCTGGGTGGACTTCCGCGCGAACCTGATGCGTCCCGTGATCGAGGAGTCACCTGACCTCGCACGTGTCCTCGGGACTCTGCTCGCGATCGCAGGCCTGGCGGTCGTCGTCCTGTTCGTCGCACTCGCCTACATCGCGGCGATGAAGGCCGCCGCCTATGCCGTCCACTACGACGGAGACCTGAGGGGCGCCTTCCTCGGAAGCCTCGTCCCGATCGCGCTCGCCTACGTGGTGGCGCACTACTTCTCCTTCTTCGTGCGCGAGACCCAGTACCTCGTCCCGTTCGCGTCCGACCCGTTCGGCTTCGGCTGGGATCTCTTCGGCACCGCCGACGTGCAGCCCAACCTGAACGTGCTGGCGCCGAAGACCATCTGGTACGCCCAGGTGGCTGCGCTCGTGACCGGCCACGTCGCCGGGCTCGTGCTCGCGCACGACCGCGCGGTGGAGCTCTTCGAGTCGCCGCGCAAGGCGGCCATCAGCCAGTACGCCATGCTGGCGCTGATGGTCGTCTACACCCTCGCCGGGCTCTGGCTCCTGTCGCAGTAAGGGATTACGAGTAGGCCTGCCGCGCTGCGTCCCAGCGCGGCTCGTCCCAGCGGATCGTGTCCGGGTTGACGTCGCGCCGCTCCGCGAGCGCCAGGGTGAGGAGCTGGAAGCGGACGATGTCGACGACCGGGTGCTCGGTCGGCACGAGCGTGGTATCGGCGCCGATCTCGCCGAGCGCCCGGACGACGTCGACGGCCCGCTCGGCCGCGCGGCCCTCGCCCTCGAGCACGAAGACGCGCACGGTCTCGTCGATCGCCGCCAGGTGCCCGTGGAGGATCTGCTCGGTGTGGTGCGCCTCGGCGGGAAGATGAACGCCCTCGCGCAGCTTGAGCACCGCCTCCTGGGCGGTAGCCCAGTCGCGGCCGGCCCCGACGATCACGATGCGCTCGTGATCGGAGACCGGGAACGGCTCCTCGGCGAGGACGCGCTCGACCGCCGCCGGGAGCCCGCCGATGTCCTCGTCGCGCAGCGCGGCCAGCGCGGCCACCGCGGCCGTGTAGCTCGCCGTGTGGCAGTAGGACTCCTCCACCTCCGGCGTGACCACGAGCACCTCGTCGGCAGCCTCGGCGAGCGGGCTCTCCTCCTTCCCCGTGACGAGCCAGGAGGGCCCGGGAAACGCGCGCACCGCCTCGAGCGCCAGGGTCGTGCCACCCTCGTGGCTGACCACGACCATGACGTCGGCCTCGGGAGGCGAGAGCACGGCCTCGAGCGCCTGGATCGCCCTGCCGCCGGTCTGAGCCGCATGGAACGAGGTCCCGCAGCCCGTGTGGACGATCCGCCCGGCAGGGAGGCGACGGTCGCCGACGCGCTCGGGGACGCCCCGAAGCCAGTCGGGCTGCGCGAAGACCGCCTTTCGGGTGAGGCCGCCGGACACGTGAGCGGCGAAAGTACCATGCGGGAGATGGTGGGCTACCGCTTTGTCATGCCGCGCGACGTCGAGTTTCGGGACGTCGACGCCGCCGACCACGTCAACAACGCGGTCTACTTGACGTACCTCGAAACCGCGCGAATCCGCTATCTGATCGACGTGCTCGGCGCGGAATTCGCCTACCAGCTCTCCCTGATCCTCGCCCGCATCACGGTCGACTTCCGCTCACCCGCGCGCTTCCCCGAGGCGCTCGAGATCGGCGCCCGCGTCACGCGCGTCGGCACCAAGAGCTTCGACATGGAGCACGAGGTCAGGGCCGGCGACGGGCGGCTGGTGCTGGAAGCATCGTCCGTGCTCGTCGCTTACGACTACGAGGCGAACGCGCCCATGGCGGTCCCTGAGGACTGGCGCGCTCGCTTCGACGCCTACGAAGAGAGGAGCTCTGTGGCCACCTGATGCCGAACACCTTCGAGAAGACCACGCTCCCGAACGGCCTCCGGGTCGTGACGGCCGACATGCCCCAGGCGAAGTCGGTCGCCTGCTTCGTCATGCTGGCGGCCGGCTCGCGTTACGAGACCCGGGACACCAACGGCATCGCCCACTTCGCCGAGCACATGTTCTTCAAAGGAACGGAGAACCGGCCGACGGCGCGCGACATCGCCGGAGAGATCGACTCCATCGGTGGCGAGTTCAACGCGTTCACCGGCAAGGAATACACCGGCTACTACGTCAAGTGCGCGGCCGAGCACCGCGACACCGCGCTCGACGTGCTCGTCGACATGCTCCGGAACTCCAAGTTCGACGCGGAGGAGATCGAGCGCGAGAAGGGCGTGATCGTCGAGGAGATGAACATGTACTACGACACGCCGCGCGACTACGTCGACGGCGTCTACGACGCGCTCCTCTACGGCGACCAGCCGCTCGGCTGGGACATCATCGGGACGAAGGAGACCGTACGCGGGGCGACCCGCCAGACGTTCCTCGACTACCTCGACCGCTGGTACCGCGCACCGCGCATGGTCGCGGGCGTTGCGGGCGCCGTGGGCTCCGACGTGCTCGACCGGGTCGTCGGCGCTCCTCGGCGACGTCCCCAACGGCGCGACCGGCGCGCCCGATCCGGTGCACTGGGAGCAGGACGCGCCGCGGGTCAGGATCCACACGAAGACGTCCGACCAGGCACACGTGCGCATGGGCGTGCACAGCTACCCGCTTGGTCATCCCGACCGCTACGCGCTCATGCTGCTCGCCACGGTCCTCGGCGGGGGCATGTCCTCCCGCCTGTTCACCGAGGTTCGGGAGCGGCGAGGGCTCGCCTACTACATCTACGGCTACAACCAGGGCTACACGGACGCCGGCACGCTCTTCTCACAGGGCGGCGTCGACATCCAGCGGATCGACGAGGCCGTCGCGACCATCGTCCGCGAGTTCGGGCGGATCGCCTCCGAGCCTGTCGAGGCCGACGAGCTCGAGAAGGCGCGCAACTTCGTCAAGGGCCGCCTGATCCTCTCCCTGGAGGACCCGAAGGGGACGATCTCGTTCGGCCTCCGCGACGAGGTGCTCGAGGGCCGCACCCGCGAGCCTCAGGAGGTGCTCGACGCGCTCGACCGCGTCAAGCTCGAGGACGTGCAACGGGTCGCGCAGGACGTCATCCGCCAGGAGCGGCTCAACCTGGCGGTGATCGGACCGTTCGACGACCCGGCGCGCTTCGAGCCGCTGCTGGAGCTCGCTGCCGGGTAGAGCGCTCCGGCGAGCCTACGGCGTCAGGTCGTACGGGTAGTCCGTCAGCACCTCGCAGCCGCCCTCCGTGACGAGGACGAGATCCTCGAGGCGGCAGCCGCCGAAGCCCGTGCGGTAGAGGCCGGGCTCGACCGCGAGCACGTCGCCGGCGACGATCTCCTCGCCGACGCGCCCCAGTGACGGAAGCTCGTGCACCTCGAGCCCGACGCCGTGGCCGAGGCTGTGGAAGAAGCCTTCCTCGAGGACCTCGCCGGGGGCCTTCGAGAGCTGCGTCTGGAAGCCGTTGGCCTCGAAGAGCTCGCAGACGACCCTGTGTGGCTCCGAGCCTGGAATGCCGGGGCGGATGGTCGCATAGGCGAGGTCGAGCGCCTCGCGGACGAGCGCGTGGTAGCGGACGAGCTCCTCGGGAGGCTCCCCGACGCAGAACGTCCGCGTCATGTCCGAGTAGCAGCCGGAGACCGGATCGCGCGGGAAGAGGTCGACGACCACGGGCTCACCCTCGCCGATGGGCCCGTGGCCCGGCTCGTGGCCGATCGTCGTCTGGGCGCCGACCGAGACGAGCACGAGGTCGTCGACCATCACGCCCTCGTCGCTGAAGACGCGCATGGCTTCGGTCTGCAGCTCCTCACAGGTAACGGGGCCGCCTTCGCGCAGGCGGGCGCGGATCGCGTCCATGGCGTGCTCCGAGGCGCGCTGCGCCCTGCCGATCCCGGCGAGCTCGGCCGCCGTCTTGACCCGGCGGCGCTCGTCGAAGAGATCCCCCCGGGCCTCGAGCTCGACCTCGTTCGCGCGTAGGTAGTCGGCAATCTCCAGCGGGAAGTCCCGCGGCGTCACAGCCGTCTCCACCTGGGCCGCGCGGCAGGCACGGAGCACGAGCTCCGTCGTCATCCGGTGCCAGCCGAGGCCCTGCGCGATCAGCTCGTCGAGCCCGAGCTCCTCGAGCGGCACGATCTCGAGGCCGTCGATCGCGCTCAGGCGCGGGACCTCGAGGGAGCCGACATAGGCCGTCCGCGTGCCGTTCCGCTCGACGTAGACGAACGGGTCGGGCACCGAGACAGGCACCTCGTGGCGCAGCTCGGGAGAGCGGATGGTGTCGCCGAAGATGAGGACGTCCGGCACGGCTCCCGATGGTAGCCGCTCCCGGTAGATTCACCGGGTGGAACCGGTCCTCGAGCGCGCGCGCGGCCTGATCGATCGCTACGACGACGAAGCCCGCAGGCTCGTTCCCGGAGGTGCGCCGCTCTTCGACGCGCATGTGCACGTCGGCCGCGACATCGACGGCATGGTCGCTCCGTTCGAGGAGCTGACCGAGTTCCTGCGGCGGTGGAGCGTCGAGCGCGCGTTCGCGTTCTGCATGGACGAGCCCGACCGCGAGCCCGCCTTCCGCGCGGCCAACGACCGCACCCTCGCCGCTGCGGAGCGCTCGGACGGCCTGCTCGTCCCGTTCGTCCGGCTCGACCTCGCCGAGCAGCCGATCGAGGAGGCGACGCGCTGCCTCGACCGGGGGGCGCGCGGGATCAAGCTCCACCCGCGGGCGCAGGGCTTCCTTCTGGACGACCAGAGGCTCGAGCCTGTCTTCGCGCTGGCCGCGGAGCGGCGCGTGCCGATCCTCATCCACGGCGGGCGCGGCCTCCCGCCCATAGCGGAGAACCTCCGGCACCTCCACGATGCCTACCCGGAGGCCTCGCTCATCATCGCCCACGCCGGCATCGCGGACCTTGCCGCGCTCTCGGAGTGCTTCGCGGGGCGGCCGCGCGTGTACTTCGACACCTCCGTCTGGAGCGCGATCGACCTCCTGGACATGTTCAGCCGCGTCTCTCCCGGCCAGGTGCTGTACGCCTCGGACTACCCGTACGGGCAGCAGCCCGGCGCCCTGCTCCTCGCGGTCCGCACCGCCCTGGTCGCCGGCTTGTCGGAGGACGAGATCCGCAACATGCTGGGCCGGTCGGCGGCCCGGATCGCCGACGGGGAGCCCCCCGCGCCTTTGGCTGAGCCGCGCGGGCCCCGGCGCCTCGACCAGCCGCTCACCTTCGCCCGCATCCACCACTACCTCGCCATGGCGACGCCGCTCCTCTGGACGCGCCAGGCGGACACCATCGGGGTCCTCGGCCTCGCGCTCAACACCTGCTTCGAGCGCGACGGGTATTCGGACGAACGCGAGCAGATCGCCGAGCTGGTCGGCACGGCGCGCGACCTCTGGCGGACGCTGCCCGAGGCCGACGACGAAGCCGACGCGCGCACGGTCAGCCGCGCCACGTTCCGGCTGATCCACATCGCGGACATCCTCACGCTGACCGCCGACGCGAGCCGTGCCTGAGCTCGTCGTCGGCGACCGTCCTCACAAGCTCGAGACCGCCGTCCGCTAGAGCCATGTCCGGGGTCAGACCCAGGGCGTGTCCGCGAGGGACCATGGATGCGCCACTCACACCGCAACAAGCGTGGCGGGCGACCGGCGGGCGGAGGATGGCTTGACCACTGCCGACCTGACCAGGGGTCAGACCCCGGGCGTGGCCGTTGCGGCCGTCGTGTTGGCGGCCGGGGCGGCGACCCGGTTCGGGTCGCCGAAGCAGCGGCTGCTGCTCCCCGACGTGCTCGAGAGGCTTCGCGAGGCGAGGGTGGAGGAGGTCGTCGTGGTCGCAGGCGCGTACGAGCTCGAAGCTCCTGGGGCGCGCGTCGTGACGTGCCCGGACTGGGAGCTGGGGCCCGGAGCGTCGCTCCGCTGCGGGCTCGCCGCGCTCGCGCCCGAGGCCGAGGCGGCGGTGGTCGTGCTCGCCGACGGGCCCGGCCTGGCGCCGGAGGCCGTCGGCCGCGTCCTCGAGGCCTGGCGGGAGGGCGACGGGCCGCTCGTCGCCGCCAGCTACGGCGGCGACCGGGGCCACCCGATCGTCGTCGCCCGCGAGCTCTGGGCTTCCGTGCCCGACGAGGGCCTGCGCGCCTTCGACCCGGTGCTCGTCCCCTGCGACGACCTCGGCCCCCCGGGAGACGTGGACACGCCCGAGGACCTCCCGTGAGGCGCAGGCTCCTCCGCCCAGCGGTCCTGATCCCTGCCTTCGTGCTCCTCTCCCTGGGAGCGGGCATCGCGTATGCGGCCTGGACGCAGCTCGACTCCAGCCGGGTGGACGCCAACATGGAGATCCTCGACTCGGTGCCCCTCTACCCCGGCGCGCACGAGATCCAGCGGATCACGCAGACCACGAACGGCGAGGACGCGCTGCCCGTGCCCGACGAGATCGTGACGAGTGCGCTGTACGCCCCGCCGGCCGAGACGAAGCAGGAGGACGTCGTCGCGTTCTACGTCGAGAGCCTCGAGCCTGAGTGGAAGCCCCGGACGAGGGTCGTGACCGCCAGCGAAGCCGGCGAGGACGGCACGCCGCCGACCTCCTTCCGGGTCGATTTCTCACGCGGCGGCGACTGCCTCAGCCTGCTCACGTACGGAATGGCGCCCGGGCACGCGGGCGACCCGACGTTCGCCCTCTCGGTGCAGAGCGGCGGCGGCCCCTGTCCGGAGCCGCAATAGGGCTCAAGCCGCCTGCTCCAGTGCCGATGAGAAGGGCAGGGTGGAGGAGCCGCCCGCCGAACACTGAGGGTCCGAGATGGAGGCACACGCAGCATCCTCGCCGCTCGTCGCGGCTCGCCTGCGCCGGCGCCTGACGCTGGAGGAGGCTGCCGCTCTCACGAGCCTCGAGGTCGACGAGATCAAGTCGCTCGAGGAGAGCCGCACGTACCGTTTCGCCTCGTCTGCCGACGCCATCGCCGCGACCGTCGTCTACGCGTCGGCGCTCGGGATCACAGAGCGCGAGGCGCGGGAGCTCGCCGGGCTGCCGGTGGAGTCCGTCGTCGAGCGGTGGTCGCTGCGGCGCTGGGCGATCGTGCTCGGCTTCGTCGCCGTCGTCGCCGCGTTCCTGGTCTTCGTCCTCAGGCCGCAGATCCTCCCGGTCGAGCCCCCGCCCACACCCGCGGCTCCCATGGCCAAATCAGCGGCAGCGGCCCCGCCGCTTCCCGAGCGCTGGGAGATCCAGGTCGACGTCTACAACGGCACGCGCCGCGGGAACGCCGCGTCGTCCCTCGCCAACGAGGTCGCCGGGCTCGCCTACGGGATCGGCGACGTGCGCAACGCCGACCGGCGGAACTACGCCGAGACGTCCGTCTACTACCCGCCCGGAGGCGAGGCGATCGCGAGGCGGCTCGCCGGCGAGCTCGGCGTGGGCATCACGGCTCTTCCGGGAGGCGACGACCCGAACCGGCTCGTCGTCATCGTCGGCGAGAAAGGCTGAGCCGACCTTCCTACTGCAGCGGGGTCCGGAGCGCGGCGAGCTTCGCCTTCAGCTCCGGCGACATCTCCTCGGAGCAGCACACCTGCCGTACGTACCGGCGGAGGCTGACCTCGAAGCGGTAGCGCTTGTTGCAGTACCCGCAGTCCTCGAGGTGCACCTCGGCCTCGAGCGCGCTCGGCCTCGCTCAGCTCCCGGTCGAGGTACGGCTGGATCAGCTCCTCGCACTTCTCGCAGATGGGGTCGAACTGCGTCACGACTCCTCCGCGACCGGGGCCTCGGCGAGCTGGCCTTTGAGGATCCGGCGCCCCCGGTGCAGGCGCGACATGACCGTTCCGATCGGGATGTCGAGGATCTGCGCCGCGTCCTGGTAGGAGAAGTCGCCGATGTCGACGAGGACGATCACGTCGCGAAAGTCGTGGGGCACGTTGGAGAGGGCGTCGACGATGGAATCCTGCGAGAGACGCTCGACGATGCGCTCCTCGTCGTCCGGCCCGTTCGTCTCCTCGAGCCGGTTATAGAGAAAGTAGTCGCCCTCCTCCATCGGCTGCATGTCGGGCGAGCGCTGCTCGCGCCGGCCGCGGTCGATGTTGAGGTTGGTCAGGATGCGCATGAGCCAGGCCCGAAGATTCGTGCCCGGGGTGTAGGAGCGCCAGCTGCGAAAGGCGCGTGCGTAGGTCTCCTGGACCAGATCCTCCGCCTCCTCTCGGCTCGACACCAGGCGACGCGCGACGCGGTAGACCTGGTCTGCAAGCCCGAGCACCTCTTCCTCGAAGCGGACGCGCTCGCGCGCCTCGGTCGCCAAACGGCGGGCGTCGGTCTCGGCGTCTGCCATTCGTCGGACACTAACAAGCTAACGCCCCGCTCCCGGCAGCTATTCCGGGCCGGGGGAGGCGGCTAGACCGGGGCGACCTCGCGGAAGCCGCCGCGGCCCAGGGCGACGATGATCTCCTCACGCTCGCACCCGGTCGTCGTCCCAGGAGATCGTCACCTCCCCCAGCAGGTTGGCGTGGGCCGACTCGAGGCCGTCGAGGTTCCCGAGCGCGGCGCCGAGGCGCAGCACGCAGCGCTCGCACCGAATCCCGCTTACCTGGATCGTCTCCGACCGAACCGCCATCACAGGCCATCGTATGTGAGCGCCACCAGGCGCTCACACAGGGCGCGGAGACCGTCGGCCCGTCCGAGCTCGAGCTGCGCTCCGGCCTGACGGAGGCCGTCCAGCTCCCCGAGGAAGCCGGCGCTTCCGAGCCGCGCGCCGTCGGCTCGACGCGGGCGAGGAGCTCGGCGAGGAGCTCCTGCGGAGAGCACAGCCGCGCGGTCCTCCGGGTGCACGAGGCCGGCATCGGCGCCGAAGCGCGAGGCGGCCCAGCGGTTCTGGGCGTAGAGCCCGCGGTCCGCGTGCCCCCCGACCGGCTCGGCCCAGACGACGAGCGCCTGCACGAGCGCGGCGAGGCCGGCGGTGGCGGCCAGGTGGGTGGGCTGGTCCGGCATGCGGATCTCGAGCGTGCCCAGGCGCGGGTGCGGCCTGACGTCCCACCAGAGGCGCATGAGGTCGTCCGCGAGCCCCAGCTCGACGAGCAGCTCGGCGAACGAGGCCCACGTCCTCGTAGTCGGCGAAGGGCGGCGGGGGCCCCGCCCGCGGAAGCAGGGCGAGCAGCTCCGCGCGGGTCGAGGCGAGCCCGGTCTCCTCGCCGCCGGCATAGGGCGAGTTGGCCGACAGTGCGAGCACGAGCGGCAGCCAGGGCAGGACGGCTTCCAGCCGCCCCATGCACTCCTCCGGGCTCGCCACGCCGACGTGCACGTGGAGGCCCGAGCAATGCTGGCGCAGGGCCGAGGGGCCTGCGTACTCCGCGAAGCGCCGGAGCGGCTCGAGCGGCGTGACGGGCTGCTCACCGAGGACGGCGGTCGGCCAGGTGCCGGCGGCCGCGAGCGCGAGCCCGTGCTCGGCCAGGCGCCGCCGCGCCTCGACGCGCAGGGCCGCCAGCTCCTCGACCGCCTGCGTGACCCCGGCGCAGATGCCGGTGTTCAGCTCGAACATCGTCGTGAAGAGCTCCGGCTTGAAGCGCGCTCCGTCGAGCACGCCCTCCGGCACCGCAGCCGGCTCGAGCATCTCGGCGTCGAGGACGAAGAGCTCCTCCTCGAGCCCGACCGAGAACGCCGGCGACTGGCCGAAGCGGTGCGGCACCATCCGCGGAAAGCCTAGGGAAGAGGAGGGTGGTCGGAGGCCCGGGCAGGCAGTGCGGGCCTCCGACCGGTCGGGCCCCTGGGGGGAGGGGCCGCGGGCACGCTAGCCGCCCGGTTGGGCGGGCTGGCGCCCGAGGGTGACACTCACAGTTCGCTTCGAGTCGCCTCGGTGGATGTTCAAGGTCATCGAGTCGCCGGGATCCTTCTCCATGATCAGGCGACGCAGGTCGTCCGGGCTGGCGACGGGCTGGCCGTCCGCCTCGGTGACGATGTCGCCGCCGAGAACGTAGCTCGTGCCCTCGACGATCACCTGCCGGTCGCCGCCCTTGAGGCCGGCCTCGTCGGCCGGGCTGCCGTCGACGACGCTGACGACCAGGACTCCCTCGTCGGCGGGGAGGTTGAACGTGTTCGAGAGCTGGTCGTCGATCGCCTGCATCTGGACGCCGAGGTAGGCGTGCTCGACCTTGCCGCTCTTCCTTGATCTGCGCGACGACCTCCTTGACCGTGTTCACCGGGACGGCGAAGCCGATGCCGACGTTGCCGCCGGTCTCGCTCTCGATCTGGGAGTTGACGCCGATCACCTCGCCGCGCGGCGTTGAGGAGCGGCCCGCCGGAGTTGCCGTGGTTGATGGGCGCGTCCGTCTGGATGACCTTGTCGATCGTGTAGCCGTTGGGCGCCGTGATGTCGCGCTGGAGCGCGCTCACGATGCCGGCGGTGACGCTCCGCTCGAGGCCGAAGGGATTCCCGATGGCGACGACCGCATCCCCGACGTGCACCGCGTCTGAGTTGCCGAGGGGGAGCGGAGTCAGAGCGCGAGGCTGCGCGCCGATCTTGAGGACGGCGAGATCGGTGGAAGGGTCGCTTCCGACGACCTTCGCCGGGACGCGGTCGTCGCCCGAGAAATTGACCTCGACTTCCTGCGCGTCCTCGATCACGTGGTAGTTCGTGACGATGTAGCCGTCCTTGTCGACGACGAAGCCGGAGCCGAGTGAGGTGGAGGCCTGTGGGCCGAAGAAGGGGTCGTCGGAGACCACGGAGGTCGACGTCACCTGGACGACTCCGGGCCCCGCCTGCCGGTAGATCTCCTGGACGGACTTCGCCCCGGTCTCGCTCGCGTCGAACGAGGCCGCGGGCGGGCTCTGCGAAACCGTCCGCACGACGGTCAGCGTCTCGTCGCCGGCGTCGATCGCCGCACTGATCCCGACGGCCGCCCCTCCACCCAGGAGAGCCGCGAAGACGAGGGAGCCCATGCGGGTCCAGCCGGAGCCTGCATCCATGCTCTCCTTATAACCCGGCCTGCGTGAAGTCCCCGTTGAGCCAGGTTAAGGCCGCGTTAAGCGGAAAGTGAGCCGAAGGGGAGGCGACGTTTGCTTGGTGCGCAAAGCCGGCGTCGACGGACTGATGCCGGAGGGTTACACGCCCCGAGCGGACGAGGGAGAATGGAGCCACGCGATCCGGTCCACGGGTCGCCCGAGCGAGAAGGAGAGCCGAATGGATGACGAGCTGATGGGCGCGGCAGAGGAAGCCGGTGCCGACGCTATCGAAGAGGCCGCCGCCGCCGAGGCGCTGCACGAGGACGCCGTAGCGAAGGCGGCGGCAGCGGTCGAGCTCCAAGCCGCCGCCCAGGAGCTGGCCGCCGAGGCGGTCGTCGAGGAAGCGGTTGCCGAGGAGCTGGCGACCGAGGCTGTCCTCGACGCCGAGGCAGCCGAAGTGCTCGCGGAAGCCGCCGAAGACGAGTGAGCCCGGCTTCACCAGGCCCCGGGACGGTGCCCGACCGGTGCCGTCCCGGCGGCGCCGGCCTCGCTAGCGCACGTCGACGAAGACAGGTGGGCTGAGCAGGTCACCTGCGGGAGCGCCGCCCTCGCCTTCTGCTTCGACGTCGGCCGTGCCCTCGATGTCCCGCATGCCCGGGAGGAAGAGGGCACCGAGCGTGAAGACGCCCCCGATCACGGCGGCCCCGACCAGCGTCGCGCGGACACCCACCAGGGCCGCGACCGGAGCCGTCAGCGCGAAGGAGAGCGGCAGGAGGCCGATCGAGATCAGCCAGTCGAGGCTCGAGACGCGTCCGAGCATCGAGGCCGGGACATGGCGCTGCTTGATCGTCGCCCAGACGATCGTCCCCGCCGTCTCGAGCGCGTTGAAGAGCAGACAGGCCACCATCAGCTGCCAGGAGGCGGTCGCGAGCCCGTATCCCGCCACGGCGAGCGTGGCGAGCGTCCACGTCGCGTACATGAACGTGACGTCGCGGCGCGGGTGACCCCGCTGGCCCATGATCAGCGCCGCGCCGATCGCGCCGATGCCGCCGGCCGCGAACACGAGCCCCAGGTCGCCCGCGGAGGCGTGCAGCTCGTTCTTGACGACGTACGGGAGCAGGACCTCGGCCGGGCCCATGAAGGCGAGATAGGCGATCGTCGCCGAGAGCAGCGTTCCCCAGAGCCAGACCCGGCGGCGGACGAACTGGAGGCCCTCCTTCACCGCGCTGAGGGACGACTCGGCGTGCTCCGAGCGCGGATGGGCCGGAGGGCGCATGAAGAAGACCGCGACCGTGGAGAGGGCGAACGAGGCAGCGTCGACGGCGAACGCAGTTCCCGTGCCGAGGCCGGCCACCAGAGCCCCGCCCAGCGCCGGCCCGGCGAGCCGAAGGGCGATCGGCCTGACGAACTGATCGAGCGAGTTGGCCGCGGGGAGGTCGGCCGAAGGGACGATGTCCGGGACGATCGCCTCGAACGCAGGCGTGAAGAAGGCGGTTCCGACCCCGTAGAGCGCGACGATGACCAGGAGCTCCCAGAAGTTGAGGAGGCCGGTCAGTGCCAGGACCGCGAGCGCGGCGACGACGAGCGCGCGACCGGTGTCCGCGCACAGCATGAGCGTGCGCCGGTCGAGCCGGTCGCTGAGGACTCCGGCGGGCAGCAGGAAGGCGATCGTCGGGATGGTCATGCCGATCCCCAGCAGCGAGAGCGCGGCCGGAGCGTTCCAGAGCTCGTAGGCCTGCCACGCCATGGCGATGAGGAAGATGCCGTCCCCGACGAGGGAGACGGTCATTCCCGTCCAGAGCAGGCGGAAGTCCCGGTGACGGAGTGGGACTAGGAGGTTGACCCGGGAAAAACCGCCCGGGCGGTCGAGCGACTCGTGACTATGCTGCATGCGAGCGGGGCTCGCCGGTCGCTTCCTCGCCGTAGAGGTATTCGACCAGCGCCTCCTGGTTCATCGGCTTGGCGAACAGGAAGCCCTGGCCGAGCTCGCACCCCAGCTCCCGCAGCGACGTGATCTGCTCGGGGAGCTCGATCCCCTCGGCGACCACGTCGAGGCTCAGGCTGTTCCCGAGCGCGATGATCGCCGCGGCGAGGCCCGACTCGTCGTGCTCGGAGGAGAGGAACGAGCGGTCCATCTTGAGGATGTCCACCGGGAAGCGGCTCAGGTAGGAGAGCGACGAGTAGCCGGTCCCGAAATCGTCCATCGCCAGCAGGACGCCGAGAGCCTTCAGCTCGTGCAGCCGTCGCACCGCCAGGTCCGTGTCGGCCATCATCACCGTCTCGGTGATCTCGAGGACGAGGGCGGACGGCGGGAGCCCGCTGGCCTCGAGCGCGGCGCGCACGTCGTCGACGATCGTCTCCGACTGAAGCTGCTTGACGGACAGGTTGACGCTCATCGTCAGCGGGGGGGTGCGAGGGAACTGCTCGTGCAGGACGACGCCCTGGCGGCAGGCCTCCTCGAGCACCCAGCGCCCGATGGAGACGATCAGGCCGGTCTCCTCGGCCAGCGGGATGAAGTTGAGCGGTGGGATCGTGCCCCTCGTCGGGTGCATCCACCGAAGCAGCGCCTCGACGCCGTAGTCGGCGCGCGGGTCGAGTCGAACGACCGGCTGGTAGTGGATCTCGAGCTGGTTGAGCTCGAGCGCCCGCTGCAGCTCGGCCTGGAGCTCGAGCCGCTCGACCACGCGCTCGTGCATCGCCGGCTCGAAGACGCGGTAGCCGCCCTTGCTGTCGCGCTTGGCCATGTACATCGCGACGTCGGCGTTCCGGAGGAGCTCCTCCGCGTCGGACGACCCGAGCGCGTGGTCGGCCAGGCAGATGCCGACGCTCGCGCGCGGATAGACCTGCTGGCCGTCGACGTCGTACTGGAGCTCGAGCGCGCGCAGGATCCGGCCGGCCACGTCCGCGGCCTCCTCCGAGTCCTTGATCCCGTCCAGCAGGACGGCGAACTCGTCGCCGCCGAAGCGCGCGACCGTGTCTGCGGGGCGCACCGCGCCCAGGAGGCGTCGCGCCACCTCCTGCAGGACCGTGTCGCCGGCCGCATGGCCGAGGCTGTCGTTGACGGTCTTGAAGTCGTCCAGGTCGATGAACATGACGCCGATCGCCGGGCCTCCGCGAATCGAGCGCATGATCGAGTGCTGGACACGGTCTGCGAAGAGCGCGCGGTTGGCGAGGCTCGTGACCGGGTCGTGGAAGGCCTGGTGCGCGAGCTGGTCCTCGAACGCCTTGCGCTCGCTGACGTCGCGGCTGTTCAGGACGACGCCGCGGACGTGCTCGTCCTGCAGGAGGTCCGTGTGCTGGACCTCGAACTGGAGCCAGGTGCCGTTGCGGTGCCTGAGCGAGCACTCGATCACGTGGGTCTCGGAGCCGCCGCCCACGTAGGCCTCGCCGACGCCGGCGACGATCTGCGCCAGCCGCGGGCGGTCCGACTCGCCGAGCAGCCGCGCGAAGTCGCGCCCCTCGATCTCGTCCACCCGGTAGCCGAGCACGCGCTCGACCGAGGGGCTCTGGTAGGTGACGGTGCCGTGGGCGTCGAGAACGGTGATGAGGTCGCTCGAGTGAGCGACGAGCGACCGGAACCGGGCCTCGCTCTGGCGGCGGTGCAGGTCCTCGGCCAGCGAAGAGCCCTCGACCGCGAGCGACACCTGCGACGCGAGCGACTCGAGCGAGTCCACGAGCTCGCGAGGCACGGCCGCGGGCGAGCACAGGATGAGCAGCCCGCGGGTCGCGTCGCGGACGATCAGGGGCAGGAGCAGCACGGTCTGGCCTTCGTCCAGGCGGAGCTGGCTCCGTACTTCCTCGGGAAGGCTCGCGAGCGAGACCTGCCGGCTGGTCCTGGCAGACTCGTGGAGCCATCCGTTCGCAGTCTTGGAAAGCGGCCATTCGCCGTCGCCTCCTGACGACGCGGCGACGAGCGCCCCGTCGTTGCTCAGCAGGACGAGGCGCACTCCCACCGGCTGCTCGACGAGCGCGAGAACAGCTGCGATAGCCGCCTCGTTGACCTGCTCTCTACCGGCCGCGGCGACTAGCTCGACGCCCGCCCGCTGCAGCGCGAGCTCGCGGCCGGCCGCCCGCTCCTCCTGGCGCACGAGGCCCACCATGCGCGCGACGACGAGCAGGAAGAGGACGGCGGACGCCGCAATCAGCACCAGCCGGTCGGAATCGCCGTACGCCTGCCAGGCGCGGACGCCCGGCGCGATCAGACACGCTCCCGCGAGCAACCCGAGGCGCAGCGGGGTCAGCCGGGTACGAGATTCGAGCGCAGGCTCCTCGAGCGTGCGCATCGAGGGGTGGAGCGCCGAGGCGCCCCAGAGGAGGTAGAAGGCGATCCAGCCGACGTCGTAGCTCAGCTGATGGTCGTAGGCGTCCGTGAGCAGGGCGTACGTGTACGCGGAGTCCACCGCGAGCAGCGAGACGATGCTCCCGACGAGGAGATAGAAGGCCGGCGCTCGCTTCCCGTTGTCGACCGCGAGCCGAACCGCGGCCGCGAGGAGCAGGATGTCGCCCAGCGGGTAGGCCGCGGACACGGTCTTCTCGAGCAGCGTCAACCCGGAGAGGTGGATGTTCGGGGCGACGAGGAACACCCACGAGAGCAGCGCGATGCCGACGGAGATGATGAGCGAGTCGATGACGCCGGCGCGATCCCCCTGCGGGTTTCGCCGCCTCACGAGGACGAGCAGGCCGGCCACGAGCGCGGGATAGACGGTCAGGTAGATGGCGTCCCCGATGGACGGGAACTCCACCTCGACGCCCATCAGCTTCGGATAGCTGTACGTGTAGAGGTCGCCGGCGAAGAAGAGGAAGTTGCCGATGATGAACAGCAGCCAGGCCGTCCAGGCCTTGGGCCGGTGCAGGAAGATCCCGATCGCGATCGCGACCGACGACGACAGGCCGAGGAGGTTGATCAGGGGCCCGTTCCCCTTGAGGGGCGGGACCCAGAGGTACGCCGCGGTCAGGAGGCACCCCGCGGCGAGATAGATGATCCAGGCCCGCCCGCGCCAGTCGAAGCCGGCGAGCCTGCTCACGCCGCGTATTCCTGGGGCCGGGCCGGCCGGAGGTCGAAGGCGTTCGCGAGCTTCCCGAGGACGTCGACGAGCTGCTCGATCTCGGCCTGGGAGTTCGCGGCGGTGACCTGGATCCGGAATCCAACCTCGCTCTTCGGCACGAGCGGGTAGGCGGCGAGGGTGACGTACACACCGTTGTTGAAGAGGAAGCGGCCCGCGGCGTCGATGTCCTCGTGCCGCGCGAGCGGCACCTCGATGATCGGGAAGCCCGAGCGATTCGGCGTGTGGACTCCCAGATGGTCGAGGCACTGCAGGATCTGGTCGGTCTTCCGCCAGAGATCGGCGCGAATGGCGTCGCCGCGCGCCTCGTTGACGTCGAAGCCGGCGAGCACGGTGGCCAGGGAGGCGGTCGGCGACGGGCCCGAGTAGAGATACGGCGGCGCGGCCGTCTTCAGCAGCTCCTTGAGATCGGTGGGGCAGGCGACGAAGGCCGCGAGCGACGAGTAGGACTTGGAGAACCCGGCGACGAGCACGATGCCGTCGTACGACTCGCCGCAGTAGCGGACGATGCTGTTCCCGCGGGCGCCGTACGGGCTCGTCTCCTCCGGCGCGTGCTCGCCGATGACCCCGAACCCGTGGGCGTCGTCGACGTAGAGGATCGCGTCGTAGAGGCGGGCGACCCGGGCGAAGTCGTTCAGGTCGGGGGCGTTCCCGGTCATGCTGTTGACCCCGTCCATGCACACGAGGCGGGTGCTCGAGCGGTCCTGCCGCAGGAGCTGCTCGAGGTCGTCCGGGTCCTCGAAGCGGAACCTCTTCACCGTCGCGCCGCGAGCGGAGGCGAACTGGCAGCCGTCGTAGATCGTCTTGTGCGCCCGGCTGTCCACGTAGATCGTCCCGTCCCCGGCGAGCACGGGGATCACGGACAGGTGAATCAGCGTGATCGTCGGGATCACGAGCGCGTCCTCGCAGCCGAGCAGCTCGATCAGGCGCTCCTCGATCTGCGGATAGAGCACGGGGCTGCCGAGCATGCGGGACCAGCTCGGGTGCGTCCCCCACTTCTCCAGGTACTCCGGAACCGCCGCGATGATCTCCGGCTCGAGGTCGAATCCGAGGTAGTTGCAGGAGGCGAAGTCGGCCAACCACTGGTCGCCGATGCGAATCATCCGGCCGTCGAGCTCGTCGATGACGGCGTCCGTCATCGGGTTGGACCGCTCGAGCTCGGCCAGCTCACTGCAAGCGGCCAGCCAGCGATCGATCCAGCGCGGGGATGCGGACGGAGACCGGGGGCCGTCCGGACGATAAGCGCTCATCCGCACACAATCGACATTTATTCAGGAAGCTTTAGGACGGCTGCGTTACCGAACAGGGGTCGGCCCCGGTGCTTTCGGGCCTCGCGCGGCCGCTGGACCGGGGTCAGTTGTTCGGTTTCAGCGCGGCGACGGTCCCGCCGAGGCGCACCGCTTCGTCCATTGCGACCCGAAACTCCTGCGCCTCGGCAACCGCTTCCAGGTGGCGGAGACGATCCTCGATTCCTCTCCGGTCAGCACCATTGAGCGCGACCCGGTCGAGAATCCAGCGCAGGGTCGTGACGTCGCCGGTGACCGCGGGCGCATTCTCGGCCGCCGCATCGACGAGAAGCCGGCGAGCCCAGAGTCTGAGCCGAGCCAGGTCGATCTCGGCGGGTGGTCGGTAACGAAGCTGGAGGTCGAGGGCGGCGTCGACGACGCCGAGGGACGCCTGCGGGGCCCTGCGAGCGTCTTGCGAGGCGACCGCTGCGGCGAGCGCGTCGACCGCGTCGGTCATCCGGGAGCCGAGCCTCTTCGGCACCTCGCCTGCCCGGAAAGCGTCCCAGGCCCCGGTGATGCTCTCGACTGCGGCCGAGGCCTCCTTCCAGTCCCCCGACGCGGCCGCGTCGAGGACGTCGTCCGCGGCGCGCGAAACGGTCTCGAGCTCGGCCGGCACCGGGCCGGCCAGCGCATCCGCAGGCACGACGAGCGCGTTCGCCTCGAAATCGTCTCCGCTGCCGGAGAAGAACTCACCGTAGGCGGGGGCGAATGTCTTGTCCTCGAGATCTCCCTCCATGTGGAGCTCCTCGCCGACCATCGCGCCTTCGATCGGGCCGGATGGGCCTTCGACCGTCACGCCGATGCGCTTCACGGTGACCTCCTCGAAGGCGACGCCCGGGATGTTCTCGCTTCGGAACACGTCGCCGACCTGCGGATCGCCGGGCATGATCATCGCCGCCGGGCCGTCCACGCCGACGACCCAGGTGCCTTCGGTGGTGGCGGCGACGCCGTGCGCGTAGTCGACGACGTCCTCGCCGAAGTACCAGACGGCTCCGTCATCGGCCTGGGCGTAGAGGTCGACCGCGGACTCGGTGATGCGCCCGTTGAGATACGCGATGAACTGCGACTGGAGCGCCTCCACACGCCGGCCGTTCCACTCGATCGTCTTCGTGTCCGGCAAGAGCGTGGTCTCGACCTTCAGCGGCTCTCCGTCGACCTCGCCGACGAGAATCGCCGACCGCAGCCTGGCGATGGGGAAGAGCGGGTTCGTGACGTCGGTGGGATGGGAGAACGAGGGCACGACCAGATCGACGCGCTGGATGTCCGGCGCCAGCCGGCTCCGGGTGAGCCTGCTCAACGTGTCCACCGAGGGCTGCGGGATGGTCGCGGCGGGCGCCGTCCCGGCGCCTGTGCCGGTGCCGTTCGAGTCCGTCGGAGCCGAGCCGCCGTCGCTCTGGCATGCGCTCGGGACGACAACCGCCGCCAGAGCTGCGGCAGCAATCGTGGCGATCCTTCGCGTGCTCCACATCGCACACGTCTTGTATCCACGGGCGATGAGGTGGAGATGAGAGCCTTGGAGGCCGGCTCCCCCGAGCGAAGGAAATGAGCGAGGGCCGCGCTCCCTCGCTCCTCCTCAGGCCGCAGGCGCTAGATGGTCGCTGCGGCCCTGCACACCTGTCCGCTCTGCAGGTTCACCGCACGGGCGGTGATCCGGTCGGTCCCCGGCGGCGTTGAGCGGGCGCCGCTGGACCGTGAACGAGCCGCTCGGGGCGTGCGTCGTGCGGATGCCGCGGAAGAAGCGGGATCCGTCTCGCCGCAGGACGACCCGCCAGCGCTGGCCGTTCTTGTTCTGGTCGACCTCGAACTCGGTCTCGATCCGGGCGCCGTCGATCTTGAGCTTCAGCTTCCAGTCGGCCGAGCCGCTGCAGTTGCCGCTGCGGAGGACTTCCTTGCCGCCGCCGGCCGCCGCGGGCATCGCCGCCACCAGAACGGCGGCCGCCACCAGGGCCATGACTCCGAGTGCTGCAAACGTACGCATGTCTCCCTCCTTGTCCGTTGATCGCAACTCGGACGCTACGGAGGCGCGCCTGAGGGATCGCCCCGGCCGGAGCAAAGATTCGGCTGCGTTCTCCTAAGACTCGGTAAGAGCCGCCGCGGGAGTGTCTGCGTCGCGGAAGACGAGCGACGCGTAGCGCCCGTCACGCGCCAGGAGCTCGTCGTGGGTCCCGACCTCGACGACCCGCCCGTGGTCGAGCACGACGATCTGATCCGCGTCGCGGACGGTGGAGAGGCGGTGCGCGATCGCGATCGTCGTACGGCCCTCGGCAAGCCGCTCCAGGGCGTCCTGCACGGCTCGCTCGGTCTGCGTGTCGAGCGCCGACGTGGCCTCGTCGAGCACGAGGATCGGCGGGTTGCGGAGGATGGTGCGCGCGATCGCGATCCGCTGCTTCTCGCCGCCGGAGAAGCGGTAGCCACGCTCGCCGACGACGGTGTCGTAGCCTTCCGCCAGCGAGGCGATCAGCTCGTGCACCTGCGCGGCGCGGGCGGCCTCCTCGATCTCCGCATCCGTCGCCTCGGGCCTGGCGAAGCGCAGGTTCTCGCGCACGCTCGCGTGGAAGAGATACGTCTCCTGGGAGACCACGCCGACGGCCGCCGCCAGGGACTCGAAGGTCAGGTCGCGCACGTCCACTCCGTCGATGGTCACCTTCCCCTCGGTCGCGTCGTAGAGGCGCGCGACGAGGTACGCGCAGGTCGTCTTGCCCGAGCCGGTCTCGCCGACCAGAGCCGTCTTCGTCCCCGCCGGCACCGCGAAGGCCACGTCTTCGAGCGTCCATTGCTCGCTTCCGTAGCGGAACCAGACGTGGTCGAAGGCGACATCGCCCCGCGGGCGCTCCAGCGCACGCGTCCCGTCCGCGATGTCGACCGGCTGGTCGAGGTACTCGAAGATGCGGTCGAAGAGCGCGAGCGAGCTCTGGACGTCCACCTGAACGCCGAGCAGCGAGCCGATCGGGAAGAAGAGACGCGACTGCAGGGTGGTGAACGCGACCAGTGTCCCGATCGAGATCGTCTCGCTCCCGTTCGCCATCGTCCAGCCGGCGAACCAGTAGACGAGCGCGGGCATGACGGCGAACGTCGTCTGGATGGCGGCCATCATCCACCGGCCCGTCATGCGGCTGCGCACCTCGAGGTCGGCCAGGCGCTTGGACTCGCTCCCGAACCGCTCGGCGAGGTCGTCGGAGCGGCCCATCGTCTTGCCGAGCAGGATCCCGGAGACCGACAGGGACTCCTGGACGATCGAGGACACGTCCGCGAGTGAGGCCTGCAGCTCGGCGGTGACCTTGCGACGCTGCTCGCCCACGCGCTTCGTCAGGTACACGAACAGGGGGAGCAGCGCCAGCGCGAAGACGGCGAGGCGCCAGTCGAGCAGCAGCATCGCGCCGACCGTCGCCAGCACGGTCGTCACGTTCGAGACGACGGACGTCGCGGTGGAGGTGACGACGTTCTCGATCCCGCCGATGTCGTTGGCGATGCGGCTCTGCACCTCGCCCGTGCGGGTCCGGGTGAAGAACGCAAGCGAGAGTCTCTGCAGGTGCCGGTACACCGCCGTACGGAGGTCGTGCATCACGGCCTGGCCGACGCGGTTCGAGAGCAGGGTCTGCCAGACCCCGAGCGCGCCCGTCACGACCGGGATGGCGACCATCCCCGCCACGAGCACGGTCAGAAGCCCGACCTCCTCGTCGGGGATGGCCACGTCCAGAACCTCGCGCAGGAGGAAGGACGGGATGACGCCGAGCGCGGCGGAGACGAAGATGAGCGCGTTGACGGCGAGCAGCGTCCGGCTGTAGGGCCGGAACAGGCGGACGATGCGGTGGAAGTTCGCCCTGCGAACTTCGGGGTCGGCGGGACGCTCCGGCGCTTCCCCGGGCGCGAATCCTCCCCAACGGCGACGTCCTGCCATCCCTGAAGCTTGCCTGCCGAGGGGCGCTCGACCGCGTCCGCCCCCCGCTCGATCCTGGGCGGCGACGGCGAGTCACGCAACTCAGTTCAACGTGAACCCGGCAATCGTCACGGTGACGAGGCCGAGCGAGGTGAGTCCACCGGCGAGAGCGGTCGCCCGCAACAGGCGGTCTCTACCCTGGAGCCCGGCGTAGAAGAGCAAGGCGGCGCATCCCACCATGAGGGCGACGGAGAGCGCGAACATCGGGCCAAGCGCCCCACCGGGCGAGCGGTAGGCGTCCCAGCGGCTGATGCCGTTTCCGCGGTAGCTGTCTTCGCCAAAGACGTACACCGTGACGAGGACCGCGGTCAGGAGCGGAAGGACGGCGAGAGCCAGGGGCTTGCGTGACAGCACGCGCGCCAGGCGATTGCTGGCCGCGACGGTAAGCAGGACCGCCGCGACCAGGAAGTTCGCGAGGAGGACGAGCTCCGATGACACATTCGCATCTTCGCCCCTCGGCCAGTCAGTGGTGGCTCTAGTTGCCGCTTACCACTTCGAGCGGCGGCCGCGGCGGCTCGTGTAGACGAGCTTCGGCCGCGCCGACTTCATGCCTGCGCTCTCGAACTGCTCGCGATGCCCGAGCCGGCCGGCGACCCGGCTGGCGTCCGCCTGCTGCTCCGGGAGCACGAACGTGATCGCGATCCCGTTGCGGCCCGCACGGCCGGTGCGGCCCGTGCGGTGAAGGTAGCCCTTGTCCTCCTCCGGCGGGTCGAAGTTGATGACGTGCTCGACGTCGTCGATGTCGAGCCCCCGGGCGGCGACGTCGGTCGCGACCAGGACGGAGACCTTGCCGCTTTCGAAGCGGTCGAGCGCGCGCCGGCGCGAGGACTGGGACATGTCGCCGTGGAGCGAGTCGGCCTTGACCCCGTGGCGGACGAGCCGCTTGACGAGCCGGTCGGCGCCGCGCTTGGTGCGGACGAAGACGAGGGTCAGCCCGGTGCTCTTGCCGAGGTGGTCGACGAGCGTCTCCACCTTCGTGCTCTGGTCGACCGAGACGAAGCGATGCTCGATCTCGCCGCCCGAGCGATCGGCGGGCAGCTCGGCCTCGAAGCGCGAGGGGCTCGAGGTGTAGTCGTGCGCGAGCACGCCGACCTCTCCGTCGAGCGTGGCGGAGAAGAACATCGTCTGCCGGTTCCTGGGCACCCGCCGGACGAGCTTGTCGACCTGGGGCTTGAAGCCCATGTCGAGCATGCGGTCGGCCTCGTCGAGGATGAGGATGCGGACGCGGTCGAGGCTGATCAGCTTGCGCTGCACGAGATCCTCGAGCCGCCCGGGAGTCGCGACGACCACGTGGGAGCTGCGCGCCTCGGCGGCCTGGCTCTTGAGCGGGACGCCGCCGTAGACGGAGGCCACCCGGAGGCCCTTGGGCTTCGCGACGAAGCGGAGCTCCCCGGTCACCTGCTGGGCGAGCTCGCGGGTGGGGACGAGCACGAGAACGCTCGGCTTCCCGTCACCGGGCCCGGTGCGCTCGACGATCGGCAGCGCGAACGCCAGCGTCTTGCCGGAGCCGGTGGGCGACTTCGCCAGCACGTCGAGGCCGGCGAGGGCGTCCGGGAGGACGAGCGACTGGATGCTGAAGGGCTCGTGGATGGAATGGGCCGCCAGCGCGTCGACGACAGGCTGCGACACGCCAAGCCCATGGAAAGACTCTTGGGACACTCTGTTCTACTCCTTCTTTCGTTCGAGACTCGCCTTGCCCGAACGTCCGAAGGAGGAACGAGAAGCTCATCTCACGGCCGGCCGAATTGCCGACCTCTTGGGACAACGGTAGCAGGAGGACAGGCGGTGCCGGGCGGAGCGGGCAGTTCGGTACAGTCGCGGCGTCAACGACGTGAAGGGGGACGAATGGCCACCGATCGCCACGCCGAGGTCACCTGGCACGGAGGTCTGCTGGACGGGAGCGGCTCGATCGACAGCGTCGGGAGTGGCGCTTTTGGACCGCTCGACGTCACCTGGGCCTCGCGCGCGGAGGATCCCGCCGGGCGCACGAGCCCGGAGGAGCTGATCGCCGCCGCGCACGCCTCGTGCTTCTCGATGGCCCTTTCCCTCGGCCTGGCGGAAGCCGGCGCGCCGCCGGAGGAGCTGAAGACGGGCGCCACGGTCACCTTCCAGCCCGGCGAGGGGATCACGAAGATCGCTCTGACCGTCCGCGGTCGCGTTCCCGGCCTCGACGAGGACGGGTTCCGCGAGGCCGCCGAGGGCGCCGTTGCGGGCTGCCCCGTGTCGCAGGCGCTTGCGAGTGTCCCCGAGATCACGCTGGACGCGGCGCTGGCGTAGACGATGTGGAGTAGCCCGCTCCTTTACGAGCGCCTGACCTGGCCGGAGGTGCGCCGGGCAGCGTCCGAGGAACGTGTCTGCCTCATCCCGGTGGCCACCCTCGAAGACCACGGCCCACACCTGCCGATCGACACCGACCTGCGCATCACGGCGGAGGTCTGCCGCCGGACCGCGGCTGCTGCGCCGGACGAGATCGTCCTCCTCCCGCCGATCCCGCACGGCTACTCGCCGCACCACATGGACTTCCCCGGCCCGATCACGATCGGCTGGGACACCTTCACGCGCTACTGCACCGACGTGGGGACCTCGCTCGCGCGCCACGGCTTCCGCCGGATGCTCTTCCTGAACGGGCACGGCTCGAACCAGAACTTCGTCGAGGCCGCCGCCCGGCTCGTCGGCGTCGAGCACCCCGGGGTGCTCTCGGCGGCGGCGTTCTACCTCTCCGGCAAGCGCTCCCTCGCGCGGGTCGGGGAGCTGCGGGAGTCCGAGCGCGGCGGCATGGGCCACGCCTGCGAGCTGGAGACGTCCATCTACCTGGCCATCGACCCCGACGCCGTGGACATGGAGAAGGCCGTCGACGAGCGCGGCTACCCCGACGGCGAGTATGCCTTCATGGACTGGGCGGACGGCCCGCTCAAGGTCATGCCCTGGTGGTCGTCGTTCTCCGCCACCGGGGTCCAGGGCGATGCGACCAAGGCCACCGCCGAGAAGGGCGTTGCCCTGCTCGAAGCGGCGGTGGAGGAGTGCGTCGGCTTCGTCCGGGAGCTCCTCTCCTGGCCGCTCCCGGAGCGTCGCGAGCCGCGGGAGACGGTGTGACACCGGCGCCGATCCCACTGATCCGCGCGGCAGGGAGCCACACCGACGTGGGGCGACAGATCGGTGCCGCGACCGCGGGCTCGATCCGGCGCCTGGTGGCGCAGACCCCCTTCGACCCGGCGCTCGTCGGGCGCTACCGTGCCGTCACGGTCGAGCACCTCCCGTGGATCGTGGAGGAGCTGGACGGCGCCGCCGAGGGCGCCAACCTCGACCCGCTCGCCGTCTTCGCGGCCTCGATCGAGGAGCTCGCCCCGGCCGAGGCGCCCACCGGCTGCAGCGACCTCGTCGTCACGGGCGCCCGTACGGCCGACGGACACCTGCTCGTGGCGCACACCAACGACCTGTACGCCGAGGACGAGGACGACATCGTGGCGATCGAGTGGCGCGTCCCCGATGAGCCCTGCGTCTTCACGCTGGGCAGCGGCCCCTGGATCAGCGTCGGCTGGAACGACGCCGGCCTCTCCGTGACCGGGAACGAGGTCTCGCCCAACGACGAGCGCGTCGGCATCCCTCGCCTCCTCCAGGTGCGGGACGTCCTCACACGGCGCACCCTGGGCGAGGCCGTCGACGCGAGCCTGCACCCGGCGCGCTCCTCCGCCTACAACTGGGTGCTCGCCCACGCCGACGGCGGCGCGGCGAACGTCGAGGCCTCGGCGACGAGGGCGGGGATCGACGAGCCCGGCACGCACGGGTTCCTCGCCCACACGAACCACTACGACCGCGCCGACATGCGGCAATTCGAGTGCGCGGGCGACTACGAGAGCTCCCGCGCGCGCCTCGAGCGCGCGCGCGAGCTGGGGGCCGGCGACGGCTTCACCGTGGAGCGCCTCCGCGCAGTCCTCGCAGACCACGAGAACGGCGAGAACGCGATCTGCCGCCACGGGGACGAGCCCAAGGCCGTGAAGACCGTGTTCTGGTGCGTCGCCGACGTCACCACAGGGGAGATCACGTACGGCCGCGGCAACCCCTGCGACTCCGAAGCCCAGGTCTACCGCTTCGAGCCGTGATCGCGGCGACGCTCTTCGGCAGGCCGCTTCCGGAGGGCGGCACGATCGGCGTCGCTGCGCCTGCGAGCCCCTACGAGAGCCGCTCGGACGTTCTTCGAAGCGTCGAGTGGTGGGAGTCCCGGGGCTACCGGGTCAAGCTCGCCGAGCACGTCTACGCCCGCGACGACTACCTCGCCGGCGCTGCGCGCGACCGGGCGGCCGACCTGCTGGGGCTGTTCGCCGATCCCGAGGTGGACGTCGTCCAGTGCCTGCAGGGCGGCTATGGCTCGGCGGAGGTGATCCCGCACCTCGACTTCGAGGTCATCGCGGCCAACCCGAAGCCCTTCGTCGGGTTCTCGGACATCACCTCGCTCCACGTGGCCATCCGGCAGCGGACGGGCCTGGCCACGTTCTACGGCAACGGGTTCCTCGGAGTCGGTGATCCGGCCGTGACCGAGTTCTCGCGCGAGCGGCTCCTGGAGGTGCTGCGCGGGAACGGCGCCGGGCGGGTCCCGGACGATCCAGACGATCCCTACGTCCGCCCGATCGGCGGCGGGAAGGTGACCGCGCCGATCGTGGGAGGCTGTCTCTCGCTCCTCATTCACACGATGGGGACGCCCTGGGAGATCGACCTCGAGGGCGCGATTCTCTTCTTCGAGGACGTCGAGCTGGAGCCGTACCGAGCCGACGGGAGCCTCACCCAGCTCGCCCAGTCCGGCAAACTCGCGGGTGTTCGCGGAGTCGTAGTAGGGGAGATGGCGAAGAGCGACTGGAGGGACCACCCGGGCTGGGCTCGGACACGTTCGCTCGAGGACGTGCTCGAGGTACACCTAGAGCCACTGGGTGTCCCCGTGCTATACAAGCTTCCCTTGGGGCACGGGAAGCACCTCGCCACCATCCCGCTCGGCGTCACGGCGACGCTCGATGCCGACGCGAAGACGTTGACGTTGCATACCTCCGGCCTGGCGACGGAAGGAAAGGAAGAGTGAGGGCATGAAGAAGCGAGCGCTGCTGTTGATCGCGGTCCTGGCCGTTCTCCTCGGCGCCGCTGGTTGCGGCGGCGGCGGTGGTGGTGATGGAGCCCAGCAGGGATCCGGGACCGGCGAGGGCGAAGGGACGCCCGTCAAGGGCGGGATCCTCCGGATCGGGACGATCAACTACATCGACTCGCTCAACCCGTTCAACTTCATCGAGTCCAACGGCTACCAGGCGATGATCATGGTCTACCCGCAGCTCGTGCAGTACAAGAAGGCGTCGGACGGCCAGCTCGTGATCGAGGGCGACTGGGCCGAGTCGTGGGAGACCTCCGCCGACGGCAAGGACTGGACGTTCACGCTCAAGCCCGGCGGGACGTGGTCGGACGGCAAGCCGCTCACCGCCGCCGACGCCGCCTGGACGATCAACACGACCGTCAAGTACGCGGACGGGCCGACCGGCGTCGCCGCCGCGGCGCTCGCGCACGTGACCGGCGCCGACGCGCCCGACGACAACACGCTCGTGATCCACTACGAGACGCCCGTGGGCAACGTGCTCGCGCAGCTGGAGCAGTTCTTCATCCTCCCGCAGCACGTCTGGGAGCCGCTCGAAGGCGCGAACGGCAAGGGCCTGAAGACGTACCACCCCGAGCAGAACCTGCCGATGGTCACCGGCGGCGCCTACACGCTCAAGCAGTACGAGAAGAAGGGCACCACCGTCTTCATCGCCTGGGAGGGCTACTACGGCGAGCCCTCGAACGCCGAGGCGGTCACGCTCACCTACTACACGAACGCCGACTCGCAGATCGCCGAGCTCCGGCAGGGCAACCTCGACTGGGTCGACCAGGTGCCGTTCAACGCGATCGACGTCCTCAAGAAGGACGACAACCTCGTCGTCAACAACGTCCTCGGCTCGGAGACGACCAACATCACCTGGAACTCGAACCCGCGCAAGCCGAAGAACCGCGAGCTCCTCGATCCGCAGGTGAAGAAGGCGCTCTCCATGTGCGTCGACCGCGACCAGATGATCGAGGTCCTTCAGCACGGCTACGCCAACAAGGTCGAGAGCCTCGTCGGCCACATCGCCGGCGACATGGAGAACCCGAACCTCGGCCCGCTCGAGTACGACTGCGAAGCCGGGAACCAGATGCTCGACGACCTCGGCTACACCCGGGGACCTGACGGGATCCGCGTTGCCCCGGCGACCACGGGCGACTACGCGCAGGCGGCGCACCCGATGGTCTACGAGATCGTCACGCCGACGTCGCCCGACTACAACCCCGACCGCGCCTTCGAGATCGTGCAGGAGGGCTTCGCCGCGGCCGGAGTCGACGTGACGCAGAAGGTCGGCGGGGACTCCACGGCAACGTACGCGCTCGAGACGGACGAGGACTGCGACGCCTCGACGTCGACAGGCTATGCGAAGTACGACATCGCCATGTGGGACTGGGCGGGCTACGTCGACCCCGACTTCATGCTCTCGGTCGTCACCAAGGGCCAGTGGTGCTCGTGGAGCGACACGGGCTGGGACAACCCGGAGTACGACAAGCTCTACGCCCAGCAGGGCACGCTGGTCGACCAGGCCGAGCGGCAGAAGGTCGTCTACGAGATGCAGCAGATCATCTACGACAACGTCCTCTACACGCAGCTCGTGAACGAGGACTACATCGACGCGCACTCGAAGAAGTGGGCCGGCATCGAGACCGATCTGAACGCCTACTCCAAGAAGTACTGGACCACGCCCTACATGGTCGAATAGGCCCAGACAAAGCAACGGCGGGCGGAGGGCTCAGGCGTGAGGTCGACGGACTACGTCATCAAGCGCGTCCTGTTTGCGATCGTGACGGTCCTCGTCGCGATCACCCTCAACTTCGTGCTCTTTCGTGCCGTGCCGGGCGACGCCGTCTCCGCGCTTCGCTGCCGCCAGTGCACGCCGCAGTTCAAGGAGATCCAGCGCCGGGAGCTCGGCCTCGACAAGTCCAAGTGGGAGCAGTACAGGCTCTACATGACGGATCTCGCGCACGGCGACCTCGGTAACTCGCTGCGGTTCGAGAAGCCCGTCACCACGCTCCTCTGGGAGCCGCTCAGGAACACCATCCCGATGGTGGCCCTCGGGACGATCTTCTCGATCATCTTCGGCACGCTCACGGGGGTGATCTCCGCCTGGCGACGGGACACGGTCGTCGACAAGGGCGGCCTCTGGACCTCGCTCGTCTTCTACTCGATGCCGACCCAGTGGCTCGGGCTCCTGATCGTCCTCTTCGTCGCGACTGCCGTCGGGTTGCCGACCTCGGGGATCGAGGACCCGACGCTCGGTGTCCTGGGGGACGCCTCGGCGTGGGACATCTTCGTCGATCGCTTCCGGCACATGATCCTCCCCGCACTGACGCTCGGGCTCGTCCTCTACGGCGACTACGCGCTGATCGTGCGGTCGGCCATGCTCGAGACGCTCGGCGAGGACTACGTCCTCACCGCGCGGGCGAAGGGGCTCTCGAACTGGGAGATCGTCCGCAAGCACGGGTTTCGCAACGCGCTCCTCCCCATCGTCACGCTCATCGCCCTGTCCCTCGGCTTCATCATCGGCGGCGCGATCACGATCGAGTACGTCTTCTCCTACCCGGGCATCGGGCTCGAGACCGTCGAGGCGATCGACCAGCGTGACTGGCCCCTCCTCCAGGCGATCTTCCTGTTTCTCACCATCTCGGTGATCTTCTTCAACCTGCTCGCCGACCTCCTGTACGTGAAGCTCGATCCACGGGTGGTGGAGGCATGAGCGTCCCGTCGCTTCCCCCGACCGCGTTCGACGAGCAGGCCGCCGTCGCCGACATCGGCGGCATCGCACCGCGGGGGCGCCTCGGATTCCTCGGCTCCTCCGTGCTCCGCAAGCCGTCGATGATCTTCGGCCTCTCCGTGCTCATCCTGTTCATCCTCGTAGCGATCTTCGCGCCGTTCCTCGAGCCATACGATCCCCGAGCAAAGACGGGGGCTGTGTACGAGCCGCCGTCGAGTGTCCACTGGCTGGGCACCGACGACGGTGGTGCCGACATGCTTTCGCTGGTCATCGCCGGCTCGCGCGTCTCGCTCATCGTCGGCTTCGCCGCGGCGCTCGTGGCGATGCTGATCGGCGGCACCGTCGGGCTGTGGTCGGGCTTCTACGGCGGCAAGAGCGACACGGTGCTCATGCGGATCACCGACTACGTGCTCGTCATCCCCGACATCCCGCTGATGATCATCATCGCGGCCCTCTTCGGCCGCAGCCTCACGAACATCATCCTGATCATCGGGATCATCTACTGGACGAGCACGGCCCGGCTGATTCGCGCGCAGACGAAGAGCGTGCGCGAGCGGGCCTACGTCAAACGCGCGCGTGCGCTCGGCGCCGGCAATCGCCGGCTGATCGGGAAGCACGTCCTCCCGCAGGTGATGCCGCTCCTCATTGCCAACACCGTGCTGACGATCGCGATCGCCATCTTCGCCGAGACGTACATCACCTTTCTCGGACTTGGCGATCCGGCTCTCATCTCCTGGGGCAAGCTGATCGCAAACGCCTTCACGGGCGACGCCGTCCTCAACGACGCCTGGTGGGCGATCGTCCCGCCCGGCCTCTGCGTGACCCTCGTCATCCTCGCCTGCACCATGATCGGCATGTCCATGGAGGACGCGCTCAACCCGCGCCTGCGCGTGGGGCACCTGTCGGTCCACCGCTTCCGGCTGCGACCGCTGAAGGGTGCGCTGGAAGCGGAATGAGCGCCCCCCTCCTCCGCATCGAAGACCTCCACATCTGGTTCGACCTCGAGGGCGGGCGAGAGCTGCATGCCGTCCAGGGGCTCGGCCTCGAGCTGCGGGAGGGCGAGCGGCTCGGGCTCGTCGGCGAGTCGGGGTGCGGGAAGACCACGGCGATCCTCGCCCTGATGGGCCTCCTGCCTCCGTCGGCGAGCCTCGCCGGCCGGGTCTTCCTCGACGGGGAGGACATCCTCGCCGACGGCGAGGACAGCGTGAGCCCGCATCGCTGGACGGATATCGCCATGGTCTTTCAGGGCGCGATGAACGCCTTCAACCCCGTGAAGCGGATCGGCGAGCAGATCGCCGAGCCGATGAAGCTGCACGGGATCGCAGAGGGTCGCCAGGCGCGCAAACAGGTGGGCGAGCTCCTCGAGCGCGTCGGGATTCCGGCCGCCCGCGCGAGCAGCTTCCCCCACGAGTTCTCGGGCGGCATGCGCCAGCGCGCTGCGATCGCCATGTCACTCGCCTGCAAGCCCCGCGTGCTCCTCGCGGATGAGCCCACGACCGCGCTCGACGTGATGGTGCAAGCGCAGATCCTGCAGCTCCTGGTCGGCCTGGCCGACGACTTCGGGCTGGCGCTCATCCTCGTCACCCACGACCTGCCGGTCGTGGCGCAGGTGTGCGAGCGGGCGGCGGTCATGTACGCGGGCGAGATCGTCGAGGAGGGGCCGACGGACACCCTGTACCACGACCCCAGGCACCCGTATACACGGCTGCTCTTCGCCGCGACCCCCGACCTTTACGGAGATGACGCTGTGGTGTCCATCCCGGGCACGCCTCCACCGCTCGACCGCCCGCTCGTCGGCTGCCCGTTCTCGCCCCGCTGCGACCGGGCCTTCGCCCCGTGCGCGGGACTGAAGCCGAGGCTGCTCACGATCGACCAGACCCACTCGGCGGCGTGCCACCTCAACGACCCCGCCGTGCGGGCCGCGTCATGACGACGACCGGGAACGGACAGGCACCGCTGCTCGAGGTCGAGAACCTCGTCACCCGCTTCCCGGTGCCCCGTGGGCTCGTCGGAGCCGTCGGCGGCCGGCCGAAGCGCTCGGTCAGCGCCGTGGACGGGGTCACCTTCTCACTCGACAGGGGCGAGATGCTCGCGCTCGTGGGCGAGTCGGGAAGCGGAAAGACCACGACGGCGCAGTCGATCCTCCGGCTCGTGGATTCGGAGTCGGGGACGATCCGCTTCCAGGGCGAGGACATCTCGAACGCGTCCGGACGCAAGATGCGCGGGCTCCGGCGTCATGCTCAGATCATCTTCCAGGACCCCTACGAGTCTCTCGACCCGCGCTTTCGGGTGCGCGACACCGTCGAGGAGCCTTTGCTCATCCACGGGGAGGGCGGCGGCGGCAAGGAGCGGGAGACCCGCGTCAGCGAGGCACTGACGCGGGCGGGGTTGACGCCGCCGGAGCTCTTCCTCAACCGCTTTCCCCACGAGCTCTCGGGCGGCCAGCGCCAGCGAGTGGCCATCGCCGCGAGCCTCGTGCTCGACCCGCTGCTGCTCGTCGCCGACGAGCCGGTCTCGATGCTCGATGTCTCGGTCCGGGCGGGGATCCTCACGCTGCTCGACGAGCTGAGGCGCGCCGGGCTCGGCATCCTCATGATCACCCACGATCTCTCCACGGCCGCCCACTTCGCCGACCGGATCGCGGTCATGTACCTCGGGCGGATCGTCGAGGAAGGGCCCGCGCACGAGGTCGTCACCAACCCCAAGCACCCGTACACGAAGGCCCTCATCTCGGTCGTGCCGCAGCGCGACCCCCGCGCATCGACGGAGCCCCAGATCCTCCGTGGCGAGACGCCGAACCCCATCTCCATCCCTCCGGGGTGCCGCTTCAACCCCCGCTGCCCGATCGCAATCGCGGAGTGCCGCACCACCGACCCGGAGCTGCGCGTTCCCGCCGGAGCGAAGGCAGGACACCTCGTGGCCTGCATCCGGGCCTAGCCGAACGTGGATCTCGTCCTCACCGGGGGCAAGGTCTTCACGGCCGACGCAGCGCTGACCGTGGCCGAGGCGGTCGCCGTCCGCGACGGGCGCATCGCCTGGGTCGGCTCCGCTGCCGAGGCCCTGGCGCAGGCCGGTCCGCGGACGCGTGTCCTCGAGCTCGAGGGCCGCACCGTGCTGCCCGGCTTCCAGGACGCCCACTGTCATCCTGCCGAGGGCGGCGTGGGGTCGCTCCACTGCGTACTCAACGACGCCCACTCCCGCGAGGCCTGCCTCGAAACGATCGCGACGTATGCGGCCGGACACCCCGAGCTGGACTGGGTCGTCGGCAGCGGCTGGTCGATCGACTCCTTCGAGCGGGGAACGCCCAGCCGGGCCGACCTCGACGCGATCCTGCCGGACCGGCCCGCCTTCTTCGACAACCGCGACGGGCACGGAGGGTGGGTGAACAGCCGTGCCCTGGAGCGCGCGGGGATCACGCGTGAGACGGCTGACCCGCCGGGCGGCCGCATCGAGCGCGATGCCTCCGGTGCGCCGCAGGGAACGCTCCACGAGCATGCGATGGGGCTCGTGACCGACCTGCTCCCGCCCACGACGCAGGGCGAATGGGAGCGCGGGATCCTCCGTGCTCAGGAGACGTTCCACGCGCTCGGGATCACCGCGTGGCAGGACGCACGCATCGACGGCCCCGCAACGCTGGCCGCCTACCGCAGCGTCGCCGCCCGGGGTGAGCTGACCATGCGCGTCGAGGGCAACCTCCTCTGGGACGACGCGCGCGGCGACGAGCAGATCGAGGAGCTCGTGGAGCTGCGCGCCGGCGGATCGCTCGGCCGTCTTCGCATCCGGGGAGCGAAGATCTTCGCCGACGGCGTGCTGGAAAACTTCACCGGCGCGCTGCTCGAGCCGTACGAGGGCACGGACAACCACGGGATCTCCATGCTCGACGCGGACGAGCTGGAGCGCGCCGTCGTCCTCCTCGACTCGCACGACTTCCAGGTGCACATGCACACCATCGGCGACCGCGCGGTGCGTGACGCGCTCGACGCGATCGAGGCCGCAGAGCGGGCAAACGGCCGGCGCGACACCCGTCACCACCTCGCCCACGTTCAGCTCGTTCATCCCGACGACCTGCCGCGCTTCGCCGAGCTCGGCGTCATCGCCAACGTCTCGCCGTACTGGGCCTGCCGGGGCGGCTACGTCGACGAGCTGACGGAGCCCTTCATCGGCCCCGAGCGCTCGGCGCGCATGTATCCGTTCGGAAGCCTCGTGCGTGCAGGGGCGCGACTCGCCTTCGGCAGCGACTGGACCGTCTCCACCGCCGACCCGCTGCAGCAGCTCGAGGTCGCCGTCACGCGGATCTCGCCGGAGACGCGTGACCTCGAGCCGCTCCTCCCGCACGAGGCGATCGACCTCCCGACGGCCCTCGCAACGTTCACGGCCGGCTCCGCGTATGCGAACTTCCTCGAGGGCGAGACTGGAACGGTGGAGCCGGCCAAGCTCGCCGACCTGGCCGTCCTCGACCGCGACGTCCTCGACCCCGGGTCCGGCCCGATCGGCGACGCCCGCGTGCTCCTCACCCTCGTCGAGGGCGAGGCGGTCTACGCGGACCCCGGGCTCGGCTGGTAGGCGGTCGCGGCCGGTTTCTTCATGCGACGCGCCAGGAAGATCGTGGTGAAGAACGGGCCGACGATGCAGATCACGGAGAGCGCGATCCAGAAGATCCGCGCGGCGAGCGAGGGCCCGCCGGTGCACACCATGCTGAGCTCGGCTCCCGTCGCCGGGTCGCCCGTGGCGGCGCAGGTCTCCGAATAACCGCCAAGTGCACCGGTGCCGATGAGGAAAGCGGGCACGAGGCCTCCGGGCACGAGAAGTGTGCCGACGAGCTTCTCGCCCGTGGTCCACGCGTCCGAGACCCAGAGGAACACGAGCCCGACGAACCAACCGACGACGAACAGGAAGCCTCCGATCAGGAGTCCGATCAGCGCGAAGATCTCGATCGGCCCGGCGCGGCGTGGCCGTGCCCCGGAGCGCGCACGTTCCTCAGCCGCGATCTCCGCCGGGTCGCCCAGGCGCTCGAGCAGGTTGCGGATCTCGACCTCGTTCTCCGCCTCCAGGCCGGCGCGGGCCTCGGCGATGTGCTCGGCGATCTCGTCGGTCAGCTCGCGCCGCCGCGCCCTCGGTAGGTCGGAGAGCTCGCGGCCGAGCCGGTTCAGATAGTCGTCCACGAGGCGATCTGCGGTGGGCTTCATCGTTCGTCCTTTCCTCCCACAAATGTGTCGACTGCGTCGCGGAAGGGACTCCACTCCCGCCTGAAGTCCTCGAGGGCCGCCCTTCCGGCACTCGTCGCGCGGTAGTAGCGGCGGGGCGGGCCGGACGGCGACTCGCGCCAGCTCGAGTCCACGAGCCCGTCACGGCGCAGGCGGCTGAGGAGCGGATAGATCGTCCCCTCGCTCGTGACCATGCCGTCCACCTCGGCGAGCCCGCGCACGAGGTCGAAGCCGTACCGCTCCTCCGAGGCGAGCAGGGCGAGGACGCAGTACTGCAGGGTGCCGCGGCGCATCTGCGCGAGGAGGGCGTCCTGCCGTCCTGCGGTGTCTACCATGCACCACAAGGTACTAGACCGTGCCGCGTATGGCAAGGCTCAGGCTCAGCGGGCGCGGAGCTCGTCGGCCAGGCCGTGGGCCTCCTGCTCGTTCCGGAGCCAGTCGGCGAAGAACGGCTCCACGATCCGGTACGCCCTTCCCGCGTCGCGGGCGACGATCTCCTTCGAGACCAGTGCGCCGACGGCGCGCTGGAGCGCGGGCTTCGGGGGGAGGTCGCGGCGCTCCGCGTAGTCGGCCGCATACAGCGAGCTCGTCGGCTCCTCGGCGAGCGCCAGCATGACGAGCCGCTGGGCGTGCGGCGCGTCGTCCCAGAGCTTGGCGAAGTGGTTGTGCTCCGAGCGGAGCACCTGGCCGACCGCAGCCTCGACGTCTCCGAGCCGGGCGAAGTGACCGGTCGGGACGAGCTCCCAGAGGAAGTACGCCAGCTCCTGCGTGCTGTACGGGTGGCCGCCCGTCGCCTCCAGCACCCGGTGGAGCGCCTCGTCGTCGATGCCCTTCTCGGTCTCCTCGAAGCGCCGCCGCAGGAAGCGGCCGAACACGGCGGTCTCGATCGGGCCGATCTCGAGGCGCTTCGCGCTGCGCCAGAAGGGCTCGTTCTCGTCCTCGAAGATGCGCTCGAGGACGTGGCGCTTGCTCCCCAGGTAGACGTGACCGACCTCGGGCTGCTCCTGGAAGACGGCCCGCATGAGGTTGGGGAAGTGCCGGTCGAGCGTGACGATCTCCTGAAACTCGTCGAAGACGAGGACGGCGCGGCGCTTGCGCTCGGCCGCGATCTGTCCTGGGAGCGCCAGCAATGCCTCGATCGTGTCGTCGATGGCCGCACGCTGCCGGCCGGCGTGGAAGACGAAGCGGAGGCTTCCGTCGATCGGGTCGACCTCCATCGTCGGCGTGATCCGGAGGCCCCGGAAGAGACGCGTCGCGCGCTCGATCGCCTGCCCGGCGGCCGTCTCGAGGTCGCTGTGGATCGTCTTGGCGAGGGCGGCCGCGAAGCGCTCCTTCGTCGGCGTCCGCATCAGGTCGCAGTAGCCGACGAGGATCCCCTTGCGAATGGCCCGTTGCCCGGCCCGGAGGACGAGCGACGACTTCCCGTAGCGCCGGGGCGCGTAGACGAGGACGTCCTGGCCGTTCTGCATGTCGCTGACGAGCTCGCGGATCTCGGCCTCCCGGTCGGTGAAGGCACGGTCGAGCGCGAGGGCGCCGAAGGTGAAGGGATTCGTATGCGTCATTGCCTTATGCAGTATGGCATACACGATGTATGCTCATGTGCATGACGCCAGGCTGCATATGGGGCTGGAGCTCAGGCCTGGACGAGGACCCGGCCGCCCTCGACCCGCACCGGATACACGGCCGTCCGCAGCGTCGGCTCGTCGAGGCAGACCCCGGTCACGAGGTCGAACTCCCAGCCGTGCCACGGACAGCGCAGGCTGCGCCGTCCCGTGAGCTCGTAGACGCCGGGCTCGCCCTCGACCCGTTCGCCCACACGGCCGAGGCAGAGCGGACCGCCGTGATGCGGGCAGCGGTTCCGGATCCCGTGCAGGGAGCCGTCCGGCTCGGACACGACGCCGACCTCGCGGCCGTTCACCCGGGCGACGAGGCGCCCGTCGCGCTCGAGGTCGGCGAGGCCGCCGACGTCCACCCACTCAGCCAACGGCGGGAAGGCCGAGCCGCGCTCCGTAGAGCTCGGCGGCGTTCTCGTGGAGCACCTTCGCCCGCCAGGCCTCGGGCAGGCGGTTGAGCATGAAGCCCGGGTCGTCGAAGTCCCAGTGAGGGTAGTCGGAGGCGAAGCAGAGATTGTCGGGCGCGCCGGCCGCTTCCAGCATCTCGAAGAGGAGGTCGTCGCGGCCGTCCGTGTGCTCGAGCGGCTGCGTGGAGAAGCGGACGTGGTCACGGGCGACCTCGCTCGGCTTGCGCTCGAGCCACGGCACCTCGCTCCGGAGCGCGCGCCAGTTCGTATCGAGCCGCCAGAGAATGCCCGGGAGCCAGGCGATACCGCCCTCGATCAACAGCACCTTCAGGGTCGGCAGGCGCTCGAACGTCCCGTGGCAGAGCAGCGAGACGAGGTGGGACATGATGCTTCCGGCCGAGCCGAGCGTGTGCCACTCGATGTAGAAGGTGACGGGACCGGCGCCGCCGGGCGGGGCGGCGATGCCCATGCCCTCCCCGCCCGAGTGGATCGCCACGGGAAGCCCGTGCTCGGCTGCGGCCTCGAAGATCGGCAGGTAGCGCGGCTCGCCGTAGGGCCGGTCGGCGCCGCCGCAGAGGAGCACCTGGACGAAGCGCTCGTCCGCCGCCGCCCGGTGGATCTCGGCCGCCGCCGCCTGCGGATCCTGCGCCGGGCAGAGGATGGACGCCCGCAGCCGCGGGTCGGCGTCGAGCCAGCGCTCGCGGAGCCACTCGTTGTGCGCCCGCGCCAGCTCGGCCGCGCGGTACGGGCTCGGCATCAGGGAGACGAGCACGGCGTCGTCACCGTTGAGGACGCCGACGTCCGTCGCGCCCGGGTCGAGCAGCTCGCGCCGCACCGACTCGACGTCGGAAGCCGGCGGATGCCCGTTCTGGTCGATGTCCTGCCGGAACCAGGAGGACGGATGCGACCAGTGGTAGCCCGGGAGCCCGAGCGACGGCCCCTGGGCGCGGAACCAATCGCGCTGCGCAGGATCCACGAAGGCGAGCAGCTCCTCGGGGTCGCCGACCTGCGGATGGATGTCGCAGTCGATCACGCGCCCACAGTATCGGCCAAATCCTCCTAGGATCGTCTCCATCGTGTCCGCCGAAGCCCTTCGAGCCTACGTCGAGGAGCAGCTCGCGGTGCAGGGCTTCCCCGGCTTCTCGCTGGCGGTGACCGACAGGAACGGGATCGTCGCGTCGGAGACGTTCGGGCTGGCCAACCTCGACGCCGGAACCCCGGTGACCCGCGAGACGTACTTCGAGCTGGGCTCGATCGGGAAGACGTTCACCGCCGTCGCGGTGCTCCAGCTGCACGAGCAGGGCGAGATCGACCTCGACGCGCCCGTGACGCGGTATCTCCCCTGGTTCGAGGTTCAGTCCGAACACGCGCCGATCACGATCCACCACCTGCTGACGCACACGAGCGGGCTGATGGTGGGCGCCGACCTGAGCTCGAACTCGCGCTACGACGTCTGGGCGCTGCGGGAGACCGAGGTCGGCTTCCCCCCGGGGAGCCGCTACCTCTACTCGAACGTCGCCTACCGTGCGCTCGGGTTCGTCCTCGAGGATCTGACGGGGATGCCGTATGCAGAGGTTCTCCGCGAGCGCATCCTGGAGCCCCTCGGGCTGGAGGCCACCGACCCCGCGATCACGCACGAAGGGCGTCACCGGCTCGCCGTCGGCTACGAGCGGCGGTACGACGACCGCCCGCCGCGGCGCACTGATCCCTGGGTGCCTGCGACCTGGCTCGAGACGGGAACAGGGGACGGCTCACAGGCCGCGACGATCGAGGACCTGGCGACCTTCCTTCGCGCGCTGCTGAACGGGGGTCGAGACCTCATCGCTGCGAGCTCGTTCGAGCGGATGACCACGGCGGCGATCGAGGCAGACGACGGCTGGTGGTACGGCTACGGGCTCGAGCTCCGGGGGCGGGAGATCCGACACGGCGGCTCGATGCCGGGGTTCGGGACGACGATGCTGGGCGACCTCGAATCCGGGCTGGGGGTCGCCGTGGGCGTGAACGCGATCGACGAGCAGGACCTCACGGAAGGAATCGCCGAGGCGATCCTCGACCTCTACCGCGACGCCGTACCACCTCGTGTCCGTGATCCGCTGTCCGTCGAGGACGCGGCGGACTACGCGGGCGTCTACGTAGGCGAGGCCGGCCGGTTCGCGGTCAGCGCCGAGGGCGACCACCTCCTCCTCGACGGCGAGCCGCTCGAGCCCCGGCGCCGCGATCGCTTCCTTGCCGAGCGCCCTGACCTTTCCCTCTACTTCCTCCGCTTCCGCCGCGAGGACGACCGGGTGGTGGACGCTGTACACGGAGGCGACGTCTACCGGCGTGAGGGGGTCGCGGCAGTCGCGGCTCCTGCTCCTCCCGGGGAGTGGAAGGCCTACCCAGGGCATTACCGCGGCTACAACCCCTGGTACTCGAACTTCCGCATAGTCCAGCGCGCCGACGAGCTGATCGTGATCTTCCCATGGGGCCTGGAGCTGACGCTCGAGCCGCTCCCGGACGGGAGCTTCCGCGTCGGCGACGAGTGGTCGCCGGAGCGCATGCGCTTCGACGCGCTGGTCGACGGCCGCGCGCTGGTGGTCGACTTCACCGGCGAGCGGTACTACCGGCTTCCCTAGGAGGGTTTGGCGAATTACGGCTGTGCCGCCGCGAGCGACATTCCGCCAAACCCTCCTAGACACCGTCACGCGGGAAGCGGTGCGTCCACGTCCGCGCGAAGATCCGCGCGCTGCGCTCGTAGACCTCCAGGAGCGTCGTCACGTGAAAGGCCTCCAGGTCCGACGTCATCGCGCTCGTCACCTCCGAGCGCATGCTCCAGTCGCCGCGGCCCATGCCGGATGCGGCATGGAAGCGCACCTCGGCGGAGAGCGGGTCGCCCTCGCGGATCGAGTAGACGGTGTGGCTCGTGTCGGAGGTCTCCAGGTCGATGTCGACGAGACGCTGTGAGCCACCGAGGTCCCAGTCGAAGACCTGCTCGACGAGGCCGGTCGCGAGCTCGCGGCGGATCGAGCGGCCCTGCGGCGACCCGGCGACCGCCTCGATCGCGAGCTTCGCCGAGGATTCCGGCTCGCCGAACTCGGGTAGCTCCGCATCCTCGGCCCGGGGCACGCGCTCCGGCAGCTCCAGCCGGCCGGCGTCGACCGTCAGGGTGACCGGCTCCGGCGACGGCCAGGCCCAGGGCCAGTAGGTCGGCGAGACGGCGAGGCGCAGCCGATGGCCCGCCGGAACCGAGTACGCCATCACGTCGAGCGGCACGCGGACCTCGTAGCGGCGCCCAGGCTCCAGGGGCGTGGCGTGCTCGTGGCTGTCGCGATGCGTGAGGTTGAGGACGCCGCGCGTCACGAGCGCCGACGTGCCGTCCGGAAAGACGTCGCAGAGGCGCACGGCGACGAGAGCGGCGGGCCGGTCGACGGCGAGCTCCAGCACGGCCTCCGGGAAGCCGAGGATCTCCAGGGGCTCGGCGAGCGGCTCCGAGTCGAACGTGAGCGAGAGCGCGTCGTCGGCGCGCTGGTCGCCGGCGAGATCGGCGGACTGGCCCTCGGCGCACCAGACGCCCGCCTCGGTCCCGCAGGTCTGGACGCCGAGGATGGCGCGCGGCTCCTCCACAGGCAGCTCCCACACGCGGGTCCCGATGCGGGGCGACGGCCAGGCGTCCTCAGCCACCCAGCGCCCGGGCCGCACGTCGTAGCTCGGCTGCGGCTCGACCGACTCCTGCATCCACACGCGCAGCATCGGCTCGTCCATGACTCCGGTGTCGATGCCCTTCAGCCAGTGGTCGAACCAGCGCACGGTCTCCTGGAGGAATCCGATCGACGGCCCGGGCAGGGCGTCCTCGGGAAAGACGTGTGCCCAGGGCCCGATGATCCCCTTCCGCGGCCCGGAGAGCCCGGCAAGCAGGCGCGGGACGGCATTGGTGTACCCGTCGACGAAGCCGCCGACGGCGTACACCGGGCACTGGATCGCCGCGTAGTCCTCGCTGACCGAGCCGTGCTTCCAGTAGGCGTCCCGCCGCTGGTGGCCGAGCCAGTGCCCGATCCACGGGGTGAGCGTCTCGAGCCGCTCGAGCCAGGCCTCGCGCCAGCCGTCGCCGTAGAGCCGCGGGTCGGGCGGCCGGGCGTTCCAGGTCAGCATCGAGGAGGCCCAGTGGACCATGTCGAGCGCGAGGACGCAGCCGCCGCGGTAGTGGACGTCGTCCGCGTAGCGGTCGTCCGTCGAGCACATGGTCATGATCGCCCCGAGCCCCGGCGGGCGGAGCGCTGCGATCTGGAGCGCGTTGAAGCCGCCCCAGGAGATGCCCCAGACGCCGAGGTTCCCGTCGCACCAGGGCTGGGCCCGGATCCACTCCAGGATCTCCAGAGCGTCGGCCTGCTCCTGCTCGGTGTACTCGTCGGCAAGGATGCCGTCGCTCTCGCCCGTGCCGCGCATGTCGATCCGGACGGCCGCGTAGCCGAAGCCCGCGACATACGGCTGGCGCTGCGAGTCCCGGACGGCCGTGCCGTCCACCTTCCGGTACGGGAGGTACTCGACGATCGCCGGCACCGGGTCGTCCTCGGCGTCTTCCGGAAGCCAGATGCGTGCCGCCAGGCGCGTCCCGTCCGAGAGGTGCAGCCAGGTGTGCTCGATCTCCCGGACCCGCCGGGGGAAGTCGGTCCGGACCTTCGCCACTACGAGCTGATCACCGACTCGAGGACCAGCCGTTCGCGCCTGTACGGAAGCGGGATCGCCGGGTTCTCGGAGTCGATCTCGCGCGCGAGCCGGTGCCCGTCGAAGATCGCCTCCGCGATGATCCGCGGCGCCACGCAGTCCCCGATCCGATAGAGCGCCTCGATCCCCTCCTCGGCGCAGCGCATCGGCGTCGGCCTTCAGCTCGAGGTAGAGCTCCTCGTTCGAGAGCCGCTGCGTGACGAGGACGACGGCGTCTGCCTCCAGCTCGAACGGCTCGCCGAACTCGTGCTCGCCCTCACACGACCCGGCTCGATCCCGGTCACCATGGCACCCGCGCGCCAGCGGATGCCGAGCTTGTGGAGGTGCTCCCGCAGCAGCGGGCCCTCGAGCGTCTCGTCGCAGACCGGGGCGATCCGCTCGTGCGGAGTGACGATCTCGACCGCGAGCCCGTCGCCGGCGAGCTTCTCGGCGAGCCCGGCGGCCATGAAGTAGCCGTCGGCGTCGAAGACGAGCACGCGCTCCCCGGGCGGCGTCTTGCCCTCGACCATGATCTGCTCGGGCGTGAGCACGTGCGGAAGCGAGGCGTCGGCGCCCTCGATCGGCTCGTGCGTGAGGAAGTTGACCCCGTTCCCGGCCCAGCGAGCCCCGGTGGCGACGACGACGAGCTCGGCCCCGTACTCGCGCACGTCCTGCGCCGAGAGCCGCACGCCCGTCCGCACCTCGACGTTCCGCAGCTTGTCCAGCTGGACGCGTGCGCCAGTTGAGGACGCGGCCCCATTCGCCGAGCCCGGGAAGCCGTGGGATCCAGCGCGTGACCCCGCCGATCTCCGCCTCCGCCTCGACGAGGTGCACGCGACGGAAGCCGCGCTTGCCGAGGACGATCGCGCACTCCATCCCCGCCGGCCCGGCGCCGACGACGAGGACGTCGCGGTCGCGGTTCTCGGCAGGCTCGAAACGCTCCGGGTGCCAGCCGCGCCGGTACTCCTCGCCCGCGGTGGCGTTCTGGGTGCAGCCGATGTGGTTTCCCTCCTCGGCCTTCAGCACGCAGACGTTGCAGCCGATGCACTCCCGCACCTCGCCGTAGCGGCCCTCCTCGACCTTCTTCGGGAGGAACGGGTCGGCGATCGACGGCCGCGCGGCGCCGATCAGGTCCCACGCGCCGCGAGCGGATGATCTCGGCCATCCGGTCGGGGTTCGTCAGCCGCCCGACGCCGACGATCGGCTTCGCCGTTGCCTCGCGCACGCGGCCGGTCCACTCGAGCTGGTAGCCCTCGGGGAAGAAGCGCGACGGGCCGGAGTCCTTCGACCACTCGGCTGATCGACCCGACGTTCACGTCCCAGAGATCGACGAGGTGGTCGGCGAGGCGGACGAAGCCGAGCCCTTCCTCCAGCTCGACGCCGGCCGGCCCGAGCGCCTCCACGCAGAAACGAACCGCGATCGCGCAGTCGTCCCCCACCGCCTCGCGCACGGCCTCGAGCGTCTCCAGCCAGAAGCGCGCGCGGTTCTCGAGCGAGCCGCCGTACGAGTCCGTGCGCTTGTTGTAGAAGGGCGAGAGGAACTGCAGCGGCAGGTACGAGTGCCCGCCGTAGACGTAGACGATGTCGAAGCCGGCGTCGCGCACGAGCCTCGCGGCCCGGACCCAGTCCGCGCGAACGCGGCGGATGTCGTCATGCTCCATCGCCTTCGGCACGACGGCGGAGTAGTAGTCGCTCGCGAGCTGCGACGGGGCGATCGCCGGCCAGCGCGACTCGCGGGTGGTTCCGTGAGCGCCCCCGTGCGTCAGCTCGACGCCCGGCGAGCGAGCCGTGCTGGTGTGCCTCCTCCGCCATCAGCGCGAGGTTGCGCGCGTCGTCGTCGTCCCACACGCGCTGGGAGACGACGGGCCAGTAGTCGGAGTCGGGGCTGACGAGCGCGTCCTCGGTGCAGACCGCAGCCCAGCCTCCTTCGGCCTTCATCGCCGCGGAAGCGCGCCTGCGACCTCGGCTTCTCGCTCCCGAAGCCGGTGCAGTGCGGCACCTGGTAGAAGCGGTTCCTGAGCGTCTTCGGGCCGATCCGGACCGGCTCGAAGAGGATGTCGTGGCGGGGATCGCGCGGCATGGGCCTGGATAGGATCGCTGCTATGGCCCAGACGGTCAAAGCGCGTACCGGCGGCCGCCTGGTTGCGGAAAGCCTCGAGACGCTCGGCGCCGAGGTCGCTTTCGGCGTCCCGGGCATCCACGCGCTCGCCATCTGGGACGGCCTGCGCACGAGCTCGATCAAGGCGATCGGGCTGCGCACCGAGCTGTCGGCAGGCTTCGCGGCGGACGGCTACGCGCGGACGAGCGGGCGGCCCGCGCCGCTCCTTCTCTCCACCGGCCCGGGCGCGCTCATCTCGCTGGCCGCGCTGATGGAGGCGGCGAGCGCGCACGTCCCGGTCGTGGCGATCGCCAGCCAGATACCGCGCGACCTGATCGGCGCCGGCCGCGGGTTCCTGCACGAGCTGGCCGACCAGAAGGCCTCGTTCGAGCCGGTGGTCAAGTGGGCCGCCCGCGCGGAGAGCGCCGAGGAGATCCCGCTGCTGCTCGCGGAGGGCTGGCGGCGGGCGCTGACGGCGCCGAGCGGGCCGGTCTTCGTCGAGATCCCCGTCGACGTGCTGGCAGGAGAGACCGACGCCCCGGTCGGAGAGCTCGACAGCGCGCCGGAGGTGCTCCCGCTTCCCCCCGAGGACCTGCTCGACGAGGCGGCACGCCTGCTCGCCGGCGCCGTGGCCCCGGTCGTCTGGGCGGGGGGCGGCGTGCTCCGCTCCGGCGCCTGGGAGGAGCTGCGCACGGTCGCGGAGCGGCTCGGCGCGCCCGTCGCGACGACCTACATGGGCAAGGGCGCGTTTCCCGAGGACGACCCGCTCGCCGTCGGGACGGCCACCGACGAGGCGGCCTTCCGGGAGCTCGTCGGGAGCGCCGACGTCCTCCTCGCCGTCGGCACCGAGCTCGGCGCGGAGACGACCGGGCAGTACGCGCTGCGGCTCTCCGGCCGGCTGATCCACGTCGACGCCGACCCGCGCCGGATCGGGGCGACCTACGAGGCGCTCGGCCTCGTCGGGGACGCCGGGGCGGTGCTCGCCGCCCTCGCCGAGCGGCTGCCGGGCCCGCCGCGCGAGGACGGGCCCTCACGGGTGGAGGCCCTCAGGCAGCGCATCTCGGAGGCGCTGCGCGGCCAGGGCCGCGACACCGAGCGCGGGCTCCTCGCAACGCTGCGCGAGGCGCTCCCGCGCGACGCCGTGACCACGTGGGACATGACCATCCTGGCCTACTGGGCCGCGGCGCACTTCCCGGCCTACGAGCCGCGTACCTTCCTCTACCCACTCGGCTCGGGAACGCTCGGCTACGCCTGGCCGGCAGCGCTCGGCGCCTCCGTCGCTGCTCCGGGCCGGCAGGCGCTCGCGATCGTCGGCGACGGGGGCTTCAACTACGGGATCGCCGAGCTGGCCGCCGCGCGCCAGCATGAGCTCGGCGCCAAGCTCCTCCTCGTCGACGACGGCGGCTACGGGATCCTGCGCGAGTACCAGCGCGACCAGTTCGGGGAGACCACCAGCGTCGACCTCCTCGAGCCCGACTTTCGCGCGCTCGTCGAGGCCTTCGGCGTCCCGGTCGTCTCGGTGCAGCCGGAGGAGCTGGGCGAGGCCCTGGAAGCGGCCTTCGCCGAGGACGGCCCTGCCGTCGTCCATGTCCCGACCTTCCTGGAGATGTGGCGATGACCGACTGGAGCAGGATCGTTCGGCCGTCGCTGATCGGCCTCGAGCCGTACCGGCCGGGTGCGAGCCTGGAGGAGCTGAAGGAGGCGTACGGCCTCGACGAGATCATCAAGCTGAACTGGAACGAAGGCCTCGAAGGCCCGTTCCCCGGAGTCGAGGAGGCCGTCGCCGCCGAGCTCGAGCGCGCCTGGATCTACCCGGCGGAGGCGTACTCGGGCCTGCGTGAGAGCGTGGCCGGGTGGATCGGGACGAGATCCGACCGGATTGTTCCGAGCCATGGGATCCAGGCGCTCATCGCCACGGTCGTCCACGCCTTCCTCCAGCCGGGCGACGTGGTCGTCCAGACGACGCCGACCTACGGGCTGTACGCCACTACCAGCGCCGCCGCCGGCGCGCGCGTCGTCGAGGTGCCCAGCCGCGACCTCCGCCACGACGTCGACGCCCTCGCCGCGGCGGCGCGCGAGACACGACGCGCGCCTGGTCTGGCTCTGCGACCCGAACAACCCGACGGGCTCCCTCGTGACGCGCGAGGAGTGGGAGCGGCTCCTCGAGGGCGTCCCCGACCGCTGCGCGATCGTCGTCGACGAGGCCTACGTCGAGTACGTCGACCCCGAGGTGCGGCTCGACCGGCTCCGGGACGTCGAGGCCGGCCTCCCCGTGGTCGTCATGCGCACGTTCTCCAAGATCTTCGGGCTCGCCGGCCTCCGCCTCGGCTACGCGGTCGTGGACGGGCCGCTCGCCAGCCTGATCGACGTCGTCCTGGAGCCCTTCAACGTCAACCGGGCCGCGCTGGCCGCCGGGCGCGCCAGCCTGCTCCACCCGCACCTCGTCGATACGCGCAGGCTCGCCAACGAGGCGGGCCGCGAGCGGCTCGCCGAGAGGCTCCGCGAGGCCGGCGCTCAGCCCTACCCGTCGCAGGCGAACTTCCTGCTCGTCGACGTGGGCGTGGACGACGTCGCCCTCACCGAAGGCCTGGCCCGCCGCGGCTTTCTCGTGCGCGCGGGCAGCGAGTTCGGCCTCGCCGGCTTCGTCCGGATCACGACCGGGCCGGTGCCGCTGATGGAGCGCGTGGCCGCAGAAGTGGCTGACTTGCGGGGCAAATTGACGGAAGCGGGGACGCCTGCCGCTTGACTTTGCCGGCGGAGGAAGCGTTCAATGTTTCTTCCGCCTGGCATGCCCCATCCGAAGGACCGAACTGGGCTGACCCGAGGACAGCTGCTCCGCGGCGCCGCCGTGGCCGCTGCCGGCGTCGGCGTGGCCGGTGGGCTGGCCGCCTGTGAGAACACGACGGAGCCGGTCGGCGTCGGCTGCGAGACCGAGGGCGGCGGCTCGCCGCTCGTCGTCCCGAAGCCCGTCGGCCCGGGCGGGCTCCCGCTGCCGCGCACCGACAACAGCGTCACCTGGGCGATCGTCGAGGACAACCAGCCGATCGCTGACGGGCTCCCGCCGGAGACGGGCAGCACGCTCCGCCTCTTCAACTACCCGGACTACATCTATCCCGCGCTGCTGCGCCGCTTCGAGAAGCGCTACGACTGCAAGGTCGAAGTGGCCACGTACAACGCGGCCGACGAGGCGATCGCGAAGCTCCAATCCGGCGCGGTCGACTACGACGTCATCATCGGGCTCTCCGGCGCGAACATCGTCAACCTGATGGCGCTGCAGCTCCTGCAGCCGCTGAACCACACGTACCTCCCGAACCTCGCGAAGAACATCTGGCCGGAGCTCACCGAGCCGTTCTACGACCTCGAGTCGCGCTACACCGTTCCCTACGTCGTCTGGTCGGACGGAATCGGGTGGCGCAACGACGTGATCTCCGTGGACATCCCGAAGCTGGACGTCCCCTGGGACATCTTCTGGGAGTCGGAGCAGTGGAGGGGGAAGGTGGGCCTCCTCGACGACAAGCGGGACGGCCTCGCCATGCCGATGCAACGCGACGCGATGACCGCCGGGACGATCGTCGACCTCAACACCGAGGATCCCGAGATCGTCGCCAAGGCGGGCAAAGACCTCGAGCAGCTAACCGAGATCTGCAACATCAAGGTGACGATCACGGACTACCAGACCCTGCCTGAGGGGTCGACGGTGCTGCACCTGTCCTGGTCGGGCGACCTGCTCTCCGGCGCGTTCTACTACATGCCCCCCGGCGTTCCGCCGGACGTCCTCTCCTACTGGTGGCCGGAGGCCGGAGGCGTCGTGCAGAACGACTTCCTCGCGGTCACGAAGGCCGCAGAGAGCCCGGTTCTCGCCCACCTCTTCCTCAACTTCATGATGGAGGAGACGATCGCCTACGAGAACTTCACGGTGTTCACCGGCTACGTGCCGCCGCAGAACGGCATCGACGCCGAGTCGCTCGTCGCGGACGGGGTGATCCCGGAGACCCTCGCAGCCGCCGTCACCCGCCCGGATCAGTTCCTCGCCAACCAGGAGCTGCTCCAGCTGACGGTCGAGGGCGAGCGCCTCTGGGACGAGGCCTGGTCGCAGTTCAGGGCCGGCTAGGCAGACGTGGAATCCCGTTGGACATGGCGGTTCCTCTCGCTCCCGGGAGTCGCGTGGCTCTCGGTCTTCTTCCTCGTCGCCTTCTACGCCGTCGTCTGCGTCGCGTTCGGGAACCAGAACACCCTCAACGAGCCGGTGCCGATCTGGAACCCGCTCGACTGGAACGTCGGCTACGTCTCCGAGGTGCTGCAGAACATCCGGGACGGCGGGCAGTACCTCACGCTTTTCCTGCGCACGTTCGCCTACGTCGCGATCGCGATCGCGGTCGCGCTCGTCGTCGGCTACCCCGTGGCGTACTACGCGGCCCGCCATGCGGGCAAGTGGCGCGGGCTCATCCTCCTGCTGCTCGTGCTCCCGTGGTGGATCAACTATCTGATGCGGATGCTGGCGTGGATCAACCTGCTCTCGCCGGAGGGCTGGGGGACGAAGGTGCTCCACTACACGTCGATCGACCAGCTGTTCATCCACCTCCACCTGCTCGAGAACGAGGGTGGCTGGCTCGAGGGGCGACCGCTGACGGTGATCATGGCGCTCATCTACGGCTACATCCCGTTTCTGATCCTGCCGCTCTACGCGGCGCTCGACCGGATAGACCAGCGCCACATCGAGGCAGCGCGGGATCTCGGGGGCAGCCCGTTCCAGGCCTTCCGGCGCGTCACCCTGCCGCTCTCGATGCCGGGGATCCTCGCCGGCGTCGTCCTAATCGCCCTGCCGATGTTCGGCGACTACTACACGCAGGATCTCGTCTCGGCGTCACCGAAGACGTCCATGATCGGGAACCAGATCGACCAGTACACACGCCAGGGGTCGCAGAAAACGGTCGGCGCCGTGCTCACGCTCGTGCTCGCCGCGATCCTGCTCATCCTCATGCTCTACTACCTGCGCGCCACCCGGCGCGCCGGCCGGGAGGCGAACAGGGAGTGAACTGGCTTCGAAACCCCTGGGGCCAGCCGCGCTTCCTCCCCTTCGTCACCGTGCTCTACATCCTCTGGTCGATCGTGCCCGTGTCGATCGCCGTGCTCTTTGCCTTCAACGACGGGCGCTCGCGCACGACCTGGCAGGGCTTCTCGACGCGCTGGTTCAGCGGCACCCCGGGAAGCGTCAGGGAGGACCCCGCGCTCTTCTCGGCGCTTCAGCACACCCTGCTCCTCGCCGTGTTCTGCGTCCTCGTGTCGGTGCCGCTCGGCGTCGCCCTCGCGCTCGGGCTCCAGCGCTGGCGGGGGTTCGGAGGGGGCCCGGTCAACACGCTCATGCTGCTCCCGCTCGTCACCCCGGAGCTGGTCATGGGGGTCGCGCTTCTCCTCCTCTTCCTGCAGATCTTCAACGGGTGGGGGCTGGGCACGACGGCCCAGGCGATCGGGCAGGTGACGTTCGCAGTCTCCTACGTGGTCGTGATCGTCCGCGGCCGGCTCGTGTCCATCGGGCGCGAGTTCGAGGAGGCCGCCGCCGACCTCGGCGCGCCGTTGACGTCGCGGCTGACGCGAGTCGTCCTGCCGCTTCTTGCGCCGGCGATCATCGCGAGCGCCGGGGTCGTCTTCGCGCTCTCCATCGACGACTTCGTGGTCACGCAGTACCTCTCGGCCGGCGCGGACACGAACACGGTCTCGATGCTGCTCTACTCGACGGCGCGCGGCGCACCGACGCCGGCCCTGAACGCGCTCGCCACGATCACGCTCATGATCACGCTTCTGACCGTCGCGCTGGCCTTCCTCGTCTACCGGCACTTCGCGGGCGCGGGCGAGGCCTCCGGAGCCGCCACGTTGGGAGAGGTTGCAATTGAACGCTGAGCAACACGGCGAGGTCAGGCTCGAAGAGCTGACCAAGGCCTTCGGCGACTTCACGGCGGTCGACGGCATCGACCTGCACATGCCGCCCGGCGAGTTCTTCACCATGGTCGGCCCGTCCGGCTGCGGCAAGACGACGACCCTGCGCATGATCGCGGGCTTCGAGCGTCCGACGAGCGGGCACATCCTGCTGGACGGCGCCGACGTCGCCCAGACGCCGCCGCACAAGCGCAACGTCAACACCGTCTTCCAGAGCTACGCGCTCTTCCCGCACCTGACCGTCGCGGAGAACGTCGCCTTCGGGCTCAAGTACCACAAGGCCACGAAGGAGGAGAGGAAGCGCCGGGTCGGGGAGATGCTCGAGCTCGTCCAGCTCGGCGGTTTCGAGCAGCGCAAGCCCAGCGAGCTCTCCGGCGGCCAGCAGCAGCGCGTCGCGCTCGCCCGCGCGCTCGTCCTCAGGCCGCAGGTGCTCCTCCTGGACGAGCCGCTCGGCGCCCTGGACGCCCGGCTGCGCAAGGACCTCCAGGTGGAGCTGAAGGCGCTCCAGGAGGACGTCGGCGTCACGTTCATCTTCGTCACGCACGACCAGGAGGAAGCGTTGACGATGAGCGACCGGATCGCCGTCATGAACAACGGCCGCGTCGAGCAGGCGGGGCCGCCACAGGCCGTCTACGAGGACCCGGAGACCCTCTTCGTCGCCGACTTCCTCGGCGTCTCGAACCTGATCTCCGCCGACGCGACCGGGCAGGACGGCGACAGCTGCAACCTCAACGTGGCCGAGCGGACGCTGCGCGCCCGCCAGGGAGCGATCGACACCCGCGGCGAGGTCAAGGCCATGATCCGCCCGGAGCGGGTAGGCGTCGAGCCGGCCGGGGGCGACGGCCTAAACCGGCTCCCCGGGCTCGTCGAGCATGCGGTCTTCCTGGGCAGCTTCCGCGAGCTCCGGGTCCGCATCCTCGGTGGCAGCCTGATCAAGGTCGTGCTCCCGAACGACGGGACGCCGCTCGCCTACGAGCAGGGCGCCGCAGTTACGCTTCATCTGCCGTCGGACGCGCTCCGCGTGCTCGCGCCGTCCGTCTCCGACCAGCCGGTCGCCGAGACCCCCAGAGAAGAGGAAGAAGAGGAGGAGAACGACTCCAATGGCAACTGAGGCGACCCTCACCCAGATCGACCGGGAGCGGATCCGCGAGCTGACCGAGCGCGAGGAGCGCAAGCTCGACGAGCGCACCCCTGCGTCGCGGGTCATGTACGAGCGGGCCCGCAAGACGCTCTCCGGCGGCGTCGCCTCCTCGTACCAGGTTCGCGACCCGTGGCCGATCTACCTCGCGAGCGGGGTCGGCGCGAAGGTGTGGGACGTCGACGGGAACGAGCTGCTCGACTTCCACAACGGCTTCGGCTCGATGGTGCAGGGCCACGCGCACCCGGCGATCGGCAAGGCGATCGCGGAGCGGTATCCGCACGGCACGCACTTCGCGGCGCCCACCGAGGACGGGATCGTCGTCGCGGAGGAGCTGGCCCGCCGCTGGGGCCTGCCCAAGTGGCGCTACACCAACTCGGGCTCCGAGGCGACCATGGACGCGATCCGGATCGCGCGGGCGGCGACCGGCCGGGACACGATCGTCAAGATCTTCGGCTCCTACCACGGCCATCACGACTACGTGATGGTCTCGATCGGCGTCCCCTACGACCGGATCGGCCTCCGCGACGACCTCGAGTCGCTGCCGTACGGAGGAGGAATCCCGCAGGTCGTCGCGGACCTGACCATTCCGGTGCCGTTCAACGACGCGCCGGCGATGGAGCGGCGCATCGAGCGCCTGATCGAGGAAGGCCGCAAGCCCGCTTGCGTGATCATGGAGGCGGCGATGATGAACCTCGGGGTCGTGCTCCCCGAGCCCGGCTACCTCGAGGCCGTCCGCGAGCTGACGCGGAAGCACGACATCATCCTCATCTTCGACGAGGTCAAGACCGGCCTCTGCATCGCCCCGGGCGGCGCCACCGAGCGCTTCGGCGTCATGCCGGACATGGTGACGCTGGCGAAGACGCTCGGCGGGGGACTCCCCACGGGCGCCATCGGCGGCACCGAGGAGGTCTTCGAGGTCGTCGAGAACGGCGGCGTCTACCAGGTCGGCACCTACAACGGAAACCCGCTTGCCATGGCGGCGGCCCGAGCGAGCCTCCTCGAGGTGCTGACGCCCGAGGCCTACGAGCACCTCGACGCGCTCAACGACCGCATCCTCGCGGGCTGCCAGAAGGTGATCGACGACTACCGCCTGCCCGGCTACGCAGTCGGCGTCGGCGCCAAGGGCTGCGTCACCTTCTCGCCGACGAAGATCGTCGACTACGAGACCTACAAGGAGAACCAGGACGGCGAGCTCGCCGACCTCGCCTGGCTCTACAACATGAACCGCCGCGTCTTCATGACTCCCGGCCGCGAGGAGGAATGGACGCTCTCGGTCGTCCACTCCTTCGAGGACTGCGACGTCTTCGTCGCCGCCTTCGAAGAGCTGGCCTCGGATCTGACCGCGTAGAATTTGAGGATGGAGACAGATCTCGGCGCCGCTCTCGCGGCCGGCGCGACGCTCCCGGCGGGCTGGTACGCCGACCCGGCGATCCAGCGGCTCGAGAACGAGCGCATCTTCGCCCGCTCCTGGCAGTACGCCGGGCGCGCCGACCGGGTCACGAATCCCGGCGACTTCTTCAGCTGCTTCGCGGGGCAGATCCCGATCGTGGTCGTCCGCGACCTCGAGGGGGTCCTGCGCGGGTTCGTCAACGTCTGCCGCCACCGCGGCCACCTGATCGCAGAGGGCGAGGGCAACCGCAAAGCACTGCAGTGCCCGTACCACGCGTGGACGTACGACCTCGACGGCACGCTGCGCAAGGCCCCGCGCTCCGAGCGCGAGCCCGACTTCGACAAGCAAGGGTTCTCGATGCTTCCGGTGGCCACCGAGGCCTGGGGGCCACTCGTCTTCGTCAACCCGGATCCCGGCGCCGCCCCCCTTGCGGACGCGATCGGCCCGCTTCCCGGCATCGTCGCCGAGAGCGGAGTCGATCTCGACCGCCTCCGCTTCCGCGTCCGCAACGACTGGGAGATCGAGTGCGACTGGAAGGTCGCGATCGAGAACTACCTCGAGTGCTACCACTGCGCGGTCGCCCATCCGGGCTTCGCCAAGGTCATCGACACAGGCGCCGACGAGTACGAGTACCAGGCGGAAGGGCTGGCCCTCATGCAGTTCGGCCACGTGCGCGAATCCGCAAAGGGGAACGGAAAGGTCGCCTACCTCGCAGACGCCGACGTGATGCAGCCGCAGTACCACATGCTCTTCCCGAACTGCACGCTCAACATCGACCCGGGGCCGGGGAACATGTCGGTCGACGTCACCCGGCCGGCCGGCCCCGGCCGCTGCGTGGGCTCGACGGAGTACTTCTTCTACGAGGAGGTCTCCGACGAGACCGCGGCCGAGATGATGGCGTTCGCCAACCAGGTCGGCGCCGAGGACGCCTCGCTCGTCGCCTCCGTGCAGATCGGGCTCTCCTCCGGGATGATCCCGCACGGGCGCCTGCTGCCCTCGAGCGAGGTCCTGATCCAGCACTTCCAACGGCTCGTCCACGAGGCGATCTCTGCCTGACCCGCGCCACGCGGTCCTCTTCGAGCCGCTCCAGATCGGCCCGAAGACCCTCAAGAACCGCTTCTACCAGGTGCCGCACTGCACGGGCTTCGGCGTCCAGAAGCCGGGCGGGCAGGCGCGTCACCGGGCCACGAAGGCGGAGGGCGGCTGGGCGGCGGTCAACACCGAGTACTGCGCGGTCAGCCCCGACTCGGACGAGACGCCGTTCATCTCTGCGCGCCTGTGGGACGACGGCGACGTGCGCGCGCTCTCGCTCATGTGCGACGAGGTGCACGAGGCCGGCGCCCTCGCCGGCGTCGAGCTGCACCACTCCGGCGCGCACTGTCCGCGGCGCGAGTGGCGGCTCCCCGCGATTGCGCCCTCCCAGCTCGCGAGCGACTACCTGCTCGTGACGCCGAAGGCGATGGAGCGCGACGACATCAAGCGCGTCCAGGCCGACTGGGCGGCCGCAGCGCGGCGGGCACGAGAGGCGGGCTTCGACATCGTCTACGTCTACGGCGCGCACAGCTACCTGCCCATGCAGTTCCTCTCGCCCTTCTACAACCGGCGTACCGACGAGTACGGCGGCTCGCTCGAAAACCGCGCCCGCTTCTGGCTCGAGCTGCTCGAGCTGACCCGGGAGGCCGTCGACGGCGACTGCACCGTGGCGACACGGATCTCCGTTGCCGCCCTCAGCCCGTTCGGGGTCGACCTGGACGAGGGGCTCGAGTTCGTGCGCCTGGCCGACCACCTCGTCGACCTCTGGGACGTGGCCATCGGCTCCGCGACCGAGTGGTCGAAGGACTCGGGCGCCTCGCGCTTCTTCCCGCAGGGCTGGCAGCTCGAGTGGACGAAGCACGTCCGCGAGGCGACCGCCAAGCCGATCGTCGGCGTCGCGCGCCTGACCGACCCGGACCAGATGGCGGAGATCGTGCGCAGCGGCGCCTGGGATGTGATCGGCGCGGCACGCCCTTCGATCGCCGACCCGTTCCTCCCGCGCAAGATCGAGGAGGGGCGGCTGGACGAGATCCGCGAGTGCATCGGCTGCAACATCTGCATCCCGAAGTCGGATCCGGGCGGCAACATCGGCTGCACCCAGAACGCCACGGCCGGCGAGGAGTTCCGCCGCGGCTGGCACCCGGAGCGCTTCGAGCCGGCCGAGAACCGCGACCGCGACGTGCTGGTAGTGGGCGCCGGTCCTGCGGGGATGGAGTGTGCGATCGTGCTCGGCAAGCGCGGCTTCCGCCGGGTGCACCTGGTGGACGCCGGCGACGACATCGGCGGGATCATGCGCTGGATCCCGCAACTGCCGGGGCGCGGCGAGTGGGCGCGCGTTCTCAACTGGCGCCGCATCCAGCTGGACAAGCTCCGCAACGTCCAGCTGATCACCGGCAAGCGGCTCGACGCCGACGGCGTGCGCGAGTACGGGGCCGAGCTCGTCGTCGTGGCAACGGGCGCCCACTGGTCGCCGGTCGGCCTGAACCGCGAGACACACGAGCCGATCGCGGGCGCGGACGCATCCCTCGCGCACGTCCTCACCCCGGAGCAGATCATGGTCGAGGGCAAGGTGCCGACCGGGAAGCGGGTGGTCGTCTACGACTCCGACGGCTACTTCATGGGACCGGACCTCGCCGAGAAGCTCGCCGTCGACGGCTTCCGCGTCGACTTCGTCACCTCGCTGGAGGACGTATCCCCTTTCTCCGACGAGACGCTCGAGCAGGTCTTCCTCAAGCGGCGGCTGCACGAGCTGGACGTGGCCATGCATCGGGGCATCACAGTCGACCGGGTCGAGCCGGGCCTCGCCGCGGGCACCGACGAGTTCGACGAGCCGTTCCAGCTCGAAGCGGACGCGGTCGTGCTCGTGACGCAGCGGGTCTCCCACGAGGCGCTCTACCTGGAGCTCAGCGCCGACGAGGAGCGCCTGGCGGCCGAGGGGATCGAGGCCGTCTACCGGATCGGCGACTGCGTGGCGCCCCAGTTGATCGCCGACGCGATCTTCGACGGCCACCGCCTGGCCCGGGAGATCGACAGCGAGAATCCGGCGATCCCGCTCCCCTTCGTTCGCGAGCGCCCGGTGCCCGCGCATGCCTGAGGGGCTGCTCGACGTACGGCGCGAGGGCGACGTCTGCGTCCTCACCTTCCAGCGGCCGGACAAGCTGAACGCGATCTCGAGCGGCGTCGAGCGGGCCATGCTGGACGCCCTCGCCGGGCCGGAGGTGCGGGAGAGCCGCTGCGTCGTGTTCGCAGGAGACGAGCGGGCATTCTCCGCCGGCGCCGACCTGCTCGAGGAGCGCGACGAGGGCCCGGCCGGGATCGACGCGTACTACCGGGACACCGGCGACGTCTACGAGCAGATCGCGTCGCTGCCGCAGCCGACCTTCAGCGCGATCTCGGGCTGGTGTCTGGGCGCGGGCTTCGAGCTCGCACTCGCCACCGACTTCCGCGTGGCCGACGAGACCGCCGTCTTCGGGCTGCCCGAGGTCGAGCTCGGCATCGTGCCGAGCTCCGGCGGGACCTACCGCCTCGTCCGGGTCGTCGGCCCCGCCCGGGCGAAGGAGCTGATGCTGCTGCGGCCGCGGGTCGACGCTGCCGAGGCCTATCGCCTGGGCGTGGTCACCGAGCTCGCTGCCGAGGGCCAGGCACTGCCCCGTGCCCTCGAGCTCGCCCAGCAGGTCGCTGCCCTGCCGCCGCTGGCAGCCTCGGCGGCGAAGCAGGCTGCGAACGCGATCGCCGAATCGGGCCGGGAGGCGGGAGTCCTGATCGAGCGTCTCGCCTACGCTGCCCTGGCGCAGACGGACGAGGCCAAGGCGGCCGGCGAAGCCTTCAGCACCCGCAAGAAGACCGAGCCCAAGTAACAGTCTTTACTTGGGCCCTTCGCCGGGCTCGAGCCGGTCGCCCACGCGGACGCGGCCCGGGCTGGACCACCTGGGCGTAGACCCCGAAGTCGATCTTCTTGCCGTCGCGCTTGCCGCGGTACGCCGCGATTTCCCGGAGGGTGTCGAAGTCGCGCACTCCCGTGCTCGGGTCGCGGGTCGTCGTCGCGCAGCGCGGAACCGGCCCGCCGATCTCGACGACCGCCTCCCCGAGGCGCACGATCCGGCCCGCCCAGGTGTCCTCCTCGTGGGGCGCGCAGCCCTCGATCTCGAGCAGCATCCGGAATCGGCGGCCATCGACCGAGCCGAGGCCCGCCCGCCGGGCCAGCTCGGCGATCGACTCCGAGGAGACCAGCGTGACGGGCTCGACGTCCACGGCCCCGGCCGGCGTGTCCGCCTTGACCAGCCGGACCTGCTTCCCGGCGAACAGCGACAGGGCGTCGGCCCAGGGCCCGTCCACGACCCGACCTTCGACGCGATGGCCCCAGAAGTCCGTCAGCACCTGCTCCGAGACACGGACGTCGCCCTCGACGACCTCGCCGTCGGGGAAGGTCAGCGTCAACCGGTCCGGCCCGGGGTCCCAATCGGCGCGAACGAGGGCCAGGGGGCCGTGGTGGAGGCCCGCCAGGAGCCGCCCGTCCTCCCGGATCAGGTAGAAGCGGCGGTCGGCGGCCGCGCCGAAGGGCTCCAGCAGAATCTCGTCGGGGTGGTGCAGCAGCAGGCTCTTGACCGGGGTGGTGGAAAGCCTGACGACGGTCGGCACTGCTACTCGGCCCCTTGCGGCGGAGGCTCGGCGTGGCCCCAGGCGTCCGCCCCGCCGTCGACGACGACCGTCGTCCCGGTGACGTAGGAGGCGGCCGGCGAGGCCAGGAAGGCGATCACGGCGGCGACGTCCTCGGGCGTCCCCAGCCGCCCGGCCGGGATCGACCGCTCCCAGGCCGCGATCTGCTCGGTGCCGTAGCCCTCGAGCCCCTCGGTGAGGATCGTTCCCGGGGCGACGCAGACGGCTCGGATCCCGTAGCGGCTCCACTCGCCGGCGAGGCTCGCGGCCAGGTTCTCGACGGCGGCGCGCGCGGCTGCGGCGTGGGCGAAGCCGGGGATCCCGCGACGGGGACTGAAGCCCACGAAGACGACGACGCCGCTCCGGTTCGGGATCATCGAGCGCGTCGCCACCGCGCGCGTCACGTCCCAGACAGCGTCCACCGCCAGCCGGTGCACCGCGCGCCAACCCTTCAGCGAGATCTCCTCGGCCGGGGCGATGAACTGCCCGCCGGCGTTGTTGACGAGCACGTCGATGCGACCGAAGCGATCGAGCGCGGAGTCCACGAGGGCCTCCACCTGCTCCGGCTCGCGGACGTCGGTCGGAACGGACAGGCACTCGGCGCCGAGCGCCTCCACGGCCCAGCGGGCCTCCTGCAGCGGCTCCGGCCGGCGGCCGCAGATCACCACCGACGCGCCCGTCCGAGCGAGCTCGAGCGCGGTCGCGCGGCCGATCCCGGTCCCACCGCCGGTGACGAGGGCGATCACGGGCTGTTCACCGCCCCGTCGGGCGCCCTGCCCTCCAGCACGGCACGCACCGAGAGCACGGGCCGCGTGTGGCAGGCCTCGTCGGCCTCGGCGCTGTACCAGGCGACGTGCGGCGTCACCACGAGGCGGGGCCAGGCGGGCGCCGGATGCTCGGCCGTCGGCGGCTCGACCGGGATCACGTCGAGGGCGGCGCCGCCCAGGCGCCCGCTCTCGAGCGCCCTCCGCAGCGCGTCCAGGTCGATCAGCTGCGACCGGGCCGTGTCGACCAGCACCGCGCCCTCGGGCATGAGCGCGAGCTCGGCCTCGCCGATAAGCGCTTCGGTCTCGGGCGTCAGGGCAACGTGAAGCGACACCGCGTGGCAGGCGGCCAGGAGCTCGTCGAGGGGAGCAGGCCGGGCCCCCGCGGCCACGATCTGCTCGTCGGAGAGCGCCGGGTCCGTCCCCCAGACCTCGAAGCCGAGCGCGGCCGCGCGCTCGACGAGCGCGCGCCCGGTGCGCCCGAGGCCGACGACGCCCAGGCGCGAGCCGCGGATCCGGCGAAGCTCGCCTGCGGCCTTCCAGTTCCAGCCGCCGGCCCGCACCTCACGGTCGAGCACGACCACGCCCCGGAGGAGCGTGAGGACGAGCGCGAGCGCATGGTCGGCGACCTCCTCGACGCAGTAGTCGGGGACGCTGCAGACCCAGACGCCGCGCCGTTCGGCCTCCTCGACGTCCACGTGGTCGAAGCCGACGCTGCACGTCGCCACGACCCGCAACGCCGGCAGACGGTCGAGGTCGGGCGCGCGCACCTCCGTCTCCGTGCCGACGAGCAGGGCGACCACGTCGTCGCCGCCCCAGGGCTCACGACCCTCGCTCACCGTCACGCCCGTCCCGTCCAGGAGCACGCGGACGCGCTCCGGGTCGTACCCGTCGTCGCCGACGACGACGCGTGTCTCGTCTCCTGCGCTCACGGCCGGAGTTACTATCACCGCCCGCGGCCCGACGCCAACCGTGCACGAGAAGGAGATCGAGATCCGCTGGCGCGACCTCGACCCGTACGGGCACGTCAACCATGCCGTCTTCCTCACGTATCTGGAGGAGGTGCGGGACGAGTGGCTCATCGCCGCCGTCGGCGAGGACGCGCTCGGCTACGTCGTCGCCCGCGTCGAGATCGACTTCCGCCGTGAGCTGACCCAGCGCGACGACCGGATCACCGCGCGGATCCGCCTGGACTCGCTGGGGACGTCGAGCGTGCGCACGTTCGAGGAGCTCGTCCTCCGGGGCGGCGAGATCGCGGCCGAGGCAAGGGCCGTGCTCGTGGCCTGCGACGAGGAGCACCGTCCGCGGCCGCTCACGGACGACGAGCGGGCCGTGCTCGAGCGTGCTTGAGGCGCTCCTCAGCCCGCTCCGCGTCGGGCCCGTCGAGCTCCCGAACCGGATCGTCTCGACCGCGCACCAGACGACGCTGGTGCACGAGCATCTCCCGACGGACGACTTCGTCGCCTACCACGAAGCGCGCGCCCGCGGGGGCACGGGCCTGATCGTCCTCGAGGCCACGGCCGTTGACCCCTCGGGCCTGCTCACGCCGCACACGCTGGCCGGCTACCGGGACGGGTCCGTCGACGGGCTCGCACGAGTCGCCGAGGCCGTGCGGACCCACGGCACACGGCTGTTCGTCCAGCTCTTCCACGGAGGACGCGAGCAGATCGCCAGCCCCCCGCGGCCGGCTGCGATCGCGCCCTCGGCCGTCCCGAGCCGCCGCTTTCACGTCGAGCCGCGCGCGGCGACGTCCGCCGACATCGCGTCGATCCTGGAGGGCTACGGGACTGCAGCCGCCAATGTCGCCGCCGCCGGGCTCGACGGCGTCGAGGTCTCCGCCGCGCACAACTACCTGGCCGCCCAGTTCTTCACGCCCGAGCTGAACCGCCGCGACGACGAGTGGGCGGAGCCCGCTCGATTCCTCCTCGCCGTCCTGGACGCGGTGCGCGCCGCCGCGCCCGGTATCACGCTCGGCGTGCGGCTCAGCGCAGACTCCGAGGCCGCCAGGGCCGTCGTGGGCAAGCTCGCAGGCCGCGTCGACTACGTGAGCGTCGCGCTCGGCGAGTCCTCCACGTACCTCGGCTCGGTCGGGATCGTGCCGCCGCCCCCGATCCCCGAGAACGCCGTCGCCGAGCACGCGGCCGGCTTCCGGATCGGCGCTCCGCTCGTGGCCACGTCCCGCATCGTCGACCCGGCAGAGGCCGACCGCCTCATCGCCGGTGGGGTCGCCGACGCCGTCGGGATGACCCGCGCGCTGATCGCCGATCCGGATCTCCCCCGCAAGGCTGCGGAAGGCAGGGTCGAGGACGTCCTCCGCTGCATCGGCTGCAACGCCTGCATCGCGCACTACCACGCGGGCACCGGCATCGCATGCACCCAGAATCCGCGCACGGGACGGGAGCGCACCCTGTCGAGGCCGCGTCGAGTCGAGACCCCGAGCCGCGTGGTCGTCGTCGGCGCGGGGCCGGCCGGACTGGCGGCCGCCGCCGAGGCGGGTGCGGCCGGCCACGAGGTGACCGTCCTGGAGCGCAGCGGCCGGATCGGCGGCCAGCTCGCGCTCGCGAGCGCCGCGCCGATGCACGCGGAGGTCGCCGGCTCGCTGGCGCGGAACTACGAGCGGCTGCTCGCCGGCGTCGACCTGCGGCTGGGCGTCGAGGCGGACGCGGGCGCCGTCGAGCGGCTCTCCCCCGACCTGGTCGTCGTCGCCACCGGCGCCCGCCCCTATGTCCCCGACGTGGCGCTCGAGGGCGTGCCGGCCGTCCAGGCCTGGGACGTCCTCGCCGGCCGTGCCGAGAAGGCTCGGCGTGTGGTCGTTGCGGACTGGGGCGGCGACGCGTCGGGCCTGGCTGCCGCCGAGCTCCTGGCCGCGGCGGGCTCCGAGGTCACGCTCGCCCTCGGCTCGGCCGCCTTCGGCGAGACCATCCACCAGTACCAGCGCAACCTCTACGCGCAGCGGCTCTACCGCGCCGGCGTTCGGATCGAGCACCATTTCGACCTCGTCGGGACGGAGCCCGGGGGAGCTCGCTTCCGGAACCTCTTTGCCCGCGAGCTGGAGACGACGCTCGCGGCCGATCTGCTCGTCCTGGCGCTCGGGCGCGTCCCCGAGCGCGGCCTCGCGGAGGATTTGGCGGCCCGCGGACTCGCCGTCCAGGAAGCCGGGGACTGTCTCAGCCCGCGCAGCGCGGAGGAAGCCGTGCTCGAAGGCACCCTCGCGGCCGCAAGGGTTGCTGTCACTAAGATCCGCGGATGATCCCGACCGTCCCCGAGCTCCCCGCGGACGTCCGCGAGCTGAAGGCGCGCGTCGCGGCGTTCCTCGAGGCGGAGGTGTACCCGCTCGAGCGACGCGTCGCCGAGGCCGGCCGCATCGACCCCGAGTGGGCCCACGAGCTCCGCAAGAAGTCCTGGGCGGAGGGGTTCGGCATGCTCAACATGCCAGAGGAGGCGGGCGGCCGCGGTCTCTCCATGCTGGCGCAGGTGGCTCTGGAGGAGGAGTCCGGCAAGGCCACGAACGGCCTCGGCTTCGTGGTCGTCGACCGGGGCCCGGCCGAGCTCTGGGACATCGCCACGCCCGCCCAGCGGGAGCAGTTCGTCGGGCCGGTGCTGCGCGGAGAGTTCCGCGAGGCGTGGGCAGTCACGGAGCCCGGCGCCGGCTCCGACGTCAGCGCCATCGCAGCCACGGCCGTGCGGGACGAGGGCGAGTGGGTCCTGAACGGCGAGAAGTGGTTCGTCACCAGCGAAGGCGACCCGGGGTTCTACCTCGTGCTCGCGGTGGCCGACGGCGAGCAGGCGCTCTTCATCGTCGAGCCGTGGCGGCCCGGCCTGGAGATCACGAAGACGCCGGCCTTTCTGCACGACCCGTATCTGGATCACCACCCCGAACTGGTCCTCACGAACGTCCGCGTTCCCGAGGAGAACCGCATCCCGGAAGGCGGCGGCGAAGGAGCACGGGAGTGGTTCCTCGTCGAGCGGCTCTTCATCGCCGCCCGCTGCTGCGGCGCGGCGCAGCGCTCGCTCGAGCTGGCGCGCGACTTCGCCCTGGAGCGCGAGGCCTTCGGCGCAAAGATCGCCGAGCACCAGGGCGTCTCCTTCCAGCTGGCGGACTCGCTGACCGAGCTCCTGGCCGCGCGGCTCCTCACCTACCACGCGGCGCACGCCTTCGACAACGAGCCCGACCGCCGGATCGTCCACGGCAAGGTGGCGATGGCGAAGCTCTACGCTTCGGAGGCGGCCGGCCGCATCGTCGACCGCGCGCTGCAGGTGCTCGGCGGCCGCGGCTACATGCTGGAGAACCCGGTTGCGCGCTTCTACCGCGAGGTGCGGGTCGACCGCATCTGGGAGGGCACGAGCGAGATCCAGCGTCTGATCGTCTCGCGCGGCCTCCTCAAGCGCGGCGTCGAGACGTACCTCCGCTGAGCCCTTCCAAGTAACAGACTGTTACTTGGCCTGGTCTTCGCGGGGCTGAAGCGCCGGCAGATAGCTCTCCTGCTCGAGCCAGTGGCCGCCGTCGATCGTCAGGGTCTCGCCGGTGATGTAGCTCGCATACGGGGAGCACAGGGCCGCCGCCCAGACTGCGACCTCGTGCGGGGTCGCCAGCCGGCCCAGGGGCACTGTCGCCGCCACGCGCGCCCGGTCCTCCTCGGTCGGCCAGAGAGCCTGCCCTGCGCCTTCCGTGTCCGTCGGGCCGGGACAGATGCAGTTGGCCCGGATCCCGTGCGGAGCCCACTCGACCGCCAGCGTCCTCGTCATCGCCACCAGGCCGGCCTTCGCCGCGGCCGAGTGGACCGTGCCGGGGCCGCCCGTCCAGGCGTAGCTGGCGATCACGCTGAGGATCGCCCCGCCGTCGCCCTGCACGATCATCTGCCTGCCCGCCGCGCGCGAGCAGAGGAAGCCGCCGTCGAGGACGATGGAGACGACCGCGCGCCAGCCGTTCGGGGAGAGGTCCTCCGCCTTGACGACGAAGTTGCCCGCGGCGTTGTTGACGAGCACGTCCACCCGGCCGAATTCCCCGACGGTCGCAGTGACGAGCGCATCCACGGCCTCGGGGTCGCGCACGTCGGTCGGAACCGCAAGGCCCGGCCTGGCCAGCAGCGCCACCGTCTCGTCCAACGGCTCGGGCCGCCGGCCGGCCACCGCGACGGACGCGCCGAGCCGGCCCAGCTCGAGCGCGATCGCCCGACCCAGGCCGCTCCCGCCGCCCGTGACGATGGCGGCCTTGCCCTCGAAGGTCCCCTCAGCGAGCATCGTCGCCCAGGACGATACGCGCGTCGAGGCCGAGGGCGCCGTCGGGCAGCGCGAGCAGCGGGTTGATCTCGACCTCTGCGATCTCGGGATGCTCGGCCGCGACCCGCGAGAGCGCCGCGGCGGCGCGGGCGGCAGCGCCGACGTCGACCGCCGGCCGGCCACGGGCTCCGTCCAGGAGCGGCGCGATCCGAAGCGAGCGGAGCAGCGCCTCGGCGGCCGCCTCAGTCACCGGGGCGAGCGCGACTGCCACGTCCTTGACGATCTCCGCGTACAGGCCGCCGGCGCCCACGAGGAGGATCGGCCCGAAGCGTGGGTCGCGCTTGGCGCCGACGATGAGCTCGAGGCCCTGCGAGAGCGGCGCCATCGCCTCGACCGAGTACGACGGCGGCGAGAGCTTGCGCTGCATGCGTTCGACCGCGTCGGCGACCTCCTCCGGCCCGCGCAGGCCGACGGCCACCCCGCCGGAGTCCGACTTGTGCAGCTGCCCGAGCGCTTTCACGACGATCGGGTAGCCGATCCCCGCCGCAGCCGCGAGCGCCTCCTCGAGGCCCGCGACCTGCCGCGCCTCCGCGAACGGGACGCCGGCGGCGGCGAGGAGCTCGCGCGAGGCGTAGTAGTCCTGTGCGCCGGTCACGGGAGCGGCCGGCTCGGGGATCTCCGGCACGCCGAGCAGCGCTTCCGGCGTCCTGCGCGCCAGCCGCGACGCGACGCCCACCGCCGCCTCCACCTCCCGGTAGACGGGCACGCCGTTCGCGCGCAGGGTCTCGGCCGGCCCCGAGCGCCAGTACATCGTGTGCGCGAGGAACGGCACCCCGGTGTCCTCGGCCGCCCGAGCCATGCCTTCGGCGGAGGCGCTCTCCTTCTCCTCGAACGCGTCCGAGTACTGTGAGTAGCCTCCGAAGTAGCCGGTGAGGATCACGGTGTCGACCTCGCCCGAGCGGAGGAGGGCGCCGATCACGTTCTCGAAGCTCTTGATGTCCTGCTCTCCGCCCCCGGCGAAGTCCACCGGGTTCACGAGCGTCGCAGTGTCGGGGAGCGCGGCTGCGAGCTCGGCCTGGGTCGCGTCCGAGAGCTCCGGCAGCTCGAGGCCCTGGGCGATGACGAGGTCCGACGCGACCACGGTATGGCCGCCGCCGTCAGCCGCCAGCGCGATTCGCCGCCCCTTGGGCCGGCGGTGGGAGAGAAGCCCCATGGCGACGTCGACGACCTCCTTCGGCGAGGCGACCAGCTCGATCCCCGCGGCAAGGCACGCTGCCCGGATCGACTCGAGGTCGCTGGCCAGCGCGCCCGTGTGCGACCGGGCGGCGCGGGCGCTCGCCTCGGTGGCGCCGCCGGCGAGGAGGACGACCGGCGTCCCGGCCTCGACCGCCGCCTTGCCGGCGCGCGCGAACTCGCGCCCGTCGCGGAAGTCCTCGCAGTAGACGGCGATCAGCCGCGTGGGCTCGTGGGCCGCGAACGACTCGATCAGCTCCGCCGCCTGTACGTCCGCCTGGTTCCCGAGCGAGACGAAGCGCGAGAAGCCGAGCCCGAACTCCGCGCCGACCATGCCGATCTCGAGCGCGAGGTTGCCGCTCTGTGAGATGAGGCCGATCGCGCCGGGCTCCAGCTCCTCCGAGCAGAGCTCGAGCTGCGCACCGGAATCGTGGATGCCGAGGCAGTTGGGCCCGATGAGAACGGCCCCCGCCGCGCGCACGCGCTCGACGATGGCCAGCTCGCGCGCAGCCCCCTCCTCACCCATCTCCCCGAGACCGGCGCTGATCAGGACGATCCCCTTGGCGCCCGCGTCGAGCGACGCCTCCACCGCCTCCTCCACTCCTGCGGCCGGGACGGTGATGACGACCAGCTCGGGCGTCTCCGGCAGCTCGGCGAGCGACGTGTACGCCTCCCGCCCGAAGATCTCGCCGCCCTTGCGGTTGACGAGGTAGACGGAGCGGCGGCCTTCGCCCTTGATCGCCCCGCGCGCGAGCCAGAAGCCCCACTTGCCGGGGATCGCCGAGGCACCGAGAACGGCGACCGAGCGAGGGTCGAAGAGGGCCGAGAGGTCGCGGCTCACTTCAGCAGGTTCCGCGAGATGATCAGACGCTGGATGTCGGAGGTGCCCTCTTCGATCTCCTCGAGCTTGGCGTCCCGCATCCACTTCTCCACCGGGTACTCCCGGGAGTAGCCCCAGCCGCCCAGGGTCTGCACGGCGGCCCAGGTGCACCACATGGCCGTCTCGGAGGCGAAGAGCTTCGCCATCGCGGCCTCCTTCGGCACGCTCTCGCCCGCGTCGATCTTGCGGGCGGCCCGGTGGACGAGCAAGCGCGCGGCGTCAACCCGCGTGGCCATGTCGGCGAGGCGGAACGCAACCGCCTGGTGCTCCGCGATCGGCTTCCCGAACTGCTCGCGCGACTTCGCGTACTCGACCGCGTACTCGAGCGCGGCGCGCGCGATCCCCGTCGCCGAGGCGCCGAGGGTGATGCGGGAGCGGTCGAAGGTGCGCATGAGCCCGTAGAAGCCCTGGCCCTCGTCGCCGAGGCGACGGTCCTCCGGCAGCTCGGCGTCCTCCAGGAACATCTCCGTGTTCACGATCGCGCGCTGCCCCATCTTCTTCATCGGCTCGCCGAAGGTGATGCCGGGGTCGCCCTTCTCCACGACGAAGGCGGTGATTCCGCGGGAGCGCGAGCCGGGCTCGACTGTGGCGAAGACGACGTAGTAGTCGCCGAGGCCGCCGTTGGAGATCCAGGTCTTCTGGCCCCGGAGGACGTAGCCGCCGGCCGTGCGCGTCGCGGTGGTCGAGATCGAGGCCGCATCGGAGCCCGCGCCAGGCTCGGTCGTGGCGAGCGCGGTCAGCGGGGGGCGCTTGCCAGCGATCGGCTCGAGCCACCGCCGCCTCTGCTCCTCGCTCCCGAGCTCGACGATCGGCTCGGCGAAGAAGCCGCCGGAGGTGATCAGGTTGCCGATCCCTGCGCAGCCGCGGCAGAGCTCCTCCTGGACGACGACGCCGGTGACGCAGTCGGTGAGCCCGCCCCCGCCGTACTCCTCGGGAAGCATGAAGGAGGTGAGGCCGAGGGCGGCGGCCTTGTACCAGACCTCCCACGGAGTCGCGGTGTCGGCCTCGTCGACCTCGGCCGCGACCGGCCGGATCTCGCGGTCGGCGAACTCCCGGCACACGTCCCGGATCTCGCGCTGCTCGGGCGTCAGCCCGAAGGGCTCGAAGGCGACCTCGCTCACCGCCGAATCCTCGCAGATGCGCCCTCTTCGGGGCCTCACTCAGCCGCGCGACGAGGTAGCGTCTGCGCATGGCGCCTGAATCGGCCGAGGTCGTCATCGTTGGTGGAGGCGCCATGGGCGCGAGCGTCGCGTACCACCTCGCCAAGAAGGGCGTGAAGGACGTCGTGCTCATCGAGCGGGAGTCGCTCGGGAGCGGCTCCACGAGCAAGTCCGCCGGCGGCATCCGGGCCCAGTTCGCGGACGAGCTCAACGTGAGGATCGCCCTCCGCTCCATGGCGGAGTTCCAGGCGCTGGACCGCGTCAGCGGCATCGACTACAAGCGTCCCGGCTACCTCTTCCTGCTCGCGAACGAGGTCGACGTCGAGAGCTTCCGCACGGCGCTCGCACTTCAGCAGGACCTCGGCGTCCCCTCGCAGCTGGTCTCGCCCGCCGACGTGAAGGCGTTGATCCCGGCGCTCGAGACCTCCGACCTCCTCGCTGCGGCGTACTGCCCGATCGACGGCTACGCCTCGCCGGAGTCCGTCGTGCAGGCCTACGCGGGCGCGGCCGCCGCGCAGGGGGTCCGCATCCTTCAGGGCACCTCCCTCGACCGGATCGCCGTGCTCGGAGACAAGATCGTCAGCATCGAGACGTCGGCGGGCCGCATCCGCACGGACACGGTCATCTGCACGGCCGGAGTCTGGTCGCGGGACGTGGGCAACCTCGCCGGGCTCGACATCCCCGTCCGCGGCGAGGCCCGCTGGTTGCACTTCACGCCGGAGGACGGCGGCCTCCCGCAGGAGCTCCCCCTCACCGTCGACTTCGCCACCGGCTTCTACTTCCATCGCGAAGGCGCGGGCCTCGTCTTCGGCGGCCGGGAGCCCACGATCGAAGGGGTAGCGAGCCACGGCACACGCCGGCTCCCAGTGCTCGGCGAGCTGCCCATCCAGTCGTCCTGGTGGGGCTTCTACGAGATGAGCCCCGACCACAACGCCATCGTCGGCGAGGTAGCCCAGCCGCGCCGCTTCCTCTACGCGACCGGCTTCTCCGGCCACGGCTTCCAGCAGGCGCCGGCGGTCGGCGAGCATCTAGCGGAGCTCGTCGTGGGCGCCGAGCCGTCGCTCGACCTCTCCCCGCTCTCGCTCGACCGCTTCGACCGCGGCGGCGAGCGGCACGAGCGGTTCGTGGTCTAGCGCATGCGGGTCTTCGTCCTCGTTCGCCACGGGGAGTCGACGCTCAACCTCGAGCGCCGGGTGAACGGCGACCCGGCGGTTCCGGTGGGGCTCACCGAGCAGGGGCAGGAGGAGGCTCGCAGGCTCGGCGAGCAGGTGGCGCAATTCCCGCTCGACGCCTGCGTCCACACGCGCTTTCCGCGCACCCGTGAGACGGCACAGATCGCGTTGGCCGGGCGGGAGGACGTTCCGCTCGTCGTCGAGCCGCTCCTCGACGACATCGACATCGGCGAGCTCGAAGGCGAGAAGCTGGAGGTCTACCGGGAGTGGAAGCACGGCCATTCCCGTGCCGAGCCCTTTCCGGGGGGCGAGAGCCTCGACGACGCGTCGCGGCGCTACGCCGCCGCCTTGCGCAAGCTCGTCGACTCGCCGTGGCGCTCCGTGCTCGTGCTCTGCCACGAGATTCCGGTTCGTTATGCGCTCAACGCCGCGGCAGGCTCCGACTCCCTCGACGGCCCGGCGCACGAGATCTCGAACGCCGTCCCCTACCTCTTCGACGAAGGCGCGCTGGAGCGCGCCGTACGGGGGATCGAGCGGCTCGTCGGCGATAGAATCGCCTCGTAGAGACCGGGGAGCCGCTTCCTAGCGGCTGAGAGGGGGCTGACGAGCCCCGACCCGCCGAACCTGATCTGGGTAATGCCAGCGAAGGGAGGCGCGATGGAGCCGAGGGAGCGAACGTGGGGCGTCAGCCCCGTCCCCGACCGGCTGCGAACGCTGTCGGGCGCCGACGTGGGGCTCCTGTGGGGCAACCTCGCCGTCAGCCTCCTCGTCCTCTTCACCGGGACGTTCCTGGCCGGGCTCGGCCTACCGAGGGCGCTGCTGGCGACCGTCGTCGGCGCGGTGCTGGGAACCGCCCTGCTGGGCCTCGCGGGCCTCATCGGCTTCGACCGGCGCGTACCCGCAATGGTGCTCCTGCGCGACCCGCTCGGCGTGCGCGGCTCCTATGCGCCGACCGCCTTGAATGTCGCGCAGAACCTCGGCTGGGCCGTCTTCGAGCTCTACGTGATGTCGCTCGCGGCAAGCGCCCTCTCGGACCAGGTCTTCGGCTTCGAGACACGCTGGCTCTGGGTGCTGGCCTTTGGGGCGCTGACGACCTGGCTCGCGCTGGCAGGGCCGATCTCGTTCGTCCGCCGCTGGGTGCGCCGCTTCGCCGTGTGGATCGTCGCAGCCTCGATGGCCTACCTGGTCTGGTGGGCGCTCGACAGCGCCGACCTGGGGGCGCTGTGGTCGACCGACAGCGCGGGCGGGCTGCGATTCTGGCAGGGGGTCGACCTGACCGTCGCGATGGCGGCTTCGTGGCTGCCGCTGGCCGCCGACTACACGCGCTTCTCGCGCAGCCGGCGCGCGGCGTTCTGGGGGACGTCGATCGGCTACCTCGTGCCCCTCGTCCTCCTGTTCGGGCTGGGTGCCCTGCTGGCGCTCTCGCGCGGGCTGGCCGACCCGGCCGCGATCTTCACCGCGATCGCCGCCGGCGGCGTGGGGAGCGCGGTCGCCCTGCTCGCCCTGACCGTGGACGAGGCCGACGAGCCGTTCGCAAACGTCTACTCGGCCGCCGTCTCGATCCAGAACCTCCGGCCGGCGGTTTCCCAGCGGCTCCTCGTGGTCGTCGTGTCCGTGACCGCCGCAATCGGCGCGCTGTTCGTGGACATCGTCGCCTACGAGACGTTCCTCTTCCTGCTCGGCTCCTTCTTCGTCCCGCTCTTCGGCGTCCTGGCGGCCGACTACCTGCTGGGCGCCGGCCCCCCGGTGGCCGTGCGCTGGAGCGGGCTGGCGGGCTGGGCCGTCGGCTTCGTTCTCTACCAGTGGATCCAGCCGACCGGGCCCGAATGGTGGACCGACCTCGTCGCCGACGTCCCGGGCGCCGGCGAGGTCACGGTCGGGGCCTCGCTGCCGTCGTTTGCGGTCGCCTTCTGCCTCTACGCAGGCGTACGCTCCGCGCATGCGCCGCTTGGGCGTCGTCGGGCTCGTCTCGCTGGATCGCGTTGACGGCGGCATCCCCCGCCTGGGCGGCGCGCCCGTCTACGCGGCGCGCGCGCTGAGACTGCTCGGGCAGCCGGCCATCGTCGCCACCAAGCTGGCCGACGAAGACCGGCCGCGCCTCGCCGGGCTCGGCCTGCCGGTGTTCGCGGAGAGCGCATCGCGCACGATCGGGTTTCGCATCGAGAACCACGACGACCATCGCCAGATGGCGATCGACCAGCTCGGCGAGCCGTGGAGCGAGGCGGAGGCCCGCGGCTGGCTGACACGGGTCCTGGCCGACGCCGACTGGGTGCACGCAGGAGCGCTCACGCGGGCGGACTTCCCGGCGGAGACCCTGGCGGCTCTCGCACGCGGGCGGGTCCTGAGCCTGGACGGCCAGGGCCTCGTGCGGCGCGCCGAGGTCGGCGACCTCGTCGTCGACGCGGACTACGACCCTGAGGTCCTCCGCCACGTCGGCGTCCTCAAGCTCGCCAGGGACGAGCTGGACGCGCTCGGGCTCGAGCTGACGGAGCGCTCGCTCTCCACCCTCGGCGTGCGGGAGATCGTGGTCACGCTCGGGGGGAGCGGGGCGGTCGTGTTCGCCGACGGCCTGGCCGAGCACGTCCCCACCATCCCGCTCGGGGGCATCGACCCGACCGGCGCCGGCGACTCCTGGACGACCGCCTACCTCTCCTACCGGCGCCGTCGCCATTCGCCGGTTTCGGCGGCGCGACTGGCGAACGGCGCCGTCGGTGCACTCCTGGGGCGGTGAGCCGGCCCCTGATCGTCATCGCCGGCTGCGACGACGGGACGTATCTCGTCGAGGTCGGCCCGACCGCCGACGAGGACCAGCTCGCCGGGCGCCAGGAGGGCGCTGTGGTCGAGCGGGAGCGTCCGCTCGGGCTCGCCCCGCCCTGGGCTGCCGCGCACGTCCTCGACGTGGACGCGGTGGGCTCCACGGTCATCCTCCTCCTCGACCGCAAGCCGCCGCTGCTGGTCTCCCACGACGGCGGGCAGACGTGGGACGAGCGCGGCGCCGGCCTCCCGCCCGGCCGGGCAGTGGCGCTGCGTGAGAATCCGGACCACGTCCTCTACGGCGCTCGCAACCGCCTCTACGTCTCGGGCGACGGGGGCCGCTTCTGGCGCGCGCTCGCCGTCGAGCTCCCCGAGATCCACGACGTCGCGTGGGGCTAGGCCACGTCCCCTCCGGCCGCATCCGGGGTCAGACCCCGGGCGTGGCCCCGGTGGACACCCTGTGGATACGCGGACAGCGATGGATACAGAGACCGGGCCGCGGCGAACGAGATCGCACTGTCCACAGGAATGTGGACGGACACACGGCCTCGTGAGCCACGTCCGGGGTCAGACCCCGGACGTGAACCCCGGACGTGGGGCTAGAGGCGGAACTCGCCGCGCGCGACCACGACCGCGGAGCCGCCGACCTCGACCGACTCGATCTGCTCAGCGGAGCCCTCGACCTTGGCGTAGAGGGTGCTCGGGCGGCCGATCTCGACGCCCTGCGTGATCTCGATCTGCTCCCCGAACGGGATGCGGGCATGCCGGGCGAGATGGACGGCGAGCGGGCCGGCGGCCGACCCCGTGGCCGGGTCCTCGGGCACGCCGTCCGCAGGGGCGAACATGCGCGTCTTCCAGCGGCTTCCCGAGCCGGCGAAGCAGTTCACGCCGACGATCCCGGTCAGTCGCGCGAGAGCTGCGTAGTCGGGCTCCAACGCGGCGACGGCCTCCTCGCTCGGCAACGCGACGTAGACGTGTCGGATGCCGAGGTCGTAGAGCTCGACGGGCAGCTCCGAGCCCTCGATCCCGAGCGCTTGGAAGAGCTCCGCCTGCAGGCCGAACTCCTCCACCTTCGGGATCGGCTGCTGCATGCGGCCGAAGACGATCCGCCCCTGGTCGTCCCGCTCCAGGGTCAGCGGGACGACGCCCTGGCCGGTCTCCAGCCGAATCTCGGGGAGCTGCAGTGGCGCCGCGAGCACGAAGGCCGTCCCCAGGACGGGGTGCCCGGCGAACGGGAGCTCCGAGGTCGGCGTGAAGATGCGGATGCGCGCGTGGCCGTCGGCCTCGGGCAGGTAGACGAACACCGTCTCCGAGTAGTTCATCTCCTTGGCGAGACGCTGCAGCTGCTCCTCGGGGATCTCGCGGGCGTCCGTGAAGACGGCGAGCTGGTTTCCCTGGAGCGGCGTGTCCGTGAAGACGTCGGCGATGACGTAGCGGTAGGTCCCCATGCCGGGACTCTAATCAGGGCTGCCCGCCCCGGCCCGGCGGTCGAGCTCGAAGACGTGCTCGAGGCCGTCCTCCTCGTCCCAGTGCTCGCCGGTCTGGACGAAGCCGAGCTTGCGCACGATCGCCAGCGATGGCTCGTTCCACGGGCCGACCGAGGCGACGAACCGAGTGATTCCCTCGCTCTCGGCCCACTCCATGAGCGCGACGACCGCCTCGGTCGCGTAGCCGCGGCCGCGGAAGGGCGGAAAGACCGTGTAGCCGAGCTCCGCCTTGCCGGGCGCGAGACCGGTCGTCCCCGGAGGACCGTGGAAGCCGACGTAACCGATCATCTGGCCGCCGCCGCTTCGCAGGACGAGGGCGCGCACGAGCCACTTCTGGCTGTCCGGATCGCGACGCATCTGCTCGAGCCGCAGGCGCAGGAACGGCGAAACGTCCTCGCCCGGCCAGTCGGCGGGAAGCGGCAAGGAAAGCAGGGCCTCGGCCTCCTCGCGCCGCCCCTCCAGCAATGCCTCGAGGACCGTCGGCGACACCGAGACCAGGTCGAGTCGCGCCGAGCGGATGTCCGGGACGTCCATGCCGCCACCCTAGGCGTCCTGCCGCGGCACCGTCGGTATCCTCGCCCTCCGTGAGCGCAATCGCCGTCTCGGACCTCCGCAAGGCCTACGGACAGCGCGAGGTCCTCCACGGACTTTCGTTCACCGTCGAGACCGGCGAGGTGTTCGCGCTCCTCGGGCCGAACGGGGCCGGCAAGACGACCACCGTCGAGATCCTCGAGGGCTACCGCCGCCGCGACGGCGGGGACGTGCACGTGCTCGGGGAGGACCCGGCGCGCGGTGGGCGTAGCTTCAAGGCCCGCATCGGCATCGTGCTCCAGTCCTCCGCCGTCTACCAGCTCCTCAGCGTTCGCGAGATCGTGGCGCTCTTCGCCGGCTACTACCCGAGGCCGCGGCCGCCGGACGAGGTGATCGAGCTCGTCGGCCTCGCCGAGAAGCGCGACGCGCGGGTGCGCACGCTCTCGGGCGGCCAGCTCCGGCGGCTCGACCTGGCCCTGGCGCTGGTCGGAGACCCCGAGCTCGTGTTCCTCGACGAGCCGACGACGGGCTTCGACCCAGCCGCCCGGCGGCAGGCGTGGGAGACGATCCGCGACCTGCGCTCTCTGGGCAAGAGCATCCTCCTCACGACGCACTACATGGAGGAGGCGCAGCAGCTGGCCGACCGCGTCGCCATCCTGCGCGGCGGCGAGATCGTCGGCACCGGCTCCCCGCAGGAGCTCCTCTCCGGGCACGCCTCTGTGGAGATCCGCTACCGCCGCAACGGCACGGAGGTCGTCGTCGCCACCGAGGAGCCGACGCGGGTCCTGCACGAGCTGACGGCGCACGCGCTCGCGGAGGGCGTCGAGCTGGAAGGGCTCGAGGTGCACCGCCGGAGCCTCGAGGACGTCTACCTCGAGCTGACGCAGGAGGAGGCAGTCGAGTGAGGCTCTACCTGCACGAGCTCCGCGTGCAGCAGCTCCTCTTCTGGCGCAACCGCGAGGCGGCATTCTTCAGCTTCCTCTTCCCGATCCTGCTGCTCGTCCTCATCGGCTCGGTGTACGGGAACGAGCCGATCGAGGGGGTGAACGCGCCCACCTACCTCCTGATCGGCCTGCTCGGGTACGGCGTGTCCGCCAACGCGTTCGCGGCGCTCGCGATCACGCTCGTCATCCGCCGCGAGGCCGGGCTCCTGAAGCGCGTGCGCGGGACGCCGCTCGGCTCGGCGACGTACCTGTCCGCCGTGATCGGATCCACGCTCGTCGTGATCGGGCTCGAGGTCGTCACGCAGCTTCTGATCGGCGTCTACCTGCTCGATGCCGACTGGCCTGAGCAGCCGCTCTACTTCGTCTTCGCGATCCTCCTCGGCGCCGCGGCCTTCGCGGCCCTCGGGATCGCGATCACGACGGTCGTCCGAACGGCGGAGGGCTCCTCGGCCGTCGTCAACGCGATCTACCTACCGACGGCGTTCATCTCCGGCGTCTTCTTCTCGACGGCCGAGATGCCGGCCTTCCTGCAGGCCGTGTCCGAGGTGCTGCCGCTGACCTATTTCCTCGACCTGATCCGTGCGAGCTTCGTGGACGGCGAGAGCTTCGCCCCCTCCGCCGTCGCCGCGCTCGCCCTCTGGGGGCTCGCCGGACTCGCCGTCGCACTGCGCGGCTTCCGCTGGGAGCCGAGGGAGGGCGTGGCCGAGTCGTGAACGGCCCGGGGGCTCGTCCCCCGGCTCACCCCACGGGCTCCAGCCCCGCCAGAGCAAGCGTCTCCGCGAGACCCCTGACTCCTTCGACGGCGCCGACCGCCGTCGCGGCGAGGGCGCCCGCCGCATTGGCGAACGCGGGCCGACCGCTCGATCGGCCAGCCGGCGAGGCAGCCGTACAGGAGGCCTGCGGCGAAGACGAGTGACTACGCCGTCCGGGAGGTCCCCAGGCGGAACCCGACCGTATGAACAAGGTCACTCGTGGACGGCGTGTTCCGTTTTGGAGAAGGACGTGGCCTGTGCGTCCGAAACGGTCTATGCTGGCACGAAGCCCCATCGACGAGGAGGCGTCATGCCGATATCAGACAACTTCACCAAGCTGAAGGAGCAAGTTGAGACGGCGGATCGCCACATCAAGGCCGCAGCCGCCAAGGACCAGGCCGAGCTGGAGGCTATGGTCGAAGAGGCGCGCGTGAACGCCGACCAGCGCGCCGCCGAGCTGCGCACCAAGGGCGACGAGGCTGCCGACCAGGCCGAACGTCATTGGCACGAGGTTCAGGTCGATTGGGACAACCACATCAAGCGCGTTCGAGAGCGCATCGACGCGAAAAAGGCCGCGCACGACGCCGATACCGCTGAGTTCGAAGCGGAGTGGGCTTCGGCCGACGCCGCCGACGCGGTCGAGTTTGCGGCTGCCGCAATCGAGGAGGCGGAGTACGCAGTGCTCGACGCAGTGAAGGCGAGGAGAGACGCTGACATCATGGCGGCGGCTACCTAGCGCTCTCGCCCATCCAGCTGTGAACCGCTGAGTGGTCGTCTCGCCCGCCTAGCGGGTCGGCGACCTGCCTGGAAGGAGCCAGCGCGATCACGCTCGGTGTGGTCGCAGGCTCCACCGCGAGCCTGGCAGGCTTCTGGGATCCGCTTGGAAAACGACGAGACGTTGCGTCCAGGCGCTGCCTCTAGCGTCCAGGCGCTGTCCCCCTCATTCACGTTTCCTGGGGCCGAGCCGCGATCCGTGCCGGCTCGGGCGCTGGGTCCCGCCGGCCGCCGCAGTTGGCGACATCTCCACTTGACGGTCAGCGGTAAGCGGGTCACCGGCTGGCCCTCGCTGGCCGGCCGCGCCGCGGCCTCGATCCGCCGGAGTCCCTGTCCCTGGCGTCGGCTAAAGGGCGCCCGAAGCCTGTGGTAGCGTCAACCACTTGGCTCCGCACCTGTCCGCAGGGGGTCCGACGGTTCGAGTCCCACTACTCGATCTCGGCGCGTCCCACCGCGATCTGCGGGGCGATCTCGTCGCTGCGTTCGGGGAACTGATCGACTCCGGCGCGTTCACGAATGGACCGCAGGTCGCTGAGCTGGAGGCGGCATTCGCGCGCTACTGCAGCGTGTCGTTCTGCGTCGGCCTCGCCAGCGGTCTCGACGCCCTCCGGCTCGCGCTCATCGCGATCGAGCCCGAGCCCGGCGAGGAGGCGATCCTGCCGGCAAACACGTTCGTCGCGACGGCCGAGGCCGTCGTCCAAGCGAGCCTCGTCCCGGTGCTCGCCGATGTGTCGAGTCGCGACTACAACGTCGACCCCGACGCGGTCGCGGCGGCCGTCACATCGCGAACCCGGATCGTCGTCCCGGTGCATCTCTACGGACAGATGGCGGACATGGTGCGGCTGGTCGCGGACGCCCGAAGGCAGGGATTCGACATCGTCGAGGACGCATGCCAGGCACACGGTGCGCAACGTGACGGACTGCGCGCGGGCGCGGCCGGCCGGGCGGCCGCCTTCAGCTTCTATCCGGGCAAGAATCTCGGGGCGTTCGGCGACGCCGGCGCGCTCGTCACGGGGGACCCGCGGCTCGCGGCACGCGTCCGTGCACTGCGCGAGCACGGCCAGAACGCGAAGCATCGGCACGAGGTGGTCGGCTACACGGCGCGACTCGATACTGTGCAGGCGGCGGTGCTGCTGCGCAAGCTCCCGCTCCTGCCAGAGTGGACGGAGGAGCGGCGCTCGATCGCTAGCGCCTACTCCGAGGCGCTTGCGGGCGTGGGCGACCTGCGGCTTCCGCCCGTGCCGCCAGGAAGCGAGCCGGTCTGGCACCTGTACGAGATCCGCACCGGGCAAGCCGACGAGCTCGCCGCGTTCCTCGACGAACGGGGGATCCAGACGGGGCGACACTACCCGTCACCGGTGCATCTGACGCCGGCGTTCGCACATCTCAACTATCGGCCTGGCGCCTTCCCGATCAGCGAGGCGCTCGCGCTCGAGCTCGTCTCTCTGCCGATTTACCCAGGCCTCGGCGACGACCGACTCGACGCCGTCGTGCGGGCTATCCGGGAGTTCTTCGACCGTGGTTAGCCAGCCAGCGAACGAGGCCCCGTACCGCCTGATCGACGACGTCGAGTTCGGCGACGGTGTCGTCGCCCAGGCGTTCGTCAACCTCTACGGCTGCCGGATTGGCGAAGGCAGCCAGATCGGTCCAGTTCGTGGAGATCCAGCGCGGGGCGGAGATCGGAGCGCGCTGTAAGGTCCAGAGCCACACGTTCGTCTGCGAGGGCGTCCGGATCGGCAACGGCGTCTTCGTCGGGCACGGCGTCGTCTTCATCAACGACAAGGTCCCTCGCGCGACAGCTCCGGACGGGAGCCTTCAGAAGCACGACGACTGGACGCTGCTCCGGATCGTGGTCGAGGACGGGGCTTCGATCGGCTCGGGTGCGGTCATCCTCGGCGGTGTGCGGATCGGCGTTGGCGCGCTGGTCGGCGCCGGAGCCGTCGTAACGAAGGACATCGAATCCGGCGAGATCGTCGTCGGCGTGCCGGCGGCGCCGCGCGCGCCGTCGCGGTGATGTCGCCCTCTCCTTCCGGTTCTCCACGGTTCCTCTCGGTCGTCGGCGCCCGCCCGAAACCTCGTCAAGATGGCTCCGGTCGTCGCCGAGCTCGGCGGCGGTTGCCGGACGCCCGCCACATCGTCGTCCACAAGGGCCAGCATTACGACCCGCTGCTCTCCGACGTGTTCATCGACGAGCTGGGCATACCACCCCCCGACCACGCCCTCGGTGTCGGCTCCGCTTCGCACGCCGTGCAGACGGCCCGCCTGCCCGATCTCGTGCTCGTACGGGCGACGTCAACTCGACCCTGGCCGCTCGCCACGGCGAAGCTTGGAATCCCGCTTGGGCACGTCGAGTCCGGCCTCAAGAGCTTTGACCGGACGATGCCCGAGGAGATCAACCGCGTCGTCACCGACCAGCTCTCCGAGCTCCTCTTCCTCCACTCCGACGAGGCCGACGACAACCTCCGCGCCGAGGGGATCGGAGAGGAGCGGCTGCATCTCGTTGGAAACACCATGATCGACACGCTCGTGGCGATGGAGCCGTGCGTCCGGTCGCTGGACGCCGCCTCTGCGCTCGGTGTCGGGCCCGGCGAGTTCCTCCTCGCTACGCTGCACCGGCCGGCGCTAGTCGACGGGGAACTGCTCGGGCCGGCGATCGACGCGCTCGGCGCCGTGGCGCGGGAGTTTCCCGTGCTCTTTCCCGCCCATCCCCGTACGCGCAAGGCGCTCGACGGGCGCGAGATCCCGGCCGGCGTTCGGCTGCTCGAGCCGCTCGGCTACCTCGAGTTCCTCTCGCTCGCCTGCGACGCGGCAGCCGTACTGACGGACTCCGGTGGGGTGCAGGAGGAGACGACGTACCTCGGCGTGCCGTGCTTCACTCTGCGCGCAAACACCGAGCGGCCGGTCACGATCCGGCAGGGGACGAACATGCTGCTCGGGCTCGAACCGAAGCGGATCCGGGACATCCCCGCGCTGCTCGCAACGCCCAGGCCGGCGCCGGCCGAGTCGCCGCCGCTCTGGGACGGACGCGCCGCGGAGCGTGTCGTGGACGTCGTCGAGCGGATCGGCCGCGGCAACCCCGTCACCTCTCGATGAGGGTCTGGATCGACCTCGCCAACTCGCCGCACCCGCTCCTCTTCGAGCCGGTTGCCCGTCTGCTCGAGGACCTGGGCCACGAAGTCGTCGTAACGGCTCGTGACAACGCCCAGACGGTCGAGCTCGCGCACGTAGCCTGGCCCACGGTCGAGGTCGTCGGCGGGGCAAGCCCGAGGAGCCGTGTCGGCAAGGTCGCCACGCTCGCAGATCGTGTCCGGCTCCTCCGGAGCTTCGCAATCCGGGAGCGGCCTGACGTCGCACTCTCGCACAACTCCTATGCACAGGTGGTCGCGGCGCGCACGCTCGGCATCCCGACGGTGACGGCGATGGACTACGAGCACCAGCCGGCGAACCACGTCGCCTTCCGGCTCGCCTCGTTCGTCTTCCTCCCCGAGGCCCTCCGCGGGTCGGAGGTCGTGGGCCAGGGTGCGTCGGCCGCGAAGACGCGGTACTACGACGGCCTGAAAGAGGAGCTCTACCTCGGCGAGTTCACCTCGGACCCGGACGTGCTCGAGCGGCTCGGCGTCCAGCGGTCCGACGGGACCGCGATCGTCGTCGCCCGCACCGCCCCAAGCCGCGCTGCCTACCACCGCTTCGAGAACGCGCTCTTCGCAGACGTCCTCGAGCTGCTCGAGGCCGAGGACGGCGTCCTCTGCATCGTCCTGCCACGGCATCTCGACGAGCGCGAGGGACTCACGGCGATTGGCCGCGGCCGGCTGATCGTCCCGCAGGAGGCCGTCGACTCCCGCTCCCTGATGGTGTCCGCCGATCTCGTGGTGGGCGGAGGCGGCACGATGACGCGCGAAGCGGCGCTGCTCGGCACCCCAACCCTGTCGCTGTTCGGCGGCCGCCCGGCGGCGGTCGATCGCTGGCTCGAGGAGCGAGGGCTCCTGCGCCGGCTCGAGCGAGCCGAGGACGTCCTGCCGGTCGCCCGTCGTCCGGTCGCCGAGGACGGCGGGGTCGCCCGACTTCGCGCGAGGGGCGCGCGCCTGCGAGCGCAGCTAGTCGACGCCGTTATCGCCATGGCCAGCGCGGGCGGGCGTCGACGTCACTGACGCCGGACGCGCTGAACGCAAGCAGGCTCGGTCGGTGTCCGTGAACCCTGCAAGCGAGAGCGCCAGCAGGAAGAAGCAGAGGTCGGCCGCGCCTCGAAGCGTCAGATGTGGGTCGAACGCCTGGAGGACGGCGACGACAACAAGGGCGGTGAAGCTCGCGACCGCGGCAACGCCGACGGCGTCGCCGCGCGCTCGGGCGATGGACGCGACCCGCCTGAGCGTCGTCCAGAGGAAGAAGATGAACGCGAGCAGGAGTGCGATGCCGCCCGACCAAATGAGCCAGAGGTACCCGCTCTCGATAAAGATCCATTCGCGTCCGCTATCGATGGGCGCCGCTACCCGCGCAGCCGGGCGCACCCCGAGAAGAATGTTCCAGCCGTTGGAGAGCTCCGGCAGAAAGTACGTCTGCAGGTTCTCGATTCGGCCCACCCAACTAGGTGGGATCCCGGCGGCAGTGTCGAAGCCCGCAATCCGCCGCTCGACCACCGGCCGCAGGGCGAGTGCTGCGAGGATCGCGGCAGGCACGAACGCGAGCACCGTGGTCGTCAGTCGGCGGGTCACGTAGCCGAACGCGAACACGCCGACGATCAAGGCGAGGACTCCAGAAAACTGGCCCGACGCGAGCGCGCCGAAGACGAGGAGGAGAGACAGGGCAATCAAACCGGCTCGCCTGGGCGATCCCCTGAGCACGAGCCCGGCCGCGATTGCGAGGTTGAAGGTCATTACATCGGCGACGGCCTGCGGGGCCGCGATCGTCGACGTGCCGCGCATGTCGTCGAGCGCCTGCTCCCGACCGAGTGGCGCGTAGTACGTTGCGAGGAGATCAGCCACGCCGAAGACCTGCAGCGCCTGCAGGATCGCCACGACAGCGACGATGGCCGCTGCGCCGAGCGACAGCCAGAGGCAGATCTCGACGTCGCGGACGGAGCGGACGCTCGCGCGAACGATCAGGTACAGGCCGTAGTACTTCCAGAAGGTCAGCCCGTAGAGGATGTCGTCCTGCATGATGTCGGCACCTCGGGCATGCATCCAGAGGAGCGGGAAAACCGAGCCTGTGACGGCAAGAGCGAGGATCGCGACGTCGACCCGGCTGAACCTCGGCCGAAACGGCTTGCCGGCGATAACCTCGCCCGCGAGCCGGGCGCAAAGCCCCGTGGCGAGAACGAGGGCGAGCGCCTCGTTCGGGCGCAGGATGGGAATGACCGAGCCGCGGTCGATCCCGACGATCAGCGGCGTGGCAGCAATGAGTACGAAGGCCGCGAAGGGCGGGTGCAGCGCGACCGCTCCGGCAAGCGCCAGGCCCCCTACGCCGACGACGGCGAGCGTCGGCGATCTGGCCGCAAGCGGGGCGACTGCGACCGCGGCAGCGAGCGCGGCTACCGCCGTCCAGACCGCCGGGTCGCGGAGCGGCCCGAACGACATGGCCTGACGGCTCACTGACGCGTGCAAGGCTCCTCCACTCTGCTGATCAAGACCTGCAACTTCCCAGCCGCCGTCCGCTCGAACGGCTCGTCGGCGACCAGCTCGATCGCAACCGCGTCGCCGCACCGCTTTCGCAGCGCCGCCTCAAGCCTCGCCGCCTCGGCGGCGTCGAAGCCGTCCTCGAGCTCAAGTCGAACTCGGACCAGGCCGAGCTCGGGCTGGACGACCTGCCAGCGGCGCACGTTCGGGGCTTCCCAGAACGCGGTCGTGAGCCCGGGAAGCGAGAGCTCGGTCCCACCCGGGAGCCGCAGCCGGTCACCGGTGCGGCCAGCGATCCGCTCGAGCGTCGCCCCACTCCGGCCACACGGGCACGTGTCGTCTCCGAGAACCGCACGGTCGCCGAGCCGGTAGCGCAAGAAGGGCAGCACACGGGCGTGGAGGTTCGTGACGACGAGATCGCCCTCGACGCCGGGGGGGCAGCGAGTGTCACCCTCGACCACCTCGAGGAGCGAGACGTTCTCGGCGACGTGGAAGCGCCCCTCGGGGCAGGTTTGCGCCAGCACCCCGCCGTCGTTGCATCCGTACTGATCGAAGACGGGAACGTCGAACGCCGCCTCGATCCGGCGGCGCCACTCGGGGAGGAGCGGCTCCGAGGTGGTGACGATCGCACGCGGGACGGGAAGCGACAGCCCCTCGGCCGAGACCGCGTCAGCCATCCCCGCGAGCATGCTCGCGTACCCGTACCAGAGCACGGCGCGGGACGCCGCTGCCGCTTGGGCGTGCGCGAGGCTCGCATCGTGGTCGACCTCGATCCCCGTCGATGGATAGACGCGCCGCTCGACGGCTCGCCGGAGTCGACCCTTCCACGCTTCTGCTCCGGAGATCAGAGACGGAGGGGTTCCGAGGACGGCGACTCGCTCGCCGTACCGGCAGCCGACGCGCTCCCAGAAACGGATCCCAGCGGCGTAGACGTGCGCCCATGCCTGCCGGTCGAGCTCGTACGTCCACGGATCTCCCGTCGTGCCGCCAGTGCGTTTCACGACGGACGGCAAGCGCGAGCTCCGAGCGGAAGGCGTCCGCTTCACTTCGCATTAGCGCCTTGTCAACGATTGGCAGGCTCTCGAGGCGGATCCGACCGCCACTGGCGAGGTCGCGGTAGAAAGGCACGTGGCGTGCCGCGTGCGCGAGCACGGCCTCCAGCTGCCGGTTCTGCCAATCGTGCCGCCGCGCCGGCGGCCAGCCCTCGAAGTCACGGAGCCAGACTGCGAGCGAAAGGTAGGGCGCGCCGATGATCGGCTCGATTGCGCGGCGGGTCGCGAAGTCGAGCAGGCGCGGGTACAGGCCGTCGGATCTCATGCGCTCCCACCGAGCCGAAGCTGCCGGAACCCCCCGGCGAGAAGGCCGAGTTCGGGGGCCTGGAGCGCCCGCTGGGCAAGGAGGAGTACGACCCCGCCTGCGAAGGCCGCGGCGAGGAGGGCGAGGATCTCGCCCGCCTCGCCGCCGAAGGCGGTGGCAATCGCGAGTCCGACGAGCAGCGCTACCGCGGCCATCAGTGCGGAGGCGACGAGGTCGCGGGCGACGATGCGCGCGGTCGCGGGACGCGTCCGGCCGACGCGCGACCGGAGCTGCCGCCAGAGCCGCAAGGCACCGATGATGTTCCCGAGGGAGAAGGCCGCGCCGAGACAGGCGAGCACGGCGGCAGGAGAGTCGAGGGCGAAGGCAGCAGTCATGCACGCGAACGAGAGCGCGGTGCGCACGGCCATGGCGCGGAACGGTCCCCGTGCGTCGTCGGTCGCGTACGACGCCTGGGTCGAAAGGACAAAGCTCGCCTCGCCGACGATCCCCGGAGCGAGGCCGACAAGCGCGGCGGCGACGAGCGTCGCCCCCGCCTCTTGATCTTCTCCGAAGAAGAAGGCATCGCCGACGAGACCGGAGAGCGTTGCGAGGAACACGGCAGCCGGCACGGTCACGAAGAGAACGAGTGCGACCCCCTCGGCCAGCTCGGCGCGGAAGCGACCGAGCGCGCCTGCGTGGAATAGTCGCGCGAGCCGCGGCAGGAGCGCGGTCGCGAACGGCCGCGCACCGATCGCCACGGGGAGGTAGTAGAGGTTGAGCGCGAGTCCGAAAGCCACGACACCGCCGGCAACCCTGTTCGCGACGACGACTGCTGCGAAGATGCGCACCGCGTTCAGGCCCGAATAGCCAAGCGCCGAGACGCCGCGACGCGCGATCTCGCGCACCTCGGGGTCGCGCCAGCCGGCTCGGGGAACGAGCACGATGCCGGCGTGCGCGGCACCGAGCCATTGGGCGCCCGCATGGAGCGCCACGGCGAGGGACGTCCCGAGGCCGAGCAAAAGGAGCTCGCCTGAGCCCACGGACTCGAGCGACGAGTCGGTGCCGAAGACGAGCGCGTAGACGACAAGCGTGGCGATGATGACCACGTTCTCGATCGCCGGAGCCCCTGCGGCCAGCGCGAAGCGCCCGCGGCTGTTCTGGACCGCCGCTCCAACGCCGGCGACACCGTAGAGAGCGACTTGGGGAGCGAACAGCGCGAGCAGAAGCCAGCCCGCGTCCTCTTGCGCGGCGGCAGTGGCGGGATCGTCGACTCCGACCGTGATCACGTCTAGCAAGAGCGGGGCTCCGAGGGCCAGAATCACTCCGGCCGCTGCGAAGACGCACGCGGTCACGCCGAGGAACCCGCCCGCGACCCGTCTGGCCCGCTCGACGTCGCCGCCGGCTAGATGGCGGAGGATCGGGGGCACAATCAGTCCGGCGAGTAGCGAGCCGGTCAGAAGCTCGAAGACAAGATTCGGAACGAGGTTCGTCGCCTGGTACGTGTTGCCGAGGTACGTCGGTCCGAGCACGGCCGCGATCGCAGCAACCCGGCCGAGCCCACTGATCCGGCTGATGATCGTCCAGGCAGCGACCGTGAGCGAGTTTTCGGCGACGGTTGCGCTCGCGCCAGCCTCGGTCGAGCCATTGCGCAGAGACTCCGCGTGCCGACCGTTCATGAAGGCTGGCGAAGGCGCCCGATGACGAGCAGGGCAAGGCAGGCGACGAAGAGGCCCGCGATTGTGCCTCCAGCCCCGGCGCGGATCGGTTGCGGCTCAAGCGGTTCATCGAGGAGGTAGGCCGGCGTTAGGATGCGCGCGCCCGCGGCGGTAATCTGCTGGATCTCGAGTTCGGTTAGCCGATCCTGAAGGCTGCCGACCCGGCCGAGCAGGGACTCAATTTCAGCGAGCACCTGGCCGTCCTTGACGGTCGACTGCGTGGCCGCCAACTGTTGCTTGCCTTTTCCTAGGCTTTCCCGCAGGTCCCCCAGCTCGGCCGTGAGCTCGTCGATCCGGCTTTGAATCAGGCTCTTAGCCTCCTCGAGCTCAGGTGACTCGGCGCGGACCACTTGGGCGATATAGGTCTCCGCAACCGCCTGAGCGACATCCACGGCGACTGCCGGGTCGGCATTGCCGACTGTGACGCGAAGCACGTTCGAGTCGCCGACGCTCTCGACCGAAACGTCCTCGTCGAGGTCGTCGGGCACCAACCCGAAGCGCTCGGCAACCGGCCCGAGTGTGCTCGCGCTCTCGAGGAGCGCGCGCTGAGTCGCGATCTGCCGCTCGGCCTCGGTCGCGAGGCTGACCTGCTGGCCTTCATACAGGATCTCCGCGCGGCCCCCGAAGATCTCCTGGCGGCCATCTGCGTACAGGTACGCCGCAACGGCAGCACCGGCGACGATCAGCACGCAGAGCTGAACCAGAAAGATCGACACAATGATGCCGCGCACTCGGTTCATCCTGACCGCGCACTCAGGAGCGATCTCGACGGCCGCTCAACGTCGACGGGGACGCCGCCCGCCGCAAGCGATCGCTCGGCAGCCTCGATCGTCAGGACGACGTCGAGCCCGAGCTCGGCGTTGGACCGGGGGCGCAACCGGTGCGGACCGATTGGACGAAGTCGCCCACCTCAATGAGCAAAGGTTCGATGGGCTCGACACGAGGCGAGATGATGCTTCCGGTTCGGTACGTCATCCTGTACTCGCCGAAACTCTGTGGATCCCTAAGGGCTGCACCCGAGTCGAATAGACGGACTGGCTCGCTGCTGGTGTCGTCGTACACGACCATCTTTCGCGAGCCGACCACCGTTGTCCTCCGCAGCTTGCTCGGCGCCAGCCAGGAGAGCTCGACGTGGGCGATCGTCCCGGACGGAAACCCCAGGTTGACGAACGCAATGTCCGGGACCGACGGGATGATGCAGCAGCGTGAAATCGCGTTGACCGTCGTCGGGCGCTCGCCGAGCCAGTAGCGAAGGATGGAGAAGTCGTGCGGCGCGAGGTCCCAGGCGACGCTGACGTCGGGTTGATGGAGACCAAGGTTCACCCGGCTTGTCGAAATGAAGAAGATCTCGCCCAGCTCGTCGGAGGCGATGTATTCGCGGACGAGATTGACCGGCGGACTGTAAAGGAACGTATGGCCCGGCATGAGAACGAGGTCGCGCCGACGGGCGAGCTCGAGTAGGTCGAGTGCCTCGGCCGCCGACGCGGCCAGCGGCTTCTCCACGAGCACATGCTTGCCGGCCCGGAGCGCATCCCGGGCGAGGAAGCCGTGCGTCGAGACCGGGGTCGCGATCGCGATCGCGTCAACCTCGTTGTCTCCGAGTACGAGGTCGTAGGCGGTTGTCGTTCGAAGCCAGGGAAATCGCCGCGTGACACGGTCCAGGGCAGCCTGATCTCGATCGCACACATACGCGACCTCCGCTCCCTGATACTCGACGAAGTTGCGCACGAGGTTCGGGCCCCAGTAGCCGACGCCGACCACCCCGACCCTGACCGGTTCGGTCACGCCGTCACTCGCTGGCGAAAGAGCTGGACCGGGGTGCGGAGAATCAATTGAACGTCGCGCCAGAGTGAGTAGCTGCGGACGTAGGCGACGTCGAGGTCGAGCGCTTCCCCGAACGTCGACCGCGCCCTGGCCGTCACCTGCCACAAGCCAGTGATCCCGGCCGGGACGAGGAAGCGGTCAAAGTGATGCATCTCGAAGAACTCGACCTCGTACGGAATGCAGGGACGCGGGCCGACGAGCGAGAGGTCGCCGCGGATCACGTTGAGAAGCTGTGGTAGCTCGTCGAGGCTCCTCCGACGGAGCCAGCGGCCCACGTGCGTGACCTCTGCCGAGCGATCGAGCTTGTAGAGACCCGTCGCCTCGGGGCTTGCGGAGGAGTTCGTCGTCGCGCGTATGTATTCGCGGTGGACCTCCTGCGTCGTCCCGATGCGCATCGTGCGGAACTTGAGGTTCGTGAACTCGCGCATCGACTCCCCAAGCCTGATCTGGCGGAAGAGGATCGGTCCAGGCGAGTCGCGCTTGATCGCGATCGCGATCGCGATCATCGCCGGCGTTGCGAGCACGAGCGCGATCGAACCTCCGACAAGGTCGATCGTTCGCTTGAACACTCGGCTCGAGCGGGAGATCCGCGGCGAGCCGAGGCGCACGAGCGGGAGGCCCTCGACGGGATCGATATCCCATGAAGGGCTGATCACCTCGAAGTACCGCGGCACCAGCTCGATCTGGACGCCGAGCGGCGTCAGCTGCCTGATCAACTCGAGCATCTGAGCGTGGGAGTTCATGAGAAACGCCACGATTACGCGGTCCACTCGGTGGGCCCGCACGAGCTGCGGAACCTCGGCGACACTGCCAAGAACGGGCACGTCCTCGACCTCGGGACGCAGCTCCCTTGGGCTGTCGTCGACGAAGCCGACGACAGTAATCCGATACTCAGGGTGCTGGGTCAGTTTTCGCGCGACCAGCTGCCCAACGTGGCCGGCGCCAATGATGAGTGCGCTCTGTTCGTAGGCGGGCCGGCGGCGCGCGATTGTGCGCGCCAAGGCTCGTCCGCTCGTCACGAGGAGGATCGCGAGGGCCCAGAAGATGGTGATCTTGGTCAGATTGGGGTCAGCCAGACCGGTGAGCCAGGCGCCCGCAAAGAGAAGCCAGGCACCCACAGTGACGAGGTGGAATACGTCGACGATGTCATCAACGGTCGAGTGATCCGCCCTCGTCTCATCATGGTCGTAAAGCCGGTAGAGGTTCGCCACGAAGACCCAGACGGGCAGCGTGGCAAGGAAGAGGTAGAGCTCGACCTGGAAGCCGACCCGGTCCTCGAGATCGACGCTCGACGCGACCACGAGCTCCGCTGTGACGAACGCGATCGATAGACCAATGAGGTCGGCGGCGATGAGCGCCCGCCGGACGAGCGACGCGCGAGGATGGGTCGACCGGCTGGCACGGCGTGCCTCGAGCGCGTCCCGCGTCACGTCGTCCATGCCGCCCCTATCGACTCCGAGCTGGCCCGTGGATCCCATCGAACGACTGGGCGTCTTGACCCCCTTCCTCATGGGCGGGACGGGCCGCGCACTCCATGCGTCGGGGTATCAACGGTCCATAGGCGGAGGGCTTCTGTTCGGACCCGGCATGTCCTGCTCGAGGTAGGTCGTTAGGCGAATGAACGCCGTGGGTTTCGCCGTCGCGGCTTTCGGCGACCGGAAGCGGCTCCTGCACGCGGAGAGCGCGATCGCCGCTGCTGGGAAACAGGGCCGTAAGGGTAGAGGAAATACCGTGGTACCCTTGAAGCGCGCAAAACCGCATGACTAGGGCGGTTGCGCGCGCAACCTGGCCCCCGTAGCTCAGTGGATAGAGCAGCGGTTTCCTAAACCGCGTGCGCTGGTTCGATTCCGGCCGGGGGCACTCCGCCCGAGCGGCGGCCACAACTGAGGGAGATCGGTGAGCTCGCTACGCGACACGACGGCCCCGAACGAAGCTGCTCCCCTGGCGCCCGAGGAGCTGCGCCTCCTCGATGCCTACTGGCGCGCGGCCAACTATCTCTCCGTCGGGCAGATCTACCTGCTCGACAACCCGCTGCTCCGGGAGCCGCTCGTGCCCGAGCACGTGAAGCCCCGGCTGCTCGGCCATTTCGGCACGACACCGGGGCTCAACCTGCTGTATGCCCATCTGAACCGCGCGATCCGGGAGCGAGACCTCAGCGTGCTCTTCGTCACCGGCCCCGGCCACGGCGGCCCTGGCCTCGTCGCCAACACGTACCTCGAGGGCACGTACAGCGAGCTCTACGAGGCGATCACGGAGGACGAGGACGGGCTGCGCCGGCTCTTCCGGCAGTTCTCCTTCCCGGGTGGCATCCCGAGCCATGTCGCCCCTGAGACTCCGGGCTCGATCCACGAGGGCGGCGAGCTCGGCTACGCGCTCTCGCACGCGTTCGGGGCGGCCTTCGACAACCCCGACCTCGTCGTTGCCTGCGTCGTCGGGGACGGCGAAGCCGAGACGGGGCCGCTCGCCACGAGCTGGCACTCGAACAAGTTCCTCAACCCGAGGACCGACGGCGCGGTCCTGCCGATTCTCCACCTGAACGGCTGGAAGATCGCCAACCCCACGGTGCTGGCCCGGATTCCCGAGGACGAGCTTCTCGCGCTCTTCGAAGGCTACGGCTGGACGCCGCGCATCGTCGCGGGGGACGACCCGGAGCAGGTGCACCAGGAGCTCGCGCGCGCACTCGACGTCTCCCTCGACCAGGTCGCGGCCATCCAGGCCGCCGCCCGCGAGCATGGAGAGGATCGCCGGCCGCGCTGGCCGATGCTCATCCTCCGCACGCCGAAGGGCTGGACCGGCCCGCACGAGGTCGACGGCGAGCAGGTCGAGGGCACCTGGCGCTCGCACCAGGTCCCCGTGACGGCCGCCCGCAACGACCCCGAGCACCTCCGCCTTCTGGAGGCGTGGCTGCGGAGCTACCGGCCCGAGGAGCTCTTCGACGAGCGCGGCGTCCTCGTGCCCGAGCTCCGGGCGCTCGCTCCGCAGGGCCCGCGCCGGATGGGAGCGAACCCGCACGCCAACGGCGGCCTCGTCCTTCGAGATCTCCACCTGCCCGACTTTCGCGACTACGCCGTGGAGGTCTCCGAACCCGGGAAGCACTCGAGCGAGGCGACGCGGGTCCTCGGAGCCTTCCTCCGGGACGTCATCGCCGCGAACCCGGACAACTTCCGCATCGTCGGGCCCGACGAGACGGCCTCGAACCGTCTCGGGGCCGTCTTCGAGGCGACCGCCAAGACCTGGGTCGCCGAGACGCTCCCGGTCGACCAGGACCTCGCTCCCGACGGCCGCGTCATGGAGATGCTGTCGGAGCACCAGTGCCAGGGCTGGCTCGAGGGCTATCTCCTCACCGGCCGGCACGGGATCTTCAACTGCTACGAGGCGTTCATCCACATCGTCGACTCGATGTTCAACCAGCACGCCAAGTGGCTGAAGGTGACGCGAGGGATTCCGTGGCGGCGCCCTCTCCCCTCGCTGAACTACCTGCTGAGCTCGCACGTCTGGCGGCAGGACCACAACGGCTTCTCGCATCAGGACCCCGGCTTCATCGACCACGTCGCCAACAAGAGAGCCGAGATCATCCGCGTCTACCTGCCGCCGGATGCGAACTGCCTCCTCTCCGTCGCCGACCACTGCCTTCGCAGCCGGCACTACGTGAACGTCATCGTGGCCGGAAAGCAGCCGGCGCTGGACTACCTCTCCATGGACGAGGCGATCATCCACTGCACGCGCGGGGTGGGGATCTGGGAGTGGGCTTCGAACGACGAGGAGGGAGAGCCCGACGTCGTCCTGGCCTGCTGCGGCGACATTCCGACCCTCGAGGCCCTGGCTGCGACCGCGCTCCTTCGCGAGCATCTGCCGGACCTGCGCGTGCGCGTCGTCAACGTCGTCGACCTCATGCGCCTACAGCCTGCGACCGAGCATCCGCACGGCCTCTCGGATCAGGAGTTCGACTCGCTGTTCACGACGAGCAAGCCGGTCGTCTTCGCCTACCACGGGTATCCCTGGCTGATCCACCGGCTCACGTACAGACGGACGAACCACGCGAACCTGCACGTCCGCGGCTACAAGGAAGAGGGGACGACCACGACTCCGTTCGACATGGTCATGCTCAACGACCTCGACCGCTATCACCTCGTCATCGACGTGATCGACCGGGTGCCGGGCCTGGCGACGCGGGCCGCCCACCTCCGGCAGGAGATGGCCGAGCAGCGCCTCCGCGCGCGCGCCTGGACGCGCGAGCACGGAGAGGATCATCCGGACGTCAGCGGCTGGGCCTGGCCCTTCTAGTGGGCCGAGTGCTCGTCGTCAACGCCGGCTCGACGAGCCTGAAGCTGTCACTCGTCGCGGAGGACGAGAGTACGGAGACGGTCGCCTCCCTGGCCGAGGTTCAGCCCGCGAGCGTCGATGCCGCGGCGCACCGAGTCGTCCACGGCGGCTCGAGCTTCCGCGAGCCGGTCGTCATCGACGACAGCGTGCGCGAGACCATTCGCGCGCTCGAGGAGCTCGCGCCGCTCCACAACGCGCCCGCGCTCCGCGGCATCGACGAGGCGACGGCGGCGCTCCCCGACGTTCCTCACGTCGCCGTCTTCGACACCGCGTTTCACGCGACCATCCCCGACCACGCCAGGACCTACGCCGTGCCGCGGCGCTGGCGGGAGGAGTGGGGCATCCGCCGCTACGGCTTCCACGGCCTTTCCGTGCGCTGGTGCGCCGAGCTCGTCCGCGTGCCGCGCCTCGTCGTCTGCCACCTGGGAGGCGGCTGCTCGATCACGGCCGTCCGGGACGGGCGTTCCGTCGACACGACGATGGGCTTCAGTCCGCTGGAGGGAGTGCCGATGGCCACGCGCGCAGGCTCGCTGGATCCCGGAGCGATCCTGCACGTCCTGCACACGGGCAAGCTCGATCTGGATTCCCTCGACCACGCGCTCAACCACGAGTCCGGTCTCATCGGGCTCGGGGGCACCGCCGACGTGCGGGAGCTGGAAGCCCGCGCCGGCGCCGGCGACCACGATGCGTCCCTCGCGCTGGACGTCTTCACCCACCGGGTCGCCGGGGCCGTCGCCGCGATGGCCGTCGCCGCGACCGGGCTGGATGCCCTCGTCTTCACGGCCGGAATCGGCGAGGGGTCGGCGGTCGTGCGGGAGCGGACCTGCGAGCGCCTCGCGTTTCTCGGCGTCGAGCTCGACCGGGACGCGAACCGCCGGGCGGTGCCCGACGCGGACGTCTCGAAGCCGCAGTCGGCTGTGCGCGTCCTCGTCGTCCGGGCCCGGGAGGAGATCGTGGCGGCCCGGGCCGCCCGGGCCGCCCTGGCCAAGCTGTCTCAGTAGCCGTAGCCCTTCTGCGTGGACGTCGAGCCGCCGGAGACGGAGCCGACCCCGGCGACGTGCCAGGTGAAGCTCGTGCCGCCGAAGCTGTCGGCGAAGCCGTTCCCCGTCACCGTTCCCGGCGACCGATCCTCCACGAAGCTGTAGAGCGGCTTCCCCTCGTAGGTCACCTGCTCGGTCCCGTCGGGCCGCTGGACGACGCCGAGCTGTCCACTGACGTCGGACGAGCCTGTCGGCTGAGCGCCGTCGGGGAGCGACAGAGGCACCCAGATCGAGGTGCAGGCGCCGGTGCAGAGCACCTTGCCGCCCGTCTCCTGGTCGGGCGAGTAGAGCGCCGCTCCCTGCGAGTCGACGAGGACGTCGCCGACGCCGTCGACCTTCGCGACGGCGACGGTCTCGCCCGAGGTCGTGCCGGTGGCCGGGCTGGAGTTCGAGGAGCCGCCGCCTCCGCATGCTGCGAGCGCAAGGACGGAGGCTGCGGCCAGAGCTGCGAGCACTGAATATGTTCTCGAGATAGTCATGTCTCAAGCTACGGCGCGGCGCCGCCGTGGGATGTTGCGCCAGGATTAAGCGGTCGCGCGGCGGCGCAGGGCGATGCCGGTGAGGATCTCGCGGACGATCCGGTCGGCCGCGAGCGCTGTGATGTCGGCCGACCCCACGGCGGTCGGAATCACCTCGACGACGTCGGCGCCGACGACCTCCAGCTCGGCGGCGAGCGTGCGCGCGGCCCAGAGGAGGTCTCCGGTCGTCATCCCTCCCGGCTCGGGCGTGCCCGTGCCCGGCGCGAACGCCGGGTCGAGCACGTCCACGTCGATGGTGAGGAAGACCGGGCCGGCGCCGACGGCCTCGACGGCCCGCCGGACGACCTCCCCGATCCCGAGCTCGCGGACGTCGTGCATGAAGAAGCTCGTGACGCCGTGCTCCGCCTGCCAGGCGAACTCCGCCTCGCCCGGCCAGTAGCCACGCAAGCCGATCTGGGCGTAGCGGCGCGGGTCGAGGTGGCCCTGCTCGACGAGCCGGTAGAACGGCGTCCCGTGGGAGATCTCGACGCCGTAGACCTCGGCGCCCGTGTCCGTGTGCGTGTCGAAGTGAACGAGCGCCGACGGGGCCGTGCGCCGCGGCCACCGCACGGATCTCCGGCTCCGAGATCGAATGGTCGCCGCCGAGGACGATGGGGATGGCGCCGGCGGCGAGCACCTGCCCGACGATCGCCTCGATGGCCGCGTGCGTACGCACGGGATCGGCCGAGATCACCGGCGCGTCCCCGAAGTCCACCACCGACAGCTCGGCAAAGGCGTCGATCTTCGCCTCGAGATGCGGCCCCGGCGCGCAGCTCGCGGCGCGTATCGCCCGCGGCCCGAAACGGGTCCCCGGCCGGTCGGAGGTGAGATCGTCGGTCGGCGCCCCCACGACGGCGACGTCGACTCCCTGGAGCTCGGCCGGGTCCTCCGTGTAGGCCGCCGACGCGAAGCTGAGGAGCCCGGCGTACTCCGGCTTCTCCTCGTGTCCGCGCGGCCAGCGCTCTGGTGGGGTCGATCACGGCGCGTGAGTCTACCGCGAAGACCGGTGCGGTCCGCTACGGGACTTCGGACGTCTGATTCGAGCGGCGGCCGAGGCAGGAGAAGGCGAGCGCGGCCGCCAGGAGCACCGCCAGCGGAACCAGCTCTGTCAGGACGAAGCCGAGCCGGTCTCCGGCGAAGCCGTCCGGTAGCGCGGCGTCGGGATCGGGCGTGCCCAGGCCGGGCCAGAGCACCGCCAGGACGGCGAAGACGACCCAGGCAGTCGCGACAGTGCTGCAGAGCCAGGCGCCCGTGGATCCACCGGGAATCCGGAACGGCCGTCCGACGTCCGGATGCGAGCGGCGGAGCTTGACGAGGGCCGGGAACACAGCCAGGTTCGAGAGCGCTAGGAGCACGATGGAGAGCGAGAGGACGACGCTGAAGTAGCGCTCGGCATTGCTTCCGGAAACAGCGAAGGCTGCAACCATCGTCACCGTCGCGATCCCACCCGAGACCAGGCACATGAGCACCGGAGTGCCGAGACGGGCAGAGAAGCGCCCCAGGCTGCGGGGGCCCGCGCCGTCGAGGCAGGCGACCGCCTGAACCCTGCCTGACCCGAGGACCCAGGTGAGCCCGTTCGCGAGCAGAACCCAGATGAAGCCGGCGGCGGCTACCGCCCCGAGAGCCTGGCCGGCGCCGGACAGCACGACAGTGCCGTCCGGCGATACGTGGCCGCCGTACACCGTGAAGACGCTCTTCATTGCGTCGATGAAGCCGGTCAGACTCGTGATCCGATCGGCAGGCACCACCGCGAGGATCGCGACGATGGGCACGGCATAGAGCACGAGGGTGAGCGCTCCGGCGCGGGCGATGGAGGCGGGAACGTCACGCTGCGGATCGCGCATCTCCCCGGCCGCCGCCGAGGGGAGCTCGAAGCCGACGAGGTTGTAGAAGAGGACCGGAGCGACCGCGATGAACGCAGCCCATGTGGGTGAGAAGTGACCGATCCCGAAGCCGTGCACACCGTGCTCGAGCGCGTAGAGGCCCACGGTCACGGTGAAGAACGTCAGGAGGACGACCTGCACCGCCGCCCCGGTCGCCGCGACGCGCTTCCCCTTGGAGATGGGCGCGATCGCCACCGCGATCGCCGTCCAGATGAAGCCGAGCGCGAAGACGTAGCGCCAGATTCCCTCGACGGGCGTGAAGAACTCGCCGAACACGGTCAAGGCGGTGATGGTGAGAGATCCACCAAGCCAGATCGGAGACTCGATCCAGTAGAAGAAGGCCGTCAGAGCGCCACAGGCACGTCCGAAGGCAAGCCGTGTCCACACGTACGCGCCGCCCTCCTGCGGGAACGCGGCGCCCAGCTCCGAGATGACCAGCCCTGCCGGGACGAAGAACGTCAGGGAGACGACAAGGAGCCAGGTCAGCGCCTGCGCGCCCCCGTTCGCGACGGCGCCAAGAGTGTCGATGACGACGATGGCGGCGATCAGTAGGCAGACCGTGTCGAGCCGGCCCAGCTCGCGCCGCAGCTTCGAGCTCTCAGGGCGGAGTCGGAGCGCCTGCTGGGCCTCAACCACCATCGCTTCCCTTTCCTCGTGACTCCGGGGACAATGGGCGGCCCGGCTGTCACGTCCCTTGCACGCCGCTGTCACGGAGGGGAATTTGGAGTTTCGGATCCTCGGGCCTGTCGAGGTGCTCGACCACGAAGGTCGTCCTCTCGAAGTCCCGCGCGGGCGGCCCGGATCGCTTCTGGCCCTGCTCCTCGTCCACGGCGACCAGGTCATTCCGGCCGATCGCGTGATCGAGGAGCTCTGGGGCGACAAGCTCCCGGCGAATCCCCACAACGCCGTTCAGGTGGTCGCCTCCCGACTACGCAAAGCGTTGGGAAGCGACGTCATCCTCTCGAGAGCAGGCGGCTACTCGCTCAGGCTCGAGGCGGGGGCCCGCGACTCGGACCGCTTCGAGGAGCTCGTGGCGAAGGGGCGAGCCCAGCTCGCGGCCGGAGATGCCGCCGGCGCCGCCGAGGCATTCAGGCGGGGCCTGGCCCTCTGGCGCGGCCCGGCGCTCGCCGACGTCCGCTTCGAGCCGTTCGCCCAGGCGGAGGTCACCCGTCTCGAAGAGCTCCGCCTCGCGTGCTCCGAGGCGCTGATCGACGCTGACCTCGCGTTAGGCCGTCATGCGGACATCGTCGGCGAGCTCGAGGCGCTCGTGGCCGAGCATCCGCTGAGCGAGCGCCTCCGGGGGCAGCTCATGCTCGCCCTCTACCGCTCCGGCCGGCAAGCAGAGGCACTCGCTGCGTACCGCGAAGCTCGACGCATGCTCGTCGACGAGCTGGGGATCGAGCCGTCGCAGGAACTTCGCGACCTCGAGCAGGCGATCCTGCGCCAGGAGGCGGGCGCCCCGGCGACACCGCAGGAGCCCACCGCTCCGGCAAGGGCTCTCCGCCGCAGGGTCACGTGCCTCGTCGCGGACCTCGCGGGCTCGGCCGAGCTCGGAGAGCTGCTCGACCCTGAGATCCTCCGACCGCTCCTCCTTCGCTGCCACCTGACGATGCGAACCAGCTGCGAGGCGTACGGGGGCGCGGTGCGCGATTCCGGCGGCGAGAGGGTCGTGGCGGTCTTCGGGGTACCCGTGGCGCACGAGGACGACGCCCTGCGCGCAGTGTTGGCGGCCGTCGAGCTGCGCGCGAAGCTGGCCGAGCTGAACGACGAGCTCGAGCCGATCTTCGGAGTCGGGCTCGCGGCCCGAACCGGACTGAACACCGGTGAGGTGCTGACCCCGGGTCGGGAGGATGCCGAGGCCCTGGTCCTCGGCAGCGCCGGGAGCATCGCCGCGCGGCTGGAGGAGGCGGCGGCGCCGGGCGAGATCTTGCTGGGGGAGGCGACACGCACGGTTGTCGGCGACGCAGTCCGCGCGGAGCTCAGCCCGGTGACGATCTCGAGCGAGCCGACGGCCGTTCGCGCCTTCCGCCTCGTCGAGGTCGCGCCCGCCCCTTCGATCGGGCCGGGCCTGGAGACGCCCTTCTTCGGTCGTGAGCCGGAGCTTCGCCTTCTTCGCGACGCATTCGATCGCTCGGTCGCCTCGTCGGCCTGCCACTTGGTGACCGTGCTGGGCGAGCCAGGGATCGGGAAGTCGAGGCTCGTGCGCGAGTTGCGGCCGCTCCTCGGGCCGGAGGCAACGTTCCTCGTGGGCCGCTGTCCTGCGTACGGAGAGGGAATCACGTACTGGCCGGTCCGCGAGATGGTCCTCCAGGCGGCCGGAGAGGGCACGATCGACGAGCTCGTGGGGGAGCTCGACGACGGACCGGCCGTCGCCCGCAGGGTGGCGGCCGCGCTCGGCCTCGAGGAAGGGGTCGCAGGAGAGGACCCGCTCTGGGCGTTTCGACGGCTCTTCGCGGCGAGCGCGCGGATGCGGCCGCTGGTGCTCGTCTTCGAAGACGTCCATTACGGCCAGCCCGCCCTCGTAGACCTCGTCGACCATCTGGCGACCTGGATCAGGGACGCTCCGGTCCTTCTCCTCTGCCTCGCACGCCCGGAGCTTCTCGACACGCGCCCTGCCTGGGCCGGAGGCCAGCGAAACGCGGCCTCGCTGACGCTCGGCCCGCTCTCGGCCGAGGAGAGCCGAGAGCTCCTCGCCGCCCTCGCGGGGAAGACGCTCGAAGAGGCCGGGCTCGAGCGCATCGCGGCGACGGCGGGTGGCAACCCCCTCTTTCTGGAGCAGCTCCTAGCGCACGTGGGGGAGCGCGGCACCGACGCCGCCGATCCAGGCCTTCCACCTGCCCTCCAGGCTTTGCTGGCGGCAAGGCTCGACCTGTTGGGCCCGCTCGAGCGATCGCTACTCGAGCACGGCGCCGTCGAGGGCGAGGTCTTCCATCTCGGCTCGGTGCTCGCCCTCTCCGAGGATCTGGCTCGTTCCGACGCGGAGAGCGCGCTGCAGGAGCTCCTGCGACGTGATCTGCTCCGGCCGGAGAAGCCTGTCCTCGCCGGGGAGAACGCCGTGCGCTTTCGCCATGAGCTCATCCGTGACGCTGCCTACGAGTCCCTGCCGAAGACGGCTCGGGCCCAACTCCACGAGCGCCACGCCCGCTGGCTCGAGAGCCTCGGCACGGCCGTCCCCGAGCCGGACGCCCGCATCGGCTTCCACCTCGAGCGCGCCTACTCCTTGGCACGTGAGGTCGGGTCGGACGGCGACGAGGCACACGACCTCGCCGTCCGGGCGGGGCAGCGGCTGGCCGAAGCCGCCCGCCAGGCCCACCGTCGCGGCGACCTTTCGGGCCAGATCGGCTTCCTCGATCGCGCCGTCGAGCTCCTCGGTCCCGGGGAGCCCGCGGCGGCCGAGCTCCTGCCGGCGCTCGGCTCTGCCCTTTCGGAGGCCGGAACCTTGGATCAGGCAGCCGAGGTGGCGGAGCGCGCCGTCGAGCTCGGCGAGCGACTCGGCCTTCCACTCGTTCGCTGGCGCGCAGTGGTCGAGGGCGAGCGCCTGCGGCTCTACCGCCATCCGGAGTCGGTCGACGTCGCGGCGACGATCGACGTAGCCGAAGCGGCCGTCGCCGCGCTTCGGGAGCTGGGCGACGACCTCGGGCTCTCCCGTGCCTCCTACCTGATGTGCGACCTCGCCTGGACCAGGGGCCACACCGAGGCGAGCTTCGAGCATGCCGAGCGCGCGGTCGAGTACGCACGTCGCGCCGGTGTCGGCTTCGAAGTCGCCGCCGCTCTCAACTTCATCGCGGCGCTCGTCGAGGGCCGAACGCCCGTCTCCGAGGCGGTCTCACGCTGCGTTGCCCTGGAGCGGGAGGTCGTGGGCCACCGCGCCGCCGAGCTGAGCTTTCTCGGCTGCCGCGCGGTGCTCGCGGCGATGGCCGGACGAGTCGACGAGGCGCGCGAAGGCATGGCCCGGTCGCGAGCAGGGCTCGAGGAACTCGGTCTCCACGAGGCCTCGGCCTGGATGTCCCTCATGGACGCCCAGGGGGAAATGCTCGCAGGGAAGCCGGCCGCGGCGGCGAGCGCCGCCCGCGACACGCAACGGATCACGCGCGCGATCGGCGACCGCTGGTTTCTCTCAGCAGCTCTCGTCGATTACGCGCACGCGATTCTCGCCCAGGATCGCCTCGACGAGGCGGCGGCTGCCGTCGAGGCAATCGACACCGTTCCCGCGCCGAGCGACATGGAGTGGCTGATCAAGCGCCACACCGCCCGTGCAAAGCTCGCTGCTCGCCGGAACGAAGCCGAGCTCGGCCTGACCGAGGCGCGGCAAGCCGTGGAGCTCGGGGACCAGACAGACTTCATCGTCTTTCGCGCCGACGCCTACCGCGTCCTCGCGCACGCGCTGCTGAAAGCCGGGCGGCCCCACGAGGCCGAAGAGGCGGCCGAGAGGTCGCTCGCGCTCTGCGAGGCGAAGGAGAACGTCGCCGCGGCCTCGCGGGTCCGGCGCTTCCTCGAGACTCTCGAACCAGAGGCCGAAGCCTAGGGGCTCACGCGCTGGATGTCCTCGCAGGTGAGCGTGACCGTTTCGTAGAGCACCTCGCTCGCGCCTGCCTTCAGCCCGCTGATCCCGATCTTCGCCGGCCAGGCGCTCTCCAGGTAGTAGCGCGCGATCGGCTCACCGCGGACGTCGTACATGACGAGGACTGCGTCCCGCCGGGCGGCGGTGCGGCCCGAGGCGTCGCGATGCCACTCGAACACGCCCAGGTCGTCGGTTTGGCCGCGCCTCAGCGTGACGGTCGGCGGGGTCCGCTTGCCGGGAAGCTTCTTCCGATCGGCTTTGCGCTTCCGGTCAAGGCCAAGCGCGAGGTCGGAGGGGTCGAGCCCGGACGACAGCTCGACCAGCTCGGAGAAATCTGCGATCTCGACTCCGTCGATCGTGATGGAGTACCTCGCGGCCTCGTGCGCGGCGTTAGCCGCAAGTCGCTCGGGAGCCTGGGACGTCATGACGGCACCTCCTTCGGATTCGGCCGAGCGTACTCGTGCCGAAGCACGTGTGCAACGCGAGAGCCTAGAAGGCGCCCAGGGCCTCGCGCGCGATGCGGTCCTGCTCGAGCACGTGCGCGGTCGGGTAGCCCTCGCTCGGGCTCGCACGCCACGGGCGGCCCACATAGCGGAGGTCGACCTCGGCCGGGAGGCCCTCCTCCAGGCGGTGGCGGATCGCCCGCCAGGCGCCCATGTTCTGCGGCTCCTCCTGCGTCCAGACGACCTCGGTCAACGAGGGGTAGCGCGAGAGGAGCTCGTCGTAGGCGGCGACCGGGAACGGGTAGAGCTGCTCCAGCCGGGCGACCGCCACGCCCTCGGTCTCCTCGGAGGCCTCGTGGCCGACGATGTCGTAGTAGATCTTCCCCGAGCAGAGGATGAGGCGGCCGGCCTCGCGCTTGGCGTCGGCGTCGAGCCGCGGGTCGTCCAGGAGCGCCTTGAAGCCGCCGTTGGCGAGGTCGTCGAGGTGGGACGTCGCCTGCCGGAGGCGCAGGAGGCCCTTGGGCGTCAGGAGGACGAGCGGGCGGCCCTTCGGGTGCAAGGCCTGGCGGCGGAGCACGTGGAAGTACTGCGCGGCCGTCGACGGATTGACGATGCGGACGTTCTCCTGCGCCGCAAGCTGCATGAAGCGCTCGAGCCGCGCGCTGGAGTGCTCGGGGCCGTTGCCCTCGTACCCGTGCGGGAGGAGGAGTGTCAGCCGGGAGCTCTGGCCCCACTTGGAGAGGCCGGAGACGATGAACTGGTCGACGATCACCTGCGCCGAGTTGACGAAGTCGCCGAACTGCGCCTCCCAGAGGACGAGTGCGCGCGGCACCTCCACCGAGTAGCCGTACTCGAAGCCCAGGGCGGCGGCCTCGGAGAGCGGGGAGTTGTGCACCTGGAAGGGGGCGCGCGAGTCGGGCAGGTGCTGGATGGGGGCGTACTTCTCGCCCGTCTCGTAGTCGTTGAGGACCATGTGGCGGTGGGAGAAGGTGCCGCGCTCCGTATCCTGCCCGGTCAGCCGCACCGGTGTCCCGTCGGCCAGGAGGCTCCCGAAGGCAAGGCCCTCGGCCTGCGCCCAGGCGATTCCTCCCTCCTCGCCCAGCGCGTCGCGGCGGCGCTCGAGCTCCTTGGCGAGCTTCGGATGGACCGTGAAGCCCTCGGGGACCTCGAGCAGGCGCTCGTTGAGCTCGCGGAGCCGGTCGGCGGGGACTGCCGTGTCGATCTGAGCGTCGCCGCCGCGGCCGATCACCCGCTCCTTGCGCCGCCCGCCTTCGCCGAAGGAAGCCCGCAGCTCCTCGTGCACGGCCCGCAGCCGGCTCTGCACCTCGTCGAGCAGCTGCTCCACCTCCTCCTCGGTCACGAGGCCGAGCTCGACGAGCTCGCGCACGTACTGCTCGCGGACGGTCGGGTGCTCCTCGATCAGCTTGTACATCAGCGGCTGCGTGTAGCTCGGCTCGTCGCCCTCGTTGTGGCCGAAGCGGCGGTAGCCGACCAGGTCGACGACGACGTCGTGGTGGAACCGCTCCCGGAACGACATCGCCAGCTGGATGGCGGAGATCGCAGCCTCCGGGTCGTCGGCGTTCACGTGGATGATCGGCGTGTCGAAGCCCTTCGCGAGGTCGGAGGAGTACCGCGTCGAGCGGCCCTCGTCCGGGTCGGTCGTGAAGCCGACCTGGTTGTTGGCGATCACGTGCAGCGTGCCGCCTGTCGTGTAGCCGGCGAGCCCGCCGAGGTTGAGGGTCTCGGCGACGACACCCTGGCCGGGGAAGGCCGCGTCGCCGTGGATCAGGATCGCGAGCGCCAGATTCGGATCGTGGGCCCCCTCGGCCGAGTCGTGGTTCGTCTGGGAAGCCCTCACCTCGCCCTCGACGACTGGGTCGACGTACTCCAGGTGGCTGGGGTTCGAGGTGAGCGTGACCGTGACCTCGCCGCTTTCGGTCTGACGAGTCGCTTCGGCGCCGAGGTGGTACTTGACGTCGCCGGAGCCACTCTCGAGGTCGGTCGACACGGCCTCGAGCACCCGCTCGCCTTCGAACTCGCGCAAGATCGCGTCGGCCTGGCGCCCGACCGTATGTGCGAGGACGGAGAGCCGGCCGCGGTGAGCCATGCCGATGACGACGTGGTTGGCGCCGTTCGCTGCCGCCAGCTCGATCGCCTCGTCAAGCATCGGCACCATCACGTCGAGGCCCTCGATGGAGAACTGCTTCTGGCCGAGGAACGCCCGCCGGAGGTAGCGCTCGAACCCCTCCACCTCGGAGAGCCGGCGCAGGAGTGCCTTCCGCTCCTCCCCGTCGAGGGGTTGCCGGTACGTCCCGGACTCGATCGCGTCACGGAGCCAGAGCCGCTGCTCGTGGCTCGAGATGTGCTCGATCTCGTAGGCCAGCGTCCCGCAGTAGGTCTCGTGCAGCTTCGGCAGCGCCTCGGCCAGCGTCTCCGCCCGGACGTACAGGCGCAGGAACTTTGCAGGGATCAGCGCCTGGAGCTCGGGCGTCAGCCGCGGCTCCAGCCGGTCCGGGTCCAGCGCCGGGTCTCCGGGAGGCTCCGATCCGAGCGGGTCGATGTGCGCGGCGAGATGACCGTGCGTCCGGTGGGCCTTGACGAGCGACATGGCCGCCGCCACGCCTCCGAGCAGAAGGTCGTCGGTAGGCGCCTCCGCCGGGGGGGACGCAGGCGCGGGGGGCGCCGCGGGCGCACCGTTTCCGGCACCGTCCCGGGCGAGCTCCCGCAGCCGACGGCCGTTGGGCAGGCTCTCGAGAACGAGCTCCGGGTTGGACTCGAAGAGCTCCCGCCATTCCGGGTCGACGGACTCGGGGGAGGCGAGGTAGTCGGCGAGCAGCTCCTGGACGAAGCCGCTGTTGAGATCGTCTATCTGGTCGTTTTCCACTCCGCTTCCTGAGAATAGCTATCGCAACGATCCGCGCATACGAAGCCGCCGAGACGGTAAGCTTCATAAAATGAAGCACCGGCGCGCTGCCGACCCGTACCGCGACCTGGACGTGATCGACTCCCGCGCGCCGCGGTTCAACCAGGCGACGGTCGGCGTCCTCGCGCTCGTCGCCGCTCTCACCGGCTGGTGGCTGATCCTGGGCCTGCTCGCGGCCCAGCTGGCGATCGGCCTGATCTTCGGCCGTCGCTACTGCCTGCCCTGCCTCGCCTACTTCGAGCTCGTGCAGCCGCGCGTCGGGGAAGGGCCGGTCGAGGACTCACGCCCTCCGCGTTTCGCCAACACGGTGGGCGTCACAGTTCTCGGCGCGGCGACGGTCTCGTACGCGCTCGGCTTCTCCACCCTCGGGGCCGCGCTCGGCCTGCTTGTCGCAGGGCTCGCCCTTCTCGCGGCGACGACCGGCCTCTGCGCCGGCTGCGAGATGTACCGCCTGGGCGCCCGCCTGCGCGGCGTCCGCTCCCACCGGCTCGACCGCGTACGTCTCGAGGACTTCGGCGCCACGCCGAACGGCGAGGTCGTCGTCCAGTTCACACACCCGCTCTGCAGCGACTGCACGACGCTCGAGCGACGCTTCCGGGCCGAGGGCCGCGAGGTCGTCGTCGTCGACGTGTCCGAGCGCCCGGAGCTCGCGCGCAAGTACGGCGTCGCGCTCGTCCCCACCGCCGTCGCGGTCAGCTCGACGGGGACGGTTCTCGCCCGCCTGGCGGGATGATCTCCAGCCCGGAGGCGACCACACGCCGCCCGCCGGCGTCGTAGACGACGTCCACCGAGTCGTTCTTGCGGTAGGTGCCGGCCACCCCGAAGAACATGCTCGCCCAGCGCAGGAGGCCGAGCCGGCCCTCGTGCGCGAGCGGCTTCGTGAAGCGAAGCGTCCCTGCGAGAACGTCGAAGTCGACACCGGCCTGCTGCTGCACGCCGTTGACGAAGACCTCGAACGGCTCCGTCACGCCGGCGGGGAGTGGGACGATCCAGGCTTCGTCGGGCACAGCGCAAGCCTAGTACCGCAATGAGGGGAATCTTGGGGGAACAGGGTTCCCCCAAGCGAATCTCCCCTCGGCGCGCGAAAACCTCTCCCAGCTTCCGGCGTTGCCGATAACGAGGCTCTCTTTGCCGCTAAAGAGGGTGCCTCGCTCGCACTTACTGAACCACATTTCGGGTGAATTGCAACTCCCCCGAACGGGTGACATTCGTGGCGGAGCCCGTCTCCCGCCGAGGCGAATAGAATCGCAACGGCTCATGGGGAGGACGAAGCCCGCCGTGCTCGCAGCCGCGCTTGCGGTGCTCGCGCTCGGCGTCGTCCCGGCCGCGCTGGGCCAGAATCCGGCGAACGGCGGCCTGTCTCCGCCCGAATCGGCGACCCCGAGCGGCGAGGCGATCAACCAGCTCTACTGGTTCGTCTTCGCCATCTGCGCCGTCGTCTTCGTCGTCGTCGAGGCCGCGCTCATCCTCTTCATCGTCCGCTTCCGCCGCCGCGGCTCGACTCCCGAGGAGGCGGAGGGCCCGCAGATCCACGGCAACACGCGGATCGAGATCATCTGGACGATCATCCCGGCCGTGATCCTGGTCGTGATCGCCGCCGTCGTGCTCGCACGCTCCGAGACGGTCCAGGGCGCCGGCGGCAATCGCTCCGACGAGCTCGTCGTTCGCGTCGAGGGCCACCAGTTCTACTGGCGCTACGTCTACCCGGAGGGTCAGATCGCCCTCGACACCCTCGTGCTCCCCGTCGACCGGCCGGTGAGGCTGGAGATCGTCTCCTACGACGTCAACCACAGCTGGTGGGTACCGGAGCTGACCGGCAAGAAGGACGCCATTCCCGGGAAGACGAACGAGCTGCGCTTCACGCCCGTCGACGAGGGCGTCTTCGAGGGCCATTGCGCCGAGCTCTGCGGGGTCCTCCATGCGGTCATGCCGACCACCGTCGAGGTGGTCTCGCAGTCCGAGTACGAAGACAACCTTCGGCTCTTGACCGGCCAGGACCAGCCGGGGGCGACGCAGCTCTCCCTCGGGCGCCAGTCGTGGGATCGCGTCTGCGCGAAATGCCACGGCCTCGCCGGGGAGGGAGACCTCGGTCCGCCCATCGCGGGGAGCCCCAAGCTCGTCGAACCGGGGGCGCTCACGGAGCTGCTCGAGAACGGCCAGGACACGCCCGGCGCAGCGAACTACATGCCGCCCGTCGGCCGTGGCTGGCCCCCCTTCCAGATCGAGGCGCTCATCGCCTATATCAAGTCCAACCCGGTGCTGGCACCGCCGCAGGAAGGTGCGCGCTAGATGGCCGTCCGCACGGAGACGGTGAGCCCCACCTGGCGCGACGGACGCGTCACGAGCTGGCTCACCACCCTCGACCACAAGCGGATCGGGATCCTCTACATCGTCACGGCCTACTTCTTCTTCTTCGCCGCGGGAGTGATGGCGCTCCTCATGCGGGCACAGCTCTCGCAGGCGGACAACGACTTCATCACCAAGAACTCCTACAACCAGCTGTTCACGATCCACGGGACGGCGATGGTCTTCCTCTTCGTCGTCCCGATCCTGGCGGGCTTCGGCAACTATCTCGTCCCGCTGATGATCGGCGCGAAGGACATGGCGTTCCCGCGCCTGAACGCCCTCTCCTACTGGCTCTTCCTCCTCGGCGGGCTGATCATCCTCTCGAGCTTCCTCGCCCAGGGAGGCGCCGCGAGCTCGGGCTGGACGGGCTACACCCCGCTCTCGACGGAGGAGTTCAGCCCCGGGACGGGGCAGGACCTCTGGATCCTCGGCCTCCACCTCACGTCGCTCTCCTCGCTGGCCGGGGCGATCAACTTCATCGTCACGATCCACAACATGCGCACGCCGGGGATGACCTGGATGCGCATCCCGCTCTTCGTCTGGGCCATGGAGGCCTACTCGGTGCTGCTCGTGCTCGTCCTCCCGACGATCTCGGCCGCGGTCACGCTGCTCCTCCTCGACCGGCAGACCGGGACGAGCTTCTTCACCGGGCAGCGAGGGGCGGAGCTCTGGCAGCACATGTTCTGGTTCTTCGGCCACCCCGAGGTCTACATCATGGTGCTGCCCGCGATGGGGATGATCTCCGAGGTCATCCCGGTCTTCTCGCGGAAGCCGATCTTCGGCTACAAGGCGATCGCGTTCTCGACGATCGGCATCGCCTTCGCGAGCATGCTCGTCTGGGCGCACCACATGTTCACGACCGGGATGCCGGACTACCTGCAGGACTGGTTCATGATCGCCTCCTTCGCGGTGGCGATCCCGACCGCGATCAAGATCTTCAACTGGCTCGCCACGCTCTGGAAGGGCCACCTCTGGTTCCGGGCACCGCTCTACTTCGCGCTCGGCTTCATCGCCCTGTTCACGATGGGCGGCCTCTCCGGGATCATGCTCGCGACCTATCCCGTGGACTACCAGGCGCAGGACTCGTACTACGTCGTCGCCCACCTGCACTACGTCCTCTTCGGAGGCACGGTCTTCGGGATCTTCGCCGGGACGTACTACTGGTTCCCGAAGATCACCGGGCGCATGTACGACGAGCGGCTCGCGAAGACCCACTTCTGGCTCATGTTCATCGGCTTCAATGCAGCCTTCCTCCCGCAGCACATGCTCGGGCTGATGGGCATGCCGCGGCGGATCTACACGTACGATCGCGAGGGGCTCTTCGAGTGGTACAACCTCATCTCGACCCTCGGCGCGTTCCTCATGGCCATCGCCCTCCTCGTCTTCATCTGGAACGCAGGCAAGAGCTGGCGGAGCGGCCCGCGGGTCGGGAACGACCCGTGGACGGCGGACACGCTCGAGTGGTACGCGGACTCCCCGCCCCCGCCCCACAACTTCGACACGGTGCCCTACGTCTCGAGCCCTCGTCCCTTGCGTGACCTGCGCCTGAAGCTCAGGGAGCTGAAGACGTGAGCCCGAGCCCCGGGCCCTGGCTGCGGCTGACCGCGATCGCCGGTACCGCCGGCGTTGCGGTCGTGGTGGCGACCGGCTCGTGGGGGCTCGCCCACGACGTCGCCGCGAACGTGACCCTCGCCCTCCTCGCCGCCACGGTGCTCGCGGCGCGCCTGGCCCACCCGGACCGGCCGGAGCTGCTCTGGTCTGCCGGGGTGTCGTTCTTCCTCTTCTCCCTCGCCGGCCTCGCCGCACTGGCTTCGGCCCCGACCTGGCTGCACGTCGCGCTCGGTGCCGCCGCGCTCGCAGCCGCCGCCGTGTGCACGGCGGTCGCCTTCCGCGGCGGCAGGCCCGTCCCACGGGCGTCGTGGCGCGACTACGTGACGTTGACGAAGCCGCGGATCATGGTGCTGCTGCTGATCACCGGAGCCGGCGGGATGATCGTCGGCGCGGGCGGCTTGCCGCCGGCGACGCTCATGCTCGCCACGCTCGGCGGACTGGCGCTCGCCTGCGGAGGCGCCAGCGCTCTCAACCACGTCCTGGACGCGGACATCGACACGCACATGAAGCGCACGGCAATGCGGCCCGTCGCCTCCGGCCGCGTGCCGCCCGAGCGTGCGCTGGAGTTCGGGCTCGCGCTCTCGGCGGTCTCCTACGTCGTGCTGACGAGCTTCGTCAACGTGCTCGCGGCGCTCCTCGCCCTCGCCGGAAACCTCTTCTACGTGCTCGTGTACACGCGCTGGCTCAAGCGCTCGACACCGCAGAACATCGTCATCGGCGGCGCAGCGGGCGCCGTGCCGCCGCTCGTCGGTTACGCAGCCGCGACCGGGGACCTGACCCTGACGGCGCTCGCGCTCTTCCTCATCGTCTTCTTCTGGACGCCGCCCCACTTCTGGGCGCTCGCGCTCCTGATCAAGCGGGACTACGCGGCGGCGGGGATCCCGATGCTGCCGGTCGTGCGCGGCGAGCGCCAGACCGCGCGGTCGATCGTCCTTTACTCCTTCGTGCTCGTCGGAGTGACGCTCTTGCCGGTGCTCGGCCGGGCGCTCGGGCCGGTGTACCTCGTCTCGGCCGCGGTGCTCGGGCTCGCTTTCATCGTGCTCGCGCTCGCCCTGCAGCGCCAGACGACGCCCGCGCGGGCGCGGCGCCTCTTCAGCTACTCGCTCGCCTACCTGGCGCTGCTCTTCGTCGCCATGGCCATCGACCCTGTCCTGGTGGGCTAGTGGGACTGAGATGGATCCCGAGCTGAGCAGGAAGAACGTGGGCCTGGGGCTCCTGCTCTTCGGGCTCGCGCTGCTGCTCTTCGCCGGGTCGGTGGCGATCGCGGTCATCTACGACTCGCTTGCCTGACCCGTACCGGGCTTTCCTCGCCGTGCCGGAGGAGACGCCGGCCGGCCTCTCGCTCGCGGTCAAGGACTTGATCGACACCGCAGGGCTCGTCACGACCTACGGGTCGGCGATCTTCCGCGACCACATGCCCCGGCGGACTGCGAGCTCGGTGGCCCGGCTGGAAGAGGCGGGCTACGCGGTCGTCGGCAAGACGAACCTGCACGAGTTCGCGTACGGGATCACCTCCGACAACCCGCATTTCGGCGCCGTCGTCAACCCGCTGGATCCCGCGCGCATCCCCGGAGGCTCGAGCGGGGGGAACGGGGCCGCCCTGGCCGCCGGGCTCTGCGAGGCTGCGCTGGGAACGGACAGCGCGGGCTCGGTGCGGCTCCCGGCGGCGTGCTGCGGCGTGGTCGGCTACAAGCCGACCTGGGGGCTCGTGCCCGTGGACGGTGTCTTCCCTCTCGCTCCGACCTTCGACGTGGTCGGCCCGATGGCCCGGACGGTCGGCGGCTGCACCGAGATGCTGCGCGCGCTGGGAGCGGAGCTGGTGGAGGCATCCGGCGACGTTCGCGCCGCGCTGGCGTGGACGGAGCTGGCTGATCCGCTCGTTCGCGCCCGGGTCGAGGAGGCCGCGGCGCTCCTCCCGGCGGTCGAGCGCATCGACTTCCCGCTCCCGGGCGACCTGAACCCGGCGTTCCAGGCCGAGGCGGCCGACGTCCACCGCGAGCTCTTCGCCGAGCACGCCGACCTCTACGGTGAGAACGTGCGCCGCAAGCTCGAGGCCGCGTTCGCGGTGTCGGAGGCCGCCGTGGAAGCCTCCCGCACGGAGCGCGAGGCCTATCGCGGTCGGGCCCTGGAGGCGCTCGAGGGTTTCGACATCCTCCTGACGCCGACGATGCCCATGGTCGCCCCGCCGGTCGGGGTCGGCGACCTCGCCCTCCGCGAGCGGATGATCAGCCTGACGCGACCCTTCAACGGGACGGGCTGGCCGGCCCTCGCGCTTCCGTGCGGCCCGGCCGAGGACGGCCTGCCGGCGTCCATCCAGGTCGTCGCCCGCCCGAGGGGCGATGCCCTCGTCCTCACTGTCGCCGAGGCCCTCGAGCAGGCCCTTCCCAAGTAACAGGCTGTTACTTGGAAGCGGCGGCCGCGTCCGCGAGGACGACCGTCTCCGCGGCGCGCACGCGCGTCGCCGGAAGCGTCTCGTCCCCGGCGAGGACGCGGGCCAGCACCTCGCGCTTGTCCTCCCCGCCGACGAGGAGCGCGACCAGCGGCTGGGCGTTGAGGTATGCCAGCGAGAAGCTGATCCTGGGAAGCGGCGGTGGGACGCCGGGGACGGGGACGTAGACCAGCGGGCCAGGGTCGGCGAGCTCCTCCTCGTGACCGGGGTAGAGCGAGGCTGTGTGGCCGTCGGAGCCGAGCCCGAGGAGAACGAGGTCGAAGGTGTCCGGCAGATCGACGTCCAGCGAGCGCAGCGGGTGGATCTGCGCCTCGGGAATGGGAACGCGCGAGAGGAGCGCCTCGCGGGCCAGGCGCTCGTTCGACTCCGGGTGCTCGGGCGGGACGAGCCGTTCGTCGCTCCACCAGACGTGCCACGAGGACCAGTCCAGCGGCTGCTCGGCGAGCCGCTCGTACACCGGCCGCGGGGTCGAGCCCCCTGTCAACGCGATCCGGAAGGGCGAGCGGCCCCGCGAGCGCTCCCCCACCCAGCCGGCGCCGAGCTCCGCTAGGTCGGTTGCAACGAGAAGCTCCGTACGGCCTCCTCGTAGATCCGGTCGCGGCCGAACACCTCGAGCTGATCGGAGAGAAGGTCGCTCGACGTCGTCGGCTCGAGCCGCGCAGGGCGCGCCTCGCGTCCGTCCACCTCCACGAGCTCGATCTCGCCTGCGGGCTCCAGCTCGAGCCGGATCTCGCGCCGGAGGCGCGAGGCGAGCCAGGCGCGGAGCAGCCCTGCCTCGGTCCTCGGCCCGGCAACGCGGACGACTGACGCCTCGGCCACGCCGGGCCACAGGTCGGCGACCGCGCCCCGCCAGCGCTCCAATCGCGCCCAGGAGATGTCGGAGACGGCAATGCGGTCGAAGAGCTCGGGGAGGCGGGCAAAGTCGGCGGCCGCGTCGGGCCATTCCCGCGAGTCCACGACCAGCCGGTCGGCCACCCCGACGAGCTGCTCGAGCTCGGGAGCGCCGAAGGGCAGCTGGCCGCGCCAGCGCAGGAAGACCGGGAGGTCGGAGACGAGGAGCGGCGTGACGATGCTGCCGGGCGCGGCAGCGCGCTGCCCGCCGAGGCGCAGCGAGATCACCTCGGAGCACACCTCCCGCTGCTGGCCGCCGCGCACGAAGCAGCGGAAGTCGACCTCGCCGTCGAGCTCGTCCGGGTCGCCGGGGCGCGGAAAGAGCAGGATCGTCCGCGACGGATGGCGCTCGGCCAGCCCGGCGAGCGTCCCGGTCGCCGCCTCGACCCAGCGCTCGGGCACCCAGGCGATATGCGTCATCACGCTGGCACGCAGGCGCGGGGCCGCCCCGGGCTCCGTCGAGGCGTCCCTCAGCTGCGCCAGCTCGCGCTCGAGCTCCCGTACCGACGTGGCCACGGTCAGTGCCTCCGCCAGGAGCGGCCGTCACGGTGAAGCAGCTCGTCGGCCGCATGCGGCCCCCACGTCCCTGCCGCGTAGTTGGGAAAGTGAGGCCGGTCGCGCTTCCACGGCGCGACCATCGCGTCGATGATCGCCCACTGCTCCTCGACCTCGTCCGCGCGGGTGAAGAGGGTTGCGTCCCCGAGCAGGCAGTCGAGGATGAGCCGCTCGTAAGCTTCTGGCAGCCCGACTCGGAAGGCACCGCCGTAGAGGAAGTCCATGTGCACCGTGCGGATGGAGACGCCCTGGCCCGGCACCTTGGCGCCGACCGCGAGCGAGACGCCCTCGTCCGGCTGGATGTGGATCAGGAGGACGTTTGGGCGCAGGCCCTCCTCGTCGTCGATCTCGAAGGGCGGATGGGGCGCGCGCTTGAACTGGATCGCGATCGTGGTCTCGCGCCGCGGCAGTCGTTTCCCCGTGCGGATGTAGAACGGCGTGTCGGCCCAGCGCCAGTTGTCCACGTAGAGCTTGGCGGCGACGTAGGTCTCCGTCTCGGCGTCCGGGCGAACGCCGGGCTCCTCCCTGTAGCCGGGGACCGGCGTGCCCTCGATGAAGCCGGGGCCGTACTGGCCGCGGACGACGTGCTTGGGGCCGGGCGTGTGCACTGCGCGCAGCACCTTGACCTTCTCGTTCCGCACGGCCTCGGACTCGAAGTCGATCGGCGGCTCCATGGCCGTCAGGGCCACGAGCTGGAGCATGTGGTTCTGGACGACGTCCCGCATCGCGCCGACCTCGTCGTAGAACTCCCCCCGTCCCTCCACGCCGAGCGACTCGGCCACCGTGATCTGGACGTGGTCGATGAACTGCCGGTTCCAGATCGGCTCGAAGATGCCGTTGGCAAACCGCAGGACCAGCATGTTCTGGACGGTCTCCTTGCCCAGGTAGTGGTCGATGCGGAACATCTCCTTCTCCTCGAAGAACCGGTGGACCAGGTCGTTCAGCTCGCGGGCGCTGTCGAGGTCGTAGCCGAACGGCTTCTCGACGATCACCCGCGACCAGCCGGTGGAGGAGCGCACCTTTCCGATCGACGTGACGATCGGGGCGACCGCCTTCGGGGGCACGGCGAGGTAGAAGACGCGGTTGCCGGCCGTCCCCTGCGTGCGGTCGAGCCCGTCGAGGCACTCGGCCAGCGGCTTCTCGTTGCCTTCGATTCCGAAGTCGGCGGCGACATAGAAGAGGCTGTCGGCCACCCGTCCCCACACGTCCTCCCGAAGCTCGTCGCGCGCGTGCTCGACGACCGCCTGGCGCATCCGCTCGCGGAACTCCTCGTTCGTCATCTCCGTGCGTGAGACGCCGACGATGGCGTAGTGATCCGGGAGGAGGCTCCGGAAGGCCAGGGAGTAGAGCGCCGGCATCAACTTCCGTTGCGTGAGGTCTCCCGACGCGCCGAAGATCGCCAGGGCGAACGGCTCCGGCGGCCTGCGCATGCGGAGGCCCTCGGCCAGTGGGTTCTCGGCGACGGCGGCCTGAGTCATTCCTTCGCCTTCGGCGCCTCGGCCCCGTCGGTCGTGGCCGCCTCGACGGCGTGGCCGCCGAACTGGTTGCGGAGCGCGGCATTCACCTTGGCGGCGAACGACTCTTCCTGGCGCGAGGAGAAGCGGGCGAAGAGCGCCGCCGAGATGGCCGGGATGGGGACGGCCGCGTCGATCGCCTCGTGGATGGTCCAGCGGCCCTCGCCCGAGTCCTGGACGATCCCGCGGATCTGCTCGAGGTCGGGGTCCGCCTCGAACGCGCGCTGGAGCAGCTCGAGCAGCCAGCTACGCACCACCGAGCCGTGCTGCCAGAGGGCCGAGATCTGGTCGAGGTCGAGGTCGTAGAGGTCGATCGCCCGCAGCAGCTCGAAGCCCTCTGCGTATGCCTGCATGAGGCCGTACTCGATCCCGTTGTGCACCATCTTCACGAAGTGCCCCGCACCGGACGGCCCGACGTGGCCGTAGCCGTCTTCGGGAGCGAGCGTGGCGAAGATCGGCTCGGCGATCTCGAACGCCGACCGGTCGCCGCCGGCCATGATGCAGTAGCCCTCCGCCAGGCCCCAGATCCCGCCCGAGACGCCGGCGTCGAGGAAGCGCACGCCCTTCTTCTTCGCCTCCTCTGCCCGTCGAATGGAGTCGCGGAAGTACGAGTTGCCCCCGTCGACGACGATGTCGCCGTCCTCGAGGAGCGGCAGCAGAGTCTGGAAGGCCATCTCCGTGGCGGCGCCGGCGGGGATCATCAGCCACACGACCCGTGGCTGCTCGAGCTTCATGGCGAGCTCGACGAGCGAGTCCGCGGTGCGGTCGGGCGCCGTGCGGGCGTACGTCTCCACCTCGTGACCGCCCTTGCGGAGACGTTCCGTCATGTTGCCGCCCATGCGGCCGAGGCCGACGATTCCGAGCTTCACAGGTCCTCCAGTCTGACGCGAACGATAGGCCTCCCGCGCTCGTGCAGGGCGGCGAGGTCCCCTTGGGCCTGCGCGTGGATCAAGCGGCGGAACCCGAACTCCCTCCCCGGGATCGGCAGCTCGTCGCCCGGCTCGTCCACCACCTGGACGAAGCGCCCCGTCGGCGGCCCTCCCTTGTGGAGCTGGCCGGTCGAGTGCAGGTAGCGCGGGCCCAGGCCCACGGTCACGGCGCAGCCGGTCGCGCGCGCGCGCTCGACGAGCGGCGCGAGCTCACCTTCGCGCGCGGGGTCGATGAACGCCTGGATGGCGACGTACTCCGGCGGCGCCGCCCCGGCGAGCAGGTTCTCCACAGCCTCCATGTCCCCGGCGGGCGTGTCCGGGGTCAGACCCCGTCCGTGGCCGGAAAGGATCTCCAGGGTGCGGTCCTTCGCCTCCTGGACGTTGGGCTGGTCGAACGGGTTGATGCCGATGATCGCCCCGGCTACCGCGGTGGCGAACTCGAAGTCGTAGAAGTCCGCCCCGATCTCCTCGATGAGATCGAAGCGCGCCCCGACCTGCAGACGGTCCTCACCGACGCCCGCGTCGTCCGGCGCGGGAATGAGTCCCTTCCCGTCCTTCCCCGTCGACTCCGCGATGAGCTGCTCGACCCAGAGGCCGAAGCCGACGGGGTTGCCGACGACAACCACTTTGTCGCGCCCCTCCCGCCAGCCCGCGCCGAGCCCGAGGCCGAGCTCGGCGGCGTTTCCAGCCGGATCGTGCGCAGCCGCCGACGCTTCGACGGCCGAGTCGAGCAGGCGACCGACGCGCATTCCCATCAGCGCAGCCGGCACCATCCCGAACGGCGAAAGCGCCGAGTAACGCCCGCCGATGGTCGGCTCCCCGTGGAAGACGGCGCGGAATCCCCGCTCGCCCGCCAGCGCCTCCAGGTCGGAGCCCGGGTCGGTGATCGCCGCGAAGGACTCGCCGCGGCCGCGGGTCAGCTCCCAGAAGAAGTCCAGGTGCGAGCGCGTCTCCAGGGTGGTGCCGGACTTCGACGAGACGAGGAAGAGCGTCCGCTCGGAGTCGAGCGACTCCGCCAGCCGCCGCACGGCCACGGGGTGGGTCGTGTCGAGGACGTGGAGCGTCTTGGAGCGGCTCGCCCGCCGGAGCACCTCCGGCGCCAGGCTCGAGCCGCCCATGCCGAGGAGAACCGTCGCGCCGAAGGCCTCCCGCGCCTCCCCTGCGAACGCGAGGATCGCGGGCAGTCGCTCCTGCATTCGCTCGGGCTCGTCGAGCCAGCCCAGCCACTCGTCCTCGCCCGAGCCCGTCCAGAGCGAGGCGTCCTGCGCCCAGATCCGCTCGACGATCTCGGCGGCTTCGGGAGCCACGAACTAGGGCGTCGCGACGAGCTCGCCGGACTTGGCGCGGATCCCTTCGAGCAGCTCGGCGAAGGATTCGGCGAACTTGTCCACGCCCTCGCGCTCGAGCGTCGCCGTGACGTCGTCGTAGTCGATCCCCGCCTCGGCGAGCCGCCGAAGGACCTCGCGCGCCTCCTCGATCCCCTGCTCGAGCGTGAGCGCGACGCGTCCGTGCTCCTGGAAGGCTCCGATCGTCTCCTCCGGCATCGTGTTCACCGTCTGCGGGCCGATCAGCTCCTCGACGTAGATCACGTCCCGGTAGGCAGGGTTCTTCGTCGACGTCGACGCCCAGAGGCAACGCTGCGTCGTGGCACTACGCTCGGCGAGAGCATCCCAGCGCCCGCCGGAGAAGATCTCCTGGTAACGCTGGTACGCGAGCTTGGCATTGGCGACCGCGAGCTTGCCCTGGAGGTCCTCGGGCCCGCCGGTCTCCTCGAGGCGCCGGTCGGCCTCGGTATCCACCCGGGAGACGAAGAAGCTCGCGACGGAAGCGACCGTCGACGGGTCGCCGCCCGCGTCCACGAGGCGCTCGAGGCCGCGAACGTACGCCTCGGCAACCTCTGAGTAGCGCTGCAGGGAGAAGATCAGCGTCACGTTGATCGACTTCCCCCGCGCGATCATCTCCTCGATCGCCGGAAGGCCCGGCTCGGTCGCGGGGATCTTGACGAAGAGGTTCGGGCGGTCGACGAGCTCGTGGAGCCGGACCGCCTCCGCGATCGTCCCCTCCGTGTCGTAGGCGAGGGTCGGGTCGACCTCCAGCGAGACGTAGCCGTCCCGGCCGCCACCCTCGTCCCAGACCGTGCGGAGAACGTCGCACGCGCTCTGGACGTCCTTGACCGCGAGGCGGAGGAACAGCTCCTTCGGGTCGCTCACGTCCCCGAGCTCTCCGCGGAGCTGCTCGTCGTAGGCGTCACCGGCGGCAATCGCCTTCTGGAAGATGGTCGGATTCGAGGTGACGCCGACGACGGCGTCCTCCTCCATCAGCCGGAGCAGCTTCCCCGAGCGGAGCATGTCGCGCGAGAGAAAGTCGATCCAGACGCTCTGCCCGAGCTCCGAAAGCTGGTGCAGTCGAGACGTGGCCATGATGCCGTCCTTCCCGGTCGGCGAGCTTTTCACCACTTACCGTAGCGCGCGCGTCCGGACCAGCCGCCGGGCCGCGTCAGCGATGTGCTCCCTGTCGATTCCGGCGGCTGCGAGGAGCTCGGCCGGCTTGCCCGACGTCGGCATGCCGCGGACTGCGAGAAGGGCAACGCGCGGATGCTCGTCCAGGTCGGCGAGCACCGAGAGCACGGCCTCGCCCAGCCCGCCTTCGGGCCAGTGGTCCTCCGCCGTGACGACGGCGCCGGTCGCCGACGCGGCCTCCCGGAGGCCGGCCGCGTCGATCGGCTTCAGCGAGTAGCAGTCGACAACCCGGGCCGCGATCCCTTCGCCGGCGAGAGCGTCCGCCGCCGCGAGCGCCTCGACCACGGTGATCCCGGCACCCACGATGGTGATCTCGTCGTCCTCGGACGATCGCAGCACGCGGCTGCCGCCGATCGGGAACTCCTCGTCCGGTCCGTACACGACCGGGGTCGCCGCGCGCGTCGTGCGAATGTACGAGATGCCGTCGAGGTCGGCCATCGCGACCACGAGCCTCGCCGTCTGGTTGGCGTCGCACGGGTAGAGAACCGTGCTGCCGCCGACCGCACGCATCATCGCCAGGTCCTCGAGCGCCATCTGGGACGGCCCGTCCTCGCCGATCGAGACACCCGCATGCGAGCCGGACAGCGCCAGGTTCGCGCGGCTGACCGCGGCCATGCGGATGAAGTCGTAGGCGCGCGTGAGGAAGGCGGCGAAGGTCGAGGCAAACGGCTTCCAGCCGCGGACCTGCAACCCGACGGCTGCGGCGACCATCTGCTGCTCCGCGATGAACATCTCGAAGAACCGCTCCGGATGCGCCGCCTTGAAGATCTCGGCGTACGTCGAGTTGGAGACCTCGCCGTCGAGTGCGACGACGTGGCCGTCCGCAGCTCCGATCGCCGCAAGCGCGTCGCCGTACGCCTTGCGGGTGGCCACCTCGTCGCCGACCTCGTACCTCGGGAGGTCGAGCGGGCCGGATTCGAAGGCGTGCGGCTCGGCCCATTCCCGGGTGGCCACCTGCACCTCCAGATCCCGCTCCCCGCCCAGCTCCGCGACGGCGGCCGCGGGGTCGTCGAGCGGCTTCCCGTGCATCCCGTCCTTGTCCTCGACCGCCCGCACGCCCTTGCCCTTGAGCGTGCGCGCGACGATCACGGTCGGGCGGCCGCTGACGCTCAGCGCCTCGGCGTAGGCCGCGTCGACGGCGGCGACATCGTGGCCGTCGATCGCGATCGCGTGCCAGTCGCACGCCTCGGCCCGTCGCAGGTACGAGTCGAGGTCCCAGCCGTGCATCGTCTCGCCGCGCTGGCCCAGCCGGTTGACGTCGATGATCGCCGTCAGGTTGTCGAGCTTCGCGTAGGCGGCGTGCTCGAACGCTTCCCACATCGAGCCCTCGGCCATCTCGCTGTCGCCGCACAGCGTCCAGACGTGGTAGGGCAGGCGGTCGAGCTGCTTGCCGGCGAGCGCAATCCCGACCGCGATCGGCAGGCCCTGGCCGAGTGAGCCGGTGGCAACGTCGACCCAGGGAAGGATCGGCGTGGGGTGGCCTTCGAGGCGACTGCCGAACTTGCGGAAGGTGAGGAGCTCCTCGTCCGTGATCGCCCCGGCCGCCTTGAAGAGGGAGTAGACGAGCGGAGAGGCGTGACCCTTGGAGAAAATCAGATGGTCGTTGGCCGGGTTCTCGGGGTGCTCGAAGTCGTACCGGAAGTACTTGTCGAGGAGGACGGCCATGAGGTCGGCCGCCGACATCGACGAGGTCGGATGCCCGGAGTTCGCAGCGGCCGCCGCGCGCACGGAGTCGACGCGCAGCTGCTGTCCGAGCTCCTGCCAGCGCTCCCGGTCGGTCATGGCGGCCATCCTACCCCGGAGCCCGCAGCGCTACGCAAACCGGGTCACTGCCTGGTAACCGGATGTCGCCGCCTCGGCGACGAACGCCTCGAACTCCTCGGCAGGCGCCCGCGCGGACCCCGTCGTCGGCCGAAGGACGTACCACTGCCGCTCCGGCAGACCGCCCCGGACCGAGATCGTCGCCAGGACGCCGGACTCGAGCTCGAGATCGACTGCGACTCGGGACTGCAGGGAGACGCCGAGGCCGGAGCGCACCGCCTGCTTGATCGCTCCGTTCGAGCCGAGCGTGACGGTTCGGGGGCGAAGATCGTGGTGGCCGAGAAAGTCCTCCACGAGCATCCTGGTGCCCGATCCCTCTTCGCGCACCAGCCAGGTCAGGCCGGCGAGCTCGGCGACCGGGACGGAGCGCCGCCGGACGAGCGGATGATCCGGGGCGGCGATCAGGACGATCTCGTTCTCGAGGAACGCCCGGCCTGTCAGGCGGCCGCCGGGAGGGGGGGAGCCGCCGATAGCGAGATCGACCGAGCGCTCCAGAACCTGCTGGAACACGCGGCCCCGGTTTCCCACCTCGAGCGTCAAGTCGATCTCCGGATGGAGCTCCGAGAAGGCCCTCAGGAGCGGCGGGACGACGTACTCACCGGCGGTCGTCACCGCCGCGATGCGGAGCAGCCGGGTGGAAGGCTCGGCAGCCTCGCGGGCGGCCAGCTTCCCCTGCTCGAGCAGGCCGATCACGTCGGCTGCGAACGGGGCAAACGCAGTTGCGGCCGGCGTGAGGCGGATCGTCCTCCCCGTCCGCTCCGTCAGCGCGACTCCCAGCTCCTTGGAGAGCGCCGAGAGGGCCGCCGAGACCGACGGCTGGGTGACGACGAGCTTCTCGGCAGCCCTCGAGACCGAGCCGGACTCCGCGACCGCGAGGAAGTTGGCCAGCTGGCTGAAGGTGATGGCCACGGCCTAACTATAGAGCAATCCTTATGTGTATCTCCGAAATCTTCATTTGCTACTTCTACTTGCTGCCTCTACCGTCCTCGCATGGCGCAGGCGGCTGAAGGAGCTCCGAAGAAGGGCCGCTGGTCGGCGGGGGTGACGCCGTATGCCGAGATGGGCTACTACGACGCGGACTACGAGCCGAAGGACACCGACGTCCTGGCCGCGTTCCGGATCACCCCGCAGCCGGGCGTCGACGCGATCGAGGCGGCCGCGGCCGTCGCGGGCGAGTCCTCCACCGCGACGTGGACCGTGGTCTGGACCGACCGGCTTACCGCCCACGAGCACTACCAGGCAAAGGCCTACGAGGTCGAGCCGGTGCCCGGGGCCGAGAACCAGTACATCGCGCGGATCGCCTACGACCTCGATCTGTTCGAGGAAGGCTCGATCGCCAACCTGACCTCGTCGATCATCGGCAACGTCTTCGGCTTCAAGGCCTTGAAGGCGCTCCGCCTGGAGGACCTGCGCATCCCCACCGAGTACGTCAAGACCTTCCAGGGCCCGCCGCACGGGATCGTCATGGAGCGCGAGTACCTGGACAAGTTCGGCCGGCCCCTCCTCGGCGCGACCACGAAGCCCAAGCTCGGCCTCTCGGCCAGGAACTACGGGCGAGTCGTCTACGAGGCTCTCCGCGGCGGGCTCGACTTCACCAAGGACGACGAGAACATCAACAGCCAGCCGTTCATGCGCTGGCGCGACCGCTACCTCTTCGCGATGGAGGCCGTGAACCGCGCCTCCGCCGAGACGGGGGAGGTCAAGGGCCACTACCTGAACGTGACAGCGGCCTCGATGGAGGAGATGTACGAGCGCGCCGAGTTCGCCAAGGAGATCGGCAGCGTCATCGTGATGATGGACTTGACCGTCGGCTTCACGGCGATGACGTCCATGTCCCGGTGGGCGCGCCGGAACGGCGTCCTCCTCCACCTGCACCGCGCCGGCCACGGGACGTACACGCGCCAGAAGACCCACGGCGTCAGCTTCCGCGTGCTGGCCAAGTGGTGCCGCCTCCTGGGCGTCGATCACCTGCACGCGGGCACCGTCGTCGGGAAGCTCGAGGGCGACCCCCACATGATCAAGGGCTACTACGACACGCTGCGGGAGAACTTCGTGCCGGCGAGCCCGGAGACCGGAATCTACTTCGACCAGGACTGGGCGTCGCTTCCCGGCGTCATGCCGGTTGCCTCCGGCGGCATCCACGCGGGCCAGATGCACCAGCTCCTGCACTACCTCGGCGAGGACGTCGTCCTCCAGTTCGGCGGCGGCACGATCGGCCACCCGATGGGGATCGCCGCCGGTGCGACCGCAAACCGCGTCGCGGTCGAGGCCATGATCCAGGCCCGGAACGAGGGCAGGGACTACTACCAGGAGGGCCCCGACATCCTGGAGAAGGCGGCCAGGGGCTGCCCCGAGCTCGACGCCGCACTCGAGATCTGGAAGGACATCACGTTCGACTTCGAGTCGACGGACACGCCCGACTTCGCCTTGACCCCGACCGTCGGCTACTGAGAGGCCCTCGATGCGCGTCACCCAAGGCACGTTCTCCTTCCTTCCCGACTTCACGGACGACGAGATCGAGGCGCAGATCGCCTACGCGCTCGGGCACGGCTGGGCGATCCTGGTCGAGCACACCGACGATCCCCACCCGCGCAACACGTACTGGGACATGTGGGGCCCGCCGCTCTTCGACCTGGAACCGGATCAGGTCGACATCGCCATGCGTGAGGTGCGCGCCTGCCGCGAGGCCCATCCCGACCGCTACGTGAAGGTCGGCGCCTACGACCGCAGTCTCGGCCGGCAGACGACCGCACTCAGCTTCATCGTCAACCGCCCGGCCGACGAGCCCGGTTTCCGCCTGGAGCGCCAGGAGAAGTCGGACCGCCAGATTCGCTACACGCTGAGCCCCTACGCCGCCGACCGTCCACCCGGCCGGCGCTACGGCGCCGGGGGAAACGGGAACGGAGAGCTGTGACCGAGCAGCAACTCGCCCCCATCCAGGACGGGTGGGACATCGACGAGGTCCTCTGGGAGTCGAACGTCCAGGGCGTCCTGGACGAGCTCGACCGTGATCTGGTGGCGCTCGAGCCGGTGAAGACGCGAATTCGCGAGATCGCCGCGCTGCTCGTGATCGACAAGCTCCGCTTCGAGGCGGGACTGGCGGCCGACCGCCCGTCGCTCCACATGTGCTTTACCGGCAACCCGGGTACCGGGAAGACGACCGTCGCGCTCCGGATGGCCAGGATCCTCCAGGGCCTCGGCTACATCGACAAGGGCCACCTCGTCTCGGTGACCCGCGACGATCTCGTCGGCCAGTACGTCGGCCACACGGCCCCGAAGACGAAGGAGGTTCTCAAGCGCGCCTACGGCGGCGTCCTCTTCATCGACGAGGCCTACTACCTGCACCGGCCCGAGAACGAGCGCGACTACGGGCAGGAGGCGATCGAGATCCTGCTGCAGGTGATGGAGGCCGACCGCGACAAGGTGGTCGTGATCCTCGCGGGCTACAAGGACCGGATGGACCAGTTCTTCGGCTCGAACCCGGGGATGTCGTCCCGGATCGCACACCACCTGCAGTTCCCGGACTACACCGCCGAGCAGCTCCTGCAGATCGCGAAGCTGATCCTCGAGCACCAGGCATACGAGCTCTCCGACGAGGCCGAGGGCGTCTTCCGGCAGTACATCGAGCGCCGCATGCAGCGGCCGCGCTTTGCGAACGCGCGCAGCGTCCGGAACGCCATCGACCGGGCGCGGCTGCGGCAGGCGAACCGCCTCTTCGACAACGGCGGCACGCTGAGCCGGCGCCAGCTGATGCTCATCGAGCCCGAAGACCTGCTCCGAAGCCGGGTGTTCACCGACGAGGAGGTGGCTTGAGCAGTGCCCAGGCCCATCATCCTCGGCGTGGTCGGCGACTCGGCCGCGGGCAAGACGACCATCACGCGCGGACTCGTCCGCGCACTCGGCGACGACGCCGTGAACCACGTCTGCACGGACGACTACCACCGGTTCGACCGCAAGCAGCGCGCTGAGCGGGGGATCACGCCCCTCCATCCGGCGTGCAACTACGTCGACATCATGACCCAGGACCTGGCCCACCTCCGCGCCGGGAAGCCGATCCTCAAGCCGGTCTACCGGCACACCGACGGCTCGTTCGGTCCTCCCGTCTACGTCGCGCCCGCGCAGTTCGCGGTCGTCGAGGGCCTGCTCGGCTACCACACGGAGGAGATCCGCCGAAACTACGACGTCCGCGTCTTCCTGGCCCCTCCGGAGGATCTGCGGCGCAAGTGGAAGGTCGGGCGCGACTGCTCACGGCGGGGCTACACGACCGACGAGGTCCTCAGCGAGCTCGACCGCCGCGAGGCCGACTCGGAGGCCTTCATCAGGCCGCAGCACCGCTACGCGGACATCGTCGTGTCCTTCCTCCAGGACGGCATAGCCAACGACGAGCTCCTCGACGCCGAGCTCCTGCTCAGGCCGACCCTCGAGCACCCGGATCTCTCGCCGTTCATCGACGACGAGGGTGGGATCAGCCTCGAGGAGCGCGGGAACGAGTGGCACGTGCGCATCCCGGGCAGGATGGGTCGCGCCCATGCGATGGAGATCGAGGAGGCGATCTGGGAGCGCATGCACTTCGCCAGCCACCTCCGCTCCGAGCGCCTCGGCGAGTTCACGCTCGGCACCGAGCTGCACCGGTCGGAATCCTTGGCGCTCGTCCAGCTCCTCATCCTGTACCACCTGGTCACGGCGAAGGCGAGCCTCGCCCTCGGCGCGGAGCGCGCGCGGGAGCAGGCGGTCAGCACTTCCGCGGCGTAAGGCGCGCAGGTGACGGCCATGCCACCATTGGGGCATGGCCGTGGTCATCGCCTCCAACCTGCGCAAGGAGTTCGCCGGCAACCTCCTCTTCGACGGCGTCTCGTTCAAGCTCGAGCGCCGGGACCGCCTGGCGCTCGCAGGCCCCAACGGCGCGGGTAAGACGACCCTCATGCGGATGCTCATGGGCGAGACCTCGATCGAGGGCGGCGAGCTCGTCGTCGAGAAGGGCACGCGGATCGCGCTCCACGACCAGCGACCGCCGCTCGACCGCAACCTGACCCTGCGGGAGTACATCCTCTCGGGCGCCTCGGACCTGGTCGCGACCGAACGGGAGCTCGCGCGCCTCGAGCAGGCGATGGCCGGCGGCGACCACGACGCGGCGACGCTCGCGGCCTACGCGCGGGCGCAGGCCCGGCTGGAGCACGCCGGAGGCTACGGCTGGCGCGACCACGCGGGCGCCGTCGCGCGCGGCCTCGGCTTCGAGGACAACCACTTCGACCGGCCGCTCTCGACCTTCTCCGGCGGGGAGATCACCCGGGCTTCGCTCGCACGCGCCCTCGCGGGCGACCCCGACCTGATCCTCCTCGATGAGCCCACCAACCATCTCGACGTCGCGAGCCTCGAATGGCTCGAGCGCGAGCTGTCCTCGCTCGACGCGGCTTGCATGATCGTCGCCCACGACCGCTGGTTCCTCGAGGCGGTGACCAACGCCACGCTCGAGCTGGAGGCCGGCCGCGCCACCTACTTCCCCGGGCCCTGGCACGTCTGGCGCCTGGAGAAGGCGCAGCGGGCGGTGCACGCGCAGAAGACCGCGGACCGCGTCGCCGGCGACATCGCGCGGCTCGAGCGCTTCGTGGCGCGCTTCCGGTACAAGAAGAGCAAGGCGAAGCAGGCGCAGGCCAAGCTGACCCAGATTCGCCGTCTCACGACGGAGAAGGACGAGGCCGCATCGGAGGCCGCGCTCCTCACGCGCAAGACACGGGGTCTCGGCTTCGACTTCGCCGAGCCGAAGCGGAGCGGGCGCGACGTCCTCGTCCTCGAGCACGAGCAGATCGAGGTCGCCGGGCGCGTCCTGCTCAGCGACGTCACCTTCGCGCTCGAGCGCGGCGACCACGTCGCGCTGGTCGGCCCGAACGGCAGCGGGAAGACCACCCTGCTCGAGCAGGCGGTGGCTGGGGACTTCAAGCTCGGCCACGGCGTCGAGGTCGGCTACTTCTCCCAGCACGGCCTCGAGCTGGACGAGCGGGGCAGCGTCCTCGACTGCGTCCAGGTCATGACCAGCCTCACCCGCCCGCAGGCGCAGACGCTCCTCGGCCGCTTCCTCTTCTCCGGCTGGGACGCGCACATGAAGCAGGTGCGCGACCTGTCCGGCGGTGAGCGGCGGCGGCTGGGCCTGGCCGTCCTCGTCACCTCGGGCGCCAACTTCCTCATGCTCGACGAGCCGACGAACCACCTCGACCTCGACTCCCGCGAGACGCTCGAGGCTGCGCTCGAGGGCTTTCCCGGCACGGTGCTGCTGGTTTCCCACGACCGCGCTCTCCTCGACGCTGTCGCGCAGAAGACGGCGGCGATCGAGGACGGGACGGTTCGCGTCTACGACGGGGGCTGGGCCGACCTGGTGCGCGCGCGGGAGGAGCGCGAGGAGCCCGGGCCGGAGCGCCCGCCGAAGGAGCCCAAGGCTCGGCCTGCCTCCAAGCCGAAGGCCGTCGGGGACCCGCTCGCCGAGATCGAGGCGGAGATCGAGCAGGCCGAGCGCGACGTGGCCCGGCTCGAGGAGAAGCTCGCGACCGACTGGACCGACACGGAGACGATCGACGCGCACACGCGGGCGCGCGAGCAGCTCCAGGCACTTCTCGCCCGCTGGGAGACACTGCTCGAGGAGGTCGCCGGACCGTCCTCCTAGCTCCGGGCCGGGCTCTCAAGCGAGCCGGGGAAGCTGCCGACTTCCTCTGCATGACGGCGACGCGGATCCTCGCCTGCCTGGCTGCCCTGGCCGGCCTCGCGTTCTACTTCGGCCCACACCGCAACCTCGAGCAGGACGAGGCGAAGCTTGCAAAGGTCGCCGCCGTCATCGCCGGGCGGGACGTGGGCATCGCGTGCCCCGGAACCCTCGCGACACTCACCGAGGTCTCGGCACAGGACGGCTCGGTCGTCTTCTCACCCGACGGGAAGCCGGCCAACGAGGCCAAGCTCTCGAGCGACACCTGCAAGACGCTTCGCCGCTTCCTGCACGGAGGCGTCTCCGGCCTCGACTGCCTCGCCCGGCACGGCGCCTGCCCGTTGAAGGTCCGGGAGGCGGCGATCGCGGTCAACGTGCTCTCCCACGAGTCCTGGCATCTCGCCGGCATCCGCGACGAGGCCGCGACCCAGTGCTATGCGCTGCAGAGCAATGCCGACACGGCGATGCGGCTGGGGGCGAGCGCCGACGATGCACGCGCGGTGGCAGCGTTCATCCTCCGGGAGGTGCAGCCGGCCCTTCCCGCCGACTATCGCACCCGCGACTGCCACGACGGCGGACCGCTCGACCTCCACCCGAACCGGCCGGCCTGGCCCTAGCCTCCTGGTGGCCGCCCTCAGCTCTCGCCGAAGGTGGCGATGAGCGCCTCGGCCACGACCCGCATCGGCCGCCCGGAGACCTGGCTCGCGCGGCGGAGTCGGGTGAATGCGTCCTCCTCGCTGAGCCCCTCGCGGGCCATGAGGAGACCCTTTGCCCGTTCGACGATCTTGCGGGTCGCGAGCGCCTCGGAGAGCGACTCCGCTTCCTCCCGCAGGGCCTGCAGCTCGGCGTGCCGGGCCCGCGCCGCGTGGATCGCCGGCAGCAGGTCGGTCTCGCGGAACGGCTTGACGAGATAGCCGAAGACGCCCGCCTCGACGGCCCGCGAGACGAGCTCGTCCTGGCCGTAGGCGGTGAGGATGACGATCGGGATCGGCCGCTCGCCGAGGATGCGCCGGGCGGCCTCGATGCCGTCGAGGCGGGGCATCTTGACGTCGAGGATCGCGAGGTCCGGCTTCTCGCTCAGGGCGAGCTCGACCGCCTCCTCCCCGTCGCGGGCCTCGGCGCAGACCTCGAAGCCCGCGCGCTCCAGGATCTCGCGGAGGTCGAGGCGGATGATCGTCTCGTCCTCGGCGACCAGGATTCTCATCGGTCGCTCCCCGGGTTGCGGGGGCCGTGCAGGGGCAGGATGACCCGGCACGATCTCGACACGGTCGTGCGCGCCATGAGCGCGCCGGCGGGCGTTAGGCTCAGGCCATGGGTCGGGGAGGTGGGTCTCCCAAAAACGCGCGCGTAATTCGTAGTGATCGGGGCGCTCATCGTCCTCGTCGTCGGCTAGGCGGCCGGGAACGCGACCTCGGCACGTAGGCCGCCGTTCGAACGGAGCGAGAGCTCGCCGTCGAGCTCCTCGCGGACGAGGGCGCGCACGATCGAGAGCCCCGTGCCCTCCCGCGCCTCGTCGTCCCAGGAGCCGTTGTCGGCAACAGTCAGAAGGACGCCGCCGTTCGCACGCCCGAGCTCGACCCGCACCTCGTCGCCGCCGTGCTCGAGCGCGTTCCCGAGCAGCTCGCAGAAGACGAGCGCGAGGGCGGTCGCGCGCTCGCCGTGCAGCGAGACCGACTCCAGCTGCGAGGTGACGTGCTTTCCGGCGCCGAGTCCCTGAACGAGCATGGAGCGCAGGCGCTCGACCAGGTCACCGAGGTCGACGTCGTCATCGCGGCGCTCCGTGAGCACCTCGTGCACTGCGGCGATGGCGAGGATGCGGTTGACGGAGTCCCCGAGCGCCTTGCGCGGGTCGATCGCGTCGGCGCTCGCCGCCTGCAGGCGAAGCAGCGACGCGACCGTCTGGAGGTTGTTCTTGACCCGGTGGTGGATCTCCTGGGCGAGGACGCCGCGGAGCACCGCGCGCCCGTGTTCGAGCGCAACGGCGGCCTGCCTGGCGATCGAGGCGAGCAGGCGCCGCTCCTCCTCCGTGAACGGCGTGTCGCGGTCGCAGACGAGCTCGCCGACCTGGCGGCCCTTCCAGCGGAGCGGGTAACGGACGGCGTGCGCGCCCGCGCGGCCCTCGGGCCAGGCGATCGTCCCGTCCTGGAGCACGAGCGCCGCCCCGGTTGCGTCGACGGCCTTGATCGTCGTGTTCACGATCGCCTCCAGCGACTCCTCGAGGTAGAGCGACTCCGAGACCGCCTCCGAGATGGCGGCCAGCGCCTCCAGCTCGGCGACGCGGCGCTGCGCGTGCTCGTAGAGCTTTGCGTTCTCGATGGCCTGTGCCACCTGGCCGGCGATCGCCATGAGCAGGTCGATCTCGTCGCCGGTGAACTCTCGTGGAGCCTCGGTGCGGACGTTCAAGGCGCCCTCGAGGCGGTCGCGGGCGAGGATCGGGACGGCCAGGATCGACTGGTAGTGCGCCTCGCGCAGGTTCGGGAACTGCTTGAAACGAGGATCCAGGTGGGCCTCGCGCGGGATCATCACGGGCGCGCGCTCCGCCGCCGCGGTGCCCGTGATCCCCTCCCCGGGGCGCATCTTGGGCACGCGAGTCATGTCCTCCACCCGCGTGCCGTAGGACGCCCGCAGGACGAGCTCGTTCGCCGTCTCGTCGTACAGGTACACGAAGCACGCGTCGGTCTCGAGCGCCTCGGCCACCTTGTGGGCGATCAGGTCGAACACCTCGTCGAGGTCGAGGGTCGAGTTCACCGCGGCGATCGTCTCGGTCAGGAGGCGCAGGTGTCGGGCGGATCTGTCCACGTGGAGGACATTCAAGCAAGGGTTTCGCCGCACCGATAACGATTGGCGTGACCGTTTCGGCTCCGCCTGCGCCGAGGCCGCCTCGCCTCGTCCTGCGCTTCGCTATCTACAGCGCGATTGCGCTCGCCCTCGCGTGGGTCGCAATCTTCTGGGTGATCAAGCGCGAAGCGGAGGAGCGCGGGCGCCAGCAGGTGGCGGCTCATGCCACCGACGTCGCAGCCCGGCTCGCTCCGTCGCTGACGGCCTCTGACTTCGCCAGCCCCGTGAGCCCGGCCCGGATCGCCGAGCTGGACGCTGCCTTCCGGCGCGAGCTGGTCGGAAACCTTCTGCGCATGAAGCTCTGGAGCCGGGACGGGCTCGTCACCTACTCGACCGACCCCGGGCTGATCGGCGAGCGCGTCCAGGATCCCACCAACCTGGCGGCTCCGTTGGCCGGCCAGACCGTCCAGGAGGTCAGCTCGCTCGACTCCGAAGGCCCGAGCGACGACAACGCCAAGGCATTCGAGTCCTACGTCCCCGTCCTCGTGGGAGACTCGGCCCGGCCGGCGGGCGTCCTCGAGGTCTACGAAGCGTACGCTCCGGTCGCCGCCGAGATCCAGGACACCATCACCCCGGTGGCGATCGCCCTCGGCCTCGCGCTCCTCCTCCTCTACGCGACGCTGCTCCCGATCCTCCGGCAGGTGACGGGGGCGCTGCAGAACCGTCACAAGGGCCTCGAGCAGCATGCAGCCGCCCTCGCGAAGGCGCTCGACGAGCGCGACAAGGCGGAAGTGCGGGTGACCGAAGCGGAGCGGAACTACCGCAGCCTCGTCGAGCAGCTGCCACTCGTCCTGTACGTCACCCGGCTCGACGAGACGAGCTCGTGCATCTACATGAGCCCGCAGATCGAAGGCCTCGTCGGCTACACCCCGCTCGAGTGCCTGAGCGACCCCGAGTTCTTCGTCAAGATCCTCCACCCCGACGACCGGGAGCGCACGCAGGCCGCGCACCACGAGGCCTACGCGACGGGTGAGTCGTTCTCGATCAAGTACCGGATGATCGCCAAGGACGGGCGGGCCGTCTGGGTTCACGACGAGGTCACGATCGCCAAGGATCAGTCGGGCCGGCCGATGCACGCCCAGGGGTTCCTAGTGGACGTCACGTCGCAGAAGACCGACCAGGAGGAGCGCGAGCGCCAGCATGCCGAGCTGAGCGCGCTCCACGAGACCGCGTTGCTCCTGATCGACGAGCTCGACCCGCAGAAGCTCCTCGAGCGCATCGCAGTGAAGGCCGGGGAGCTCGTCGGCACCCGGAACACGTACGTGTACCTGCGCGAAGGAGACGAGCTTGCCGTCGCCGTCGGTACGGGGGCGTTCGCCGGCAACGTCGGTCAGCGCATCAAGAAGGGCGAGGGCCTCGCCGGCCGCGTGTGGGAGTCCTCCGAGCCGTTGGCGGTCGACGACTACCCCTCCTGGGAGGGGCGGCTCTCGCGCTTCGTCGGCGAGGACTTCCACGCGGTCGTCGGCGTGCCCCTGCGCTCCCGCACCGAGGTGGCCGGCGTCCTCGGACTGGCTCACGGCGACCCACACAAGGTCTTCGGGGCCTCCGAGATCGAGCTGCTCTCGCGCTTCGCCCACCTGGCCTCGCTCGCGCTCGAGAGCGCCCGCCTCTACGCAGCCGCACAGGACGAGCTGCAGGAGCGCCGGCGCGCCGAGCACGCGCTCCGCGAGGCCGAGCTGCGGTACCGGACGCTTGTCGAGCACCTACCGCTCGTCACGTACATCAGCCCGCCCGACGAGTCGGTCGGGAACCTCTACGTCAGCCCCCAGGTGGAGACGCTGCTCGGATACCCGACCGAGGAGTGGATCCGGAACCCGAACCTCCTCCACGACGCCGTTCACCCGGACGACCTGGAGCGAGTGCTGGCGGACGCGACGCGCCTGCGCGAGACGGGCGAGCCGCTCCGCTCCGAATACCGCTACATCGCGGCCGACGGGCGCATCGTGTGGGTGCTCGACGAGACGATCCTCGTCCGCGACGAGCGAGGGACGCCACTCTGGGTGCAGGGCTTCCTCGTCGACATCACCGAGAGCAAGGTCGCGGAGGAGACCCGCGCCCGCCTCGCGGCCATCATCGAGTCCTCGAACGACGCCATCACGAGCGCTACGCTCGACTTCCGCCTCACGAGCTGGAACGCAGGCGCGGAGCGCATGTACGGCTACACCGCCGAGGACATGCTCGGGCAGCCGATCACGCTGCTCGTGCCCCCGGAGCGCCAGGAGGAGACGCTCGAGATCCTGCGGCAGGTCGTCACCGAGGACCGCGTCGCCCACCTGGAGGCCGTCCGGAAGCGCGAGGGCGGCGGGCTCGTCCACGTGGCGTTCACCTACTCGCCGATCCGGGACTCGGAGGGGCGGGTCGTCGGGGTTTCGTCGATCGGCCAGGACGTCACCGAGCGCAAGCGGGCGGAGGCGGCGATCCGCGAAAGCGAGTCGAAGTTCCGGGCATTCGTGGAGACCACGGAGGAGTGGGTGTGGGCGATGGACGTGGAGGCGCTGCACACGTACTCGAACCCCGCTGTCGAGCGGATCCTCGGCTACCGGCCCGAGGAGATCGTCGGCAGGCCGTGGTACGACTTCGTCGTCGAGGCCGACCGCGAAGAGCTGGCGCAGACGACGGCCGGGCACGCCGAGCGGAAGGAAGGCTGGTCGGGGGTCGTCGTCCGCTGCCTCCACCGGGACGGAAGCATCCGCTTCTTCGAGAGCACCGCCACGCCCGAGCTGGACCCGGCCGGCGAGCTGATCGGCTGGCGCGGGACCGACCGCGACGTCACGGACAGGATCCAGGCCGAGGCCGACCGCGAGCGGCTGCTCGTCGGCGAGCAGGAAGCGCGCGCCGCCGCGGAGGCCGCCCAGCGCGATCTCGCGGCCCAGAACGAGCGCCTACGTGAGCTGGACCGGCTGAAGGACGAGTTCATCGCGCTCGTCTCCCACGAGCTTCGCACCCCTCTCACCTCGATCCGGGGCTACACGGAGCTGCTGCTGGACGGCGAAGCGGGCGACCTGACGGACGACCAGCGCCAGTTCCTCGGCGTCGTCGAGCGAAACTCGCTCCGCCTGCTCCACCTCGTCGGCGACCTGCTCTTCCTGGCCCAGGTCGAGGCCGGCAAGCTCGTCCTCGACGTCGGCGCCCTCGACCTCGGTGCCGTCGCCTCGGAGAGCGTCGAGACCGCCCGACCGCAGGCCGAGGCGAAGGGGATCACGCTCACGCTCGCGACCGGGCCCGTCCCGCTGATCGCCGGCGACCGCGCCCGCATCGCCCAGCTGCTCGACAACCTCGTCTCCAACGCCGTCAAGTTCACACCGGAGGACGGCCGTGTGGACGTTCGCGTCCGCGCCGTGAGGAATCAGGCTGTCCTCGAGGTGCGTGACAGCGGCATGGGGATCCCGGCCGGCGAGCAGGAGTTCCTCTTCCAGCGCTTCTTCCGCACGTCGACGGCCACCGAGCACGCGATTCAGGGCACCGGACTCGGCCTCGCCATCTCCAAGGCGATCGTCGAAGCCCACTCCGGGCGTATCACCGTCGCGAGCCAGGAGGGCGCAGGGACGACGTTTCGCGTCGCGCTCCCGCTCCACCACCAGGCGGAGATCCCCGAGCGCACGGAGGTGGCTTCGTGATCGTGGAGAGCATCCGCCCGCTCGTGCTCGTCGCCGACGACGATCCGGACATCCTCGCGCTCGTCCGCTTCCGGCTCGAGCGCGACGGCTACGAGGTGCTTTCCGCCCCGGACGGCGAGGCGGCGCTCGACCTCGCGCTGGCCCGCACGCCCGACCTCGCGCTCCTGGACGTGATGATGCCGAGGCTCGACGGCTACGAGGTCACGCGTCGGCTGCGCGAGCACGGGCCGACGACCACGATCCCGATCATCCTCCTCACCGCCCGCGTTCAGGAGCCCGACGTCGAGCGCGGCTTCGAGGCCGGGGCCGACGACTACGTGACGAAGCCCTTCAGCCCGCAGGCGCTCGGCGAGCGCGTTCAGGCGGCGCTCGGCCGGTAGCGGTACCCGAACCCGCGCACCGTCTCGATCACCGAGGCGTCCGCGCCGGCACCCTCGAGCTTGCGGCGAAGGTAGCCGACGTAGAGCTTGACCTGGTCTCGCGAGGCGGAGAACGAGTCGCCCCAGACGAGCTCGAGCACCTGGTCGTGCGAGAGCAGCTGGCCGGGGTGGCGCACGAAGGCCGCGAGCAGGCGAAACTCGAGCGGGGTCAGGGCGACGTCCTCCCCGTTGACCTCGACGCTCCGCTGCGCGAAGTCGACCTGCAGGAGCGCGTCCGCGTACGTTTGCTTCGTGTCCTCCCTCGGGCCGGCGCGGCGGAGCATCGCCTCGACGCGGGCGAGGAGCTCCTGCCTGCCGAACGGCTTCGTGATGTAGTCGTCGGCGCCGGCCTTCAGTCCGCGCACCTTCTCCAGCTCTGCGGCTCGGGCGGTCAGCATCGCTACGGGAACGTCGGAGAGATCCCGAATCCGCTCGAGCGTCTGCCAGCCGTCGAGCTCCGGCATGGAGACGTCGAGCAAAACGACGTCGGGCGGCGTCGAGTAGAGCGCGCGCAGCGCCTCCTTGCCGTTTGCGGCCTCGGTGACGCCGTAGCCCTGGCGCTCGAGGAGCTCCCTGACGAGACCCCGGATGTCTGCGTCGTCGTCGACGACGAGAACTTGCCCGCGCTTCATACCGCTTCCATACCAGATCCCGCCGGAATCCGCGCGCTGCAACCCGATGGTGAGAGCTGTGAGGATCCTCGTCCTCGAACCCCACGCCGAGGTACGCGCCCTGCTCGGCCACGTTGTCGAGCGCCTCGGTCACCAGCCGGTGTACCCGACCGGGAGACGGGGCGAGGTGCTTCCCGAGGGGGGCGTCGACGTCCTGCTGCTCGAGCCCGCCGACCCGGCCGCGCTCTCGGCGGCCGAGAGCCTGCGCGACAGCCGCGAGGAGCTCCCGATCGTCTGCGCGAGCATCCATCCGGACTGGGAGCAGGTCGAGCATCTCCGGCCGCTCGCCTACCTCGTGAAGCCCTTCGGGCTCGCCGACCTCGAGTGCGCGCTCTCCGCCGCGATCGACAGCATCGCCGCGAAGGTCTCGGCCTCGGCTCATTAACGACCACGAGCTGCTCAGCAAGCAGCTCGCGGTCGGCCGTCAGTCAGTCCCCCGCTTCAAGGAGAAGCGGCGACACCGCGGCCAATATTACGCCCTTGGATGATCTCCTACAAGGCCGGCAGGTACTTCTTCAGCTCCCACGGCGTCAGCTGCACGCGGTACTCGTCCCACTCCTGCCGCTTGAGCTTCACGTAGTTGTCGAAGACGTGATCGCCGAGCGCCCTGCGGACGAGGTCCGACTGCGCGAGCTCGTCGATCGCCTCGCCGAGGGTCTCGGGGAGGGCGACGATTCCGCGCTCCTTCCGCTCCTCCGCGCTCAGCTTGTAGAGGTTGCTCTCCATCGGAGGCGGCAGCTCGTACCCTCTCTCGATCCCCTCGAGCCCGGCGTGGAGGAGCGCTGCGAAGGTGAGGTAGGGGTTGCAGGCCGGATCGGGGCAGCGGATCTCCGCCCGCGTCGCCTGTTCGTTCCCGGGCTTGTAGAGCGGGATGCGGATGAGCGCGGAGCGGTTGCGGCGCGACCACGCGGCGTACACGGGCGCCTCGTAGCCGGGGACGAGCCGCTTGTAGGAGTTCACCCACTGCGCGAAGACCGCCGAGATCTCGCGCGCGTGGCGGAGCTGCCCGGCGATGAACCCCTTGCCCACGTCCGAGAGGCTCCATTCGTCGTCGGCGTCGAAGAACGCGTTCTTGCCGCCGGCAAACAGGGACTGGTGCGTGTGCATCCCTGAGCCGTTCTCGCCGAAGATCGGCTTCGGCATGAAGGTCGCGTGGTAGCCGGCCTTCTTTGCGATCTCCTTGACGACCAGCCTGTAGGTGATCGTGTGATCGGCCATCGAGAAGGCGTCGGCGAACTGCATGTCGATCTCGTGCTGCGAGGGCCCCACCTCGTGGTGGACGTACTCGATGGGGATGCCCATCGACTCGAGTGCCCGCACCGTGTCGTGGCGGAGGTCGCTGGCGGCGTCCATGGTCGTCATGGCGAAGTAGCCGCCCTCGTCGAGCGTCTCCGTCCCCTCGTCGCTCTTGAAGAGGAAGTACTCGAGCTCGGGGCCGACGTTGAAGGTGTCGAAGCCCATGCTCTCCATCCGCTCCAGCGCAAGGCGCAGGACGTGCCTCGGATCGCCCATGTAGGGCTCGCCGTCCGGCGTGACGACGTCGCAGATCATGCGTGCGACCTTGTGGCCGCCGTTGGGCATCAGCTGAAAGGTGGTCGGATCGGGGATCGCGACCATGTCTGACTCTTCGATCGCGTTGAAGCCCGTGATCGACGAGCCGTCGAAGCCCATTCCGTCGTCCAGCGCCCCTTCCAGCTCCTGCAGCGTGACCGCGAAGCTCTTCAGGTGGCCCTCGATGTCGGTGAACCAGAGGTGGACGAAGCCGATGTCCTCGTCCTTGACACGCGTGAGCACCTCCTTGCGCGCAGCCGGGTCGCTCGTCGCCCTGCCGGTCTCGACCTGCGCCATCTCAGAAACCTCCTCTTAAACGCAAACAGCCCCGGGCCGCCGTCGGCCCGAGGCCTCGTCGCCTCGAATGACCCTGCAATTCTATACGAGACTACGCCCGGGACCGGCCGAGTCGGATCGCGCGACCGTAGAGCCAGAGCGCCGGCGTCAGGGCGACGGCGCCTGCAGCAAGAGCGGCCCTGATGGAGACGGCCGACCCGATGGCACCGAGCACGGGGCCGCCGCCCCACTGGCCCGCCGAGTCGCCGAGGTTGGTGATGGAGATGACCGTTGCCCGCACCCGCGAGTCTTCGATGTTCGCGTTCAGCCACGTGTCGTAGAGCGGCCGGGAGAGCGAACGGGCAACCTCGATCGTCCAGAAGGCGGCGACCGCGAGCGCGAAGCTCCCGGCGAAGGCGAAGCCGAGCGTCCCGACGACCAGGATCGCGTCCAGCGCGAGCAGGATGCGGGCCGACCCCTCGCGACCGGCTCGCTCGAAGTGCGGGACCAGCGGCTGGGCGACGAGAAGCGCGAGTAGGAGCGAGCCGGCGGCGAGGACGCCGAACCAGATGATCGGATCGAGGCCGACGAAGCTCGGGAGGCCGATGTCGAGCAGGAAGTGCGCCTCCCAGAGGCGGTCCAGAGCCTCGCTCCACATTCCGCCGAAGAACGAGATGGCGACGATGAGGAGCAGGATCGGACGCGCGCGGATCAGGCGGCCTCCCTCGTGCGCGGTGCGCGTGAGTGACCGGGTGCCCCCCAGCTCCTCCCGCGTCGCCGGGTGGAAGCCCGTCTCCGGCATGACGAGGGCCAGTGCGCCCGCGAGCGCGACCAGCATCAGCCCGGCGGTCACGAGCGGCAGGCTCAGGTCGACCAGCGCGAGCGCTACCGCAAGGCCGATACCGACGAGCGATGCCGCCCGCTCGACCTGCGCGCCGCGCTGGAACGACCGCGCCAGGCGCTCGGGCCCGACCTCGTCGGCGAGCCAGGCGTCCTCGGCTCCGCTCCGGAACGTCCAGCCGAAGCCGATGAGGGCGGCCGCTGCCAGGACGACGCCGACGTTGGCGACGGCGCCGGTCAGGATGAAGCCGGCACCCATGATCAGCTGGCCGACGATGATGGACGCCCGCCTGCTGTAGACGTCGGCCACGACGCCGGTCGGCACCTCGAAGACGAAGTACGCGACCTCGAGCGCCGTTCCGGCAAGCACGAGCTCGAACGGGCCCATTCCGACCTCCCGCACGAAGTAGACGGCGGCAACCGTCCATCCCGTGGCGACTGCCAGTGCGACGACCCCCATGTAGAGGAGCCACGTCCGGTGCGCGTCGAGCCGACGCATGACTTCGAACTAATGGACCGGGGACTTGAGGTCCGTCCATGTTTCCCGCTAAGGTGAGTGGGCGAGGCGCCGAGGAAGGTGCCCCGCAGAAGGCGACGCAGCCTCAGAGGTCGATCCGGCCGCTGGGGCTTTTTTCGTGGACCGAAGGAGGGGCAGATGCAGGAGATCGAGACGAGGGCGTACCTGGCGAACGGCACCGAGCCGGAAGCCGAGGAAGCGGTCGCGTGGGCCTTCGAGCAGAAGACCCAGCTGGTCGACCTCAAGTTCTGCGACCTGTTCGGAAGCTGGCAGCACATGACCCTTCCGATCGGCGCGTTCGGCACGTCGGCGTTCAGCGAGGGCCTCGGCTTCGACGGCTCCTCGATCCGCGGCTGGCAGGGGATCGCCGAGAGCGACCTCCTGCTCATGCCGGACCCGGCGAGCGCGGTGCTCGACCCGTTCACCGCGGCGCCCACCCTGTCGCTCGTTTGCGAGATCGCCGACCCGACGACCGGGGAGGCCTACGGACGCGACCCACGCAGGGTCGCACGACGCGCGGAGGACTACCTCCGGGAGACGGGCATCGCCGACACCGCCAACTTCGGCCCCGAGTGCGAGTTCTTCGTCTTCGACGAGGTCTCGTACGAGCTCGCGCCACAACGGTCGCACTACTCGGTCGACTCGGCCGAGGGTCACTGGAACTCGGCCGTCCCCGGCCTCGGGTACACGGTGCGGGAGAAGGGCGGCTACTTCCCGCCCGCCCCGCACGACTCGCTGCACGACCTGCGCTCGGAGATCGTGCTCACGCTCGAGCGGCTCGGGATCCCGTGTGAGTTCCATCACCACGAGGTGGCCACGGCGGGGCAGTGCGAGATCGACCTCCGCTACCAGCCGCTAACGCGCATGGCCGACCAGGTCATGACCTACAAGTACGTCGTCCGGAACGTGGCCAAGGCGGCCGGCAAGAGCGCGACGTTCATGCCGAAGCCGATCTACGGCGACAACGGGTCCGGGATGCACACCCACCAGTCACTGTGGAAGGAGAGCACGCCGCTCTTTTCCGACAAGTCGGGCTACGCCGGGCTCTCGCAACTCGCCCGCGGCTACCTGGGCGGGATCCTCATGCATGCGCCGGCGCTGCTCGCCCTCTGCGCGCCGACCACGAACTCGTACCGGCGGCTCGTGCCCGGCTACGAGGCGCCGGTCAACCTCGTCTACTCGCAGCGCAACCGCTCGGCGGCGATCCGGATCCCCATGTACTCGGACTCGGCGTCGGCGAAGCGCATCGAGTTCCGCTGCCCGGACGCCACCGCCAACCCGTACCTCGCGTTCGCCGCGATGCTGATGGCGGGGATCGACGGTGTGGAGAAGGGCCTCGACCCGGGCGAGCCGGCCGACTTCGATCTCTTCGAGGAGCCGCGGCAGGGCATCGCCCAGGTGCCCGGCTCGCTCGGGGAGGCGCTCGACGCCCTGGAGCACGACCACGAGTTCCTCCTCGCCGGTGGAGTCTTCAGCGAGGAGATCATCCGCACGTGGATCGACTACAAGCGCGAGCAGGAGGTCGAGGCGGTCGCCCTCAGGCCTCACCCGGCCGAGTTCGCGCTCTACTACGACGCCTGAGTCGTCCATTCCGGCCATGCCCGGGGTCTGACCCCGGGCATGGCCTCAGGGGACACGTTGCGGGGCTCGGGCCGGGAAGGACGCTAGGCGAACGCGGACAGGTACGGCTGCCAGCGCTCGGGGATCCGTGAGGCGGAGAGAGTGACGAAGAGCGCCGGCGTGGGGACGCGCGGCTTGACGAGCATGCGCATCTCCAGCTCCTCGGGGAGACGGTTCCCCTTGCGAAGGTTGCACGGAGCGCACGAGGTGACGACGTTCTCCCACACCGAGTCGCCGCCGCGCGAGCGCGGGACAACATGATCCAGCGTCAGCCGCCCGGCCGAGCCGCAGTAGACGCACCGGTGGCCGTCCCGGGCGAAGAGCGCCCGGCGCGAGATCTTCCGCTTCACGGCGCGCGGGACGCGGACGTAGTGGAGGAGCCGGATCACGTGGGGCCAGGGAAACGTGTCCGACGCCGAGTGCAGCGGCTGGTTCAGCTCCTCGAGCACCTCGGCCTTTCCCTTGAACACGAGCACGTGCGCGCGCCTGACCGTGCACACGTTGAGAGGCTCGAAGCTCGCATTCAGGACGAGAACCTGCTGCATTTCCGGAAATCGTAGTTGAGCAGGAGGCTTCTATCGCTGCGGGAGGACGATCTCGAGCAAATCCTTCCCGGCGGGTACGAAGCCCCGGCCGCGATAGAAGTCCAGCGCACGCCGGTCGGCACCCGAGACCACGACCTGGAGCGCGAGCGCGCCCTCCGAGATGGCATAGCCCTCGGCGTACTCGAGCAACTGCCGGCCGACGCCCTCGCCCTCGTGCTCCGGGCTGACGAAGAGCTGGTCGACCCGCATGGCCACGTCCACACGCTGGACGGCCACGTAGCCCGCCGGCGCGCCCTCGAACTCCGCGACGAAGACCGTCTCCCGCTCGAGGACGGCGAGCGTCCGCCGGTCGGCGCCGCGGTCGAGGCTCGCGAGGCCGAAGAGAAGCGGCTCGTCGGCCGGCCGGAACGGGCGGATCTCGGCCTTGCGGTAGGTCATTGCGCCATCGCCCTGTCGACCGCCTCCTGCTCCTCCGGGGACAGCGCCACGGGCGCACGGCCGCGGTCGAGCTGCTTCACGTAGATACGGGCGTAGTCGCGCCCCTGGATGGCGCTCATGACCACGCCCGAGCGCGCGCCGTCGAGAAAGGCGAGGGAGGCCGACTGGTGCCCTCCCGCATCCTCGTAGGCGTTGTAGCGGACGAGCGCGGTGTGCGACAGGCAGCCGTCCACGCGCCGGTCGATGCGGGCGAGGGCCGCGGCGACCTCGTCGACGACCCGGTGGAGGTCGTCGATTCGGGTCTGGAGGGAGACGGCGAAGTTGACGAGATCGTCTTTGCCCGTGCCCATGAGCACGACCTGCGCCCTCCGTACGGCGCGGAGCTTGAAGTAGAAGGCAAGCGAGAGGACGAGCGCTGCGACCGCCGCCGCTGCGGCGCCGATGGCGATCCAGGGAGCGGCGTCGGAAAGGTCCGACATGGGGGCCTAGCCTACCGCAGCCGTGCAGCTAGCCCAGCGTGAAGATGAGGGCGTATTCGCGGGTGTTGTTGTCGGTGTTCTGCTCGCCGGGGACCGGCTCAACGGTGACGAGGAGCGTCGTCTGGGTCGAGAAGGCGACGTTGTTGAAGCCGGTGAACCGGACCGTCTTCGTCTCGCCCGGATTGATCACGTCGATGACCTGCTCCTTGGAGATGCGCGGCTGCTGCCGGACCACGAGCGTGACCTTCACCTGCGTCTCCTGGCTCTCGCCGGAGTTCTCGACGAGCACCTCGAAGCCCAGGTTGTCGGTCACCTCGACGGTGTTGTCGCCCGACGCCGAGAGCTCCTGGCCGCCAGGGACGACCTGCACGCCCACGATGCCGTTGCCGCGGAGCCCGGTCGCCTCAGGCCCCTGCGTCAGCCGCTGCACCGTCTGCGTCCAGAAGGCCGGGCTCGCGAGCTCGGGGTTCTGGACGAACACGGAGGGGGGAATCGTGATGTTGGTGATCCCCTGCTGCTCGAGCACCGACTCCGCCGCCGCCTTGAAGGCGTCGGCGTAGATGACGTCGCTCGCCACGAGCCGCTGCGCCTGGTTGGCCAGGTTCCTGCTCGACTGCTCCGGGTCGTCCGTCGTGGCCACGAGCTGCAGCCCCTTGGCCAGACCGGTGAGGCCGTTGACCCGGAACTGCATCGTCTCGACGAGCGCCTCCTGCTGCTCCACGAGCGGCCCGGGCGGTCCCAGCTCCTGCGTCTGGCGCAGGATCTGCAGCTGCTGGTCGCGGAGCCCCTCGATGTCGGCCCGCAGCGCCTCGAGCTTGATCCCCGTCGTCGTCAGGTCGGTGTTCAGCTGCTTCCCGAGATCGGCGGACCCGGTGGCGACCGTGCTCGCGTCGTCGATGTACCCCTCGTACGCCGCCCGCTTCTGGTCGCCGCGGCAGTTGTTGATGACGAGGATGAAGATGACCGCGAGGAGGATCGCCCCGGCGACGAGCACGCCGAGGCGGTAGAGCCGCGGGGCGCCCGGCGGAGGAGGCGGTCTCGACGGCAACCGACGGCGCTTGCCGGGTGGGGAGTCCTTCTTCTTCGGGGTGGACTCGACGGTCGGCGACTCGTCGAAGAAGTCGAACTCGATGTCCGTCTGTGGGTCGTTCTTTTCGCGGTCGAACACGACAGGCCGGGGGTCGAGGAAGTCGCCGAGTCTACCACCCTGCCCGGACTTTGCAGGACTTTCCCGGTCGAACGCCAAGTGCCGCTCTACCGGCGATGCAGCCAGCCGTCGCACTCACCGAGAATCATCTCGTCCTCGGCCGCTACCGGCCGCTCCGGCCCCTGGGCAGCGGCGGCGGCGGCTCGGTCTGGCTTGCACGCGACGAGCACGCCGGTCGCGACGTCGCGTTGAAGGTCGTCGCGCGCGAGGGAAAGCCCGGCGCCCGCGCCGAGCGCGAGGTCGACGCGGCCACCCGGCTCCGCCACCCGCGCTGCCTGCGCGCGTTGGCGCTCTCGCGCGACGACAGCCACGTCTACGTCGCCTATCCCTACATCGCAGGGCGCACGTTGCGTGAGGCGCTCCGAGGCGGCTCGCTCGACGACTGGACGGCGGTCGAGGCGGCGGCGCAGGTGCTGGAAGCGCTCGCGCACGCGCATGCCAAGGGCGTCGTCCACCGCGACGTGAAGCCTGCCAACATCATGCTGGAGGACGGGGACGAGGTCTCCATCCGCCTGCTCGACTTCGGCCTTGCGCAGCTCGACCACGCGGACACGCTCACGGCGGTCGGCGACGTTCCGGGGACGCTCGCCTACATCGCGCCCGAGCGGCTCGCGGGCCAGGAGGCGAGCGGAGCCGCCGACGTGTGGGCGGTCGGCGTCCTTCTCTGGGAGGCGCTTGCAGGGCGTCATCCGTTCTGGGCCGTCTCGCCGCTCGAGACGGCGCGCCGCGTCGAGCAGGGCGCTCAGCCGCTGGCCCAGCTCCGGCCCGACCTGCCCCGCGAGCTCTGCCGCGCGGTCGACCGCATGCTCTCGGTCGACCCACGCAAGCGCCCGCCCGCCAAGCAGGCGCTTGGCGTCCTGCGGGTCGCCGAGGAGGGCCGGACCGAGCGGCGGCGCGCCAAGACATCCCCGATCGTCCTCCGCGAGCGGGCGCCGCATGCGGCACTGGCCGCGCTCTTCGCCGGCGGGACGGCGTTCCTGCTTCCCTTCTTTCCCACCGGTTGGCCGTTCCTGCTCGGCGGGCTGGCGGGGCTCGCCGCCCTGCTGAGCCCGCCCGCCGGGCTCGCGGTGGCGCTTGCCGTCCCGATCCTCCCGCTCGGCAACGTGTCGCTCGGCCTCGCGCTCGCGTACGTCCCGCTGGCCGTCCTGTGGCTCGCCCTCTTCGCTCGCGACGCCCGGTCGGGACTGCTCTTCCTCGCAGGCCCGCTCCTGGCGCTCGTCAACGCACTCCCGCTCGTCCCGCTGGTCGCGCTTCGTGCGCGGGGGATCGTCAGGCGCGCGGCGCTCGCGGTCGCGGCCGGGGTCACCGCGGTGGCCGTGATCGTCGTCGTCGGGCTGCGCGTCCCCTTGACCGGGGAGCCGACTCCGAGCGCAGGCGGGGTCAGCGGCGCCGAGGGACCAGGAGGAGCACTCGACGCCGCCTTCGGCGCGCTCACGAGCCGCCCGACGGTCGTGGCGGCGATCGTCGTGCTCGTCGCGGCGGCGGTGTCCGCCGGCTTCGCCCGCAGCCATGGGCTCTGGGGAGTGGCTGCCTGGGGCGCCGGCTTCCTGGGGGCCCTCCTGCTCGTCCCCGTCGCGACCGGCGGCGCGCCCGTGGCGGCTGCCTGGGCCGTGCCCACCGTCTGGCTCGCGGCCGGCCTGCTCGCGTACCCGCTGCTGAAACCGCGCCGTTAGAGTGGCGGCGGGCACAATGGTGCCCGCATATGAGCGTCCTGCGAAGCATCGAGCACCGGATCGAGTCGATCGTCGAGGGCGTGTTCGGACGCGCCTTCCGCACGCACGTGCAGCCTGTCGAGCTCGCGCGCAAGCTTGCCAAGGAGATGGACGAGGCCAAGAGCGTCTCCGTCTCGCGCGTGTACGTCCCGAACGAGTACACGCTCTACCTCTGCCCGAGCGACCGCGACCAGTTCTCGAGCTACGAGGATTCGCTCCTGACCGAGCTCTCCGACTACCTCTCCGAGCACGCCCGGCGCGAGGGCTACGCGCTCCTCTCGACGCCGAGGGTGCTGATCGAGGAGGACGAAGACCTCAACGTCGGCGAGTTCGGGATCGCCACCCGGATGGTGCAGCCGGAGCGCCCGCAGGTTCCGACCCCGCCCGATGTAGTGCCCCAGGCGCTTCCGAGCCAGACGAGGATCTACCGCCCGCCCGTGACGGAGGCCGTCTCGCCGGAGGTGGCCGAGGAGCACGACCTGGCGCGCGCGCCGTCCGCAGTCGTCGTCGGCGGCAAGCGGCGGGAGCTGGACGACCAGGCCCTCGTGATCGGGCGCTCTCGTGAGACCGACATCCCGGTGGAGGATCCGAACGTCTCCCGGCGGCACGCCGAGATCCGGCACGAGGACGGCGCCTACTGGATCGTCGACCTCGGGTCGACCAACGGGATCACGGTCAACGGGAAGCGCGTGGAGCGGGCCAAGCTCGAGCCGGACGACGAGATCCTCCTCGGCACGACCGTGGTGCGCTTCGAGCGCGGTTACTAGGGCAAGCCTCCGGGCAATCCACGCAGAGCCACTGGCCCGTGTCCGCCGAGCCCCTTCTCATCGCGCTCCAGGCCGCCTTCGTGATCCTGCTCTACATCTTCATCTGGCGGGTCGTGCGCTCGGCGGAGCGGGGTCTGCCGGCGGCGCCGCAGGAGAGCTTCGTCATGGCGCCCGCCCAGGTGGCCCAGGCGCGCGCCGACGCCGGGATCGAGCCCGGACGCCTCGTCGTCACGCGCTCGAAGGTCGTGCCCGTCGGGAAGGCGTTCGAGGCCGGCCCCGTCCCGACGACCATCGGCCGCTCCGAGGACAATGTCGTCGTGCTCGACGGCGACGACTACGCCTCCGGCCACCACGCCCGCGTCGAGAGCGGCCTCGACGGCACGTGGCTGGTCGACCTCGGCTCCACGAACGGCACGTACGTGAACGGAGAGCGGGTCGAGGGCCGGCGGCGCCTGCACGAGGGCGACCTCCTCCAGGTGGGCGACACGGAGCTCCAGTTCGGGCGATGAGGCTGGGAGAGAGCGCAGGACGGACCGACCCGGGGCGCGTGCGCCGCCGCAACGAGGACTCCTTCGTGCTCGACCCGCCCCTCTTCGCGGTCGCCGACGGGATGGGCGGCGCCCAGGCCGGCGAGGTCGCCTCCCGCCTGACGGCCGCCGCGTTCCGCGAGTACCACGAGGCCGACAGCCTCGCCCCCGGCGAGCGCCTGCAGGCGATCATCCAGGAGGCGAACCGGCGCATCTACGAGCGCGCCCGGACCGACTCCGACGTCTCCGGCATGGGAACGACGGTGACGGCCGCGCTCCTCACCGGCGGGCGGGTCACGCTCGGCCACGTCGGCGACTCCCGCGCCTACCGGATCCGGGACGGCGAGCTCGAGCAGCTCACCGAGGATCACTCCCTCGTCGCCGACCTGATGCGGAGCGGGCGCCTGACCCCCGAGGAGGCGGAGGCGCACCCGCAGCGCTCGGTGATCACGCGCGCGCTCGGCACCGATCCCCGGGTGGAAGTGGACACGACGACCGTGGAGGCCGAGCCCGGCGACCTCTTCCTGCTCTGCTCCGACGGGCTGACCACGATGGTCGGCGACGACGACATCGTCGGCATCCTCTCGGCCGCGCCCACGCTCGACGACGCCGCCAAGGAGCTCGTGCGCGCCGCGAACACCGGCGGCGGAGAGGACAACGTCACCGTCGTCCTCTTCCGCGTCGAAGGAGACGAGGAGGTCGAGGAGACGCTCGTCGCCCCCGCCGTCGCGGAGGGCAACGGCCAGGGCGAGAAGGACGAGCTCGAGGACACGTTGACGAATCTCCAGCCCGTCCAGGCGGCTCCCCCCGACGCGCCGGCCTCAGGCTCTCCGGCGGTCGTGCGCAAGCCGCGCAAGCAGCGGCGCTGGGGCCGGCGGATCCTCTGGGCGCTGGTCGCGCTCAGCCTCGTCGCGCTGCTCCTGGGCGGGGCGCTGTTCGGGATCTCACGGGCCTACTTCGTGGGCGCTGACGAACAGGGGAACGTCGTCGTCTACCAAGGTGTGCCCTTCGACCTCCGGGACGGCGTCGGTCTCTACCGCGAGCGCTACGTGAGCCGCCTCGAGGCGTCCCAGCTCTCGCCCGAAGAGCGCGCCTCGCTCTTCGACCACGAAATCGTTTCGTACGAGCGGGCCCTGGCCCGGGTGTCCGTGTACGAAGCCGAGGCGGTGCCCTAGTCGTCGCTCACCTCCAGCTCGCTCCCCACAGGCCGGTGATCGGCCAGTGACCCTCCGAAACCGGGAGCTCGTGAACCTCGGACTCGTCGGCCTCCTCACGGCGGCCGGCTTCGCGTCCGTGTACATCGCGCGCTCGGAGGTCGTGTCGGCCTCGTCGCTCTCCTACGCGGCCTTCTTCATCTCGCTCTTTCTCGTGGCCCACGTCGTCCTCCGCGTGCGGCTCCCGCACGCCGACCCCTACCTGCTGCCGCTCGGAGGGCTCCTCTGTGCCCTGGGCCTGACCGAGATCTACCGGATCAGGCCCGAGCTGGCGTTCCGGCAGGGACTCTGGGTCGTCGTCGGCGTCGGCGTCTTCGCGGCGCTCGTCATCTTGCTCCGCGACTACCGCGAGCTGGACAACGTCAAGTACATCCTCGGGGTGTCCGCCATCGTCCTCCTGATCCTCCCGGCGCTGCCGGTCATCGGACGGACGATCAACGGCGCGACGCTGTGGGTCGACCTCGGCGGCCCGCTCGTCTTCCAGCCGGGAGAGCTGGCCAAGGTGTTCTTCGTCGTCTTCCTGGCCGGCTACCTGAGGGACAACCGGGAGATGCTCTCGTACGGCACCGCCGGCCAGGGCCGCCTGCCGTCGCCCAAGCACCTGGGCCCCCTGCTTCTCATCTGGGGCGGCGCGATGCTCGTGCTCTTCCAGACGCGCGACCTGGGCGGCGCCCTCCTCTACTTCACCATCTTCCTGGTCATGCTCTACACGGCGACGGCGAGATGGTCGTTCGTCGCCGCGGGGCTCGCGCTGTTCCTGGCCGGCGCGTTCGCCCTCTACCAGGTGATCCCGCACGTCCAAGACCGCGTCCAGAGCTGGCTCGATCCGTGGGCGGACCCGGAGGGCCAGTCGTACCAGCTCGTGCAGTCCTTGTACGCGATCTCGAGCGGGGGCGTCTTCGGCTCGGGGCTGGGCGACGGCGTGCTGGTCAGCGCCGCCGGGAAGACGTACATCCCGTTTCTCGAGACCGACTTCATCTTCTCCGCGATCGCCCAGGAGCTCGGGTTGGCCGGTGCGGCGGGCGTGATCCTCCTCTACCTCCTCTTCGCCTACCGCGGCTTCCGCATCTCGATGCTCGCCCAGGACGGATTCTCGAAGCTGCTGGCCGCCGGGCTGACCGCAGCCGTCTCGGTCCAGGCCTTCATCATCATCGGCGGCGTCACCGGGCTGATCCCGCTGACGGGGATCACCCTCCCCTTCGTCTCCTACGGCGGCTCGAGCATCGTCGCGAACTTCGTCGTGCTCGCCCTGCTCCTCATGGTCTCGGAGCACGTCAACAGGGAGCGACGCGCGTGAACCCGCAGATCCGCCGCCTCTTCCTCGTCTTCTCCTTCCTCTTCGTCGCGCTCATCGCCACCGCGACCTACTGGCTCTGGCGGGCGCCGGACCTCGAGGCGCGCCAGGGAAACCCGCTGATCGTTCGCGAGCTCGAGATCAAGCGCGGGCTCATCTTCGCCGCGGACGGGCGGACGCGGCTGGCCGCAGACCGCAAGCGCACGCTCGAGGACGGCACCGTGTGGTGGCTCCGCCGCTACCCGCGCGGGCCCTTGACCGCGCACGCGGTCGGCTACTCGACGATCGGGCGCTCGCGGACCGGGCTCGAGAAGTCGATGAACGACTTCCTGACGGCCTCGAACGCGAACCTGAGCACGATCTTCGACACGACGCTCGACAAGCTGCGGGGAATTCCCCGCGTCGGCAACGACGTCGTGACGACGCTGGATCTCGACGCGCAGCGGGCGGCATCCCGAGGGCTCGCCGGGAGATGCGGCGCCGCGGTCGCGCTCGAGCCCTCCACCGGGCGGGTTCTCGCTCTCGCCTCCTCGCCGTCCTTCGACCCGAACCGCGTCGAGACGGACTTCGACTCGATCGAGGCGATCACGGCGCCGTGCAAGCCCGCGGCGCCGCTGCTCGACCGCGCCACGGCCGGTCGCTTCGTCCCGGGCTCCACGTTCAAGATCGTGACGGCCGCCGCGGCCCTCGACACGGGCACGTTCTCGCCCGACAGCGAGTTCGACGACCCCGGCTACTGCGAGCTCTTCGGGAAGCGGGTCTTCAACTTCGCGGATCAGAGCGGCCCCGAGATCTTCGGCAGGCTGACCCTGGCCGAGGCCCTCGAGAACTCCGTCAACTCGGTCTTCTGCAACGTCGGCAAGGAGCTAGGCGCCGACGTCGTCCTCGAGTATGCAAAGCGGTTCGGCTTCTACCAGCGGCCCCCGATCGAGCTTCCCTCGGGCGAGGTCCTGATCAGCGGCCTCTACCGCAACGGCCGCCTGTACTACCCGGAGAGCCCGAGCGAGGTCGACCCCGGCCGTCTCGCCTTCGGCCAGGAGCGCCTCGTCGTCACGCCGCTGCAGATGGCGCTCGTGGCGGCGGGAGTGGCCAACGGCGGGGTCGTGATGGAGCCGAAGCTGGTGGAGCGAATCGTGGCGCCCGACGGCAACGTGATCCAGGGCTTCAGTCCCGAGGTGTGGACGACGGCGATCCAGCCCGCAACGGCAGCCGAGCTGACCGCCATGATGGTGAGGGTGGTGGAGTCGGGCACCGGAGTCGCCGCTCAGATCCCCGGCATCTCCGTCGCGGGCAAGACCGGCACCGCAGAGACGGGGATCGCAGGCCTCAACAACACGTGGTTCATCGCCTTCGCGCCGGCCGACCACCCCGAGGTGGCCGTTGCTGTGGCGCTCTCGGATCAGACCGGCACCGGCGGCGTCACGGCGGCTCCGATCGCGCGGGCGATCATCGAAGCGGCCCTGGGAAGAAACACCTAACTTATAAAGATTCTGCCATGGCCGGCTCCTCCGACTCGCTCATCAACACACTCTTCGACGGCCGCTACCGGATCCTGAGGAAGCTCGGCTCCGGGGGGATGGCGAACGTCTACCTGGCGGAGGACGAAGAGCTGGGCCGCCGTGTCGCCATCAAGATCCTGAACGACCGCTACGCGAACGACGAACTCTTCATCGAGCGCTTTCGGCGCGAGGCAAAATCCGCGGCGGGCCTCTCGCATCCCAACATCGTCTCCATCTACGACCGCGGCGAGGCCGAGGGCACCTACTACATCGCGATGGAGGTCATCGAGGGGCGCAGCCTCAAGGAGCTGATCATGACGCGGGGCGCGCTCCCGATCGGGACCGCGGTCGGGTATGCGAAGCAGCTCCTCGAGGCGCTCCGCTTCGCTCACCGGCACGGGATCATCCACCGCGACATCAAGCCGCACAACGTCCTCGTCTCCGCCGACCAGCACGCGAAGGCGAGCGAGCCGCGGCTCAAGGTCACCGACTTCGGCATCGCGCGCCACGGGGCGTCGCAGATGACCGAAGCCGGCTCGATCATGGGCACCGCGCAGTACCTCTCGCCGGAGCAGGCCCGCGGGGCACCGGTGACGGCCGCGTCCGACCTCTACTCGGCCGGCGTCGTCCTCTACGAGATGCTCACCGGCAAGGTGCCGTTCACGGGTGACTCGGCGATCGAGATCGCCATGAAGCACGTGAACGACCTCCCCACGCCGCCTTCCAGCCTGCGGCCCGAGATTCCGCCCGAGCTCGACCAGATCGTGCTCCGCGCGCTCGCCAAGGACCCGGAGGACCGCTACCAGACCGCCGAGGAGTTCATCGAAGACCTCGAGCGCGTCGAGGCCGGGCTGCCGATCTCGCGCACGACGTCGACCGCCGCCACGGCGCTGCTTGCCGGCGCGGCCGGAGGCCTGGCGGCGGGCGAGGCGACCGAGCTCCTCTCGGAGGGGCCGACGCGCGTGGTGGCTCCACCTCCGCCCCCGCCCGCGGCAGCGAGGCGCCCGCCCACCTACCCACCTCCCAGCCCGTACGACGAGCCCCCACGACGGCGGAGGCGCTGGGTCCCGTGGCTCCTCGTCGCCCTGCTCGTCGCCGCCGCGGCCCTGGCCGGCTGGTGGGCGTACAACCAGATCCAGGAGCAGTTGGAGGAGTCGGCGCCCGTCGGTGTGCCGTTCGTGGAGGGCATCGATCGAGATCTGGCGGTCGAGCAGATCGAGGCCGTGGGCCTCGAGGCCGACGTCGAGGAGCAGCCCAGCACCGAGGTCGAGCGCGGGATCGTCATCGAGCAGAACCCGAAGGAGGGCACGCAGGTCTCCAAGGGCAGTACCGTGACGATCACGGTCTCGACCGGCCCGAGACGGGTCGAGGTGCCGAGCCTCGTCGGCCTCAGATACGAGGAGGCCGTGGACGCGTTGAACGAGGTGGGCCTCAAACCGAATCGCCTGGACGTCTTCTCGCAGAAACCCGTAGGCCAGGTCACGGCCCAGAACCCGGAGCCCGGACAGGAGGTCGACGAGGGCACCGAGGTCGAGGTGCGGGTCTCCAAGGGCGTGCAGGACGTCGAGGTTCCTGACGTGCTTGGCCAGTCGGAGTCGAGCGCCCGGGCGGAGCTCGAGGCCGCCGGCTTCGAGGTCACCGTCGTCGAAGCGCCCGACAACGAGACGCCGTCGGGCCTCGTCGCGGACCAGAGCCCGGACCCGGGCACGGAGGCCCCGCGGCGATCGACCGTCCAGATCACCATCTCGACGGGCCCAGAGCTGACGACTGTCCCCAACGTGTTCGGCCAGGACGCGAGCGACGCCCGCGCCGCGCTCCAGGACGCCGGCTTCCGGACGCGCACGGTCTTTGACGACGTCACCGACCCGTCCCAGGACGGCGTCGTCCTGGACCAGAGCCCCAGCGGCGGCTCCCAGGCGCGTCCGGGCTCGACCGTGACCATCGTCGTCGGACGCCTCGTCAGCCCGTAGGAGAGCCGATCGCCAAGCTTCGAGTAGCCGTGCTGATGGGAGGGCGCTCCAGCGAGCGGGAGGTTTCCCTGCACTCCGGCCGCTCGGTCGTCGAGGGCCTGAGCCCCGATCGCTACGAGGTCCGCGAGATCGAGATCGGTGCCGACGGGCGCTGGGAGCTTCCCCGCCCCGTGGGACGCTCGGAGCTCGGAGAGGTCGGCGCCTCGCTCCCCGTGCCGGCTGCCGGCAACGGCGGAGTCGAGCCGCTGGGCGGCGTCGACGTGGTCTTTCCGGTCCTCCACGGGCCGTTCGGCGAGGACGGCACGGTGCAGGGCCTGCTGGAGCTGGCAGGCGTGGCGTACGTCGGCGCAGGCGTGACCGCGTCGGCGCTCGCGATGGACAAGGATCTCTTCAAGTCGGTCATGCGCGACAAGGGCGTTCCCGTGGCCCGCAGCGTCACCCTCCGGGCCGGGGAGAAGGCGGAGAGCCCGTACGGGTTTCCATGCGTCGTCAAGCCGGCACGGCTCGGCTCGAGCGTCGGAATCAGCGTGGTCCGGGACGAGCAGGACTTTGCGGCCGCGATCGAGCTCGCGTTCGCCCACGACGAGAAGATCCTCGTCGAGGAGTTCCTGGACGGCGTCGAGGTCGAGTGCAGCGTCCTCGGGAACGCCGACCCGATCGCATCGGTCCCGGGTGAGATCGTGCCGCTCGCGAGCGACTGGTACGACTACGAGGCGAAGTACGCCGACGGCGGCATGGAGCTGGTCATCCCCCCGCGCGTCCCGGCCGAGTCGGCGGAGCGTGTGCGGGAGCTGGCCGTCGCCGCCTTCGTCGCCTCCGACTGCGAGGGCATGGCCCGTGTGGACTTCTTCGTCCGGCCCGACGGCGAGGTCGTCGTCAACGAGCTGAACACGATCCCCGGCTTCACCGCGACGAGCGTGTACGCCAAGCTCTTCGAAGCGTCAGGGATCTCCTACCCGGACCTGCTCGACCGCCTCGTCGAGCTCGCCATCGAGCGGCGAGACCGCCGCAACCGCCTGCGCTACTGAGCCCGGTAGAAGCGGCAGACGGCCGTCCGCTCGCCCGGTTCCATGCTCGTTTTGACCGCATGCACGAGGCGCCACGGCGTCATGTCGCCCGCGCGGCGGATCCCGAGGCAGACCGCGTCGAAGTCGCCCCGCTCGACCTGCTCCACGAGCCCGTCCTCACCGTCGCCACCGAGCGCGGAGGCGAGCGGGAAGTCGTACGGCGTGGGGTTCTCCACTCCCGACACGAGGTAGTAGAAGCCGGCCTCGGGCATGGCGAGGAAGAGCGAGCCGCCGGCGCCTTCGCGCCCGAGGGTCTCCGCCGTCCGGCGCATCCTTTCCTCGCGCTCCGGTTCGAGGAGGACACCGCGGGCATGGGGCAGGGTCGAAAGCCGGGCGTCCTTGTCAACGACCTGGAGCGCAGGCCAGGCCGCAAGGACTGCCATTCCCGGGATCAGGGCGATCGCGATCGCCAGGAGGACGACCCGCAGCCTGCGCGGCGAGGACCGGCGCAGGAGCAGGTCGAGCGCGTACCAGCCTGCCACGAGGAGCACGGGGGCGACGTAGCCCACGTGCACGCCGTCGGCCCGCGGGAAGACGGCGACCGACGCTGCGAGCGCGAAGAGCCCGACGACCTCGACCCGCAGCCGCTCGACCCCGCGGACGCGCAGCCAGGCGAGCGCGAGCAGCACCAGAGCCGCGGGAACGACGAGGTACAGGACCGCGCGGTACCCGGAGGGGACGGCGTAGGGGAGCTCGCCGGCCTGGAGCAGCTCACGGGCTTCGACCGCCTCCATCCGGAACCCCTGGACGTAGCCGACGCTTCCCAGATCCGAGTACGCGCCCTTGTTCGTGAAGCCGAAGTCGACGAACGCGCCGAAGCCTCCGGTGAGGAGAACCGGCACCAGCGGGACGAGAGCCGCCGCGCCGAAACCGGCCAGCGCGAGCCCGCCGTCCCGGAAGCGGCGGCGCGCGCCCACGATCACTACGGCGACCAGGAGCGCCGCGAGGGCGTACAGCCCGACGTTCTGCTTCGAGGCGAACGCGAGCCCGGCGGCCCCGCCGGCAACGAGAGCGAGGAGGCGCTGCCTCCCGGGGTGAGCCAGGTAGGCGAGCGTCGCCGCCAGGCATGCGAGCAGGAACACGGTGGCCAGCGGCTGATAGAGGCTGCCGCGGTGCGGCGGCGCCAGGACGAGCACCGCGGTCGCGAGGAGGAGGGAGGCACCCGCGCCGGCGCCGAGCTGCCGGGAGATCCCGACGACGAGCGCGAGCGTCGCGGCGAACGCCGCCACGACGACGAGCTTCACCCAGGCGATCTGCGCGCCGAGCAGGGCGACGAGCGGCAGCGCGACCCAGACGGAGAGCGGGGTCGAGCCGAAGAAGACGTCCCGGTAGAGGCGGTCTCCGTCCGAGACCCGCGTCACGACCTGCAGGAACCACGCCTCGTCGCGTGTGTTCACGCCGCTGGCCGAGTAGAGCCCTCCCACGACCGTGAGCCCGACCAGGGCGGCCACGAGCAACCGCCGCTCGCGGCCCGGCGAGATCGTCACCTGGAGGCGAGCGTCCCGCGGAAGAGCTGGAACGGGAGGAGAGGCTCGAGCGGGCGCACCCGCTCGAGCTTTGCCTCGGCGCCGGGACCCCAGCCTGCATTCGCCAGAAACGGCGGGAAGAAGCCGAAGCGCCGGTGTCCGAGCCGCTCGAGGCCCGCGCCGCTCATCGCCCCGAAGACCTCGCCGCGCCGCATCCTCAGCATCCCGCGGTCACCCTCCCAGGTCATCCCGGGCGTGATCGCCATCTGGACGTAGTAGAGCGGGTTGTACGGGTTGGGCTCGAGGAACGCGATCCGGCCGCCCGGGACAAGGAATTGCGTCATGGCGCGGAACGATGCGCCCAGGTCGTGGAGGTGGTGGAGGGTGAAGAACCCGACGATCGCGTCGAAGCGACCCAGGAGCTCTACCGGCGGATCGACGACGTCGGCCGTGTGGAGAGGGATGTCGAAGCGGCCGCCGTCGAAGTCCCGCAAACGCTCGAGGAGAACGGGCGAGAGGTCGAGCCCCTCCACGGCGATCCCGCGCTCGGCCAGGAGCAGCGTGTAGCGGCCCATCCCGCAGCCGACCTCGAGCACGCGCTCGCCCGGCTCGAGCCCGGCGAAGCCCGCGAGCGCGTCGGCGTGACGACGCAGGTACGGCGAGCCGCTCGGCACCATGCCGGGCTTGTCCTGCTCGTAGTAGCGAAGCTGCGTGCGGTTGTGCGCAGCTCGAGCCTCAGGCGTCAGCTCGGCCACCTGCGTACTCCTTCCCGTCGGCCGCCACGGGCAAGCGGCGCCCGAGCTTCCACGAGACGACCCAGGCCACGGCTCTCCAGCCAAGCCGCAGGCGCCCCAGGGGGGAGTAGCTCGACCCACCTTCCGGCCGCGGCACTCGTTCGACCGGGACCGAGCGCATGGGGACACCGGTGCAGCCGATCATCGCGACGAGCGACGGCCGGCGTCCCGTGCGCATGGCCAGCAGCTCCGCGACGACCCTCCGCTCGAGGGCGACGTAGATCCCTGCGTCGGGCGGGACGCCGGCCAGCCGCGAGAGCGTCCGCTTGTAGAGCCGCGAGGTGAGGAGCCTTGCGCGCGACTCGTACCGGCCCCGGCGGCCCGCAAAGACGACCGGCACGCCTGCCTCGCGGCCGGCTGCGAGCATGGTCGGGACAGCCTCCGGCGGGTCCTGCAGATCTCCGTCCATGACCACGGCCCACGCCCCTCGCGAGCAGGCGAGACCGGCGAGCGCCGCGGCGTGCTGCCCGACGTTCTGCCGGAGCGAGACGAGAGCGACGCGCCCGTCGGCGCCGGCCAGCGTCGCGGCGGCCGCGCCCGAGCCGGCCGGGCAGGCGTCGTCGACGAGGAGCAGCTCGAACGTCAACCCTGCGCCCTCGAGCGCCCCGGCGAGGCGCCGGCCGAGCTCGGGGACTGCGTCGGCTGTTCGGTACATGGGGACGACGACGCTGACGTCGGGAGGCGTCATCCGCGGGCTCCCGCTACCGGGGCCTCCCGCTCGGCGAACCAGGAAGCGGTCTCCGCGAGCCCGGCGTCGAGATCGTGCGCGGGGGCCCAGCCGAGCAGGTCGCGGGCCTTGTCTCCGTCGGCGATCCACGCGCCCGAGTCCCAGGGCCGCGGCTCGTGGCCGGCGCGGACGTCGAGATCCAGGGCCAGGACGACGGCGAGGCGCTCGACGAGCTGGTCGTTCGTCGTCAGCAGCCCGCTTCCGACGTTGAAGATCTCACCGGCGGCGGAGGGAGAGGTGGCGGCCAGCAGGCAGGCGTCGACCACGTCGCCGACGAAGACGTAGTCGCGCCCGGCGCCGCCGGAGGTGACGGAGATCGGCTCCCCGCGAAGCGCCGCGGTCACGACGGCGGGGACGAAGCGCGGGAGGCGCTCCCAGGGGCCGTACACCGCGAACGGCCGCAGGATCGTGACGGGGTTCCCGGTCGCATGCGCGAACTCGAGCGCGAGCAGCGTGGCCGCGGCCTTGGCCGCCCCCCGGAACGTGACCGGCTCGAGCGCGTCCGTCTCCTTGACGGGGCGAGAGCTGTGTCCGTATTCGAGCGAGCCGCCGACGTGAACGAGCCGCTGTACGCCGAGCGGTCGCACCGCTTCGAGGAGGTTCGCCGTGCCCGCGACCGTGTCTGCGAGCATCGCTGCTCGCGCCGCGGCGTCTCCCGGGTGGCCCGGCGCGGCCGCGAGGTGGAAGACGAAGTCCGGCCGGGCCGAGGCGACGGCCCGGTTCAGGTCGGCGGGATGGCGAAGATCGGCCCGGTGAACGGTCGCCTCGGCCGGGACCTCCGGACGGGCGGCTTCGGAGCGCACCAGTGCGTGCACCTCGGCGTCCGCGCTCAGCAGCGCCCGGGTCAGGTTCGCGCCGATGAAGCCGGACGCGCCGGTGACGAGCACGCGGGCTCCGGCGAGCTCAGGCAAGGGCAGCCTGGGCGGACTGGGGCGCCAGCACCCCGAGCAGCTCTTCCCGGTCGCGCGCCTCGGCCTCGGGCTCGCGCGCGAAGGCCGCCTCGACCGCCGCGAGGATCCGCGGCACCTCCTTTTCGACGTTACGCCCCGCCACGTCGCGGTAGAACGAGCGGCGGAGAAACGTAAAGTCCGCGCGCAGGCGTGCGATCTCTCCGATAAGCAGGCGACACGGAACCGGCGCGCCGGCGTCCGGCAGCGTCAGCCCTCCGAAGCCGAAGCGGACGGCCGCGAACCGCTCACGAAGCTCGCCGAGCAGCCCGTCGGCGAGGGGGGCGAAGATGCTCGGCGTTCCCCGCTCGATCGCGAGGTCGTTCAGGCCGACGTAGACCCGCGAGAGCGGAAGGCGCGCCAGCTCGGCCGCCGCGCCGACCGCAGCCAGGGTCTCCACGAGGATGCCGGTATCCGCGCGGCCGTCGACGTGGGCGAGCACGAATTCGACCTCCTGCGCGGAACGAACCATGGGCAGCAGGAGCTCGTCGGCGCCGGCCGCCAGCGCCTCGTCCACCTCCTCCGCAGTGCGCGGGCCGAAGCGGTTGAGGCGGCACACGAGACGCGCGCCGGTGGCCGTTCGGGTGCGGCGCAGGTCCTCCACGGTGTGGCGGTTGATCTCGGTGTCCGCGGTCGCCTGCCGTGCCTCCTTGCCGTCGGTCTCCCAGTCGACGACGACCGTCGGCACCCCGGCGGCGACAGCCTCACGGACCACTGCGAGGTCGGTGGCGAAGAGGGCGAGCTCGAAGGATTCGTTCCGGACCGGCGAGCGCACGTAAGCCTGAGAGCCTAATCCATCCCGGCGGGACGCCGATCAGCGGGACACGAAGGCGCGGACTTCGTTCACGTGGGCGCTCCCGCTCACGGCGGTGATCCAGACGACGTAGTAGCGGAAGGCCTCGCCGCGGGTGTCCACGTCGAAGGTCGACCGGCGTCCGACCTCCTGCTCGCCGGCGACGTCCACGAAGTCGGCGTCACGGGTCGAGCCTCCGAGAATCATGGCCTTGAACCCCGGGGTGTCGCTCACGACCACGATCCGGGAGAGCGCGAGGCGGCTGCCCGCGTCGACGACGATCCCGACTCCCGGCTTGTCGAAGCTGCCGTACTCCTCCGTCGCCCAGTAGGTCGCGGCGTCCCGGTCGGTCGCCCTGCCCACGGCCTCGGGATGCTCCGTTCCGTCCCCGTAGGGATCGAAGTCCGACACCGCCTGCACCTGCACCGGGGACGGATCGCCGCCCGCCGCCGATGCCGGGGAGCCCGCTGTCGAAGACCAGCTCGAGGACGAGCAGGTTGCCAACGAGGATCACCGCTGCCAGCAGGAGCACGCCGGCGACGCGGAGGCCGGAGCGACGGGGCGGCGCCACCTGTGTCGGCGCCGGTTCGTCCGGACGCGGGGGCACCTCCGTGCGGGCGGCTTCGGTGACCTCCTGCCGCGACGAGATGATTCCGGTGTCCTCTTCCTGCCGGCGGGCCCGCGCGTTCTCGAGCTCCGCGAGGCACGACTCGAGCGCTGCGGCCAGCGCGTCCATCGACCCGAAGCGGTCCTGCGGCCGCTTCGCCATCGCCTTCGCGAGGACGGCGTCCACCCGCTCCGGGACGTCAGGGCGGCGAGCGCGGACGCTCGGCACCGGGTCGCGGACGTGCTTCATCGCCACTGCCATCAGGTTGTCGCCGGAGTACGGCGGTTCGCCGGTGAGCAGCTCGTAGGTGACGACACCCAGCGAGTACTGGTCGGAGCGCTCGTCGCCACGCTCGCCGTTCGCCTGCTCCGGCGAGAGGTACTGGCTGGTCCCGAGCACGGTGCCGGTGGCGGTGAGCCCGTCGTCTGCGTCCAGGGCGCGCGCGATCCCGAAGTCGGTGACCTTCGCGGTGCCGCTCCCGTCCAGGAGGACGTTGTGCGGCTTGACGTCGCGGTGGACGATCCCGAGCTGGTGCGCAAAGGAGAGCGCCCCGGCGATCTGGCAGGCGAGACCGAGCGCGCGGTCGACGGGCAGCGGGCCTTCTCGGTCGATGACGCTCTTGAGGTTCTCGCCCGCGACGTGCTCGAAGACGATGAACTGGCGCCCCTCCCACTCGCCCCGGTCGATCACCGTCACCACATTCGGGTGCGCCAGGCGGGCAATCGCCCGGGCCTCCCGCCGGAAGCGCTCCACGTACTCGGGGTCGCGGGAGAAGTGCTCGTGCAGAACCTTGATCGCCACGCGCCGCTCGAGGACGGTGTCGTACGCCCGGTAGACGCTCGACATGCCACCCTCGCCGACGAGCTGCTCCAGCTCGTACCGCCCGACGATCAACTCTCCGACGTGCACCGCCATAGTGTTCCTTTGCCGCAGGGCTTCAGGCGGGGATCAGCCGGCCAGCGCTTCTGTGAGCGCGTCCTCCCAGGCGTCCAGCGCCTCGGCGAGCTCCGCGTCCTCGATCACCAGGGGGACGAGCACGCGGATGCAGTTGGAGTCGATGCCTGCCTTCAGGAGCAGGAGGCCGCGGCGCGCAGCTCCCTCGGCGACGGCCGTGGCGAGATCGGCTTCGGGCTGCCCGCTGCGCTCGAGCACGATCGCGAGCATGGCCCCGAGCCCCCGGACGTCCGTGACGGCGTCGAAGCGGTCGCGCCAGCTCTCCATGCGGGCGCGGATCGCCTCGCCGATCGACTCGGCACGCTCGTTCAGGCGCTCCTCGGCGATGACGTCGAGGACGGCGTGCGCCGCCGCGATGGCGACCGGATTGCCGACGTACGTCCCGCCCACCGCGCCGTCGCCGGGCGCGTCCATGATCTCCGCCCGGCCGAGCACGCCGGAGAGCGGGAGGCCGGCGGCGATCGACTTGGCGACCGTGATCAGGTCCGGCTCGATCCCGAAGTGCTCGATGGCGAACGTCCGGCCGGTGCGACCGAAGCCGGTCTGCACCTCGTCCGCGACGAGGACGATGCCGTGCTCGTCGCAGATCTGCCGCAGTCCACGCACGAACTCGCTGGAGGGAACCATGAAGCCGGCCTCTCCCTGCACGGGCTCGAAGACGATCGCCGCGACATCCTCGGCGGCCACACGGGTCTTGAACGCGTACTCCAGCGCGTCGAGGTCGTCGAACGGCAGGCGATACGTCTCCGGAGCGAACGGGCCCAGGCCCGCCTTGTACGGGTGCGTCTTCGACGTGAGGCTGAGCGCGAGCAGCGTGCGGCCGTGGAAGGCGCCCTCGAAGGCGATCACCGCGGAGCGCTTCGTGTGGGCGCGTGCGAACTTGATCGAGTTCTCGACCGCCTCGGCGCCCGAATTGAAGAACGCGGCGCGCGTCTCGCCGGAGATCGGCGCAAGCTCGAGCAGGCGCTCCGCCAGCCCCACGTAGTTCTCGTAGGGAAGGACGGTGAAGTCGGTATGGGTGAAGCGCTCCGCCTGGTCGCGGATCGCCTCGACCACCCGCGGGTGCGAGTGGCCGACGTTCATGCAGCCGACGCCGCCGGCGAAGTCGATGAACGTGTTCCCGTCGACGTCGGTGAGGGTCGCGCCGCGCGCCTCGGCGACCACGAGCGGGAGGTAGATGGAGAGCGGCTCGGCGACGACCCGCTCCTTCCGGGCGAGAATCTCCGCGCTGCGCGGGCCCGGGATGTCGGTCTTGATCTCGATTGTCCGTGTCGTAGCCACGGACGGAGCTTATAGATTGGCAGTCCCCATGGTCCTCTCCGACCGTACGATCCGCCGCCTCCTGGAGGAGGGCCGGATCGGCATCGACCCGTACGCCGAGGAGCTGCTACAGCCCTCGAGCGTCGACGTGCGCGTCGACCGCCTCTTCCGCGTATTCCGCAACTCCCGCTACCCGTTCATCGACGTGAAGCAGGAGATGGAGGAACTGACCGAGCTCGTCGAGATCGAAGCCGACGAGGCGTTCATCCTCCACCCGGGCGAGTTCGTGCTCGGCTCGACCCTCGAGCGGATCACGCTCCCCGACGACCTCGTCGCGCGCCTGGAGGGGAAGAGCTCTCTCGGCCGGCTCGGCCTGCTCATCCACTCGACCGCGGGCTTCATCGACCCCGGCTGGGACGGGCACGTGACCCTGGAGCTCTCGAACGTGGCCAACCTCCCGATCACGATCTACTACGGCATGAAGATCGGCCAGCTCTCGTTCGTGCAGCTGACGGAGCCGGCGGAGCATCCCTACGGGACCGGTACCCTGGGCTCGAAGTACCAGGGACAGGCGGGGCCGACTCCCAGCCGCTACTGGAGGAACTTTCAGACGTGATCCTGGTCGCCGGGGGAACCGGCTTCGTCGGCACGAAGGTGGTGCACGCGCTCCGCGCCGCGGAGCTGCCCGTACGGATCCTGTCCCGCAAGCCGGAGGGGCACGACCAGCTGCGCGCCTGGGGCTGCGAGGTCGTCCAGGGCGACCTGACCGACCCGGAGAGCCTGCGCCGCGCGCTCGAGGGCTGCGACACGGTCGTCCACCTGGTCGCGATCCTGCTCGGGAGCCCTGAGGCATTCGAGCGGATCATGGTTCAGGGGACGCGCGACCTCGTCGAGGCGGCCAAGGGCGGCGGCGCCAGGCGGGTGGTGCTCATGAGCGCGCTCGGCACCGAGGAAGGCCGCGACGTCACTCCCTACTATCACGCGAAGTGGGAGGAGGAGCAGGCGGTCAAGTACTCAGGGCTCGAGCACGTGATCTTTCGCCCGAGCTTCGTCTTCGGGAGCGACGGCGGCATCCTCCCGCAACAGATCAGGCTCGTTCGCTACTCACCGGTGACGCCGATCATCGGCCGCCACCGTATGCAGCCGATCTGGGTCGACGACGTGGCCGCGTTCTTCACCAGGGCGGTCGAGGCGGGGGAGGCCGCCAACCGGACGTTCGACCTCGGCGGCCCCGACCGCGTTACCTGGGCCGAGCTGCACGCGCTCATCCGCACGACGCTCGGCAAGCGCCGGCTGGCGTTCGGCGTGCCGCCGGGCCTCCTCAAGGCCGGAGCGACGGTCGGCCAGGTCCTGCCGCCGTTCAGGGGCGCGCCGTCGGCCGTGGACATGCTCGACCTCGGCGACAACGTGTGCGACCCGGAGCCGGCAAACGAGGCCTTCGGCATGAGGCCGATCGGGATCGCGGAGCAGATCCGCCGCGCAGTGGCCGCCTGACGACTTCAGGGCTATCGTGCGGGCATGGACCCGCTCTACGCCGTGGTGGCGGCGGAGCAGCTCGACAAGGCGGAGGTCGAGCGCATCGCCCAGGAGAGCCGTGAGGCGGACGTCCTGCCCATGCAAGCCGAGCAGGCAGGGCGGAAAGGTCCCTGGCTGCTGGAGCTCGCCGGCGTCCACCTCCTCCTCGAGGAAGGCGCCTGGGACGACGCGGTCAGCTGGAACCTGACCCCGATCGGCATCGACCGCCTCACGCACACGTTCGAGTGGCTGTTCGCCCAGATCCCGCGGGAGTTCACGTTCGAGGTGCTCTGGGGCGAGCCGCCGATCGACAAGCTCGTCTCCCGCGACGAGCTCCTGCGCATCGTCGCCACCGGCCACCTCGGTGGCCGCACGCGCTACCGCGTCCGGCCTGCGTAGCCCACCAGAGGCTTGCGAGAACACGCGCCACACGTAGGTGTGGGGGCGATCCTCATCCCCCTCGCGAAAAGTCCGCAGGACTTTCCGCGATACATAGAAACGGGGCCTCCGGAGAGGCCCCGTTCGGTATATCGCCTGGATTAGCAGGGGCGCTGCGTCTGTCCCCCACGCTGGCTAGGCGATTCCCCGTAGGTCTGGGAACACGCCCCTACCTGCGACTACCTCCACTGCCCGTACTGTCGGAAATCAAAGTCGGACCACCCCCTTTCCGTGGTTAGGGCCATGATACGCATTCCGCCAGGACGACCCAAAGGCGAGGAGGCGAACGTGCAGACGGTCACGCCGTACCTGCTCTACGAGGACGTTGCCACCGCGATCGACTGGCTGAGCAGGGCCTTCGGGCTCGAGGAACGGCTCCGCTTCACCGACGACGAGGGCACGGTCACGCACGCCGAGCTGACAATCGGCGGCGGGGAGGTCTTCCTCGGCCATCCCGGCTCCGACTACCGTAATCCGAGAGACTTGGGCGCCTTCACCCACCTCGTCCACGTCTACGTTCAGGACGTCGACGCTCACCATGCTCGGGCGGTCGAGGCGGGGGCGCCGATCCGCGGCGAGCTCCAGGACACGCCGTACGGCGACCGGCGCTACGACACCGAGGATCCGGAGGGCCACCGCTGGTCGTTCGCGCAGGTGGTCAACCAACGCGCGCCCGAGGAGTGGGGCGCGACCGGAGCCTAGGGCTCGAGGACCGAGGTCAGCTCGAGCCCGCTGTCGAGGGGGACGGTGACGCTCACGAGCGTGGGATCGCTCTGGCGCGCCCGGCTGTAGGCGCCGAGCACCTCCTCATGGGAAAGGACGTTGTCGGCGAGGATCAGTCCGCCGGGGTCGACCAGGTGCCGGCCCAGGTCGAAGTAGCGCTCATACTCGTCCTTCTTCGCGTCGAGGAAGACGACGTCGAAGATGTCCTCCATGTTCATCAGCGTCTCGAGGGCGTCGCCCTCGATCAGCTCGGCCCACTCCTCGAGGCCCGCATCGGCGATGTTTCGCCGCCAGTCCTCGGCCACGTCCGGATCCTGCTCGAGCGACACCACGCGCCCGCCCAGGTAGCGAACCGCTGCGGCGAACCAGATCGTGGAGTGCCCGCGGCCGGCGCCGACCTCCAGCACCTCGCAGTCGGCCTGCGGGGCCACGAGAGCGAAGAGGAAACGGCCGGTGGTCGGCTTGACCGGCATGGCCGGCGGGCGGGGCTCTTCCGCCTCCAGGCGCGCGAGCACCTCGCGGACGCGTTCGTCCAGCATCAGCGCCTGCGGATCCTCGCTCGTGCCGATGCGCGCAGCCTCTTCCCGGGACACCGGCGGATTCTAGATGCCTACGGAACCACGACTCGGACGACGCCGTCCTCCACCTTCACCTCGAAGGTGTCCACGGGCAGATACGCCGGAAGCGTCAGAGGCCGGCCCGTCCGCACGTCGAAGCGGGAGCCGTGCCTCGGGCAGATGGCCACGCACTCAGCCGGCTCGAAGTCGCCCTCGCAGAGCGGGCCGTCGTCGTGGGAGCACCGGTCCTCGATGGCGAAGAACTCGCCGCTGCAGTTGTAGACACCGATTACGAGCTGTCCGTCGCGGACGATCCTCACCTCGCCCGGCGGGATCTCCTCGACCGGGCCGACGATCAACTCGGGCATCGAGATGTCCGGCCGGCGACTCCGGTGCCCACGGGGACGGTTGCGACCAAGCCGGCCGCCGCGATCGTCCGCAGCCCGTACCGAGAGGTACGGGTAAGGGCGAGCGCAACGATCCGGCGCGGTGTCGCAGCCGCCAACCGTGCGTGCTGGAGTCGCCGGTCGGGCATCTAGGTGAGCTCGAGCTCGTCGAGCCCCGACCATTCGTCGGGGAGCGGCGTGCCGCGGCCCTTGTGGAGGGCGAGCTTGAGCACACCGAGGCCGAGGAGCGCGCACTTGAGACGCACGGGCGTCAAGGGGATGCCGACCTCCTCCAGGAGCTCGTCGCGGGACATGGCGGCAACCTCCTGCGCCGTGCGGCCCTTGACCAGGTCCATCAGCATCGAGGTGGCCGCCTGGCTGATGGCGCAGCCGCGGCCCTGGAACTTCACGTCCGTGATCGTGTCCCCCTCGAAGGCGACCGCGATCGACACCTCGTCGCCGCAGAGCGGGTTCTGCCCCTCGGCCTCGGCGTCGGCGCGGTCGATCACCCCGTGGCCACGGGGGTTCTTGTAGTGGTCGAGGATGACCTCGCGGTAAAGGCTGTCGAGCTCGGACATCTGCTTCCTACCCGAAAAGCTTACGCGCCCGGTGCAGCCCGTCGACGAGGCGGTCGATCTCCTGCGGCAGCGTGTAGAGGTAGAAGCTCGCCCGGGTGGTCGCGTTGACGCCCAGCTTTGTCATCAACGGCTGGTTGCAGTGGTGGCCGGCGCGAACGGCGACGCCCTCGGCGTCCACGATCTGGGCGACGTCGTGCGGATGGATGCCCTCGAGCGCGAACGAGACGATCCCGACCCGGCGAGCGGGCGGGGGCCCGTAGAGGCGCACGCCGGGGATCTCGTCGAGTCGTCCGAGCGCGTATTCCGTCAGCTCGTGCTCGTGGCGCTCGAGCGCCGGCAGCCCGGCCTCGGTCACATAGTCGATCGCGGCCGCGAGCCCGACGGCCTCTGCGATCGGCGCGGTGCCGGCCTCGAACTTGTGCGGGATCTCGTTCCAGGTCGTCTTCTCGACCGTGACCTTGCGGATCATGTGCCCGCCCAGCTCGAACGGCGACATCGCCTCGAGCAGCTCGGCCCGGCCCCAGAGCGCACCGATGCCGGTGGGCCCGCAAAGCTTGTGCCCGGTGAAGGCGACGAAGTCGGCGCCGATCGCCTGGACGTCCACCGTCCTGTGCGGAGCTGCCTGGGCAGCGTCCACCACGGCGATCGCGCCTTGCGCATGCGCCCACTCGACGAGCCGCGACAGGGCGGTGACCGTGCCCAGCGAGTTGGAGACGGCGGTGCAGGCGAGCACCTTCGGCCGCCCGCGCGCAACGAGCGCGTCGAGGTCGTCGAGGAGGAGCTCGCCCTGGTCGTCCACGGGCACCACGGCGAACTCGGCGCCCGTGCGCCCGGCGATGTACTGCCAGGGAACGAAGTTGGAGTGGTGCTCCATCTCCGTGGCGAGAACGAGGTCACCGGGCCCGAGGTTGTCGAGGCCCCAGCCGTACGCGACTGCGTTCAAGGCGGCGGTGACGTTCCGAGTGAAGACGATCTCGCGCGCGGACTCCGCGTTGAGGAAGGCGCGCACGGTCTCGCGCGCCGCCTCGTACGCCTCTGTGGCCCGCTCGGCCAGGTCGTAGACGCCGCGGTGGATGTTCGCGTACGACGTCTCGTAGAAGGTCGTCATCGCGTCGAGCACCTGCCGCGGCTTCTGCGAGGACGCCGCCGAGTCGAGGTAGGCGAGCGGCTTCCCGTGGATGGGGTGCTCGAAGATGGGGAAGTCGGCGCGAAGCCTCTCCGCGTCGAGCCTCGGCTGGGCCGTCACCGCCATGGGCTCATCGTACCGACGGGCCCCGAGAGGGCTACGACGCCCGCTCGAGCGCGGCGACCTGCCAGATGCGCCCGCGGGATTCCGACGCGAGCCGCAGCCCTCGCCGTTCGGCGGCGTCGACCAGCGCCTGCGGCGAGTGGATCCAGGTCCGGTATTCCCAGCGGAGAGCCCGGGCCGCCACGTTCATTGCGGCGAAGCCGGCTCGAACCGCCCAGCGCGGGCGGGGGAAGCTCATGACGAGAAACCGCTGCGCGCGCTCGGAGGCGGCGCCCACGAGCGCGTCGTAATCCGGGTAGCAGCAGACGACCCGGTGCATGACGACCGCGTCGGCCGCTCCGGCGAGAGCGGGCTGCTGGACGACGTCGCCGAGGCGGCGCTCGACGCGCGCCTCCACCCCCTGCTCCCTGGCGAGCGAGACGGCGGCCTCCTCGTACTCCGGCGAAAGCTCGAGGTTCGTCGTGTGCGCGGCGCCGGCCTTCAGAAGCTCGAGCTGGACGGCCCCGACGCCGCCGCCGATCTCCAGCACTGACGCCCCCTCGATGCCGCGCCGGCACAGGAAGCCGATCATCTCACCGGCCGTCTCGTCGAGGCCGTTGCGGCGGTAGCGCTTCGCGTCTCTACGGGCGGTGCGCTTGGAGAAGAGCCTGGTGTAGCCGCGCGGAGGCTGGCAGCAGCTCACGCCGCGAGCAGGCGCGCTTCGAGCACGCTCTGCAGCGCCGCGCGCACCGGGGCGAGCTCGATGCGGTCGAAGATCTCCTGGTAGAAGCCGCGCACGATCAGGAGCTGCGCCTCCTCGCGGGAGAGCCCGCGCGCCATGCAGTAGAAGAGCTCGTCTCGGTTCACCTGCGAGACCGTCGCGCCGTGCGTGCAGCGCACGTCGTTCGCGAGGATCTCGAGCCCCGGGATCGAGTCGGCATGGGCCTGCGGCGACAGCAGGAGGTTCCGGTTCTCCTGGTAGGCGTTCGTGCGCTGCGCTTCCCGCTCGACCTTGATCATCCCGCGCCAGACCGAGGTGGCGTTGTCGCGGAGCACGCCCTTGAAGGCGAAGTCGGAGGTCGTGTTGGGCGCCTCGTGCTCCTGGAGCGTGTCGTAGTCGAGGTGCTGGTCGCCGTCGGCGAAGTAGGCGCCGGTGACGCGGGAGGTGGCGCCCTTGCCGGCAAGCCGGTTCTCGATCGTGATCTTCCCCTTGCGCGAGCCGAAGCCGCCGGCGACCCAGTCGAGCTCCGCGTCCTCGGCCACGCGGGCGCGATGCGTCGCGAAGTGCCACGTCTCACGCGAGAGGTTCTGGATGGAGACGTACTCGAGCTTCGCGCCCCGCCCGACGAAGACCTCGGCGACCGCGTTCGAGTAGGACTCGAGGTCGGGAGAGGCCGACGCGGACTCCTCGATCAACGTGAAGCGGGAGCTCTCCTCGGCGATCACGAGCAGGCGCCAGAAGAGCGAGCCGCCCGGCGTCGAGTTGCCAACGCGGACGTACAGCGGCTTCTCCAGCTCGACGCCGGCCGGGACGTGCACGAGCAGCCCGTGCTGCCAGACGGCGGCGTTGTGCGCGGTCAGCTTGTCCTCGGCACCGACCAGGCTGCCGAGGAGCTCGTGGTCGACGAGCGGAGCAAACGTGATCCCGTCCGGCGCGCTGACGATCTCGATGCCGCCCTCGGTCGCCTCGGCGATCCCGGCGGCGTCGATCTCGAGCATGCTCTCCGCGACTGGCTGGGCCCGGGCGCCGTTCGTCGCGTAGGCCTCAGGGTCGAAGCCGCGCAGGTCGGTGAAGCGCCAGTGCTCGTCCGAGGTGGACGGGAGCGGCAGCTCGCGGTAGCGCTCGAGGGCCGCCTCTCTGGTCACTTCGGCGCGTACCTGCGGTGGAGCATGAGCGCGTTCCCGTCGGGGTCCCGGAAGAAGGCCATGTGGCAGACGCCCGTGTCGAGGATCTCGCCCTCGAACTCGACCCCCTTCCCCTCCAGCTCGCTGCGAGCCTCGGCGACGTCGGGCACCCGCAGGGCGACGTGGGCCGTGTGCGGGGCCTCGAACTCACGGCCCATGTTCTTGGGATCCACCAGATAGAGGCTGACGTTGCCGGTCAGGAACTCGGGCCACCCGTTCTCCTCGAGGTTCGGGCTCGGCAGGCCGAGGGTCTCGGCGTAGAACCGCTTCGACCGCTCCATGTCCCGCACCGGCACCGAGATGAAATCGGTGCGCTCGACGATCAACCGACGGACCCCTCCATCTGGAGCTGGATCAGACGGTTCATCTCGACCGCGTACTCGAGCGGAAGCTCCTTCGTGATCGGCTCCACGAAGCCGGAGACGATCATCGCGGCCGCCTCGGACTCGGAGAGGCCGCGGCTCATCAGGTAGAAGAGCTGCTCCTCGCCGATCTTCGAGACGGTGGCCTCGTGCCCGATGTCCACGTCGTTCTCGTCGATGCGGATGTAGGGGTAGGTGTCGGTACGCGAGTTCTCGTCGAGGATGAGCGCGTCGCAGACCACCTTCGAGCGCGAGCCGTGCGCGCCCTTGGCCACCTCGAGGAGGCCGCGGTAGCTCGCCCGCCCGCCGTCCTTCGAGATCGACTTGGACGTGATCACCGAGGAGGTGTTCGGCGCGACGTGGACGGCCTTGCCGCCCGCGTCCTGATGCTGGCCGTCGCCGGCGAAGGCGATGGAGAGCACCTCGCCGTGGGCGCCCTCGCCCATCAGCCAGATGGCCGGGTACTTCATGGTCAGCTTCGAGCCGAGGTTCCCGTCCACCCACTCCATGGTCGCGTTCTCGTACGCGACCGCGCGCTTCGTGACGAGGTTGTAGACGTTGTTCGACCAGTTCTGGATCGTCGTGTAGCGGCAGCGGCCCCCGGGCTTGACGACGATCTCGACGACCGCCGAGTGCAGCGAGTCGGACGAGTAGATCGGCGCGGTGCAGCCCTCGACGTAGTGCACGTAGGCACCCTCGTCGACGATGATCAGCGTGCGCTCGAACTGGCCCATGTTCTCCGCGTTGATGCGGAAGTAGGCCTGGAGCGGCATGTCGATCGAGACGCCCGGCGGCACGTAGATGAAGGAACCGCCCGACCAGACGGCCGAGTTCAGGGCAGCGAACTTGTTGTCGTTCTGGGGGATGATCGTGCCGAAGTACTGGCGCACGAGCTCCTCGTGCTCGCGCAGGCCCGAGTCCATGTCGAGGAAGAGCACGCCCTTCGCCTCGAGGTCGGCCTGGAGCTTGTGGTAGACGACCTCGGACTCGTACTGGGCGCCGACGCCGGCCAGGAACTTGCGCTCGGCCTCGGGGATCCCGAGCCGGTCCCACGTCTGCTTGATGTCCGGCGGCAGATCCTCCCAGGACTCGGCCTGGTTCTCCGTCGGCTTGATGTAGTAGTAGATGTTGTCGAAGTCGATGCCGTCGAGGTCGCCGCCCCACCTGGGCATCGGCCGGGCCTCGAAGTAGTCGAGCGACTTGAGGCGGAAGTCCCGCATCCACTGGGGCTCGTCCTTGTGCGCCGAGATCGCCTCGACGATCTCGCGCGAGAGGCCGCGCCCGGACTTGAAGAAGTAGTTCTCGGGGTCGTGGAAGCCGAACTTGTAGTCGTTGCCGATCTCCGCGACGACCTGGGTCTCAGAAGTTGCCACTACGACTCACCTCCGACTGGCTCGGGGATGAAGGCTTCGTAGCCGTCCGCCTCGAGCTCCTTGGCGAGCTCCGGCCCGCCTTCTCGAACGATACGCCCGTCCACGAAGACGTGCACGAAGTCGGGCTTCACGTAGTCGAGGATCCGCTGGTAGTGCGTGATGACGAGCGCGCCCATGTCGGGGCCGACGAGGTCGCGCACGCCGCCCGCGACGATCCGCAGGGCGTCGATGTCGAGGCCGGAGTCGGTCTCGTCGAGCACTGCGATCCGCGGGGAGAGCATCGCCATCTGGAGGATCTCGACGCGCTTCTTCTCGCCGCCGGAAAAGCCGTCGTTCAGGTAGCGCCCGGCCATCTCCTTCGGCACCTTGAGCTGCTCCATCGCAGCGGTGAGCTGCTTGCGGAACTCGGGAATCTTCACCGGGTCGTCCTCGCCGCCGTTGGCGGCCTTGCGCATCGCGTTGACCGCGGAGCGAAGGAAGCTGGCCACCGTCACGCCCGGAACGGCATGCGGGTACTGAAAGGCGAGGAAGAGGCCGCGCTGCGCTCGCTCGTCCGCGCCCATCTCCAGGATCGACTCGCCGTCGAGGAGGATGTCACCCTCGGTGATCTCGTACGCGGGATGGCCCATGAGGGCGTACGCGAGGGTGGACTTCCCGGACCCGTTCGGGCCCATGATCGCGTGCACCTCGTTCGACTCGACGGCCAGGTCGAGGCCCCGGACGATCTCGGTCCCGTCCTCGGTGGCGACGTGCAGGTTCTTGATCTCGAGCAGAGCCACGATTCCTAACTGTAGAGGTATTCTGGAAACGGCCTCGTGAGGCGTTTCTCGACGACCACAGTGTAGCGGCTCGGTCCACCACGACCCCCGGCGCGACGGTGGTATCCTGAGTCCCATGCCCTTCGGAATCGGCATCTGGGAGCTCGTGATCCTGATGGTCGTCCTGCTTCTCGTCTTCGGCGCGAAGCGTCTCCCAGAGATGGGACGCTCGATCGGCCACGGGATGCGTGAGTTCAAGGACGCGGTCACGGGCAACGACGAGCCCGAGAAGACCGAGCTGACGCCGCCGCCGGCACCCGAGAGCGCAGCTCCTCCGGCCACCCCGCCGGCCGAGCCCGAGCGCGTCGAGACCGAGCGCGTCTCCAGCTAAGGCGTCATGGCCCGTCTGCCGCGTCGCCTCGAGCACGGCGATCGCGTCACCCTCGTCGAGCATCTCGACGAGCTCCGGTCGCGGCTGATCATCTCGCTCGGCGCCATCGCCGTCGGGTTCGTCGTCGCCTTCATCTTCCAGGACAACATCCTCGCCTGGCTCGAGCGGCCGCTCCCCGACGACAAGGACCTGATCACGATCGGCGTGACGGAGCCGTTCTTCACCTCGATCAAGGTGAGCTTCTATGCCGGCTTCGCGATCGCCCTGCCGGTCGTCCTCTGGGAGACCTGGAGCTTCCTCGCCCCGGCCTTCCAGGAGCACTCGCAGCGGATCGTGGCCGTCTTCGTCGCGATCGCAACCGCGCTCTTCGCCGCCGGGCTGGCCTTCGGGTACTGGATCGTGCTGCCCCGGGCTCTCAACTTCCTGACGACGTACAACGAGGATCTCTTCGACATCCAGATCCGTGCGAACTACTACTTCTCGTTCGTCACGGTCGGTCTGATCGGGTTCGCGCTCGTCTTCCAGCTCCCCATCTTCATACTCGCGCTCGTGCGACTCGGTGTGCTCACCTCCCGAACGCTGCGGCGCAACCGCCGGATCGGGTACGTCAGCGTCCTCGTCGTGGCGATCATCCTCCCGACGGTCGACCCGGTCTCGCTCGCCTTCGAGGTCGTCCCGCTCCTCATTCTCTTCGAGCTCTCGATCTGGGCGTCCGTCCTCCTCGAGAGGCGGTGGGCTGCGCAGATCGAGGCCCGCCGCGAGGCGTACGCGGCCAGCACCGACACCTAGTTGACCCGGGTCGTCTACGCAGCCGACTGGGTGGTCCCGGTCGAGGGGGCGCCCGTGCGCGACGGCGGGGTCGCGGTCGAGGACGGGCGTATCGTCGCGGTCGGGCCCGCCGCGGAGCTCGACGGCGATCGCCGCGCGTTCGAGGATGCAGTCATCGTCCCGGCCTTCGTCAACGCGCACTCGCATCTCGAGTACGCCGTCTATGCCGGCTTCGGCGACGGGCTCTCGTTCCCGCCCTGGATCGATCTGCACGTGACCCGCAAGCGGCGCCTGCTCGACGACGACGCGGTCGCGATCGCACGGTTGGGCGCGGCGGAGTGCCTGCGCTCGGGAATCGCGACGATCGGGGATGCGAGCTTCACCGGCGCGGCCGCGGCCGCCTGCGCCGACCTGGGCCTCGCCGGAGTCGTCTACCTGGAGGTCTTCGGCAACGACCCGGCCGCGGCGCGCGCCCGCTTCTCGGAGCTCGCGGACGCCGTGGCGGGCTTCCTCTCGGACCGCCTGCGCCTGGGCGTCTCGCCCCACGCGCCGTACACGACCTCCGGCGACGTCTACGAAGCCTGCGCGGGCCTCGGCGTCCCGGTCACGACCCACCTCGCGGAGAGCGAGGCAGAGCAGGAGTGGCTTGTCTACGGGACGGGAACGATGACCGCCGCGGCCGAGCTGCTGGTGGCGCCCGCCGGGCGGACCGGGATTCGACTGCTGGCGGAGCGCGGGCTGCTCGGGCCGGAGGTGCTCGCCGCGCATTGCGTCCACGTGGACCCGGAGGAGATCGGCCTCCTCGCCGAGCACGACGTCCCGGTCGCCCACTGCCCACGCTCCAACGCGATCCTCGGGTGCGGGGCGGCGCCGCTCGCCGCCCTGCTCACACACGGCATCCGGGTCGCCCTCGGCACCGACAGCCCCGCGTCGACGCCGTCCTTCGACATGTTCGAGGAGATGCGAACCGCCGTCTACATGGCGCGCGCGCGCGAGCAGCGACCCGATGCGCTCTCTGCAAGCTCGGCGCTGGAACTCGCTACTCTTGGCTCAGCGCGCGCTCTCGGGCTCGACCAAGAGACGGGGTCGCTCGCTGCCGGGAAGCGTGCCGACCTCGCCGTCGTCTCGCTCGCCGGCTCGCCGTTCCTCCCCTGGGAGGACCCAACCACCGCCGTGGTCTTCGGCGGCTCGCCAGACCGGGTGCTCCTCACCCTCGTCAACGGCGAGGCTCGCTACGAGGAAGGAGGATTTGAATGGCTCGAGCTTCGACGCAGCGCAAGCGCCGCACGCGCCCGCCTGCTCAGCGAAGTGCCGCCCAGGCCGAAGACCTGATGTTCTTTCCCAAGCTTCGCCGACGCGCGAAGTGGGTCTTCCTCTTCCTCGCCATCGCGTTTGCGTTCAGCTTCGTCTTCTTCGGGGTCGGAGCCGGAGGCTCCGGGATCGGCGACTACATCTCCGACCTCTTCAACCGCCAGCCGGCGACCGGTACGCCGGCTCTCGACGACGCCCAGGAGGCCGCGGCCGCGAAGCCGAACGACCCGCAGGCCCAACTCGACCTCGCCCGCGCGGCTCAGGCCGAGGGGGAGATCGCCATCGCCGTCGCCGCGTACGAGCAGTACCTGACGATACGCCCGAAGGACACCGATGCCATGCGCGCCCTGACCGCGCTCTACGGCCGGCAGATCTCGGATGCCCAGCAGCGGGCGGCAATCGCCAGCAACGAGGCGGCTCTGGCCTCCCTGCCGAACACGCTCGCGCCGCAGGACAGCGAGCTACTGCAGGAGATCACCGGCAACCGCCTCTCGGAGGCGGTCAGCGCGCAGGCCGAAGCCCGCGCGAGCGCCGCCAACGCCGAGGTGCAACGCCTGTCGCTCCTCCAGATCGGCGTCTTCGAGGACCTGACGCTCCTGGTGAAGGACGACCCGCTCGTCTATCTCCAGTTCGCGGGCGCGGCCGAGACCGCTCAGGACTACGAGTCCGCGATCGCGTCGTACGAGAAGTACCTCGACCTCCAGCCGAACAGCCCCCAGGCCCAGCAGATCCAGCAGCGGATCGACACGCTGAAGGCCATCTCGGGGGCTGCGACTCCCGACGACTCCGAGGGCGGGTCGGACGGCGGGTAGAGCGGTTAAGGTACTCACCCGCGACTCCAGGGAGGCAGGGCTAATGAACTTCGACATCAAGGCGGAGCGGGCTGCGGCCGACGTCTGGGTCATCGCGCTGACCGGTGAGGTCGACCTCTACACGGCGCCCGAGTTCAAGCAACAGCTCCTCGATGTCATAGCGCAGGGCGCGCAGCACGTCGTCGTCGACCTCACGGACACCACCTTCATCGACTCGACGACGCTGGGCGTCCTCGTCGGCGGCGTCAAGCGGCTGCGGCCGGAGGGCGGCCGGCTCTCGATCGTCTGCAGCGACCGCAACATCACCAAGATCTTCGAGATCACCGGGTTGAACCGGGTCTTCCCGATCTACGCCGACCGGGCAGAGGCGCTCGAAAGCGCCGATGTCCCCGAGGCGCAGCCCTCCTAGTGCCTCTGGAGGGGCACTAGCCGTGACGGCACGACTCGCCGCCGTCCTGCTCGCCGCCGCCGTGCTCGTCGCGGCCGGCTGCGGGGGCGAGGAGACGACGGGTTTCGACGGCGCAAACCGCTCGAAGGGCAAGGAGCTCTTCGTCTCGGGCGCAAACGGCAACCCGAGCTGCGGGTCCTGCCACACGCTCGCCGATGCCGGAACCAGCGGGACGGTCGGGCCGAACCTCGACCAGGCGCTCGGCTACAGCTGCAAGCAGGGCTTTGCCGAGGACACCGTCTACTCGGTCGTGCACGGTCAGATCGACCTCGCGCAAGGGGCGATGCCCGCCGACCTCGTGACGGGCCAGGACGCGGACGACGTCGCGGCCTACGTGGCGAGTGTCGCCGGGAAGAACATCGAGGGCTGCGACCCGAGCGGCGACCAGGGCGCCGCGACGACGACCGGAACCGGCTAGCGCCGGCCTAGCTCGAGGCGAAGTCCGTCGCCGCCGAGCCCGCACGCTCGAGCTCGAGGTCGACGACCACGTGCGTGATCGGCACCGGGTAGCGCTCCCGCGCCCGGTCGATCACTCCTTTCTCGAGCCAGTTCGAGCGCCCCGGCGGATGGGTCGAGATGACGATCTCGTCGGCGCCGAAGGTCCTGAGCGCGTCGTCCATGGCCTGCACCGGATCGGCATCCCCAACCTCGCCGCGCGCCTCGACTCCTTCGGACGCGAGGGCAGCCAGCGAGGCCGCGAGGCGCCGCTCGGCCTCCTCTCGCGCACCGTCCTCGTCGGAGGTCCAGTGGCGGATCGGCGAGTTGAGGGCGGGGCAGACGACGAGCACGTCGGCGCCCCCGCCCGCCCGCCTGACGATCTCGCCGCGGAGCGCGCGGCCGGCGACCGTCTCGTTGGCCACCACGAGGATCCTGTGGCGGTCGCCGCCCTCCCGCGAGTGCACCGACTGCGCCGGCGGCTTCGGCTCTGCCTTCACGTAGAAGGCGACACCGGCTGCGAGGACGACGAAGACGGCGAGCGCCACCCAGCCGCCGCCGAGGAGGCCGGCCACCGCCACCGCGGCGAAGAGCGCCACGCACACCAGGACGAAGCCGAATGCCTCAGCCTCGGTCCGGAACGGGTTGCGCATAGCCCCTCCTGGGCTTGTGCTCTAGATCACGTACACCGTGGTGTACACCACGATCCACATTACGTCCACGAAGTGCCAATAGATCCCCGGTAGCTCGACGCCCAGGTGATCCTCCGTCTTCGGGCCGTAGTGGCCGCGAATCGACCGGATCAGGGCGTAGAGGAGCAGGTTCAGGCCGACGAAGACGTGCGCGCCGTGCAGCCCGGTGAGGCCGTAGAAGGTCGACGCGAAGGCATTGTCGGAGGGCCCGAAGCCGAGGCGGGTGTACTCGCGGGCCTGGATGAGCAGGAACGTGAGCCCGAGAAGGAACGTGAGCGTGAGGCCCGCGATCAGCCCCGAGCGGTTGTTCCGCTTGATCGACTGGAGCGCCCAGTGCATGGAGAAGCTCGACGTCACCAGGATGATCGTGTTGAGAAAGGCGAGGTAGACCGGCAGCTCGTAGCCCGGCGGCGGCCAGCCGTCGTTGCCGACCACGACCCGGTCGAAGAAGTAGATGCTGAAGAAGGACCCGAAGAGCATCGTCTCCGAGCCGATGAAGAGGTACATGCCCAGCAGGCGCGAGTCGACGCGCGAGCTCTTGTGCGCGGCGGGCGGGTGATCGTGGTCGTGCGCGTGGGCGACCGAAGCCATCAGATGCCTGGGTGGTGGTTGACGGGCTCGCCGGGGACGGCTGCGACCAAGCCGGGCGCCGCGATCGCCCGCAGCGCGTAGTGGTGATTACGTGGAAGGGCGAGCGCGACGATCCGGCGCAGCGGCGCAGCCGCCATCCGCGAGTTCGGCGATCGCCGGCCAGGCATCTAGACCTCCGCCTCCGCCTCGGCCTGCTCGACGACGACGTGGCGGACCGGGAGCCCGGAGCCGCTCTCGATTCGCCCGACGACGTTCCGGCGCATCCAGCCCGACGTCGCCGCCGGGAAGGTCGAGACGAGGATCTCGTCGACCTGCTCGTCGTGGACGGCGTTCAGCGCGGCCGTGACGGGATCGGCGTCGCCGATGTGCCCGGTCGCCTCGATCTCCGCCTGCTGGAGCTCGGCGAGCGCACGGTCGAGGCGCACCTGTACGCCCGGCTCGTCGGCCGGGGCGACGAGCGTGAAGTCGACCGGCCCGGCCTGCGCCCGCTCGCGGATCGCCTCGAGCAGCGGCCCGCCCAGGATCGTCTGGTTGGCGATCACGAGTACGTGCACGCGTTCGCGAGGCGACGAGAGGTCGACCTCGACGTGCGTGACGGGGATGTCCTTGGCGATCTTCCGCGCGCGGTCGACGAGGCCCGCGCGGAGCCAGCTCGACCGCACCGCGCCCGGGTGGGTCGAGATGATCACCTCGTCCACCGGGGCGTACTGGTGCAGCGCGTCCCGCAGGGCCTGGAGCGGATCGGGATCGACGATCGCCCCGCGCGCGGCGATGCCGGCCTCGTGCAGGAGGTCGAGCGTCCGCCGCAGGCGCCGGTCGGCGCTCGAACGGCGGCTGTCCTCGTAGACGACGTAACCCGCGCGCGGATCGTTCTGCGGAGAGACCACGGTCACCCTGATCGGGCCCTCGGCCGCGCGCTGCTCGATCGCGTCCAACAGCGTCCGCCCGGCGACGGTCTCGTTGGCGAGGACGAGGACGTGCCGGGGCCGGCCCGCCGCCTCGTCGCCCGGTCTCTGCTCGTACGGGTTCTCGCTCACGAATGGATCGCCTCCACGGGCTCGGGCGCCTTGCCCGTCTCGGTCGGCTTGCCGTTCAGGACCGCATGGCGCGCGCCGCGCGTGCCGTACTCGTACGGGCTCCCGACCACCTGCGGGACCTCGTCGAAGTTGAAGACGGGCGGCGGCGAGGACACCTGCCATTCGAGCGTCAGCGCGCGCCAGGGGTTCGAGGGCGCAATGGGGCCGCGCCGCCAGCTGACGATCATGTTGTAGAGGAACACGACGGTCGAGGCGCCGAGGCCGAACGACGCGATCGAGATGACGAAGTTCCAGTTCCCGAACTCGGGCGCGTAGTCGGCGACGCGACGCGGCATCCCCTGCAGCCCGACCCAGTGCATCGGGAAGAAGGTCACGTTGAAGCCGACGAACGTCAGCCAGAAGTGGATCCTCCCGAGCCGCTCGTTGTACATCCGCCCTGTCATCTTCGGGAACCAGTAGTAGATGCCCGCGAAGATCGTGAAGAGCGACCCGCCGAAGAGCACGTAGTGGATGTGGGCCACGACGAAGTAGGTGTCGCTCGCGTGGATGTCGATCGGCACGGAGCCAAGGTAGATGCCGGAGAGGCCGCCGATCACGAACATCGACACGAAGCCCGATGCGAAGAGCATGGGCGTCTGGAAATGGAGACGCCCCTCCCAAAGCGTCGCCAGCCAGCTGAACACCTTGATCCCCGTCGGCACGGCGATCACGAGCGTGGTGACCATCATCGGGATGCGGATCCAGGGCTGCATCCCGGAGACGAACATGTGGTGGGCCCACACCGAGAAGCCGAGGATGAGGATGGCCATCAGCGAGAGCGCCATCAGCCGGTAGCCGAAGATCGGCTTCCGCGCGAAGACGGAGATCACCTCCGAGGCGATGCCGAAGCCGGGCAGCATCATGATGTAGACGGCCGGATGCGAGTAGAACCAGAAGATGTGCTGGTAGGCGATCACGTCGCCGCCCAGCTCCGGGTTGAAGAAGTTCGTGTGCAGGACCCGGTCGAACAGGATGAAGAACTGCGAGCCGGCCACGAACGGCGTCGCGAGGACGACGAGCGTCGACGTGGCGAAGTTGGCCCACACGAGCAGCGGCATGCGCCAGAAGGACATCCCCGGCGCGCGCATGGTGATGATGGTGACCAGGAAGTTGAGCGCGGTCATGATCGACGACGCACCGGCCCACTGGACGCCCATCTGGAACATGAGGTTCCCGTCCGCCTGATTGACCGCGAGCGGGACGTAGTTCGTCCACCCGGCCGCGAAGGCGCCGCCTTGGGGCACGAGGTAGCTCGAGAGCATGATCACCCCGGCGATGGGCAGGAGCCAGTACGAGAGCGCGTTCAGGCGCGGGAAGGCCATGTCCGGCGCGCCGATCATCAGCGGGATGACGTAGTTCCCGAGGCCCGCGAACGCCGGGATGATGAAGAGGAAGATCATCAGCGAGGCGTGCACCGAGAAGAGCCCGTTGAAGGTATTGGTGTCCACGTACTGCATCCCGGGCCGCGCGAGCTCGGCGCGCATGAACATCGCCATCACGCCGGCCGCGACGAAGAAGAAGATGGTCGTGACCAGGTACTGGATGCCGATCACCTTGTGATCGGTGTTGACGCGGAAGTAGTCCTTCCAGCTGCGGGCGCCGTGGCCGGAGTGGTCCTCCGGGCGGGTCGGCCGGCCCGAGATCCAGTAGAGCCAGTAGTCGAAGCCGCCCAGCCCGGCGAGGAACGAGAGCGGCACGATCACCGTCCACGCGACGATGAGGACCTGGAGCTCCCACAGAGGCTCGTAGCCCAGAGCCGCCCGCGAGCCGAGGACGAGCAGCGTGGCGAGCGCCCAGCCGATGGGCATGAACCACAGCACGCGCAGCCAGCCGGGGCCGGTCAGGCGACGGAGGCCCTTCCGCGGCGGCGGGCCGTGAGCCGCGGCGTGCTCGGCTTCGTGCGGCTCGTGGACGTCGACGACCACTACTGAGCCCCTCCTCCGGTGGCTTCGAGCAGGTACTCGACGAGCCCGTCGAGCTGCGGTTGCGTGAACGTCTCCCCGTAATTGCCCGGCATCACGCCGTCCTGGAAGCCGGGTGCGATCTCTGCGCTGGGATTCACGATCGACTCATGGATGAAGTCAGCGTCCTTGCCCTGCAGCACGTCGTCGAGGTTCGGGCCCACCTGGCCCTGCGTGCCGGCATCCGCGAGCGTATGGCAGCTCCCGCACTGCTGCGTGAAGAGCTCTTTCCCCTGGACGGACCCTCCCTCGCGCGCGAGGCGCTGCTGCTCCTTCACCCAGGCCTCGAAGTCCGCCTCCGAGAGGACGACGGCCTGGGAGCGCATGATCGCGTGGCCGAGGCCGCAGAGCTCGGTGCAGATGACGGGAAACGTCCCCAGCTCGGTCGGCTTCACGGTCGTCCGGGTCGTGATCCCCTGGACCGCGTCCTGCTTCATGCGCCACTGAGGCACCCAGAAGGAGTGGATCACGTCCTTGGAGGTGATCTCGAAACCCACGGTCTGGTTGATCGGGAGGACGAGCTCCCCCGTGGTCAGGGGCTTCCCGCCCTCGACCTCGATGTCCGGGTACGTGAACGTCCAGGCGAACTGCTCGGCGGTCACCTCGATCGTGCGGTGGTCAGGCGGCAGGTCCTCCGACTGCGCGAGCGCGATGCCGGAGAAGATCGCGATGCCGATCACGAGGACCGTGGGAATCAGCGTCCAGACGATCTCGAGGCCCGTGTTCCCATGGATGGGGCTGCCGTCGTCCATGTCGCCGGGCGGTGCCCTGAACTTGTAGATCGCATAGGCCGAGACGCCGGCGACCACGGCGAAGACGACCACGCAGATGATCGTCACCGCCCAGTAGACGGAGTCGATGATGTCGGCCTGCTCCGAGGCCGCGTCGGGAAGCCACGGGATGAACACCGCGACCATCGCCAGGGCTGCGCCGACGGCCACCCCGACCAGCGTCATTTGGATGATCGAGCGTTTCCGCACGGGGAAAAGCGGGGAATCACGGCCCCGGAGGAAACCCTAACGCAACGGTCTCCCGGCCAGTGGCCCGATCGGTAGCACTCCCGGGGCCCGCGGCGGCCGGCGGGTCGCTCCTCCAGGCCGATTAGGGTCCGGGCGTGGACCTGGACTTCGCGGAGGCACTCCTCATCCTCGGGATGCTGCTCGTGGTGGCGGCCGCGCTCTCCGGCTGGCTGCACGGAACCGTGCTCTCCATCTCCGTGCTTTCCGTGGGCACCGGGGTGGGGCTCGCGCTCCTCGACGTCGTCGAGGTGGACCCGGGCTCCGAGGTCATCCTCCTCCTCGTCGAGCTCGCGCTCATCCTCACGCTCTTCTCCGACGGCCTGTTCGTCGAGTCCGAGCTCCTGCGTGAGCACTGGGGCCCGGTTGCCCGCGCGCTCGTCCTGGCCCTGCCGCTCACGCTCGTCCTGCTCGCGCTGGCGGGGAAGGCGCTCTTCCCCGAGCTCACGTGGGCCGAGGCGTTCCTCCTCGGCGCCGTCCTCTCGCCGACGGACCCGGTGGTCACCTCGGCGGTGGTGACGTCGGAGCGGGTACCGCGCATCGTCCGGCACACGTTGAACCTCGAGTCGGGCCTGAACGACGGGCTCGCGCTCCCGTTCGTCCTCTTCTTCCTCGTACTGGCCACGCCGGGGGGAGACGCGGCCCGCGAGGCGGCGGAGCTGGCCGGCGAAGCGGTCGTCGGCGCCCTCATCGGGGTCGCCCTCGCGGTCGTGGCCGGAAGCCTGCTCTCCCGGTTCCCGGGGGGAGGCATGGCGCTGAAGTACGAGGGCGTCTACGCGCTCGGGGTGGGCCTTGCCGCCTTCGGGCTCGCGGACGTCACCTACGGCAACGGTCTCATCGCCGCGTTCGTCGCCGGGATCGGGCTCGCCGCCACCCGCCACGACATCCCCGAGACGTTCCAGGAGTTCAACGAGAGCGTCAGCGCCGTCTTCCAGATCGCGACGTTCTTCGTCTTCGGCTCGCTCGTCGTCGCCACGGGCTGGGACCGTTCCCTGTGGCCCATCCTCGTCTTCATCCCCTTCGCGCTGCTCGTCGCCAGGCCGGCCGCCGTCCTGCTCTCGTTCCTCGGCGTGGACATGCCCATGCCGTACAAGCTGTTCATCGCCTGGTTCGGGCCGAAGGCGATCGCCTCGATGCTGTTCGCCCTGTTCGTGCTCGCGTCGACAGCATCCGACCGGACCCTGATCTTCGACATCGCCGCCCTCGTGATCCTGGCGTCGATCATTGCGCACGGCCTCACCGACACCCTGGGCGCGCGCTGGATCGAGCGGCGCTTGGGGGCCTAGTCGTGGAGGAGGCGGCCTTCCATGCCGCCGGCGACCACGACCACCTGGCCCGTGACGTGGCCTGAGAGCTCGTCGGAGGCGAGGACGACGATCTGGCTCGCGACGTCCTCCGGCTCCGCGACCTTGCGCAGCGGCATCGTCCGCGTGACGCGGTCGACGAGACCGGGCTCGTCGAGGGCGGCGCGCGTCATCGGCGAGACCGTCCACCCGGGGCAGACCGCGTTGACCCGTCCGAGCGGCGCGATCCGCACGATCTCGTTCTTGAGGCTGAGGAGGAGCCCGCGGACGATTGCGGACTTGGCGGAGGCGTAGTCCGCGTGCCCGGCCTCACCGTAGAGGCCGGCCGTCGAGCCGACCAGCACGAGGCTGCCGCGACCGGTGCTCTCCACCTCCCGGAGAAACTCACGCGCGGTCAGGAAGGTCGCCGTGAGGTTGGCGGCGAGCGTCTCCTGCCAGCGGTCGAGGGACAGTCGCCATAGCGGGACGTCCTCTTCCGGCCAGACGCCGGCGACCGCCACGCACACGTCCAGCCCGCCGAAAGCCGAGCGCGCCTCGTCGAAGAGCCGCGCCGCGTCCTCCTCGCGGCGGAGGTCGGCCTGCGCGACCACGGCCCCCTCCCCGCATTCGGCCGCGACGGCCTCCGCGCGCTCGCGACCGCTGTGGTAGTGGAGGACGACCCGGCAGCCTTCGGCCGCAAAGGCGCGTGCGCAGGCCGCGCCGATGCCGCCTGAGGCGCCCGTCACGAGCACGCGCTTGCCGGAGAGCCCTGTGTCCATCGCCGTGGACACAATGCTTTCACGTGGCCCGGGGATTCTCGACCGGGCAGAAGGCTAGGGACGATGCTCAGAGCGCCGCAGGGAGACTACGGCCGCCGCCACTCGGGCAGGCGCTGCCGCTCGTCCAGACGCGAGTCCGCTCCGAACCGGAGAGCCAGCGGTCCGACCAGCAGGAAGAAGATGACGAGTACGATTTCCATACCCTCAGCATCGACCTGCTTTTCGATTAGCACAAATCGAGTTATCATTCATGTCGATCATGCGCTCTGATGGATGGCTAGGAGTCGAGTTGCGGCATCTCGCCGCTCTCCAGGCGGTCGCCGAGGAGGGCTCGTTCGGGCGCGCCGCGGAGCAGCTCGGCTACACCCAATCGGCGGTCAGCCAGCAGATCCAGGTGCTCGAGCGGATCGTGGGCCAGCAGCTCGTGGAACGACCCGGCGGGCCGCGCCGCGTCTCGCTCACGGAGGCCGGAGAGCTGCTCCTGCGCCATGCCGCGGGCATCGTCGCGCGCCTGCAGGCGGCCCAGGCGGATATGGCCGCTTTCGCAGAGGGCTCGGCGGGCACGCTGCGCGTCGGCACCTATCAGAGCGTCGGCGCCCGGGTGCTACCACGCCTGCTGCGCGAGTTCACGGATGCGTGGCCGGACGTCTCGGTGCAGCTGACGGAATCCGCCGACGACGGCGGGCTGCTCGAGCTGGTCGAGCGCGGAGTGCTCGAGTTCACCTTCGTGATGCTCCCGGTCGGGGAGGGGCCGTTCGAGACCGTCGAGCTGATGCGCGACCCGTACGTTGTCGTCCTCCCCGCGGACTCGCCGCTTGCGCGTCGGCCTAAGCCGCCGTCGCTTCGAGAAGTCGCCGCCATGCCGCTGATCGGCAACCGTCAGTGCCGGAGCGTCCACCAGATCGAGAACCGCTTCCGCGACGCCGGCCTCGAGCCGCGCATCGTCTTCCGCTCCGACGACAACGGAACCATCCAGGAGCTCGTCGCCGCCGGCGTCGGCGTCGCGCTCGTGCCGCTCCTGACCGTCGACCCGACCCACGAGGGGACCGCCGTCCTCGGCCTCGCCAGCGTGCCGCCCCGCCGGATCGGGATCGCCTGGCACCGCGACCGCTATCGCTCGCCTGCAGCCCGCGCCTTCGTCGAGCTTGCCGGCGACGTGTGCGCCCGCGTCGAGGCGGATCAGTCCGGCTCCGCAGTAGCCGCCTAGGAGGGTTTGGCGGAATGCCGCTCGCCGTCGGGACGTGATGGTCGTTCCGAGACAAGGACGCAGGGAGCGCTCGTAGCCGGAGGCTACGAGCGCGACTGAGGACGCCGCATCGGGGCGAGCAGCGCGGCCCGGCGGCACAGCTGCGTTTCGTCAAGCCCTGCTAGTTCAGCGACTCGGCGATCTCGACCGCCTGCTCGCGGTCCAGCGCGCCCTCGATCCGGACGAGGATGTCGTTGCGCTCGACGAGCAGCGTGTTCCCGGCGAGCCGGCCGCGATCCTCGAAGACCACGCCGCCGTCCCCCTTGAAGAGCACGACGTGCGGCCCGCCCTCCAGCCAGAGCGCCGGGTACTGGCCAACCTGGAGACGCTGCACGCTCGTGCCGCCGTCCACCAGCTTGTCGACGAAGCCCGGATCGGCCTCGCCGACGAACTCGCTGACCAGGATCCCGACGCCGGTGTACGGCGACTCGGGGACGCCGTCGCCCGGCTCGTAGACCAGCGTCAGCCGCAACCCGTAGCTCTCCGAGGACACGTAGGCGGCGTCCGGCGCGCCGAGCGCGTCGGGGACGAGCACCTCGGGGATCTTCACCCCCGGGCGCCCGTTCTCCAGCGGCACCGGCCGCCCCAGATCGAGGATCTGCGCGCTCGGGCCCGGGACGGTGGGCAGCGTCTCGACACGCTGGACGGTGGCGCCGCGGAGGCCGAAGAGCTCGAGGATGGCCGAGCGCGCCTGGGGAACGGCCAGCGCGGCGGCGATCGCCACCGCGAGCAGCGCGAATGCGAGCACGACGACACGGCGGTCGAGGCCCCGGCGCCGTGGAGCCGGCTCGGCTGCGACCCGGCCGAGGACGCGCTCCAGGATTTCAGGCGTCTCCGGGAACGCGAGCTGGTCGCCGAGGCGGATGAGGGCATGCTCGAGCTCGGTCATCCCGTCACCCCCAGCTGCTCGCGGAGCCGCGCGAGCGCTCGTGACGTCCGCGACTTCACCGTCCCCCGCCGCCAGCCAAGGGCGGCTGCGGTCTCCTCCTCCGAGAGCCCGAGGAAGTAGCGGCAGCCGAGCGCGAGCCGGTCGTCATCCTTGAGCTCGTTCACGGCGGCCAGCAGCTCCTCCCGCTGCTCCGCGTCCAGGAGGGCCGCCTCGGGGGACGGGACCGCGCCCCCCGAGAGCGGATCCTCGGCCACACGCAGCGCGAGCCGTTCGCGCCTGCCGGCCGACCTGCGGCGGTTTCGCGCCTCGTTCGCCACGATCGAGAGGAGCCAGGGGCGGAAGGCGGCGCCCTGCCGGAAGCGGGCGAGCGCGCGGTGGGCCTTCACGAAGGCCTCCTGCACGGCGTCCTCGGCGTCGGCGGCCGAGCCCGTCAGCAGGTACGCGGTGCGAAACGCGATCGTCTGATGCTCCTCCACGAGGGTGCCGTAGGCACGGGTGTCGCCCTGCTTCGCTCGGGCAACGAGTTGGTCGTCTGCCAGTGGCCGGTCCCCCACTGCACCCGTTGTACACCGGTGAGGCGGCGCGGGTTCCGCCGAATCAGGGGCGGGACACGAGCCGGCGGATCGTCCCGTCGCTCGAGAGAAGGTAGAGCTCCCCGTTCAGGTCTTCGCCGAAGGAAGTCAAGCCCGGCACCCGGAATGGATGCCCGCGACGGCTGTACTGCCGGTCCCAGCGCGCCACGCTCCAGATCCGGCCCGAGCAGTAGTCGCCGTGGAAGTAGCGGCCCCAGGCCTGGGGCAGGTCCTTCCCCCGGTAGACGTAGCCGCCTGTCACCGAGCAGCCGAGGTCGTGGGAGTACTCCGTGATCGGGCCGACGAGCTCGCCACCCGGGGCGGGCACCTTGTCCTCGTACGTCTCCGACCCCTCGAAGACGTCCCAGCCGAAGTTGTGGAGCTTGTCGAGGTCCCGGACGCCGATGCGGTCGACCTCCTCAACCGAGTCCTGGCCGACGTCGCCGATCCAGAGGTCGCCCGTCAGGCGGTCGAACGAGAAGCGCCACGGGTTGCGCAGGCCGTAGGCGACCATCTCCCACTCGGTGCTGGGCCCGTCGACGTCGAGCCGGAGCAGCTTGCCGAGGCGGCTGGACAGGTCCTGCGCGCGATTCTCGGGATCACCGGCCGAGCCGCCGTCGCCCATGCCGACGTAGAGGAGCCCGTCCGGGCCGAAGGCGAGCTGGCCGCCGTTGTGGTTCGCGTAGGGCTGCATGACGTAGAGCAGCTCCCGGACGCGGGTCGGCTCGGCGCCGGCGGACGAGACGCGGTACTCGGCAACGCGGGTGTCTCCCTCGAGATCCGTGTAGTCGACGTAGAAGAGCCCGTTGGACGCGTAGTCCGGATGGAACGCCATCGAGAGAAGCCCGCGCTCACCCCCGCTCGAGACCTCCGAGGTCAGGTCGAGGAACGGCTCGTCGAGGAGCTTCCCCTTCTCGAGCACGCGGATCCGCCCGGGCTGCTCGACGACGTACAGCCGGTCCGGCTCACCCGGAGCCGCCGTGGCGAAGACCGGCGAGTCGAGGCCGGAGGCGACTATCTTCAGCCCCAGCGGCCCACCCGGCCCGGGCTTGCCCGGATCCGTGGGAGTGGGCAGAGGTTGGGTCTCGGTCTCGCCGCTCGCCGTCGGAATCTCCGTCGAACCGGTCTCGGACGGCGAGGGTGCGCCCGCCGTCTCGTCCGAGCTCCCGTTGCAGCCGAGGGCCAGGAGGAGAACGACGACTCCGACGACGAGCCTCCCCAGACGCATCGTCCTCAGGTTACGGGCGTTCCTCGGAGCCTGGAGCGCCAACCGTCGCCGGACTCCGGGCTAGGAGGCGCCGGCTCGGGCCGGGAACAGCGGCTCTCGCGCGAGAATCGTGCCGCGGAGCGCGTCCAGCATCTCCGGGATTCCGTGCCCGCCGCCCTCGCCCGCTCGGTAGGCGGCGTGGACTCGGCGCTTCGGCCCGAAGGCGATCGGGCGCACCGCGACCCCCGGGTTGAGCCTCGAGAGGCCGAGGTCCGGGGCAAATGCCACACCGGCGCCCGAGGCGACCATGTTCTGCATCGCCGCGTAGTCGTCGAACTCGAAGCGGATGCGGGGCTCGAAGCCGGCGGCTCGACAGGCGCGCTCCGTGAAGGGGTTGCAGGAGGAGCGGGTCGTGCTCCTGATCCACGTCTCGTCCGCCAGGTCGAGCAAGCGGACGGCGCGCTGCCTGGCGACGGGATGGCCCACCGGCAAGACGATCCGCATCGGCTCCTCGAGCAAGAGCTCGAGCTCGACGCGCGCGTCGGAGGGAAGCGGCACGTGGTCGTACTCGAAGACGACCGCGAGGTCGAGCTCGCGGACGCGGAGCCGGGCGAGGGAGACGAGCGGGTCGGCCTCGGTGACCATGACGTCCATCTCGGGCCGGTTCGCGGAGAACCGCCGGAGCGCCTCCGGGAGGATGCTCACGGCGACCGTCGTGTTACAGCCGACGCGAAGCATCGGCGGCGAGCCGTCCAGCTCACGCAGCTCCGCCTCCGCCTCGGCGAGCTGCTCCAGGATCGTTTCCGCGTGCTCGACGAGCCGCCAGCCCGCGGGCGTCAGCCGGACGCTCTTCGGGCCGCGCTCGAGGAGCGGCACGCCGGCCTCGACCTCGAGCTTCGCCAGCTGCTGGGAGACGGCGGACGGCGTGAAACGGAGCGACTCGGCGGCGGCGGCGATGGAGCCGCGCAGGGCGACCTCCCTGAGCACGCGCAGGCGCCGGACGTCGAGCATAAGCAAAGCTTAACCAAACACGAAGGAACGCGAGTGGTCGGCAGCGCGCGAGCCTGGCAGCGTAGGAGTCGTGCGCACGCTCCGCAGGCTCGGCTACCCGCTCCGACTCGCCGCCGCGAGGCTCGCGCGGCGCGCCCCGACCGCCGTTCTCGCCGCGGCCGGAGTTGCGGCCGGAGCGGCGATGCTCGCGACGGTGCTCGCAGGGACGGTGGTCGCCCGCGACGAGAGCGTCGGCCGGGCAGTCGAAGACGTTCCCGCCGCCCAGCGGTCCGTGCGCGCAGCCTGGTTCGGCATCCCCGCCCTGGAGGAGGATCACGCCGCGCTCGACCGGCAGGCGCGGGCAACGCTGGCGGGCATCGTCCCTGCCGCGCCCGTCTCCTTCGTCCTCTTCCGGGAGAGCACGATCGCCGGGACGTTCGTGGGCCTCGGCGCCGTGGACGGCCTGGCGGACTGGGTCACGCTCCGCTCGGGCCGGCTCCCGCGCACCTGCGAGCCCGAGCGCTGCGAGGTCGTCCGGCTGCGCGGTGAAGGGTCGATCCCGAACGCTCCAGGGCTGCGACTGGTCGAAGTCGGCACCGCGGTCGTCAAGTCGCCGGTCCTCTTCGGCGACTTCATCGCGCCGACCGAGAACGAGCGAAGCAGGGCGGCCCTCAGCCCGAGCTACCGTGAGGCGGTCGGCTACCACCGGCCGCCGCCGGCTCCGCTGATCCTCGCAGAGGGGGTCGACGGCCTCGCGGCGTCACCCCAGCTCGACAACGTCTACCGCAGCTACTCCTGGGTCGCGCCGCTCCGGAAGGGAACGGTGCGCGCGTGGGAGATCGACGAGCTGGCCGCGGACGCCGCCCGGTCGCGCTCCTCGCTGCAGACGGCCTCGAGCGCCTTCGACCTGACCGCTCCCGTCGAGGAGCTTCGCACCGCGGCAGAGGCGAGCAACGTCGCGGGACGACGACTCCTCCTCGTCGGCGGCGAGTCGGCCGCGCTCCTCTTCGCCTTTGCCGTCCTGGCCGCAGTGAGCATGCGCCGCGACTCCGAAAGCTCCCGGCGGCGGCTGACGTGGTTCGGAGCCCGGCGCTGGCAGCTCTCGCTCTTCACCGGGATGGAAGCCGCCGTCATCGCCGTAGCCGGCACGGCGGCGGGCTGGGCCCTCGGGACGCTGGCAGGTGCCGTCGTCGCCTCGCGCGCCGGCGCTCCGGTCAGCGAGGTGCTCGCCCACTCGACTCTCTCTCGCACCGGCATCCTCGCCGCGCTGGCCGTCGCGGCTGCGCTGGCGCTCGTACTCCTCGCAGCACTGCGGGCCAAGCCGCTGGCCCTGGGCAGGCGCTCCTTCTCGGCGCTCGACGCGGCCGCGCTCGGCGCGCTTGCCATCGTCATCCTGACGCTCCTGCGCGGCAACCTCGACCAGGAGACACTGGCCGCCGAGTCGGGCGCCTCGGTGGCCCTCGTCCTCCTCCCCGGCCTGGTCACGTTCGTCGCCGCCGTCGCCTGCGCCAGGCTCCTACGGCCCGCCCTCCTGCTCCTGGAGCGCGCGTCCAGAGGGCGCTCCGTCTCTCTGCGCCTGGCCTCGCTCTCGCTGGCGCGCCACCCCGGACACGCGGCGGTCGCCGCCGCGTTCCTGCTCGTCAGCGTCGGCCTCGCCGTCTTCGCAGAGAGCTACCGGACGACGCTTGCGCGCGGCCAGGTGGAACAGGCCGCGTTCGCCGTCCCGCTCGACTTCACGCTGACGGAGGACCTGACGAGGCTGATCAGGGTCGGAGAGGCCGCCCCGCCCGAGCGGCTGGCCGCGCTCGGCGACTCCGTTCGCGTGGAGCCCGTCCTGCGGCTCTCCGGGAACGTCAGCCGCACCGGCGGACGCACCGGCATCTCCGTGCTCGGCCTGGACACCGACGCGATCCCGGCGCTGAACGGGTGGCGTGACGACTTCTCCGCCCTGCCTCCGGAGACGCTGGCAGCGCGCCTCGAGCCCACGGGCGACGCAGCGGCGCGCGGGCCCGTTCTCCCCGAGGACGCGACGGCGCTCGAGCTTGCGGCCCAGGGACCGCCGGTCGTCCTGACGGCGAGCGTGGAGACGCCCGGCGGGGGCTACTCCCAGCTGGAGCTGGGCAAGCCGACGCAGGCAGGGCACGTCCTTCGCGCGCCGGTGCCGGCCGAGGCGCGGGGCGGCCGCGTCGTCGCAATCACGATCTCCCCGCCGGTCAAGGTCCAGGAGCGCGCCGGCGAAGGCCGGCCGCTCGAGCTCGAGCTCCACCTCGGCGCGCTCCAGGCGCACACGCCCGAGGGCGCCGTCGAGCTCGGGGGTTACGAGGACTGGCTCGCCGTCAACGGGATCGAAGCGGACGTGAGACCGGACGGCACCACGATCACCGGCATGCTGACCGAATCGGCCACGGCCCGCTTCCGCCCGAAGCAGCCGAGCGACGAGCAGCCCCTCTCGGTGATCGCCTCGCCGAGCGTCGCCGCGGCCGCAGGGCCGGGCGGCGAGCTCGCGCTGCGCGTCGGGGGCGAGCAGGTCGTCGCCCGCGTGGCCGCGGTCGCGGAGCGCTTCCCGGGCGCGAGGGAGGACTTCGTCGTCGCCGACCGGACCCTGCTCGGGACCGCCCTCAACGCCGCACGGCCCGGCATCGCGGTGGCGAACGAGGTCTGGCTCGGAGCCGCGACGGAGCAGCAGCGCGAGGCGCTCGCAGCCGAGCTGGCCCGCCCACCGTTCAACGTCCTGATCGTCGAGTCGCGCGCCGAGCTCGAGCGCTCCCTCCGCGACGATCCGCTCGCCCGCGGGACGTTGCTGACGTTGCTCGCCGCGGCGCTCGTCGCCCTCGGCCTGGCCCTGGTCGGCGTCCTGCTCGGCGTCGTCTCGGACGTACGGGACGAGCGCGGGGAGCTGGACGACCTCGAAGCCCAGGGGGCTCGCCCGGCGCTCCTGCGCCGTGTCGTGCGCGTGCGCAGCTTCGTGGTGGTCGCCGTGGGCGTGGTCGGCGGGCTGGCCACGGCTGCGCTCCTCGGCTTCCTCGTCGTCGACCTCGTGACGGTCACCGCCGACGCTCGGGCGACCGAGCTTCCGCTCCGGACTGCGGTGACGTGGCCCGTGCTCGCCGGTGCCCTCGCCGCCGGCGTCCTCGCGGCGGCAACCCTCGTCACCGCTGCATCGAGGCGCATATGAGCCAGCCCGCCGTCGAGCTTCGCGACGTCTTTCGCGTCTACCCGGCGCCGGAGGGAGGCGTGGTCGCGCTCCAGGGGCTGACGCTCGACGTGCGTGAGGGCGAGATCTGTGTCGTCCTCGGCCCCAGCGGCTCCGGGAAGTCGACCCTGCTCAGGATGCTTGCTGCACTCGACACGCCGACGGCGGGGAGCGTGCGGGTCCTCGGCCGCGACCTTGCCCGGCTCGGCCGGCGAGGCCGGGCGCAGTATCGCGCGGAGACCCTCGGCTACGCCGACCAGCACTACTGGCACGCGCTCGCCCCCGAGCTCGTGGTCAGGGAGCTTGTCGGCATGCAGCTCGGGCTCGCAGGGGTGTCCAGGCACGAGCGCTTCGGTCGCGCCGGCGAGCTGCTCGAGCGCGTCGGCCTCATCGACCGGGCCCAGGCACATCCGCGCGAGCTCTCGGGCGGCGAGCAGCAGCGGGTGGCGGTCTGCGCGGCACTCGCCCACCGACCCAGGCTCCTGCTCGCGGACGAGCCCACCGGCGAGCTCGACGCCGCGAACGCCCGCCTCGTCTACGAGGCCATCGCCGAGCTCGCTCGGGACGCCGGCACGACCACCGTTCTCGTCAGCCACGACCCCGAGTCCGCGTCGGTGGCGGATCGCATCGTGCGCGTCCGCGACGGGCGCGTGAGCGAGGAGGCCGCGCTCGCGGACGGCGGCGACGAGGCGATCGTCGTCGGACGGGGAGGCTGGCTCCGCCTCTCCGAGGAGCTGCTGCGGCGAACGGGCATCCGCTCGCACGCGGCCGCGCGCCTGCACGAGGACGGCATCCTGCTGCAGGCCGTCGCGGGTGCCGAGGCCCCGGCCCAAACGGCCGAGGAGGCCACACTGCCCGAGGCAACCGGCTCCGGTGAGGCGGTCGCCGAGGCGAGGGGGCTGTCGAGGACCTACGGTGAGGGCGCGGCCGCTGCGACGGCGCTTGTCCAGCTGGACGCCGCCTTCGCCGCCGGACGCCTCACGGCGGTGACGGGGCCGTCCGGCTCGGGGAAGACGACCCTGCTCCACCTTCTGGCCGGCCTGGACCTCCCGACCGCGGGTGAGGTGCACGTCCTGGGAGAGCAGGTGTCGGCGCTCGATCGCGACGCTCGGGCCCGCTTCCGCGCGAAGAACGTCGCCCTCGTCAGCCAGGAGGGAGGTCTCGTCCCGTTCCTCACGGCCTCCGAGAACGTCGAGCTCGGCCTCTCGCTCCGGGGCCTGGACGCGGAGGAAGCTCGGGCGCGGGCGGCGGAGGCGCTGGCGGACGTCGGCCTCGCGGGCGCCGCGGGGCGGCGGGTGTCCGATCTCTCCAGCGGGCAGCGCGAGCGGGTCGCCGTCGCCCGCGCTGTGGCCGGTCGGCCGGCGCTCCTCCTCGCGGACGAGCCCACGGCACGCCTCGACCAGGCGAACGCCCTCGCAGTAGCCAGGCTCCTGCTCGGCCTTGCCCGGGAAACGGGCGCGGCGGTCGTCTGCGCCACCCACGACCCGCTCCTGATCGAGCACGCCGACGAGCTGCTCGACCTCGAGGCGCGGCGGCGCGCGGCCTCGCCGACGCCCTTCTAGCCGGCCGCGGCGGTCCGCTTCTCGACGGCGAGCAGCGTGCGGGCGCCGCCGGCGGCCTTGGCGCGGTACGCGGCGAGGTCGGCCGAGCGGTAGACGTTCTCCGCGGACGAGTGCGCCGGAGTCACGCGCGCGATGCCGCCGGAGAAGCTGTACTGGCCCTGGGCCACCTCGGCCAGGGTCTCCTGCGCGCGCTCGGCGACCTTGACGGCGTCCTCGGCGCTCGAGCCTGGAAGGATCACGGCGAACTCGTCGCCGCCCAGCCGGCAGGCGACGTCGGTCGCCCGGATCGTCGCCCGGAGGGCGTCGGCGAGCGTGCGCAGCGCCTGGTCGCCGGCGACGTGGCCGCTGACGTCGTTGATCCGCTTCAGCCCGTCGAGGTCCACGATGAGGAGCGTCAGCTCCTCCTGCGTGCGCAGGCTGCGCGCGACGGCGGCCTCGAACTGCTCCTCGAACAGCCGCCGGTTGTAGAGGCCGGTGAGCTTGTCCCGAGCCGCGGTCTCCTGCAGCTCGGCGAAGAGCACCGCGTTGCGAATGGCGATGGCGACGATGTCGCAGAGGGCGCGGCAAAACTCGACGTCGGTCTCGTTCCAGACCCGGTCCTCGCGGTCGACGATCTCCATCAGCCCGATCGTCTCGCCCCGGGCGACGAGCGGCAGCATGAGCAGGGACTTCTGTCCCTGCTGCTCGAGCAGCGCCCGCTCGGCGGCGTCGTCCTCCGGTCTCTCGACGCGGATCTGGACCGGCTCCTGCGTGTCGAGCACGTGCCGGGTCGTCGGATACTCGCTCAGGTGGTAGACCTGGCCTCCCGTCTCCGTGATCTCGTCGCGTCCCGTGGCGGTACTCGACGAGCATCACGAGGTTCCCGTGCGCCGGGTCGTACGTCGAGAGCTCGGCGGCGGTTGCCCCGGTCAGCTCGGCGGCACGCGTCGCGAACTCCCGCAGGACCTCGCGCAGGTCGAGGCTCGACGAGAGCGAGCGCGAGAGGTCGAGGAGCGCTTGGAGGCGTGCGGCTTGGGCCATCGCTACAAGATCGGCTCCCGAAGCGTCCCGCTTGAGGGGGCTCACGCGAACTCTCCGAGTCTCTCCTCGGGCTTCAGGAGCAGGCTGAGAAGCACGTTGACGAGCGAGACGATGAGTCGCCGCGAGAAGCGTCGACCAGAAGCTCCCTGTCTCGAAGCTTGGGACGATCCAGTCGGTCAGGTAGAGCATGAACGTGTTGATGAGAAAGAGGGCGAAGCCGAGGGTCAGCACCACGGCCGGGAGGGCCAGGAGGATCACGAGCGGCCTGACGAACCAGTTCGCGATGGTGAAGACGAGCGCGGCGATGAAGAGCACCCAGAAGTCGTCCCCGTAGCTGACGCCGGACACGATCCAGGCGGCCACGAACAGCGCGACGACGTTCGAGAGCCACGCGAAGAGAAGCCTCATCCACATGGCCTGCATCGTGGCAGATCCGTTGCGCGACCTGCGGAGGCGATGAGGCGGGAACGGCGAAACAGAGCGCATGACGACGATCGGTGGAGACACCCCGACCTTTCCCGCGGCCGGATTCGACGCGCTGCCTCCTCCCGCCATGGCCCACCGGGCCGAGGACAGCGGAGCCGCGAAGGCCTCCCTGGCGACCGGGAAGCTGCTCGTCCTCGCGGTCCTCGCCGGCGCCTTCATCGCCATGGGCGCGGTCTTCGCCACGACGGTGACGGCCGGGTCGGGCGAGCTCGCCTTCGGCGTCACCCGCCTGCTCGCGGGCCTGACGTTCTCGCTCGGCCTCATCCTCGTCGTCGTCGCCGGGGCCGAGCTCTTCACAGGCGACAACCTGATCGTGATGGCGTGGGCGGGGCGGCGGGTCACAACCGGTCGTCTCCTCTTGATCTGGCTCCTGGTCTACGTGGGCAACTTCGCAGGCGCGCTCGCCACCGCCGTGCTCGTCTACCTGTCCGGCCAGTACGAGTTCGGCGGCGGCGCCGTCGGCGAGCAGGCCCTCGCGATCGCAGTGGCCAAGACCGACCTCGAGTTCGGCCAGGCCTTCGTCCTCGGCATGCTCTGCAACGCACTCGTCTGCCTCGCGGTCTGGCTCACCTACAGCGCCCGCTCGACCACCGACAAGATCCTCGCCGTCGTCCCCCCGATCGCCGCCTTCGTGGCCGCCGGCTTCGAGCACTGCGTCGCCAACATGTACTTCATCCCGGCGGGGCTCCTGATCAAGAACAACGACACCTGGCTTGCCGGCCTCCAGGACGCCCCCGACCTGTCAGGCCTGACGTGGAGCAGCTTCCTCCTCGACAACCTCGTCCCGGTCACGCTCGGGAACATCGTCGGGGGGGCGATCATGGTCGGCGCCGTCTACTGGTTCGTCTACCTCCGCAACGGCGACCGCTGAGCCGAGCCGGGCCTCTCCTCCCGGCGCGAAGCGCTCGTCCGTGAGCCACAGGCTGGTGGCGGCGAGGCCGGCGCCGCCCAGAGCGGTCAGACAGGCCGCCGGCCCGGGCACGGCGAGCTCGAAGAACTCCCGCGTCCACGGCACCGCGAGGATGAAGACGTACGCGCCGAGCAGGCTCAGGCAGAGCACCAGCACGGCGGGAGCCCTGACACGCCCGGCGGCCTCGAGGACGATGATGAGGTAGAGCCCGACCAGGATGAGCGTGGTGGTCGCCACCGTGCGGGCCTCGACGAGCCCGAGGTCGAGCACGTAGAAGGAGAAGAGGTAGCTGGAGAGGACACCGATGCCGGCGGCGCCGCCTGCGGGCACGGAGAACCGGCCGATCTCGCGCAGGAAGCCCGTCTTCGACAACCGGCCCGCGCTGGGCGCGAGCGCCAGGAAGAACGCCGGGATCCCGACGGCCAGCGTGGCCGCCAGCGTCAGGTGCCGCGGCAGGAGGGGATACGCGACCGGCGTCAGCCCGATCGTGAGGATGAGGAAGGCGGCGAAGGCCGACTTCGTCACGAAGAGCTTCGCCACCCGCTGCAGGTTCCGGAGGATCTTGCGGCCCTCGTCGACCATCGCCGGAACTGCCGAGAACTCGCCCCGGACGAGCACGAGATCGGCGACGCTCTTGGCAATCTGGGCACCCGTTCCCTGGGCGATCGCCAGGCGCGCCGCCTTCAGGGCGGGAACGTCGTTGACGCCGTCGCCGACCATCGCGACGTAGCGGCCGGACGCGGTGAGCGCCTCCACGACGCGCTTCTTGCCCTCGGGGGAGATGCGGCCGATGACGGACGCCTCGACGGCCACTCGGCGGAGCTCGTCGTCGTCCTGGGGCAGGTGCCGGCCGTCGAGGACGACCCCCGAATCGATCCCTGCGTCCGCGGCGATGGCGGCGACCGTGTCCGGTGCGTCGCCGGAGATGACCTTGAGCTCGACGCCCTGGTCGCGAAAGAACCCCACGGTCTCGCGCGCGTCCCGCCGGAGCTGCTCGGCGATGACGACGAGCCCAAGCGGCCGGAGGGCCGCCGGAGGATCGACGGGATCGTCGTCGTCCAGGCCGGATGGGGTCGTCCCGAAGGCGAGCACGCGGCGCCCACGTCGCGCCTCGTCGCCGGCCCGCGCAGCCAGAGGGCCCAGAGGGAAGCGCTCGGGCGAGCCGAGAACGTAGCCCGTGCCGTCGAGCGTGAGGGCGCTCCAACCCCGCCGGGAGGCGAAAGGCACGTGCTCCTTCACCCCTTCGGCCGGCGCCGAGCGGGCTGCGGCGATCGCCTCCAGCGTCGTGTTCCTGCTCGGGGAGGAGGCCGCGAACCGCGCGAGGTCGAACGCGAGCTCCTCCTCCTCGACGCCGTAGGCCGGGACGAGCTCGACGACGCGCAGGGTTCCTTCCGTCAGCGTGCCGGTCTTGTCGAGGCAGACCACGTCGGCGGCTGCGAGGGACTCGATCGCATTGAGCTGCTGGACGAGAGCGCCGCGGCGCGCCATCCGCAGCGCGGCGACCGCGTAGGTGAGGCTCGTGAGCAGGATCAACCCCTCGGGGACGAGGCTGACGACCGCGGCCACGGAGCGCGGCACCGCTTCGCCGGCCTGCACGTCGAGCCTCCACAACGAGAACGCGAGGAGGACGCCGAGCGGAACCAGCACGCCGACGAGGATGACGAGGAGGCGGTTGAGGTCGCGCTCGAGAGGCGAGCGCGGATGGCGAAACGCCCGGGCCTCGCCCGCGATCCGCTCTGCGTAGCTCTCGGGGCCGACGGCGGTGACGACGTAGGCGCCCGACCCCTCGACGGCGAACGACCCCGAGCGCACCGCCTCTCCCGCCTCGCGGGCCTCGGGCTCGGACTCGCCCGTCAGGATCGACTCGTCGAGCCGGAGCCCGTTCGCCTCGTCGAGGGTGCCGTCGGCGACGAGCTGGTCGCCCGCCTCGACGCGAACGAGATCGCCCACGACCAGGTCCGAGACCCCGAGCCGAAGGGGCTCCCCGCTGCGGACGACGATCGCCGTCGGGGCGACGAGCGCCGCGAGCCGGTCGAGCGCTCGCTTCGCACGCACCTCCTGGAAGATCCCGATCCCCGAGTTCGCGACCAGCACGCCGAGGAAGAGGGCGTCGCGCCAGTCTCCGAACACGAGCGTGACCGTCCCGGCGACGGCCAGGATCAGGTTGAACACCGTGAAGACGTTGGCCCTGACGATGCTGCCGTACGACCGGCTGGTTGCCGGCGGCTCGAACGGGCCTCGCTCGGCGAGCTTGCGCGCGGCCTCCTCGCGGCTCAGCCCGGACGCGCGCAGCGGAGGACCGGGTCGTCGCTCCACGACGGCCCCAGGCTAGCGGTCGGCGCCGTCGATCTCCACGGCGCGCGGCGGAGCGTGAACCTTCGGCACGCTGACGACCAGCACGCCTTCTGCGAAGCTCGCGTGGAGGCGACCGGCATCGGCCGACTCGGGAAGCCGGAAGAGGAACTCGAACGACGACTCGGTCCCCGGCTTGCGCAGGTCGGGCCCGCTCACGCGCACGATGCGGTCCAGAACCTCGACGTGAAGATCGTGCTCACCCAGCCCAGGCGCCTCGATCTCGGCGCGGTACTCGTCCTCGCCGTCCCGCACGTGGGCCGTGGGCTCGAGCCGAGCAGCGAGCCGGGCGTCGGCGAACGGCTCGGGCTCCCGACTCAGAACTGGCTCCTCGGTGTCGACCGAAGGATGATCCGCTCGGCGTACGGCTGGACCTCCGCCACGTCCTCGATCGGGACGACGATCGTGTGGAGCGCGAACAGCCCCTCGCGCACGGCGAGCGCGACCGGCTCGTCCTCTTTGCCGAGCACCAGCTCCACGATGCCGACACGCCCGTCCGGGGAGTCGACGCGGAAGCCCTCGCAGTGCCCGAGCCAGTAGTCGCTTGTCCAATAGGTGATGTGGCTGTCGGAGTGCGTTGTGTCTGTCATCTGAACTCCCGTCCTCCGCTCTCTCCAAATGTGGACCGCCTGCGGTGCCCCGCCATCGGGGCGCGGTCGGACTCGCGTTGCGGGTTTACCACAGCAGGCTTGCCGGCGCCGGTCCGGAGGGCCGAGGTCGTCGTCACCGGCTCATATGCTCGGGCCGGTGACAGACCCCAAACAGTCGGCCGGGCGCGCCTACGAGCAGGAGCTGACGACCACGATCACCGGCTCCGACCGCTGGCTGACGGAGCTGCGGCTGGCCGTGATCGGGATCATCATCAGCGTGGGCCTCGGCGCGGCCGACATCGGCCTGTCCGCAGGCGGCTGGCTCGCCGCGCTCATCGCCGGCGTCGGGAGCGTCCTCGTCTTCGGCGCGCTCCTGTGGTGGCTGAGGCCGAGGAAGCCTCTGTCGGGCAGTCGGCCTTGAAGATCGACCGACCGACGGTGTGCCGTTAGCCCGGTGGCCCGGGTTGCCGGGTGTCGAGCAAACCCAGACGCATCCCTTCCGCAGCCGCCTCGCCGCACGTCCGTACGCTGAGCTTGCGGAGAACCGACGAAACGTGGTGGCCTACCGTCTTGGGTGAAAGGAAGAGCTGCTGCGCGATGTCTCCGTTTCGAAGCCCCACGGAGACAAGACGCAGAACCTCCATCTCGCGCGAGGTGAGCTGCGCGGGATTTTCCCGCGTGGACGGGCGCGGGCCGCGGGGCACATCGGATGCGCCTCGCTCCCGCAGGATGCGCGAGACCATGGTCGCCAGGGGGCGCGCGCCGAGGCGGTAACACTCGTCGAGCCCGCGCCGCAGCGCCTTCTCGTCGTCCGCCTCGGACAGAGCCCGGGCCGTTTCGTAGGGACAGCCGAGGCGCGACCAGGCGGCAACAGTGGCCACGAGCTGGGCAGTCGCAGGCCCGGATCCCACCGCCATACCCGATCAGGGAGAGCGATCCAGACGCTCTCCCACGCCTGAAAAGGCTTGGTTGAGCCATTTCTAGGGTCCTCGCAAGATCCCCCAACATCTCCCGCAACATTCTGCACCCGGTTCTGCAGAGGCTCCATGCCACTAAAGCCAACAATCAATCGGCTGGAAAGCGCCATGAGCCGACTCGACGGGCATGGCCCAGTGGAAGCGTGCCAAACGGAGGGTGCTTCACGTCGCGCTCGGCCCAGCGACCACTCCGGCTCGTGACGCGGCTGTCGACGAGTAGTCAGGCCGTTGAGCGCCTGCGTAAGAAGGAAAGCGCGGGTCGCGCGATCGATATTCGCGCTCGTGTCCGTCCACCGCGGCCGGGACCCAGACGCCGAGGGGCCGGCGCGCGCGGAGCGTGAGGAGAAGCGACCCGCCGAGTCCGAGCGCGGCGGCAGCGAGCGCCGCGCTGGTCAGCAGGAGTCCTGAAGCCAACGCGAAATTGACCGCCGCGCCCTTCGTGACCCCGAGCGCGAACAGAACCCCAGCCGTCGTCCCTATGCCGACGACGGCTCCGCCGGCCGTGATCGGCAGAATCGCCGTCGCGGCGCTCATACAGAGGACGACCAGCGCGAGCGTGGGCGAGAACCCAACGCCGAGCGCGCTCAGCAGGAGGGTGCTTCCCAGGGTGCGCGACGTCCAGCAGCCCAGGAGCAGAAGACCGGCGACGAACGTCGACCGCGTGAGGCGAGTGGTCTCTGCAGCCCGCCTGTACGCGGCGTGCAGGCGGTCCGAGCGCCCGACGACGGGAAGCCGCTCCACCCGCTGTCCAAGCGTGAGTATCGCCAGGCAGCCGACGCAGAAGAGGACGACGACGATCAGCGGCGCGCGGAGGACCGGCCCCGACGTCGCGAGGGCGGAGGCGGCGAGCGGGAGCATCGCCACTGCGTCGACCATGCCGAGCGCGACGATCGAGATGGCGATCGACTCGAGCCCGAGGCTGACCCCGCCGAGCCGGCGCAGGGTGGAGATCTTGACGACGTAGTCGAGCCGGAACGGCAGGACGACTCCGCTGGCCGCAGCTGCCCCGCAGGCCGCGAGACACCGCGCGTTGTCCGGGCGCTCGTGGCTGGGGAAAAGCCGGTTCCATCCGAACGCGCGGAAGCCGAAACTGGCGAGATAGGCACCTCCGGCGAGGAGGACCAGGGGGACGTGCGCGCCCTCGAGGGGCCAGCTCGCGTCGCTCAGACGCCGGGCGACAAGGAGGCATGCGCCCAGCGAGAGCAAGCAGAACGCGATGCCACCCGCGAATCTCGCGCGCCGATACAGAGTGCGGAAGGCCTCCACCCCGGCCGAACGGGGCGCCGCGATTGCGCCGATCACCGCGTGCTCCCGGCTCGAGCCGCCTCGGCGTGGACGCCTGAGGCATCCGGCACGACACGAATCTCAACCATCAGACGCTCCAGGGTCGACGCTGCGCCGCCGGCCACGGCATTTGAGGCCGGCCTAACTGCCGCTCCAACCCGTTTGCTGAGGGAAGATCCGCCGCCGGGCCGATTGTTGTGGCACCGGTGCGAACGCGCAGCCGTCCCGATTGAGGCGACGGTCGCACTCCGAGTCTACCACCCGCGTCTCGGGCCTAAAGCCGAGGCTGCGATCGAGCTCCGGGTACACTCGAGGCGTCCTCGACCGTGCGCGCGCAGCGGCGTGCTCCTGCCGACCGGCGTGAGCCGCGGGAGCGATGACCGAGAACGACATCCAGCACCTGCGCGTCCTGATCGCCAACGAGAAGCGCGAGCGGCTCGAGCTGCTCGCCCAGGTGGTTATCGGGCTCGGTCACGAGGTGATCGCGCGCGAGATCCATGTGGCGGAGGTCGGCGCGGTGACGCTCAGAGAGCGCCCCGACGTCGCGCTCGTCGGACTCGGGCTGCACTCGGAGCATTCGCTCGACCTGATCACAGAGATCGTCCGCGAGGCCTCCTGCCCGGTGATCGCCCTGCTCTCGGCCAGGGATCCCGCGTACGTCCGCGACGCGGCGAAACGCGGTGTCTTCGCCTACATCGTCGACGGCGACCCCCAGGAGCTGCAGAGTGCGATCGAGATCACGCTCCAGCGCTTCGCCGAGTACCAGACCCTGCGGGGGGCTTTCGGCCGCCGCGCGACGATCGAGCAGGCGAAGGGGATCCTGATGGCCCGCCATGCGATCGATGCAGACATGGCGTTCGAGATGCTCCGGGGTCACTCCCAGCACAACGGCCGGAAGCTCGTGGACGTCGCTGACGCGGTCGTCGAGAGCCATCTGCTCCTGCTGCCGCCGACCCCGCCGCCTTCAGCGGAGTAGGAACGCTCCCCTCAGCCCTCGAGCCTTCGCGGAGTGATGCGGGAGACGCCGCCGGCGCCTCCCGCTCGTGCACCGTCCCGCCGCTACGCGACGAGGCGGACGTTCCTTGCCTCGGGGCCCTTCGCGCCCTCGGCGCTGTCGAAGTCGACCTTCGCACCCTCGGACAGCGACTTGAAGCCGTCGCCGACAATGGAGCTGTGATGGACGAACACGTCCTTCTCACCCGCGTCAGGGGTGATGAAGCCGTACCCCTTCGCGTCGTTGAACCACTTCACGATTCCGGTTGTCATAAAAAACACCTCCTCTGCCAATAAGGAACGGGCAGGAGAGGCGCAGTAGGCGCAGCCGGTACTCGCTCGTGTACCCCCACGGTAGCAATCGAGTACCGAAACGGCTTGTTCGCGGCCGCTCGGACCGACTCCCGGTACTCAGCCCCCGGCGGCGCGCCTACGTCGGGAAGCGTCGTCGGCCCTGGATCAGCGCGTGGTTGAGAATCGCCTCGTCCTCGTCCTCGCGAGCGACCACGACGACCTTGTTCCAGACGCCCCGGTACACGACCCGCTCGCTGTACATCTGCGTTCGAAAGCGTTCCTGGTAGATCGCGGGAAGCGTGTCGCCGGCTCCGTACATGCGCCGACCTCCGTCGCTACCACGGATGACTGCGACGAGCTCGCGCGTCTCCTCGTAGTCGTCTGCCGCGACAAACTCGACCAGCGGTTGCTGCGGAGATCCACTGCTCCGGAAGGCGACGATGTACTTGCGGTCGCGTCCCCATCTGTTCTTGCGCACCGTCTCGCCAAGCCCGATGTGAACGGCGCCCTCGGCGCGCGTCGTGCCCAGGAACACGCGGTAGCGCGAGTAGCGATCGCGCTCCTCCGGCCACTGATAGGACTCGCCCTCCCGCTCTCGCAGGGGCCGCCAGTCCTCCGGAAGGTCCGTCCTCGGCCCGCGCGCAGGAGCGGCCGCTTCGCCGGACGCGTCACCAGCGTCAACAGGCGTGATGATCGGGTTGTGGAAGCCCGCCTGCGCGAGCTCGATGAGAAGGGAGCCGAGCTCCCGATCCGGAACGTGCTGCAGGGTGACCGAGAAGGGGCACACATCCCGCCTCCTACGTTGATAGTGATAGGAAACGTAGTCACGTAAACACACGTTGTCAAGAAAGATGCTAGACTTGCAAGTGCGCCAGAAGATCCCAGACGGAAGCCGTCGAGGCTCCGAACCCGCTCTTCGACTGTCACACCGGGCCTGAGTGCATCAGGAGGACTCAACCGGGTTCTCCGCCCTGAACGAAGAGATTAGGAGCACCATGCATACCACCGTGAGACGCTACGAAGGGATCGACCAGACCCGCAAGTCCGAGCTGGCCAAGAAGGTCAGCGAGAACCTCCTGCCCCGCCTCAGCAAGCTGCCGGGCTTCAACGGCTACTACCTCATCGACGCCGACAAGGACGTCATGAGCTCCATCAGCTTCTTCGACACCTCGGCGCAGGCCGACGAGTCGACTCGCTTCGTCGCCAGCTGGTTGCGCGAGGAGAAGCTCGAGAACGTGGTTCCGAATTCGCCGAAGATCACCGACGGCGAGGTCATCGTCCACAAGATGAACGGCGCGTTCAAGGCGTAAGCGCCCGTCTCGACGCCGGGAAGGGCCCGCGGCTCGCGGGCCCTTCCCGGCCCGAGAGGCCATTCTGATGAAGACGATCACGACCACCACGTCCGTCCGGAAAGCTGACGCCTCTCTCGACGCGAGGCTCAATCCGGTGGAGCTCAGCTCCAAGGAGATCGTGTCGTGGGCCGTGGCGTTTCCGAGGTCCGGATCAGGCACGTCACGCCGCTAGGCTGAGCTGGCACCTCTCCGGCGCGCCGCACGCCGCGCCGTCCAACAGGGGGCCCCGGCGAGGGTCAGGCTATGTCGTCGAGGGGCGCGTACCTAGATGGCCGGTCTGGCGGTCTCCTGAGCGGCGCCTCGTTGACGTGGGCTTGAGCTAAGTGCACCAAACCCTGCCGAGGCGACGCGAATCCAGTCGAATTAGCTGAGGGCACAGCGAGTTCGCCGAGCGCCGGATGACGGATTCTCATCCGTTGCCCCTTTTGTTGCCCCCTCAGCCCCGGCACCTAACAGGTCGGGCGCAAAAGCCCATATGTGCGGGGACTTCTTAGATGGGCCGTGAAGGATTCGAACCTTCGACCTTGGGATTAAGAGTCCCCTGCTCTACCAACTGAGCTAACGGCCCCAGGGCAGGCAAGTGTAGCGGCGGGCAACCGCTTCCCCAGGCGGACACGTCCCCGCCGGCCGTGCCCGGGGTCAGACCCCTGACGTGTCCGTTTCGGACGGGTCTGGGGACGGAAACGCCCGGCTCACGCGTACCGTTGCGTCTCGCGCGGCGCCCACAGAGGTGGAGAGACTCGACGCCACCAACAGACACGTCCGGGGTCAGACCCCGGACGTGGGCGGAGAGGACGGTTAGGCCGGGCGCTCGAGGCGGCGCTGGGCGTACCACGCGAGCGTTCGGCCTGCGCCGAGGGGCCGCGCGAGGAGATTGAGGCTACCGAGGAGAACCTTCAGGGTCATGGGTTCGGCTACATTCGCCGGCGGCGTGCGAATCCTTTCCGTGGTCGGCAACAGGCCGCAGTTCGTCAAGTCGGCCCCGCTCTCCCTCGCGCTCCGCGAGCGGGGGGTGGACGAGGTCGTGCTGCACACGGGCCAGCACTACGATCCCGAGCTGTCGGCCGTCTTCTTCGAGGAGCTGGAGCTCGCACCGCCGCGCTACCGGCTCGAGACCGGCTCCGGGACGCACGGCGAGCAGACCGGCCGGATGCTCCCCGAGATCGAGACGGCGGTCCTGGAAGAGAACCCAGACGCCGTGCTCGTCTTCGGGGACACCAACTCGACCCTGGCCGGAGCGCTGGCCGCGGGCAAGGTCCTCGTCCCCGTCGCGCACGTCGAGGCGGGGCTGCGCTCCTTCGACCGCTCCATGCCCGAAGAGCTGAACCGGATGCTCGTCGACCGCCTCTCGAGCATGCTCTTCTGTCCCACCGGCGTCGCCGTCGCCAACCTGACCGCAGAGGGAATCACGGAGGGCGTCCACCTCGTCGGCGACGTCATGTACGACGCCAACCTGCGCCTGGCCCCCATCGCCCGCGAGCGCTCCGACGCGCTGGCGAGGAACGGCGTCGAGCCCGGCCGCTACCTGGTCCTCACCCTTCACCGCGAGGCCAACGTGGCCCCGGAGCCGCTCGAGCGCATCGCCGAGGCACTGGCCGAGCTGAGACGAGCCGGTGGTCTTTCCCGCGCACCCGCGCACGAGCTCGGCCCTGGCGGCGGCGGGGATCTCGCTCGCTCCGAACGTCCGCCTGATCCCGCCCGCCGGCTATCTCGACTTCGCCGCGCTCGCCTCGCAGGCCCGCGTCGTCCTCACGGATTCAGGAGGCGTTCAGAAGGAGGCGTACTGGTACGGCGTCCCCTGCGTGACGCTGCGGACGACCACGGAGTGGGTCGAGACGCTGGAGACTGGCTGGAACCGGCTCGTGGGGAGCGACCCCGAGGCGATCGTGGCCGCCGTGCGCGAGGCGGCTCCGCATGCCGAGCGGCCGCCGCTCTACGGCGACGGTCATTCCGCCGCGAGGATCGCTGACCTGCTTTGTACGATGAGTCGCAGATGACGCACGAAGTCGCCATCGTCGGAGCCGGCTACGTCGGCGTTCCGCTCGCGCAGGTCTTCGCGGAGGCCGGCGTCAGCGTGCTCCTCATCGACGTGGACGCCGGCCGCGTTGCGGCGCTCAACCGGGGCGAGAGCTACATCGAGGACGTCCCCTCCGAGCAGCTGGCACCGCTCGTCGAGGCCGGCACGATCGCGGCGACTACCGACTACGACGCACTCCGGGAGTCGAACGCGATCCTCGTCGCGCTGCCCACCCCCCTCTCCCCGAACCGTGAGCCCGACCTCTCCATCGTCCTCGGCGCAGTGAGCGAGATCGCGAAACGGCTCCGGCCCGGCCACCTGGTCGTCCTCGAGTCGACGACCTACCCGGGCACGACCCGGGACGAGGTGCAGCCGATCCTCGCCGCGGGCGGTCTCGAGACCGGCAAGGACTTCCACCTCGCCTTCTCGCCCGAGCGGGTCGACCCTGGCCGCACCGACTGGACGACGAAGACGACGCCCAAGATCGTCGGCGGGGTCACCGAAGCCTGTACGGCAGCGGCGTGCGCGCTCTACGAGCGAGCGCTCGACACGGTCATTGCCGTCTCGTCGCCCGAGGCAGCCGAGCTGACGAAGCTCCTGGAGAACATCTTCCGCTCGGTCAACATCGCGCTCGTCAATGAGCTCGCGCAGCTCTGCGACCGCATGCGCGTCGACGTCTGGGAGGTCGTCGAGGCCGCTGCCACGAAGCCGTTCGGCTTCATGAGCTTCAAGCCCGGCCCCGGCCTGGGAGGCCACTGCCTCCCGGTCGACCCCTTCTACCTCGCGTGGAAGGCCCGCGAGTACAACTTCTACACCGAGTTCATCGAGCTCGCGGGGAAGATCAACGAGAACATGCCGTACTTCTGCCTGGAGAAGATCACCCGGGCGCTCAACTCCGTGGAGAAGTCCGTCAAGGGCAGCACCGTGCACCTGGTCGGCGTCGCCTACAAGGCGGACGTCGGCGACCTGCGCGAGTCGCCCGCCCTCAAGCTCGTCGAGCTCCTGCGCGACGAGGGGGCGAACGTCTCCTACTACGATCCGCACATCCCCGAGCTGCCGGAGCAAGGGCTCTCGTCGGCGTCCCTCGACGGGGCCCTCGAAGCCGCCGACTGCGTCGCGATCGTCACGGCGCACTCCGGCATCGACTACGACGACCTGGCCGAGCGGGCACAGCTGGTCGTCGACTTTCGCAACGCCACGGGCTCGAACGGCAGCCTGAACGGCCGCGTATGGAAGCTCTAGGGCCGACGACGGTCGCGCTCGCGGGGCTCGGGCCCTGGGGCTCGAACCTCGCGCGCAACTTCAACGAGCTCTCGCGCCTCGCCTGGATCTGCGATGCAAGCGAGGAGCGCCTCGCCGGCGCGGCGGCGCGCTATCCGGCGGCCCGCGCGACGACCGCCTTCGACGATCTGCTGCGGGACGAGACGGTCGAGGCGGTCGTCGTCGCCACGCCGGTGCCGACCCACGCCGATCTCGCCCGTCAGGCGCTCGCGGCCGGCAAGCACGTCTTCGTCGAGAAGCCCCTGGCGATGTCCGCCGACGACGCCGAGGAGCTGGTCGCCCTGGCCGAGGAGCGCGGTCTTGCGCTCATGCCCGGCCACCTGCTCCTCTACCACCCGGGCGTGCTCAAGCTGAAGGAGCTCGTCGACGCCGGCGAGCTCGGCGACGTGCTCTACGTCTACGGAAACCGGCAGAACCTCGGCACGATCCGCGCGGACGAGAACGCCCTCTGGAGCCTCGGCGTGCACGACCTCTCGGTCATCCTCTACCTCCTCGGCGAGGAGCCGAGCGAGCTGCTGGCCCGCGGCGAGTCGTTCCTGAAGGAGGGCGTCGAGGACGTCGTCTTCTGCCACCTCCGCTTCCCCTCGGGCAAGGCCGCGCACATGCATCTCTCCTGGCTCGACCCGCACAAGATGAGGCGGATGACCGTCGTCGGCACCGAGAAGATGGCGGTCTTCGACGACATGGAGCTCGATCGCAAGGTGACGGTCTACGACAGCGCGGCAGAGCCTTCGCTCCGGACCTACGGCGAATGGAGCACGCGCATCGGAGACGTCTACAGCCCGCGCGTGCCGAACGCGGAGCCGCTGCGCCTCGAGTGCGAGCACTTTCTCGGCCTCGTCCACGGCGACGGCGACCGCGCCGCGGCCGCGCGCAGCGGGCTGGCGGTCGTGCGTGCCCTCGAGCAGCTCCAGGCCTCGCTCGAGCGAGAGCGCGTTTGATCACGCGGATCGCCGACAGCGCGGTCGTCTACCCGGGCACGGTGCTGGGGGAGGGCGTCGTGATCGGCGACAACGCGGTCGTCGGGAAGCCCCCGACGCTCGGGGCCCGGTCGACTGCCTCCGCCGAGGAGCTACCGCCGCTCGTCGTCGGGGACGGCGCCTCCATCCTCGCCTGCGCCGTCGTCTTCGCCGGAAGCCGCCTCGGAAGCGGCGTCATCGTCGGGGACCAGGCCTGCGTGCGCGAGCGCTGCGACCTCGGCGACGGGGTGGTCGTCGGCCGCGGCTCCCTGGTCGAGAACGACACGACCGTCGGCCCGCGCACGCGCATCCAGGCGAACGCCTACGTGACCGCCTACTCGACGCTCGAGGAGGACGTCTTCATCGCGCCCTGCGTGGTCACGACCAACGACAACCTCATGGGACGAACCGAGGAGCGGCTGGCGCTCATGAAGGGCCCGACCATTCGCCGGGGTGCGCGAGTGGGGGGCGGCGCGGTCCTGCTTCCGGGAATCGAGATCGGGGAAGAGGCCTTCGTCGGCGCCGGCGCGGTCGTCCTGCACGACGTGCCCGCACGCGCGGTCGTCGTCGGAAACCCGGCGCGGCAGATCCGAGACGTGCCGCCCGAAGAGCTGCTCGAGCTCTCCTAGTTCGAGGACTGCTGGGGCAGCTGCGGGACGAGCCCCTCGCCGCCGAAAAGCGTCGTCCTCCACCCGCCCGACCGCCCGCCGCGCACCGACTCGTCGAAGGCGGCCGCGCGCCGCGCGGCCGCTGCTAGCGGGCGACGACCCTGAGCTCGGGGCTCGTCGCCACGATGCCGCCGGAGGCGACGTACGAGCGGTACGTCCCGGGGACGACGTCGAACGTCGCCCTCCAGCTCCCGTCGGCGTGCGCCAGCGCGATCGCGACCGTGACCCAGCCCCCCGCTCCGAGCCGCTGCACCTGCACGGCCTTGCCCGGGTCCGCGACGCCCGTCACCGCGCGCAACGCCCGGGTGGCAACGAGGCGGGGCTTCGGGGTGACCCGCACCCGCACGGCGGCCGTCGAGCCGGACGGCGAGGTGACGCGGTAGAGCGTCGTCACCGTCGGCCTGACAGAGACGTTGACACTCCCCTGAATCGGACGCATGTCCGTCCAGGTGCCCGCGCCGACCCTCTTCTGGAGCTTTGCGCCGGGCATGCTGCGGGCGAACGCGTGCAGCGTCCGCGCGTGGCCCTTGGAGAGGGCGCCGCCGCCCGTGAGCCGGACCGCGCCGATGGTGAACCAGGTGGAGCGCAGGCCGAGCAGCGAGCGGAGCGTGCTGCCGGCGTCCGAGATCGTCTTCGCAGCGGGAGGCCCGGACAGGGTGACCTCTTCGACGCGGCTGGAGCCGTTGCGGGCCGACACGACGAAGTCGGTGATCGAGCTCGGCGCGCGGCTTCCGAGCGCGCGCTTGAGGGCGGCGGCCGTCCAGACGCAGTCCTGGCCGGCGTTCGCGCAGTCGTCCTCGGCGTCGGTCGGGCCCCAGTTGTGGTGCGGCGAGATGCTGTCGTGCGCGTCGGGGACGCCCACGAGATACGAGACCGCCGGCGGCCCCCACTCATCCTCGCGAGAGGCCGTCTTGCCGCCCGAGGTCGAGTGGTAGAACGTCCATGCGAAGGTGCCGCCCGAGAGCACGACCTGCCCCGCAGTCGCGTCGACGGCCGCGCTCGTCCGTGCGTCCTCGGCTGCCATGCCGCCGTAGACCTGGCTCCGCGTGTCGTCGTAGAGGTCGAACCACGCGTTTGACTTCCGGCTCACGAGGCCGTACGTCCGCGCGACGACGGCCTGCGCCTTGAGCGCCTCGGGGTGCCAGGACGCCGGCATCTCCCTGGCGACGACTCCCTTGACGTATTGCTCGAGGCCGACGTCGTTCACGGCCGAGAGCCGGCCGCCCTCGACGCGGACGCGCAGGAAGCCGCGGTACGAGTGTCCGGCGAGCCGAATCGGGCTGCTCCCGGGATCGAAGCGAACCGGCTCGGTGAGCGTGCGAGTCTGGCCGTTGGCGCTCACGATCCGCATGTTCGGCCGCAAGACGTGTGTACCGGTCAGGTTGTACGTGTGCCCGCTCGCCGTCACCGTGAACGGGGCCGCCGAGCCGATCGAGAGCTGTCCGGCGCCGTCCGCGAGCAAGACCTTCACGCGGCCGACCCCGGCCGCCCCGAGGGTTGTCCCCTGGTAGTAGTGCTCCAGGATCCACTGGTAGCTACGCCCCTCGTCCCGCGCGTACCCGTACGCGCCGTACTGCGCGAGGCCCAGCCCGTGGCCCCAGCCGTGGCCCCTGATGGCGAACGTGGCGGCAGGCTGCGCCACCGCCGCGCACGAAAGTGCGACGACGAGTACCACCGCTGCCACAAGAACCCGATGCATAGCCGCTAGACCCCTATCGGCACTGAGAGTACGCAAGTGCAGTAAGGATTGCATGAGGGAGCCGACCGGTTGCACGAGGGCTCCGGGTGCGCCGCAGCTTCGAGGTGGAGTGACTCAGGAGAGCCGCTCGGCGTACTGGCGGCGGTAGTAGTCGAGGTATTCCCCCGACTTGATCGGCTCCCACCAGGCGCGGTTCGCCCGGTACCACTCCACCGTCTCGGCCAGGCCGTCCTCGAAGCTCTGCCGTGGCTCCCACCCCAGCGAGCGCAGCTTCGACGAGTCGAGGGAATAGCGCCGGTCGTGGCCGGGACGGTCGGTGACATGCCGGACGAGCGAGGGGTCGGCGCCGGTGAGCTGGACGATCCGCTCGGTGATCTCGAGGTTCTCGCGCTCGTTTCCCCCACCGATGTTGTAGATCTCGCCGGGGCGGCCTTCCCGCAGCACGAACTCGACACCGGCGCAGTGGTCTTCCACGTGCAGCCAGTCTCGGATCTGGCGCCCGTCGCCGTAGACCGGCAGCGGCTCGCCGTCGAGCGCGTTCGTGACGAAGAGCGGCACGAGCTTCTCGGGATACTGGTTGGGGCCGTAGGTGTTCGACCCGCGGGTGATCGACGCGTCGACGCCGAAGGTGCGGACGTAGGCGGGAACGTGGAGATCACCTGCCGCCTTGGCGACGCTGTACGGGCTCGAGGGGTTGGCGGGGTCGGTCTCCTTGGCCGACCCGCCGTGCTCGAGGTCGCCGTAGACCTCGTCCGTGGAGACCTGGACGAAGCGCGCGCCGATTCGCCGTACCTCCTCGAGCAGCACCTGCGTCCCGAAGAACTCGGTGCGGCCGAAGTCGGTGGCCCCGAGGATGGAGCGGTCGACGTGCGTCTCCGCGGCGATGTTGACGACCGCCTTGCAGCCCGCGGCGGCCCGCGCTACGGCCTCGGGGTCGGCGATATCCCCAACCTGGAGCTCGCAGTCGACGCCCTCGAGGTTCTCCTTCCGACCCGAGTAGGTCAGCTTGTCGAGCACGACGACCTCGTCCCCCACGGAGACGAGGCGCTTGACGAAGTGACTGCCGATGAACCCGCAGCCCCCGGTGACGAGGACGCGCACGCCTTGATCGTAGTCGGCCTACCGTTGAAGTCGACGGTCCAGGCGAGCCAGGCACTCGCGCAAACCCTCGCGCCAGTGCGGAAGCCGCGGCGCGCCCTCGCGCTCGCTGCGGAGGACCGAGTACGCGGGCCGCGGTGCCGGGCGCGCGAGCTCCTCGGTCGAGATGGGCACGACCCGGCAGTCGAGCCCTGCCTCTTCGAAGATCGCCGCCGCGAACTCGGCCCAGGTCGCCTCCCCGTCCGCGGCCACGTGCCAGACGCCGCCCGGAAGGGCAACGACCTCACGCGTCGCCGCAGCCAGGTGGCCGACGTACGTCGGGGAGCCCCGCTGGTCGTCCACAACGCTCACCTCGTCCCGCTCGGCCCCGAGCCGCAGCATCGTCCGCACAAAGTTGTGGCCCGTCCAGCCGAAGAGCCACGAGCTCCGGACGATCCAGCCGTCCCGGACCTCCCGCTCGCCGAGGAGCTTCGAGCGCCCGTAGGCTCCGAGCGGCGCCGGCTCGTCGGACTCGACGTACGGGTCCGTCTTCGTCCCGTCGAAGACGTAGTCGGAGGAGTAGTAGACGACCGGCGCGCCGAGGGCGACGACGTTCCGCGTCCCTTCCACGTTGGCGCGCAGGGCGCCGGTCTCGTCCGCCTCGGCTCCGTCCACGTCGGTCCAGGCTCCTGCGTGGAGGACGAGCCCGGGCACGTAGCCGAGGGCGATCGGCTCGGTAACGTCGAGCTCGGCCCGGGTGCGCGCGTCGGCGTCGGGGAACGCCTCCCGGAGCGCGGCGCCCAGCTGGCCGCCGGCTCCGGTTACGAGGATCTTCGCGCGTCCCGCTCGGAGAGGATTGGGCTGTCCGTGCTCCACAGGTGCTTGACGCGCTGGTCGTCCCAGGGAATCCCGTGCTCGTCGGGGTCTGCGGGGTCGTACTCGCGGGTGACGTGGTAGCAGAAGAGGAGATCCGTGAGCGCCTCGAAGCCGTGCGCGTGGCGCCCGGGTACGTAGACCGCGACCGGGTTCTCCTCGCCGATGTCCGCGGTGAAGGTCTCGCCCGTGCCGCGGTCGAGGACGACGACGCGTGCCATTCCGGTCAGGCACGCAAACAGGTCGTCCTGCCCGCGCTCGTGGTAGTGGAGGCCGCGGATCACGCCCCGGCGCGAGAACGACACGTTGGTCTGCACCGTACGGTGCGGGAGCAGGCTCTCGCGCCGCACCTCCACGAACCAGCCACGCTCGTCCGAGAAGTACCTGAGCGGGAGGATCTCGATCCCCGGGATCACGCGGGCTTGTTCGCCCCCGTCTCGTCGATGAGGTTCCCGATCCGCCCCAGCGCCTCGTGCGTCCCCGCGTCGCGCCACCACCCGCTCACGCGCGCGGAGCGCAGCCGCCCCTGCTCCGCGTACCAGCGGTTGACGTCGGTGATCTCGAGCTCGCCGCGCGAGGACGGCGCCAGGCCACGGATGATCCCGAAGACGTCGGGCGGGTAGCAGTAGAGGCCCACGACCGCGTCGTTCGAGGGCGGCGAGTCGTAGCGCGTGTCCACGATTCCCGCCTTCTCGACGACGTCGGCCACGCCGCCGTCCTCGCCGTAGACGACGACGCCGAAACGCTCCGGGTCGGGCACCTCCTTGACGAAGATGAGAGCCCCGTCGGGATCCGCCGCCCACGCCCGCACGACCTCGGCCTCCGCGTGCTCGAAGATGTTGTCGCCGAGGCAGACCACGAGGGCGTCGCCGCCCGCGAAGGCCTCGGCCATGCCGACGACCTGCGCGATCCCGCCCGGCTCGGTCTGCACCTTGTAGGTGAGATCGAGGTCGAAGAGGAGACCGTCGCCGTCGCGCTCCTGGATCCGGCCGTCGCCCAGCAGGTCGATGAAGTCCCCGGCGTGCCCCTGTCCGGTGACGATCAGGACGTCCCTGATCCCGAGGAGCTGCATCAGCTGAAGCGGGTAGTAGACCATCGGCCAGCGGCCGACCGGGAGAAGGTGCTTGTTCGTGATGCGCGTCAGCTCCTGGAGGCGCGTCGCCTCCCCGCCCGCGCAGATGAGCCCTCTGGCCCGGATGCCGCTGCCCTCCATGACGGGCTGATGCTAGATGGCTGGCCGGTGCTTGGCGTGGCGGTCAGTCATCTACTCGTCGAGAGCGGCGCGGAAGGCTTCCTCGGCTGCGTCGCCGTACACGGCGAAGACCACGCGCTCGAGGCTCGCCGGCTCGTGGGCACGGGCCTGGCCCACCATGATCGCCGCGCACTCCTGCAGCGGGAAGCCGCCGACACCGGTGCCGAATGCCGGCAAGGCGAGGCTGCGCACGCCAAGCTCGTCGGCCACCTCGAGCACGCGCTTCGTCGTCCGGGCGATCTTGTCGCCGTCCGTGCTGAGATCCTGGCCCATGACGGCGCCGTGGATCACATACCGGGCGGGAAGGCTCCCCGCTCCGGTCGCGACGGCGTCGCCGATCTCGATCGGCCCCTTCGCCACCGCCTCGCGCTCGATCTCCTCGCCACCCGCGCCCTTGATCGCCCCGGCCACCCCGGCGCCCATCCACAGGTGGTTGTTGGCGGCGTTCGCGATCGCGTCGACTTCGAGCTCGGCGATGTTGCCCTCGACGACCTCCAGCTCCACGGAGGACAGCTTACGAAACCCGGAGCCGCGGGTCGGTGTAGTCGCTTCGGATGCTCCCCGCCCGGGTCGTGGCCGAGCTCGGGCCCTGCTAGCGCCCGCTCGGGCTCGGCGCAGGCGGTCCGGGGCCCGGCGCCTTGGGCGCGAGCGGCGAGGGCTTCACGCGGAAGATCCTGGCCACGCCGTCGGGAAGCCACCAGTTCCAGCGACCGAAGATGGCCATCGCACTGGGGACGAGCAGCGCCCGAACGATGGTCACGTCGATGAGGATCGCCATCGCCAGGCCGAAGCCGAACTGCTGCAGCCCGACGATCGAGCCCGCGACGAAGCCCATGAATGCGGCGAACATGATCAGGCCGGCGGCAGTGACGATCCGGCCGGTCTTGGCAAGGCCCATCGAGACCGCCCTGACGTTGTCGTGCGTCTCGTCCCACTCCTCGCGCATGCGGCTGACGAGGAAGACCTCGTAGTCCATTGAGAGCCCGAAGACCATGGCGAAGACGAACACCGGGATCCAGCCCTCGATCTGGTCGAAGGAGATGAGCCCGAACCAGTCGGCGGCTCCCCACTTGAAGAAGACGACGAGGAGCCCGTACGCCGCGCAGATCGAGAGCAGGTTGAGGATGATCGCCTTCAGCGGGATCAGTACCGACCTGAAAGCGCGCAGCAGCAGGACGTAGGTCAGGAGCAGGACGGCGAGCACGAGCCATGGAAAGGCGCCGTAGGTCAGGTCGAGGAAGTCCGCGCCGCCGGGCGGCCCGCCGCCGGCGAAGACGTCGACGCCCTCGGGGAAGCCCGCGCCGGGGACGATGTCGTCGCGGAGCCGGTCGACGAAGTCGAGTGCAGCCGGGACGCCGTACTCGCTCTTGCCGGTCACCTCCACGTGCAGGTACTGCCCGCTCGGGTCGACGTTCTGGGGGCTGGTCGGGTCGAAGGTCACGCCCGCAACCTCGGGATCCGCTGCGAGCCCCTCCTGGAGCCGCCCGAGCGCGTCCTGCACGGCCGGGTCCTGCACGCCGTCGGGGCGGCCTGTGTCGATCACGACCGCCGTCGGCGCGAGCGCACCGTCCCCGAGCTCCTCGGAGACGATGTTCAGGCCCTTGATGCCTTCGAGGTCCTGCGGAATGCCCTCGTTGGAGCCCGGCCCGACCTGCATCGTGAAGACCGGGAGCGCGAGGAGGACGAGGAAGGCGGTCGTCGATGCGGCGAAGATGACCGGGCGCTTCATGATCGTCCGCGAGAGGCGCACCCACATGTTCCGGTCCTGGTCCGCCCGGCGTTCGACGATCCGCTTGGGGATCAGGTGAACGCTGTCGAGCTTCGCCGCGATGAAGTAGAGGAGCACCGGGAGCAGCGTCAGCGCGCAGGCCACCGAGACGAGCGGGATGACCAGGCCGCCGATGCCGAAGCCCCGCATGAAGGGCAGGGGCATGAAGAGCATGAGGGCCAGGCCGATCCCGACCGCGGAGCCCGAGAAGACCACCGCCCGGCCGGCGGTCTCCATCGTCCTCACGATGGCGTCGTCCTTGGACTTCGCGTTCTGGAGCTCCTCGCGGTAGCGGTAGACGATGAGCAGCGAGTAGTCGATCGCGATCCCGAAGCCGATGAGCATGACGAGGTTCTGGAGGTACGTCGTCAGCTCCATGAAGTTGGCGAAGATCCAGATGATTCCGAGGGTCGTCGGGATGGCCGCGGCCGCGAAGATGAAGGGCAGCAGGAAGGCGAGCGTCCCGAAGACGAAGATGAGGATGAGGAGCGCGATCGGGATGGCGATGAAGAGCTCCCCGACCTTCAGGTCCTCGGCGAAGACGGGGTCGAGGTCGTGCTCGATCGCCGCCTGGCCGGAGACATAGACCTCGGCGCCCGGGATGTCGCCGATCGCCGTGCGCATGTCGGCCGTGTGGCCCTTGGCGTCCGCCGGCTCGAGGTTCGAGACGATCTGGGCCGTCACGACGGAGCCCGAGATCGGCTGCACGGCGGCCACCTCGGAGGTCGGCAGCTCCGCCGAGGCCCTCGCGGCGGCCTCCCGAACCGGCCCGAGCAGGCGCTGGGCCGAGCCCGGCTCACCGCGGGCGACGATGGTGAAGGAGCCGGTCGTCTTCTGCCCGAAGTGATCCTCGAGGATCGTCTCGGCGCGGTGGGTGTCGGTGCCGGGAAGCGTGAAGCGGTTGGTCAGCAGGTCGGCCAGGCCGGACATCGCCACCAGGGACACGAGGAAGATCACGGCCCAGACCGAGACGACGACCCAGCGGTAGCGGATCATGCTCCGCGTCCAGCGCTCCATCAGCGTTCCTTCACCGGATCTGCATAGTTAGCAGTCACTACCCACGCTCGGGCCAGGTTAGCTCCGGCTGCCTGCCCGTGTCAAAGCGATCCGGCTTCAGCGCCGCACGGCTCTGCGAGCCGCCTTGCGCGCCCGTACCCCGGGGGCGTGGTACACGGCGGCCACCCAGACGTAGGCCAGGAGACCGGCAGCTGCACCTGCCGCTTTCGGGAGGCGTCCCATGGCTACGATTGTCGCATGACCCAGAGGAAGAACATCGAACGGCTGACGAGCGAGATGGAAGAGCTCTTCGCCGACCTCTGCTACCACCGGCTCACGCCGCAGCGGCTCGGGTTCCGCCCGCGGGTCGACGTCTACCGGACCGAGACCCCGCCGGCCCTGCGCGTCGTCGCCGAGCTGCCCGGCGTCGACCCCGCGGAGGTCGACCTGGCCATCACCGACGGCATCCTCGTCATCTCCGGCCGCCGCACCCGCCCGGGGGACGGCCGCCGCTACGAGCACATCGAGATCGACTACGGGCCCTTCGAGCGCCGGATCGCGATCGGAGACGCCTTCGACGCCGACGCGGCCGAGGCGAGCTACCAGAACGGCCTGCTCACGATCGCGCTGCCCTTGAAGCACCGCCAGCCCGGCCCCGTGCGCGTGCCGGTCACAGGTGGTGAGGCGGAATGAGCGCCGTCGAGGAGAAGGTGCCGCAGGGCGAGGTCGAGGGGACGGCCATGCTGCCGATCCTGCCGTTGCGCGAGAGCGTGGTCTTCCCGAGCTCGATGACGCCCCTCGCCATCGGCCAGGAACGGTCGATCCGCCTGGTCGACGAGGCCGTCGCCAACGACCTGACGATCGCGCTCGTCACCGCGCGCAACCCCGAGGAGGAGGCCGAGAGCGCCGAGGACCTCTACGAGGTGGGCACCTCGGCGATCGTCCACAAGATGATCCGCGTGCCCGACGGGACGCTCCGCGTCCTCGTTCAGGGGCTCGACCGCGTCCGGCTGGACTCGATCACGCAGACGGACCCGTATCTCGCAGGCCTGTTCACTCCGCTCCCGGACGCCGTCAAGCGCGAGAAGGAGGTGGAGGCGCTCGCGCGCTCGGTCGAGGCCCTCTTCGGGCGCGTCATCTCGATCGCGCCGTACCTGCCCGAGGAGCTCCTCCTCGCGGCCGCGAACGCGGAGACACCGAGCTCGCTCGCCAACCTGATCGCGTCCACGATCCGCCTGAAGACCGAGGAGAAGCAGGAGCTCCTCGAGGCCGTCGACGTCGAGGACCGGCTGCGCAAGCTGACGGTCATCCTCTCGCGCGAGATGGAGGTCCTGGAGCTGGGCACGAAGATCCAGTCCCAGGTCCAGGAGGAGATGGACAAGTCGCAGCGCGAGTACTTCCTGCGCCAGCAGCTGAAGGCGATCCAGGAAGAGCTCGGCGAGACCGACGAGCAGCAGGCGGAGATCGCCGAGCTGCGCGCCCAGGTCGAGGAGGCCAACCTCCCCGAGGAGGCCGACAAGCAGGCCCGGCGCGAGCTCGACCGGCTCTCGAAGCTCCCGCCCGCGGCGGCCGAGTACGGCGTCATCCGCACCTACCTCGAGTGGATCCTCTCGCTCCCGTGGAACGAGACGACCGAGGACGACCTCGACCTCAAGACCGCGAGGCGCATCCTCGACGAGGACCACTACGACCTCGAGAAGGTCAAGGAGCGGATCATCGAGCACCTGGCCGTCCAGAAGCTGACGAACAAGCTTTCCGGCCCCATCCTCGCCTTCGTCGGCCCGCCCGGCGTCGGCAAGACGTCGCTCGGCCAGTCGATCGCCCGCGCGCTCGGGCGCAAGTTCGTGCGCGTCTCGGTCGGCGGCGTCCGCGACGAGGCGGAGATCCGCGGCCACCGGCGCACCTACATCGGCGCGATGCCCGGAACGATCATCCGCGCGCTCCGCGACGCAGGCACCAAGAACCCGGTCTTCATGATCGACGAGATCGACAAGATGGGCTCCGACTGGCGGGGCGACCCGTCGAGCGCGATGCTCGAGGTGCTCGACCCGGCTCAGAACTCGTCCTTCCGCGACCACTACCTCGACCTGCCGTTCGATCTCTCGCAGGTGCTCTTCGTGACGACGGCGAACCAGCTCGAGACGATCCCGGCAGCGCTTCTCGACCGCATGGAGATCATCCGCGTCGCGGGCTACACCGAGGACGAGAAGGTCGGGATCGCCCGCCGCTACCTCGTGCCCAAGCAGCTCGAGGCGCACGGGCTCAGGCCGAAGCAGGTCACCCTCACGGAGAACGCGCTGCGGTTGCTCGTCCGCGAGTACACGCGCGAAGCGGGCGTGCGCAACCTCGACCGCGAGATCGCCGCGCTCTTCCGCAAGGCGGCGCGCGAGATCGCCGAGGGCAAGCGCAAGGGCGCCCGGATCGACGAGGCGCGCGTCCGCGCCTGGCTCGGCAAGCGCCGCTTTTCCGCCGAGGTGCGCAGGCGAACGTCGGACCCCGGCGTGGCGACCGGGCTGGCGGTCACCGCGGTCGGCGGCGACGTCCTCTTCGTCGAGGCGACCGCCATGCCCGGCAGCGGCAAGCTCACGGTCACAGGCCAGATCGGAGACGTCATGCGCGAGTCCGCCCAGGCGGCGCTCTCGTGGGTCCGCGGGCACGCCTCCACCCTCGGCCTCGAGTCCGACTGGTTCGCCGAGCGCGACGTCCATATCCACGTGCCGGCAGGGGCGGTGCCGAAGGACGGGCCCTCGGCCGGGACGGCGATGACCACGGCGCTGGCCTCGCTCGCGACGAACGTCCCGGTCTCGGAGGACGTCGCGATGACCGGCGAGATCACCCTGACCGGCCAGGTGCTCCCGATCGGCGGCGTGAAGGAGAAGACGCTCGCCGCGGAGCGCGCGGGCATCGGAACAGTCATCCTCCCGAAGGAGAACGAGGCCGATCTCGACGATCTCCCGGACGACGTGCGCCGGTCGATGCGCTTCGTCCTGGCGGATACGATCGACGACGTTCTCGAGGCGGCCTTCCCGGCCGCAGCGGTCAAGGAGTTTCCCCGGGCGGCCGGCGGGTAGATTATCCCGGCGAGACGACGACGACGAAAGGACGACCCATGAGGGACAAGGTCTATGGCGCAGTCGACACGGCCCGGCCGTACGTCGACCGCATCGCGCGGGACGACGAGCTCCACGAGCACGTGAAGAACGCCTATGCATCGGCGCGGAGCATCTACGACGAGCTCCTCGGCGGCCGCGGCGCCCAGGCGCTCGCGACGCGCGTCGCGAAGGACAAGGATCTCCAGACGGAGCTGAGAAAGGCCGTCGAGGAGCTGCGGAGGGCCGGCGAGCGCGTCCAGGGCAAGGAGACGCACACGAAGCGGAACTTCACGTTCCTCCTCGTCGGGATCACGCTCGGCGTCCTCTTCAACCCGGCAACGGGCCCCGAGACACGCAAGTGGCTGAAGGACAAGGTCCTCGGCCCCGAGCAGCCCTTCGAGTACCGCTCGAACGAGAGCTAGGTCCCGAGGCCGCGTCCGAAGCGGCACCGATCAAGATCGGGTTCGAACGCCTCACGCCAGGCGGTGGAGGCGATCGTCGAGAACCGCCTCGTGACGGCCCCCTTCCTCACGGCGAAAAGGGGAAGGGGGAGGCTCGTGGGCAAGCGACGGCGGGCCGATGAGTAGGTCGTGTATCGCCTGCTTGCGCTCGGAGCGGCAGTTCTGGCTACGGCGCTCTTCGTCGCCGTTCGGAATTGGCGCGACCTGGAGGATTCGGCATTTGTCGGCGCACTGCTCGCCTGCTCGGCTCTGGCCCTAGCGCTCTCGGCCACCTTGGCTGCGTTCGCGGGACCCGGGCCGCGGCCGGCGCTGCTTGTTGGTCTCGCCGCGTTTCTTCTTGTTCCCTTGCTCTACGTCGCCTACCTCGTCATCTACGCCGTGATCGTGTGCGGGATTCTCGGAGAGACCTGCTACTCATAGGTGAGTGGCGCGCTTCGAGCTCTCGCGGCGGCGGCGAGATCGGCGACAACGATCAGTACGTGGTCGAGCTCCAGGGCGACGAGCGTATTCTCCGAGACCGGCGCTAGCCGCCGAAGCCCGGGTCGGCCCCGACGATCACGGGGCCGGGCAGCCCTTCCCCGAAGAGCTCCGGGACGAGCAGGTACGACGCGAGCGTGTCGTCGCCGAGACCCGACAGGGTCGAGATGTCGTCGGCCTGCAGGAGCACGGCGCCCACGGCCGGAGCGGGCCCGGGCGACGGCGTCCAGCTCCCGAACGCGAGATCGTCCAGGCGCAGCCACGCCGAGATGTAGGGATACGGGTCGACGACCCCGTCGTAGCCCATCCAGAGCAGCTCGCGCGGATGGATCTCGAAGTGGAGGTGAGTCGGCGTCGTCGCGGCGTCGCCCGTGTTGCCGACGAAGCCGATCACGTCTCCCGCCTTCACCTGCCTGCCCTCCTGAGCCAGGGACGAGAACGCAGAGAGGTGGGCGAAGTAGAACTCGTTACCGGCGCCGTCGCGGAGCCAGAAGCGGTTGCCGCCCACATCGTTCCACCCGACCTTGAAGACCGTGCCGTCGGCGACAGCGAGGATCGGCGCACCGCGCGGGGCGAAAATGTCGTTGCCGTGGTGCCACGTCGTCGTCCGCGGCGCGCCGAAGTCGTCCGAGAAGGACACAGGGCCGTACACCGGGAAGACGTAGCCGGAGGCGGTCAGCTTCGGGTGCACGTCGGGCGGCGGAGCCTGGATGCTCGGTGGCAACTGGGGAACCGAGGGAGAGGTCGGCTCGCGCGGCGGGCCGCTGTCGTCCGGCGGAGGCGGCGGCACCGGCTTCGGCTTGGGCGCGCTCGCCGCCGCTTCCGCGTACCCGATCATGATCTCCGTGCCCGAGGGCAGGCCTCCGTGCTGGGCGGTGAGGACCACGTGCAGGCCGGTGACGAAGCCCCGGTAGCCGAGCCGGGCGCCCTTGCTCCGGACGACGGCCTTCTCGAGCGTGACCGCGTAGCCCCAGTCCCCGAGAGGAATGCGCGCGTTCTGGCCGGCCTTCACCGACTGGCCCAGGACGACGAGGTTCGAGAGGGACGACGCCGAGAGGGAGCCGCCGGCACCCGTCCCGACCGCGTGCGCACCCGCCTTGACGAAGACGCCGTCGGCCGAGATTTCGCCGCCGAAGAGGGAAACGGAACGGACCGACGAGGTCCCGTTCGCGGTCGAGCCGTCGGTTCCGGCGCCGGTGCGGGCGGCGGTCGACGTCCGGCCCGAGAGCACGGCGCCGCCCGCATACGTCCAACCGTCGAGCGTGGCGCTCCGGCGCGGAGGCGCGGACACGGCCGCCGACGAGGCGGCACTGCCGTCGGGGAGGACGACGCGGACGCCGATCGCGCGTGCCGACGATGTGGGGCCGCTCTGGGCAGCGGCTGACGTCCCCAGGGCGAGGACTGCCAGGGCGACGATCGCCGCGTGGACGGCGCGGTGGCTCACCATCAGGAGATTATCGGCCCGGACCGGCGGGTAGCGATAGGGTCAGTGCTCGCGGGTCGACCACACCAGCTGCCCCGCAACGACGAGCAGGAAGGCGGCAAAGAGGTGCCGGAGGACGTCGTCGGGCAGGGAGGTGGCCAAAGCGGCCCCACCCACGACGCCGAGGACGGAGAACGCTCCGACCGCCAACCCTTCCCGCCAGCGCACATTGCCGGCCTTGCTCTGCTGCCAGGCGCCGAAGGCAACGACCGGGATCATGGCCGCCAGCGAGGTCGCCTGTGCTCCGAGCTGGTCGAGCCCGACGACGAGGACGAGCGTGGGCACGAAGAGGGTGCCGCCGCCGACTCCGAACAGGCCGGAGAGGGCACCCGCTGCGAAGCCGAGGAGAAGCGCGAGGACGATGGTCGCAGTGCTCACTCGAGGATGAGGAGGACTGCCACGGCGACGATGAACCCTGCGAAGAGGCGAGTCAGCCGAGTCGAGGAAACCAGGTGCTGGAGCCGGACGCCGGCGATCGACCCCACCAGAGCCGGCAGCCCGACGAGCGCGGCCGAATCCCACTCGACGTGGTCGAAGAGCGAGAAGGAGAAGGCTCCCGCGACCGCGGTGATCCCGATCGCGGCCAGCGACGTGCCGGTCGCCACCTTCGAGTCGAAATGCAGCAGGAGCACGAGCGCGGGGACGAGGACGACGCCTCCCCCCACGCCGAAGAGCGCGCTCAGGAAGCCGGACGCGACGCCCACGCCCGCGAGCATCAGGAGCGTGCGGTTCGCCGGCACGCTTCTATCCTAGGCAGGCCGATGGAGGCCGCGGAGCTCCTCGCCCCCCTTGCCCAGGCGCCCGGCCGGAGCGCGCTCGTCCTCGACGTGGACGGGACGCTAGCGCCGATCGCCCCCAGGCCCGACCTCGCCGCCGTGCCCGACGAGACGCGGGCCGAGCTCGCCCGCCTCGCGAGGCGCTATCTCCTCGTGGCCTGCGTCAGCGGCCGGAGCGGGGAGGACGCGCGGCGACTGGTCGGCGTCGGCGGGATCGAGTTCGTCGGCAACCACGGACTCGAGCTCGACCCGCGCGCGCACGAGCTCGCCGACGAGATCGCACGCTTCCGCCGGGCGACGGGGCTTCCCGTCGAGGACAAGACACTCTCGCTCACCTACCACTACCGCGAAGCCGAGGACGAAGCCGCCGCCCAGGCCGAGCTCGAGGAGGTTGCGACCCGGGCCCGCGCCGCCGGCCTCGACGCACGCTGGGGCCGCAAGGTGCTGGAGATCCGCCCCCACGTCCAGGCGGACAAGGGAACTGCCGTGCGAGGCGCTGCTCGAGCGCTCCGGCGCCCGTCTCGGCCTCTATGCAGGTGACGACACGACCGATCTGGACGGCTTCGCCGGCCTGAAAGGCGCCGGCCTCGAGCACGCCGTCTGCGTGGCCGTCGCCTCCGACGAGGGCCCGTCGGAACTTCGAGAAGCCGCCGACCTCGTCGTCGCGGGCCCCGAGGAGATGGCCGGGCTCCTACGGCTCCTGTAGGAGCACCCAGGCGCGGCGGACGTCGTCCTCGGTCGTCCCGTGGTTGCCGATCGCGAGCCGGAGGACGTAGCGGCCGCCGAGCTCGGAGTTGGAGAGAAAGGCCTCGCCGGTCGCGTTGACGCGTTCGAGGATCGCTGCGTTCTCCTCGTCGGAGCCCTCCCGCCGAAAGCAGACCAGGGAGAAGCGAATAGGCGCGGCGAGGAACCAGCCGGGCGCCCTACGTGGCGGCAATGCATCGCGGCCGTCGTCGGGTTCGGCGGCCGCGACGCTGGTCAGGCTCATTGGCGCTTGCCTCGACCTCAGTCACTCTTTCCGCTCACGCGGGTAGCCGTACTTTGCAACGACCCACGTGGCGAGGAAGGCGAACAGTGCCACCGCGACGGATGAGGGAACAGACGAGAAATCCCCGCCAGCGCTCCTATTCACGATGTCCGGACCATAGATCGCGTCGAACAGCACCGAGAGCCAGATGACAGCGATCGCCAGAGACGCCCACATCTCGCGGACGAGAAACCCCGACGACCACCGGCGGTTCTCTTCGACGACCTGCGACGGTTCGTGCAACATCGTCGTCATCTCACACCTCCTTTCCGGATCGAGCTTAGTCCCATCCGTAAGCGTGGCTCTCTCGGGCGGGAAGGGCATCGGGGTTGGCGCTTATCGGTAGGTGTGGTTTGTGCGCAACATCGAGCTGACCCCGGGAGGGGGCATCCCACGGGGGGTGCCGGATCGTCGACACCGTGGCCGACGTGGAAGCGGCCGTGAAGCGCGACGGCACGACGGTGGGGTTCCAGCCGGCGAGACGGTGGTGCACCCAGCGATCATCGAACGCGCAAGCTGAGGCCCGCCCATGGCACTCAACAGTCGACTAAACCCGGAATAACGAAACTGACGAAGACGACAGCCGCTGCGGACGCACGGCCGCTTGCGACACACTGCTCCGATGGCCAGCGCCTTCCACATGAGCCCGGATGAGTTCCGCCGGCGAGGCCGCGAGGTCGTCGACTGGGTGGCCGATTACATGGACCGCGTCGGCGACCTCCCGATCCGCTCGACTGTTGAACCGGGCGACATCGAGGCGCAACTCCCGCTCGCCGCGCCCGAGGCGCCTGAGCCGTTCGACGCCCTGCTTGCGGACCTCGACGACGTGGTGCTTCCTGGCATCACACATTGGCAATCGCCGGGTTGGTTCGCGTACTTCCCCGCGAACGTGTCGGGCCCATCCATCCTCGCGGAGCTCGCCTCGGCAGGCATCGGCGCGCAGGGAATGCTCTGGGCAACGAGTCCCGCGCTCACCGAAATCGAGAGCCGCGTGCTCGACTGGCTGGTTGATCTTCTGGGACTGCCCGCCTCGTGGAAGACGTCCGTCGGGCCGGGAGGCGGCGTCATCCAAATGAGCGCCTCCGACTCGACGCACCTGATGCACGTCGTCGCGCGCGAAAGCGCGATCGCGACCGGAGCGGGGACGGACCAGCTCGTCGCCTACACGTCTTCCCAGGCTCACTCGTCCGTCGAACGCGGCGCACGCATCGCGGGATTCCGACACGTGCGCCTAGTGAACGTCGATGCGGACTACGCGATGCGCGCGGACGCGCTGGCAGCGGCGATCGCCGAGGATCGAGAGGCCGGCCTGACGCCAGCGATCATCACGAGCACGATCGGGACGACCGGCACGGGAGCGGTCGATCCCGTCGCGCGAATCGCGGACATCGCGAGCGCGGAGGGCATGTGGCACCACGTGGACGCTGCGTGGGCAGGGTCTGCGATGTGCCTACCTGAGTTGCGGCACCTTCAGGCGGGATCGGAGCGCGCCGACTCGTACACGTTCAATCCTCACAAGTGGATGTTCACGAACTTCGACTGCAACGTCCTCTGGGTTGCCGATCGGGAACCGCTCATCTCGACGCTCTCCATCGTTCCGCCCTACCTTCGGAACGAGGCGAGCGAGTCGGGCGCCGTCATCGACTACCGCGATTGGCACGTCCCTCTCGGTCGTCGTTTCCGCGCCCTCAAGCTCTGGTGGGTGCTTCGGCACTACGGGGTGCTTGGGATTCGGCATCACATCTCCGAGCACATACGGCTTGCAGCCGACTTCGCGCAACGCGTGGACGACGAGCCCGCGCTGGAGCGCGTCGCGCCTGTCCATCTGGCGCTCGTCTGCTTCGCGCACCGAGAGGGGAGCGACGCGACCGACGCACTCGCGGCCGTCATCAACGCCGACCCGAGCGTGTACGTCACGCCGTCCCAGGTCGGCGAGCAGCGCTTCATCCGCGTGGCGATCGGGCAAACGCGGACGACCGCCCAGGACGTCGATCGGCTCTGGGACCTCATCGTCACCGCGCTTCGGTAGAGCCTCGCATCCCATGGCGCCGGTCCCCGGGACCTGGCACCGTGACGAGTCCCTGACCGGGAGCGGGCGTTCAGCGACCGCTGCTGTCGCTTGACGTTCGACGACACGAGACTTGGCACCCTGCGTGGTCTGGGATTCGGCCCGCGCGGGCAACGATCCGACGCGATCTGCCAGGCGACGAACAAGGGCTCGTCTGGCAACGCGTGCGGCCATGCGCTGTGCCGAACACGTCGGATCGGCTCATCGCTTCAGCAGCTTCTTGACCTCGGCCCAGGAGCGGGTGTTCACGACCTGCTCGGGCGTCAGCCAACCGCGGCGAGCCTGCGCGACGCCGAGCTCGAGGTTGTCCAGCTCGTGGATGCGGTGCGCGTCGGTCGAGACCACGATGCGCACCCCTGCCTCGACCGCGGCGCGGGCGAGCGTGTCGGTCAGGTCGAGCCGATCGGGCTGGGAGTTGATCTCGAGGAACGTGCCGGTCTCGACCGCCACCTCGCAGACGCGCTCGAAGTCGAGCTCGTAGGGCGGGCGCTTGTTGATCTTCCGGCCGGTGGGGTGGCCGATGCAGTCGACGTGCGGATTCTCCATGGCGGCGACCAGCCGCTCGGTCAGACGCTCGCGGGAGCCGTCGAACCCGGAATGGATGGATGCCATCACCCAGTCACGCGCGGCGAGGATCTCGTCGTCGAAGTCGAGGCTGCCGTCGGCGCGGATGTCCACCTCGACGCCTGCCAGGATCTTGATGCCGGAGAGGCTCTCGTCGAGCGCTGCGATCGCCTCCGTCTGCCCCTCGAGCCGGCCGTCCTTCAGCCGCTTGGCGTGGTCGCAGATCGCGATGTAGCGGTGCCCGCGCTCCTTCGCTGCAAGTGCCATCTCGTCGAGCGTCGCCCGGCCGTCCGACCAGTCCGTGTGCATGTGCAGGTCGCCCTTGAGGTCGGCGAGGTCCACCAGCTTCGGCAGCGCTCCCTCACGGGCGGCCTCGAGCTCACCCCGGTTCTCGCGCAGCTCGGGCGGGATCCAGGCGTAGCCGAGGTGGGCGTAGACCTGCTCCTCGTCCACCGCCTGAAACGTCTCGCCGCTCTCGACGTGGAGCACGCCGTACTCACTCACCGAGAAGCCGCGGCGGACCGCATCCTCGCGGAGGGCCACGTTGTGGTCCTTGGAGCCCGTGAAGTGCTGGAGGAGGTTGCCGTAGCTCTCCGGCGGCACCACGCGCAGGTCGAAGCGGAGGCCCTCGTGGGAGACGACGGTCGCCTTCGTCCCACCGAGGGCGGCGACCTCGGCCACCCACTCGCGCTCGGCGAAGAACGCCGTCAGCGCCGCCGGGTCCGTGGCCGTGGCGATGAGGTCGAGGTCCTTCGTCGTCTCGCACCGGCGGCGGACGCTGCCTGCCTCGCTCACGCGCTCGGCCAGCCCGCTCGCCTCGATCTCCGCCACCGCGCGGCGCACGGCCGGGAGAGCCCGGCCGAGCAACGTCCGGCCCGTCGCAGCCGAGGTGCGGGCCGGCTTCGCCAACGCCTTCAGCACCCTCTCCTCGGTCTTGGCGCCGAGCCCCGGGAGCGCCCGCAGGCGCTCCTGCTCGGCGGCGACCCTGAGGTCGTCCAGGGTCTCGACGCCCAGCTCGGACCAGAGCTTGCGGGCGGTCTTGGGGCCGAGCCCCGGGACGTGCATCACCTCCACGAGCCCCGGCGGCAGCTTCGCCCGCAGCTTGGCGAGGGCGGCCATGTCGCCCGTCTCGACCACCTCGACGATCTTGCCCTCGATGGTTCCGCCGATCCCCGAGAGCCGGGTGGCCTTCCCGTCGACCGCAAGCTGGGCCACCGGCACGGCGGAGTCCCGGATTCGTGCGGAAGCGCGCCGATAGGCGGCGAGGCGGAAGGCGTCGGCGCCGTCGAGCTCCAGCATGTCGGCGAGGAGCTCGAAGCGCTCGGCGAGCTCGGCATTGGTCGGCAGCTTGGCGGGCACCGCGGCGATGATACGCGCGTGCGCCTGGTTGTCTGCGTCCCCACCTACGACGAGCGTGAGAACCTCGAGCCGATGGTCCGGGCTCTCGGCGCGGTGCTGGCCGAGCACGAACTCGAGGGGCGGGTGCTGGTGATCGACGACGCCTCGCCCGACGGGACGGGCGAGCTTGCCGACGAGCTCGCGGAGGAGCTGGGCTTCCTGGACGTCCTGCACCGAGAGCGCAAGGAGGGCCTCGGCCCGGCCTACGTCGCCGGCTTCGAGCGGGCGCTCGCGCTGGGAGCCGAGCTCGTGGCGACCATCGACTGCGACTTCTCCCACGCTCCGGCCGACCTTCCTCGCCTGGTCGACGCGACGACGCGTGCCGGTATCGCGCTCGGGTCGCGCTACGTCCCGGGCGGAGGCACCGAGAACTGGGGAGCCGTGCGCCGCTTCGTGAGCCGGGGCGGCTCCATGTACGCGCGCGCAGTCCTCGGCATCTCCGTGCACGACACGACCTCGGGCTTCAAGGTCTATCGCCGCGAGGTGCTCGAGGCGATCGACCCGGCGCGCATCGAGTCGCGCGGCTACGCCTTCCAGATCGAGACGGTCTTCCGCGCGATCCGGGCCGGTTTCTCCGTGGAGGAGGTCCCGATCCTCTTTGCGGATCGCACCGAGGGGGGCTCGAAGATGGGCCCGGGGATCGTCCTGGAGGCCGTGACGCGCGTCCCGGCGCTCCGGATCGCGGCCGCTCGGGGTCGTCTCTAGGCAAGGCTATAGTGGGCTCGTGGCAGAGCTCACCCAGGTTGGAGACGGGAACTTCGAGAGCGAGGTCCTCCAGGCGGAGGGCCCCGTCGTCGTGGACTTCTGGGCGCCGTGGTGCGGTCCCTGCCGGGTTGTGACGCCGATCCTCTCGGACATGGCCGACGAGCACCAGCGGGTCAAGTTCGTGGAGCTGAACGTGGACGAGAATCCGACGACCCAGGCGCGCTACAACGTCCTCTCGATCCCGACCGTCATCCTGTTCGAGGGAGGCGAGGCGCGCGAGACGGTGGTCGGTGCCCGCTCCCGCAGCCACTACGAGGGCGCTTGGGAGCGCTGGCTCACGCCGGCGGCCTGAACGAGTCCCACCCGCCCAGCTCCGCAGGCTCGACGCCCTTGCCGTCGGCGCAGTAGCCGACGACCGGAAAACCCGTGGCCTCCACGTCCTCCGGGGTAAGCGCCGCCAGCAGCTCGTAGTCCTCGCCCATCGCCCAGAACGGCAGGTCGGCGACCTCCTCGATCCCCGGCGCACGCGGGATCCGCTCCGGCTCGAGCACGAGCCGGCAGCGCGAGCGCTCGGCGATGCGGGCGGCGTCGCCGGCGATGCCGTCGGAGAGGTCGACCATGGCGTGCGCGACGCGGGCCAGGTCGCGGCCCTCGCGCAGCCGAAGCGGCGGCCGGCGGTACCGCTCGACGAGCTGGTCAAACCCGGCCAGGCCCTCGCGCAGGACGTGGAGGCCGGCCGCAGCGGCTCCGAGCGGGCCGGTCACGACCAGGAGGTCGCCCGGGAGCGCCCCTCCCCGGCCGGGCACGCGGACGCTGCGCCCGACGGCGGTCACCGTGAGAACGAGGGTGCCTGCGCGGGTGGTGTCGCCGCCGCTCACGGCCACCCCCGGCTCGACGAGGCCCTCGTAGAGCTGCACGACCTCCTCCACCTCGGTCTCCGCCGGAAGCGCGAGGCTCACGAGCAGCGCCTCCGGCTCCGCGCCCAGGGCCGCGAGGTCGCTCAGGTTGACGGCCGCGGCCTTGTAGCCGAGGTCGCGCCACGAGGCCCACTCCCTGCGGAAATGGACGCCCTCGACCAGCGAGTCCTGCGTGACGACGACGCCGTCGGCGAGAACGGCTCCCTCCGCGTCCTGGCCGCGGACGAGCCCACGCCGTTCGAGCTCAGCGAGGAGCCCGAACTCCCCGAGCTCCGAGAGCCTCAAGGTGGAAGACGTCGACGGGACCGGAGCCGGAGCCGAGATCGGCGAGGCCGTGCTTGACCGCGTCCGACGCGATCGCGGCCGCGGCGCGCGCGGCATCCTCGAGGCTCTCGCCCCGAGCGAGCAGCGCCGCGAGGCTCGCCGAGTGCGTACAGCCTGCGCCGTGGGTCGCCTCCGTCCCGTAGCGCTCGACCGGAATCGGCACGTGCCGCTCGCCGTCGAAGAGCCAGTCCACGGCCTCGGCACCGTGACCGCCCGTGACGATCACCGCTGGCGCGCCGAGCCGGTGGATCGCCTCGGCCAGCGTCCGGCGGTCGGCGGCATCTTCGTACGGGACCCCCAGGAGCGCGCATGCCTCTTGCAGGTTCGGGGTGACGACCGTGGCCAGCGGAAACAGCTCGGTGACGAGGACGGACACAGCGTCGTCCTGAAGGAGCTTGGCGCCCGAGGCCGCCACCATGACGGGATCGACGACGAGTGGCACTTCGTGCTCGCGCAGGAAGTCGGCGACCGCCTCGATGATCCGGGCGCTGAAGAGCATCCCCGTCTTCGCCGCGTCGACGCCGAGGTCGTCGAACACCGCGTCCAGCTGCGCCCGCACGAACGCCGGAGGGGCCTCGTGGACCGCCGTTACGTCTGTCGTGCTCTGCGCGGTCAGCGCGACGATCGCGCTCATCCCATGACAGCCGAGCGCCGCGAACGCCTTCAGGTCCGCCTGGATGCCTGCGCCCCCGCCGGAGTCCGAAGTCGCGATGGTGAGACACCGGGGTACCACGGAGGACGAAAGCTAGCATCGGCCCCATGGCGGTCGTGACCTGGGAGGGGATGCTCGAGGGCGAGGAGCTCGCCTACCTGACCGAGGTCCCGGAGCCGCAAAGCGCGCACGGTGCCGCTGCCGGAGCTCGACCCACGGCTGGACGCGGCGCTGCGGGCACGGGGTGTGGAGACCCTCTTCGCACACCAGGCCGAGTCCCTCGCCGCGGCGCGCCGAGGCGAGCACGTCGTCGTCGCCACCGGAACGGCGAGCGGCAAGACGCTGGCCTTCAACCTCCCCGTCCTGGACGCACTGGCCGCCGACCCCAAGCTGCGCGCCCTCTACCTCTACCCCACGAAGGCCCTCGCGCAGGACCAGGCGCGCTCGCTCGCCGAGCTCCGCGTTCCCCACGTGAAGCCGGCCATCTACGACGGCGACACGGAGCACGAGCGCCGCTGGCAGATCCGCAAGTGGGCGAACGCGATCCTGACCAACCCGGACATGCTGCACATCGGCGTTCTCCCCCACCACGACCGCTGGGGTGACGTGCTGGCGAACCTCCGTTACGTGGTGGTCGACGAGGCGCACGTCTACCGCGGCGTGTTCGGCTCGCACGTGGGGAACGTGCTCAGGCGATTGCGCCGCGCCGCGCAGATCTACGGGGCCGACCCGCAGTTTCTCCTCGCCTCGGCCACCATCGCCAATCCGGGCGAGCTCGCGGAGGCACTCCTCGGGCTGGAGGCCACCGTGGTCGCCGACGACGCGGCGCCGCGCGCGGCCCGGACGATCGCCTTTTGGAATCCGCCAGTGCTGGACGAGCCGCTGCAGCTCCGGGCGAGCGCGCTGGGCGAAGGCGCGCGGCTGCTCGCCGAGCTGGTCTCCCGCGGGCTGCGAACGATCTGCTTCGCCAAGAGCCGGAAGGCGACCGAGCTGATCCACCGCTTTGCCAGCGAGCGGCTTGATGCCGAGACTGCCGCCAGGCTTTCGCCCTATCGCGCCGGCTACACACCCGCGCAGCGGCGCGAGATCGAGCGTCGCCTGGTCGAAGGCGAGCTCCTCGGCGTCACCGCGACGGACGCGCTCGAGCTGGGAATCGACATCGGCCTCCTCGACTGCGCGATCTCCGTGGGGTTCCCCGGCACCGTCGCGAGCCTGCGGCAGCAGTGGGGCCGTGCCGGCCGCCGTAGCCAGGGGCTCGCGGTGCTGGTGGCCAGCGAGGACGCGCTCGACCAGTTCTTCATGCGCGAGCCCGAGGCGCTGCTCGGCAGGCGCGTCGAGGCAGCGATCCTCGACCACGCAAACCCGCGCATCCTCGACGGCCACGTGCTCTCGGCCGCCTTCGAAGCGCCGCTCGACGACCGTGACCGCGAGACCCTGGGCGACGCGGCTCTGGAGCGCGCGGAGGCGCTGGTGGCCGGAGGAGAGCTGCGCAAGACGAAGGCCGGGATCGTGTGGGCGGGCAAGGACTACCCGGCCGGACGGGTGGCGCTGCGCTCGGCGAGCCCGGAGTCGATCGCGGTCATCGACGCGGCCACCGGCTCGATCCTCGGGCTCGTCGAGCGTGAGCGCGCCTACTCGACGGTCCACGAGGGCGCCGTGTACCTCCACCTCGGAGAGTCGTACCGCGTCCTGGAGCTCGATCTGGGCACCCGGGCGGCGGTCGTCGAGGCCTTCGCGGGCGACTACTACACACAGGCGAAGAAGGAGACGACGACCGCCATCGAGGAGGCCGAGCTCTCGGCCCGCCGGCTCGGGATGGACGTCTTCTTCGGCCGCGTCAGCGTCACCGAGCAGGTCGTCGCCTACCAGCGGAAGTCGATCCGCGACCAGGCGACGCTGGAGCTGGTCGCGCTCGACCTGCCGCCGTCCACGTTCGAGACCGAGGCGATCTGGTACGTGCCCTCCGACGAGCAGCTCGACGGCCTGGAGCCGCTGCCGAAGCTCCTCGGCTCCCTCCACGCCGCCGAGCACGCGATGATCGCCATCCTTCCGCTCTGGGCCATGTGCGACCGCTGGGACATCGGCGGCCTGTCGACCAACCTCCACTTCCAGACCGGGCGCCCCACGGTCTTCGTCTACGACGGCCACGCGGGCGGCGTCGGGATCTCCCGCCGCGGGTTCGACGAGCTGGAGGGCTGGGTCGGGGACACCGAGCGCCTGCTCGCGGGGTGCCCGTGCGCCGACGGCTGCCCTTCCTGCGTCCAGTCCCCGAAGTGCGGCAACCTCAACGAGTTCCTGGACAAGGCGGGAGCGCTGACGCTCCTCCGCCGCATGCTCGCAAACGGCTAGGAGAAGAAGACCGCGATGCTGCGGACGATGTCGCGGCCGCGGTCGACCCGCGCCCGGTCGCGGCCCGCGTCGCCGTAGACCCGATCGCGGACGCCGTCACGCGCCTGGATCGTGTCGGCGTCGTCGCCGCCCCGAAGGACGTCCTGCCCACCCGCACCGGAGATGTAGTCCCGCCCGTCCGAGCCCTGCAGGGTGTTGGCCTGCAAGTTTCCGAGCAGGCGGTCGTCGAAGCTGGACCCTCTGACGTTTTCGATCTGGGCCAGCGAGTCGGCGCCGTCCCCGACGGCCTCGCCGGTCGACAGGTTGACGACCACGCCGATTCGCGAGTTCGTCGGGAAGAAGGTCGAGTAGTCGACGGTGTCGGCGCCTGCGCCTCCGGTGAGCGAGTCCGCACCGGCGAGGCCGCGGAGCCTGTCGTTGCCGTCGCCGCCGTCGAGGACGTTCACCGCGCCGTCGCCGGTCAGCACGTCGGCGCCTGTGCCTCCGGTCGCGTTCTCCACCGCGATGATGAGGTCCGTGTCGCCGGAGCTCGAGCCGGCCCCCGCCGTCAGGTTGACGACGACACCCGGCGGGCGCGCCGAGTAGTCGGCCGTGTCGGAGCCCGTGCCGCCGTCCAGGATGTCCCCGCCGGCGCTGGCCAGCAGCGTGTCGTTGCCTGCTCCGCCAGTGAGGACGTTGGCTCCCGGCCCGCCCGCGAGGAGGTCCCGGCCGGAGCCGCCGGTGAGGTTTTCCATGGCGACCAGCGTGTCCATGCCTGCGTTGCCCGTGTCCTGGGGGCCGGCGAGGGAGAGGTCGACGCTGACGTGGAGCGTCGAGGAGGAATAGTCGGCTGTGTCGATCCCGGCGCCGCCGTCGAAGGTGTTGGCGCCGACAGTGCCGGTGAGGACGTCCCCGAACGCGGAGCCGGTCACGTTTTCGGCGGTCAGGACCGTGTCCGTTCCCGCACCCCCCGTGTTCTGCGCGGCGAGGCTGGCGAGATTGAGCGTGACGCCGGCGTCCGCGGCGGAGTAGTCCAACGAGTCCGAGCCGACGCCGCCGTCGAGCGTGTCGTTCCCGCGCAGCCCGGCCAGGGTGTCGTCCCCGTCGTTCCCGGTGAGGACGTTCGCACCGGCTTCGCCGGTGAGGCTGTCGTTCCCGCCGCCGCCCGTGGCGTTCTCGATCCCGATCAGCGAGTCCGTTCCCAGGGTCGTGACTGCAGAGCCGGGGCTCGCGCCGCTCGCGGGGCCGAGAACGACGGCGACGTCGGTCCCCAGCCCGGAGTAGTCGACCGTGTCCGTCCCGAGGTCGCCGGCAATCGTGTCGTCGCCGTCGTCACCCAGGATCGTGTCGTTGCCCGCGCCGCCGGAAAGGGTGTTCGCGCCTGCGTCCCCGCCGAGGACGTCGGCACCGCTGCCGCCGGTGAGGTGCTCGAATCCCGAGACGGTGTCCACGCCCGCGCCGCCCGTCGGCTGCGGCGACGAGACCCCCAGCGTCAGCGTGACTCCTCCGGCGACGCCCGAGTAGTCGAGCGTGTCGATGTCGACGCCGGTACCGCCGAGCAGGTTGTCGTTGCCGGCACCCTCCAGGATCGTGTCGTCGTCGTCGTCGCCGAAGACGTTGTCGTTCCCCGCCCCACCGGTGAGCCGATCGTTGCCGAGGCCGCCGTTGAGAGCGTCGTCCCCGCCTGCGCCGTCGATGATGTCGTTGCCCACGCCGCCCGTGAGGTCGTTGGCGCTTCCGCTTCCGGTCATGACGTTGTCGCCGGCGCCGCCGATGGCGTCCTCGATGTCCGCGCCGACGTTGTCCGACTCTCCGACCTCGCCGTCGTCGAAGACGCCGTCCATCGTCACGAAGACACCTGCAGCGCGGGCGCCGTACGTGACCAGGTCGTTGCCGCCGCTTCCCGCCATCGTGTCGGTTCCATTCGGTGCGGCGCCCTCGTCGAAGGTGTCGTTCCCCAGGCCGCCGGTGAGCGTGTCGCCGCCGCCCTCGCCCGCGAGCGTGTCGTCACCCTGGCCGCCGGTGAGCGTGTCGTCGCCGGCGCCTCCGGAGAGGACGTTGCTCCCGGTGCCGCCCGTGATCGTGTCGTCACCCTGGCCGCCGGTGAGCGTGTCGTCGCCGCTGTCGCCGCTCATGGTCAGAAGGAGCAAGGTCGGGGCGCCGGTGACGCCGCTTCCCGCTCCGGAGAGGGTGTCGGCACCGTCGCTCCCGGTCATCGTCCCGAGCTCGACGCCGGTCAGCGTCACGTCGAAGTCGTTGTCCCCGTTCAGGTTCACGCCGCTCGTTCCGAGCGTGACGACGTCGGAGCCGGCGCTTCCGATCACCGTGATCCGGTCCTGGACACCCGTGGAGAGATCGACGACGAACTCGATCTCGGCCGTGCCGGAGCCTTCGGCCGACAGCCCGGGCGCAAACTGGCCGCCGCTCAGGTCGATCGTCACGGTCTCGGCACCCGTCGTCCCGTTGACGACGATCGTGTCGGTCAGCGCCGTCGTCGCGGCGCCGCATGCGGTCACGCCGACCATGATCCGTCCGGCGTTGGCACCCGTTCCGACGGCGATGGAGGCGGCATCGCCGGCCGCGGTCATGCTCACCGTGGCCGTACTGCCGCCGAAGAGACAGCTGACGGCGCCCTGCGCAGGGGCGGCCGCCCCGAGCGCGATCAGGAAGATCGAGACGTTGACAAGTGTGCGCCACCGAACCATAGGCCGACCAGGCGAAGATTCGACAGCGCGAGAGGAATCCTTTAGCCGGAACGGCGCGGGCGCGGCACGAGCTCGCCCCCGCAGTTCGGGCAGACCGAGGCCATCGCGTCCGTGCAAGCCGGGCAGAACGTGCACTCGAAGCTGCAGATGCGCGCCTCGCCGTCCGGCTCGAGCGGCGCCCCGCAGCGCTCGCACTCCGTGCGCATCTCGAGCGCCAGGGCTACCGCGCTCCTACCCGTCCCAGCACGAGCTCCACGGCCTCCGCCGGGGTCTCCGCCCGCTCGACCCCGTCGCCCTCGACGCCTGGCCCTGCTCCGAGCACGACCACCGGCCGCCCCAGCATCCTGGCGTACGCAATCTCGGACGCCGTGCCCCACCGCCCGCCGACGGCGACCGCCGCTTCGCAGGAGGCGACGACCGCCAGGTTGCGGGCATGGCCGGTGCCGGTCGCGACCGCGTAGTCGATCCAGGGGTTCGCGGCGCTGGTGGTCTCTCCCGGGAGGATTCCGACGGTGGTCCCGCCTGCTTCCTTCGCCCCGCGGGCGGCCGCCTCCATCACCTCGCCGAGACCGCCGCGAGACGACCACGCAGCCACGCTCCGCGAGCAGCCGCCCGACCTCCTCCGCCTCCTCGGCCCACTCGGGCCCGCTTCCGATCACCGCGATCTGCACAGACCGATGATATGACTGGCGCCGTGACGGCTCGCGCGGCTCGCGGCGGCACCCTCGTCCTCGGCGGCGGCTTTGCGGGCGCCTACGTCGCCAGGCTGATCGGCTCCCCGGGCTCGACGATCGTCAGTCCCGAGAACTTCATGCTCTACACGCCGATGCTGCCCGAGGCCGCCTCGGGCACGCTCGAGCCCCGCCACGTCGTCGTCCCGCTCCGCGTCATGTGCCCACACTCGGACCTCCTCCTCGGCACGGCGACCGCCCTCGACGAGGAGGCGCGCTCCGTCCACATCGTCACCGAGGAGAACGAGGTCGACGTGACGTACGACCAGCTGGTCCTCGCGCTCGGAGCGGTCACGCGCGCCCTGCCGATCCCGGGGCTGGCCGAGCACGGGCTGGGCTTCAAGTCCCTGGCCGACGCGATCTACCTCCGAAACCACGTTCTCCGGGAGCTGGAGGCGGCGGCGGCCGACCCGGAGAGCACGAATCGCCACCTGACCTTCGTGTTCGTCGGTGCCGGCTATGCCGGTGTGGAGGCACTCGCCGAGCTCTCAGACCTTGTCCGCGACGCGCTGCGCTACTACCCCGAGCTTCGGGGCGCAGCGCAGCGGTGGGTGCTCGTCGACGCCGCGCCCAAGATCCTGCCGGAGATCCCGCCGCGCCTCGGCGACTACGCGGCCCGCGAGCTCGCGGGTCGCGGAGTCGACATCCGGGTCTCGACCACCCTCGAGTCCGTGGACGCGGAGGGAGCCGTCCTCTCCGACGGCACGCGCTTCGAGACGCACACGCTGGTCTGGACCGCCGGCGTGAAGGCCCACCCGCTCCTCGCCGACTTCGGGCTGCCGCTGGACGAGCGAAGCAGAGTCGTGGTGGAGCCGACGCTGCGCGTGCAGGGGCGCGAAAACCTCTGGGCGCTGGGGGACTGCGCCCGCGTCCCCAACGAGGCGACTCCGGAGCACCCGGACCCGCCGACCTGCCAGCACGCGCTTCGGCAGGCCCGGCGCCTCGCCGGGAACCTGAAGGGAGACGCCAAGCCGTATCGCTACCGCATGCTCGGCCAGGTGGCGACCCTCGGGCGCTACAAGGGGATCGCCGACGTGCCGGGCTTTCGGCTGCGCGGGTTCCTCGGCTGGTTCGTGACGCGGACCTACCACCTCTTCCAGCTTCCGCTCGCCTCCCGCAAGCTTCGCGTGGTGGCGGACTGGACGGTCGCGCTCTTCTTCCGGCGCGACATCGCCGAGCTCTCCATGCTGGGCCGGCCGGAGCCGCTCGGCGACGTGGAGAACCGACCGTAAACTACAGCCGCTTCGCAGCCGATAAGAGCGTCCATGAGATCGCTGCTGCGGGCACAAACTGCCTCGGCCTTCCTCGTTTGCGCGGCCGGTGTCGCTCTCCCCGCCGCAACGCTCATCCTCGTCGGGCGGCGGATGGCCCACCCCGGGGACATCGTCCACTTCTACGGCGTCGGCTTCACGGCCGCAGCCGCAACCGTGGCGGCCGTCGTCCTGACAGTCGTCGGCGCCCGCCGCAGCGACGCGCGCACGGTCCTCGTCGGAACGGCGTTCTCGGCCATGGCGGCGCTGCTCGCACTGCACGGGCTCGCGACGCCGGGCATGATCGTCGGCTATACCGGCGTCGTCGCCTTTACGGGCGGCGCCACCCTCCTGGTCGGCGCAGCCGTCCTCGCGCTGGCCGCCCTGCCGTCGGTGAACCGCCCGCAGAGCATCCGCCGGCTCGTCGTCCTCCAGATCGTCCTCCTGAGCTCGATCATTCTGGTCGGAGCGGTCGGCATGCTCGTTCCCGACTTCGTTCCGCCGGTGCCGGAGGCCGGTGGCCCGCTCGCCCTCACCTTGCTCGCCGTCGGCCTCGCTCCTCTACGCCTTCCTCGGCGTCCGTGCCGTCAACACGTTCCTCCTCACACGCCGCCGCGCCGACCTGCTGGTCGTCGTCGGCCTTTCCTTCCTCGCCACCGCGCTCGTCGGCGCCCTGGTCCTGAACTACATGCAGCTCGGCTGGTGGCTCGGCCACGTCTTCGAGCTCTTCGGGATCCTCTTCGTCGCGATCCCCGTCGCGGCCGACCTGCGCCGGGCCCAGCCCTCGCGCTCGCTCACCGGCGGGCCGCGGGCCGGTGAGCTCGTCCGGGCGGAGCATGCGTTCCTCGGCGCCCGCGTGCGCGCCCTGACGCTTCGCCTGGCCGAGAAGGACGAGTACACGGAGGGTCACACCCGCCGGGTCGCGCTCCGTGCCGTCCAGGTCGGGGAGGAGCTCGGGCTGGCGCCGAACAAGCTCCGCACGCTCGCCACCGGCGGGCTGCTCCACGACATCGGCAAGTTGTCGGTGCCCGACGAGATCCTGAAGAAGCCCGACTCGCTCGACGACGAGGAGTTCGCGGTCATCAAGCGGCATCCCGAATGGGGCCACAAGCTCCTCGGCGAGCTCGGCGGCTTTTCAGACGCCGTGCGCCGGCTTGTCCTCGATCACCACGAACGGCTCGACGGGACCGGGTATCCCAACGGCCGTGACGCGGCGGAGCTCGACATCGAGACGCGCATCCTCACGGTGTGCGACGTGTACGACGCGCTCCTCTCCGTCCGCGTCTACAGGGACGCCTGGACGCACGACAAGGCGATCGGGCTCCTCCACGAGCAGACCGGGTCGGCCTTCGACGCCGCCTGTGTCGGCGCGCTCGAGCGCGTGCTCGCCCGAGACGCTTCGCTTTCGCTCGGCATCGCCGTCTAGGCTCTCTCTGTGCCCACCGAGCTCGAACGGGCCCTCGCCTTCGAGGAGGCGCTGGGCGCTCGCTGCGCCGAGCGGATCGTTCCCTTCCGCTCGGGCCGCGCCTACTTCAACGACACCTTCCCGCGGGTCTGGGATATGAACTACCTCCTCGTGGACCGGGGAAAGCCAGTCGACCCCGGCGAGCTGGCGGCGGAGGCCGAGCTGCTGCACACCGACGCCGGCCATGCTCACCGGCGCATCGTGGTGCCCGACGAAGCCGTCGGCGCAAGCCTCGAGCCGTTCTTCCGGCGCATCGGATGGCGCATCGACCGTTTCGCCATCATGGTCTACCGGGGAGGCGGCGAGCGCCGGGCGAACACGTCGGAGGTGGACGAGGTCACGATGGAGGATCTGTTCCAGCTCCGAGAGGAGCTCGCCCGTGCCGAGCCCTGGGCGACCGACGACGAGGTCGTTCGGGAGGTGCTTGACGCGGCAGCGCTCTATCGCACTGCCGGGAACGCGCGCTACTTCGCGTTTCACGTGGAGGGCGCTCCCGTGAGCGCGGCCGAGCTCTACTCCGACGGGCGAGTCGCACAGGTCGAGAACGTAGCCACCCTCCCGGCGCATCGAGGTCGTGGTCGTGCGAGCGCCGTCGTCCTGCGCGCCGCCGAGGAGGCCGAGGCGACCGGGCACGACCTCGTGTTCCTGGTCACGGACGCCGGCGACGGGCCGAAGGAGCTCTACACACGCCTCGGCTTCGAGACCGCCGGCCGAATGTGGAGTTTCCTCAGATCTCCCGTTCAGGTCGCCCGGGACTGAACTCCGCCTGCAGTCCGAGGCGCTGGAACCACCGCACCATCGCGAGCTGTGGCGGCTTCTCCGTCCCGTAGTGCGTCCCGTCGACGAGGGCGACGCCGTGCTCATCAGCAAGCTCTCGGAAGGCGCGGACGCCCTCCTGGACGAAGTCGAGCCGGCAGCGCGTGGCGGCGTTCCCGGTCACGTAGGTCGTGCAGCCGCGCTCCAGCGACGCCTCGAGGATCGCCCGGTCCGCCCCGCCGCCGGCAACCACAGCGACCCGCCCGGCCCCAACGCGCGAGCGTGAGACGATGTCGACCGGCACCTCAGGACCGAGCGCGGCGCTCAGACGGGCCGCCAGCTCGTCCAGAGTGAGTTGGCTCTCGCCGATCACCGCGGCTCCGCCCGCAAGCCCCTCCGCGATCGGAAAGTACTCCTCGAGCTCTCCAAGCCCGAGCGCCTGGGCGATCAGCCTCGAAGGCGAGATCTCCGCATGCTGGTCGAGAGGCGCGTGCACGTGATAGAAGCTCGAGCCGGACTCCGCGAGCCGCTCGAAGCTCTCCCGCGCGAGTGGGCCGAAGCCGGTGAGGTCGTTCTCGAACGCGATCGGGTGCTCCGAGAAGAGCAGTGTCTGCGGGGCGAGGCGGGCGATGATCTCGTCACTCGGGAAGACGCACGTCACCGCCGCCTCAACCGTCGCACCGCCACGCACGACCAGGCCGTTCCAGAGCCCCTCATAGCCTGGCTCGGTGAAGTCCCGCCAGTACGGGTCCGGATAGAGGAGCTCGAAGATGCCCGACCAATCGTCGTTCCGGACGTCGGGCACGCGGAAATACGCATCGAGCTCAGCCACGACGCTCTCAAGCCTCAACGCAGCTCCTTGAGGGCCTTGCCGAGCGACTGGCGAGTCGTCAGCACGCCTTCGTAGAGGTCGCCGTCCTGCTCGAGGCGGCCGAGAACGACCTCCATCGTGAAGTCGACCGGGTCGAGGTTCTCGGTGACCTCCTCCCAGCGGAGCGGCGTCGAGACAGGCGCTCCGGCGCGTGGGCGCACCGAGTACACGGACGCGATCGTCTTGCCCTCTCCGTTCTGGTTTGCGTCGACCAGGACTCCGCGCCGCTTCGCCTTCGACCACTCGGTCGTGACGAGCCCGTGGTGGAGGCGTGCGAGCGTCCCGGCGATGATCTCGGCGAACTCCCTCGTCTGCTCGTAGGTGTAGCGGCGCGCGATGGGGACGAGGACGTGGAAGCCGTCGGCACCGCTCGTCTTGGGGAAGCCTGCGAGCCCGAGCGCGTCGAGCACCTCCTTGATCAGAAGCGCGACCTGCACGACCTCGGCGAAGCCGACGTCCGGGGAGGGGTCGAGGTCGAAGAGCACCCAGTCGGGCCGGGCGGGCTTGTCGACCCGCGAGTACCAGGTGTTCAGGTCGATGCAACCCATGTTCACCATCCAGAGGAGCGCGAGGTCGTCGTTGACCAGCGGGTAGCGGAGCGTCCGCTTCTCGCGCGTCGCGCGGGAGGTCGACCGGTACTCGAAAGTCGGGATCCAGTCGGGCATGTGCGAGGGCGCGTCCTTCTGGAAGAAGTGCTTCCCCTGCCACCCGTCGGGGTAGCGCTTCATCGTGAACGGCCGGTCGCGCAGATGAGGGACGAGCACGGGGGCGACGTCGCGGTAGTAGGCGATGAGGTCGCCCTTGGTGATCCCTTCCTCGGGCCAGAACGCCTTGTCGAGGTTGGAGAGCTTGAGCGCGCGCTTCCCGCGGCGGAGCTCGGTGGGGAGCGGTTCCTCGCGACGCACCTCGCCCGGCTCCTTGTCCTCGCGCAGTCCTTTGTAAACCGGAGCCCGCAGGCGGCCGTCGTGCGTCCACTCGGCGAACTCGACTTCGACGACGAGTCTCGGCTCGACCCAGACGACGTCGTCCCTGCGGACCTTGGGCATCTTCGGGACGGCCCGGAAGGGCGCCGCCTTACACTCCAGCGGACGGAGCCTGGCGAGCAGCCGCTCGATCTCGTCCTCGGTGAAGCCGGTGCCGACGTTGCCGACGTACTCCAGCTCCTTACCGCGCATGACGGCAAGGACGAGGGAGCCGAACCCGCCTGCGCGCCGTCCCTTGCCCTTCGTGTAGCCGGCGACGAGGAACTCCTGCTCGTGGTGGGTCTTCACCTTGAGCCAGTCGCGCGTTCGCCGGCCCGGCTGGTAGCGCGACGCCCTCTTCTTGGAGACGACGCCCTCGAGCCCCTGCACCTTGGCCGCGTCGTAGAGTGCCTGGCCGTCATCGAAGGCCTCCGAGAGCCGAACGACTCCGTCGCGGAGGTCGAGCAGGCCCTCGAGCCGCTGTCTGCGCTCGATCAGCGGCAGATCGAGGACCAGCTCGCCGTCGACCTCCAGGATGTCGAAGACGTAGTAGACGAGCGGTCCTGAGCCCTGCTGCATGACGGAGAAGCTGGAGCGGCCCCGCTCGTCGAGCGCGCAGACCTCGCCGTCGAGGACACAGTCCGGGGTTCGCGCGGTGCGCTCGACCGCGCCGGCGACGGAGGCAAAGCGCTCCGTGAAGTCGAGGCCACGCCGGCTGACGAGCTTCGCCTCCCCGCCCGACACGAAGGCAAGCGCGCGATAGCCGTCCCATTTCACCTCGTGGAGCCATTCCGGCCCGGAAGGAACGGCGTCGGCCAGAGTGGCGAGCATCGGGGCGAGCGTGGGCTTCGGTCTCGCCCCTCGAACCGACTCGTCCCGCTTGCGAACCAGCAGCCAGTTCTTCTCGTTGCCGTCGAGCTTCGCCGGGACGAGCGTCCACGTCCCCCGAAGGCGATCGCCCTCGAGCCTGACTGTCAAGCCGCCGTCGGGCTTCTCCTCGAGCAGCTCGTACGTCCCCCGGTCCCAGATCTCGACCGTCCCGGCCCCGTACTGGCCGGCCGGGATCTCCCCCGCGAAGCCCGCGTAGTCGAGCGGGTGGTCTTCCACGTGGACGGCGAGGTGGCGCTGGCCCGGCTCGAGCGGGACACCCTTGGGGACGGCCCAGCTCGCGAGGGCGCCGTCACGCTCGAGCCGGAAGTCGTAGTGAAGCCGCCGCGCGTCGTGCCGCTGCACGACGAAGATCGGGTTCCCGGCCCGGGACCTCCCCCCGAACGGCTCGGGCGTCGCACCCCTGGCCCGTTTGCGCTCGTACTCCCGGAGTCGCGCCATGGTGGAAGGATGCCCGCGTTTGGACCGCCGTGGGATGTGGGTAGGAACCACACGACTCACGCTTGCCGACCGGGGGGTTGGCAGACCGGGGGCCGGCTTTGCCGGCCCCTTTTTTGTCTCAGGCAGCGGTCACAGGTTGCGGGGGATAACCCTGTGGACGCTGTGGATTGCTGGGCTCTCGACCTCTAGTCGAGGTAGACGCCCATGGCGCGGAACTTCCGCCTCCGCGCACGCCTGCGCTCGCCGGAATCGAGCGGATCCAGCTCGGCGAGCGTGGTTCTGACCGACTCGGCGAGGAGGACGGCAGCCTCGTCGTGATTCGTGTGCGCGCCTCCCGGCGGCTCCGGGACGATCGCGTCGATGACGCCGAGCTCGAGACAGTGCCTGGCGTCGGGCTTGAAGGCTGCCGCGGCCTTCTTCGCCTCGCCGGCGTCACGCCAGAGAATCGCCGCGCACCCCTCCGGTGAGATGACCGAGTAGATGGCGTTCTCCTGCATCAACACCCGGTCGGCGACGGCGATGGCCACGGCACCGCCCGAGCCGCCCTCGCCGATGACACACGTCACGCTGGGAACGCCGAGCCGCGCCATGGCCAGCTGGCAACGCGCGATCCAACCTCCCTGCCCATGCTGCTCCGCGGTGACGCCCGGGTAGGCGCCGGGGGTGTCGACGAGCGTGAGGACCGGGAAGCGGTGGCGGTCGGCGAGCTCCATCGCACGCATGGCCTTTCGATAGCCCTCGGGATAGGTCATGCCGAAGTTGCGGTGCGTGCGCTCGCGGATGTCCCGGCCCTTCTGGTGGCCGACGAGCACGACCGTGCGCGCGTCGAAGCGCGCGAGCCCGGCGACGATCGCCGGATCGTCGGCAAACGAGCGGTCTCCATGAAGCTCGACGAAGTCCTCGCACATCCGCTCGACGTAGTCGAGCGTGTACGGCCGGTCCTGGTGCCGGGCCAGCTCGACCGCCTGCCAGACCTCGTCCTCGCTCGGCTCTGCGGCCATCCGGTCGAGCTGTCGCTTGAGCCTGGAGAGCTCGCCCGAGACACCGACGCCGCGCAGAAGGGGAAGGTCCCGCAGCTTCGCCAGCCGTTCCTTCAGCTTCAGCTGCTCCACCTGGCTCGAGGGGGTTTCGGTCACTGCGGTTTCACGAACATCGCGAGGAGCCGGCCGACGAACGGCCGGAGCTCTGCGCGCGGGACGATCGCGTCGACGTGCCCGAAGCGCGCATTCGACTCGGCCAGGCCGAAGTCCTCAGGGAGCTTCTCGCGCGTGGTCTGCTGGACGACGCGGGGGCCGGTGAAGGCGAGGAGCGCGCCCGGCTCCGAGACGATCACGTCGCCGAGGCTGGCGAAGCTCGCCAGGACGCCCGCGGTCGTCGGGTGGGTCATGACGGCGATGAACGCAGAGCGTGCCTCGTGCAGCTCGTCGACGGCGCAGACAGTCTTCGGAAGCTGCATGAGCGAGAGGATGCCCTCCTGCATGCGGGCGCCTCCGGAAGCGGTGACGCAGACAAGCGGAACGCGGCGCGACGCCGCGCGATCGCAGGCGCGGGCGAACTTCTCGCCGACCGTGCTGCCCATCGAGCCGCCCATGAAGGCGAAGTCCATGACTGCGAGCTCGCACGGGCGCCGCTCGATCGCGGCACCGCCGGCGATCAGCGCGTCGCCGAGCCCGGTCGCCACCTCGGCCTCGGCCAGGCGGTCGGTGTAGGCGCGCAGGTCGAAGAAGTTCAGCGGGTCAGCGGAGCGAAGGCCGGCGTCCTCTTCGGCGAACGTGCCTCGGTCGGCGAGCTGCGCGATCCGCTCCCGCGCCCCCACGGGGAAATGGTGGCTGCACTGCGGGCAGACGCGCAGCGTCTGCTCGAGCTCGTCGTCGCGGTAGTGCGAATGACAGCGGGGGCACGTATTGGGATGCCGCTTCCCGTCTGCCGCCGGCTCCGCCTCGCGATTCTCGACGGTCACGTCGACGCGGCTCTCCATGGCCGCCATCTTACGGGCTTCGCCTCCCGCGTCCGAGCTGCTCAGAGGCCCAGGGCGCCTGCGAGGCGCGCGACCGGGGCGACGTTCTCGGGCGCCGGGCCGAGACCGGTGAGACCGGCCCCCGCCACGGGGCGCTCGGCAGCGATCCGGCGGAGCATGACAGCCGCCTCGACGACGGTGAAGCCGCTCGGCTCGGGCATGAAGCAGATCACGTCGTCGTCCGGGTCGAGGACGTCCGCATCGAAGGCGACGTAGACAGCGTCGGCTCCCTCCAGCGCAGCGCCAAGCTCGCCCTCGCCGGTCCGGAGGCCGCTCGCGGCGATGAACTCCACCTCGGGCGGATCGAGGTTCCTCGCGCCGATCAGGACGACGTCCGCAGGGTGCACGGTGCCGGAGTCGATCAGCATTCGCAGCGGCATGCCCCAGAGGTTCCCGCTCGGGGAGCTCTCCGGCGTGTTCAGGTCGCCGTGCGCGTCGAACCAGACCACTGCGAGGCGGTCGAAACGCGTGGCCAGCCCTTCCACCGCCCCGACGTGCGAGCAGCAGCAGCCGCCGAGGACGAGCGGCCTCTCGGGCAGGGCGGCCGCCAGCGCGAGGTTCTGCTCGGTCAGGGAGTCCTCGTCCACGACCGCAGTCTCCGGGTAGGGAAGCTCGAGGTAGGCGGCCTCCGCCATCGACTCGCCTCCGTCGCCCCAGGCGCGCGGAACGCGCACCAGGCCGGCCGCGAACGTCCGGCCGCAGGAGTGACACTCGTACTCGCCCTCGTCGAGGGCGACGGCGGTCAGGGTCCTGCAATCGGGGCAGCGTGCCCGGAGTCGCGACATCGAGCCCAGGCTACCCGGACGCGGGCTCAGCGGGGACGATCGCGTCGAGCGTCTCGGGAAGGCGTGACAGGTCGGTCAGCTCGGCAGCCCGCGGCAGGTCGCTCGTCTCGTCCAGACGGTTGATCCAGACGGCCGGAAGGCCCAGCTCCTGCGCGGGCGCGATGTCGTGGAAGAGGCTCGCGGCCACGTGGACATGGCGACCCGGCTCGGCGCCGAAGCGCGCGTCGAATGCCCGCCAGTGCCCGTGCGCAGGCTTGTAAGAGCCGATCTCGCCCGCGACGATCGCTCCGTCGAAGGGCACGCCGATCGCCTCCATGGAGGCCGCGAGTAGGTCGGGGTCCGTGTTGGAGAGCGGCACCAGCCGCCATCCACGCGCCCGAAGCTCGGCGAGGGCGCCCGGAACCTCGGGAAAGACAGGCCAGCCTGGAAGGGAGTCGGCGAGCACGTACTCCTCCTCCCCGGGAAGCTCGAGGCCTTCGCTCTCGGCGAGCAGGATCAGCGCTTGTCGCAGCACCTCGCGGTACGGCAGGGAGCCCTCCAGCTCGACGCGTGGCTCGATCTCGTGGTAGCGCTCGAGCAGCCGGTCGGCGTCTTCGTCCGGCCACAGCCGGGCGAGCTCACGGCCGATCCCACCGTTCCAGTCGACCAGCGTCCCGTAGCAGTCGAACGTGGCCCAGCGCTCGTGAGAACTAATCGGTGAACTTCCTGATCACGAGGCAGGCGTTGTGCCCGCCGAAGCCGAAGTTGTTCGACAGCGCGACGTCGGTCTTCCACTCGCGCGCCTCGTTCGGGATGTAGTCGAGGTCGCACTCCGGGTCCGGGACCTCGTAGTTGATCGTCGGCGGGCACCACGTCCCGCTGGACGGCGAGCGTGGAGGCGATCGCCTCGATCGCGCCGGAGGCGCCGAGGCAGTGGCCGGTGGCGCCCTTCGTGGACGAGATCGGCGTCCTGCGGGCCTTCTCCTCGCCCAACGCGACCTTGATCACCCGGGTCTCGCTGGCATCGCCGATCGGCGTCGACGTCCCGTGCGCGTTGATGTAGTCGATCTCGTCACCGGTGATGCCGGCGTCCTCCATGGCCATGGTCATCGCCCGGGCCGGATGCCGGCCGGTCGGGTCGGGCTCCGTGATGTGCTGGGCGTCGGAGGAGAGGCCGTAGCCGATCAGCTCGGCGTAGACCTTCGCCCCGCGCTTGCGCGCGTGCTCGAGCTCCTCGAGCACGACGAGTCCCGCCGCCTCGCCCATGACGAAGCCGTCGCGCTCGGCGTCGAACGGGCGGCTTGCACGCGCCGGGTCGTCGTTGCGGCGCGAGAGGGCGCGCATCGCCGAAAACCCGCCGATGCCGACCTTGGTGATCCCCGCCTCGGTGCCGCCGGCGAACATGACGTCGGCACGCTGCAAGCGGATGGCGTCCATCGCCTCGCCGATGGCCATGTTGGAGGCGGCGCAGGCGGTGCATTCCGACGTGAGCGGCCCGCGCGTCCCCAGCTCCATGGAGACCCAGGCGGCGCCCATGTTGGGAATGATCGCCGTGATGGAAAGTGGGTTGACGCGGTCCGGGCCCGCGTTCGAGCAGCTGGTCGTAGCAGTCCTGGAAGCTCTGCAGCCCGCCGATGCCCGTCGCCACGGAGACCCCGGTGCGCTCCGTCTCGGGCTCGATCTCGAAGCCGGAGTCCTGCTCGGCCATCCGCGCCGCGGCGAGGATCATCTGCGTGAAGCGGTCCATCCGCCGTGCCTTGCGGTGCTCGATCCAGACCGTCGGGTCGAAGTCCTTCACCTCGCAGCCGAAATGGACCGCGTACTCGGACGGGTCGAACGCGCTGATCGGGCCCGCGCCCCCCTTGCCGGCCACAAGGTTCTCCCAGAACGTCTCGGCGTCGTTGCCGAGCGGCGTGACAGCACCCATGCCCGTGATCACGACCCGCCTGCGTCCATTGACCGAAGCCATCGCTACATCCCCAATCCGCCGTCTACGAGCAGCACGTCGCCCGTGATGAACGCGGCCTCGTCAGAGCACAGAAAGCGTACCGCAGCGGCCACGTCCTCCGGCGATCCGAGCCGGCCGAGCGGGGTGTTGGCGAGGATCATCCCGGTCACCTCCTCGGAGAGGACCTCCGTGAGCTCGGTCGTGATGTAGCCGGGCGCGACGGCGTTGACCCGCACACCGCGGACGCCGAGCTCGCGCGCCAATGCCTTCGTGAGCCCGATGATGCCGGCCTTGGAGGCCGCGTAGTTGGCCTGGCCGGGGTTGCCGTGCAGCCCGACGACGCTCGTCAGGTTCACGATCGCCCCGGTACGGCGGCGGAGCATCTTGCGGGAGACCGCGCGGCAGGTGTTGAAGGTGCCGCGCAGGTTCGTCTCGATGACCTCCTCCCAGTCCTCGTCGCTCATGCGGGCGATCAGCGTGTCCCGCGTGATGCCGGCGTTGTTGACGAGGACGTCGAGGTCCCCGAGCTCGGCCTCGACGCGCTCGACGAGCGCCTGCGCCTCGGCCGGGTCACCGACATTCGCCGCCACCGCGATGCCGCCGATCTCGCCCGCGACGGCCGCGGCCGCCTCCTGCCCCGAGCGGTAGTTGACCGCGACCCTGGCTCCCGCGCGTGCGAGCTCGCGCGAGATGGCGGCGCCGATGCCGCGCGAGCCCCCCGTGACGAGAGCGACCTTGCCGTCGAGTGAAGCGAACCCGGGCACGTCTAGGCGGCGGAGAGCTGCTCCTGGAGCTTGCGGAGCGATTCGGGGTCACTGACCGAGATGGTCCGCAGGGAGCGGTCGCAGCGGCGCAGCAAACCGCTCAGCACCTGGCCGGGACCGATCTCGACGAACATGCCGACGCCGTCCTTGACCAGCCCGCCCACCGCCTGCGTGAAGCGGACCGGCGCCGTGAGCTGCTCGACGAGCAGCGTGCCCATGCGCTGCGCGTCCTCGAAGCGCGCCGTCACGGTGGACATGAACGGCGGCGACGGGTTCTGCCAGGCGGCCTTGGTCAGGGCGGGCCTCAGGCGGTCGGCGGCCTGAGCCACGAGCGGGCTGTGGAAGGCGCCGCTCACGCGCAGCTTGACGACCTTACGGGCCCCGTGCGCCGCCGCTTGCTCGATCAGGCGATCGACGGCGGCGTTCTCGCCCGACACCACGATCTGCCCCGGACAGTTGTAGTTCGCCGGCCACACGCCTTCGATCGAGAGGCAGAGCCCTTCGACGATCTCGTCATCGAGGCCGAGTACCGCGGCCATGGCACCGGGGGTCTCGCGCGCGGCCTCGGCCATCGCCTCACCCCGCTCGCGCACGAGCGCGACGGCGTCCCCGGTTCCGATCGAGTCGGCGGCCGCCAGCGCCGAGTACTCGCCGACCGAATGCCCGATGACGTAGTCCGGCTCGATCCCGATCGTCCTCACCGCCCGAAGGCAGGCGATCGAGGTCGCGACGAGCGCCGGCTGCTGCAGCTCGGTGCGCGTCAGCTCCTCCATGGAGCCTTCGAAGCAGAGCTTCGCGACGTCGAAGCCGACGGCCTCCGACGCCTCGTCGTACACCGCCCGTGCCTCGCGGAATTCCTCCGCGATGGCGCGCCCCATGCCAACGTCCTGCGAACCCTGGCCAGGGAAGCAGAATGCGATCTTCATAGTCCTCTCCTACTCTCCACCGCTCGTCGTCCACGTCAGGTAGACCGAGCCCCAGGTGAGGCCGGCGCCGACCGCGCTCATCAGCACGCGCGTCCCCTCCTCCAGCCGCCCTGCCGCCTGGGCTTCGGCGAGGCAGATCGGGATGGAGGCCGACGACGTGTTTCCGTAGCGGTCGATGTTCATCAGCACCTTGTCCGGGTCGAGGCCCAGATTCTTCACCGCGTGGTCGACGATCCGCTTGTTCGCCTGGTGCGGGACGTACAAGTCGACGTCGTCGATGGTCGCGCCGCAGACGGCCAGGAGCTCCTCTGCCGACGTGACCATCACGCGGGTGGCGAAGCGGAAGACCTCCGCCCCGTTCATCCTGATGAACTGGAGCTCCTCCTCCAGCACGTCCGGTCGACACCGGCTGCCGCGAGCCTCCGGCGGGCACGCACAGGTCGAGCCCGCCCGAGCCGTCCGCACCGAGCTCGAAGCCGATGATGCCGCCCTCGGCAATCGGCTGGACCACCGCCGCGCCCGCGCCGTCCCCGAAGAGGATGCAGGTCGAGCGGTCCTGCCAGTTCGTGATCTTCGAGAGCACCTCGGCACCGACGACGAGCGCCCGCTTCGACAGACCCGTCGCCACGGCTCCGTAGGCCTGCGAGAGCGCGTAGACGAAGCCGGTGCACCCGGCGAGAAGGTCGTAGGCCGCAGCGTTCTTCGCACCGAGCGTGTCCGCCACGAGCGCGGCCGTCGCCGGGAAGAGCATGTCCGGAGTGGCCGTGGCGACGATGACCAGGTCGAGGTCCTCCGGGGCGACGCCGGCCTGCTCCAGCGCCTTCCGGGCCGCCGGGAGGGCCAGGTCGCTCGCGGCCTCCTCGGGCGCGGCGATACGGCGTTCCCTGATCCCGGTGCGTGTGACGATCCACTCGTCGGTGGTGTCCACCATCACCTCGAGGTCGGCGTTCGTCAGCACCCTCTCCGGCGCGTAGGCGCCGACCCCGGTCAGCCCCACGGTGATCCCGTTCCCGGAGACGTTGGCGATCACGCGGGCTCCTCCGTGACGGCGAACATCAGCGTCCCGCGCACGGCAAGCTGCCCGCCCACGGTCGCAGTCGCCTTGCCACGGCCAACCGGGCCGCGCACGCGCTCGAGCTCACAGGTCAGCTCCAGCTCGTCTCCCGGCACGACGATCCGCTTGAAGCGCACGTCGTCGATGCCCGCGAACAAGGCCAGCTTGCCGCGATTCTCCTCGGCAGAGAGCGCGGCAACGGCGCCCGCCTGCGCCATCGCTTCGACCATGAGCACGCCCGGCATGATCGGACGGCCCGGGAAGTGCCCGGCCAGGTACCACTCGTCCTCGCGAACGAGCTTGCGTGCGACGACACGGGCTCCCGGCTCGAGCTCGACCACCTCGTCGAGGAGCAGAAACGGATCGCGGTGGGGGAGGATCTGCTCGATCTCCCGCCGGCCGAGGGGCGGAGTGAAGCTCACCTAGGCCGGTTCACCCGCTCGCCGTTTCCTCCAGCCGCACGCGCAGCCGGGCCCTCGCCCGGTGCACGTAGCACTTCGCCGTCCCGACCGGCATGCTCGCAACGCGAGAGATCTCCTCGTACGTCATCCCGAAGACGTCCCGGAGAACGACGACAAGGCGCTGGTTCGGGGTTAGGCGTGCGAGAGCGGCTGCCAGCTCGCGGCGCTTGTCCGCCAGAATCACGGCGCGCGAGGGATCGCTCTCCTCGCCCGCCGGCTCCTCCTCGAGCGAGAGCGGCTCCGTCTGGCGGATCCGCTGGCGCGCGAGGCGATCCCGGCACGTGTTCACGACCAGACGGTGGAGCCAGGTCGCGAACTGGGACTCGCCGCGGAACTGGCGCAGGCGTGTGCACAGCTTCACGAGCGACTCCTGCGCGGCGTCCCGCGCCTCCTCGAGATCGCCCATCAACTGCGCCGCCAGCCGGTTCACGCGAGGCGCATGCCGCTCGACGAGTGCGTCGAGTGCCCGTCCGTCACCGTTTCGTGCCTTGCTGACGAGGTCCACGTCGCTGAGCTTCCGGTACGCAATGATCCGCCGGGAGGGCGTCTCCTGCTCGGTCTGACGGGCGGGCGCGGCAGCTGGTTGCACGGCAACGTTAGTGTAGATCCGCGGATGGCCGACGCGCTGACACCGGAGACGGTCGAACCCCTCCTGAGCGGCCGCTTCGGACGCCCGTTTCTCTATCAGGACGCCTGCGAATCCACCCAGCGCCTGCTCGACCGCGGCCTCGGCGAGGGGGCCGTCGCGGTCTGCGACGAGCAGGCGGCCGGGCGGGGGCGACTCGGACGCAGCTGGGTCGCGCCTCCCGGTACGGCCATCCTCGCCTCCGTCCTGCTCGAGCCGCCCGCCGAGCGACCGATCGCCGAGCTCTCGCTGGTGGGCGGGCTGGCCGCGGCCGAGGCCGTCGAGGCCGCGACCGGCCTCGCGGCCCAGATCAAGTGGCCCAACGACGTGCTCGTCAACCGACGCAAGGTGGCCGGCGTCCTCGCGGAGGCCGCCGACGGACTCGTCGTCCTCGGCATCGGCTTGAACGTCAACCAGACCCGCGAGCAGCTTCCTGCCGACGCGACCGTAGCTGCAGGCTCGCTCTACACGAGCGACGGAGTTCGGCGCGTGCGGGCCCCGATCCTCGCGGATCTCCTGCTGAGGCTGGAGCAGGCCTACGACCTCTGGCAGGAAGGAGGCCTGGCGGCGATCTTCGAGGGCCTGGGCGCGCGGGACTTCCTCCGCGGGCGCCGGGTGCTCGTGGACGGGGAGGCCGGGGTCGGGGTCGGAGTCGACCGCCAGGGTCGTTTCGCGGTCGAGATCGCCGGCGAGCGCCGCCTCGTCGAGAGCGGCGAGGTGCTCTTCGAGCGCTAGCGGTTCCGGGCCGGGTAGATCACGGCCGAGCGGTTCAACGCCTTGTCCGTCGCGACGATGCGCACAACAGCTGCGTTGACGCGTCGCGAGAAAACGTGCTCGCCGGCGCGGCGCGGGCGAACGATGTCGTCGCCGTCGCTCCAGGTGGCGTGCCCGTAGAAGATTCGGACTGTCGCCGCCTCGCTCAGGCTGAAGCGAAGCCGCGTCACTCCGTTCACTCTCCTCAACCAGAGCACCCGGACCACGGGCCGAGTCGTGTCGAGCCGGACCGGCAGCGACAGCGACCGCGTTCCCAGCGACGTGGTCGCCAGGACGCGCGCGCTGACGGCGCCGTCCGTGACCCTCGTCCCGTTGCCGCGCCGGCCGTTCCACGAGACCGTGTACGGGCCGGCCGCCTGGGACTGGTTGAGCACGGTCGCGAGCAGCGTGGTCCCCCGCCGGATCTGAACCTTCACCGCCGCCTGGCGCGTGAGCGCATAGCTGATCTCGAGCGGCTCGGCACGGCCGTCGCCGTTCGGCGAGAGCACCGCCGGCGCGATCGCTACTCCTCCGAGGGTCCGGTCGACGACGACGCCGACGGACCGGGTCACCTGCTCGGACCCATCCTCTGCGGACACCTCGATGCGGTAGTCGCCGTCGGCGACGATCGCACCGCCGGCTGTCTTCCCGTCCCAGCTGAGAGTCCGCACGCCGGCGGGCCGCAGCGAGCTCGCGAGCAGCGTCCTGACGACGGTTCCGCTCGCCGTGCTCACCACGCGCACCTGGAGGGTCGCACGGCGGGTCAGGCCGAAGGCGATCGTGCTGAGCTCGCCGCTCCAGTCCCCGTTCGGGGTCAGCGCGCGCGGCGTGGCCTTGAGGCCCGTTACGGCGAGCGGGGGCGGGCCGGGAACAGGCAACGTCGAGGGCCTGACATTCGGACCGGCGCTGATCGTGTAGGTGTAGTAGGCGATCGGTACCGCGCTCGCGTCCCAGGTCCAGTCGACAGCAGTGCCGTTGCCGCTGCCCTGGGCCACCACCGTCCCGGCGGCATCCTTCACCTCGACCGTCCACGGGCGCGCAGCGGACAGCCTCGCCGTGAAGCGGACGGGCCCGCCGACTATCCCGTCGGCCTCGGGGCCCCAGAGCTTGGGCAGGCCGATGCCGGTGACCTTCCGGGCGATCGACCCGAGCTGGCCGTAGATCGTGTTGCCGGGGCAACTCGTGTAGCTGGTGTCGCGGTGACCCGAGACGGCACGGAGGCGCACGTGCGTCCCCGCGTCCCAACGGGAGCTCCCTGCAGAGATCGTGTCCACCAGCCCTCGCGGAAAGACATGGCCCACGTCGAGCCGCCAGGCCAGAAGGTTCTGGAGAGCGGTGCGGGCCGCGGCCGAAAGAGTCGTCGACTCGTAGGTCCCGATCACCGAGACCCCGACGCTGCCGGTGTTGAAGCCGCCTGCGTGCGCGCCGACCACGTTCTCCGCGATCCCACCGCCACGGCCCTCGAAGACACGACCGTACTTGTCGACGAGGAAGTTGTAGCCGATGTCGTCCCAGCCGTTGCTGAGCACGTGGTAACGCTGGATGCCGCGCACGATCGCGGCCGATTCGGCCGCGGAGTAGCTGTTCGAGCCGGCCGTGTGGTGCACGACAGCAAAGCGAAGGCGCTCGGCGATGGCAGGTGCGTCGCGGACGATGGACTCGTCCGCGCCCCAGGCGGAGCGCCGCACGATCGGAGGCTGCGGCGCGGGGCCCGCGCTCACGGTCGACACGGACGCGGCAGTCCGCGAGGATGCCGCGCGCGCACGGTCGGCGGCCGTCACGGGACTGTCGACGAAGAAGGCGCGCAGTCGGGTGACCGAGCCGACGATCCGATACTGGATCCACCGGGCGTCGCCCGTCCACCAGGGGTTGCCGATCTCCCAGCCCGCGCTCTCTGCGAGCTCGGCGCTTCCGGCGTCCGGCGCGTCCTCACCCTCAGGCTGAGCGGGTCGCCAGGGCCCGAACCGGCCCGGCCGGTCGGCCGTCCTGAACCAGACCTGGCCCGAGCCCTGCCAGTGGACTCCGACCATGTTGAAGCTGAGGGGCGCCGAGCGCGCGACCGAAGCGCGGGCGGCGGCCAGCGGGACGTCGCGAACGACGACGCGAACGTCTTGCGCGGCTGCCGTGCCCGGGGCGATCACGGCGAGCACTGCCACGAGCATGAGCGGGCGGCGGAAGCTCATCAGAGGCGTCGGGCTCCTTCGTACCGAATCAGAGGTCTCCTGCGTCCTCAAGGGCATCGGCACGACGCTGATAGAATCTTTACACCCAAGTGCCGCGCTTGCGGGGTCTTTTCTTCACATTTGCCCTTCTCGGAACGGTGCTCGCGCTTTCAGGGGGCGCGGCCGCCCAGGAGACAGCGCCGCGCGTTCTCGCGGTCGTGCTCGAGAACGACATCAATCCGGTCACGCAGGACTACGTGATCGACGCGATCGAGCGCGGGGAGCGCGAGGACTACGACGCCGTCGTGATCGAGCTGGATACGCCGGGCGGGCTCGACTCGTCCATGCGCGCGATCATCAAGAAGGAGCTCGACGCGGACGTCCCCGTGGTCGTCTACGTGTATCCGCCCGGGTCGCGTGCGGCGTCTGCCGGCGCCTTCATCACGCTTGCCGCCGACGTCGCAGCGATGGCGCCCGCGACCAACATCGGCTCGTCCACCCCGGTGGCGGTCGGCGGCGGCGAGATTCCGGGTGACCTGCGCCGGAAGGTGATCAACGACGCGGCCGCCTACGCCCGCGAGCTGGCGGAGACCCACGATCGCAACGGCGACTGGGCCGAGCAGGCGGTGCGGTCGGCGGCCAACCTCGGCGCCCAGGAGGCTCTCGAGGAGAACGTCGTCGATGTCGTCGCGCCCGACCTACCGAGCCTGCTGAACGAGATCGACGGCATGCGCACCGAGCCGAAGGGCTTCGTCCTGAACACGGCCGGCGCGACTGTCGACACCGTCGAGATGTCGCTGTGGAAGCGCATCCTCGACACGCTGATCGACCCGAACATCATCGTCCTCCTGATGTCGATCGGGGTGCTGGGAATCACGATCGAGATCCTCAACCCCGGCCTCATCCTGCCCGGCACCGTCGGCGTCATCTCGCTCATCATCGGTCTGTTCGGGCTGCAGGTCCTCCCGGTCAGCTGGGCCGGGCTCCTGCTCATGCTCCTCGCCGCGGGCTTCTTCGCGGCCGAGGCCTTCGTGCCGAGCCACGGCGCCCTCGCACTGGCCGGAGGCGTGAGCTTCGTGGTCGGCTCGCTCATGCTCTTCGACCCGGCCGGGGAGGGCTACCAGGTGTCCATCTGGGTCGCGCTCGCCGTCGGCGGGACGCTGGCGCTCGTCACCGCGATCGTCGTCACCAAGGCCATCCGGGCGCGCCGCGCGCCCAAGAAGACCGGGCGGGAGGAAATGATCGGCGAGATCGGCGTCGTGCACCGAGCCCTCGACCCGACAGGCCTCATCCGGGTCCACGGGGAGATCTGGAAGGCCCACACCGACGGCGAGCCCATCGCTCCCGGCGAGTACGTCCGGGTCGAGCAGGTTGGTGAGGACCTCGTCCTGGAGGTGTCACCGGTCGAGGAGCCCGCAGCCGTGGCCGCCTCCTCGTAGGATGACACTGCCCGGCCGGAAAGGAGCCCGATGAACGTCGCCCTCATCGCTGTCGCCGCCGTCGTCATCATCCTGCTGCTTCTGCTTGCGCTGTCGGTGCGGGTGGCGCGCGAGTACGAGCGCGGCGTCATCTTCCGACTCGGCCGGCTGCACTCGCCGCCCAAGGGGCCGGGCCTCTTCCTGCTCATTCCGATCATCGACAAGATGGTGCGAGTCGACCTGCGGACGGTGACGCTCAACATCCCGCCGCAGGAGGTCATCACCAAGGACAACGTGCCGGTTCGTGTGAACGCGGTCGCGTACTTCCGGATCATCGATCCCGAGCGGGCAATCGTGCAGGTCGAGAACTACATGGTCGCGACGTCGCAGATCGCACAGACGACGCTGCGCAGCGTCCTCGGACAGCACGTCCTCGACGAGCTCCTGTCAGAGCGCGACAAGATCAACACGATCCTCCAGGAGATCATCGACGAGGCCACCTCGCCCTGGGGCATCAAGGTCTCCATCGTCGAGGTGAAGGACGTCGAGATCCCCACCGGGATGCAGCGCGCGATGGCCCGCCAGGCCGAGGCCGAGCGTGAGCGCCGCGCAAAGGTGATCGCCGCCGAGGGCGAGTTCCAGGCCTCGGAGAGGCTCAAGGACGCCGCCGACGTCCTCGCCCAGAACCCGATCTCACTGCAGCTGCGCTTCCTGCAGACCGTGCTCGAGATGAGCTCCGAGCGCTCCACGACGCTGATCCTCCCACTGCCCATCGACCTGCTCACGCCCTTCGCCAAGCGCCTGGCCGACACCGACAAGAGCTGACCGAAAGCCACGCTCCGCCCGAGCTCCGTCACGACCCGGTCTCGGGACGTTGGGTCGTGGTCGCCCCTTCCCGGGCGGGTAGGCCCGGGGCACCGCGCTCGGAGGAGCTCGACGAGGGAGACGATCCGGCCGGCTGTCCCTTCGACGAGGGCCGCGAGTCGGCGACGCCGCCCGAGACGTTCGCCATCGGCCCGCCGGGCCGGGCGCCAGACACTCCGGGCTGGCGCGTGCGCGTCGTCCCCAACAAGTTCCCGGCCTTCGGGCCCTGGCAGCGGAGCAATGACCGTCCGGACGGCCTCTTCGCACGTCGGGCCGCCGTGGGGCGACAGGAGGTCGTCGTCCACTCCCCGCGCCATGTGCGTTCGCTCGCCGACCTGAGCGGCCGCGAGCTGGACCTCGTCGCCGAGGCCTGGCAAGCGCGCGCGGTGACCGCCCGGGAGTCCGGCTTCCCCTACGTCCACGCCCTCGTGAACGAAGGCGCCGGGGCGGGCGCGAGCCTTGCGCACAGCCACTCCCAGCTGGTCTGGCTCGAGGAGGAGCCTCCTCTGGTGGCGCAGGAACGCGAGCTCCGGGAGGCCGCCGGCGCGTGTCTTCTCTGCCGGGTCCTGGCGAAGGAGCAAGCGCAGCGCATCCGCATCGTCGACGAGCGCGACGGCCTGATCCTGTTGTGCCCGTTCGCCGGCCGACAGCCCTACGAGCTACTCGTCGCGTCGCTCGAATGCGAGGACGATGCCTTCACGAGCCCGAGCCTTGCCGCGGCACTGAGCCTGGTCGCAGAGGGGATCCGCAGGCTCCGAATCGCGGAGGGGGCAGTGCCGTTCAACCTCTGGCTGCACACGGGGGGCCACTGGCACCTCGAGGTCCTCCCGCGCTTCGGCATCCTCGCCGGCATCGAGCTCGGCTCGGGCTACTTCATGAACACCATGGCTCCCGAATCCGCGGCCGGCGTCCTTCGCGGGTCCTGAAGCCCGGCCGGGTCAGATCCGGCGGGGGACCCGGGGGGCCTTGGCCGCCTTGAAGCGCTCCGCGGCCTCGATCGCAGCCTGGAGCGAGAGGCCCTTGCTCTTCCCCTGCTTGATCAAGATCACCGTCTCGACGGCGTCCAGGTCGTAGAGGCGCTGCTTCTTGCCCTTCGTGGGGATGCGCGCCTTCGTCGTCCAGTAGTCGAGCTGCATCTTGGAGACGCCGGCGACGCGGCAGACCTGGCCGAGCGTGAGCTCGAGCCTGCGCAGGTGGCGCATGATGTCGACCGGTTCGAGCAGATCCTCCGGACGCCGCACGCTCACGCAGGGACGCTACTCGTCGGGCTCGGGTGACTCTTCGGGCTCGAGCAGGTCGTCGTCAGGGAGGCCGACCGTCTCGATGAGGGCCGCGCCGTTGGGACTGACCGGACCTTCCACGACCTCGCCGGCCTCGTCCTGCTCGACGACGCGCGCCAGCGTCGAAACCCGCTCACCCTCGCGCGGGCGCATGACGATGACGCCCTGGGTCGAGCGCCCGCTTTGCTTGATGCCGTCGGCGGGAACCTTGATGACCGTGCCGCCCGTGGTGATCAGCATGACCTGGTCGCCCGTGCGCACGACGAGCGCGCCGGCGAGCTGGCCGCGCACCTCGGTGAGCTGGACGGTCTTCACGCCGAGCCCGCCGCGACCCTTGACCGGGTACTGGTCGATGCGCGTCCGCTTGCCGAAGCCGTTCTCGGTCACGACGAGGAGATCGTGGTCGTTGCGCGCGATGTCCGCCGTGATCACCTCGTCGCCCTTGCGAAGCCGCATGCCGGTCACGCCCGAGGTCGCACGCCCCATCGGGCGAGCGAGCTTCTCGTTGAAGCGAATCGCCTGGCCCTTGCGCGAGACCATGAGGATGTCGTCGTCCCCGGACGAGTGGAGGACACCGACGAGCTCGTCGCCGTCGCGAAGCTTGATGGCGATGATCCCGTCGGCCTTCAGCGGCGTGTTGTACTCCTCGAAACGCGTCTTCTTGACGAGCCCGTTCTTGGTCACCGCAGTGAGGTACTCCGCATCCTTGAAGTCGCGCGTCGCGATCACGGCGCGGATGGTCTCGCCCGGCTGGAAGGGAAGCAGGTTGACGATTGCCCGGCCCTTGGACTGGCGGGAGCCGAGCGGCAGCTCGTGCACCTTCAGGCGATAGACCTTGCCGACCGAGGTGAAGAAGAGCAGGTAGTCGTGCGTGGAGGCGACGAAGAGGTGCTGGATGTAGTCCTCGTCCTTCAGCTCCATGCCCATGACGCCGATCCCCCCGCGCCGCTGCTCGCGGTAGGTGGTCACCGGCAGGCGCTTCACGTAGTCGGAGCGCGTGATGGCGATGACCATGTCCTCCTCGGCGATCAGGTCCTCGAGCTCGAGCTCCTCCTCGGCGGCGGCGATCTCGGTGCGCCGGTCGTCGCCGCGGCCGAAGATGTCCTTGATCTCGAGCAGCTCCTCACGGATGAGCGCGTCGATGCGGGCCGGGTCTCCGAGGATGGTGCGCAGCTCGGTGATCCGCTCCTGGAGGTCGGCGTGCTCGTCCTCGATCTCCTTCCGCGCGAGCCCGGTCAGACGAGCGAGGCGAAGGTCGAGGATCGCCTGCGCCTGGATCTCTGAGAGGCCGAAGCGCTCCATGAGGCCGGTGCGGGCCGTGTCCGTGTCCGCCGAGCCGCGGATGAGGGCGATGACCTCGTCGAGGTTGTCGAGCGCGGTCAGGTAGCCCTGGAGGACGTGCGCGCGCTCCTCCGCCCTGCGCAGCTCGTGCTTCGACCGGCGGGTGACGACGTCCCGCTGGTAGCGGAGGTACTCCTGGACCAGCTCGAGCAGCGACAGCGTCCGCGGCACGCCGTCCACGAGGGCCACGGCGTTGTAGCCGAAGGTCGTCTGCAACTGCGTGTGCTTGAAGAGCTTGTTCAGCGCGACGAAGGGGGCCGCGTCGCGCTTGAGCTCGATCTGGATCCGCATCCCCGTCCGGTCGGAGTGGTCCTGCAGGTCGGAGATCTCCGTGAGGACCTTGTCCTGGACGAGGTCGGCGATCTTCGCGATGACGCCGTTCTCCCCGCCCTTCTTCACCCCGTAGGGGAGCTCGGTCACGATGACCGCCGACTTGCCTCCCCGGAGCTCCTCGACGTGGGCCCGCGCGCGCATGACGATCCGGCCGCGGCCGGTGCGGTAGGCATCGCGGATACCGGAGCGGCCGATGATGTAGGCGCCCGTCGGGAAATCCGGGCCTTTCACGTGCTTCATCAGGTCGTCGACGTTCGAGTCGGGCTTGTCGATCAGCTGGACGATCGCGTCCACGACCTCGGAGAGCCGGTGCGGCGGGATGTTGGTCGCCATCCCGACGGCGATGCCCGCCGAGCCGTTGACGAGCAGGTTCGGGAAGCGGCTCGGAAGCGTCAGCGGCTCGCGCCGCGACTCGTCGTAGTTCGGGACGTAGTCGACGGTGTCCGCGTCGATGTCGCGCAGCATCTCGGTGGCGATGCGCGCGAGCCGGCACTCCGTGTACCGCATCGCGGCCGCGGAGTCGTCGTCGATGGAGCCGAAGTTCCCCTGCCCGTCCACCAGCGGGTAGCGCAGCGAGAACGGCTGCGCCATGCGGACGAGGGTGTCGTAGATCGCCGAGTCACCGTGCGGGTGGTAGTTGCCCATGACCGCGCCGACGACGTTGGCGGACTTCTTGTAGGGCCGGTTGGGCTGCAGCCCGTTCTCGTGCATCGAATAGAGCACGCGCCGGTGGACGGGCTTGAGCCCGTCGCGCACGTCGGGCAACGCGCGGCCGACGATGACCGACATCGCGTAGTCCAGGTAGCTCGAGCGCATCTCCTGCTCGAGCTCGCGGGGCTCGATCCGCCCCGCCCCGCCGAGAACACCGAGCTCAGACATCCAGGAAGCGAACGTCCTTCGCGTTTGTCTCGATAAAGGCCCGGCGCGGCTCGACCTGGTCGCCCATCAGCGTCGAGAAGAGCCGGTCGGCGGCCGAGGCATCCTCGACGTCGACGCGTACGAGCAGCCGCTTCTGGGGGTCCATCGTCGTCTCCCACAGCTGGTCGGCGTTCATCTCGCCGAGGCCCTTGAAGCGCGAAAGCTGGATCCCCTCCTTGGCGGCGTCGAGGGAATCGGCGCGCAGCCGGCCGAACGTCTCCGCCTCGCGCAGCTTCTTGCCCGTCCCGATCGTGAAGGGCGGCGACCCGACGAGCTCGACGAGCCGGGCGTAGCTGGCCCGGAGACGCTCGTAGACCGGCGAGACGAGCAGGTCGCCGGAGACGGTGACGATCTGGGCCGCGCTCGTCTCGTTCTCGACGACCTTCACCGAGATGACGCCGTCACGCCGGTCGGCGAGCGAGAGGGTGTAGCCGTTCTCGGCCCCCTCCTCGACCGCCTTGCCGAGCGCCTCGAGCGTCGGCGTGTCGGTCTCGACGAGCCGGTGCGTGACCATGAAGTCGGCGGCGGTGTTCCCGAAGTCGGCCCGGAGGCGCTGCAGCCAGCCCTCGAACTTCTCGAGCGCGTTCGTGAACTTGCCCCAGCGAGCTTCGGTCATCTTCACGGCGTCGCCGGCGCGGGGCCGGATGTCGAGGTCGCCGACGCGCTCCCGGACCAGCAGCTCCTCGAGCTGGGCGTCCTTCTCGAAGTAGAACTCCTGGTTTCCGATCTTGACCTTGTAGAGCGGCGGCACGGCGATGTAGACGTGGCCGCGCTCGAAGAGCTCCGGCATGTGCCGGTAGAGGAAGGTGAGGATGAGGGTGCGAATGTGCGAGCCGTCCACGTCGGCGTCGGTCATGACGATGATCCGGTGGTACCGCAGCTTCGCGATGTCGAGCTCTTCGCCTATCCCGGTTCCGATCGCGGTGATCATCGCCTGGATCTCGTTGTTCGAGAGCACCTTGTTGATGCGGTTCTTCTCGCTGTTGATGATCTTGCCGCGCAGCGGGAGGATCGCCTGGAAGGTGCGGTCGCGGCCCATCTTGGCCGACCCGCCTGCCGAGTCGCCCTCGACGATGAAGAGCTCGGCGTCCTCCGGGTTCCGGATCGTGCAGTCGGCGAGCTTGCCCGGGAGCGAGGAGCCCTCGAGCGCGCTCTTTCTGCGCGTCAGCTCTCGCGCCTTGCGAGCTGCCTGGCGGGCGCGCGCAGCCGAGATCGCCTTCTGGACGATCTGGCGCGCGTCGGTCGGGTTCTCCTCCAGGAACTCGGCGAGCTTCGCGTTGACGGTCTGCTCGACGAGCCCGCGGACCCAGGGATTGCCGAGCTTCGTCTTGGTCTGGCCTTCGAACTGCGGGTCGCGAAGCTTGATCGAGATGACCGCGCCGAGGCCCTCGCGGACGTCGTCGCCGTCGAGGTTCTCCTCCTTCTCCTTCAGGAGGCCCTTCTCGCGGGCATAGCGGTTCAGCGTCCCCGTCAGAGCCGCCTTGAAGCCCGAGAGGTGAGTGCCGCCCTCGTGCGTGTTGATGTTGTTCGCGAACGAGAAGACCGACTCCACGTACGAGGTGTTCCACTGCATCGCCACCTCGACGGCGCCCTGGTCGTTCTCGCCCTCGAAGTAGACGATGTGGCGGTGCACGGCGTCCTTCGTCTCGTTGACGTAGGTGACGAAGTCGCGGATGCCGCCCTCGGCGTAGAACTCCTGCGTCTCCTCTCCCTCGCGCTCGTCCACGAAGACGATGCGGAGGCCCTTGGTCAAAAACGCGGTCTCGCGGAAGCGCTGGGCGATCGTCTGCGAGGAGAGCTCGAACTCCTCGAAGATCTCGGAGTCGGGCAGGAAGCAGATCGTCGTCCCCGTCTCGCCCTTGGCCGCCTTGCCGACCTCCTCGAGCTCGGTCGTGGGCTCGCCACGGGCAAACTCCTGGCGGAAGACCTTGCCGTCGCGCCGGACCTCGGCGACGAGCCACTCCGAAAGCGCGTTCACCACCGAGACGCCGACGCCGTGCAGCCCGCCGGAGACCTTGTAGCCGTCGCCCCCGAACTTCCCGCCGGCGTGGAGCTTGGTCAGGACAACCGTCAGAGCAGGCAGGCCCTGGTCCTCCATGATGCCCACAGGGATGCCCGAGCCCCAATCGCGGACCGTCACCGAGTTGTCCGGGTGGAGTCGCACTTCGATGCGCTCGTTCCGCCCCGCCAGGGCCTCGTCGACGGAGTTGTCGACGACCTCGTAGACGAGGTGATGGAGCCCCCGGGCGCCCGTCGAGCCGATGTACATGCCCGGGCGCAGCCGGACCGGCTCGAGACCCTCGAGAACAGTGATGTCTTTGGCGTCGTAACTGGTCTTTGCCATAAAAAAACCCCTGCTAACCGGGGATTTTTGTCTGAACCCCAGTCTATCAGAACTGCCGGTCGTCCGGGCGCGCTTCCGCACTCGCGAGGCTCGCCGCAGCGGCCCTCGCAACGACCTCCCTGAGGCCCGGGTCGGCGATCTCTGCAGCGATCTCTGCAGCCGCGGCCAGCGTCGCCTGCGAGGGGCTGGGGACAGCTCGTTCCGAAGTCTCGACGGTGTCGCGGCCCAGCTCGGGCAGGCGCCCTGTCGCAAAGCGCAGGCGCACCGGGCACCCTCGGTCGAGGTGCTCGGAGAGGCGTGCGCGCACCGTGTCCTCGAGGTGGGTCAGCTCGAAGGCCCAGGCGCTCGAGCTCGTGGAGACGTGCAACGTCCCATCGCGCGAGATGCGGGCCGGCCACGCGTTGGCCGCGATCGCCGGGCCGACGGCCTCCGGCCACACGGCTACGACGTCGGCGATCGCACCCGGCGGTCCGAGACGGCCCAGTTCCCGGTGCAGCTCACCGCCGATCGGCTCGAGGCCGGTCACGCTGCCTCCGCCACGCTCGCGTTTCCCTCGCGCCGGACGACGAGCACGAGCGACGGCTCCGGCGAGCTCGCGGGCAGCGCCTCCGCAGAGGTGGCGCTGACGAGGGTCTGCCCGGCCGCCGGGAGCGCGGCCAGAAGCGCCCGCCGTCGGCCTGCGTCGAGCTCCGAGAGGACATCGTCCAGAAGCAGGAGTGGAGGCGACCCGCGACGTTCTGTCAGGACGGCGGCTTCGGCAAGCAAGAGAGCGAGCACGGCCGTCCGCTGCTCTCCCTGCGAGCCGAAGCTGCGAAGCTCGCGGTCGCCGGCTCGGATTTCCACGTCTCGCAGGTGCGGTCCCAGGCCGGTCGTCCCGCGCTCGAGGTCCCGCTCGAGACGCCCTTCCAGGTCGGCGAGCGGAAGCCCACGCTCCTCGTAGGCAAGGATCCCGCCGGTCAACCCGAGCTGGTCGGCGTAGCCGGCAAAGCCGGGCGCGAGTGCGGTGACGAGTGCGGCACGCGCAGCGTCGAGCTCGGTTCCGAGCACGGACACACGCTCCGTCCACGGCTCCACTGCCTTCGGCGTGGAGACCCCTGCACGCGCACGCCGGAGGGCCTCGTTTCGCTGTGCCAGCGCACGGCCGTACTCGCCGGGAAGAGCTGCCTGCGAAGGCAGGACTCGGCCGAGCATGCGGTCGACGTACGCACGCCGGACAGCCGGCCCGCCCTTGACGATGGCCAGCCGATCTGGGACGAACGCGAGCGCCGTGAGACGCGCGCGCAGCTCCTCGGCGGAGGCAAGGGTGGCTCCGTTCAAGCGGAGCTGCTTCCCCTCTCCGGGCGCAATCGTCACCTCCGTTTCGACGGGTGCTCCGGCTTCGGTGCCCGCAAGGCGCACGCGGGCGGCCTCCTCACCGAAGCGCACCAAGCGGGGCTCGGCACGCGTCCGTGGCGAGAAGCCCTGGACGCCGACGTGAAGCGCTTCGAGAAAGTTCGTCTTGCCGACTCCGTTGGGCCCTACCACGAGCACGAGCCCTGGCTCGAGGGCCAGGTCGAGGGCGGCGTACGAGCGAAAGCTCCGGAGCGTTGCCCGTGCGACGATCAGCCGGCCAGCCTGATCGGCATGATCAGGTAGAGGAAGTCGTCGCTCTCGCCGTGGAGAAGCCCGGGGCGCAACGGGCTGATCAGCTTCAGGCGGGCCGTCTCGTCCGTGACCGACTCGAGGCCGTCGCGCAGGAACTCGGCGTTGAAGCCGATCTCCAGCGCCTCGCCGCCGTACGAGATCGGAAGCGACTCACGCGCCTCGCCGACGTCCTGCGTCTGCGCCGAGACCGTGAGCTGCCCGTCCTCGAAGCGGAGCCGGAGCGGCGACTTTCGCTGCGCGAGCAGGCCGGTGCGGCGGACGACGTCGAGGAGCTCCTCCCGCGGCAGGTGCACCTCCGCCTCGAACTGCTCGGGCAGAAGCTGCTTGTAGTTGGGGAACTGACCGTCGATCCGGCGGGCAGTCAGCCAGATGCCGTCCACGCCGAACACGACCTGGTTCTCCTGGACTCCGACCTCGATCGACTCGCTCTCCGCGGCCTGCCCGACCCGGGCGAGCTCGTGCAGGGCGCGGGCCGGCACGATCGCCTCCAGCTCGCGGCCGGGACCGCTCGAGAGGGCGGTCTCCTTGACGCTTAGCCGGTAGGAGTCTGTCGCCGCCATCACGAGCTTGTCCGCCTCGAAGCGGACGAGAATTCCGGTGAGCACCGGGCGCGACTCGTCGCGCGAGGCCGAGCGGCCGACACGGGTGATCGTGTCGAGGAACGCCTCCCGCTCCACGGCGAACGCGCTCTCCGGGTCGATCTCGGGCAGCCGGGGAAAGTCCTCGGGGCCGTAGGTGTTCAGGGAGTACGACGCCGAGCCGCACGTGAGCCGGGCGACGCCCTCGTCGGCGCGATGCTCGAGCGTCACCTCGCCGGCAGGCAGCAGCCGAACGATGTCGACGAGCAGCCGGCCGGGAACGACCACGGCGCCTTCCTCCTCGACCTGCGCGTCCAGAGAGTCCCGGACGGAGATCTCCATGTCGGTCGCGCTGAGGTGTAACCGGCCGCCGGCGGCGCGCAGCATGATGCCGGCCAGGATCTGGACGGTCGTGCGCGTCGAAACCCCCCGGCCTACGACCTGGAGCTTCTCGGCGAGCTCGTCCTTTCCGCAAACCACGCGCATGGTCGTGGCGGCAACGGTATCTATGGATGCCATTTAAAGAAAACCTCTTGTCGTAGTAGTAGAGAGTGTGAAGATCGGGGAAGACGGTGCCTTTTGGCCTGGCTGCAGGGAAGAGGCGGTGGACGGGTTCTGGGGACAAGAGGCCGGTTCCCACAGGCAGCGCGTCATGGCCGGACCGCTCCCCAGCTCGGGACGGTTCTCCACAGCCGTTGTCAACGGGCCTGCTTGATGCGCGCCGTCAGCTCTTGAACCAGGTTGTAGACACTCCTGTCCTCCTGGATGAGCTTGGCGATCTTCGAGGTCGCGTGGATGACCGTGGTGTGGTCGCGCCCACCGAACTTCTTGCCGATCTTGGGCAGCGAGCTGTCGGTGAGCTCGCGACAGAGGTACATCGCCACCTGGCGCGGGTAGACGATCGACTGCGAGCGCCGGTCGCCCGTCAGCTCCTGCATGGACATGCCGAAGCGCTCGACCACGGTCTGCTGGATCTGCTCGACGGAGATCTCGGGCATCTCGCCCTGGGGAAACACGTCCTTCAGGACCTCCTGCGCGAGCTCGACCGTCATCGGCCGGCCGGTCAGGGACGAGAAGGCGACGACACGCGTGAGCGCGCCCTCGAGCTCGCGGATGTTCGTGGAGATCCTGCTCGCGATGAACGTGAGCACCTGCGTGTCGGGAACGTGGATCGCATCCGTCTTCACCTTCTTGCGCAGGATCGCGATGCGGGTCTCCAGGTCCGGCGGCTGGATGTCCGTGATCAGCCCCCACTCGAAGCGCGAGCGGAGTCGCGACTCGAGCGTCGCGATCGCCCGCGGCGGCCGGTCGGACGAGATCACGATCTGCCGGCGAGCCTCGTAGAGGCTGTTGAAGGTGTGGAAGAACTCCTCCTGGATCCGCTCCTTGTGCTCGAAGAACTGGATGTCGTCGATCAGGAGGACGTCGTAGTGCCGGTAGCGCTGCTTGAAGCCCTCGATGCGCTTGTCGCGGAGCGAGTTGATGAAGTCGTTCATGAACGTCTCGCTCGTCACGTAGCGTGCGGAAAGGTCGCCGGTGTGCTCGGTCACGTACGCGGCGACCGCCTGGAGGAGATGGGTCTTCCCCAGCCCGGTGCCGCCGTAGATGAAGAGAGGGTTGTAGGCCTGTGCCGGCGCCTCCGCGACCGCAAGCGCGGCCGCGTGGGCGAAGCGGTTCGAGGAGCCGATGACGAACGAGTCGAAGGTGTACTTCGGGTTCAGGCCCTCGAGCGACCGGGCCGGCCTGGGGGGTGCGTGGATCTCGCGCGTGGTCGTCTGGAGCTCGCGGACGACGATGCGGACGGCCCGCTCGTCTCCGAGCGCGTCGCGGACGATCGCCTCCAGGAGCCCGCGAAAGTGACCTTCGATCCAGTCCCGCGTGAAGTCGTTGGGGACGAGGAGGACGAAGGCGTCCGCGTCGAGGGAGCCCGGCCCGGCGTCCGAGAACCAGGTCGTGTAGGTCGCGTCGTTCAGAGCGTCCCGCAACCGGGACGAGATCTCGTCCCAGAGTGCGTCCGCACTCAACTCTGACGTTCGTTGCACGCCCTTGTTCCGCCCCTCCGCCGGTCTACGCGAAGCGGCGACTATAGCAGCGTCTCTCCGCCGTCTTCAATGCCTGTGCCTGGGGAAATCGCAGAGAGCAAAAATGCGCAACATGCAGGGATTTCTATATGCTCCACACGCTTATCCACAGCTGTGGAAAGGTGGCTGCTTGCGACCTTCCATGCGCCTTCGCGCCTGTGGATTCCCATCGTGCGCGAAGTCTCTTGCTCGGTCGCCTGCGCGGCTCCTCTATACTGGTCGGCCGGCCGCCCAAGCGGCCGTTTCGACACTCTCATCTCTCGTGAAGCGAACGTATCAGCCGAACGTGCGCCGGCGGAAGCGGCGGCACGGATTCCGAGCGCGGATGTCGACGCGTGCGGGCCGCGCGATCCTGAAGCGCCGCCGTGCGAAGGGTCGGAAGCGCCTCTCCGCGTGAGCCGACGCCAGCACCGCCTTTCCCGCTCCCGCGACTTCGACACCGTCTACCGCAAGGGCCGGTCGGTCTCGACCCGGTTCCTCGTGCTCTACGCGTTCCCGCGTGAGGACGACCCCGAGGGCGGTTCCCGGCTCGGCCTCGCCGTCTCCCGCCAGCTGGGCGGGGCGGTCGAGCGCAATCGGCTGAAGCGCCGCCTGCGCGCCTGCTTCGAGGAGATTTGCGCGCGGCTCCCCGCCGGGCATGACTACGTGCTCATCGCACGCCCGGGTCTCACCGAGGCGGTGGACAGCCGCGGCTTCCCGTGGTTGACGGAGCGGGTGGACGAGGTCTTCCGCCTCGCCGAGGGGACGGCGACGGCGTGAGGCAGGTCGTCGCCCTTCCGATCCACGCGTATCGCGCGCTCGTCAGCCCCCTGCTGGGCCAGCGCTGCAAATACCACCCGAGCTGCTCGCGCTACGCGCTCGACGCGCTGCGCGAGCACGGCGTCCTGCGTGGACTCGTCCTCGCCGGCTGGCGACTCCTCCGCTGCAACCCCTGGAGTCACGGCGGCGTCGACTACGCGCACGACCAGACCCTCTTCAAGGCGCGGCGATGAGCCCACTCGTCCCGATCGAGAACCTCCTCACCAACGTCCTGGAGTGGCTGCACGCGTCGGTCGGCCTCCCCTGGGCCTGGTCGATCATCGTCCTCACGCTGATGGTGCGGATGGTGATCCTCCCGTTGACCATCAAGCAGATCCGCTCGATGCAGCGCCTGCAGGTGCACGCGCCGGAGCTCAAGGCCATCCAGCAGAAGTACAAGGGCGACCGCGCGCGCATGAACGAGGAGGTCATGAAGTTCTACAAGGAGAACAAGGTCAATCCGCTGGCCTCGTGCCTCCCCCTCGTCCTGCAGATCCCCGTCTTCTTCGCCCTCTTCTTCGTCCTGCGGGACTTCGAGAAGGAGGTCTTCCCCAACTATCCGGAGTCGGACCTCGGCTGGCTCGGACTCGTCCCGAACATCACGCAGAACATCAGCACGCACTGGTCGGGCTGGCTCCTGCTGGTCATCTACGTGGCGAGCCAGGTCTCTTCGACCTACTTCATGTCGACGACCATGGACCCGCGGCAGCGCTACATCTTCCTCGTGCTTCCGTTCGTCTTCATCTTCTTCGTCATCAACTTCCCGATCGGCCTGATGCTCTACTGGTCGACGACGAACCTGTGGACGGTCGGCCAGGGCCTGATCACGCGGCGCCTCGTCCCCAAGCCACAGCCGCCGCCCAAGCGGACCTCGAGGACGCCGCCAAAGGCTCCGCCTCCCGACGCCGACGCCGACGCCGACGGCGGCACCCCGGCGGCCACGTCCGGCGACACCCCGGCCAAGCCGGCCGGGAGCGGGCAACAGCGTGTCCGGCGGCGCAAGAAGAAGGGCCCTCGGGCGAGACGGTGACCGAGCTCGAGCACGAGACTCCGGACGCCGGCGTCGTCGAGAGCGAGGGCGAGACCGTCGGCGAGGCGAAGTGGACGGCCTTGCGCGAGCTCGAGCGCCGCTTTCCCGGGCTCGACAAGGCCAGCGTGCGCTTCACGGTCGTCTCCGAGGGGGAGCGGGGCCTCCTCGGAGTGGGACAGGTGCCCGCGCGGGTGGTCGCCCGCGTCGAGGAGGCACCCCGGCCGAACGCACCTGCGAGCGAGGAGCCCGGCTCCCCGGCGGCAAAGCTCCGGGAGCTGCTCGAGCAGGTCTGCTCGGCGCTGGGCGCACCCTGCCGGATCGACGTCTCCGAGGACGACGAGGTGATCTATGCGACGCTCGCCGGCCCCGAGCTGGGACTGGTGATCGGAAAGCGCGGGCACACGATCGACGCGATCCAGTACCTCGCGAACGCGATTCTCTGGCGGGACCCCGAGAGTCAACGCAAGGAGGTCATCGTGGACGCGGCCGACTACCGGGAGCGGCGCCGCGGGTCGCTCGAGGATATGGCCGACCGGGCAGCCTCCGACGCCGTTCAGACGCAGCGGCCGGTGGCGCTCGAACCGATGACCGCCGTCGAGCGGAAGATCGTCCACGTCCACCTCGCCGAGCGGGAGGACGTCGTCACCTCGAGCGACGGGGCGGAGCCGAACCGGCGCGTCGTCGTCGCTCCCGCTCCTGCAGAGTGACGAACGCCGACCCGCGGCTCGAGCGATGGCTCGAGTCGCTTCTCGCCGAGCCGGGGCTGACCGCCGTGCGGGGCCGGGACGAGGCGCGGCGGGTGCACGTCGACGACGCGCTGGCGGCGGCACGACTCATCGAGGACGGGCCCGTGGTCGACGTGGGCTCCGGCGGCGGCTCGCCCGGGATTCCGATCGCGCTGGCCCGGCCCGAGCTCCACGTCGACCTGCTCGAAGCCCAGCGGCGCACGTGCGCGTTCCTCGAGGAAGCGGCAACGGAGCTTGCGAACGTCCGGGTCGTCTGCGCCCGGGCCGAGGAGCACGGGCGGGGCGAGGGCCGAGAGGCCTACGGGACCGCGGTCGCCCAGGCCCTGGCTTCGCCCCCGGTGGCGCTCGAATGGTGCCTCCCACTGGTGCGCGTGGGCGGCCGCGTCATCCTGCTGGCCGGTGAGGTCGATCTCGACCGGGCCACCGCCGCGGCGCGCAAGGTGGGCGGAGGGGCGCCGGAGCTGGTGCGGCTGCCGGGGTCCGAGCGGCGCTCGCTCCTGGTCGTCCCCAAGGTGGAAGCGACGCCTGAGCGATTTCCACGCCGGCCCGGCCTGGCCCGGAAACGTCCTCTGGCCTGACTAGCATCGCCTCTGTGGGGAGGGTCTTCGCAGTGGCAAACCAGAAGGGTGGGGTCGGCAAGACGACCACCGCGGTGAACGTGGCGGCGTGCCTGGCGGAGGCCGGCGCGCGCACCCTCGTGGTCGACCTCGATCCGCAGGCGAACGCCACGTCCGGCCTCGGTGAGTGCGCAAACGGGACGTCGACCTACGACCTGCTCGACGGGGCGCCGCTCGCTGAGCTCGCGCACGAGACCGGGGTCCCCAACCTCTACCTGGTGCCCTCGCGACCCGAGCTGGCCGGCGCGGCCGTCGAGCTGGCGCGCCGAGACGACGGCGAGACATTTCTTCCGGACGCGCTCGCCCCCGCGCGCGAACGGTACGACTTCGTCTTCATCGACTGCCCGCCGTCGCTGGGACCGCTGACGGTGAACGCGCTCGCGGCCACCGACCGCGTGCTCGTGCCGGTGCAATGCGAGTACTACGCCCTCGAGGGTCTTACGCAGCTCCTCCACTCGATCGAGCTCGTCCGCACACGCCTGAACCCGAAGCTGGCTCTCGCCGGGATGATCCTGACGATGGTGGACGGGCGCACGCGGCTCGCGGCGGACGTCGCGGCCGAGGTGCGCCGGCACTTCGGTGACCTCGTCTTCGACGCGGTCGTGCCGCGAAGCGTTCGGCTGGCGGAGGCCCCGAGCCACGGGCTCCCGATCACTGTCTACGACCGCTCCTCCGCGGGAGCCGACGCCTACTACCGGGTGGCGAGCGAGCTTGTCGACCGCAGCTAGCCCCAGTCCCCGCCGAGGGCTCGGGCGCGGGCTCGAGGTGCTCATGGGCGGCGCCGCGAGCGCGTCCGAGCTCCTGCAGCTCCCTGTCGGCTCGATCCGCCCGAACTCGCGCCAGCCGCGCCGCCGCCTCGACGCCGAGCGCATCGACGAGCTGGCGGAGTCGATCCGCGCGCAGGGCCTCGTCCAGCCGGTCGTCGTCCGCCCGTCGCCGGAGGGTGGCTACGAGCTGATCGCCGGCGAGCGTCGCTGGCGGGCGGCGCGCGTGGCCGGGCTGGCCACCGTGCCGGGGCTCGTTCGTGAGTCGGACGACCGCGACTCCCTCCTGCTCGCCCTGGTCGAGAACGTGGCCCGCGAGGACCTCTCACCGGTGGACGAGGCGCGTGCCTACGCGGCCCTGATGGACGAGTTCGGTCTCGGCCTCGGTGAGGTCGCGGAGCAGGTCGGGCGCTCGAAGCCCACCGTTTCGAACCGGGTGCGGCTGCTCGAGCTCCCGGACGACGTGCTCGGCCTCGTCGAGCGCGGACAGCTTTCCGAAGGCCACGCCAGGGCCGTCCTCGCCGTGCCGGACAACGACGAGCGCCGTCGCCTGGCGCGGCGAATCGTCCGCCAGGGCATGTCCGTTCGCGCCGCCGAGCGCGCTGCCCGCTGGGCCGGGGCGCGCACGAAGCCGAGGCGCAGGCAACCGGTCGATCCGGCCCTCGCGGAGCGCGTCCGCGACGCTCTGCGCCGCCTGACGGGCGCCGACGCGAAGGTGACCGCCGGCCGCGTCGAGCTCTTCTTCGAGAGCGAGCTCGAGCTGGAGGAGATGGTCGAGGCGCTCGAGCGCGCCTCGCTACAATCCGACGGCGCGGGCGATTAGCTCAGTCGGTTAGAGCGCCGCTCTGATAAGGCGGAGGTCCCTGGTTCGAATCCAGGATCGCCCACTTCGGCGTGCCCTCAGGCGCCGGACGCCGTCCGCGGGGGACATTCTCCTCCGAGGCTGCGAAGGGCTCCGCAGAGAGGCCCGAACCCGATCCGGAAGTAGCTCTCCAGCTCCGGCCCGCCGGCGACGGAGTACTGAGCTGCTCGGAGTGCCTCCGCAATCCCCTCCGCGACCGCCCGTGGCTCGTGAAAGGGCCCACGTGCGGTAATGACGAGCCAGTAGTCGAACAGGGTGATCACGTACTCGGGGCCGAGCTCGGTGCGCAGGCTGGCGACGTCCACCCGCTCGGCGAAGTCGAGTGGGACGGCCACGTGCGCTGCGCCGACGGGGAGCTGAATTCGCTCGAGCGAGCGCCGAATGAGGCTGCTCGGCCGGTTGCGCGAAAGTGGGACGGCGTGTCGTGTCGCCGGCAAGGCGGCGAGGAACACGGGCGAGCTCGGGAAGAGCACGTCGCCGGCGCGCACGTTCCGGCGAAGCCACGCCGCCGGAGCCGCGGTTCCCTCTGTCGAGCCGGAGGCAAGGCTCGGTCCGGGTGGAGTGATGGCGGACGGCGCGGCGAGCGCCACGACGACTGTCGCGACCACGGCCACGGTGACCACCGCTCTTCGGCGCTCCTCGACGAGGCGACTGACACCGGTCCCGACGAGTGCGGTCCAGAACGGGAGGCAGTAGATGAAATGGCGGGTCGAGAGCCGGCCCTCAACGCCGCCGCCGGAGCTGCCGAGCACCAACAGCATCGGTATCGCCGCGAGCGCCAGCACGGTGAACGCGGCCAGGGCCGGGAGCCTCCGTGCCCAGGTCACGAGCCCGACGAGGGCGAGGGCGGCGAACAGGAGAAAGACCGGAGCCCGCCCGCCCGCGAGCCCGCCCATGCCCTCAACGAAGAGACGCGAAGCCACCCGGGGCGACGCGAGCTGCGCATCGCCTTCACCCACGCCGACCGTGAAGCGCTCGGCCAGGCGCAGGTCGGCGAGGAGAAGCGGTACGAAGGCCAGCGATACGAGTGCGACCGGAAGGGCAGGCCGAAGCGGCCGGCCACGCCAGACCGCGACGGCGACGAGAGCCTCGAGAGCGACGATGATGCCTCCGTAGGGATGGGAGGCTGCCAGGACCCAGGCGCCCAGAGCCGCGACCGCCGCAGCCCGCCCCGTTCTCAGCTGGAGCGCCCGGACGAAGAGGTCGACCGCGAGTGCCGAGGCGAAGGCGAAGAGCGCGTACATCCGCCCGAAGCTTCCGTACGCGGCGAGCAAGGCCGAGGTCGCGGCGAGAAGGGCAGCCGTGGTCCCACCGACCGTCCCTGCCACCCGGCGCCCCAGGTCGTAGCAGAGGCCGACCGCAAGCAGGGCGAATACGACCGAGAGCCACCGCAGTGCCTCTGGAGAGGCGTCGAAGGCGAAGACCGCGTGCGCCAGGACGAAGTGGAGCGGCGCGCCGCCACGATCGACGACAACTGTCTCCAGCACCTCCGGGAGCGGCCTGGCTGCGATGAGTCCTGCGAGCGCCTCGTCCTGGTGGACGGGGTTCGCTCCGACGTCGGGCGCCAAGCGTGTCAGGAGAAACGCTGTTGCGAGCCCGACGACGGCAGCCGGGACGATCCACCGTCGTCGGGTCGCCGTCACCACCGGTGGCGGCGTGACTCGGCGACGCCGGGACCCGCCAAGGAGCGCATGTGACACCCGCCGCGATACGTGGCGTGCGAACTCTACGCCTCTGGTTGCCGCCCTGACGAGCCCGTAATCCTCAGCGGTCTGCAGCGAGAGCTTCCCGGTCGATGCGCATAAGGATTTGCGACCAGCGGTCACGACCGTCGACACCGAGCCACGCGGACCGCACAACGAGCGCTTGCTCGAGTAGGGAGCGAGAGTCGAGAGCAGTCCTCGAGCGCACGAGGAGGATGTCTCGCGAGATTCGGCGTACCTCCAGCTCCGGCCGTCTCTCAAAACGCCTAGCCGCCTGATCGAGACGCCGTGGCGGGCCGGTGAATATCCAGACTCCACGCTGACGGTCGTGCGGTTCGCCGAGGAACTCCTTGACGGCTGCGACGCCCAGCGCCTCGATGTCCGTCGTATAGCCCGGATCGGCTGCGGGGAGCTCCTCAACCCGCTCTGCGTCCGGCTGCTCGAGGGCCAGGTACGCGTCCAGAAGTTCACCCGGTCTGCCGGCGACGGCCCTGCCGGTCGACGAGAAGAGCACGGGGTCTTCAATCTCGGCGATCGCGTCGCTGGCCCGGGCAAGCCGGAGGTCACGGAGTCGCTCGAGCCGGGAGGCCGTGCCAATCGCCTCCCAGACCAGGATCGCTAGCACGAGGGCCGATGCGACTAGGAGCGGGCGACGGACGAAACGACCGACAGTCAAGCATCCCAGGACGACCAAGAGAAGAAAGAAGGGAAGCGCTGGCAGAAGGTACCGGGGAAAGAACGCCGTATCCGACGGGACGACGCTGAAGAAGACCAGTGGAACCAGAATCCAGAGCGCCAGCGCCACGCCGGTCCTCCGGCTCCGTTTGAGTTCAGTCACGAGCCCTACGGTGGCCAGTGCGACGAGGAAGCCCGTGCCCACCCAGGCGCCGGAGCCGAGGGCGAGCAGGATCTCCTCCGGGACCGTGCGACCGGAAGCGCTCTCGAAGAGCGGGCGACTCGCCGAGCCGACGTCGTACCGGGCCCTCAGGACCGCCAGTGCGTAGGCGTAAGGCGCTGCGACGAGCGCGCCGGATGCGAGACCGGGGCGGGCGTTTCGGACGAAACGCTGGAGCGAGTCGTTCGAATGGAGGTAGGCGGTGACGAGCGCGACGCTGATGTAGAGGGGCGCGATCGGGTGGACGTAGACCAGGCCGCCGGTTACGACGCCGGCGATAATCCAGTCCATTCGCTCCAGCCCTCTGGCGGCTCGCAGCAGCAGCCACACGGACAGGAGCACGCCGGCGAGGAAGAGGGTGTACATCCGTGCAAAGGTCGAAAGCCGCACGCCCAGCGGGGCGAGCGCCAGAAGGGGAGGTAGCAGGAGCGCGGCTTGTCCTCCAATGAGCTCTCGGGCCACCGGAGCGGAGAGGACGACGGCGGCGAGGAAGAAGAGGACTGACGGAAGTCGCAGCCCGGCGAGCCCTCCGGGCCACTGGAGGCTCAGATGCTCGAGAAGGAAGTGAAAAGGCGCGCCTCCGCGTTCGACGAAGACGTCCTGGAAGATCGCTGGCACGCTCTCCGAGGCGAACTCGAGCGTGACCGCCTCGTCCACGTGCAAGGGCTCCCACCAAACCGCCGGCAGAGCCGCAGCAACCGCGAGGAGGACGGCGAGTCCCATCGCCAGCCCTGAGAGAGTGTGGCGATCGATACGAGTCGTGCCGAGAGCCTAACCCACCTTCGAGCCGGCGCCAACGGGTCCGGAGGGACGCGAGAAAGCTCGCCGCTATGATCAGACGAGGCGCCGCCCATGCACGAAATGGTCATCTATGGCGTGAGCTTCGACATGGTCGGCAAGCAGCCGATCGTCTTGCTGAAGACCGCCGACGGGAACAAGTTCTTGCCGATCTGGATCGGCCATCCGGAGGCGGCTGCGATCCTCATGAAGCTGCAGGGCGCCTCGACGCCGCGCCCGATGACGCACGACCTCTTCACGGACATCCTTGCGCAGCTGGAGGCCCGCGTGGTCAAGATCGCGGTCACCGAGCTGCGCGAGAACACGTTCTACGCGCTGATCACGGTGGCGATCGACGGGACGGAGATCGAGATCGACTCGCGTCCCAGCGACGCCATCGCCCTGGCGGTTCGCACCGACGCGCCGATCTTCGCCGCGGAGGCGGTGATCGAGGAGAGCGCGATCGAGTTCGAGCACGAGGACGTGAACGAGGAGGAGGTGGTCGAGGAGTTCAAGAAGTTCCTCGACGAGGTCAAGCCCGAGGACTTCTCGACGGAGTAGTGATTTACTCGACGAGCTCGCGCTTGGTGAGCGCGAGGAGATTGCCGAAGAGCTCCCGCAGGCCGGCTTCCGAGAGCGGCCCCGAGTTTTCGCCGGCCAGAGCCGCGAGCAGGCGCTCCTCCCGGCCCTGGTCGAGGAAGTCCCAGCCCTGGGCCAGCTTGTGCTCGCGCAGCTCGCGAACGAGCTCGATGCGCTCGTTCACCGCCGCGAGAATCGCCCGGTCGGTGTCCGTTATGCGCTCGCGCAGGTCGCGAACGACGGGATCATGCTCAGGGTCGCCCGGCCGCATGCGTCAAGGATAAGCGGTCACCGAACGGGCGTGTCCGTGACCCACGCCAGCACGAGCAGGAGGAGGCCGAGCCCGTTGTAGGTCGCGTGCCCGATGAAGCTCGGCCAGATGCTTGCGGAGCGGAGCCGCACCCAGGCCAGGCCGATGCCGAACAGTACGAGCGGCGGCAGGGCGCCGAGGATTCCGTGCACGAGCCCGAAGATCACGCCGGTGACCAGGATCGCGACGACCCCTCCGAAGACCATCAGTGCACGAACGCCGAGGCCGCGGAAGAAGAGCTCCTCCGCGAAGGGCCCCAGTAGGACGAGGACGACGACGTTCGCAGCGAAGGCACCGGCGTGCTCGGGCTGCCAGCGGTCGGCGCCGAGCCCCTGCTCCTCCCCGCCGTGGAGGAACGGCTCCGTGGCGACTGCGACGATCGTCGTGGCGACGACGACGGCGAAGGAGATCCAGACCCAGCGCAGCCGGAACCGGCGGAAGCCGAGCGCCTCGCGACGCCGGCGGTAGCCGCTCGCGACTGCGAACGAGATCGCGATCAACAGGCCGTAGAAGAGGGCCCCGCCGATGGCGAGGTCGGGGTCGTAGAGGAGGTCATCACTGCTCGACCCGGAGCCCTGGCTCGCCCCCCAGAAGGCGAACAGGACGAGAGCGCCCGAGACGGCCAGCCAGACGGCGGTCGGCCAGCTCTTACGCCTGCGCGAGCGCCTGGTCGAGGTCGGAGACGATGTCGTCTGCATCCTCACACCCTACGGAGAGGCGCAGGAGCCCAGGCGATACGCCCGCGGCGGCGAGTTGCTCGGGCGAGTACTGCCGGTGGCTCGTCGATGCCGGGTGGTGGAGCACCGTGTCGACACCGCCGAGGCTCGTCGCGCGCCCGCAGAGCCGGAGCCCGTCCATGAAGCGCTCACCGGCCGCGCGCCCGCCCTCGAGCTCGAAGGCCATCATCCCGCCGGAGTCGTCGAGCAGGCGAAGCGCGAGCTCGTGTTGCGGGTAGCTCTCGAGGCCTGCGTACAGGACCTTTGCGACCTTCGGATGCCCTTCCAGAAAGCGCGCCACTGCGAGCGCGTTCAGGCTCGAGCGCTCCATTCGCAGGGCCAGGGTCTTGAGCCCTCGCCGGACGAGGAAGGCGGGGAACGGGTCGAGCACCGAGCCGACCTCGATCTGGTGGAGGCGCGCCGCGGCGACGAGCTCGCTGGTCCCGGCGACCACGCCCGCCATCACGTCGTGGTGGCCGTTGAGGTACTTGGTCGCCGACTCGCAAACGAGGTCGGCGCCCAGCTCGAGCGGGCGGCAGAGCACGGGCGAGGCGAACGTGTTGTCGACGATCAGGAGCCCGTCTCCCTTCGTTGCTGCCAGTGCCGAGAGATCGGCGAGGGGAAAGCCCGGGTTGGCCATCGTCTCGACGTAGCGCACGCGTGCCGGCCGCTCCCAGGCCGGCGGGTCGGTGACGTCGAGGTAGTCGATCTCCACTCCACGCGGGCGCAGCTGGGACTCGGCGAGCTGGTACGTCGTCCCGTAGAGCTGCTGCGGGAGCAGGAGCGTGTCGCCCGCCGAGAGGGTCGAGTGGAGCGCGGCGCTGATCGCGGCCATCCCCGTTCCGAAGGACTGCGCGGCCTCGGCGCCCTCGAGCTCGGCCATGACCGCGTTCAGCTCCTCGACCGTGGGGTTGCGGAGCCGAGCGTAGGTGAAGCCGTACTCCTCCTCGGCGATGACGGCCCCGAGGTCGGCGACGCGCTCGAAGGAAAAGGTCGTCGAGGCGACGATCGGGCCGACCACGGGCTCACCCGCGCCCTCGGGCAGCGGCGGCGTGTGGATCGCGCGTGTGGAGAGGCCCAGCCTGCGCTTGCTCATGGTCGGCGGCCCAGTCCGAGCCGTTCGGGGAGGGTAGCGAGCGGAGTCGGCTCGTAGGCGGTACCGGACGCCGCAGCTCCCTCCCGGTCGGTGTCGCCGTCGCCGATGTGGAGCGCCCGCCCCGGCTCGACGCCCAGCCGGCCGAGCGCAATCCGGAAGACCTCGGGGTCCGGCTTCGCCGCCCCTGCCTCGGCCGAGCTGACGATCTCCGCGAAGCACCCGGCGAGGCCTGCCCGCTCGAGGTGGCCGCGCAGCGAGATGTCCCAGTTCGAGACGCAGGCGAGCGAGAGCCCCGCCGCTCGCAGCCGGCCCAGCGCCTCGGTCACCCCGCCGAGTGGGCGGAAGACGATGCTCGCGAGGAATGCGGGCGCGAACTCCTCCGGGTCGAGCTCTGTGCGGGCGTGCTCCAGGAACACGGCCGTGCAGCGGCGGCCGAGGTCGGCGAGGCTGACGCCGTCATGCCCCTCGAGGGTGCGCGGCAGGTAGTAGGCGACCTCGGCTTGAAACGCCGCGCCGACCACGCCGAGCTCCCGCTCGACGCCGCGGTCGGCCAGCGCGCGTTGCAGCCGCGGGGCCGGATCGTCGAGCTCGACGACCGTCCCCATCGCGTCGACGGTGATTCCGTCGAGCCGGCTAGCGGTTCTTCCGGAAGACATCCGGGTGAAGGGCCCTTGCGACCCGCTCGAGCGCCTGGGCGACGTACGGCCCGGCCCGCTGGACCAGGTCGGACGGCAGCACGACGAACTGGGCTTCCTTGACGGCGGTCAGCTTGGCCGTGCGCGGGTCCCTCCGGAGGCTGCGGAGGTTCACGCCGCTGTCGGAGGTCGCGAGGTAGATCTCCGGGTCGAGCCGTCGCAGGCGCGAAATTGGAATCGGCTCGGCGCCGGGGTTCTCTCCGGTGACGCTCTCGCCGCGGGCGCGATCGACGAGGTCGCCGAGCAGAGAGCGGAGGGGAACGGTGACGAAGAAGCCCGTGTCGACGAAGGTCGTCGTCACGCGAGAGTCGGCGACGCGCTCCTCGATCGCGGCCACGTCGGAGCGGATGCGTGAGGCAACGGCGCGGGCCTCGACCGGCTCGCCGACGAGGAAGCCGAGCTCGAGCGTGGCGCGGAGGATGTCCTCGATCGAGCTGCTCGGCTGGACGTAGAGGGCGGCGCCGGTGTCGCGCTGAGCGCGCGCGAGGTCGAGCTGGTCGGTGCTGGAGGTTGCGACGAGCAGGTCGGGCTCGAGCTTGACGATCTCGTCCACCTTCATCCTCAGGTTCGGGGAGACGACCTGCGCCGCCTCCGGCGGCGCCATCCTCGGCCCGTCGCCCTGCTTCATTCCCGCGGGGATCCCGACGAGGCGGTCCTTGGCGCCGAGGGCGATGACCAGCTCGGCCGAGCCCGGGTCGAGGGCGACGATCCGCTCCGGCTTGCCCGGGAGGACGGCCGGCGCCTCCCCCGCTCCCTGGACGGTTACGGGGTACGGCTGCTCCAGCTCGCCGACCGGCTCGGCTCGCTCGCCGCACGCGGTTGCGCCCAGGAGGGCGACCAGGGCGGCGAGAGAGAGGAGGCACGTTCTCACGACGCTTGGCACTATGGCGAAGATGCGGCTCTTCACGCAGGAGGAGGCGAACGCCGCCCTCCCCGAGGTGGGGCCGCTCGTCGAGCGGCTGGTCGAGGACCGGAGGGCGCTGGTCGAGCTCGGCGGCGCGCTGGAGGAGATGCAGGCCCTGATCGGCGGAAACGGCGGGAGCCTGGATCCGAGCCGGGTCGGTGAGCTGCAGGAGGCCGTCGCGCACGCCGCCTCCGCCCTCGCCAGCCTGGTCGATGAGATCCAGGAGCTCGGCGTGCAGGTGAAGGATCTCGACCGGGGCCTGGTCGACTTCCCCGCGCGGCATCCGGAGACCGGCGAGACGGTGCTCCTCTGCTGGGAGCTCGGGGAGCCTGAGGTCGGGCACTGGCACGACCTCGAGGAGGGCTTCGCGGGCAGGAAGCCGCTCCCCTTCTAGAGAACTCCCCTCGAATGGACAACGAGTGGATCGAGCGGCTTGTCGTCGCAGGCGTCGTCCTGCTCCTCGCGTTGATCGTCGCGCGGCTCGTCGACCGCATGATTGCCCGGCGGTTCACGCTTCGCCCGGAGACGCTGACGGTCTACCGGGTGCTCCGGCGGAGCGCGTTCGCCGTGATCATCGGCATCGGGGTTCTCAGCGCGCTCCTCGTCTTTCCGTCCGTCCGCGCGGTCGCCGGCAGCATCCTGGCCTCGTCTGCGGTGATCGCGCTCGTCGTCGGCCTCGCCGCCCAGACGACCCTGTCGAACTTCGTAGCGGGGATCCTGATCGCGTTCGCCCAGCCGCTCCGGCTCGGAGACAACGTCGCCGTGGCCGGCGCCTCGGGCACCGTGAAGGAGATCGGGCTCACGTACACGGTGATCGGTGCGCACGACGGCGCTCGGTACTACGTCCCAAATGCGAAGCTGGCCTCCGATACCATCAGAAACGCCACCATCGCAGGGGCGGAGCACCTGGTCGCAGTGAGGGTCGCCGTGCCGCTCGCCGCCGACCTCGACCGCGTGCTCGAGATCCTCCTCGAGGAGGCGAACCGTCTTCCCGAAGATATGACCGTGAAGGAACCAAACGTCTACGTGAGCCAACTCGACCCGTCGGGCCCGGTCGCGACCGTCGAGGCATGGGCCAGGACGTCCTCGCAGGTGGACGAGCTGGCGTCGATCCTTCGCCGCGCCGTCTCCGACCGCCTCACGGGCGAAGGGATCTATTCGTGACCCCGACCGGGCGCAACGGCAACGGCAAAGGCAGGAACGGCCACGCCAACGGCCGCCGGGCCGCGGACAACCGCAACAGGCGGCGTCGCCGCAACCGTCGGCATCGCGACAAGGTCCAGTCCCGTCGCTTCGTCCTCGTCACCATCCTGGCGATTCTCCTCACCGGCTCGGGCGTCCTGGTCGCAGCCGCCTTCACCGGCGCCCAGGCCTTCGTCAACAGCTGCTCGCTCGCCTCGCTGAAGCCGGTGTCGATCGGCGAGAATTCGTTCGTCTACGCCGCGGACGGATCGCTGCTCGGCTCGATCCCTGCGGAGCAGAACCGACAGCCCGTCGCGCTGGACCAGATTTCGCCCCTTCTCGCGGAGGCTACCGTCGCCATCGAGGACCGGCGCTTCTACTCCCACTCGGGGGTCGACTACGAGGGGATCCTCCGCGCGGCGGTGAAGAACCTGCAGGAAGGCGAGATCGTCCAGGGAGGCTCGACGCTGACCCAGCAGCTCGTCCGGAACCTCTACATCGGCCGCGACGTCTCGTGGGAGCGGAAGACGAAGGAGGCCTGCCTGGCGCTCAAGCTCGAGAGCGAGGGCTTGCCGAAGCTGTGGGGAGCGACGCCCGCGGGGCTGACGCCTGCCGAAGTGAAGCGCTGGCGCAAGGATCGAATTCTCGAGACCTATCTCAACCAGGTCTACTTCGGCGCCCACGCTTACGGGGCCGAGGCTGCGGCCCAGACGTACTTCTCCAAGCATGCGGCCGACCTCACCCTCGAGCAGGCGGCGCTGATCGCCGGGCTGCCACAGGCGCCCTCGATCTTCGACCCCTTCCAGCGCCCCGACCAGGCGCTGGCGCGCCGCAACGACGTGCTGAAGGCGATGCGGGCCGACGACTACATCAGCGAGTCGGCCTACCAGGCGGCCGTCGCGCAGCCGATCGAGCTGAAGCGCGGGTCGATCTACACCAGGATCAAGGAGCCGTTCTTCTTCAGCTACGTCCGGGAGCTCCTGATCGACAAGTACGGGGCCACGGCGGTGCGCGGCGGCGGTCTCAAGGTGTACACGACCATCAACCCGCGCTACCAGAAGATGGCCATCGCGTCGATCAAGGAAACGCTCAACCAGCCGGGCGACCCGGCCTCGGCGATCGTCTCCATCAACCCGAAGAACGGCGCGATCCGGGCCATGACGGCGGTCGTCCCGGGGAAGAAGAACATCCAGTTCAACCTGGCTGCGCAGGGCCGGCGGCAGTCAGGCTCGTCGTTCAAGACGTTCGTGCTGACCGAGGCGATCCGGCAGGGGATCAACCCGTACACGACGCAGTACCTCTCGGCGCCGTTCCACTGGCAGCCCGATCCGAACTCGGAGCCGTGGGACGTCTCCACGTACAGCCACTCCTACATCGGTGCGGTTCCGATCGCGACTGCGACGCTCAGCTCCGACAACACCGTCTACGCGCGCCTGACGCTCGACGTCGGGCCTGAGAACGTGGTCCGGATCGCGAAGCAGATGGGGATCAAGACCGACCTTCTGCCAGTCGCCTCCGTCGGGCTCGGCTCGAACGCGGTGTCGGTGCTCGACATGGCCTCCGCTTACGCGACGCTCGCAGCGGGAGGCGTCTACTCCCAGCCGATGGCGATCCGCAAGGTCGTGCTCGCGGACGGGAGCGTCGACAAGGACGCGGGCTGGGGCATCGCCAAGCGCAAGCGCATCTTCTCGGACGGCGTCGCCTACGAGGTGACACGGATCCTGCACAGCAACATCACCGGCGGCACCGGCGTCGGCGCCTACTACGGCGACCCAGCCTCCGCGGGGAAGACCGGCACGACGGACAACTCGGCCGACGCCTGGTTTGCCGGCTACACGCCCCGGGCGTCGACGGTCGTGTGGGTCGGCTACCCGAACGCCCAGATCGCCATGACGAGTGTCCACGGGATCACGGTCGCGGGCGGCACGTTCCCCGCCTCGATCTGGCGGCTCTTCATGTCGCGGGCCTTCGCCGGCGTGCCGTACATCATGTGGCCGTATCCGAAGAACCCCGCGGTCTGGGTGCCGTTCAAGGGGCAGTACGCGTTCGTCGGTGCGCCGCCGAAGCCCGAGAAGCCCAAGAAGGACAAGGACAAGGGCGGCACGACCACGGCCCCACCCACGACGACGACGACTCCGCCGACTACGACTGAGTCACCTCCCACCACGACCGGAACCGTAGCGCCGCCGGCTGGGCGCTGGTCGCCGGCGCGCTCGTCCTCGCGCTGACGGCGACGGCGGTCGCCTTCGCCTACCCGGAGTCCTCGCCGCTCGTCCCCGAGCACGACGGCGAGGCGACGCGCTGGGCTTGGCTCTATCTCGGCGCGATGTCCGCGGCCTTCGCGGCCTACCTGGCGGGGCTCTACCTGCTCCACCGGTCCGGGGGCGTCTCGCGCCGCCGGGCGGTCACGATCCTCGCGTGCGCGATCCAGCTCCTGCCGCTGGCCGGCCCCGTGCTGCTCTCGACCGACGTCTACACGTACTGGGACTACGCCCGCGTATCCACCGAGCACGGCGGCAACCCGTATGTCGACGTGCCCAGCGACTACCCCGACGACCCGGCGTACCCGCTCATGGGCTCCCACTGGCACGACACGACCTCGGTCTACGGGCCCGGCTTCACCCTGGCGTCCGAGGCGCATGCCGTCGTGGTCGGTCGCTCGCCCGACGCAGCTGCCTGGCTCTACCGAGTCCTGGCGGCCGCAGCTATGGTCGCCCTCGTCCTCCTCGCGGCGCGCCTTTCCGCTCGTCCAGCCTTTGCGGCCGCCTTCGTCGGCTGGAACCCGCTGCTCGCCGTGCATTTCGCAGGCGGTGGGCACAACGACGCCTGGATGATGGTCTTCGTCCTGGCCGCGCTTGCCCTCGCGGCGTCGGAAAGGAGAGCGCTGGCCGGTGTGGCTTGGGCCATCGCGATCGCGATCAAGTGGGTGCCTCTTGTCTTCTTGCCCCTGCGGCTTCTCGAGGCGCGCAGCACCGGACGCCGGATCGATCACCGTGGGCTTGCAGCTGCTGCCGCGCTGATCGTGGCGATTGCCACATGGCGCTACGGGCTGTCGTGGATCGGCGCGGCGGGGCCGTTGGCGACCAACCTGGCGGAAGACCGCGCCTGGTACGCAATCCCCACCCGGATCGCGACGCTCGGCGTTCCCGAGGGTGCCGTCGCGCTGGCCTTCGCCGTCGGCTTCGCCGTCGCCTATACGTGGCTTCTGCGCGAAGCCTGGCGGGGTCGGGCGCGGCTCGCTCTGACGGCCTGTCTCCTGCTCGTCTGCACCTCGTGGCTCGTCCCCTGGTACGCGGTCTGGGCGGTGCCGCTCGCTGCGGTCGAGGAGGACCGCACCGCGCGCCTGCTGGCGCTCGCGCTGTCGGCGTACATGCTGCGGGACGCCGTCCCCATCTAGGACGCTCCGCGTGGACTACGGTACGCCGTTGTGGCGGACCTCATCTCGGTCGCGGAGGCGCAGCGGCTCGTCCTGGAGCGGGCGAGGCCGCTCGAGGCCGAGCGGGTGCCGATCGAGCGCGCCACCGGCCGCGTGCTCGCCGAGCCGGCCACGGCGGCGGTCGACCTGCCGCCCTTCGCGAGCTCTGCGATGGACGGCTACGCGCTCCGCTCCGCGGACGCCGCGGGTGCCCCGGTCACGCTTCCGGTCGTGGCGCGCATCGCCGCCGGCGCGCCGGCCGTGCGCCCCCTCGGGGTCGGCGAGGCGATGGCGATCTCGACCGGAGGAGCGATGCCGGAAGGTGCGGACTCAGTCGTTCCAATCGAGCTCGTGCATGAGAGCCCGGAAGGGCTGGCAGTCCGCGGAGCCGGTTTCGGCCGGCGCGAACGTCCGCGACCGCGGCGGTGACGTGCGGGCCGGCGAGACCGTGCTCGAGCCCGGCGTTCTTCTCGGGCCGGGCCAGGTGGGGGCGCTGGCGGCCGCCGGCGTCTCGGAGGTCCGGGCCACGAAGCGGCCTCGGGTCGGCATCCTGGTGACGGGCTCCGAGCTCCGCCAGCCCGGAGAGGACCTCGAGGCCGGCCAGATCTACGAGTCCAACGGGCTGCTGCTCGCCACGGCGCTCCAGCTTGCGGGCGCCGTGCCCGCCCAGCTCGGCGTCGTCGCCGACACCGAGGACGAGCACCGGCGCACGATGGAGCGTGCCCTGCTCGGGTTCGACATGCTCGTCACGACCGGCGGCGCCTCGGTCGGGCCGCACGACCTGGTCCGCAAGGTGCAGTCCGAGCTCCGGGTCGAGGAGGTCTTCTGGGGTGTCGCGATGAAGCCCGGGAAGCCGGTCGCCTTCGGCGTCCGCCGCGACCACCTTGTCTTCAACCTCCCCGGCAATCCGGTCTCGGTCCTCGCCACCTTCGAGTTGCTCGTGCGGCCGGCGGTCAACGTGCTCCTCGGCCTTCCGTCTCCTTTGCCCGCCTTCAGGCAGGGGAGGCTCGCCGCTACGGTCCGCCGAAACGCCGACCGTGACGAGTTCGTCCGCGCCACCGTGACGGAGGACGACGGCGAGCCGCTGCTCGACCCCGTGCTCGGGCAGGACTCGCACATGATCGTGCGCGCAGGCCGCGCGGCGGCACTCGCCTGGGTCCCGGCCGGCGAAGGCGAGCTCCTTGCCGGCGCCGCGGTGCGGTTCCTGCCGATCTAGCGAGTGCTACCCGGCTGCGGCGGCGAGTGTGTAGGCGTCGCCCTGCCGCGGCGTGACCTCGACGAGCCGGGCGTAGACGATCCAGCGCTCCGAGGCGCCGTAGAGCGGGTGGCACGCCGAGAGCATCAGCGTGTCGTAGCCGCGGTCGCGGATCACGCTCCAGTCGTCGTTGTCCACGATCTCGTGCTTGAAGACCCGGTAGCGGAACGTGGCGTACGGCATCTCGAGGGTGATGCGGTCGCCGAGGGCGATGTCGTCGATGTGCCGGAACGGGGCTCCGAACGTCGTGCGGTGGCCGGCGATGCCGACCGTCTTCCCGAGGCCGGGCACCTCGGTCTTCTCGTAGTGTCCCGGCCCGCGTGAGAGGTCGGCGCCCCAGCGTGTGCCCTGGACGGCCACCACCTCGACCCCGATGGACGGAATTCGGATCCGCCCGAAGGCCTGGCCTTGCTCGAGGCTTCTCGTGAAGCGGCGCGCGTCCCGCGCGGTAGCGGCCCGCGAGGCGCTGGTGCCGACCACTGCCGGCGCGTCCTCGTCGTCCGGCGACTCGCCGTCGTCGCTCGGCGACGGCGGGCTTGCGTCCCAGGCTGCAAACTCCTCCCGAGCGCGGATTCCAGGCGATTTGCTGGAGCGGCTGTAGAGATCGTGACGGGCGCCAGGCGAACACGGCCGCGGCGTACGCGAGCACGAACAGGCCGAGCACGATGAGGATGGTTCCGGTGCGCCGCAGTCTCAGTTCACCTCTCTACGGACTTTCGGCCCGGTCTTCTTGGGAGTCAACGGCAACCAGATGCCGCCTGCGGGATCTCCGCACGGCGAGGATAGCCTGGCGACCGGCTTCCCTCAGCGCCCCGGGCGTCCGCTCGTTGACGTCCGGGTACGGGGCATACGTGCCGACCGCGACGGCGCCGACCTGCCCCGCGGCGGCGCCCCAGGCCAGGAATGCGAGCACGAGCGGCACCGGCACGTAGCCGACCGCCGTGAGGGCGATCAGGTACCAGATAGCGTCGAGCCCCATGTCGAAGCGGACGGCGAACGACGCGAGAAGAAGGAACGGCCCGAGGAAGCCGAGCGCGTAGACGGCCGCCTGGACGGCGCGCCCCCGGTCGCGGACCTGCGGGAGCCAGAGCCAGGCGTGCAAGGACGGGAGCAGAAAGAGGAGCGAGTACGGGTTCACCGCGGTGACGACGAGCGCCACGATCGAGAGCACGAGCATCGCCGCGAGGTGGCCTCCGAGCTCCTCCTCCCGCGCGATCGACCGCGTCGGGGTGAGCCGCGGTCTGACGATCAGCCACGCCAGTGCGGAGACGCCCAGGAGAGCGGCGAGCGCCGCCACGGGCCAGTCGCCCGCGGCGGGGGTGTCGGGGCCGATCGGCCGGTTCTCGCCGCTCGGAAGCAGGCCCGTGGCGACGAAGAGCGCGAAGGCGATCCCGACCCAGAGCCACACGCAAAGACGGCTGACGTAGCTCCGCAGGGCCGGCAGGAGGGCGATGTGACGTCGCCGGCAGCGGGCGAAGAGGTCGACGGTGGCGGCCAGGAAGGGGATCAAGGCGGCAACGAGGATGAGCTGCAGTGTCCAGCCGTAGAGCAGGCGTGTCCCGAAGTAGAGATAGGACTGGGTGCCGCTCGCGACCTCGGCCGACTCGTCGAGCGAGCCGAGGAGCATCTGGGCCGCGCGCCCGAGCTCGCCGAGCCGCTGCTCGTTCAGCGCAGCCAGGGTGTCGCCGTCCGGCCGGCGCGGGCGGCTGTTGCTCGTCGTGATCGTCACGGCGGGCACGCCGCGCGAGACGAACGGTGCCTGCTCGTAGAAGCTGAACGGGAACGCGAGGTCCACGAGCTGGGCGAGCGCCCCGGGCCGCTTGGGCTCCGAGCCGGTCTCTGCCTCGATGGACGCGTCGGCGGTTGCGAGCAGGGTGGGGCTCGGCACCCGGGGCGTGTCGCCGGCGAACTCGATCCGGGGCGAAGAGCCCGATCCGATCGCATCGAGGTTGACGAGCGCGGCGATCTTGCCGGCGAACCTGCGGGTCTCGGCGAACTTCGCGGCTCCCAGCCCCCCGTACGAGCCGCCGTCCGTCGAGACGAGCACGATCGGGTGCGACAGCGATGCGCTGCCGAGGTCGCGGGCCAGCTCGAGGAGCGCGCCCGTGCCGGAGCCGTTGTCGTCGGCGCCCGGCGAGAGGCCGACGTTGTCGCGGTGCGCGAGCACGACTACGGCCTGCTGGGACTGGGTGTTCGCCGGCCCGGTCGGCGGTGCCACCGCCACGACGTTCATGAGCTTCCTCGTGCCGATGCCCGGGATCTGGGCCGAGAACGTCTGGCGCTCGACGTCGAACCCGTAGGCACGGAACTGGGACTCGACCCAGTCCGCCGCCTCACGCTGCCCCTGCGTCCCCGGCGAGCGGTCGGGCCACGTGCTCACCAGCTCGTCGGTGAACTGCACGGCCGTCGTCCGGTCGAAGAAGGGCGGCACGCGGGGAGCCGGAAGCGCATCGGGTCTTCCGACGCTGAAGGCGGCGACGAGCACCGGGACCGCGACGACGAGCCAAGCCGTGCGGTAGATGCGCGTCGAGACGGGCCGCTCCAGGGACCCGCGCCGCGGCCGACGGCGTGGCGCTTCTGCGGCCATGAGCACCTCAAGTGTAGATGGTGCGCGCGCCGCCCCTATCCTTATCCCAGCGATGGAACAGCGGCCTACGGTGCTCCTCGTGGACGACGAGGAGTCGGTGCAGAAAGTCCTCACGTATCCGCTCGAGCGCGAGGGCTATCGCGTCGTGCAGGCCCGCGACGGTGAGGAGGCGCTCGAGCTCTACCGTGCGGAGCCGATCGACCTGGTCGTCCTCGACCTGATGCTGCCGCGCCTCGACGGGCTGGCCGTCTGCCGGAGCCTGCGCGAGGCGCGGAGCGCGGTGCCGATCATCATGCTCACGGCCCGCGGCGACGAAGGCGACAAGGTCCTCGGCCTCGAGCTGGGCGCTGACGACTACATCACGAAGCCGTTCTCGATCCGTGAGTTCATGAGCCGTGTCCGGGCGCTTCTGCGCCGGGCGCAGCTGCCGTCCCAGAGCGCGCGCGACGAGGTGATCGAGGTCGACGGGCTCCGCATCGACACGGCGCGCCGCCTGGTGGCGGCACGAGGCGAGGCCGTGCAGCTCACGTACCTGGAGTTCGAGCTCCTGCGCATGCTCGCCACGAGCCCCGGGCGCGTTTTCACGCGAAAAGCGCTCCTGGACGAGCTCTGGGGCGGCTCGGACTATCGCGACCCGCGGACGATCGACGTCCACATCCGCCATCTTCGCGAGAAGATCGAGCGCGACCCGAGCGAGCCGGAGTTCATCTTCACCGTCCGCGGAGCCGGCTATCGCTTCCGCGACTCGCGATGAGGAAGCCACCGCTCATCAGCCTGAGCGTCAAGGTCGGACTGCTCCTGTTCGCGGTCGTCGCCGGGGCGCTGGCGATCGTCTACGTCGCAGTCGTGCCTCAGCTCGAGAACCGCCTCGTGGACGCGAAGATCGTCGAGCTGCGGGCCGCCGCGCCCGCGGTCTCGGGCCAGCTCTCCGAGGTCTCCGACCCCTTCTCGGTCGCGGAGATCGTCTCGCAGCAGGCCGAGGCCCTCGACACGCGCATCGTCGTGCTCTCGCCGCTCACGGACGAGCAGCTCCAGATCGTCGTCGACTCGCGCCAGTACCAGTCCGGCGGGGTCTCGGCCGACCCGATCGCGCTCGAGTCGGCGCGGACCGGCCTGCCAGCGTCGGGCCGGATCGACCGAGACGCCGCATACGCCGAGGTCGCCTACCCGCTGCTGAAGGACGGACGGGTCCTGCTCATTGTCTCCCCGCTCGACGACGCGCTTGCGAACGTCCGGCTCGTCCGCCGGAGCCTGCTGGTCGCGGGCGCCGCCTCCCTGGCCATCTCCTGGCTCGCCGGCTACCTGCTGGCGTGGAACTTCACGCGCCGCATCCGGCGGCTGGAGACGGCTGCAGAGCGCCTTGCGGAAGGGGATTTCGAGACGCCGGTCGTCGACCGAGGCCGCGACGAGGTTGGGCAGCTGGCGGATGCGTTCGACGGGATGCGCTCCAGGCTGGCGGTGCTCGACCGGGCTCGGCAGGAGTTCATTGCCAATGCGTCGCACGAGCTGCGAACGCCGCTCTTCTCGCTCGGTGCCTTCGTGGAGCTGCTGGGCGACGAGGAGATGGAAGCCGAGGTGCGGCGCGACTTCCTCGCCGAGATGCACGACCAGATCGACCGGCTGACGCGCCTCGCGACCGATTTGCTCGATCTCTCGCGTCTGGATGCGGGGCAGCTGGAGGTCGAGATCGCGCAGTTCGACCTGGCGGCCACGGCGAGGCTCGTGGCGGACGAGTTCCGCGCGGTCGCCGAGACCGCCGGCCACGAGCTGCGGGTGGAGGCGGACGACCCGGTGGAGGCGCTCGGAGACGAGCTGCGGGCGCAGCAGATCGTGCGCGCGCTCGTGGAGAACGCGATCCGGCACACGCCCCCCGGCACGCGGGTGGTCGTCGCCGTCGCCCGGAGCCTCGACGGCGCGGTGCTCCAGGTACGCGACGACGGGCCCGGGATCCCCGAGGAGGACCAGGAGCACCTGTTCCAGCGCTTCTACCGGGCGACGGGGGGAAGGGCCTCCGGCAGCGGCCTGGGACTCGCGATTGCCATCGAGCTCGCCTCGCGACTGGACGGTTCGATCGAGTTGGCCTCCCGCCCGGGAGACACCGTTTTCACGTTGAAACTGCCGCTGGCCGGAGCGGAGCCCTCTCGCGAAGAGTTAGTGGCAGACGTAGCAAGCTAGTTCGGCGTGCAGATCCTCGCGGCGTCACTACGATGAGTCGAACGTGACCCGCCCCGGGGCCATCGCCGTCATCGCCGTCGTGTCCGCCGTGCTCGGCGGCACGCTCGCGCTCGCGCTCGGCAAGGCGGTGGGCTGGGTCGACGACGACGGCACCCGGGTGCAGACCGTACTCGTGCCCACGGCAGACGACGCGACCCCGGCCTCCGAGCGGGTGGAGGGCGATGCGGCCAAGCCACTCGTAGGGAACGGCTTCGACGCGAGCGATCTCTACCGCAAGCGCGCCGCCGGGGTCGTCACCATCTACGCCCTGTTCGGCGACGGGCCCGACGACGCTGACGCGGCAGCCTCGCAGGGCTCGGGCTTCGTCGTCTCCGAGGACGGTTACATCCTCACGAACTCGCACGTCGTGACGACGGCCGGCGAGGCCGACCCGAGCGAGACTCCGGTGGCCGCGGACAGCGTCTACGTCCAGTTCCGCGACGGGGAGCGGGTCCCGGCGGAGATCGTCGGCTGGGACCTCTTCGACGACGTCGGCGTCCTCAAGGTCGACCCCGCCGACCACCCCGTCAGCCCCGTGCCTCTCGGCGACTCGAGCTCCGTCGTCGTGGGCGAGCCCGTCGCGGCGATCGGGAGCCCGTTCGGACAGGAGAGCTCGCTGAGCGTCGGCGTGGTCTCGGCCACAGAGCGCTCGATCGACTCGATCACGTCGGGCTTCAACCTCGTCGATGCCATCCAGACCGACGCGCCCATCAACCGCGGCAACTCGGGCGGCCCCATGTTCAACGCGGACGGCGAGGTCATCGGCATCAACGCGCAGATCCGCAGCGAGTCGGGAACCGCCGAAGGCGTCGGCTTCGCAGTCCCGATCAACGCAGCCCGGCGCTCGATGGAGCAGCTCGTCCAGACCGGTGAGGTGCGCTACGCCTGGCTCGGCGTGACCACGCAGACCCTCACGCCGCGGCTCGCCGAGCGCTTCGGCTTCGCGGAGACCAGGGGTGCCGCCGTGCAGTCCGTCGCCTCGGGCAGCCCGGCCGACCGCGCCGGCCTCGTCGGCGGCGGCGAGGAGACCGAGTTCGAGGGTCTCCCGTTCTGTCCCGGGGGCGACCTCATCGTCGCCGTCGACGGCAAGCCCGTCCGGTCGGCCGAGGACGTCGTCCGGGCCGTGAACCAGCAGCGGCTTCCCGGCGACAAGATCCGCCTCACCGTCCTGCGCGGCTCGAAGCGCCTCAAGCTGACGGCGACGCTCGGCGACCGGCCGGCGAACCCGCCGACGCTGGCCTGCTAGGCATCTAGACTCGGCCGGGTGCCTCCGCCCAGCGAGGATCAGATCCTCCTCGGGGACAACCTGGACGTCCTGCCGGGCTTCGAGGACGGCTCGTTCCAGCTCGTCTACGCCGACCCGCCGTTCAACACCGGGCGCCGGCAGCGGCGCGTGACCGTCGCCACCGAGGCCCGGCCGGACGGCGACCGGACCGGGTTCGGTGGGCGCCGGTACGCGACTCGGGTGGTCGGAACCTCGTCCTTCGACGACTCGTTCACCGACTACCTCGGCTTCCTGGAGCCGCGCCTGCGGGAGGTCCGGCGCCTGCTCGCTCCGACCGGGACGCTCTACCTCCACCTCGACTACCGGGAGGCGCACTACGCCAAGGTGCTCCTCGACGAGCTGTTCGGCCGGGAGTGCTTCCTCAACGAGATCGTCTGGGCCTACGACTACGGTGCGCGGCCGCGCCGGCGCTGGCCCGCAAAGCACGACACGATCCTCGTCTACGTCAGGGATCCCGAGCGGTACTGGTTCGACGCCGAGGCGGTCGAGCGGGAGCCGTACATGGCACCCGGGCTCGTCACAGCCGAGAAGGCCGCGCGGGGAAAGCTCCCGACCGACGTCTGGTGGCACACCATCGTCTCCCCGACGGGGAGGGAGAAGACCGGCTACCCGACGCAGAAGCCGGAGGGGATCCTGCGCCGGATCGTCCAGGCGTCGACCCGACCGGGCGACTGGTGTCTCGACCCGTTCGCCGGCTCGGGCACGCTCGGCGCCGTCTGCGCGCAGCTCGATCGCCGCTACGTCCTCGTCGATTCGAGCCCGGAGGCGGTCGAGGTGGCGCGAAACCGGCTCGCGCGGTTTCGCCGCCCCGCCGCGAGGGTACCTCCGGAGGACGGGCACCGAGCACCTGCTCGTGCCCCCAGGCGCTAGATTGCATCCCGATCAGCGCGTCTGCGGCGACTAAGCGCGTGACGAACGAGAACGGAATCTCAACGAGCGTGGTCTCCCTCGTCATCCCGGCGAAGGCGGAGTACATCGCCCTGGGACGCCTCGCCCTCACCGGCCTCCTTCGTCCGCTGGCCGTCGAGCCCGAGGTGATCGCGGACGTGAAGCTCGCGCTCACGGAGGCGTGCTCGAACTCGATTCGCCACGCATACGCCGACGGGCGCGAGGGCGCCGTGGAGATCCGCTACGAGCTCCTCGACGCGAGCCTCGAGGTCGAGGTGTCCGACGGCGGCGGCGGCTTCGACCCGGGGCTGCTGGACGCCGACCCGGGCGAGCTCGACGAGGGAGGCCTGGGGATCGCGATCATCCGCGCGGTCACGGACGACCTGAGCATCGGTCCAGGCTCGGGCGGCACCGGCTCCTGCCTCCGCTTCACCAAGCACCTGGCGTAGAGGGTCCGGCGTCCCCGGCGCGCCCGGTATCCTCGGGCGCCGTGCAGCTCCAGCTGGTCAACGTCGGCACCAAGGTCCTCGCGGACTACGCATCGATTGCGACGCGAGGCCTCATGGACCAGATTCTGGAGCTGGCGGAGCCGCTCAAGGGCAAGCGCGTTCTCCACCTCTCGGCGACCGCCTTCGGCGGCGGCGTGGCCGAGATCCTCTACACGCTGGTGCCGCTCATGCGCGACGCGGGCCTCGACGTCGAGTGGCGGATCATCCACGGGGAAGAGGAGTTCTTCGACGTCACGAAGACGATCCACAACGGGCTCCAGGGAGACCCGGCCGGCCTGACCTCCGAGCAGGAAGAGATCTTCAGGCGCTACAACAAGCTCAACGGCGAGGCGCTCGAGGGCGAGTACGACTTCATCATCGTCCACGATCCTCAACCGGTCGGGGTCCTCGACCACGCGCGAAAGGTCGCGCGGCACTGGACCTGGCGCTGCCACATCGACCTCTCGGAGCCCAACCGGTCGGTGCTCGACTTTCTCGTTCCCTGGATCAGGGAGTACGACGCGGCCGTCTTCCACCGGCCGCCAGTACGTGCCCGACTCCGATCGGATCCCCACTCCCTGGATCTGGCCGCCGGCCATCGACCCTCTCGCGCCGAAGAACATGGCGCTCTCGGCCGAGGACGCCGCGTACATCGTCGACCAGTTCGGGATCGACGTGAAGCGGCCGCTCATCACCCAGGTCAGCCGCTTCGATCCCTGGAAGGACCCGCTCGGCGTCATCGAGGCCTGGCGGCTCGTCCGACGTTCCCACCCCGAGGTGCAGCTCGCCCTCGTCGGCTCGATGGCACACGACGATCCCGAGGGGTGGGAGTACTACAACCGCACCGTCGGCGCCGCCGACGGCGACCCCGACATCTTCATCCTCTCCAACCTGAACAACGTCGGCTCGGTCGAGGTGAACGCCTTCCAGGTGCACTCGGCCGCGGTCCTGCAGAAGTCGATCCGAGAGGGCTTCGGGCTGACGGTGACCGAGGCGCTCTGGAAGGCGCGCCCGGTCGTCGCGGGCCGGGTCGGCGGGATCGTCGACCAGATCCAGGACGGCGAGACCGGCTACCTGGTCGACTCCGTGGAGGAGTGCGCCGAGAAGACGAAGCTGGGTGCTGGACGACCCGGCGAAGAGTCGTGCGCTGGCGCTCGCCGGGAAGGAGTACGTGCGCCGGCGGTTCCTCACCCCGCGTCTCCTGCGGGACTGGCTCGTCCATTTCAACTTCCTGGACGAGACCGGCGCGGACGTCGCCGAGCTGGCGGCCGAGCTCCGCGGCGACTGAGCCTCGAACGGGACGCCCGCTAGGGTGTTCGCCATGGCGGGCAGGCACAAGCTCATCGTCGTCTCCAACCGCGGCCCGGTCGTCTACGACCGCGATGCGGAGGGCGCGCGAGTCGCCCGGAGAGGCGGCGGCGGGCTCGTGACGGCGCTTCGCAGCCTCGTCGAGCATCACCACGTCACGTGGATCGCGAGCGCCATGTCCGAGGAGGATCGGGTGATTGCGACCGAGACCGCCGGAGAGCCGATCGAGGAGACCGCACGGGGCGGCACCCCCTACCGGCTTCGGCTCGTCGCCCACGATCCCACCGCGTACGACTGGTACTACAACGTGATCGCGAACCCGATGCTGTGGTTCATCCAGCACTACCTCTGGGGCCTTGCGAGCGCTCCCGACGTCGACCACGGACTCCATCACGCCTGGAGCGAGGGGTACGTGGCCGTCAACCGCGGCTTTGCGGACGCGGTCGTCGAGGAGCTGGAGCGGGAGCCGGACGCCGCCGTCTTCTTTCACGACTACCACCTGTATGTCGCACCGGCCCTCGTCCGCGAGCGCGTCCCGGACGCGCTGATGGCGCACTTCGTCCACGTCCCCTGGCCGATGCCGGACTACTGGCGTGTGCTCCCGGACTCCATCCGCCGTGCGATCCACGAAGGGCTTCTGGCCAACGACGTCGTGAGCTTCCACACCGGCCGCTGGCGCCAGAGCTTCCAGCGCTCCTGCGTGGACATCCTCGGCGTCGAGCCCGATCGCGTCGCCTTCGAGATCCCGCTCGACGGCCGGGTCGCGCGCCTGCGGGCGCGGCCGATCTCGGTCGACCCCGACGAGTTCGACGAGATCGCGGGCAGCGACGCCGTGCTGGCCGCGGAGGAAGCCATGGTCGCGGATCGTCCGGAGTTTCTCGTCCTCCGTGTCGACCGCACCGATCCGTCGAAGAACGTCGTCCGGGGCTTCCGCGCCTACGAGCTCTACCTCGATGCCCATCCCGAGATGCACGAGCGCGTGCAGATGGTGGCGCTCCTCGACCCGTCGCGGCAGGACATTCCCGAGTACGCCGAGTACCTGGGCGCGATCCAGCGCGCGGCGCGCACGGTCAACGACCGCTTCCAGCGCGAGGGCTGGGTGCCGCTCGACCTCCGGATCCAGGACAACTTCCCGCAGGCGGTCGCCGCCTACAAGCAGTTCGACGTGCTGCTCGTGAACGCCATCTTCGACGGGATGAACCTCGTGGCGAAGGAGGCACCGCTGGTGAACGGGCGCGACGGCGTGCTCGTGCTCTCGGAGAACACGGGCGCCCACGACGAGCTCGGCGAGTGGGCGCTGACGGTCAACCCGTTCGACGTCGCCGGGCAGGCGGAGGCGATCCACGAGGCGCTGACCATGGAGGCTGCGGAACGGCGCCGGCGCCGGGAGGCCATCGTCGCCCACGTGCGCGAGCACCACATCGGCCGGTGGATCGACGCGCAGCTCGCGGATCTCGACGAGGCACGCGAGCGAACGACCGTGTCGACCCAGGGTTGACCTCGCCCTGCTCATGAGCTTGCCCGCGCCGGACTAGGCTTACGGCGTGCAGGGCGAGGAGCTCAGCCACGTCGACGAGAGCGGCGCGGTTCACATGGTGGACGTGGGCGGGAAGCCTTCGGTGCGGCGCCGTGCGACGCGCGCGTGCCTTCGTCCGCATGAGCCCCGGGACGTCCGAGCGTCTCGGGACGCTTCCGAAAGGGGACGCGCTCACGACCGCACAGGTGGCCGGGATCATGGCTGCGAAGCGCACCGCCGAGCTGATCCCGCTCTGCCACCCGCTTCCGCTCAGCCACGTCGAGGTGCAGCTTGAAGTCGAGGAGGGCGGAGTCGCGATCGAGGCGAGCGCCGAGACGACGGCCCAGACCGGGGTCGAGATGGAGGCGCTCACCGCCGCCGCGGTTGCCGCTCTGACGGTCTACGACATGGCCAAGGCGATCGACAAGGAGATGGTCGTCGAGGACGTCCGCCTGCTCGAGAAGACGAAGGAGGTCGCCGAGTGAAGGCGGCCGTCCTCACCGTCTCCGACGGCGTCTCAGCGGGGGAACGCGAGGATCGAAGCGGCGAGGTCCTCGCCGGACTGCTCGACGGAAGCCGGGTACGAGGTCGAGCGTCGTGTCGTCCCGGACGAGCGCGACGCCATCGCCGCCGCGCTCCACGAGCTGGCGGGCTCGGTCCAGGTCGTGCTCACCACCGGCGGCACCGGCTTCGGCCCGCGCGACGTCACGCCCGAGGCGACCCAGAGCGTGCTCGACCGCCAGGCGCCGGGCATCGCCGAGGCGATCCGCGCCGACTCGATCGCCAAGACGCCGCACGGGCTCCTCTCTCGCGGGCTCGCCGGCGTTGCCGGCTCAACCCTCGTCGTCAACCTCCCCGGCTCGCCGGGCGGTGCGCGCGACGGCTTCGAGGTCCTGCGCCCGGCCCTTGCGCACGCGCTGGAGCTGCTCGCCGGCGAGCCGACGGCGCACCGCCAGACCTAATGTCTCACCAGGCAATGCACGCCGCACTTCTGCCCCGCGATCACGCGGCGCCAGAGCCCACCCTCGCCCTCACCAAGGCTTCTCCAGCCTTGGCTTCGGTCGAGTGCGGCCTCTGGCTTGGTGCTCGCGACGCAGAAGCACAGCAGCATCACCAGGAGAGACATTGACCTCCGCCGCCGTCCGCTACCCGAAGCTTTTCCTCTCGCTCGTCAAGTTCGAGCACACGGTCTTCGCGCTGCCGTTCGCCTACATCGGGGCCTTCCTGGCGGTCGACGGCGTCCCCAGCGCCTCCGACCTCTTCTGGCTCACGGTGGCGATGATCGGCGCGCGCAGCCTGGCGATGGCGCTCAACCGGCTGATCGACGCCGGCATCGATGCCCGCAACCCGCGCACCGCCGGTCGCGAGCTGCCGCGCGGCGCGTTGCGGCCCTGGCAGGTCGTCCTCTTCTGCCTCGTGTCGCTCGCGGTCTTCCTGGTCGCCGTCTTCCAGCTCGCCCCGATCGTGCGCTGGCTCTGGCCGATCCCGGTCGCCGCCTTCGTCATCTACCCGTACCTGAAGCGTGCCACGTGGCTCTCCCATTTCTGGCTCGGGGCCGTGGACGGGCTCGCACCCGTCGGCGCCTGGGCAGCCGTCACGGACGAGCTGCCCCTCGAGGCCTGGCTCCTCGGGGCCGCGGTGGCAGTCTGGGTGGCGGGCTTCGACGTCCTCTACGCCCTCTTCGACCTCCAGCACGACCGGGAGCACGGCCTTCACTCGGTGCCGGCGCGCTTCGGCGTCCCGGCGGCCTTCGCCGTCGCCCGCGCCTGCCACGTGGCCACGATCGTCTTCCTCGCCCTGGCGGGGCTCGCTCTGGACGCGGGAGTCCTCTACTGGCTCGGCGTTGCGGCCGTGGCCGGGCTCCTGCTTTACGAGCACTCGCTCGTCTCCCCACGCGACACGACCCGGCTGGACATGGCTTTCTTCACCATGAACGGCGTCATCAGCGTGACCTTCTTCCTCTTCGTGTTCGCGGACGTGGTCGTGTGATCGCCGCCCGGGGCCTCGGCCGGAGCTTCGGGACGAAGCGCGTCCTTCGCGATCTCGACCTCGACGTGGCCGAGCGAGACCTCCTGCTCGTCACCGGCCCGAACGGCTCGGGGAAGTCGACCCTCCTCGCGCTCTGCGCCGGCCTCCTCGTGCCCACGGCCGGCGAGCTCGACGTCGTCGCCGACCGCAGCCGCATCGGCTACCTCGCTCACGAGCCGCTCGTCTACCGCGAGCTGACGGCGCTCGAGAACCTCGACCTGTACGGCCGGCTCTACCGCGTGCCCGAGCGGCGGGAGCGGATCGGGATGCTCCTGGAGCGCTACGGCCTGTGGGAGGCGAGGCGCGAGCGCGTGGCCACCTTCTCGCGCGGGATGCAGCAGCGGCTCGCCCTTTGCAGGACGCTCCTGCACGAGCCCGACCTCCTGCTTCTGGACGAGCCGTACGCCGGCCTCGACGAGGAGGGCGCCGAGCTTCTCGACGCGGAGCTGGGAGCGCTGGCCGGCGCCCGGACGCTGCTCGTGGCCACGCACGACCCCGAGCGCATGGCGCCGCTCGCCACGGGGAGGCTGGCGCTCGCGTGAGCTACCTGGCCGACGTCGGCACGCTCGCGCGCAAGGATCTCCGGCTCGAGCTGCGCTCGCGCGACACCGTGCCGGCGATGCTTCTCTTCGTCGTCTCGACGCTCGTCGTCTTCGGTTTCTCGCTTCCTGCGGGCGCCTCCGACGAGGCCGCGTACGGGCTGCTCTGGGCGGCGCTCGTCTTCACCGCCATCCTCGGCCTCACGCGGGCTTTCGCCGCCGAGCGCGACCAGCGCGTGCTCGACGGCCTCGTGCTCGCACCGTGCGATCGCAGCGCGATCTGGCTGGGCAAGGCGATCGCGATGGTCGCCTTCCTCGCTCTCGCCGCGGTCGTGGCCTTGCCCGCGTTCGCCCTCTTCTTCCAGCCTGTGAGCTGGGAGCTCGTGGCGGCGGTCGTCCTCGCGGACCTCGGCTTCGCCGCCGTGGGGACGCTGCTCGCCGCCATGGCGGCCGCGAGCCGGGCGCGGGAGCTGCTCCTTCCACTGCTCTTCCTGCCGCTCGTGATCCCGATCGTCGTGGGAGGCGTGGGCGCCTCGATCGCAGACGATCCGGGCCGCTATCTCGGCTTCCTCGCTCTCTACGACCTGATCTTTGCGATCCTGTCCTGGGCGAGCTTTGAGTACGTCGTTACGGAATAGCCACGCGGTCGCGCTCGCGGCCGCCGCCGGGGGCCTGCTGCTCGTGGGCATCTCGCTGGCGTTCTACTGGGTGCCCGAGGCGCCGCTCGAAGGCTTCCGCCAGCGGATCTTCTACATCCACGTGCCGATCGCGCTGACCGCGTACGCCTGCTTCTTCTGGGCCGCGTGGAAGGCGCTGCGCCTGCTCTGGACGCGCGACCAACGCTACGACCTCGAGAGCTACACGGCCGTGCACATGGGGGTCATCTTCGGGATCCTCACCCTCGTCACCGGGTCGATCTGGGCGAGGACGTCCTGGGGAGTCTGGTGGAGCTGGGGCGAGCGCCAGCTCGTGCTCTTCCTGGTGCTCTTTCTCTTCTACTCGGCGTACTTCATGCTCCGCTATTCGGTCGACCCCGGTCCGCGGCGCGCGAACATGTCGGCCGTCTACGCGCTCTTCGGCGTCGTGCTCATCCCCGTCAGCTTCCTGGCCATCCGGCTCGCCGAGGGTCTGATCCACCCGGTCGTCTTCGACCGCGACGTCGGCTCGAACCTGAGCGGCAGCCAGCTGCTCACGTTCCTCGTGTGCCTCGCCGGGATGCTCGCGCTCGCGGGCTCGCTCTACCTCAACGAGCTGACCGGCAAGCGGATCGACGAGCGGCTCTCCGAGCTCAGGGAGGCGCTCACGTGAGCACCGCCGAGAAGTACGTCACCGCGGCCTATCTGGTCGTGCTGGCCGTTCTGCTTGCCTACCTCGTCATCTACGCGTTCAAGCTCTCGCGGCTCGAGCGGGAGGTCGGAGCGCTGGCCGAGCTTGCCCGGCGGAGGAAGGACGCCGCCCCCGAGCCGGAGCCCGAGCGCGAGGAGGTGGTCGGATGACCGAGGCCGCGCTCCTGCTCTTCTGGCCCGCGCTGGCCGGCTACGCGGAGGCCGCGGTCGCCTACGCCGGGGACACGGTGCGGCCGGGCCGGCTCGTGCGCTACGCGATCTGGGGCGTTCGGCTCGGCTGGCTCGCACAGACGGCGCTCCTCATCGCCCAGGCGGCCGGCGCGGACGGGTTCCCGTGGGGAAGCTGGGCCGGGTCGCTGAACCTCTTCGTCTGGATGTGCGTCGGCGCGTACCTCATCTGGGGCTGCCGGGCGCCGTTTCGCCTGCTCGGCGTGGTGGTCATGCCGCTGGCCGCCGTCCTGCTCGCGCTCGCGTGGGCCGGGGGCGGGGTCGGTGAGCTGACGCGAACCGAGTTCGGGGACCTCTTCCTCGCCTTCCACGTCGGCCTGATCCTGGCCGCCTTCGCCGCCTTTACGCTCGCAGCCGCCCTCGCCGCTCTCTACCTCTGGCAGGAGCGGCGCCTCAAGCGGCGCACGCCGGGAGTCCTGCGCCTTCGCCCGCCCGCGCTGGAGACGCTCGACCAGCTGACCGGCCGGACGATCGCGGTCGCCCTTCCCGCACTCACGGTCGGCATCGGGATCGGGCTTGCGCGCCTGGAGAGCGACGGCGCCGCCTTCGACGCGATCATGGGCGTCACCCTGCTCACGTGGGTCGTGTACGCGGCCTTCCTCGTCCTCCGCTGGGAGGCGGGCTGGCGCGGCAAGCGCACTGCTTACCTCGCTCTCGCGGGCTTCCTGCTCGTCGTCATCGTCCGCCTCGTCCTGACCCCCTTCGTCCACTTCTAGCCCATGCGACTGGTCCTCGTCGGCACCTCGTACCAGCACGCTCCAGTGGAGCTGCGAGAGCTGCTCGCCTACGACCCCGAGCTGCGCCGGGCGGCGCTCGGGCGCCTCTCGAGCGACGGCGCGGAGGCGGCCGTGCTCTCGACCTGCAACCGCACCGAGGTCTACGGCGTGAACGCGGAGCCGGCCGAGCTCGAGGAGCGGATCCACGGCGAGCTGGCTGCGCTGTCCGGCCTCTCGCACTCCGAGCTCGCGCCCGCGCTCTACACCGTCACCGACGAGGCGGCGGCGGTCCATCTCTTCCGAGTCGCCGCCGGCCTCGACTCGATGGTGCCCGGCGAGGCGCAGATCCTCGGCCAGGTGCGGGAAGCCTACGAGGCAGCCCGCGAGACGAAGACGACCGGGCCGACGCTCCACCGGCTCTTCCGGCAGGCCCTGCGCGTGGGCAAGCGCGTGCGCACGGAGACGGCCATCGGCGAGAACCCGGCGTCGGTCTCCTCGGCGGCGGCGGAGCTGGCCGAGCGCGTCTTCGACGATCTCGCCGGCCGGAGGATCCTCCTCCTCGGCGCCGGCAAGATCGCCGACCTGGCCGCCGCGAACCTGATCTCCCGCGGTGTCGGGGAGATCGTGATCGCCAACCGCTCGCCCGAGCGCGCGGAGGCGCTGGCCCGCCGGCTCGGCGGTCGCGCCGTCGGGCTCGAGCAGGTGGAGCGCGAGCTGGCGCAGGTGGACGTCGTGGTCGCCTCGACGAGCTCCCAGGGCTTCGTCGTCTCGGCCGCGCAGGTCGAGCGCGCCATGAAGGAGCGCCGCGGGCGCCCGATCTTCTTCATCGACATCGCCGTGCCACGGGACGTCGACCCGGCCGTGCTCGAGCTGGAGGGCTGCTACCTGTACGACATCGACGACCTCGAGCGCGTCGTGGCCGAGAGCGTCGCCGGGCGCCGCGAGGAAGCCGTGCGCGCGGAGGCGATCGTCAGCGAGGAGGCGGACGCGTTCCGCGCCTGGCAGCTCTCGCTGGACGTCGTGCCCGCGATCTCGTCGCTGCGGGCCCGCGCCGAGTCGATCCGCCGCGAGGAGCTCGAGCGTGCCGAGGGCCGGCTCGCCTCGCTCTCGCCGAGCCAGCGCCGCGCCGTCGAGGCTCTCACGAGCCAGATCGTGGCGAAGCTCCTGCACCAGCCCACCGTGCGCATGAAGGAGGCCGCCGCCGCGGCGGACGGCGTCCTCTACGCGGACGCCGTGCGGCACCTCTTCGGGCTCGGCGACGATGCTGATCAGGCTCGGAAGCCGCGGCAGTAGGCTCGCGCTCACACAGGCCGAGCTCGCCGCGGACGCGCTCCGTGCGGCGAGCCGGCGAAGCCGACGTCGCCATCGTGCCGATCACGACCGCTGGAGACCGCGACCGCTCGAAGCCCTTCGGCGAGATCGGGTCCCGGGGCGTGTTCGTGAAGGAGATCGAGGAGGCGCTCCTCGCGGGCCGGATCGACGTCGCCGTCCACTCGGCGAAGGACATGACCTCGACGGACACGGAGGGACTGGCTATCGGGGCGTACCTCCCGCGCGAGGATCCGCGCGACGCGCTCTGCGGTGCCGACGGGATCCGGCCCGGGATGCGGGTGGGTACCGCTTCGGTCCGCCGGCGGGCCCAGCTCCTCGCGCTCGAGCCCGAGCTCTCCGTCGAGCCGCTGCGCGGGAACGTCGACACGCGACTCCGCAAGCGAGGCGAGCGGGGCCTCGACGCGATCGTCCTGGCCGCCGCCGGGCTGGAGCGGCTCGGCCTCGCGGCCGAGATCGGTCACCGGTTCGAACCGGAGGAGCTCCTTCCCGAGGCGGGCCAGGGCGCCGTGGCGCTCCAGGTGCGCGCGGGGGAGGAGGCCCTGGTCGTCGTGCTGGACGATGCTGAGACGCGCCGGAGGGTGACTGCGGAGCGCGATTGCGTCTCCCGCATCGGCGGAGGCTGCCTCGCGCCCGTCGCCGCCCATCACGACGGCGCCATGCTGACCGCGCTCGTCGCCGACGAGGACGGCCGCTGGATCGAGCGCCGCAGCGGCTCGGACCCGGCGGTGCTTGCAGACGAGCTGCTTGCCCTCACGGCCGCGCGGCCGGGATGAGGGTCATCCTCACCGGGACCGAGGGCCTGACGGCGCCCCTCGCGGACGTGCTGGCCGCGGAGGGGTTCGAAGTGGAGGCATGCCCGCTCGTCACCGTCGAGCTCCTCGCCGGGCCCCCGCTCGGCCTGGCCGGCTACGACTGGCTCCTGCTCACCAGCCGGAGCGGCGTCGAGGCTCTCTTCGCCCGGCTCGAAGGGCCGCTTCCGCAGGTCGCGGTCGTCGGCCGCGGCACGGCCGAGGCGCTGCGAGCGAGGGGCGTCGAGCCCGATCTCGTGGCCCGCATCTCCACGCAGGAAGGGCTGGCGGCGGAGCTGCCGAGACCCGCCGGCCGCGTCCTCTTCGCGGGGGCGGCGGACGCGCGGGACGTGCTCGTCCGGGAGCTGGGCGCCGACTTCGTCCCGCTCTACCGGACGGTCGAGCTCCGACCCGAGCGGTTTCCCGACGGCGATCTCGTCGTGCTCGCCTCCGCCTCGGCGGCCCGAAGCCTGGCCACGCTCGGGCTCGACCCGGCCGTCGTCTCCATCGGGCCCGTGACCTCGGCGGAGGCCCGGTCTCTCGGTCTGCGCGTCGTCGCAGAGGCCTCGACGCACGACCGGGAAGGGATCGTGGAAGCGGTTAAGCTCGCTGCGTGGCCAGGTTCATCACCTTCCTGACCGACTTCGGCCTCGAGGACGACTTCGTCGGTACCTGCCACGGCGTCATGAAGCGCATCGCGCCGGATGCCCAGATCATCGACATCACCCACGGGATCGCCCCGACGAACGTGCTGCAGGGCGCGCTCGTCCTCGCGAGCACCCTGCCGTACATGCCGGAGGGCGTCCACCTCGCGGTCGTCGACCCCGGCGTCGGCGGCGACCGCAAGCCGCTGGCGCTGCGCGGCGCGGGCGGCCGCCTCTACGTCGGCCCGGACAACGGCCTCCTGCTCGTGGCCGCCGAGCGGCTGGGGGGCGTGGAAGAGGCGGTCGAGCTCGCCGAGGCCGCCTACCGCCTGGAGCCGGTGGCGCGCACCTTTCACGGCCGCGACGTCTTCGCGCCCGCGGCCGCCCACCTCGCCGCCGGCGTCGAGCTGGCCGAGCTCGGCCCCGCGGTTCCGCTCGACGAGCTCGTCCGGCTGAAGCTTCCCGCCCCGGACGTCGGAACGCGCCGGATCAGGGCCACCGTCCTCCACGTCGACCGGTTCGGAAACGTGCAGCTGAACCTGGCGCGCGACCACCTCGAGCAGGTGGCGATCGAGCCCGGGTCCCGGATCGAGGTCGAGGTGGGCTTCGAGCGCTACTACGCGGTTGCCGCGCGCACGTTCGCGGAGGTGCGTCCCGGTGACATCGTCCTGTACGAGGACGCGTACGGAAACATCGCTCTTGCCATCAACCAGGGAAACGCGGCGCAGATGTTCGGCGCCGTCGTGGGCCAGGAGCTGCGACTCGCGGCGACCGACCGGTGAACGGCCTGTTCAATTCTTTGGGGAGGCGGTTCGCCCGCCTTGCCACGCGCGCGGTCGTCAGGTGGCCTGGACTCTGGCGGCTCTTCCGGCGTCCTCTCCGGGCGCAGTTCGATGCGCTCGCCCCGGCCTGGGACGACATCGTGAGCGCGGAGGCGCTGGCGCCGCTGGCAGCCGCGCTCGAGCGCCTCGATTCGCCTCCGGCGCAGGTCCTCGACCTCGGCACCGGCACCGGCAAGGCGGCCCAGCTTGTCGCGGCGCGCTTCCCGGACGCCGAGGTTGCCGGGGTCGACCTGTCGCCCGCGATGGTCGAACAGGCACGGCGCCTGCTCCCGCCCGGGCTGGGCGCCCGCGTCCGCTTCGAAGTCGCCGACGCATCCGCCCTCCCCTTCCCGGACGCTGCCTTCGACCTCGTCGTCCTCCTCAACATGATCCCGTTCTTCTCCGAGGTCGCGCGGGTGACGGCGCCCGGCGGCGCGGTGATCGTTGCCCACATCTCGGGCCCCTCGACCCCGATCTGGACGCCGCCGGAGACGTTGCGCGAGAAGCTCGCGAGCCACGGCTTCGGGCACTTCGAGGAGTTGGCCGCGGGCCGCGGAACGGCGTTCTTGGCGAGCAGACAGATGTTGTAGGATCCCGCCAAACGACGTTCGCGGCACGGTCGCACCGGCCCGGACGTCGTTTTTTCGCCCGCCTAACCGGAGACGGCCCGCACCGTCGGACCACTAGGTGTCACTAGCCGCCTTCGTCCTCAGACGCGTGCTCTGGGCGATTCCCATCGTCCTGCTCGTGATGCTCCTGACGTTCGTGCTCATGCGCAGCGCCGGGGGATCGCCGTTCCAGCCCCCGGAAGGGCGTGCCCGGGCTTCCGGCGCCGCTCCAGCAGGAGCTGAGCGACTTCTACCACCTCGACGAGCCGTGGTTCGTCGAGTTCGGCCAGTACGTCAAGAACGTCGCCACGCTCCAGTTCGGGCCCAGTCTCGTCAACCGCTACTACTCGGTGGACGACGCTGTCGAGCAGGGCTTTCCCGTGACAGGCGAGCTCATCCTCCTGGCCGCGGCGTGGGCGATCCCGGTCGGGATCCTGCTCGGGCTCTTCGCCGCCGTGCGCCGCTCCTCGCTGCTCGACCACCTGGCGACCTCGGCGGCGAGCGTGCTCCTGGTCGTCCCGGTCTTCTTCGTCACCTACGTCCTCTCGCGCTACCTCGTCTACGAGTGGGACGTCTTCCCGCTCGGCTGGGAGACCTGGCAGGGGAAGGTGCTGCCCGTCTTCGCGCTCGGCCTCGCCCCTGCCGGGTACACGGCGCGGCTGACGCGCGCCGCCGCCGTGGACACGCTCCAGTCCGACTACGTGCGCACGGCGCGGGCGAAGGGCCTGCGCCAGTCGCGGGTCGTCGGCGCCCACGTTCTCCGCAACTCGTCCGTGCCGCTGCTCTCGGCGACGCCTCCGATGCTCGCGCTCCTGGTCACGGGCGCGTTCTTCGTGGAGACAGCGTTCGGCATCCCGGGCGTGTCGGCCGAGTTCGTCCAGGCAGCGCGCGCCAAGGACTACCCGATGATCCTCGGCCTCACCGTCGCGCTGACGGTGCTCGTCCTCGTCGTCAACCTGATCGCAGACGTCCTCATGGCGATCATCGACCCGCGCATGCGGGAAGAGCGACGCCTGTGAGCGGCCGCCGGCGCATGATCGGCGCGCTGCTCCGCAACCGGACCGCCTGCGTGGGCGGGACCATCTTCCTGGCGGTGATCGCGTACTGCGTGCTCGTTCCCTTCCTCTCGCCCTACGACCCGTTGGACGCGGACTTCTCACAGGTGCGCCTGCCCCCGAGCGCCGACCACTGGCTGGGCACGGATCAGTACGGGCGTGACATCTTCACCCGCCTCGCCGCCGGCGGGCGGGTGACGCTCCTGATCGCGGCGGGCGCCCTGGCCGTCATCCTCGTCATCGGTGTGACCTACGGGGCCATCTCCGGCCTCGCGGGCGGACGCGTCGACAACGTGATGATGCGGCTCCTGGACGGGCTGCTTGCGATTCCGCGGCTCCCCGTCAGCATCGTCATCCTCGTCGTGGTCGGGCTCCAGGCCCAGAACGTGCAGACCATCATCCTGGCGCTCTCGATCGTCAACTGGATGATCACGGCCAGGCTCGTCCGGGGCGAGGTCGTCCTCCTCAAGCGCCAGGACTACGTGCGCGCGGCGCAGGCCCTCGGAGCTGGCCGAAGAGCGGTGGCACGGAGGCACATCGTTCCCAACGCGATGGGGATCGTGCTCGTGGCCATCTTCCTGGAGCTGCCCGCGGTCGTTCTCGGGGAGGCGTTTCTCGCCGTTCTCGGCCTCGGGCCGGAGGCGCCGGTGCCGACCTGGGGAAACATGGCGCTCGAGGGGATCACCTTCGGCCGCCTCTGGCTCGTCTTCCTTCCGAGCCTGGCGATCGCGATCTTCGCGGTGGGGGCGAACCTGCTCGCGGACGGGCTCGGGGACGCGCTGGACCCGCGCCGCTGGGCCGCCGCCAAGTCCGGCCGGCGGCGAACGGCGCGCCCTCGCCGGCCCGAGCCGGAAGCAGTCCTCTAGTAGTCCAGGCGGGAATGGGCGGGTTCCAGGAACCCGGGGCACGGCGTGTCAAGACGCTTCTTGAGCGCCCGCAGCACAGCTCACAACCAGTGCGCGGCGGTGACTCGGCGAACCAGCGACCTCGCGCAAGTCATGTCCGCGAAACCAGGTGAGTGAGCGCGTTCCGGGTCGCTCAGAAGGACAGAGTTCCGGTTGACGCGATCGTGTCGACGTCGAGCAGGGGGACCTGCTCCTCGGAGCAGCTTCCGTCAGGGTTCCGCGCCGCCAGGCCGTGAACTCTGACGGTGGCGGTGCTGCTGCCCGTCGCATGGGCGAACTTGCCGGTGCCTCCTTCGATCGTCCCGACCTGCTGCAGCGTGGCGCTGTAGATGCAGGTCTTCGGGTTGATCGAGAACGACGCGTCCAGGGTCTCGCTGACGAGGTGCATCGTGCCCTTGGCGAAAACGAGGTCGTCGCGGCTGACGTTGTCGGGGTCGCCGGGAAGGTTGTCGATCTCCACGATCCGGCCGACGCCGTTGAACACGCCCTTGGCGACGACCACGCTGCCGACGACGGTCCGTGTCCCCGACGCGCCCGAAGCGACGATCAGGCCTTTGAACGTCTCGCTGCCGCTCGTATGGGCGCCGGCCCGAGCGACGAGCACAAGAGCGGCCCCGACGGCGAACACGACTGCAACGATCCTGAGCTGCCGTCTGATCATCCCCGCCTCCTCGATACACACGGGGCGGTCACCCCTGAAGTGTCCGCCGAGGAGCCGGACTATCTCACGTTCCGAACGCTCGATCCACCACCATGAGTGGTGAATGAGATGGCGGTGGTGACAGGAGTGGCGAGGGCCGGAATCGAACCGGCGACACCACGGTTTTCAGCCGTGTGCTCTACCAACTGAGCTACCTCGCCGAAGCATCGAAGTGTAGCCTCACGGGCCGTGGCGGATCGAGACCAGAAGAAGGCGGCCATCATCGGCGCTGCCCTCGACCTCGGCGCCGGGCGCCGGGGCGTGGACATGGGCCCCTCGGCCATTCGCTACGCGGATCTCGACGACCGCCTGCGGGAGCTCGGCATCGAGTGCGCCGACTGGGGCAACGTCGATACCGTGGTCGCAGAGGCCACCGCCAGCGGGAGCCCGCAGGCGCGCTTCCTCGACCAGATCAAGGAGACGTGCGAGCGCATCGCGCGCTCGGTCGCCCGGGCGGCGGAGGAAGGACGCACGCCTGTCGTCCTCGGCGGCGACCATTCCATCGCGCTCGGCACGCTCGGCGGCCTCGCCTCGGTGCACGGCCCGGGCGCCGTGCTCTGGTTCGACGCCCACGGCGACTTGAACACCCCCGAGACCTCCCCGAGCGGAAACGTGCACGGAATGCCGCTGGGCGCTGCGCTGGGGCGGGATCCGGAGTCCTTCGCGAGCGACGCCTGGCCGCTCCCGGCGCTCGACCCCGCCCGGGTGGTGCTCATCGGGGTGCGCTCTCTGGACGACGGGGAGCGTGCGTTCGTGCGCGAGAGCGGCATCGCCGTCCACACGATGAGCGAGCTCGACCGGCGCGGCATCGAGCCGGCCGTGCGCGAGGCGCTCGAGCGCGTCGAGGGGGCGCCGTTCGTGCACGTCTCGCTCGACATGGACGTCGTCGACCCGGACGTCGCGCCGGGCGTGGGGACGCCGGTGCGTGGGGGGCTCTCGTACCGGGAGGCGCACCTCGCGCTCGAGCTCGTAGCGGAGTCGGGCCTCATGAGCTCGTTCGAGATCGTCGAGGTGAATCCCATCCTCGACCGCGGCAACGAGACGGCCGCGCTCGCGGTCGAGCTGGCGGCCAGCGCCTTCGGGGCGCGGATCCTCTAGCTCCGGCGCAACCATGCGAACCATGCAGATCATCGCTCACCGCGGATTTCACCCTCACGGAGGCGAGAACACGATCGAGGCGTTTCGTCGTGCGCAGAGAAGTCGCCGACGGCCGGTGGACGTGCACAGACTGCAGTCGAAGAGCTCGTCCCACGACGACACTGGAAGGGGCAGCCGTGGGGACGTAGCTTCGACGACCTTGAAAGCTCCCCGACGCCGGTGCGCGCCTCGCCTCCCTGACGCTCTCGAGGCGCTGCGCCTTCCCGTACTCACGAGCACGAGGAGCGTCGGCACCCGCGCGTCCTCGAAGGCCGGAACGCAGCCGTCGCCATCTCGTGCCATGCCGCCGCGACGGCCTCCGGCGAATAGCGGTAGCGCGAAGCGGCCGTCCGGCGACTCGACGAGGTGCTCCTGGATCTCCTCTTCGAGAGCCGGGGTCGTGAGTGCTCAAGCGCGCCGGTCGGCGCAGGCGGACTTTCTCGTGATTGAGACGGGGTTGGCGATCGCGTCTCTCCTCGACCTCATCGTGAAGGGCGTGTGCCGTCCGCTCGTTTGGGGCGTGAACGATGCCCCCACTCTTGAGGAACTTCCCGCCACAGCTTGTCGCGGGCGTGATTACGGACCGACTCGACCTGGCGCTCGGGGCGACGAGGCTCGCGGACCCGACGTCGCAAGATGAGGCCGACCGCTCACTGTAGCTCTAGGGGAAGCCGTCGCTTCGTCACAAACCGTCTGCTCCGTACGAGAGCCCCCGCCCCCCGCGAAGCACGTAGTAATAATCCGCCGGAGCCCAGATCGCCGGCGTCGAGAAAAGGACAGCGCGCCGCACGACGCTCCGCCGCGGGCGCGCGGCGTCTCCAGGACGAGTGCCGGGCCGCGAAGATGCGCTGGCCGATGGACCAGTTGGCCGGCCTCCACTCCGCTCCCGAGCTCGAGCATCTCGGCCAGGGATCGTCGGTATGCTCCAAGGTCGATCTCGGAAGTCCACGGCTGTCAAGATATCGGTCGACGCCGAAACTTAGGTCGGCCTCGAGCCTGCGCAACTCCCTTGCGAGCTGCACAATCTGCAGAGCCTCGTCCGTGGATGCCTTCTTTCGAGACGCGCTCTCGAGAGCCTCCACTGCGTCGGCGCGCACTCGACGAGGCATCCGGCAGATCTTGCTAGCTCGAACGCGGTGAGGATGACGCCGTCCCGACGTGGCGCGCTGCCCCGCCGAGACCGTAACGCGCCGTCCGTGCGCGCAGATGCTCTCGACGGGCGGTGCAACTCCTTCGGGTAACGCATCGCTGAACCTTCGGTTCGGAAGTCTCGATCCTCCCGATAGACGAGTCGGAGCAATGGATCGGGATTTGGAGCCAGTGACGCCTCCTTTCCAGCACGCAGTGCGGCAGTCAGAGCCGACGAAGGGGCAAAGATCTGGTGTATCTCTTGGTCGAATTCGGCCTTCTCGAATGCGGCCGCGACGCCTGGCTGTGCCTTTCTCACGGCGTCGAGCGGTCGGACCCCGTCGATTCTGAGCGTCTCGTACCGAAAGCAGGTTTCCTGAAGAAGAACGATCGCTTCGGTCAGGTCGACTTCAATGTCGAGCCAGAGGACGAGTGCGCTGCCGCTGTACTTCACGATTCCGAGGCGAGCTTCCGCCCCCCGCAGGCTGCCCACCGTGCCGCGGGACGTCTCCAGAGGCGCGGCCGTCCAGGTTGCGGCCGCCGTAAAGCGCGGCATGCCTTCTGCCACGGATTCGTAGTGCCTCTTAAACCTTCCGAGTTCCAGGAATGTCTCGGGACCCGCTAGGTCCAACTCAGGGTCCTTCGCGCCTCGAAGCCCATAGATGCAAATGAGCCGCGAGCAGTCTCGCTCGACTGGAGGATCCAGAACCTCCGGCTCCACCCGCCCCTTTATAGCGTTGTGATCGGTTGGCCACCGCCAGCAGGCCGTCAACGCCACGGCCGGCGGGGCTCGCTAGACGCGACCTTCGAGCTCCTCGACGAGCGGAGGCAGCGTCTCGCGCCAGTCGCCCACGAGGCCGACGTCGGCATGCTCGAAGATCGGCGCGCGCTCGTTCACGTTCAGCGCGACGATCACCCCCGCGCGGACCGAGCCGACCATGTGCTCGAACGCACCCCTTACTCCCACCTCGATCAGGAGGCGGGGGGCGATCGCCCGGCCGGTGAGCCCGATCTGGCGGTTCTTCGGAAGCCAGCCGGCGTCGGTGACGTCGCGGCTGCCCCCGACGGCGGCGCCGAGGCGAGCTGCGTAGGCCTCGAGCTCGGGAACCGCCTCCGGGCCGCCGGCGCCCTTGCCGACGCACAGGCAGATCTTGGCCGAGTCGAGCTGGTAGGCAGCGGTTTCGGGGTTGTGCTCGCGCTCGAGGAGGCGCGTGCGGGGCTCCGAGAGCGGGCCCGCTTCCAACCGGACGACCTCGGCCTCGGCGTCGTCCCTGGGCTCAACCGGGGCGAACATGCCCGGGCGCACGGTGGCCAGCTGGGGCGTGGTCGCGCCCATGATCACGGAGATGATGTTCCCGCCGTATGCGGGCTTGTACTGGATCAGGCGCCCGGCCCGGTCGATGCCGAGGTCGACGCAGTCGCCGGTCATGCCGAGCTCGAGCTCGCCGGCGACGCGGGGGCCGTAGTCCCGTCCCTGTGTGGTCGAGGGGATGAGGAGGACGTGGGGACACTCGCTCTCGAGGACCTGCCGGAGCGCGGCGGCGTAGGTCTCCGGGTGATACTCGGCCAGCCGCTCGTCGTCGACGAGCGCCACGCGCTCGGCGCCGTGGCGGACCGCCTCCCGCGCCGCGCCGGCCAGCCCGCTCCCCAGGAGCAGCGCGACGATCTCACCGCCGAGCTTGCCCGCCAGCTCGCGGCCCTTGCCGAGCAGCTCCAACGAGACGCGTCGCGGCTCTCCCTCGACCAGCTCGACGACCGTCCAGCAGTCGTAGCTCCGGCCCGGCTTCTCCCCCAGCCGAGCGGGCTTCTCCCAGGAGGAGGCGGGCGGGCCGCCCACCTCGGCGAGGAGCTCGAGGATGCGCTCGGCCGCATCCTCCGGGGAGGGTGCGATCTCCGCATGGCGGTCGGGGGTTGCGTCCTTCACTGCGAGGACACGGGTCGGCGAGCCGGTCTGCCCGAAGCGCTTGTCGTCCTCCTCGATGTCGTCGACGAGGTCGGCGGCCGTCCAGACGGCGATCCGCCCTTCGGCGTCGGTCGCCTCGACGTCGCGCTTCGCGGGCCAGATGCCCTCGTTGATCCCCTCCGTGACCGAGACGACCGCGGGGAGGTCGAGCTCGTAGGTGTCGAAGCCCTCGTCGGTCTCACGCCGGCCGCGGAGACGCCCGTCGGCCAGTTCGAGCCGGTCGACGCTCGTCAGCTGCTTCCAGCCGAGGAACGCAGCCGTCTCCGGAGGGACCTGCCAGGTCTCGGAGTCGACCGTCTTGCGGCCGCAAAGGACGAGGTCGGCGCCCTCCTTCTCCACGGCCAGCGCGAGGGTGCGCGAGGTTCCGAGCGTGTCCGCGACCGCAAAGACCCTGTCGCTCAGGTGGACGGCGCGGTCGGCTCCCATGGCGAGCGTGGTCTTGAGCGCCTCCGCGGCCTGCGGCGGGCCCATGGTCAGCGTCACGACCTCGCCCCCATGCACGTCGCGGAGCCGGATCGCCTCGGTGACCGCGTACACGTCGAACTCGTTCAGCTCGAGCGGGACGCCCTCCCGCACGAGCCGCTTCGTCTCCGGATCGAGCTTCACGTGGCTCGGATTCGGCACCTGCTTGACGAGCACGAGGATCTTCACGCGGGGAGCCTATCCACTGGCTTCCCCACACCCTCGACCCCCCGCGCGCCCTGTAGTCATCCCAAGGCCAAGTCTCCGGCGGCCACGTCCGGGGTCAGACCCCTGACGTGGCTCCCACGGCCCTGTGTGGAAGGTGTGGACTACTCGCCGGGCTCGTAGTAGCGGCGGCCGTGGAGCTCCTCCGGGAGGTAGTCGACGTCGTAGCCGGCCGGATCGTCGGGCGGGTAGACGTAGCCCTCGCCGTGGCCGAGCTTCTTCGCGCCGCGGTAGCTCGCGTCGCGAAGCGCCTTCGGCGGGCGGACAGCGCCCAGCTCGCGCACGTCGCGGCGGGCGGCGCCGATCGCCTTCACCACCGCGTTCGACTTGGGCGCCGTGGCGAGGTAGATGGTGGCGTGGGCCAGGTTGAGCTGGGCCTCGGGCAGCCCCACGTGCTCGACGGCGTGGGCGGCGGCCGTGGCGACGAGCAGCGCGCGCGAGTCGGCCATGCCGATGTCCTCCGAGGCGTGGACGATGAGGCGCCGGGCGATGTAGCGAGGATCCTCGCCGCCTTCCAGCATCGCCGCGAGGTAGTAGAGCGCGGCGTCGGGGTCGGAGCCGCGGATCGACTTGATGAAGGCCGACGTGAAGTCGTAGTGGGCGTCGCCGCCCTTGTCGTAGACGACCGGCCGCCGCCGGGCTGCGTCCTCGACGTGACGGGCCTCGAGCGCTACGCCTTCGGACTGCGCGGTCGACCAGGCGAGCTCGAGGATGTTGAGCGCCGAGCGCCCGTCGCCGCCCGCCTTCGCCGCGATCAGGTCGACGAGCTCCTCCGAGAGCTCGGCGCCGAGGCTCTCCGCGCCGCGGCGCGTGATCACCGCGACCTCCTCGTGCGTAAGCGGTTGCAGCTCGTAGACATGCGTGCGCGAGAGCAGGGCGGAGTTGACCTCGAAGTACGGGTTCTCCGTCGTCGCCCCGATCAGGGTCAGCAGCCCTGACTCGACCGCCGGGAGAAGCGCGTCCTGCTGGGCCTTGTTGAAGCGGTGGATCTCGTCGAGGAAGAGGATCGTCCGGCGGCCCTCGGCGCCCAGGCGCTCCTTCGCCCTTGCGAGCACGGCCCGCACGTCCGCCACCGAGGCGGAGACTGCGGACAGCTCCTCGAAGGCCGCGCCCGTCGCGCCGGCGACGATCCGGGCCAGCGTCGTCTTGCCGCTGCCGGGTGGGCCGTAGAAGACCGCCGAGCCGACGCGGTCCTCGGCGATCGCGCGGGCGAGCGCCGAGCCCTCGCCGACGACCTCGGCCTGTCCGACGAAATCTTCGAGCCGTTCCGGTCGCAGGCGGGCTGCGAGCGGCGCGACCTCGGAGGCGCGCTCCTCGGCCGCGTCGGAGAAGAGGTCGCTCACGAGGGCAGTATGCTCGCAGCCTGAGGAAAGGAGAGCACCATGCCTTTTGAAGAGCTGAAGGCCCGCCACAGCGTCGTCTGGGGGACAGGCCCCTACGAGCGCATAAGCGCCACGATCGCCGACCTGCAGGACGAGCTGATCGGCCGGCTCGGTCCCGCGCCGGGAATGCGCTGGCTCGATTCCGCGACCGGGACCGGCGAGACGGCGAGGCGCGCTGCGCGTGCGGGCGCCGAGGTCGTCGGCGTCGACATCGCCCCTGCGCTGATCGAGACCGCGCGCCGCGAGGCGGCCGAGGAGGGCCTCGACATCCAGTACGACGTGGGCGACGCGGAGGCGCTCCCGTACGAGGACGCATCGTTCGACGTCGTCTCCTCGACGTGCGGGGTCATGTTCACCCCCGACCACGCCGCCGTCGCCGGCGAGCTCGGCCGCGTCTGCAAGCCCGGCGGGCGGATCGGCCTCGCCTGCTGGCGCCCCGACAGCACGCTGGCGGAGATGTTCCGCATCCAGGCGGACTTCCAGCCCGCCCCGCCCCCGCCGGGGGCCGGCTCGCCGTTCGGCTGGGGCAGCGAGGAGCACGTCACCGAGCTGCTCGGAGATGACTTCGAGCTCGAGTTCCACGGCCTCGTGTCGCCGCTCGTCCTGCCCACGGCCGAGGACGCGTGGGAGCTCTTCTCGACCTCGTACGGGCCGACGAAGATCCTCGCCGACTCGCTCGACGACGAGGCGCGCGAGGAGTTCCGGCGCCGCTTCGTGGAGCTGCACGCCCGCTATGACGACGGAAGCGGCCTCAGCATGCCCCGGACGTACCTGCTGACCCTGGGAACCCGTCGCTGATGCCGTTCGAGGAGCTGAAGGAGAGGCAGCGTGCCATGTGGGGCGCCGGCCCGTTCGAGCGCATCGAGCCAAATCTCGGCGAGATGCACCGAGCGGTGGTCGAGCGACTCGGAGCGCGCCCGGGCGAGCGCTGGCTCGATGTCGGCTGCGGAACCGGCGGGGCTGCCTTCCTCGCAGCTGAGGCCGGAGCGGAGGTGACGGGGCTCGACCTCTCACCGGCGCTGATCGAGACCGCGCGAGAACGAGCCCAGGAGCGTGGTCTCACCTTGCGTCTCGACGCAGGCGACGCCGAGAGCCTGCCCTACGACGAGGCCGCCTTCGACGTGGTCAGCTCCACGGTGGGCGTGATGTTCGCTCCGAGCCAGGAGGTTGCCGCCGGGGAGCTCGCGCGCGTCTGTCGCCCAGGAGGCCGCCTCGGAGTCGCCTCGTGGCGCCCGGAGGGAACGGGCGGCAGTCTCTTCAGGGTGATGGCGCCCTTCCAGCCTCCTCCGCCCCCCGGCTTCGCGAGCCCGTTCGAGTGGGGCCGCGAGGAGGAGGTCGAGCGCCTCCTCGGCCAGGCGTTCGACCTCGAGTTCGAGGAGCTGGACAGCCCGCTCACCGGCTCCTCCGCCGAGGCTGTGTGGAAGACCTTCTCCACGTCGTTCGGGCCGATGAAGACGCTCGCGGAGTCGCTCGCGCCGGAACGACGTGAGGAGCTCCGACGGTCGTTCGTCGAGTGGATGGAGGAGTACCGCCTGCCCGCCGGGGGCATCCACCAGCCGCGGCCGTACCTGCTCGCGCTCGGGACGCGTCGCTGAGTTGGCGACGGCACTCCGTGACGAAGCGTCCGGGCTCCTCCAGGAGTTGCTGCGCCTGAACACGGTCAACCCGCCCGGGAACGAGACGACGGCCGCCGAGCTGCTGCGCGGCTACCTCGAGGACTCGGGCCTCGAGTGCGAGCTCTATGCCCGGGAGCCTGAGCGGGCGAACCTGGTCGCGCGGATTCCCGGCCGGGGCGAGGGGCCGAGCCTGCTCCTGCTCTCGCACACGGACACGGTGGTCGCCGATCCGGACGAATGGTCGGTCGACCCGTGGTCGGGCGCGGTCAAGGACGGCTGCATCTGGGGACGCGGCGCGCTCGACATGAAGGGACACGTCGCGGCCGCCGCCACCGCGATCGCGACGCTCGCCCGCGAGGGCTTCCAGCCGGCCGGCGACATCGTCTTCGCGGCGACGGCGGACGAGGAGGTCGGCGTCGACGTCGGGCTCTCCTGGCTCTGCCGCGAGCATCCGGACGCCGTGCGCACCGATTACTGCGTGAACGAGGGCGGCGGCGAGCGCGTCTCCGCCGGCGGGCGCCCTGTCTACCTCTGCACGACCGCGGAGAAAATGTGCGCGCCGTTTCGCCTGAAGGTCCACGGCCGCAGCGGCCATGGCTCCATGCCGGGGATCGCCGACAACCCGCTCGTGCGGGCGGCTCGTTTCATCGAGCGCATCGCGGACCTCAAGCAACCACCGCGCCTGATCCCCGAGACCGAGCCGCTCTTCGCCGTGCTTGGCGACGTCCCCGAGCCGGAGGAGCTCGAGCGCGTCGTCGCCGGCCTCCCGCAGGACGTGCGTGAGACGGTGGAGCCGCTGCTCGGCTTTGCTCTCTCGCCGACGATGATCACCGCCTCCGAACGCATCAACGTCATTCCGAGCGTCGTCGAAGTCGTCTGCGACTGCCGCCTTCTCCCCGGGGACACGCCGAAGGACGTTGAGCCGGCGATCCGGGCGGCGCTCGGCGAGGACTCGTATGAGTTGGAGTGGATCGAGGCGGTCGGCGGCAGCCGCTCGCCGCTGGGCACGCCGCTCTGGCAGGCGATCGAGGCGTTCGTCGCCGAGGACGACCCAGGCGCGGGCGTGCTTCCCGTAGTCTCGCCAGGCTTCACGGACAGCCACTTCCTGCGCCAGTCCTTCGGCACGGTCGCGTACGGCTTCTTCCCGATGCGCACGATGGACACCGACCTCGCGGCGCGGCTGATCCATTCCGCGGACGAGCGGATCGCAGTCGAGGACCTGGAGCTGGGTGTGCGGTTCCTCCGGCACGTCGCAGCTACTCTGGGAGGGTGAGCCGAGAGCCCTTCGTCCGACTAGGCGGGATGGCGCTTGCCAACGGCGTGCTGGTGCACGGGCCGCGCCACTGGTCCTGCGCGGTGCGCACCGACGACGGTGAGCTCAAGGTTGCCTCAGGCCTGAAGCCGGTGCGCGCGGTGGACGTGAAGAGCCGCCTCGTCCGTGGCCCCGCCCGGGTCGGCGAGATCTTCGCCCTCCTTCCCGAGGTGCGGCGCCACCTCCCCGAGGCCAGGCTCCCGTTCCAGCGGCCGGGCGTCCTCGGCGCCATGGCGGGGAGCATGGTGGCCATCCAGGCCGTCCGCCGGACGCGCCTCTCGCCGCTCACGCAGGAGTCGCTGGCCGCGCTGTTCGCGCTCGGGCCGGCAGTGATGGCGCTTCGCGGCACCGCCCTGGCCGAGTACCACGGCGCGGAGCACATCTCCATCGGCAGCTACGAGCACGGTGAGCCCCGCACGCGCGAGCACGAGCGCTGCGGCTCGCACATGATCGGCCCGCTGCTCGCGACGACGGCGGTGGGGGGCGCCCTCGCCTCACGTGCCCCACGGCATCTGCGTCCGGCTGCGCGCCTCGCCGCAGGGCTCGGCTCGGTGGCGGCGGCCGTCGAGGTCTTCTCCTGGATGGTCGCCAACGAGCGCCACCCGCTGGCCCGCGCGCTCGCCCGGCCCGGCCACGAGCTGCAGCAGCGCCTGGTCACTGCCGAGCCCTCCGCCGAGCAGCTCGAGGTGGCGAACGCGGCCTTGACCGAATGTCTCCGCCTAGAATCCCCCGCAAATGGCCGTCGAAACGAGGAAGCGGCGCCTCCCGCCTGAGATCTTCGACCTCCCGGTCGAGAAGATGCGGGAGGGCTACTACACCGACGTCTACTTCAACCACGCCCGTGAGACGCTGCTCCGGGACGGTCGGCATCCGCGCGTCGTCATGCAGGTCTTCCAGAAGCAGCAGGCGGTGCTGGGCGGGATGGACGAGGCGATCGCGATCCTCAAGCTCTGTTCCGACGACTGGGACGAGCTGACCGTCCACGCGCTCTACGACGGCGACGAGGTGGCGCCCTGGGAGACGGTGATGACGATCGAGGGCGACTACACGCTCTTCGCCCATCTCGAGACTTGCTATCTGGGCGTGCTCGCCCGGCGGACGCTGATCTCCACCAACGTCCGCCGAGTCGTGGAGGCGGCGCGCGGGAAGCCGATCCTCTTCTTCCCGGCGCGCCACGACCACCACCGCGTCCAGACGGGGGACGGCTACGCGGCCCACGTCGCGGGCGCGATCGGCGTCTCCACGGACGCGCAGGCCTCCTGGTGGGGCGGGCGCGGCATCGGCACCGTTCCGCACGCTCTCATCGCGGCCTACGGCGGGAACACGGTCCTGGCTGCCACGAAGTTCGCCGAGGAGGGCTCCGAGGACCTGAACGTCGTCGTCCTCGTCGACTTCGAGAACGACTCGGTACGCACGTCGCTGGAGGTTGCGCGCGCCATGGGCAACCGGCTCTGGGGCGTTCGCCTGGACACCTCGAGGACCCTCGTCGACCGCTCGCTCTGGGGCGAGATGGGCGACTTCGACCCACGCGGCGTCAACGAGCGGCTCGTCCGCAAGGTCCGCGACGCGCTGGACGAGAACGGCTTCGAGCGCGTGAAGATCGTGGTGTCCGGCGGCTTCGACGTCGAGCGCATCCGGGAGTTCGAGGCGAAGAACGTGCCGGTCGACTCGTACGGTGTCGGCTCGTCGCTGATCCGTGGGGACAACGACTTCACCGCCGACATCGTCCTCACGGACGGCCTTCCGTCGGCGAAGATCGGGCGCAGCTACCGCCCGAACCCGCGACTCGAGCTCGTCGGCTAGAAGCGGCCTATAGGTTTCCCTCCGGCCTGCCGATGGAAGCGGCGGGTGGACTGGCTCGCGAACTTTCTGAACAACCTTCCGAACGTCGCCCTGACGTGGCTCCCGCTCGTCTTCCTGGGGCTGATCGTCTTCCTGATCTGGAAGTCGCTCTCCCTGATGCCGCGGGTCCGGCCGACCGAGGTCGAGCCTTCTTCCAAGTCCTCCGTGACTTGGAAGGACATCGCAGGCGTCGACGACGCGGCTGCCGAGCTGCAGGAGGTCGTCGACTTTCTGCAGGATCCGCGCCGCTTCTCCCGCCTCGGTGCGCGCGTGCCCAAGGGAATCCTGCTCTACGGTCCACCCGGCACCGGCAAGACGCTGCTCGCGAAGGCGGTCGCGCATGCCTCCGGCTCGACGTTCTACTCCCAGAGCGCATCGGCGTTCGTGGAGATGTTCGCGGGGCTGGGCGCCGCCCGGATCCGCAAGCTCTTCGACCGCGCGCGCAAGAACGCGCCGGCGATCGTCTTCATCGACGAGCTCGACGCTGTCGGCTCGCGCCGCACCGGCTCCGGGTTCAACCGCGAGCACGACCAGACGCTGAACCAGCTCCTGGTCGAGCTCGACGGCTTCAACTACAGCGCCCAGGTAGTCATCATCGCCGCCTCGAACAGGCTCGACGACCTGGATCCGGCCCTCCTTCGTCCCGGCCGCTTCGACCGTCAGGTGCTCGTCGGCCCGCCCGACCTCGCCGGGCGCGAGGCCATCCTCGGCGTGCACACGCGCGGGAAGCCGCTCGCCCCCGACGTCGACCTTGCGGCGATCGCCCGCCAGACCGCCGGCCTGACCGGCGCGGATCTGGCCAATCTCTGCAACGAGGCCGCCATCTTCGCCGGCCGCGCCGAGCAGCAGCACATCCGGGCGGAGGACTTCGACGCCGCCTTCGAGCGCGTCGTCGCGGGCCTCCAGCAGCGCAAGACCATGAGCGAGAAGGAGAAGCGGGTCATCGCCTACCACGAGGCCGGCCACGCCCTCATGTCCCACCTCGTCGGCGAGCCCCAGCCGGTGCAGAAGGTGACGATCGTCTCGCGCGGGCTCGCGCTCGGCTACACGCTCCACACGCCCCAAGAGGATCGATTCCTGAACACCAAGGAAGAGCTGATCGATCGCATGAAGGTCCTCCTCGGCGGCCGCGCTGCCGAGCAGATCGTCTTCGGGGCGGTCACGAACGGCGCCTCCAACGACCTCGAGCGCGTGACGGCCATCGCCCGCGCGATGATCTTCGAGTTCGGAATGGGCGACGAGGTCTCCTCGCGCACGCTGCGCGCCGACAACTACGCCCTCTCCGAGGAGACCAAGCGTCTGCGCGACGCGGAGCAGGCGCGCCTGACCGACCACGCCTACGGCGAAGCCGTTCGGCTCGTCTCCAAGCATCGCCGCTCCCTCGACCGCATCGCGACCGAGCTGCTCGAGAAGGAGACCCTCAACCGCAACGAGCTCGAGGCGCTGCTCGCCGACGTCGCCTCGGAGTCGAACTCCTCGGACCGGGTCGGCACCCCCCGCGCGGTCTCCGCAGCCGACTAGTCGCTAGGATCGATCGCATGGACGTGCGCTCCGTGCATCACGTCGCCTTCGCGGTCGAGGATCTCGACGCTGCCGTGGAGACGTACCGGTCGCTTTTCGGCGCCGAGGTCGAAATCCGTGGCCGGCTGGAGGAACAGGGGGTCGAGGCCGTATATCTGCGCCTCGGTACGGGGCGCGTCGAGCTCGTCTCGCCGCTCGCCGCCGACACGCACGTCGGGCGTTTCCTCGCCAGCCGCGGCCCCGGCATGCATCACGTCGGCATCGCCGTGGTCGACGTGGCCTCGGCCGTCGGCGAGCTTGCCGCCCTGGGCGCGGAGGTCATCGACCCCGAGCCTCGCCCGGGCCTCGGCGGCCATCTCGTCTCGTTCGTCCATCCCAATTCGCTGCACGGCGTTCTCGCGGAGGTAGTCGGTGTCTGACAGCAACAGCGTGCGAATCCAGGTCGCCTTCGAGGGCGGCCAGTCGGTCAGTGCGAACGTCTCCCAGGAGGTCGCGGACGCTCTCGGGGCGGCCCTCGCCGCCTCCGACGCCGTCTTCGAGCTCGGGACGGAGGACGGCACGTACCTGCTCGCGGTCGGGAAGATCGTGTACGTGCGGCGCTCCGACCGGGAGACGCAGATCGGCTTCGCCGCCTCCGCGTAGCGCGACAGGTGTCCCTCGAGGTGGGCATCGTCGGCCTTCCCAACGCCGGGAAGACGACGCTCTTCAACTTGCTCACGGGCGCCGGGGCGACCGTGTCCGGCAAGGAGAACGTCGGCATGGCGCCGGTGGCGGACGACCGACTCGACCGGCTTGCGCAGGTGGTCTCCGCCAAGAAGGTGACGCCGGCGGCCGTCCGGGTCGTCGACGTCCCCGGGAGCGGTGCGCAGCTCTTCGGGAACCTGCGCCAGGTCGACGCGCTCCTGCTCGTCCTCGAGGGCTGGTCCGGGACGCGCAGCACCGAGGACGACCGCGTCACGCTTGGCCTCGAGCTCCTACTCGCCGACCGCGAGCACGTCGAGCGCCGGCTCGAGCGCGTGGCCAAGCAGGCGAAGTCGGGCGAGCCTGCGCTGCGCGAGGAGGCGGCGACGCTCGAGCGCCTCGCGGCGCACCTCGACGCGGGCGAGACGCTGGCGAGCTTCCCTGAGCCCATCCCGGCCGAGCTCGACCCGTTGACGACGAAGCCGCTCCTCGAGGTGGTCAACGGGCCGGAAGGCGTTGACCTGAAGCTCGAGTCGGAGCTGGCCGAGCTCTCGCAGGAGGAGGCAGCCGCCTTCCGGGAAGGCGCCTCCGCGCTGGAGGACGTCGTCAGGCGCCTCTTCGCCGCCCTCGACCTGGTCAGCTTCTTCACCGCGGCGGAGAAGGAGACGCGGGCGTGGACCCTGCGCCGAGGCCTGACCGCGCTGGACGCGGCCGCGTCCATCCACACCGACATCGCCAACGGCTTCATCCGCGCCGAGGTGATCCGCTGGGACGACCTCGTTGCCTCCGGCTCCCACGCGGAAGCGTCCCGCCGTGGCCTCCAGCGCCTCGAAGGTAAGAGCTACGTCGTCGAGGACGGGGACGTGCTCAACATTCGCTTCAGCCCGCCCCGCTGATCGGGGATGCGCGCTCGGGGCTAGTTCGCAGGGCGGCTGCGCCAGCCGGTCACGCGCGCGGTCCGGATCATGAGGACGAGGCTCACCGCGAGCACCCAGGCGAGCCAGACGAAGAGCGGGAAGAAGAAGATGGTGAAGAGGAGGAGCGGCGCGACGATGAAGCCGGCGAGCGCGATCCAGCGCGGCAGGAGGCCGGTGCGGTAGGCGACGATCGACGTCGCCAGGACGAGCAGCGCGCCGGCCATCGCGGAGCAGACCAGCAGCGCAAAGCCGGCGTTGGCCAGGGCGTTCGCCGTGCTCGGGTCGAACGGGAACTCCTCCTGTCCGGCCGAGGCAGCCGGCGTGACGTAGAGCGACGCGGACGCGAGGAGGAGCGTCGCGCTCGCGACGCCGGCGCCGAACCCGAGCGCCGTCCAGCGCGCCGGGTCTCCTTCGGCACGGACGAGCACGCCGCGCAGCGCGCCGAGGAACCAGAGGAAGGAAAGCGCAGCGCCGGCGAGGAGGAAGAAGACGAAGAACGCCGCCCCGCGGTTCCCCTCGTCCGCGTACCAGTCGGCGACCTCCTCGGGCGTGTCACCCGGTCCGCTCCCGCTCACGCCGAGCGCCGCGAGGAAGAGCAGGGCGAACGCGACGCCGGTCAGCGGCGACCAGCGCTGCCAGCGGTCCCTCTCCATCTCAGCTCTCCGACGTCACGGGACGCATGGCGGCGGCGCTGTCGAGCTGGTTGGCGTGATAGAGGACGGACGCCTCGGCCGTGCGCGCGGCGCGTCCGTCATGGTGGGCGGACACCGCATGGAGCACCTCCGCCAGGACCTCGGGCTCGAGCCCGCCGGCGCGCTCCTCGAGCAGACGCAGGCCGAGGTGGACGTGGCCGAGGAGCCTGCCCTCCGGGGTGGGGAGGAAGAGCGGCCCGCGGTCGAGCTCCCGCGTCCTTCCTGCGTCGTGCAGGAGCGCGGCAGTGAGGAGGATGTCGGCGCGCAGCCGGGGGTGGAGCTGCGCGGCCTCGCGACAGAGCGAGGCGACGCCGACGGTGTGCTCGAGCAAGCCTCCTACCCAGGAGTGATGCCCGTCCTGGGTCGCGGGCAGGATCCGCAGCCTGGCTCGGAAGTCGGCGTCTGCGGCAAAGCGCGCGACCAGTCCCCGCAGCCCCGGGTGGGCGATCTCGGCGGCCAGGAACTCGAAGAAGCCGTCCAGCTCGTCCATGTCCTTCTTCGGCTCGGGGACGAGGTCGGCGGGGTCGGCCTCGGCGGGCTCGAGCGAGCGCACCTCGAGCTGGAGGCGGTCACGGAACCGCTCCACCCGGCCCAGGACGCGCACGGCGTCCCCCTCGCCGAAGCGCTTGTCGAGCAGCTCGACGTCGTTCCACACGCGGGCCTCGATCTTCCCCGTCGGATCGACGAGCTCGAGGGCGAGATACGGGCTGCCCGAGCGGGTGCGAAGCCGTTGCTTGCGGGCTACGGCATAGAGGCCTTCGACGACCCGGTCCTCGGCCAGCTCCGCGATCGACACCCCGTGATTCTAGGTCCGGGGACGGATGGTAAGCTGGCCCGCAGTGCCCCTGCTCAAGCCGTTTCGCGCCCTCCGCTACGACGAGGGGGCGGCAGGGCCGCTCGACGACCTGGTCGCACCCCCGTACGACGTCATCACCCCGGAAGCCAACGACCGCCTGCTGGCCCGCAGCCCGTGGAACGCCGTGCGGCTCGTCCGTCCGGACGACCCGGACGAGGCCGCCCGCGACCTCGCCGACTGGCGCGAGCGGGGCGTGCTGGTGCGCGAGGAGCGGCCCGCCGTCTGGCTGCTCGAAGAGGAATTCACGGGGCCGGACGGAGTCCCGCGCACCCGGCGTGGAGTCGCCGCGCGCGTGCGCCTGCGGCCCTACGGCGACGGTGTCGTCCTGCCCCACGAGGGCACGTTCTCCGCGCCGAAAGAGGCGCGGCTCCGGCTGCTGCGGGCGACTCGGGTGAAGCCTTCCCCGATCTTCCTCCTGCACCACGGCTCTGCCCCGGCTCCGGCCGGCGAGCCCGACCTGAGCGCCGAGCTGGACGGCGTCGTCAGCCGCCTCTGGCGGATCGACGAGCCCGCGGGCATCGACGACGTCCTCGCCGGCGTGGAGGGCCCGCTTCTGATCGCCGACGGTCACCATCGCTACGAGACCGCGCTGCGCTTCCACGAGGAGGAAGGCACCGAGGAGACCGCCCACGTCCTCGCCGTGCTCGTCGCGCTGGACGACCCGGGGCTCGAGATCTTTCCCACGCACCGCCTGACGGCCGGCGCCTTGCCGGACCTCGACGGTGGGCTCAAGCAGACACCGCTGGCGGATCCGGCCGAGGCCTTCGCGGCTCTGGCCGCTGTCGGACGCGATCATCCCGCCTTCGTCCTGCTCCGCCCCGAAGGCGCGGCGCTCGTCGAGGGCGGCGACCACGCGCTCGACTCGGCGCTCGTCGACTCGCTGCCGCTTTCCCAGGTCGCCTACACGGCGAGCGCGGGCGAGGCCGAGCGCGCAGTCAGAAGCGGAGAGGCGACCGCTGCGTTCCTCGTCCGCCCCCCGACCGTGGAGCAGGTGGAGGAGTTCGCCCGCGCCGGCCTGCGCATGCCGCCCAAGAGCACGTACTTCTTCCCCAAGCTGACGAGCGGGCTCCTCTTCTCGCCCCTCGACGAATGATCGGCCGGGACTGGCTCGAGGTCTGCCGCGAGGCCGCCGACGCGGTGGGCCGGGTGCTCGAGGAGCTCCCGACGCGCCTCGAGCGCGAGCCGCGGATCGGGGACGGCGAGGGCGGCGACGAGACGACCGCGATCGACGCCGCGGCGGAGGCGGCGGTCGTCGAGCGGCTGGAGGCGGTTCCGACGGGCTTCACGCTGGTCTCCGAGGAGCTCGGCACGCGGGTCTTCGGAGATGGAGGCGACGGGCTCACGTTCGTGTGCGACCCGATCGACGGCAGTCTCAACGCAAAGCGCGGCATCCCGTTCTTCTCGCTGTCCCTCGCGGTCGCCTCGGGAGCGCGCATGGAGGACGTCGAGCTCGGCTTCGTCCACGACTTCGGGAGCGGCGAGGAGTGGGTTGCGCGCCGAGGCGAGGGTGCGTTCCTGGACGGCCGCCCGCTGGACGGGCCCGGTCCGAAGGAGCGCATCGAGATCCTCTCGCTCGAAGCGACGCGGACCGACCTGGTCGCCGAGCACGTCGCCGGCATGGTCGGCCTCGCGCATCGCACGCGGGTGATGGGATCGCTGGCGCTCTCGCTCTGCCACCTCGCCGCCGGGCGCGTGGACGCCGTCGTCTCGCTCAAGGCGGCCAGAAGCGTCGACATCGCCGCCGCCCAGCTCCTCGTCCGCGAGCGCGGCCTGGCGATCGACCTCCCGGAGGCGCCGCCCTTCGGAAGCGCTCCACTCGACCTGGTCGCCCGCTCGCGCCTCGTCGCCGCGGCAACGCCCGAGCTGTGCGCCGAGCTCCACGCCCGGCTCGGGCCCAAGTAACAGTCTGTTACTTGGCTTCGAGGCGCCGCTCGAGGTTCACGCGGACGGCCGGCCACTCGTCGTCCGTGACGGCGTAGTACGCCGAGTCGCGCAGGGCGCCGTCGCGGACGAGCATGTGCTTGCGGAAGATGCCTTCGAAGCGGGCCGGGAGAGCCTCCAGCGCAGCGCGGGAGCGTTCGTTCAGGGCGTCCGTCTTGAACTCGACCCGCATGCACCCCAGCGTCTCGAAGGCGTGCCGGAGGAGAAGGAGCTTCGCCTCGGCGTTCGCCCCGCTGCCCCAGGCGCTGCTCGCGTTCCAGGTCCAGCCGATCTCGAGCCCGCGGTGCTCGGGGCGGAGGGTGAGGTAGCGCGTGCTCCCGACCGCCTTGCCCGTCCTCCGGTCCACGACGGCGAAGGGGACGTCGAGCCCGGCGTCGCGGCGTTCCAGCGCATCCTCGAGCCAGTGGTGGAAGCTCTCGCGGTCGGCGGCCGCGTGCCAGGGGAGCCAGCGCCAGACCTCGGGATCCTGCGCGGCCTCCCAGAGATCGTCCTCGTGCTCGGGCCCGAGCGGCTCCACGACGACGAGCCTGCCTTCGAGGCGCGCCGCGGCGCCTTCCCAGCCGGGCATCTAGGCGTCGACGATGTAGACCGGCACACCTTCCTTGACACGCTCGAAGAGCCACTCGGCCTCGGGGACGAGCATGCGGATGCAGCCGTGGGAGGCGGAGTAACCGATCGAGGCTGCGTCGGGTGTGCCGTGGATCCCCACGCCCGGCACGGAGAGGCCCATCCAGCGCGTGCCCAGTGGGTTGCCGGGCCCGGGCGGGATCGGCTCGGCGCCCTCGGCCCAGTCGGAGTCGGGCGGCAGCCACCAGGGATCACGTTTCTTGGTGACGATCTCGAAGCTTCCGACGGGCGTCGGGTAGGCCGCCTGGCCGGTGGCCACACCGAAGGTGCGCATGAGGCGCATGCCCTTTCGCCCTCCCGGGCGGTAGAGCAGGAGCCGGTTGGACCCCCGCTTGATGACGACGGCGAGGCCGACGTCCTTGTTGGTGACGCGGGGGCGCAGCACGCGGGCCGGGAGCGGCACGGGCTCGCGCTCGTGCGTCTCCAGGGCGGTGAGGACGGCGGTGCGCGTCGACCAGCGCGAGAGCTCGCGCCCGAAGCGTGCGCGGGAGACGTGAGGCCGGACCCCGCGCAGGTAGACGGACGCGTTCTTGCGCTTCTCGTCGAAGCGCTTCGCGAAGGAGCGCGTCCACCGTTGGAGACGCCGCTCGTCCACCTCGACCTTGAGGGGCAGAGAGGCGCCCTTGGGCGCGCCGAGGGCGGCCTGGACGGCGGTGTCGATCTGGGCCTCCGCACCGAGCGTCCTCGGCGAGTATCGCCACGCTTCGCTTCGGAAGGTGACGAGCACCGGGCGGTTGGCGTACTCCGCCAGCACGTGCTCTGCCTCGTGCGCGGTCATCCCGCCGACCCGGACGCCCGAGATCGTGACGCCCTCCGCGACGGCCCGGTCGCCGCTCCGGTCGTCGGACTGGCCTCCTGCTTGCTGGGCGCGCGCGGCCGCCTCGATGCCGACGAGGGTCATCGAGACCACGGCGACCAGGGTCACCGCCCGCGCGCCGCGGCGCGTCATGCGGTACCTGCGGTAGCTCAAGGCTGCGCCTCGAGCGATTCGGCGACGCGGAGGAGCTCGTCGCGGTTCAGGTCGCCCGCGACCGTGACGAGGAGGTCGTCCGTCAGCGCCCAGACGTGGGGGATGGCCAGGGGAACGATGAGGAGATTTGCTTCGACGCCGGACAGCGCCCCCCTTTCCAGCCGAATCTGCTCCGGGAGGTCGACGAACCCCTCGCCCGTGGCGAGCGGGTCGCTCCAGTCGCCGGGCGCCGCGAGGCGGGTCGAGAGCACGATCCGGTCGAAGCCGCGACGGTAGACGAGTGAGACGACGCCGGACGCCTGCGGGTTCATGCCCTCGGAGCCGGTCGGCCCGCCCTCGCGTGCGGCGGTGACGTCCGCGAGCTCGTAGCCCTCGGGGAGCCAGGAAGGGACGAGCGGCGCGTAGCCGACGAAGGCCTTCACGTCGTCCAGCTCGACCCGGTCGAAGCCCTGGTCGCTCCCCGACAGCACCACGTCGGCGGGCACGTCGACTGCCAGGTCGGCCCGCGAGACGTCCTGGTTCACAGCGACCGCCGTGATCTCGAGCCGGTGCCGGAGCCCGCCGTCCACCGTCCAGAGGGAGTAGAGCGGGATGCCCGTCTCCACGTCCACTTTCACCTCGAGGCGGTCGGGCGAGTAGCCGGCGCCCGCGTACTGGTCCTGCCGCACCGGCGTGGCCAGGGCCCAGACGGCCCGGCCCTTGTAGAGCTCGTCCTCGACCGGTGGGTTTCCCACGCCGAGCAGCGCCCGCACGACGGAGCCGAGCTCGCGCTGGAAGGCGGAGTCGACGAACGTGTCCGGGGGCCCGCTCGCGAGCCCGCGCGCCTTGTGCGCGAAAGGCTCGAACGCAGGGTTCGGATCGTAGAGCGTGGAGACGCGGCGGCGGGCGTCGTAGGCCTCCTCGATCCTGCCCGTGCGGACGTAGAAGCTCCCGTCGGCGAGCAGGACGAACTCGCCCCGCGCGCGGTCGGTCGTGTCGGTGGCGGGATCGCGCTCGGTCGAGACGAACGTCCCCGAGAGCGTGCGGGTGCCTGCCATGGCGCTCAGCACCTTGGCCTTGACGACCGCTGCATCTGCGGGTTGGACGATCGGCGGGACGACATCGCTTCCCTCAGAGCGTAGGGCGTCGATCGAGACGACGGCGAGCGCGAGCACGGCGGCGAGCGCCACTGCGCGGATCGCCCAGCGCGACCGCGGACGCCGACGCGAACGCGGACGCCGCAGCGCGGCGCCCAGCTCTTCGTCTCGATAGGTCCTCATGATGTGGTTCCGAGTGCCATACGGAGCGAGGCCCGCGCGCGGTTCTGCCGCGAGGCGACCGTGCCCTCCGCGTCGACCGGGAGCCCGGTCGTGGAAGCCCCTCTCCTCACGGCAGGAGCCGGACGGGGATGCGGACCTCGTGCGGGAAGGTGCCGGTGCCTGCCGCGTCGTCGTCGTGGACGACGATCGTGCCCTGCTGCGCGTGGTCGACCTCGTACGGCACCGCGGCGCGGAAGGTACCGCGGCAGCCGGTGCCGCACGTCGCCGTCGTGAAGGTCTCGACGATCACGTCGCCGTTCTCGTCGAGAATCTGGATGCCGACGTTCGCCTCGAACACGTTCGCGCTGCCGCGAATGAGCACGGGGCTCTCCACGGCCTGGGTCAGTCCCGGGCTGGTGACGAGGATCGCCGGGAGCAGGTCGGCGTAGTCGCGCCGGGTCAGCGGGTGGTCGATGATGATCCCCTCGCCGCCGAGGACGTCGATCGGCTCGCCGTCGAGGCTGAAGACGACGCCCTTGACGGTCGGGAACTGCGTGATCGTGTAGACGACCTGGGCGAGCCTCGCCTGCATGGACGCGCTGCCGCCTCCCGACTCGAACTCGGAGGTCAGGTCGACGCGCGCGATCCCGCCGTCGATCGAAAGGCCGAGGAGCTGGGTGCCGTCGGGGATCGCGGTTCGCAGGCCGTAGTCCTCCTCGAAGGAGTCGGGCCCTTCCAGCAGCGCCTCGAGCGCGGCCGTGCCGACGCGCGGCGTGGCTGCCTCGGTGCGATACGTGACGAAGAGGCCCTCCGCGTTGGTGAACCACACCTGGTACGTGACGTTGGCCGACGGCGGCTCGGTCTCGGTGCCCGACTCGGTCTGCGTGGACGGGGTGGGGACCTCCTCGGTCGTGCCGTTCGTCGTCGTACCGACGGACGGCACCGGGCCGGCGGAGTTGGCATCGCCGTTCGAGCCGCAGCTCGAGGCGAGGAAGCCGAGCAAAGCGGCCAGGACTACGGCGGGAACGACGAGCAGGGCCTTCATCTGGTCTGCCTCCTTGAGAGGTGCGATGCAGGAAGCCTGCCGGTCGCCCGCAACGGGACCGCCACTGCCGCGTAACGGTTACGTAACAGGCAGGCGGAGCGTGAAACGAGACCCAACGCCGGTCTCGCTCCAGACGTCGACGTCGCCGCCCAGGAGGCGGGCGTTCTCGAGTGCGATGGCGAGGCCGAGCCCCGTGCCGCGGCCGGTGCGGGCCGGGTCGGCCTTGTAGAAGCGCTCGAAGAGGTGCGGGAGGTCCTCGCGTGCGATCCCCGGCCCCCGGTCGGCCACCTCGACGAAGGCGCCGAGCCCGTCCGCTCCCACGCGCACCGAGACGTCCCGGCCACCGTGCTCGAGCGCATTCCCGATCAGGTTGGCGACGATGCGCTCGACCCGCCTCGGGTCGCTGGTCAGCACGACCTCGTCGGCATCGATTTGCACGCGGTCCTCCCACCCCCGCGCCCGCACGGCGGAGCCGACCAAGGAGCCGAGGTCGATCGGCTCGGGCCGGAGCGGGAGGGTACCGGCGTCGAGCCGCGAGATCTCCATCAGCTCCTCGACCAGGTCGCGAAGGCGCTTGACGTCCTCCACGAGCAGCTCGGCCGGGCGCTGCGCCTCGGCCGGCATGCGCTCGATGTGCTCGGCCAGGAGTGAGGCCTCGTTGACGATCGCCGTCAGCGGCGTGCGCAGCTCGTGGGCGACGTCGGCGGTGAAGCGCCGCTCGCGGGCCTGCGCCTCGGAGAGCTCCGTGATCTTGGCCTCGAGCGCGTCCGCCATCTCGTTGAAGGACGCCGCCCAGGCCCCGAACTCGTCCGAGCTCTCGACGGGGAGTCGCGTGTCGAGCAGCCCCTCGGCGAGGGAGTGCGCGGCCGTGCTGGCGCGCGCGACGGGCGCCAGTGTCCGCCGGGCCAGCAGGGCGCCGACGAGGCCGGCGAGGACGACGACGACCCCGAGCCCGGCCAGCAGGATGTTGCGCAGGTCGGCGAGGTCGTCCCAGAGCTCCTCCTCGGAGAAGAAGAAGTACGCCTCGTCGCCCCCGGTCCCGGACACCTGCCCTCCCGTGACCAGGTAGCGGGTGTCGGCGACCTCGGTGCGCTCGTAGGCGAGCTGGCCGTCGTCGACGAGGCTCTCGAGGTCGTCGGGGATCTGCTCCTCGCCCAGCGACAGGCTGGACGGGTAGGGGGTGCCGTCTACGAGGAGGACGGTCTCGAAGCTCCCGCGGCGAGCGTAGGCGTCGAGCAGCGCCTCCGGGCCGTCAGAGGGGAGGACCTCGGCCGCGAGCACGAGGTTGAAGCGCGACTGCTCGAGCGCGCGGTCTCGGGACTCGTCCAGCCGGGCCTCGCGGACGAGGAGGAAGGAGCCGGCCGCGAGCGCGGCCGCCGCGATTCCCGCGGAGAGCGCGAACGCGAGCGTCAGCCGCCGCCGCAGGCGTCCCGGATGGATCGCGCGCGGGCGCGCGCTCATCGCTCGAAGCGGTATCCGACGCCGCGCACCGTCGTGATCAGCGCCGGCCGTCCCGGGTCGTCCTCGACCTTCGCGCGCAGGCGCTGGACGGCGACGTCGACGAGCCGAGAGTCGCCGAGGTACTCGTAGTTCCAGACGCGCTCGAGCAGGAGCTCGCGGGTGAAGACCTGCCCGGGGCGCCGCGCGAGCTCGAGCAGGAGCCGGAACTCGGTCGCGGTCAGGTCGAGCTCCTGCCCGGCCTTCGCCACCCGGAAGCCCTCGGGGTCGATCTCGAGGTCTCCCGCGACGATACGCGAGCCCTCGCTGTCCGCCGAGGACCGCCTCAGGGCCGCCCGCACGCGCGCGACGAGCTCGGGCAGCTCGAACGGCTTGGTCACGTAGTCGTCGGCGCCGAGCTCGAGACCGACGACCACGTCCACCGTGTCGCTCCGCGCGGAGAGGATCACGATCGGCACGCGGCTGGTCTTGCGGAGCTCGCGGCAGACCTCGTAGCCGTCCAGCTCCGGGAGCATCAGGTCGAGGACGACGAGGTCGAACGGCTGCTGCCGGAACCGCTCGAGCGCCTCGCGCCCGTCCCCGGCCGTCGCCACCCGAAAGCCTGCGCCCGTCAGCCCGAGCGACGTCGTCTCCCGGATGGAGGCGTCGTCCTCGACGAGGAGGATGCGCTCGTCCATCTACTGCGCGAGCCTGGGCTGCACCCAGTTGATCCGCGCCGGGAGGAAGCTCGAGGAGAGGACCCCGTCGGCTCCGAGCCCGAGGCGGAGGATCCCGGTTCGGTCGGTGCCGGGCGAGGTCCAGTCGAAGACGAAGTTGCCCAGGCTCCAGGCGACGTACTGATTGCCCCGCCGCTCGCGCGGCTGCAGGACGTGGGGGTGAGCGCCGAGGACGACCGTGGCGCCCGCATCCAGCGCGACCCGGCCGAGCATCCTCTGCCGGGCGGTCGGGCTGCGGTCGAGCTCGATGCCCCAGTGGAAGTAGACGACGACGAGGTCGGCGGCTGCCGTCGCGGCCCTGACGTCGGCCCGGATGTATGCCGGGAGCGCGGGCGTCGTCCCCGACCGCCCCGGGCCGGCGTCGAAGCCCGGCGGGCGGACGTCGGAGAAGCCGAGGAACGCGATCCGCAGCCCGCCGCGGCTCAGGATCGCCGCCTGCCGGGCCTGGGCGAGGTTCGCCCCGCCGCCGATCGTACGGATGCCGTAGCGCTTTGCGTAGGCGAGCGTGTCCGCGAAGGCGGCGCGGCCGTAGTCGAGCGAGTGGTTGTTGGCCAGCGAGCCGACGTCGATCCCGGCGAAGGTGCGGGCCGCCTGCAGCGAGGCCGGGGTGCCGCGAAACGTGAACTCCTTGCCAGGCCAGGGACGCCCACGCGTGGAGACGCAGGTCTCGAGGTTGACGACGGCGAGGTCCGAGGCGCGGAGCACGGGCGCGACCGAGAGCCAGGGCCAGCGCGTCCCGTGCCGTGCGATCGCAGTGGCGACCCCGTCGCCGAAGGTGACGTCTCCTCCGGCGGCGAGCCGGACCGGCCGGACGAGCATGCTTCCGGCCTCGGTTCGCTCTCCGCCCGAGACGACGCCGACGGCGTACGTGCGCGGCGCCGCCGGCATGCGGACGCTGAACGCGAAGGCTCCATCCGCCTCGGCGATCGTGTCCGCCCGCTTCGTCGCCCCGATCCAGAGCTCGACGGCGGAGCCTGGAGCTGCGGTGCCGCGCACGATGAGCGGCGCGCCCGGTGCCCGCCAGGCCGGCAAGGCCGAGGTCACCACGGGGGCCGTCTGGGCGTGTGCCTGAGCGCCGAGCAACGACAGCGCTGCCGCTGCGACGATGGTGAGGACCCCGGCTCGCACCGCCACAATCTTGCACAGCGGCGCTGCTAGCCTAGGCTCATGGCTTCGCGAGACGAGATCCTGAGCGCGCTCGAAGGCGTCTACGACCCGGAGCTGGGGCGCTCGGTGGTCGAGCTGGACATGGTCCGCGACGTGACCGTGGACGGCGGCCGCGTCGGCGTCGTCATCGCCCTGACCGTGCCGGGCTGCCCGCTCCGCGCGAGCTTCCAGGAGCAGGTCGAGGGCGCGCTCATGCCCCTCGAGGGCGTCGAGCAGGTGGAGCTCGGCTTCGACGTGATGACGCCGGAGGAGAAGGCGGCGTTGACGTCGCGCCTGCGCGGCGGCGTGAGCGAGCGGACGCCCGGGATCTCCGTCGACTCGAGCACCAGGGTCCTCGCGGTCGCGAGCGGCAAGGGCGGGGTCGGCAAGTCTTCCCTGTCCGCGAACCTCGCAGCCGCATTCGCGCGCCTCGGGCAGCGGACCGGCGTCCTCGACGCCGACGTCTACGGCTACTCGATCCCGCACATGCTCGGCATCCACCAGCGGCCGGTCGCGGTCGACGGCGGCGAGCGGACAATGATCGTCCCACCCGTGCGCGGCGACCTCAAGGTGATGTCGATCGGGTTCTTCCTGGACGAGAACACGCCCGTGATGTGGCGTGGCCCCATGCTCCACCGGGCGCTCGAGCAGTTTCTCACCGACGTCCACTGGGGCGAGCTGGACACGCTCGTCGTGGACATGCCCCCCGGAACCGGCGACGTGGCCATCTCGCTCGGCCAGCTCCTCCCGCGCGCCGAGGCCGTCGTCGTCACGACGCCCCATCGGGCTGCTCAGCAGGTTGCCGTTCGCGCCGCCCAAATGGCCCGGAAGACGAACATGCGGCTCCTCGGAGTCGTCGAGAACATGGCGTACCTGACGCGCGAGGACGGCTCTCGTGAGGAGCTCTTCGGCTCGGGCGGCGGCGAGGCGCTCGCCGCCGAGGTCGAGGCACCTCTCCTCGGCCGGATCCCGTTCGACCCGCGCCTCGGGGCGCTCGCCGACCAGGGCGAGCCGATCGTGCTCGTCGAGCCCGAGAGCGAGGTCTCGCGGGCGATCGTCTCCCTCGCAGAGGCGATCACGGCGACGCGTCGCGAGGAGGGAGTCGGCATCGTCAAGCCGCTCCCCCTCGTCCACAGCTGAGCCCCTCCTCGTAGACTCCTCGCCATGAGGCGGGAGGCGATGCTGCAGCGCATCGAGACGGCCGGGCTCACAGACCGTGTCACCGTGCTCGAGCGCACGACCGGCGAGCTGCTCGTCACGTGGCTGACGCCGCTCCTGCTCGAGTACGGGAGCATCGAGCAGCTGAGGGCCGCCGGGGCCGAGTGGGTCTACGGCGACGCGCCGGAAGCGACCACCGCCCGGCTGAAGGCCCACGCCGAGCAGCTGGGGGAGCGGGTGTGCGCGCTCTGGCCGTTCGAGGCGTTCGCGCTCGAAATCGCGGTCGACGACTTCGCCGACCACTTCGACGAGCTCTGGTACCCGGCCTCGGACGACGTCTGGCTCCTTTCCCTCCACCACCGCAGGTTCCTGACGCTCAACCACGAGGAGCTCTTGCTGCTCGGGGACCTCGGAGGGCCCGCGCGCTGGCCGGTCTGGCCGTCTCGCCCGCACCAGTGAGCCACGAGGAGGTTGCAACCCGGCTGCGGGCGCTCGGGTTCGACGAGCGCGATGCCGGGATCCTCGCCGACCACTTCCTCGCCGCGGACGCCGGCGGCCGGACCGGGCATGGGGTCTCGAGGATCGACTGGCTCGCCACCCTTCCCGGGCTGGATCCGGCCGCTCAGCCTGCGCGGGTCGTCGCGGACGAGGGCTACGAGCGCTGGGAGGGCCGTGGGGCGCTCGGCTACCTGACGCTGGCGGCGATCGTGGAGGCGCAGCTCGCCTCGCCTCCGACGCGGGCCCGCGTCGTCGTCGCGCAGGAGTGCTTCCCCACGGGCGTGCTCGGCTACTGGGCACGGAGGCTGGCGGACGGTGGGCTCGTGGCCGCGCTGACGGCGACCTCGCCCCCCCGGCTCGGCCATCCGGACGGCGGGCCGGCGCTGACGGGGACGAACCCGCTGGCGATCGCCGTCCCGAGCTCACTCGGCGGCCCGATCGTGGCCGATGTGTCCATGGGCCGGGTCACGCACGGCGACGTCCTGGCCGGTACGGCGTCCCCCGACGAGCTCGTCCCGTTCGGCGGCGAGCAGGCGCACAAGGCGTTCGCGCTCGCGGTCGGCTTGCAGCTGCTCGTGGACGCTCTGGCGGGCGAGGGCTACGGCGCCGTGCTGCTGGTCGCCCAGCCGGAGGCGGATCCGGTGCCGGCGTTCAGGGAGCGGGCCGCGGGCGTGCGCCTTCCCGGCGACAACGTCTAGCCGTACGTCATCCGGCGGAAGTCGAGGTCGAGGAGGTCGCGGCGGTCGGCCGGGACGAGGACGCACGCCACCTCGGGTCGCGCCAGGGCTCGCGTCACCGATTCAGGGTCCGAGGCGCGCACGACGACCGGCGTCCCCGCGGCGTGGGCCTCGCGGAGCCGCGCGTCGTCGGACACGTCGTTCAGGACGAGGGCCTCGTCGAGCCCGAGCTCGACCTCGCCCTCGACGACGATCTCCGGGACCCGCCGCCCGGTTGCCCCGAACCAGCGCTCTCTCATCAGACGGTGACGCTGCCGCCGGGCTCGGGGGCGATGATCTCGCAGTTCGTCGTCAGGCGCTGCCGGCACTCCTCGGGCGTGCCCGCGAGGAGCGGGAACGTCCCGTAGTGACAGGGGATGCAGCGGCCGACGCCCAGCAGCTCGAGCGCGACGGCCGCCTCGCGTGGATCCATCGTGAAGTGGCCGCCGATGGGAAGGACGGCGATGTCCGGCTCGTAGATCCGGCCGATGAGGGCCATGTCGCCGAACACGCACGTGTCCCCCGCGAAGTAGAGCTTCGTCCCGTTCTCGACCTCGATCACGAGGCCGGCCGGCTCGCCCAGGTAGACGAAGGTGCCGTTGACGAACGCACTGCTCGAGTGCTTCGCGTCCGTGAGCGTGATCTTGATCCCCTGCTTCTCCACCGTGCCGCCCTTGTTGGGCGCCTCGGTCGGGTCCTCGGGAAGCCCTTGCGTCGTCAGCCAGCCGCGGAGCTCGACGAGCGCGACCACGGGGCAGCCGAAGCGCTGGGCGAGGTCGATCGTCTGGCCGACGTGGTCCTCGTGGCCGTGTGTGAGCGCGATCAGGTCGACGCGCTCGGGCTCACGCTCGCTCTCGGGGCACTTGGGGTTGCCGAGCCATGGGTCCACGTAGATTCGCTTGCCTCCCGGCGTGTCGATCCGGAAGGCGGCATGTCCGAGCCAGGTGACCGTCGTATCCGCCATTTCAGCCTCCTCGTGGTAGCACCGGCCAGCGTAACGAAGGAAAACCGGGGCGGGAGCCGAACCGGTGGGCCATGTGGCAGTCCGAGAGCGGCGCCGATGCGATGGCGGTCGAGCTCGCAGGGGCTCTCCTCCTTGCCGTCGCGGTCTCGGACGCGCTCGGGCTCGCCGCCGCCTCGTTCTACCTCCTCGTCCTGGGCGTTCCCGTGACCGCCGCCGCCGGCCTGATCTGCTTCGCCCGCGTCGTCGACGCCTCGAGCGGCGGTCGCGGCGACGCTCTCGGGCGCCTGCAGGCGTCGCTGGCGATCCTCCTCGTGCTGGCCATCGTCGTCGGGGCGGCCATCCGCGCCCCGGTCGTGCCGGAGGACGTGGTTCCCGGTGCTGCGAGCGGCGCCCTAGCCTTCGCCTTCGGTGTCCTGATCGTCCAGGCGCTCGTCGCCCTCGCCCCCGTGCGGCGCGAGCGCGCGTAGGACGAACGCCCGCACGGGCTGTTCCTTGCCCTTGACGGGCAGGGCGCCGAGATCCTCGACCACGGCGTCCGGACCGAGGGCCGCCCGGGTCGTTTCCGCGATCACGACCTCGCCGGCCCGCGCCTGCTGCTCGAGGCGTGCGCCGGTGTTGACCACGTCGCCTGTGGGAGTGAAGGCGCGGGCCCCTGGGGCCTGGATCAGGCCGACGTGCGCCTCCCCCGAGTTGACGCCGACCCGAAACTGCGGCCAGTCGGGCTGACGGGCGGGGACCTCCGCGCAGGCCGCCTGCAGCCGGAGGCCGGCGCGGGCCGCCCTCGTCTCGTGCCCCACGCCGCGGAAGACGGCGAAGATCGCGTCGCCGGAGGTCTGGACGATCTCGCCCTCCTCCTCCTGGACGACGGGGGCGGCCGCGGTGAAGTACGCATCGAGCATCCTTCTGACCTCGTCGGGGGGCGTGCGCTCGGAAAACGTCGTGAACCCCTGGAGGTCGGCGAAGAGGACGCTCAGCTCCTCGCGGTGGCCGAGCGTCCGCTCCTCGTAGAGGTCGGCGAAGACCTCGGCGCTCGAGCCCTCCCGCTTCCACTCGACCCAGACGCTGCGGGCGACGAGCCCGAAGGCGAGGAGCATCAGCAGGTGCCACTCCCACCAGCTGACATGCCAGTTGCGCGAGATGGAGATCGCCAGCATCGCCTCTGCGAGCAGCACCCAGGCCGAGGCCACCGCCAGCGCGACGGGCGCCCGTCGCAGCAGGTAGAGCCGTGCGTAGTGATAGGCCGCGTAGCCGTAGAGGAGCAGCCCGAGCCCCCAGAGGAGGAGGAGCGGCCCGCGCGCGGCCTCGGGCGTGATCGGCTCGTCGAGAGGCGGCAGGGTGCCGAGCGCGAGCACCGCCCAGACGACGATCGCCGCCCCGACCGAGGCGAGCAGGAGGCGGCGCTCCCGCAAGACCGCGGTCGCGCCGGCCTCTCCGAGCGGAAGCGCCGATGCGGCGGCGAACCCGGACGCGATGAGGAGGCCGATGGCCGCTGCGATCTGGAAGCCCGCGTTCTTCCCGGTCAGGAGGACCCCCGGCGTCGCCAGCGCGTGCAGGGCGAGGAACCCTGAGCCGGCGAGGAACGCCAGGGCGATGAGCAGGACGCGCGCGTCGCCGCGCCGCGCCGCTGCTTCGGCCATCAGGAATCCGAGCAGGAAGCTCAGGAGGGCCGACACGAGCACGAGCCAGAAGTGCGACGGCTGGTGCTCCCAGTGGGCGTCCAGCCTGGGGATCCCCAGGAGGAGGAAGAGCCCGGCCAGCGGGAGGGCGAGCAGGAGGGCCGTGAAGGCCGTGCGCCTCACAGCGCCGCGCGGAGCTCCCGTTCGTGCTCGGGCCCGCGGAAGTCGTGCAGGAGGTGCGGCGGCAGCAGCCGCTCGGAGATCTCGCCTCCACGCCGGACGTAGACCGCCGGGTACGTCTCGCCCGTGGCGTCCATCTCGACCGCGACGGCGACGGCGTCCGGACCGGGCATGTCGAGGAAGCTCGCCAGCGGGACGATCTCGCTCTCGCCGGCGGCCGTCACCGAGCGCGCGAGATAGGACTTCTGCGCCCAGAGCTCCGGAGCCGCCGTCAGCTCGGCGAGGAGATAGGGGACGGGGTCGCCCTCGACCCGCTCGTTCGCGACCTCCATCCCGAGGTGGGTCGCGGCCAGATGGCGCGCCATCACCCTCGCGTTGTAGCGGAAGCCGTGCACCGCGGGCGAGGCGGCGCCGACGCCGTGCTTGCGAAGCCCCGGTGCGCCCTGCGTCGCGTTCCCGGCGAAGAAGATCCCGGAACCGGGCTCGCTCTCCCAGAACGGCGTCAGCGCGGGGATGCGCCCCTGCGCGACGGTGCGGACGCCGAGGTCTCCCAGGTCGAGGAGCGGAGTCGAGAAGCCGGTCGCAGCGATCACCTCGTCGACCTCCAGGTCGATCGAGCCCGGCCTTGTCGTGCCGCTGCCGACGATGCGCCAGCCGGTCTCGCTTCGCTCGATCTGCTCCACGGAGAGGTCGAGGGCGAACGTGCCGCCGCCGAGGCTCGCGTCCTCGTACGGCTGCAGGTAGCGGACGCGAACCGATGCCTGCGCGATGACGGCCGTCTGCACAGGGCGCGGTGAGCCGAGGATCACCTGCCGCGCCCACGGGAGCAGGCCGTCGGCGATCTCGAAGCCCGAGTTCCGCTTGCCGATCACGAAGACGCGCCGGCCCCGGTAGTCCGCCGGCGTGCGCGTGTCCACGTAGTGCGGGACGGTCTCGATGCCCGGAATCGGCGAGAGCCACGGGGTCGTCACGCCGATTGCGAAGACGACGGCCTTCGCGCGGTACTCGCCGTCCGAGGTCGTGAGCACGAGCCGTCCGTCGTCGTCCCGCCTGGTCGCCTCCCACGAGCAGCCGTAGCGGACGGGCACGGGGACGCGCCCGGCGAAGGCGGCGAGCCCGCGCTCCATCTCCTCTCGCGACGGGACCATGTACGTCCGGTCCATGAAAGTCGGTACGAGTGCCTGGTGGGAGGCCTCCTCGGCCAGGAGGCTGTTGTGGTCGTACCACTCGTACTCACGGGTTCCGGGCGCCGCGAGCGCGTCGGGCTTCGACCAGGAGAGGAGGCGCTGGAAGATCGGGTACAGCCGGAACATGCCCCCCGGCGCGTCGTCCCGGGAGATGAGGGCGTGCTCGATGCCCAGGTGTCTCAGGCAGTAGCTCGCCTGCAGGCCGCCCGGGCCGCTCCCGACGACGACGACGGGATAGTCCCCCGGCGGAAACGGCTGCTCGTCCGCCGTCAGGCTCACTACTCGAGGAGGTCCCGAAGCCTGCGCGCGACGGTCTGCAGCATCCGGTACGTCACGTGCGGGTACTGCAGGAGAAACGTCTCGAGCTGTGGCCCCGGGATCTCCAGGGCCTGCAGCGAAGTGCGGGCGACGACGTCGGCGGTCGGCTTGCACTGGAGCAGCGTCGACACCTCGCCGAAGAAGTCTCCGCGAAGGAGGCGGCGCGGCTGGTCGTCCCCCGGAATCTCGACCACCGCCTCGCCTTCCAGGATGACGAAGAGACCGCCGCCCGAGAGGCCGCGCCTGAGCACGCGCTCGCCCTCGCCGAAGCGGCGCTCCCACTCGGGATCGGCGATCGCCGCGAGGTCGGGGTCGCGCAGGTCGGAGAAGAGCGCGAGGCCTGCGAGGCTGCGGACGAGTTCGTCGCGTTCGGTCATCTTTGCGAGGCTACAGCGCCAGGTCGCGGGCCGCGAAGAAGACCGCTTCGGAGAAGGTCGGGAACGGCTGGATGGTGTCCCGGAGGACGTCCACGGGAACCTCCGCGCGGATCGCGAGAGTCAGCTGGCCGATCCACTCCCCGGCCTCCGGCCCGACCGCCGCCGCCCCCACGAGCACGCGCCGCTCGGGGTCGGCGTAGAGCTTCAGGAGCCCGGGCTGCTTCGGGCGCTGGAAGGTCGCCGTCCGCGAGACCGATCCCAGGTTCCACGAGGACGTGACGACGTCCTTGCCGCTCGTGTCTCCGGTCGTGGCGACCTGCGGGTCGGTGAAGACTGCGGCCGGGATGGCTCGGTAGTCCGCGCGGGCCACTCCGCCGGCGACGTTCGCGGCCGCGACACGCGCCTGGTACTTGCCGACATGCGTGAAGAGCGCGACACCGGTCACGTCGCCGGCCGCCCACACGCTGTCTCCGGCAGACAGGCACTCGTCCACGGCGATGCCCGCGCGCTCGATCGTCACCTCGAGGCGCTCGAGCCCGAAGCCGTCGATGTTGGGCTTGCGCCCCGTGGCGACGAGGAGTCGTTCCGCCTCGACGGGCTCCTCGCCCTCGAGCTCGAGGCGGAAGAGCGCGCCGCCGCCTCCCTCGACCCGCCGCGCCTTGGCTCCCAGCCGAAGCTCGATGCCCTCTGCTTCGAACTGCCGCTCCAGGATGGCGGCGGCCTCCGGGTCCACGCGGGGCAGGAGGTGCTCGCCGCTCTGCACCAGCGTCACGCGCGACCCGAAGCGCCGGTAGAGCTGGGCCAGCTCACAGCCGACAGCGCCGCCGCCGACCACGGCCAGGCTTTCCGGAACGGCGCTCGTGCTGGTCGCCTCGCGGCTTCCCCAGTGCTGCACCTCGGCGAGCCCTTCGATCGGAGGCTCGGCCGGACGCGAGCCGGTCGCCACGAGCAACACGTCGTAGGGGAGCTCCTGCCCGCCGACCGTGACCAGGCCGGGCTCGGTGACGATGCCGGTGCCGCGGACGACGGTCGCGCCGAGCTTTGCGAGCCAGTCGACCTGGCTCGTGTCGTCCTTCCCGGCCACCTGGTCGCGCCACCAGAAGACGCGCGCGGCGTCCACGGCGGTGACGGCGAGATCGGCTCCGGGCGCGAGCCGTGCACGCGCGGCGATCTCGAGCGGGCGCAGGAGCGTCTTGGACGGGATGCAGGCCCAGTAGGAGCACTCGCCGCCGACGAGCTCGTGCTCCACGACGGTGATCTCCGCGTCCGGGTCGAGCTTGCGCAGCGCCGAGACGAAGGCCTCCCCCGTGACCCCGGCACCGAGGACGACGACGCGCTTCGCCATGGCTAGCTCATTGGGAACGGGAGGAAGGCGACCGCGTCGGCCGCGGCGTCGAGCAGCGGGCCGGCGAAGACGAAGCTCCCGACCGCGACGAGCCCGGAGGCCGCGACAGCCGACACCAGGAGCCGGTCAGGCGGCGGCGAGCCGCCCACTGCGACGACCGCGAGCTCACGCGGCTGCATGTACATCGCCCGGATGACGTTGAGGTAGTAGTAGACGGAGACCGCCGTCGCGATCCCCCCGACGACGGCGAGCCAGGCCCAGCCGCGGTCGATCACCGCCCCGAAGGCGTAGATCTTCCCCAGGAAGATGCCCGTCGGGGGGAAGCCGATGAAGCCGAACATGAAAAGCGCCATCGACGCTCCGAGGAAGGGCCGCTCCCAGCCGAACCCTGCGAGGTTGGCCAGCGTCACCGGCGCCCGCAGCTCCCGCTCGCGGATGGCGACGACCGCGAAGGCGCCGACGCTCAGGGCGCCGTAGGGAACCAGGTAATAGAGGAGCGCGCGGCCGCCGAGCTCGTTGCCGGCGGCGATCGGCATGAGCAGGAAGCCGGCGTGCGAGATGCTCGAGTACGCGAGCAGGCGCTTGACGTTCGCCTGCACGATGGCGGCCAGGTTCCCCCAGGCCAGCGAGAAGCAGACGAGGACCGCGAGGGCGACCGTCCAGAGGTCCGCCTCGCTCGGGAAGGCGGTGACGAGGAGCCTGAGCGTGACGACCAGGGCGGCGACCTTGGTCGCCGCGGCCATGAAGCCGGTCACCGGGGTCGGTGCTCCCTCGTAGACGTCGGGCGTCCACATGTGGAACGGAGCGGCGGATGCCTTGAACCCCAGCCCGACGATGATCATGGCGAGCCCGGCGACGACGAAGAGGCGCTCTGCCCCCGGCATCCCGGCCGCGATCTCCTCGAAGCCGATCTCGCCGGTGGCCCCGAAGACGAACGCGCTCCCGAAGAGCAGGATCGCCGAGCCGAAGCTGCCGACGATCAGATACTTGAGGCTCGCCTCGAGCCCGCTCAGCCGCTCCACGGCGATCGCAGTGAGGATGTAGAGGCAGATCGAGAACCACTCGAGCCCGAGGAAGAGCGTCATCAGGTTGTTCGCGGCGACGAAGAACGCCATGCCGCTCACAGCCGTGAGCAGGAGCGCGTAGTACTCGCCGGCGCGATCGCCGCCGCCGGGCTCCCGGAAGGAGACTGCGACCGTGAGGAGGCCTGCTCCCATGACCAGGACCTGGGCGAACTCGGCCAGCCGGTCGCGGCGGATCGCCTCGGCGACGATGCCCCTCCCGGTGTCGTCGGCGACGAAGAGCGCCACCGCGAGTGCCCCTGCTGCGATGAAGCAGAGGCCCGCGACCGCGGAGCCGAAGGCCGGGCGGGCCTTCACCGGCAGGAAGAGGCTGACCAGCAGGACGACCACGGCCCCGCCGAGCGTCACCAGGACCGGCGAGAGCGCCGTCCAGTCGATCACCGGGGCGGTGAAGTCCACTAGAAGAAGACTCCCGAGAGCCGCTCGGTGATCGCGGCCGGCCAGAAGGAGAGGACGAGCAGCACGACGATGAGCGGGGCAATCACGCCGATCTCGGCCGGGCGGAGGTCGAGCGCCCCGTCCGGCACGGCGCTGCCGACGTCCGCGTGCAGGACGGCGGAGATCAGCCTGAGCATGTACATGGCCGCGAGCACGATCGCGATCGCGCCGACGACCGCCCAGCCCCAGCCGACGGTGAAGATGCCGTTGAGGACGAGGAACTCGGCCGCGAAGGCGCTCGAGCCGGGCACGGCGAGCGCGATGATGCCGGCGGTGATGAGGATCGTGGCCAGCACCGGGCGACCCCGTGCCATCCCTCCGAGCAGGCGCAGCTCGCCGGTGGTCGTGCGCCGCTCGATGGCGCCGGCGAGCAGGAAGAGCGCGGCCGAGATGAGGCCGTGGTTGACCATCTGCAGGAGCGCGCCGGTGTAGCCCGAGGCGTTCACGGCGAAGATCCCGATCAGGATCAGGTTCATCTGCGCGAGGCTGGAATAGGCGATGACGCCGCGGACGTCGGGCGCGCGAAAGGCCAGGAGAGATCCGTAGACGAGGCCGATCGACGCCAGCACCAGGATCGGCGTGCGCCAGTCCTCGGCCGGCCCCGGGTAGAGCGGGATGGCGATGGCCAGGAAGCCGTACGCAGCCGTCTTCGAGATGACGCCGGAGAGGACGCCCGCTACCTCGGCCGGCGCCTCCCGGTAGGTGTCGGGAAGCCAGCCGTGGAAGGGCCAGAGCGGCGCCTTGACCGCGAAGGCGATCGCGAAGCCGAGGAAGATCCACGTGCTCGTCCCCCGCCCGGCGAGCTCGGTGAGGTCGAAGGTGCCCGCGTCGAGGCCGGCGGCCACGATGGCCACGAGCATCAGCAGGGAGCCGGCCATCGTGTAGGCGACGAACTTGTACGTCGCCCCCAGCCGGCCCGGCCCACCCCAGACGCCGATGAGGACGTAGAGCGGGATGAGCATGGCCTCCCAGAAGACGTAGAAGAGGATCAGGTCCTGCGCCGCGAAGACGCCGACCGTTGCGCCCTCGAGGAAGAGGAGCAGGCTCAGGTAGACGGCCAGCCGCTCCCGCCCGGCCCAGAAGCCGTAGCCGACCACGGCGGCTGTGACGACCACGGTCAGGCCGACGAGCCAGAGCGTGTAGTCGTACAGGCCGACCTTGTAGGCGACATCGAGGTCGCCGAACCAGGTGACGTCCGCTTCCTCCTGCAGGCCCGGTGCCCCGAAGTCGAAGTTGAGCGCGGTCCCGACCCAGAGCGCCAGCTCGCCGAGCGCGACGAGGAGGGCGAACCCTCCGGCCGCCTTGGACGTCGCCCACGGCACCACCCAGAGCGCGACGGCCGCGGCGATCGGGAGCAGGATGAGGATCGTCGTGATCATGCGACCAGCAGGAAGACGATGGCGAGGACGGCGAGCCCGACGGCGAGCGCGAGCACGTAGGCGCGCACCCGGCCCGATTGCACGGCGGAGACCCGGTCGGAGACGTCTCGCACGCCGGTGCCGATCCCGCCGAGCGAGCGGAGGACGACCGGCTCCTCGACCCGGCGCAGGAGCCAGGCGGCCAGGCCGGAAGCCGGCTTGTAGAACACGAGGTCGTAGGCCTCGTCGAAGTAGAGCTTGTGCTCCAGCGTCCGGACGACGCCCGGGAAGCGCCCGCGGACCGTCGCCGGGCGCTCCCCCGGCTTCCGGTAGCAGGCCCAGGCGACGGCGATGCCGCCGAGCGCGGCCGCGAGTGAGGCGAGGATGGAGAAGGCCGCGAGCGCCCCGCTTGCCTCCTCGACGGACTCGACGACCGGCTCGAGCCAGGTGTCGACCGCGCTCCAGAGCCCCGGCACCTGGAGGAAGCCGCCGATCACGGAGAGGACGCTCAGGACGGCGACCGGCCACATCATCGAGAGCGGGCCCTCGAAGCGCTCCTTGTGCAGGTGCTCGCGCGCGTAGGGCGAGATCTCGCCGAAGAAGACGATGAAGAGGAGCCTGAACGTGTAGAGCCCGGTCAGGAAGGCGCCCGTGATGCCCGCTGCCCAGAGAATCCAGCCGAGCGCGCCCTGGTCGATCAGGCTCGAGAGGATCGCGTCCTTCGAGAAGAAGCCCGCGAACGGCGGGATCGCGGCGAGCGCGAGCGCGCCGACGAGGAAGGCGCGGTACGTCCAGGGGAGCTCACGCCCGAGGCCGCCCATCTTGCGGATGTCCTGCTCGCCCGAGAGCGCGTGGATGACCACGCCGGCCGCCATGAAGAGCAGCGCCTTGAAGAAGGCGTGCGTCATCAGGTGGAACATGCTCGCCCCGTAGGCGCCGAGCCCGACGCCGACGAACATGTAGCCGATCTGGCTCATCGTCGAGTAGGCGATCACGCGCTTGATGTCCGTCTGCACGAGCGCGATCAGGCCGGCCATGAGGAGCGTGACCGCGCCGAGGATCCCTGCGAGCTTCTGCACGTCGATCGCCAGCTCGAAGAGCGGGCTCGTGCGCGCGATCAGGTACACGCCCGCGGTGACCATGGTCGCCGCGTGGATGAGGGCGCTGACCGGTGTCGGGCCCTCCATCGCGTCGGGAAGCCAGGTTTGGAGCGGGACCTGCGCCGACTTGGCGACGGCGCCGCCGAGGAGCCCGAGCGCGACGAGCACCGCGAGCGTCGAGCCCTCCCCGAGCGCCTCCGGCGCCTCCGCGAAGACGGTGCCGAAGTCCAGGGAGCCGATCTGCTCGGTGAGGATGAAGAGCGCGAGCACGAAGGTCGCGTCGCCGAAGGCGTTCATGATGAACGCCTTCTTGCCCGCGGCCACGGCCTGGTGCCGCCGGTGCCAGTAGTTGATGAGGAGATACGAGGAGAGGCCGACCATGCCCCACCCGGCGAGAAGGATCAGGAGGTTCCCGGCCATGACGAGCAGGAGCATCGAGAAGATGAAGAGCGCCTTGTAGGCGTGGTACCGGCGCTCCTCGTCGTCTCCGCGCAGGTAGCCGATCGCGTACACGAGGATCAGGAAGCCGACGCCGGTGACGACGAGCATCATGAAGACGGAGAGCGGGTCGATGAGGATGGTGACGCCGACCCGGAGCTCGCCGGCCGTGAGCCAGGTCCAGAGCGTCGAGACCTCGGACCGGTTCTCGGGCTCGCGTCCGAGCAGGTCGACGAAGACGGCGACGGTGCAGAGGAAGGAGAGGAGCGTGGTCCCGGACGCGATCAGCCCGGCCCCGCGTCGGCTGACCCGCTCGCCGAGCAGCGCGATCGCGACCACCCCGGCCGCGGGTGAGAAGAGCGCAGTCCACGCCAGCGCGCTCACGCTGCCCTTCTCTCGGTCGCCGCCGCTGTGGCGATCTCCACGAGCAGCCGGACGGCGACAGGCGGCACGCGGCCCTCGGGATCCGCGGTCGGGATGTACGCCGTTACTGCAGCGGAGCGGATGCGGAACCGCGCTCCAATCGCCCGGATCGCCGCCGCGACCTCCGCGGCGGAGGGCCCGCTCTCGGTCGCGTAGTGGTTCACGAACCCCTCGCTGCGGTCGAGGACGTCCAGGTCGAGATGAAGGTGGATGTCCGCAACGCGGTCGCGCAGGCCGTCGAGCGTGGCGTCGAGCCCGTCGCCGATCTCTTCCGGCGGGACGACGGAGATTCCGGACCTCTCCAGCCGCTCGAGCTCATGGTCCCAGCCGTCCCGCATCCCGACGAGGGCGACGTTCTCCTCGGGCACGGCGCGGTAGCCCGGCACGGATTCACGGAGGGTGTCCCAGCTCGTGCCGGTGAGCATCGAGAGGCCCATCCCGTCGAGAAAGCCCGAGGGCGAGAGCTCGGTGGTCGAGAAGTCCGCATGGGCGTCGAACCAGACGACGCCCAGATCCGACTGGGTTCCCGCCACGATGCCGACCGTGTTGAAGCAGTTCGTCGCCAGGACGACCGGGAGGGAATCGTGCTCGACCGCGTCGCGCACGCGGTCGGCCACGAGGCGCATCACGACGAACGAGCTCTCGATCTCGTTCCAGTAGACGTCGTCGCTCTCCTCCGCGGGCCTCTCGACGGCCACCAGCTCGACCTCGTGCCCGGCCTCGCGAAGTGCCTCCGCGGCTCCTGCCTCGACGATCCTGGTCGGGCCCGCGGCCAGTGGAACCTCGGCGTTCCCGAGCCAGTACGGCGCCCGAATGAGGCTGATCCTCACCGCTACCCCTTCAAGGCGGTGAGCTTGTCGACGTCGAGCTCGGCGTGCTTCCGCGACACTGCGACGATCAGGCCCAGGCCGAGGACGGCCTCCGCGGCGGCGACGACCATCACCGTCAGCGCGAAGATCTGCCCGTCGGCGTTCCCGAGCTGGCGGGCGAAGGCGATCAGGGCGAGGTTGCCCGCGTTCAGCATCAGCTCCAGCGCGAGCAGGATGATCAGGGGGCTCCGGCGGATGAGGACGCCGAAGGCGCCCGTGGCGAAGAGGACGACCGAGAGGATGAGGTAGGCGGCGATCCCCGGTCCGAGCATCAGGCTTCGCTCTCCTCGTCAGAGGCCGGCATGGCGCTGCCGAGGATGACGCCGCCGACGGCGGCGACCAGCAGCACGATCGACGTGACCTCGAACGCAAGCAGGTGGTCGGAGAGAAAGAGCTCCCCGATCTGTGCGGGCGAGCCGAAGGAGCTCGTGACCGGCGTCGTGTCGCTCAGCTCGTCTCCAGCCTTCAGCGCGATCACGACGATGACCTCGAGCGCGATCGCGGCCGCGGCGACGATCGCCGTGACGTTCTGCAGCGTCGGCCCGCCCGCCCACGGTGCGTCGGCGCGCCCGCCGAGGTAGGCGAGCACGAAGACGAACATGATCACGATCGCGCCGGCGTAGACGATCACCTGCGCCCCGGCGACGAACTCTCCGGCCAGCAGCAGGTAGAGGACAGCCAGCGAGGCAAGGTTCCCGATCAGCGCGAGCGCGCTGAAGAACGGGTTCGCGAAGAGGACGACGGCGACGCCCGAGGCGAGCAGCGCGAGCGCGGCCACGATCCAGACGATCCAGACGAGGACGTTCGCCGCGGAGGCGGCGAGCAGCAGCGCCGTCACGACTCCGACTTCCAGACCGGGATCGGCGTGTCGTAGAGGTCGCGGTCGGCGACCGGCATCCGCTTCACCGGCTCGGCGAGCAGCATGTCCTTCGTGTAGATGAGGTCGTCGCGCGAGTACTCCGAGATCTCGAACTCGGCCTCGAGCGTGATCGCGTCGAAGGGGCACGCGAGCTCGCAGTAGCCGCAGAAGATGCAGCGCGAGAGATTGATCTCGTAGATGCGGGCATACCGCTCCCCGGCGCTCACGCGGTTGTCCGCCGTGTTCTCGGCGGCGACGACCCGGATGCAGTCCGCCGGGCACGCGGCCGCGCAGAGCGAGCAGCCGACGCACTTCTCCAACCCGTTCTCGTGCTTCCAGAGCCGGTGCCGGCCGCGGAAGCGCGGATAGACGGGCCGCTTGTAGTCGGGGTACTGCTGCGTGATCGGCTTCTTGAACATCTGCCGGAACGTCACGGCGAAGCCCTTGAAGCTGTCGAACGGCTGCGGCATCAGTCGATCGCGACCACGATGACGGCGGTGATGACGGCGTTGAGCGTGGCGATCGGAAGGAGCACCTTCCAGCCGACCTTCATCAGCTGGTCGTAGCGCAGGCGCGGAAGGGTCGCCCGCAGCCACATGAAGATGAAGACCACGATCGCGAGCTTGAGGACGAACCAGAGCGGCCCGGGAAGCACCGGGCCGCCCCAGCCGCCGAAGAAGAGCGTCACCGCAAGGCCGGAGAGGGTGATCATGTTCACGTACTCGGCCATGGCGAAGAGGCCGTAGCGCATGCCGCTGTACTCGGTCTGGTAGCCGGCGACGAGCTCGGTCTCGGCCTCGGGCAGGTCGAACGGCGGCCGGTTCGTCTCGGCGACGCCGGCGACGAAGAAGACGAGCATCCCGACGATCTGCGGCGCCGCGTACCAGATCGTCTCCTGCTGGCGCGCGGCGATGTCGACGAGCGAGAGGCTTCCGGCCATGATCACGACGCCGAGGACGGAGAGGGCCAGCGAGACCTCGTAGGAGACGAGCTGGGCTGCGGTGCGCATGGAGCCGAGCAGGCTGTACTTCGAGTCGCTCGCCCAGCCGCCGACGAGAAAGGCGTAGATGCCCACCGCGCCGAGGGCGAAGATGAGCAGGACGCCGATGGAGAGGTTCGCCACCCAGCCGGTCACGTCGTAGTCGCCGATCTCCCAGACGCCGCCGAACGGGATCACGCTGAAGGCCGCGAGCGCCGTGAAGGCCGCGACGACCGGCGCTGCGAAGTAGAGGAGGCTGACGGAGCCGGTCGGCGAGAAGCTCTCCTTGCGGATCAGCTTGACGAGGTCGGCGATCGGCTGGCCGAGGCCGTAGGGCCCGGCGCGGTTGGGCCCGTAGCGCAGCTGCATCCGGCCCAGGAGCTTGCGCTCGAGCCAGGTTGCGTACGCGAAGCCGACCATGACGAGGTTGATCACGAGCAACGCCTTGATGACGTCGATCCACCAGGGCTGGTTGAGCTGCTCAGCCACCGGCCTTCTCCACCTGGACCCGGTCGGCGAGGCCCTCGGCGTGCTCGGCCGCGATGCGGGCGACGCCGACCCTGAGCTTGCGGTTCAACCTCGCGCGGAGCTCCTTGGAGGTGCCGTTCGAGACGACGACGACCGTCTCACCCGGGGCGATGCCGCGCGTGGTCGCGTCCTCGTGGGCCAGCTCCACCTCGGCCGCCGGCCGCTGGAACTGGAGCTGCGGAACCCGCTCCACCGCGGGACCGCTGAACAGCGCGTTGTAGCGGACGAGCTCGAGGCCCGGCCCGGCCGGCTTCCCGGTCGGGGCCCGCGGGTCCGGCTGCGACCAGGCGAATTCGTCACCGGGGGCAAGGTCTGCCACCTCGCCGGCCGCAGGAGCGGCCCAGGGGTCGACGGCGACACCGAAGCGCTCGCCGAGGCGCGCGAGCCATTCGAGCTCGTCGGGCCCGGCCGGTACAACGGCACGGCGCAGCCGCTGAGCGCGCCCCTCCAGGTTGACGAAGGTCCCGTCGCGCTCGAGGTAGCTCGTGCCCGGGAGGACGACATGCGACCACGCGGTCAGGTCGCTCTGGAACATCGCCGTGGTGAGGACGAAACGAGCGCGCCCGGCCAGCTCGGCCACGCGCGGGTCGTAGCCCGCCTCGTCGCCTGAAATCACGAGCGCGCCGATCTCGCCCTCCTCCGGCGGGTCGGATCGTCCTTCGCCGAGCGCGTCCCACGCTGCCGCCACGCCACGGCCGTTGGGTGTCCGGGGCAGCGCGTACACGGAGACGTCGGCCTTCCCGCTCTCGTGCAGGTCGCTGGCGAGCGCGCCGACATGCCGGCCGCCGGTCGGATCGTCCTCCGACCAGACGAGCGCCACGCGCTTCGCAGCGCGCACGGCCTTCGCCGTCGCGCGCAGCTCCGGCGGAACGTCGCCGCCCTCGCGGAGAGCGGCGCAGACCTGCGCGGCCGCCCCGGATGCCACCTGGACGTCGCCGGCAGGATGGACGGCGATCACCCGCGCGCCGGCGCGGCGGGCCGCCCGCAGCCAGAGGTCGACGATCGGCGCGCGCTCGACGACAGGATCGTCGCCGACCACGAGGCAGACGTCGGCCTCCTGGATCGCGGAGAGCGGAGCCCGGAAGGCGGCCAGCCCCGTGTCCCAGTGGTCCGGCAGAAGGGCCGTGTCGGAGCCGAGCCCTTCGCGCACGATGCGCGCGAGCGCCGTCGCCTGCTCGACCGTCTCCCCGCCGGAGAAGGCGACGACGACCGACGAGCCGGCCTCGCGGAGCCCCGCCTCCGCCGCGTCGAGCGCGGCCTCGAAGGTGGTCTCCTCGAAGCCACGGCGCCGCACCCGGACGAGCGGCGTGCGGATCCGGTCGGGTGCCCCGAGGTGGTCGTAGGCGAAGCGCCCCTTGTCGCAGAGCCAGCCTTCGTGCACCTCCGGGTGGTTGCGCGACAGGATGCGCGCCACCTTGCCCTCGCGTGTCGTGGCCCAGACGTTGCACCCGACCGGGCAGAGGCCGCACACCGTCGGTACGTTCTGGATCTCCCACGGCCGCGCGCGGAAGCGGTAGGTGGTGGAGGTGAGCGCCCCGACCGGGCAGAGCTCGACCACGTTGCCGGTGAAGTGCGCGCGGTACGGCTCGTCCTCGAAGGTGGCGATCAGCGACGAGGCCCCGCGGTTGACGGCGACGAGCTGCCCGTCCTCGGCGACGTTCTCGGAGAAGCGCGTGCACCGGTAGCAGAGGATGCAGCGCTCCCGGTCGAGAGCGATCAGAGGCGAGATCGGGATCGGCTTGTCGAACGTCCGTTTCGGGAAGTGCATGCGCGTCGACCCGGGCCCGTAGCGGAAGGTGAGATCCTGCAGCGGGCACTCGCCGCCCTTGTCGCAGTCGGGGCAGTCGAGCGGGTGGTTCAGGAGGATGAACTCGAGGATGGCGTTCTGGCCCTCGGCGGCCTTCTCGCTCGTGAGCGCTGTCTTGAGGACGAGCCCGTCGGCGGCCGTCAGCGTGCACGCGGCCTGGAGCTTCGGCAGCCCCTCCACCTCGCAGAGGCACATCCGGCAGGCACCGACCGGCGCGCCGAGCCGCGGCTCGTAGCAGAAGACCGGAATCTCGATCCCGATCGACGCTGCCGTCTCGACCATCCCTTGGCCCTTCGGGGCCTCGAACGCATGGCCGTCGACAGTGACGGTGACCAGCTCTTGGGGCGTGTTGCTCATCGGCACACTCTTGTCACGTTGCGCGCGCCACTCGTGCGGAATTCGGGTGTACGCTCGAAAGCGGGTGGTGGGATGGGGTGCCCCGTAGTAACAGGGGAGCGATACAGGGTCATGGCCCCGCCGGCACCTCGATGTCGCTGCGGATCCTGGCGTGGTGCTGGTCGACCGGCGCGAGGACGCTGTCCAGCGAGGACTCGCCCCCGAACGGGCAGCCGCCCTCGTCGATGTGACGCTGGTACTCATCCCTGAACTTCGCCACGTAGCTCGCGATCGGCATCGCGGCGGCGTCGCCCAGGGGGCACAGGCAGTTGCCGAGGATCCGGTCGCAGACGTTCAGGAGCACGTCGAGCTCGCCCTGGGTCGCGTCTCCGTCCTCGATCTTCCTCAGGAGCTGCACCATCCAGCGCGTGCCCTCGCGGCACGGCGTGCACTTCCCGCACGACTCGTGCATGTAGAACTGCGCTACCCGCAGGCCGAGCTGCACCATGCAGCAGCGGTCGTCGATGACGATGACCGCGCCGGAGCCGAGCATCGTGCCCGCCTGGGCCATCGAATCGAAGTCGAGCGGCGTGTCGACCTCGGCCGCGGTCAGAACGGGCACCGACGAGCCGCCGGGGATGATCGCCTTCAGCTCGCGGTCGTCCGGGATTCCGCCGCCGATGTCGTAGACGAGCTCGCGGAGGCTCGTTCCCAGCTCGAGCTCGTAGTTTCCGCCGTTCACGACATTGCCCGAGAGCGAGAAGACGCGGGTGCCTGCCGAGTTCTCCACGCCGAGCTTGGCGTAGGCCTTGCCGCCGATCTCGAGGATCCTGGGAACGGTGGCCAGCGTCTCGACGTTGTTGATCAGCGTCGGCGAGGAGTACAGGCCGGAGATGGCCGGGAACGGGGGCTTCGTCCGCGGCTGGCCACGGCGACCCTCGAGCGACTCGAGCAGGCCGGTCTCCTCACCGCAGATGTAGGCGCCGGCGCCTCGGTGGACGACGACCGTCAGGTCCCAGCCGGAGCCGAGGACGTCCTTGCCGACGTAGCCCGCCTCGCGCGCCTCCTCCAGCGCTGCGACGACAACCTCGTACTCGGTCAGGTACTCGCCCCGCAGGTAGATGAACGCCAGCCCCGAGCCGATCGTGTACGCGGCGATGAAGACGCCCTCGACGAAGAGGTGCGGGACGCGGAGCATGAGCTCGCGGTCCTTGAAGGTTCCGGGCTCGGACTCGTCGGCGTTGACGACGAGGTAGATCGGCTTGGGCGTCTCGTCGGGCTTGGGGAGGAAGCTCGCCTTCCGGCCCATCGGGAAGCCGGCGCCGCCGCGCCCGCGGACGTTCGCCTCCAGCAGCTCGTTGAGCACCGCCGCCCGGTCCATTCCGAGGGCCTTGCGGAGCGACCGATAGCCGCCGGCGGCCTCGTACTCGGCGAGCTTGGTGAGGTCGCGGGTGTCGGCGTCCTTGAGGAGCAGATCCCTAATCGGCATCGCGCAGCTCCCTGACGATCAGGGGAACGTCTGTCGCGCGGACCGGCTCCCGGTAACGGTGGTCGACGGCCACGACCGTCCCCCAGCCGCACCCGCCCGCGCACTCGACGGTGCGCAGCGTGACCTCGCCGTCCGCGGTGGTCTCGCCGGCGTGGATGCCGAGCTCACGCTCGAAGGCCTCCACCACCTGCTGTGCGCCGACGAGCGCGCAGGAGACGTTCGTGCAAACCTCGACCATGTGCCGCCCGACGGGCTCGAGGTGGAACATGTCGTAGAAGCTCGCGACCGCCTTGCAGTAGGCCGGCGTCAGCTCCAGCGCCTCGCCGACCTCGCGGAAGGCCTCGGGCGGGAGCCAGCCGCCGTGCTCCTCCTGCGCGAGCCGGAGCGCGGGCAGGACCGCCGAGCGGCTCTCCGGGTACTGCGCTGCGACCGCCTGGATGCGGTCGTACAGGGTCCCGGGGGCGGCGCTCACCGGTCCACCTCACCCATGACCGTGTCGAGCGAACCGACGATGGCGATCAGGTCGGCGACGAGGGCATCGCTCATGCACGTCGCCGTCGCCTCGAGGGCGACGAAGGACGGGGCGCGGAACTTCACGCGCCACGGCTTGGAGCCTCCGTCCGAGACGAGGTAGCAGCCGAGCTCGCCACGCGGCGACTCGATGGTGACGTAGACCTCGCCCTCGGGGACGCGGTAACCCTCGGTCACGAGCTTGAAGTGGTGGATCAGGCTCTCCATCGAGGTGTGCAGCTCGTTCCGCGGCGGGAGGACGATCTTGCGGTCGTCCACGATCCACGGCCCTTCCGGCATGCCCTCGACCGCCTGCTGGACGATGCGCGTCGACTGGCGCATCTCGTCCATGTGCACCTTGTACCGGTCGTAGACGTCGCCGGCCTGGTACACGGGAACGTCGAAGTCGACCTGGTCGTAGACCAGGTACGGCTGCATCTTCCGGAGATCCCAGTCGACGCCTGACGCGCGCAGCACCGGGCCCGACTGGCCGAGCGCGATCGCGTCCGCTGCCGACAGGAGCCCGATGCCCTTCGTCCGCTCGAGCCAGATCGCCTGGCCGGAGAGAAGGGCCTCGTACTCGTCCACGCGCTTCTGCATCGTGTCGGCGAAGGCGCGGCACTCGTCGTAGAAGCCGACCGGGATGTCCTCGGCGAGACCGCCTGCCTGGAAGTAGCGCGTGTGCATGCGCACGCCGGTGACCAGCTCGAAGAGGTCGAGGATGGCGTCGCGCTCGCGGAAGCAGTACCAGAACATCGAGATGGCCCCGAGCTCGAGCGCCGCCGTCCCCAGCCAGACGAGATGCGAGTGGATGCGGTTGAGCTCGCAGAGGAGCATGCGCATCCACTGGGCCTTCGGCGGCGGCTCGATTCCGAGCAGCTTCTCGATCGCCAGCACGAAGACGAGCTCGTTGTTCTGGAAGGAGACGTAGTCGATCCGCTCCGGGTACGTGATCGCCTTCCACCAGGTCTTGTGCTCCATGTTCTTCTCGAAGCCGGTGTGCAGGTAGCCGACGACGGCCTGGAGGCCGACGACCCGCTCCCCGTTCAGCTCGACGATCAGGCGGAGCACGCCGTGCGTCGACGGGTGGTTCGGGCCGAAGTTGACCTCGAGGATGTCCCCCTCCTCGCGCAGCGCCGGATCGACCTGCAGCACGGTCGGGATCGGGGAAGGGATACGGGTCACTTCGTAGATCGCGGTCCTGGGCTCGGCGGTCGCCATTAGTGCCCCTCCCGGGGCTGGATCACCTGAACGGGCACTAGTCCTCGCCCGAGAAGCGCACCGGCTCGCCGCCGAGCGGATAGTCCTTGCGGAGCGGGTGGCCCTCCCAGTCGTCCTCCATGAGCAGGCGGGCGAGGTTCGGATGGCCTTCGAAGGGGATGCCCATCATGTCCCAGGCCTCACGCTCGTGCCAGTCGGCGGTCGGCCAGACCGGTACCAGGCTCGGGAGCGTGTCACCGTCCTCGCACCAGACCTGGAGTCGGAGGCGCGGTGCCTCCCGGGCGCCCGACTCGAGCTTGAGCAGGTGGTACGAGACCGAGAAGCGTCGCGGCTTGGGCGCCGGCCGATGTGGGAGCCCCCAGGAACCCGGGTTGTTGATATCCCGTCCGCGCGGGTCGCCCCAGTAGCCGGCGACTTGCCGCTCGTTCCAGCCGAGGTAGTCGGCCGCTGCAACGTCGGAGAGGAAGTTGAAGCCGGCCTCGTCGCGGAGCCAGTACGCGGCTTCCAGCAGCTGCTCGCGCTCGACGACCACGGTGGTCTCGCCGTGCCCCGCGCGCTCCTCGACGAGCCCCGGTAGCCCCGAGAAGCCCGTCACTCCGCGACCCCACGGATCTCGTAGGCGGGCGGGACTCCGGCGTGGATCTTCTCCTGCAGCCGCACGATCCCTTCGAGGAGCGCTTCAGGCCGCGGCGGGCAACCCGGCACGTGGATGTCGACGGGGACGATCTTGTCGACTCCCTGGAGGATCGCGTAGTTGTTGAACATCCCGCCGGAGCTGGAGCAGGCGCCCATGGCGATGACCCACTTCGGCATGAGCATCTGGTCGTAGATCTCGCGCAGTGGCTGCGTCATCTTGTGCGAGACGCGCCCGGAGACGATCAGCAGGTCGGCCTGGCGCGGCGAGGAGCGGAACACCTCGGCGCCGAAGCGCGCGACGTCGTAGCGCGAGGAGACGATTGACATCATCTCGATCGCGCAGCAGGCGAGCCCGAACGTGTCGGGCCAGATCGAGTAGCTCTGTGCCCACGCGACCGCCTTCTGGACGGTCGTCAGGCCCAGGCGCTCCGCGAGCTCGTCAGCGCCGAGCTCCTGCTCGAAGACGCCGGGGCCCTTGCCCTGCATGAGCGTCCGCTCGGACTGGAGTCCGTAGTCGGCCAGGCGCTTCTTCTTCACCGCCACTCGAGCGCACCCCGCTTCCAGACGTACACGTAGGCGATCGCGAGGATCGCGATGAAGAACCCGAACTCCGCCAGCGCGAACTTGCCCACCTCGTCGAGCACGACGGCGACCGGGTAGAGGAAGACGATCTCGATGTCGAAGACGATGAAGAGCATCGCCGTCAGGTAGAAGCTGACCGTGAAGCGCTGCTGCTTCGGAGGGCCGGTCGAGACGCCCGACTCGAACGGCATGCGCTGGGTGCGCGGCGGCGGCTGCTTCCGCCGGGTCGAGAGCGCGAACGAGAAGAACAGCATCGACGCCGGAATCGCCGCCGCGAAGAGCGCGTAGACGAGGAACGGGAACCAGTCGTCAAGCGCGGCGAGGAGCACGGCCTGCACGCTTGGCATCCTAGCGCTCACAAGCAGTCTGCGCGGACGCACGGAAACTGGCTCTGCGCCTCGTGTGGAGAGGTGCGACGAGTGTCACAAAGTCGGGGGGTTTGGCGCAGCGGAGGCCGTTGCTACACTCAGATCGGCATGGTCACCGTCACCGAGAACGCCGCCGCCAAGATCAAAGAGCTGATGGCGCAGGAGCCGGAGGGCGAGATCAGCGTGCTCCGGATCGCCGTCCAGGGCGGAGGTTGCTCGGGCTTCCAGTACGCGCTCGGCTTCGACCGGGGGCCGCAGGACGGGGACAACGAGGTCGAGATGCACGGCGTCCGTGTGGTCGTCGATCCGTTCAGCGCCCCGTACCTCGTCGGCTCCGAGATCGACTTCGTCGACGCCCTCATGGGCGCGGGCTTCGCGATCAACAACCCGAACGTGCAGGCGGCCTGCGGCTGCGGCTCCTCCTTCCAGGCGAAGGACGAGGCGGGCGGCGAGCCTGCCCACGCTCACGCCGGCGGCAGCGGTTGCGGCGCGGGTTGCTCTCACTGAGTCGAGCCGCAGCCCTCTCGTCGCTACCCTAGGGCCGCTGTGAGCGAGCATCACGTCGTCGACATCACGATCATCGGCGCCGGCCCCGTCGGACTTGCGGCCGCGTACTACGCCGGCCATCGAGATGCGTCCGTGCGGATCGTCGAGAGCCTCGGCCAGCTCGGCGGCCAGGTCGCAGCCGTCTACCCCGAGAAGCACCTCTACGACGTCGCGGGCCACCCCAAGATCCAGGGTCAGGACCTCGTCGATCTCTGCATCGAGCAGGGGCTGCAGTTCGGCGCCGAGGTCTTCCTCGACCAAGAGGTGAAGGAGCTCCAGCGGGTCGGCGCGAACGGCGAGGAGCACCTGATCCTGACGACGCACCAGGGCGAGGCCTTCCCCACGCGGATGCTGATCGTCACCGCCGGGCACGGGGCCTTCGAGCCCCGCAAGCTCGAGATCGACGACATCGACGACTGGGAGGGACGCGGGCTCCATTACTTCGTCCGCCGGAAGGAGGTCTTCCGCGACAAGACCTGCGTCATCGTCGGGGGCGGCGACTCGGCGCTCGACTGGACGCTCGGCCTGCAGGACACGGCGCGGCTTCCGATCACCCTCGTTCACCGGCGCGACCGATTCAGGGCGCTCGAGACGTCGGTCAAGGAGGCGCGTGAGCTGGAGGAGAAGGGCGCCGTCCGGATCTGCATCCCCGCCGAGGTGCGCGGTGTCCGGGGCGACGGCGAGATGGAGGCGGTGACGCTCGAGGACACTGCGACCGGCCAGACCTACGAGGTCGAGTGCGACGCGCTGATCACGCTCCTCGGCTTCCACTCCCACCTCGGCTCGATCGCCGACTGGGGCCTCGAGCTGCACGGAAAGCGGCAGGTTCAGGTCGACCCGTCGTCGATGGAGACCACGCTCCCGTCCGTCTACGCGGCCGGCGACGTGGCCGGCTACGAGGGCAAGATCACCTTGATCTCGGTCGGCTTCGGCGAGGCCGCGGTGGCCGCCAACCAGGCGGTCGCGAAGATCCGCGGCGAGAAGGTCCAGCCGAAGTACTCGACCGACTAGGAGGGCTTGACGAAACGTGCGCTGTGCCGTCGAGCGACGTTCCGCCAAACCTTCCTAAGCGTGCGGGCGGGGCCGGGCGCCTGGTGCGCCCGGCCCGTTCCGTGATCCTCAGGCGGTCGAGGCTGCGAGGATCGCCGGGCTTTCCTTGCCGGCTCGCTCGCCCTCGAGCACGACCTTCAGCGCCTGCGTCTCCGCGGCCGCCGCGAAGACGTCGTAGGCCTCCATCGTCTCTCCGAGCGGGAAGCGATGCGTTGCGAACACCGTCGGATCCAGCCGGCCGCCCTCGATCAGCCGCAGGAGCTGCGGGGTCGTGAACGTGTCCACGAGGCCGGTGGTGATCGCGACGTCCCGGATCCACAGCTTCTCCAGGTGGAGCGTGACCGCGTGTCCGTGGACGCCGACGTTCGCCACCCGCCCTCCGGGGCGGATCAGCTCGGTGCAGAGCTCGAACGTCTCCGGGACGCCGCACGCCTCGATGGCGACGTCGGCACCGAGGCCTCCGGTCAGCTCCAGCACGAGGTCGACGGCGTTCTCGGAGCCGTTGTTGATCGTCACGTCCGCGCCGAAGGCAGCCGCCAGCTCGAGCCTCGCGTCGGCGAGGTCGACGGCGATCATGCGCCCGGGCGTGAAGAGCCCGGCGGTCATGATCGCCGCGAGGCCGATGGGGCCGGCCCCGACGACGGCGACCGTGTCGCCCGGCCGGACCTGGCCGTTCAGGACCCCGACCTCGAACGCCGTCGGGAGGATGTCGGCGAGGAACAGCACTTGCTCGTCGGTCAGCGTCTCGGGAACCGGGTAAACGGACGTGTCCGCGAAGGGAACGCGCGCGTACTCGGCCTGGAGCCCGTCGATCAGGTGCCCGAGGATCCAGCCCCCTCCGCCGACGCACAGGCCGTAGTGGCCCTCGCGGCAGAAGGAGCAGCGCCCGCAGGCAGTGATGCAGGAGACGAGGACGCGATCGCCCTCGGCCACAGTCGTGACCGCTGGGCCGGCCGCGACGACCGTGCCCACCGCCTCGTGGCCCAGGATCCGCCCGGGCTCGACGGTCGGGACGTCGCCCTTGAGGATGTGGAGGTCGGTCCCGCAGATGGTGGAGGAGCGGATCTCGACGACCACGTCGGTGGGCTCTTGGACGGCCGGGTCGGGAACGGTCTCCCACGTCCTCACCCCGGGCCCGCCATAGGTCAGTGCCTTCATGTGGCGCCTCCGTTCGTCGTTCGACTCCCATGCTCTCGGGAACGGCGCGTCCGGGCATCGGCGGGCGCCACGATCGGCCATGCGTGTTTCACCGCAAGTCCGGCGCCGACCCTCGGCCGGCTCTGACTAGACTCCGAGGAGTGAGCGAGACCGCGCCCAGAGAGCTCTGGGGAGGCGAGACCCGGAAGGCGGTCGAGAACTTCCCCGTCTCCGGCGAGCCGATTCCCGTCTCCGTCGTGCGCTGGCTCGGCCGCGTCAAGGCGGCCGCGGCCCGCGTCAACGCCGACCTCGGGCTCCTCGACGCGGACAAGGCCGACCGGATCGCGCGTGCGGCCGATCGTGTCGCAGCGGGCGAGTTCGACGACCAGTTCCCGATCGACGTCTTCCAGACGGGCTCGGGCACGTCCTCGAACACGAACGCGAACGAGGTGATCGCCTCACTGGCCGGCGAGGGCGTGCACGCGAACGACGACGTGAACATGGGGCAGTCGTCGAACGACGTCTTCCCCTCGGCGGTCCATCTCGCGGCACTCGACCAGCTCGTCAACGACCTGATCCCGAGCCTCGCCACTCTGGCGGCGGCGCTCGAGCGCAAGGCGGAAGAGTTCGCCGACCTGGTGAAGTCGGGCCGGACGCACCTGATGGACGCGGTCCCGGTGACGCTCGGCCAGGAGTTCGGCGGCTACACGGCGCAGGTCCGCCAGGGGATCGCGCGCGTCGAGTCCACGCTCGGCCGCGTCGGGCAGCTTCCGCTGGGCGGGACGGCGACCGGCACGGGCCTGAACACGCATCCGGAGTTCGCCGAGCGCGTGCGGGCACGGCTCTCCGCCGACACCGGCCTGACCATTCTCCCCCCGGCCGACCCGTTCGAAGCCCAGGCCGCTCGGGACGCGCTGGTCGAGGCCTCAGGCGCGCTCAAGACCGTTGCGGTCTCCCTGACCAAGATCGCGAACGACCTCCGGCTCATGGGGTCCGGCCCGCGCGCCGGCCTGGCCGAGATCGCGCTGCCCGAGCTGCAGAAGGGCAGCTCGATCATGCCCGGCAAGGTCAATCCGGTCATCCCGGAGGTCGTCACCCAGGTCGCCGCCCAAGTGATCGGCAACGATGCCGCGATCACGGTCGGCGGGCTCCAGGGCCACTTCGAGCTGAACGTCTTCGTGCCGATGATGGCCCGTAACCTCCTCGAGTCGATCGGGCTTCTCGCAGCCGCGTCCCGGCTGCTCGCCGAGAAGTGCGTCGACGGGCTCGTGGCGAACGCGGAGACGCTCGAGCGCTACGCGGAGCTCACCCTCTCCGCCGCGACGGCGCTCAACCCGTACATCGGTTACGACAAGGCGAGCGAGATCGTCAAGGAAGCGGCGAGCTCCGGCAGGTCGCTTCGTGAGGTCGCGCGCGAGGCGGGCGTCGACGAGGAGACGCTCGACAAGGCGCTCGACTACCGCGCGATGGCGCGCCCCCACTAGCCCGAGGCCGGGTTGACAAACGACGTGGCCGGGCGCAGCATCCCCGCCACAACCGTGATCGCCGCCACGCCGGGCGGCGCGTTCACCCGGGAAACCACAGGGGAAGGTGAAACATGGCCACCGCAAGCCTCGTGAGCCGTAGGACGCTGGCGGCTCTGACCCTTGCTGCGATTGCCCTGCTCCTCCTCCCGACGGGGGCAGGCGGTTCGGCGGGCGGGACTGGGAGTCGCCCGTTCGACGTCAACACCAAGTCGGATCGCGCCTTGCGGAAGCTCGACGATCAGCTCCGCGCGCTCGTCGAGAAGGGATCCAGGAAGGAAGTCACAGTTTTCGCCACCGTGCGCGGAGACGGCTCGGCCGCGAGGGAGCTGCTCGACAACTCCCGCATGGCGAGCATCGACGGCGCAGCCATCGTGGTCGGAGACCTCCGCGTGCCAGAGTCCGTGAAGCTCGCCGGCCAGCCCGGTGTCGTCTCGGTCAACCTGGTCCGGCTCGGCCGCACGGCCAGCCCTCCCGTGGTCCCCGGCTCCCGGCCCGCCAAGAAGATCAAGGCGGCAACCGGTAGCACCGGCGTCTTCAATCACCTGCAGGGTCGCGAGGTGCCCTACGACAAGGCGCCCCCGCCCAAGGGCTCGAACTTCGACGACCTCAAGAAGCTCGGCATCCTCGACGCGAAGACGCACGAGTTCGCCGAGGCCTGGAACGCGGGCTTCGCCGGCGAGGGAACCACGGTCGGCGTGCTCGACGGCGGCACCGACTTCGGCCACCCCGACCTGCTCGGGACCTGGCAGACCTGGAGCGGAGCGACCGACACCGGGACGACCGACGACGGCTGGAACGGCTGGCCCAAGGCGTTCGACCCGTACGGGACGCTCGTGTGGCTCGTCGCTCCGGAGTTCGTCGAGCAGGGCCTCACCTGGTACACGCTGACCGAGGCGAAGCAGGCCACCCAGAGAGGTCGCGACGCGAGGAACGGCATCGCCCGCGTCACCTTCGCGACACGGACCGGCCCGGCGCGGAACTTTTCTGCGCCCGACGGCTTCAACACGCACGAATACCGCTTCCCGGCCAACTGGACGAAGTCCGGGACCGTGCGTCTCGGCAGCCATCCGGACGACTACTTGCTCGCCCTCTACGGCGAGCGGCCGGCGTTCCTCGTCGCCGACCCGAACACGGCGGGCGTCTACGACACCGTGTACGTCGACCTCGACGACGACTACGACTTCTCCGACGAGAAGCCGGTCTCGCAGAGCTCGCCCGCGTCCTATCGCGACATGAACGGCGACGGCTATCTCGACGTCTCCGGCGGGCTCCTCTACTACATCTCCGACGGCACGAGCGCGGCCGGCACCCGGGCTCCGGGCGGCATGCTCACGTTCGGGCTGTCGATCAGGGCGGCCTCGGGCCAGCTTCTCGCGTGGACGGGCGACTACGACCCCGGGATCGAGGGCCACGGAACGCTGACTGCGTCCAACGTCGTCGGGCAGGGCGTGATCAACGGCCTGGCGCCGTGCTTCCAGGATCTCGGCGGCGCTGCCGGTGCCCAGCCCTGCGGTCACGGCCGCAAGAGCGGCGGCACGTATCCGGGCGCCGTGATCGGCGGCGCGCCGAAGGCCAAGCTGGCGCCGTTCGGCGACATCTACTTCTCGTTCGATTTCTCGACCCAGTTCGGCTACCTGCTCTCGACGCGCAACGGCGTCGACGTGACGACGAACTCTTACGGCGACTCCTCCGTCGACAACGACGGCTTCGACGCGGCGAGCCAGGAGGCCGACATCTGGCACCTGGGTTCGCGGACGACGCCGGTCTTCTCGACCGGGAACGGGGCGCCGGGCTACGGCACGACGGCCCCGCCGTCGCCGCTCAGCGGGATCAAGGTCGGCGCATCGACCCAGTTCGGCGGAACCGGCTGGGACTCGATCGCCAACGAGAGCCAGATCGTCGACGACGACGTGATGGTGTGGTCGAACCGCGGGCCGGGAGCAACCGGCTCTCCGGGCTTGGACGTCGTCGCCGACGGCGCCTTCTCCGCCGGTGACTCGACCCTCAACTCGGTCCTCGACGGCCAGGTCGCCTGGGAGACCTGGGGCGGCACCAGCCGCTCGGCTCCGGTGGCAGGCGCGGCGACCGCGCTCGTCTACCAGGCCTACCGCTCGACCCATCCGGGCGCCTTGCCGGCCAACTTCTGGGCCAGGTCGAAGGCTTTCCTGAAGTCGTCGGCCGACGATCTCGGCTACGACAGCTGGACCCAGGGCAGCGGCTCGGTCGACGCCGGGCGGGCCGTGCAGGTCGCCGCCGGCACGGGCGGGGCCTCGGTCTCGCCGACCGAATGGCGGGCGGGCGACTACCGCGGCGCCGAGTGGGGCGTCTTCACGCACACCATGTCCCCCGGCGAGAGCGACACGCAGAGCTTCGTGCTCTCGGGTGGAGGCACCTGGAACGTCTCGGACCGCTACCTGACGCGGACCGACTCGAAGACGGTGAGCTTCACGAGCGAGCCGCTCGCGCAGGAGAGCGAGTACAACTTCAACGCCCCGGACTACCTGATGGACATCAGCGACCTCGTCCGGAGCCACCCCGACGCCGACCTGATGGTCGTGCACGCGAACTACCCGCACTCGCAGTTCGACGCCGACGGCGACTACGTCGCCGACCAGTCGTGGCGGCTGCTCACCTACAACTGGACGGACATCGACGGCGACGGCCGCCTGTGGCTGGACAGGAACGGCAACGGCGTCGTCAACCACAAGCAGAAGAGCTCGAGCTCGAACATCGACGGCAACCTCGACATCAACTTCCGGGCAGCGGACATGGACGAGTTCGAGTACGTCCGCCTCATGTATCACCGCCCGGGCGCGAACACGTTGCAGTCCTTCGTCCGCGACCCGAACGGGCGCATGGCGGACGGGGTCTACCTCGGGCTGCAGCATCCGGACCGCGACCCGGCGATCCAGACCACGGACTTCAAGATCCAGATCGACTTCTACGAGAACGTCGACTGGCCGTGGGTGACGACGCCGAGCACCGCCTCCGGGGGCTTCTCGGCGAGCATCAACGTGCCCGCCGGGACGCCGTACGGCATGTACGACGGTGCCGTCGTGCTCGAGAACGGCGGCGACCACATCGTCGTGCCGGTCTCGGTCGCCGTCGCTGCCGACGTGCCGCAGGACGCGACGGGCAAGATCACGGGCAACCTCCGCTTCGGCGGCGCCGACGTGGCCTCTGCCCAGTCGAACATGCTCTACAACAACGGCGCCGTCTTCGGCGCGAACGACTGGACGTGGCGTGAGGAGTCGGGCGACTGGCGCTTCTTCTTCATGGACGTCGGGAAGGCGCCGCCTGCCGGCACGTTGTTCCTCACGGACACGGTCTGGGACGACCCGGCCCCGTACACGGACCTCGACACCCTCATCTTCGGGCGGTCGGAGAACGTGTACCAGGTGTCGGGCTCGACCTCGCCGATCTACGCGCCGTACATCCTCGGCACGGTCGGAGCGAGCGCCAGGACCTACCTGGGCTCCGGCACGTGGGCCTTCAACACCGCCACCGGCGGGGCCGAGGAGCTGGTCACGGCGCCCGCGCAGGAGGGCCTGCACGCAGTCGTCCAGCACCAGGTCGGCTTCGACGGGGACAAGTTCTACGTCCCCTTCGAGAGCCACGTCGGCGCGGCCAGCGTCTCGCCGACCGCCGTGGTGCAGGCGACGTCCATCGACTCCGGGAGCTTCGACGTCACCTTCGAGGCGACGCTCGACCTGCCCGGGCTCACGGCGGCGGGCTACGGCCTCAGCCAGCCGACGACGACGATCGAGACGGCGCAGCAGGACGACCAGAATGACCCGGCGAGCGCGAGCGTGAAGAAGACGGTCGTGATCTCGCACGCCTCTCGGGCCGTCTTCGAGACCCACCTGCCCGGGAACGACATCGACCTGTTCGTCCTCCACGACGGCCAGGTGGTCGGCTCGTCCCTGACCGCAGCCGGCGACGAGCGCGTCGAGCTCGTCCTCCCGCCCGACGGGACGTACGAGGTCTGGGTGCACGGGTTCTCCGTCACCGGCACGCCGACGTTCCCGCTCACCATCAACATCGTCGAGGGCACCGACCTGACCGTGACCGGGCTGCCGTCCGGCCCGCTGCCGGCGAACACGCCCGTCACGATCCATGTCACCTACGCGAAGACGATGACCTCCGGCCAGGACTACTTCGGCGAGCTGTTGATCGGCCCGCCGGCCGCTCCGGCGGCGCTGTCCGTGCCGGTGACCATTCACCGCAACTAGGAAAGAGCCACGACGAACGGAGGGAGAGGCCGCCACGCGCGGCCTCTCCCCTCTTGACACCAGCGCTTTAGTGTCACTAACTCTCGGGACCCGCGCGCACCGGGACGTCGCGAGGGGAGACTCTCACGCCAGGGCACCTGAGGCTGAGGGCCGTCCGCTAGTAGGCGACCGCGCCGCGGCCGGTCTCGGCCGCGTGATGCTGCTCGTCGGCGCGGTACGACGAGCGAACGAGCGGGCCCGAGAAGACCGAGCCGAAGCCCAGCTCCTCACCCCGCTCGCGGAACCAGCGGAACTCGTCCGGGTGCACCCACCGGTCGATCGTCGCGTGACGCGAGGACGGCTGCAGGTACTGGCCGATGGTGACGACGTCGACATTGTGCGTGCGCAGGTCGCGCATCGTCTCGACGACTTCCTCGTTCGTCTCCCCGAGGCCGACGATGATGCCGGACTTCGTCAGCACGGGGTAGTCCGCGAGCTCCTTCGCGCGCCGCAGCAGCCAGAGCGCCTTGTCGTAGGACGCCTTGGCGCCGCGCATCCTCCGGTGCAGCCGGCGCACCGTCTCGATGTTGTGGTTGAAGACCTCCGGACGCTCGGCGAGGACGATGCGAAGTGCTTCCTCCTCGACTCCGAGGAAGTCCGGCGTCAGCACCTCGACGGAAGCGTCGGGCAGCTTGCTCTTGAGGGCGCGGATCGTGGCTGCGTAGTGGCCGGCGCCCCGGTCCGGGACGTCGTCGCGGTCGACCGAGGTGACGACGACGTGCTTCAGTCCCATCTGCGACGCGGCCTGCGCGAGGCGGAGCGGCTCCAGCGGGTCGGGCGGCGAGCCCGGCTTGCCGGAGTGGACGTAGCAGTAGCGGCAGGCGCGGGTGCAGGTGTCGCCGAGGATCTGGAAGGTGGCGGTGCCTCGGCCCCAGCACTCGGCGATGTTCGGACAGCGCGCCTCCTCGCAGATCGTGGTCAGCTGCTGGCCGTGCAGGAGCTCGCGGACCTCGAAGTAGCGCGAATCCGCGCTCGGCGCCCGGACCTTCATCCACTCTGGGCGCCTCGGGCGCTCAGCTACCGGCAACGACTTGCTCGACTCCAACTGCGTCTCCTGATCGGGTTCCTGTCCGGCCGGGCTTCGCCGAGATCTTCTCGTGAACCGGCTGCGGCCACAGGCCGATGTCGTTCTCCGCCGGGAGCTCCTCGAGCGTCAGGCCGAAGACCTCCTCCAGCGCCGCCGCTGCGTGTGGGCGCACCTCCGCGACCGTGAGCGGCCGGCCCAGCTCGTGTGCCATGGTCGTGAAGGACGCGTCCTCGAGCCCGCAGGCCGTGATCCACTCCGTGAAGGGCGCCGGGTCGAGGTCGACGTTGAGCGCGTAGCCGTGCGTCGTCACCCAGCGGGCGATGTGCACGCCAATCGAGCAGATCTTGCGTGGCGGGCGCTCCAGCCAGACCCCGGTCAGCCCCTCGATCCGCGTCGCGCTCAGGTCGAAGCCGCCGACCGTGCGGATGGCCGCCTCCTCCAGGTCGCGGACGTAGCGCTTCACGTCGCGCCCGTGACGGTTGAGGTCGAGAATCGGGTAGCAGACGAGCTGGCCCGGCCCGTGAAAGGTGGACTTGCCGCCCCGGTCGGTCTCGACGACCTCGACGTCTGCGCTCTCGGGGACGTGCAGCTCGGCCCCCTGTTCGGTCCGGCGCCCCAGCGTGATCACCGGCGGGTGCTCAAGGAGGATCACCGTGTCCGGGACCGCACCCTGCGAGACGGCCGCCGCCAGCGAGCGCTGCAGCTCCCACGCCTCCAGGTAGGGCGTCCGGCCGAGGTTGAGAAGGTAGGCGCCGCGCTTCACAGCCCAAAGCGTAGTCGGCGCATGCCTGTCCACGCCGGACACGCCCGGGGTCTGACCCCTGACGTGGCCGGAAAGGACCAGGGAAAGGACCAGTGGTCCGACTCGCCCCAGGTCTCGCGCGCTTCTGCACGTCGCAAGCGTGGTCGCCCGCGCCTGTCCACGCCGGACACGCCCGGGGTCTGACCCCTGACGTGGCCGGAAGGACTAGTAGTCGGACTCGCCCCAGGTCTCGAGGCGGTTGCGCAGGTCGCGGAGGAACCGCCCTGCGAGCGCGCCGTCGACGATCCTGTGGTCGTACGTGAGCGTCAGGTTCATGATCGAGCGGATCGCGATCACGTCCTCGCCCATCTCGTCCCGCACGACCCACGGCCGCTTGACGACCGCGTACGTGCCGAGAATGCCGGCCTGCGGCTGGCTGATCACCGGCGTCCCGTGGAAGGTCCCGTAGCCGCCGGGATTCGTGATCGTGAACGTTCCACCCTGCACGTCCTCGGGGAGCAGCTTCTTCTCGCGCGCCCTGGCCGCGAGGTCCGCGATCGCCTTGGCCATCCCGAGCAGGTTCAGGGTCTCGGCGTTCTTGACGACGGGGACGATCAGCCCTTTGCCGTCCGCGAGCTCGACCGCGAACCCGAGGTTCACGTAGTTTCGGGTCACGATCGAGTCGCCGCGGAGCTCGCCGTTGATCCACGGGTAGTCCCTCAGCGTCTCGACGGCCGCGCGGGCGACGAAGGCGAGATAGGTCGGATTGACGCCGTAGGAGTCCTGGAACTCCTGCTTGAGCTTCCGCCGGATCGCGGCCACCTTCGACATGTCGACCTCGATCGCGCTCGTGACGTGCGCCGAGGTATCGAGGGAGCGCCGCATGTGCTCGGCGATGCCGCGGCGCATGGCGGACACGGCCTCGACGGTCTCGCCCTCCTGGGCGGCCGCCGGAGCCGGAGCCGGCACAGGTGGGGGCGCGATCGGAGCAGCCGCTGGGGCCGCCGGAGCCGGAGCAGGTGGCGGCGCGGCCGGCGCGGTCGGAGCAGCCGCCGGGGCAGCGGGAGCCGCCGGTGCAGCGGGAGCCGTCGGAGCCGCCGGAGCCGCCGGTGCAACCGGAGCCGCACCGCGAGCCTCGATGAAGCCGAGGATGTCCTTCTTGGTCACCCGGCCGCCCCGACCGGTGCCCGGAATCTCGGAGACGTCGACGCCGTGCTCGGCGGCGATGCGGGCGACGACGGGGGAGACGAAGCGGGCGCCGTTCTCGGTGGTCGCAGGCGGCTCGTCAGCCGCCGGGGCCGGGATCTCGACGGGAGCCGCCGCTGTAGGAGTCTCGCCCTCGGCGCCCGACGCGGCGGGACTCTCGGCGGTCGCCTCCTGGGCCGCGGGCTCGAGCAGCTCCTCGGTGACGGGCGCCTCCTCCGCGGGGGCGGTGGGAGCCTCCGCCCCCTCGGGCGCGATCAGCGCGATCGTGGTCCCTACCGCGACCGTCTCGCCCTCCTGGACGAGGATCTGCGCCACGATGCCGGTCGCCGGGCTCGGGACCTCGGTGTCGACCTTGTCGGTCGAGATCTCGAGCAGCGTCTCGTCGGCCTCGATCGGCTCGCCCTCCGCCTTGAGCCAATTCGTGATCGTGCCCTCCGAGACGGAGACACCCATCTGGGGCATGACGACCTCGGCGAGCGTGCCTGTGGCCATCAGTAGGCGGCGAGCTCGCGGATGCCGGCGACGACGTCGTCGGCCTGCGGGAGAAACGCCTTCTCGAGAGTCGGGGCGAACGGCACCGGCGTGTCCGGCGCGGTGATGCGCCGGACGGGTGCGTCGAGGTGCTCGAAGGCCTCTTCGGCGATCGTCGCCGCGATCTCGCCGCCGAAGCCGCCGGTATGCGTGTCCTCGTGGAGCACGATCACCTTGGATGTCTTCTCGACCGAGGCGAGGACAGCCTTCCTGTCCCACGGGATGATCGTGCGCAAGTCGATGATCTCCGTGGAGATCCCATCCTCCTCGGCCAGCTTGATGGCGGCCTCGGACGCCGTGTAGACCATCGCGCCCCAGGTGACGAGGGTGATGTCGTCCCCCTCCCGGTGGAGGCGAGCCTCCCCGAAGGGGATGCTGTAGCGCTCGTCGGGCACGTCCGACTTGATGCGCCGGTAGAGGTGCTTGTGCTCGAAGTAGAGAACCGGGTTCGGGTCCTCGATGGCCGTCACCAGGAGCCCCTTGGCGTCCTCCGGAGTCGCCGGGCAGACGACCTTCAGGCCCGGGATGTGCGCGAAGCTGGACTCCGGGTTCTGCGAGTGGAACGGCCCTCCCGAGAAGCCGCCGCCGGACGGGCAGCGGACGACGATCGGCACGGGCGTGCCGGCGCGGTAGCGCTGCTTGGCCGCCACGGTGATGAGGTGGTCCCAGGCACAGGAGACGAAGTCGGCGAACTGCATCTCGGCGACAGGGCGCATGCCCATGATCGCGGCGCCGGTGCAGCCTCCGACGATCGCCGTCTCCGCAAGCGGCGCGTCGATCACCCGCCAGGGCCCGAACTCCTCCTGGAAGCCCTGAGTGACCTTGAACGCTCCCCCGTAGACGCCGACGTCCTCGCCGATCACGAAGATGCGCTTGTCACGGCGCATCTCCTGGCGAAGGCCGTCGGAAATCGCCTGCAGGTAAGTCTTCTCCGCCATTACTTGTGGTGCGGCGTGTCGAGGTCCTCGGGGGTGGCGAAGACGCCGTCGAGGAGGGTCGACCCGTCGGGGATAGGGCTCTCGTCGGCGCGCTTGACCGCGTCGTTCAGGAGCTTCTTCACCTCGCCCCGGATCTCCTCTTCCTCCTCGTCCGTGAACTCGGCGTTCTCGCGCAGCCAGGTGCGGAAGCGCTCCAGCGGGTCGCGCTTCGCCCACTCCTCGAACATCTCCTTGGGGACGTAGAAGGCGTCGTCGTGCACCGCGTGGCCCTCCATGCGGAGGGTGAGGCACTCGATCAGCGTCGGGCCGCCGCCCTCGCGCGCCTTCTCGATCGCAAGCTTCGCCTCGCGGTAGACGGCGAGGACGTCCGTGCCGTCGACGACCACGCCGTCGAAGCCGTACGCCTTGCCGCGGTCCGCGATGTGCTCGCAGGCGTACTCGAGGTGCGTCGGCGTCGAGTAGGCCCACTGGTTGTTGTCGCAGATGAACACCATCGGCAGGCGGCGAACGCCGGCCAGGTTCATCGCCTCGTGGGTGTCGCCACGCGCCGACGCGCCCTCGCCGAACCAGCCGATCGCGACGCGCTTCTCCTCCCGGATGCGGAAAGCGAGCGCGCAGCCGACGGCGACCGGCACCATCGCGGGCAGGTGGCTGACCATGGCGATCAGCCCGAGCCGGTCGTCGGCCATGTGCACGTTGCCGTCCTTGCCCTGGGTGGGGCCGTCCATCCGGCCCATGAACTGGGCGAAGATCCGCCAGGGCTCGACTCCGCGCACGATGTGGACGCCCATGTCGCGGTGCAGCGGCGTCCCGACGTCCTGGGGCCCCATGGCGGTGGCGATGCCGACGGCGGCGGCCTCGTTCCCGCGGCCCGTGTAGAAGCTACCGGGGATCTTCCCCTGCTTGTAGAGGATGTGGCCACGCTCCTCGATGCCCCTCGTGGTGAGGAGGTGGCGGTAGATGTCGAGGAGGTCCTCGCGGTCGAGGCCGAACTCTCTGACCTCTGTGAGCGAGGAGACCGGTTCTGCTTCCCTGGCGATCGCCATGTTCGCGCGTCGAACTCTAGCGTCTAGTCTGAGGGTGTGGGCAGGGCTTCCGACTGGCTCAGGGAGGAGCGGCGCCGGACGCTCGGCGACTGGGTCGCGTTCTGTCTCGGCTGCGGCCACGTCCAGCGCTACTTCGCCGAGGACGAGGCCCAGCTGCCGGCTATGTGCCCGACGTGCGGCGGCGAGCTGCGCGCCCGCTGCCCTGCGTGCGGAGCGCCGATCGCCTCTGCCTTCGCGGTCACCTGCGAAGAGTGCGAGGCCGACCTGCGCCCGCCCGAGCTCTTCGGCGGCCCGATCCGCAAGCCCGAGCGCAACCGCTAGCGCCAGGGCCGGCTCTCGCCGGAAGCCAACCGACGGCCCAGCTCGGGAGCACTCGATCCCACCCAGTCCGCGAGGCGCCTCGTTCCGCGGGGCGGCTCGTCCGATGTCAGCAGGTCGTCTCCGAGCGCGCCGAGCTCCTGCGGCGTGAGCACGGTCTCGCGCATGCAGAGGCCGAGCGCGCGCGTGAGCGCGAGTGCGGTGCGCGGGCCGGCGTGCACGAGGCGGGCGCGGGAGCGGACGGCGGCCCGGACGAGCCGCACGAGCTCCTCGAACGTGAACGTGTCCGGGCCGGCGGCGTCCAGGACGACGTGGGACGCCCCCTGGGCCGCCTGCACACAGAGGTCGGCGACGTCCTCCGCTGCCACCGGCTGCACGCGGTGCCCCGGGCCCGGCAGCACGAAGAGGGGCAGGCGCCGGAGCAGCCAGGCCACGTTGTTGACGAGGACCTCACCGCGTCCGAAGACGAGCGTGGGACGGACGATCACGTGCGAGATCCCCGAGTCGGCCAGCGCGGCGTCGACGGCCGCCTTGCCCCGGAAGTACGCATACGGCGAGTCGAAGGCGGCATGGGCGACGCTCAGCTGGACGACGCGGCGAACGCCTGCCAGGTGCGCGGCCTCGAACAGAGCCGCCGAGCGCTTCACGGCGGCTTCGAACGTCGTCTCCCGATCCGGGAAGCGGATCCAGTACGTGTTGTAAAGGGTGTCGGCGCCGCGCAGGGCGGCGACCAGGGCGGCGCGGTCTGAGAAGTCGAGCGGAAACGCGCGCACTCGCTTGCCGAACGGGCTCTCGGCCTGGGGCTTCCGCGTGAGCGTCTGCACCTGGCCTCCGTTCTCGAGCAGGTGCGCAGCGATGTACCTCCCCGTGAAGGAGAACGCTCCCGTTACGACGTCCACGGACGCCGGCTTAGGACTGGATCTCGGAGAAGTGGATGACGGTGACCGTGTCCTCCTCGGTCACGTCGCGGTTGTAGAGCTGCCCGAGGAAGGTGGCCATGTCATCGGTGCGCTTGATCTCCGGGTTGTCCTTCTCGACCTCGCGGGGCGAGCACTCCCCCAGCGGCTTCACCTCGACCTTGTCGATGACCGCGTCGAAGATCTTCGCCCGGGCGCCGTAGCGGAGGCCGACGAGGACCTGCACGACCATCCCCTTCTTGTACTTCCCGGACTTGTCCCCGAGCCGGATCGTGGCGGTCTTCCGCCGGCTCCTCAGCTGGTCGGCGACGATCGGCGAGTAGAAGTTGAGGGCGTACATCGGCCAGACGAGGGGACGAAGAGCGGCCCCATCATACGGCTTCTTCGGTGAGTAGCTCCTGTGCCCTTTCGGCCATCTCGCGCTCACCCTTGTACGCAAGCAGGCGCGTCGCGTCCGCGAGCGGAAGCCACCGGGCTGCATCCACCTCGTGGGCGTGCTCCGGCGGAATGTCGCCGAGGCGCCCGCGCAGATAGCGGAGGAGATAGAAGCTGACCACCTTGAAGATCCGCTCGCCCTCCCATGTGTAGACGTAGCGGACGTCGCCGAGCTTCTGGACGAGGCGACCCTGGATCCCCGTCTCTTCGGTCACCTCGCGCGAGGCCGTCTCGGCCGGCTTCTCACCGGGCCCGATGAGCCCCTTCGGGAGCGCCCAGACGTCCTTCCCCCCGGGTCGGATCGCGGCTACATACCAGCCTCCCCGGAGGCGGCGCACGACCACTCCCCCGGCCGAGAACTCCCGCTTCACGCCGCCGATCCTAGCCCCGGTATCGTCAGGCCCGTGCGCAGGCTGCTGCTCCTCGTCTGCTCGATCACGCTCGTGGACACGATGCTGTATGCGGCGCTCGTGCCCCTGCTCCCGCACTACGCGGACGAGTTCGGGCTCTCCAAGGGCCAGGCCGGCCTGCTTGTGGGCGCCTACGCGCTCGGCGCCTTCCTGGGCGCCATTCCGGGCGGGATCGCCGCTGCGCGCTTCGGCCCGCGCCGGGCGGTCATCTGCGGGCTTCTGCTGATGGCGATTGCGAGCGCTGCCTTCGGCTTCGCCGGCTCGGCCGCGGAGCTCGGCACCGCCAGGCTGGCGCAGGGCGTCGGGAGCGCGCTGTCGTGGGCCGGGGCGCTGGCCTGGCTCGTGGCGGGGACGCCGAAGGAGCGGCGCGGCGAGATGCTGGGGACCGCGATCGGCGCGGCCATCTTCGGGGCGCTGCTCGGACCGGCCGTGGGCGCGACCGCCGAGGCCGTCGGCCCGCGCCCGGCGTTCCTCGCCGTGGGGGGAGTCGCGATCGTCCTCGCCGTCTGGGCCCTGAGGACTCCCGCGGTGGCGTCGGAGCCGCAGTCGCCTCGCGCGCTCCTCGGTGCGGTCAGGCAGCCGCCCATCCCCGGGGCGCTCTGGATGATGGTGCTCCCCGCCCTCCTCTTCGGAGTCCTCGCGGTGCTCGTCCCGCTCGAGCTCGGCGACGCCGGGTGGACTGCTGCCGCGATCGCGGCCGTCTTCATCGTCGCGGCTGCGGTCGAGACGGTGATCGCGCCCCTCCTGGGGCGCTTCTCCGACCGCCGCGGACGACTGCTCCCGCTCCGTCTCGCCCTCGCCGCCTCGATCCTCGTGACGGTCGGATTGGCCCTGGCTAGCAACCCGTACGCCATCGCGCCGCTCGTGGTCGCGGCGGCGATCGCCTTCGGCTCCTTCTGGGCGCCGGCGATGGCCCTCCTCTCAGACGGCGCGGAGCGGATCGGGCTCGCTCAGGCGCTCGGATTCGGGCTCATGAACGCCGCCTGGGGTGCCGGGAACTCCCTTGGCCCGGCTCTCGGGGGCGCGCTCGCGGACGTCGCAGGAGACGCTTTCCCCTTCGCGCTGATGGCGTGCCTGTGCGCGTTGACGCTCCTGGCCGTGTCGCGCGGGCGCCATCTTTTTGGCACTCCCCTGGCTAGAGTGCCAGAGAATTCTTGATACCGTGGCCCGGCATTCGCTAGCATGGTGCTTGGCACTCGAATGAGTCGAGTGCCAGCTACGAAGTCATTTTCGCAAGGAGGAGTGCTGGATGAACCTTCAGCCACTGGGCGACCGGCTGATCGTCGAGGCCCTGGAGGAGGAGGAGATGACCGTCAGCGGCATCGTCCTTCCCGACACGGCCAAGGAAAAGCCTCAGCGCGGTCGCGTTCTCGCGGTCGGTCCCGGCCCCCGGGACGAGGACGGCAACCACGTGCCGATGGACGTGGAAGCGGGCGACGAGATCATCTTCTCGAAGTACGGCGGCACCGACATCAAGCTCGGGACGGATGAGTACCTCATCCTCCGCGAGTCGGACGTGCTCGCCAAGGTCGTCGCCGAGACGAAGAGCAAGAGCAAGAAGAAGGAGCTGGCCGGCGCAGCCGCCTAAGGGCGCACGCCGTTCAGCCAAAGGATCGAAACGGAGGATTAATGGCTCACAAGGAGCTTCTCTTCAGCGAGGATGCGCGGCGCGCGCTCGAGCGCGGCGTCAACGTCCTCGCTGACGCGGTCAAGGTCACCCTTGGCCCCAAGGGGCGTTACGTCGTGCTCGACAAGAAGTTCGGCGCGCCCACCATCACCAACGACGGCGTCACGATCGCACGCGAGATCGAGATCGAGGACGTCTTCGAGAACCAGGGCGCGCAGCTTGTCCGCGAGGTCGCCACGGCGACCAACGACGTTGCCGGCGACGGCACGACGACCGCGACCGTGCTCGCCCAGGCCATCGTTCGCGAGGGCCTCAAGAACGTGGCGGCCGGCGCCAACCCGATGGGCCTCAAGCGGGGCATCGAGATGGCCGTCGACACAGTCGTCGCAGACCTCAAGAAGCAGTCCAAGGAGATCTCGGGCAAGGAGGACATCGCCCGGGTCGCCAGCATCTCGTCGCGCGAGCGCGAGATCGGCGACGTGATCGCAGACGCGATCGAGAAGGTCGGCAAGGACGGCGTCGTGAACGTCGAGGAGGGCCAGACCTTCGGCCTCGAGCTCGAGTTCACCGAGGGCATGCAGTTCGACAAGGGCTACCTCTCGCCCTACATGATCACGGACGCCGAGCGCATGGAGGCCGTGCTCGACGACCCGTACATCCTCATCGCCAACCAGAAGATCGGCGCGGTCAAGGACATCCTCCCGGTGCTGGAGCAGGTCATCCAGGCCGGCCGGCCGCTGCTGATCGTGGCCGAGGACGTCGAGGGCGAGTCGCTCGCCACGATCGTCGTCAACAAGCTGCGCGGGACGTTCACCGCCGTCGCCGTCAAGGCGCCGGGCTTCGGTGACCGCCGCAAGCGCATGCTCGAGGACATCGCCATCCTCTCCGGCGGCGAGGTCATCACCGAGGAGATGGGCCTCAAGCTCGAGAACACGAAGCTCTCGCAGCTCGGCCACGCGCGCAAGGTGGTCGTCACGAAGGACACGACGACGATCATCGACGGCGCGGGCGACCCGGAGGGCATCAAGGGCCGCATCAAGCAGCTCAAGTCCGAGATCGAGAACACCGACTCGGACTTCGACCGCGAGAAGCTGCAGGAGCGGCTGGCCAAGCTCGCCGGCGGCGTCGCCGTCGTCAAGGTCGGCGCGGCCACCGAGACGGAGATGAAGGAGAAGAAGCACCGCGTCGAGGACGCGCTGCAGGCCACCCGCGCAGCCCTCGAGGAGGGCATCGTGCCGGGCGGCGGCGTCGCGCTCCTGAACGCCGGCAAGGCGATCAAGCTCGACACGCTCGAAGGTGACGAGCGCACGGGCGCCTCGATCGTCGCGCGCTCCCTCGAGGAGCCCGTCCGCCAGCTGGCCCAGAACGCGGGCCTCGAGGGCTCGATCGTCGTCGACAAGGTCCGGACCGGCACGAAGGGTCACGGCCTCAACGTCGACACCGGCGTGTACGAGGACCTCGTCAAGGCCGGGATCATCGACCCCACGATGGTCACGCGCTCGGCGCTCCAGAACGCCGCCTCGATTGCGAAGAACATCCTCACGACCGAGGCAGTCGTGGCCGAGGCCCCCGAGAAGGCGGGCGTCGGCGGCGGCTATGCCGGGAGGCATGCCCGACATGATGTAAGGAGCACGGGGGAAACCATGTTTCCCCCGTGGGCCCCCTTCTTCGGAAGAGTGCACAGCACGAAGGGCCGGCCAAGCCGGCCCTTCGTGCTTCTGTGAACCTTGTCGCGCTGCCTACACTGAGGTGCGTGGACGCCGTCGCCCTTCGCCCTCGCGCGTTCGTCCGGGTCGCCGGGCCGGACGCCGAGGACTACCTCCAGCGCATGCTTTCCAACGACGTCGCCGCGCTCGCGGCCGGCGATTCTTGCGAGGCGCTGCTGCTGACGCCGAAGGCGCGCGTGATCGCGCCGATGCGCGTCCTGCGCCGGCGCGACGACGACTTCCTGCTTTTCACCGAGCCCGAGCTCGGCGAGACGCTCCGCGCCGAGCTTGTCCGCATGCGCTTCGCTGCCAGGGCCGAGATCGAGCTGGAGGAGCACACCTCGATGATCGTCTTCGGGCGCGAGGTCGAGGGGATTCCCACCGAGGATTACGGCACCCCCGCGGTCGAGGTGCTGGACGCAGGGCTCGAAGCGACCGTGGACGGCGACACGCTCGAAGTGCTGCGCATCCAGGCGGGGACGCCGCTCTTCGGCAAGGAGATCGACGACCGCGTCCTTCCCGCCGAGGCCGGGCTCGTCGAGCGGGCCGTCAGCCTCACGAAGGGCTGCTACCCCGGTCAGGAGCCGATCGCCCGCCTGCACTACCGCGGACACGCCAACCGGGGGCTCCGCGTCCTCGCCGTCGAGGGCGAGGAGCTGCCGAGCCCAGACCAGGAGCTGAGCCTCGACGAGAAGGTCGTCGGCCGCGTGACGAGCGCCGCCCGCTCGAACGGGGGGATCGTCGCGCTCGCCTACGTGCGCACCGAGGTGCCGCCTGACGCGGTCCTCGAACTGGGCCGCTCCAAGGCCCGGCCGCTACACTGACCCCCGTCCCGCGCCCGTAGCTCAGGGGATAGAGCGCTGCCCTGCGGAGGCAGAGGTCGCACGTTCGAATCGTGCCGGGCGCATCTCGCTATGCGTGCGGGTTTGCAGGCCATCGCGCCAGGCCGCACGGGGCGCCGTCGTGCCCTACTAGTGCCCCAAATGTCCGCGGATCGGCCATGGCGGGCCTCACGGGTCCCGCCGCTCCGAGGCCCGACGGTCGAGGCACTCGCCGCAGCGCGTGCCAGCTCGATACCAGCCTCCGAGCAGACGGCCGCATTCGGCACAAGCGGCGACCATGCGGCCATTCTGCCCTTGGCCCGCCGACACGGGAGGCATACGATGAGACCTTCATGACTTACGTCGCGGCCGTTGGCGGATTCCTCTTGCTCGTCGGGGTGCTCGTCGTCGCCATACGCCTCCTGCGCCGCCCCACCGAGCGCTTTCCCGGCGAGCGAAAGCACCTGTCCCGAATCGAAAGCCTGACCACCTGGCTGAGGGGCTAGCGCCCGGGCTTTGCTCCGGTGCGCTTCCGGCCGGAAACGGCTTTCCCTACTCGACTTCGGCGCATTCAGCCATGCCCCCTCACGGCCAGGCGGGCGCGGTCGGCTCGGAGCGCTCGAGGCCGCCCCAGTCGCTGCGGACGGGGGAGAACACGTCGACCACCACGGCGCCTTCGGGGCCGGCGCGGACCTCGTGCGGGACGTCGCTCGGAATCGACCAGGTCGCCCCCGCCCCGAGCTCCTTCGTCTCGCTGCCCACGCGGAACTCGAGCGTGCCGCGGATGACGAGGCCGAGCTGCTCGTTCGGATGGTGATGTTCCGGGACGACGGCTCCCGGCCCCAGCTCGACGACGGCCAGGGTCGACGCTTCGCCGTGGATCTCCCTCGCCACGACGTCGTCCCAGACCCGCAGGGGGCCGATGGCCTCGATGTCCGCGAATGCGCTCATGCTCCGCACCTCCAGTCGGGAACGCCGGCTTCCGGGCAGGCTAGCCGTCCGTCGGTAGCCTGAGCGCGTGCGGATCTGCTCGCTCGTCCCGGCAGCCACGGAGGTTCTCTTCGCGCTCGGCCTGGGTGACGACGTGGTCGGGGTCACGCACGAGTGCGACTGGCCGCCCGAGGCGGCCGCCAAGCCGGTTGTCACGGCATCTCTCGTGCAGACCGGCGACCTTTCGAGCGCGGAGATCGACAGCGCCGTCGCCGAGACCGCGAGGGACGGGCGGCCGCTCTACGCGATCGAGGAGGAGCGCTGGGCCGAGGTGAACGCCGACGTGGTCGTCATGCAGGAGCTCTGCGACGTCTGTGCGGTCTCCACCGACCAGGTCGAGGGCGTGCTGCGAGCTCGAGCCCTCGACGTCGAGGTGTTGGACTTCTCACCCTCCACCATCGAGGGCATCGGCGAGACGATCGACGCACTGGGAGCCCGCCTCGGGGTCGAGGGCGAGGCAGAAGAGCTGACCGCCGGCATGCGTAGCCGCCTCGCCCGGGTCGCCTCAGCGCTCGGCGGCGTCGAGTCGTACCCCCGCGTTTTCGTGACCGAGTGGCTCGAGCCGCCCTACTCGGCCGGGCACTGGGTCCCGGACATGGTGTCGGCCGCGGGCGGCCTCGACGTCGCGGGCATGTCCGGCGAGCCGTCGCACCGCATGCGCTGGCCTGACGTGGCGGCGCTCGAGCCGGACGTCGTCGTCCTCGCCCCGTGCGGGTTCGACCTCGACCGCACGCTCACCGAGGTCGTCCCGCTCGACCTCTCCGCGCACCTGCTCGGCACGCAGGCACGCCAGGAGAGCCGGGTCTTCGCGGTCGACGCGAATGCGATGTTCTCGCGCCCGGGCCCCCGCGTCGTGGACGGCGTCGAGCTGTTGGCCCACCTCCTTCATCCGCAGGAATACCCGGATCCCGGCGCCCCCTGGAGCCGGATCCGCCTCTAGCGCGGATCGGCTTCGTCCAGGAGGATGCGCAGCTCCCCGGCGACGATCTCCGCCTGGTAGCGGCGCGCCGCGTGCTCGCCGAGCAGGCACGCGCCCGTTCCGAGGTCGAAACGCCAGCCGTGGTAGGCGCACTCCAGGACATCGCCGAGCACCTCGCCGTCTGCCAGCGGGTTCCCCTCGTGCGGACACGCGTTGTCGAAGGCGTGCAGCTGCCCCTCCACCCGCAGGACGACGATCTCACGGTCGCCCGCGTCGACGACTGCCCGGTCGGCGGCGAGGACGTCCGCCGGGACGCTAAGCCAGCGCTCGCTCGAGGACGACATCTTTCACCTGGACGATCGGCCGGAGGGAGAGCAGCCAGCGCACCGTCCGGACGACGTCGTCGACGGAGATGACGTCGTCGCTCTCCTCCATGCCGTTCATGGGCGTCGCCACCAGGCCGGGGCAGATCGCCGTCGCCCGCACGCCGTCCTCCCGCGCCTCCTTGAGGAACGACTGCGTGAAGCCGCGCACTCCCCACTTCGAGGCGTTGTACGACGTTCCGCCCGCCTGGCCGACGGTGCCGGACACCGAGGAGATCGTGAGGAGGTAACCCTTGCTCGCGCGGAGATAGGGCAAGGTGGCCCGGGCAACGAGATACGTGCCCTTCAGGTTCACGTTCATCGTCTCGTCCCAAAGCTGCTCGTCGGTCTGCTCGAGCGGCCCCCAGTGGCCCACGCCGGCCGACGTGACGACGACGTCGATCCGTCCGAACTGCTCGATCGTTGCGGCCACCAGTGCATCCACGGAGCGCGCGTCTTTGACGTCAGTGGGAATCGGAAGCGCGGCGCCCCCAATCTCGGCGGCGAGCTCGTCGAGGAGCTTTGCCCGCCGTGCTGCGAGTGCGACGGCGTAACCGTCCTCCGCCAGGGCGCGCGCGACCGCGAGGCCGATCCCGCTCGACGCGCCCGTGACGACGGCCGCCCTCTCCACTCGGCCTAGACTATCCGGCCCCGTGCCGCTCTACCTTCGCGAAGCCGACGTCGAGGAGCTCCTCAGCCCGGCGGACGCCGTCGAGGCGGTCGAGGGCTGCTTCGCGCGTATCGCGCGCGGAGCGGTGGAGAACGAGCCGCGCCACCGGCTGGGGCTCGAGGGAGGGCGCCTGCACGTGCTGGCAGCGTCCGACCTCGAGCTCCACCGTGCCGGTGTGAAGACCTACGCCGGCTTCGCGGAGGGGGCGCGCTTCGTCTTCGCGCTCTTCGCCGCCGATGCGCCCGAGTTGCTCGCGCTGATCGAGGCCGACCGCCTGGGACAGCTCCGTACCGGTGCGGCGAGCGCCGTCGCGGCCCGACACCTCGCGAAGGCGGAAGCGCGAACGCTCGGCCTCATCGGAACGGGCTGGCAGGCGGAGAGCCAGCTGCTCTGCATCCGAGCGGCGCTGCCCGGAATCGAGCGGGTCGTGGCGTATTCGCGAAACGGCGAGCGCCTTGCCGACTTCTGCCGGCGGTTCGACTGCGAGCCCGGCGAGTACAACCGTGATTCCGCCGAGCAGGACGTGGTCGTCACGATCACCAACTCTCGAGACCCGGTGCTCCGCGGCGAGTGGCTCCAGCCCGGCGCGCTGGTCTGCGCCGCCGGCGCGAACCGAATCGAGGCCCGGGAGCTCGACAACGCAGTCCTCGAGCGCGCGACCTTCGTCTGCTGCGACTCCCGCGAGCAGGCGAGGATCGAGGCCGGCGACCTGGTCGAGCCGGTCGAGCGCGGTGTCCTCGACTGGCTCGAGGTGCACGAGCTGGCCGAGGTCGTCGGCGGCGAGACGACCGGCCGCCAGCACGACGACGACATCGTGGTCTTCAAGAGCATCGGCATCGCCGCGGAGGACGTCGCGGTGGCAGCGCTGGTCCACGAGCGGGCCCTGAAGCGGGGCCTGGGGGTCGACCTCTAGGTCAGCTCGTCGGCGAGGAGGTCCAGGAGCAGGCCGTCGTGCCACTCACCGTCCGCGCCGCGCTCGTAGCGGCGCATCACGCCGACGCGCTTGAAGCCGACGCGCTCGTAGGCGCTGATCGCGCGCTCGTTGGCGACGGCGGGGTCGATCGTGAGGCGATGGTGACCCAGGTCCTCGAAGAGGTGGCGCGCGAGTGTCCGGACGGCGTCGGCTCCGAGCCCCTGCCGGTGCCAGGCCGTTCCGAGGAAGATGTCGATGTTCGCGCGGCGGTAGTCGGGATCAGGCTCCTCCCAGGCCTCTACGAGCCCGATCACCTCACCGTCCAGCTCGATCGCGAACACGAGCCCTTCCTCGTCCGGGCCGGCCTTCTCACGGATGTCCTGCTCGGTGAGGCCGAGCCACCAGCGCGAGACCTCGGGCTCCGCCGCGATCTTCCCGAGCCGGGACGCGTCGGCAGCCTCCAGTGGGCGGAGCGTGACGCGCTCTCCGCGGAGGTGCCGGGCGGCCACGGGCTTCTAGGTGGCCTCGCGGACGTGCTCGGCGGCCATCGCCGCCGTGTCCTCGCCGACCGCACGGATGACTTCGGGCCGCTCCAGAAGGCGCAGTCGCTGCTCGTCCGTCGCGCGGTTCTTGAGATAGGGGTCGTCGAGGATGTCCTCGAGCGAGCGACCCTGCCGGTGCTCGCGCACGACGTACGACGCGAGAGCATCCTCCTTCGAGATCCCTCGCTGAGCCTCCGTGCTCGTCGCCTCGCCCTTGCCGAAGAGTCTGGAGAAGAAGCCCACCGCGCGATTGTATCCTTGCCCTCTGTGGAGCCCGACGGAATGCGATTCGCCTCCCGGACCCTCCAGGGCCTGGGCGAAGACGGCGGCCGCGAGGACATCCTGATCTGGATCGAGCGCCGGCCGGGCGCGCTCTGGGCGGTCGGGCGCGCGATCGACATCGGCAACCGCCAGACGCCCCAGCCGCGGCCCGACGACTACGTCTTCGAGGGCTTCGAGATGGGTGACGCGCTCACGGCGGCGAACAACGCGCTACGGGACGACCTCGAGGTGTCCGCCGAGGAAGGGCTCACCGCCGCCGTGGCCCCGTTCGCCGAGGACGAGCTCCTGAAGCCGCTCGAACGCTGGTTCTTCGGCCACAAGCCGTAGCCGGCCCGGCCGGTCGGACGGGCTAGGCGATGCCGATCTGCATCGCCAGCTCGCGGGAGATCGCGTGCTCCTCGCCGTCCACGGACACCGTCACCGGGCCGTCGAAGGGCTCCGCGCGCCGCATGGTCACCCGCCCGCCGGGGACGAGCCGCAAGCCCGCCAGGTAGCGCAGGAGCTCGGAGTCGCTGTCGGGCACGTGCCGCACCGTCGCCTCCTCGCCCGGCTCGAGCGCGTCGAGCGAGCGCAGGCGGTTCGTCTCCATCCGAAGCCCTGCGTCCGGGATCGGGTCGCCGTGCGGGTCGTGGGTCGGGTAGCCGAGCTGCTCGTCGATCCTCGCCTCGAGCTCCTCGGAGATGACATGCTCGAGCCGATCGGCCTCCGCATGCACGGCCTCGATCGGTAGCCCGAGCGTCTCGGCCAGGTACTGCTCGAGCAGGCGATGGTGGCGGATGACCTCGAGCGCGATCTTCGTCCCGGCCTCCGAGAGCTCGACTCCTCGGTACGGCGAGTGCTCCGCGAGCCCAAGGGCCGCCAGCTTCTTCAGCATCGAGGTCACCGACGAGGGCGCGACGCCCATGCGTCGCGCGATCGCGGTCGTCGTGGGGCGGGTGCCCTCGGCCTCGAGCTTGTAGATCTCCTTCAGGTAGTCCTGGATCGCGGCCGAGAGATCGGGTTTAGACACGCCTCAAATTCTAGTCGCCGTCCCTTGCCCGGACATCGGGGGCGGGCGCTTGCTAGCCTCGCGCACTCTGCATATTCGTCTCGGACATAGTCCAGACCCGGACGACGCGTTCATGTTCTGGGGTCTCGCCGCCGGCCGTGTGGACGGGCGCGGCTTCGAGTTCGAGCATGTCCTCGAGGGCATTCAGACCCTGAACGAGTGGGCACTCGAGGGACGGCTCGAGGTCACGGCGATCTCGCTGCACACGTACCCGTTCGTGCAGGACAAGTACCTCATCCTCCCGCACGGCGCGAGCATGGGCTCCGGCTACGGGCCGGTCGTCGTCTCGAAGCATCCGCTCGAGAAGGACGACTTGGCCGACATCGAGATCGCCGTCCCCGGGCGCATGACCACGGCGTTCCTCGTTCTCGGCCTCTACCTCGGCGGTGAGTTCCGCTTCCGGGAAGTGCCCTTCGACCAGATCATGGAAGAGGTGGAGGAGGGTCGAGCCGACGCGGGGCTTCTCATCCACGAAGGCCAGCTCACGTACGGGCGCCGTGGCCTCGAGCGCGTGGTCGACCTCGGCGAGTGGTGGCTGCTGGAGACCGGACTGCCCCTGCCGCTCGGCATCAATGTCGCCCGCCGGGATCTCGGGGCCGACGTGCTGCCCGAGCTCTCCGACGTGCTCCGCGACTCCATCCGCGCCGGTCTCGACAACCGCGACGAGGCACTCGAGTACGCGCTTCAGTACGGGCGTGGCCTCTCGACCGAGCTCGCCGACCGGTTCGTCGGCATGTACGTCAACGAGCTGACCGAGGACTACGGGGAGGAAGGCCGCCAGGCGGTGGCCGAGCTCCTGCGCCGCGGCGAGGCAGCGGGCGCCTTCGAGCGCCCTGTCCGCGTCGAGTTCGTGGACTAGGGCCGGACCCGTAGACTCAGGTCGTGCCTGAGGCAGTCGTCCTCTCCGCCGTCCGCACGCCCGTGGGGCGCTACGGAGGCGCCCTGGCCGGCGAGCGGCCTGACGATCTCGCCGCGCTCGTCGTGCGCGAGGCGGTCGAGCGTGCGGGTGTCGCGCCCGGGGAGATCGAGGACGTCTACTTCGGCGCCGCCAACCAGGCGGGGGAGGACAACCGCAACGTGGCCCGGATGGCCGCTCTGCTCGCAGGCCTCCCGCAGGAGGTCGCCGGTGTCACCGTCAACCGGCTGTGCGCCTCGGGGCTCTCGGCGGTCGTATCCGCGTGCCACGCGGTCCGCTCGGGCGACGGGGAGCTCTTCGTGGCGGGCGGCGCGGAGTCGATGACGCGGGCGCCCCTCGTCACCGGAAAGCCAGAGCACGCCTTCGCGCGCGGCAACCAGACCTCCTGGGACACGACCCTCGGCTGGCGCTTCCCCAATCCACGCCTGGAGGCGATGTTCCCGCTGGAGTCGATGGGCGAGACCGGGGAGAACGTCGCCGAGCGGTTCGGCGTCACCCGCGAGGACCAGGACGCCTTCGCGCTCGAGAGCCAGCGCCGGCACGCGGCCGCCGCCGAGGCGGGCCGCTTCGACGACGAGCTCGTCGCGGTCGGCGACGTCAGCCGCGACGAGCACCCTCGTCCCGACACCTCCCTGGAGAAGCTGGCGGCGCTGAAGCCGGCCTTTCGTCCGGACGGCACCGTGACGGCCGGCAACTCGAGCGGCATCAACGACGGTGCCGCCGCGCTGGTGATCGCGAGCGCGGACAAGGCGGCCGAGCTGGGCGCCGAGCCGCTCGGCCGGTTCGTGGCAAGCGCGGTGGCGGGCGTCGATCCGCGGGTCATGGGCATAGGGCCGATTCCCGCGGTGCGCAGGCTGCTGGACCGGACCGGGATCGAGGTGAGCGCGCTGGACCTCGTCGAGCTGAACGAGGCGTTCGCCTCCCAGAGCCTCCAGGTGATTCGCGAGCTCGGGCTCGACCCGGAGAAGGTGAACGTGAACGGCGGCGCGATTGCCATCGGCCACCCGCTCGGCATGAGCGGGGCGCGCCTCGTCGTCACGCTCCTGCACGAGCTGCGCCGACGCCGTGGACGCTACGGCCTGGCGACCCTGTGCGTCGGGGTCGGTCAGGGCCAGGCAGCCCTCTTCGAACGGGGCTAGGTCGCGAGCTTCGAGGCCAGGTAGCGCCTCGAGCGGTGCATCAGCATGTTGGCGACGAGCGCGATCGCGAGTGCGTTGACGACGTGAAGCGCCTTGATCTCTCCGATGTCGATCTGGATCAGGACGATCTGGATCGCGTTCAGGATGAAGAGGAGGAAGGCGAGGCCGGTGAGCGGCCGGGGGAGCTTCGCGCCGATCGCGAGCACGAGCAGGGCGAGCGAGACGACCCCGAGGATGAACCCGACCGCCTGGTGGTAGTCGTAGGACGCCGTCCCGAAGACGCCGAGGCCTGCGAGGAAGAACTGGACGACGACCCCGAGCAGGTAGAGCACGGCGAGGCCGTTGAAGACCACTCTCGCCTGCGACACGGCTTCGACTGTACGTGACCGGCAGGACGCGGCCCGCGGTGCTCGGGGCTACCAGCAGTTCGGCTTCGGACGTGAGCAGGCGCTCGAGACGCTGCGGATGTACCCGGAGACGAAGGTCCGTCCTCCGGTCGACGGGCGCGCCCGTCGACCCCCTGGTCGTTCGAGTTCTCCACAGCCCGCGCCGGCGCACCTCAGCACGAAAGCCCTGCAAACAAGGCCAAGGCCATGTCCCCTGCGGCCACGCCCGGGGTCTGACCCCGGGACATGGCCCTGGACATGTCCGGGACATGTCCGCCGTCCGTCGGCGGCTAGCGCTTGAGGACGAGCGCCGCGCCCGCGGCGAGGAGCACCAGGCCGACGACCCGGGCCGGCGTCACGGGAATCTTCTCCAGCCCGAAGAGGCCGAAGGCGTCGATGAGGACGCCCATCGTCAACTGGCCCGCGATCAGGAGCCCAATGGTGGCGAACGTCCCGATGCGCGGCGCGGTGAACGTGATGGACATGACCACGATCGCGCCCATCGCTCCGCCGAGCCAGAGCCACGCCGGCTCGCGCACGCTCGCACTCAGGTTCCCAAAGCCCTGCCGCGCGATCACGAGGACGGCGCAGACGATGAGCGCCGCGGCGATCGATCCGAACGCGGTCGCCTCGAGGACGCCGATTCGCTTGCCGAAGGCCCCGCTCACTGCGACCTGGATCGACCCTGCGAGGCCGGCGATGACCGAGACCACCACCGCAACGGATGTCGCGGACACGGCGGCGAGGATAACGGCAGGGATTGGGACGCGCGGGCCAAGGTGACTTGAGCGGGCCAACGAGTACACTCGCCGCATGGCCCTCAGGGAGCGCAGCGCGACGGACGCCGTCGTCGAGGCGCGCGAGCGCTATGTCGCCGCCGGGGTGGCGACCTCCCCGCTCGTCGTCGCCCGTGCGGAAGGCGCGCGCATCGAGGACGTCGACGGCCGCACCTACATCGACTTCGCCGGCGGGCTGGGCTGCCAGAACGCCGGCCACGGGCCTCCCGCGGTCGTCGCCGCCGTTCACGAGCAGGTCGACCGCTACCTGCACCAGTGCTTCATGGTCGGGATGTACGAGCCCTACGTCGAGGTGTGCCGCCGTCTCGCCGAGCTTTCGCCCTGCCGGGGCGGCGAGCAGAAGAGCCTCCTTCTGAACTCGGGCGCCGAGGCGGTCGAGAACGCCGTCAAGATCGCGCGCACGGCGACGGGACGCCCGGCGGTCGTCGTCTTCGACCGCGCCTTCCACGGCCGGACGCTCCTCACCATGACGATGACCAGCAAGGTCGTGCCCTACAAGCGGGGCTTCGGGCCGTTCGCGCCGGAGGTCTACCGCGCCCACGCCCCGTACCCGTACCGCGGCGTCTCCACCGACGACGCGATCCACGGGCTCGAGGCCCTCTTCAAATCAGATGTGGATCCCCAGGCGGTCGCGTGTGTCGTGCTCGAGCCCGTGCAAGGAGAAGGCGGGTTCGTCCCGATGCCGCGCGACTTTCCCCCTCGCCTGCGTGAGCTGTGCGACCGGCACGGGATCCTCTACGTCGACGACGAGGTGCAGAGCGGCGTCGCCCGGACCGGCCCGGTCTGGGCGATCGAGCACTACGGCGTCGAGCCTGACCTCCTCGTCTCCGGCAAGTCACTCGGCGGCGGGTTCCCGCTCGCCGGCGTGACCGGCAGGAGCGAGGTGGTCGACGCAGTCGGCCCCGGCGGCCTCGGCGGCACTTTCGGCGGCAACCCGGTTGCCTGCGCAGCGGCCGTCGCGGTCCTCGACGAGATCGCGGGCGAGCCCTTCCAGCGGCGCGCGCGTGAGCTCGGCGAGAGGATCCGCGAGGCTCTCGAAGGAATCGGCTCCCGCGTCGGCGCCGTGGGCGACGTACGCGGTCTCGGACCGATGCTCGCGCTCGAGCTGGTCGAGGATCGCGAGACGAAAGCGCCGGCGAGCGGCCTCGCCGGCGCTACCGTCGCCGCCGCCAGAGAGCGCGGGCTCGTCCTGCTGTCCTGCGGCCTCTACGGGAACGTGATCCGCGTCCTCGTGCCGCTCGTGATCGGCGACGAGGACCTCGAGCGCGGCCTCGAGCTCCTCGAGGAGTCGCTCGTCGCCGCCTCGTCCGGCGCCTGAGGCCCGGATCGGGAATCCTTCCGGCGACAGCCACCGAGAGGAAGGGGAACCGGTTGGTCAGGGTGTTCGTCGTCTACGAGGGGGAGCCGGACGCGGAGCGCTACGAGCGCCACGCCGAGCTTTGCAAGGCGGTGCCCGGCGGGACGTTCAGGCACGGGAAGGTCTTCGGCGCGCCGCTGGGGGAGCCCACGTACCTGTACTACTCCGAGTGGGAGTTCCCCGACCTGGACGCCTTCAAGGCAGCCGCGCGGACGGAGGAGTTCATGGCGACCGGAAAGGACGCGATGGAGATGGGCATCCCGTTCCAGGTCCATTTCGCGACCGTCGAATGAGCGAGCCGTCCTACCCGGCGCCACGGGACCCCACCGAGCTCGGCTTCGAGGCGATCGTCTACGAGAAGGCACCCCCCCGCGCGACGATCACGCTCAACCGGCCCGAGGTGCTGAACGCCTTCGACTTCCGCATGCTGCGGGAGATCGCGCGGGCTGCCGAGGACGCCTCCTGGGACGACGCGATCCGGGTCGTCGTGATCACGGGCGCGGGCCGCGCGTTCTGCGTCGGCGCCGACCTGAAGGCGTGGAGCCGCGACTACCTGGGCAAGCCGGGCGAGTACTGGAAGTGGTTCGGCGCGTTCAAGGACGCCCACGACAAGCTGCGCGAGATCGGGAAGCCGACGCTGGCGCGCATCAACGGCGTCTGCGTCGGCGGCGGCAACGAGCTGCAGATGGCCTGCGACCTGTCCGTGATCGTGGACGACACGTACATCCGCCACGTCGGGCCGCAGCACGGGTCCGTCCCGGCGGGGGGCGCCACCCAGTGGCTCCCGATCATGGTCGGCGAGCGCAGGGCCCGGGAGATCATCCTCCTCTGCGAGGAGATCCCGGCGCGGAAGGCGGAGGAGTGGGGCCTCGTGAACCGCGCCGTTCCCGCCGCCGAGCTGGACGCGACCGTCGACGAGCTCGTCGAGAAGCTCGCAGCCAAGCTGCCGCAGACCGTGCGCTACACGAAGCAGCAGCTGAACTTCTGGCGGGACCTGGCCTGGCACGAAACGGTCAACCACGCGCGGGACTGGCTCGCGCTCTCGATGGCGACCGACGAGCCGCGCGCCGCCGTCGAGAAGTTCCTGGAGGGAAAGTGACGCTCGTGCGGGCGGAGACGCGCTACGCGAGGAGCGGCGACGTCAACATCGCGTACCAGGTCACGGGCGAGGGCCCGCTCGACCTCGTCCTCGTCCCGGGCTTCGTCTCGCATCTCGAGAGCGACTGGGAGGAGCCGCGGTCTGCGCTCTTCCTGGAGCGGCTCTCGTCGTTCTCGCGCCTTATCCGCTTCGACAAGCGCGGCACGGGTCTCTCCGACCGGCCGGGCGGCCTGCCCGACCTGGAGACGCGAATGGACGACGTCCGGGCGGTGATGGACGCAGTCGGAAGCGAGCGAGCCGCGCTCCTCGGCTACTCCGAAGGCGGCCCGATGGCGATCCTCTTCGCCGCCACCTACCCCGCCCGGACGACCGCGCTCGTCCTCTACGGCGCGTATGCCAAGCGCCAGGACCCGGACGACGACTACCCGTGGGCGGCGACCCCGGCCGAGCGCCGTGCCCACGCGGAGGAGATCGAGCGCACGTGGGGCGCCCAGAGCGACCTCGGGAAAATGGCGCCGAACGCCGATCCCGCCCTCGTTCGCTGGTGGTCGGCCCGTGCGCGGGCGGCGGCGAGCCCGGGCGCGGCACGTGATCTCATCCTCATGAACAGCCAGATCGACGTGCGCGAAGTCCTGCCGACCGTGAGCGTGCCGACGCTCGTCCTTCACCGCCGGGGGGACCTCGACGCGCGCCCGGAGGAGGGCCGGTACATGGCCGACCGGATTCCCGGCGCGCGCTACGTCGAGCTGGAGGGCGACGACCATGTCCCCTGGATCGACAGCGGCCAGATCCTCGACGAAGTGGAGGAGTTCCTCACGGGCGTGCGTGGCGGGGCAGCGCCGGACCGTGTCCTGGCGACCGTGCTCTTCACGGACGTCGTCGACTCGACCGGGCGCGCCGTCGAGCTCGGTGACCGGCGCTGGCGGGAGCTCCTGGCGCGGTACCACGCGCTCGTCCGCGGCGAGCTGACCCGGTTCGCCGGGGTGGAGGTGGACACGGCGGGCGACGGCACCCTCGCCCGTTTCGACGGCCCTGCGCGCGCCGCCCGCGCCGCGCGGGCGATCGTCGAGTCCGTCCGGGGCGTCGGCCTCGAGGTGCGAGCAGGCATCCACACGGGAGAGCTGGAGCTGACCGCCGACGGCATGGCGGGCATCGCCGTCCACATCGGCGCGAGGATCGCAGCAGAGGCTGGTCCGGGCGAGGTGCTCGTGTCGAGCACCGTGAAGGACCTGGTCGTCGGCTCGGGCCTCGAGTTCGAGAAGCGTGACGCGGTCGAGCTGCGCGGAGTGCCCGGCACGTGGCAGCTCTACGCGGTGGTGGGCCAATGAGCGCTCTTCTCGTCGAGCGGGAGGAGCCGATTGCGGTCGTCCTCCTCAACCGCCCCGAGGCCCTCAACGCTCTCAACGACGAGCTCATGACCGAGCTCGTGGAGGTGCTCGAGGCGCTCGACGACGACGACGAGGTGCGCTGCATCGTCCTCGGCGGCTCCGACCGCGCCTTCGCGGCCGGCGCGGACATCGGCGAGATGGCCGAGGCGAGCGCGATGGACATGTACGAGGCGCGCCGCATCGACCGCTGGGACGCGATCCGCAAGGTGCGGACACCGCTGGTTGCCGCAGTGTCCGGATACTGCCTCGGCGGGGGCAACGAGCTGGCGATGGCCTGCGATCTCATCATCGCGTCCGAGACTGCTCGCTTCGGCCAGCCGGAGACCGGTCTCGGGATCATCCCCGGCGCAGGCGGCACTCAGCGGCTCACCCGGGCGATCGGCAAGGCGAAGGCGATGGACGTGATCCTCTCCGGCCGCTTCCTCGACGCCGTGGAGGCCGAGCGCGCGGGGATCGTCGCTCGGGTGGTCGCACGTGAGGCGTGGCTCGAGGAGGCAAAGGCCGTTGCGCGGGCGATTGCCGAGAAAGGCCCGGTTGCCCAGCGCCTCGCCAAGGAGTCCGTCAACCGGGCGTTCGAGTCGACGCTCGAGACCGGCCTCGACTACGAGCGCAAGGCGCTCTACCTCGCCTTCGCCTCCGAGGACGCGCGCGAGGGCCTGACGGCGTTCACCGAGAAGCGCAAGCCCGAGTTCGAGGGCCGCTAGCACAGAGGCCGACCGGGCCTCGATCCCCGACGAAGACGCCACCGAGTCCGCTCTTCGAGGCATGCTTGCCGGCATGCGTTCCCGCTGGCACGACCCACCCCGGCTGCGGACGCTCGAGGAGGAGGCCGGCGACGAGCGGCACGCCACCTGGCTGGAGCTCTTCTTCGACCTCGTCTTCGTCGTCGCGGTCGCGCAGCTCGCCGACGGGCTCGCCGCGGATCCGAGCCTCCACGGCTTCCTGATCTTCGCGGGCCTCTTCGTCGCGGTCTGGTGGGCCTGGGTCGGGTACACGTTCTACGCCGACCGCTTCGACACGGACGACCCGCCGCACCGCGTCCTCATGCTCGTCGGCATGTTCCTGGTCGCCGTGCTCGCGTCCGTGATCCCGGAGGCCTTCCATGGGGAGACCGCGAGCTTCGCGCTCGCGTACGCGGCCGTCCGGGCAGTCGTCGTCCTCCTCAATGCCCGCGCGTGGTGGCACCTGCCGCAGGCGCGCCCGCTCCTCAACGTCTACATCCCGGCGTTCTCGGCGAGCATCGCCCTCTTCGTCGTCTCGGCCGCCGTCCCGCCGCCGTACCGCTACTGGCTCTGGGCGCTCGCGCTCGCGATCGACCTGGGGACGCCGCTCGCCAGCGGCATGCGCATCCGGGTGGTGCCGATCCACGCGTCCCACATCCCGGAGCGGGTCGGCCTCTTCACCATCATCGTCTTCGGCGAGAGCATCCTGGCGGTCGTCATCGGGACCACGACGGTGAGCTGGGGGGTCGAGTCGGCCGCCGTGGCGGCACTCGGCTTCGTCATCGCGGGAGCGCTCTGGTGGATCTACTTCGACTACGTGGACACCTCGGTGGTGCGGGGGACGATCGCGGCCGGCCAGACCTATCTCTATGCGCACCTGCCGCTGCTGATCGGGCTGGCGGCGCTCGGGGCCGGGATCAAGCTGGCGATCAAGGCCACCGAGGACACCGGCCTGACGGACGAGGTCTCGTGGATCATCGGCGCGGGCGTGGCCCTCTTCATGGGCTCCGTCGCGGTCATCCACCTCGTCACCAGCCACTCGCGGCGCGACGTCGACCTCTGGCTTCGCGTCGGGACAGCAGCGCTTGCGCTCGTGCTCGCGGCCCTCGGCCCGGACATCGGGATCGTCCTTTTCCTCGCGATCCTCGCCGTCGCCCTCGTGGCCCAGGTCATGCTCGAGCTGGCGACGCACGAATCCCACCGGCACGGGGAGGGCGGGATAGAGATCGGCTAGGCCGAGACGGTGCGCTGGACCTGGTGGTAGGCCCACATCTCGAAGGCGACGAGCGCGAGGAGGACCGCCGCGGTCACCCCGACGAAGAGCCACGGCGCCAGCGTCGCGCCGGCGGCGGCCAGCAGCGCGAGCGCCGCAATCGCCAGAACGCGGGCGCTCACCTTGCGCCGCGAGACGCCGCGCACGAGCGAGCGCTGCGCCACCGTGAGGCATGCGAGGTAGAGGCCGGCGCCGCCGGCGAGCGCCCACCGGGTGCCGGCGTCGAGGTGGTCGTGCTCGGCCTGCTCGATCCCGAGCGCGACGCCCGCGCTCACCGCCGTGAGCGCCGCCAGGAGGGGGATGTGGGCGTGGGTGAAGACGAGGATCGCCCGCACCGTTGGCACCATCTCCATCCCCGCACCGGTCCCGAAGTAGATCCACCAGAGCGCCGCCGCCGCGACGAACCCGAGGGCCCCGGCGACCGCCGAGGGGGCCGCCCAGTCGCTCCCGGCCGTTCCGAGCGCGACCGCGACGATCGTCTCGCCGAGGACGATGATCGTGAAGAGCGCGAACCGCTCCGGGATGTGCCCCGTGCTCACCGGAATGGCCGAGTGGAAGCGGCGGAAGCGGACGGGAAGGCTGTACTCCCAGGCGAGGGCGACGCCCCAGAGGACGTAGCGCCAAGGCGCGGGGAACGCGAGCGAGACGAGCCAGAGGGCGATGCCGAGCGAGTAGCCGGCCGCGTAGCGCGCGATCAGCGGGCGCGCCTGCGGGACGTGACGGTACGACCGCAGGTAGAGCGCGACCAGGAGCGATCTGAGGACGACATACGAGACGACGAACCCGGTGCTCTCGCCGTGCGCCGCGTCGGGGACCTGCACGGCGAGCGCGGCGATCGCGAGCATGGCGGCGAAGATCGCGAGCCGGAAGACGACGTCGTCCGTGTCGAAGCGGTCCGCGTAGATCGTGAACCCCTGCCAGGCGATGAAGACCGGCAGAAAGAGCGCGCCGAAGACGAGGAAGCCGCGGAGCGAGTGGTCGAGCGCCAGCTCCTCGGCGAGCTGCGCGATCGCGACGACGAAGACGACGTCGAAGAAGAGCTCGAGCCAGCTCGCGTGGCGCTCGCCGTCGTCCTCCAGCGTCCGCAGGCGCGGAGGCCGGAGCAGCGTCCACTGCAGCAGGTCGTTTCCGGGCGCCGACACGCCGCGGATAATGACCGACTAGACCTCGAGCTCGACGGGGACGAGCTCGACGGTGACGGTGCGGCCCTCGCGGACCACGGTCGCGGCCACACGGTCGCCGATCAGCTCGCCGTCCATGAGCCGCTGGAGGTCGTCCACGCCCTCGACCGGCGTCCCGGCCACCTCGACGATCAGGTCCTCCGGCCGGAGCCCCGCCTTCGCGGCCGGGCTCCCCTCCACGACCTCCACCACCTCGATGCACGTGGCGCGGCCGAGCTCGCGGGCGAGCCGCGGCGGCAGCGGCCTGGAGCCCCCGGCGATGCCGATGTACGCGCGCGTGAAGCGGCCTTCCCGCATGAGGGCGCCGATGATCTTCCGCGTCGTCCCGTTGATGGGCACCGCAAGGCCGAGGCCGACGCCGGCGACCGCGGTGTTGATCCCGATCACGCAGCCGCGACCGTCGGCGAGCGCCCCGCCGGAGTTCCCGGGGTTGAGGGCCGCGTCGGTCTGGATGACGTTCTCGACGATCCTCCCGGCGGCCCTGGAGCGCACCGGCAGCGAGCGGCCGAGCGCCGAGATCACCCCGGCGGTCACCGATCCGGCGAACCCGTTCGGATTCCCGATCGCGACGACGAGCTGCCCCACGCGCAGACCCTCGGCATCGCCGAGGGTCGCCGGTGCGAGGTCGGCCGCCTCGGAGCGCAGCACGGCGAGGTCCGAGAGCGGGTCGGCGCCGACGACCTCGGCCCTGACCTCCCTGCCGTCGACGAAGGACGCCTCCACCTTGCCGTCCGTCCCTGCGACGACGTGAGCCGACGTCAGCATGAACCCGTCCGGCGTGATGACCACGCCGCTCCCTCCGCCCAGCGCCCTGCGGCCGCCGCGCACCCGCCGCGAGACGCGCAGGTTCGCCACGGACGGCGACAGGCGCTCGGCGATCGAGACGACGGCCCGCGAGTACGCGTCGAGCGCCTCGTCCTCGGTGACCTCCTCCGAGGAAATGAACGTAAGATCGGCCATCCGGTCAAGCTACCGGACACGCACAGGTCTACCGAGGAGCCGAATGGCCGAGGTCGAGGTGACACGCGCCGGCGCGGTGCTGACGATCGCGCTCAACCGGCCCGACAAGCTGAATGCGTTCGACTCGGCGACCCACCAGGGATTCGCAGGAGCGCTCGGCGAGGCGGCCGACCGCGAGGTGCGGGCCGTTGTGCTGACCGGGTCGGGGCGGGGCTTCTGCGTCGGCCAGGATCTCGCCGAGCTCAGTGAGGGAGAGCGTGACGTCGCGGCCCTCCTGCGCGGCCGCTGGAACCGACACGTCCTCGGCCTCCGCAGGCTGGAGAAGCCCGTCCTCGCCGCGGTGAACGGCCCAGCCGCCGGGGCGGGGCTCTCGCTGGCCTGCGCCTGCGACCTTCGGATCGCCGCCGACTCGGCGGTGTTCGTCCCCGCGTTCGTGAACGTCGGCCTCGTTCCCGACACGGGCGGCTCCTGGCTTGTCCCCCGGCTGCTCGGCTACGCCCGCGCGTTCGAGTGGATGTGCTCGGGCCGCAAGATCGGCGCCGACGAGGCGCTGGCCTGGGGCCTGGTCTCGGAAGTCGTCCCGGTCGCCGACGTGCTCGCGCGCGCGCAGGAGCGGGCCGCCGAGCTCGCCGCGCTGCCGACGCGGGCGATCGCCATGACGAAGCGCCTCTTCGAGCGAGCAGCATCCTCGCGGCTCGAGGACCAGCTCGAGCTCGAAGCCCAGCTCCAGCTCGCGGCGACCCGGACGGAGGATTTCGCCGAAGGCGTGGCGGCGTTCCTCGAGAAGCGGGAGCCGCGCTTCAGAGGTGTCTAGGTCGCCGTCGTGACGCCCGTGGGCGAGCAGTCCGCGAAGCCGATCTGCTCGGCGAGCGGGTCGGCCTCGGCGATTGCCTCGTCGATCCGCCCCAGGCTGGCCTCGACGCCCGAAGCGTCGTGCGCCGCGCCGGCAGTCTGGAGGTCGCGCATGGCCGTGAGGATCTCGCTGCGGAGGCCGAGCCACTCGGCGTAGTCCCCACCGAGGCTTTCCGGCGGCTCCAGGAGGCGCAGCTCGTTCACCGAGGCCTCCAGCAGGTCGCCCATGTCGGCCGCGATTGCCGCCCACTCCTCCTCGCTCTCGACGGGCGGGGTCAGCAGCGCGAGCTTGGGACCGTAGTTTGCGCAGACCGCGTTGACCTGGGCGAGGAATTGGTCCTCGGCGTCGCCGTCGTCATCCCCTCCGCACGCAGCCGCCAGACCCAGGAGGAGAGCGGCGCACAAAGCGGTGAGAGTCGTTCTCATGTCCCGAGGGCCGGAGTGTAGTACGCCCGAACCGGAGAGACCCCCGGCACGACGACGGCCGGCTGATCGGCCGGCCGTCCTACGCCTCGTCGGAGCTGCTGCCGCTAGCTGCTCCGGAGGCGAGCCTAGGGGGTTGAGTCGCCGCGTGTCCCTCGTTGCAACTCGTTGATCGGTACGTATCTCACCATGGGAGACCTTGGGATGGGAACGGTCGGCTGCCGGTATGAGAGCGGTATGGCCGCTCTACGACCAGCGCGTGACCGCGTAGGTGAGCGTCGCCCTCAGGTCACCGCGCCAGACGGGCGCGGACCGCGAGACGCGCTTCTGCGGAGCGGCAGCCGAGCTGGGCCACTTCGCTCTGATCGATGGTTCCCAGGAGCCTCGTGGCGCGCCACTCACCGTCGACCACTCCGGCTCGATCCACGCGGAGGGCGATCGTGACTGACGACGTCGACGGGGTGCCGCTGCATTCGATCGTGAACCGGCCGGTGTACTCGCCTCGGTACCGGCCCCCGTGACGCTGCAGGTTTGCGCGGATGCGTGTCGTCTGCAGGTCGCTCCACACGACGTTGCAGGGCCCCTCCTCGCACCGCGGCTTGAACTGCCAGCCGAAGTTCGGCTTCGTGTAGTCCCCGTACCCGGTCTTGCTGACGAACCGCGTCCTGACGTTGAAGGTCCCCTCGAGGCGCGCGGCCTTCACCGGCGGGACCACGGTCGTGGCCGCCACGGAGATCCGGTCGGAGGCCGTCTTGCCGACCCGCGACTCGATCTCGTAGGTGTGCTGTTCGCCCGGAAGGACGTCTTCGTCGGTGAACGTCGTCTCCGTCCCGGCGACGCTCATGAGGGCGAAGCCGTCCCGGTAGAGCGCGTAGCGCTCGACGTCCCCGGGAGGCGGCGTCCAGGTGAGGGCGACGCTGAAGTCGGCCGCTTCGGCGGCGAAGTCGGACGGGGGCAGCACCCGTGCCTCCTCGGTGGTGGTCGGCCCGGACGCGGCCGTCGTGTCCTTCCCGCTCCCGCCGTCGCTGCTGCAGGCGGCCGAGAGGCACGCGGCGAGCGCCAGCACCACCACGAGCTTCGGTGCACCACCAACCGTCATCGTGACACCTGCAACGACATTATCATCCCGCCGCGGAGGCTAATCGCTACCGCACTGGGATTGATTGGGTCGCCCATCACTTGGGCTCCTGCCGATCGTCGCCGTGTTCCTCGCGGTGCCGGCGGGCTATCCGACCTCAGACTACGAGCAGGCTCCGGTCTGGTTCGCCCAGGCGTTCCTCGCGCTCATCGAGATCCCATGCGTTGCCCTCGGGCTCAAGAGATCTTCGCGACGCTGGACGAGGACGACAAGACGCAAGGGCTTCGGTTCGATTCCGAACTGCTCAAGTACTGCGGCCGGCGGGCGCGCGTGCTGCGCCGAATCGAGAAGATCATCGACGAGAAGACGGGCGCATGCTGACGATCAGGAAGGACTGCGTCATCCTCGACGGCGTCATCTGCACGGGCGATTACCACCGCTCCTGCCCCCGCGCATCTATCCCCACTGGCGCGAGGCCTGGCTCCGCCGGGTCGAGAGTCCCTAGCTCAGCCCGCCGAAGCTCCTCGCAAACCCAAGAACGTGAGCTGGCGTTCGACTGCGCCGTGCCTATCGCGTGGCGTGGAAGAGCACGCGGCCTCGGTCGGTGACTCCCAGGATCTCGATGTGCCGAAAGCCGGCTGCCCGAAGGCGATCGTGCTCGATCCTCAGCGAGCCGTGTCCTTCATAGATGAGCTCGGGGAACCGGGAGAGGAACGTGAAGAGCGCTTTCTTGTCGTCGACCCACTCCCCGATCGACATTGCAACGGCAATGTCTGCGGAGGGGAGGCGTGCCTGCCAGCCATCGGATGAACCCAGTCTCAGCTGCTGGAAACGGGGGCGTACTCCGAGTCCGGCGGCGATCAGCTGCGCAGCATCGAGGGATGAGGCGTCGGCGTCGACTCCCATCGCCGACTCCGCTCCCTCGAGGAGCGCAAAGCAACAGAAGAGCCCGACACTGCACCCGAGGTCGAGCACGTTCTTCCCTTCGAACGTCACCGCCTCACGTATCCAAGTCCAGCGAAGAAACCAGGGGCGCCACCCTGGGAAGTGGACGCCACCGACCGTGAGGGATGAGTACGCCAACCACTTCCCTGCGGTCGTGTTCCATCGAGCGGCGCGGCGCCAACCCGCCTCGAGCAGCTCGGCGGCCTCGCCCTCGTCGGGCATCGTCAGCGACGTCGTCGAGAGTTGCTCGACCCGGCGCAGCTTGAAGCTTCGGTAGATCTGCTGTGAATTCGGCCAGAGGCGGAGGAACGCCAGCTTTGCGGTGCGTTGCATCAGCCCATAGCGACCGAACAGAAAGCGCCGGGTGTCTGCCGTCGCCGCGCGTCTGCGCGTCGAAAGGACGGCATCGCCGAAGTCGACGGGCTCGATCTCGCCCTGCTCGTCGCCGAGGTAGTTCGGCGCTTGCATGTCGACGTGCGCAACCCCCTCACGGTGCAGCCGAGCGACTGCGCGCCAGGTGCGCCAACCGAGCACGAACTTGCGGAGCAAGCCGGCCCGCTGCCAGAGCTCAGTAAGCGGCTCGCCGTCGACGTAGTCGCACCAGAGCACTTCCCACTCTCCGTGTTCCTCGAAAACCGGGTGTCGCTCGAACACCGAATGTCGCTGCAGACGCTCGAGAACCTCGTACTCCGACGCAAGCTGTTGTCCATAACGGTCGTGACTGGCCGACCGCCGTTGCACCTTCGCCATTCGGTCGGCGACGCGGTAGATGCGACGGTCGTTGTCGGCCGGGCTGACGTAGAGCAGGTGGGCTTCTGCGCCCAGGTTCTGGGCGACGAACTCGCGCCACTCGTCCTGCTCGCGGATCGCGCGGGTGCCGAGGCCGCCTGGGTAGTTCGGCGTGTGCTCGCCTACTCCGTCCTCATGGTCCGCAAGTCTGCTCATCTACACCACTCACCGAGTGTAGAGAGCCGAAACGTACGAAACTAGGGGCGAACGAAGTGTCTGCGAACTCCCCCTCCCGCGAGGGCCAGGCGCCGGCGAAGCTCTCGTAGGTGACCCGCCCGATCAAGAGCACCTCGCTCTCCAGCGTCTCGTCAAGCTTGAACTGGTTCCCATCGTCCCCGCGATCGAAGTCGAAAGTCCATCCGGGGTACTTGAAGTCTTCGCCGCCGGGCGCCTGCACCACACCGTCGAGCGACACGAATTCCGTAACCACCAACTTGCCCATTGACACTCCTTGTCGGTTGCTGTCGCTGACTAAGGACCGGCTTGGGGCCCGGGACTCATCGCTCAGATCGTCTTGAACTGCTCGAACGGCTGCCGGCAGCTGCGGCAGTAGCGGATCGACCGGCACGGGGTGGGGCCGAAGAGGTTGTCCAGCCTCGTGTCGGCCGAGCCGCAGTAGGGGCAGCGGAACGCCTGGGCGTCGAGCTGCACGAGGGTCGGACCGGCCGCGGTCCGCGGGTGCGGCGGAGCGAAGCCCGACTCCTCGAGCTTGCGCCGGCCCTCGGCGGTGATGCGGTCGGTCGACCAGGAGTCGTCGAGGACGACGTCGATGTCGGGCTCGCCGCCGAGCGCCCGGACGGCGGCGGCCATCTGGTCGCGCATGACCTCCTGCGCGGGGCAGCCGAGGAACGTCGGGGTGAACTCGACGCGGACGTGCTCGCCCTCGACCTCGACCTCGCGGACGACTCCGAGGTCGACGAGCGAGATGACGGGGATCTCCGGGTCGGGCAGCTCGGCGAGCGCCTCCCAGACCTGCTCGGCGGTCACCATGTCGCGCCCGGCACCGACCGGCGCACCATCGTCATCTCCTGGTGCAGGGCGGCGAAGCCGTCCGTGTGCGAGCCGCGCTCGACCGGCTCGACCTGCGCGAGACCGACGAGCTCGGCCAGGCGCTCCCGCCGGCCCGGCTCGAGCAGGCCGAGCGCGTAGGGCCAGAGCTCGGCTACGGCCTTCTCGAAGCGGGCGCTCTCCTCGGACGAGCGGAGGCGGTCGGCCCACATCTGGGCGTGCATCCGATGGTAGGCCTCCTCGCGGTTCATCTTCGCGGCGAGGCCCGCCAGCTCGGGCCAGTCGGAGCTCGTGAGGTCGGCGACGCGGATCGAGTCCGCCGTCTCGTAGAGCCAGTGGCGTGCGATCGTCGCCGCCCAGTCGCCGACCAGCTGCAGCTCGACGAAGGGCGCGCAGCGGTAGTCGGCCGGGTCGCGGTCGAAGGCGAGGGCGTCGGCGTCTCCTCCGAGAACGCCCGCGGCCAGCTCGTAGAGGGCCCGGGCATGCCCGATCTCGCCTTGGGCGATCGACGAGAAGGCAACGTCCTCCTCCAGGAAGGGCGCGACGCCGGTCCACTCGGAGTCGCGCCAGCCGAGGACGAGCTCGTCGTCGGCGAAGGCGAGGACCGACTCGACGGCCGCCTCAGGCGGTGCCTGCGCGCTCACGCGCCTCCCGCAGCTTGACCTTGAGGGAATAGCCGTCGACGCGCCGGTAGTCGCGGTCGAAGACGTCGGCGACGTAGGGCTCCTCGATCTCGTGGATCGCGTCGCGCGGAACGACCCAGAGCGCCACAGACTCGGCGCGACGGCCGTAGAACTCGACTGCGTAGGCCTCGGCGAACTCGAGGTTCGGCGCCTCGAGCGAGCCGCCGTGCTGGAACGGCTGGCCCTCGCGCTCCTGGCGAAAGACCTCCCAGATCACGCGGCGTCGGCGAGCACCGCCCGGCGCACCCAGGCCGTCTCGTCGCGCGAGGCGCGCCGGAGGCCGAGTCGCCGCTCCGTCTCCGGGCCGTGGCCGGTGACGACCCACTTGAGCTCGTCCCAGTCGGGCTCGGTGTAGTGCCAGGCCCCGGCCGCCTCGTCCTTGCGAAGCGCCGGGTCGGGCACGGTGAGGCCGAGCTCACGGATCTGGTCGACGTAGCCGTCGAGGAACTGCTGGCGGGCCTCTTCGTTGGCCTGGCTCTTGATCCGCCACTGGTACATCGGGTCGTCCTCGGCCGGGATCGGGTTCCCGTGGAACTGCATGAGCGGGCCCCACCAGCGGTCGAGCGCCTCCTGAACCAGCTCCCGCTGCTCGTCCGTGCCGGTCATCATGGTGAGGACCACGTCGCGGCCGTGGAGGATGTGGAACGACTCCTCCCAGCAGATCTTCTTCATGATCCGCGCATACGGCGCGTACGAGCACTTGAGGAGCGCCTTCTGGGAGATGATCGCCGCCGCGTCGACGAGCCACGCGATGACGCCGACGTCGCCCCACGTCTTCGTCGGGTAGTGGAAGACGTTGTGGAACTTCGTCCTGCCGGCGATCAGGTCGTCGAAGCACGCCTCGCGTGGCTTGCCGAGATCCTCGACGACGCGGTAGATGAGCTGGCCGTGGCCGACTTCGTCCTGCACCTTGGCGGTCAGGGCGAGCTTTCGCTGCAGCGTGGGCGCGCGCAGGATCCACTCGCGCTCGGGGAGGACGCCCATGAGCTCCGAGTTCCCGTGCATCTCGATGAACTTGATGAGGGCCTTGCGGTAGTCCTCCGGCAGCGGGTCGCCGGCCTCGACCTGGCCGCCTTCCTGCAGGTGGGCGCGGAACTCCTCGTCGCTCATGCGCTCCAGCACAACACCTCCCAACCGAACGATCGTTAGTATGGTCAGGGTACCATGAGCCGCCGCGAGGAGCTTGCCCGCGAGGCCGCCCGCCTCTTCGCCGAGAAGGGCTACCACGGCACGTCCATCGGCGCCCTCGCGGATGCGGTCGGGGTGCAGAAGGGCTCGCTCTACGCACACATCGAGGGCAAGCAGGACCTCCTCTTCGAGACGATGCGACAGGGCGCCGAGGCGTTCCACGGGGCCCTCGACGAGATCCCCGAGGAGCTGCCTGCGACGGAGAAGATCCGCCTCGCCCTTCGCGGCCACCTGCGCGTGGTCGCCGGCCAGCTCGAGCTCGCGACTGTCTTCGTGCAGGAGTGGCGCTATCTCGACGACCCGCGCCGCGAGGAGTTCGTCGCCGAGCGGCGCCGGTACGAAGAGCGCGTGCGTGCGTTCTTCCGCGAGGGCCGCGAGCAGGGCGAACTGCGCTCCGACCTGGACGAGAACGTCGCCGCGCTCCTCTTCCTCTCGGCCGCGAACTGGGCCTTCACCTGGCTGAGGCCGGGTGCCGGCACGGACGCGCTCGCCGACGCGTTCCTCGTCCTGCTCGTCGACGGCATGCGCGGCTACTCGACCCCGTCTTGAGAGGCCCTGGCGGCGCCTGACTTGAGGGCGCCGAGGCCCAGGATCGCGGCGCGACTAGAGTGGCGAGGTGGGGAGCGCGCTCATCGTCAACCCGCAGGCTTCGCGGGTCACCCCGGAGCTGACGGTCGCGGTCGAGCGTGAGCTCGCCGCCGGGGGCGAGCAGCTCGACACGCTGCTCACGGAAGGCCCGCGGCATGCAGCCGACCTGGCAGCCGCGGCCTCGCACTCCTACGAGCGCCTCTTCGTCTTCGGCGGCGACGGCGCCTACAACGAGGTCGTCAACGGGCTGGAGGCCGACATCCCGGTCGGGTTCATCCCCGGCGGCGGCACGAGCGTCCTCCCGCGCGCCCTCGGGCTTCCGCGCGATCCGGTCGAGGCGGCGCGGCTCCTCGCGCGCTCGCGCAGCGAGCGGCGGATCACGCTCGGGCGGGTCAACGGCCGCCGCTTCACGTTCAGCGCGGGGATCGGGCTCGACGCGGAGCTCGTCCGGCGGGTCGACGACCTCGGCCGGCGGAACGGCAGGCGCCCCGGGGACATCGCCTTCGTCCGAACGCTCGCCGGCATCCTGGCCGGCCGGGGCGGCCGGCTCCAGCCGGCCATGACGGTGCTCGGCCGCGACCGCGTCGCCTTCGCCCTGGTGGCCAACTGCGATCCCTACACCTTCGCCGGACCGCTCGCCGTGCACGTGGCGCCACAGGCCCGCTTCGAGCTCGGGCTCGACCTGGTCGCCCCACGGTCGATCGCCGTGTGGCAGCTTCCCCGGCTGGCGGCGTGGGCCCTCGCGGGGCGTGGGCAGACGTCGTCGTCCCGCGCGCTCTACCTCCATGACGTCGACGAGGTCGAGATCGAATGCGACCTCCCGCTGCCGCTCCAGGCGGACGGCGAAGACCTGGGCGACGTCGTGTCCGCCCGGTTCGAGGCGGAACGCGACGCGCTCAGCGTGGTCGTGGGCGATACTTAGGAACGTGGCACAGGTGCTTCCGGCCGGGCCCGGCGTTCGGCGGATCATCGGCGATGGGGAAGGGGTCGAGGACGGCGAGGTCGAAGGCCTCGGCGACGCTGCGCTCCTGGACCTGTACCGCGGGATGGTCCTCCTCCGAACCTACGACGAGCGCTCGCTCGTCTACCACCGGCAGGGCCGGATCGGGACGTACGCGATCTTCTGGGGCCACGAGGCGATCCAGGTCGGCTCGGCGCTCGCCCTCGCCGACGAGGACTGGATCTTCCCCTCGTACCGGGAGTCGGCGATCGGCCTGCTGCGCGGGATGGGGCCCGAGACCGTGCTCGCCTGGTGGCGCGGCCACCCCGCCGGCTGGTGGAACCCGCAGGAGTTCCGCGTCGCGTCGATCACGGTCCCCATCGCGACGCACGTCCCGCACGCCGTCGGGTACGCCTGGGGCGCGAAGCTGAAGGGCCGGAGCGACTGCGCCATCGTGTACTTCGGAGACGGCGCGACCTCCGAGGGCGCCTTCCACGAGGGCGCCAACTTCGCCGCGGTCATGCGCGCGCCGGTCGTCCTCCTCTGCAACAACAACCAGTGGGCGATCTCGACCCCGCTCTCTGCGCAGACGCGAGCCGAGTCGCTGGCCGACAAGGCGGCCGGCTACGGGATGCCGGGCGTGCGCGTGGACGGCGGCGACGTTCTCGCCGTCTACGAGTCGACCGTCGAGGCGCTCGAGCGGGCACGCGCCGGCGAGGGGCCGACCTTCATCGAGGCGCTGACCTACCGCGCCGCTCCGCATGCGACCGCCGACGACCCCAGCGCCTACTGGGACGAGGAACGCGTCGAGCAGGAGCGCCGGAACGAATGCGTCGGGCGCTACGAGCGCTACCTGCGGCGACTGGGCCTCCTCACCGACGCGCTCGCCGAGGAGGCGCGGGTCGACGCCCTGGCTCGGATGAAGGAGGGGATCGCGGCCGTCGAGGCGATGCCCCCGCCCGACCCGGAGCTCCTCTTTGCGCATGCGTACGTGAATCCACCTCCGCACCTGCGGGACGGCTGAGCACCGGTGCCGGACAGGACGCTGGTCGAGGCCGTCAACGAGGCCCTCCACGTGGAGATGGAGCGCGACGGCGCGATCATGGTCCTGGGCGAGGACATCGGTCTTGCCGGCGGGGTCTTCCGTGCGACGGCCGGGCTCCGCGACCGCTTCGGCCCCGACCGGTGCGTGGACACGCCGCTCGCCGAGGCGGGGATCCTCGGCACGGCGATCGGGCTTGCCATGGCCGGCTGGCGCCCGGTCTGCGAGATGCAGTACGAGTCCTTCAGCTACCCCTGCCTCGATCAGCTGATCACGCACGTGGGGCGCTACCGCTGGCGTACGGGCGGGACGATGGAGTTCCCGCTGACGATCCGCATGCCGACTGGCGGCGGGGTGCGTGCGCCCGAGCTTCACGAGGACTCGCCCGAGGCCTACTACGTGCATACGCCCGGTGTGAAGGTGGCGATCCCGTCCACGCCGGCCGACGCGAAGGGGCTCCTCTCCGCGGCGATCCGCGACCCGGATCCCGTGGTGATCATGGAGCCGAAGGTGCTGTACAGGAGCCCCCGCGGCGAGGTGCCGGAGGGCGAGCACGTGGTCCCGCTGGGGAAGGCTCGGATCGCGCAGGAGGGGTCGGACGTGACCCTGGTCGCCTACGGCGCGATGGTGCGGACGTGCCTCGAGGCGGCCGAGCAGCTCGACGCGAGCGCCGAGGTCGTGGACATCCGGTCGCTGAAGCCGCTCGACGAGGAGGCGATTCTGTCTTCGGTGGGGAAGACCGGCCGCGTCGTCGTCGTCCAGGAGGCGCCGAGGGTCGCGGGCTTCGGGGCCGAGATCGCGGCGGTGATCGCGGAGAAGGGCATCCTCGACCTGCAGGCGCCGATCGTCCGCGTCACGGGCTACGACGTGCCCTTCCCGCACTGGTCGATCGAGCACGAGTACGTGCCGACGCCGGAGCGGGTCGCCGACGCGGCGCGCAGGGTTCTGGCTTACTAACGCCTCGATGGCCTACGAGTTCAAGCTTCCGGACCTCGGCGAGGGCGTCGCCGAGGGCGAGATCGCCCGCTGGCTGGTCGTGGTCGGCCAGGTGGTCGAGGAGGACGATCCTCTGGTCGAGATCCAGACGGACAAGACGACCGTCGAGATCCCCTCGCCGGCCGCCGGCACGGTTGCTCGCATCCTCGTCCAGGAGGGCGAGCTGGTCCCGGTGGGGACGCCGCTCGTCGTGATCGGCGACGGGGCGGTGGCCGCCGAGCAGCCGGTCGCCCAGGTGGCCGCCACGCCTGCCGCGGCGCCGCCTGAGCGTGTGCAGGCGACGCCGCTCGTCCGTCGCCTCGCCGGCGAGCTCGGCGTGGACCTCTCCGTCCTCGAGGGAACCGGGCCCGGCGGGCGGATCACGGAGGGAGACGTTCGGCGCTCCGCAGGCAGGTCCGGGGGTCAGACGCCCAGCCGTGGCCCGGAGAGGCGTGTCCCGCTGCGCGGCGTGCGCAGGCAGATCGCCCAGCACCTCGCTGCCTCGCACCGGGAGGTTCCGGCGGTCACCGTCGTCGAGGAGTGCGACTTCACGGCGCTCTCGGCTGCGCGGGGCGACCGCTCGTACCTGCCCTTCCTGCTGCAGGCGGTCGTCGCCGGGCTGAAGGAGGTCCCCGAGCTGAACGCGACGCTCGACGGCGAGGAGATCGTCTACTGGGAGCGCTACGACCTCGGCGTCGCGGTGCAGACCGACGAGGGGCTCGTCGTCCCCGTCCTCCGGGCCGCCGACCAGAAGTCGCTGGACGAGCTCGAGGCGGAGGCGCGCCGCCTGGCGGAGGAGGCGCGCGCGGGCACGCTCAAGCCGGAGGAGCTCCGCGGGTCGACCTTCACGGTCACGAGCGCCGGGAAGCTCGGCGGCCTCTTCGCGACGCCGCTCGTGAACTACCCCGAGGTCGGCGTCCTCGGCCTCCACCGCATCGGTCCGCGCCCGGCGGTCGTCGACGGCCGTATCGTCGTCCGCGAGATCGGCTGGCTCGCCTGCACGTTCGACCACCGGGTCGTGGACGGGGCGCGCGCGAGCACCTTCCTCCTCGGCGTCATCGGGCGCCTGCAAGACCCGTCCTGAAAGGGAGAGAGCCCGGCGTCGAGCCGGGCTCTCGGTCCCCGCGCTTCCCTGCGAAGGCGCTAGTTGTTGTTCGAGCGGTCGTTGATCTGTGCGCGGATCTCGCCGCTGGGCCACTTGGTCGAGTGGACGTTCGCGTACGTGTGTCCTGCGCGGAGGGCGGCGGCGAGCTCTTCGAAGTTCCCCGCCTCGATGCCCTGCGTCCCGGGCGCCAGGATGTCCGCAGCCCCCACCGTTCGGGTCACGCTGCCGGACTGCGGGCAGGTCGGAGTGCCGGCCGGCCCCGGGCTCGCCGCCGTTCCGCAGAGGAAGAGCGTGATCCCGCCGTTGACGGCGCGCTTGCCGAAGTGGATGTGCGCCTGGGTGACGGTTCCCTCGAGCCCGTCGAAGTTGAGCGTGTAGGTGAACGTCTGGGCGTCGTCGTCGATGAAGATCTTGAACGATCCCAGCGCAGCCGTCGAGATGTCCGGGTTTTCCTGGTAACCGACCAGGTCGTCCGCCTTCAAGTTCTTCTTGCCTCCGGCGGCGCCCGCCAGAGACGCGACCAGCAACCCGGACGCGAGGACGGCGACCGCCAGCAGAACACTGCGCCTGCGCATGATTGGCAACCTCCCGGTTCCCCCCACTGGTAACCCGCACTACGCGAGTTCGCCCGGTACTACGCGGCGAGGATGCGGTCCGGATTGCCCGGCGGGAGATGGTTCTCGAGCAGCCGCTGGACCTGAGGGGCGGTCGCGCGCCCGTCGATCCGGCCCACCGGTTTGCGGTCGACGAGCAGGACGAGAGTCGGGATCTCGGTCACGCCGAGCGTCTCGGCGAGCTTCGGCGTCTCGTCCGTGTCGACGCGGGAGAGGCGCAAACGTGCCCGCTCCTTCCGCCCGAGTTGCGCCAGAAGGCTCTCCATTCGCCGTCCCGGGCCGGAGCGGGCCGTCGTGAAGAAGAGCAGATGCGCCGTTCCCGCCCCGGTCGCCATGCCTACCGCGTTTCCCGGTAGCGCAGCTCGGCAAACCGGCTAGCGGTGGCGCGAAGGCTCCGCCGCGGGATCAGGGAGCGGCCCGAACTGGACGCTCGGGCGCCGGCGGCCCTCCTGCGGGAAGAGCTCCATCAGGTCGTAGGCCTCGCTCGGAAGCCCGGTCGCGACCGGGAGGCCGAACGCTCTGGCCTCCGCGACCGTGATCGGGTCGTCGTGCGTGTAGTGACCTCCGGCCAGCTCCTCCGCGATCGAATCGGCCCGATCGGCGTCGAGGCGGTCGACGAGGAGGTTGCGGACGACTTGCTTCATGTGCCGCAGAGACTTCTCGGCGATGTCCGCCAGCAGAAGCGTGCGGTCGTCCAGCCGCTCGATCGGCTTCTTCCCCACGACGCGCACCAGGGCAGCGGCCGGCAGGTCCCCGAGCTGGGGGTCGACCGGCCCGAGGACGGCGGCCTCATCCATGAGGATCTCGTCAGCGGCCAGGGCGATCAGCGTCCCGCCCGACATCGCGTAGTGCGGAACGAGGACCGTCACCTTGCCCGGGTGCGCCCGGACGGCGTAGGCGATCTGCTCGGAGGCGAGGACGAGCCCGCCCGGCGTGTGCAGGAGGAGGTCGATCGGGCCCTCGGGCGGTGTCTGGCGGATTGCCCTGAGTACCGCTTCCGAGTCGTCGATGTCGATGAAGCGGTAGAAGGGAACCCCCAGGACCCCGACGGTCTCCTGGCGGTGGATGATCGCGATCACGCGCGTCCCGCGGGCCTTCTCGAGGGCCACGAAAGCCCGCCGTCTCTGCGCCCGCAGCGCCCGCTGCCCGAGCACCGGAGTGCCGAAGAGGATGAGGATCAGGACGAACGTCCCGATCGCGAAGACGGTGCCGAGGTCGATGGCGCGAGGATACGGCGGAGCGCGGCTAGACTCAGCAGGGTGGAGGGAGCCCTCGACTGGTACGTGCTCGGTGTCGTGTTCGGTCTCGGCATCGCGGCCGGCGCGGCGGTGGTCGGCGCGCTCCACAGCCGTGCCTGGGTGGCGCTGGCCGTGCTCGCGGGCATGGCTGCGCTGATCCTCGTCCTGGCGCTCCTCCCCTGGTGGACGCTCGCGGCGTTCGCCGTGGCGCTGGTCGTCGGGTTCTTCTCCCTGCGGAGGCTGTCGGCGGAGGCCGTGCCCGCCGCCATCCTGGCGGCGGTGGTCTTCGCGGCCATTCCGCTGCTCGGCTACGTGGCCGTGGTGGTGACCCCGCTGGCGGGAGCGCGGCTGAGCCGCCGCGCCGACTCGCGCCACGCCGGTCTGAGAATCCTCGCCAAGGACTGACCTGACCGGCTCGGACCGACCGAAGCTCGTCCTCGTCGTCATCGACGGGCTGACGCCGGAGGCGCTCGAGCACGGTCTCGTCGAGGGTCGCCTGCCCGCGCTGGCGGCGCTCTCCGAGGCAGGCTGGACCGGGAGAGGGACGAGCGTCTTCCCCTCGCTCACGCCCGTCTGCCTGACCTCGATCGCCACCGGCGCCTTCCCCGACGTCCACCACATCCCGCACCTCGTCTGGTACCACCGCGGGGAGAAGCGGGTGATCGAGTACGGCTCGTCCTTCCCGGCCATGCGCGCGGTGGGAGCGCGCCAGGCGATCAGGGACACGATCTTCGGGATGAGCGGCGAGCACGTTTCGCCGAAGGCGACCACGGTGTTCGAGGCGCTGGAGGACGCCGGGCTCGAGCCTGCGGCGATCAACTTCACCTGCTACCGGGGGCGCACGCGCCATCCCATCAGGCTGCCCGCCCTCGCGCGGCTGAACCGGTGGTCCGAGGCCGTCTACGGGCCGACGCACTTTTTCTACTTCAACCTCTTCGAGTCCGAGCGGACGGGCGCTCCCCTCGCCATCCGCTCACGGGTCGAGGGCTCGATCGACGAGTACGCGGCGGCCGTCGGGCGCTGGCTCGTGACGCGCGACGCGTTCGACTTCCTCGTCTTCTACCTGCCCGACTACGACTACGCCTCGCACCTCGCCGGGCCGGACGGGGCTCCGGAGGCGCTGGAGCGCACCGACCGCGCGCTGGCGAGCCTGCTCGAGGCCGCCGGAGGTGTCGAGGCCTTCCTCGAGCGCTATGCCGTCGTGGTCTGCTCGGACCACGGCCAGACGCGCGTGGAGCGCCTTGCTCGACTGCAGGGCTCCTACCCGGAGAGCGAGGACGAGGTGCTCGCGCTCGCCTCGAATCGCGCCGGGATGGTCTACCGCCTCCCCGGCTGCAGGGTCGACGCGCGGGCGCTCGCGGAGCGCCTCGACGCCGAGCCCGCCGCGGACGTGGTCCTCTTCCGGGAGGAGGGCGTGGCGGTCGCCCGGCGGGAGGGCTCCGAGCTCCGCTTCAGCCTTCAGGGCGAGGAGTGGCGGCTGGAGGGCGACGCCGGTGTCCTCGACCCCGAGCTCTACCCGAACGGGATCGAGCGGGCCTGGCATGCTCTTGTCGCCCCGACGGCAGGGGACGTGCTCGTCTCGGCGACGGAGGGCTGGGAGCTGGCGGACGCGGGCGGCAGGCACCACCTCGGCGGCGGGAGCCACGGCTCGCTGCTGGCCGGGGACTCCTACGTGCCCCTGATCGCGGCCGGCTTCGACGATCCTCCCTTCGCCCCGGATCCTTCGATCACGGACATCGCTCCGCTCGCGCTGGCCCACCTCGGGGTGCCGCCGCCCGCGTCGATGCGGAAGGCACGTGAGGCGGCGCGAGCCTGACTTCGCAGCGCTCCGCGCGCAGATGGTCGCGGAACAGCTCGAGCGGCGCGGGATCTCCGACCCGCGCGTCCTCGAGGCGATGACGCAGGTCCCGCGCGAGGCGTTCACGGACGCCGACGACCGTAAGCGGGCCTACGAGGACATCCCGATCCAGATCGGCTGGGGCCAGACGATCTCCCAGCCCTACATGGTCGCCCTGATCTGCGAGGCGGCGGCCGTCCGGGAGGGGCAGCGCGTGCTGGACGTGGGCACCGGCTCGGGCTACCAGGCGGCCGTCCTGGCCCAGCTCGGCGCGGAGGTGCACACGGTCGAGCGGCTCCGCCAGCTTGCCGAACGGGCGCGAGAGAAGCTCGACGCCGCCGGCTACGAGGACGTGCAGGTGCACCTCGGGGACGGCTCTCTCGGGGACCCGGAGCACGCGCCGTTCGACGCGATCACCGTCGCCGCGGCCGCGCCGGCCCCACCGCACTCGCTCTACGAGCAGCTCGTCCCGGGCGGGCGGCTCGTGATCCCCGTCGGCGATCGCCGCGGCCAGCGGCTCGAGCTCGTGGTCAAGAGCCCGGAAGGCCCGGCCGTCGCGTACTCCGTCGAGTGCCGCTTCGTGCCGCTCGTCGGAGAAGAGGGATACTGAGGCTGGCCGGTTTCGAGGCTGCGCGGCGCGGGCATGCCCAGCGCGCGTGGGGTATCTCCACTCGACCGGGGCGCTGGTCGGCCGAACCGTGGTCCTCGGCGACGTGCCGCTCGCCGTCGCCGTCGACGCGTTGCTCGATCGGCCGCTTCGGCGCCTGGTCGGCTTCGACATTCGCTGCGGCGACGGAGCCCATCGCTTCCTGCCGTTCCCGGCTTGTGAGCTCCTCGAGGACCGCATTGGGGTCGAGTCGGCGCTCGTCCTCCTCGACCAGGGGCTCGACTTCTACCGGCTGGGCGGCAGCGCGTACTCCGATCTCCGCGGCCTGCCGGTGCAGCTCGGCGGCGCTGTTTCCGGCTCGCTCGTCGACCTGGCGGTCTCGACCGAGGGGGACGTCCGGCGGATCGTGGCCTCGACCTCACAGGGCAACCAGGTGCTCGAGCCGGGGCCCGGGCTCGTGGTCGGGAACCACCTCCTCCGCCCAGCCGTCTGAGGGCTGTATCTAACCTTCCACCGTGGCGAAAGGAGCACAGGCGACCTCTTCGCGCGCGAGCGCCTTCACCGACGCGGCCTCGGTCGCGCTCCGGCGACCCGGGAACTGGCTCCAGCTGGCGAAGTTCTGCGCCGTCGGGATCTCGGGCTACGTCGTCAACCTGGCGGTCTACGCGACGCTCCTCGCCTTCGGCGTCCACTACCTGCTGGCCGCTGCCTGCTCGTTCCTCGTCGCGGTCACGAACAACTACGTGTGGAACCGCGCCTGGACGTTCAAGCGCCAGCGCGGCCACCTGGTCTTCCAGGGCTTCCGCTTCCTCCTCGTCTCGATGGTCGCTCTCGTCGCGAACCTCGTCTTCCTGAGCGTCCTGGTCGCCCTCGGCGTCCCGAAGCTCCCCGCGCAGGCGATCGCCATCGTGCTCGTCACGCCGTGGAACTTTGTCGCCAACAAGCTCTGGAGCTTCCGACGGCGCCGCTCCGGGTAGCGGTTGCAGTGGGCGTTCTCCTCGTCCTGGGGGCGGGAGTGGCGCACGCGGCTGTCCCCACCACGCCCGTCTACGACTCGCGCGGCAACCTGATCGAGACTCCGTTCGTCCCACCGCCGGCGGAGCCGGTTCTCACCGAGGAGGACGCCCTCGGCCGTGCCCTCGCCAACGAGAAGATCGCCGGCTGGCTCGACCGCTATCCCGAGGACAGCCTGACCAAGGAGGCCACCTTCGACGACGACTCCAAGGTCTGGACCGTGAAGGTGTGGTCGTCGCTTCCCGACGCCGGCCAGGTGGCGCTCGCGAAGGTGGACGACACCTCGGGGACGGTGACCGAGGCGTGGACCGGGCCGCAGGTCGCCTGGAAGATGGCGCGCGGCTACGACGGCGCCTTCGGGCGCAAGATCAACAACCCGTGGATCTGGGGATTGCTCTGCGCCGCCTTCTTCCTCGGCCTCGCGAACCTCCGGCGGCCGCTCTCGATCCGGAACCTCGACCTGCTCGTGCTTCTCTCCTTCGGGCTCTCCCTCTACTTCTTCAACCGGGGGGAGATCTTCACGGCGATGCCGCTCGTGTACCCGCCCATGCTCTACCTCCTGGGTCGCATGGCGTGGATCGGGTGGAAGGGCCGCGGGAGCCCCTCGCGGCCGCTCTGGCCGGTCTGGGTGCTCCTCGCCGCAACCGTCTTCCTCGCCGGCTTCCGCTTCGGAATGAACCTGCGTGCCTCGAACGTCATCGACGTCGGGCTCGCCGGTGTGATCGGTGCGCAGCGGATCGTCCAGGACGGGGAGATGCCGTACGGGCACATGCCGGAGGACGACGGCGAGGAGTGCGGGGAGGCCGATGCGGACGGCTACGTCCGCGAGCGAATCCAGACGAACGGGCGCTGCGAGGTAGCGAACGGCCGCGGGGACACCTACGGCCCGATCAGCTACCTGGCCTACGTCCCCGGCTTCCTGGCGCTGGGCTACGACTACAAGTGGGACTACCTGCCGGCGGCCCACTTCACGTCGCTGCTCTGGGATGCACTCGCCCTGCTCGGCATGGGCGCGCTCGGCTTCCGCTTCGGCGGCCTTCGCCTCGGGGCGACGCTCGCGTTCGCCTGGGCCGCCTACCCGTTCACGCAGTACGTCTCGAGCTCGAACTCGAACGACGCGATCATGCCGGCGCTCCTGATCTGGGGCCTCGTGTTCGTCACGTCGGCCCCGGCGCGCGGCGTCCTCCTGGGACTGGCCGCATGGACGAAGTTCGCCGCCTTCCTCCTCTTCCCGCTCTGGGCCTCGTACCCGAAGGCAACGAAATGGCCGCGCGGGCAACTGCTCTTCCTGGGCGGCTTCCTCCTCGCCACCGTGCTCGCCTTCTGGATCCTCCTCCTGGAGCCCGACCCGCTCCACGCGGCGCGTGTCTTCTGGGACCGGACCTTCGGCTGGCAGCTGTCGCGGCCGTCGCCGTTCTCGATCTGGGACTGGAAGGAGTACCCGGGCTACCCCGACCTGCACGTCGTGCAAACCGTGCTGAAGGGTCTCCTCGTCGTCGCGGCGATCGTGCTCGCTTTTGTGCCCCGCACGCGCAACGTCGTCCAGCTCGCCGCTCTCTCGGGCGCGCTGCTCATCGGCTTCGAGCTCGTGCTGACGCACTGGTTCTACCTCTACATCCCGTGGTTCTACCCCTTCGTCGCGTTCGCGCTGCTCGTGCCCGCGGCCGTCAGCGTCGCGCAGACCGAGCCGCTCCCCGAGGATTCGAGCGATGAGCGTCCAGTCGGAGAGCTCGTCCCGCTCCGCTGACGCCGGGCTCGTCCTGCTCACGCTGGCCGTCGGCCTCGGGCTCCTGACGGCGTCGTGGGGCGCGCTGCACCTGCCGCCCTTCAATCGCTACCAGATCATCGACACGCCGGTGTACCAGGAGTACGGCGAGGCGATGTCGGCCGGAGAGGTCCCGTATCGGGACTTCGACCTCGAGTACCCGCCCGGTGCCCTCCCGGTCTTCTGGCTCCCGACGCTGGGGCCCGCCGAGCACTACCGCTCGATCTTCGAAGCGCTCATGTGGATCTGCGCCGTGGCCGTGCTCGTCCTGGTCGTACGGGCTGCCGCCGCTCTTGGAGCCTCGCCTCAGCGCTTGCTGGCGGTGGCGGTCGTCGTCGGGCTCTTTCCGCTCGCGCTCGGGACGGTCGTGCTCACCCGCTTCGACCTCTGGCCGGCGGCACTCGCGGCTGCGGCGCTCGCCGCGGTCCTTGCCGGACGGGAGCGGCTCGGCCTCGTCCTCTTGGGGATCGCGGTCGCGGCGAAGATCTACCCGCTGGTCCTTCTGCCGCCGCTCCTGATCTACCTCGAACGGAGGCACGGGAGACGGGAGGCGGCGATCGGCTTCGGCGCGTTCGCGGCGGGCCTTGCGGTGGTGGTCCTTCCGTTCGCGCTCCTGGCCCCGGAAGGGCTCGTCGACTCCGTGCAGCGGCAGCTCGGGCGCCCGCTCCAGATCGAGAGCCTCGGCTCGTCCCTGCTCCTCGCGGGACACCAGCTGGGGCTCTACGACCCGGCCGTGGTCTCGACGCACGGCTCCCAGAATCTCGCCGGCTCGTTGCCCGACGCGCTCGCGACCGGCCAGACCCTCCTCCAGGCTGCGGCGCTCGTCGCGGTGTGGGTGCTCTTCGCCCGCGGGCCGGCGACCCCGGAGCGGCTCGTCGCCACCTGCGCCGGCTCGGTCGTCGTCTTCGTTGCGCTCGGGAAGGTGCTCTCGCCGCAGTTCCTGATCTGGCTCGTCCCGGTCGTCCCGCTCGTCGCGGGGAGGATCGGGCTCGCCGCCGGTGCCTTGCTCGGCGCCGCGCTCGTGTCCACCCACCTCTGGTTTCCGACGCGCTACTGGGACGTGGTCGACCTCCAGCCCGCAGGGTGGCTCGTGCTCGTCCGCAACGCGCTCCTCGTTGCGCTCGCGGTCGTCCTCGGCGTTGCTACGGCACGGGCACGCGGACCGACTCGCAGCGCGTAGCCCGCCCGTCCGGCTCGCATTCGACGAGGACGCCCTCGATGCGGACGTCGCCGTCGGCGGGGTGGAATCGCACCGGGATCCCCGTGCGCATGCGCTGGATGGCGAGCTCGGCGCGCACGCCGATGACCGAGTCGTGCGGGCCTGTCATGCCCGCGTCGGTGATCGCCGCGGTGCCGCCCGGAAGCACGCGGGCATCGTTCGTCTGAACGTGGGTGTGCGTCCCGATCACGGCGGTGACCTGGCCGTCGAGCATGCGCGCGAGCGCGATCTTCTCGCTCGTCGCCTCGGCGTGGAAGTCGATCAGGATCACCGGGGTCCGCGCCCGGGCTTCCTCGACCAGGCCGTCGACGACCCGGAACGGGTGCACGGCCGTCTGGAGGAAGAGCTGGCCCTGGAGGTTGAGCACCGCGACCGTCGTCCCGTCCCGCGCCTCGGCGAAGGCGAGGCCCTTGCCGGGGATGCCGGCGTCGCCGAAGTTCGCGGGGCGGATTACGCGCGGATCCGACTCGAGCACCGGCACGAGGTCGCGGTGACGCCAGACGTGGTTCCCGGTCGTGATCACGTCGGCGCCGGCTTCGAGGATCCTGGCCGCGAGCTTGGCAGTGAGGCCGATGCCGTCCGCGGCGTTCTCGCCGTTGACGACGCAGAGGTCCGCGCCGAGCTCGTGCCTGAGCTCGTGCAGGTGATCCGTCAACGCCCGTCGGCCGGGCGGGCCGAAGACGTCACCGATGAAGAGAAGCTTCAGCGGGTGTTGCCGATCTAGGGGCTCGTCAGGGCCGTGGCCGGATGCACCTCGATGTGCACGTGCTGGCCGTTGTCCTGGGTGTAGCGGGCGAGCCCGGCCCGCTCCACCTCTGAGAGGTCGATGATCCGCCCGACCTTGGTCTTGGCGGAGGAGACCGTCGAGCCGACCGTCAGCGCCGGGTCGGGCCGGAGGTTCCAGAGCGTGACGACGACCCCGGCCGAGCCGGACGGCTGGATGTCGATCCGAACGCCGTACGCCTTCCCGTTGACGATGTTGTCGGTGATGGCGATGACGCTGCCGTCGACGGGCGCGTAGACGTCCGTGTTCACAGGAGCGCCGACGTCGAGGCCGCCTGTTCCGGCGCCAACTCCGCCCTCGAGCATGTAGTAGCGCACCTCGGAGCCGCTGGTGCCGAAGAGCCTGCGGAAGAGCCGCTCCGCCAGGCCGGCGTTGGCCTGCGTGCCCACCGGCTCGAGCGGGAGCGCCTGGCTGCCGCTCGCGTGGTAGCCGATCGCCGTCACCCGGCTCTGGTTCACCGGAAGCTGGATCCGGAGCGAATTCTGCATGGCCACGATCTGCGGCCTCGGCGGCCCCGCAGGCAGGAGGCGCGAAGCGGGAGCCGGGCCGGTGACGGTCACCGTGGCGTCTCCGCCTCGGCCGAAGGCCGTGAGCAGAAGGGCGACCAGACAGCCGCAGGCGACGACCACGAGCGCCGCGGTGCGACGCGCCCGGCGGGCCTTCGCCCGGGCCTCGTCACGCTGACGCTGCCTCGCGCGCGCGGCGAAGCCGGGGGCTTCGGTGACTGCCATCCGCGCCACGGTAACCAACGAGGCTAGCTCTTTCAAACCGAACGGGCGTCTCTCCGCCGCGACAGGGCTCTCGTCCTCGGGCTCGAGAGGCTCCGGCTGGAGTGCCAGCGCGCCCTGGATCGGGAACTCCCAGTCTTCCTCGACGCCCCAGAGGTCAACGACGTTCCCGCGCTGTGCAGGGACTTCGTGCTCCTGGTCGTAAACTCGGAACCCCACCGGCATCGCTGGCCTCGCGGCGTGCTCGCCGTGCGCCCACCTTGCCAGGGGCGGCGGACGACCCGTTCAGGGTGCTGCCGGCGGCGCCGGTTCCTTGCAAAGGTCGCGGCCCTTGCTCTCCCAGAGAGCGAGGAGCGCCTGTTGCAACTGCGCTCGCTGGTCGCCCTCGAGCCCGGCGAAGAAGGCATCCTCGGCGTCCCGCTGGGCACGAGCCGCCGCGCCCAGTTGCCTCGTCCCTGTTTCGGTGAGGACGACGATGTGGCGGCGCCGGTCGGCCGCGTCTCGTCGCCGCGTGACGCAGCCCCGCTCCTCGAGCGGGTTGAGCATCGTGACCAGGACGCTTGGGTCGATGCCCATCGTCTCCCCGAGCTCGCGCTGGCCCATCGGGCCGTTGTCGTGCAGGAGCCCGAGCACCTGGAACTGGCGCGGCGTCATGTCGACGGCCGTGTGGGCTGCCCGCAATCGGCGCATGGCGTCCTGGCCGAGGAGGGCGAGGAGCAGGCCCGGGCTCGCCAGGCGCTCCGCGAGCACGCTGCTTCGCTCTGTCATTGAGGAGCATCGATCATGGATGGAGCTATACGATATCCCACGACCCAGAGCGAAAGGACAGCATGCGAGCCTTCACCCTCGAGAGCTTCGACGCCCAGCCCGCCCTGCGAGACGACCTCCCGGAGCCTGAGCCGCGCGCCAACGAGCTGCGCGTACGCGTGCACGCCTCCTCGGTCAACCCCGTCGACATCTTCATCGCGGCCGGTGCGCTGAAGGACATGGCCGAGCACGACTTCCCCGTCATCCTCGGGCGCGACTTCGCGGGCGTAGTCGAGCAGGTCGGTCCCGGCGCCGGCCGGTACCGGGTCGGTGAGGAGGTCTTCGGCTTCCTTCTCCACGCCAACCCGAGCGTGCACGACGGGAGCTGGGCGGAGCTGATCACCGTCCCCGAGGACAACTTCGCCGCGGCCAAGCCGCGCAGCCTGGACTTCGCGCACGCCGGAGCCGCGCCGCTTGCAGGCATCACCGCGCTGGCCGCCTTCGCCGCGCTCGCGCCTAGCGAGGGCGAGACCGTGCTCGTCGTCGGAGCCAGCGGCGGCGTCGGGAGCTTCTTCGTCCAGCTTGCCGCCGGGGCGGGCGCGAACGTGATCGCCCCTGCGCTTCCGGAAGACCACGACTTCCTGCGCGGCCTCGGCGTCAGCGAGCTCGTCGACCGCAACGCGGACGTCGCCGCGGCGGTCCGGGAGGCCCATCCCGAGGGCGTCGACGTCATCCTGGATACCGTCTCGCCGACCCCCGACAGCTCGCTTCTCGCCGACGGCGGCCGGCTTGCCTCTCCGCTCGGCGCCGCCGGGGAGGGGCCGGGACGGTTCAACGTCATGGCGGAGCCCACGCCCGCGAACCTGGAGCGCCTCGCCGAGCTTCTCGACGCGGGCACGCTTCGGGTTCCGATCCAGCGCAGCTACCGGCTCGAGCAGGCAGGCGAGGCGCTCCAGGCATTGCCGGCGACCCACACACAGGGCAAGCTCGGCCTGACGATCGCGTAGAGGCCTGTCCGCCCGCCGCGGCGGGCGCCACGCGCCCCGCGCGTGCGAAGATTCCGGCGACGTGTCGACCTTTCCGATCACGCGCCTGCGTCGCTTCCGGCGCACGGCCGCGCTCCGCTCGCTCGTCCGCGAGACGCGACTCGACCTGGACGACTTCGTCTACCCGCTCTTCGTCTGTCCCGGCGAGGGCGTCGACCGTCCACTCGAAGGGCTGCCGGGGATCGCGCAGCGCTCGGTCGACCGGTTGTGCGACGAGGCCGACGAAGCCCACCGGGCGGGAGTGCGCGCCGTCATCCTCTTCGGGATCCCGGAGGAGAAGGACGAGGCCGCCTCGGGAGCGTACGACGACGACGGGATCGTCCAGCGGGCGCTCCGCGGCCTGCGCGAGCGGTCACCCGGGCTCGTGCTCCTGACCGACGTCTGCCTGTGCGAGTACACGTCACACGGCCATTGCGGCATCGTCGAGGGGGACGAGGTGCTGAACGACGTCTCGCTCGAGCTTCTGGCGAAGACGGCGGTCAGCCACGCCGAGGCCGGCGCTGACGCGGTCTGCCCGAGCGACATGCTCGACGGCCGCGTCGGGGCGATCCGCGGAGCGCTCGACGCCGAGGGCTTCGAGCAGCTGCCCATCGTCGCCTACTCGGCCAAGTACGCCTCGGCGTTCTACGGGCCCTTCCGTGAGGCGGCCGAGTCGACGCCGGCCTTCGGCGACCGGCGCAGCTACCAGATGGACCCGCCCAACGTCCGCGAGGCGCTGCGCGAGTGCGAGCTCGATCTCGCCGAGGGCGCAGACGCGCTCATGATCAAGCCGGCGCTCCCCTACCTCGACGTGATCCGCGCCGCGCGCGAGCGCTTCGATGCGCCGCTCTTCGCCTACAACGTGAGCGGCGAGTACGCCATGGTGAAGGCGGCCGCCGGACGAGGCTGGCTCGACGAGCGCCAAGCCGCGGTGGAAGGCCTGACCGCGATCAAGCGCGCCGGCGCCGACGTGATCGTGTCGTACTGGGCACGGGAGCTCGCCGAGTGGCTCTGACGGCGAGCGGGCTCTTCCAGCGTGCGGCCAAGGTGATCCCGGGAGGGGTCAACTCGCCCGTGCGCGCCTGGGGCGCCGTCGGGGCCGGTGAGCCGTTCTTCGCCGCGCGCGGCGAGGGCCCGTATCTCTGGGACGCCGACGGGAACCGCTACGTCGACTGGGTCATGTCCTGGGGGCCGCTCGTCTTCGGGCACGCCGACCCGGAGATCGTCGAGGCCGTTCAGCACGCAGCTGCGGACGGGACGACCTTCGGCGCGCCGACGGAGCGCGAGGTCGTGCTTGCGGAGGAGCTCGTCGACGCCGTGCCCTCGGTGGAGAAGGTGCGCCTCGTCTCCTCGGGGACCGAGGCGGCGATGAGCGCGCTCCGCCTCGCGAGAGGGGTCACGGGCCGCAACCGTATCCTCAAGTTCTCCGGCTGCTACCACGGCCACGCCGACGCGCTGCTGGCGGCGGCCGGCTCCGGCCTCGCGACTCTCGGGATCCCGTCGTCGCCGGGCGTCCCGCCGGGAGCGGCGGCGGACACGGTCGTCTGTGCCTACAACGACGTCGACGGGGTGACGGCCGCAGTCGAGCGCCACCGTGACGACCTCGCTGCGATCGTCGTCGAGCCCGTCGCCGGGAACATGGGCGTCGTCCCTCCGGAGCCCGGCTTCCTCGAGGCACTCCGCGCGCTCTCCGACGCCGCCGGCGCGCTGCTCGTCTTCGACGAGGTCATCACCGGCTTCCGCGTGGCGCGCGGGGGCGCGCAGGAGCTCTACGGGGTCACACCGGACCTCACCGTCCTCGGCAAGATCGCCGGCGGCGGGCTCCCGCTCGCCGCCTTCGGCGGCCGGGCGGAGATGATGGACGAGCTGGCTCCGGTCGGGCCCGTCTACCAGGCCGGGACGCTCTCCGGAAACCCGCTTGCTACTGCGGCCGCTCTCGTCGCCCTGCGGCGCCTGCGCGACCCCTCCGTCTACGAACGGCTCGAGGCAACCGGCGCGAGCCTCGAGGCGGGCCTCCGCGAGGCGGCCGGCGACGAGGCGATCTGCGTCCAGCGGGTCGGGGCCATGGCGACGCTCTTCTTCCGCGACGGGCCGGTGCGGAGCTTCGAGGATGCCGCAGAGAGCGACACGGCCCGGTACGGGACGTGGTTCCGGCATCTGCTCGCGAGAGGCGTCTACGTCGCGCCGTCGCAGTTCGAGGCGCTCTTCGTCTCGACGGCGCACGGCGAGGCGGAGGTCGACTCGACCGTGGAGGCGGCGCGTGAGCTCTTCGGCGGCTGACCTGGGCATCTGGGACACCATCGCCGACGAGGCGGGGCGCGAGAGCACCCTCTGGGCGGCCGCGCTCCGGCCCGACGGCGAGCGCGACGAGACGCCCGTCTACTCCGCTCTCGCGGGAGGCGCCTTCGCGCTCGGGCTCGAGTCGATCTACGAGGGCTATCTGCTCCACTACGGCCGGCCCCGGCTCTTCGCGCCTACCGACTCGGACACCGCGATTCTGCTGGGCGACTACCTCTACGCCCACGGGCTCGTGCGGGTGGCCGCGCACGGAGAGGTGGCGGTCGTCGTCGACCTCGCCGAGCTCATCTCCCTGTGTGCGCAGCTCCGTGCGGAGGGGCGGGACGGTGACGGCGCGGCCTGGGCGGGGACGGTCGCGCTGCTCGGGGCCGGGGACGGGCGCCTCGAGGCCGCGCGGGCGGCGCTGCGTCTCCACCGTGACCCCTCGCCTCTCCTCGCGGTGGCCGAGCTCGAGGCGGGGCCCGAGGCGGTTGCGCACGCCCTCGCCCTGCACGCCGAACGGGTGGACTAAGATCCCGCTGCGATGAGCGCCTCGCTGACCGCCCTCGTCCTCGCCGCCGAGAAGTCTACGGCGGAAGAGGGTCGCGACGTCATCATCGCGATGCTGATCGTGGGGCTCATCTTCTGCAGCGTGATCGCGCTCGGCCAGTTCAGCCGCTGGGTGAGCCACCGCCGCGGCCGCGGCCACTAGACGCCCGCCGGCCAGGCTCGTGGTCGGACGTGCCTCTTGTCACGAGGGGGCCTCGGCCCTAGACTCGCTGCACGGCTCCTATCGGCGGTCGATTTCGCGGGCGCAGGAGGAGCGGGCTGCTGCTCGCCGAGCTCCTCCTCCTCGTGGTGGTCCTGGTCGCGGTTCCGCTCGGCGCCGCGGGGGGTGACCCGGCCGCGGCGCCGCCTCGGCCGAGAGAGGCGTCGCGAGCTCCTCGGCCGCGGCCCCCGGAGGGAACCTCGGCGACCGTCCGCAGCGTCGGCCGCTCGCCGCCGGCCTACGGCTCGACCTGCACGATCTCAGGGACGGAGGGCGACGATCGGCTGCGCGGGACGAGCGGGAAGGACGTTCTCTGCGGAGGGCCCGGCGCCGACGTCCTGAGCGGCGGCTCAGGCGGACCGGACACGCTCCGCGGCGGCCCGGGAGACGACGTCCTCGAGGAGAAGGACGGCCAGCCGTACGACCGCCTCGACGGCGGCCAGGGCGCCGACACGTGTCGCGCCGACGCCGGGGACTCACGCTCCGGCTGTACGGAGAAGGTCGAACGCCGACACGACCGGCGCGTTCCGATCCTTCTCTACCACGTGATCGAGGCTCCTCGGCCGGAGACGCCGAATCCGCACCTCTGGGTGTCTCCGGCGAGGTTCGCGGAACAGATGCGGTATCTCGCGGCACACGGCTACGAGGTGGTCACCCTCCAGGAGGCATACGACTACTGGCACGGCGCCGCGCTGCCCCGCAAGCCGGTGGTGGTCTCCTTCGACGACGGCTTCCGGAGCCACTCCACGCGCGCGCTGCCGATCCTCGCCCGCCTCGGCTGGGCCGGGACGCTGAACCTCACGCTGAGCCACATCGGCAGGGGAGGCCTCGCCCTCTCTCCTCGCCGAGTCCGCAGGCTGATCGCAGCCGGCTGGGAGCTCGACGCCCACACGGTCACGCATCCCCTCCTCACCGGCCTCGACTCCGCCCGCCTTCGCGCCGAGCTCGCCGGCGCGCGGCGCACGCTGCAGCGGAGGTTCGGCGTCCCGGTCAACTTCGTCGCGTATCCGGTGGGCGCCTACGACTCGCGGGTCGTCGCGGCCGTCCGCCGTGCCGGCTACCTGGGGGCGACGACCACCGAGTACGGCCTGGCCTGGATCGGGGAGCGGTTCGAGCTCGACCGGATCACGGTGAGCGGCGGGGATACGGTGGCCGGCTTTGCCGCGAAGCTGGAGGGCGCGGGCGGATAGACTCGGGCCGGTGCCTGCCGCCGATCTTCGCTCCTGGATCGACCTGCTCAAGCGGGAGGGCGAGCTGGTGGAGGTCGAGGCCGAGGTCGACCCGTACCTCGAGGTGACGGAGATCGTCGACCGCGTCGTCAAGAGCGGCGGCCCGGCCCTCCTCTTCAAGAACGTGAAGGGCTCGGAGCGGCCGCTCCTCATCAACCAGTTCGGGACCGAGCGGCGCACCTGCCTCGCCTTCGGCGAGCCGACGTTGGACGACGTCGCGCGCAAGCTCGAGGACGTCCTCGAGATGCAGCCGCCGCAGGGGCTCGTGGAGAAGGTGAAGGGCCTCGGCAAGCTCAAGCGCCTCGCCGACTCGATGCCGAAGGCGGTCTCGCGCGGCGCGTGCCAGGAGCTCGTGCTCGAGCCCGACCTCGACGCCCTTCCGATCCAGCATTGCTGGCCCGGTGACCCGGCCCCCTTCATCACGCTCCCGGCCGTGATCACGAAGGACCCGCGCACGGGCGTCCGCAACGTCGGCATGTACCGGATGCAGAAGATCGACTCGCGCTCGACCTTCATGCACTGGCAGATCCACAAGGACGGCCGCGCCGACTGGCTGGCCGCCGAGGGCTCGATCCCGGTTGCCGTCGCCCTCGGGCTCGACCCGGTGACCGCCTATTCGGCGAGCGCCCCGCTGCCGAAGCACATCGACGAGCTCATGCTCGCCGGCTTCCTGCGCGGCGACGCGGTCGAGCTGGTCAAGTGCAAGACGATCGACCTCGAGGTGCCCGCCAACGCGGAGATCGTGCTCGAGGGCACGATCGAGGCCGGGGACATGGGGACGGAGGGGCCGTTCGGGGACCACACGGGCTACTACTCGCCGCCCGAGCCGTTCCCGGTCTTCCGCTTGACCGCGATGACCATGCGCCGCGATGCGATCTATCCATCCATCGTCGTGGGCATCCCGCCGGCGGAGGACGCCTGGCTGGGGAAGGCGACGGAGCGGATCTTCCTGCCGGCCATCCGCATGACGGTGCCGGAGATCGTCGACTACGACCTGCCGGTCGCAGGGGCCTTCCACAACTGCGTGATCGTGTCGATCCGCAAGGCGTTTCCCGGGCACGCGAAGAAGGTCATGCACGCGATCTGGGGCCTTGGGATGCTGAGCCTCTCCAAGTCGGTCGTGGTCGTGGACGAGTTCGTCGACGTGCACGACTACGAGCAGGTCTTCTTCCAGGTCTGTGCCAACGTCGACCCCAAGCGAGACGTGCTCCTCAGCGAAGGCCCGCTCGACCAGCTCGACCACGCGGCCGTGCTGCCCTGCTACGGCGGTAAGCTCGGCATCGACGCGACGCACAAGCTCCAGGAGGAGGGGGCGCGCGAGTGGCCCGAGCGGATCGAGATGACGTCCGATGTTCGTGACACCGTCGACCGCCGCTGGGAGGAGTACGGCATCAGTTCTCCGGTCGCCGGGAACGGCCGAATTTCCCAGGTATTGAGGCAAAAGGTACGTCGTTGACAGGAATGAGCGCGCAACGAAAGAATGCCCTCGCTTGTAACAGCGAGAGCGGGGAGAAGGGAGCCGTGTGGCCGACGAGCTAGAGCGGCCGGGGGAGACCCCCGAGCACGAGGACGCCGAGGCCCACCTCCCGTCGCCGACGATCTGGCCGTTCGCCTTCGCCGGAGCCGTCGCGCTCATCCTGCTCGGCCTGATCATCAACATGTGGCTGACGGTGATCGGCGTCGTCCTCGCCGTCGTGTTCGGCTTCCTCTGGATCCGCCAGGCCACGCGGGAGGTACGGGGCGAGCCCGAGCCGGTCGAGGCGCCGGCGCCCGCCGCAGCCGAGGCGGACGAGGAGGGCGACGAGGGGGAGGTCCGCTACGGGCGCGACAAATTCCTCGAAGGTGCGACGCTCGGGCTCGGCGCGGTCATCGGCGGGCTCGTCACGCTGCCGGTGCTCGGCTTCGCGGTGGCGCCCGCGTTCGTCGGTCAGGACTACCCCGCCGCCGACCTGGGGCCGCTGGACAACTACCCCGAGGGTCGAGTGGCAGATAGCGACGTTCACGTCGCGTCCCATTGACGGGACGGTGTCGAGACGCACCGCGTTCGTCCGCTACAACGGGCTCAAGGACAACGTCCCCAGCTTCTCGATCCTCTCGAACCGGTGCGTCCACCTCGGCTGCCCCACGCAGCCGCAGGGCCCGCCCGGCGAGCCGCGCAAGGTCAAGACGTCCACGCTTCCGGTCGAGCTCGTGCCTACCCAGCCCTCCGGCTACGGCTGCCCGTGCCACGGCGGCGCCTACGACATCGAGGGGAACCGCGTCGCCGGCCCGCCGGTGCGGGCGCTCGACCGCTACGAGTTCTCGATCATCGACGGGAGCCTCTGGCTCGGCGCCGTCTACAGCGTGAGCGAGGTCGACGGCGAGGGCGCCGACGCCGTGATCATCAAGTACAGCGCCGCCGACCCAGGCGTCCACGTGGACGGGCCCGAGCAGTACTTCTACCCGATCGTGCCGTGAGGACGGTCTGATGGCACAGGCGAAGACCAAGCCTCACCACCGGCTCCTGCACCTCGTGATGATCCCGCTCGACTGGCTCGAGGAGCGGTCCGGGCTGGTCGGCGCAACGAAGTACTTCCTCTTCCGCAAGGTCCCGCGCGACACGAACTGGTTCCACACGCTCGGCTCAGCCACCCTCACCGCCTTCATCGTCCAGGCGGTCACCGGCGTCGTCCTGGCCTTCTACTACAAGCCGTCGCCGAACGAGGCGTACTCGTCGATCCAGTACATCACGAACGACCTCACGCTCGGCTGGCTCGTTCGCGGGATGCACCGCTGGGGCGCGAGCGTCTTCATCATCCTGCTCTTCCTGCACATGGGCCGCGTGTTCCTCTTCGGCGCGTACAAGTACCCGCGCGAGCTCAACTGGCTCCTCGGCGTGATGCTCCTCGCGCTGGCGATGCTGGAGGGCTTCACCGGCTATCTGCTCCCGTGGGACCAGACCGCGTACTGGGCCACCGTCGTCGGTATCAACCTGAACGCGACGGCGCCCTTCCTCGGCCCGTTCATCTCCGACTTCCTGCGCGGAGGTCAGGAGATCGGCACCGAGACGCTCTCACGCTTCTACTCGATTCACATGCTGCTCATTACCGGGCGGCCTCATCGCCCTGATCATCGCTCCACCTCTACCTCGTCATCCGCCTCGGCGTCACCTCGCCGCCCTGGTCGAAGGAGGCCGCGGGAGACGAGCGCGAAGAGGTCATCACCGCCAGACGGGGACTTCTCGAGCCGAGGCCCCGTGGTGACGGCGGCGCCGCAGCCGACGTGAGAGGGCGGCCCGAGCCATGAGCGTCATTCGCCTTCGGCGCATTCCCGCGGGGGAAACCATGTTTCCCCCGCGAGCCCCCTTCTTCGAGACGGTGAAGGAACCTCCCGGTTCCCTCACACTCCCTCCACCTGCTCATGGGCCGGAGGTCGGCCCATGAGCAACGAGAAAGAACGGGCGTACTTCAAGCGCTACAAGGAGGACGTCCAGAAGACCGGGAAGCCGTTCTTCCCGTACGCGATGTTCCACGACACGGTGATGAGCCTGGTGGTGGTGTGCGTCATCATCGCGCTCGCCTGCGTCTGGTACTTCACGGCGGGCGAGGAGCCCGGCGACTCAGGGATCCTCGGGCCGCTGTACACGGAGGAGGCCGATCCGGGGACGACGTCGTTCGTGCCGCGCCCGGACTGGTACTTCTTCTTCCTCTTCTACCTCCTCCGGATCTTCAAGTGGCCGGAGACGGTCGTCCTCGGCACCGTCGGCATCCCGACGATCGCGCTGATCCTGCTCATCGTGCTGCCGTTCATCGACCGCCGCCGCGAGCGGCGGCTCGTGCGCCGGCCGGTCGCCGTCGTCGGCGCCCTCCTCGTCATCGCCTCCATGGGCGTCCTCACCTACAAGGGAGCGACCGCCAAGGAGTCCCTCGCCTCCGAGAACGTCGAGCTCGTCTCCGAATGGGCGCAGGTGCAGAACCTCTCCGAGGAGGGCGTGGCCGGAGCAACGCTGTTCGCCGAGTCCGGCTGCATGAACTGCCACACGTATCTGGGGGCGGGCTCGAGCAACCTGGGCGCGCCGGACCTGTCCGACATCGGCTCCTCGGGGATGACCGCGGACGAGTTCGCCGCCTACATCGCCGACCCGTCGCAGTTCGGCAACAACGTGATGCCGTCGTACGCCTCGCTCGGAGAGGAAAACCTCCAACGGCTCGGCACCTTCCTCGAAGAGTCGAAGGGCGAGGGCGGCGGCTAGCCCTCCGGCGCCGTGAACGTCTTCCTCGGGATCACCGGCGCCTCGGGCGCCCCGTATGCGGCACGGCTGCTTCAGACGCTCTCGGCGACGGGCGCCGAGGTCGGCGTCTGCATCTCGGACGCCGGCGTCCAGGTCTGCGCGACCGAGCTCTACGGCGACATCTCGCTCCCGCGCGAGGAGGTCACGGCCCGGCTCGTCGAGGGCCTCGACGGCGTCAACGTCATCGGCCTGCGCGACTACTCGACGCCGTATGCGAGCGGCTCGGCGAGGGTGGACGGCTACGTGGTCTGCCCGTGCTCGATGTCGACAGCGGCGAGCATCGCGGCCGGGGCGATGGCGAACCTGGTGCACCGGGCCGCCTCGGTCGCCCTCAAGGAGGAGCGGAAACTGCTGCTGGTTCCGCGCGAAACCCCGCTCTCCACCATCCACCTGGAGAACCTCCTGCGCCTGCGCCGCGCCGGCGCGACGGTCGTCTTCGCGGCTCCGGGCTTCTACCATGCCCCCCAAACCATCGACGATCTGGTCAACTTCGTCGTGGCGCGATGTCTCGATCAACTCGGAATCGATCAGACGCTCGTCAGCCGGTGGGGGCAGTGAGCTCCGGCACGCTCGCCCCAGCGGACGTCGAGGCGATGTTCGACCGGATCTCGCCGGTCTACGACCCGATGAACCGGCTGATGACGGCGGGCCTCGACCGCCGCTGGCGCCGCCTCACCGTTCGGGCGGTCGTGAAGCCGGGTGACCGCGTCCTCGACGCGTGCTGCGGAACCGGTGACCTGGCGCTCGCCGCCGAGGAGGCGGGCGGGCGGGTGACCGGGCTCGATTTCTCCGAGCGAATGCTCGAGCGCGCGCGGCGCAAGTCCGCCGGGGTCGAATGGGTTCGCGGCGACCTGCTCTCCCTGCCCTTCGAGAACGCGAGCTTCGACGCTGCGATCGTCGGCTTCGGGATCCGGAACGTCGAGGACCTCGAGGCCGGCCTGCGCGAGCTGGCGCGCGTGCTGCGGCCGGGCGGCCGGCTCGGCTGCCTCGAGATCACACGGCCTCGCGGCGCACTCAAGCCGTTCTTCGGCCTCTGGTTCGACGGCCTCGTGCCGCTCGCGGGGACAGTCCTCCCCGGCGGTGCGGCCTATACCTACCTTCCTGCCAGCGTGCGCCGCTTCCCCGGCCCCGAAGACCTCGGCGAGGCGATGCGACGCGCCGGCTTCGGAGAGATCGGCTGGCGGTTGCTGGGCGGCGGCATCGTCGCCCTCCACGCTGCAACGAGAGCCGCGGGATGAGCGCGCTGGCGACGGTACGCGCGGCGCCCGGGCTCGATGCCTACCTCGAGCTGCTGGAGGAGCGACTCGAGCGCTCCGTCGGCTCGCACCCGGGGCTCGTCGGGGAGATCGGCACCGACACGCTCTCGGCAGGCGGCAAGCGGCTCCGGCCCGTGCTCGTGTTCCTCTGCACGGCGCCGGACGAGCGGGCCGGCGAGCGCGCCGTCGCGGGCGGCGCGTCGGTCGAGCTGGTGCACATGGCGACGCTCGTCCACGACGACCTCCTCGACGGTGCCGACCTGCGCCGCGGCCGCCCCACCGCCTGGGCTGAGCACGGCGAGGGGGCGGCGAAGGCGACCGGCGACTACCTGTTCGCGCGGGCCTTCTCCGAGCTCGCGGGCACCGGCGACGCTCACGGGGTCGCTGTGCTGGCCGAGGCCGCTCTCGCCCTGGCCCGCGGCGAGGCGCTGCAGCGCCGCCAGGCGTTCCGGCCGGAGACGTCCGTGGAGGAGTACCTCGCGCGCTGCTCGCTCAAGACCGGAAAGCTCTTCGAGGCCGCCTGCGTCCTCGGCGGCGGGCGCCCCGAGCTGGGGGAGTTCGGCCTCGCGCTCGGCATCGCTTTCCAGATCGCCGACGACATCCTCGACTGCACAGGCGACTTCGACACCACCGGGAAGGCCCCGGGCGTCGACCTCCGCGACGGCACGCCGACGCTGCCGCTGATCCTCGCGGCGCGCGAGGACGAGCGCGTTCGCCGCGCGCTGGCCGGGGAGCAGGACGAGGGCGCGCTCGAGCGGGTCGCCGCCACCGGGGCGATCGAGATCGCCCGCGACTTCGCGCTCGAGTACGCAGCGCGCGCCCGCGCGGCGCTCGACGGCGAGCCCGACCGCGCCTCGCTCGAAGCCCTCACACACCTTGTCGTCGACCGGGACGGGTAGGTAAGTGCCCCTCCAGGCAATGCACGCGCAGCATCACCAGGAGGAGCACTGATGGCCGTAGTCACCCAGCAGTCCGCGCTCGACGCCATCCGGGAGAAGGTGGAGGCAAACGAGCGGCTCGACCACGAGGACGGGCTCACGCTGATGGAGTCCGACGACCTCCTCCAGCTCGGCGAGCTGGCCGACACGGCCCGGCGCGTGCGCGGCGGCACCGACGAGGTCTACTTCGTCCAGAACCTCTACTTGAACCAGACGAACGTCTGCCGCGTGAAGTGCAAGTTCTGTGCCTTCGCCGTTACGCAGAAGCAGGCCGACGCCTACACGACCACGCCGGAGGAGCTGGTCGAGGACGCGCTCCGCCAGCGCGAGCTGACCGGCTTCACCGAGATCCACATGGTCAACGGCGAGAACCCGCACGTCGGCTTCGACTTCTACGTGGACACGATCCGCTCGCTGCACGTGGCGATGCCCGACGTGCACCTCAAGTGCTACACCGCGAGCGAGATCCACCACATGACCAAGCTCTCGGGGCTCACGCACGAGCAGGTGCTGGTCGAGCTCAAGGCGGCAGGGCTCGGCTCGCTCCCCGGGGGTGGCGCGGAGGTCTTCGCCGACCGCGTCCGGCGGCTGATCGCGCCCGGCAAGGAGCATCCGGACTTCTGGTTCCACACGCACCGCACGGCGCACGGCCTCGGCATCCCGACGCACTGCACCATGCTGTACGGCCACGTCGAGACCTACGAGGAGCGGGTCGACCACCTCCTGCGCCTGCGTGAGCTGCAGGACGAGACCGGCGGCTTCCTCGCCTTCATCCCGCTCGCCTTCCATCCCGAGAACACCGTCTTCGAGCGGCGCGGCTGGACGCACACAGCGGGCTCCGACGACCTGAAGATGATCGCGGTCTCGCGGCTCCTCCTCGACAACGTCGAGAACGTGAAGGCCTACTGGATCATGATGGGCATGCCGCTCGCAGCCGTCGCGCTCCACTTCGGCGCGAACGACGTCCAGGGCACGGTCGTGCGCGAGGAGATCTTCCACGCAGCCGGCGCCACGACGGAGACCGAGCAGAAGATCGAAGAGCTCGTCCGCTTCGTCCAGGAGGCCGGCCGCGTGCCCGTGCAGCGCGACACCCTCTACAACGAGCTCAGGCGGTGGTAGCGGCAATGACCGAGTTCCTGACCGCCGTGCCGATCATCCCCGGTCGCGACATCGCGGCCTCGACTTCGTGGTACCGCGATCAGCTGGGGTTCGACGTCTTCCTCGCCGAAGAGGACTACGGAATCGTCGGCAAGGGCGAGGCGTGGATTCACCTGAACGGGCCGAGCGGGATCGCCCCGGAGGACTCGGTCACCACCCTCCGCGTCGGTGTTCGCGGCATCGACGAGCTGTACGCGGACTGCGAGGCGCGCGGGATCGTGCATCCGAAGGCGATGCTCCACGACGAGCCGTGGGGTTTCAGGGAGTTCTCGGTCATTGACCTCGACGGCAACCTCGTGACGTTCTTCGAGCCGCCCGAGGGCCACGATCCCGGCCCGGAGGACGCGTGATCCGCCTCGGCCGCATCTCCTACGTGAACATGGCGCCGGTCTTCCACCGGCTCGACGCCGACGTCGAGGAGGTCTCCGGCGTCCCCACGGACCTGAACGCGCGCCTGCTCGGAGGCGAGATCGACCTGGCGCCCATCTCCTCCATCGAGTACGCGCGCAACGCGGGCCGGCTGCGGATCCTCCCGCGCCTCTGCGTCTCGTCGGAGGGGGCGGTCGACTCCATCCAGCTGGTGTCGCGCACGCCCATCGAGCACATCGACTCGGTGGCGGTGACCCCGGAGAGCGCGACGTCGGTCGTCCTGACGAAGGTGCTGTTCCCCGACGCCGTGCTCGTCCCGCTGGGCCGGAAGGCCGACGCGAAGCTGCTGATCGGGGACGCGGCGCTCCGGAGCGCCTTCGAGGACCCGACGCCGCACCACGATCTCGGCCGCCTCTGGCTCGAGCGGACGGGCCTGCCGATGGTGTTCGCCGTGTGGGCCTGCCCGGAACCGGCTCCGGCGGGCATCTCGGAGCTCGAGGAGGCGCTCGTCTCCTCGGTGCGCCTCGCCCGGGCCGAGCCCGAGCGCCTCGCGTTCGAGGCGAGCGAGCGCTACGGCTATCCGGCGGGGTTCCTCGCGCGCTACTTCGAGAAGCTGCGCTACAGCTTCGGCCCCCGCGAGCGGGCAGGTTTGATCACCTTCTTCGAGCTCGCGCGCGACGTCGGCGAGCTGGAGCGGGTGCCCGAGCTGCGCTTCGTCCTCCCCGAGGCGGTGTCGGCGTGAGCGGCAACGGCAACGGCACCGTCAACGGCCTGGTCGCGGAGGCCCTCGACCGGGCGCTCGCCGGCGAGCGGCTGAGCGACGCCGACGCGCTCGTCCTCCTGCGAAGCCGCGACCTCGTCCGCGTGGGCCGCGCCGCGGACGAGCTCCGGAACCGCAAGGTCGACGCGAAGCGCGTGACCTTCATCATCGACCGGAACCTCAACTACACGAACATCTGCCACACGGACTGTGACTTCTGCGCCTTCTACCGCCGGCCGGGCGACCGCAAGGAGGGCTACCTCCTGCCCAAGCCGGTGATCTTCAAGAAGATCGAGGAGACCCTCGCTCTCGGAGGAACGGCCCTCCTCATGCAGGGCGGCCACCACCCCGATCTCGGCATCGACTTCTACGAGGACCTCTTCCGCTCGATCAAGGAGCGCTACCGGATCCACCTGCACGCGCTCTCGCCGCCGGAGGTGCAGCACATCGCCCGCCGCTCGAAGCTGACGATCCCGGAGACGCTGACGCGGCTGCGCGACGCCGGGCTCGACTCGCTCCCCGGCGGCGGCGCCGAGATCCTCGTCGACCGCGTCCGAGACATCATCGCGCCCAAGAAGACGAAGTCGGCCGAGTGGCTCGGCGTCATGCGCGAGGCGCACCGGCTGGGGGTCTCCTCGACGGCGACGATGATGTACGGCCACGTCGAGACGCTCGAGGAGCGCGTCGAGCACATGCGGCGCATCCGCGAGCTCCAGGACGAGACCGGCGGCTTCCGCGCCTTCATCTCGTGGACGTTCCAGCCGAGCGGCACCCGGCTCGCCGAGCAGGTCACGCACTACCCGACGTCGTTCGACTACCTGCTCACCCAGGCGGTCAGCCGGATCTACCTGGACAACGTCGACCACATCCAGTCGAGCTGGGTGACGCAGGGGATGAAGGTCGGTCAGGTCGCGCTCGGCTTCGGCGCCGACGACATGGGCTCGGTGATGATCGAGGAGAACGTGGTCTCCGCGGCCGGGACGACCCACCGCGCGGACACGGACGACTTCGTGCGCGCCATCAAGGCCCTGGGCAAGATCCCCGTGCAGCGGGACACGCTCTATCGCGAGGTCAAGGTCTGGGCCTGAGCGCCTGGGCCGCCGGTTGTCAACGGCCGGGCGGTGTGATTTCGTGTTCGTGGGGTGCTGAAGAGGGGTCTTCCATGCGCCGCACTCGCGGTCGCCCTCCTGTTCCCCGCGCTTGCCGGGGGACGGGCGCTGCTCGTGCCCGGCGTCACCTACGAGCGGCAGCTCGTGTTCAGCGGGGGGCGGCCGGTAGTCCTGTACGTGGTGCGCACGCCTCCGCCGAGCGATCTCTATCGCCTGCGGCCCGTGCTCTCCCACGGGACGGTGCTCGGCCGGCAGACGGTCCCCGGAATGCAGAGGCGTGCCGCAACTCAGGCCACCACGGTGGGCGTGAACGGCGACTACTTCACCCTAAAAAGCGGCCGCAGCTCAGGTGTCTTCATGCGGGACGGCGTCGTCGCGTCGCCGCCCGGAACTCATCGCAGCGCGATCGCGCTCGCCCCCGGCGGAATCCTCGTGGTCGACGAGTTCCGCTTCACCGGCTCCTGGCGAGCCGGAGCGAGTCCGGCGCATCGGCTCAAGACGATCAACCGTCCGCTGAACGATCCGCCCGGAGTCGCCCTCTTTACGCCGGCCTGGGGCAGCCGGACGCCACGTGCCCAGGGATCTGTCGAGCTCGTCTTCACGTCCTTCCCCAGGGCTGCCTTGAAAGCCGACCTGGCCGGGGTCGTCGCCGAGGTCGCGCGCGGGGGCCGAACCCCCATCCCGCGGGGCGGAGCCGTCCTCCAGGCACGGGGCATCTGGCGCGCTGCAATGCTCGCGGAGGCGCCGGTCGGGACGCCCGTGATCGTCCGGATGGGCCTGACTCGCCTGCCGGCCGGCGCCCTCGACGCGATCGGCGGTGGGCCCGTGCTCGTCCGCGACGGGCTCCCGGTGAGACAGTCGGGTGAGTTCTTCTCGGCCGTCCAGCTCTTCGCGCGGCAGCCGCGCACCGCGATCGGGCAGCTCGCCGACGGCAGCCTGCTCTTCGTCGTCGCCGACGGCCGCAGTACCTGGAGCTACGGCCTCACGAACTGGGCCATGGCGCAAGCGATGGCCGGCCTGGGCGCGGTGACGGCCATGGGCTTCGACGGCGGCGGCTCCTCGACCATCGCCTTCGACGGTGAGGTGCTGAACACGCCCTCCGACGGACGGCCGCGGCGGGTGGCGAACGGCCTCTTCCTCTTCTACTACGGGATCTACGCCCCGGCCGTCCCGCAGCCGGTTCTCTCCCCGAACGGGGACGGCGTCGGCGATTCGAAGATCGTCCGTGCGAAGGTGGTGCGCCGCTCCCAGATCCGGCTCCAGCTTCTGCGCCCGGACGGGTCGGTCGCCTGGAGCCGGGAGGGCGAGGTCGGGCCGGGCTGGGTGAGCCGAGCCCTGTCGAGCCCGGCCATGCCTGAGGGGGCCTGGCGGTGGGTCGTGGAGGCGACCGACGCCGAGAGCGGTCGGCAAAGCCGGATGGAGCGGATCTTCCGCGTCAACAAGACGCTTGGCCATCTGAGGCTCTCGAGCTCGCGGATGCTCGTCAAGCCCCGCAAGGGCGGCCGCGTCGGGGCGTCGGTGGTGCTCACGCGGCACGCGAACCTCTCGGTAGCCGTGATCGGCGCGGACGGACGGGTCCGCCGCGTCCTCTTCGAGGGCGTGCGTGAGCCGGGCAAGCACGTCTGGCGCTGGGACGGCCGAACTGCCGCGGGGCGCGTCGTCCAGGCCGGGACGTTCGTCATCCGGATCACCGCCACGAACGCCGTCGGCAAGGTAGCCCTGCACGATACGGTGCGCGTCCTGCGCCCAGCCCGTCGGTAGAGTCTGGCCGGTGCACGGGATCACCGAGGCCGTCACCGGCGTCATCGGCGACTACGGCCTCTACGCCGTCTTCCTCCTGATGTTCGTCGACGCGATCTTCCCCGCGGCGAGCGAGCTCGTCATGGTCTACGCGGGCGCCATCGCGGTCGGGGCGTTCCCGGGCTCGGAGGTCACGCTCTTCGGACGCGAGATCGAATCGACGGCATGGGCCTACATCGCCATCGCGTTGGCGGGCACGATCGGATACACGCTGGGCTCCATCCTCGGTTGGGCGATCGGCCGCTACGGCGGCCGTCCGTATCTCGAGAGACACGGACGCTGGTTGCACGTCACACCCGAGAAGCTCGACCGGGCGGACGACTGGTTCGAGCGCTACGGAGACGCGACCGTCTTCGTCTCGCGCATGATCCCGGTCGTCCGGTCGTTCGTGTCCATTCCCGCGGGCATCGGCGAGATGCCCCTCGCCCGCTACACGGTGCTGACCTTCCTGGGGACGCTCCCCTGGTGCTTCGGCCTCGCCGCCGTCGGGCTTGCCCTCGGCAGCCAGTGGGAGGAGTTCCACGACACCTTCAGGTATGCGGACTACGCCATCGTCGCGCTCGTCGTCGCCGGCGTCGCGGCGCTCGCCTTCCGCGCGTACCGCCGGCGGACGCGGAAGCGCGCGTTGGAGCGTTCTCCCGAGGGAACCGGCCGGTAGACTGGCGCGCCGTGGCCATCCCTCACGTCGACGTCAAGGCGCAGTATGCGCCCCTTCTCGACGAGCTGAAGCAACGCATCTCCGCCGTGCTCGACTCCGGACGCTTCATCCTCGGGCCCGAGGTGCGCGGGTTCGAGCAGGAGGCCGCCTCGTATCTCGGCTCGCGCGAGGCCGTCGGCGTCGCGAACGGCACCGACGCGCTCGTCCTCGTCCTCGAGGCACTCGGCGTCGGGGTGGGGGACGAGGTCGTCTGTCCGGCCTTCACCTTCTACGCGACCTCCGAGGCGATCTCACGCGTCGGCGCCACGCCGGTGTTCTGCGAAATCGACGCTGCGACGCTGAATCTCGACCCCACGGACGTCGCCGCCCGGATCAGCGACCGCACCAAGGCGATCCTCGCCGTCCACCTCTTCGGCCGCCCGGCTCGGCTCGGCGACCTTCCCCACGGCGTGCCCGTCGTCGAGGACGCGGCGCAGGCCTTTGGGGCGAGCATCGGAAGCCTCCGGGCCGGCGCCGTGGGCGTCGCCGGGACGTTCTCCTTCTTCCCGACCAAGAATCTCTTCGGGCTCGGCGACGGCGGCCTGGTCGCCACCAGCGACGGTGAGCTGGCCGAGAGCATCCGGCTCCTGCGGTTCCACGGCTCCCGTGACAAGGAGCGGTTCGACGCCGTCGGGATGAACTCGCGCCTGGACGAGATCCAGGCGGCGGCGCTGCGCCTCTTCCTCGGCCACCTCGACGGCTGGAATGCCGCCCGCCGCGAAGCGGCCGCCCGCTACGCCGAGCTCGGCCTCGGTGACCTCTGCGAGCTGCCGGTGGACGAGCCCGGCCACGTCTACCACATGTACGTCGTCCGCTCGCCCGAGCGCGACCGGATCGCCGCCGCGCTGCGTGCAGCGGACATCGGCTGTGCGACCTACTACACGATTCCGCTCCACCTCCAACCGGTCTACGCGAGCCTCGGCTACGCGCCCGGTAGCCTTCCGGAGACAGAGCGCGCCGGCCGCGAGACGATCGCCCTCCCCCTCTGGGCGGGAATCTCGCCGGCGCAGCAGGAGGAAGTTGTGGCCACGATCAGAGCTGCGGTCCAGACGGGAGCAACTCGTGAGGTTGCTTAGCCGACATCGGATCTGGCAGGTCGCCGCGGACGGCGTCCTGGTGGCGACCGCCTGGTACCTGGCGTTCCAGGTGCGCTTCGACCAGGGTGTCCCGGCCCGCTACGACGAGTTTCTCGGACTGGACGTGTTCCTCGTCGTCGTGGCGGTTCAGCTGGCGGTCTTCATCGTCTTCGGGCTCTACGAGCACTGGTGGCGCTACGTGTCCATCCGGGACATCTGGCGGGCGATCCTCGCCGTCAGCGTCGCCTCGCTGGTCGCCGTGGTCGTCCTCTATCTCTGGCGCCCGGTCGACAACTGGCGCGTTCCCCGCGGGATCATCGCGATCGACTGGCTCTTCGTGCTAGCGCTCGTGACCGGGGCGCGCCTCCTCGCCCGCACGATCATCGAGCGCCCCGGGCGAGGGCGGTTCGTCGCGCGGGGCAGGGAGGTGCTGATCGTCGGCGCCGGCGACGCCGGCCAGCTCGTCATCCGCGAGATGCTGAAGACCCCGAGGCTCGGCTATACGCCGACCGGCCTCGTGGACGACGACCCGCGCAAGAAGAACATGCGCCTGAACGGCGTTCGCGTCCTGGGGACGACCGACCAGCTGCCGCGGCTCCTGGCCGAAAACCGCACGGACGAGGTCATCATCGCCATCCCGTCCGGGGCCGGCGAGGTCCGCCAGAAGATCGTCAACGCCTGCCGCGAGGCCGGGGTCCCGGTCAAGACGTTGCCCGGCGTCCACGAGCTGATCACGGGGGATCTCAACCTCTCGCGCCAGCTCCGCGAGGTTCAGGTGGAGGACGTCCTCGGCCGCGAGGCGGTCGAGCTCGACATCCCGTCGATCGCGTCCTACATCACCGGCGCGACCGTGCTCGTCACCGGTGCCGGCGGCTCCATCGGCTCCGAGCTCTGCCGCCAGGTCGCCGCCCTGGGTGCGGAGCAGATCGTCCTCGTCGACCACTCCGAGAACGCGCTCGTCCAGATCGAGCGGGAGCTCCAGCTCGAGCGGCGCTACATCTCGACGGTGCCCGCCCTGGCCGACGTCAAGGACCCGGCGAAGATCCGGCGGCTCTTCGAGCGGCACCGCCCGACGGTCGTCTTCCACGCCGCCGCGTACAAGCACGTGCCCCTGATGGAGGCCAACCCCCTCGAGTCCGTGCGGAACAACGTCCTCGGGACGAAGGTGCTCGCCGAGCTCTCCGCGGAGCACGGGGTGAAGCAGTTCGTCCTCGTCTCCACCGACAAGGCGGTCCGGCCGAAGAACGTGCTCGGGCAGACGAAGGCGATCTGCGAGTGGGTGGTCGAGGCCGCCGCCGCCCGCGACGGCAACGGCACGAGCTTCATCTCCGTCCGTTTCGGAAATGTGCTCGGCTCGTCCGGCAGCGTCATCCCGCTCTTCCGCCGCCAGATCGCCCGCGGCGGGCCCGTCACCGTGACCCATCCGGAGATGGAGCGCTACTTCATGACGATCCCGGAGGCGGTGCAGCTCATCGTGCAGGCCGGGGCGCTGGGAAGGAGCGGGGACGTCTTCGTGCTCGACATGGGCGAGCCGGTGAAGATCGTCGACCTGGCGCACAACATGATCCGCCTTTCCGGCAAGGAGTCCGAGCGGGACGTCGCCATCGAGTTCATCGGGATCAGGCCCGGCGAGAAGCTCAAGGAAGACCTCTGGGGGGAAGGCGAGACCTCCGGGACCACCTCCCACCCCAAGATCCTGCGCGTCGCCTCGGCCCCCATCGACCCTGCGTGGCTGGACGACGAGGTGGCCGAGCTCGATCGCCTCGTCGAGTCCGGTGAGACCGTGGAGGTCGTCGCGCGGCTCGCCGAGATGATGCGCGCGCCGCGGCGGCTGCAGCCGGGGGCGGCCGGAGCCCGCACCGCAGCGGCTACGCCTCCCACAACTTCCTGATCGCCACGAGCCGATAGCTTCGCCCCCTGGGCGGGTCGGCCCTCCGGCCATGTTCACCACTTGGAGATAAACTCGCGCCTGAGTCAGGGACCTACGGCAAAGGGGTGACCTATGCGTACCAGACTCCTGCTCGTCGCGGCGCTCGTCGTGACGGCGACCTTGACGGTGGGCGGGCTTGCAGGCTCGGCCACGGGCAACCCGTCAGGGTTCAAGACGGCGCGCCCTTCCATGGTCGCGCCGCTCGAGGCGGGCATCGTCATCGACCCGATCCTGTCCACGGGTGACGTGCGTCGGCGGTTACCAGATCGAGCGGGATACCCGACGGCCTGGGCGCCTACCGCTCCGGCCATCGAGAGCTGACGGTGATGATGAACCACGAGCTCGAGCCGAGTGTCGCGCCGAATGTGTACTCGCGGATCTCGAAGCTCAAGATCGATCCGAAGACCCGTGAGGTCTTCGCCGCCAGCTACCCGTTCACCGGGCTCGAAGGATTCGCACGCTTCTGCTCCTCCACGCTCGACTTCATCAGCGGGAAGCCGATGTACTTCACCGGCGAGGAGGACATCCCGACGTCGGGTCACGACGGCAGCTCGATCGCCATGGACGTGGTAACCGGCGACTGGGTCGAGACCAAGCAGTTCGGGCACATCCTGCACGAGAACGTCGTTCCGGTCCCGCGCGTCTCGAAGGCGTTCTTCCTCACGACCGACGACGACTTCCGCGAGCCGACGACCGCGCAGCCGTACATCGCGGCGTACCTGTACGCGTACATCGCCAAGTCCTGGAAGGGCGCTATCGCGGGCACTCAGGGCTCCCTCTACGTCTGGAAGGCGACCGGGACGCTCGACGGAGTTCCTTCGACGAACGACATCCACAAGGGCCAGACGCTCCAGGGTGAGCTTCGTCCCGCTCACGCAGGCCGAGAACGCGAACGGCGACACGCTCGAGCGTGCGTCCGATGCCAAGGGGGCGTTCAAGTTCGTCCGTCTCGAGGACGCTGCGCTCGCCCGGCAACGAACCGGCGAGGTGTACTTCACGGACACCGGGCGCCTCGCGTCGGAGAGCGTGAAGGGGCGGATGTACAAGATGAGCATCAACCCGTCCGATCCGACCAAGGCGTCGATCACGCTGCTCCTCGACGGGGACGCCGGAGACGACCTGGTCAACCCGGACAACATCGACACGTCCTCGCAGTCCGTGGTCATCCAGGAAGACCGCAACTCCGAGCACCGTGGACCGGCCGGGACGATTCCGGGCCGGCCCACCGACCCGGGCTACGGCCGGATCCTCGTCTACGACATCCAGTCCGGCACGGTGCGGCCTGTCGCGTACGCGAACACGCCGGCGCCGCTCCGCCCGGGTACGTGGGAGTCGTCGGGCGTCATCAACGCGCAGACGCTCCTCGGCAAAGACTGGTGGCTCGTGGACGTGCAGGCGCACAGCTCCGTCATGGCCCAGCCGGGGCCCAGCCTCGTTCCGAACAGCTCGACCGGTGAGGACGGGCAGCTACTGGCGATCAAGATCCCACACAGCTAGACCGGCAAGAGGAGGTCCAGGAAGCGGTGCGGGTCGCGGCGAACGCGGCCCGCGCCCTCCTGGGCGCGCTTGACGAGCTCGAGCTCTCCGGGGTCGGCCAGCTGCCGCAGCCGCCCCTCGCGCAGCAGCGCCTCGTCGACGGCTCCGATCCGGCCTCCGAAGGTCGTGTACACGGGGACGCCGAGCGCGACCGCCTCGCGGTTCATCGTCCCGCCGGCCGAGACGACCAGGTCGGAGACGGCGATCAGGCTCTGCGCGTCCACCGCGTGCTCCGGGACGACGAGCGACGGCAGGTTGCGGGCCGCGACCTCGGCCCGCTGCTCAGGCGTGCGCGCCAGGACGACCGCCTGCACCGACTCGTCGCGGCCGAGCCGTTCGAGCAGCGCCGGGAAGAGCGGGCTGGGGTTGCGGTGGTAGAGGGCGTAGTCGGACGGCGTGCGGACGACGACGAGCACCTGTTCCCGGTCGAGTCCGAGACGTTCGACCACACCCGGGTCCGGCTCGAAGTCGGAGAGGTAGTACTCCTCCTTCAGGCCTGGGTACTGGCGCAGCTTGGGAGGCCGCACCCCGTAGCGCTCGAGCCGCTCGGGAGGTATCGCTTCGGGGACGAGGACGACGTTCGCAGCGCGGCAGCCGAGCTGGTGCTGGACGGTCGCGAACTCGTAGTCGAAGGTGGTGGAGCTGGGGATCCGGAGCGCGCGCGCGGCCAGCGTCAAATGGTGCGAGGCATGGGCCAGCGCGACGTCGAAGCGGCGTGGCCGCGCCCAGCGCACGAGCGCGCCGAGGCGCGTCGCCATCGTCGCCGCCTTGCCGACCCGCGAGCGCCCGCCGTGCGTGCCCACGACGGTCGCGTCCATGCCGTGCAGCCGGAGCAGCTCCACGTTCTGGCTGAACTCCCGCGTGGTGATCTCCACCTCGGCGCCGCGTTCGCGAAGCACTTCGACGAGCGGCCGGAACACGAGCACGTGGGCCGGTCCAGTGATGTCGATCCAAACCCGCATCGGCCCCGGAGTCTAGGTCGGTGGCCGGACTCCTCCAGGTATAAGGTGTCCTTATATGGATACGCGTCAGCTGGCGGCCTTCTGCGCCGTCGTCGATCGGCGAAGCTTCTCGCAGGCCGCCGAGCGCCTCGGGGTCACGCAGCCTGCGGTCAGCCTGCAGGTGCGCGCGCTCGAGGAGCGGCTGGGGCAGCAGCTCCTCGACCGCTCGGGCCGGCGCGTCGAGCCGACCGAGGCGGGAAAGCGCCTCTACCGCAGCGCCCACCGCATCCTCCAGCTCGAGGAGCAGCTGCTGGACGAGGTGGCCGCTGCGGACGGGGGGAAGCTGACCGGGACGCTTGCGCTCGGCGCCTCCACCGGGCCGGGCGCGCACCTCGTGCCGCTTCTCCTCTGCGAGTTCCAGCGCGAGCACCCCGAGCTCAGCGTCGCGCTCTCGATCGGGGACACCCACGCCGTGATCGAGCGTGTTGCGGGGCGCGAGGTCGAGCTGGGCGTGGTCGGCGCCCTGCGGCGCCACCGGTCGCTCGTCTTCGAGCCGCTGGCCCGCGACGAGATCGTGCTCGCGGTCCCGCCCGGGCACCCGGCCGCCGGCGGGGAGATCTCGCTGGAGGACCTGCGCGCCGAGACGCTCGTGGTCATGCAGGAAGGGGCCGGTGTCCGTCAGGTCGTCGAGGAGGAGCTACGCCGCGCCGGCCTCAGGCTTCGCAGCCTGGAGCCGAAGCTCGAGCTCGGCCTGCAGGAGTCGGTGAAGAGCGCGGTCGCCGCCGGCTACGGCGTCACCTTCATCTCCCGCACGGCCGTCGAGGGCGAGCTCGCGGCGGGGACGCTCGCCTCGGCGCGCGTCGCCGGGGTGGAGCCGTCCCGCCAGCTCTACGTCGTCCGCGCCAAAGGGCGCCCGCCCACGCGCGCGGCGGAGGCCTTCCTGGACTTTGCGCGCGAACGGGCAGCATGATCGTCCGCTGGGGGATCAAGAGCTATCCCGACGTGCTCGCCGAGCTCGGGATCGAGGAGCCGCTCCTGATCACGACGCGGCGTTGGGACCAGCTGGAGCTCCCCGCGGCCGCTCGCTATGCCGGCGTTCGGAAGCACGTTCCGATGGAGACCGTCGAGGAGGCGACCGCCGCGGCGGGCGGTACCGACGGGCTCGTCGCACTCGGGGGTGGCAGCGCCATCGACACCGCCAAGGCGGTGAGCGCCGGAACGGGCCTGCCGGTCGTCTCCGTTCCGACGACCTACTCGGGCGCCGAGTGGACTCCGGGCTTCGGCGTCCGCGACGAGGAGCGCGGGGTGAAGGTCGGCGGCGGCGGTGCCCGCGTCGAGGGCATCGTCTACGACCCGGAGCTGACGCTCGGCCTCCCGGCGGGCGAGAGCGGCGGTACGGCGCTCAACGCGCTGGCGCACTGCGCGGAGGCCCTCTACGTGGCGGGCCGGAATCCCGAAGCCGACCGAGAGGCGCTCGCCGGCGCCCGCCTGATCGCCGCCTCGCTCCCGCGGGTGCTCGCCGACGGGAGCGACCGCGTAGCCCGCCGCGAGCTGCTCGAGGGCGCGATGCATGCCGGCGCGGCGCTCGCCGGGGCAGGTCTCGGCCTCGGGCACGCACTGGCGCAGGCGCTCGGCGGCCGCTACGGAATCTCGCACGGCGCGCTCAATGCGATCTGCCTGCCGCAGGCTCTGCGCTTCAACGAGTCGGCTGCCTCCGGCGAGATCGCCCGTTTCGGTGAGGCGATCGGGAACGCCGGCGACGCGCCGGGAAAGGTGGAGGAACTGGCGCGACTGGCGGGCTTCGAGCGGCTGCGGGACCTCGGCGTCCCGGAGTCGGAGCTGCCGGTCGTGGCAGAAGCCGCCGCGAAGCGCGCCGGGGCGAAGGCCAATCCACGCCCGGCCTCGCCGCAGCAGATCGCCGACCTCCTGCGCGCAGTCTGGTAGGAATTCGCTCGTGGCCGACGACTGGCGCATCACTGTGGACTTCGACGACGAGGGCGACGGCACCCAGCTGGTCGAGTGGCTGTCGGCTCGGCGCTTCCAGTCGGAGGAGCGCGAGCGCCTCGCCGGCCGGGTCGCCGTGAGCCGCGACGGCCCGCGAGTGTTTCTCTATGCGGACACCGAGGAGCTCGCCCGGGACGCGGATGGGGTCGTCCGGGCATTGCTCTCCTCCGAGGGCCGCGCGGCGCGGATCGCGCTGGAGCGCTGGCATCCGGTCGAGCAGGACTGGAAGGACGCCGGCATCCCGCTCCCCGGCACCGATGCTGAGATCCAGGCCGAGCACGAGCGCCAGCAGGAGCGTGAGGCGGCCGAGTCGCTCGCCAGCGGGCACGCGGAGTGGGAGGTGCGTGTCTCGCTGTCGAGCCGCGAGGCGACGGACGAGCTCGCCGACCGGCTCGAGGCGGAGGGCATTCCGGTGACCAGGCGCGCGACCTTTCTCCTGGTCGGAGCCGTCAACCAGGACGAGGCGATCGCGCTTGCGGAGCGTCTCCGCGCAGAGGCTCCCGAGGGTGCGGAGGTCGAGGTCGAGCCGGGTGGCGCCATGGTCTGGGAGGTCAGCCCCCAGAACCCGTTCGCCGTCTTCGGCGGCCTCGGCGGCTGACAACGTCGCTCGCGTCGGGTACCCTGGACCCGACCGGAACCGCGACGAAAGGAGGCCGACAATGGAAGTTGCCCCAATGTCGTCCTTGCGCGGTCCCGACGGCTACTTCTAGCAGCCGAGCCTCCGAAACAACGCTCGAGACCGCGCGGAACCGCGTTCTCAGCCCCTGCAAGCAAAGGAGTCTCAGGTTGTCGTTCGACATGACCGCGCTCGGGTGGAGCCCGAGCCGAGAAGAGCAGTTCAAGCCGTACGCTGCGAACGGGCTCGCGCCGGCGCGCGTGGCCGCGCAGCACCGCGGCGCATACGTCGTCTACACCGAGGGCGGCGAGTGCCGGGCCGAGGTTGCCGGCCGCCTCCGCCACGCCGCGGCCTCGGTGGCGGAGTTCCCGGCCGTCGGCGACTGGGTCGCAGTCGACAACTCGCCCGACGCCGAAGTGGCGACGATCCACGCCGTTCTCGGGCGGGCGAGCGCGTTTTCGCGCAAGGCCGCCGGGGAGGAGGCGGTGGAGCAGGTCGTGGCCGCAAACGTCGACGTGGTTTTCCTCGTCAGCGCGTTCGGCGGCGATCTCAGCGTCCGCCGGATCGAGCGCTACCTCGCCGCCGGCTGGGAGAGCGGCGCGCAGCCCGTGATCGTCCTCAACAAGAGCGACCTGGCGACCGATCTGGAGGCCGACCTGGCCGAGGTCGAGTCGATTGCCTTCGGCGCGCCTGTGCACGTGGTCAGCTGCCTCGCCGGCGCCGGGCTCGAAGAGCTCGGGCCGTACCTCGCCGGAAACCGCACCGTCGCGCTGCTCGGCTCGTCGGGCGTCGGCAAGTCCTCGCTCCTGAACCGGCTGGTCGGCTGGGAGCGCCAGGACGTCCAGGAGATCCGCGACGACGGCAAGGGCAGGCACACGACCACGTACCGCGAGCTCGTCCCTCTTCCGGGCGGCGGGCTCGTCCTCGACACACCCGGCATGCGCGAGCTCGGCCTCTGGGACGCCGGGGGAGGCGTGGAGGAGACGTTTGCCGACGTCACGGAGCTGGCGGCGGCGTGCCGCTTCGTCGACTGCGCCCACGAGAGCGAGCCCGGCTGCGCCGTTCGAGCCGCACTGGCCGACGGCCGCCTCGCGACCGAGCGGCTGGAGAGCTACCGCAAGCTGCAGGGCGAGCTGCGCCACCTCGAGCTGAAGACCGACCTTCGGGCGCTGGCGGAGGCCCGCAAGGAGCGCCGACGCTTTGCCCGCTCGCTGAGGAAGACCTCCTACTGAGCGCCGATGGACCTGGGACGGACATTCGAGAGCGGCCGGTTGTCGCGCGTCGGCATCCTGCGCCCGCTGAGGGTGAGGGACTTCGCCCTGCTCTGGGCGGGAGCGGCCGTCTCCCTGGCCGGCGACGGCGTCTACGTGGTCGCGCTCGCGTGGCAGGTCTACGCGCTTTCGGACTCGCCGACGGCGCTCTCGCTCGTCGGCGTGGCCTGGACGCTGCCGGTCGGCATCTTCGTGCTGCTCGGCGGCGTCGTCTCGGACCGGTTCGAGCGCCGCCGGATCATGATCGTCGCCGACGTCGTGCGCGCGGGGGCCGCCGCCACGATCGGAGTCCTTTCGCTCACCGGGGCGATCGAGCTCTGGCACCTGATCGCGCTGGCGGCCGTCTTCGGCACCGGCGAGGCGTTCTTCGGCCCTGCGTTCACGTCGATCGTGCCGCAGATCGTGCCGCGCCGCCTCCTGCTCCAGGCCAACTCGCTCGACCAGTTCATCCGGCCCTTCGCGTTCCTGCTTGTCGGTCCCGCCCTGGGCGGGTGGCTGGTGGCCGCCTTCGGCCCCGGCGAGGCGTTCATCCTCGACGCCGTCACGTTCCTCGCCTCCGCGACGGCCATCTCTCTCATCCGGCACCGCAGCGTTGTGCGCCGGGAGGCCGAGGAGGCCGGGATCTCGTTCCTGCGTGAGCTGCGAGAGGGGCTCGTATTCGTCAGGGCCCACGCCTGGCTCTGGGCGACGCTGATCGGCGCCGCCGTCTTCCTGCTCGCCTACTGGGGCCCGGTGGAGGTCCTCGTCCCCTACCGCGTCCGCAACGAGCTGGGAGGGGGCGCCAACGACTTCGGCCTGGTGCTCGCCTGCGGCGGCGTCGGCTCGATCCTGGCCGCCCTGATCCTGGGCCAGCGCGGGCTCCCGCGCCGGCACATCACGTTCATGTACGGCGCGTGGACGATCGGGTCGCTTGCGCTCGTCGGCTTCGGCCTCGCGGGCTCGGTCTGGCAGCTCCTGGCGATCAGCCTGCTCGAGGGCGCCTCCTTCACAGCCGGGATGGTCGTCTGGGGAACGCTCGTGCAGAGCCTCGTCCCCACCCAGCTGCTGGGCCGCGTGACCAGCCTGGACTGGTTCATCTCGACCAGCCTGGTGCCCATCTCGTTCGCGCTCACCGGCCCCGTGTCCGCCGGGCTCGGCGCGCAGACGACCCTGGTCGTCGCCGGTGTCGCCGCGTCGATTGCCACCATCTCGTTCCTGTTCGTGCCCGGGGTACGCGACACCGAGCGCGACGGCAGCCTGAAGGACGTCGGGGCGACGGCGTCCGGCTAGGACGCGATGCAGGGGCCGGGCGCTGGCGATCCGCCCGGGCCCGTCAGGTGCCTGGTGGTCGTGCCCGTTCCCACCTGGACGCAGTAGGAAGCGGCGTCCACGGTCACGAGCGTGACTCCCGTGGGGACGGTCGCGCCGACGTAGGTCCCGGTCGCGGCGAAGAACGACTCCACGCCCGTGCGGGCGGTGAGCAGCGTTGCGTCGGCGGCGGCGTCGACGGCCATGTCCTGGACTACGTTTCCGCCGGTGGGCTGGACGGCCTCGCCGGCCGACTGCGTGTAGAGGTAGCCCACGACCGCGAGCGTCACGAGCACCGAGATGAGACCGAACGTGCGAACCACGAATTCGTTATCGACCGGCTGCCACGGCTGCTTGACCGCCCGCTTCCGCCCGAGTCAGACACATAAGGTATTCATATGTGTGGAATTAGCAAAACGATGGTATAGTGCGACCCGTCATGGGCGAGCCCATCTCCGTCGACGTGCTCGTGGTCGGAAGCGGCGCCTCCGGGCTCGCGGCGGCCCTTTCCGCCGAGCGCGCCGGCGCGCGCGTCGCTCTCGCGGCCAAGGCGTCGATCCAGTCCTGCAACTCCGCCAAGGCCCAGGGCGGGATCCAGGCGGCCTTCGGCGAGGACGACTCGCCCGACATCCATGCGGAGGACGTCTGGCGGAGCTCGCACGAGACCGCCGACATGGGCCTCGTACGCGTCCTCACGTCGGAGGCTCCGGGCACGATCCAGTGGCTCGAGGAGCACGGTGTCCAGTTCACGCGCTCGAACGGCGGCTACCGCCTCGCCCGCTGCGGCGGCGCGAGCCGCAAGCGCCTCCTCCAGGTCGGCGACCGCACGGGTCTCGCGATCACGAGTGCCCTGCGCGAGGCCGTCGAGGGCTCGAGCGCGCTCACGCTCCCGAAGTCGCCGCTCGCCGGGCTCGAGCAGACCGAGAGCGGCTGGCGCGCGCGCTGCGGCGAGCACGAGATCGATGCCGGAGCCGTCGTGCTCGCGGCCGGCGGCCGCTGCTTCCGCGAGGCAGAGGAGCGCGGCGAGCTGACCACGAACCACCCCGGCGCCACCGGCGAGGTGACCGAGATCGCGCTCGGGCTCGGCGCCGAAGCGCGCGACCTCGATGCGCTGCAGTACCACCCGAACGGCGGTGCCTGGCCCGAGGGAATGCAGGGCTACTCCATTCCGGAGACGACGCGCGCCTACGGCGCGGTGCTGCTGAACGCCGAGCGCGAGGAGTTCACCGACTCGCTCGGGCCGCGCGACGAGGTCTCCCGGGCGATCTTCGACGAGGTCGAGAATGGCCGCGGAGTCGAGACGCCGGACGGCCGTCCCGCGGTCTGGCTCGACACGACGCGGATCTCTCCCGAGGACGCCGAGATCTCGCTGCCGTACATGCTCCGCCGCTACCGGGCCGCCGGGATCGACCCGCTGGCCGAGCCGATCTTCACCTTCCCCGTGCTCCACTACCAGAACGGCGGGCTCACGATCGACGAGCGCGGCGAGACCACCGTCGAAGGGCTCTTCGCCTGCGGCGAGATCGCCGGCGGCACGCACGGCCGCAACCGGATGATGGGCAACTCCCTGCTCGAATGCTGTGTCTTCGGGCGCCGCGCGGGCAAGGCCGCCGCCGAGAGAGCGAGGGGCTGATGGCAATCGCCACCGATCTGGAGAAGGTCATCGAGGGCGCCGCGGCGTACCTCTACGTCTGGGCGCTGAAGGACATCCCGCAGGATCTGCGCGACGCGCTCGCCGAGGCGGCGGCCACGGAGACCTCGGTGCCGGGGCAGCGGGTCCTGCAGACGATCCTGAGGAACGTCGAGGTGGCGGAGGAGGAGAGGAACCTCGTGTGCCAGGACACGGGCATCGCGGTCTACTACTGCCGCGTGGGCGAGCACTTCCCGCTCCACCCGGCCCGTATCTACCAGGCGCTCTACGACGGCACCGAGCGCGCGACGATCGAGCATCCGCTGCGCTCCAACACCGTGCACACGCTCACCCGCGAGAACACGGGCCAGAACGTGGGCTACCGCATCCCCATCGTCCACTGGGACTTCGTGCCGGATTGGGACGGGCTCGACGTCAAGTGCGTGCCCAAGGGCTCCGGCTCCGAGAACATGAGCTTCCTGAAGATGTGCGTCCCGGCCGACGGCGTCGCGGGGATCAAGCGCTTCGTGCTCGACTCGATCGTGGGCGCCGGCGGGAAGCCCTGTCCGCCCGGGATCGTCGGCGTCGGGATCGGGGGCTCTGCCGACTACGCGATGCACCTCGCCAAGGAGGCGATCGCGCGGCCGGTCGGCACGCGCAACCCGGACCCACTCGTCGCGCAGCTCGAGGACGAGCTCAAGGATCTGCTCAACGAGACCGGAATCGGCCCGATGGGGCTGGGCGGGGACGTCACCGTCCTCCAGTGCCACGTCGAGCACGCGGACACGCACATGACCCTGAACCCAGTGGCCGTCAACTACCAGTGCTGGGCCGCCCGCAGGGCCAGCGCGCACGTAAGCGCCGACGGCACTGTCGACTACGACCGGGAGGCCTGATGATCGTCCTCTCCAGCCACGGCCCGGGTCTGACCCCTGACACGTCTTCCGAGGACGGGGCCGCTCGGACGGCAGCGGAGATGAAAAACCTGCAAACGGCCAGCGTCCAGGTCCCTTCCGGCCACGGCCGGGGTCTGACCCCTGACACGTCTTCGGGAGCCAGTTGATGGCCGAGCGCCGCCTCACCTTCCCTGCGTCCGAGGAGCAGATCCGCGAGCTCAGGGCCGGCGACTCCGTCCTCGTCGACGGCCACATCATCGGCATCCGCGACCGCACCCAGGTCCGCATCTTCGACCAGGGGATCGAGCCGCCCCTGGACCTCGACGGCGCCTTCCTCCTGCACACGGCGCCGGGCGTGCGCAAGCTAGCCGACGGCAAGTACGAGAAGGTCTGCATCGGCACGACGACGAGCGCGCGCATGGTGCGCTTCACGGAGCCGCTCGGCCGCGACTACGGCGTGCGCGCCATCTGCGGCAAGGGCGGCCTCCCCGACGAGGCGATCGAGCCGATGCAGCGGCTCGGGATGGTCTACTTCGCCATCGTCGGCGGGGCTGCTGCCCTCGAGACCACCCAGATCGAGGAGATCGAGGAGGTCTACTGGGAGGAGCTCATGCCCGAGTGCCTCTGGAAGTTCCGCGTCAAGGATTTCGGCCCGCTGACGGTCGCCATCGACGCCCACGGCACCTCGCTCTACCACGACGTCCAGGAATCCGCCCGCAAGAAGCTGGAGGCGCTCTATGAACGACTTTAGGCCCGACCACTTCCTCGACGTGCCCGCGCGCTCGCCGAAGCCGCGTGTGAAGGGGCTCACGCACGTCATGGACAAGGGGATGAACCTGCGCGACATCGAGGGTCTCTTCGACACCGCAGGCGAGTACGTCGACATCGTCAAGCTCGGCTGGGGCACTTCGTATGTGACGAACAACCTCGAGAAGAAGATCGCCCTGTACCGCTCGTTCGAGACGCCCGTCGTCTGCGGCGGGACGCTGTTCGAGGCCGTCGTCGCCCGCGGCAAGCTTGACGAATACAAGAGCTGGCTCTCCACGAACCGCCTCGCCCACGTCGAAATCTCCGACGGGACGATCGACCTCCCGCGCGAGCGCAAGCTGGAGCTGATCGCCGATTTCGCGCAGGACTTCGTCGTGCTCTCCGAGGTCGGCTCCAAGGACTCGGAGGTCGTGTACGCGCCCTACCAGTGGGTCGAGTGGATGCGCGAGGACCTTGACGCCGGAGCGTGGAAGGCCATCACCGAGGGCCGGGAGGGCGGGAACGCCGGCATCTACCGGCCCACCGGCGAGATGCGAACGGGCCTCATCGACGAGATCGTCCACGACATCGACCCGGCCGACGTCATCTTCGAAGCCCCGACGAAGGCCTCGCAGGCGTGGTTCGTTCGCAAGTTCGGGCCCGAGGTGAACCTCGGCAACATCCCGCCGGGCGAGGTCATCCCGCTCGAGACGCTCCGCCTCGGGCTGCGCGCCGACACCCTGAAGGAGGTGCTCCTGCGTGACGAGCCTGCAGCTCTCGCTGACTGACGCCGAGATCGAGGCCCTGCCGGCCGAGGACGTCCTCCGCTGGGCGTCCGAGGAGTTCGGCGAGCGGCTCTGCCTCTCGTGCTCGTGGCAGAAGCAGTCGTCCGTCCTCGTGCACATGATCTCGGAGCTCGGTCTGGACGTGGACATCGTGGAGCTCGACACGCAGCTCTTCTTCCGGGAGTCGTACGAAACCCGTGAGCGGCTCGTCGCGCGCTACGGGCTCAACCTGATCGTGCCCGAGGTGATCACGATCGCGGAGCAGCACAAGCTCGAGGGCCCGAACCTGTGGGAGACGAACCCCGACCGCTGCTGCCACATCCGCAAGGTCGAGCCGCTGATCCAGGCGCTGGAGCCGTACGATGCCTGGGTCTCGGGCATCCGCCGCGAGCAGTCGCCCTCCCGGGCGAGCGCCAGGAAGGTGGAGCGCTCGGAGCGCTACGGCGTCTGGAAGGTTCAGCCGCTCGCGGACTGGAGCGAGAAGGACGTGTGGCAGTACATCGTGCGGAACGACATTCCCTACAACCCCTTGCACGACGTCGGCTACCGTTCGATCGGCTGCATCCCGTGCACCCGGCCCACGAGGCCGGACGAGGAGGAGCGCGCGGGCCGCTGGGCGGGCTCCGACAAGCTGAGTGCGGCATCCACGTTACGGAGGGCAACTGACAGACGCACGAGAGAAGGAGGGGGCTCACGGGCGAACCCATGGGTTCCCCCGTCATGAAGCTTGAGTGCGGCATCCACGTCGAGCAGAAGGACACCTAGGAGGCACAACGGTTGAGCGACAATCTCTTCGCCCACGAGCACCCCGAATCCGATCACGCGCGCGGCGGCGGGTTCACGCTCTGGTTCACGGGGCTCTCGGGCTCTGGCAAGTCCACGATCGCGCATCTCGTGGGCCCCGCGCTCGACGAGCGAGGCCACCTCGTGGAGTACCTGGACGGCGACAGCATCCGCCAGCACCTGTCGAAGGGCCTCGGCTTCTCGAAAGAAGACCGCGACACCAACATCGAGCGCATCGGCTGGGTCGCCTCGCGCCTCACGCGCCACGGCGCCGCCGTCATCACCGCCGCCATCTCCCCGTACGTCGAGACGCGCCGGAAGGCGCGCGACCTGGTGGAGCAGTTCGGCCCGTTCGTCGAGGTGTTCGTGAAGGCGTCCGTCGAGGAGTGCGCCCGCCGCGACGTCAACGGCCTCTACGCGAAGGCCTTTGCCGGGGAGATCAAGGGCTTCACGGGGGTCGACGACCCGTACGAGGAGCCCGAGAGCCCGGAGATCGTCGTCGACACGGAGGCGCAGACCCCCGAGGAGAGCGCCAGGATCGTCGTCGAGCAGCTCGAGGCGCTCGGGCTGATCGGCGCCGAGGTCCGCGCGTGAGCGCCGTCACGACCGACCATCTGATCAGGCCGCACGGCGGCGTCCTCGTCCAGCGCACGGGGGGACGCCCGGATGACCTCGACTCGCTCGAGCTGGTCACGCTCACCTCCCGCGAGCTGGCCGACCTCGACATGCTTGCCTCGGGCGCGCTCTCGCCCCTCACCGGCTTCATGGGCCGCGAGGACTACGAGGGCGTCGTCGAGTCGATGCGGCTCGCGAACGGGCTTCCCTGGGCCTTGCCCGTCTGCCTGTCCGTGGCCGGGGCGCCCAAGGGCGACCGGGTCGCCCTCGCCGACGAGACCGGCCGGCCGCTGGCGGTGCTCGAGGTCGATGACGTCTACTCCTACGACAAGGAGCACGAGGCCGAGCAGTGCTTCCGGACGACCGACGCCGACCATCCGGGCGTCGCGCAGCTCTATGCGCAGGAAGGCTCCTACCTCGCAGGCGCGGTCACCGTCTTCGACCGGCTCGAGCCCGGCTTCCCGGAGCTGCACAAGGATCCCGCCGACACCCGCGCGCTCTTCGCAGAGCGCGGCTGGAAGCGCGTGGTCGGCTTCCAGACCCGAAACCCGATCCACCGGGCGCACGAGTACCTGACCAAGTGCGCGCTCGAGACCGTGGACGGGCTGCTCATCCACCCGCTCGTCGGCGCGACGAAGTCCGACGACGTGCCCGTAGAGGTGCGCGTCGAGGCCTACCGCGTGCTGACCGAGGGCTACTACCCCGCGAACCGCGTCGTCGTCTCTGCCTTCCCGGCGGCGATGCGCTACGCCGGCCCGCGCGAGGCGATCTGGCACGCGATCTGCCGCAAGAACTACGGCTGCTCGCACTTCATCGTCGGGCGCGACCACGCGGGTGTGGGCAGCTACTACGGGACCTACGACGCCCAGCTCATCTTCGACGAGCTGGAGCCGCACGAGCTCGACATCGAGCCGATGTTCTTCGAGCACTCCTTCTGGTGCAAGGTCTGCGGCCAGATGGCGACGCCGAAGACCTGCCCGCACGGGGGCGACGACCACGTCTTCCTCTCGGGCACCAAGGTGCGGGAGCTCCTCACCGAAGGGCAGTTGCCGCCCGAGGAGTTCACGCGTCCCGAGGTCGCCGAGATCCTGATCGAGGCCTACCGGAACGACTAGCGGCAGCCGGGCTCGCTGCCGCGGCCGCAGGGCTCGAGCGCGTAGACAATTCCGGCGCCGGTCAGATACACGCGCTCCTGGTCGGCGACGATCGGGGACCACTTTCCGTCCGGAAAGGTCCAGACCAGCTTGCCCGTCCGTGCGTTGAGGGCGAATGTCTGACGGAATCTCTTCTTCTGCTCGACGTAGCGCGTCGCGTTCCTGCCGCAGGTGCCGCAGTTGGCGAAGTAGACGAGCCCGGCCATCACTGTCGGTGCCCCGTGGATAGCGGCGGGGGAGTCATAGGTCCAGCGGACGTCTCCGGTAGCCGCGTCGAGGGCGTAGACGTTGCCGTCGTAGGAGCCGACGTAGACGGTCTTGTCCCAGACGGCCGGGGCGGTGTAGACGTAGGTGCCCGCGCGCTGGGCCCACAGCAGGTTGCCCGTCTTCGCGCCGAAGGCGTACACGGTGCCGTCCGTGTTGGCGATGAAGACCCGCCCGTATGCGACCGTGGGCGTCGCGTAGAAGTACTCCCGGCGGATGGCCTCCGCCTGCCAGCGCAGCTTCCCCGACGTCGCGGCGACCGCGAAGACCCGGCCGCCGTCGGAGCCGACGTAGACGGTGTCATTGGCGTAGGCAGGCGCGCTGTTCAGCTCCTCGTCGGCCTTGAACCTCCAGCGCAGCTTTCCGGTCCTGGCGGAGAGCGCGTAGAGATTGTGATCCCAGGAGCCGAAGTAGACGGTGTCGCCGACGACCAGCGCTGTCGACTCGCTCGGCGGCCCGTCGAAGCGCCAGACGTCCTTGCCGGTGTGTGCGTCGATCGCGACCACCGCCCCGGCCTCGCTTCGCCTCCCGCACGCTCTGGGCAGGAGCGGCTGGTAGACGATCCCGTTGGCCACCGTCGGCGACGTCGCCTGGCAGTGGCCCTTGAACCAGCGGTGCCAGACCTGCCGCCCGGTCTCCGCATCCAGTGCCCAAAGATTTCCTTCGATCTGGGAGACGTAGACATTGCCGTAGGCGATCGTGGGCGGGAACTCGATGATGTTGTCGCCGGCCTTGAACCTCCAGAGGCGACGGTACGGCGGGCGGTGCACGTAGGGCGCCACGTGCGTGCGCGCGACGTCGTACCCGTAGGTCGGCCAGGGCTCTTCGATCACCTCGGCCTCCCCGTCTGTCTCCGTCGGGATCTCCTCCGTGCTGGCCGCAGGCTCCTCCGAGGTGTCGAACTCGACGGTGGCGGAGCCGCGGATCACAGGGGGCGCCGGCTCGTCGCGGGTGAGCACGAACGCAGCCACCGCCCCTCCGGCGAGGAGGAGCGCGAGGGCGCCGGCGGCGATGAGGAGGGGCTTTCGCATGACAGGCGGGTGAGCGTCCCAGGCTAGCCAACAGGTCGGAGCGGAGGCCTCATCGACTACCGTCCCGTCCGATGCTCTCCGGTTCCGACGGCTCCGCCGGTCGCACGTCCCGCCGCGCCGCGGTCGCGATCGCCCTCATCCTGCTCGCGGCGACGGCGGTCGCGTTCGCCTACACCGAGCGGCAGAAGCTCGCGCGCGGGACCATCTCCAAGCCCAAGACGACGCACTTCTTCTCCCCGGTGTGCGAATGCGAGAAGGCCACGGCGACGGTCGGCTTCCGGCTGGCGAAGCCGGAGACGGTGACCGTGCGCATCCTCACGGAGAGCGGCCGATCCGTGCGCACCCTTGTCCGGCGCCGGCGTCTCGAGCCGGGGACGATCAGGTTCGAGTGGGACGGGCGGACGGATGCCGGGCGGCTCGCCTCCGACGGCCGCTACCGCGTGGTCATCCACACCGGCAAGGAGGACACCACGCTCGTCTTCCCCCAGCGGATCGTCCTCGACACCGTTGCGCCGGTGGCGTCGATCGAGCGCGTCTCACCGAGCTCGGCGTCGCCGGGCGAGCAGGTGGTGGTGACCTATGAGCTCAGCGAGGCCGGCCAGCCGATCCTGTACGTCGACGGCGTCGAGGCTGCCTTGGGCGAGCGAGGCAGGCGGGGCAAGATCGAGTGGGACGGGAGCGTCGACGGGGCCGCCGCCGAGCCGGGTCCGCACGAGCTCTCGATAGCCGGCCGCGACTTGGCCGGCAACGTCGGCCCGCGGAGCGCCCCCGAGCCCGTTCTCATCCTGTCCTAGCGTCTCGCGTGGCCCGGGCCCCGGCGGCCAAAAGGGCGGCGACGGTCGCGCCCGCGAGCGGCCAGACGAGATACGAGTTCTGCAGGACCCGGCCGATGTAGAGGAGCACGAAGATCGAGATGGCGAAGCCGACCGCGGCGAGCCAGAGCTCGCGCGAGCGGATCTGGCTCCAGACGAGCCAGGCGGTGGCAGGCAGCCAGATCAGCGCCGCCAGGAGGGCGAAGGGGTACGGGTCCGTTCTCCCGATGACGCCGAGCTCGACCAGAATCCCGGCCACGCCGTAGCCGATGATCCTGTACGTGTCCGCGCCGTAGGCGATCGTGTCGTCGTAGAGCGCGACGGCATCCGCGATCAGGAAGGGGAGGAGGCCGGCGAGCACGACCGCGCCGAACCAGGCCGCGGCCGTCCAGAGCTCTCGCCTCGGCCGGCCACTGGTTGCGATCACTGCCCCGATGAACGGGACTGCGACGAGCGCGAACTGCTTCAGCAGCACCGCGACACCGAGGCACGCCGCCGCCGAAGCGAAGCGGGAGCGGGCGCAGAGCGCGAAAGCGAGGACGACGAGGAGGATGCTCGGCGCGTCCGCGACTCCGAACCATCCCGCGCGCACCGCGAGCGGGTTCGCGGCGAGCACCGCGCCGGCGGCCAGCCTCCACGGAAGCGGTCCGGGGAAGAGGAGCGCCACCCCGAGCAGGCCGAGCGTCGCCAGAAGCACGAAGAGGCGGTAGTCGTCGAACGGCGACGGCAGGAGTCGCCACGCTGCGGCCGTGTAGACGGTGCCGGGGAAGTAGGCGAAGTGGCGGAGGGCGACCTGCTCCTCGCGGGTGGCAGCGCCGACCGTCCCGTCGAGGCTGTAGAAGCGCTCGAGGCCCGAGAAGCGGTAGTCGTGCCCGTACGGGTTGTTTCCGTCGAGCACGAGGTCGCCGGCGAGCTCGATCTGGTACGTGGAGTCGTTCGTGAAGAACCATGGCTCCGAGGCGTCGCGCAGCCCGACCTGCAGCAGCACGCCCGGGATGGTCAGCAGCCCGACGACCACGGCCGTCAGGGCGATCGCCGCTGCCGGCCGCCAGCGGTCGACCCGTGTTGCGACGGCAGCTGCCACGGCGACCAGGAGCCCGGCGAGGAGCGCTGACGCCCGCAGCAGCCCGACGTCCCACTCCGAGTCGGCGATGCGCACGAGCCACCCCAGCGGGCCGCCCGGCTCGAGCGGTCCCGGCTGGAACTCCCACGGGTCGGAGCCGAGCTCGGGGACGGCGACGATCACCAGCACGGCCAGCGCGGCGAGGAGCGGCCAGACGCTCAGCTCGAGCCTCGAGCGCTCAGTCACTGCGTGCTCGCCCGGCCGGAGGCACTGGCGCTCACGAGGAAGCTCGACGCGACGGCCAGGATGAACCAGGTCAGTGGATCCTCGAAGAACCCGCTGTACGCCAGGGCGTGCACGAAGAGCGCGATCAGCGCGGCACCGAGAGTCAGCCCCAACGCGGCGTTCCGGCGCCGCACCTGGTCGATCGTCCACGCAGCTCCGGCGAGCAGTGCCACGTAGAGCAGGAGGCCGACGGCCCCGAGCTCCGCGCCGATCGTGAGGGGCGTCGTGTGCGAGACGAATGCCTTCTCTCCGGCCTGGCGGTCGGCCAGCCGGCGGCTGGCGACGGGCTGGCTGCCGATGCCGGCGCCGAACACGGGCCGGTCCGCGACCGCGCGGGCCGCGTCCTCGATGCGCGTCGAGCGCCCGCTGGTGGCGCGGCGGGTCGACTCGTCGTGCGCTTCAGCCGCGACGGCCACGGCCGTGACTGCCACGAGCGCCACAGCCGCGACCGCCAGCACGACGCGGAGGCGGGTGGGCGTGATCGCGACCAGGAGGCTGAGAACCGCGACGAAGAGCGCGACCATGCTGGACTGCGAGTACGTGAAGAAGAGAGCGGCGCAGAGCAGCCCGACGAGCGCAGCCCCGAGGCGGACGTCCAGCCGGCCGAGCAGCATCGCCGTGACGAGCACGATGAGCGCGAGGACGAGATGGCGCCCGTAGATGCTCGGGTCGCGGAAGAGCGACGTCACGCGGAAGAACGCTCTGAACGTGTTCGAGACGTCGACCGCGGGCGCGCCGAAGAGAAGCCTGTGGGTCGTCGCCTCGACGAGGCCGATGACAGCGAAGAGCGACGCCAGCGCGACCGCGATCGTGGCGAGGGCCTTCGGCATCCAGGCCGGGAACGGCGCGCGACCGACGGTGGCCAGAAGGACGGCGAAGGGCAGCAGGAAGAAGGCGAGCAGGTCCGTTCCCGGGCGCTCGCTCAGCGTCCACAGGAGCGACAGGCAGGCCAGGGCGATGAAGGCCGCCGTCGGGATCGAGATGGGACGTGGCAGCACCGCGACCGGTGCCCCGCGGACGGTGCGCCACGCCAGGGCGAGCGCCGCGGCGCCGAGCACCGCGTAGAGGGGGAGCAAGCGGCCGAGATCTCCTCGCTCGGCGACGGCCACGAAGAACCGGTTTCCCGTGTCGAACTCGAACGGGGCCCGAAACGGCGCGGCCGCGAGGACGGCGGGCGTGACGAGGGCGGGATAGCGGACGAAGACCGCGGCGCCGACGGCCAGCAGCGCCAGCGCGACCACCCCGAGCCCGAGGAGGACTGGCTTGACCGAGACCGAGGCCGAGACGAGCAAGGCCTCGGCCACTACCAGCGCGGCAAGGCCTCCGAGGAGAGCGCTGCGGCGGTCGGCGATGAGGACGAGCACGGCGCCAAGGGCGCCGAATAACGCTCCGACTTCAGCTGTGCCAAGCTCGTCCATGCACCGTCACGTCTCAGCGCGGAACATTAGACGCAGGGCCGCTCGGATCCGCCGGTGATCAGGTCCGGCAGGACCCGCAGAGACCCGAGACCTCCAGGCGGTGGCCCGTGGTCACGAAGTCATGGGTCTCCGAGATGCGTTCGAGCCAGGGGTCGAGCTCGCAGTCGTCGAGCTCGACGACGTGGTGGCAGCTCGAGCAGACGAGATGATGGTGGTGGCCCTCGCCGCACCAGCGGTAGCAGAGCTCCCCCTGGCGGTGCGAGAGCGCGTCGATGACGCCTTCGTCCGAGAGGAGCCCGAGCGTGCGGTAGACGGTGGCGAGCCCCAGCCGTTCCCCCCGACCGCGCAGGCGCTCGTGCAGCTCCTGGGCCGTGACGTCGTTCTGCTCGCTCATCAGCTCCGAAAGGACGACGACGCGCTGTCGGGTGGGCCTCACTCCGACGCCTTCGAGCACGTCGACAGCCTGACCTTGCTCCTTGCTCGGCATGGCGCTATGCTAGCATCCGTTGTGAAAACGAGAATCATTATCATCACCTGTACCGGGCTGATTCTCGCAGGCGTCGCGTCGGCATGCAGCGGCGGCAGCGGCTCCACCGCGTCTCCGGGCACCAAGGAGGTCGTGGCCGGCTTCTACCCGCTTGCGTTCGCAGCCGAGGAGGTCGGGGGCGACGGCGTCGACGTGACCAACCTCACCCCGGCGGGAGCGGAGCCGCACGACATCGAGCTCACGCCGCGCGAGATGGAAGAGATCGGCGACGCGGATCTCGTCCTCTACCTCGGCGAGGGATTCCAGCCCGCTGTCGAGGAAGCCGTCGAGACCACGGGCGTCACCGGCGATCGACGCGCTCGCCGGGCTCGATCTCCACGACGGCGGCGACGGCGTGGACCCACACGTCTGGCTCGACCCCATTCGGTTCGCTCAGGCAGTCGAGCGAATCGGCGCGGAGCTGGGAGGCGAGGCCCCTGCCCGGCAGCTCGCCTCCCAGCTGCGCGCACTCGATGGGGAATACCGCGAAGGGCTCGCGAACTGCCAGCGCCGCGAGCTCGTCACCACCCATGATGCGTTCGGCTATCTGGCCGACCGCTACGGGTTGGAGGTTATCCCGATCACGGGTCTCTCGCCCGAGGTCGAGCCGAGCCCGCGGGACCTGGAGGCGATCGCGAACCTGGTGGAGGACCGCGGCGTCACGACCGTGTACACCGAGACGCTCCTCTCGCCGGAGATCGGGGAGACGGTCGCGCGAGAGGCCGGCGCCAAGACCGCCGTGCTCAACCCGCTCGAAGGGCTGACCGAGGACGAGCTTGCGCGCGGAGAGGATTACTTCTCCGTGATGGAGGCCAACCTGGCGGCGCTGCGGGATGGTCTGGGATGCAGCTGACGGAGGTGAAGTCGCTCGCCGTCGAGCTCGAGGGCGTCTCCTTCGCCTATCGGCCCGGCCAGCCGGTGCTCACGGACGTGAGCCTGTCCATCGAGGAGGGGGAGTTCGTTGCCGTCGCGGGCCCCAACGGGGGCGGGAAGACGACGTTCGTGCGCCTCGTCCTCGGGCTGCTCAGGCCGACCGCGGGCACCGTGCGCCTCTTCGGCGAGCCCTCGCAGCGCTTCTCGCGCCGGGCCACGCTCGGCTACGTGGCGCAGCGGGCGCAGATCGGCGGCCACGGCCCGGTCACGGTCCGGGAGGTCGTCTCGGCGGGCCGCCTCGCGCAGGGCGGCCTTCTGGGCCCGCTGCGCTCCCGCGACAGGGCGATCGTCGACGCTGCGATCCAGGACGTCGGGCTCTCCGAGCGCGCGGACGCTCGGCTTTCGGAGCTCTCCGGCGGCCAGCAGCAGCGCGCCTTCATCGCCAAGGCGCTCGCCGGTGAGCCTTCTCTGCTCGTGCTGGACGAGCCGACCGCCGGCGTCGACGCAGGGTCCCAGGAGTCGCTGGCCCGGCTCCTCGACCGCCTCCACCGCGATCGCAACGTGACGATGCTGTACGTGTCGCACGAGTTCGGAGCCGTTGAGAGCATCGTCGAGCGTCTCGTCCTCGTGCGCGGCGGCATCGTCTTCGACGGGCCGCCCAGTACCCTCCCCGCCGAGTGGCACGACCCCTCGCACGCCCATGCTCGACACTGAGTTCATGCGGCTGGCGTTCGCGACGGGCGCCGTGGTCGGCGTCCTCGCGCCGACCGTCGGCTTCTTCCTCGTCCAACGGAACATGAGCCTGGTGGGGGATGGCGTCGGGCACACCGCGTTCGCCGGTGTGGCCGCCGGGTACCTCCTCGGCGTCTCGCCCGTCCTGACCGCGCTCGTGGCTGCGGTCGCCGGCGCCGTCGGCATCGAGTGGCTGCGTTCCCGGCACAAGGCCGTCGGCGACCAGGCGCTCGCGCTCCTCTTCTACACGGGGCTGGCGGCGGGGGTGGTGCTCGCGTCGTCTGCAGGCGCCCTGAACGTCAACCTCTTCGCCTTCCTCTTCGGCTCGATCCTCAGCGTGACGAGGGAGGACCTCGTGATGGTGACCGTGCTCGGGTTCAGCGGGCTGGCGGCGATCGCGCTGCTCTACCGGGCGCTGGTCGGCGTGGTCGTGGACGAGGAAGGCGCCCGCGTCGCCGGTGTCCCGGTCGGGGCGCTGAACGTGCTGGTGGCCGGTCTGGCAGGGCTCACGATCGGGCTCTCGATGCAGATCGTGGGCATCCTCCTGATCGCCGCCCTCATGGTTCTTCCGGTGATCGCCTCGGGGCGGGTTGCCTGGAGCATGCGCTCGTCGATGCTCCTCGGAATAGGAATCGGCCTGGCCTCCGTCTTCGCAGGCCTGACGATCGCCTACTACGGCGACCTTCCTCCCGGTGGCGCGATCGTGCTCGTCGCGGCTGCGGCCTTCCTGGTCACGAGCCTCATCGACGCCGCCCGCCGCCGCCGATAGCCGTATGCTCATCCGTCGGTGATCCGATGATCGACGGCTGGAAGCGCGCGCTCGTGCTCGCGCCGCACACGGACGACGGCGAGTTCGGCTGCGGCGGGACGATGGCCCGCCTTGTAGAGGCGGGGACCGAGGTGCGCTACGTCGCGTTCTCGATCGCGACCAAGTCGCTCCCGGAAGGCTTTCCTCCCGACACCCTTGCCCGCGAGGTGCGCGCGGCGACGGCCGAGATCGGCATTCCCGAGAGCCAGCTCGTCGTCCAGGACTTCGAGGTGCGCGCCTTCCCCGAGCACCGGCAGGCGATACTCGAGCTCCTGATCGGGCTCTGGGAGGAGTGGCCGCCCGACGCGGTGTTCATGCCCAGCCTGCGCGACATCCACCAGGACCACCAGGTGATCGCCTCCGAGGGACTGCGGGCCTTCAAGCGGACGACCGTGCTCGGCTACGAGATCCCCTGGAACAACTTCAACTTCGACCACCAAGCTTACGTGGGCCTCGAGGAGCGGCACGTCGAGCGGAAGGTGGCCGCGCTCGCCCACTACGCCTCGCAGCAGCACCGCAACTACGCGAACCCCGAGTACATCTGGAACCTCGCGCGCACCCACGGGATCAACGTGAACCGCGACTACGCCGAGGTCTTCGAGGTCTACCGGGTCGTGAGCTGACGGCGGGGCTTCACACCATCTGTCGGTTGTGGGACACTGCCGCGTCGTGGTGACAACGCCGCCACCGGGCCCCCCGGAGCGGGCGGAGCGGAGAGAGATCGGGGAGCGCAGGCCCGCGTGACCGTCGTGATACTGGGAGCCGGCATCGCCGGCGTCGGCGCCGGACTGGCGCTGGCGGAGACCCGGCGAGACTTCGTTCTCCTGGAGGCTGAGGAAGGCCCAGGAGGCCTTGTGCGCACCGATGAGATCGCCGGGTTCAAGTTCGATCGCACCGGCCACTTCCTCCACTTCAAGGGCGACCTGCTCCTCGACCGCCTCCAGGGAACGGCCGTCTCCCTCGATCGCATAGAGCGGCAGAGCGCGGTGCTGGTCGGGCACGCGGTCGTTCCGTACCCGATCCAGTACAACCTCTGGGCTCTCGGCTCGAGCCGCCTCGCGAAGGCGGCGGTGGACGAGCTCGCAGCCATCGGGAAGCCCATCGACCCCCAGGGCTCGCTGGCGGACCTGCTGCTCTCGAGCTGGGGCCCCACGCTCTACGAAGTTTTCTTCCGACCGTACAACGAGAAGCTCTGGGGGCGGCCGCTGACCGACCTCCCGGCGGACTGCGTCGGCGCCTATCTCCCGGTCACGGACTGCGAGCTCGCCGCGGCGGGCGCATTGGGCCCCACGGCCTACGGCGGCTACAACGGCACCTTCTTCTACCCGTCAAGCGGGCGGCTCGGAGACGCTGCCGACGCCCTCGCGGGGCAGCTGGTGGGGCAGGCTCGCTACGGCTGTGTCGTTCGCGCGATCGACCTGGGCGCCCGGCTGGTCGAGACAGCGGACGGCAAGACGTTCCCGTACGAGAGGCTGGTCGCGACGCTGCCTCTGGACGACCTGCTAGTCCTCGCGGGCGAGTGGCCGGCCCCGGAGCTCTTCGAGGCGACCGAGATCCTGAACGTCCGGGTAGGCTTCCGCGGAGCCGTGAGCACCCCCCACCACTGGGTGTACGTCCCGGACGCCGAGCTCCCGTTCCACCGGATCGGCTTCCCCGGAAACGTGAACCACCGGACCTGCCCGCCCGGATGCGCCAGCATCTCGGTCGAGTACACGTATCCACGCGACGGCCGGCCCCTCCGGGCGGAGGCGCTCGCAGGCTGGGCGCTCGACTACCTGGACGAGCTGGGCTTCGTGGACGTCCAGGAGACGCTCACCGTCTCGGAGCGCTTGCTCGCGCCGGCGTACGTCGTCCATCGCTCGCCGGGGCGGCCTGAGTTCGACGCGATCCGCGAGCTGCTCGCCGGAGGAGGCGCCTCACTCGCAGGTCGCTTCGGAACGTGGGACTACCTGTCGATCGAGGATGCGTTCGGCTCCGGTTGGCGTGCCGGGGCGGCGCTGCGGGAGGCGACTCGTGTCTAGGTCCGGCGGGTTCGTCGGCGACGACGGGGTGACGCTGTGGCTGGCCTTCACCGCCGCCGTGGTCTTCGCCGCCGTCGGCGCCGTCGTCGTCCGGGCCGCGACTCGTCGGGCGGGGCTTGTCGATGTGCCGGACCCGCTCGTCCCGGCGCATACGCGGCCGGTCGCGACGCTCGGCGGGATCGCGGTCGCGCTGGGGTGTGTGGCGGGAGCGGCCGTCGTCGACCTCGGGGGTGCGGTCGGCGTCGAAGTAGCCGTGGGCGGGATCCTCTTCCTGGCGATCGGGGTGGTGGACGACGTGCTCAAGCTCTCGGTGGCCGTGAAGCTCGCCCTCCAGTGCCTGGCGGCGGGGGCGGTTGTCGCGCTCGGCGCGAGCCTGGACGTGACCGGCCATCCGGTTGCCAATGCCGTCCTGGCCTTCGCGTGGATCCTCGTGATCGTGAATGCGGCCAATCTCACCGACATCTGCGACGGGCTCGTTCCTGGGTTGGCGGCGATCGCGTTCCTGACGCTGGCCGCGATCGATCCCTCCCGGGGCGAGGCGGCGATCGTCGCCGCGGGCGCCTGCGCCGGGTTCCTTCTCCTGAACGCTCCCAGGGCATCGATCTTCCTCGGTGACGCGGGCAGCCACTTCGTCGGCTTCCTCCTGGCCGCGCTCTCGCTTCAGACCGTCGGGGGTCGCGACGCGGTCGCCGAGCTCTCGGCCGTCGTGCTCGTTCTCGGCGTCTTCCTGTTCGAGCTGGCCTTCCTGGTGTCCCACCGCCGCCGGCGCGGCGTTCCCTGGTGGCTGGGGAGCGACGACCACGTCGCGCTCCGGCTTCAGGCTGCCGGGCTCACCGTCTGGAACACGGACGTCGTGCTCTGGGTGTGTGGAGCGATGCTGGGAATCGCGGCGATCCTGGTGCACCGCCTCGACGGTCTCCAGCTGCTCCCGCTCGGACTCGCCATCGCCGCCTTCCTCGTGATCGCCTGGCGCGTTCTCAGCGGTCTCCTGCCGCCGACGGAGGCCGGCGTTGCGGCCCACGCCGGCGTGCGGCCGCTCGCCCCATGACCGAGGCGCCGCCGCGCCTCGACTTCATCCTTGGACTGCCGCGGAGCGGGAGCACGTGGCTCGGGCGTTCCCTGGGCAGGCATCCCGATGTCGCCGTGTTCGGCGAGACCTGCTTCTACGGCAGGCTCTATGTCGCGCCGAGGCCTGACGGGTCGTACGGCGCCGAGGAGCTCGAGCGCGTGCGGCTGATCCAGCGGACGCGGGACTGGGAGACGACGACGAGCGACCCGACCGGAGGAAATCCGCCGTGGCGGCCCGGCGAGTACGCGGCGCTCGTCGACGCCGCCGTTGCAGGCCTCGAGCCGCCGGTGCGGCCCCGCGACGTGCTCGCGGCCATTGCGACCTCGGTCGCCGACCGCGAGTCGAAGCAGCGCGTGATCGAGAAGACGCCCCAGCACGTGCACTGGCTTCCCCGAGTGGCGGCGAGCTTCCCCGAGGCGCGCTTTCTCCTCACGCTGCGCGATCCCTATGAGTACATGGCCTCGTACCAGCGCCTCGGCAGGCGACTCGACGGGAGGGTCAGGCGGGCTTTCGACAGTTCCTGGCGGCATCCGTTGATCGCGGCGCTCTTCTGGCGCTCCTACTGCACGTCGATCGAGCGGGCGCTCACGCGCTACCCCGACCGCACGCTGCTCGTCCGGACCGAGGACGTCCGCCGGCGTCCAGGCGAGGTTCTGGCCGGGGTGCAGTCGTTCCTGGAGCTCCGGGAGGCGGACCTCTCGGGGAGCGAAGGTGTGAACTCCAGCTTCCGCGAGGGCGAGCGCCGGGCCCTGCGCGGCACCGACGTCTTCTGGATGAACCTCGTGGCCGGCCGGGCCCTGCGCAGGATCGGGTACGAGCTTCGTCAGCAGAAGCCCGGGCTTGCGGCCGCGGCCGTCTCGATCGCCACCGCCCCGCTGAGCCTCGCCGCGACGGCCGTCCGCATCCCGACCATGATGCCCGGGTCGTTCGTCGGCTACGCGCGCCGCTGGCGCCGGCGCTGGAGCGTCTAGGAGGCCTCGACCTCGGCCGGAAGGACGTCGGTGCGCCGGCGCTCCTCGGGCTCCATCTCCTCGCGGACCCGGAGGTCGTGGTACAGGTAGGTCGTCGCGATGGCGACGAACGGGATGACGACCACGTTGACCAGCGACGAGACGAGGTTGACGACGTCGAACGACGCGTCGGTGGCGAGCAGGAGGGCGACGCCGAGGAGCGGGCCGGCGAGCAGGCCGGCGCCGACCACGAGGAGCGTGATCGTCGCTACGCGGAACCAGCGCCCGCGCACGAGCTCCGAGCTCCGCGCGAGCGCCTGGAAGCCTGACTTCTCCTCGAGCTCGACGACCTGGGCGAGGAGCGACCAGCGTACGACGAGCCAGATCGCGATCGGAATCCCGAGGACGAACAAGTCGAGCAGGACGACGACGACGATGGCGATCACCAGCGCCCGCAGGAGGCGAGGGAGATTGCCGCGGAGCTGCTTGTAAGCGTCCAGCGCCGTCACCGGGCGGCCCGCGTCGAGCTCGGCCATTGCTCTCGCGGTCGCCTGCTGCACGACGGTGAGCGCCAGCAGGGTGAAGATCAACCCGAAGCCGAGCACGAGCGCCACGACGAAGCCGTTCGTCTCGCCCGCGGCGTCGACGAGCTTGCCCAGCCCGACCCTGAAGACGAGCCACTGGAGGAGGGTCACGACCAGGAAGGTCGGGACGAAGAGCAGGCCGATCGAGACGAAGAGGCGGAGATGGCTGCGGTACATCCGCCACGACGCGGCGAGAATCTGGCCCCAGGCCCGCCGTCGCGCCAGCCGGAAGGGTGCCGACGACTCCCAGGTCGTCCGTGAGGCGATCCAGAGGAGCAGGAGCACGAGGCCGAGCAGCACGAGGGCGACCGAGATCCCGTTCCGCAGGACCGTCGTCAGCAGGCTCGAGCCGGCTGCGATCGCCTCGCAGAAGAACTGGGTGGCGTTCGGGCCGATCGACCCGCCGGCCGGCACGGCGTAGCTGGCCTCGCGCCACGACTCCTCTGACCACGTCACCGGCATCGTCCACTGGGTCTTGAGGTTCGGGCCGGTCGGCCCGTTGTAGAAGGCGGGTTGCCGCTCTCCCCAGCGGCCCTCGAAGCCGAGCCACGGGTAGTCGGCCAGGTAGGCGCTCGTGTCGCTCGGGACGACCGCGACGGCCGGGCGGAGCTCGCGCGACGGGCCGGTCGTGTCGTCGCAGCCGACTCCCTGCACCGCGCTTCGCCCCAGGAACAACGCCGACTCGTAGTAGTTCGCGTGCGAGCCGGCCGCGGGGTAGACGACGGGATGGGTTCCGTCGACGATCTCGAGGTTGGCGTCGCCCCATTCGGCGCGCTCGGCGCCCTCGTGCTGGCTGTACCCGATCGCGGTCGGCTCCTCGCCGAGCGCCTCCTCGGCGTCGTCCGCGTCGAAGAGGAGCTGGATCATCTCCCAGTCGCCCTCGTGCAGGTTGTTGAAGTCGTTGAAGACGTAGAAGAACCAGTACTGGAGGGCGAGCTTTCCCGGCCGCCCGGGCTCCGTGGCGACGTGGGCGTAGACGGTCGGCTCCGCTCCCGCGGTGATCCGCCTCGACCACAGCTCGTACGTGCAGCCGGGCTCGAGCGCGTCGCCCGGGAAGTCGAGGTGGTACTCCCACCTCCCGTCCAGGTCACCGGCCGTGGGCGCGACCTGCACGACGTTCGTCCGGTCCCACGGGCCGCGAAGCACCACGCCCTCGTCGGGCAGCAGGGCGTTGACGTCGGTCGGCTCGTACGGCTCGCCCTCGCCGCACTCCTCCTCCTGGACCTGTAGGCGTACCACCGGCGCGTACTTCTCCGCGAGCTCCACCTCGGCCGAGGACGGCTGTGCGGCGGCGGGACCCGCCCAGGCGACGGCCGTCCCCAGGGCGGTCGCCGCGACCAGGAAGAGGCGGGCTCTCACCCGGGATGATCTACACGACGGCCCGGTCGGAGGTGCGGATCATAGGTGGCGAAAGAGGCCGAGCCCTCCTAGCCGCCGCGCCGGAAGACGAGCACCCGGTTGACGGGCGTGAGGATCGACTTGGCGGTGCGCACCGGCACGTCGGCTGCGAGCTCGAGCCCTGCTCCTGCAGCGGCCGCCCGCCAGGCCCGGAGCGAGCGCAGGCGCTTGCCGACGAGCATCCGCTCCGGGTGCGCCGCCTGTTCCTCCTCCCAGCTCGTGAAGCGGTCGGTGCGGTGGAAGCCGGCGTCGAGTGACACCGCCGTGAACTGCTCGCCGACCACGAGCCGCCCGCCGGGCGCGAGGAGCGCGCCGAGGTTCGCCACGGCGCGCCGCCAGTCGGCGTCGTCGACGATGTGGTAGAGGACCCCGATCGCATTGACCAGGTCGAACCTGCGCTCGAGCGCAAAGCCTGGGGCGGAGACGTCCGCGTCCACGAACTCGACTCCGGCGAAGCGCTCGCGCAGCCCTTCGACCGCGGGGGTCGAGATCTCGACCCCGACCACCGTGCCGGCACCGAGGGCCTCCCTGTAGAAGCCGACCCAATGGCCCGCTCCGGAGCCGACGTCGAGAACCGAGAAGTCCTCGGGCGGCGGGGCCGGGATGAGCGCCTCCAGGATCGCGTTCTCGACCGCGTTGTAGTGGTACCGCGTGCGGAGCGGGCTGTGACCGGGCTGCATCGCGGTTGCGTCGGTGAACTCGCCGGCCTGGCGCGCAACCGCGTAGCGCGCGTCGTAGTAGGCCTTGGCGTCGTAGTGCTCCTTCCGGCGCAGATGGCGCAGGGGCCGGACGTAGGTGTGGTACGCCCGACGTCCCACCGAGCGTCGCGCCGCGCGGCCGAAGAACCGCTTCAGGCTCACCGGATCAGCTCCCGCGCATCGGGCCCTTCGTTCATCAATGCGTCGAGCGCGGAGAGGCCCGGCTCGAAGTCGCCCCAGAGCTGCGGGTAGGGCTTCGCGTCGAAGGAGTCGTAGCGGAGCGCAATCCCCTCCGCCGCGAGGCGCTTCTCGTCGTTGTACTCGGCCCCGCCCCCGGAGCCGGAGAGGTACTCATCGGCGCCGAGGGCCTTGCAGGCGCCCACGATCAGCTCCGTCTTGCGGCCGAACCCCGGCAGCAGTTCCGAGAGGACGACGCGCCTTGTGGCGATCCCGAGGTAGTCCGCGAATCCTTCGAGGAGCGCGAGGTTGACGTCGAGCAGCGACTCGCCCGCCTCGAGCCCGGTGCGGTAGAGCTCGAAGACGTCGCCGAAGTGAGGCGCCCGCCCGTAGCTCATCTCCACGGTCTTCAGGTGCTTGTCGCGCCACCGCGGGTCGGCGAGCTCGACCTCGCGGTAGGTCGCTTTCCCCTCTCGACCCTTCGGGACCGCGACCGGCACCGTCAGCCAGGTTGCGCCGTTGGGCGTCTTGATCCGGTTGCGCGCGGCGAAGCTCCGGCCGCGGGGGAACTGGACGTCGTCGAGGTACACGAAGGCGTCGGCGGCGGCCATCTTGTGGAAGTAGCCGAGCCACGGGAGGTAGTTCGGCTGGTGAACGGCGGCGGTGACGCTCACTGCGCCGCGAGGTCGTCGAGGAGCGCGCGGAAGCGCTCCTTGTCCTCGTCCCGGCCCTCGTGCGTACGGAAGGGAAAGCTCTCGGGCGGCTCTTGCGCGATCGCGATGTCGACGCCGTGTGCCTCACGGCTCCGCTCGGCGACGGCCTCGAGCAGTGCCCGCGGCCGGCGCGCCAGCTCCTCGTAGGTCGTGCGGACGACGGCGTCGAGTCCTGCCTCGGGCAGGCCGCGCTCGTAGAGGCGCTGGAGGTAGTGCACCTGGCCGGCGACCTGGCCCCACTCGTCGAGCTCGAGCAGCTCCTCCACCTCCGGTGGCGTGTAGCTCCACCACGTGCGCGGGTCGTCGTAGTACGTGCGCCGTGCGTCGAGGATGGAGACGGCCGCGTCGAGCGGGTCGCGCTCGACGTAGACGTAGACGACCTTGCCGAGCGTCTCGCGCAGGCGCGGCAGGTGGTAGGAGGCGAGGATGTTCTTCGCGGCCACCGCCCTGCCGCCGAGGGCGTGCTGGACGTTGGCGAGCGTCAGCCGCAGGCCGTCCCAGTCGATCTCGTCCTCCCGCTCGCTTGCGTGCACCACGTCCGCGAAGGATTCCTTCCGGAGCCACCGGCGCCAGAAGTAGCCGAACTCGTGGATGCCGTGGAGATCGGCGGTGCGGGCGTAGTCCGACTCGAAGCGCGCGTGCGGCCGACGGTCGCCGAGCAGCTCGCGGCTGAGCCGGATGCCGTGCACCGGCGCGAGCCAGAAGCGCGCGGCGACGTTGTCCACGTAGCCGGCGTCGAGGCAGTAGGCGAGCAGCTGCGAGGTCAGCGTGGTCGCGGAGCGTGGGAGCCCCAGGACGAAGATGAACGGCGCCTGGATGGGCAGGTCGCGGTAGAGCGCCCGTTCGTGCGGCTCGAGGTGCTCGTTCAGGTCGCGCAGGAAGGTCTCCCCCTCCGCGTCCTTCGCGTACGAGCCCGTGCGGCGGTCGTAGAGCTCCTCGAAGGTCGCTCCCATCGGTGGCTAGTATCGCCGCGATGGGCGCGAGAGCGCGTGTCGGCCGGCCCGCCCTCGCGGCGATCGCGCTCGTCGGGGCGTCCGTTCTCGCGTTCGAGGTCATCCGGAGCCGCATGGGCGTCGGTCTATCGAGCGACTCGTACTCGTACCTCGCCTGGGCCGACCGGCTCTTCGCCGAGGGGAAGCTCGACCATACGCCCTACGACTTCACGGCGCCGAAGCCGCTCGAGCTGATCGTGGCGACGGTCGGGGAGGCGGTCGGCGCTCCGGTGGCGGTCTTCGGGACGTGGGCGGTGCTCGGCTATCTCGGCGCCGTGCTGGCGGCCGCGGCGCTCGCGCGGCGCTTTGCGGGCTGGCCGGGTGCGCTGGCCGCCGGCGTGCTGGCGGCGACGATGCCCGCGCTCGTCCGCGCCGGCTGGGCGGGCGACTCGACCGTCCCCTACGCGGCCTGCGTCGTCGGTGCGGCCGCTCTGGCGCCCGGCCGCACTCGCCCGGCCGCGGCGCTGCTCGGCGCGGCGGGTCTCCTGCGGCCGGAGGCGTGGGGGCTGGCCGCTCTCTATGCGGCGCTCTCGTGGCGCAGCGCAGGCCGCGACGACCGAGTCGCCGCGGTGGCGGCGGCTGTCGTCCCACCGGTGCTCTGGCTCTCGTTCGACTGGATCGCGACCGGCGACCCGCTCTACGGCGCCCATGCGACCGAGCGGTTCGGGGTCGTCGCCGTGCCCCTCCAGAACGTTCCCCATCTGTTTCGCCACCTGATCCCGGAGCTCGTCGGGTGGCCGCTCCTCCTGCTCGGGCTGGCGGCGCTGGTCGCAGGCCTGCGGCGGCGGCCGCTCGACCCGGCGGTTCTCTTCCCGCTCGCCCTCGTGCTCGGGCTCCTCATCGAGCTCCAGCTCGGGCTGATCGGCGCGGAGCCTCTGGGACGCTATGCAGTCGGCGTCTTCCTCTTCCTCCCCGCGGGCGCTGCGATCGTGCTCGCCCACGCTCCGGGGAAGGCGCGGCTCCCGGTGCTCGTCGTGGGCACCGTTGCCTGCGTGGCGCTGCTCGTGGGCCCATTGGAGGACACCCGTGACTTCTTCCAGCGGCGCGGCCGCCTGGCCTCCGAGCTCGAGGCGCGCATGGCGCTTGCCGCCGAGCGCGAGGTCGCCGACGGCGGGCTCGTCGCCACGGAGGCCCAGTGGGGCGGCGCGCTTGCGGTCTTCAGCGACATCCCGCGCGACCGCATCGTGCCCGTCTCCGCCGTCGGCAGGGCGGTCGACCCTGACGAGGTGCGGGCGTATCTCGTCATCCCACGGCTTCAGCGGCGGCGAGCGGGCGAGGTCGGGGAGATCGACGAGAGCCCGCCGGCGGCGCGCTCCGGCCCGTGGCGGCTCTACGTGCCGGGCTAGCTTCGGCGCAGGCGCCGGCGGATCGACTCGCGCTCCGACGGCGTGAGGAACCGGCCGAGGAGGAGCGCCGCGGGGTAGGCGAGCGTGATGGCCACCCGGACCGGAAGCGAGGCGGAGAACGGCATCCAGGCATCCACGGCGAGCGAGGCGAGCGCAAGCGCCAGTGTCGCCCCGATGGCCAGTGCCAGACGCCGCCACTCCCACGGCACCGGGTAGATCCGCTGCGAGACGATGCCGACGAGGAGGGCCATCGCCCAGAGCCCCGCCGCCGTGGCCCAGGCGGCGCCGACGAAGCCGAACGGCGGGATCAGCAGGAAGTAGAGCCCGACCGCGAACGCGCTCGCGATGAGCGCCGTCACCGGGATGAGCCGCATCCGCTTGGTCACGTTCAGCCCGACCGCCGTCACCGCGTACCCCCCCGTGGCCATCGCCGCGATGGACAAGGGCGGGACGGCCTCCGTCGCCTCCCAGTAGCGCACCGGCATGAGGAGGTGGAAGAGCGGCAGGATCCACGCGGAGACGAAGACGACCAGGAAGCCGATCGTCCCGAAGAACCAGCTGGCGCCGCGGGCAACCATCTGCGGGTGACGGTCGGTGTTCAGCCAGGAGTAGTGCCACTGCGGCCAGCCCATCCGGAAGGCGAAGACCCCGACGAGCACGATCTGGCTGTAGCGGAAGGCGACGCCGTAGAGGCCGGTCTCGGCCGCGCCGTGGTAGTGCTTGACGAAGAAGCGGTCGAGGAGGTTGAGCGCGTAGAAGGCGAACGCGCTCACGATCGTCGGCCAGCCGAAGGAGATCATCTCGCGCCCGACCTTCCAGTCGACGTGGCGCACGAGGTCGCGGACGTACTCGCGGGCGCTGACGACGAAGACGATGCAGGCCGACGTGAGCGAGGCGATGAGGATTCCCTTGACCCCGAGCTCCCACACCGCGATGAGCAGCACCGCCAGCGTCACGTAGGACAGCCCGCGTGTGAGCGCGTAGAACGCGAATCGCCACGGCTTCCGCCGCAGGCGGGCGAGCGACATGGGGATGTCGACGATGTTCGTCAGGTAGAGGTCGACGAGCGCGATCACGATCAGGCTCCCGTACGCCGCGTTGCCGGTCACGGGGTCGGCGAGCCGGCCGGCGAAGAGGATGAGCCCGCCGATCAGGACGGCCGGGTAGATCGACTCGATCAGGAAGAAGAGCGTGATCGCCTGCTTGCGCCAGCCCGAGTCGTCCCGGTCGAAGTAGAAGCGCGCGAGGACGCCGCTCAGGTTGATGAAGACGTCGACAAAGGCGCTGAACGCGAGGATCAGCTCGAGCACGCCGAACTCGGCCGGGGTGAGGTAGCGGGCGTAGAGCGGGACGAGCAGGAAGGCGAGCGACTTGAGGAGGACGCGCGTGCCGCCGTAGATGGCAGCGTCGTGGGCGAGCGCGGTGATCCCGAGCCGGCGCGGGACCTCCTCGTCCTCGCGCGCCTCGGCCTGGAGCCCTTCCTCGGCGCGGACCTCGCTCATCGCTGGATCATGGCGTCAGCCCAGGCGGTCGCCCGCGCCTCACTCGTAGCCGAGGTCGCGGAGGCGCTCGAGGATGACGGCCTCCTCTTCGGCCGAGTAGGCGGGCACGTCGGCCGCCCCCGGCGCGCTTCCGGCCGCGACGTGACGCCCCTCGCCGCTCTCGGCGAGGATCTCCGCGATCGGCGCGCCGTCGACTCCCTCCAGCTCGATGCCGAGCAGGCGGCAGAGCGTCGCGGCGACCTGGGTGATCTCGGCGCGCTCGGGCGCGGCGCCGAAGGCGATCCCGGGGCCGGCCGCCGCGAGGATGCCGGTGAGGCCGTGGTGGCCCGAGTAGCCGTAGGAGATCGCCGGATCGAGGTGCTCGTGGCGCTCGAACGCCGTTGCCCACGGCCTGCGGGTGGAATCCACGTGAACGCGCTCGTCGTGCGGGAGGAGCACGAGCTCGGGCGCCTTGTCCAGGAAGGGGCCGTGGAAGAGCTCCTCCTTGCGCTTGACGTCGAAGGCGGGCTCGCCGGTCTCGGGGTGTCTGACGTCGCCCAGCTCCGCGGCCAGACGCTCCGCGTAGCGCGGGTCGCCAACGGCGCCGCTCACCTCACCGAGGTAGATCTGGCCGCCGGTGGCGAAGGCATAGGCCCGGGTCGAGCCGAAGTCGATGTCCGAGAAGGCGCGGTCGTCGCGCGGCCGAGGGAGCAACGGCACGCGGTCGAGGAAGCGGCCGTAGCGGCGCGTCGTCCGGGCGAGGCGCTGGTCGACCTTGGCCGCGTAGCGGAGGCGGCCGCCGCGGAGCGGCTGCAGGGAGCGCCGCCGGAAGCGCAGGTGTCCGTTCTCCTCGAGCCACCGGTTCGTGTGGAAGGTCCAGTAGATCGGCTTCATGCCGTGGTCGGAGAGCACGACGACGGTCGGCTCCTCGCCCCAGTGCCCGCGTGCGGCGTCGATCAGCTCCCCGCAGGCCCGGTCGACTGCCTCGTAGACCTGCACGAGCTCGTCGCCCGCCTTCGCCGGGTCGTGCGCGGGGTGGCCGGGGTCGAGGCGGTCGTACCCGAGGTGGCCGGCGTGGTCGGAGCTCATGAAGTCCACGCAGAGGAGGCTGAGGTCGGGCTCGAGCTCCAGGACGAGCCTGCAGACGTCGGCGACCTGGCCGACGTGCTCGATCAGGCGGCCGGTGTAGCGCTCGAAGTCCTCCCACCAGCGCTCGGCCATCGGGTGCCGCGCCGTGACGAGGTCCGGCTGGGCGGCGAAGATGCGCTCGCGCGCCGAGGCCGGGACGACCTCGGGCGGCTCCGGCCCGCCGTAGCCGGTGACGACGATGCCGTCCATGGGCTCGGCCGGGTAAGTGAACGGTACGGTCACGAACGCCGACCGGAGCCCGGCCGCGCCCAGCGCCCGCCAGAAAGGGGCGCCGCCGCGGGCGGCAGCGCTCTCCATCCGGTAGCGGCTCCGGTTCGGGTTCGTGGAGAAGTTGAAGATCCCGTGGCCGGCGGGGTTGAGGCCGGTGAGGAAGGACGACCAGGCCGTCGGCGTGACCGCCGGAACCGTCGAGCGGAGTGGCCCGTAGGAGCCTTCGCTCGCCAGCCGGGCGACGGTGGGCATGCGTCCCTCCGCGAGCAGCGAGCTGACGAGGTCGTAGTCCGCGCCGTCGATTCCGAGCGCGAGGACCCTCACGCCGCCACCAGCTCACGGTAGAGCTCCTCGAGCGCCAGGCCGGGGTCGCCGATCCGCTCTCGGACGGCCCGGGCGTTCCGCTCGCCGTAGGCGCGGCGGCGGTCGGGGTCGCGGAGGAGCCCGAGGAGCGCCGCGGCGACGGCGCCCTCGTCGCGGGCGGGGACGAGCTCGGCCCCGTCGCCCTGGCCGACCCATTCGTCGATCGAGGGCGCCAGCCCGCACACGGCGGGGAGCCCGCTCGCCATCGCCTCCAGAAGCGACGCGGGGGTCGAGTCGGAGGCGGGGAGCGAGACGAGCACGTCGCTCGACGCGACGAGCGCCGGCAGCTCGTCCCACTCGGCGCGGTGAAGGACGGCCACGTCGCCGAGCCCGAGCTCGGCCACCAGCTTCTCCAGCTCAGCGCGGAGAGGGCCGGTCCGGGCGGCGAGCACGAGCCGGGCCCTCGGCTCCGCTTTCACCACCTCGGCGAAGGCGCGGACGGCGACGTCCAGGTTCGTGTCGGGACGGTAGTTGCGCAGCGAAAGGACGAGGAGCGCGTCGTCGGGCCAGCCGAAGCGGGCGCGGAGGCCCGGGTCGGCCGCCTCGGGGACGAAGCGGTCGAGCTCGGCGTACCAGACGATCCGCCGGATCCTGTTCGGGTCGGCGCCGAGCGCGATCGAGGCCTGCTCGTTGGCGTTGGAGTTGACGACGAGGTAGTCGGCCTCCGCGATCGCCGCCGTCGCCCAGCGACGCCCGCGCTTTCGGGTCTGCGCGTGCACGAGCACGTCGGTGCCCCAGGGGCTGAGGACGAACGGGTGCACGCCCGCCTTCGCGGCCCAGTAGCCGTACGGGAGCATGTAGTGGGCGTGGACGAGGTCGACGTCGAGATCGCGCGCGAGCCGGCCGAGCGCCGGGCCGAAGCGCAGGCGGCGAAGGCCGCGGACACGGAGGAGGGGCTCGAGCTCCCTGATGGGATGCGGCTCCAGGCCCTCGAGCTCGGCCGGCACGTCCGAGAAGCGGTCGCTTGCGAGATGGACCTCGTGGCCCCGCTCCGTGAGCCGCCTTCCCCAGCGGAGGAAGTTGATCGAGCGCCCGTTCCCCACGCCGAGGATCCGGAGCGGTTTCGCAGACACGTGGCGGAATGCTAACGATGGTGTCCGTGACGACCTCCCGGTTGGTCTTCGTCGGCGGGCTGCACCGCAGCGGCACGACGCTGCTCGGGCGGGCGCTCGCCGAGCATCCGCTCGTGTCCGGCTTCGAGGACACCGGCGTCCCGGCGGACGAGGGCCAGCACCTGCAGTCCGTCTACCCGCCCGCCAAGGAGTACGGCGGCCCGGGCCTGTTCGCGTTCTCGGAGGAGGCGCACCTGACGGAGGCCTCGCCGCTCGTCTCTCCCGAGAGCCGGGAGCGCCTGCTGGCCGAGTGGTCGCCGCACTGGGACCTCGAGAAGGCCGTCCTCGTCGAGAAGTCGCCGCCGAACCTCATCCGCATGCGCTTCCTGCAGGCGCTCTTCCCGGAGGCCTCGTTCGTCGTCGTGGTGCGCGACCCGGTCGCGGTCGCGTACGCCACGGCGAAATGGCGCCGGCAGGAGTCGGTGCGCACGCTCTTGCGCCACTGGGTCGTCGCCCACGAGCTCTACCGGGACGACCGGGAGCGCATCGACCGGCTCCACGAGGTGCGCTTCGAGGACTTCGTGCGCGACCCGAACGCGGCGTTGGCCCGCACATACGGCTTTCTCGGTCTCGAGCCGGTGGAAACCGCCCGGGAGGTGCGCCCGGACGCGAACGACGCGTATCTCAGCCGCTGGGCCGCCGAAGGCCGCACCGTCAAGGGCCGGATCGAGCACGCCCGCATCCGCCGCGAGCTCGGCGACCGGATCGCCGCGCTCGGCTACGACCTCACCGGGGCGGACGGCGGCGGCTCGTAGAATTGCCGCGATGGAGAGCCGCCTGCCCACGGCCGTCGTGGTCGACGTTCGCTGGGTGAGCGGCCTCGCGGCGATCCGCTCCCTCGGACGTCTCGGCGCCCCTGTGGTCGCCCTGGCGCATCGCGCGGGCGCGCTCGGCTTCCGCTCGCGCTATGCGCGCGGCCTTGTCTGCCCCGACCCGGTCGCCGACGAGGCGGGCTACGTCGCCTTCCTGGCCGAGCTGGGCGAGTCTCTGGACGCTCCTGCGCCGATCTTCCCAACGCACGACGAGTTCCTGAACGCCGTCGCACGCAACGCGGACGCGCTCGGCGGCCGCTACCTATGCCCGTTTCCCGACTGGGAGCTCCTGGAGAAGATCCAGGACAAGGCCTGGCAGCTCGAGCAGGCGGAGCGGCTGGGAATCCCGGCGCCGCGAACCGTCGACGAGCCGACCGGGGACCTCACCTTCCCGGTGCTCGTCAAGCCCCGCGACCCCGTCGGCTTCCGGCGTGAGTTCAGGCGCCAGGCATTCCGCTGCGAGAGCCCGCAGGCGCTGGCAGCCGACTTCGAGCGCGCCCGGCCCTACCGCCCGCTCGTCCAGGAGTTCGTCCCCGGAGGCGACGAGGAGCTGTATTCGCTGGGAAGCTACCTCGACGCCGGAGGCGAAGCGCTGGGCCTCTTCTCCGGTCGCAAGCTCCTGCAGACCCCTCCGGGCGTCGGCACGTGCCGGATCGGCGAGGCGGTCTGGGTTGACGAGGTCGTCGAGCAGGGCCTGGCGCTGCTGCGCGGGATCGGCTTCCGTGGGCTCTCGCAGGTCGAGTTCAAGCGCGACGCGCGCGACGGGCGCTACAAGCTCATGGAGATCAACCCGCGCCTCTGGCAGTGGCACGGGCTCGCGACGGCCACAGGGGTCGACCTGACGCGCATCGCCTATCTCGACCTGCTCGGGGAGCCGCCCCCGCCGGCGCGCATGAACGGCAGGCCCCGGAAATGGGCGATCACGCTGGTTCCCGGCGAGCGCCCGGTCTTCGTGCGGCCGCCGTACGTGGACGGCGTCCTCGCCCGCGACGACCTCAGGCCCGCCGTCACCAACCTCGCCCGCGTCGCGCGCCGGGTCGTCCCGTGATCCCGGAGCACGCCGAGCGCCGTGCCCGTTGGGTGCTCGACACCCTCGGCGCCCGCGACCTCGGCCTCGGGGACGACGTCCCCTACGGCGCCGCGGCCTGGGAGCAGGTCGAGCGGGGGGAGCGGCCGTCGGACGATGACCTCGCGGAAGCCTTCTGGCACCTGGCCCGCCTCGAGGAGCGTGGGGGCCCGCGTGACCACCACGGGCGCTTCCCGGCCTCCGCATCCGCGCTCGACCCGCTCGACCCGCCGCTGGAGCGCCTGCGGGCGCGGCTGGGGCTCGAGCCACCGCGCTGGGGAGGGGCACGGTTCGCAGTTGCGCTCACCCATGATGTCGACCGGCCCTGGCGCTGGACGAGGCGTGGAATCCGGAACGCGGCCGGACGCCTCCGCGCCCGGGCTCTCTCCGGAGCCGGGCGCGATGCCCTTCGCGAGGCCCGGGGGCTGGCCGCCGTCCCCGTCCACCGCCTGCGCGGCACCGACCCCAACTGGCGCTTCGGCCGGATCGCCGAGCTCGAGGCAGCGCGGGGCGCGCGCTCCACCTACTTCGTCCTTGCCGGCCACGCTCACAAGGAGGACGGGTTCGCGCCCGAGGTCTACGACCGGCTGCGGCCTCGGCTGGTGGAGACGCTGCTCGACTCGGGCGCCGAGGTCGGGCTGCACGGGAGCTACACGAGCGCCGAGGATCCCCTCCGGCTCGCGGCCGAGACCGAGGCCCTGCAGGCGCTCGCCGGCCGGCTGGCCGGCCACCGCTACCACTTCCTGCGCGTCGACCCGCAGGCGAACCTCGCCCCGCTCCCCGGCCTCGGCTTCCGCTACGACGCGTCGCTCGGCTTCGCGGACGCGCCCGGTTTCCGCGCCGGGATCGCGCACCCGTTCAGGCCGTGGAGCGAGGAGCTCGGCGCCCCGCTCCCGCTCGTGGAGGTCCCGCTCGCGCTCATGGACACGACCCTGGCCGAGCCGCAGTACCTGGGCCTGACGGCCGCCCAGGCGGAGGGCCACGCGTTCGCCCTGCTCGACCAGGCGGCCGAGCGCGGCGGGGGCTTCGCGATCCTCTGGCACACGAACCGCTTCGACCCTCCCACGGCCGCGGGCTGGGACCGGCTCTACGAGCGGATCCTGGACGGCGTCTCCGAGCGGGGCGGCGTGTGCCTCACCGCGGCGGAGCTGGCGGCAGAAGCCGAAGCTTGGCTCGGCTGATCGCGGCTAGAGCTGGTCTGTCGGGCTTTCGGCGCACACGGCGCAACCCGGCGTGACGTGCACCTGTAGCCCATCGTGGATGACGGTCTGGTACTGACGCGAGCCGATGTGGTAGCTCAGCCGGAAGTCCGCCACCGAGAAGGTTCCCTCCACGGGCGACGCGGCCCCGATCCAGATGATCGCGTACTCGCCTGGGGAAACGTGCGCGCCCGGAACCGGGACAGTCTTTCCGCGAGGCGGCCAGCCGCGATAGCCCCCGGGTGTGCCGGTGACGCGCAAGGCATAGCGAAGGGTCAGTTCGTGTGGCGGCGGGAGTACCGGGGCGATCGAGTCCAGCACCGCGTCCTCGTCGCCGGAAAGCTGGGACGAGAAGATCGTCGAGTCGAAGAACTGGCCGGGGAGCGCGTCTCCCCCCGCGCTGGGGAGGGACGGCCCCTCGAGGCCGTCGGCGAGGGGGCCGTCGGTGATGCCGCTCCGGAGAACGAGCGCGACCGCGAGAATGCTTGCGGTCGCTACCAGAACGGCCGCGAGCAGGACCTGCCAAATCCGGCTCGGGCGGTGTCGGCCGGGGTTCCTGTCTGCGACCTCCACGTGACCATTGTCACGCAGGGCGCCGGGGAAGTCCACGTGCCGTCAGCCGAGGAGGAGCTCGTACCCCTCCGCGAGGAAGGGGGTGCGGTCGACGAGGGCGCCGATCTCGTCCGGCGTGAAGACGCCCTCCTCGGTGACGTACCGCGCGATGCGGTCGGGCGGGGTGAGGTCGACGCGCTCCTCGTCCGGCTGGTGCGGGTCGCCGGGGACGATCTTCAGCACCTCGGACGCCACGATCACGGGCACCTTCGCCTTCCCGGCGGCCTTCGTCAGCGAGCTCGTCCGGACCTTGTTCAAGAGGGAGCCGTCGCGGAAGACCGTGTCCGCGCCGAGCAGTAGGAGCTGGACGGTGGCGACCGCGTGCTCCGCGTCCTCGTCGGCCACGACCTCGGTCGTCAGGCCGGCCTGGGCGAGCTCCTCGGCGAAGGCACGTCCTTCGCCCCCCGGCTCGGAGACCGTGCAGACCACGCGCCCCGGATTTCCGTGGATGAGCGCTTCGCGGGCGGTCGCCGACGCCGAGTGCGTCATCACGATCCTCTCCTCCAGCTCGGGCGCCAGCAGGACGGCAATCGTGGCGGCGGCGCGCTCCCGCGAGCCGATGAGAGCGTTGGCTTCCTCCACGAGCTGCTCCGTGGTCCGCCCGGAGACGAGCACCCGGCCGAGGGCGCCGGCGATCGCGCCGACGTCCGGGCGGGCGCGGACGAGCTCGCGTGCGAGCGCCAGGGGGTCCTCGCCGCTTTGGGCGGCTTCCACGACCGCTGCGACCGCCTCCTTGGCGAGCCAGCTCGATCCGTGCGTCTCGTCGGCGGCAATCCGCTCGACGCGTGCGGCGAGTACGGCATCCACGCGACAGTTAGCGTACCCGGAATGAGGTGGAGGATGACCGTGCTCGGCACGGCCGTCACGCTCGTTTCGGCGTACTTCGCCCTCCGAAACGTCGATTTCGCCGAGGTCTGGGACACCCTCAGCTCGAGCGACTACTGGTGGCTGATCCCGGCTCTCGCGGTGATGGCGCTCTCGATCTTCGTGCGGGTCCTGCGCTGGCGCTATCTCTTCGTGCGCGAACGGCGCCCGCCGCTCTGGCCGCTGACGGAGGCCCTGCTCATCGGCCATTTCTTCAACACGGTGCTGCCCGCGCGGGCGGGCGACCTCGCCCGAGTCGGGGCGATCAACCTCCGCGCCGGGACCTCGAAGGCCGAAGCGCTCGCGACGGTGGTCGTGGAGCGCGTCTTCGACGTCCTCGCGCTCCTCCTGCTCCTGTTCGTCGCCCTTCCCTGGCTGCCCGAGGTCACGTGGGTACGGACGGCCGCGATCGTGGCCGTCGTCCTCGGGATCGGGTTCACGGCCTGCGTGGTGGTGCTGACGGTCTACGGAGAGCGGCCGCTGCATTTCCTCATGAAGCCGCTCGGGAAGCTGCCGTTCCTCTCGGAGCGCCGGCTCGAGCTCGCCGCGATCAACCTGTCCACGGGGCTCATGGGCCTCCGGCGGGCGCACCTGGGCGGCGTCAGCTTCGTGCTCACGGTCGTCTCCTGGCTTCTCTTCGCGCTCTCCTTCTGGCTCGTGACCCTCTGCTTCGACTTCGGGCTCCCGCCCGGGGCCGGCCTCCTGGTCGTGATCGCAACGGGCTTCTCACTGGCCCTGCCTGCGGCTCCGGCCGGGCTCGGCGTCTTCGAGGCGGCGACCGTCGTCGCCCTGGCCGCCTACGACGTGCCGAAGTCCGAGGCGCTCTCCTACGCGCTCGTCCTGCACGCCCTCAACATCATCCCGTTCCTGATCGCGGGCGGGCTCGTGCTGAACGTCTACGGCTTTCGCCATGGACGCCGGGTTCGCTCAGCCGCTGTTGCCGCCGCCGTCGTCGGGCCGGGCGTGGACGAGGACGACGTCCCCGAGCCAGCCGACGGGAAGTCGCACGTCGGCGACGCGTGAGAGCGAGACGGCGGCGGGGCCGAGCGGCCCGAGGCTCGAGCTGAGCCGGTTGGCGACGTAGGACGCGTGGAACGACCGCGGGACGACCGCCCACTCCACGAGCCGGAAGCCCGCCGCCTGCAGCATGGCGTGCAGCGTCTCGGGCGTGAAGTAGTGGAGGTGCGGCCGGATGAACCACGGCCAGCGCTCCTTCCGCAGGCGGGCGTGGATGCTCGACAGGTTGACGGTCGAGAGGGTGAGCAGACCCTCGGGCGCGAGTGCTGTGCGCAGGCGCCTCAGCGAGTCGAGCGGGTCGACCAGGTGCTCCAGCACGTCCAGCATGGCCACGGCGTCGTAGCTCCCAGGGGGCTCCGCCAGCTGCTCGAGCGTCCCCTGCCGCAGGTCGACGCCGAAGCGCTCCCGGCCGAACTTCACCGCCCATCTGGAAGGCTCGTAGCCCGTCGCGTTCCAGCCGGCCTGGCCGGCAACGTCGAGGAACAGGCCCAGGTTGGAGCCGATCTCGAGCAGTCTCCGGCCGGTGAGCGCGTAGCCGCCCGCAGACTCGAGCACCCAGTCGAAGAGCTCGCGGCGGCCCTCCTCTTCCGTGAGGTAGTCGTTGTCGACCACGCCCTCGTAGGTCTCACGGATCTCGCCCGCGTCGAGGGTCGGCACCGAGCTGACCAGCCCGCACGCCCGGCACTGGACGATGTCGTCGTGCTGCGTCAGGGCGCCGCTCGTGCAGCTGTACTCGGCCGGCAGCACCGTGCCCGTGACGTTCGCGGGGTAGACGAGCACCTGCTCCGTCGCGCCGCAGAGGGCGCAGGGCCGCTCGACCGGCCGTTCGCCGCTCAGGCGCGGCCCCGGCCTCGGCTCGCTCCACGCGGCAGGGCCGCGCCGGCCCCGGCGCCCGCGCCTGGCGCTGCGGACGGCCGCATAGCGCAGGCTCTCGGCCACGTACTTGAGGGAGCGCCCGACGTCGATCGAGGACGACTCGAGCGTGTAGCGCGTGGGGATCGGGACCTCGACCACGCGCTGGCCGCCCGTGGCGGCGTCGACGAGCATCTGCGAGTCGAAGCTGAAGTCGTCCGTGTAGCGCAGGAACGGCAGCGAGAGCAGGCATTCGCGGGTGTACGCCCGCAGCCCGCTGTGCATGTCCGTGAAGCGAGAGCCGAGCATCGTGTTCTCGAGCGTCGTCGTGACGCGGTTGCCGAGGAAGCGGTAGAGGGGCATGCCTCCGCCCATCGGGTCGCCCTGGCCGGCGAAGCGGGAGCCGAAGGTCATGTCCGCGTAGCCGGCGAGGATCGGGGCGATCAGGAGCGGCACGGCCTTCGGGTCGTACTGGTAGTCGGGGTGCAGGAGGACGATGACGTCCGCGCCGTCCTCGAGCGCCTGGAAGTAGCAGGTCTTCTGGTTGCCGCCGTAGCCGCGGTTCTGGGCGTGGACGAAGACCCGGATGCCCAGCTTGCGCGCGACCTCGACCGTGTTGTCCGGGCTCGCGTCGTCCACCAGGATCAGCTGGTCGGCGACGCCCGGCGGGATGTCCGCCACGGTCTTCTCGAGGGTGTGCTCGGCCCGGTAGGCCGGCAGCGTGATTACGACTCTCGACAACGGTTACCCTTGCGTCCGCTCGCCTTCCCGATGCTCGGAGCTACCTAACTGAGCCCACCAGCGTACGCGGTCCATACCCGCCTTGCGGCTGCCCTGAGGCGCTTTCCGTGGATCGAGGACGGGCTGCTCGTCGTCGTCGCGTTCGGGTTCACGCTGTGGGCCGAGCACCGGATCATCTTCGGCGAGTTCACGTACCAGACGGACGCTCGTCTGCACGAGTACTGGATGCGCCGCTTCCAGGACCCGGACCTCTTCCAGGACCCGCTCACGGAAGGATTGCTGCAGACGGGGTACATCCCGCACGGCTTCCGGGCGCTCTACTGGACGGCCAGCAACGTCATCGACCCGGTGCAGGCCGCCGAGCTGATGCCGCTCGTGCTCGTGCCGCTCTCGGCGTGGCTCCTCTTCCGCATCGTGCGGGCGCACACCGACTGGCGGCCGGCGGCCTGGCTGGGGGCGGTCCTCTTCCTGCTCCCGCTCGACATCCACCGCTTCAGCGGCGGGCACCAGCGCGCGTTCTACCACCCTGTCGTCCTGCTCACGGTCTACCTGCTCCTGCGCCGGCGGACCGCCTTCGCTGCCCTCGTGCCGCCCATCGGCGCGCTCTTCTACCCGTCGGCGGCGCTGGTCGGGGTCGTGATCCTCGCCATCTCCTCGCTGAACCGGGAACGGCCCCGCTGGATCGACCTCAACCGCGCCGCCTGGGCGGCCGCGTCCACGGTGGCGGTCGTCGTCGCCGTGCTCCTGCCGGCGCGCCTGTCCGGCTATTCCCCGGAGATCATCACGCGTGCCGAGGCCCTGCAGTACTCGGACTTCGGACAGCGCGGCAAGGTGCAGTACTTCAACTCCTCCACGCTTGAGTACCTCTCCCAGAACCTGAGCGGCTTCAACCTGCGCTGGTCGGGGAGCCTGCTCGTGTGCGCCGCGCTCGTGCTCCTCGCCGTCAGGCCGCGGAACGCGCGGCTGCTCCGCATCGAGGTCTGGGCCATGGCCGGGGCGGCGCTTCTGCTCTTCGCGCTCGCCCAGGCGGTGCTCTTCCGCCTCTACCTGCCGCAGCGGTACACGTACGCGCTCGTTCCGTTCTGCGCGATCCTGATCGCCGTCGCGTGGAAGCCGACATGGCAGAGCTTCGCGGAGCGCCGCCCGAGACCCTGGCTCCTGGCCGCAGCGGGCGTGGTCGCGGTGCTCGCGGTCGCGTTCCTGGCGCTGACCGTCTTCCCGCTGGGGCTCCGCCTCTCCTTCGACGACGCGGCCTCGCTGGTCCGAGACCGGGTCTCGTACTTCGTCGTCGCGCTGGTGGTCGGGCTCCTGCTCGCGCTCGCCGCCGGCCGGCGGCGAGCCGCCTGGGCGGCAGGCTCGATCGCCGCCGCGACGGTCCTCGTGGGCGCGGTTGCGGCCGCCGGGAGCGAGTACGACGACGGCATCCGCTGCAAGAACCTCCCGCTCCTCCAGTACCTGGGAACCCTGCCGAAGGACGCGATCATCGCGGGCAACCCGCCCCAGCTCGACTGCGTGCCGATCGTCTCCGAGCGGGCCGTCGTGATCAACAAGAAGCTCTTCCAGGTGTGGGAGAAGAACTACTGGCGCCTGGGCCGCGAGCGGACGTTCGACGCGATCCGCGCCATGTACGGAGCCGACGTCGGCGACATCCTCGCGCTGCGCGACCGCTACGGAGCCGACTACCTGGTCGTCGAGGACCGGCAGCGGCTGAGGGGCTGGGGCGGCTACGCGCCGTTCACGCCCGACGTGCGCAGGCTCCTGCGGACGGTCGAGACCCCCGCCGTCCGGCAGCTGCCCGAGGAGTGCGTGACCTGGAGCAGCGAGCGTTTCCGCGTCTTCGACCTCGCGTGCGTCGAGCAGCGCGCGGAATCCACCTGATCCGGTGGTAGCCTGGCGCGGATGGTGGAGCCGAAGCCCGTGGCCGAGGCCGCTCCACGAGCGGTCGCGGCTCCGCTCCCGGAGGTCAGCCTCGTCGTGCCCGTCTTCAACGAGGAGGCGACGCTCGAGGAGGTCTGCCGGCGCGCCACCGCGACCCTCGAGGAGCTGGGAAAGCCCTTCGAGCTGATCGTCGTCGACGATGGCTCCCGTGACGGCACCTGGGCGGTCGTCGAGCGGCTCGCCGCCGAGGACCCGCGCTTCCGGGCCGTCCGCTTCAAGAAGAACTTCGGCCAGCACCCGGCCATGCACGCCGGGCTGGTGCGTGCCCGGGGGGACATCGTCGTCACGATGGACGCCGATCTCCAGAACGTCCCGGAGGACCTTCCGCGGCTGATCGCGGCGGTCGAGGGCGGGGCAGACGTGGCCAGCGGGAGGCGGGTGGGCCGGGAGGACTCGTGGGGCCGGACGCTCCCGTCGAAGATGGTCAACGGCATGCTGCGCAGGTTCACGGGCGCGGACGTCGCCGACTTCGGCTGCGCCTTCAACGGATACTCCCGCTCGGCGCTCGAGCCCGTGCTCGGCGTCATCGGCAAGCAGAAGTTCACGAAGGCCCTCGTGCTCTCCGCCGGCGCGAGCGTCGTCGAGGTCGACCTCTCGCACCAGGCGCGCGCCGACAGCTCGCGCTACTCGCCGTTTCGCCTCATCCGGCTCGCACTGCACGTGCTGGCAGGGTTCTGGCCGCAGCCGATCCAGTGGGCCGGCGTGATCATCGGCGCCATCTGCGGGCTGCTCACTATCGCGGTCGCCGTCTGGGGCATCCTCGTCTGGATCTTCAAGGGCAACTTCCCGGGCCTCCTCTTCCTCGGCGGCCTCGTGCTGGGCGTCCTCGCCGTGCAGGGGTTCATCCTCGCTCTCGTGGGCGAATACCTCGGCCGGATCCAGCGCGACGTGGAGGGCCGGCCCCTCTACACGATCGACCAGGAGCTCGGCGACCAATGAGAACCCGTTCCGAAACAAAGCCCTGAGTCGCCGGGCCGCGCTGGCGGGCGCTGCGGCGTCATTTCGAAACGGGCTCAAGAACCCGTAGTCGGGCGGCCGGTACAATCGGCGCCCGTGCGCAAGCGCATCCTCGTGACCGGCGGCGCGGGGTTCATCTCCTCGAACTTCATCCGCCACCTTCTGACGGCGACGCCGCACGACGTCGTGTCCCTGGACGCCCTGACCTATGCGGGGAACGTGGACAACCTCTCCGATCTGATGGGCCACGAGCGGCTCTCGTTCGTGCACGGCGACGTCCGCGACCGCGCTCTCGTCGGCGAGATCGTCGGCGAGGTGGACGTGATCGTGAACGCGGCCGCCGAGTCGCACGTGGAGAAGTCGATCGTCGAGGGTGCCCGCGAGTTCGTGACGACGAACGTCGAGGGCACGCAGATCCTCCTCGACGCGATCCGCGACACGCCGGTCGAGCGCTTCGTCCTCATCTCCTCGAGCGAGGTCTACGGGACGGCCGAGCGCGAGCCCATGGACGAGGAGCACCCGCTCAACCCGCGCAGCCCGTATGCGGCGACGAAGGCCGGCGCCGACCGGCTCGCCTACTCGTACTACGTCACGTACGGGCTCCCGATCGTGATCCTGCGCCCGTTCAACAACTACGGCCCGTACCAGCATCCCGAGAAGGTCGTCCCGCGCTTCATCACCCAGGCGCTCGCCGACCGGCCGCTCACCGTCCACGGCGACGGCCACGCGACGCGCGACTGGCTCTACGTCGAGGATCACGCGGAGGCGATCGACGCGGTCCTCGCCGCCGACGTGTCCGACGTGGCCGGCGAGGTCCTGAACCTCGCCACCGGCGTCGACATCTCGGTCTCGGACATCGCCGACCTCGTTCTCGAGCAGCTCGGGAAGCCCGCGAGCCTCAAGGCGAGCGTCCCCGAGCGGCCCGGCCAGGTCGACCGGCACATCGGCTCGACGGACAAGGCCGAGCGCGTCCTCGGCTGGGCGGCGCGGACCTCGTTCGAGGCCGGGCTGGAGCGCACCATCGCCTGGTACGAGCAGAATCGTCTCTGGTGGCAAGCAGCTCTTCGAGCGGAACAGACGGCGAGCGGAAGCGCCTCCTAGTCCTGGGCGCCGGCCCGGCCCAGCTCGGGCTGCACCGCGCGGCCCGGAAGCGGGGGCTCTACGTCATCGCCTGCGATCGCGATCCGACCGCAGTCGGCTTCGAGTACGCCGACCGGCGGGCCGTCGTGTCGGTGGAGGACGAGGCCGCCATCAGCCAGCTCGCCCGCGCCGAGCAGGTCGACGGCCTCATCGCGCCCGGGATCGACTGGCCGGTCTCCATCGCGGCGCGAATCGCCGCCCACGCCGGGCTCCCGCATCCGGTCGCGCCCGAGACGGCGGCGCTCACCGTCCTCAAGCACCGCCAGCGCAAGCGCCTCGCCGAGCACGGCGTCCCGCAGCCCCGCTTCGAGGTCGCCACCGTCGCCGAGGACGGGCTGCCGCTGCCGGCCGTCGTCAAGCCGGTCGACCGCCAGGGCCAGAAGGGGCTCGCGGTCGTCGAGAGCCAGGCCGAGCTCGCCGACGCGATCGCCGTCGCGGTCGAGGCCTCGCGGAACGGGCTGGCGCTGGTCGAGGAGCTCATCCCGGGCCCGGAGATCACCGTGAACGCGTTCTCCGTCGCCGGCGATTTCCACCCGCTCACCGTCACCGACCGGCTCACCGCGGGCGGCGGGGCCTTCGGCGTCGCGCTTGCGCACGCCTGGCCGAGTGCGCACCCGCTGGAGGACGCGGTCGAGGCCGCACGCCTCGCGGCCGATGCTCTCGGTGTGACGGACGGGCCGACGTACACGCAGATCGTGCTCGGTCCTGAGGGGCCGCGCGTGATGGAGCTCGCGGCGCGCCTCGGCGGCGGCCACGACGCGGAGCTCTGCCACGTCGCGCTCGGCATCGACCTGAACGGCCTCGCGCTCGCCGCTGCGCTCGGCGAGCCGGTCGAGCTCCCCGAGCCCGAGCCGGTCGGAGGCGCCTGCGTCCGCTTCCTCGTCCCGCCGGAGGGCGTCCTCGAAGACGTCGACGGCCTCGACGAGGCGCTGGCCGTCGACGGGGTCGTCGACGCGCGGGTCTACCGCTCTCCGGGCTGGCGGTTCGGCCCCTTCCGCCGCGGCAACGACCGGGCGGGGTACGTCCTCGCGCGCGGGGACAGCCGTGACGACGCGCTCGCGCGCGCCGACCACGCCGCCGAGCTCATCCGCTTCAGGACTGTCGATGCCGAGGCTCTCCTCGAGGCGTAAGACCTTCCTCTCCTTCCAGCCGCCGGCCATCGGCGAGGAGGAGATCGAGGCCGTCGCGGAGACGCTGCGGAGCGGGTGGCTCACCAGCGGCCCGCGCTCGGAGGAGCTGGAGCGCCGCTTTGCCGAGTACGCCGGCGCCAAGCACGGCGTCGCGCTCGCCTCCGGCACCGCCGCCATGCATCTGTCCCTCCTCGCCGCCGGCGTTGGGCCCGGGGACGAGGTGATCACGACGCCGATCACGTGGCCGGCGACCGGCAACGTGATCGTCCACTGCGGCGCCCGGCCGGTGTTCGTCGACGTCCGCGACACCGACCTGAACATCGACCCCGAGGCCGCGGCGGCCGCCGTGACCGCGCGGACGAAAGCAATCCTGCCCGTTCACCTCGCAGGCCAGCCCGCCGACCTCGACCCCCTCCTCGCGCTCGGGCTCCCGCTGATCGAGGACGCCGCGCACGCGACCGAGTCGGTCTACCGCGGGCGCAAGGTCGGCGCCCTCTCGCTGGCGACGTGCTTCTCCCTCTATGCGACGAAGAACGTCGCCGCGGGGGAGGGCGGGATGGTCACGACCGACGACGACGACGTCGCGGCCGCGCTCCGCAACCTCCGCCTGATGCGCCGGGGCGAGGGCTCGCTCTACGACGTGACCGTGGCCGGCTTCAAGGCGAACCTCTCCGACGTCCTCGCCACCATCGCGCTCTGCCAGCTGGACAAGATCGAGGAGCACGCGGAGATCCGCCGCCGGCACGTGGCCGCCTACGACGCGGCAGTCGGCGAGCTCCCGGGGATCCGGCCGCTCGCGCGCGACGCGCGCGACCACCACGCGCTCCACCTCTACGTCGTCCGCGTCGACGCCGAGGGCGCGGGCGCCGACCGCGACGCCTACCAGCGCGCGCTCCGGGAGGAGAACATCGGGACGAGCATCCACTTCCTCCCGGTGCACCGGCTCACGTACTACCGCGAGCGCTATCCCGACCAGCCGCGCCTTCCGGTCGCCGAGCGCGCCGGCGACGAGGTGCTCTCGCTGCCGCTCTCGCCGGCGCACACCGACGCCGACGTCGAGGACGCGATCGACGCGCTCCGGCGCGTCCACGCCCGCTTCACCGGCCGGTAGCGGCGCATGCGCCGCCCAGTCAAGCTCGGCGTCCAGCTCCTTGTCAGCGGCGGGGTGATCGCCTTCCTGCTCTGGAAGATCGACCTGCAGCAGACGGTCGACATCATCCGCGACAGCCACTGGGGCTACGTGCTCGCGGCGTTCGCGATCTTCATCGGGACGACCTGGCTGATGACCTGGCGTTGGAGCGCGCTCCTGGCGGCCAAGGGCGTGCACGAGCCGTTCTCCTGGCTCTTGCGCATGTACTTCATCAGCTACGCGGCCGGCCAGGTGCTGCCGACGGCGGTCGGCGGCGACGCCGTGCGCATCATCGAGCACTCCCGCCGCCGTCCCGACGCCAAGGCAACGGCCGCCGGGGCCGTGCTGATGGAGCGCGTGCTCGGATCGGCCGGGACGCTGGTGCTCGTCGCGATCGGGCTTGCGGTCGCCGCCGGCCGCTACGACGACGTGCGCTTCCTCTTCATCCTCGAGCTCATCTTCGTGGCGGCCATGATCGTCCTCGGGCTGATGCTCTTCTCGCGCCGCCTGGGCCAGGCCCTCGAGCGGCGGATCTTCCCGCTGGGGCGCAAGGTCAAGCTCGAGAAGCCGCTGCAGAGCCTCTACTGGGCGATGCACGAGTACCGCCTGAAGCCGGGCGTCCTCGCGGCCGTGCTGGGGGTGACGGTCGTCTCGCAGTTCCTGCGCGTGATCGCCATCTGGCTCTGCGGCGAGGCCGTGGGCGCAGACGTCTCGCCCGTCGTCTACGTGATCCTCGGACCGCTCCTCTTCCTCGTGCAGATGGTGCCCTTCACGCTGAACGGCCTCGGCCTGCGCGAGGCGTTCTTCGTCGTCTTCCTCGGTCGCTTCGGCGTCCCCGAGGACGTCGCCTTCGCGGCCGGGTTCCTCTACTACGCCGTCTCGATCGCCACCTCCCTGCCCGGCGGGTTCATCCTGCTGTGGCGGAGCGTCCGGCCCACCGCTCCCGCGCAGTGAGCGAACCGGCCCTTGGGCAAGGCTTGACACGTTCGATACTTGACAGCAGACTGCCACCAATTCTCTCCGGAGCAGCTGATGGAGGACAAGCGGGTCGCGCTGATCGGCATCGACTTCGAGGACTGGCACCAGCTGGTCCGCCGCCACGCCGGCATCGCGGATTGGGACGTCCCTCACGACGCCTTCGCGCGTCAGGTTCACGCGCTGCTCGACCTGCTGGACGAGATCCGAGCGACGGCCACCTTCTTCCTGCTCGGCATCACCGCGAAGCACTACCCGGGTCTGGTCCAGGAGGTGGTGGCCCGGGGTCACGAGCCCGCCTCGCACGGGTACGCGCACATCCGCGCGTTCCAACAGTCTCCCGCCGAGTTCCAAGCCGATGTCGAACGAAGCGTCGTGCTGATCGAGGAGCTGACGGGCCGGGCGCCTGTCGGCTACCGCGCGCCGGTGTTCTCACTGAACCGCGACACTGTTTGGGCCTATTCGATCCTGACCGAGCTGGGCTTCAACTGGGATTCAAGCCAGTACGATTCCCCGAGCATCCCGCGCCGGCTGCGTCGTATCCCTGATTCCCCGTACGTTCTGAACGCGCCCGGTGACGGTCGTCTGCTGGAGATTCCGCTGGCCGTGAGTCAGCTGGGCAATCGCTCCGTCCCGCTCGGCGGCGGAAGCTACTGGCGTGTCCTTCCGGCGAACCTCATCTGCAGCGGTCTCCGGCGAAGGCCGCGAGACCCCGCGGCGCTCTACTTCCACCCGCATGAGTTCGACCCGGAGATCCTCCGGCCGGGTCTTCCGCGAGGATCCTCGGTGAGGCAGCGTACCCGTGCCGGCTACCGGTACCTGCGCGTCAACCTGGGCCGCCGCCGACTTCGAGCCAGCTTGAGGCAAGTCGCGACCCAGTTTCGGCTGACAAGCTACGAGCGGGAGCTCGATTCGGTCTTGAGCCGCTATGGAGAACGTACGAGAACACTTTCGGAAGACGGCGTCATCGTTTGACGACCTGTACGCGGAGGACCGCCGGCTGCAGCGGCTCGTCCGGCCCGGCATCCACGCCCGGCGGCGGTTTGCCCTCTCGGTCGTAGCGCGCTTTGAGAGCCCACGGGTGCTGGACGTCGGGTGCGGATCCGGCCGAGTCGCCGAGGACATCCTCGAGCTGGGAGCGGCTCACTACGTGGGGATCGACTTCTCGGAGCCGATGCTCGAGTTGGCCGAACGACGTCTGGCTCGCTTCGGCGACCGCGCGCAGCTAGTCAACGCCGACTTTCTCGCCGCCGACCTCGGCGAGCCTTTCGACGTGGTGCTCTTCCTCGGCTTCTTCGACTACACCCCCGAGCCACACGCCATGCTCCTCCGGGCGCGTGACGCCTGCGCCGGCTCGGTCGTCGCGAGCTTCCCGCGCTGGAGTTGGGTGAAGGGGCCGATTCGGAAGATCCGCTACGAGGTGGTCAACAGCTGTCCGATCTTCAACTACACCGAGCGGGAGCTCCGCTTCCTCTTCGGCGCTGCAGGCTTCGCGCGGACGGAGATCACACCTCGCGGGCGCGGGGGCTATCTCGTCCGGGCGGACGTCTGAGCCAGTACACGCCGCGCCTAGAATCGTCCGACCCGTGAGCAGCGTCTCCATCGTCATCGTGTCCTTCAACGCCCGCGAGCACCTGGAGCGCTGCCTCGAGGCGGTCGCCGGCGGCGAGCACGAGGTGGTCGTGGTCGACAACGCCTCCGAGGACGGGAGCCCCGCGGTCGTGCGCGACCGCTTTCCCTCCGCCAAGCTCGTCGAGCTCGAGGAGAACATCGGCTTCGGCGCCGCGAACAACGTCGGCATGGCCGCGGCCGGGGGCGAGCACTTCCTGCTCCTCAACTCCGATGCCTGGCCGGTCGGCGACGCGATCGAGCGGCTCGCGACCTTCGCCGCCACCCGGCCGCGAGCCGGGATCGTCGGGCCGCGCCTGCAGAATCCCGACGGGTCGCTGCAGCGCTCGGTCCGCGGCTGGCCGACGACCTGGCGCCTGGCAACGGAGTACCTCTTCCTGCGGCGGCTCGGACGGCGGACCAAGGCGCTGAACGCCTTCTACGGTGCCGGGTTCGACCACGAGTCCGTCCGCGACGTCGAGGTCGTCAAGGGCGCCGTCATGCTCGTCAGGCGCCAGGCCTACGAGGCGACGGGGGGGTTCGACCCCGACTACTTCATGTACGGCGAGGAGATGGACCTCTGCTACCGCGTCCATCAGGCGGGGTGGGATGTCGTCTTCGACCCGGAGGCGGAGTTCGTCCACATCGGCGGCGTCTCGACCGGAGCCCGCTGGGGCGACCGTCCGGACTTCGGTCCCATGCGGAGGGAGCAGCTCCGCGGCCACCTGCGCTTCATCGGCAAGCACGAGGGCGCGAAGAGCGCCGAGTGCGCGAGGCGGCTCCTGGCCGCCTCCCTGCGGCTGCGCGCCGTGCTCTTCCGCGGTGAGGCCCGACAGGCCTACCGGGACGCTGCCGCGTGGCTCTCCTCCGGGAGCGCGGCCGAGCTCCTCGCCGGCCGCGGCTAGGAGGCTCCCAGGGCAAAGAGGTCGCGGCGGAGGAGCCTCTCGGCCTCGGGGTCGTCGGGAACGTCCGTGAGCCACGCCTCGCGCAACGCGGCGGCGAGCTCGACCAGGGCGCGCGGCTCGAGGGGCTCCGCGGAGCGCACGAGCAGGACGGACGGCGAGATGGGGACGATCTCCACTCCTGGGACCTCCTCGAGCCGCTCGCGTGCCGCTGCCACGGTTTCCGGCGGCCCGGCGAAGATCCACGCGCCGACGGCCGGCTCCGCGTCACTTTCGACGAAAGCGGCAAGCTTCTCGGGCGCGCCCTCGGGCGCGCGCCGGATCGCACGCCGTTCCAGGACGACGTACTCGTCCAGGTAGCGGGGCGGCCTCCGCGCGAACGGCGTGTCGCCGACGGAGCCGAAGAGGAGCTCGGGCTTGCGCTCACCCGCTGCGCTCACGAGCGCCGGGAGGCGCAGGTCGCGCAGCTCGCGGAGCTCGGTCACCACGTCGTACAGCTGCCAGGCGAGAACGGCGGCGAGCAGGGCTCCGCCGGCGACGGCTCCCACGCGACCGAACGAGGCCAGCGCGAGGCAGCCGGCGACGACGAGGAGCAGGAAGAACGGGAGGGCCGGGACGAGGTAGCGGGAGAAGAAGAAGGTAGTCCCGGTGGGGACGAAGGTGAAGAACGCGACCGGCACCACGCCCCAGAGCGCGAGCGTGATCGCCACACGCGGCCGGTCGGCCGCGAGCCAGGCGAGACCCACGAGCGCGATGCCGAGTGCGAAGAACGAGCCCACAAGCTCTCCGGGGCCGAGGCCGACCAGGCTCTGCTCGGGGACCGAGCGCCCGGCCGCCCGGATCGCCTGCGCACGCGGTGCTCCCAGCTCCACCTGGTAGCGGTCGCGGAGCACTCCCAGCGCGACTGCGTAGTAGGGCGCCTGCACCAGCGCCAGAGCCAGCGGTGCCGGCCAGGCGACCTTCAGCAGGCGGCGAAGCGGCACCGTCGCGCACACCAGCCCGGTCACCACGACGAGCACCGAGTAGAGCGGGGCGACCGGGTGGGCGTAGACGAGGAGCCCGGCCGCGACCCCGGTCAGCGTCCAGGCCACCCAGCTATCCCGGCGCGCTGCCCAGAGCGCGACCACCGTCGCCCAGAGGGTCGCCGCGAGGAAGAGCGAGTACATACGCCCGAACGTGCCGAGCCCGACGGCGAGTGGGGAGCAGGCCAGCGCGAAGGGAAGGATCAGCGCCGCCCGGCGGTCGACCAGCCGTCCTGCGACGAGACCTGCAGCGGGGAGCGCGAGGACGAAGAACACGACGGAGGGAAGCCGCAGGCCTTCGAGCCCGTCGGGCCAGGTCAGGGTCACGCGCTCGATGAGGAAATGGAGCGGCGCGCCGCCCCGGTTGACGAAGATGTCGTCGAGGATCTCGAGCGGTCTCTGCCGTGCGAACTGGAGCGTGACGATCTCGTCGCCGTGGAGCGGCTCCCACCAGACGGCGGGCAGCGTGAGGGCAAGGGCGAGGACGGAGGCGCCGAGCCAGGCGATCGCCGTCCACAGCCGCCAGCCTCGGTCCAGCACGCGCCGGACTGTACCGCCCGGCGCGGACCGGACGGTGCCTTCGTCACAATCGGGGCCGTGAAGGTTCTCCTCGCGACCATGTACTGGCCCCCGGCCGGGGGCGGAGGCGTCCCGCGCCCGCTCAAGATGGCCACGTATCTGCCGGAGCTGGGGATCGAGACGCATGTGCTCGTCCCTTCCGACTCGAAGCGCATGCACCGGGACGAGTCCCTCGTTGCGCCGCCGGCGGCCGTCGTGCACGAGACCAGGAACCTCGCTCCGCGCGTACACCGGCCGCAGGCCGAGCTCGCGAATGCCCACGGGCTGGCACGGATCCGCCTGCAGGCTGCACTGACAGGGCGTCGGCTCCTGATCCCGGACCCGAGCTCGCCGTGGCTTCTGACTGCGATTCCGGCCGCGATCAGGCTCGTTCGTCGCTACGGCATCGACGCCGTCATCACGTCGTCGCCTCCGGGCTCGGTGAACCTCCTCGGCGCGGCCGTCAAGCGCGCCACCGGGGTGCGCTGGGTGGCCGACCTCCGCGACTCCCTCATCTCCCATCCGCATCGACGCCATGACGTGCGCGGCGAGCGGCGGCTCGCCCGGCTCGTCGCCCGCTATGCCGACGCGATCGTCTGCGTCGCGCCGGCTGCGGTCGAAGAGATGCAGGCGCTCTCGCCGCGAGGGCCGGTCGTGCTGATCGACCACGGCGCCGACTTCGACGACTTCGAAGGGCTCGAGTACACGCGCGGCGACCGCTTCCGGATCACGCACACGGGCACGATCTTCGGCCGTCGCGACCCCAAGCCGTTCCTCCGTGCTCTGGCGAGGGTGGACGGCGACGTCGTCGCGCGCTTCGTCGGGGACTTCCGCGACGCGGACCGTGCGGAGATCACCGAACTCGGCCTCGGCGACCGCGTCGAGCTCGTGCCCTACCTGCCGCGGCGCGAGGCCCTCGCGCTCCAGCGCGACTCCGACGCGCTCCTGCTGCTCGTCCCGGCGGGGGAAGGCCGGGGCCGCTTCGTCGTCACGACGAAGATCTTCGAGTACCTCGCGGCCGGCCGGCCGATTCTGGCCTCGGTGCCCGAGGACGGGGCGGCGGCGGCGCTCCTGCGCGAGACCGGAGCCGGCGTCGTCACGCCGCCGGACGACGTCGACGCCATCGCCGACGCGCTTTCCGGCCTCGTCGAGCGGTGGCGCGACGGCTCCCTGAACGGCGTCGAGCTCGCGCCCGAGGTGCGCGACGGCCTGTCCCGCCGCGCCCGGGTCGAGCGCCTCGCCGAGCTCCTCAGGAGTCTCCAGTGAGACGCGCGGCCGACGCCCTCCTCCTCGTCGCCCTGCTGACGACCACGTTCACCAAGCTGCGCTGGGAGGTCGGACCCGTCGACGTCAGGGTCGGCGAGCTCTTCGCGATCGCCTTCGTGACCACGTTCGTGATCATGCGGTTCCGCGACGGCGACTGGCGCTTCCCGCGCACCGTGCAGGTCCTGGCCGTCTTCTTCCTCGTCCTCCTGCTCGTCTACCTGGTGGGGTACTTCAACCTCTCGACGATCGCCGCCAGGAATCTCTACCTGAAGGGGATGATCACGTTCGGCGTCCACTTCACGTTCCTGATGGCGGCCGTCTCGCACCTGGCGCGGAGGAGCGAGCGGTTTCTCTGGCGGGCGGTCAAGTGGTTCTGCGCGGGCCTTGCCGTGAACGGGGCCTACGGGCTCCTTGCGCTCGCGTACGCCGAGGCGACCAACGGCGGTGACCTGGACCGGTACGTGATCGAGCCGATCACCGGCGAGGCGCCGGGCCTCCAGCTCTTCGGCGTGACGGGTGGGCTCAACATCTACCGGACGAACGGGCTCACGCTCGACCCGAACCACCTCGGGATCATGCTCGTCGTCCCGCTGCTGGTCCTGCTTCCCGTCTACCTCCGGCTTCCTCGCGAGAGCACGCTTCGTGTCCCGCTCGCGGTGCTCCTCGGCGCGCTCTTCCTCGTCGAGTTGGCGACGATCTCGCGCAGCGCGTTCCTCGGCCTGGGCGTCGGCCTCATCGTCCTGGCGATCCCGTACGGGCCCAGGTTCCTCTCGGCCCGGTTCCTCGTGCCGCTCGGCGCCGTCGTCGTCATCTTGGGGGTGATCGTCGGCCTTCGGAGCGATTTCTTCGAGGCGATCCTGCGCGTGCGCACCAACCTGGGGAGCTCCTCGACTCAGACCCACTTCGAGCTCTACGATCTGATCGGGCCCGTCCTGCGCGACAACCCGCTCTTCGGCTTCGGCAAGAACACTTTCGCGACGTACTACGAGTTCCTCACGGGCAAGTCCAACTGGGGCCCGCATTCCTACTACCTCAGCGTGCTCACCGAGAGCGGTCTGGTCGGAGCCGTCGTGGTCGGCGCGTTTCTCTTCTACGTCTTCAAGCGCCTCGGTGCCGCGAGGCGGATCGGGTTCGCTCTGTCGGCCGGCGGCGACCGCAGCGCAGCTCTCCTGCGGGCGCTCGCGTGGGGGATCACGGCCGCCTTGATCGGGACGATGGCGGCGAACATCTTCTACCTGACCATGCAGATGTACTACTTCACCGGGCTCATCGTCCTGGCGCTCGCCGTCCCGCTCCTCCTCGCCCGTCGCGCCAGGGCGTCGACACCGGCACCCCACGCGCCGACGTAGTGCGCGTCCTCGTCCTCACGACCTCGTACCCCCGGCACGAGTCGGACTTTGCCGGCCGCTTCCTCGCGGACACCGTCGAGCGCCTGCGGGCCCGCGGCCTCGGCGTCGAGCTGCTGGCGCCGGGCGCGGGCTACAACGATTTCGGCCTGGCCTACGGCGAGGGCATGTCCCGGAACATCCGGAGGCGGCCCTGGGCGGTGCCCCCGCTGCTCGCCTCGATGACTCGCAGCGCGCGCCGGGCCGCGCGCAGCGCGGACGTCGTCCACGCCCACTGGCTCCCGACCGGCTTTCCGGCGGCGCTCGCGGGCAAGCCGTTCGTCCTCACGCTGCACGGGACCGACGTCGAGCTCGCCCGCCGCGGCCCGGCGGTCGCGAAGCGCATCGTCCGGCGGGCGGCGGTCGTGATCGGCGTCTCGCAAGCTCTCACCCACGCCGCCCGGGACCTCGGCGCGCGCGATGCCCGCTTCATCCCGAACGGCGTCGAGATCCCGGCCGAAGTGGAGGAGGAGTCCGATCCACCCGAGGTGCTCTTCGCGGGCCGGCTCTCGCCGGAGAAGGGCATCGAGGACCTGCTCGCAGTCGCGGACGGGCTCCGGCTCGTCGTCGCCGGCGACGGGCCGCTGCGCCCGCAGGTGCCCCAGGCGCTCGGGATGCTCCCTCGCGAAAAGCTCTACGAGTGCCTCGGCCGGGCCGCGGTGGTCGTCTTCCCCTCCCGCCGGGACGGCTTCCCGGTCGCTTGCGCCGAGGCGATGGCGCACGGGCGCGCCGTCGTCGCCACGTCCGTCGGCGGGCTCCCGGACATGGTCGTGGACGGCGAGACCGGCCTCCTCGTCCCGCCCGGCGACCCTGCAGCGCTGCGCGCAGCGGTCGACCGGCTCCTCGCCGATGCCGGGCTTCGCCGTCGCCTCGGCGCCGCCGCCCGCGAGCGGATCGCCCGGCTCTGCGGCTGGGACGAGGTCATCGACCGGACGGTGGCCGCGTACGAGGCGGCGTCAAGCATCTAGGCTGGACAGCGTGTTGAAGGGAGTCTTCTGGGTCGCCGGCGGTGCGCTGGCCTGGACGCACGTGGGCTATCCCCTCGCGGCCGCTGCGCTCGCCCGGGTGCGTCCGCGGCCCGTGCAGCGGGACGACGTGACGCCGGAGGTGACGGTCGTCGTCGCGGCGCACGACGAGGAGGACGTCATCGGCCGGCGCGTGGAGAACCTCCTCGAGCTCGACTACCCGGCCGACCGGCTCGCCGTCGTCGTCGCCTCGGACGGCTCAACGGACGGGACGGACGCCGTCGTGGAGGCCGCTGCCTCCCGCGACGGGCGCGTCCGCCTCGTCAGCCGGCCGCGGAGCGGCAAGGTGCCCACCCAGGACGCCGTCGTCGCCGAGCTGGGCGGAGACGTGGTCGCGTTCTCCGACGCCAACACGATCTGGGCGCCGGATGCGCTCCGCAAGCTCGTGCGGAGCTTTGCCGACCCCGATGTGGGCTATGTCTGCGGCCGCGTCGAGCTGGAGCGCGCGGACGGGACGAACCGCGAGGGCGTCTACTGGCGCTACGAGCTCTGGGTGCGCGAGTCGGAGTCGAGGCTGGCCGGGATCACGGGCGGCAACGGCGCGATCTACGCGGTCCGCCGCGCCGACTACACGGAGAGCGACCCGCGCATGGGGCACGACCTCGGCTTCCCGTACACGATGGCCCAGCGCGGCCGTCGGGCGGTCTACGACCCCGAGGCGCTCGCCTTCGAGAAGGCCTCACAGGACTCCGAGGCCGAGTTCGGACGCCGCGTCCGCATGCAGGCCCAGGGCTGGCTGCACATCCTGAGCGGGAGGATGCTGCGCCCGGCCGAGCCCCTCTTCCTCGCGCAGATCCTCTCTCACCGGGTGCTCCGCTACCTCAGCGGCCTCCTCCACCTCGCGCTGCTCGGGTCGAGCCTGGCGCTTGCCGGCCACGGCGGCGTCTACCGGACTGCGCTCGCCGCGCAGCTGGCCTTCCTCGGCCTGGCGGCCGCAGGCCGACTGCGCCTGCCCCTGCCCGGGGCGTTGATCGCCTACCACTACACGCTCATGATCGCCGCAACGGTCGCCGGCCTGTCGCGGACCATGAACGGCGGCACCCCCGTCGTCTGGGAGAAGGCGCCGGGGACCCGCTAGACGGCGCGGTACGCGGGGAAGAAGCCCGAGACGTCGTCGGCGCTGCGGCCGGTCAGCTCCCGGTAGGCCTCACCGTCGTGCACTGCCTTGCCCAGCCACCACTCGAGGCGTCCGCCGGGATCGAAGCGGCGCTTGAACGCGGCCAGCGAGTCGTCCTTCCCGCCGGCACCGCCTCCCAGGTGGAAGCGCTCGTACCCCTGCGCGCGGGCCCACTGGGCCGTCTCGTAGAGGACGAGGTTCGCGGCGCCGATCGTCCGGCCCCGCTCGCTCGCGGCCGAGAGGTGGTAGTGGAGCCACGGCTGCGTCGCCAGGCAGAGCGCCGAGGCGACGACCTCGCCGTCCGCGAGCGCATCGGCCAGGACGACGTGCTCCCGCAGCGGTCCGGTCAGCGAGTCCCAGTAGGCCTGCGGGAAGAGGTAGAAGTCACCGGCTTCGAGCCGCCGCATCGTCTCCTCGTAGAGTGAGACGAAGGCCGTGAGGTCGCCCGGTGCCGTCGCGATCCGCACCGAGACGCCCTCCTTGAGCGCCTTGCGGCACGAGGTGCGGTGGCTTCCGTCCATGCCCGCGAAGAGGTCGGGCAGGTCGAGCCGCCACGCGGTCGTGTCGGCGTAGCGCTCGAGGTGCACGTCCGAGCCCGCGTAGCCCTGGTTCGCGAAGAGCGAGTGGAAGCGGATGACCGTCGTGACGATCTCGTGCGCCTCGCACCAGCCCTGGTAGTGCTCCCAGAAGCGCTCGACCGGCGGCTCGGGGCCCGTCGCCACCGGGCCGCCGTAGCCGTACGGGGTGATGGCGTCCCGCACGCCTTCCGGGGTCTCACGCACGATGAGGGGGAAGACGACGTCCCCGCCGTCGCCCTCCAGGTGGAGGAACGTCGGCGTCCCGGGCTCCAGCAGCCGAGCCCCGTCCAGGTACTCACGGAGGTAGTAGACGTCGGCGCACCGGAGGCGCGTGAGCAGGTCGTCCCAGGCCGGCGGCTCGACCTCGACGAGCCGGCTCACGGGCTCGAGGCGCGCTTCTTCGCCCGCTCGATGTTGAGCGTGTCCTCGACCGGATCAGGCTCCGGCCGGAAGATCTCGCCGACGGTCTTGACGAGGATCTTCGCGTCGAGCCACAGCGACCAGTTGTCGAGGTACCAGAGGTCCTGCTCGAAGCGCTCGGCCCACGAGATCGAGTCGCGGCCGTTCACCTGCGCCCAGCCGGTTATGCCCGGCCGGACGCTGAGGCGCCGCAGCTCGCGCTCGTCGTAGCCCGCCGCCTGCTCGACGAGGTCGGCGCGCGGGCCGACCAGGCTCATCTGGCCGCGGAGGACGTTGACGAGCTGCGGCAGCTCGTCGAGACCGGTGCGCCGGAGCCAGCGCCCGGTGCGCGTGATCCGCGGGTCGCCCTTGACGATCCCGAACGGATCCTCGGAGATGCCCTGCTCCCGCCCGACCGCGATCGCGTCCGGAATCATCGTCCGGTACTTGAGCATTCCGAAAGAGCGCCCGTTCAGGCCTGCGCGGGGCGAGACGAAGATGACCGGCCGCCCCGAGTCGAGGTAGACGGCGAGCGCGAGCCCGGCGTACGCGGGGCTGAGGACGACGAGCCCCACCCCGGCGGCGACGGGGTCGAGCACGCGCTTGATCGCGCGCTGCACCGGCCGGCGCCTCACGCCCCGGGCCGCCCGAGCTTGCGCCGGAGCACGTAGCGGAGCTCGCGCCCACGCTCCTGGACGATGCGGAGCCGTACGACGTTCACAGCCCGGAGCGCCGAGTCCTGGGCCGTGTAGCCGAGCGCTCTGCCGCGCCCGACTGTGCTCGACGCCGCCGTCCGTCTCGTAGCCGAGCTCGCGCAGCTCCGGGCCGGCCACGGCCGCGACGACACGCTGGTCTTCCGCCGGCATCTGCGTTCGCCACTTGCCGACCCCGGCCGTCGTGATTCCCGCCGAAACCTGCGTGAACCACGCGGCCTGGTCCTCGACGATCTTGGCGGGGTCGGAGCGCTCGATCGCCAGCATCTCGCTGTTATAGCCGAGCCCCAGGTGGTCGCAGACCTCCTGGACGCGCGCCTCGGGATCGGCCACGAGATCCTCGTAGCGGAGCGTGAGCACCTGCTCGGGATGGCGCCGCTCCGCCTCCAGGCCGCGCCGGATTCCCCGCGCCCACCACTGCGCCGCCGCGTAGGCGTTGTTGGGGCCGAAGGGCATCGCGGTCACCGAGAGCGCCACGTCGCGGACGTCGCGGACGAGCACGACCACGCGCGCGTCGGGCCACACGGTCAGCAGCTCCCCGAGCGCGTGGAGGTACGCGGGCGTCTTGTCCCCGAAGCGCTCCTTCCCCGCCGCGGCCGCATAGGCGCGGAAGGGCGACTCGACCGCGAAGCGGTACGCGTCGGCGTGGCTCAGCCCCTGCGGGACGGCCGGCGGCTCGCCCCGCAGGTTCCAGAGCCGCACCTTGGGATGGCTCCAGACCTGGCGGACGAACGCCGTCGCGGCGTCCGGGTCCTCCAGACCGCCGCCCCGGCGCACCGGAGCGAAGTCGAGCAGGAACATCGACTCGGGCGGAATGGCCGCCTCGGCGCTCCGGTCGAGCACCAGGCGGAGCATCGTCGTGCCCGAGCGGTCGTTGCCGACGACGAAGAACGGCGCCTCTCCTGTGGTCATAGCGTCACTATGATCGCGGCGTGGACGTCGTCGTGCTGGATGCACCCAGCTGGACGCTGCCGTACGACCACGCCCTCTCCGAGGCCCTCGCCCGGCGGGGGCATCGGGTCCGCCTGCTCGCGTCCCCTTTCATCCACGGGCCCTCGCCGGTCCCGGCCGGCTATGTGCGCGAGGACGTCTTCCTCCCGCGCTCGAGCCGGTTGCTCATGGGCCGGAGGCGCTCGCGCGCCGGCTCGATCCTGAGGGGCCTCGAGTACGTTCCCAGCGCCGTCCGGGCGCGCAGGCGGATCGACGAGCTCGCTCCCGACGTCGTCCACGTCCAGTGGCTCGGGATTCCGCGCTTCGACCGCCGCTGGCTGCGCAAGCTCGCGGCCTCGCACCCGGTCGCGCTCACCGCGCACGAGGTACTCCCGCCTCGCAGCGCCGATCAGGTGGACTTCTGGCAGGAGATCTTCGCCGCCGTCGACCGGGTGGTCGTCCATACCCGCGGCTCCGGCGAGCGGCTCGTCTCCCTCGGGGTCGACCCCGCGAAGATCGTGGAGATCCCGCACCCGGCCTTCGACACTTCCAACGGCACACAGATCGCCGCCCCGAGCGGGACGACCCTCCTCTTCTTCGGGCTCATCCGGGAGTACAAGGGGCTGGACGTCCTCATCCGCGCCCTGCCGGAGGTCGTGCGCGCCGTTCCCGAGGCGAGGCTCGTGGTGGCCGGCGATGCGATGGACCCGGTCGAGCCGCTGCGGGAGCTGGCCGCGAGCCTCGGCGTCGCCGACCGGATCGAATGGCGGCTCGGCTACGTCCCCGGCGACCGCATCCCGGCGCTGATGGAGGAGGCGACCGTGGTCGTCCTCCCGTACCGCCGCATCGAGGCCTCCGGCGTCTTCGCCGACGCGGTCGGCCACGGGCGCCCGGTCGTGGTCAGCGACATCGGCGCCATCGGGGAGGCCGTCCGCCGCTACGGGGCGGGGGAGGCGGTGCCGCCCGAGGATCCCGAGGCGCTGGCCGCAGCCTGCGCCCGCCTGCTCGGCGACGAGACGCTGCTCGCCGCCGCCTTCGCGGGGGTCGAGGCGGCCCGGCGCGCGCTCACCTGGGACGCGGCGGCCGAAGCCCACGAGCGGCTCTACGAGGAGATCCGGCGCTAGTGCCCATTCAGGAGGGGCACTGATGGCTGTTCCCGACTTCCTCGTCATCGGGGCCTACAAGAGCGGCTCGACCGCGATCCAGGAGGTGCTGCGCGCGCATCCGGAGGTCTTCCTGCCTGCCAAGGGCCCCAGCTTCTTCGCCTTCGACGAGGCGCCGCAGGTCTCCCGCCCGCTCCCGCCCGGCACGGTGCGCGACTGGGAGGCTTACCAGGCGCTCTTCGCGCCCGCGCCCGCGGGCGCTGTGCTCGGCGAGGTCTCGCCGGAGTATCTCGCCAATCCCTGGGCGTGCGGCCGCATTCGCGCCAGAGTCCCGGACGCACTGCTGGTCGCCGTGCTGCGAAACCCGGTCGAGCGCGCGTACTCCGACTACCTCATGTACGTCCGCGACGGGCTGGAGAAGGAGGACTTCGGGACGGCGCTGGACGTGCAGGATGAGCGCCGCCGCGCCGGCTCGCCGACGGGCTACTACGTAGAGACCGGCTTCTACGGCCGCCAGCTCCACCCCTACTTCGAGGCGTTCCCGCGCGAGCGGATCCAGGTGCACCTCTTCGAGGACTTCGCCTCCGACCCGGAAGGGGTCCTGAAGAGCCTCTTCGTCTTCCTCGGCGTCGACCCGGCGCTGGGCCAGGTACCCGAGCGCGCGGTCAACGTCTCGGGCGTACCGCGCAACGCGCTCGTGGGCGCGGCCGTCCGCGGCGGCCGGCGCGTGTCGCCGCTTCTCCCCGAAGCGGTCCGCCGCCGGGCCAAGGCCGTGGTCACGCGAGGCCTGGACCGCCCGGCGCTCGAGCCGGAGCAGCGGGCCCGGCTCGTGGAGGTCTTTGGCGAGGACGTCGGCGAGCTCGAGACTCTGCTCGAACGCTCCCTCGGGCACTGGCTGAACTGACTCGGCAGTCGACTCCCACTGGTAGAGTCGAGTCCCCGATGAGCCCGGAGAGCGAGCCCCTCCGCCGGGTCCCCCCGCCTGCCGACGACCTCGATGCAGACCGGGAAGTGGACTTCGGACGCTACGCCCGGCGGATCGCCGGGAAGTGGTGGCTTCTCCTCATCGGCCTCCTGATCGGAGGCGCGCTCGGCTACCTCTACGGGCAGACGGGGGGCTCGACGTACCAGGCGCAGGCGACCATCTTCCTCGGCCAGCCGCTCTCGCTGGAGCTGACGCCGATCCAGGCCCTCTCGAGCGACCCTTCGGGCGTCGCCGCGATCGCGCGCAGCCAGGCGGTCGTGAACGAGGTTTCCGACCAGGTGGGGATCCCGGCGAGGAAGCTTCGTCGCAACATCTCGGCGAGCGTCCTCGGCGAGCGCAACCGGCAGACGACGAACGTGGCCCTGATCGGGGTCACCGTCCGCGGCACCGACCCCGACAAGGCCGAGCAGGCGGCGAACCTGCTGGCGGAGAAGGTCATCACCAGCACGTCGACCTACGCGGACGCGAAGATCGAGACGCTCCAGGAGCGGCTGGACGCGCAGCAGGCCCAGCTCGACGCCGTGGACGCCCGGATCGACGACGTCTCCTCGAGGATCGAGCAGGCCGAGGGCTCCTCGCCGACCGACCAGCTCCTGCTCGCGAACCTGCTCGAGACGCTCCAGGCCCAGCGCGCCGACCTCACCGAGCGGATGTTCACGACGCAGGAGTTCCTCGAGGCCGCCCAGGAGGTGGAGCGCGGCAAGGTCGTCACGCCGGCCGCCGCCTCCAAGGTGGATGCGCGCAGCGGGCGGACGTCGACCGTCGTGGGCGCCTTCATCGGGTTGATCCTCGCCGCGCTGGCGGCGCTCCTCTGGCCGTCCCGCTCCCGCGCCAAGCCCGCTTAGCGCCTCAAGGCGGGCCTCGTGCCCGCCGATACGAGAGGCATGCACGAGGGGAAGAGCGTGGCTGTCGTCGTCCCGGCTTACAACGAGGAGCACCTCGTCGCCGAGACCGTGCGCGGGATCCCCGCGTTCGTCGATCGGATCATCGTCGTGGACGACCGCTCGGGCGACGCGACCGCCGAGCGCGCGGCCGCAGCCGACCCCCGCGTCGAGGTGATCCGGCACGAGCAGAACGCCGGCGTCGGTGCCGCCATCGTCACCGGCTACAAGCGCGCCCTCGACCTGAACGTGGACGTCACCTGCGTGATGGCCGCCGACAACCAGATGGACCCGAACGACCTGGAGACCCTCGTCGAGGGCGTCGCCTCGGGCGAGTGCGACTACGCGAAGGCCAACCGCCTCTTCACCGGCCAGGCCTGGCAGCTGATCCCCCGCTACCGCTACCTCGGCAACGCGATCCTCTCCTTCTTCACGAAGATCGCCTCCGGCTACTGGCACGTCGCAGACTCGCAGTCGGGGTACACGGCAATCTCGCTCCAGACGCTGCGCCTGCTCGACCTCGACCGCCTCTACGCGCGCTACGGCTTCCCCAACGACCTGCTCGTCCATCTGAACGTCTGGAACCGGCGCGTGCGCGACTACCCCTCGCGGCCGATCTACGGCGTCGGCGAGCAGAGCGGCATCCGGCTCAGGAAGGTCGTGCCGACCATCTCCTGGCTCCTGCTCAAGGGCTTCTTCTGGCGGATGAAGGAGAAGTACGTCATCCGCGACTTCCACCCGCTCGTCCTTTTCTACCTGCTGGGGATGACCCTCTCCGGCGCGGGCTTCGCGCTCGGGGCCCTCGAGGTCGTCCTCCGTGTGATGGGGAACCCGATCCCGGTGGCGACCATCGTGCTCGTCGCCCTGCTCGTCGTCTCCGGGCTCCAGCTTCTCCTCTTCGCCATGTGGTTCGACATGGAGTCCAACAAGGGGCTCACCGTCGGAGCGCAGACCGGGCGGCTCGAGCTTCCCGCCGGGGTGCGCATCGTCGTCGTCCACGAGGGCGGCCAGGAGAGCGTCCTCGAGACGGCGCCGGCGGCGACGGCCGCAACCGCCGCCGCCGCCGGCGAACAGGCGTCCTAGGCCGCTTCCGCGACGAGCTCCGGCTCGGCCACCTCGGCCTCGGCCGGGCGCCGCTTGCGCGGGATGAAGAGCGCCGCCACGGCGCCGAGCCCGACGACGACCGCGCCGACCCAGATCGCCGGGACGAGCCCGTCCACGAACGCCTGGCCCGACTCGTAGCCGCCGTAGCTCGAGAAGACGGAGGCCAGGACGGCGACGCCGAAGACGCCGCCCAGCTCGCGGATGGCGTTGTTGGCGCCCGAGGCCTGGCCCTCCTCGCGCGGGCAGACCGCGGAGAGGACGACGTTGGCGACCGGGGCGAAGAAGAGCGCCATCCCGACGCCCGGAGATCACGAAGGCCGGGACGAGCTGCGCGTACGGCACCGTCGGCGTCGAGACCGCCGCCAGCCAGCCGAGCCCGATCGCCTGGAGCGCGAGCCCCGTGGCCATGAGCGGCCGGCCGCCGATGCGGTCGGAGAGGGCGCCCGCGAGCGGCGCGATGAAGATCGGCATCGCCGTCCAGGGCAGGATGCGGAGCCCGGCGTCGAAGGGGCTGTAGCCCTGCACGGTCTGCAGGAACTGGGCCAGCAGGAAGATCGAGCCGAACATCCCGAAGAACATGAAGAGCGAGGCCGCGTTCGCCGCCGAGAACGTCCGGCTGCGGAAGAAGCGCATCGGCAGCATCGGCGCCGGCGCGCGCAGCTCCCAGAGGACGAACGCCGTCGTCAGCACGGCGCCGAGCGGCAGCGAGCCCACGATCTCGGGGCTCGCCCCAGCCGACCGCGTTGCCGCGGACGAGGCCCCACACGATCCCGAAGAGGCCGGTGCTCGACCAGCACGAGGCCGGGGACGTCGAGCCGCGTCGCCGGGCCGTAGGTCTCCTTCAGCCGGAAGTACGCGAGCGGGATCAGGACGAGCCCGATCGGCACGTTGAGCCAGAAGATCCACTGCCACGAGATGCCCTCGACGACGGCGCCGCCGACGAGCGGGCCGCTGGCGACCGCGAGGCCGCCGATGCCGCCCCAGGCGCCGAGCGCCACGCCCCGCTTGTCGGCCGGGACCGCCGCGCTGAGGATCGTGAGCGTGAGCGGCGTCACGATGGCGCCGCCGAGGCCCTGCACCGCCCGCGCGGCGATCAGCGCCTCCACCGAGGGCGCGAGCGCGGCCGCGACGGACGCAGCCGTGAAGATGCCGAGCCCGATCACGAACATCCTGCGGCGGCCGAAGCGGTCGCCCAGGGCTGCGCCCATGAGGAGGAAGACCGCGAAGCTCAGCGTGTACGCGTTCACGGTCCACTCCAGGTCCTCGATCGAGGCGCCGAGATCCACGCGGATCACCGGCAGGGAGGTGGTGACCACGAGGTTGTCGAGCGTCGCCATGAAGAGCGCGACCGACGTGATCACGAAGGTCCAGATGGTCGTCGTCCGGGACATCTCGACTCCTTTCTGATACTGAGTAGTCACTAACTTACGACTCCAAAAAAAGAGGTTCTGCCGCTACGGCCGAGCGCAGCTCCTGCGCCCAGGTGTCGTCGTCCTTGCAGATCTGGGGGAGGTCCATCGCCGCGGCGACGTTCATGAGCATCCCCAGGGCGAAGAAGTCGCGGATCTCCGGCGTGCTCGAGCCCGGTCGCCTGCTCGACGAAGCGGAAGAGCTCGGCGAAGCCGGCCCGGGTCGCGTCGCGGATCTCCGGGTCGGAGCACGCCGCGTACATCTGCATCTGGCCGAGCAGCAGCTCGCGGTCGGCGAGCAGCTGGTCGTACGCCTGGCCCATGGCCTTCTTGGCCTCGAGGCCGGTCTTGCCCTGCGGCCGCCTCCTGGAACGCGGCGAGGATGCGGCCGAAGTTGCGCCTCGCAGCTGGCCATGAACAGTCCCTTCTTCGTGCCGAAGAGGCGGAAGAGGTAGGGCTGGGAGATGCCGGCCCGGGCGGCGATCTTCTCGGTGGACGTGCCGTGGAGCCCGCCGTAGGCGAACTCCTTCATGGCCGCCTCGAGGATCTCCTCCCGGCGGACCTCGGCGCTCTTGCGTTCGGTCGCTTGCGTTGCCACGCCGAGTAAGTTAGCACTCACTCACAAGGCTGTCAACCCGGCGCGGAGGGGCTTACATCAAGGAGGGATCGCAGAGCAGCGGATCGCGGGCGTTCAGGTAGACGCAGGCGGCCTTCGGCTTGTCCGGGTCGACCTCGCCGACATTCGGGTTCGTCTGCCAGCCCCACGACCAGAGCGTGCTCAGCCCTTCGTTTCGGCCCACGGCGCTGGCGGCCTCCGTCTTGAGCCGCGTCAGCCTGAACCAGGCGTTGTCGGAGAGGCCCACGCGCCCGCTGAAGCGGTTGTTCACCCAGTACGGGATCATCAGCCCGGTCCGGCTCGGGTGCACCGTGAACTTCTTCAGGCGCTGGATCGCGCCGGTCCACTTGTCGCGCAGGTACTTGCGGGCGCCGGCGTCGCTGCGCTTGATCGTCTCGCGGGAGCTCCAGTAGTACGCCTCGTAGACGAAGTCGGTGTAGCGGGAGAGCGTCCGCCAGTAGCTTCGGTAGCGCGTCTTGGCGTGCGGGATTCGCGGCATGAGGAGGATGACGCGAACGCCGCGGGCGTCCAGCTCCTTGGCGAGGAGGAGGACGTTCTCGCGCCAGCGCCGCTGCCCATAGCCGATCGGCTCCGGCGACTGCACGGTCAGCATCTCGTTCAGCACCAGCCAGGGCGGGTCGCAGGAAGTCATCCGGTGGGCCAGCGAGCTGAGGCCGGGGACATCCGCGAGCACGGCGCTCTTGGGCTTCGGGTTCGCGAGCGTGCCGATGGTGTCGGGAAGCCGCATGTGCCAGCCGGCCGTCTCGGCTCCGGCCGCCTGGTAGTCCGACGCCCAGCTGTCGTTCGAGACCCCCAGGACCGTCCCGGGACGGGCGAGGATCTGCTCCACGGGCGTGTCGTGGACGCCGAAGGCGGCGGCGTCGGCCCAGATCGGGCCGGGCCCGAGCGGGCACGCCGCGGCGGCGGTCCCGGGCGCGAGCGCAGCGCCGAGCGCCAGGGTCGAAAGGGCGAGCAGGAAGAGCCGAGAGCGCCGCATTGCACCCTCTATCGACCCCATCCTCACGATGCCCCAATCCCCCGTTCTGGCATCCCCGAAAACGTCCGGGTGATTCCGTCCGGTGGCGACTCTACCCTCGTTGGTCCCCGCCCTCCCGGCGGCCAGCTTTAGACCCACGTCAGACCGATACCCTTGGAGGGAGAAATGGCGTCCCCAGCGCGCACCGGAAACGCACCCGTCATCGAGGATGAGGCGCTCGCGAACAGCGTCGCCGATGCTGCGCGGACCTGCGCCGTCAAGCGCTATTTCACGATCCCCGGGCGCGACCCGTTCGACGAGATCGAGTGGGAGCTGCGCGACGCGTTCATCCCCGGCAAGGAGGGGCCCGTCTTCGAGCAGAAGGGCGTCGAGTTCCCGCGCTTCTGGTCGCAGACGGCGACGAACATCGTCGCCCAGAAGTACTTCCGCGGCCGCATGTCCTCGCCCGAGCGCGAGTCGAGCGTCAAGCAGATGATCGGCCGCGTCGTCACCACGGTCGGCACGTGGGGCCGCGAGGGCGCCTACTTCGCCGACGAGGACGAGGCCGAGACCTTCGAGGCCGAGCTGAAGGCGATCCTCGTCAACCAGCTCGCCTCCTTCAACTCGCCGGTCTGGTTCAACGTCGGCTTCGAGGAGAAGCCGCAGTGCTCGGCCTGCTTCATCCTCTCCATCGACGACTCGATGGACTCGATCCTGGACTGGATCCGGCGCGAGGGGATCATCTTCCGCGGCGGCTCCGGCTCCGGCATCAACCTCTCCAAGCTCCGCTCCTCGCACGAGCAGCTCTCCAAGGGCGGCTACGCCTCCGGGCCGGTCAGCTTCATGCGCGGCGCCGATGCCTCCGCCGGGACGATCAAGTCGGGCGGCAAGACGCGGCGCGCGGCCAAGATGGTCGTCCTCGACGTCGACCACCCCGACGTGGAGGAGTTCATCTGGTGCAAGGCCCACGAGGAGGAGAAGGCGCGCGTCCTCGAGGCGGCCGGCTACGACATGACGCTCGACTCGCCCGACTGGGCCTCGATCCAGTACCAGAACGCGAACAACTCCGTGCGCGTGACGGACGCCTTCATGCAGGCGGCCGAGGCGGGCGAGGACTGGAACCTGACCGCGCGCACCGACGGCAGCGTCGTCAAGACGATCCCCGCGCGCGACCTGCTCCGGCAGGCGGCCGAGGCTGCCTGGCGCTGCGCCGACCCGGGCGTCCAGTACGACACGACCATCAACAGCTGGCACACGCTCCCGAACACGAGCCGGATCAACGCCTCGAACCCGTGCTCGGAGTACATGTCCATCGACGACAGCGCCTGCAACCTCGCGTCCATCAACCTGATGAAGTTCCGCCGCGAGGACGGCGACCTCGACGTCGAAGCGTTCGAGCACACCGTCGACACGGTCTTCCTCGCGCAGGAGATCCTCGTCGGCTACTCGAGCTACCCGACGCCCGAGATCGAGCGCAACGCGAAGGCCTACCGCCAGCTCGGCCTCGGCTACGCGAACCTCGGCGCGCTGCTCATGTCGCGCGGGCTTCCGTACGACTCGGACGAGGGCCGCGCCTTCGCCGCCGCGATCACCGCGCTCATGACCGGCCGCGCCTACCGAAAGTCGGCCGAGATCGCCGGGCGCATGCACCCCTTCGCCGGCTACCAGCCGAACGCCGGCGCCATGATCGGCGTCATCGCCAAGCACCGCGCCGCGGTCGGGAACATCGAGCACTCCGACGTCGTGCCCGACGACCTTCTCTCGGGGGCGCGCCGCGCCTGGGACGACGCCCTCGACCTCGGCGAGGTGAGCGGCTACCGGAACGCGCAGGCCACCGTGCTCGCGCCCACGGGGACGATCAGCTTCATGATGGATTGCGACACGACCGGGGTCGAGCCCGACTTCTCGCTCGTGAAGATGAAGAAGCTCGTCGGCGGCGGCGACCTCACGATCGTGAACAAGACCGTCCCGATGGCGCTCGACCGGCTCGGCTACGCGCCCGAGGAGCGCGACCAGATCGTCGCCTTCATCGACGACCGCAACACCGTCGTCGGCGCGCCCTTCCTGAAGACCGAGCACTACCCGGTCTTCGACTGCGCGATCGGCGAGCGCGCCATCCACCACATGGGCCACGTGAAGATGATGGGCGCCGTCCAGCCCTTCATCTCGGGCGCCATCTCGAAGACGGTCAACCTCCCCGAGGACACGACCGTCGACGAGGTCTCGCAGCTCCTGCTCGACTCCTGGAAGCTCGGCGTCAAGGCGATCGCCATCTACCGCGACAACTGCAAGGTCGCGCAGCCGCTCTCCAAGAAGAAGGACGCGTCAGCGCCCGCGCCCGTGCAGAAGGAAGACCGGCGCCGCCTCCCCGACGACCGCACCGAGATCGGCCGCAAGTTCCGCGTCGGCGACTACGAGGGCTACATCCACGTCGGCCTCTACGACGACGGCACCCCCGGCGACATCTTCGTGGACATCGCCAAGGAGGGCACCACCCTCGCCGGCCTCATGAACTCGTTCATGATCAGCGTCTCGCTCGGCCTCCAGTACGGCGTCCCGCTCGAGGTCTACGTCTCCAAGTTCGCGCACATGCGCTTCGAGCCGAGCGGCCTCACGAACGACGCGGACATCCGCGCCGCCAAGTCCCTCGTCGACTACATCTTCCGCTGGATGGGCAAGAAGTTCCTCGACACGGACACCCAGCAGGAGCTCGGCATCCTCAGCCCGGAGGTCCGCCAGCGCCTGGCGCAGGCGCAGGACATCCTGGAGAACGGCGGCGGCGTGGACGTGGCGGAAGCCGCGCCGGCGCCCCCGCCGGGCCAGACCGCCCTGTTCAACGCGTTCGAGGACGCCGTGGAGTGCGCCAAGTGCGGCGGGCGGATGGTGAGGACGGGGAGCTGCTACACGTGCCGGGACTGCGGTCAGAACACCGGGTGTAGCTAGTTGTCAGGCGGCACCGGGATGTCATCCGGGTACGACTTAGACTTGCGTTTGTCGTATCGGTGTAGTCGTTCCGCCGTACGATTCGACCCGATGACTTCCAGGGTGATTCGCGCGGGGGCTACGGTGGAACCGGTCAGTTGACACCGATCGGCTGGCCGCGCGCAGCGCGAGCGGAGACGAGAAAATTGAACAGCCTCACTCGGCCTACGAATCCCCGTGCTTCTCATGCGCAGAGAGCGGGTTATAGCATCGCCCGACTACTGGCTGTGATCCGCGACACAGCCGGACGGTCCAGCCAAGGTAGGTCGGCGGTCGCCCGTTGGAGCCTGGGCATAGTGGAGCCCCGTGTCCCTCGACCTCGACACCTCCCGTTCAATCCGTACCCCAGCCGGTCGGCGCGACCTCATCTGCGCTGTGAGGGATTCGCAACCCGGCGAGTTTGAGCTCGACTGGCTCGAGTGGAAGTCCGACGTCGACCTTCGGCAAAAGAAGTGGAAATTCGAGATCGCGCGGCAGACTCTCGGCTTCGGCAACCGAGACGCGGCTCGGGCTGCCAGGGTTGCCGAAGGCTGCGCCTATCTACTCATGGGAGTGGAGGCAACCTCTGCGGCCTGGAACCGATCGACCCGGCCGAGCTTGCAGGCGGGAGTCGCCACCTACCTAGGCCCCCACGGGCCTCAGTGGAACCCGGACCTCGAGGAGGTCGAAGGCGCAACGGTCCTCGTGGTGACCGTGGAGCCGCCGCGACTGGGGGACCCCATCTTCACCCTCGAGAAGGAGTTCGACGGCGGCTACCGCAACGGGGACATCTTCGTCCGTCGTCCAGGGAAGACCGAGAAGGCGAGCGCCGCCGACATCAGGAACCTAACGGCCCGCGCGATGGCGAAGGAACGACGGCAGGTCTCGATCGATGTCCTCCCCGCGGGTAACAGCGTCCCCTCGATCCGCGCGATCGAGCTCGGCGATGAGGCTGCGCGTTGGTGGGTCAACCCGGAGCACGAAGGCTGGATCCATACGTATCAGCGGAAGCGTGCAGCGCTCGGTGCAGGACGCGGCTACTCCATCATCAACCCGATGTTTCCCAGCCCGGAGTCCTTCAAGGAGGATCTCCAGGAATACTTAGCGAACGGCCTGCAGGACTACGGACTGCGGGCGCGGCTTCGCGCGCAGGAGGTCGGCGTCGGCCTGCTTGAGCGGTCGATGACTGGCCACGTCACGTACTGACGAACGCGTTGAAGTCCACTTCCCTCCGGTCGACGTTCGACCATCGCTGCAGCACCCTCTTGATCCCGTGACCGTGGTCGTGGACTTACCCGGCCTTGCTGGCGAGGAGCTTCGGTGCCGGTGGACGCTAGACCTCTCGAGCAGAGCGTTTCGCTCTAGCCGAGGAGCTCACGTCGACATCGCGGCCGACTCACTGCGGCCTCGACCAGTCCTCCCACACGGCGCCCGATGCTTCCATAGCGCGAGCGCCGGTTGGATCGTGCGGCCCGCCGTGATGTGGCCACGCCCGTTTGCCTCCACCGACAACCCGAACGCCTCGACAAGCGCCATTACGCAACTTGGCACCACCCACGGTCACGACGCTGAAGTGATCCGAGCAGACGGGTTTTTTCGCCGAGGGGCACCGGGTGCCGATGGTGCCGCGCTGGAAGAAGCGGAGGGCATCGTCAGGAGGCCTTGGACCTCGCGAAACGCAGTCGCGCTGCTCCTACCCCCATCCGCCTGAAGGCGCGAAGCACCTAGGACACAGGCGCGGTGAGCCCGCCGCGTGGGTAGAGCCATCGGGGATCTCAATGCCTCAGGAAGGGGGTTGGTCGAATAGCTCGCCGAGGAGGTCTCGCCGACGAGCCGCGAGGCTCCATCCTCTCGGATTCGTTGATCGACATGGAGAGCTCCATCTCCCGCTCGATGGCGCAGAGGCGCTGGCACGGGCGTTCGCCGCGGCCGCGCCCCAGACGGTGCTGATGTACATCGAGGGACCACGAACTTTCTCGCGCAGCTCGTCGTCCGTGAGCTTGCCCTCGACCTCCTTGAGCTTGCCTTCGACCTTGTCACGCATGCCTTCCACAAGGTCGGGCATATACACGTACTTCAGAACTACGTCCGGGCTAAGGGTTCTTACCCGCTCGAGCGCGGCGCCCCCGTCGGCGGCCTCGCCGACGACCTCGATGGCGTCGTCGCTCGACAGCACCGCCTTGAGGCCGGCGGGTGTAGTTTCCTCGCGTGAACGTCGAGGACCTGAACCAGTCGCTGGCCGGCGAGGTCCTCCTCCCTGAGGACGCCGGCTACGACGCGGCGCGGCGGGGATTCAACGCGCTCGTGGACCGACGTCCTGCGGTGATCGCCCGCTGTCTCGGCCCCGCCGACGTGGAGGCTGCCTTCGCCTTCGCGCACGCGAACGAGCTTCAGGTCGCCGTGCGTGGAGGCGGCCACAACCCGGCCGGCCACTGCGTGCTCGACGACGGCCTCGTGATCGACCTCTCGCAGATGAAGACGGTCGAAGTCGACCCGGACGCGCGGATCGCGCACGCCGACGGCGGCTCGACCTGGCTCGACTTCGACACCGCGACACAGGCGCACGGTCTCGTCACTCCGGGAGGCATTGTGGGGTCGACGGGCGTCTGCGGCCTCACGCTGGGCGGCGGCATCGGGCACCTGACCGCGCAGCACGGCCTTACGTGCGACAACCTCGTCGGCGCCGAGCTCGTCACGCCCGCCGGGACCGTGGTGCACGCGAGCACGGACGAGAACGCCGAGCTCCTCTGGGCGCTCCGCGGAGGCGGGGGGAACTTCGGCGTCGCGACGCGCCTCGACTTCCGCCTGCACACGCTGGAGAGCGTCGTCGGCGGCCTGCTCGCCTTCGGCGGACCCGGCGTCCGCGACGCCTTCCGGGTCTTCCGCGACGTCGTGGCCGCCTCGCCTCGCGACCTGAGCTGCCAGGCCGTCCTCGGCCTCGACGCGTCGCTGGCGCCCGCCCTCGTAGTCATCCCCTGCTACACCGGCTCCGACCCGGACCCGGGGGAGCTCCGCGAGCTGCGCTCGGCGCCGGGGCTCCTCGACGACGGCGTCGGCCCTCGGCCATTCACCAAGCAGCAGAGCCTCCTCGACTCGCCCTACGGCCAGAACCGCCATTACTGGAAGGGGCACTTCGTCAACGAGCTCCCGGACGAGCTCATCGACGAGCTGCTCGTGCGCGTCGCCGCGCTCGGCCGGCCGCCCGGCGACATCCTCATCGAGTCGCTCCACGGGGCCCCGAAGGACGTGGACGGCGCCTTCTCCGCGCTGGGCTATCGCAACGCCGCGTTCAACGTCAGCGCGATGGCCACGTGGGCCGACCCGGCGCTCGACGACCAGCACATCGCGTGGTCACGCGAGACGGCGGCCGCGATCCAGCCCTGGGCCGTCAGCGGCGGATACGCCAACTACATGCAGGCCGACGAGCCGATCGAGCGTGTTCGGGCGGCGTTCGGGGACGAGGCGTTCGATCGCCTCCAGGCACTCAAGCGGCGCTACGACCCCGCCAACGTCCTGCGCCGCAACCAGAACATCCCGCCGCGCTGACATCTCTTCGGCGCGTTCGGGTTTCCGGCCTCGCCCACCTTCTGCTGGGCCTGGCCCTGCGTCTCGCAGCTTGTCGTCCGCGAGCTTGCCCTCGGCTTCCTCGAGCGTCCACTTCGACCTTGTCGCGCATGCCTTCCACGGTTGGCGCGCCCGCGCGGGAGCAGGCCTTGGGCCCTTCCAGGTCGAGGCATCAGCCGTATCCGGCCCACAGTTCAGCGGAACGACATGGGTCAGAGGAGATGAAGGCGGCGACCCTCAAGGCCGCCGCCCTCCAAGTCCTTCCGTTACGACGCGACCAGGGTCACGTTGGTCGCCTCGGGGCCCTTCGAGCCTTCCTGCTGCTCGAACGAGACCCGCGCGCCCTCGGCGAGGGACTTGTAGCCCTCGCCGCCGATGGAGCTGTGGTGCACGAAGAGGTCCTTCGAGCCTTCATCAGGAGTGATGAAGCCGTAGCCCTTGCTGTCGTTGAACCACTTGACGGTTCCGTCTGCCATAAAAAACACCTCCTCCACGCATTACGAACGGGTGAGGAAGGCGTTGACACGCAGACCGAACTCGCTCTGATCCATAGGAACCGTAGCAAGCCCTGGGCACATCCCTCGGGTGCGTGAGCGACGGGCTGTCTATCGGCTGCCGAGGAACGCGCCGAACGCCGCCAGCGCCGGCTCGGGGTCGTGGAGGCCGATGCCGATTCGGAAGCGGTCGGCCGGGACGTCCGCAAGAGCGGAGACGAAGATGCCGGCGGGGAGCAGCACGACGCCTGCCTCGTCCAGGAGCGCACGGCAGAAGGCCTCGACGCCGTCGTCGCCGAGGTAGCACGGGAAGCACACGCAGCCTCCGGCAGGCGGCTCCCACCCGAGAGCCGGGCACCGGGACGTAGCCGAGCGCCAGGTTCTCGAACGCCTCGCGCTCCTCGGGCGTCGCCAGCGCGAGCAGCTCGGCGATCGTCATCGTCTCCGCGTCCGAGGCGGTCAGGTGGTACTTGGCCTTGAACTCCCACTCGCCCAGGTAGACCTCGAGCCGGAAGTCGGGCAGGTCGAGCATGGCGCTCACTCCACGTTCGAGACAGCGACCTCGTCCGTTAGGCTCGTCCAATGTCTTCGCCGGTTTCCAGCGCGTTGCGCATCGGGCCGGTGCTCGCCGTCCTGGCCGTCGCCGGCTACCTCCTCGGTGGCTGCGGCGGAGGCGGCGGTGGAGGCGGCGCGCTGAGCGGTCTCAGCGATCTCTCGGGGACCCGGCCGGATGTGACGTTGCCGACGCGGTCGACCGAGATCGAGACCGCCACCGAGCCCACGACCACCGTCCCGACGGAGGCCGGGGAGTCGACGTCGACGACGCTTCCCACGACGAGCTCGGGCGCGACCGACACCGGGGCCGAGGAGCCGCCGTCCGACAACGACGGGATCTGGGCCTGGATCGCGCTCGCGCTCGCCGCCGCCCGCGACGAGACGACGACCGTCGAAGTCACGACCACGGAGGAAGCGCCGGCCACGGAGGAAGCGCCGACGACGGAGGACACCGTTCCGCTCCCGACCCCGACGGTGGATGCGGCGCCGACGTCGTCGGAGAGCAGCACGTCCTGGGGTTGGATCCTTGGCGTGGGACTGGCTGTGGCGGCAGTGGTCGCCGGCATCGTCGTCTGGCGACGGCGGCGAACCGGTACCGGCTAGCTGTCCTTGCACTCCTCGACGACGGCGCGCAGCTCGTCGGCGACGTTCCCGGTCGTGACGAGATCCTGCTCCGCCGCCTCGAACTCCTCGAAGCTCATCCGCTCCTGCAGCTCGTCGATCGCGCACTGACAGGCGGACTCCGTCGTTCCCGGCTGGGCTGCGCAGTTCGTGACGAAGTTCTCGACGACCTCGTCCGGGTACTCGTTGCCCCCGTCGCCGCCGCAGGCAGAAAGACCGAGCGCGAGCGCGACGGCAGCCAGGACGAGAAGACGCACGACCGCATCCTCGCGGCTGCTGCCGACTGCCGCAAGCTGATCGCTGCAACTCTACGGGCGCATGGCCAAGCTGATCTACTCGGTGATCACCTCGCTCGACGGCTACATCGAGGACGAGTCCGGCAAGTTCGGCTGGGCGAGGCCGGACGATGAGGTTCACGCCTTCGTCAACGACGTCGAGCGGCCGGTCGGCACCTACCTCTACGGGCGGCGGCTGTACGAGACGATGGTCTACTGGGAAACTGTGCACGCCGCGGCCGACCAGCCGCCCGTCGTCCTGGACTATGCGGAGATCTGGAAGGCGACCGACAAGGTCGTGTACTCGCGGACGCTGGAGGCCGTGTCCAGCGCCAGGACGCGGCTCGAGCGCGACTTCGACCCCGAGGCGGTCCGGCAGATGAAGGCGGCCGCTGATCGTGACCTCACGGTGGGCGGTCCCGACCTCGCTGCCCAGGCGATCGGGGCAGAACTGGTCGACGAGCTCCACCTCTTCCTCGCACCGGTCCTCGTAGGCGGCGGCAAGCGGGCGCTCCCGGACGGCGCGCGAGCACAGTTGGAGCTCCTGGACGAGCGCCGCTTCGGCAGCGGCTTCGTGTATGTCCGCTACCGGGTGGAAACGGACGGCTGAGCCCTTCGCGCTGAACCCCGTGGGGCCCGGTCTAGCGGTGGAGGTACTGGGAGCTCTCGGCGGCGGTCAGTTCGCGGCTGACTCGTTCGCGCGCGAGCCGCAGCAAGGCGTCGATGCCCCCGCAGACCCCGCATGCGAACGTCTGGCGGTACGAGGGCCCTGAAACGAAGCGGGGATCCGGGGTCAGGACGACGGATCGTCCGTCCCTTGCGAAGGCCACGGTCCCGCGGCCGCCCGGGAGAACGAGGAGCGACTCACGGCTCGCGACGTCCCAGACACGGCTCCCCTCCTCACCGTTGGTGACGATCAGCGTCCCGTCCGCATTGAAGCTCGACGAGATGATTCCCGTGCTCGTCCCGCGGAGGACGCCCACCTGCTTCGGATCGCCGACCCGGTAGAGACGGCCGAGCTGGTCCCACGGATTCGTGAACAGCACGAGGCGGTTGTCGCGGCTGATGACGCCGCCCGGGACGTTGTTGTCCGAGCGAGGCTCTTGCGGCGGGCCTTCGAAGCTGTTCAACAGAACGCCGTCGCGGGTGCGCCACAGGTAGGCCCTGCCCGCGGTGTCCCCGGTGAGGAGAAGCGAGCCGTCCTGGCTGAACACGGTCGAGACGAAGAGCGAGTAGGGCGCCTCGCTGCTCGTGTGGCGTCGGAACGTGCTGACTCGCTCTCCCGTCTCCGAGCGCCGGACGGTCACGACCCCGGAGCTCTCGACCGTTGCCAGCAGGGTTCCGTCGTCGCTCAGGACCCCGGTCTCCGCTGCACTGCCCTGGCCGCTCAAGGCGCGCAGCAGCCGCCCGCTGCGGGCGTCCCAAAGACGGCCTGCCTGCGCAGTGAAATCGACCTGAGTCGCGGTGAAGAGCGTGTCGCCGGAGCCGTCGAACGACGCCGAGAGCACGGACGGGTCACCCTCCAGCCGCGCGATGAGCTCCCCGTTCACCGCGTCGTGGATCTCTGCCCCCGGCTCGTCCTGGCGCGTGAGCAAGAACGCCTCCGCCAGCGGATCGAGCAGTGGCACTCCTCGACCCACCCCCACGATCGACTCGTCCGTGGTGAGCGGAAGCGGCGGCGTGGCGTTGGGCAAGGCGAAGCCCGATTCCCAGAGCCGCGCCGTTCCGTCCTGGCCGCCGGTGAGCACGGTCCCTCCATCAGGCGAGAAGGACGCCTTCACCGAGCCGCCCTGATGACCGCGCAGCTCCGTGGACTGGACGCCGGTGTGCGCCTCGAACACGCGCGCCACGCCGTCGTCGCCCGCAGTGAGCACGTACTGGCCGTCCGGACTGAACTGCACGGTGTTCAGGGCAGCGCCGTGCCCCTGCAATGTCACGACGAGCTCGGTTGCCGGGTTCCACACGCGCGCCGTGCGATCGACGCTCGCCGTCGCGACCTCCCGGCCGTCGGGGCTCCACGCGACGACCGCGACCCGATCTGCATGGGGAGGCAGGGCGGCAACCTGCTCGCCGGTGCTCACGTCGAAGATGCGGGCCGTGCCGTCCCCGCCCCCGGTCGCCAGCCGGCTCCCGTCGGGGCTGAAGCGCAGCGAGCTGACGAAGGCGCCGCGCCCGGCGCTCGAGCCCACCGCCTCGCCGCTGGCCTGGAGGGCGTGCAGAGTCTCGCCGGTCGCGACGCGCGAGACCCGGACGACTCCTTCCGACTCGGCGGTCGCGAGCAGGCTTCCGTCGGGGTTGAACGCAGCGTCGCCGGAGGGAGCTCCTCCGAAGTCCCCGAGCAGCTCTCCACTCTCCGCGTCCCAGAGCCGTGCAGGCGCCGTAACCGTGCCGGAGGTAACGACGAAGCGTCCGTCCGGGCTCCAGGCCGCGCGGAAGACTCGAAAGTCGACCGGCTCTTCCAGGACGATCGGCGTGTCGCTCGCAGTGAAGTTCCAGACGGCCGCCATCCCCTCTCTCGGGGCGGCGACGAGCCGTGTGCCGGTGGGGTCGAAGGCGACGCTCTGGATGTCCCAGTTGTCGCTTTCGAGCACGTGGAGCAACTCGCCGTTCGCGGCGTCCCACACGCGGACGTCGCCGCCCCGGTCGCCCGCCGCGACCAGGCGGCCGTCCTGACTCCAGGCGATAGCGCTCAGCGGCACCGAGGTGCCCGGCAGGGTCCGGCGCAGGTGGCTGGCCGACAGCGAGCGGCGAAGCGCCGCCAGCGACTCCGTCGTGTGCCGCGCCTCCGCCGACTCGATCGCCAGGAGCAGGCTGAGCTCAGGATCGTCCCCGAGCTGCAGGAGCGATTGTGCGGCGAGCTCGCGCGACACGGAGAACTGTCGCTCGTCGATCGCGCGGTTGCGCTGGATGAGCGCGAAGATCGAGAGGGTGACGGCGAGAACGGTCAACAGCGCGAACGTCGCCGTCGCCGCCCGCGCGATCCGCACGGTGCGCCGGTGCTGGCGCACCTCCTCGCTTGCCAGCTCGTCTTTCGGCCTGCCGTGAATCGGTGCCGCGAGCTCGGCGACCGCGTCCCGGAACTGCGGGTTGCGCAGGGTGAGATCGTCGCCGTCTCGTGCCCAGCGCAGGTCGATCCACCGCGGTTCCTCGGTGAACGCACCCTCGAGCGTCCGCGGGAGTGCATCGGTTCGCTCCCAATCGAAGTCTCCGCCGGTCTCGTCCCAGACGAGCTCGCCGTCCGTCAGGCCGATGAGCAAGGTCTCCGTCGACTTCGACCCCCGCCAGAACTCGGCCTCGCGTGCCACCCAGGGAGATGCTGCCGCCTGGGGCGAGGCCAGGAGGACGAAGTGGTACGAGCCGGCGAGTGCCTGCTCGATCGACGTCCAGAGGTGCGGGTTCGCGGACAGCGAGACGTCGTCGCGAAAGACACGGAGCGCCCGGGCCCGGTACCAAGGCTTCGCGAAGCCCTGCAGTCCTCTCTGCACGGATGGCGCGAGCCGCCCGTCAGCGGCATGGCTGTACGAGATGAAGGCGTGGTAAACATTCTCGCCCGGCGCCGCTGGCACGAGCGCGAGCCGCTCGAGGATGGCGCGCAACCGCCTCGTCGTTGCCTCTACCTTTCCTGCGGATCGACCGTCTGACGATTTCTGCGGCGGAGCTTCATCGGCCCACCCCTATGGCGTCAAGTCGATGAGGAACTCGTGCAGGAGTGGATTGACGAGCTCCGGCGTGCGGATGTCGGGCCGGTGCCCGCCGCCTGGAATCAGCTCCAGCCGGGCGTTCGGCATCGCGCGGACGATTTCCTCGGCGTGTGAGGCGGGCACGGCTGCGTCCTCGTCCCCGTGGATGACGAGGGTCGGGCAGCCGACGTGCGCGAGGAGGCGTGCCGGCCGTTCCCAGTCCAGCTCGAGCTCCTGCGTGACGGCGACCTCCGGCGTCGCCTCGAGGCCGATCGCGATCATCTCGGCGATCACCTCGTCGGAGCTCGGCTCCGTGAACACGTCGTGCATGAACGGGACGATGAACCCGGGCCAGTCGGTGCGCAGCGACTCGAGCCATTCGAGGTCAGGGGTCTCGCCGTCGAGCTGCATGTACGGCGCTACGACGGCGAGGCGGTCGAACCGCTCCGGGTGGTCGGCAGTCAGGAGCAGCGCCGCGTTCAGGCCGCGGGAGGCGGTGACGAGCGCCGCGTCCTCGCGCCCGTTGGCCTCCAGCACCGCGAGGGCGTCCGCCGCGTGGAGGGGGAAGTCGTAGCCGCGCTCCGGCCGCTCGCTGGCGCCGGCCCCGCGCGGGTCGTAGGTGATGACCGTGGCGTGCGGCTCCAGGGCGACGACCTGGTGCCCGACGACGCGCGCGTCCACGATGTTCCACGTCGGCACGAACAGGATGGCCGGCTCGCCGCGGCCGTACCGGTACCACGCGATGCGCGTCCCGTCGGCGCTTGTCGCCATTCCGTGGGCACGGCGGCTGGGCGTCGGGAGCACGCGCGGACGATACACCGGCGCTCGGTTTCCCTCGCCGCGCCGTTCGCACCGAGCTGGTCAACGATGGTGTGGTTAACCGAACCTTCAGGTTCGCGGTGGCCCCCTCCCGGCATATTCCAGGGGTCGGCATCGTTACTGCCTGAGTGACTGCTCACAAGCTTTCGGAAGCGGGGAACAGATGACTGAAACCATGGCTGACCCCAAGCGCTGGAAGGCGCTCGCAGTACTGGGCATCGCGTACCTCATGGTCGTGCTCGACGTGTCGATCGTGAACGTCGCCCTGCCTTCGATCCAGAGCGATCTGGGCTTCTCGACCGAGGACCTCCAGTGGGTGGTCTCGGGCTACGCGCTGACCTTCGGCGGGTTCCTCCTGCTCGGCGGCCGCATGGGCGACCTGCTGGGGAGGCGGCGCGTCTTCATGGCGGGCCTCGGGCTTTTCCTCGTGACCTCGCTGCTGGCGGGGCTTTCGACTTCGTCCGAGATGCTCATCGTCGCGCGGCTCCTGCAGGGCGCCGCCGGCGCGATCCTCTCGCCGTCCGTCTTCTCGATCACGCTCGTGACCTTCGCGGAGGGCGCGGAGCGCAACAAGGCGCTCGGCATCCTCGGCGGCATCGCCGGCTCGGGGGCCGCCATCGGCGTGCTGCTCGGCGGCGTGTTCACGGAGTACATCGGCTGGCAGTGGATCTTCTTCGTCAACATCCCGATCGCGGCGCTCGCGCTCGCCCTCGTCCCGCGCTACGTGCGCGAGAGCAAGGCGGACGGGCTTGCGCGGCACTTCGACACCATCGGCGCCGTCACCGTCACGGCGAGCCTGATGCTCCTGGTCTTCGGCCTGACGCAGGGGAACCGGGTCGGCTGGGCCTCGGCGCAGACGATCCTCGTCTTCTCCGCCTCGGCGATCCTGATGGCGTTCTTCCTCTGGAACGAGAACCGCTCGCGCTCGCCGCTCGTGCGACTGGGCATCTTCCGCAAGCGGACGTTGACGGGCGCGAACCTGGTCGGGCTCGGCCTGGGGACGATCATCTTCGGGATCTTCTTCCTGCTCTCGCTCTACATGCAGCAGGTGCTCGGGTTCTCGGCGATGGAGACCGGCGTGGCCTACCTGGCCGTCGCGCTCACCGTCATCGTCGCCGCCACGGTCTCACAGGGGCTCGTCACGAAGCTCGGCGTCAAGCCGGTGCTCGTGGTGGGCATGAGTCTGCTGACGCTCGGGATGCTCTTCTTCGCCCAGGTGTCGGCGGACGGTTCCTACTGGCGCGACCTGTTCCCCGGCTTCCTGATCATCGGCGTCGGCATGGGCTTCTCGTTCGTGCCGATCTCGATCGCGGCCCTCGCCGGCGTGCAGGGGCCCGAGGCCGGGCTCGCGTCCGGGCTCATCAACACGAGCCAGCAGATCGGCGGCGCGCTGGGGCTCGCGGTCCTGACGACCATCGCCACGACGCACACGACGACGCTGCTCGAGTCGGGTACGGCCGAGCCCCAGGCGCTCACCTCCGGCTTCAGCTGGGGCTTCTATGCGGCCGCCGGCTTCGCGGTCGCCTCGCTGATCACGACGCTGGTCGTCCTCCGCCAGGAGGACCTCCCGGCGGTGGGCACCGAGCCCGCCACCGCCCCGGCCGGCTAGACACCAACGCGTGGGGAGCGGCCCTCCGGCCGCTCCCCACGTCATCGGGCTGCATCCGCCGGGCGCACTACGCTGCGGCCGCGATGGCCAAGAAGAACGCCGGCGAACCGCCGCTCAGCACGGCCGACTACGCTGGCATCGTCCTCGCCGCGATCGAAACGGATATCCGTCACGTCCATGTGCGCGCGACGGTGTCGGCTGCAGTTGCGGCCATCTTTGTGACGCAGATCGACTTGAAGGCCCTGCGTGGTCTCGAGGACGTCTTCGCCGCAATCCTGGGCGCCGCCATCCTCTTCCTGTCGGTCGCGGCGGTCAGCTACTTCCACTACACGCAGACGCTCAACAGGACGAGGCTCGAGATCGTCAAGACGCTGCCTGATGTTGTGGCGACACGAGACGGATTGAAAGCGATGGCCTCGCCCTGGTCGTCGAGGTTCATGATCGAGCCTAGCCCGCCGATTCGGTACCGGCCGCTGCTCTGGTACAGGCTGGGGCAGGCGTGCTTCCTGACGGGGGCGATCCTCACCGGGGTCGTCCTGGCCCGACTATTCGTCTTCTGATCGGCCTCGGGCACGCGGTACCGACCCGCTGTACGCTGGCGCCCTGGCGAAGCGTTGACCACAGGGAGGTCGTCATGTTCCGGGCCGTACTCGCCGTTTTCATCCTTCTCGTGACGCCGGCCGCCGCGACCGCGGCGCCGACGCTCCAGTTCCTCGGCGAGGAGATCCTGCCGACAGGCCTGCAGTTCGACGGCACCGACGTCGGCGGCCTCTCCTCGCATCGCCTACGACGCCGACCGCGACGTCTACTACATCCTCTCCGACGACGCGAGCGTGCTCGACCCCGCGCGCTACTACACGTTCGACCTCGACGTCGCCGACGGGAGCCTCGACCCGGGCGACGTCGTCATCGACGACGTCACGACGCTGCTCGACGCGGCCGGGATGCCGTTCGCGCCGACCTCGCTCGACCCCGAGGGCCTCGCGCTCACCAAGGACGACAAGCTCGTGATCACCTCGGAAGGGTTCTCCAACCGGCTGATCAGCCCGTTCGTGCGGCTCTTCGGGCTGAACGGGCAGCAGCAGGCCGACCTGCCCGTCCCGCTCGCCTTCATCCCGGACGCGATCCCGCAGACGCGGGGCGTGCGCCAGAACCTCGGCTTCGAGAGCGGCACCACCGTCGGGCCGTACTTCTTCACCGGCTCCGAGGGCGCGCTCGTGCAGGACGGGCCCGCCGCGGGCGTCGGCGTTCCCAGCCCTGCGCGCCTGCTGCGCTACAACCTCAAGACCGGACGGCCCGACCGGCAGTACGTCTACTGGACGGATCCGATCGCGCAGCCGCCCGTGCCGCCGACGAACTTCGCGGTTGCGGGGCTCGTCGAGCTGCTCTCGCTCGGCAAGCACTCCTTCCTCTCGATGGAGCGCTCGTTCTCGGTCGGGGTGCCCGGGACCGGGAACACGATCAAGCTCTTCACCGTCGAGATCGACGGGGCGCGGAACGTCAACGGCCGCGAGAGCCTCGCGGGTCAGCTCGGCAGCATCGAGCCCGTGCAGAAGACGCTGCTTCTCAACCTGGACTCGCTCGGGATCCCGCTCGACAACGTCGAGGGCATGACCTTCGGGCCGGATCTCGCCGACGGGCGGCGCTCGCTCGTCCTCGTCAGCGACAACAACTTCGCCCCGGCGCAGTTCACGCAGTTCCTGCTCTTCGCCTACTCGGAAAAGTGACGACCAGGTAGCCACGCAGGCTTTCGTCTCCCGGCGGCCGGGTCTAGGCGGTCGCCGGGAGACGTGCGATGCTATGCGGCAGGCGTTACAAAGTGCCTGGCCGCGAACCCGAGCCACAGTCGCCGAGACTTCGGGCGCTCGGTGTCAGCTTCGCCCACCTGGCCGCTCTTTCGGCCTTCGCGGTGGCGCAGCCGCTGTTCGACGTCCTCGACGAGAGCGCGGACTTCTTCGCCGTGCGAGGCTCGTCGCGGGCAGACATCGTGCTCTTCGCTCTCGTGGTCGTGTTCGCTCCTGCCGCGATCCTCGTCTCCGTCGAGGCGCTCGCGGGCCTCGTGTCACGGCGGCTCGAGCGCATCCTGCACCTGGTCTTCGTCGCGGCGCTGGCCGGCACGGTCGTCATCCAGGTGCTGCGGCGCTCGACGGATTTGACCTCGACGAGCGTGCTCATCGGCCTTTCGGCGGCGGCCGGCGTTCTCGTCGCGGCCCTCTACCGCGAGTTCCGGCCCTTTCGCTCCTTCCTGACCGTGCTCGCGCTTGCGCCGCTCGCCTTCCTGGCCAACTTTCTCCTCGTCTCGCCCGTCTCGGCGCTGACGCTCTCCGGGGAGACGGAGGTCGTGCTCGCGGACGTGGAGGCCCGGGAGCCCGCGCCGGTCGTGATGATCGTCTTCGACGAGTTTCCGGTGAGCTCGCTGCTGGACGAGAAGGGAGTCATCGATCCCGTTCGCTTCCCCAACTTCGCCGCGTCTCGCAGAGGACGCCACCTGGCTTCGGAACACGACGACGGTCAGCTACTCCACGACGCTGGCGGTGCCGGCGATCTTGACCGGCATGCGGCCGAAGCGGGGCCGCCCGCCCACCCTCGCCAACTATCCGAGGAGCATCTTCACGCTGCTCGGCGGCACCTACCGCATGAACGTCCAGGAGTCGGCCACCCACCTGTGCCCGCGGGCGGTCTGCAAGGGCCGGCAACCTGCCGAGAAGCCGGGCGCGTCGACCTCGGAGCCGGTCGACGAGCCGGCGTCGCTCTACTCGGACGTCGGGGTGGTCTACCTGCATCTCGTCGCCCCGCCACGGCTCGAGGAGACCCTTCCGCCGATCACGGACCAGTGGATGAACTTCGGGCGCGACGAGGACGAGACCAAGGAGCTGCTCGAGCAGGCCCTGAGCGAGGGGGAGAAGAAGCCACCGGTACAGACCGAGACCGGCACGACGCACGAAAAGCCGTACGACGAGCGCTTTCGCAATGTCCATCGGCGGCAGTACGACAAGTTCGTCGAGGCGATCCGGACCGGCACCGTGCCCTCGCTCAACCTGATGCACGTCATGAAGCCACACACCCCCTGGTCGTACTTCCCGTCCGGGAGCCAGTCCTCTCTCGCCGGGGCCCCCACGCCGGGCCAGGACCCGGAGACGAGCTCGTGGACGGAGTCGCTCGCGCACCAGGCCCATCAGCGCCACCTGCTCCAGGTCGGCTTCGTGGACCTGATGCTCGGACAGCTGCTCGACCGCCTGCACGAGACCGGCCTGTACGACGACGCCCTCGTCGTGGTGACCGCCGATCACGGGATCAGCTTCCGGCCGGGCCAGCCCCGGCGTGCCGCGACCGGGACGAACCTCGAGGACATCGCCTTCGTCCCGCTGTTCGTGAAGAGCCCAGGGCAGCGCCGGGGCGCCGTCGTCGACTACCACGTCGAGACGATCGACGTCCTGCCGACGATCGCTGACGTGCTCGGCATCCGGATCCCCTGGCAGATCGACGGGCGAACGGCGCTCAGCGACCCGGGGCGGCGCACGGTCCAGGTGCAGACGCGGCCGGCCAGGGCCGCGAGCGGCGAGGTCGAGGCGTCGTTCGCGTCGCTGGTGCCGAAGCACGAGGCTCTGATCCGGCTGAGGGCGAGGTTGTTCGGCTCGGGCGACTGGGAGCGCCTCTACCAGGTCGGCCCGCACCGAGGCCTGCTCGGGCGCTCCGTGGGCGGGCTCGTCGTCGGCTCGTCCTCTGACCGAGCTGTGATCGAAGACGAGCTGACGCGAAAGCTCCTCGCGGCCATGCGGCCCGACCTGCCGTTCGTCCCCTCACCCCTCCAGGGGTATGTCGAGGGCGCCGGGGCGGTCCCAGGGCGATCGCTCGCCGTCGCGGTCAACGGCAGGATTGCGGCGGTGGCCGAGACGTACGAAGGCTCTGACGCTGTGCGCTTCTCCGCTCTCGCCCCGGAGTCTGCCTTTCGCCCCGGGCGCAACCGCGTCGCGTTCTACTGGGTCGAGGGCGACGCGGGGTACGAGCGGCTGACGCAGCTCGACTCGGAGTAGGGCCGGCTGCGCACCTGGTAGCGTCGGGCCGATGGCCGACTGGACCGTGCTCGGGGTGCCGATCGACTCCGTCGGGCGCGCCGGCGGGACCGAGCACGCGCCGGCCGCGTTGCGCGAGGCGGGCCTGGTCGAGCGGCTCGGCATCCTCGATCGCGGCGACCTCGACGTGCGGGTCCGCGGCGAGGAACGGGATTCGGAGACCGGAATCGTCGGGTCGCCCGACGTCCTGGCGATGACCGGCGCGGTGCGCGCCGCGATCTCCGGCGTGGTCGGGGCCGGGGAGCGCCCGCTCGTCCTCGGCGGCTGCTGCGCGCTCGTCCCCGGCGCCCTCGCCGGCGTCCGGGACGCGTACGGCTCGGTCGGGATCGCGAATGTGGACGGGCACGTGGACGTCTACGACGGCCGGACGTCTCCCACCGGCGAGGGAGCGGACATGCCGCTCGCGGTCGCGCTCGGCTTCGGCCCGGCGGCCTGGGTCGAGGCCGCGGGCGGCGCTTCGACGCGCCCCGGGCAAAGCGTGGTCCTGGGCGCGCGCGACCCGGAGGAGGCGGTCGACATCGCCGGGCTCCTGGACGGCGAGCTTGCCGAGCTGCTCGTGCTCTCGCCGGACGACCTGCGCGCGCAGGGCCTCGCCGCCGCCGGCGCCCTCGCCGCCGAGCAGCTGGCCGAGGAGGCGGGGCGCTTCTGGATCCACCTCGACGTCGACGTCCTCGACGAGCAGGCGATGCCCGCGACCGACTACCTCATGCCCGGTGGGCTCGAGTGGGAAGAGCTCGCCGACCTGCTCGGCCCGCTCTGTGCCTCACCCGCCGTCGCCGGCCTGAGCCTCGGCTGCCTGAACCCGGAGAAGGACCCCGGCGGACGGCTCACGGAGCGCACCTGCGACCTGCTCGTGGGAGCCCTTGCGCCCGCGACCCATTCTCGCTAGCTTGGGAGTGCGGCCGACCTGATGGCCGCACCAAGGCGACGAGGCCTGAGGAGCAGCGCTCCCCGGCCTTTTTTCATGCCCGAGAAGGAGGTGAAACGCATGGTTACCTGGACACTCGTGACGGTCGGCTACGCCGCGCCGGCCCTGATCGGCGCCGTCGGCCTCAAGGTCACGGGCGATGTGGCGACGCGCCTGGGCCGCGCCGCCGGCCGCGCGCACTGACGATGGGTAGCGAGACGCTCTAGGCCGGGGGCGCCGCGTGGCGCCTCCGGTCGTCCCATCTCGCTCCGTAGACTCGCGGCCATGGCGTTTCCCTGGCCCGAAGATCCTCCCTCCGAAGCTCACCGCGCCGCGTTCGCCGACGCGACGGTGCGGCCGTACTGGCTCGACGCCCTGCCGCCGCGCCAACCGCAGTCGCCGCTCGAAGGTCCGACCGACGCCGACCTGTGCATTGTCGGCGGAGGCTTCACCGGGCTCTGGGCGGCGCTGCACGCCAAGACTGACGACCCCGCCCGCGACGTCGTCGTGCTGGAGGCGGACACGATCGGCTTCGGCGCAAGCGGGCGCAACGGGGGCTTCGCGCTCGGCTCGCTCACGCACGGGATCGAGAACGGCCTTGCGCGCTTCTCCGACGAGCTGCCGCAGCTCGAGCGCCTCGGCAGCGAGAACTTCCAGGGCTTCGTGGCCGACCTGGAGCGGCTTGGCATCGAGTGCGACCTCGAGCTGACCGGTGACCTCAGCGTCGCGCTCGAGCCGCACGAGGTCGGGTGGGTCGAGGAGTTCGCCGAGCTGCTCGAGCGCCACGGCCACGAGCACGAGGTCTTCGACGAGGCCGCGATCCGGGCCGAGGTCGCCTCACCGACCTACCTCGCCGGGATCTGGGACAAGACCGACGCGGCCGTCGTCGACCCGGCCAAGCTGGCGGTGGGCCTCGCAGGCGCCGCGCTCGCTGCCGGCGTCCGCATCCACGAGGGCACGCCCGCGACGACGATGGAGGACGGGGACGGCGTGCGGGTGCTGACGCCGAACGGCTACGTCCGGGCCCAGCGCGTCCTCCTGGCCACCAGCGCCTACCCGCCGCTCGTCCGGGCCATCCGCCGCTACATCGTGCCCGTCTACGACTACGCCCTCATGACGGAGCCGCTCTCCCCGGAGCAGCGCGAGTCGATCGGCTGGCGCCGGCGCCAGGGTGTCGGCGACATGGCGAACCACTTCCACTACTACCGCCTGACGAAGGACGAGCGCATCCTCTGGGGCGGCTACGACGCGGTGTACCGCTACGGCGGCCCGGTCCGGCCGGAGCTCGACGACGACGAGCCCACCTTCGCCAAGCTCTCGCAGCACTTCTTCACGACGTTCCCGCAGCTCGCGGGCGTGCGCTTCTCGCACCGCTGGGGCGGCGCGATCGACACGTGCAGCCGCTTCTCCGTCTTCTTCGGCACCGCGCACCGGGGCCGCGTGGCCTACGCGCTCGGTTACACAGGGCTCGGCGTCGTCTCGTCGCGCTTCGGCGCCCGCGTGGCGCTCGACCTGCTGGACGGTCGCGACACCGAGGCGACCCGCCTGCGGTACGTGCGCTCCAAGCCGGTGCCGTTCCCGCCGGAGCCGCTGCGGTCGGGCGTGATCCAGCTCACGCGGAACCGGCTCGCCGCGGCCGACCGCAACGCCGGCCGCCGCGGCCTCTGGCTGCGCACGCTCGACCGGCTTGGCCTAGGCTTCGACAGCTGATGGCCGAATCGTCGTTCGTGCACCGGGTCGCCGACCTCGAGCTTCAGCCCGCTCCGCTCGATCCTGCGACGATCCGCGAGGGCTCGCCCGAGGTCTCGGAGCTCGTCCTCGCCACCTCGCCGGACGGGCGGGTGGTACGCGGCGTCTGGCAGATCACGCCAGGCGTGGTCGAGGACGTCGACGAGGACGAGATCTTCGTCGTCATCTCCGGCCGCGCCACCGTCGAGGTGCACGGCGGTCCGACCCTGGAGCTGGAGCCGGGAGTGGTCGGGGTGCTCCGCGCCGGAGACCGGGCCGTGTGGCGGATCCACGAGACGCTGCGCAAGGTCTTCCAGATCTCCGAGCCCGCGTAGGAGCCGCGGTTGACTCCATGGGGCGGCGCCCCGTAGGCTCACCCCCCGGAAGGAGGACAGCATGAAGCACCGTCGTCTCGGCCTCCTCGCACTGCTCCTCGTCGTCTCGTCGACCCTCGCCGTACCGGCGCTGGGTCACGGCGGCGGCGGCGCGAGGACGCTCACCCTCGTCAGCGGGAACGCGGCGGCCCCCGGCCGCGACCCGTTCACCAAGTTCTCGCTCGACGGGGGCATGACCTGGAACCAGGCGTACGTCGTCCCGAAGTGCGGCAGCCCGGGTCCCTGGGACGAGGCAGCGTGCCTGGCCTGGGCGAACCCGATCCCGGGAACGGAATGGATCGCGGTCAACGCCGACAAGTCGGGCCCGGCCACGTCGTTGTACCGCCGGAAGTTCAAGCTCCCGAAGCGCTGCAGGTCGGCGACGCTGGAGATCGACGTCCACGCCGACAACGACGTGACCATCTCGCTCAACGGCGTCGTCTTCGGGGCGCAGCCCGCCGGCGCGCTGCCCCCGAACTTCCAGGACCCGCCCGAGCGGTTCTCGACCCACGGGCCGTTCCGCAAGAGGTGGCAGACACTTGTTTTCCGAGTTCGCGACTACGGCAACCCGACTGGCCTGGACTACAAGGCGACCGTCACCTGCAAGCGCAAGTAGTGGAGCAGCGACTGACGAGCCGAAGCTGACATAGCCCGCAGCAGCACGTGTCCGCGGCGTTCGTTAGGTTGCCGCGCGTGTACGACTGGCTGCTCGCGCTGCACATCCTCTCGGCCGCCGCCCTCGTGGCCGCTGAGGTGCTCTACTCGGTGCTCGTCTTCGGCGGACGGGGGCTCGACCGGCCGAGCGACGTGGCGCGCTACTTTCGCCTCGCGCGGGTCGGTGACGTGCTCATGCCGGTGGGCTCGATCGGCGTGCTCGTCTTCGGGATCTGGCTCGCAATCGACGCGGACGCCTACCAGGTCTGGGACGGCTGGGTCATCGCGGCGATCGTCCTCTGGATGATCTTCGGCGCCATCGGCGCCGCGGCTGGGGAAGATCTTCAACGCCGCGCGTGACCGGGCGAAGGCGCTCCTCGCCGAGGGCCACGACGAGCCGAGCGCCGAGCTGAACGCGATGCTCCGCTCGCAGACCGGCCTCATCCTCCACCTCACGACGATCGTGCTGGTCGTCCTCTTCTTCATCGTGATGATCTACAAGCCGGGAGCCTGACCGTGCTGGCCGCGATCCGACCGGACGACTGGAACTTCCCGCTCCTGCTGCACGTCTTCGGCGCTCTGGTGCTCGTCGGCGGCCTCGTCACCGCCGCCTCCGCCCTCGTTCTCGGCTGGAAGCGCCAGACGGCCGCCGACGCGATCGTGTTCGCCCGCCTCTCCTTCCGCACGCTCCTCATCGTGGCGCTGCCGGCGTGGATCCTCATGCGGGTCGGAGCCGAGTGGATCGCCTCGAAGGAGGGCTGGAACGACGTCGACGATCCGCCGACCTGGCTCGACCTCGGGTACGGCCTCGCCGATGCGGGCGGCCTCGTCCTCCTCGTCTCGATCATCCTCGCGGGCATCGGCTCGCGCCGCCTGGCCGGGAGCAACGGCGACCGGGGCGGCACCCTGGTCCGCGTCGCCACGGTCCTCTCGGTGCTCCTCGTGATCACCTACGTGATCGTGACGTGGGCGATGGCCGCAAAGCCGGACTAGCTCCAGTCGTAGAATCGCGCAGTGCGCGACGAGGATGTGCGTTCATCCTGCTGGGCCGCCCTGCAAGTGCTGCTAGCGCAGTTCGGCGAGGACATCCCCTACAAGGACGGCCTGGACCGCGGGTTCGCCTACCGCGGGCAGAGGGTTCCGTTCATCAACTACCAGAAGGGGATCTACCGAGCCCGGGCGCAGCGCGGCCCGGCGGCGCTCTCCATCCTCACCTCGTCTAAGTCCCCCTACGGTGATGAGCTCACGTCCGACGGGCTGATCTACGCATACCGAGAGGGCTCGGTCGAGCAGCCTGATAACCGTGCGTTGAGGGCAGCCCATGACCTTCAGGTTCCGGTCTTTTACTACTTCGGTACGGCGCCGGGCCGCTACCGGCCGTTCTTCCCGTGCTACGTAATCGCCGACGACCCTGCCGCTCGGGCGGTGGTGGTCGCGTTCGGGAAGATGACGGGACCGTTGGACGATCAAGAGCCCGTCCCGCTCAATGATCCCAACGAGCGGCAGTACGTGGTGCGTGAAGTCCGCACTCGAATGCATCAGGGACGCTTTCGGGGAGCCGTGCTCCCCGCGTACAGGCATAGCTGCGCCATGTGCCGCCTGAAGGAGGTCCGCCTCCTCGACGCGGCGCATATCGTGGGCGATCTCGAGGAGCGCGGCGAAGCGGTGGTGCCGAACGGGCTGAGCCTCTGCTCGATTCATCATCGCGCCTTCGACGAGGACCTTGTCGGCGTCTCGCCCGACTATGAGGTCCGGGTTTCGCCGAGGTTGTTGGACGACGAGGACGGCCCGATGCTGGAGCTCCTGAAAGGCTTCCACGGCCAGGCGCTTTTCGTACCACGGAGCCCCGCGCAACGACCTGATCGCGAACGGCTCGCCGGGCGGTACGAGCGATTCCTGGCGCGTGGCATGCCTGCATGACCGGCCGTCGCTCGATCGACGACGTCCTCGCGGAGGCGCGCCGCGGCCTGCGGCGCGTCACTCCGGCGGAGGCGGACGCGGCCGCCCGGGAGGGTGCGGTGCTCGTCGACGTGCGCTCGGAGGACGAGCGGCGCCGGCAGGGCGTGATCGTTCCCGGCGCGGTGCACCACCCGCTCTCGGTCGTCCACTGGCGGCTCGACCCGGATGTGCCGACGCACAACCCGAAGCTGCCGCTCGACGCGAACGTGATCGTGCTCTGCCGGGAGGGCTACTCGTCGAGCCTCGCTGCAGCGCTGCTCCGCGCGATCGGCTTCTCGCGCGCAACCGATGTGATCGGAGGCGTGGACGCGTGGCGCGAGGCCGGCCTCCCCCTGGAGCCCTACCCAGGCTGACGGAGGCGCGCGACGGCGGCGACGGCGAGCAGTGCCATGACCACGTCGCTCCCCAGGCACCACACGCAGAAGGCGCCGATGGCGAAGACCTGCACGAAGACGAGGTAGACGCTGAAGACGAGGCCGCCGAGGGCGAGGGCGGCGCCCGCGACGCGCGCGAGCTCCCCTGTGAAGAGCGCGGTCGAGAAGATCGCGAGGTACCCGGCGAGGCCGAGCACCGCGACCGGGAGGCCGAGGATCTCCGCGTAGTCCGAGCTCTGCACCGTCTCGCAGCCACCGGTCGTGCAGACGATGGTGGCATGCGCGTAGCGCGCATATGTGAGGTAGGCGGCGATCCCGATGCCGGCGAGCGCGAGCAGGGCGACCGCGATCCGCAGCGAGCGGTCGCTCACCCGTTCAGCAGATCGTCGATCGCAGCGTGAAACTCGTCCGGCGCCAGCGAGGAGACCTCGAGCCGGTTGAGGTCGCCGCCGGTCTCGCCGAGCAGGAAGGTCGGCGTGCCCGTGACGCCGGAGGACTGGGCCTCGACCGAGGTCTTGTCGATGCTCGCCGTGACTGCGGTGGAGCTTCGGTCCTCCATCATCCGGTCGACGTCCAGGCCGGGGACGGCCGCTCCGACGGCCCGCAGGAAGTCATCCGTCACCCAGCCGCCGTTCTCGGGGCCCTGGTTCGTGTAGACGAGGTCGGCGACGTTCCAGAACTTGCCCTGCTCGCCGGCGGCGAGGGCCGCGCGGAGGGCGTCCTCGGATTCCGGCCCGATGAAGGTCACGCCTCGAAACTCGATGCGCAGCCGCCCGTCGCGCACGTAGTCGCTGACGAGCTCCGGGAAGGTCTGCTGCGACCACTGGGCGCAGAAGGGGCACTGGAGGTCGGCGTACTCGACGAGCGTGACGGGGGCGTCGTCTTCCCCGATCACCGCTCCGGCCTGGGGAATCCCCTCGAGCAGCGCCTCGACGTCCGCGCCGCCCGTGACCTGCCCGTCGCCGTTTCCGCCGCCGTCGCCGCGGGCGCTGACGAGGCTGGCCGCGACCAGGGCGATCGCGATCGCCGCCGCAACGCCTGCCACGGCGAGGACGCGGTTCCGGGTGAGCAGCGACGGCTTCTGTCCCTGTCCCTTGGATCGGGGCGCAACCGGAACGCGCGCGGCACGGTTTCGCTTGGCCTTGCCCACGGGCTCAGTCTGGCTGAACCGCTCCGGGCCCGCGTCGGTTCCGATCCGCAGCGCGGCTGCGGAAAGACCGCAACTAGAATCGAAGGATGGGGGACAGCTTCGGAGCACTGGGAACGATCGACGCCGGCGGGCGGTCGCACGCCACCGCGCGCCTCGGCGCGCTCGCCGCCGAAACGGACGTCCTGAGGCTTCCGTACACGCTCCGCGTCCTGCTCGAGAACGTTCTGCGCGCCGAGGCGCTCGGCTACGGCAGCGAGGACGAGGTGCGCGCCGTCGCGGGCTGGGACGCCCGGGCCGAGCCGAGCCACGAGATCTCCTTCCGCCCGGCGCGCGTCCTCCTGCAGGACTTCACGGGGGTGCCGGCGATCGTCGACCTCGCCGCCATGCGGGAGGCGATGGTCGCGCTCGGGGGGGACGCGGCCGCGATCAACCCGCAGATTCCGGCCGAGCTCGTCATCGACCACTCGGTGCAGGTGGACGAGTTCGGCTCCAGCCTGGCCATCTTCAGGAACACGGAGCGCGAGTTCGAGCGGAACCGTGAGCGCTACGCCTTCCTCCGCTGGGGCCAGACCGCCTTCGACAACTTCAGCGTCGTGCCGCCCAACACCGGGATCGTCCACCAGGTGAACCTCGAGTACCTCGCCCGCGTCGTCGAGGCGCGCGAGGAGGGTGGGCGCCTGTTTGCGTTTCCGGACACGCTGATCGGCACCGACTCGCACACGACGATGGTCAACGGCCTCGGCGTGCTGGGCTGGGGCGTGGGCGGGATCGAGGCGGAGGCCGTGCTGCTCGGGGAGCCCGTCTCCATGCTGGTCCCCCAGGTCGTCGGCTTCCGGCTCTCCGGCAAGCTCCCGGAGGGCGCGACCGCGACCGACCTCGTCCTCGCGGTCACGCAGATCCTGCGCAAGCTCGGCGTCGTCGGAAAGTTCGTGGAGTACTTCGGCCACGGCCTCGTCGGGCTGCCGCTGGCCGACCGCGCCACGATCGGGAACATGTCCCCCGAGTACGGCGCGACGTGCGGCTTCTTCCCGGTGGACGAGGAGACGCTTCGCTATCTGCGCCTGACCGGCCGCGACGAGGCGCAGGTCGAGCTCGTGGAGGCGTACTGCCGCGCGCAGGGGCTCTTCCACGATCCCGACGCGACGCCCGAGTACTCGCAGATCGTCGAGCTCGACCTCGGCGACGTCGAGCCGAGCCTCGCCGGCCCGCGGCGGCCGCAGGACCGCGTGCCGCTCACCGAGGCGAAGGCGTCGTTTCTGGAGTCGCTTTCGAGCTTCGGGGTTCCGTACGGCAACGGCTCGCCCGACAAGGCGATCGCGGACTCGTTCCCGGCCAGCGACCCGTCCGAGCTCACGACCCCGGGACACCAGCCGGTGCCGGAGGAGGAGGTGGCCTCGCCGCAGCCTGCAGTCGCAACCGCGGAACGGGTCGCCGTCTCCGTCTCCCTGGGTGACGAGACGTTCGAGCTGGGGCACGGTGCCGTCGTCATCGCCGCGATCACGAGCTGCACCAACACCTCCAACCCCTCGGTGATGGTCGCCGCCGGGCTTCTCGCGAAGAACGCGGTGGAGCGCGGCCTCGACCGCAAGCCCTGGGTGAAGTCGAGCCTCGCGCCCGGCTCCCGGGTCGTCACCGAGTACTACGACAAGGCGGGCCTGACGCCGTTCCTCGAGGCGCTCGGGTTCCACACCGTCGGCTACGGCTGTACGACGTGCATCGGCAACTCGGGGCCGCTCCCGCCGGAGATCTCCGAGGCTGTCGCGACGGGCGACCTGGTCGTCTGCGCCGTCCTTTCGGGGAACCGGAACTTCGAGGCGCGCATCCATCCCGAGGTGAAGGCGAACTATCTCGCCTCGCCGCCGCTGGTGGTCGCATACGCGCTCGCCGGGCGGATCGACCTCGACCTGACGACGGAGCCGCTCGGCCACGACCCGAACGGCAACGAGGTCTTCCTGCGCGACCTCTGGCCGACCCCGGAGCAGATCAAGGACACGATCGCCGAAGCGATCAACGAGGACATGTATCGCCGGACGTACGCGGACGTGTTCACCGGCGACGAGCACTGGGCGGCGCTGCCGGTCCCGGAGGGCGACCTCTTCGCCTGGGATCCCGACTCCACCTACGTGCGCCTGCCCGCGTACTTCGAAGGCATGTCCCCGGAGCCCGGGACGGTGGAGGACATCGCGAGCGCGCGCTGCCTGGTCATGGTCGGCGACAGCGTCACCACCGACCACATCTCGCCTGCGGGCGCGATCAAGCCGGACAGCCCGGCGGGCCGCTACCTCCTCGAGCACGGAGTGGAGCGCAAGGACTTCAACTCCTACGGCTCCCGGCGGGGGAACCACGAGGTGATGGTGCGCGGGACGTTCGCCAACGTGCGGCTGCGAAACCTGCTCGTGCCCGGGAGCGAGGGCACCTGGACTGTGCATCTGCCCGACGGCGAGGAGACAACCATCTACGACGCGGCCATGCGCTACCGGGCGAAAGGCGTTCCGACGGTCGTGCTGGCGGGCAAGGAGTACGGCTCGGGCTCGTCACGCGACTGGGCGGCGAAGGGGCCGAACCTCTTGGGCGTGCGCGCCGTCGTCGCCGAGAGCTACGAGCGCATCCACCGCTCCAACCTGATCGGGATGGGGATTGTCCCGCTCCAGTACCCCGACGGCGAGAGCGCCGAGTCGCTCGGCCTCACAGGCCGCGAGGTGTTCGCGGTCGAGGGCCTTCGGAACGGCGACGCGAGCGAGGCGCGTGTGACCGCGACGCCCGACGGCGGGGGGGAGCCGGTCGTCTTCACGGCCCGCGTGCGGCTGGAGACCCCGCGCGAGCGCGACTACCTCCGCCACGGCGGGATCCTGCTCTACGCGCTACGCAAGCTCGCGGCCGCGGGCTAGCTCTCAGCCGTGGACCGGTAGCCGCGGACGTAGTCGACCACGAACGCCTTCGGGTACACGTCCGGCGGCGGCTCGCGCTCCGGTCCGGGCGGAAACTCATAGATCCCGAGCATCAGCTGCATCGGATAGGCGGGGGACTGGCGTACCGTCTTGACGAGCTCGCCGTCGACGAGGAACGCCACCTGCTCGGGTGTCCACTCGGCTGCGTAGACGTGGAACTCGCGGGCGTCGATCGGCACCGCCTCCGCGGAGAAGTCGTCGGCGATGGCCGGATCTCCGAAGGGATGCACGCCCATCCCGACGAGCGCGCGGTCAGGCCCGACGTCGCGCCCGAAGATCTCGCAGACGCAGATCTCCGCCGACCGCTCGGGCTCGTCCTCGTAACCGATGAGCCAGAGGGCGACCATCGATCGCGGGTCGTCCAGCGCCTTCGCCCGCAGCTCGATGCGGCCGTACTGCGGTGTGTAGAGCCGCGCGTCTTGCTGCGCCTCGCGGACCACCGCGTCCGGGTTGAACCGGTGCTGCCCGACGGTGCTGCCGACCGGTCCCGCAAAGAGCCCGGTCTGCAGCGAGGACACGCGGACGGCGCCGTCGAGCTCGGGGCACCACGGCTCCTGGTCGGACGTGACCAACAGCCGTAGGCACCCGGCGCCGATCTGGTACCGGGCCGCGGCTTGCTCGCGGGTGCTCCAGTGCGGGAGGTAGTAGGGGATCCACTTGGCGAGGTCGAGCGAGTCCCCGTCGAATGTGTCCTCGAACTCGAGCTCGTGCGGGTCGATGTCCATCCGTGCGACCAGGCCTTCGCGGATCACGTAGACATGCCGGACGCGCTGGTCGGCGAGCAGCGCGCCCCCGGTGGTGTGAACGACCTGGTGGACGTCGACGAGCACGCGGCCGTGCTCCTCCCTGAACGCCACGGGCTCGACGCGAGGGTCGATCGTCTCGAACTGGGCGGCCCAGTACGCGCGTACCGCGGCCCGTCCGTGGACTCGCCCACCTTCGATCGCGTTCGGCCAGTCGATGTCCGGGTGCATCAGCGCCAGGACGCCGTCGAGGTCGCGGGCGTTGAACGCCTCGTAGGCCCGGCGGAGCAGCTCCTCGCTCACACCGGCGCCGGGCCTCCGAGCTCGACCGCCTCGCCGATGGGAAGCCAGCGGAAACGCCGGCGGATGTCCTCCGGCGCCTGCGCGAGCTCGCGCTCGATGTCCTCACGTCCTTGCTTGAAGTGCTTCCAGCCCTCGTAGTGGATCGGAATGGCCGTGTTGGGACGGATGAGGCCGCACAGCTCGACGGCGTCCCGGGCGGTCATGCTGTAGCGAACCGGCCCGGTGACCGGGAACTGCACGCCTCCCAGGTGCAGGACGGCAGTGTCGACGTGCAGGCGGTCGGCGACCTGGCGGACGCCGTCGTAGAGCACGGTGTCCCCCGAGATCCACAGCACACCGTCCTCCTGGCCCTCCCAGCGGAGCGCGAAGCCGATGACGTCGCCGGCGAGGGGGTGGCTGAGCGGCGGGCCGTGGCGGCAGGGCGTGGCGGTGACCTCGATCGTGGGCCGGCCGGGTGCTTCGAGCCGCGTGGACTGCCAGGCCGCGAGCCCGCGGGCGCTGCCGCCGAGGCGCTCGGCGCCGGAGGTCGTGGTGACGACGACGCCCGCCGCCGGGAGCAGCGCGCGACCGGCGGGATCGAGGTTGTCGCCGTGGTGGTCGTGGGAGAGGAGGACCGCGTCGACCGGCGGGAGGTCTGCCGCCGGGATCGCCGGGCCGACGAGCTTGCGCGAGCTGGTGCCCCAGCCGAAGGCGTACTTCTGGCCCGGTGGGTCGAAGGTCGGATCGGTGAGCAGTCGCCAGCCGCCCACCTCGATCAGGGTCGTCGGCCCGCCGATGTGGGTGATCCGGACGTCCTTCACGACCTCGGTCGTGTCACGCGGGATCTGCGGGAGTCGCTGCCGGCTGCGTCGCGTTGGCGAGCGCCCATTCCAGGGCGTAGTCGGCGACTTCCTCCCAGCCTTCCTGCGCGGGGAGAAGGTGTGCCCGGCCCTCGTACTCCTTGACCTCGGTGATGGTGTTCGACTTGTAGTGCTTGGCATTCGACCGCTGGACGCTCGGCGGCATGAGGTGGTCCTCGCCGCCGGAGATGAACAGCAGCGGAGCGCGGCTGTCATTCTTGTAGTCGACCCAGGCGGCCTGGTGGCCAGGTTCCAGGTTGGCGAGCACGATCCCCCAGAGGATCGCTCCCGAGGCCGGAACGTGGTAGCGCTCGTAGAGCGCCTGGGACTCATCTTCGCTGAAGGTGTTCGTGAACACGTAGTGCCACTGCTCGGGCGTGAAGCCGACGGCGCGGTGGCGGTTGGCTGGGTTCTTGAGGACGGGGAACAGTGACTTGATCTGCGAGGGCGGGGTGACGCGGACGCCTTCGGTCGGAGCGGAGTTGATGGCCACCCCCGCGGCACCGAACCCGTGGTCGAGGAGGAGCTGCACGAAGGTCCCGCCGGCAGAGTGGCCGATCAGGATGGGAGGCGACTCGAGCTCGCCGACGACCGCCTCGAGATGCTCGACGACCGCCGGCACCGTCAGCGCTGCGATCGGCGAGGTGTCCGCGTTGAGCGCCTCGACCTCGACCTCGAATCCAGGATAAGCAGGCGCGAGCACGCGGTAGCCGGCCTGCTCGTATCGTTCGATCCAGTGCTCCCAGCTTCGGGGAGTGACCCAGAAGCCATGGATCAGAACGATCGTGTCAGGTGCGGTCGAATCGGTGCTCATGGCGTGTCCCCCTCATGGCTCGTGGCGTTGGTCCCGGAAACGTAGTGGCTCAGGGCTCTCCTCGCCTGCGAGGCGTACTCTCTCCGCGATGAGCGCCGAGATCCACGACGCGGCGGCCAGGGGGTTCCCGGAGGCGACCGAGGCGTACGTGCGGGGCAGGCCCACGTACCCAGCCAAGGCTGCGGAGCGGCTCGAGCGTGAGCTGCACCTGAAGCCGGGGCGCATCGTGCTCGACCTGGCGGCCGGGACCGGGAAGCTGACGGCGCTGCTCGTGGGAACGGGCGCGGGGGTCGTCGCGGTCGAGCCTGTCGCCGAGATGCGCGCCGTGCTCGAGCAGGCGCTGCCCGGAGTGAGGGCCCTCTCCGGCACGGCGGAGGCGATCCCGCTGGCCGCCGGGTCGGTCGACGCCGTCACCGTCGGCCAGGCGTTCCACTGGTTCCGGGCGGACGAGGCCCTTCCCGAGATCCGGCGCGTCCTGCGGTCGGAAGGTGGCCTCGGGCTCGTCTGGAACGTGCGTGACACCAGCGTCCGATGGGTGGCGCGGCTGTCGGAGATCATGGAGCCGCACCGCGGCGACGCGCCCACGCACCGCACCGGCGCCTGGCGTGAGGCGTTCGAGCGGTCGACCCTTTTCGGCCCGTTGGGCCACACCAAGTTCAGGCACGTCCACCATCTGACCCCGGAGGGCGTCGTCGCCCGCGTGGCCTCGGTCAGCTTCATTGCGGCGCTCCCGGAGCCCGAGCGCGAGGGCGTCTTCGCCGAGGTGAGGGAGCTGCTGGCCAACGACCCGCAGACGCGCGGACGCGCCGAGATCGAGCTCCCCTACAGGACCGACGTCTTCTGGACTAGGGCACGCGGCGCCTGACGACCTTCAGGCCCCAGGCCTTGCCGGTCGCGAAAAGCTCGTCGGGGTCGACGTCGTCGAGCCAGCCGATGAAGTGGCGCTCGGGGTCCTCGTCGGTCGAGCCGTACACGGCCGGGCGGTCGGGCGCGGCCTCAGGCGCCTGCTCGCGCTCGGAGCGCTCCAGCTCCGCGAACCGCTCCTCGGCCGCGGGCCCTTCCGCGTATCCCTTGCCCACGCGGTGAAGCCTACGTCCGCGGCGCCTGCTGGGACCACTCCGTGAGCGAGTACCAGTAGGTCTCCTGCAGCGCCGCGGCGACGCGCGGGTCCGTGTGGTGCGGGTTGAAGACGTTGTGGTCGAGGTCGGCGCAGATGGCGACCGCTTCCATGGGGATGTCCGGGAGGTTCACGATCACCTCCGCGGGCAGGTGCGCCTCGCCGAGCGTGTAGTGCTTGAAGTGGAGGTCGGGGGCGACCTCGAGGAGAACGGGCCAGTCGGGGCAGCTTCGCGTGCTACTCATCGGACTTCGATTCGTCCTTCGGCACGAGAGGCCTTCTCCACGAGGCCCGCGAGCGCGCTGATGAAGGCGGGGTCGGCGTTCGGCAATTCGATGCGCTCGAGCTCCAGGCCGAGCTCGGCGGCCCTTTCGCGCGCCTCCACGTCGAGGTCCCAGAGGATCTCGAGGTGGTCGCAGACGAAGCCGACCGGCGCGACGAGAACCTTGCGCACGCCGGCTGCCTGGAGGGCCTCCAGCTCGACGAGGATGTCCGGGCCGAGCCAGGGCTCTCCGGTCGGGCTCTCGCTCTGGAACGCGAACGACCACTCGGCGATTCCGGCCCGCTCGGCCACCAGGCGCGACGTCTCGAGCAGCTGGTCGCGGTAGGGGTCGCCCTCGGCGAGGATCCGCTCGGGGAGGCTGTGGGCCGTGAAGACGACGTGGGCGTCCGTGCCGCGCACGCGCTCGGCCAGGAGGCCGAGATAGGGCTCGTGGTCGTGCCAGCTCTCCACGAAGGTCAGCTCGGCGTGCCCGTCGAGCGCCTGCTCGAGGCGGTCGCGGTAGCCACCGACGAGAGGCGCGAGTAGTGCGGCGCCAGCACGAGCCCGACCAGCCGGTCGGCACCGTCGCCGAGCGCGCGCGCGACCGCCTCCGAGATCCACGGAGACCAGTGCTTCATGCCCACGTAGACGGGGAGGCCGGTCGCCTCCTCGAGCGCCTCGCGCTGGGCCTCGGTGATGCGGTTCAGCGGCGATGTGCCCCCGATGCGGCGATAGCGCTCGGTCAGCTCGTCCACGGCCTCCTGGCGCACCGGCCGCCCGCCGCGGATGTCGGAGAAGTAGGCCGGGATGTCCTCGGGCCGCTCCGGGCTCCCGTAGGCCATGAGGATGACCGCCGTCCGTGCGTGTTCGGTCGTCAAGCGGTTACTTCGATGGACGTCCGCTCGCGCACGAGCCGGACGAGGCGTCCCAGGTCGGCCGGATCGGTGTCCGGAAGGACGCCGTGGCCGAGGTTGAAGATGTGCCCGCGGCGGCCGGCGACCGCGTCCAGGATGCGGACTGTCGTCTCCTCGACGCGTTCCCACGGCCCCAGGAGCACGGCCGGGTCGAGGTTCCCCTGAACGCCCCGGCCCGAGCCGAGGTACTCCCAGCCGCGGTCGATCTGCACGCGCCAGTCGAGGCCGATGACGTCGCCCCCGGCGGCCTTCATGTCACGGAGCAGGTGGGTGGTCCCGGTGCCGAAGTGGATCGTGGGGGCGTCGACGGCGCCGAGCACGCGCGCGGAGTACGGGGCGACGAACTCCCGATAGTCGGCGGACGAGAGCGCGCCCACCCAGGAGTCGAAGAGCTGCACCACGTCGGCGCCGGCGCCAACCTTCGCCTGCAGGTACGCCGCGAAGGTGTCGGCGAGCTTGTCCATGAGCCCGTGCCAGACCTCGGGCGAGCTGTACATGCAGGCCTTCGTCTTCAGGAAGTCGCGCGTCGGCCTTCCCTCGATGAGGTAGCCCGCGACCGTGAACGGGCCGCCGGCGAAGCCGACGACGGCCTCCTCGTCGTCCAGCTCCTCGCGGACGAGGCGGATCGTCTCGAGCACGAAGGGGACTGCGTCCTCCGGATCGGGCACACGGAGCCGCTCGACGTCGGCGAGGCTCGCGACCGGCTCGCGCACGACCGGCCCGACGCCGTCGACGAGCTCGACGTCGATGCCCATCCCGACGGCCGGCAGCATGATGTCCGCGAACAGGACCGCCGCGTCGACGCCGTGCCGGCGGACGGGCTGCAGCGTCACCTCGGCGCAGAGCTCCGGCTGCCTGCAGATCTCGAAGAGGTCGTAGCGCTCGCGGATCTGCCGGTACTCCGGCAGCGACCGCCCGGCCTGGCGCATGAACCAGACCGGCGTGCGCTCGACGTGCTCGCGCCTGCAGGCGCGGGTCAGGAGGGGCTCGGCCACGCCCCTAAATCTAGCCGCCGGACGGCTAGCCGCCGATCACCAAGGCGACGTGCGCGCCCTGGAGATCGCGGATGCGAACGCCGTCGAGAGGGCCGACCCGCTTGACGCCGAGGTCCTTGGCGAGACGCTGCGCCTCGCGCTTGAACCCGGGCCGGAACATCACGATCGAGCGCGGGTAGTCACTGCGGCTCGCGTTGCCCGTTCCGGTGATCAGGTAGTGGCGGCCGCGGATCCGGTCGGCGGCCTCGGAGGCGGCGCCGCTGACGCCGTTCCCGTTCAGCACGAGCACGGAGGTCTCGCCGCGGGAGAGGAGCGGCTTGACGTCCGGCAGTGCCTGTTCGTCCACGGGGAGCCGGCCCTGCGCCTTCAGCTGCCGCTCGACCGCCACCTGTGCGACGGTGGTCGGGTCGGTCGCCTTGCTCACCTCGTCGGAGAAGAACTTGCCGAAGAGCCAGATGCCGACGATGAGCAGGATGAGCAGCTCGACGGTGGCGACGGAGGCCGCGATGAACGCGGCGTTGCGCCAGGGCGGCTGGGCTGGGAGGTCTGTGCGATGATCCACGGGCCGGTCTAGTTCGCCCCGCGGTCGCGCTCTCCTTCCGCCCGAATGAACTCCCAGGTTGCGCCGATTCCGTCGTCGAAAGGCGTCCGTGCCGCGAAGCCGAGCTCCCGCTCGGCGAGGCTCGCGTCGAGGACGCTTCGCTGGAGCTCGCCGAGTCGCGGGGGATCGAAGACAGGCTCGACGGCGACGCCCGATACGCGCCGGCAGGCCTCGAAGAGCTCGAGCACGGACGTGGCGATCCCGGTGCCGACGTTGAAGACTCCGGCCGGGCGCCCCAGGGCGGCGAGGATGACGGCCGCGACGTCACCGACGTACACGTAGTCGCGCTGCTGCGACCCGTCGCCGAAGATGTGCGGCGCCTCGCCCTGGGACAGCCGCCCCAGGAAGATGGCGACGACGCCCGCCTCCCCGTGCGGGTCCTGCCGCGGCCCGTAGACGTTGCCGAAGCGGAGGGCCGTGTGCTCGCTCCCGTAGAGGCGGTTGTAGGTCGCCAGGTACTCCTCGCCCGCAAGCTTCGACGTCCCGTACTGGGAGAGCGGTGCGCGGGCGGACTCCTCGGTGGCCGGCTCGTCGCACTCGCCGTAGATCGCCCCGCCGGTGGAGGCGAACACGATGCGCGTGCCGTGCTCGTGGGCGGCCTCGAGCAGCCGGATCGTCCCGAGCACGTTCACCTCGGCGTCGAACTCCGGCCGCGTGACGGAGACGCGCACATCGGCCTGGGCGGCCAGGTGGAGGCACGCTTGCGGCCGCGCGGAGCGGAAGACCTCGTTCACCGCGTCGGCCTCGCGGATGTCCCCCACCACGAGCTCCGCGCCAGGGTTCACGTTCTCCCGCTTCCCGTGGGAGAGATCGTCGAGGACCACGACTTCGTCGCCCCGTGCGACCAGCGCGTCGACGACGTGCGAGCCGATGAAGCCGGCGCCCCCTGTGACGATCGCCCGCACCTGCGTATCCTACGGCGCTCGCATGTTCGTCACCTTCGAAGGCGTAGACGGCTCCGGGAAGTCGACCCAGGCTCGGCTCCTGGCGGAGCGGCTGCGCTCGGAGGGCCGGGAGGTCGTGCTGACGCGCGAGCCGGGAGGGACGTCCGTCGGTGAGCAGATCCGGGGGATCCTGCTGCACGGCGAGAGCTTGGCGCCCTGGGCCGAGGCGGCGCTCTTCGCCGCCGCCCGCGCGCAGCTCGTGGACGAGGTGATCCGGCCTGCGCTCGCCCGCGGGGCGGACGTGGTCTCCGATCGCTACCTCGACTCGTCGCTCGCCTACCAGGGCCTCGCCCGAGGGCTGGGCGTCGAGCGGGTCCTGGAGCTGAACCTCCTTGCCACCAGCGGGCTCTTGCCCGACCGCACCTTCCTCCTCGCGCTGCCCCCGGCCGAGGCGGCGGCGCGGCGCGGCGGCAAGCCGGACCGCATCGAGGGGGAGGGCCCGGCTTTCGCCGAGGAGGTCGACCGCGCCTACCGTGAGATCGCCCGGGTCTTCGGCCAGCGGGTGGCCGTGGTCGACGGCAGCCAGAAGCCCGAAGATATCGCCGAGATCGTCCGTGGACAGCTTCGAGACCTTCCCTGAGCAGGACGAGGCCAAGCGCCTCCTCCGCGCCGCGCTGGCCGAGGGGCCGGCGCACGCCTACCTGTTCCACGGGCCGCGGGGGGTCGGCAAGCGCCGGGCCGCGTTCGCCTTCGCGGCGGAGCTGCTCGGCGACCCGGACCGGGTCGGGCGGGGCGTCCATCCCGACCTCTACGTCCTCGAGCCGCTCGGCGACCAGATCCGCATCGATCCGATCCGGGAGCTCCGGCGCGACCTGCACATGCGCCCGTTCGAGGCCGAGCGCCGTGTCTACCTGGTCCTCCGCGCGCACCTGCTGAACGAGGACGCCGCGGACGCGCTGCTCAAGGATCTCGAGGAGCCCCCTCCGTACGCGGTGATCGTGCTCGTCGCCGACGAGCTCGGCTTGCTTCCGCCGACCATCCGGTCGCGGTGCCAGCTCGTGCCCTTCCGCCGGCTCTCCCAGCGTGCGATCAAGGCGTTCCTCTCCTCCCGCGGGCTGCGGGGCGAGCCGCTCGACGCGCTCGCGCGGGTCGCCGCCGGGCGGCTGGACCGCGCCGAACGGCTGCTCGACCCGGACGCCGAGCAACGGCGCGACGGCCTGGTCGAGCTGGCGCGCTCCGTCTACCTCGATCCTGCGTTCGATCCCGGCAAGGCCTCGCGCGTCGTCACCGACCTCGCGCAGGAGCGTGGGGCGCGGGCCAAGGCCGAGGCCGAGGCCGAGCCGTTCCCGTCCGAGACGCCGCGCGAGACCGAGCAGCGTGGCAAGCGCGCCGGGCGGGGCGCCGAGCGCGAGGAGGTGCTGGACGCGCTCGACCTCCTCTCCGGCTGGTATCGCGACCTGATGGTCGTCGCCGCCGGGGCCGAGGGGGCCGTCCTCAACTCCGACAAGCTCGCGCAGCTCTCCGCGGACGGGCTTCCCGAGCGAGGCCTCGGGGCCGAGCGCGCGGCCTCGACCGTGCGCGACGTGTGGCGCTCGTTCGAGTTCAACGTCCAGCCGGGACTGACGCTCGAGGCGCTGTTCGTGCGGCTCCGGCGCGAGCTCGGAGGCACACTGCAACCATGACGATCGCGGTTGGGGTGGTGTTCTCGCCCGGCGGCAAGGTCTACTCGTTCGACCCGGGCGGGCTCGAGCTCGCCTGGAACGAGAAGGTCGTGTGCCAGACCTCACGCGGCCAGGAGCTCGGCCGTGTCGTGCAAGCGGCTCAGGAGCTGGAGGACGATCCGGGCGCACCGCTGAAGAAGGTGATCAGGCGGGCGACCGAGGTCGATCTCGAGACCGCGTCGACCAACCGCGACGAGGCCAGGCGGGCGATGCGGGTCTTCCGAGACGTGGTCAAGGAGCACGGGGTGGCGCTGAAGCCAGTGGCTGCCGAGCTCGTCTTCGACGGCTCGCGCCTCGTCTTCTCCTACGAGGCCGAGCACCGGCCCGACGCGGCGAAGCTTCAGTCCGCTCTGCGTGACCGCCTGCACCGCCGAGTGGAGCTGCGCTCCGTCGGCCCGCGCGAATGCGCGCGCCTGTGCGGCGACCACGGCCTCTGCGGGGGCGGGCAGTGCTCCCGCCGCTACCCGACCCACGAGCAGCCGATCACGCTGCGGATGGCCAAGGATCAGGACCTCCCCATGAGCTCCGGTCGCATCACCGGGCTCTGCGGCCGACTCCGCTGCTGCCTCGCCTTCGAGCATCCGCTCTACAGGAGCTTCCGCGACCGGGCCCCGCGGGTCGGCCGGCGCGTGAGCACGCCGCACGGCGAAGGCCTGGTGACCGGCTACAAGGTCATGGAAGACGCGTGCACGGTCGAGTTCGAGGACGGCGCGGCCGGGCTCGACGTCGCCGTCGACGAGTGTCGCGAGGTGGCGTGAGCGCGCCCCAGGAGGAGCTCGACCGCCGGCTCGACGAGTACCGCGATCTCCGCCGGGACCTCGAGCGGGCGATCGTCCCGCTGGCCACGTCAGTCGACGGGCGGCGCTTCACCTTCCAGGCGTCGCTGCACGACCTCGCGTTCCAGTCGGGTGGTTACGTCGTGCTCGAGAACGGGATCGAGCCGCGGCTCGGCCAGGTGATCACGCTCGAGTCCGCGAGCAGCGAGGGGCCCGACCTGGCGGTCTCGCTGGGAGAGGACCTCGCTGCGCACAATCAGATGGTGCTCCGCTTTGCGCAGGGCGAAGGGGTGGTGCTCGAGGGAGACGGCGCCCCGTTCCACGACGCGACCGCGCGCCCTGCCGAGCCGGAGGAGGTCGGCGCCTGGCTCGAAAGGACGCGCCCACAACGCGCGAGCCTCGAGGTCGGCGAGCTCGTCCTCGCGCGGGGAGTCCCCTTCTCGCTGGACGCCGGCGGCTTCGACCGGCACACCTTCCTCTGCGGCCAGTCCGGGTCGGGGAAGACGTACTCGCTCGGGCTCGTCCTCGAGCAGCTCCTGCTCGAGACCGACCTGCGCATCCTCATCCTCGACCCGAACTCGGACTTCGTCCGCCTCGGGCGCGTGCGGGACGGCGCGGACGAAGGGCTCGCCTCGCGCTACAGCGGTGTGGCCGGGACGGTGTCGGTGCGGACGCGCGCCGGCGGGGGAGAGCCGCTCCAGCTGGCGTTCCCTGAACTCAGCTCGGCGGCCCAGGCCGCCGTGCTCCGGCTCGACCCGATCGCCGATCGGGAGGAGTACGCGGCGCTCACCGCAGCCTTGGAGCAATGGAAGCCCTCGACGCTGGTGGATCTCGCCGCTTCCGGCGGAGTCGACGAGCGCAGGCTCGTCAGCCGCGCCGAGAACCTCGGCGTCCTCGGTTGGGACGTGTGGTCGCGCGGCGTGAAGGGCTCGATCCTCGAGGACGCAGTCGACCCGAGCGTGCGCTGCCTCGTCGTCGACCTCGGCTCGCTGGGCACGCGAGGGGAGCAGGCGCTCGTGGCCGAGGCGATCCTCGGCAGGCTCTGGGAGCGCCGCACCGACCGCTCGCCGGTCCTCGTCGTCATCGACGAGGCTCACAACGTCTGCCCGCAGGATCCTGAGGACCCGCTCACCGCCCTCGCCACCGAGCACGCGGTGCGTATCGCCGGCGAGGGCCGCAAGTTCGGCCTCTACCTGCTCGTCTCCACCCAGCGCCCCCACAAGGTGCACGAGAACGTGCTCTCGCAGTGCGACAACCTGCTGCTGATGCGCATGAACTCGACCGCCGACCTCGGCTTCGTGGGGGACGTCTTCTCCTTCGTGCCTCAGAGCCTCCTGAGCCGCGCGACGACCTTCCGCCAGGGAGAGTCGCTCGCGGCCGGCAAGATCTCGCCGCACCCGGCGCTCCTGCAGTTCGGTGCGCGCGTCAGCGAGGAGGGCGGCGGGGACGTCCCCGCCGACTGGGCCGCCAGGCCCTCCTAGCCCGCGTCGGTCTCCCGCTCGGCCTGGCGGATTCGCGCGACCGCGTTCTCGTAGGAGGTGGCGAGCCGGACCTCGATGCGCGCGAGCTTCGCCCGCGCCTCGCGAACCCGCTCCAGCGCCGCATCCAACTCGTCCAGCGCCTCGTCGAGGAGCTCGAACTGCTCGTCTGCGGGTAGCTCGGCGGCGAAGCGCTCCGCCAGCGCCTGGAGATGCACCTGCGCCTCGGCCAGGAGCTGCAGCAGCGGTGGGTCCCCGCCCAGCTCCTCGCCGAAGAGGATGCGCCGCGGCGACTCGGGCTCAGCGCTCACGGCTCCAGGCTACCCGCGCCGAAACGACCGCCGGGCCGCCGGTGGGGGAACCGGCGACCCGGCAGTCTTGTCGGGGAAGGGGGCGGCTAGGCGATAGCCGCCTTCTTGGCAACCGAGTCTTCGGCCTCCGAGTGGCGAAGAGCGCCGCCGAGTGCGAGCACGAAGAACCCGATGCCGGTCAGGATCAGCGCGATCCCGACGACGATTCCGAAGAGCGCGAGCTGCTCGGCCAGGTACGAGAGGTTGAGCGCCGTGGACAGCGAGGTCTCGGTCACCCAGGTGTTCCGGGCCTGGTTCGGGACCGGATTGCCCTCGTCGTCGGTCAGGGCTGCGGCCTCGTCGCTCGTCCCAGCGGGATTCTCGGGGTCGTCAGCCGCCAGGAAGCGGCCCATCTGTGCGTAGGTCAGGCCTCCCGAGGACTCGAGAGCGTGGATGCGCATGTACTGCGAGAAGCAGCGTGCATCCGAGCCGGTCTCGATGGGCTGGTCGGCCACGTCGCACGACGGGTGCCGACACGCCGGTCAGGCCCGCTTCGTCGATCCCCGCTTGAATTGCGGACGGGCTCATGTCTTCCGAGCCGACGATCTGCTCGCGCTTGAGCTCGTCTCCAACCGTGCTTCGCGCGTCGAAGCTCAGCCAGAGCGCCCCGATGCCGAAGGCGATCAGCAGAACACTTGCGGCGTAACCCCCGTACTCGAACACCTTGCGCTTCGTCATTTTCAATTCTCCCTTCCAGTTTGGACTGGCTGAGCTTCGCCGCAGAAGCGACCGGGGCCATCGGGGGCGCCGCCGACCTTCGCTGCGGGCCGACCGCCGTCCGGCTACGGGTTTCCCGCAGTCGGGCACCGGATCGAGCTCGCGCGCACGCTTGCAGAGGCGCCCGGGAGCGAGCTCCCGGGCCCAGTCCGGCTTGGCTCGGAACACCAGGTCCAGCGGATCCGAGCGGCGCTGAGGTGCAGTCGCGGAAGCCGCCCCACCAGCGGCTTCCGCGACTCGGGTGGTCAGTGGGACATCGTCCCCTTGACGTTGCCGACCTGGAGCAGGCCGACCTGGCCGAGGTCGACGTGGGCGAAGGCGTGGCTGACGAATGGGTAGAGGCCCGGCTGGTCGATCTTCACGTCGAAGATGCCGCCTCCGCCTGCCGGAACGAGCACCGTCTGGACGCCGTTCTGGGGCGGGTTCGTCACGTCGGCGTTGACCCAGGCGCGGTTGAAGAGCGTGCCGACGACGTGGAAGTCGGTGTCCAGGGTCGGCCCGGCGGCGACCACGTAGAAGCGCACCGTCTCGCCGGGCTTCGAGGTCAGCGGGTGGGTGACGTACTGATTGGCGTAGCCGTTGAACGTCGTCCAATCGGGCGCCATCGCGCGCGCCTTGTCCATGTTGAGGCTGGCCGGCTTTTCGATCCCGTCGCCGTCCATGTACCACTCGCTGGCGACGAGCACGTACTCATGGTCGGCCTTGGGCAGGGGCTTCGCAGGGTCGACGACGATTGCGCCGTACATCCCGTTCGCGATGTGGGCGAGCACCGGCTTGGTGCCGCAGTGGTACATGAAGACACCGGGATCGCTGGCCGTGAAGCGGAATGTGAAGGACTCGCCGGGAGCGACGTCCCTGAAGGCGACGTTTGGGGCGATGCGTGCCGCATGGAAGTCGATCGAATGCGGGATCGAGCCTCCGTTTGTCAGCGTCATCTCGACCGTCTGGCCCTCGCGGACGTGGACGATCGGGCCGGGAGCGCCGTGGCCGTCGAACGCCCAGGTGTTGTACTTCACTCCCGGCGCCACCTCGACGACCATGTCCTTCAGGGTCATGTGGACCTTGACGAGGTCGCCTGCGGGGACTGCGGGAAGAGCCGCGTCGGTCGCTGCATGGGCCTCGGCCAGCTCTTTCGCGTTCTCGGGAACCACGCCGGCAAAGCTGTCGAGGGGCAGCGCTGTGTTGTGATCCGCCATCTGGTGGACCGCGGCGGGCTCGCCCGCTGTCTGGGCGGCCGTGCCGGCACTTTCGTCAGCGGCCGCGCGGGCGTCGGACCACAGCAGCAGCGCGAACAGCCCGACTACCGCGACGGCGAAGCCGAGCAGGATTGCGGCAACTTTGAAGAACGCGCCCGAGTCGCTCTCAGCCGGGCGGTAGGGCGCAGAAGCGGGGTGGGACGCCATCGTCTGTCTCCTAACGGTTAAGCGTTGAGTTGACCGTATGAGGGCGTGCCGGTTTCAGCCTCCGCGCGAAGCCGTATGACCCGTCACGTACTCCCCGCAGGCTCGCCGCGGGTTTCCCGCAGCGTCACTCGTAGCGGAGCGCCTCCGCGGGGCGCACCCGCGCGGCCCGGCGGGCCGGTGCGACCGTCGCGATCATCGCGACCGCGTAGACCAGCAGGAAGATGACCGCCAGGTTGACCCAGGGGACGACGAGCGTGATGTTCTCCCAGCTCGGCTGCCGGCGCACGTCGCCGATGATGTTCCGCGCCAGCAGGAGGCCGAGCAGGGTGCCGGCCACGATCGAGGTCAGCGCGATGAAGGAGGACTCGAGCAGGAACGAAGCCTCCACCATCCCGCGCCTGAAGCCGATGGCGCGCATGACCCCGATCTGCTGGCGGCGCTCGACGACCGAGCGGGCGCTGATGACGCCCAGAGCGGCGACGCCGACGAGCAGCCCGAGCCCCATGAAGCCCTGGATCAACCGGTTGAAGGTGATCGACGCGTCGGTGGCCTTCCGCATCACGTCCCCGACCGACTCGGCCTCCAGGCCGTTGGCGAGGAAGGCGGACTCCAGCCGCGTCGCCGTCGCTGTCGCGTCGACTCCGGGCGCGAGGTCGAAGTAGAAGATGGTCGGGTACGCCCGGCCGGGAAAGGCCTGGTTGAGCGTCTTCTGCGACGTCGAGATGCCGGCCATCTCGAGCGGCGTCGTCTCGGACAGGATCCCGATGATCGTCACCTTGACGCTCTTCCCCGTCTGCCGGTCGCGCACCTGGACGTCGATCGGCTCGAACGGGCCCTCGTCGAAGTAGAAGCCGGTGAGCCGGAAGTCGGTCGGCGGGGCGAAGTTGAAGTTGTCCCGCCGGGGCACGACAGTGCTGTCGACGACGGCCAGCCCGGGCTGTGACGCAATCGCCTTCCAGACGTCGGCGGAGGTGCCGTAGCCCTCGGCGATCTTCCCGAGGTCGAAGGTCGTGTGCCGGAGGAAGGCGGCGTCGAGGCCACGCACGACGTACGGCTCGAGCTCCCGCCCGGTACCGGTCTGGGCTGCGTCGATGGGCAGGAACGACTGCGATGCGGAAACCAGGAAGTCGTCGGCCTGCAGGTCGGGCGACTGGGAGACCGCTCGCTCGACGTCTGTGACGGGCGTGCCGCCGCCCGCGCTCGCCCGGACGTCGAAGCCGCCGCCGAAGACCTCCTCGTTCTGGAGGGCGTGGACGAAGGAGCCGTTCGCCGCCGTGCCGGTCACGAGCGTGAAGACCACGAGCGTGAACATGGCGAGGGTGGTGCCCGTGCGGAAGCGGTTTGCCAGTGGGTACGCCATCGAGATCTTGAGGACGGGGGCAAGGCGACGGATGCGCCCGAAAATCCCCATGGCGAGCCCCAGGAGGAGGTCGGCGTTGAAGACGATCACCCAGACGGCGCCGACGACGATCATCAGGCCTGCGGCGATCCAGGTCGAGAAGTCCATGGACAGCGGCCCGAGCACGGTTTCCCAGATGCGCCACGGCAGCATCAGGAGCACGACGATCGTGAGCCCGCAGCTGGTGTAGGCAAGCCGTTCGGAGACGCCGAGGGCCCGCAGGACGGGAACGAGGCTGACGAGGATCAGGGAGATGCCGAGCATCGTCGGCGTGAAGGCGTCTCCGGTCAGGCCGGAGAGCGTCAGCAGCGCTCCGAGCGAGAGCCCGATGGCCGCCAGCACGAGCCGGCGGCGGTGCTTGTGAGAGGGCGGCTCCGGAAGATTCCGGATGGCCGCCGAGATCGTCATCGTGCTCACGCGCCAGGCCGAGACCGCGACGACCGCGAGCGTCAGTAGGACGCCGAGCGCATATGCGATCGCCAGGCTTCTCGGCGTCACCGCGAACCTGATGTCCAGGCTCTCGCCGGCGGCGGCGTCGAACGCCTGTGCCATCACGAACACCATCACGAAGGCGACGGCAGCGCCGAAGAGAGCCCCGACGAGCGCGGCGACGAGGTCGTAGGCCATGCCTTCGAAGGTGAAGGTCTGCACGAGGTGGCCGCGCCGCGTGCCGATCGCGCGGGCAATCCCGAGCTCGCCCCGGCGCTCGGTCGCAAGCATCACGAAGACCAGGAAGATGAGCAGGATCCCGGCTGCGATCGAGAATGAGCCGAAGGTCGTGAAGAAGGCCATGAAGGCGCTGCCCTCGACGTCCGCCGCTTCGATGGCGTCGCTCTTGGCCGGGTCGACGTCGAGGCCGAGCGGAGCGAGCGCAGGCTCCAGCCGGTCGACGACCTCGTCGGTGACTCCGGCGCCGGTCCATTCGTCGCCGCGGTTCGAGATGAGGACATGGCGCACCTGGCCGGGACGCCCGACGAAAGCCTGCGCCTCGGCAAGCGGGAGGAAGAGCGCAGAGCCCGAGGTTCCCGCGCCCTCGTAGCGCACGATGTCCTTCACGGTCACGCGGAGCGGGGGACCTCCGGCGAAGATGAGCACGCGGTCGCCGCGGCTGACCCCCAGCTCGTCGGCCGCGTCCCTGTTCAGGAAGACCTCGCTCCCGCCGAGATCGGCGAGCGTGACGTCGCCGTCGGTTCCCTCGATCGTGCCAAAGCCGTCCATCCGCTCGGGATCGGCGGCGAAGAGGGTCACGCGAGGCTCGGTCTGCCGCTGGACCGGTGCCTGCACCGCGATCTGCTCGATGATCGCTGGGGTGACGCCGTCGGTGAGGCCGGTGTCGGCCAGCACCTGGTCGATGCGCGCCACCACCGACTCGTCGAAGTACTCGACTCCGGTTGCCGAGCCGAGCCCCGTGCCCAGACTGATCTCGGTGCCCTTGGCCGACACAAGCTCGTCCGTCTGGCCGAGCGTCCTCACGGCGGTTCCCCGGATCGTGTGGCTCATCGTGTCGCCGGTCGTCAAGGCGGTGGCGACGATCGTCGTCCCCAGCATCAGCCCGACGACGATGAGCGCCGTCCGCCCGCGCCGGCGACCCACGTTGCGGACCCCGAGCTTGACCAGCACCGGGTGCCGGACTGCCAGGAAGCCGACGATGCCCAGGGCGACGGCCAGCGCTGCGAGGAGGACGACCAGCAGGGTGTCCACCGGGATGCCGAAGAGCTTGGTCATCGCCCTCTAGGCCGGCACGGGCTCGGGGCGCCCGGTCCGCGCCACCTCGCCGTCCAGCATGCGGACGATCCGGTCAGTCTTCTCGCCGACCGAGAGATCGTGTGTGACGATCAGGAAGGTCAGCCCGCGCTCGACGTTGAGGCCGCGCATCAGCTCGACGATGTCGGCCGCGCTCTCGCTGTCCAGATCGCCCGTGGGCTCGTCCGCCCAGACGACCGCGGGGTCGTTGACGAGGGCCCGCGCGATCGTCACGCGCTGGCGCTCACCGCCCGAGAGCTCGTCGGGGAGGTGCTGCGCGCGCTCGGCCAGGCCGACGAGGCCGAGCGCCTCGAGCGCCCTCGCCCTCGCCTCCTTCTGCGATCTCCGCGCGATCAGCAGCGGCAGCTCGACGTTCTCGACCGCGCTCAATACCGGCATCAGGTTGTAGAACTGGAAGACGAAGCCCATGCGGAGCGCGCGGTAATCCGTGCGCTCGCGGTCCGACATGGACTTCAGGGACGTCCCGTCGATGAGGACGTCGCCCTCGTCGACGGCGTCGAGGCCCGAGAGGCAGTTCAGGAGGGTCGTCTTGCCGCAGCCGCTCGGGCCCATGATCGCGACCATCTCGCCTCGTTCGATCGCCAGGGTCACGCCGTTGAGGGCGTGAACCTTGACCTTGCCGGTGTCGTAGACCTTGTGGACGTCCCTCGCCTCGACGAGGGGCATGCTGGAACCCGCCTCTCGATCGTTCATGGCTCGCAGGTTCGCGGCAGCGGCCCTCCATGCCATCGGTGGCCGCCCGCAAGCCCGGCACGGAAAAGTACGGAATCCGCGGCCGCCCTCGTTGCCCTCACTCGCCGAGCGAACCGAAGCCCGCGACCACGGTTCCTACTCCTCGGCAGGGTGGGCGGGGACCACGACTATCGGGCATGGCGCGTGGTGGACGCACTGGGCGCTCACGGACCCGAGCAGGAGCCCTGCGAACCCACCGCGGCCGCGTGAGCCGACGACGAGCAGGTCGGCTTCGCGGGCGGCCGCGAGCAGCGCCGCCGCAGGTCGCCCCTCCACGAGCTCGCCCTCGATGTGGAGCCCGGGCTCCTGGTTTCTCGCCTCGTCCAGCGAGTCGTCGAGCACCCTCTTTGCGCCCGCCGCCAGGTGCTCGTATACCTCCTCGTCAGAGGGCCCGACCGGAGGCGCGCCGATCACCCACGGCTCCGGCAGGGCGTCGATCAGAGGAACCATCCAGGCGTGGACGATCTGGAGCGAGGCTCCCCGGAGGAGCGCCTCCCCGAGCGCCCAGCGAAGCGCACGCCGGGCACCCGGGGAACCGTCGGTGCCGACGACGATCTCCGCCATCAGACCGTGTAGTCGTGGACGGCATCTGGCTGAACACGGTTTCCGCTCACACCCGGTGCTGGTGCTGTGTCCATGCCGACCTCTCCATCGCGTTGGAAGTTCCGCTGCAATCCTCCCGGGGCGGGGTGCGCAGGCGCATCAGAGACGCCGCCGATCGAAGCTGCGGACAAGGTGCCGGCCCGGTGCGGACAACTACGGAGCGAGGTACGGCCCGAGGACGGCATGATGGGGCCGTGGCAGCGGTTCCCGACGCCCTCGACGTCATCCTGAGAGACGGAAGCACGCTCCGGCTGCGTCCGCCGGCCGAGCGCGACGCCTCCGCGCTGCTCGGGCTCTTCCAGGGGCTGTCTCGCGAGAGCCTTCACCTCCGCTTCCACGGGATGCCGGCGCTCACGCCTGCTCTCGTCGGCCGCGTGCTCGAGCCCGACTGGGTCGAGCGGGGCGCCCTGATGGGCACGCTCGCGGGGGCCGAGGGGGAGCGGGTCGTGGCCGTGGCGGCTTACGACCGGCTGCGCGACCCGGCCAAGGCCGAGGTCTCCTTTGCCGTTGCCGACGAGCTGCAGGGTCGCGGGATCGGGACCCGCCTGCTCGAGCAACTGGCCGGGATCGCGGCGCGGCACGGCGTCGAACGCTTCGTCGCCGAGGTGCTCCCCGAGAACGTCGCGATGCTCCGGGTCTTCTCCGACGCCGGGTTCGACGTCGCCCGCAGGCTGGAGGAGGGCACGGTCGAGCTCGAGTTCGCGATCGCCGCGAGCGAGGCCTACAGGGCGCGCGTGGACGAGCGCGACCATGCGGCGGTCGTCGCCTCGCTGCGCGCGTTCTTCGAGCCGGACAGCGTCGCCGTCCTCGGTGCCTCGCCCCGCGCCGGCTCGATCGGCGGCGAGCTGTTCCGCAACATCGTGGCCGGAGGCTTCCGGGGAGCGGCGTACCCGGTCAACCGCTCCGGGGACGCGGTCGCAGGCGTCGACGGCTACTCGTCGATCGACGAGGTCCCGGACGAGGTCGATCTCGTCGTCGTCTGCCTCCCGGCCGAGCTCGTGCTCGACGCGTCCGAGGCTGCGCTGCGCAAGGGCACGCGGGCGCTGTGCGTCATCTCGGCAGGCTTCGCCGAGCTCGGACGGGAGGGGGCGGCGCTCCAGGACCGCCTGCTGGCTCTCGTCCGGACGCACGGGGCGCGCCTGATCGGCCCGAACTGCCTTGGGATCGCGAGCGCCGCCGCCGGTCTCAACGCGACGTTCGCGCCGCATGCCTTCCCTCCCGGGTCGATCGGCTTCTCGTCCCAGAGCGGTGCGCTCGGCCTGGCCCTCCTCGAGCAGGCGAGCGCGAGAGGGCTCGGCTTCTCCTCGTTCGTCTCCGTCGGGAACAAGGCGGACGTGTCCTCGAACGACCTCCTCGAATACTGGGAGGACGACCCGGCGACCGCCCTCGTCCTCCTCTACGTGGAGTCGTTCGGCAACCCCGGGCGCTTCGGGCGGATCGCGCGGCGGGTCGCGCGCACGAAGCCGATCCTCGCGATGAAGAGCGGCGTCACCGGAGCAGGATCGCGTGCTGCAAGCTCGCACACCGCGGCGCTCGCGGGCTCCGACGCTGCCGTCTCGGCGCTGTTCCACCAGGCCGGCGTCATCCGCTCTGCGACCCTCGAGGAGCTCGTCGACGTCGCGGCGCTCCTCTCGACCCAGCCGCCGACGCCCGGACGGCGCGTCGCCGTGCTGACGAACGCCGGTGGTCTCGGGATCCTCTGCGCCGACGCGTGCGACGCCGCCGGGCTCGAGCTCCCGGGGCTTTCGGAGGAGACGCGCGCGGGCCTCGCCGCGGTCCTCCCGCCCGAGGCCAGCAGCGCCAACCCGGTCGACATGCTCGGATCCGCGCCCGCCGAGCTCTACGGACTGGCGCTCCCGCTCCTGCTCGCCGATCCGGTCGTAGACGCGGTCGTGGTCATCTTCGTCCCCGCGGCCAAAGTCCGCGTGGACGAGGTCGCGGCCGCCGTCGCCCGGGCGGGGAGCGGCTCGCGCAAGCCGGTCCTGCCCGTCCTCATGGCCGCGAACGGCTACCCGGGCTCCTTTGCCTATCCGGAATCCGCCGCACGAGCGTTGGGTCGCGCTGCCGAGCGAGCGGAGTGGCTGCGCCGGCCCGTCGGCGTCGAGATCGCCGTCGACGGCATCGACGTCCGGGGCGGGGCCGAGGTGGTCGCGGGCGCGCTCGCCCGGGCGGACGATGTCTGGCTGACCCCGGACGAGGTCCGGCGGCTGCTCGACGCGTACGGGGTCCGGCTCGTGGCGGAGCGCTCCGCCGCCGATTCGGGCGAGGCTGCCGCCGTCGCAGCGGAGCTGGGCTTTCCCGTCGTCGTCAAGACCGCGGAGGCGGGTGCGCACAAAACCGAGCGGGGCGGCGTCGTGCTCGACCTCACCGGCCCCGGCCAGGTGCGCGAGGCCGCAGAGCGGATCGGGGGACCGGTCGTAGTCCAGTCGATGGTCGAGGGCGGTGTCGAGCTCCTGGCGGGCCTCGTCCAGGATCCGGTCTTCGGCCCGCTCGTCGCGTTCGGCCCGGGCGGTGTCCTGGCCGAGCTCATCGGGGAGGCGCAGTTCTGCCTCGCGCCGGTCACCGACGTCGATGCGCAGGGCCTGGTCCACGGAGGTAAGGCCGGCCGGCTCGTGGCGGGATTTCGCGGCCGCCCGGCGGCCGACGCCGCCGCGCTCGTCGGGCTCCTCGCCCGCCTCTCGCGCCTCGGGGAGGACCTCCCCGAGATCGCCGAGCTGGACCTGAACCCCGTTCTCGGTCTCGAGGATGGGTATGTCGCCGTCGACGCCCGCATCCGCGTGCGCCGCCCGCTGCCGCCGGTTACTCCGAAGACCTGGTAGCCGGAGGGACTGCGGCTTTCCCGCAGGGAACTCAGCGCGTCCACCGATTGCGCCGGGGGCGCATCCGCGCGACGATAGGCCCCGCACCCCGAAAGGAGAGACTGTATGCACACCATCGTCATCGGATATGACGGCTCTGAATCGGCCGGCAGGGGGCTCGAGCGAACGGCGGAGCTCGTCGACGACGGCGGGGAAGTCATCGTCGTCAGCGCGATCCACCCGCTCGGCACCGGCAAAGGGGGCATGCCCATCGATCCGCTCGAGATGGAGAAGTTCGACCAGCTCCTGCACGAGGCGGAGGCCCGCCTCACCCAGGCCGGAGTCAAGGTGCGGACCGTCGAGGGCGTCGGTGACCCGGGCCGAGTCATCTCCGACCAGGCGAAGGAAGCCGGCGCCGACCTGATCGTCGTCGGCAACGAGCACAGGAACATCCTCGAGCGACTGGTCTTCGGCTCCGTCAGCAGCGGCGTGACCCATCACGCCGAGTGCGACGTCCTCATAGTCCAATGAGCCTGCCGCCCTCCCCGCCACCGGAGTTCCTGCTCGATCTCGAGGTCGGGAGCGGCATCTTCGACCGGGTCGTGTGCGGCGTCGACTCGACGCCGGAAAGCCTCGAGGCGGTTCGCCAGGGACGGCGGCTGCTCGAGGCGGACGGCAGGCTGACCGTCGTCTCGGCGCTCGAGCTCGCGACCTCCGCACAGGCCGGCTGGGCGGCGTCGTCCGCGGCTCAAGGGCTCGAGGCAAGCGCCCGGGCCGCCCTCGACGCGGCCAAGGTGGAGGCTCCGGACGCCAGCTTCCGCTGCGTCGAGGGCCGGGCGGACCAGGTTCTCCTCGCCCAGGCGGAGAAGGAGAACGCGACCGCCATCGCGGTCGGAACCCACGAGATCTCGCGGCCCGTCGGGATCGCTCTCGGGAGCGTGGGGACGTCCATCCTTCATGATGCTTCGTGCTCGGTGCTGGTGGCGCGGGAGCGCCCGGCAGACGAGGACTTTCCACGCTCGATCGTCGTGGGCGTGGACGGTTCCTCCGAGTCCGCCGCCGCGGCCGCCGCGGCGTTCCACCTGGGCAAGCGCTTCGGCGTCGCAGTCTGGCCGGTGGCGGCGAGAGACGGGAAGGGTTTCGACATCGCGGCTGTCGACGCCATCGCGAACGGCGTCCTCGTTGAGGACGGACACCCTGTCGACACGCTCATCGCCACGGCCGGTGAGGCCGACCTGCTGGTGGTCGGGAGCCGCGGCCTGCACGGTGTCCGGGCACTCGGGAGCGTCAGCGAGCGAGTAGCGCACCAGGCTCCCTGCTCTGTCCTCGTCGTCAGGCTGCCGCCTCTCGTGAGCAATCGCCTGCTCGCCGCCGGCGTCCTCGTGGCGATCGGCGTCGGCGGGCTGCTGCATCTGCTCTCGGAGCCGGCGGCCGGCGATGCGGTCTGGGCCGCCGCGACGGCGATCGTCCTCGTCCCGCTCGCGTGGTCGGTAGGTCGGAGCCTGCTGCGCGGGGACGTCGGCGTGGACGCGATCGCGCTGGTCGCCATGGCGGCGGCGCTCACGCTCGGCGAGTACCTGGCAGGAGCCGTCGTCGGCCTCATGCTGGCCGGAGGGAACGCGCTCGAGGACTCGGCCGCCGGACGTGCGCGGCGCGAGCTGAAGTCGCTCGTCAGCCGGGCGCCGCGCGTCGCCCACCGGCGGGTGGGCGACGTCGTGGAGGAGGTGCCCGTGGACGACCTCTCCGTCGGCGACCGCGTGCTCGTGCGCCCCGGCGAGGTCCTCCCGGTCGACGGTCTCGTGACCAGCGAGGAAGCCGTCCTCGACGAGTCGGCGCTCACGGGGGAGCCGCTGCCGGTCGCGTGCAAGCGAGGAGCGCCGGTTCGGAGCGGGACGGCGAACGCCGGCGACGCGTTCGAGCTGCGTGCGACCAGGCCGGCCTCCGAGAGCGCCTACGCGGCCGTCGTCCGCCTCGTCCAGGAGGCCGAGGGCCAGAAGGCGCCGTTCGTCCGCATGGCCGACCGCTACGCGGCCTTCTTCCTCCCGGTGACCCTCGTGATCGCAGGGCTCGCCTGGGGCCTCAGCGGCGATCCCGTCCAGGGTCTGGCCGTGCTCGTCGTCGCGACACCGTGCCCGCTCATCCTCGCCGCGCCCGTCGCCATCCTCTCCGGCGTCTCCCGCGCGGCCCGGGCGGGAGTGATCGTGAAGGGCGGCGCCGCGATCGAGAAGCTCGGCGAGGCCCAGACGGTGATCCTCGACAAGACCGGGACCCTGACTCTGGGCACGCCCGAGGTGGAGCGCATCGTGCTCTTCGACGGGCTCGATTCGACCGAAACCCTGCGGCTCGCGGCCTCGCTCGACCAGCTCTCGGCGCATTCCCTCGCCGAGGCGCTCGTCCACGCCGCGCGGGGGCGCGGCCTCGCTCTCAGCTTCCCGGAGGCCGTCGAGGAGGGCCCCGGCCAGGGAGCCGAGGGCCTTGTGGACGGCCGCCGCGTCGCGGTCGGGAGCGAGGCGTGGCTCAGCCTGCGCGGCTATTCCGTCCCGCCGGCCGTCGTCAGCGGTCTCGACAGCGCCAACGGCGCCGGGCGCGCGAAGGTGCTCGTCGGGGTCGAGGGCAGGCTCGCGGGCGCGATCGTCATGGCCGACCACCTGCGGGCGGACGCTCCGGGGCTCGTCGCCGCGCTTCGCGCGGCGGGCATCCGGCACGTCGCGATGGCCAGCGGCGATCGCGCAGCGGTGGCGGAGGAGATCGGGCGCCAGGTCGGCGTGGACCGCGTCTACGCCGAGCAGTCTCCCGAGGAGAAGCTGGAGCTCGTCCGCTCCATCCAGGGAGACGCCGACCTGCGTCCGGTCGTGATGGTGGGGGACGGCGTCAACGACGCGCCGGCCCTCGCGCTCGCCGACGTCGGCATCGCGATGGGCACGGCCGGGGCGACGGTCGCGTCCGAGACCGCGGACGCGGTCGTCCTCGTCGATCGCATCGGCCGGGTCGCCGACGCGGTCAGTATCGGCCGGCGCTCGCTTCGGATCGCCCGCCAGAGCGTGCTCGCCGGCATCGGGCTGAGCCTGGTCGCCATGGGCTTCGCCGCCTTCGGGTTCATCCCGCCCGTGTACGGGGCCCTCCTCCAGGAAGGCATCGACGTCGCCGTGATCCTGAACGCGCTCCGGGCCCTGCGCGGGTGAGTAGTTAGCCGCATGCCCAATCGGCAGGTTCGCCGATTCGACGGGGGCCCGGGGCGTCGAAGATCGGATCCGCAGAGCTGATCGAAAGGAGATCGACGTGCAGCGCCTGGCCGTCATTGCGAAGCTGAAGCCCGATTCCGAGGCCCGCGCGGCCGAGCTGATCGAGCAGGGGCCCCCGTTCAACCCGAAGGAGGCCGGCTTCGAGCGCCATTCGGTCTACCTGACCGGCGACCACGCCGTGTTCGTGTTCGAAGGGGGCCAGCTCGACGAGCTGCTCCGCTACGTGGTCAAGGACCCCTCCAGCGCGGGCGCCTTCCACCGGTGGGAGGCGGTCATCGACGGGATGCCGCGCGTGGCTCGCGAGGTCTACAGCTGGCAGCGTGGCGAGGAGTGGCCGGAGACCTGGGGCGAGTAGCCCTACCGAGAGGGCTCCCGCTCCCAGGAGTACACGGGCTGCGCCTTCCGGGGCCGTCCTGCCATGAGGTCGCGCCAGGCTTCTGCTGCGTAGAGGAGCGCCGGGTCCTCGGCGCGGAGCTCCAGGGGAGGCTCGTCGCCCGGAGTCTCGAAGACGAACACGGCCTCGCGGTCGGTGAGGTAGACCGAGTGGCGCTCGAGGTGAGTCGCGGCCGGATCGAAGGGCGGGCCCTGCACCAACAGCTCACGAGCCCGCTCGCGGGCGCCGTCCGCCAGCGGGACGACCACGACCAGACGGCTCATGCCTTCGTCCGGCCGGGGAGGACGCTGGTCAGCCGCTCGACGATCTCGCGTACCGAGCCGAGCCCGTCGACGGCGGCGATCGCGAGCCGGTCCCGCCCGCGACGCTCGACGACGACCGTCGGCCGCTCGCGGATGCGCTGAGCCGGGCGTGCGGTCTCGACCGAGGCGAGCTCCTCGTACCGGAGGCTTCGCGTCGAGAGGCGTTTTTGACCGGCCCCGGCCTCCAGGCGGAGGCTTTTCGGGCCCAGCACGAGCTTGCCCGCTTGCACGGGGCCCTCACCTTCCCGCCAGATGACTGCGTAGCTCCCTCGAAACATCGTCCACGCAGCGTCGTCGCGGTCCCGTCACGCGGCATCGGTGGGCGTCCCGATTGTCCTTGCGGCTTTCCCACACGGGCGTCGGTGGCGGCCCGGATGCGTCCCCCGGCATCAGGGCCGAGCATGGGCCGATGCCCGGGAACGGGAAGCTGCGTGTGGTGATCGCGGGCGGCGGTGTGGCCGCGCTCGAAGCGATGGTCGCCCTCAGGCGCCTGGCCGGCGAGTTCCTCGAGATCGAGCTGCTCTCCCCGGATCGAGACTTCTTCTATCGGCCCCTGTCGGTCGGCGAGCCCTTCGGTGTCGGCGAGGTCCTGCGTTTCGACCTGACGAGCCTCGCGCGGGGATGCGGGGCGAGGCATCGTCCCGGCACCCTCGTCGCCGTCTATCCCGACCAGCACCGCATCCGAACGGGCCAAAACGCACTGTTCGACTACGACGTGCTCCTGATCGCGATCGGGGCACGGCTCAGGGAGGCCGTCCCGGGAGCGCTCACGTTCCGCGGGGAAGCCGACGTCACGCGGATCGCAGGCATGCTCACCGACCTCGATCGCGGGCTCGTCCGGCGAGTCGCCTTTGCGCTTCCGGGCGGCGCCACCTGGCCGCTTCCCCTGTACGAGCTGGCCCTTCTGACCGCCGATCACGTCGGGCGCAAGGGCATCTCCGAGGTGGAGATCACCCTCGTGACCCCGGAGGAGGCTCCCCTTTTCCTGCTCGGGCGCGAGGCGAGCCAGGCGGTCGAGGCGCTTCTGGCCGAGCGTGGGATCGAGCTCCTGACGATGACGTACGCGGACTCGTACGAGGGCGGCCAGCTTCGCATCGTCCCGGGCCGGCCGTTGCCGGCCGACGTCGTCGTCGCGCTCCCGAGGCTGAGGGGCGTGCCGCTGGCCGGGGTTCCGCAGGACGAGGACTTCTTCGTCGCCGTCGACGAGACCTTTCACGTGGCCGGCCTCGAGGACGTCTATGCGGCCGGCGACATCACGGCGTTCCCCGTGAAGCAGGGAGGGCTAGCCGCCCAGCAGGCCGACGTCGCCGCCGCGGAGATCGCGGCGGCCGCAGGCGCGGACGTCGTTCCGGAGCCATTCGAGCCGGTTCTGCGCGGGCTCCTGCTGAGCAGCTCGCCCCTCTTCCTCCGCACCGAGCTGGGCGGAGGCCGCGGCGACGCCTCGACTGCGGATCCCGACGCGCTCTGGTGGCCCGCCGCGAAGATCGCCTCGCGCTATCTCAGCCCGTACCTGGCCGAGCACGCAAGCCTCGCGTACGGCCCTCGGGACGGCCCGGCGTCACTCCTCTAGGAGACCCTGGGCGAGCGCGTAGCGGACCAGCTCGGCCCGCGTGGTCAGGCGGAGCTTCTGCATGATGTGCGCCCGATGCGTCTCGGCGGTGCGAACCGAGATGAAGAGCATCTTCGCGATCTCCTGGTTTGTGTGACCGAGCGCGAGGAGGCGCAGGACCTCCCGTTCGCGGTCGGACAACGGGTCGGCTTCGGCACGGGTCGAGGCCTCCACCTCTGCGGCGGCCATGCGGGCGCCGAGCGCCGGGTGGACGTACCTCTCGCCGGCTGCGACCTGCCGCAGCGCGGCCAGGAGCTCGGTGTCGGCGGCCTCCTTCAGGACGTAGCCCGACGCCCCCGCGGAGAAGGCCTCGCGGACGTAGCTCGGATCGTCCTCCATCGAGAGGATCAGCACCTTCGCGTCGGGCGCCTCCGCCAGGACGTCGGCGGTAGCCTCGATGCCGCTCTTGTCCGGGAGGACGATGTCCATGAGGACGACGTCGGGCTTGTGCTTGCGGACCTCGAAGACTGCGTCCCGCGCGTTCCCGGCCTCGGCGACGGTCGCGACGCCCTTCTCCGTTTCGAGGAGCAAGCGCAAGCCCGACCGAACTACCGCGTGGTCGTCGACGATGACGACGCGGATGGTCACTCGGTCGGCACCTCGACCAGGATCGTCGTCCCGGCGTCGGACGACTCCAGGTCGAGGCGTCCGCCGACGAGCGCGACGCGTTCTCTCATGCCGAGAAGCCCGAGGCCGTCCGGAGTTTCGTCCTCCCGTGTGAAGCCGCGCCCGTCGTCCTCGATCACGACGGCGACCTTACCGGGCTTCGACTGGAGGACGATGCTCACCCGCTCGGCCCGGGCGTGCTTGACGACGTTCGTGAGCGCCTCCTGCACGAGGCGGTAGAGAACCGTCTCGATCTCGCCGGGCAGCCGCGCCTCCGGGAGGCGGGACTCGAGGTGCGTCTCGATCCCGGTCTGCTCCGCGAACGTGGTCGTCAGCCGCTCGAGCGCGGGGACGAGCCCGAAGTCGTCGAGGGCCTTCGGCCGGAGCTCGACCGCGAGCCGCCTGACATCCTGGAGGGTGGCGACGACGAGCTCGCGCAGCTCGCCGATCGCGGCGGCGAAGCGTTCTGTCCCCTGGGCTTCCTCGATCCCCTTGAGGCCGAGCAGGATCGACGTCAGGGCCTGGCCCGTCTCGTCGTGAAGCTCCCGCGACAGCCGCCGGCGCTCCTGCTCCTGGCCCCCGACGATGCGCTGCACTGTCGTGCGCGCGACGCGCTGCGAGAGGTCGACTGCGACGGCCGCGCGCGCCGCGAAACGCTGGGCGAGGCGCAGGTCGGTGTCGCTGAAGCGGGGATCCGCCTGGCGCCGGTCCAGCGCCATGAGAACACCGATTCCCTCGCCTCGGGCGACGAGCGGAGCCCAGAGCCCGGCCCTTGCGCCAACCCGCCTCATGAGATCCGGGTCGGCCTCGGGGTCGTCGAGGACCGAGTCGACGCGTACGCTCGTTCCCTCGCGGAACACGCGGCCGCTCTTGGAGCGGTCGAAGGCGAGCCGCAGGCCGATGAGCTCCTCGGCTCCTTCCCCGTGGGCCGACGCAATCTCGAGCCAGCCCTCCGCCGTGGGGACGAGCACCGCGACGAAGCGGGCATCGAGCAGCTCGCTCATGCGTTCGACGATCAGATGCAGGAGCACCGAGGGCTCGATCTCGCTCAGCATTGCGCCGGTGATCTCGTCGAGCGACTCCAGCTGGTGCGCCCACGCGCGGCTGGACTCGTACAGGCGCGCGTTCTCGATGGCGACCGCGGCCTGCGAGGCGAGGAGCGTGATCACCTCCTCGTCCTCGTCGGTGAAGTCCGCGCCGCCCTGCTTCTCGGTCAGGTACAGGTTCCCGTAGGAGACGCCCCGAAGCACGATGGGGACTCCCAGGAAGGTCTTCATCGGCGGATGGTTCGGCGGGAAGCCGACCGACCGCTCGTCTTCGGCGATGTCGTGCAGGCGGAGGGAACGCGCGTCGCTGATGAGGATGCCCAGGATTCCTTGACCGCGCGGCAGGTCGCCGATCGCCGCGTGGGTCTCGGGGTCGATTCCGTGCGTGATGAATCGCTCGAGCTCTCTTCCCGCCGGGTCGATGACTCCCAGCGCTGCGTAGCGGGCGCCGGTCAGCTCCGCCGCGGTCTCGACCAGCAGCTGGAGCAGGCCGTCGAGGGTGAGCTCCGAGCTGAGCGCGATGCCGGCTTCGACCAGCCCTTGAAACGAGGACTCTTGTTCCCTCGACTGCACGCCGCGATTATCCGCAGAACTCCGCACGGAAGGAAAGGTAGATTCCCTGATGGCCGGGGGCCGCGCGAACCGTACCGTCCGCCAGGAAGCACGACAGAAGGAGGAACCCATGAAGCAGATCCTGGTCGCAACCGACGGCTCCCCCTCCGCACAGGAGGCCGTGGACGTCGGGCTGGAGCTCGCCAAGGAGCAGGGCGCCGACGTCACCTTCGTCCACGTTGCGCCGCCGGATGAGTATCGCGGCGGCAAGGGGAGTAGCGGACACCCGCTCACCCACACGGAGCCCGTCGACGAGTCCGAGACCGCGCTGAAGGCTGCCGCCGAGGTGGCGGAGGAGGCGGGCGTCTCCTATGCCCTCGAGCGGGTGTCCGGCGACACGGTCGAGTCGATCGTGGCCCTCGCCGACGCCAAGAACGCAGACTTGATCGTGCTCGGCTCCCGTGGCCGCAACACCCTCGCATCGGCGCTCCTAGGCAGCGTCTCCCACGGTGTGCTCCGGCACGCGTCGCGGCCAGTGCTCGTCGTCAAGTCCGCCAAGGCTCCGGCCCAGACGACCGCTTGATGGTTCGCGTCACGGAGCCGGCGGAGGCGTCTCCGCCGGCTCGGCCGGCTCCGTCGGCTCGCCCGGGCCCATGTCGAGCCGGAACGGCGGGTACTCGTCCCGCATCAGGCTCACGTACGCCGCGACCCTGAAGACCCAGCGGTCGAGGCCGAGCGCGAAGTCGAAGAGCGAGCGCGGGATAGCTTCCGGTGAAGAGCAGGACGAAAGCCGCGATGACGACGAGGACGCCGACGAGTCCGGCGATCCCGAAGCCCCAGATCTCGTTGCTGGCCCGTGCCCCAGCCCCAGCCCCAGCCGCCGACGAAGATCCCGACCAGGATCAGGTGCGGGATCGCGAGGAGCCACTTGACGAGCGGCAGCCAGTGCGAGAGGCGCTCCGGGTAGTCGACGTGGAGCGAGGCCGGGTAGTCCTCGACGTCGGCCAGCGTGAAGGGCGGGTAGCGGTCGGTCCCCAGCGCCCAGTACGAGTAGAAGCCGACGCGCCACGTCCAGCGCAGCACGCCGACGTTGAAGTCGAAGATCCCGCGCGGGTAGCGGCCCGTGAAGAGGATCGCGAAGAACGCGACGATCGCTCAGGACCCAGAACGCGATCCAGAGGAACGCGAGCACGATGTAGTGCGGAATGGCGAGGAGCCACTTCACGAGCCAGAGCCAGCGGCCGAGCTGCGGATCCAGCTCGCCGCGGAGCGCGACGGGGTAGACGGTCGGCCGCCCGGCTGCCGCCGGGAGCGCGGCGGGCGCGGGAGCGGGGCCCGAGGTCGCACCCCTCGCGCCGACGACGATCAGGAGGACGCCGACGGCGAGCACGAGCACGCCTGCGATGAGCAGGCCGATGGCCAGCCAGAGGAGGAAGCTCACCTTCGCGCCCACGCTGACGTCGGCGGCGACGCCGTCCGAGGCGTCGGCGTTCATGAGCACGACCGTCCACTCGCCCGACTCCGCCTTCCAGGTGACGGTCTGCTTGCCCGACCCAGAGGCCGACGCCGCCCAGAACGTCTGCTCGCCGGGCGGCCCGGGCGGCTCGCCGCCGGCAAAGAGCCGGTACCGGACCTCGAACGGATCGAAGTCCACGTCCCGGACCTCGGCGTGCTCGACTCCGTCGAGGTAGGCCTCGACGTCGTCCGTCTCGGCGATCCCGATGAAGACGTCCGTCCTGGTGCTCTCGCCGGTAATGCGGACGCGGCCGAGGAAGTTCTCGGAGAGGACCCAGTCGCCGCTCGTGTCAGTCTCGAAGAGGTCGATGCTCTCCGAGGTGATCGCGTAGGACTCCGTCTCGAGCAGGCCGGTCGGCGTCGTCAGGTAGCCGTCGTCGTCCCGCTGCGTCAGGTCGGCCCAGAGAATCGCCCCGCCGGCGACGAGCAGCCCCGCCGCGATCAGCGCGACGAGGCTCCCCAGGATGACGAGCAGGATGCGACCGACGGTCCAGTCCGTTCCGGTCTGCGGCGGCGGTTGGGTCGGTGTCGGGCTGTCGGCGGCCATGGGCGAGCGACTGGCAGCGGCATCGTAAGGCCGATCTGCCCCTAGGTCTAGTCGCTCGGCCCGCTCCTTGATCCCGTTCAGCATCTTCCGCTCCATGAGGAGCGAGGCCGGCTCCATCGTGATCATGCCGAGCCGCGCGGCGAGCGTCGGCAGCCGGAAGCGGTTCCGGCTGATCAGCCGCGTCGAGCCGTCGCGCTCCTCGAGGACGAACGTCCAGACCCAGTTGCCGTCCTCGGAGCGCCAGGCGAGCACGTGCTCCGGCTCCACCCGCTCGACCCGCATCCGGTTCGACCCGTATCCGATCGTGTCGCCCGGCTCCGGGTGCTGGAACTCCGGCAGGACGCGATCCGCGCTGTGCATGTCGAGGCCCATGAGGTTCTCGATCCAGTCGTACGTGTAGGCCCCGCCGCGCGGCGAGGGCCCCATCTGCGCGATCCAGGGCCAGACCGCGGCCGGAGGCGCGTCGATCGCAGATCGCCCGCGTCGCGACGCCGTCCGCGTCCTCGAGCAGCTCGTCGCCCGGGAGCCGTGCGGCTGCTTCGGTGTCCGTCGCTCCCCAGGTGAGGACCGGCGTGCGGAGGAAGCGGAGGTACACCACGCCGAGAGCCGCGGCAGCCAGCGTCAGACGGAGAAGGGCGCGCACGAGCGCGAGCCTAGCCGCCGGGCGAGCACGGATACAATGAGCCCCCCGCCGACGTAGCTCAGCTGGTAGAGCACTTCACTCGTAATGAAGGGGTCCTCGGTTCGAGTCCGAGCGTCGGCTTGAAGCTGGGCCTCGCGTTGCGGGACGTCGCCGCGGGCCTCCCCTGTCCTGTCCCTGGTCACCGGCTGGTTCACGTCCCTCCCGGGATCCGTCCCCCGTGAGGGCCTCGCGGTGACGCCTCAGGCGGGGGCAGGGCCGCAGCAGCGCGGCGAGGGAGCGGGCGGTCGTGAGGTAACGGGCCGCGTGGCGTACATACCGGGCGGCACACCGGGAGCCTCCCAAGGGCGGGGTCTGGGGCGGAGTGGCCTGAGCTCCTAGTGTCAGACCCTCGAAGTCGCCACGCGCTCGGCCTCCGTGACAGGATCGTCCTCCAGGAGGCCGGCGCCGACGGATTCGGCGAGCGCGCGCTTCGGGCCCCCGCCGGCGAGAGCGAGCGGCGCGACCTGCGCGAGCGTCCTGAGCTCGTCGCTCACACGCGAGACACGTTGCGGCGTGGTCGCGCTGACCACGACGAGCTGCGGCCCCAGCATCCGGGTCGTCTCGAGGAGCGTGTCCATGGGCGTGTCGGGCCCGAGGTAGGCGATGCGCCAGCCGCGGGCGCGCAGGGCGAGCCCGAACGAGATGAGAGCGAGATCGTGCAACTCCCCCGGCGCACAGGCGAGCACGGCGAGAGGGCCGGCGCCCTGCCCCCACCCCCGCGCGAGACCGAGCAGGCGACCCCGGAGGAAGTTGCTGGCGAAGTGCTCCTCACCGACGGTGGCGCTGCCCGCCTCCCAGCGATCCCCGAGCTCGGTGAGATAGGGGATCACGAGGTCGCGGAGGAGCGCGTCGAGACTGACCGCGCCGAGCGCCCGGTCGAACGCCGCCTGGGCTCCCGGCTCGTCGAAACGCTCGAGAGCGCGGGCGAGCTCGCTACGATCGGGCGCAGCCGGGCTGTCTGCAGGCGAGTCCTCGGGAACCATCTCATTCGCCAGCCGGGCGGCCTCGGCAGCCGAGAGCCCCTGCTCCTGGTACGCGCGCATTCGGCCGACGCGTGCGACGTCAGCCGCCGAGTAGAGACGGAAGCCTCCGGGCGACCGCGTCGGCCGCAGGAGCCCGTAGCGAAGCTCCCAGGCGCGGAGCAGCTCGGGGCTCACGCCGACGCGGCGACTCAGCTCCCCGATCCTCAGATGTCCGGGTTCGGCCATCCCCTGACCTTACAGAACCGAGACGATGTTTGTACAAAAACCGTTCATACTCTTGACAGAGTCTCTACAGATCTGTATAACGTTCCACGCACACCGCTCTTCCCCTAACGAAGGAGGAACACCCATGAAAGGCAAGTCCCCGCTCAGGCTTCTGCTTCCCGCTCTCGCGCTGGTGCTCACGCTCACGGCCGTGCTCGCGGGTGCTGCTTCGGCAGAGGGCTCGTCGGTCCGGCTGGTCGGAGACAAGACGAAGTTCGTCACCGACCCGGCGACGACGAAGGTGCTGCTGGACAACGGCATCTCGCCGCAGCCGGTGGGACCGACTGGCTTCCAGCTGCTCCAGAAGGACGAGGGCCTCTCCGTCCGCTACTCGTTCCCGATCACCGGTGGGAGTGTCAACCTGTCGGCCCTCACCGGGGCGATCGACCACTCCGGAGGCATCAACTTCGTCAACACGAACAACGGCAAGTCGCTGCTCCTGACGAACTTCCGGATCAAGCTGGGCAGCGCCACCCTCACCGCCGAGGTGAACGGAAACCCGGCCGCCCGGGTCGCGATCCTCGACCTCGACTTCTCGAGGGCCAAGATCATCAGCCAGGGCCGCCACGTCCGCGTGAAGAACGTCGACGCCTCGCTGACGGAGGCCGCTGCAGGCGCGCTGAACTCGAGCCTCGGCGTCACCTTCTTCGGCGCCGGCATCGACCTGGGGACGGCCCAGGTCTTCGCCCGCGTCGCCGCGTAGCCCGGCGTCCCGTGGGCATACGAGGCCGCGCCGGATGCGGCAGCCGGCGCGGCCTCGCGGGCCGGGGTCCCCCCGAACCACAGGACCGGCAGAGAACGAATCCCCCAGACTTGGAGGTCGACAAGGTGACAACTCGAGAACGCAGCACCCGCCGGGTCCGGGCCGGATCAGGCGTGCTCGCAGGCGGCTCGCTCGCGTTCGGGCTCCTGGGGCTGGTGGCCCCTGGCCGACTCGCGCGCATGATGGGCTCCGACGAGGAGACCGCGCGTGCGATCGGCCTGCGCGACGCGACGAGGCTCGCAACAACTGGCTCGTCGCCCTGCTCGTGTTCGGCGAGGGCTGGCACAACAACCATCACGCATTTCCCGCGTCGGCACGACACGGGCTGGGTCGCCGGCAGCTCGACGTCTCCTGGTGGGTGATCCGTGCGCTCGAGCGGCTCCGCCTGGTGTGGAACGTGAAGATCCCGTCCGCGACACAGCTCGAGCGCCGCAGGCTGGAGCCAACGTGATGCGGGTGGCAGTGGTGGGCGGCGGCGTCGCCGGCCTCGGGGCCGCCTACGTGCTCGCCCGCGCGCACGAGGTCGAGGTGTTCGAGCGAGAGGCGCGGCCCGGCGGGCACGTCAACACCGTCTCCGTCGACGGTCTCGCGCTCGACACCGGCTTCCTCGTCCACAACGAGCGGAACTACCCGCTGCTCGGGCGCCTCTTCGCCGAGCTCGGGATCCGCACGCAGGAGTCGGACATGTCCTTCTCGGTCAGCTGCCGCGACTGCGGGCTCGAGTACGCGGGCCGCCGGCCGTTCGCGCAGGCGCGGAACGCGGCGAGCGCCCGCTTCCACGGGCTCCTCTGGGAGATCGGGCGCTGGCTGCGCACCGCCCGCCGGTCGCTCGACGAGCAGGATCTGGACGGCTGGTCGCTCGGCCGCTACCTCGACGAGCACGGGTACTCGCAGCGCTTCCGCCGCCACTTCCTCGTCCCGCTCACCTCCGCGCTCTGGTCGGCCGAGCCGGCGCGCGCGCTCGAGCTCCCGGCGGGGTACGCGATCCGGTTCTTCGACAACCACGGGATGCTCGGCTTCCGCCGCTTTCGCTGGCGCAGCGTCGTGGGGGGGAGCCGGACGTACGTCGACGCGGTCGCCGAGCGACTGGGCGGGGTTCGAACCGGCCTCCCGGTGCGGAGCGTCCGGCGGGGGCCGGACCGCGTCCTGGTGCGGACGGCCGACGGCGCGGCGCACCGATTCGATCGCGTGGTGGTCGCCACCCACGCCGACGAGGCGCTCGCATTGCTCGAGGATCCGACCGACGAGGAGCGACGGCTGCTCGGAGCGTTCTCGTACACAGCCAACGATGCCGTCCTCCACACGGACGCGTCGTTCCTGCCCCGCGCGAAGGCCGCCCGGGCGTCCTGGAACTACCGGATGAACGGCGCTGCACGGCCGACCGTCACGTACTGGCTGAACAGCCTCCAGCGGCTCGACGCCGAGAGGGACTACCTGGTGACGCTCAACGAGGACGTGCCGGAGGAGCACGTGCGCGGCCGTTTCCGCTACTCGCACCCGCACTTCACCGTCGAGGCGATCGCCGCCCAGAGGCAGCCTACCTCAGCTTGCCCGGGGACGCACCGTGTTCGCGGGCGCCTACCACGGCAACGGCTTCCACGAGGACGGGCTCGCGTCCGGGGTGCGCGCGGCCGCCGCGCTGGGGGTGCGCTGGTGATCTCGGCGCTCTACGAAGGGACGTTGATCCACGCCCGGCACGAGCCGAAGCGCCACGCGTTTCGCTACCCCGTGGCGTACTGGCTGCTCGACCTCGACGAGCTGCCTGAGCTCGACCGGCGCTTCCGGCTGCTCTCGGTCAACCGCTCGAACGTCCTCTCGCTTCGCGACCGCGACCACTTCGACGGCGACGGGACGCCGCTCAAGGACGCGGTGATCCGCTTCGCCGGCGATCCGTCGATCGAGCGTGTGCTCGTCCTCACGCAGCTCCGCGTCCTCGGCTACGTCTTCAACCCGGTGTCCTTCTACTGGTGCTACCGCGCCGACGGCTCGCTCGCGTGCATGATCGCGGAGCTCAACAACACCTTCGGCGAGCGCCTTCCCGAGCTGCTTCCCGGCGACGCGCTCGACTACGAGCACGACAAGCGGCTCCACGTCTCGCCGTTCATGGGCCTCGACCAGCGCTACCGCTACACGTTCTCGGAGCCGGGCGAGACGGTGTTCGCGCGGATCGAGGTGCACGAGGACGACCGCATGCCGCTCCAGGCCGTGCTCGCCGCTCGCAGGCGAGAGCTCACCGGCGCGACCCTCGCCCGCTTTCTCGTCCGCTACCCGCTGATGCCGCTCCAGGTGATCGCGCTCATCCACTGGCAGGCGCTCAAGCTCTTCCTCAAGCGGGTTCCGTTCCACAGGAAGCCGCCCTTCGAGCCGGGGAAAGGATCCGTGCGGACGTGAGCGTCGACGCCCTTCGCAGGGAGCCGGCAGCCCGCGTCCCGCTGGTCGACCGCCTCGCCGTGCGGGCGCTCGAGCGAGTCCTGCCGGGGCTCGAGGGCGGGACGCTCGTCGTCCGCCTGCCCGACGGCGCCGAGATGTCGTTCGGCTCGGGGCCCGCGGTTCGGATGGCGATCGACGACCCCCGGTTCTTCCGCCGGCTCGCCACCGGGCCGAGGTTCGGGCTGGGCGAGTCCTACCAGGCGGGCGAGTGGCGCTCCGACGACCTGCCCGGGCTGCTCGAGCTGCTGGCCCGGAACGCGGAGCGAGCGTCGGCGCGCCACCCGCACCTGCGCCGGTTCGGCGAGCTGCGGCCGCGGTTCAACCGCCGGACCGGCCTGCTCGCCGCCTCCCGGAACATTCGCTACCACTACGACCTCGGCAACGAGCTCTTCTCGCTCTTCCTCGACGAGACGTTGACGTACTCGTGCGCCGTCTTCGAGCACAGGGACGAGTCGCTCGCCGAGGCGCAGCGCCGCAAGCTGCGGCTGGTCTGCGGGAAGCTCGAGCTCGGGCCCGGCGACCACGTGCTCGAGATCGGCTGCGGCTGGGGCTCTTTCGCCCTCGTCGCGGCCGGAGAGTACGGCGCGCGCGTGACCGGGATCACCCTCTCTCCCGCTCAGGCCGAGCTCGCGCGGCGCCGCGTCGCCGAGGCCGGGCTGGCCGACCGGGTCGAGGTTCGCGTCCAGGACTTCCGCGCGGTCGAGGGCTCGTTCACGAAGGTGGCGTCGATCGAGATGCTCGAGGCGATCGGCGAGAAGCTCTTCGCCTCCTTCTTCGCCACGATCGACCGCGTGCTCGCGCCCGGCGGTCGCGCCAGTATCCAGACGATCCTCATCCCCGACGCCCGCTACCGCCGCTACCGCTCCAGCCCGGACTGGATCGAGCGTCACGTCTTCCCCGGTTGCCTCATCCCCTCGCTGGGCGCCCTGGCGCAGGCTGCGGGCGAGCTCCACATTCACTCCCTGGAGGAGATCGGGCAGCACTACGGCGAGACGCTCGCCCGCTGGCGCGAGGCGTTCGTCTCGCGGCTCGGTGAGGTGCGCGCGCTGGGCTACGACGAGCGCTTCGTGCGCACCTGGGACTTCTACCTCGCCTCGTGCGAGGCGCTCTTCCGCGCCGGCCTCCTCCGCGATGCCCAGCTCGTGGTGACCCGTTGATCGAGTCGCGCTGGCTCCTGTTTCTGCTCGCGTGGGCGCTCGCCGCCGCGATCCAGACGGCGCTCTACCTGCGCCAGCGGCGGACGCGGGACGCGACAGCAGTCGACGCGGGCTGGGCCGCGTCCCTCGTCGCGATCGCGGCCCTCTACGCGCTCCTGGCGGACGGCAGCCTGGCGCACCGGGTGCTGATCGCGACCATGGCGGGCCTGGAGAACCTCCGCGTCGCGCGCCTCGTCCTCTCACGGGTCGGCAAGGGCGAGGACGAGCGCTACCGGGAGCTGCGGAGCCGCTGGCGGGCGCGCGGTCGCGAGCAGTCCAGCTTCTTCGTCTTCTACCAGGCACAGGCTCTCGTGGCGGCGGTCCTCTCGGCGCCGATCCTGCTGGCGGCGTTCGACCCGGACGAGCGGCTGGGGCTACTCGCTTGGGCAGGGGCGGCCCTCTGGATCGGCGCAGCCGTGCTCGAGCGCGCGGCCGACCGGCAGCTCCAGCGCTTCAAGTCCGACCCGACGAACAAGGGGCGGACGCTGAAGACCGGCCTCTGGCGCTACTCGCGCCACCCGAACTACTTCTTCCAGTGGCTGACGTGGGTCGCCTATGCGCTGGTCGCGCTCGAGGCGCCGTACGGCTGGATCGGGCTGGTCGCCCCGGCGATCATGCTCTACCTGATCCTCTTCGTCACCGGCGTGCCGGCGGCGGAGGAGAGCTCGCTCCGCTCGCGCGGCGAGGAGTACCGGCGCTACCAGCGCGAGACGAGCGCCTTCGTGCCCTGGTTCCGACGGGAGCGGCGCGCGTGACGGTCGTCGATCGCGTCGATCGCCGCGGACGTGGTTCCCGAGCCGCTGCTCCGGCTCGGGATCCGGGCCAACCTCGCGACCCGCCTTCGCCGGGAGCGGGCGAAGGGCCCGGCTCGCGAAGGAGGCGTTCGTGGACGAGCTGCGGCGCGCGCCGATCGCGCTCGTCCCCGCGAAGCCGAACGAGCAGCACTACGAGGTCCCGCCCGAGTTCTTCGAGCTGGTCCTGGGGCCCCGGCTCAAGTACAGCTCCTGCTACTGGCCTCGAGGTGTCGAGACGCTCGCCGAGGCCGAGGAGGCGATGCTCGCCCTCACGTGCGAGCGGGCCCGGATCGAGGACGGCCAGGCGATCCTCGATCTCGGCTGCGGCTGGGGGTCGTTCGCGCTCTTCGCCGCCGAGCGGTTCCCGGAAGCGCGGATCACGGCGGTCTCGAACTCGCGCTTGCAGCGCGAGTGGATCGAGGCGCGCGCGCCCGCCAACGTCGAGGTCGTCACCGCCGACGTGAGCGAGCTCGTGCTCGACCGCCGCTTCGACCGCGTCGTCTCGTCGAGATGTTCGAGCACATGCGGAACTACGAGGCGTTGATGGAGCGCCTGGCGGGGTTGCTGGAGCCGGACGGTGCCCTCTTCGTGCACCTCTTCTGCCACCGCGAGCTCGCCTATCCCTACGGCGAGGGGTGGATGGCGAGGAGGTTCTTCACCGGCGGGACGATGCCCTCGGCCGACCTCCTTCCCCGTCTCGGCGGCGATCTCCCTCTCGTCGAGCGCTGGCTCGTGGAAGGGACGCACTACGCCCGCACCGCGGAAGCGTGGCTCGAGCGGCTGCGGGTGAACGAGGACGAGATCGCCGCTCGCTACGGCCGGGCGTTCCTCGGCGAGTGGCGCGTCTTCTTCCTGGCGTGCGCCGAGCTGTGGGGCTACCGCGGCGGCGCCGAGTGGCTCGTGGCCCACTACCTCTTCGAGCGGTGCGCACCGCGGTCGTCCTCTTCACGCGCGACCTGAGGGTTCACGACAACCCAGCGCTCGCCGCCGCGGCGGAGGAGGCCGAGCGCGTGCTTCCGCTCTTCGTCCTCGACGAGACCATCCTCGGCTGCTTCGGCGCTTCCAACCGGCTCGCCTTCCTCGGTGAGGCGCTGAGGGATCTGAGCGACTCGCTCGGTGGTTTGGCCCTGCGCCGCGGGGAGACCGTGGCCGAGACGGTCAGACTGGCGCAGCAGGTCGAGGCCGGAGCGGTGTACTTCGCCGAGGACGCCAGCTCGTTCGCGCAGCGGCGCGAACGGCGCCTGCGCGACGCAGCTCGACGTGCGCGTCTTTCCCTCGTCTGTCCGTCGTCGACCCTGACGAGGTGCTGACGTCGAGCGGCGGCCACTACAGGGTCTTCACGCCCTACTGGCGGGCCTGGCGGGAGGCGGGGAGGCGTCCGGTGCTCCAGCCGCCGCGGGCCCGGCTCCCGGACGGCGTCGACCTCGGGCGGCTGCCCGACCTGGGTGCAGGCGACTCGCCGGCGCGGCTCCGCGGCGGCGAGACGGAGGGCCGAAGCCGCCTCTCGCGCTTCCTCGACGGTCCGCTCGCAAGCCTACGAGGAGGCGCGCCGACGACCTCGCCGCCGCGCCACCTCGCGGCTGAGCCCGTACCTCCACTTCGGTTGCCTCTCGCCGCTCGAGGTGGCCGAGCGCGCCGCGGCGAGCGAGGCGTTCGTCCGCCAGCTCTGCTGGCGCGACTTCTTCCTCCAGTTCCTGGCCGCGCATCCGAAGACTCCGCGGGAGGACTACCGCGAGCGCCGGCGGGCTGGCGGGACGACCCGGACGCCCTCCAGGCCTGGAAGGAAGGGCGCACGGGCTACCCGATCGTCGACGCGGGCATGCGGCAGCTCGCCGCGGAGGGCTGGATGCCGAACCGCGCTCGCCTGATCGTGGGGTCGTTTCTGACGAAGACGCTCCGGCTCGACTGGCGCGAGGGCGCAGCGCACTTCTTCGACCTGCTCGTCGACGGCGACCTGGCCAGCAACGTCGGCAACTGGCAGTGGGTCGCCGGCACGGGCGTCGATCCTCGGCCAAACCGCGTACTCAACCCGATCCGGCAGGCGAGGCGCTTCGACCCGGACGGGGAGTACGTGCGCCGGCACGTGGCCGAGCTGTCCGGGTCGACGGCGGGGCCGTGCACGAGCCGTGGAGGCTCGAGCGTCCTCCCGGCGACTACCCCGCCCAGCGACCATAGTCGACCGTGAGGCTAGCGGGAGCTCAGGGCCTCACGAACGGCGTCGTCGAAGGGCGTGAGCTCGAGCGGGACGAGGTCGCGGATCGCGTCGGTTCGGGCGACCGTCGGATTGCGCAGGCCCTCGATCAACGGTCGCGCGACCGCTGCGTTCACCGGCGTGACGAGATGGAGCCACCAGGACGACAGCCGCGGCGTGAGGGCCGGAACCTCGAGCACGAGTCGCCGCTTCCCCTGGATGCGCGCGATGCGCTCGATCATGTCGCGGTAGGTCATCACGTCCGGGCCGCCGACGTCGAAGGCCCGGCCGTAGGCGGCTTCGAGCCCGCACACGCCGGCCAGGTAGCCCGTGACGTCGCGAAGCGCGATCGGCTGCGTCGGCACCCCGACCCACCGTGGGCAGATCATCACCGGCAGCCGGTCGACGAGCGCGCGGATCGTCTCGAAGGCCGCGCTCCCGGCGCCCACGACCATCGCGGCGCGCAGCGTCGTCACCGGGACGGGGCCCGACGCGAGAGCTCTGGCCGTCTCGTGCCGGCTGCGCAGGTGCGGCGACAGCTCCGGACTGTCGTCGCCGAGACCGCCGAGAAACACGATCTGCCGGAGCCCGGCTCGACCGGCGGCGCGGGCGACGTTCTCGGCGGCAGCCCGGTCGACTGCCTCGAAGCTCTGAGAGCCGAGCGAGTGAACGAGGTAGACGGCGACGTCCATTCCCTCCAGGACGCCGAGCGACGCCTCGTCGGTCGCGTCGGCGACGAGCCAGCGCACGTCCCCGTCGTCCTCGCGCGCGCGGCGCGAGAGTGCGACGACCTCGTGCGCTTCTGCGAGCCGTGGCAGGAGCGCCGATCCGATCACGCCCGACGCTCCGAACACCGCGATCCTCATCGAGGTCTCACGGCCGTGCGGGTGAGGAAGCGACGGCTGATCGCCCGGTGAAGCGGCGCCTGCAGCGTGGTGTAGAGGAGCCCGCGATGGAACCTCGACCCCCTGCCGGCGAGGCTGGGGTGATAGCCGGCCACCGCGACCTCGAGCTGCGGTGGCGAGCCGTCCCGCTGAGCGATCGCGAGCGAGCCTCCCGGACGCGACGCGAGACAGCCGCCCAGGATCGGGTACCGACATTCGACGTCGCGACCCTCGACCCCGATCTCGGGCTCGCCGAAGCGCAGCAGCGTCAGCGAGCCCCCGAGCACGATCCGGACCCCGGCTCCTTCCGCGCGGGCTCGAACGAGCCCTCGGGTGGAGCGCTCGAGCTCTTCCCAGTACCACCGTCCGAGGTCTTCCGCTCCTGCTCGGGTCACGGGGACGAGGGGCCGAGGCAGCTCGACGTGCTCGACCGTTTCGAGCCCGTCGGTGAGTTGGGTACGGGTTGCTCACTCGCCCTGGCTGATCCGAGAGTGCATCGCGGCCGTATCACTGCTCGATCTCCGGACTATCTTCGAAGGAGCCCGCCATTCGGATCACAGAGAGTGTCCTGATCGACCGGCCGCCGAGCGACGTATGGAAGGTCGTGACCGACCTCGAGTCCCATCCACGCTGGCGCCCGTCTCTTCGCGAGTTCCGACAGGTCTCGGACGGGCCGCTGGAGGTCGGCTCGCAGATTCGCGAGGTGCTCGAGTGGCGAGGCCGCGAGATCACGCTGGCCGACGAAGTGACGGTGCTCGACGCCCACCGGTGCCTGGGGATTCGGGGCGGATGGAAGGCCGCCGACTTCGACTTTCGAGCTGCTCCTCGAGCCGAGCGGGACGGGAACACGTCGTGACCTTCGACTGGACGTTGCGTCCGAAGTCGCTCCTGATGCGGGCCGCTGCGCCCTGGTTGAAGCGAAGCTTCGAGCGAGCGACCGCCGAGGAGGCGGACGGCCTCAGGAGGCACGTCGAAGGACGTGCGGACGCCGCTTCCGAGGCGGCCCCGCGGCCAAAGCGCCTCTGAGGTTGTCCGGCCCTGTGAGCAAGTGCTATGTGGAGCAGATCCTGGCCGCGGGTCGCGTCGGTTGCTCGTCTGCTCTCGAGTGGCGTTGCGGGTACGAAACGGGTACGTGAGCTCGGGCACGCGCGGGCACGCGCGTCCACGGTAGTGGTCTCGAAAGAGACCGATTTCCAGCGAGATCGTGCCCGCGCGTGGACGCCCGTTCCTCACTCGTCTTTCTCTCGTAATGAAGGGGTCCTCGGTTCGAGTCCGAGCGTCGGCTTTCTTGTCTGTTTGCAGGGGTTTTGTCGAATCGCGCAGTCTCCTGCATCGGCTCTAGCACCCCTCTAGACGCGCTTACGGGTACGAAACGGGTACGTCCAGGACCCCTTCTCAGTTGGTGAAGTGGTCCCCTTTCCGGCGAAGGATTGCCCCTATTTGCAGGGGATTCACTCAGTACGGCCTTCACGTGCGCGTGCCCGCGAGTGCCCGCGCGTGGACGCGTGAGGACTGGGCGGGCCCTAGAGGTTCACGGCCGCCATCCCGGCCTCGTCGTAGCGCTCGCCGGCGACCTTGGGAAGCTCTGCATCGATTCGCGCCAGATCCTCCGCCGTCAGCTCGACGTCGAGCGCACCAGCGTTTTGCTCGAGGTACGCGCGCCTCTTGGTCCCCGGGATCGGGACGAGGTCGTCTCCCCGCGCCAGGACCCACGCGATCGCAAGCTGCGCCGGCGTTACGCCCTTCTCGGCCGCGATCTCTTTGACCTTTGCCGCGAGCGTCAGGTTCACCTCGAGGTTGTCACCCGTGAAGCGTGGCCCCGTGCGGCGGAAGTCGTTCGCGTCGAGTTCGTCCGGCGAGGTGAACCGTCCGGCGAGGAACCCACGTCCAAGCGGCGAGTACGGGACGAATCCGATTCCGAGCTCGCGGCAGGTCGGCAGCACCTCGGCCTCCGGGTCGCGGGTCCACAGCGAGTACTCCGTTTGCACCGCGGTGATCGGGTGGACGGCGTTCGCCCGGCGGATCGTCTCCGGCGCCGCCTCGCTCAGGCCGATGTGGCGGACCTTGCCCTCCTTGACCAGCGCCGCCATCGCTCCCACGGTTTCTTCGATGGGCACCTTGGGATCGACGCGGTGCTGGTAGTAGAGGTCGATGTAGTCGGTCCCGAGCCGCTCGAGCGACCCCTCGATCGACCTGCGCACGTGCGCGGCGGAGCCGTTCTGCGGCCCGACGCTCGTCATGTCGCCCGGGATCGCGTCATCCATGCGGCGACTGAACTTCGTCGCGATCACGTACTCGTCGCGGTGCCCCTGAATCGCGCGGCCGACCAGCAGCTCGTTGGTGAGCGGGCCGTAGATCTGCGCGGTGTCGATGAAGTTGACGCCCAGCTCGAGGGCACGCTGGATCGTCTTGACACCCTCGTCCTCGTCGGTGGGGCCGTAGAAGGCGGACATCCCCATGCACCCCAGACCGATGGCGGATACCTCCAGGTCTCGAAGCTTGCGCCGCTTCATGTTCATCCCTTGCCTTTCCTCGTAGACGGTGAGATTCCGGGGGAGCTCGTGAGCCCGCGAAGGACGAGGGCACGGACTCCCTCGTAAGCGGCGTCGATCTGGGGGTCGCTCCATTCGGCCGCGTGCGCCGGGTTGTGGAAGCGGCTGGTCGCGTCGAAGGCAGCGCGCGCTGCCGCCCTCGGGTCATCAGCAGCGAAGGCGCTGTCGGCGACACCTTCGGCGACGATGCGCGCGAGCTGGTCGACGAGCATCTCGACATGTGTCTTGACGACCTCACGCGCATCCGCGGCAAGCTCGATGTAGGTAGCGAAGAGCTCGGGGTCGTCGAGGGCTTTACGGCGCTTCGCTTGGACGAGGCCGTCGAGCCAGCGCTCGAGGCGCTCGGGTGCCGTTCCCTTCCCGGCCGCGATCGCTTCGAGGGGCTTCGAGATCTCCGACAACCAGCGCTCGGTGACGGCGTCGCGAAGCGCGGCCTTGCTCGGAAAGTGCCGGTAGACGCTTCCGTGGCTGACGCCGAGGGCGCGGGCGACGTCGACGACGTTCGCCTTGGCGGGGCCGTAGCGGCGAAGGACCTCCTCCGCCGCCTCGAGGATGCGATCCGCCGTGAGCGTCTCGGCCGCCATCGCGGGACCTAGCCCCGCTCGCTATCGAGGATCGCCATTTGCTCGGCGTTGTAGCGCTCGCCTGCGATGACGTCGACCGGGACAGCCTCCTCGATGCGTGCCAGGTCGTCATGGGTGAGGTCGACGTCGACCGCGGCGAGCGACTCGGCGAGCCGCTCGCGGGTGCGCGCGCCGACGAGCGGGACGACGTCCTCGCCGCGGGAGAAGACCCAGGCGATCGCGAGCTGGGCGACGGTCGCGTCCTTCTCGGCCGCGACTGCGCGCAGCGCCTCGACGAGCTCCAGGTTGCGCTCGAGGTTCTCGCCGGTGAAGCGCGGAGCCGAGGCTCGGAAGTCATGCGGCGCAAGGGCCGCTTCCCGCTCCCTCGACCAGTGGCCCGAGAGAAGCCCGCGCGAGAGGACGCCGTAGGCGGTGACGCCGATTCCCAGCTCGCGGCAGGTGGGGAGGATCTCCTCCTCGATCCCGCGCGAGACGAGCGAGTACTCGATCTGCAGATCGGAGATCGGGTGCACCGCGTGCGCGCGCCGGACCGTCTCGGCCCCGACCTCGGAGAGGCCGACGTGGCGGACATAGCCCGCCTCGACCAGCTCGCCGATCGCACCCACCGTCTCCTCGATCGGGACGTCGGGGAAGACGCGCCCGGGCCGGTAGACATCCACGTAGTCGGCGCCAAGCCGTCTGAGCGTGTAGGCGAGGAAGTTCTTGGCCGCCGCCGGCCGCACGTCGTTTCCGACGATCGACCCGTCGGGGGCGCGCATAAGCCCGAACTTGACGCTGATCACCGCTTGGTCGCGGTTACGTCCTTTGAGCGCGTCGCGAATGAGGAGTTCGTTGTGGCCGGCGGCGTAGTAGTCGCCCGTGTCGAGCAAGGTGACGCCGGCGTCGAGCGCAGCCCGGATTGTCGCGATCGACTCGGCCTCATCGGTGGGGCCGTAGAAGTCGGACATGCCCATACAGCCGAGGCCGAGGGCGGAGACGGTGAGGCCGGTGGTGCCGAGCGAACGCGTGTTCATGTTGATCCTCCTATGTTCGAGAGGAGAGTATCAACGTCGGTCTGACAGATTTCACCGTTCGTCAGATACTGAATCTAGGGTTCGCTTCGCCCCGGTCGCGTAGGAGGCCGCCGGCGGCGAAGGAGCTCGGGCAGCAAGAGCCGATGAGCCTCTCTCTATGGACGGGTGGCGCGCGGCCGGCGCCTAGCGGTTCTCTGTCTCCTCTTTTCGCCGTCGTGCCTCCTCGATGACGCGCTCGGCATCGGCCCGGTTGCCGAACCCGCGTGTCTCCGTCTTCGCGTCCTCCAGGTCCTTGTAGACCTGGAAGAAGTGCTCGATCTCGTCCCGGAACTCGGGCTGGATGTCGTGGATGTCGTGCACGCGCATCCACGTCGGATCGCGGAGCGGGACGAGGATGATCTTCTCGTCCGACCCCTTCTCGTCGGTCATGTTGAAGACGCCGACGACCCGGCCGCGGATGCGGCAGCCGGGGAACGTCGGTTCGCCGACGAGCACGAGCGCATCGAGCGGATCGCCGTCGTCGCCCAGCGTGCCCTCGATGAAGCCGTAGTCCGCCGGGTAGCTCATTCGACGTGAAGAGCCGCCGGTCGAGGACGACGTGCCCGGTGGCGGCGTCGACCTCGTACTTGTTGCGCGAGCCCATCGGCACCTCGACGAAGACGGTCGCCTCCATCCGCCACAGTCTACGAAGCCACGTGTCCGCGACGGCCGCACGCCGCGTCCCCGGCGGACAGCGGGCTCTACCCGGCGGCGTCCGCGCCGGCGATGCGGGCTCTCCTCCCCGCAGTCAGCTCGTCCACGACGATCTGAATTCCGGCCGCGATCGGCACGCCGATGATCGCCCCGATGAGCCCGAAGAGCGCTCCAAAAACCAGGACGCTCGCGAGCACGGTGAACCCGGAGATCCGGGCCGCCTTGCCGATGATCGTCGGCTGCAGGATGTAATTCTCGATCTGCTGGTAGACGACCATCACGATCAGGAAGATGATGAACACTGTCGGGCTGACCGAGAGCGCGACTAGCGAGACCACGATGCCGGCAATGGTGGCCCCGATGCTGGGGATCAGGTCGAGGATCGCTGCGATCACCGCCAGCGCGAGCGGGTATGGAACGTCGAGGATCACCGCGGTGACGCCGTAGACCGTGCCGCAAATCACCGAGATGGCCAGATTGCCGAGCATGTAGCGCGAGGTAGTCTGGACGATCCGGTCGGCGACCTGCAGGAAGCGCTCGCGATCGTGCCGGTAGAGCAGCCCCCCGACCCACTCTCGTACTCGCCGTTCGTCGGCCAGCCCGAACAGCGTCAGGAACATCACCGAGAGAACGAGGGTCACCGCGCCGAACGCGGACACGCCGACGTCCGCGACACCGCCTGAAACCTTGTCCACGCCGCGCGTGATCTCGCTCGTGTGCTGCGCCAACGTCTCGAGCGCGTTGTTCCCGCCAGTTATGGATCTGCCCAGATCGCTCTGCCTGGCGTCGTCGACGAGCCGCGGCAGGTCGTCACTGAAGTCGCGCACACCGCTGACGATCGCCTGCGCCACGATCAGCACGACGGCCGCGAGGACGATCATGATCGCCAGCACGATCACTACTGAGCACAGCCTCCGACTCCAGCCCAGCCGCCGCTCCATCACGGTCACCACGGGCGAGAGGACGGCGATGCTGAAGACGGAGACGAAGATGACGAGCAGGACATTCGCGATCGACGCCAGCGCCCAGGCTACGGCGACGACGCCCGCGACGAGCAGGATGGTTCGGATCGAGACCGAGACCTCGAGCGCGGTGCGAGCTTCCTCCCCTCCCCGCAAACCCGACTTCGCCACGGTCATCTGCTCGTCGTACGGATCGGTGTGCACGACGTGCTCCTTCCCTGGTTTCGAGGGCCCGCCGCCGGCGAAGGCCGGCGGCGGGCCCTCGACGATCGTCAGGAGACGTGGAGCTTCTCCTTCATCTTCCCCACACGCTCGTTGAAGTCCGCGCTGACCTTGGCCTTGCGCTCTTCGCGCAGTGCTCGCCGCGCTTCGTCCGCGGCGACCTCGGCGGCATACTCGGCCGCCTCGAGCTCGCTCATGACCTCGTCGAGCGGCTGGCGGGTCACTTCGCCGCCAAGCTTGGCCATCTCGCCGTCGATCACCTCGACAGCCGGCTCCTCCACGCCCGCGATCACCGCGGTCGAATCCGGCGGAATGGCCCTGCCGAGAACGGCGAGCGCCTCGTCGGACTTCTCGACGCGAGCGATGTCGAACAAGCTGCCCATCAGCGCGCCGCTGCCCCAGCCGACGAGGACGCCGACCGGGCCGCCCAGAACGCCGATGAGCATGCCCATCAGCGAACCGCTCGCCGTCCCGACGAGACCCACGTTGTCGGTGCCCTCGGGGATGCGCAGCTCGCCGGTGGACGCGCGCTCGACGACGGCGGCCGACCGCAGCGCGATGCGACCCTCCGCGTCACACTGCTTGAGCGCGGTCAGCGCCTGATACGCCTTGCTCGGCTCCGCGAACCCGACGACAACCACATTTTCCATGTCAGCCATTGCTGCTCCTTTCGCTTGCTGTGTCGACTCGACTCTGTCGTGTCGCGCTGCCAACCCGCTGCCACGCCGGGCGCTGCTGCTGCCGTGAACGAGCATGGTCGGCGGTTGTGGCGGTACGGCTGGCGACCGGCCGATCCGCCGGAACGGCCCGAGTTGTTCGTGAACCCGGCGTCCGGGGGCGGCAAGGCTGCGCGCGCAGCCCTTGCCGACCGCGCACGCGAACGTGGAATCGGCGTGACCGTCCTGCGGCCGGATCGGAGCCTGGAGTCGCTCGTCGGCGAGGCGGTCGAGGGCGGCGCGGATGCACTGGGCATCGCGGGCGGCGACGGGTCGCTGGCGATCGTCGCGGCGGCCGCGCATGCGCACGGCTTGCCGTTCGTCTGCATCCCAGCCGGGACGCGGAACCACTTCGCGCTCGACCTCGGCGTCGACCGGCACGATCTCGTCGGCGCGCTCGAGGCGTTCATCGAGGGCGTCGAGCGCGTGATCGACGTCGGCAGCGTGAACGGTCGGCTGTTTCTCAACAACGTCTCGCTCGGGATCTACGGCGAGGCGGTTCGGCGAGCGGCGTATCGCGACGCGAAGGCGCGAACGCTCCTGGAGACGGCAGTCCGGGTACTCGGACCGAGCGAGTCGGCACCCGACCTTCGCCTCGCGGACGACGAGGGCCGCGAGCACCGCGATCCGGCCGTCGTGGTCGTCTCGAACAATCCCTACGTGCTCGATCGGACGCTGGCGCCGGGCACCCGGCCGAGGCTCGACTCCGGCCGCCTCGGCGTAGTCGCCCTCGAGGGGCCGGCCTCAAGCCTGCTCCCCGGCCGAGCGTGGACTGCGACGTCCGTCATGGTGGACGGGCCTGGGCCTGTGCACGCCGGAATCGACGGCGAAGCGGTCGACCTCAGCACGCCGCTCGATTTCAACATCCTGCCCGCGGCGCTCCGCGTACGAATATCCGCTCGCCACCCTGGTGTTTCTCCATCGGGTCTGATTCCCTGACGGCGCAGATCGTCGCGTCTGCGCCGTCGCGGGAGACCGCTAGTCGGGCTGTCGTACGAGGTGACCCCGCACGTGCAGCTTCGTGGGCGGCCGGATGTTGCGAAGTGGGCCCTGGTTCAGGCCGAACCCGCGCTGATCGACCGTCGTCGTCGCCTCCAGCTCGAGGTCGGCGCCGATCATCCGCACCGATGCGTCGAACGAGAGAGGAACGCTCGTGCCGGCTACGTCCAGCTCGCCGCTCACCCGTACCTGGCCGTTCCCGAGCCCGACGACCTGAGTGGACGTGAACCGCACCTGCGGATGCTCGTCCACGTCGAAGAAGTCGGCAGACCGGAGATGCCTGTCGCGCACCGAGTTCCCGGTTTCGACGCTCCCTGCTTCGATCGTCAGTTCGATCTCAGGGCCGGCCGGGCCCAGGAAGTACACGCCGTCGAACCGGGGGAAGCGCCCGCGCACTGTGTGCAGGCCCCAGAAGTGCTCGACTTCGAACTCGACCGTCGTCCGGGTCGGATCGATCGTCCACCACTCGACCGCCGTCTGTGTCCCGATGAGTGTGCTGCTCATCACGTCTCCTTTCCTCGTTGGATCGCGCCGAGGATCCCGGGCGCGGCTGCCATGCTGCTGCCGCGCGGCGCGTCCTCCACTGCCGTACGCGACGCCTGGCCGTGTTCGCCGGCGGCAGCCACTGTCGCCGCGACTTCAGAGCGGCATCGGCGCAGAGCGGTGCGGCACGGATTGTGGATGACGTAGCGCTTCCCGCGGCCGGCCCCGCTCGCATCCTCGAGCGGGGTGTGGGAGACTGGCCTGGGCAAGGAGGCCCTACGTGTGACGGCGAGGCTGCGAGTTCGGCTGCTGGGCCCGTTCGAGGTGACCCTGGGCGGGGAACCAGTGGACGTGCCGGGCGCCAAGAGGCAGGCGCTCGTCGCGTGCTTGGCGCTGCGTGGGGGTCGAGTCGTGGCGACGGATACGCTGGTCGAGGCGCTGTGGGGAAGCGACCTTCCAGCAGCGCCTCGAAACGCTGTCCAGCACCACGTGACCCGGCTGCGCCGGGCACTCGGGGCGGACGCGATCCGGCTCGCCGCAGACGGGTACGCGCTCGAAGGCGCAGTCGTGGACGCCAGCGAGTTCGAGGAGCTGCTCGCCGCTGCGCGCGCCGCTCTTCGCGCCGGCGATGCGCGCGGAGCCGCGGACTCGATCGCGGAGGCGCTTTCCCTCTGGCGCGGCCCTGCCTTGCTCGGTCTTCCCCAGTCCACGTGGGCCACGGCGGAGGCCGGGCGGCTGGACGCGCTTCGGCTCGACGCGCTGGAAGAGCGCTTCGAGGCGGAGCTCGCGCTCGGCGAGCACGCCGATCTCGTGCCCGCAATACGCGCTTCGCTCGAGGAGAGCCCGTTCCGCGAGCGGCTGTGGGGGCAGTTGATGCTGGCGCTCTACCGAAGCGGCCGCCAGGCGGACGCCCTCGAGGTCTACCAGGAGGCCCGGCGGGTCCTCTCGGAGCAGTTGGCGCTCGAGCCCGGTCCGGAGCTACGGCGCCTCCAGGAGGCGATCCTCGCGCACGACCCGGCGATCGCGCCGGTCCCGCCTGCGCCGAGGCGCGGCAACTTGCCCGCCCCGTCGACGTCGTTCATCGACCGCGAGGCGGACCTCGGCCGGGTGGTCGAGCTCCTGCGGGAGCACCGCCTCGTGACGCTGACCGGGCCGCCCGGGGTCGGCAAGAGCCGACTCGCCGTCGAGGCGGTGCGATCGGTCGAGAGCGAGCTCCGTGACGGAGCCTGGCACGTCGATCTCGCGCGCGCGGCAAACGGCGCCGACGTCGTCCGCCTCGTCGCGCAGTCCCTCGACGTGCGCGGCGTCGACCTGCTCGCGCGCACCGTCGGGCGCCTTCGTGAAACCGACGCGATCCTCGTTCTCGACGCCTGCGAGCACGTCCGCGAGGAGACCGCGCGCGTCGTTTCGGCCATTCTCGCCGACTGCCCTGGTGTGCGGGTGCTCGCCACCAGCCGCGAGGTGCTCCAAGTCGTGGGAGAGGTGAGAGTCGTCGTCGACCCTCTCCGGCTGGCGGACCGCGATGGGGGCGACGCGGTCGGCGCTCCTGCCGTGGAGCTCTTCACCGCGCGTGCGCGAGCGGCGCGCCCTGGCTTCGAGCTGACGGAGGAGGACGCCTGGCTCGCCGCGGAGATCAGCCGACTCGTCGACGGCCTACCGCTCGCGATCGAGCTCGCCGCCGCGCGCGTCAACGTGCTCGGGCTCGCTGAGCTCCTCGCGCTCGTCGAGCGCCGCCTGGATCTCCTCCGCGAGCAGTCGACCTCCGACCCTGGCCGGGCCGCGCTCGGGACGCTCGTCGAATGGAGCTACGACCTCCTGCATGCGGACGAGAAGACCCTGCTCCACCATGTTGCGGTGCATCGAGGGGGTGCGCCTCTGCCCGCGCTCGTCGCGGCGGGCGCCGGCCACGGGCTCGAGGAGATGACGGTCGTGCAGCTGCTCGGCACGCTGGTCGACAAGTCCATCGTCACCGTCTCGTTCCCGAGCACCGACGCGCGCTACGACCTGCTCGACACGGTCAGAGACTACGCGCTCGAGCGCCTCGACGAAGGCGGCGGCCTCGCCGCCGCCCGGAAGGCTCACGCGGAGTACTTCGCCACGCTGGCGGACACCGCGCACGGCGCGCTACGAGGATCCGATTGGCGCGCGTGGGTCGAACGCGTCGAGCTCGAGCACGACAACGTCTGGGCCGCACTCAGGTACGCGCACGAGGCGCCCGACGCCGGCATCGCGGGGCGACTAGGAACGCTCACCTGGTACTTCACGCTCGCGGAGCGTGTCTCGGAGGGACGCCGCTTCGTCGAGCTCGCGCTCGCTTCCGCGTCCGAGGATGCACCGGTCGCGCTCAGACTCGAGCTGGAGGCGTTCCTTTGCTACCTCGCGACGGAGGAGCTCGACCTCGACGCGGCGATCGCGGTCGGCGAACGCGCGCTCGCCGCCAGCGAGCCGCGATCACCGGAGCCAGGGCTCCTCGAGGCTGCGCTCTCGCTCGCCGTCGCGAGATCCGGCGACTGTGAGCGGGCCCTCCACCTGGCGGAGGAGGCGAATGAGCGCCTCCAGGCGACCGGAGACGACTGGAGCATGGCGGCGAGCAGCCTCCTACGTGGGCAGGTCGCCGCTTGCGCCGGCGACGTCTCCACGGTCGCCGCCATGGCTGCGGACGCCTACCGCCACGCCGACGCGATCGGGTTCGACGCGTTTCAGGTGCCTGCGATGCTGCTCGAGGCGTGGGTCGCCGAGCGGCGGAGCGACCGCAACGCCGCGGCAGAGACGTACCAGCGCGCATTCGAGCTCGCGGACCGCGCCGGGTTCGCGGACCACGCTTCCTTCGCCCTGGCCGGACTCGGCTGGAACGCATTCGCGAGCGGAGACCTGCGGGACGCCGAGGAGCTCGAGCGCCAGGCGCTTGCCGCCGCGGAGGCGGCACGGTCACCGTGGGCCGCAGCACACGCGCGCGTGCGGCTGGCCCGCGTCCTCGCCGCCGCCGGCGACGCCGAGACCGCCGAGGCGCTGTATCGGGACGTGCTCGAGCTGTTCGACAAGCCCCGGCCTCGCGGAGCTCGCGAGAGCCTGTTCCTGGCGCTTGCGGAAGACCCGGACGCGGCCGCCCGCGTCGGCCTCGACGACCTCGGGCAGCCCTCCCGAGTGACGGCGGACGTGTCGGCGGGCGCCGAGACCACAGCGACGTCCTAGCCCGCGTCCATCCGTCCTCCGCCCCCCGTGAGTGGCAGCGAGGGCCTTGTCCGTGGCAGGGCGTTGGCAGTCGCGTACGGGAGCCTTGCCGTCGAGTCGATCCGACAACGACAGGAGGTACGCGTGGCGACGAAGACGACCGACGAGGTGCTGGCGGAGATCCGCCGGCACATCGACGACCTGGAGGCCAGCGCCGACAGCGGCACGGCCGAGACTCGAGCGCATCTGCAGGCGAGGTTGGACGTGCTGCGCGAGCAGGAGGCATCTGCGCGGGCAGCCGTCCGCGAGCGGGCCGAGGCAGTCGACGAGAAGCTCCGGCAACTCGAGCTCGACATCACGATCGCCGAGAACCGACTGGCCTCCGAGACCGCCGCCGACGCGACGTCGTTCGCGCAGGCGGTCGAGGCGGAGCTGCGCGACTGGGATGGCGCGATCGAGCGGCTCCAGACGCGCGCAGCGACGAAGGCACAAGACGTCCGCGGGCAGGCCGAGACGGAGATCGCCGAACTCAGGCAGGCGCGCAACCGGGTGGCCGAGCGTCTGATCGCGACATCGGCCGACGCCTGGCAAGAGCAGAAGAACCGCGTCACGGAAGCGCTCGACGACCTCGAGCGGAAGGTCCGCGAGGCGGCAGTGAAGTTCCACTGAGGAGGAAAGAGATGACGACTGACTCGACACCAACCGAGACCTTCGAGTCGAAGGTCGGCCAGAAGATCGACGAGGCAGCCGGCGAAGGCGAGCGCACGCTTGCCCGCGCCTGGAAGACCATCGCAGCGAACGGCATCGCGGCCATCCTGTTCGGCTTCGTGCTCGTCCTGTGGCCGGACATCGGCCTGACGACGATCGTCACCGTCGTCGCGGTGTACGCACTGGTCAGAGGCGTTCTGTCTGGTCTGGCAGCGTTTCTCGCACCGCTCCCGCCGGGCGAGCGCGGCTGGCTTATCCTCGAAGGGGTTGCGGGAACGGCGATCGGCGTCGTGCTGCTCGTCTGGAACGACGTCTCGGCAAAGGGGCTTCTGTACGTGGTGGCGGGCTGGGCGATCGCCATCGGCATCATCATGCTCGTCGCGGCGATCCAGCTTCCTGCGAGCGGCGGGCAGCGACTGCTGCTCGCGCTCAACGGGCTCGTCACGGGGGCCTTCGGCGCCGTGATGTTCATCGAGCCCGACGTGGGCGCAATCGGCATCATCGCGCTCATCGCCGCGTTCATGATCGTCGTCGGTGTGATGCAGGTCGGTTTCGCGCTCGACTTGCGCAAGCTCGCCGGCGACGTACGGCGTCAGCTTCCGCGGCCGAGCGCCGCGAGGCCCGTGACGCATGGCTGACGTCCACGAGCAGAACGCAGTCGGCGGCCGGCGCAACTCGCGCCGGCCGCCGCGGCCTCCCTAGTCACCGATAGGAAACCGGCGCACCAAGAAGCGCCAGCATAGGGCCGCCACCGCGATAGGGCCGAGGAACCCGAGCAGCCAGAAGGCAATCGGAGTGTCGATCTGATCGACCATCCAGCCGAAGTTCATGCCGAAGAACCCAGTGAGGAGCGTGAGCGGCACGAAGATGGTGGCCACGACGCTCACCACATACGCCCGCTCGTTGAGCTGTAGATCGAGCAGCATCGCCAACCCGTTCGCGGCGGCGTCGACCGAGGCCAGCAAGCGGTTGACTTGCTGGTACAGACGGTCGAAGTACGGCTCCTCCTGCGTCTCGAAGCCGCGGAGCGCCGTGATCTCCACGCCGATGCGCGCGAAGACGGCCTCCTCCGCACTGACCCAGCGCCGCATTGTCGCGAGCCGCGAGCCGGCCGCACGGAGCGTCTTCCTCGATACGTGTGCGCCGCTCCCCTCGGTCCATGCCAAGCCGAGGGCATCCAGCCTCCGCTCGACCTCTCCCAGCGCCTCGGAGGTGGTCACGAGCATCGCCTCGAGTACCGCGTAGACGACGTATGGCCTGCTCCGTTCCTCAGGCAGGTCGGGGGCGAGGACTGCAGGCAGGGAGACTCGCTCATCGTGAAGCGTCAACAGGTAATCGCCGGTGACCAGGACACGGACCTCGAGCGGTCGTAAGCGGAACGCGGCCTCGTCGGCTTGTGTCTTCGACTCGGCATAGCAGCGGAGCGCGAAGACGACGGACTCTCCATCGGCGTGGAATGACCGTGCTGCGGAGGCATCGCCGGAAAGAGCGAGAGCCGGAAGAACGCGCTCGGGAACCCCCAGCGCACCGATGAGATCATCACGGCCGGTCTCTTCGACCGAGACGTCGAGCCAGAAGAAGCGCCCCTGCTCCCGCAGCACAGCGACGCGCTCTCGCACGCCGGCGTCCAGCCCGGAGAGCATCTCCGTCACGCCAACAGACTAGGGTTGCCGCAGGACGCTTCCACCCGCCAGGCGAGGGCGGCCCCTTAGGGTTCGGACGTCGCGTGTTCTCGCTCGCTCTTCGAAAGGAGAGTCCTCGTCTGCGCGTAGCCGAAGGCCCAGAGCATGACGCTAATGCCGAGGACGACGTTCCAGATGGCGATCACGGAGTCCTGAGTGATCGAGAAGGCACCGATGCTGTCGCTCGACGCGTACCGCCGCAAGGTCACAATGTCGAGGGCCTGCGTCTGCCCGTGAGCTTGGGCACGGGCGGGCACGCGCGTCCACATAAGGTCAGCGTGAAAGCGCTGATTTGCAGCGAGAACGTGCCCGGGCGTGCTCCCGCGTGCCCGCCTGTCCCTCACTCGTTTTTCCCTCGTAATGAAGGGGTCCTCGGTTCGAGTCCGGGCGTCGGCTTTACGAAAACCCTGCAAATATGATAGTAACGTTGTCTCGTAAGGCGACAGTTTTCGGCCCAGCGGGTACGTCAGCTTTTGAACGGACGCCTGGGTCGGCCTCTAGCTAGACGTGCGCCGGCTGCGACTCCGGCTCCTCGACCTCCTCCATCGCCTCTGCGGCTCCCTTGTCGACGTCGAAGGTGAGCTGGACGTCGTCGTAGTCGACCATGACGCGGTCGTCGGGCTGCAGCGCCCCGCTCAGGAGGAGCCGCGAGACCTCGTTCTCGAGCTCCCGTTGGATCGCGCGCCGCAGCGGCCGCGCCCCGAACTCGGGGTCGAAGCCGACCTCGGCCAGGTGCTCGACGGCCTCGTCCGTGAAGTCGGCCTCGATGTGCTGCGCACGCAGGCGCCGCGCGACCCGGTCGAGCATCAGCCGGGTGATCTGCTTCAGCTGCTCCTTCGTCAGTGCCTGGAAGACGATGATCTCGTCGATCCGGTTGATGAACTCCGGCCGGAAGCTGTGCCGGAGCACCTCCATCAACTCGTCCTTCAGCTCGTCGAACGAACCCGACTCTTTCCGTGCGAAGGCCTGGATGCGGTCGGCTCCCAGGTTCGAAGTCATGATCAGGATCGTGTTCTTGAAGTCGACCGTCCGGCCCTGCGAGTCGGTGAGCCGGCCGTCGTCCAGGATCTGGAGCAGGATGTTGAAGACGTCTGCGTGTGCCTTCTCGATCTCGTCGAAGAGGAGCACGGCGTAGGGCTTGCGGCGGACGGCCTCGGTCAGCTGTCCTGCTTCTTCGTGCCCGACGTAGCCGGGCGGCGCGCCGACGAGCCGGCTGACCGTGTGCCGCTCCTGGAACTCGCTCATGTCCAGGCGGACCATCACGTCCTCGCTGCCGAAGAGCGCTTCGGCGAGCGTCCTGGCGAGCTCCGTCTTGCCGACGCCGGTGGGGCCGAGGAAGAGGAAGCTGCCGTCGGGGCGGCTGGGATCGGCGAGCCCGGCGCGGGCACGGCGAACGGCCTCCGCGACGGCCTCGACCGCCTCGTCCTGGCCGACGACCCGCTCGTGCAGCCGCTCCTCGAGCTTCAGGAGCCGGTCGCGCTCCTCCTGCGTCAACTGCGAGACCGGGATGCCCGTTCGCCGAGAGACGATGTCGGCGATGTCTTCCATCGTCACCTCGGGCGCCCGGGCGCGCGCCTCCTTGTGGCCTTCCTGTTGCGCCCGGCGATCGCCGATCTGGGCCTTCAGCTCGTCTGCCCGCTGGTAGTCCTCGGCCGAGATCGCCTGGTCACGCTCGCGCCCCAATCGGCGGAGCTCCTCCTCCGCTGCCCTCGTGTCCTCGGGCTTCGCCTTCGAGCGGAGCCGCACCCGCGCGCCTGCCTGGTCGATTAGGTCGATCGCCTTGTCGGGCAGGAACCGGTCGCGAATGTAGCGATCGGACAGCTCCGCCGCTGCGACGATCGCCTCCTCCGTGATCCGCACGCGATGGAACGCCTCGTAGCGGTCCTTCAGCCCCGTCAGGATCTCGATCGTCTCTTCAACCGTCGGCTCGGAGACGAGCACGGGCTGGAACCGCCGCTCCAGCGCCGGGTCCCTCTCGATGTTCTCCCGATACTCGTCGAGCGTCGTCGCCCCGATCATGTGTAGCTCGCCGCGTGCCAGGGCCGGCTTGAGCATGTTGCCCGCGTCCATGGCGCCCTCGGCAGCTCCCGCGCCGACGACGGTGTGGATCTCGTCGATGAAAACGATCAGGCTGTCGGCGTTCTCGGTGATCTCGTCGATCACGGCCTTCAGCCGTTCCTCGAACTCGCCCCGGTACTTCGTGCCGGCGATCATCCCGGCCATGTCGAGCGCCACCAGGCGCTTGCCAGTGAGCGTCTCGGGCACGTCGTCGTTGACGATCCGCTGGGCGATGCCCTCGACGATCGCGGTCTTGCCGACGCCGGGGTCGCCGAGCAGAACCGGGTTGTTCTTCGTACGGCGCGAGAGGATCTCGATCGTCTGCTCGATCTGATCGGCCCGGCCGATCACCGGATCGAGCTTTCCCTGGCGGGCCTCCTCCGTGAGGTCGCGGCCGTACTCGTCGAGCGTCTTTGTCGTGCTCGCCGGGCGCCCACCTGCCTCGCCGCTCTCGACGCCGCGGATGACCGCGCTGCGCAGCTTCGTGTGCGTGATCGCGAATCGCTCGAGCAGCTCGCCGGCCTCGGTCTCGGTGTCCTGGGCCAGGGCGAGCAGCACGTGCTCGGGCCCCACGTACGACGCGCCGATCTGGCGCGACTCCTCGTAGGCGGCCAACAGGGCGGCCTTCGCGTCCGGCGACAGCGACGGGGCCACGTCCGTGCGCTCCTTGATGTCTGCTTCCTCCTCGATCTGCGCTGCGATCGCGGCGGGGTCGGCGCCGACCTGCTGCAGCACGTGCCGGACGACCTCGTCTTGCGTCGCGGCCCAGAGCAGGTGTGTCGAGTCGACGTCCAGGCTCCCCCACTCCATCGCCTTCTGCGCGGCGTGCTGGAGCAGCTGGCGGGTGGCGTCGCTGAAGTACTGCGTGACGTCAATCTGCTCGGCCGGGCGGCGCGGCCTCGTGGTCGTCATGCCGGCGCCGTCGCCGGCCGTGCGACCGCCGAGAGGGCTGTCGCCGAAGAAATCGGAGAAGAACTCGTCGAAGAGGCTGCTTCGGCCGCCGAAGGGCGATCGCGCCGCGCCGCGGCTCTGACCCTGAAGCTCCCGGAGGTGCTCTTCGCAGACGGCGATCGTTCGCTCCTCGCCGTTCTGCCTGATCCGAACCGTGGCGACAGCGGGCCGACGCCCGTCGATCTCGCAGATCGTGGTGGCCATGAGACCTCCTCGCAGCAGGCGCTCCGGCACGCGAGGATTGGGCACGAAGGCGCCCGCCTAGGGTGGAAAATCGCGTCTCCAAAAGTGTGCCCGCTTAGTAGCCGCTGAAACCTATCCGCCCGCACATGATCCTCGGGGAGCCCCGCGCCGCGGAGCGACTCCGACAGCGACTTCGCCATCGCCGGCGGGCCGGGCACGAGGAAGGTCTTTCCTCGAGCCCTTCGACGAGCTCGCCGATCCGGACAACGTTCCCCGTTTCGGCGCGAGCCTCGCTCGCTACGCGACGTGCCTGATCACGCGTCTCGCAGGGCTCGCCTATCCGCCCTTCGTGGTGTTCGTGATCGTCGCGACCGGGAACCACTTCCCTGTCGACGCCGCGGCAGACGCCGCCATCGCGGGCGTTGCGCTCGTCGCCGCGCCGCTGCTCGTGACGCCGCCCTCGATAGCTAGACGAGCGGTGCGCCGCCAGCCGTCGTTCCAGCCGAGAGATGAGTCAGTGGTGCCGGACGGGTACAAAGCGGGTACGTCAGCTCGGGAACCAGCGGGCACGCGCGTCCACTCCTGAGCCGAAGAACCGGTCGGTTTCCACGGAGAACGTGCCCTTACGTGCCCGCGGGTGGACGCGCGTTCCTCACTCGTCCTTTCCTCGTAATGAAGGGGTCCTCGGTTCGAGTCCGGGCGTCGGCTTCCCCCGGCCAGCTGGGATCCAGCAGGTCGAGGTTGACCCGTGACCTCACTCGGCTGGCTTCTTCGAGCGAGCGAAGGCTGTCCCCGCATCGGGGCCGGCGAGCGCCCGAACCTCCTTGGTCAGCGTCAGGATCTGCCTCGAGAGGTCGAGCAGCTCGACGTTCTGCTTGTCCTCCTCCTGAACCATCGTCCAATGCTGATCGGCGATCACCTGGCGCCTGGCGTCGGCGCGGTTCTGAGAGATCAGCACGAAGGTCGAGAGGAAGATGGCCTCGAGCGAGACGATCATCGTCAAGAGGCCGTACGGGTAGTCCTCCACACCGAAGCCGATCCAGCAGCCGAACCAGATGACGTGGACGTAAACGAAGAGCATCGATCCCGCAAAGGTGGTCATCGCGTCGGCAAGCCGGTTTTGCCGTCGCTCCGCGCGCTCCTTCTCGCGCTTCAGAAGAGCCGGATTGATCGGGGGCCCCAGCTTGGGGACGGGGATGAGGAACCCGTGCAGGCGTTGGCCCAGCGTCTTGCCGTTGGTGTCGCCGTCAGGCGCTTGACCGGCGGTGTTCTGTGATCTGTCCTGGCTTGACATCGGGTCTCCTTCCGACATGGGCTCCTGGGGCCCAGTCTCTCAGGCAGAGGCCCGAGCTGAGAGGCGCGGCGGCCTGAGCGAACAGCGTGGGCTCAGTCCTCGCGCTTGACGTCCTCGAGCAGGCGCGCGAACTCGGGGCCGTCGAACTCCTCGACGGCGCGGTCGTACTTCTCCATGCCCCACGACCAGAAGTCGAAGTCGATCTCGGAGACACCGTCCTGGATCGACGCCCAGAGCGTCCACCCGTACTTCGACATCAGCCCCCACAGGCGCGCACGGGCGACCTTGTTGCGGAGCGGCCGGCCGTAGTAGTGGCCGACGAGCTCGTCGAGCTGCTCGGGCGCCAGGTTCGACTCGCTCCAGACGTTGCCGAGCTCGAAGCAGGCGTCGTTGTTGCCCGAGTACTCGTAGTCGATCAGCTTGAACTCGCCGCCGACGTCGATGAAGTTCTCGGCCAGGAGGTCGTTGTTGCAGGGGACCGTCCCCTCGTCGCGGACGGCCATGGCCGCCTCGATCGCGCGCACCTGCGGCTCGAACTCGAGGTAGCGCTCGGGCAGCCGGAAGCCGCGTTCCTGGACGATCTCCAGGTAGCGCGCCTGGATCCGGAACATGTTGAAGTCGTCGCGGAAGCGCCGGGCGCCGTGGAGCCGCCGGCAGGCGGCGGCGACCTGGTCCAGCTTGTCGCCGCGGCGAAGGTCCTCGGGGCTCTGCGTCTGCCCGACGATGAACTCGAGCACGAGCACGTGCTCCTCGGGGAGGTACGCCGTCACGGGGGCCCCGACGCCGGCGTCCGCGGCCGCCACGGTGTTCAGGTACTCGTTCTCCCGGTCGATCGCGAGCAAGCCGGCGTCCTTGGCGGAAACACGGACGACGTAGGCCCCTGACGCGGTCGTGACCTTGTAGTTCGTGTTCGTGAGCCCGCCCGGAAGCTCGGCCACGTCGGCGGCGCCGGCGAGCTCGGGCACCTTGGCGAGGACGCGCTCGAGAGTTGGGTCTACGCTCACGTGTCCGGGTTTCTATCGCAGAGAGGGGAGCCGCGTGTGAGCGAGCGTGCCGCGATCGTCGTCATCGGGGGCGGGATCACCGGGTGCAGCGTCGCGTACCACCTCGCGAAGGCGGGGCTGCGCGACGTGCTCCTGCTCGAGAAGGGCGAGCTGACCAGCGGCTCGACCTGCCACGCGGCCGGCCTCGTCACGCAGTTCAACCCCTCCCCGACGATGATGCGCTTCCGCCGCTACAGCGTCGAGCTCTACCGCGAGCTCGGCGTCTTCGACAGCGTCGGGAGCCTCCGCATCGCGTCGAGCCCCGAGAGCCTCGCAGGAGCTCGAGCGCGGCGCAAGCCGGGCCCGCGGGATCGGGCTCGACGTCGAGGTGCTCTCGCCGGACGAGGTCGTGCGGTTGCTGCCCGCCGCCACGCGCGAGTCGCTCTACGGGGCGGTCTGGATCGAGGGCGACGGCTCGGTCGATCCCCACATCGCGACGCACGCGCTCGCGAGCGCCGCCCGGGAGCTCGGCGTGCGGATCGAGACCGGGCGCCGCGTCACCGGGATCCGGCTCGGGCCGTCGCGCGAGGTGACCGCCGTCGAGACCGACGCCGGGCCGATCGAGACGGAGCTGGTCGTGAACGCCTGCGGGATCTGGGCGCCCCAGGTCGCGGCGATGGTGGGGGCGTTCACGCCCTCGGTGCCGGTCGACCACCAGCACATTGCTCTCGCCGCGGTGGAGGGGCACGAGCTGCCCCGCGAGATGCCGTGCTTCCGGGATCTCGACAACCTCGTCTACGGCAAGTCGGAGGCCGGAGGGATCCTCTTCGGCGGCTACGAGCCGAACCCGGTCGCGCGCTGGGCGGACGGGGTGCCCTGGGATCACGCCGGCGCGTCGATTCCACCGGACCACGAGCGCTTCGCGCAGCTCATGGACGGCGCCGTGCGGCGCTTCCCCTTTCTGCGCGACGCAGGCGTCGTCGCGCTCATCTGCCATCCCGACGCGATGACCCCGGACGGCAATCCGCTCCTCGGGCCGATGCCCGGGGTGCCGGGGTTCTGGACGGCCGCCGGTCTCTCGCTCAACGGCTTCGGCGGGGCCGGCGGCATCGGCAAGACGGTCGCCGAGTGGATCTCCGAGGGGGAGACCGAGCTCGACGTGACCGGCTACCGCGCCTGGCGCTTCGGCGCTTCGTACCGCGATCCACGCTTCGCGCAGGAGACAGCCCGCGAGGTCTACCGCTACTACTACCGCCTCCGCTACCCGTTCGATGTCGACGAGTGGGGCAGGCCGAAGCGGCTCTCGCCGCTGCACGGACGGCTCCAGGATCTCGGCGCGGTCTTCGGGACGAAGAACGGGTGGGAGCGCGCGGACTTCTTCGAGCCGGGGAGAGCCGAGCCGGAGGGCCGGTGCCGACCAGCGGGCGTTCGGGTTCGCGAAGCCGCCCTGGTTCGAGCGGCTCCGTGTGGAGCACGAGGCCTTCCGCGAGCGTGTCGGGATCATCGACATGACCTCGTTCGGGAAGATCGAGGCCTCCGGCCCGGGCGCGTTGCCCCTGCTCGAGCGGGTCGCCGACAACCGGATCGACCGGCCGGTCGGGGGCGTCGTCTACACGCAGTTCCTGAACGACGAGGGCGGGATCGTGGCGGATGTGACCGTCACGAGGCTGAGGGATTCGCGCTTCCGCGTCGTCACCGGCGCAGGAACGATCGATTCGGACCTGGGCTGGCTCCGGCTCAACCTCCGCGAGGAGGACGGGGCGGTCGAGCTCCGCGACGTCTCGGAGGAGCTCGCCGTGATCGGGCTCTGGGGCCCACGCGCGCGGGATGTGCTCGCAGGCGTCACCGAGGACGACGTCGGGGGCCGGGCGCTGCCGTTTCGCACGGCCCGGACGATCCGGATCGGCGGGGCCGAGGTACTTGCGCAGCGGATCACGTACGTGGGCGAGCTCGGGTTCGAGCTCTACGTGGCGCCCGACTGGGCCGTTCAGGTGTGGGACCGGCTGCTGGCGGCAGGCGAGCCGCACGGGATCGAGCCGGGCGGCTACCGGGTGCTCGAGTCGCTGCGACTCGAGAAGGGCTACCGCTACTTCGGCACCGACCTGACCGCGGGGGACAACCCTTACGAGGCGGGGCTCGGCTTCTGTGTCGCGCTCGAGAAGGGCGAGTTCAACGGACGCGGCGCGCTCGCGGAGACGGGCGGACGCCCGGCCCGACGGCTCCGCACGCTGCTCGTCGGAGGCGATGGGTACCTGCCGGTCTACGGAGGTGAGGCGGTGCGCGCGGACGGCGAGGTCGTCGGCCGGCTTCGGAGCGCGGGCTACGGGTTCACGGTGGCCCGCAACATCGGCCTGGCCTACCTCCCCACGGAAGTCGAGACCGGCGCGAGGCTCGAGGTCGAGGTGCTCGGGGAGCCGGTGGGCGCCGTGGTGGCCGAGGACGCGCTCGTCGATCCGGCGAACGACCGGATCCTGGCCTAGAAGCACGCGCGGCACGTACCTCGTTGACGGAGCCGGAGACGCGTGAGACCATCGTGTTCGTTCGACGTCCGGTTGTCCAGGCCCTTCGGGGTGCGCGGGAGAGGGGTCCAGTCGATGCGCACGCACCCACGAACGATCGCTGTCCTTCTGCTCGCGTCGGCGTTCGTCTTCGGCGTGGTCGTCCCGTCGAGCCGCGCGAACGGCCCACAGACGAGCTTCGACCTCACCCTGGCGCCGAAACCGGTCGTGACCGAGGGCTCCACGACGCTGGCCTCCGCAACCTTCGCGAACCTGGGCCCGAGCGTGCTCGACCAGGTCGAGATCTCGTTCCGCATTCCGGCCGGCTCGCTGGAGTTCGCCTCGCCCGGCCAGGGGTGTACCTCCTCGAACCTGACGGGGGCGACCCGCGTCTCCTGCGAGATCGGCAAGGTCGCCATCGGGGAGACGGTCGAGCAGTTCGTCGCCTTCACCGCCCCTGGTGGCGCGGACGACGTCACGGTCGTCTCGGAGGTCACGTACAAGAGGAGCGATGGCCGGGCGTTCTCGAAGTCCGACTCCGACACTACGCGCGTGACCGCGGCAGGGGAACCCCGACGAGGTCGGCACCTGTGCGACCGCGGCCGGCACGATTTCCACAGACGAAGCCGCAGGCGCGGCGAATCCACAGTCCACGAGCGTCGAGTTCTCCGAGTCGACCGTCCTGCCGTGCACGCCGATTTCCGTCGGCGAGACAGAGAGGACGCCGGCGGATCCAGGCTGTCCGCCCGCAGTGGCGTGCAAGACTCAGGTCTCGTTCGTGACCATCCCGGCGCTGCCGGAGCCGGCCATCGTGACGCTCACCTTCGAGCGGCAGCTCATCGCACCCGGCACGAAGCCGAAGAACTTCGTCCTCTGGGAGACGCCCGACAAGTATCCCGCTCAGCCGATCCGGCGCGTGCAGGCCTGCCCGCTGCCGCCCGGCGAGGACAGCTGCGTCCTCGAGGTGACGAAGTACCGCAGGAAGGGGATCCAGGTCGTGCTGCAGGTCTTCGGCACCGGGGAGGACCCCAGGTATGCGGGCTAGGCTACGCCCCTTCCGCCGCTCGGAGAGACAAATCCTCGAGTAGGCCGCGGACGCGCGCGGCGGAGACGCTGTTGCCCTTCTGCGTGTAGAGGTCGAGTGCCTCCTCGAGCGCGGTCTGGCCTTCCGGTTCGCCGCCGGCGAGCAGCACCGCGGCCAGGTCGACGAGCGCGTCGGCCCGCATCATCGGGGCGTCGGTGGGTGCGAGGATGGTGAGACTCTCCCGGGCGAGCGCCTCGGCCTCGTCCAGCCGGCCTTCCCCGGCCCTCACCCGCGCGCGGACGCGTCGCCACAGCGCCTGGGTCTCGACGTCGTCGGCGTCGGCGAGCTCCTGCGCCGCTGCAGCGAGCCGCTCCGCCTCCGAGTCCCGGCCCTGAGCCTGGACGGCCTCGGCGATGTGGGCGGCGATTAGAGGCAGGAAGTAGCGCTCGCCCATCGCTGCGAGCGCCTCGTAGTCGCGCACCAGCTCCTGCTCTGCGCGGGACGGGTCGCCGGCGAGAAGCTCGACGCGCGCGGACGCGAGCGAAGTCGAGGCTGCGAGCACGGCTCCTCCGAGATCACGCAGTAGGTGGCCGGCGCGCCCGTACAGCTCCCTCGCCTCGGCGAAGTCGCCTTGCATCCCTTGGAGATAGGCCAGTGAGCAGAGGACGAGCGCCTCGGCCTGGCGGTCGGCGAGCCCTCGGCCGGCGATCTCCTTGCAGCGGTCGATCGCCTCGGAGACCGGGGACGGACCATCGCAGAGGCCCAACGTGTACGCGGCCGCGAGACGCGCCTCCAAGCGCGCATCCCCTGCCAGGCGGGCGTGCTCGAGCGCCCGCTCGACGGCGGTCACCTGATCGCCCCACCGGCAGACGGAGCCATGGACGAAGCCCAGCAGGCGCCAGGCCTTGGCGAGCAGGGCGTGGTCGTGCTCGCGCTCCGCCGCGGAGAGGACGCCTTCGACTTCGCGCACGACCTCGCTGCGCCAGCCTGCGAGATCGGCGGTGACGTGGTGGAGTACGAGGAGGCGCGTCAGGACGGCGTCCGTGTGCAGCCCGCGGTAGTCGTATCGCGTGGCCGCCTCGACCGCCTCGTCGAGGAAGACGTTGGCCCACGTGAACTCCCCGATCTCCATGAATGCCTCGCCAAGCATGGGAAGAAGAGCGAGTCGGCGGTCGTCCTCGGCCGGGAGGAGCTGCGTGGCTCGCCGGAGGAGGTTCGCCGCGGCCGGCATGTCGCCCCGTCCGAACGCGCGCTTGCCTGCTGAGGCGAGGCGCGCCGCGGCCCGAGCGCCGAGCTCACGCCCGTGATCGTCCAGGGGCCCGAGATCCGCGAGGTACCCGTGCGCCTGCTCGAGGTGGTAGCCGAGGATCTCCTCGTACTCCGTCTCACGGTCGCGGTCGCGGTTGACGCGCTCCGCCCAGGCGACGAACCGTTCGTGCAAGCCCACGCGAGCCCGCTTGAGGATGCCGGTATACGCCGCGTCGCGGATGAGCAGGTGGTCGAAGCGGAATGCACGCGCTCCACCGAGGCGGGAGGCGTCCTCGCGCACCAGGTGCTTCTGTTCCAGCGACTCGACGATCTCGGCGACCCTGGCGCGGAGGGGCTCGGGGACGACCTCCTCGAGGGCATCCAGGGCGAAGATATAGCCGACGACCGAGGCCGCTTCGATCACCGCTCGCTCCTCGTCCGCCAGGAGGTCGAGGCGGGCTGCGAGCAGCGCCTGGATCGTGGGCGGGAGGGACAGCTTCCCGAGGTCCCCGGCGGCAACCCAGGAGTCGCCCTCACGGCGCACAAGGCCGTCGTCGACGAGCATGGAGAGGAGCTGTTCCGCGAAGAGCGGATTTCCCTCGGCGGCCTGCACGATTCGGTTCCGAACCTCCGGGGTCAGCGATCCGACCAAGCTCTCGACCACCCGCGCGCTCTCCTCGTCCGAGAGTGGTTCGAGCTCGATGCGGACCGCATTCGCCTCGGCGCCCCAGGACGGCCGCTGCTCATCGAGCTCCGGGCGCGCCGCGCAGACCAGGAGAACCGGCGCTTGTAGCGACTCGGCTACCCGCTCGACCAGGTCGAGGAAGGTCGCTTCTCCCCAGTGAACGTCCTCGAAGACGACGACGAGCGGTTTCTCGACGGCAAGGGCCTCGAAGAGCTTGCGCGTCCCCCAGAAGACTTCCTCCACCGGGAACTGCTGCTCGGAGAGGCCGACCGCCGAGGCAACGCGCTCCAGCGCGTCGTCCGCGTCGGGGAGACAGGCGGCGAGCCGGGAGCGGGCGACGTCGGGAGAGTCGTCCTCGGTAATGCCGACCGCCTGGCGGACGACCTCGAGCAGCGGCCAGAACGTGATGCCGCGGCCGTACGGGAGACAGCGGCCGCGTGCCGTGCGAGCACGGTCCTTGACGACTTCGTCGAACTCGTGGGTGAGGCGTGATTTGCCGAGCCCGGCCGCCGCGATGACGGTGACGAGCCGGCACGTGCGCTCCGAAATCGCCTGTTCGAGCGCGCCGGCTAGACATGCGAGCTCACGCGCGCGTCCGAACAAGGGCCGGCCGTCCGGGCGGCGGTCGCGGTCACCCTCTTGCACGGCGAGGACGCGGTATGCGGGCACGGCCTCCGGCCTGCCCTTGAGCTCCAACCTCCCCACCGGCTCGACCTCGACGGCGTCCCGCACCAGCCGGTAGGTCGATTCGCCGACCAGGATGCCGAGGGGCGGCGCGGCCTGCTCGAGGCGGGCGGCGACGTTCACGACGTCCCCGGTCGCCAGTCGCTGCCCGGTGGTGCTGTCTCCGACTACCACCTCGCCGGTGTTCACGCCTGTTCGATGGGTGAGGCGCACCCCCCAGCGACGGTCGAGCTCCTCGTTGAGCACCTCGAGCGCTGCCTGCATCTCGGCCGCCGCCCGCACCGCCCGGAGCGCGTCGTCTTCGTGGATCGCAGGCAGGCCGAAGACCGCCATGATCGCGTCGCCGATGTACTTCTCGACCGTGCCTCCGTGGGCCACGAGCACCGTCCGCATCTCCTCGAAATAGCGCGCGAGGACCTCACGCACGACCTCGGAGTCGAAGGCGTCGCCGAGGGTCGTGGAGCCCTGGAGGTCGGAGAAGACGACAGTGACGAGCTTTCGCATCTCGCGGGTTGCGCTCGCCGCGACGAGCGGCGTGCCGCAGAACCCGCAGAGGCGGAAACGATCGGGATTCTCCTCACCGCAGCTCGGACAGATGGCCACGGTGCGAGTGTACGGAAGACCTCCTTTGGCGCCGCTTGCGCAGCCCATTGGGCAGCGTTACGGTTCGGGCGACCGCGAGGGGCGAGCAGGAAGCCGCAGCCGTCCGGTGATGACCCAGAAGCAAGAATCCTCGGTCCAGCCGCAGGCGTTTATGAGTTATGCACGGTCCGATGACGGCGAGCGGCGCCTGACGCGCTTGCACGGGCGGCTGGCGGACAACGTGCGCGCGATCACAGGCGACATCTTCCCGATCTTCCAGGACACCGAGGACATCCGGGCGGGCGAGCAGTGGCGCCAGCGGCTCGAGGAGGGCCTCTCGGCAGCCACCCTGCTGATTCCTATTCTCACGCCGAGCTTCTTCAGCAGCGACTATTGCCGCAGCGAGCTCGTCACCTTCCTCGAGGAGGAGCGCCGGCGTGGCCGGCACGACCTCGTGGTGCCGCTCCATTACATCGACGCGCGCCTTGACGAGCCCGAAGGAGACGAGCTCGTCGAGGCGATCCGGGAGCGGCAGCCTTTTGACTGGCGCCCGTACGAGCTGCGTCCGCTCTCCGATACGCCGGTGCGCAAGGCACTGCGTGAGTTCGCAGGCGAAATCGTGGACGCGATCGCGCGCGCGACCGGCCACCGGCCAGAGAGCCGCCGCCGGGCCCCGCTCCGGCGAAAGGGCGCGCGCGACGTGTTCGCTCGTTCTCGAGGTCCCGCCCGAGCTGGTCGCTGCTGACGTGCCCCTGGGGGTTGCGGGGTCGTTCAACCATCTCGAAGGGAACCTGCCGCTCTGGCGGCCGGTTCCCATGGTGCAGGAGGACGACCGCCACTGGCGCTTCGCCCTAGTGGGCGCTGAAGGCGAGGAGATCGCCTACAAGTACGTGCTCGGCCCCGAGCTGGGTTGGCAGCATCCCGAGATGTGGAAAAGCGGCGCGTTTCGAGATAACCGGACCGTGACGCTCGGCGCGACGCCCGTGCAGCACGACGTCGTCGAGGCCTGGGAAGGCGCGTAGCCTAGCGCTCGAGCCACACCGAAGCCGTCGAGGTGGCAGTCTGTACGGAGCGCTGGGGAGCCGGCTCTCTCGGGGGAGGCCGGTCGCGGCCGGTCTCGCGCTCGCGTTGCCGTTCCTTGCCGAGCCGATCTTGTGGCCCCTCAAGAACGGCTACTACCAGGGGCCGTGGTTCATCTGGGCGACCGAGGTCGCAGTTGGCCTCGCGCTCGCGTTCGGCGTCGTTCACAGCGGGCGCCTGCGACGCCAATCGGGCTAGCGCCGGTTCGATCAGGCGCGTGTCTCTCCTTGGCTGGGGGGAGTGGACTGCTGGAGCTGGGCACGGAGCTCGTCGACCTCGACGCGGAGGCCCTCGATGAGCCTTGATTGGCCGTCCTCATGCTTGATCGCGGTCTGGCCGGTGCGAAAGATCGACCAGATCAGGATGCTGAGCATGAGGGCGATTGCTGCGATCGAAGTCGCCCCGACGACTGCCTCGGGCCAGGTGAGCACGGCGATGGTCATTGCTGACTCCCTTCCTTTGGGGCTTGGTGCTTGACGACTTGCGAGGGCGGTTCCATGGGTGTTGGGGTGGGCATCAGATCGAGCGCTGGTAGGCGTTGAAGGCGCGGGTCGCGAACGCCGCGCTGGCGACGAGCAGCAGCGCGAGGAAGCCGACACGAGACGCGATCAGCCCCCAGTCGGCGTCCTGTCCAACCGCCGACTGACCTGCCTGGGCTGCCCAGTTGACGGGGTTGAACCTGGCGATCCAGCGAATCCACCCCGGCAGAAGGGCCTGCTGCATGAGCGCGGTGGAGAGGAACACCAGCGGCAGCGTGACCATGGTGACTATCCCGATCAGCGTCTCGCGCTGCCGAGTCAGAATGGCGATGCCGTTCGAGAGCGAGGCGAAGACCGCTCCGAGCAGGCCGGCGACGGCGACGAGGACGGCCACCCCGGCGGCGCCGTTGTGGAAGCGGGCGCCGACCGCCAGCGAGAGGCCGATGACGATGACGCTCTGGATGACGATGCTGAGCACCGACTGGGCGACGCTGCCGAGGTTGAGCGCTCCGCGCCAGATCGGTGAGACGAGGAGCCTGTCCATCGTGCCCCGGTTGATGTCCTCGATGAAGCCCATCCCGACCCAGCCCGCGGAGGTGATCGCGAGCATGACGACGACGCCGGGCGTGAGGAACTCGAGGTACGAGCCGCCCGTGAAGCCGGGGATGTCGGCGGTGCGCTTGAACAGCGCACCGAAGAGGAGCAGCCAGATGATGGGCTGCACGAGTGAGATGCCGACCCAAGCCGGCTGGCGCAGGAGCGCCCGGACATAGCGGAGCGCGACCTGGTACGTGTGCCGCAACGGCGTCACGCTGCCACCTCCTTCCGGTCTGTGTGCGCCTGCTCGAACGAGTGCCCGGTATGCCGTAGGTAGACGTCGTCGAGGGAGGGACGGGCGATCGTCGCCGAGGCGATTCGCAGGCCGCCCTGCTCGAGCACCGAGATGACGGATGGGATGGCCGCGGCGCCGTCGTCGACCCGAGCCCGCAGCAGTCGCCCGTCGACTGTGAGCTCGCTGACCCCCGGCAACTGCCCGACGGCTGCGAGGGCCTCTCCGTTCTTCGGCTCCACCAGCTCGACCTGCACGGTGTCGCCGCGCAGCTCGCTCTTCAGCTCCTCCGGGCTGCCCTGGGCGACGAGGCGGCCGCGGTCGACGATCGCGAGCCGTGAGGCGAGTCGGTCTGCCTCCTCGAGGTAGTGCGTCGTCAGGAGAATCGTCATCTCCTCGTCAGCGGCCAGCCGCTCGATCTCTCGCCACAGCTCCGCGCGTGCCTCGGGGTCGAGACCGGTGGTCGGCTCGTCCAGGAACAGCACCTTCGGCCGGTGCACCAGCCCGAGAGCGACGTCGAGCCGCCGCTGCATGCCGCCGGAGTACGTCTTGGCGAGCCGCCGGCCTGCGTCGGCCAGCCCGAAGCGCTCGAGCAGCTCGTCGACGCGCTCGTACCGTTCGGCACCGAGGATGCCGTAGATCTCGGCCTGCATCTCCAGGTTCTCGCGACCGGTCGCCTCGGGGTCGAGGCCGGGCTTCTGCCCGACGACCCCGATGGAGCGGCGCACGCGCTCGGCGTCGCGAACGACGTCGAGGCCGGCCACGCGCGCCTCGCCGCTGTCCGCCCGTGAGAGCGTGGTCAGGATCTTCACCGCAGTCGACTTGCCGGCCCCATTCGGGCCGAGCAGGCCGAAGATCGTGCCCGTCTCGACCTCGAAGCTGAGCCCGTCGAGCGCGAGGACCCCGCCTCTGTACGTCTTGCGGAGCCCCTGGGCCTCGATCGCGTTGGCGTACTCTTGTGCGGCGCCAGTCATAGTGAACACCGTTCCTTCTTGAACATAGGTCATTGACGAACAGTGTTCTAGCACAGTACATTGTTCCCTGTCAAATGAGCCGAGCTCGCAGCGAAGGTGACGGGGCCGCGGAGGTGCCGCAGCCGCCCTGGCTCCGCACCCGCAAGCCGCGGGCCGCGCCCCGCGCGCCGCTCAGTCGCGATGCGATCGTCGAGGCTGCGCTGCGCGTCATCGACCGGGAAGGGCTCGAGGCGACCAGCATGCGCCGGGTCGCCGAGGAGCTCGGCACCGCGCCCTCGGCCCTCTACTGGCACGTGCGCAGCAAGCACGAGCTACTCCAGCTCGTCTTCGACCGCGTCTTCGGCGAGATCGAGTTGCCGGTGCCCGACCCGGCGGACTGGCAGGAGCAAGCGAAGACGGTGGGGCGCGAGATGCGCCGGGTGCTTACCAGCCACCGCGACATCGCCCGCGTCTCGCTTGGGGCCATCCCGGTCGGCCCGAACGTCCTGCGGGTCGTCGAGTGGATGCACGCGCTGCTCCGTGGAGCCGGCCTGCCCGACCGCGTCGTCGCGCTCGTCGGGGACTTCTTCGGCCTTTACGTCGGCGCGTACTCCTTCGAGGAGAGCCTCGGCCTTGCCTCGCCCACCGGCGAGGACCTGCCTCCCGAGGAGATCCTGGCCATGCTCCAGGACTACTGGGAATCGTTGCCGCCGGCGCTCTTCCCGCACACTCTCGCTCTTCTCGACGTGCTCTTCGAGGGCGGGCCCGACGAGCGCTTCGAGTTCGGGCTCGACATCATCGTCCGAGGGCTCGCCTCGCTGTTGGAGGAGCCCACGGCCCCCGCTCCGTAGCTCCCCGACGATCCTCGTCAGGCCTTCGACTGCCACAGGGCGATCGCGGCGCCCGCGGGCGCGGCCACGACGCTTCGCCAGCCGGCGGGGCCCTCTCGGGGCTCGAGGAGCACCGAGGCTCCGAGCCCACACGCCCGCTCGGTCGCCGCTACGACGTCGGCGACCTCGACGTACGGCAGCCACAGGGAGCGCCCCGTGTCGCGCTCGACGATGCCGCCCTCGATCCCGTTGCCCAGCTCGAGTGCGAGATACGACCCGGGGCGCGCGTCGATCAGCTCTGCCCGCCAGCCGAACAGGCGCGTGTAGAAGGCGCAGGCTCGCGGCAGATTGCCGGTGCAAAGCTCCAGGTGCACGACTGGATTGGCAGCGGCGCGCGGCATACTCTTTCTTCTTGGACCGACCCCGCACGCAGGACTCATCGTCCGGAGCGATGAGTTCGCGGCGGCTCAACGGTCTACCTTGGTGAGATGACCGCCACCTCGACACGTTCGCTGGGGGAGCACGAGTTGCTCGAGGCCGCCCGCCGCGGCGACGAGGACGCCTTTCGCAGCATCGTCGAGCGCCACCGCGCCGAGCTCCACGCCCACTGCTACCGCATGCTCGGCTCGCTGCAGGATGCCGAGGACGCTCTCCAGGAAACCCTGCTGCGCGCCTGGCGCGGGCTGCCCCGCTTCGCCGGCCGAAGCTCGCCTCGCACCTGGCTCTACTCGATCGCGACCAACGCGTGCCTGGACGCGATCGCGCGGCGGCCGAAACGCGTTCTTCCAGTCGACTACGGCCCGCCGTCCTCCCCGGACGTGGAGCACGGACAACCACTGGTCGAGTCGGTCTGGGTCGAGCCCTACCCGGACGAGGAGCTGGGCCTGGCGGACGGCTCTGCCGGGCCGGACGCTCGCTACGAACAGCGCGAGGCCGTGGAGCTCGCCTTCATCGCGGCGCTCCAGCACCTACCCGCGACGCAGCGGGCGGTGCTGGTTCTGCGGGAGGTGCTCGGCTTCTCGGCCCGGGAAGTTTCGGAGTCGCTCGACACAACGGTCGCGTCGGTGAACAGCGCGCTGCAACGGGCCCGCAAGGCGGTCGACGAGCGACTCCCGGAGCAGAGCCAGCAGGCGACGCTGCAGACGCTCGGCGACGACCGGATCCGCGAGCTCGTCCAGCGCTATGTCGACGCGTGGGCGGCGGGGGATGTCGAAACACTGCGCGCACTGCTGGCGGAGGACGCCGTCTTCTCGATGCCACCGTGGGCGAGCTGGTGGCATGGGCGGGAGACGATTGCGGCCTTCGCGAAAGCCGCCGTCGAATTTTGCGCCGAGGCACGCGCCGTTCCGGTTCGCGCCAATGCTCAGCCGGCCGTCGCGTATTACTCCCTGGACGGCGAGACGGGGCGCTACCGGGCCGCGGCGCTCGACGTTCTCACGTTCGAGGGCCCACTGATCAAGGAGATCACCGCCTTCGTCAGCCCCGAGATCTTTCCGCGCTTCGGCCTGGCGCCGGAGCTTGCGCCCGAGGCGTCTGCTCCAGCCTGACGGTGGTCCAGGTCGATACCCCGCATGGTCGGGCGAACGCCCACCTGCATCTCGCCCAGCAGCCGCGGGCCGCGCTCGTGCTCGGTCACGGCGCCGCTGGAGGCGTGGAGTCGCGAGACCTGGTGGCCGTGACGGAGGTCGCTCTCTCGGAAGCCGTGAGCGTGGCGCTCGTCGAGCAGCCCTATCGCGTTGCCGGGCGCCGCTCTCCGGCTCCGGCGCGCCACCTGGACACCGCGTGGTCGGCGGTCGTCGACCGCCTCCGTGAGGGCGAGCTGGAGGGGTTGCCGCTCGTCGTCGGCGGTCGGTCGCTGGGCGCTCGGGTGGCCTGCCGCACCGCCGAGGCGACCGGCGCCGTCGGGGTCCTCTGCCTCGCGTTCCCGCTGCAACCGCCGCGCCGGTCTGCGGCGGCCCCGGCAGCGAGCCGTCTAGCCGAGCTCGACGACGTGACCGTCCCGACCCTGGTCGTGCAGGGTGCAAGCGATCCGTTCGGGATCCCCCCGGCGACCGCGCTGCGCACAGTGGCACAGGTGCCGGGCAACCACAGCCTGAGGACGGACCTCGACGCCGTCGCCGACGCGGTGCGAGCCTGGCTTCCCGGCGTCGTCGCTCAGGCGGCTGCCTCGGCGGGCCCTGCCGGGAGATAGCGTGAGCCGACCCCTGGGGCTGATCGGCGTTCCTACCAGCGCCGGCGCCTTCGCACCCGGCCAGGAGCAGGCACCGCGCGCGCTTCGAGACGCGGGCCTGGTCGAGGCGCTGCACCAAGCGGGCATTCTGGTGCGCGACCACGACGATCGACCGGCATGGCGGTGGCGCCCTGACCGTGACAATAGGCGTGCCCAGAACCTCGACACGGTCGTGGAGATCGTGCGTGACACCGCCCGGCGCGTGGCCGAAGCCGTCTCCGCGGGCGAGGCCACCCTGGTGCTCGGGGGTGACTGCACCGTGGGGATCGGCACGGTCGCCGGGCATCTCGCAGCCGAAGAGCGGGTTGGGCTGGTCTACTTCGACACCCACGCAGATCTCAACGTCCCGAGCAGCGTGCGGGAGGGCGCCCTGGACTGGATGGGCCTGGCTCACATGCTGGGCGAGGAGGGAGCCGCGCCGGAGCTGGTGCGCGTGGGCACGCGGACCCCGCTGCTCCACGCCGACAACGTCATCCTGTTCGCCTGGGGCAGCGAGCAGGCGACGCCCTTCGAGCGCGCCGTGATCGACCGCCGCGACATCACCGTGATCCCGGTCGACGAGGTCGCCGCCGGCCCGGAGCGGGCCGCGCTTCGCGCGCGCGAGCTGATCGAGGAACGCTGCGATCGACTGCTGGTGCACTTCGACGTCGACGTCATCGACTTCACGGACGTGCCGCTCTCGGAGAACTGGGGCCGCAACGAAGGGCTCGCCTACGACCACGCCATGAGAGCGCTCGGAGCCCTCCTCGCGAGCCCGCGGCTGGCGGGCATGACGATCACCGAGCTGAACCCCGACCACGCCGAGCAGGACGCACGGAGCATCGAGCGGTTCGCGGCGGCCGTCGGCGAGGGCCTTGGCGGCGCGCCGGCGATCCGGCACGGCTAGCTTCGCTCATGACTCCTCCTTGCTTGGACATGCCCCGACCGTAGGCGCCGCCGTCCGCGGTCACATCGGGCAGGCCCCGGCTCGTCCTCCGTGGCCGCCCCCTTCTTCCGCGCCGATACGATCCGCGCGTGCCCGACCCGCTCCTCCTCGGCGGCGCGCCCCGGGGCCGCGAGCTCAGGTGTCGCGGCTGGGAGCAGGAAGGGGCGCTCCGCTGCCTTCTCAACAACCTCGACCCCGACGTCGCCGAGGACGCGCGCTCGCTGGTCGTCTACGGCGGCCGCGGCCGGGCAGCGCGCAGCCCGGAGGCCCTCTCCGAGATCGTGGGCGCGCTCGAGGGCCTGGGCCACGACGAGACGCTGGTCGTCCAGTCCGGGAAGGCGGTCGCCGTCCTCCCGACACACCCGGACGCGCCGCGCGTGCTCATCTCGACGGCGATGGTCGTGCCCGCGTGGTCGGACGAGGACTCGTTCCGGCGCCTCGAGGACGCGGGCCTGACCATGTACGGGCAGATGACGGCGGCCGGCTGGTTCTACATCGGCACGCAAGGCATCCTCGGATTCACGTACGAGACGTTCCGCGCCGTCGCCGAGTCGCACTTCGGCGGCACGCTCGCCGGCAGGCGGGTCCTCACCGCCGGCCTGGGCGGGATGGGAGGCGCCCAGGGCTTCGCCGTGACCCGCAACGGCGGCCGCGCCCTGGTCGTCGAGGTCGACCCGGCACGCGCCGAGCGCCGGCTCCGCGACGGCTGGGTCGACCTCGTCGCCGGTTACGACGAGGCGCTCGCAGCGCACCTCGACCCGGGCGGCCCGGGCACCGTGGCGCTCGTCGGCAACGCGGCCGACGTCGCCCCGCGCCTGCTCGCCGAGGGCGTGGAGTTCGACGTCGTCACCGACCAGACGGCTGCCCACGACCCGCTGCGGGGCTACGTGCCGCGCGGTTACACGGCCGCGCAGGCCGCCGACGCGGACACCGAGGACCCGGCCTTTCGCCGTGCCGTCTTCGGCTCGCTGGCGGTCCACGTCGAGGCGATGCTCGGCTACCGGGAGCGGGGCGCGGTCGTCTTCGAGTACGGGAACGGTCTTCGCTCCCAGGCAGTTGCCCACGGGGTCGGCGCCGCCGCGACGCTACCCGGCTTCGTCTCGGCCTATGTCCGGCCGATCCTCGCGCGGGGGGTCGGTCCGTTTCGCTGGATCTGCCTCAGCGGCGAGGAGGCCGACCTGCGCCGCAGCGAGGACGCCGTCGTCGGGGCCGTCGGCACCGACTCGCTGCGCTCCTGGATCGAGCTTGCGCGCGACCGCGTCCCCGTCCAAGGGCTTCCAGCACGCATCTGCTGGCTCGGCCTCGGCGAGCGCGACCGGGTGGCCCTTGCGCTCAACGACCTCGTTCGCTCCGGCGCCTGCGGTCCGCTTGCCCTCGGGCGCGACCACATGGATCCGGCGTCGGTCGCCTCGCCGACGCGCGAGACCGAGGGGATGCGCGACGGCAGCGACGCGATCGCCGACTGGCCCGTCCTCTCGGCCCTCCTCAACGCCGCTCAGGGGGCGAGCTGGGTCGCGGTCGGAAACGGTGGCGGCGTCGGAGTCGGCCGCTCGATCCACTCCGGCCTGGTCGTCGTCGCCGACGGAAGCGATCTGGCCGAGCGCAAGCTTCGCCGCGTCTTCTGGACCGACCCGGCCCTCGGCGTCGCCCGCTACGCGGACGCCGGTTACCCGGAGGCGCTCGCCGAGGCGGCCCGGCACGGCCTGAACCTGCCCTCCCGCGGGCCAGCCGGCGCTTGAGCTTCCGCCTCGAGCGCCTGCTGCACCCCGACGACCTCGCCGCGCAGCTCCGCCGAGAAGCCCGCGAGGGGCTGACCGCGACGCCGAAACGGCTGAGGTCCCGCTGGATCTGGGACGCGCGGGGCTCGGCGCTCTACGAGCGGATCATGGAGCTTCCCGCCTACTACCTGCCCCGCGCCGAGCGCGCGATCCTGGAGGCCCGGGCCGGGGAGATCGGCGCACTGGCCCGGCCTCGCACCGTGATCGAGCTCGGCTCGGGCTCGTCGGTCAAGACGAGGGTTCTGCTCGATGCCCTGCCCGGCCTGGCGCGGTTCGTCGCCGTCGACGTGAGCGAGAGCGCGCTCGCCGAGGCCGGGCCGCGCCTCGCGGAGTCGTACCCGGGCCTCGAGGTCGTCGGCGTGGTCGGAGACTTCGAGCGGCACCTGCCGGCTCCGGCCGGGGAAACCCTCGTCGTCTGCCTCGGCTCCACGATCGGCGCGCTCGACCCGGAAGACCGAGCTGCGCTCCTTGCGGCCATCGCGGCAGTGCTCGTGCCTGACGAGGCGCTCCTCCTCGGGCTGGATCTCGTCAAGCCGGTCGAGCGGATCCTCGCCGCATACAACGATCCCGACGGGCTCTCCGCCGAGCTGATCGCGAACGTCCTCCCCATCCTCAACCGCGAGCTCGCCGCGGACTTCCGGCCGGCGCGCTTCCGCTCCGAGGCGGCCTGGAACGCCGAGCTCGAGCGGATGGAGATGGTCGTCCGCTCGCTCGCGCCGCAGACCGTGACGCTGCCGGCGATCGACCTCGTGGTCGAGTTCAACGAGGGCGAGGCTCTCCGCACCGAGATCTCGACGAAGTTCCGCCGCGAGGGCATTGGGCGGGAGCTCGCCGGAGCCGGTCTCCGCCTGGATGCCTGGTGGGCGGACGACGCCGGCGACTTCGCGCTCTGCCTAGCCCGGAAGGCCGTCTAGCCGGTGTCGGTGCCGTCTCGCAGCCGCGGCACCCCGCGGAGCACCCGATCTCGTCTGGCGACGAGGGCAGCCGCGTCTGCGGGCTCGTACTCGCCGCGCAGCCCTCTCCCGCTCTTGACGCCCAGGGCACCGGACTCGAGGGCGCGCGCGATCGACGGCGAGGGCTCGCTCTCCCGTGCGAGCTCGGGCCAGAGGTTCGCGGCGACGGCGGCGTGGACGTCGAGACCGGCGAGGTCCATCGTCTCGAACGGCCCGATCGCCGCCCAGCGCGCACCGAGGCCGTGGGTGACCGCGCGATCGACGTCGGCGAACGAGCAGACGCCGGCGTCGACGAGCGCGTAGGCCTCCCGGAGGAGCGCATACTGGAGTCGGTTGGCCACGAAGCCGGGGACGTCCCGGCGGACGACGACGGGGGCCTTGCCGAGCTCCTCCATCCAGCCCGCCAGAGCCTCGAGGGTCTCGGGCGACGTGCGCTCGCCTCCCACGACCTCGACGAGCTCGACGAGCTCCGGCGGGTTGAACCAGTGCAGGCCTGCGAACCGCTCGGGCCGCCGGAGGGCTCCTGCGAGCGCGGCCAGGGGAAGCGAGGACGTGTTCGTCGTCAGGATCGCGTCAGGGGAAGCACGCTCCTCGGCCTGCGCCAGGAGAGTGCGCTTCGGCTCGGCGGCCTCGGTGATCGTCTCGATCACGAGCTCCGCCGCGTCGAGCGCCTCGTCGGCTGACGTCGTCAATCGCACCCGTGCGGCCGTCTCGCCCAGGCGCCCGCGCGCCGTCTCCAGGCTCGACTCGCGCCGGGCGCAGAGCCGCACCGACGCGCCGGCCTCGGCGAAGACCCGCGCGATCCCGGCGCCCATCGTGCCGGCGCCCACCACCGCCACGTGCTCCGGTAGTTGCATCGGCGCCAGCGTAACGACGGGAGCTAGTGAGCGTGTCCGGCGGAGGCGAGCGCCGCCGGCTCCACCCGCGTCGCCAGAAGTCCTGCGAGGGCCGTGGTGATCGGAACGGCGGCGATCAGCCCGATCGAGCCGACCAGGGTGGCGACGACAGCCTCGGCCACCGCCTCGAAGTTGATCGCATCGGAGAACGGCGTGTCGCCCAGGCTGAAGATCAGGAGCACCGGCAGCGAGGCGCCGGCGTACGCGAGCACGAGTGTGTTCACCGTGGCGGCGATGTGGTCGTGACCCACCTGGAGGGCCGAGCGGAAGAGCGCGCCGTAGCCCAGGCTCGGGTTCGCCCGGCGGAGGGCCATCACCGTCGACGACTGGGAGACGGTCAGGTCGTCGAGGACACCCAGCGCCGCGATCACCATGCCGGCGAGCAGCAGGCCCTGGAGCGAGAGGCCGCCCTGGGTCGCCCGCAGGTAGACGGCCTCCTCGGAGGAAACGCCGCTCAGGTGGGCCAGGTCGATGAAAGCGTGACCGAGCACGAGCGTGATGGTCAGGCTGGCGGCTGTCCCGAGGCTCGCGGCGATCGTCTTCGGGCCGGCTCCGTGGGCGAGCGGAAGCGTAATCAGCATGATTGCGAGCGCGCCCACGAAGGCGACGGCCGTCGGCGATTCGCCGTCGAGGATGGCCGGGACGATGAAGAACACGATCACCGCCAGGCTGGCTGCCAGCCCGACGAGCGCTCGCAACCCCTGCCACCGGCCGGTGAGCAGGACGAGCGCGGCGAACATGATCGCCAGGCCGAGCATGGGGGTGCGGCGCTCGAAGTCGGAGAAGGAGTACGGCTCGACCTCGATCCCGGCCGTGAGAGCATCAGGCGGTAGCTCGGGGACTTCGTTCTTGAAGACCCGGATGTCGTCGCCGACGTCGAACTCTCCCTCGGCGGCGGCGAACGTGAAGGTCACCTCGTCGCCCTCGTCCGGCCCACTGCGGAGCTCGGCGCTGACCTTCAGGCAGTCGTCGCGCCCTGCTCCCAGCCCGCACGGGGTCGCCTGGACACCGACGACCTCGGCCTTCTCCGTGTGGGGCGCGGCGCCAAGCTCTTTCGGCCTCGGGATCTCGGTGTTCTCGGGCCAGAGCAGGATCATGCCCGTGACGGTCGCAGCGACAAGAAGGAGAACTAGCCCGGCGAGCACTCGGACCAGAACGGAGCGCTGCACTGCGCGACAGTGTGCAGGAGGGGTCGGAGGGACCTGAGTGGCGGATAGCCTGCTGCCGTGAGTGTCCCCGCGATCGAGACCGCCGGCCTGACCAAGTTCTACGGCTCGCAGCGCGGGATCGAAGACCTCGACTTGCGCGTGGAACGCGGCGAGGTCTTCGGCTACCTGGGCCCGAACGGAGCCGGGAAGACGACGACGATCCGCCTTCTGCTCGACCTGATCCGGCCGACTCGCGGCAGCGCCGCGGTCGCCGGGCTCGACGTCCAGGCCCAAAGCCTTGAGGCGCGCCGGTTGACGGGCTACCTCCCCGGGGAGCTGAAGCCGCCGAGCCAGAGCACGGCAATCGGCTTCCTCTCGTACCTCGGACGCCTGCGCGGAGGCGTCGACCGGCGCGCGATCGAGCAGCTCGCGAGCCGCCTCGAGCTCGACCTCGAGCGACGGATCGGCGACCTTTCGAAGGGCAACAAGCAGAAGGTGGGCATCGTCGCCGCCTTCATGCACGACCCCGAGCTCCTGATTCTCGACGAGCCGACCAGCGGGCTCGACCCCCTTCGCCAGCAGGACGTGCTCGACCTCATCCGCGAGCGGGCGGCCGCGGGCCGGACGGTCTTCCTCTCCTCACACGAGCTCGACCAGGTCGAGCACGTGGCCGAGCGCGTCGGCATCGTCAGGGAAGGCCGGCTGGTGGCCGTCGAGGCGATCGCGGCCCTCAAGGAGCGCGCGGCCCGCAAGGTCGAGGTCCGCCTGGCTGCTTCGACGGAGGGCGCCGACGGCCTCCGAAACGTGCCGGGGGTGCGGGCGTTCTCTCGCGACGGCGACGTCGTCCGGCTCGAGATCCAGGGGTCGATGGATCCGCTGATCAAGGAGCTGGCGAAGCTTCCGGTGCAGACCTTTACCAGCGAGCCGCTCGAGCTGGACGAGATCTTCCTCTCCTTCTACGGGCGGGCGCATGGCTGAGGTTCTCACCCAGGCGCTCGGCGAGCGACGGCGCTCGTTGCTCTGGTGGTCGCTGGGACTGGTCGCCCTGGTCGCGCTCAACGTCGCCTTCTACCCGTCGATTCGCGACGACACCGCCATCAACGACTACGTGAAGGACCTCCCCGAGTCGCTCCGTGGCCTGTTCGCCGGAGGCGAGCTCGACATCGCCAGCCCTGCGGGCTACCTCAACAGCCAGATCTACGCGCTGATGGCCCCGCTCGTCCTGCTCATCTTCGCGATCGGCGCCGGCGCCGGCGCCGTTGCGGGGGACGAGGAGCGAGGGACGCTCGACTTCCTGCTGGCCCACCCGCTGCGCCGCCGCGACTACGTCGTGCAGCGGTTCCTCGCGCTCGCGGTGCTCGTTTCGGCGCTGGCGCTCGTCCTGCTCGCGACCGTCGCAGTCGGCTCGTGGCTCGTCGACCTCGAGATCGGCTTCGACCGTGTGGTCGCGGCCTCCGTGAGCGTCGGGGTCCTGGCTCTCCTCTTCGGCACGATCGCGCTCGCCGCAGGCTCGGTCCGGCCCGGGCGCGCTCGGGCGATTGCGGTCGCCGCCGGCGTCGCCGTCGCCTCCTGGCTCCTGGACGGGCTCGGACAGGCGGTCGACGTGCTCGATTCCTGGCGACCTGTATCGCCCTACTACCAGGCGATCGGCCGCAATCCGCTGCGCGAGGGGGCTCCCTGGTCGGGCTGGGCGATCCTCGCTGTCGCGACCGCGGTGCTCGTCGCCGTCGCGGCCGTCGGCCTCGAGCGCCGCGACCTGCGCCAGTAGGTAATTGTCGGGCGGTTATGATCCTCGCCCGTGGCGGTCGAGGTCGAGGCCCTTAGCCAGGTGCCGTTGCTCGCAGGCCTCGAGAGGCCGGAGCTCGAGCGTCTTGCCACGCAGTTCAAGGAGCACACCTTCTCGCAGGGAGCCACGATCACGCGGGAGGGCGAGCGGGGTGCGCGCGTGCTGGCCTTCTTCGTCATCGCCGACGGGAGCGCCTCCGTGGTCGTCGGTGGCGAGAGGAGGGCCGTGCTCGGCCCCGGCGACTACTTCGGCGAGATTGCCCTCTTCTACGACCAGCCGCGCACCGCGACGGTCACGGCCGACAACGAGCTGCGCTGCTTCGCCCTCGGCGCGTGGGAGTTCCGGCCCTTCGTCGAGGCGAACCCGCAGGTCGCGTGGCCGATCATGGAGAGCATGGCGCAGCGCCTGGCCGACAACGCCGGCGCGACCTAGGTGGGTTTGACGAAACGCGGGCTGTGCCGCCGGGCCACGCTGCTCGCCCCGAGGCTGTGTCCTCAGTCGCGCCCGTAGCTTTGGCTACGAGCGCTCCCTGCGTCCGTGCCTCGGAACGACCATCGCACCCCGACGGCGAACCACGTTCCGCCACTCCCTCCTAGAGGAGGATGCGCGCGGCCGTGTCCGGCGGGCAGCCGTTGCGGCCGAGCCGGACGGCGAGATGGAGGTCGACGTCCGGGCGGAGCGCGAGCTTGAGGCTGAGCCGCTGGTCGTAGCCGGCCGCCTGGAGGCTCGCGCGGCGCCACGAGAGCACCCGCTCCTCCTCGGTCTCGAGGGCGCTGAGCTCGTGTTCGATGATGTCGATAACCGCCATGCCGTCTCCTGCCCTACTAGACGGTGTAGGCGTTCCGATCCTTCCCTAAACCACGCGCGACGCTGGCAGAATGCCCGCCCGGTGAGTCTCGAACCCTTGAACCGGCTCTGGCAGGAGCGCTTTCGGCGGCCCGATCCTGGAAAGATCGTCTGCGTCGGCCTCAACTACCGCGACCACGCGACCGAGCAGGGAGTCGAGCCTCCGGGCGAGCCGCTGCTCTTCGGCAAGTTCGGAAACGCGCTCTCCGGCCCCGGTGACCCGATCGTCCTCCCGCCCGAGACCGCGCACGTAGACGCGGAGGCCGAGCTCGTCGTTGTCGTCGGCGGGCGAGGGCGGCGGGTCGAGGCGGCCGACGCGCTCTCGATCGTGGCCGGCTACACCTGCGCGAACGACGTCAGCGCCCGTGACCTCCAGCGCAGGGACGGCCAGTGGCTCAGGAGCAAGAGCTTCGACTCCTTCTGCCCGATCCTCCCGGAGATCGTCCCTGTCGAGACGCTCGGCGACGCGGGCGACCTGCGGATCGTGCAGCGTCTCAACGGCAAGCCGCTCCAGGACTCCCGTACGAGCGAGCTGATCTTCGGCGTCCGCGAGCTCGTAGCCCACGCGTCGACTGTGTTCACGCTCGAGCCCGGCGACGTCATCCTGACCGGGACGCCGGCCGGCGTCGGGGTCTTCCGCGACCCGCCGGTTGCTTTAGCGCCCGGGGACGTGGTCGAGGTCGAGATCGAGGGCATCGGACTGCTTCGGAACCCGGTCGTCGCCGAGCCTGTCAGCTAGGCGAGCCAGGGTCCCGCGCGCGAGGCCCGGAGGAGGCGCCTCGCGCTGGTCGGGTCCAACGGGCTCCACGCGGTCGAGCTGCCTCCATCAAGGTGAGCTCGCATCACCGCCAGGTCGCCAGCGTGGCGAGCGGCTCTTGCCAGACCGCGTGGAAGGCGGGGCCGACCGGCGAGGCCCCGAAGGGGATCGTGCCGATCGGGGGCGGCGCGCTGAAGTACTCCAGCTCTCCCCAGAAGCCGGGGAAGCCGATCCACTCCGGCGAGCTGTCCCTCACGGCCGCGATCGCGGCCGGGGTGATCCCGAGCCGCTTCGGGCCGACCACCGGGCCGGAAGCCGCGACGTCCGCCGGGAGCGGCAGGCCGGCCTGCTGGAAGAACGCGATCACCTGGCTGGGCAGGCAGGCGCGGTCGAGCTCGTGCAGGCCCGGGTCGAAGTAGTTGGCGTGGGAGCCGAGCCCGACGTAGACGGTCGCGTGCCCGTCCCGGCGCTCCGTCTCCGCCCACGGGCGGGTCTCGCCGCCGCAGTGCTGGCTGAGGCCGACCGAGAGCGGTCTCTTCGCGTTCGAGAGGACGATGTTGACGACCTCCCAGTCGCCCTCGTGCGACTGCCAGATCGCCCCGAGCGGCAGGAACGGATAGCGGTACAGGTTGTCGTAGTAGAAGAGCCAGTACTGCAGGACGATGCTCTTCCCGTCCCGCGCGACGCGGCCGTAGACGGTCACGCCGGGCTCGTCAGCCGCGCCCGCCGCGTAGCAGGCGAGGTCGCCGAGCGGCGCTCCGGCGAAGCACGTCCGCTGGTTCAGCCGCCAGACGGGCGGGCTGGTCGTGGGGAGCCCGTCCGCGGTCGGGTTCGGATCGACGATGATCCAGCTGTTCGGGCCCGTGGCCGCCTCGAGGTTCGAGTCGCGGACGAAGGACTCCACCCGGGTCGGGCGGAGCTCTTCCCCGGGATGGAAGACCAGGACCGGCTGGAACTTCTTCAGCAGCTTCGGCACGGAGCCGGACGCCTGCGCGTATCCGGCCGGGCACAGCCAGGCCAGCACTGCCAACGCGAGGGCAAGTAGGTGTCGGCGGGATCTCATGGCCCCTCCTTCCGAGCTTTGTGGCCGATGTTACGAGAAACCGATGCGAGATGGAACCCGGTGCGGAAGGGCGGGCCGCGTCGGGACACGGCCCGCCCAGGGAGGAGACGTCAGTCGAAGATCTTGATCTCGCCCACTTCGAGCACGCCTTCGGCGTGGAAGCCGCTGTCCGTCTGGAGCTCAAAGACGTCGTGGTTACGGCCGGGATGTCCCAGGTCGTCGGCGTCGATCCGATAGTTCGTCGGACGCCGTTGACGAGCGCTTGGCCCACGAGCGTGGTGTGGGTCGCAGTCTGCATCAGGAGCGTCGCGTTGAGGCACTTCACGAGAAGGCCGTAGGTGACGACATAGAGGACGACGACTATTGGCAACGTATGCCTGGGGGCAGCCGGCGCCTAGACGTCGTGCAGCGAGTCGACCGCCAGCGCGATGCCCGCGGCGATCTCGGCCGCTCCGAGCAGCCGGCCGCCTGCCGCGAGCAGCGCGTCGTTCCGCTCCCCGCGCGGGATCGAGCTCGTCAGGAGGACGAGGGCGAAGACCGCCCCGAGCGCTCCGACGGCCTCGGCTGCGATCCCGTCGCCTCCGGCCGCCAGCGCCAGCGCGACCACGCCCGGCGTCAGGAGGAGGGGAAACGCCACCGGGACGAGCGCCGCCGCGAGCCCGCCCAGCTCGGGCTCGGCAGCCGGTCGCGCGAGCACGAGCGCGCGGGCGCCCTCGATCGCCAGGACGACCGCGGCCGCGAGCCTGAAGGTCTCGGGGGAGACGTCGATGGCGTCCAGAAAGGCGCCCCCGACCGCCGCTACGGCGGCGGCGGTGCCCAGCGCGAGGAGCGCCCCGAGCGCGACCGCCGCCCGCCGTTCGGGGAGGACGAGCCGCACGCGGCACGGGTTCACCGACGCCGCGAGGGCGAAGAGCAGGAAGGCGAAGCTCATCGCTCGCGCTCCGCCTCGAGCACGGGTAGCGTCGCGAGCAGCCCGGAGAGAGGGTGGCGCTGGTGGTCCATCTGCGTGTAACCGCCCTCGGTGAACCAGGCGCCGCGGGCGAGCAACGGGCGCGGGGCCTCTTCCGCCTCGACCGGGTCGATCTGGCGCTCGACCGTCCGTCCGGCGGTGCAGCGAAGGCGTGCGGAGAGATTCGTCGTCAGGCCGGCGAGCCGGGGATCGGCGACGCTCAACCGCCAGAGCGCCGCCAGTCCCTCGGTCAGAGTGCCGAGGCCCGCGCCGGAGGCGGGCTCGCCGCGCAGCAGGCGGTTGATGCCGCCCTGCCCGCTCTGTGACTCGAGTCGGGAGTTGAGGCCGAAGATGCCTGCGAGGTCGCGCGCGTAGGCGATCTCCGGCTCGCCCAGCCGGTCGGGTCCGAGCTCCGCGAGCGCGTAGGCCGCCCAGTGGTCCGGGAAGGTGAGCGTGTAGCCCTCGACGTCGTCGCGGCGGGTGGCCACGTAGCGCGCGAGCCGCCGGGCAGGCTCGCCCCAGCCCTCGCTCGGGAAGAGCTTGTCGAGGAGCGCGAACGTCCAGAGCGCCTGGCCGGTTCCGAAGGTGGCGTACTCGCCGGGGACGGCGCTCCCGGTCGCGGTGCTCCAGCGCCCCAGGACGCTGCCGTCGGGCTGCTGCTGGGCGACGAGGAAGCGGGCGAGCCCGCGAATCAGATCGTCCTCGCTCTCGTCTCCGGTGGCCAGGCGGCGGTGGATGAGCGCGATCGCCAGGAGCGCGCTCGCGCCGAGCCGCGGGTCCTGTCCCGGCTCCGTGAACGCCGTCCAGTTCCCGTGCCGGAAGAGGTTCGCATGCACGAACGGGAGCCCGTGCTCGGCCCCCGCGAGGGCCTTCTGGTCGCCGGTCGCCCCGGCGAGCCGGTAGAGGCCCATCATCACGCCCGCGTGGCGCGTGATGTTGTAGTCGGCGGAGACGGCGTCGAGCTTCCGGTCGTAGCCGTAGGTGTAGCGGCCGTCGGGTCGCTCCCCGCGCTCGAGCCAGCCGGCGGCCTCGGCCACGGAGGCCCGCACCGCCGCAGGGTCGACCGGAGGGCAGACCTCGGCCGGGACGACCGCGAGGCGAAGCGAGAGGGCTCCGAGGACGAGCACGGCGGCGTAGACCAGCAGGCGGCGCAACGCGAGGAGGCTACGCGAGGTCTAGACTCGGCGCCGCGCTCACATTCACCGCTCGAGGAGGTGCCCAGTGGCCAGACCACGAAAGACCACGAGGCGGAAGCCGGCCAAGCGCCAGCCGAAGCGGATCCTCAACGTCAAGCCGTCGCCGAAGACCGACGAGGACTGGACGTTCGAGACGGCCCAGGAGGCCGACATGGTCGCGGCGGCGCCCGCCGTCCCTTCGTCGAAGGACCTGCGCTCGTCGTGGTGGAAGATCGCCGACCAGGGCTCGACCGGTTCCTGTGTCGGCTGGGCGACCGCCGACTCGGTGCTCCGCTGGCACTTCGTGAAGGCCGGGCGGATCGCCCAGGCGGACCTGCTGTCGCCGCGCTTCGTCTGGATGGCCTCCAAGGAAACGGACCAGTTCATCACGCGGCCGACCACGTTCATCGAGACCGAGGGGACGAGCCTCAAGTCGGCCCTCGACATCGCGCGCAAGTTCGGCGTCGTCCGCGACTCGGTGCTCCCGTTCGCCACCGGGAAGCTCTACCCGGGCCAGTCGAACACGTTCTACGCGACCGCGTCCCAGCTCAAGATCCTGGCCTACTTCAACCTCGGCACGAACACGACGAACTGGCGCACGTGGCTCGCCACGAAAGGCCCGATCCTGACCAGGCTCAGCGTCGACAGCACGTGGGACCACGCGTCGGCCACCGGCGGGAACATGGACGAATACAAGCCGGACACGGCCCGAGGCGGCCACGCGGTGGCGCTCGTCGGCTACCGGCCCGGGCGTTTCATCGTCCGCAACAGCTGGGGGACCGACTGGGGCCAGGGCGGCTTCGCCTACGCCTCGCTCGCCTACGCGGAGGAGGCCTTCACCGAGGCGTACGGCGTCGAGGTCTAGTCTCCGACGCCATTTTCCGTCCGCAATCGACGTCTAGTGTCGCTCCAGCTCAAACCTGGATCGCGGTGATCACGGGCGTAGGCTCGGTGGCCCTCGTCTACGCCGTGTCCGCGGTCAAGCCGTATGGTCCTCGCCGCCGAGGACTAGCGGCCCTGCACATGGCGTTCGATCGCATTTTCACCACCCACGCCGGGCGCCTGCCCCGACCGGAGCGGGCGGTGGACCAGGCCTTCGCCGCCGAGCGGATCCTTCGCTTCGCCGACATCGCCGGAACCGACTGCGGCCTCGGCACGACCAACCGCCTCTCGTGAGCCGGGCCCCTGCGACGGTCAAGCCGCTCGCGGACGCGGTCGCCGAGCACGTCCACGACGGCGACCTCGTCGCCCTCGAGGGCTTCACGCACCTCGTCCCTTTCGCGGCCGGGCACGAGGTCATCCGGCAGGGCCGAACGGAGCTGTCGCTCGTCCGGATGACGCCCGACGTCATCTACGACCAGCTGATCGGGATGGGCTGCGCCAGGCAGCTGACCTTCTCCTACGGCGGCAACCCTGGAGTCGGCTCCCTGCACCGGTTCCGCGACGCCGTCGAGCACGGCTGGCCGCGCGAGCTTGCGGTCGTCGAGCATTCGCACGCCGGACTGGCTGCAGCCTATGCGGCAGGCGCCGCCCACCTGCCTTTCGGAGTCCTGCGGGGATACGAGGGCACCGACCTCCTGGCGCAGAACGACTCGATCGCGCCGGTCGAGAGCCCGTTCACCGGCGAGCGAGTCATGGCCGTCCGGGCGCTGAACCCCGACGTCGCGATCATCCACGCGCAGCACGCCGACCGGCGCGGCAACGTGCTGCTCTGGGGCATCGCCGGCGTGCAGAAGGAGGCGGTGCTCGCCGCCGGGCGCGCGATCGTGACCGTGGAAGAGGTGGTCGACGAGCTCGAGCCGCGACCGCACGCGGTCTTCCTTCCCGCCTGGGTGCTCGATGCAATCGTCGTCGTCCCCGGCGGTGCCTGGCCTTCGTACGCGGCGGGCTACTCGGTGCGCGACAACGCCTTCTACGCCGAGTGGGACGAGATCTCGCGCGACCGCGACCGCTTCGCCGCCTGGATGCGGGAAAACGTCCTGGAGCGCCGGTGACGGCCCCGACGCCGGAGGAGGTGATGACCGTCCACGCGGCGCGCGAGCTGGCCGACGGCCAGGTCTGCCTCGTCGGAGTCGGGCCGCCGAACGCCGCCGCGAACCTCGCCCGCCGGCTGCACGCCCCCGACTGCGTGCTCGTCTACGAGTCCGGGGCGATCGGCGCCAGGCCGCTGCGGCTTCCGCTCTCGATCGGAGACGACGACCTGGCGGCGACCGCCGACGAGCTCGTGTCCGTGCCCGAGATGTTCAGCTACTGGATCGGCGGCGGGCGCATCGACGTCGGCTTCCTCGGGGCGGCGCAGATCGACAAGCACGGGAACATCAACACGACCGTGATCGGGCCCTACGACCACCCGAAGGTCCGCCTCCCCGGGGCAGGCGGCGCGCCGGAGATCGCCGCGGCCGCGAAGTCGGTGATCGTGCTCCTTCGCCATTCGTCGCGCGCGTTCGTCGAGCGCCTCGACTTCGTCACGTCGCTCGGCCGGGGTGGTGACGCCTTCACCGTGATCACGGATCTGGGCGTCCTGCGCCCGGGAGAGGACGGCGAGCTGGAGCTCACTGCGATCCATTCCGGCGTCGAGGTCGAGCAGGTGCTGGAGGCGACCGGCTGGCCGCTGCGCGTCCGCGAGCCGCTCGAGGTGACGGAGCCGCCGACCGAGCGCGAGCTCGCGGAGCTGCGCGCCCTGCGGGCCCGGGACGCGAGCGGCTAGCCGGGGCCGGCGATCGGGCCGGGCCCCGAAGGGCGCAGCGCGTCGGTCAGCTCGCGGGGCTCGCCGACGCCGGGGCGGGCCGCGGTTGCATCGGCCGCCGGGAGCTCGAAGGAGAAGGTCGAGCCGACTCCCTCCTGCGACTCCACCCAGATGCGGCCGTCCATGCGCTCGAGCAGCTCGCTGCAGATGTAGAGACCGAGGCCGGTGCCGCCGATCCCGCGGGTCATCTCGGGGTCGAGGCGGTAGAACTTCTCGAAGATCCGCGCCTGCTCGCCGGCCGGGATGCCGAGGCCCTCGTCGCGGACGTGGAAGCAGACGACGCCCTCGGCGGACTGCACGCCCACCTGGATGAGGCCTCCGTCAGGCGAGTACTTGATCGCGTTCTCCACGAGGTTGACGAGCACCTGGCGCACGCGGTCGCGGTCGGCCGCCACCGACGGGGATGGGTCGGAGACGATCGTCTCGAAGCGGATCCCGGGCGGCCCGTGCTCCCGCGCGGACTCGACGGCGCGGTGGACGAGGTCGCCGGCGTCGAAGGGCTCGTCCACGAGGTCGAGCCGGCCGGCGTCGAGCTGGTTGGCCAGGAGGATCTCGTTGACGATCCGGTTCAGGCGCTCGGACTCGTCGACGATGAGCGAGACGAAGCGGTTGCGTCCGGCCTCGTCGAGCGCGAAGTCGTGCCGGCGCAGCGTCTGGGCGGCGCCGTAGACGGCGGCCAGCGGCGTGCGAAGCTCGTGGGAGGCGGTGGCGACGAAGTCGGCCTTCAGCTCCTCGAGCCGCCGCGCGTCGGTCACGTCGCGGAAGGCGTAGACGATGCCGCCGAAGAAGTCGACGCCGGAGATGGAGACCCAGCGCTCGCCGTGCGCCGTCTCCAGCGGAAAGGTCTCGGGCTGCACCGGCTCGGTGGCCGTTCCGACCGGGATCCGGTCTGCGATCCCCTTCCAGCTGGCGATCGCGTCACCGGCGGCGCGGCCGAGCACCTCGTCGCGGGTGAGGCCCGCGATCGCCTCTGCGGCCGGATTCCAGAGACGAATCGTCCCGGTCTGGTCGACGAGGACGACGCCGTCGGCGACGTAGGTGAGGACCCGGGCTGCGTCCGCGGACTCCTCCACCTCGCGCGTGAGGCGTGCGTTGTCGATCGCCAGCGCGGCCATGCCGGCGAGATCCTGCGCGACGGCGATGTCGTCCGCGCCGTACGAGCGCCCGGGCGCGCGCGTCAGCAGCGTGAGGGCGCCGAGCGTGCGGCCGCGGGTGCGCAAGGGCACGCACATGCGTGACTCGGAGAGCTCGGGCCGGCCGCGGTTCGCCACCTCGAGTATCTCCGGCTCGGGCACGGGCCCCGGCACCGGCCCCGGCGGCATTCCGGGCCCGGCGTGCACGGCGGCCAGGCGAGTCCCCGTCCCGTCGTCGTCCAGCAGGTCGACGAGGCACCAGTCGGCCAGCTCCCGCACGGCCAGGTCGGCGACGCGCCGCAAGGCGGCCTGGTAGTTGGGCGACGAGCCGAGGATCTCTCCCGCTCGCGCGAGGACGTCGAGCTTCCGCTGCCGGTCGAGGGCCTCCGAGGCGGCCGCCCGCTCTGCGGCGAGCAGGCGCTCCCGCTCCTCGCCGGCGTGCCTGCGCTCGCTCACGTCGAGGAGGAAGCCCTGGATGTAGAGGGGGCGGCCGTCGTCGTCGCGCACGGTCACGGCCTGGTCGTGTACCCAAACGACCCGCCCGTCCCGTGAGAGCATCCGGTACTCGCACCGCAGCGGCCGTGCGCCGGTGGCGGCTGCTGCGATCTCCGCCGTGACCCGCTCGCGGTCCTCCTGGTGGACGAGCTGGAAGAAGAGATTCGGCTTGGCGAGCCACTCGTCCGCCGAGTAGCCGAGCACAGCGAAGACCTGGGGGCTCACGTAGAGGGGCGTTCCGCGCTCGCCGAGGGGGTGGACGTAGGTGATCGTCGGCAGCTGCTCGGTGAGCGCGCGGTACTTCGCCTCGCTCTCTCGCTGCCGGGCCTCGGCGCGCTGGGGCTCGCCGATGTCGCGCGTGATCACGACGGCGCCGGTGGGCCCGCCGTCTTCGTTCGGGATCGGCGCGACGGTGAGCGAGACCGCGAGGTCGTCGCCGTCCTTGTGGCGGTGGACGGTGCTGGGGACGTCGAAGCGCTGGCCGAGCTGCGCGGCGACGGCCGGGCGCATCGACTCGTCGCTGTCGGTCTCCGGCGCGAGCAGCGAGATCGGCCGGCCGACGGCCTCCTCGGGCGGGTAGCCGTACGTCGCCTCCGCGCCGGCGCTCCAGCTGACGATCGTCCCTTCGAGGTCGATGCCGATGATCGCCTCGGAGGCCGAGTCGCGGACGGCGCCGAGCTCGCCGAAGACCAGGCTGCGCTCTCGCGAGGTCTGGCGCCGGCCCGTGGCGAGCCAGCCGGCGAGCGCGCCGACGGCGAGCCACGCCGGCAGCGCGATCAGCGCGCGAAGCGCCTGGTCGGCGACGAAGAAGAAGTGGAGGGTCCAGCCCGCGCCCGCGACCGCGAGCCCGCTCCAGATCCCGCCCAGGGCGCCGGCCCCGGCTGCGATCAGGAGCCCGGCGGCCACGGCGACCCCCGGGTAGCGGTCATGCCAGTCGCCGAGCAGCGTGACGAGCCCCTCGAGAAGGACGCCGAGGACGATGGCGAGGGAGCGGCGGACGCGCGTCGAAGGGCGGACGGCGGCCTCCTTCAGGCCGGCCAAGTCGGGCACGGATCGGGAGTTCGGGCTGGCAGGGCCTGTCTCCTTCCCGGCAATCGTAGGTCTTCCAGGGGAGAATTGTGGCCGATGAGGCGCCTTCACCTGCTCCGGCACGCGAAATCGAGCTGGGACGACCCCGGCCTGGCCGACTACGACCGGCCGCTTGCTCCCCGCGGGCAGAAGGCCGCCGCGAGGATCGCCGAGCACCTGCGCCGCGAGGGGATCGCGCCCCAGCTCGTCCTCTGCTCCACCGCGCTACGCACCCGCGAGACGCTGGCGGCTCTCCTGCCCGTCCTCGAAGAAGACCTCGAGATCGAGCTCGAGGACAGTCTGTACGGCGCGGGGATGCCCGAGGTCCTCGCGCGCGTGCGCGAGGTCGACGAGGCGGTGTCGTCGGCGCTGGTGATCGGGCACAACCCCACACTGCACGAGCTGGCGCTCTTTCTCACGGACCGCGGCGACGTCCTCGACCGCTTTCCCACCGGGGCGCTGGCGAGCCTGGCGTTCTCCACGACCTGGGCGGAGCTGGACGAGGGCGGCGCGGAGCTCGAGGGCTTCGTCGTGCCACGGGAGCTCGATCCCTAGGAGAGCCCGCGCAGTGCCTCTTCGAGCGCGTCCTCGCAGGCCTCGGTGCGCTCGTAGCCGCCAAGGCGGCACGTGACGTAGCCGAAGCCGAGCGCGAGGCCCGGTCGGCGGATGCCGTAGCCGGCGAAGCCGCCGACACCGCCGAGGCCGAAGCCGCCGTCGTCGCCGTCGACCCGGAAGCCCAGGCTCCAGACCGCGTCGTCCTCGAGCAGCTCGTCCCAGCCGCTTGCCTGCGGGCGCAGCGCCTCCTCCACCGTGTCCGGGCCCAGGAGCCGCACGCCGTCGAGCTCCCCGCCGGCGGCAAGCCCTCCGTAGAAACGGGCGATCGAGCGGGCCGTTCCGTGGCCGTTCACTGCGGGGATCTCTGCGGCCCGGTACGCCTCCGAGTTGACGACGTCGACGTCGAGCATCCCGGGCGGGTTGTCGAGGGAGGCTTCCAGCCACCTGCGGCGATCCTCTGCGATCGACCGCCGCCACGCCCCGCCGGGGTCCACCAGCCTGGCTGCGCGCATCTGCTCCTCAGGGCCGAGGCCGATGTGGAAGTCGAGGTCCCACGGAGCTGCGAGCTCCTCGGCGAGGAAGCGGCCGAGGCTCCGCCCGTCCACCCGGCGGACGACCTCTCCGACGAGGTGGCCGTAGAAGCCCGCGGCCTCGCCGTGCTTCGTCCCGGGCTCCCAGAGCGGCGGCTCTGCCGCGAGCAGCTCCGTGAGGCGCTCCCAGTCGAAGAGTGCCTCGCGAGGTTGCGCCTCCCGGAGGACGAGTATCCCGGCCTGGTGCGCGAGGAGGTGGCGGACCAGCGCCCTCTCCTTGCCGGCCTGCGCGAACTCCGGCCAGTACTCCGCCACCGGCGCGTCGAGGTCGAGCGCGCCGCGGTCCACCAGGACGAGCGCGCACGTGGCCACCACCGGCTTCGAGACGGAGTACGCATGCGCGATCGTGTCCTCCGCCCAGGGAATTTCGGCGGCCGGATCGGCGAGGCCCGCCCAGAGATCGACGACGAGCCGCCCGTTCAGGTGCACGGCGACAGCAGCGCCGAGCTCGCCCCGCTCCTCGAATCCCCGGGCGAAGGCCTCGCCGACGGCTGCGAAGGCCGGGTCGCAGAAGCCGCGCGTCTCGACGGGCACCGGCGCAGCATGCCGGGAAACGGCCTACCCGTGCTATTCTCGTCCCGATAACCAGAGCGAGTCCGGTTCGCGCAAGGCGCCTTCCTAACCCGTTCTATGTACTTGGTGGGGGAGGTGTTTTTTCTATGGCTACCGGAACCGTGAAGTGGTTCAACGACAGCAAGGGGTATGGCTTCATCACCCCTGACGAGGGTACGAAGGATCTCTTCGTGCACCATTCGAACATCGCCGGAGAGGGTTTCAAGACCCTCGCCGAGGGCGCGCGCGTCGAGTACGAGGCGCGCGAAGGCGCAAAGGGCCCCGAGGCGACGAACGTCGCCCCGGCCGCCGCGTAAGCAGCTTGCCGGAGACGCCCGTGGCCGCTTCGGCGGCCGCGGGCGGATCCACGAGAGGATGACCCACGACTACCGCGAAGGGAGTAGTTATCGCGACCAAGGAAGAGAAGATCGAGATGGAGGGCGAGGTGGTCGAGGCCCTCCGCAACCGGATGTTCCGCATCCAGCTTGACAACGGCCACGAGACGCTCGGCTACACAGCGGGGAAGATGCGGCGCTACCGCATCAGGATCTTCCTCGGTGACCGCGTGAAGGTCGAGCTGTCCCCGTACGACCTCACCCGCGGCCGCATCGTTTACCGCTATCGCTAGCGAGGCCCCGCTCGAGGCGGTGAAGCCCCGTCTACGCGGACTGTTCCATCTATGGGGGTTCGCTGTTTTCGCCGTGCTCGGCGCGGTACTCGTCGCGACGACCTCGGGCGGCCGTGAGCGCGTGGCGGCGGCCGCGTTCGGCGGGGCACTCGTCCTGACCTTCGGGATCAGCGCCCTCTATCACCGTGGCAACTGGCGGCCCGCCGCCCGGCGGGTGATGCGCCGGCTCGACCACGCGTCCATCTACGTACTGATCGCCGGGACCTACACGCCGTACGGCCTGCTCGTGCTGAGCGGGGCCTGGCAGCTCTCCATCCTCGGCGTGGTGTGGATCGGAGCGGCGCTCGCGATCGTGCAGCGGGTCTTCTGGCTCGACGCGCCGCGCTGGGTGCCGGTCGCCGCCGGGATCTCCCTCGGCTGGATCGGCGTGATCGTCCTACCGCAGGTCATCGAGGCCTCCGGCTTCTCCGGCACGTTCCTGGTCGCGGCGGGAGGCGTCCTCTACACGCTGGGTGCGATCGTGTACGCGTTCCAGCGCCCCGACTTCAGGCCGGCGGTGTTCGGCTTCCACGAGCTCTTCCACGTGCTCACGGTGCTGGCGGCGTCGTGCCAGTTCGCCGCGATCGCGCTGCTGGTCGCCGACTCGGGGTGAAGGGAGGCCCGGCCGCGAAGCCGGGCCTCCCTTCGAACTTCAGCTACGGGTTGACGCGGACGACGGCTCCGCCGCCCGGGCCGAAGACCGTGCCCGTGGTGACCGAGAGCGTGCCGTTGTAACCGACGGCGACTCCGCCGGGCGCCATCAGCGTGCCCGGCACGAGCTCCGTCTTCGAACCGCCCTTGACTGCCCAGAGAGCGCCGATCGGCGGCTCGTCGAAGAACTCGGCGCCGAGCAGGCCCTCCTTGACGATCTCGAGGACGTACATCGTCCCGTCCCGGCCGAAGGCCAGGTCGATCACCGACGTGAAGCCCGTTGCGTACGTGGTGCACGGGCCGACGTCCGGGTGCTCGGGATCGCAGGTCGCGTTCTTCGTACCCGGCTCGATTCGCCAGATGCGGGACGTGCCCTTGACGAACGGGAAGCCCTTGAGCTCCGAGACGTACCAGGCGCCGTCGGGGCCGATGGCGACCGCCGTGGGGACCGCCTCGGCCGGCGTCGGCGTGCCTGGCGGCGGGTCGTCGAAGTCCGGCACGTCGACAGGCGGGTACGGAACGTCCTCGCGCAGGAAGCGCGCCACGGTCTTGATCTTCTTCTTCTTGGTGATCCTCAGGAGGTCGTTGTTCGCCGCGTCCGTGACGAGCACGCCTCCGCCCTGAAGGACAGCGAGCCCGAATGGATTCGACTCATCCGGGATGTCGTCCTGGTCGTCGGGGTCGGGGTCGGTCACCTGGTAGGCCCCGATGTCGACCGAGAGCGTGATCTTGCCCTTTCGGTTGAGCCGCACCACCCTGTTGCCCCCCGCCGCCGGGTCTCCCTCCAGCGTTACCCAGATGTGGTTCGGGCCCTGGTAGGCGACCTCGACCGGAAACGGCCCGGCGTCCGGGTCGAACGGGAATTCCGCGAAGGTGCGCACGGACGCCGCGCCGTGACGGCGGGGCACGATACGCGTGATCTTGCCGCTGCCCGACTCTGCGACGAGCAACACGCGGCCTCCGGCCGCGGCGATGCCGCGTGGGTCGGTCAGCCCTTCGACGACGACTCCGTCCGGATCGGGACGGGCCGCCGCCGGCCCAACAGTCGCTGCGAGCGCCACCACCAGCGTCACGAGCGCAGCGAGCACGAATCGAGTCTTGGCCACAGACATCCCCTCCTGTCTCGGGTGGAGTGGACGAGCCAACACGAATTCCGAGCAGGATTCAAGGGGCAACCGGATCTCGGCCCGCCGGGCACCGCATAGGCTGCCGAGATCACGCCCGACTCGACACCGCGGAAGCCGTCTCGTGCGCTCGAGACGGCGCTGGCGATCTCGATCGCCGTCGCCTTCGCCGACTCGTCGATCGTCGTCCTCGCGCTCCCCGATCTGTTCGTCGACCTGCAGACGACGATCCCCCGGATCTCGTGGGTGGTGACCGCCTACAACCTCGCCGTCGTCATCGGAGCCTTCGCATTCCTGCCCTTCATCCGGCGTGTGCGGCCGGCCTGGCTGGCCCTCGCGGGGCTGGCGGTCTTCCTCGTCTCCTCCGTGGCCTGCGCGCTCTCGAACAGCCTCGAGACCCTGGTCGCGGGCAGGGTCGCTCAGGGTCTCGGCGCGGCGCTGCTCCTCGCGGCCTCACTCCCGCTGCTCGTCGTCCTCAGCGGCAGCCGCGCGCGTGCGGTCGCGATCTGGGTCGCAGCCGGGACGCTGGGCACCGCCGTGGGCCCGGCGCTGGGCGGCATCCTCACCGACGCCTTCGACTGGCGCGCGATCTTCGCGGTTCAGGCACCGCTCGCAGCCGCAGCGCTGGTCGCCGCGCTCCACCCCTTGGCGCGGGCGCTTCCACCTCCGGTGGAGCGCGGCCGCGTGCCGCTCGGCTCCGCCCCGGCTCTTGCCTTCACCTATGCCGCGCTGGTCGGGGCCCTCTTCCTCGCTGTGCTGCTCGTCGTCACGGTCTGGGACTACGGGCCGCTCGCGGGCGCCGGCATCGTCAGCGCGCTGCCGCTGGCCGCGCTGTGCGCCCGGCCGCTCTCCGCCCGGCTCTCGGGGATCGCCGACGTGGTCGGCGGCTCGGCCCTGCTCGCCGCCGGGCTCGCCGCGCTCGCGCTCCTGCCGGCGAGCGAGGCCGTGTACGCCGTGCCCGCCCTCGCGCTGGCCGGAGTCGGCCTCGGCCTCTCGCTGCCGCCCCTGACGCGGGCCTCGTTGGCCCGCGAGGGAGACCTCACGCGGAGCGGCGCGACGTCCGTCGGCGTCAGGCACGTCGGGCTCGTGGTCGGGCTGCTGGCGATAGCGCCTCTGCTCGCGTCCGAGCTGAACGGCGCAGAGGAGACGGCCACGCAGAACGCGACTGCGGTCATCCTCGACGCGCCGCTTCCGTTGACGACGAAGATCCCGATCACGCTCGACCTCTACCGCGAGTTCCAGAAGGTGCCCGAGGGCGAGATCCCCGACCTGTCGGCTCCGTTCGAGGAGAACGGCGCGGCGAGCGACGCGAACGTCGCCGAGGTGCGCGACTCGCTGCTCGAGTCCGTGCAGGCGGTGCTCACGCGGGCCTTCCGCTCCTCGTTCGTCCTCTCGGCGCTCTTCGCCGTCCTCGCCGGGATCGCAGGCGTCGTCTTCGGTCGGAGGGCGACGGCATGAGCCGCCGCTGGCAGGGGCTCCTCGCGCTCGGCGCGCTCGGCCTGGCCGCGGCCGTCCTGATCGCGGTCGAGCTCGCCAACGGCGCGCTCAGCTACGGCGAGTCGAAGGTCGCCGACCCGTGCGTCGCGCGGGACACGTTCCCCGGCGAGGGCTTCGAGGCGACGATCCAGCGCATCGTCCTCGACGGGCTCGACGGCGCTGCGTGCGAGCTGAACACGACGCGCGAGGAGCTCGTCCTCTCCATCGACCCCGAGCTCGGCCGCGACGTCGAGTGGGATCGCGAGACGCTCGAGCGCGCGGTTCGCTCCGGCCTGCTCGAGGCGATCGACGACGCCGTGGCCCGCGACAGCATCGGCGGCCTCGAGGCCCGCGTCCTCAGGGAGGTGGTCGACCGCGCGCCGCTCGACTGGCTGATCCAGGGCGGCTCGTCGCTTGCCGACCTCCTCGGCGGCATCTTCGACCGGCGGTGAGCGCTGCGCGTGCGGGAACCTTTCGTCTCCGATCGGCGTCGGATGGGCATGCGGACGACGCTGCTCGCCGGCGCGCTCCTTTCGGCCCTGTTCCTGACGGCCTGCGGCGCGGATGAGCCGGTCGCGATCGGTGTGAGCACGGGGGAGAGCGAGAGGCCGACGCCGACGCTCCCTGACCCCGACCCGGGGCAGCTCTACGAGGCGGACGGGACCGTGCTCGAACAGGGTGACGGGACAGGATCGCCGGCGCATGGCCCCGAGCTCTGCCTTGGAGGGATGCTGCTGACGTCGTTGCCACCGCAGTGCGGCGGCGTCCCGCTCGCCAACTGGGACTGGGCGGCGGTCGAGGGCGAGGAGTCCGCGGCGGGGACGACCTGGGGCGCATACCACGTCGTCGGCACCTACGACGGGGAGGTCTTCACCGTCAGTCGCGTCGGTGCGGCCGGCTCTGAGAGGTACGACGACACCTATCGGTACGAGAACCCTTGCCCGGAGCCCGAAGGCGGCTGGGTCGTTCCAGACCCGAAGCACAACACGCAGGAGGACGTGGGCGCTGCCCGCGCGTACGCGACCAAGCAGGCCGACTACGTCATCTCCTGGGTCGACCATCTCGTCGAGCCCAGCGCAGACAGCGTGGACGAGAACGGTCTCGAGGAGTTCGGGCCGGTCGTCTTCGTCGCGGTGTTCACCGGGGACGCCGAAAGCCACGAGGCCGAGATCCGGAAGCTGTGGAACGGCCCGCTCTGCGTCGTGGCGCGCGACGTACCCACGGAGCGCGAGCTCCAGGGAATTCGGGAAGAGGTGGAAGCACGCCTGCCGGAGCTCGGCCTCGAGTTCCTCGGCTCGGGCACGGGCGGATCCGAGCCGACGATCTTCATCGACGTCGTCGTGGACGTCGACGGCCGCGCGCAGGCGCTGGTCGACGAGGAGTACGGGCCGGGGATCGTTCGCTTCGTCCCGGCCCTCCGGCCGGTCGAGCAGGTAGTGAGCGGCGGCCGCCCGGCCGCAGGTTCGGTGCCCTGGTCGCTGACGAAGCGCGAACGACGAGGGGCGGGTTTCCCCGCCCCTCGTGTCGGTTGCCTAGGAGTCGGTCGTCGCTACTGGGCTGCCCAGTAGACGGCGGAGCCGACCATCGGCCACTCGCGCTCCGGATCCGCACGGTAGAGCGGATTCATGGCGAAGACCGTCATCCTGGAGGTCCCGGCGGTGTTCAGGCCGTGAGCCACGAGGGGCGACCCGGGCGCCGACGCCGACTGCGCGTCGAAGAGCCAGAGCCCCGACAGGAAGAAGTTCGTCAGCGGCAGGCGTGCGTCCACCGACAACGATGCGGGCACCGCCGAGAACCAGGCCGGCGGATCGACGATCGCCGTGTCGGTGCTCGGATAGGCGCCCACGATCGGGCTCGATACTCCGCCCTCGTTGTTCCAGCGGACGATGCCGCTGCGCCCGTTTCCTCCGCGTGTCGCGACCGTGAGGCCGGCCGTCTGGCCGCCGGTCACGAGGAACGCGGAGCCGTTCGGTCCGGTCCCCACATACCCGCCCCCGGCCGCGAAGAACGCGGTCAGGCGGGCCCGACCGGTGACGTTCGACGCCGACGCCGCCGGGTATGCGCTGGCCGTGTTCCAGATCACGTCGTAGTTCAGGAGCGGGTCGTCCGCCGAGCCGTTGATCGTCCCCGTCGACACCGGGTCGACGATGAACCCGAGGTCCTTGAGCGACCAGGTGTCCTGGTTCTGCGCACCAGTCAGCACCGCGATGCGCGGGACGCCCTCGATCGGGTCGGTGTTGCTCGGGATGGCGCTCGAGAGGATCCTCCGGAAGAGGATGCCGTTGTCGCGCCCCGCTGTGGCGAGCTTGATTCGCGTTGCATGGTCGGCGCCGAAGAGCACGCTCCCCGCGGGCAGCATCCCGCCGGTCTGAGCTGCGAAGGGCGAGAGGGCGATCTTGCCCAGGACGCCGTCGCCGCTCAGCTGATTGAGGACCCGAACGGCCGTGGCCGAATCGAGCTTCAGCGCGTAGGCCTCCGCACGACCGGGCTCGACGCCGCCTCCGAGGATCCTTGGCCTCCGGATCTCGACCGTGATCGGAGTGAACGCGGCGTTGTCCGGAATCGCGGCAATGTCCGCGCCCCAGAGGTAACCGTGGCTCCACGCGCCGGGAGGTGCGTAGAGCTGGTTGATCGACGCCGAGATGTCGTCACCGACGTTGAGGGCCGAGTCAGCGAGGCCGCGCAGGGCCTGGTTCAGCCACACGACGTACGAGCCCTTCTCGAACGTCTGCCCGCCGTACGTGTAGTTCTGCTTCAGCTCGTGCACCTCGATCCCGTTGAAGAAGAGCCACTCGACCAGGCGGTTCGCCTCGGCGGCACTCCGCTGGCCGGCGCCCATCGGGATCACGTAGGCGGTGTTGTACTCCCGCATCCAGTTGTTGTTCACGTCGTAGGGAGCGGGGCAGCAGGCCGGCCGGTTCGCGGCCGTCACGCCGCGCCGGTAGACCTCCATCTGCGTGTTCAGCAGTTCGTTGCGATTGTCCATCGCGAACTGCATCGTGGAATGCGAGACCATCTGCTGCGCGAGGTACGCGCCGAGGCGGCCACGCTGGTGCGTGGTGCTGCCCGGCACGCCGCACGCCGTCCCGGTCGAGTTGCACATCTCGACCGTGGAGGAGTCGAAGCCGGTCAGCTGCGCGTACTGGCCCGTGTAGAAGGGGCCCCAGTCGTCCCAGCCCTCGGCGGTCGCCGGGCCGGGCAGCGTGACCCCGTCGTCACAGAAGCCGCTCGGATTCGGGAAGTCGGCCTCCGGGCACCAGTCGAGGATCGGCCTGGTCGTGCCGAGCCCGACTGAAGCCAGGGCGTCGGCGTTCGCCTGCGACCGGCGCGGGTTCCACTGGAGATACAGGTCGTACTCGATCTGCGGGGCGTGCGGCTTCGTCGTCGACTCGACGAGAGTCGGGGTGACGTAGCCGTGCAGGTCGAGCGCCTCGGGCGCGAGCCATACCTGCTGCAGAGCCACCGAGGCTTTCGCCTCGGGCTGCGACTGCGTCAGATAGTCGCGGTTGAGGTCGAAGCCGTTGCCGTTCGCCCGCTGGCCGGCGATGCGGCCGTCGGGGTTCTGGATCACGTTGAAGATGAGGATCATGTGATCCAGGTAGGCGTCGATCTTCGGATCGGTGCCGTACGGCGTCGTCGCCAGGTCCTTGATGAGCTGCATGTTCGAGTCGACACCCTCGTACTCGTTGCCGTGGATGCCGCTCTGGTTGAACATCGGGACCTTCACGTCGTCGCCCCACTGCGCGAGCAGCGCCTGAGCGTGGGCGGGATCCTCGAGCGCGAGCTCGCGGATCTTCTCCCAGCGGTTGAAGTCACGCCGCTGCTCGGGGGTGTCGAGGGCGTTGATCACAACGCCGTACATGTCGCGGCCGAGCGCCGACTGGCCGATGACCTCGACCGTCATGCGGCCGTTCGACTGCGCCGCGATCTGGTCGAGCGTGCAGCCGATCGCATACCAAGGGATGTGCGGGAAGCTCCCGACCGGATCCGTCGGCAGCGATCCATTCGGCAGGTTCGCCGCTGCGTCCGGTATCGGCGTTCCACACCACGGTGGCGTCAGCTGCGCCCCTGCGTTGCCCGCCAACCCGAAAGAGACGGTGAGCAGCGCGAGAGCGAGCAGGACGCTCCTCTTGAGTTTGCCCGGCAAATCAAACCTCCTCGTCGAGATCAGAGAAGGGCGCGAATGCTCCTCCCCGGTGGAGGCGGCATGGTGACGTTCACGATCGCTTGGGCAGTCAGCCCTGCACGAAGGCCCGTCCCGATCACGCGCGACACCCCCTCCATCGCCGCACAAACCACCAGGGCCATTCAAAAGTATCCGCGCAGCGGGGTCAACCCGAAGCGGACCGTGACAGGTGCCCCTGGCCGGGGAATCTGAAGCCGTCCTCGCGTCACCGGCACCCGAGGGCATTCGCCCCGTTTCGTGGTAGGCTCGGCACCCCGGATCGGTCGGACCGAACGTATGCGCAAGGCACTCCTACTCCTGCTGCTCGTCGGACTTCTCGGCGCCGCCACGGCTTGCGGGAGCGACGACGACGAGGCTGCCCAGGAGCCCACGACACCGACCGAAGCCGTCGACACTGCGGCGACGACGGAGGAGGAGCCGGATCCCTGCGCCAAGGACCAGCTGCAGACCGTCGTCGACGGCTCGCTCACGATCGCGACCGACAACCCGGCCTTCCCGCCGTGGTTCCAGGACGCCGAGGGCGCCCCGTGGGATCCGACCGGCGAGCCCACCCACGACGGCTACGAGGCGGCCGTGGCCTACGCCGTCGCCGAGCAGCTCGGGTTCGGCCCGGACGAGGTCCGCTGGGTCGTCGTCCCGTTCAACCTCATCTTCAAGCCGGGGCCGAAGGACTTCGACTTCGACATCAACCAGGTCTCCTACCTGCCCAAGCGGGACGAAGCCGTCGACTTCAGCGACTCCTACTACGACGTCGAGCAGGCGGTCGTGACGCTGAAGAGCTCGGAGTTCGCGAGCGCGACCTCGCTGGCCGACCTCAAGGGAGCGAAGCTCGGCGCGCAGGTGGGGACGACGAGCTACAACGCGATCGTCGACGTCATTCAGCCCGACCAGGATCCGGCGGTCTACGACACGAACAACGACGCGATCTCGGCGCTGAAGAACAAGCAGATCGACGGGATCGTCGTGGACTTCCCCAGCACGGGCTACATCACCAACGTCCAGGTGCCGAACTCGACGGTCGTGGGCCGTCTGCCCGCCGGCGAGGAGTACTTCGGGCTGGTCTTCGAGGAGGGCAACCCGCTGCGCGACTGCGTCAACGAGGCGATCGCGGCGCTCCAGGCGGACGGCTCGATCGCGGAGTTCCAGCAGGAGTGGATCGAGACGTCGGCTCCCCCCGTCCTCGAGTAGCGCCCTGAGGTGGGAGCCTCCGGCGCCTCCGGACGGCGAAGCACGCTGATCGCTCTGGCGAGCACGATCGTGTTCGTCGCGATCGTCGTCCTCGTCGTCTCGAACGCCCCGGGCTGGCCGGCCGTCAAGAAGCAGTTCTTCGACTGGACGGTCTTCCGGGAGTCGCTCGAGGTGATTCCCGAGGCGTTCCTTCTCAACATCAAGATCTTCCTGATCGCGGAGGTGTTGATCCTGCCGTTCGCGCTCGTGATCGCGATCCTGCGCAGCCTCCGGGGCCCGGTGTTCTTCCCGCTGCGAGCCGTGGCGATCGTCTACGCGGATCTCTTCCGGGGCATCCCGACGATCCTGGTCGTCTACATGCTGGGACTCGGCGTCGTCGCTCTCGGGCTCACCTGGCTGCCGGTCGACCCGCTGTTCTGGGGGGTGGCGGCGCTCGTGCTCGTTTACTCCGCGTACGTGAGCGAGGTCTACCGGGCGGGCATCGAGTCGGTGCATCCCAGCCAAGAGGCCGCCGCCCGCTCGCTCGGCCTCTCGCACGCCAAGACGCTTCGCTTCGTGATCCTGCCGCAGGCGGTGCGCCGAGTGATCCCGCCGCTCCTCAACGACTTCATCGGCCTGCAGAAGGACACGGCCCTTGTCGGCCTGCTCGGGGTCGTGGAGGCATTCCGCCAGTCCCAGATCGAGGTGGCGGCGACGTTCAACTACACCCCGTACCTCGTCACGGCGATCCTCTTCATCCTGCTGACGATCCCGCTCGCCCGGCTCACCGACTGGCTCGTGGCGCGCGACCGGCGCCGTCAGCTGGCGGCGGGCGGAGCGCGATGAGCGAGGTGCCCGCCGTCGCCCTCGAGGGCGTCCGCAAGTCCTTCGGCAAGCACGAGGTGCTGAAGGGGATCGACCTCGAGCTCGCCCCGCACGAGGTCGTCTGCCTGATCGGCGCGTCCGGCTCCGGCAAGTCGACGCTTCTGCGCTGCGTCAACCTGCTCGAGCCGATCGACGCGGGCCGCGTCGTGCTGGGGGGAGACGAGATCACCGCGCCCGGCACCGATCTCAACCGGGTCCGGCGCCGGGTCGGCATCGTCTTCCAGGCCTTCAACCTCTTCCCGCACATGACCGTGCTCAAGAACGTCACGCTCGGCCCGACCCAGGCGCTCGGGAAGCCGCGCGCCGAGGCCGAGGCCGAGGCGCTCGAGCTTCTCGGGCGCTTCGGGCTCGCCGACCGGGCGGGCGACTACCCGGACCGGCTCTCGGGCGGGCAGCAGCAGCGCGTGGCCATCGTCCGCGCGCTGGCCATGCAGCCCGAGCTGATGCTGCTCGACGAGGTCACGAGCGCGCTCGACCCCGAGCTCGTCGCCGAGGTGCTGAGCGTCATCCGCGAGCTGGCCGAGGGCGGCATGACCATGCTCATCGCCACGCACGAGATGTCCTTCGCACGCGACATCGCCGGCCGCGTCTGCTTCCTCGACGAGGGCGTCATCCTCGAGGAGGGCGACCCCGAGCAGATCTTCACGGCCCCGCGCGAGGCGCGGACGCAGCAGTTCCTGCAGCGGATCGTCGCCGCGGGTCGTCTCTGACTACGGTGCGCCGTACGCGGTCGCGCGGGCCGAGGACCCGCCCCAGCGCCGCCGCTCGGAGATCTCGATCGCGGTGATCGTCTCGGGACGCAGGTAGCGCCCTCTGATGCGCGGCCACTCGCTCGTCTCCGCGAGTCGGTCGGCGAGCGACTTGGCGCAGGCCTCCGCCTCGTCTTCGGTGGCGAAGGAGTCGACCTCGATCGAGTCCCCGTCGTCGAGGTTCAGGAGGACGCGGAAGAGGCGCTCTTCCGTCCAGGAGTCGTCCGGCGTGCTCGCCGCGGATTCCATGTGGCGATGTATCGGCCGGCGGCGGCCGCGGCTGGAGCCTAGGGGAGGAGCTCGGCGCGGAGCTGGTACACCCGGTTGTCGTCCAGCGGGCGCCCGAAGCAGGAGGTGGACGGCGGCCCGGGGAACTGCCAGCACGAGTCGACCGCGATCCGCGTGCTTCCGTTCGAGAGGACGACCTCGATGCGCTTCACCGTCCCGTGCCCGAACGGGACGCCGAAGCGCACGTAGCCCTTCGGGTTCTGGTTGAGCTGGCGGGTGAGCGTCGAGTTGTTGGAGTACACGGTGATCACGGTCGCGCGGGCCCCGTTCTGCGGCAGCCGGAACTCGAGCCGGAGCTTCGCGCCCGCCGAGCCGGAGCTGCCCGGCGCGAAGGAGAAGAAGCGCGTGGCGAGGTGGTTGATCTTCCACGACTTCCAGTCGATCCCCGGATTGTTCGGCCCGACGCCGTACGCGGCCGTTCGCGGCGGCAGCGGATAGCCGGCGGTCTCGGCGTCGAGATAGTCGAGCAGGCGGTTCGCGACCCCGAACTGGGCGAAGGCGTCCCGGAAGGCGAGGCCGCGCTCGCTGAGCTCGTTGCGTACGGCCTCCAGCGAGTAGTCGTCCGGCGAGACGCCGGGCACGGACGCGTCGGCGCGCTCCCAGATCTCCTTGATGATGCTCGGGTCGCCCCCGATCTTCTCCTGGAGGAAGCGCCAGAAGATCCACGAGCCGTACTCGGAGTCCAGGAGACCGCCTCGGTCGAGCGGGGAGCCGGGGCGGGAGAGCGGGCTCCAGAAGTCGAGGAAGTTGACGTTGTCGTCGATCGTCCGGGTAGACGGTCTCCTCCATGTTCGTGGCGGTACCCTCCATCAGCCAGTAGTCCTCGAGCCAGTCGTAGGCGAACTGCGACCGCGTGGTGGAACTCGTGCGCCGACGTCACCTCGAGGAACTCCTGCGGCGTGTGCTCGCTGCCGTACTGGAGCGGCGACGAAGTCGTTGTCGACGACGCAGAACGCCGAGACACGCGTAGACGTCCGGGTCGTCGGCGTTCGGATCGTCGCTCGTGCAGTAGCCGAAGACTTGGTCCGAGCCGACGTCGTCCAGGTAGACGTCGAGCCGGCCGCCGCCGCCGTTGTGCGGCGAAGAGAGGTCGGAGAGGGGCGCCCGGTAGCCGAGCGTGTCGATCTCCTCGGACCAGACGTTCTCCCAGGTCGTGAGCGTGAGGTCGACCGAGTCCGGGATCCCGTTGGCGGGAGTCGTGTCGGTCGGTGCGGGTGCGTCGGCGTTCCCGACCGCATCGACCCAGTGGACGCAGACGTGCGGCCCGCAGACCGGGCTCGAGCCCGACTCGGCAACGTTCCAGCCGGTGCCGATCGGGACGCCGCCGGAGCCCATGGGCGGCCTGGCCAGCAGCCGCTTCGCGACCTTCCGCTCCGTGCCGGAGAGCTCGTCGAGCCGCACAGCGAGGTCGCGCAAGGATGAGCGTCGCGTCGTGCGGGGACGGGCGGGCGACCTCGCCGAACTCCCGGCGCACGCGTGCGAGCTGGAAGATGCTGCGGGCCCGCTCGAGCGTGTACTCGGCCTCCGTCAGCTCTCCGTCGGCAAGGGCCTCCGTGAGCGCGTCGCCGGGAGCGGCGACCGGAGGTGGGAGCGGTCGCTCAGCGTCCTGGGCGGCTGCGGCCCCGGCGGTGGCGAGCAGGGTGGCGGAAAGGCAAGCCAGAAGGCTCAGGCCCCTCAACGTTGACCCCGCTTGCCGCATTTGCCGCATTTCACTCTACTGAAGCCATCGGCGCCGGCGGGACCTCCCGTTAGACTCGATCTCGGTGAGCGTCGTGTCTCCCTCCGTCCCCGAGAGCCGCACGATCGAGGTGCTCGACCACGGCTTCGTCAGGCTCGACGAGTCGATGGCGAGCGACCTTTCGGTCGTCAATGCCGCGCGCGTGAGCTTTGCCCGGCGGAAGGTGGAGATGGACGATTCCGACCGCGGGCTGATCCGGTTCCTCCTCCGCGAGAGGCACGGCTGTTACGACGATGCCACGGAGGTTCTGACAGAGGCTGGGTGGAAACCCTGGCCCGACGTTTCGGGAAAGGAGCTCTTCGCCACTCGCTCACGGGCGGGGGCGCTCGAGTACCAGCCGGCGCTCCGCCTCGTGCGCAAGGAGTACCGGGGGCACATGGTCGGTTTCAAGGGAATGAGCATCGATCTCAACGTCACTCCCGATCATCGGGTCCTGGCGTCATCGCTCACGACCAGGGACGGGCGAGAGCGCCCGACCTTCTCGCTTCGGCCCGCTCACGCCGTGCTGGGGCGGGCGCATCGCCACGTGACGACGGCGGCATGGAAGGGCCCCGTTCCATCCGAGCTCGAAATCGACGGGGTGCGGGTCGCGGCGGGCCCGATCCTCCGCCTGGTCGGCTTCTTCATCGGTGACGGAAGCCTTCCCCGCGCCAATGCGATTTGCTTCAACCTCCGGAAGGAACGAGAGACGGCGTATCTCCATCGTGTGGCTGGGGAGGCCGGCTTCGAGGTAAGGCGCTGGGGCTCACAGCTGGCGGTCGTCGTCGGCCCTACGCTGAGAGCCCTGTTCGCCCGCTGCTACGAGGACCGAGAGAAGGTAGTCCCGCGAGAGCTTCTGGGGCTCGGCCGGCAGCACCTCGAATGCCTGCTCGAGGGCCTTCTCGAATCCGACGGCTCGCGGCTCGTTCGGCCCAGCGGCACCGAGCGGCAGACGTTCTACACGACGAGCAAGCGACTGGCCGATCAGGTTCAGGAGCTCGTGTTGAAGGTCGGGCGGAGCGGATCGGTCCGTCCGCATCGGCATCGCCCCGGAGACGGGCACTTCGGGCGCAAGGATCGATGGCGGGTGACGGTCTACGCGCCTCGCAACTCGTCGCCGGCGCTGGGGCGCACCCGCGCGCAGGCATCGGAGCAGATGGGGGTGGATCGCTATGACGGTCTTATCCACTGCGTCGAGGTCCCGAACGCCACCCTCTACGTCAGACGGAACGGCTATGCGGTGTGGTCGGGGAACACGCCCTTCGAGCACAACGCCTTCCGCTTCCACGTCCGCGCGCCGATCTTCATCGCGCGTGAGTGGTTCCGGCACCGGGTCGGGTCGTTCAACGAGTTCAGCATGCGCTACGCGAAAGCGACGGACGACTTCTACGTCCCGGAGGCCGACGACGTGCGCACGCAGGTGGGCAAGCCGGGGTCGTACTCCTTCGAGCCGGTCGAGCCCGAGCTCGCCGAGACGGCCCGCGAGGAGCTCCGCGCCGTCTACGAGACGGCCTACGCCGCCTACGAGCGGCTCGTCGAGCAGGGCGTCGCGCGGGAGCTGGCTCGCGCCGTGATCCCTGTCGGCGCCTACACCGAGTTCTACTGGACCGTCAACGCGCGCTCGCTCATGAACTTCGTCTCGCTCCGGGCGTCGGACAACGCCCAGCGCGAGATCCGGCGCTACGCCGAGGCGTGCGAGCGGTTCCTTGCCGAGGAGATGCCGGTCACCTACGAGGCGTTCGTCGACGCCGGCCGGACCGCGCCCTAGGCGGCCGGGATCTGCGCCTCGAGCAGCGGCGGCGGGTCGTCGCGGCGCTCGCCGCCCGAGATCACCCAGGCGTCGAAGTCGCGGAAGTCATACGCGACCGTCATGCGCACGCTCGTCTCGCCCGCGCCGACCGCGAAGTAGCCGCAGGTCGCGGCCCATTCGCCGTCCTTCTCCAGCCAGAGGGCGTACATCTCGTCCGGCGGGAGCTTGGGGAGCCCGGAGACGTCGACCAGCAGCTCGACGTTGCCGGAGTCCGCGTCGCGCTCGCTGACGCCGACGACTGCCGCGGCGCCGGGTGCGTTCGCGGTCGGGGTCATCTCGATCGAGTAGTCGGCCTCGAAGTCGTCGCCCGTCCAGCGTCCGGCTCCGAACGCGAGCGCCGCAACGAGGGCCGCGAACGCGAGGACCAGTGCGACGCGGCGGCGGGAGGACGAGCGCCTGGTCAGCGGCAGCTCCGCCACCGCCTGGGTCAGCGACGCCGGCACCTCGTGCGGAGGCGCCGGCACCCGGCGCAGCAGCGAGTCCACCTCGCGGAGCCGTTCCAGCTCCTCGGGCGGCAGCTCCCGGCCGACGAGGTCGTGGAGGTCGGGCGGCTCCCTCATGCCCTCACCTCGTCCAGCAGGCCGGCCAGGCGGGACAGCCCCGTCCGCGTCCTGGTCTTCACGGTGCCGAGCGGCACGTCGAGGTAGCTCGCGATCTCCGCCTGCGAGAGGCCGCTCCAGTAGGCGAGCTCGAGGACGGCGCGCTCCCGCTCGGGGAGCTCCTCGAGGGCGCTGTGGACGCGCCAGGCGAGCCACGCGCCCTCGGCCTGCTCGTCCGGGCCCGCCTCTGAAGTCGCCTCGTCCGGGACCTCCACGGCCGGCTCACGCCGTTGCCGGGCCCGGTCGATGATCGCGTGCCGGGCGACCGCGTAGAGCCAGGCCGAGGCCGAGCCGCGCTCGGGCTTGTAGCTCCGCGCCGAGCGCCAGACGGCCGCGAACGTCTCCTGTGCGGCCTCCTCCGCGCGGCCGCTGTCGCCGAGCTGGCGGACGGCCATGGCGAGCACGGGCCGCGCGAAGCGCCGGTAGAGCTCGGTGAACGCGTCCTGATCCCCCCCGGCGACACGTTGGATCAGCCGGGAGTCGCTCTCGGCGGTTGCCACGGCGACAGACATATACGCCACGGGTATACGAAACTCAACCCCGAACCGGTTTCTTGCAGGGGGTTTTTCGAGCCTACTGAAGGAGCCGGCCGCCGTCGACGACGAGCGACGTGCCTGTGACGAAGGGCGCGCGGACGAGGTAGGCGACCGCCTCGGCGACGTCCTCCGGGGACCCGACCCGGCCGAGGACGGTCTCCGCCGCGCGCCGCTCCTCCTGCTCCGGCTCGACGGCCACCGGCCCGGGCGCGACGCCGCAGACCCTGATGTCGGGGCCGAGGGCGCGCGCGAGCACGCGGGTCAGCATGGCCTGCGCCGCCTTGGCCGCGCAGTGCGGGGCGAAGGACGGCCACGGCTGGTAGGCGGCCACGTCCTCCACGAGGACGAGCAGGCCGAGGTCGGACGCGCGGAGGTGCGGCGCCGCGGCCTGCGCCAGGAAGAAGCTGCCCTTGGCGGTGACGCCGAATGCCCGGTCCCAGTCCTCCTCGCTCACCTGGTCCACGGGCCTGGGCTCGAAGCCCTCGGCGGCGGCCTGCACGACGAGGTCGAGGCCGCCCAGCTCCTTCACCGCTCGCTCGACGAGTGCCCCGGCGGCGCGGGGATCGGAGAGGTCGCCGTCACGCCGTCCGGCGGCGAGGACGCGGAAGCCGTCTGCCTCGAGCCGGGCCGCGACGGCCCTTCCCACGCGTCCGGTACCGCCGGTGACGAGTGCAGACGGGGAGTCGGTCACGCCGGGAACGATAAGCTCCCGCGCGCGTAAACGAGTCGACGGAAAGGCTGACATGGCGACCTTGGCTTTCAATCGGGCGGAGATCGCGGCCCGCGAGCTCAAGCCCGAGCTCCTCGAGATGGACGGCATCTCCCGCGCTTCGGTCGAGGCGCACTACAAGCTCTACCAGGGCTACGTCGCGAAGCGGAACGAGATCCTGGCGAAGCTCGGCGAAGTCGACCTCGCCTCGGCGAACCAGGTCTACTCGGAGATCCGGGCGCTGAAGGTCGACCTCACGTTCGCCATCGGGGGCGTCAAGAACCACGAGGTCTACTTCGAGCACCTCGGCGGTGGGGGCGGAAACCCGGACGGCGCGATCGGCGAGTTGATCGCGCGCGACTTCGGCAGCGCCGACGACTGGCGCGCCGACCTCAAGGCCACGGGCATGGCCGGCCGCGGCTGGGCCTGGACGGCCTATGACTTCGACGAGCAGCGGCTCTTCAACTACATCGGCGACGCGCAGAACACATTCCCGATCTGGAACGCGGCGCCGCTCGTCGCACTCGACGTCTACGAGCACGCCTACTTCCTCGACTACCAGACCGACCGCGCGTCCTACATCGAGGCGTTCTTCGGGAACCTCGACTGGGCCGTGGTCAACGGCTGGGTCGCCGGCTACGGCATCCAACCCTAGTGCCCTTCCAGGCAATGCACGCCGCACTCCCGCCCCGCGATCACGCAGCCCCAGAGCCCACCCTCGCCCTCACCAAGGCTTCCTCAGCCTTGGCTTCGGTCGAGCGCGCACTCTGCTTGGTGCTCACGACGCAGGAGCACAGCAGCATCACCTGAAGGGACACTGATCGACTTCATCCTCATCGGCACGGGCTACATCCTCGGCAGCATGCCGTGGGGCTACTGGCTCCCCCGGCTGCTTCGCGGCGTCGACATCCGGACGCTCGGCAGCGGAAACCCGGGGGCGACGAACGTCTGGCGGGTGCTCGGGTTCAAGTTCGGGATGGCCGTGGCGCTGCTCGACATCGCGAAGGGCACGGTCGCGGCGCTGCTCGGCCTCTGGCTCGGGGGCGATCTGATCGGCGTCCTGGCCGGCGTCGCGGCGATGATCGGCCACTGGCGGCCGCTCTTCCTCGGCTTCGCGCGCGGCGGGAAGATGGTGGCGACGACGGGCGGCGTCGCGCTGGCCGTCGCGCCGATCCCCGCGCTCCTCGCCGCGGCGGTCTGGCTGGTCGTCTTCTTCGCCTTCCGCTACGCCTCGGTGGCGTCGATCGCCGCGGCTATCTCGCTGCCGCTCTGGGCGTTTCTCTTCGGCGCCTCGTGGCCCGTGCTCGCGTTCACCACCGGCGCCGCGCTCGCCATCATCGTCCTCCACCGGACGAACATCCGCCGGCTCCTGGCCGGCGAGGAGAACAAGATCCAGCTCCGTCGCCCGCGGCTGGGCGGCTCGGGCACGGCGCTGCGCTCGAAGCGCGTCTGAGCCCGGGCTCAGACGGCGCGGAGCCAGTCGCCCAGCTCGGTATGGCGAGCGGAGTGGCCTCCGTTTGCCAGCTCGCCGCGGAGCTCGCCGACCGTGCCGAAGCGCTCGGCGAGGACGTCGTGGTTGTGGATCGTCTCGAAGTTGACCTGGCGGGCGAGGACGAAGTCGTCGTCGCGCAGGTCGCCGTAGGCCTCGAGCGCGCCCTTGACCATGAGCCGCACCGAGTCCTCGACGAAGCGCGGCGAGAGGTGCGCGTGCTCGACGACGAACAGCTCGTCCGGCCGCTTGAGGAGCTCGTACACGGGCGAGCTCATCGAGCCCTCGACCAGCTCCACGAGATCCTCTGCGTCGAGCCGGAGGTCGGTGCCGAGGTAGAGGGTCCCGCGACCGCGCTGGTTGTGGGTGGCGAGCGGGACGAGCTCGAGGATGCGCTCCACGTCGGCGTCCTCGAAGCCGGCCTCGCCGAGCCGCTCCGCCGCCTGGTCGCGGACGAGGCCCTGTGCGCAGGGGCATGCGTTGATCCCGGTTGCCTCGACTCCGACGATGCGCCTCGACCCGGTACGCGAGGCTGCAGCGAGCCCGATGAGGGTCACCAGCTCCTGCGTGCGCAGGCCGGTCACCGGGGTCGTCCGCTCGATGGGGTAGCGGGCGGCGATCTTGACCTCGGCCCGCAGCGCGTCCTGGCGCTCGACGATGTGGCGCGCGATGTGCTCGGCCAGTCGCTCGACGAGCAGCATCTCCCCGATCACGAGCTCGTCGATCGCCTCCTCGAAGAGCTCCGGGAAGCGGGACATGTGCACGCCCTTCTGGGCCGGGTCGAGGTCGACGAAGCAGTCGATGTCGGCGGAGACGAGCGCGTCGCTGCCTCCGTGCTGCATGCGCACGGCCTTCTGCACGCCGGTGACGCCCGCCCGGGAGAGCCCGAGCTGCACCTCCGGCACGGAGGCCTGCATGTCAACGGTCCCTGTCGTGCCGGATAGTCTGCGCTCCACCCGGAGAACGTAGCAGCCCAGCTCCATGACGAACGAGCGCCAATTCGCCGAGCTCGTCTCGGTCGCCTGTCACGACATCCTGACCCCGCTCGCGACGGTCTACGGATTCGCGCGGACCCTCGAGCAGCTGCCTCTGGACGCGCCTGCGCCGCGCTACCTGGAGATGATCGGGGCCGCGTCCGCGCAGATCGACGAGCTGGTCGACCAGCTCCGGCTCGCGGCGCGGATCGAGTCCGGCAGGTACGACCCGACCCTGGTCGAGCGCGACTCGCTCGAGCTGGCCCGCGAGGCCGCCGGGCGGCTGGAGGAGGGCCGGGTGAACGTCGCGGGACGGGGCTCGCCCGTCCGCGTCGACCCGGAGCCGACCGCCCGCGCGCTCTCCCAGCTCGCCAGGGCGACCGCCCGCTTCGGGGGCCACGAGAGCATCGACCTCGAGGTCCGCGGCCCGGAGCTCGTCCTCTCCCCGCTCTCGCGCACCGCTCAGCCGGTCGTGCTCGGCGAGGAGGCCCGGGAGCTGGCCGCACCCGCGGCGGCGCTCCTCATCCGCGCGCTGGGCGGCGGGCTCGAGGCCCGCGACGAGACGCTGGTCATCTCGCTGCCGACTTAGCGGTTCCGGAACGGATCGACGTAGACGTCGTCGATCTGCCACTTCGCGCCGAGTCCGACCGGCTTGAAGCGGAATGCGACCGCCAGTTCGCCGTCCTCGCCGAGCACCGAGAGGAAGTCGGCGAGCACGAGGCCCGGAAGCGAGGGATGCCAGCTCGACCCGCCGGTGTGGACGCCGACCGGGAGCGTCAGCACGTTACCGCTCAGCGGATCCTCGATCAGGGCCTCCACCAGCAGGCTGGAGAAGACGGGCGTGCCGCGGTTCTTGGCGAAGTAGCGGACGGTCGGATGGAAAAGCCGGACGCACAGCGGACGCGTCGTCGCCGAGCTGCCGGCGGGGAGGAAGAGCGACTGCGAGTCGAGCGCGCCGCCGACGTAGAACGTCTCGTTGCCGTCGACGACCTTGGCGCCGCCGGTTAGCTTCCACTCCGCTGCGCCGCGCTCGAGGTCGCCGTTCGGCGCGAGCACGTAGCGCATCGGGTCGAGCCAGCGCTTGAAGGGCTGCTCCGCCTTGCGGCCGTCGCACGAGGCCGCCGAGTCGCTGAACGAGCCGGCGTGGGCCGGCGCCGCCAGAGCGAGCGACGCGATGAGCGCCAGGACGACGTGCCGCAACAGACCTCTCATCACCGCGAACCTCTCCTTGCCGCGTAGGTGCTCTCAGTGTCTCCGGGACGTGGCCGAGAGGCATCCCTCGAAGGAGGGAACCCAGTTGCCACGATCCCCCGTTCGAGTGAGACCGAGGCCGCGGCTGCCCTCGAAGATCCGGTAGATGACCGCCGCGCCGTCCACTGCGGCCGAGCTCGACCCGCAGGCCGGCGGGCTGATCGAGGACGCCCGCGCCCGGGCGCCCGAGCGGCTCGGCGGGCGCGACTCGCGCGCAGCGCTCCTGGGCGCGCTGGCCTTCCTCGCCGTGGCCGTGCCGTTCGCGTTCCTGACGCCGTCCTCGCGGACGGCGTCACCGGGAGTTTTCGTCCTGCTCGTCCTCGCGTACGCGCTCGCTGCGCGCGTGGAGTTCGAGGTCGGGCCGGGCTTTGCGGTGCCGACGCAGATCATCTTCGTCCCGATGCTCTTCCTGCTTCCGGTCGGCGTCGTGCCCCTGTGCGTGGCGCTGGGATTCGTCCTCTGCGCGGCCGTGGACGTCGTGCGCGGGAAGGTGCACGGTGAGCGCGCGCTGCTCGAAGTGTTCAGCGCCTGGCACGCGCTCGGGCCGGCCGCTGTGCTCGCGCTGGCGGGAGAGCCGGCGCCGACCTGGTCGGTACTGCCGGTCCTCGGTCTCGCGCTTCTGGCCCAGTTCGCGCTCGACTTCGCCAGCTCGGCCGCGCGGGCCCGATATGCGTTCGACGTGCCGGTCCTGACCCAGCTTCGCTCGACTGCGCCCGTCTACCTCGTGGACGCGGCGCTCGCACCGGCCGGCTTCCTTTTCGCGGTCGTCGCCTTCGACGCGCCCTACGCGCTCCTGCTCGTCCTCCCGCTCGTCGGCCTGCTGGCGTTCTTCGCGCAGGAGCGGACACGCCGGATCGACCACGCGCTGGAGCTCGGGCGCGCCTACCGCGGGACCGCGCTTCTCCTCGGCGACGTGATCGAGGCGGACGACGTTTACACGGGCACGCACAGCCGCGAGGTCGTCGAGCTGGTCGTCGCCACCGCGGCCGAGCTAGGGCTCGACGCGAGGGCCCAGCGGGACGCCGAGCTGGCAGCGCTCCTCCACGACGTCGGCAAGATCCGCATCCCCTCCGAGATCATCAACAAGCCCGGGAGGCTCGACCCCGAGGAACGAGCGGTCATCGAGACGCACACGATCGAAGGCGAGCGCATGCTCGACCAGGTCGGCGGCCTGCTCGGCCGCGTTGGTCACCTGGTGCGCTCGTGCCACGAGCGCTGGGACGGGGGCGGCTACCCCGACGGGCTCGCCGCCGAGGAGATTCCGCTCGTCGCTCGCATCGTGTGCGTCTGCGACGCCTATAGCGCGATGACGACGGACCGCCCGTACCGGGCAGCCCGCTCTCCCGCAGGAGGCGCTGGCGGAGCTGGAGCTCTGTGCCGGGACGCAGTTCGACCCCGAGGTCGTGGCCGCGCTCGAGACGGTCGTCGCGCGCGCCGGCTAGCGCAGCAGCCGCGACAGCCGGCGGTCCTTGAGGACGCGCCCGCCCGTCTGGCACTCGGGGCAGTAGAAGATCGTGTGCTCCTCGAAGTCGACGCGGGCGATGGGCGTCGCGCAGTTGGGGCACGGCTCGCCGAGGCGGTTGTGCACCTTGTAGGCCTTCGCGTCGGTCGCCCCGGCCAGGCGTAGCTCGAGGCCCTCGGCCAGCAGCTCGCGGATCGTGGCGGCGAGGCGCTCGACCTCCTCGTCGGAGAGGTCCGTGGTGAGCGCATACGGCGAGAGCTTCGCGCGGTTCAGGATCTCGTTCGACCATGCCCGGCCGATCCCGGCGAGCGCGCGCTGGTCGCGCAGGAACGGGTGCAGTCGCCGCGACTCGCGGCGGGCGATCTCGCCGAGCTCGGCCGCGTCGATCCGGTCCGCCTCCGGTCCGAGGTGCGCGAGCTCGGCCTCCAGCTGGTCCGGCCGGTAGAGGCCGACGCGGGCGCGCTTCTTCGAGCCGCCTTCCGTGAGGACCAGCTCGCCGCCGTCCTCGAGTCGGAGCCGGAATGCCGGCGTCTTCGGGCCCTTGGCGCCGGGCTCCAGGAAGCGGATGCGCCCGGCGCTCATCAGGTGGACGTGCAGGACGAGCTCGCCGTCGTCGGTCGGGAAGAGGAGGTGCTTGCCGCGCCGCCGCGCGCCCGCCAGCCGACGGCCCTCGAGGGCCTCGAGCGGCGGGTCGAACGTCTTCAGCGTCGCGATGTGGGCCGGCCCGGCCTTGGCGACCGACGAGCGCGCCAGCGGCTCGTCCAGCGCGCGGCGGGCCGCCTCCACCTCAGGAAACTCAGGAATGATTCCTCCTCGTGGACGGGATCAATGTAGCCGTGACCCGCGGGGGTCTCGTCGAGTCGCGCCACCGGGCGCACGCCGTCGTGGTGCGAGGCGGGGAGATCGTGGAGTCGTGGGGCGATCCGGAGCTCGTCGCCTTCGTCCGCTCGGCGGCCAAGCCGTTGCAGGCGCTCCCGCTGGTTCCCTACGACCTGCCGCAGGAAGAGCTGGCCATCGCGTGCGCCTCGCACGAGGCGCGCCCCGACCAGCTCGTGGCCGTGCGGGCCCTCCTCGAGCGCGCCGGCGTGTCGACCGACGACCTGGAGTGCGGCGCCGAGCACGGCTCGCGCCTTCGCCACAACTGCTCGGGCAAGCACGCGGGCTTCCTCTTCCTCGCGGGCAGGCGCGGGTGGGACACGCAGGGCTACCGGCTTCCCGAGCATCCCCTCCAGCAGGAGATCAAGGGGCTGGTCGCCGAGGCCGTCGGACGGCCGCCCGGCGAGCTCGCGACCGCGGTCGACGGCTGCGGCGTCCCCACGTTCGCGCTCTCCCTGGCCGAGATGGCCCGTCTGTTCGCCGGTCTCGTGCAGGGCGAGCCTCCCGGAGCCGAGACGGTCGTCGCGGCGATGACGGAGCACCCTGAGCTCGTCGGCGGGCCGCAGGCGGTCGACACGCTGGTCATGCGCGCTCTTCCCGGCGCGGTCGCCAAGCGGGGGGCCGAGGGCGTCCTCTGCGCCGGCCTCCCGGACGGGACTGGCGTGGCCCTGAAGGTGGAGGACGGGGCCTACCGGGCCGTGTACGCGGCGGCCGGCCTGGTGCTCGCGCTCCCGGAGCTGGCCGAGCGACCCGTCTACTCCAGCCGTGGCGAGGTCGTTGGTACCGTGTCCGCCGAGGGCTGAGAAATCTCGTCTACCAGTTTTCCACAGGCGTTGTAGAATCCGGGCCGGATGTGCCTGTGAGTCGGCGAACGGCTGTACCTCGCCGGCTCTCTTTTCGTTCCACGGACAACGTTGCACGGGTAACGAGAAAGGCGGGTCAATGCTCCAGGTCGACATCTCCCTGCCCGAGATCGAGGAGCTGCAGAAGCTCGTCACGGACGGACAGGACAAAGGGTTCCTCACCTATGACGAGATCGTCTCGGGGCTCGAGGAAGTCGACCTCACCAAGGAGCAGGTCGAGGAGTTCTACACCTATCTGATCGACCACGGCATCGAGCTCATGGAGGGCGTCGAGCACAAGATGCCGCCGCACGAGGAGCCGGCCCTGGCCGAGGAGGAGAAGGTTCCGAAGCTCGACCTCACCGTCGAGCCGTCGCTCGACTCGCTCCGGCTCTACCTGCGCGAGATCGGCAAGGTCCCGCTCCTCACGGCCGACCAGGAGGTCACGCTCGCCAAGCGGATCGAGCGCGGCGACATGGCCGCCAAGACCGAGATGATCGAGGCGAACCTCCGTCTCGTCGTCTCCATCGCCAAGGGCTACCTCGGCCGCGGCTTGTCCTTCCTGGACCTGATCCAGGAGGGCTCGCTCGGGCTCATCCGCGCGGTCGAGAAGTTCGACTACCGCAAGGGCTTCAAGTTCTCGACGTACGCGACCTGGTGGATCCGCCAGGCGGTCACGCGGGCGATCGCCGACAAGGCGCGGACGATCCGCATCCCGGTGCACATGGTCGAGAAGCTGAACAAGGTCGTCCACATCGAGCGCCAGCTCGTCCAGCGTCTGGGCCGCGAGCCCTTGCCGGACGAGATCGCGGAGGAGCTCGAGATGACCACCGAGGAGGTTCGCGAGATCCTGCGCATGGCGCAGCTCCCCGTCTCGCTGGAGAAGCCGATCGGGGAGGAGGAGGAGTCCGAGCTGGGCGACTTCGTCCAGGACGACGCCGCCGAGTCGCCCTTCGACTCGGCCTCGCTCAACCTTCGTCGAGAGGACATCGACCGCGCGCTCGAGTCGCTGCCCGACCGCGAGCGCAAGGTGATCGAGCTCCGCTTCGGCCTCAAGGGCGAGCAGCCGCGGACGCTCGAGGAGGTCGGGCGGGCGTTCGGCGTCACGCGCGAGCGCATCCGCCAGATCGAGAACAACACGCTGAAGAAGCTGGAGAGCCTTCCTGAAGCGCAGGGCCTGAAGGACTGCGTCTAGGGGCTACCGGCAGGCGGACGGGTCGGGCCGGTAGACCGGCTCCGACGCCTGCACGCTGACGAAGCGCCCGCCGATTCCGCCGGTCGACGGCGCGACGAAGTCCATGCTCCAGCTCCCGTCCGCGCAGACGGGGAAGGAGACGCGCTGCGTGCGGCCGGGCCTCACGACGACCTCCTCCGCAGAGGCGCCGGGCGGCGCGAACTCGACCGCGACGGGCGCGGCCTCGGCGGGCCCGGTCAGCTCGAAGGTCAGCGTCCCGGCCAGGCCCTCGGCCGCGGACTCGGGCCAGAGCTGGAAGCTCCCCCCGAGCCCGAGCCAGCCGTCCTCGTAGCGCCCCGGGGCGTAGAGGGCGAGCCGCTGCGTCCCGTGGGCGGCCACGAGGCGGTAGACGGGCGAGGTGGCGATCTCGTCGGAATCGCGGAAGCGGATCGTGTCGCTGAAGGCGTCCGCGAGGAGTGGTCGGGTCACCGGGTGCCCGTCCGCGAGGAGCGTCCCGTCGGGGGCGGTCGTCAGGCGGGTGACCGTGAACGAGTCCGGCGGCTCGGCGCCCGGAAGGAGGTAGACGGCGTCGACGGAGCGGTTCCAGAACAGATACTCGGACGCCACCCCGCGCTCGCTCGTCCGGGACTGGAGCATGGCCGCCCCCTCGATCCCCGTCGCGTCGACGAAGGACGGGTCGGGGCCGAGGACGTCCGTCCGCGTCCGGTCGGCGTTGGCGAGGTTGTACGAGATCGCCCCCGCGTACGTCCCTGCGCACACGGCCAGGGCGAGCCCGAGAGCGACCGGGGTCGCGATCTGCGGCCGCCGGCTGGCGAGGACGAGAACGGCGGCGAGGAGGGTGACGCCGAGCGCGAGGACCAGCGAGGCGGTGGCGACGTCGCCGAAGGCCTGCTCGAGCCGGGCGGTCGCGAACAGGGTGGGCGAGTTCGTCTTCCCGTCCGCGGCCGAGTAGCCGGAGAGGGGGACGCGGGCGGCCATGAGGACGAGCCCCGCCGCCAGCACGCCGTGGGCGAGCCGGTGCGGCCAGCCTCGCGAGGCGTAGAGGGCGAAGAGGATCCCGATCAGCGGGACGGCATAGAAGAAGTAGCGCTCCTGGATGCGGTCGCCTCCCAGCCCGTACGCGGCCGCCTCGATCAGGAGCGTGACGACGAGGGGGAGCGTGAGCGCGCCGAAGGCGAGCTCCTCGCGCGAGCGCGGGCGCCGGAGCGCGAGCCAGAGCCCCACGAGCGCGCCGGGGGCGAGGACCACGCCCGCCGCGTAGGCCAGGAGCATGGAGTCGGCACCGAGCCACTTCGCCATCTCGGGCGAGGCGATGTCGAGGTCGAGGATCCCCTCGTAGAAGCCGAGCACGCGCCCCGGCCCGGCCGCGGCGAAGAGGACGACGGGGACGAGGACGGCGCCGAGGACGAGCACCTGCTCGCGCAGCGCGGCGCGCACGCGCTGCTCCCTGAGACCGATGACGAGCACGGCAACGAGGAAGCAGAGGGGCAGGATCGCGAACTGGACCCGGGCGAAGGTGGCCAGCGCGGCAAGGGCGAGGAACCCGAGCTGGAGCCGCAGGCTCGGGCGGGCGAGCGCGACGGTGCCGAGGGCGACCGCGCCCAGGGCCAGCGGGTACGCGAAGGGCTCCGCCACGACCCAGCCTGCATAGACCATGTCGGGCACGAGCAGGGCGAGCGCAGCGAGCGCGAACGAGACCCCCGTCGCCAGGCCGAGGCGTCGCGCGAGCAGGAAGACCGGCACGGCCGCGAGGGACATGGCGAGCGCGCCCATGGCCTGGACGAGCCGGAACGAGGTCTCCACGTCGTCGAACAGCCAGGCGGGCGCAGTGAGGAGCGGCTGCAGGAGGGCGGGGAAGCTCGCCGAGACGCCGCGGATCAGCGGCCGGCCGGACTCCGCCAGCGAACGGCCCAGCTCACCGTAGATGTACTCGTCCGCGAAGAAGGTGGGCGTCGCGCGGAGCCAGCCGAGGCCGAGGCGCAGCAGGAAGCTCGCCGCGACGAGGGCGGCGAGGAGCGGGGCGGCACGGGTCCCCGCGCGCGCGAGAGCGGCTCGGGGCGCCTGCACGCGATCGCCGGTGCGGGCCGCGACGGACACGATCTCTCTATCGGCGGCTTCGCGACGAGCGTTAGCCGGTCGGCTCGATCCGGTCCTGCTCCGCCGCGGGCCCGTACGCGACGAAGAGCCGGCAGTGCGGGCACTTGAAGCCGAGGTTGCGCTCCGACTCCCCGAGCAGCGGGGCCTCGAAGGACCTGCCGCAGTGGGGGCACTCGACGGCGAAGGAAGCGCGCGTGTCGGGAGGAGTCGGCACCCGAGGCCAAGGTTAGCCTGTGCCCGTGAGCATCCTGTGAGCCCCCAGCGCCGGATCGCCCTCGTCTCGGTGGTCGCCGCGGTCGTCCTGATCGCAATCAAGCTGGTGACGGGGCTCGCCACCGGCAGCCTCGGCCTGCTCTCGGAGGCCGCGCACTCGGGCACCGACCTCGTCGCAGCTCTCCTCACGTTCTTCGCCATCGGCGTGGCGGTGCGGCCGGCCGACCGCGGCCATCCCTACGGCCACGGCAAGGCCGAGCACCTCTCGGCGCTCGCCGAGGCCTCGATCCTCGCCCTCATCTCCCTCCTGATCGCCTTCGCCGCCGTGAAGCGCCTGGTCGATGGGACGAGCGACGTCGACGCGACCTGGTACGCGCTGCTCGTCATCTGCGTCGTGATCACGATCGACGCGAGCCGGGCGGCCGTCTCCTACCGGGCGGCGCGCGAGTTCGCGAGCCCGGCCTTCGGCGCGAGCGCCCTGCACTTCGCCGGCGACCTTGCGGGCTCCACCGCGGTGCTCGTGGGGCTCCTCTTCGCACGCGCGGGCTACCCCGAGGCGGATGCGATCGCCGCGCTCTTCGTCGCGGCCCTGGTTCTCGCCGCCGCGGCGCGGATCATCCGCCAGAACGTCGACGTGCTCATGGACCAGGCGCCGGTGGACGAGGACGAGGCCGCCCGCCGGGCCATCGAGGCGTTGGGCCCGGGCGTGAGCCTCCTCCGGCTGCGCATGCGCCGCGCGGCCGGGCGTCACTTCGCCGACGTCGTTATCGGCGTTCCGCCCGGTGCGGCGGTCGGCCAGGGACACGCCGCAGCCGACGCGGTGGAGGAGGCCGTCGAGCGGGCCGTGCCCGGCACCGACGTCGTCGTCCACGTCGAGCCGACGGAAGCCGCGGGCGAGCTGGCCGAGCGGGCGCTCGCCGCAGCGCTTCGGGTCCCGGGCGTTCGCGAGGTGCACAACGTCGCAGCTCTCGACGTCGGCGACCGCACCGAGGTCACGCTCCACCTGAAGCTCCCCGGCTCGCTCACGCTTGCGGAGGCTCACGAGATCGCGGAGACCGTCGAGCGCGAGATCCTGTCCGCGCTGCCGGAGGTCGACTCGGTCCAGACCCACATCGAGCCGTTGTCCGAGCCGGCGTCCGTCAGCACGGTCCCGGACGGCGCGCTCGAGTCGGAGTCGGAGGCCGTCCGTGAGATCGTCAGGGAGACGACCGGCATCGAGCCGCGCGAGCTCCGCTTCCTCTCCACGGACCGCGGCCTGGTCGCGTTCCTCACCCTCGCGATGGCGCCGGAGCGCGCGCTCGCCGAAGCCCACGCGCGCGCGAGCGAGATCGAGGAGCGCATCCGCCGCGACCACCCGGAGATCGTCGACGTCATCGTCCACACGGAGCCGTGAGGCGGCTCGGCTCGGGGCGACTGTAGGAAGCTAGGGGAGGCCCGGGAGGTTCGGAGTGAAATGGAGCGCCACCGAAGGCTCGTTGCCGACGATCTCGTCGGCCGGCCAGGTGGCGTTGGCAAGGTAGCGCTCGCCGTCGAGCTCGAGCTCGACCCTGTAGGTGAAGGGGCCCTCGCCGAGGGCTGCTGCGGCGACGCCCTTCTCGTCAGGACCATCCCAGTACACAGTGCCCTCCGGCAGGCATCGGGTACGGGACCGCGTTGCGTCGAAGGTGACCGCGTCTCCGTCCCCGGCCTGAACGGTGATCCGCGCGGAGGCGTGCTTCGGAGTGCGGTCCAAGTTGGTCAGTTCCAACTCGACCCCGTAGCTGGAGGCCCGCCCGTCGCGGTCGGCGATCACGGCGAGCCGCGCTTGCGGAGTGGGCCGCGTGCCGTCGACGGGCGTCGTCCACCGGAAGCTTGTGAAAAGGTCGCCGTCGCCTCGGCCGAAGAGGGTGACATCGTAGGTGCCGGCAGCTCCGGCCGGCCGAAGCACGAACCGCCCGTCACCGGCGGCCTCGAGGGGCACCTCCTGCATTCGTCCACACTCGCTGGCGAGCGGACGGAAGCTCGCGCTGAACGACCAGCCCGTGAGTGGGAACTCGATGACGACCTCCGCGGGGTTGCCCACATCCGCGGGTTCGGCGGGCGGGCTCCCGTCGACGCAGGCACTGCGAAAGCAGTACCTCCATGCTCGGAGAGCGACCGACTCGTCGAAGAAGCGCACGGTGACCGGCGGCGGGGCGTCCAACTCGGGTGCTCCGGCGGGCTCGGTCGAAGATGCCCTCGTCGTGGTCGTCTCCGGACCCGCTCCGTCCAGACCCTCTGGGGCGCCCTCGCCACAAGCGGTGAGCAGGAGCAGACCGGCGAGGGCCACTGTGGCCCACTTCATGCGTGCCATTCCGGTACGCATGACCATTCGACGCCCCGCCCGGCCATGTTGTTTCCGCGCAGGCCGCAAGGTGACCCTAGGACTACCCTGCCCGCACCCCTGCGAGGCCAGGTTACGACGGTCGCGACTCGGCTGGGGATCCCTCGATGGGGGGGAACCCGTGTGCCCCTGCCAGCCGATAACAGCCCTGAGCCACTGCACGCTTACGCATCGAAAGGAAGGTTCCGCACATGATTCAGAGGCTCAGGAATCGAGTCACGGCCTCCGAGCGCGAGGGTGGTTTCACCCTGATCGAGCTCCTGGTCGTGATCATCATCATCGGGATCCTGCTCGCCATCGCCATCCCGTCGTATCTGAGCTTCCGCGCCCGCGCGGAGCGCTCGGCGTCACAGGCGAACGTGCGCGCCTCGATCCCGGGAGTCGAGGCCTACTACGCCGACCACACGGCGACCGGCTACTCCGCGCTCACGCTCGCGAAGCTCCAGGCCTCGTACGACTCCGGCATCAAGAACATCACGGTCGTTCGCGCCACGGCTGCGTCGTACTGCATCCAGAGCGTGGTCGGCCAGGCCACGTACAAGAAGGGCGGCCCGGCGGCGGACATCACGTCCGGCGCCTGCTAGGCAGACCTTCCGAACAAGGGCGAGAAGGGCGCGTGAGACCGCGCCCTTCTCGCTTTTCGATCCAGGGAGTGCACTCAGGGTTCGGCCGCTACCCGAAGCGGTGGCTACCAGGACCTCGCGGGTCTCGGCGTCGAGGCCGCCGTTCAGCGTAGCGGCGTGGCAGGCGTCCGACATGACCGCCGCCTCTGCCTCTATCTCGGTCGTTGCCTGCTACTCCGTGACGTCGCGCCGCCGCACCCGACGGCCGCGCCCGCGATCGCGACGAGGATGGTGACGATGACGAGTCTCATTCGCCCTCTCCTTGCCTAGCGACTTCCCGAGTATGTAGAGAGGTATGTGGCCAAGCGCCCTTTCCGGCCTCCATGAACTCCCTGACCCCACTGTTCATGGGGGTCGCGGGAGCCATGCCTGCGGAGATGGGGGAGGTAGGATTCGAACCTACGTAGGCTGAGCCAACGGGTTTACAGCCCGTCCCCTTTGGCCACTCGGGTACTCCCCCGCGGCCCGGCGAAGTGTAGCCAAGAGCGGCACCATCCCCCCTTTGAGCTAAGCGGCTCGCGAGGCCTCGCCGATAGCCGCCTCGTCGTCATGAACCTGGACGAGCTGCTGTCACGCGTCATCGACGCCGGAGGAAGCGACCTTCACCTGAAGGTGAACTCCCCTGCCATGGTTCGCGTCGACGGCGAGCTGCAGCCGGTCGAGCAGCGGCTGCTGACGGAGTCCGACCTGGAGACCGTCCTCCTGCTCGTGACCGACCGCTCGCCGGCCAAGCGCGAGCTGTTCCTCGAGTCCGGAGACCTCGACACGTCCTACCTCGCCGACGGCATCGGGCGCTTCCGCGTCAACGGCTTCCGCCAGCGCGGCTCGATCTCGTTCGCCTTCCGCTTCGTACCCAAGGAGATCCCCAGCTTCGAGCGCCTCGGCCTGCCCGAGGGGGTCGGCAAGCTGGCCCAGGAGCACCGCGGTCTCGTGCTCGTGACGGGGGCGACCGGGTCGGGTAAGTCGACGACCCTCGCCGCGATGCTCAACTGGATCAACCAAAACCGCAAGCAGCACATCGTCACGATCGAGGACCCGATCGAGTTCATCCACGACGACTGGGCCTCGATCGTCAACCAGCGCGAGGTCGGGCTCGACACGGAGTCTTTCAAGCAGGCCCTTCGCCGCGTGTTGCGCCAGGACCCCGACGTGATCCTGATCGGCGAGCTGCGCGACGAGGAGACGACCCAGACCGCGCTGCAGGCGGCGGAGTCCGGCCACCTGGTCTTCTCGACGCTGCACACGCTCGACGCCGCGGAGACGGTCGGCAGGCTCGTCGAGTTCTACCCGCCCCAGAAGCAGATGATGGTGCGGGAGATCCTCGCCGGCGTCCTGCGCGGCGTCGTCAGCCAGCGCCTCATCCCGCGCAAGGTGGGAGGCCGCGTGGCGGCCATCGAGGTGATGGTCAACACGGCCCGCATCGCCGAGCTGATCCGCGAGCCCGAGAAGACCCACGGGCTCACGGAGGCGATCGAGGAAGGCGCGTACCACCACATGCAGAGCTTCTCTCAGCACCTCGTCCAGCTCGTCGTCGACGACGTCGTCGAGCTCGAGGTCGCTGCGGCGGCGGCCACCAACCGCCACGACTTCGAGATCGCGGTCGACCAGGCGCTGCGCCGCAAGCGCGTCGCCGAGGAGGGCAAGACCGTGGCCGTCGACTTTTCGAGCCTTGCGGAGGACGAGGCCGAGCCCGAGCCGGAGCCCGAAGAGGACCCCATGCCCGGCCTGCGGCTCGCGACGTCAGACCAGTGAAGCGCCTCGTAGCCGTCCTCGTCGCCGTGCTCGCACTGGCGGCGATTCCCGCAGCCTCGAGCCAGCTCGCCGCGGCGCCTGCGAGCGTCCCCAGCTACACGGTCCCGAACGCACCGGGCGCGATCCGCCTGCCCGCCGGCTTCCTGAGCCCGCCGGTCCGGCCCGAGGTCCGCTCTTACGCCCAGCTCGTCACCCTGTGGAAGCAGGCCGGCGAGGCGTACGGCGTCCCCTGGCAGGTGCTCGGTGCGATCAACAAGATCGAGTCCGGCTACGGCCAGAACATGGGCCCGAGCTCTGCAGGCGCGCTCGGCTGGATGCAGTTCATGCCCTCCACCTGGATGCGGTGGGGCATGGATGCCGACGGTGACCGGGTCGCCGACCCGTGGGATCCCGAGGATGCGGTCTTCGCGGCCGCGCGGTACCTCGCGGCGACCGGCGCGCACGAGAGCATCGAGCGCGCGATCTTCGCGTACAACCACGCGCAGTGGTACGTCCAGGAGGTGCTCGCGGTGGCCGGGACCCTCGGCGGCGCGTCGTTCGCGGCGGGCCCCGCGACGCTCCTGGCTGATCCGACCGAAGAGCTCGAGGCGAAGCTCGAGCAGGCTCGCAAGAAGGTCGACCGCCTCTCCGACGCCCTCGACCGCGCACTCGGGCAGGTCGACGGGCGCGAGTGGCAGCGGCTCCGCCTCGAGCGCCGCCTGGGCGACCCGAGCCTGACCGACGCGGAGTTCGCCGAGCTCGACGCGAAGCTCGCCGGGTTCGACGTGGTCGAGGAGGCCTCACAGGCGGAGATCCACCGCCTCCAGGCGAAGTTCACCGAGGCCGTGGCGGCGCTGAAGAAGATCAAGGAGCAGCAGGAGGCCGCCGCCTTCGGCACGGGCCTGGCCGGCGGAGGCTACGTCTTCCCGGTCGCCGGAGAGGCGTCCTTCTCGGACGACTTCGGCGTGCCCCGGACGACCATGTGGCACCACGGCAACGACATCTTCGCCGCGCGCGGGACCCCGCTCGTGGCGGTCGCCGACGGGACGCTCTTCAACGTCGGCTGGAACGACGTCGGCGGCAACCGCCTCTGGCTCCGCGACTCCTCCGGCAACGAGTTCTACTACGCGCACCTCGCCGAGTTCTCGCCGCTCGCGCACGACCGGGCGCAGGTCAGCGCGGGCGAGGTCATCGGCTTCGTCGGCGACACCGGTGACGCCGACGGCACGTCCCCGCACCTCCATTTCGAGATCCATCCGCCCGAGCTCCAGGGCCTCGGCTACGACGGAGTCATCGACCCGTACCCGTATCTGTCGGCCTGGAGGGCCGGGGTCGCCGCGGGCGGACAGCAGTCCTTCGACGGCTGGGTCTTCCCGGTCGGCGGCGGAGCCGCGAACGTCTCCACCGCCCACACGCACCACGACTATCCGGCCGCGGACATCGCCGCGCCACTGGGCTCGCCGCTTTATGCGCTCCACGACGCCGTGATCACCGAGTCGTATCCGACCGGCAACGGAAAGTGCGGCATCGGCTTCTCGCTGCGGACGACCACGGGCGAAGAGTTCGTCTACTGCCACCTCTCCTACCTCGAGCCGTCCGTCGTCCCGGGCGCGGCCGTCCCCGCCGGCGCGACGGTCGGCCGTGTCGGCTCGACCGGCCACTCGACGGGCCCGCACCTCCATCTCGGCTTCGTGCCCTCGACCCACTACCCGCAGGCCGAGCCCTGGTTCCAGGCCTTCGCGGGCATCGCCTTCAGGTGGCAGGATGCCTCGACGCCGGACCGCTCCGAGGCTCTGGCGATGGCCGGGCTGAAGCACACGGCCGCCGCGGGCCCCGGCCTCAGGGTCGTCAAGGTGATCCGCAAGCGCGTGATCCGCTTCACGACGACCGGCTCGAGCTAGCCCTCCGCTTCTCATACCGGATAGGGGCTTGACCTTTGGCCCCTCCCTGCCGATTGGGAGGGCATGGCGGCCCGCCTGGCCATGCTCGCTCCGCGCCTGATTGCCCTCGTGGTGATCTGGCTGCTCGCGGCTGCCAGCTGGACCCTCGCCGCCGGGGGGCCGCAGACGCCCCCGACGACCACGGCGGCCCCGGCCGGCGCCGGCGAGCCGGCCCTGCCCGAGGTCCTGGTCGTCCCCGACGTCAAGCGTCAGGCCTACGTCTTCGCCAAGGGCATCCTCCAGGACGCCGGCTTCGCCTGGAAGGTCAAGGGCTCCGTGGGCGGCTACGCCGCGAACATCGTCGCCACCCAGAACCCGGCCCCGGGCACCCGTGTCGCGGACAACGGCGCGCCCGTCGTCGTCGTCACCCTCAAGCGCGGCGAGTATGCCGAGCGCGGCGTTCCCGAGAACGAGTCTCCGTACGAGGGCACGCCCGTCGTCCTCATGAGCGAGTGGCAGGCCGAGCAGGAGGAGAGCGTGCCGGCTCCGACGACCACCGAGGCGGCTCCCTCGACCACCGCCGCCGCCGCCCCGCAGGCGACCACGACCGCCGCCGCGCCGCCCGTGCCTCCGCCGGCCGCGCCGCCGGCTCCTCCCCAGGAGAGCGCGTATCGCCAGCCCGACTTCGTCGTCCCGGGCGTTCCGCGCGAGCCCTCCAACGAGATGCCACTTCCACAGCGCGCCATGGCGCTCCAGCGCCGGGTCGCCGCGCTGTCCTCGACGCCCGGCAACAAGTTCGTCCAGCACTGGCTCTACCAGCATGCGTGGATCGTCACCGGCGCCGGCTTCGGCTGGAAGAACGGCGACGACGCGCTTCGCACCCTCGTTCAGGTCGACCGCAGCCTGTACGTCCGATTCGGCTTCGGCGCCAAGAGCGAGCGGGTCGCCCAGAGAACGCTCGCCTGGGTCGAGAGCCAGAAAGGCTGAGCATGCGGAACCGCGTGGTCAGGGCGCTCCGCGGCCGGGGCGGCTACACGCTCATCGAGCTGCTCGTCGTCCTCCTGATCTTCATGACCGTCGTCACGTCGCTGACGACGCTGTTCGTCCAGGGGGCGAAGGCCGAGCTGGACGCGAACCGCCGCTTCCAGGCGCAGCTCAGCGCGCGCACCTCCTTCGACCTGATGCGCCGTGAGATCCACTGCGCGAGCGCCCTCACGTTCACGAGCGCGGCGTCGGTGACCATCACCCTCCCGGCGGGCTGTCCGAGCGCAGGCGGGAGCCAGACCACGGTCGTCTACGACACGGCCTCCGCCGGGACGAACCGCTACACACTGCGTCGCAAGAAGGGCAGCGGCTCGGCCGTCCCCATCGCGGACTACCTCACGTCCGGGAGCATCTTCGCCTACACGGCGCCTTCGACCACAGCCCTCGGCCGGCTCACCGTGGACATGCCCGTGAACGTTTACCCGAACGAGGCATGGAAGAAGTGGCGCCTGAATGCCGACATCGTGCTCAGGAACACGACGCGCGCCTAGTTTCCGATTTCCGATGCGGCTACTCCGACGTCATCTCAGAGCCCAGGAGGGCATTACGCTGATCATGGCGATCGGCATCCTCGGCGTGCTCTCGCTCACCGGGGCGACGCTCATCTACTACTCGAGCTCGAACGCCCGGAACGCCAGCGCGTCCAAGGGCCGCGAGACGGCCTACACGCTCGCCGAGGCCGGGGTCGCGCAGGCGCTCTCCGTCCTCAACAGCTCGCTGAGCCCGCTCACCGGCTCGATCCTCGGCTCGACCACGCTGCAGCTCGAGGGCGGCAGCGTCACGTACGCCGGGACGCTGAGCGGCGAGACGTGGACGATCACGTCGACCGGCACGGTCAAGAACCCGGCCGGCGGCAGCGACATCACGCGCACGCTGACCCGCAGCGCCCAGGTCTACGGCCTGAACAGCGGTGCGAGCGTCGCCGCCTGGAGCCGGTGGTACTCCGACTCGACCTCGACCTGCCTGACCATCGAGGACGTGACGATCACGATGCCGATCGCGACGAGGGGCGACCTCTGCCTGAAGGGCAGCGCCTCGGTCTCCGGCGCGACCACGACCCTCGAGGTGGGTGACGACGTCACCATGACGGCCTCGACGACCTCTTCGCTCCGCGACCCGAGCGCGGCGACGGGCTGGACGAGCTCCACCAACGTCTACACCAGCAACAACAGCTACGCGACCGCGTCGCTCGCAGCGAGCGCCCAGAGCGCGAACCTCGACGTCACCGGCCTCGGCTTCAACCTGCCGAGCGGCTCGACGATCATCGGCATCGAGGCCGACATCGAGCGCAAGGCGAGCAACACGAACTCGATCGAGGACTACGACGTCTTCCTCCTCAAGGCCGGCGCGGCTTCCGGAAGCGACAAGGCTTCGACGACCGACTGGGGCACCTCGGACTCGACCCGCACGTACGGAGGCGGCACCGACCTGTGGGGCACGACGTGGACCGAGGCCCAGGTCGAGGCGTCCAACTTCGGGATCCGGCTCAAGGTCCGCAACCTCACGACCTCGGCGCGCACGGCCTCCGTCGACCACGTCGCCATCCGGGTCTACTACCAGCCGCCGCCGGCGACGACGATCGGCACCGCGGGCACCCCGCTCGCCTCGGTCCAGGTCGCCGGCACCTGCCAGTACTTCAGCCAGAGCGCGCACTCGCCCTGCACCTCGACCGACAAGGTCTGGGCGAACTCGATCGGGACGGCGCCCCAGAACCTCAGCAAGCCGGCCGTCGACCTCGACTACTGGTACGAGAACGCCAAGCCGGGGCCCATGCACAACTGCACGACCGGCAGCTTCCCCGGCGGCTTCGACACCAACTCGGTGCGCGACAACAGCGTCCCCGGCGCGGCCGAGGTGACCCCGAACAACTCGAGCTACACGTGCCAGGTGAACGACGCGAACGGGAACCTCATCGGCGAGCTTTCCTGGAACCACGTCACGCACGTGCTCAAGATCAAGGGAACCATCTACATCGACGGCGACTTCCGCTTCGACGACGACGGGGCCATCTCGCACTACCAGGGCCGCGGCATCATCTACGCGACCGACGACCTCGAGTTCGACGAGCTCGTCTGCGCCGGCGGCTCCGGGACGACGTCCTGCGTCACCACCGGCATGCAGAACTGGGACCCGAGCCAGAACATGATGATCGTGCTCGCCGGCGGCGACGCCGAGTACGACCAGGGAAGCACGCAGGCGCAGTCCACTCCGTCCGGCTTCCAGGGCCTCATCTACGCCAACGGCGACTGCACGGTGCACGAGAACTTCCACACGAGCGGGCCCATCGTCTGCAACTCGATCATCCTCCCGTCGGCGTCCAACGGCTGGCCGACGTACTACGACTGGCCGCCGCTCGGCTCGCTCGTCGAGGGTCAGATGTACTCCAACCCCGAGACTGCCGGCGACTTCGTGGTCGTGCCCGGGCTCCAGTCCGGCTAGGGACACCGAAGACATGCCGGGCCGGCGAGCTGTCGGCCATCGGGACGCGACCAACGGCGACCTCAAGGTCCTGCACTGCGGCAACGAGGCCTGCACGGCCGGAAACGTCGCGGTCACGCTCGACGCCGCCGGAACGGTCGGCCGCCACACGTCGATCGCGCTGGGCGCGGACGGGCTGCCCGTCGTCAGCTACCACGACGAGTCGAACGGCGACCTCAAGCTCGCCCGCCCGCCGGTTCCTTAAAGCCCGGTCGGCGAGACGCCGATACGGGTGGAGAGATGAACGTCGCCCTCGCCTTCTTCACCGTCCCGCCGGCGCTCGCCCTGGGGAGCTTCCTGAACGTCGTCGCAGCCCGCCTGCCGGAAGGGCGGTCGCTCGTGCACCCGCCGTCCGCCTGCGGCTCGTGCGGGACGCAGATCGCATGGAGGGACAACGTGCCGGTCGTCTCCTACCTGCTCCTGCGGGGCAAGTGCCGCACCTGCGGCGTCCGCATCGGGGCGCGCTACCTCGCCGTCGAGCTCCTGACGGCGTTCCTCGTCACCGCCTGCTTCCTGCGCTTCGGCGTCACCGCCGAGGCCGTCGTGGCCGCGGTCTTCTGCTCGTCCCTCGTCGTCCTCTCGGCGATCGACTTCGAGCGGCACATCCTCCCCGACAAGATCGTCCTGCCGTCAGCCGGGATCGTCCTGGCCGGACAGCTCCTCGTCTACCCCGATCAGTGGCTCGAGTGGATCCTGGCGCCGCTCGGCGCCGCGGCGTTCCTCTTCGCGGCGCTGCTGGCGTATCCGAAGGGAATGGGGATGGGCGACGTCAAGCTCTGTCTCCTCCTCGGAGCGATGCTGGGCAAGCTGGTGGTCGTCGCGCTCATGCTCGGGATGATCGCCGCGTTCATCCCCGCCGTCTTCCTCCTCGTCCGCCACGGCGCGGCGGCGCGCAAGATGGCGATCCCCTTCGGGCCCTTCCTCGCCTTCGGGGCCGTGATCGCGCTCTTCTTCGGGGACTGGCTCCTCGACGCCTACCTCAGCGGCTCGGGCCTCTCGTAACTCACTCCACTTGGGGATAGACGGCGCGGCGCCGATAACCCCAACAGATGGAGTTCGACGAGCTTCAGCCACTACGGCGCACGGGCGCGAACGACGGCGAGGAGACGCCGGGCGTCGAGCCTCAGTACCCGCCCGGGGCGGGGATCTCGACGAACCCGATGGCGCAGCTCGTCGCCGACGTCATCGAGACGACAGGGCTGCTCCCGCTCGACCGGCTTTCCGGCGCGCGCTCGCGCGCCGGCATGGGCTCGCTGGCGCAGGCGATCATGGACGAGGGCCTCATCGCGACCAACGAGCTGCTCTTGCCCGGGCCGCGCTCGGGCGCAGCGACCGCCGGGGACGAGGCGCGCGAGCTCGCAGAGCGCCATCATCTGCCCTACGTCGACCTGACGTCGGTCGGCGTCCAGAAGCTGGCCGCGGAGTCGATCCCGCCGCACGTGCTCGAGCGCGCCGGGGCGATCCCGTACCAGATCGCCGGCGACCGCCTGCGCATCGCCGTCGCCGACCCGACCAACGTGCAGGCGATCGACGAGCTCCGCCTCGCCACCCGCTATGCGCTCGAGATCGGCGTCGCCCCGAAGGAGGAGATCGACCTCGAGCTGAAGCGCCTGCACAAGGCGTCGGAGGCCTGGGAGCGCGCCGCACTCGTCGAGGAGGAGTTCGACCTCGGCGACGAGGAGGAGGATGGCGACGACCTCGAGGCCGACGACGGCGTCTCCGACGCGCCGCTCGTCCGCCTGGTCAACTCGATCATCCTCCAGGCCGCCGAGGACGGGGCGAGCGACATCCACTTCGACCCCCAGGACGACGCTCTCGTCGTCCGCTCCCGCGTCGACGGCGTCCTCCACGAGCTCCAGCGCATCCCGAAGCGCCTCGCGCCGGGGGTGACGACGCGCTTGAAGGTGCTGGCGAAGCTCGACATCGCCGAGCGGCGCAAGCCGCAGGACGGCCGCATCTCCCTGAACGCCAAGGCGGCCGGGCGCCTGCTCGACATCCGCGTCGCGGTGCTGCCGACGGTCGAGGGCGAGGGGGTCGTCATGCGCCTCCTCGACAAGTCGAAGCGCCCGCCGACGCTGGCCGAGCTGGGGCTCTCCGAAGACATGCGCGACGTCTTCGAGGAGATCGTGGTCAAGCCGACCGGCGCCCTGCTCGTCACCGGGCCGACCGGCTCCGGTAAGTCGACGACGCTCTACGCCTCGCTGAACGAGATCAACCGCCCCGAGATCAACATCATCACCGTGGAGGACCCGGTCGAGTACCGCCTGGCCGGCCTCAACCAGGTGCAGGTGAACCTGCGCGCCGGGATGACCTTCTCGGCGGCCCTGCGCTCGATCCTGCGCTCCGACCCCGATGTCGTGATGGTGGGAGAGATCCGCGACGCCGAGACGGCCAAGATGGCGATCGAGGCCGCCCTCACCGGTCACTTCGTCCTCTCGACGCTGCACACGAACGACGCCCCGAGCGCGCTCACCCGGCTGAACGAGATGGGCGTCGAGCCGTTCCTGACCGGCTCGGCCGTCACCGCCGTCCTGGCGCAGCGTCTCGCGCGGAAGCTCTGCACGCACTGCTGCGAGATGTACATGGCCACCCGGGAGGAGATGCTCGAGGCGCGCTTCAGCGCCGAGCAGGCCGCTTCCGCGGACGGGGTGGGCCTCTACCGCAAGCGCGGTTGCCCCCGCTGCAACCAGACGGGCTACAAGGGCCGGATCGGCGTCTACCAGCTGATGGTCATGAACGAGGAGATCAGCCGGCTGGCCGCGCAGCACGCGAGCCGTGAGGAGCTGGAGCGCGCAGCCCTCGGCACCGGCATGAAGACCCTCTGGGACGACGGCCTCTCCAAGGTCGTCTCCGGGCTGACCTCCCTCGAGGAGCTCGCCCGGGTGCTGGTCTAGAGCGAGTCGTCCGGGACGAGCCGGGTGCCGCCGATCTCGGCGGCGATCTGCGTGTAGACCCGCGTCAGGTCGCCGGGGTTCGGGCGGTTGAAGAACGTGTCGCTGTTCGTCGCGATCTGCCGGATCGCGTCGTAGGCGGTGATGGCCGGCGACTCGTTCGCCCCGGTGTAGGACTGGCAGATGTTGGCGCCGCCGTTCAGGGCGTCGAGGTCGTAGCCGATCGAGTAGACCAGCGTGCCGGCGCCCTTGATGGCGCTGGCCGAGGCTGACTCCCTGGTGGCAGGGCCGGCGGCGGTAGTCGGACGTCGTCGAGTAGTACGTGGGCCCGATGTTGGCGGCGCCGTCGGAGAAGAAGACGATCACGTTCTGGACGCCGGGGCGGCCGCGCGAGCTCTGAAGCTCGGCCTGGGCCTGCTCGAGCGCGTTTGCGTACGCCGTCGAGCCGCCGCCCTGCTGGCAGCGGATCGTCGAGACGAGCTGCGAGGACTCGTTCAGGTTCGCGCCGATCTTGTAGTTGTTCGAGAGCTGGACGACGTGTACACGGAGGACGTCGAGTTGTAGTTGCTCGGACGCCGGCGTGGTACAGCGACGACCCGCCGCTCGTCGCCGGCGGGAAGACCGCGAAGCCGATCTTGTGGATCGTCGGGTCCATGTACTGGACGAACTCGAGCAGGCCGTTCTGCGCGTTGTTCAGGTCCGTGCACGCGGGGTCGTTCGTGCCGTTCGAGAACTGGCACATCGACCCCGTACGGTCGAGGACCAGCATGATGTCGAGCGGCTTCGACGAGCACGGCGAGCAGGCCGTCGCCTTCGCCTTGATCGTGAAGTGGTCGATCCCGAGCACCTTGGCGAAGATGGTCGGCACCACCGTCGTCTGCTCCACCTGCACGGCGTTCACCGGGCTGCAGGGAGCGAACGAGAGGCACTTCGTCATCACGATCGTCGAGACCGACGGAAGCTTGTCGTTGTCGTTCTTCGCGCCGTCGCGCCCGCTGTAGTTGAGGGCGAAGTTCTGTGCCTCGATCGGGTCGGGGAGCTCGAGCGCCCCGGCCGTCGCCGCGGCGTCCGCGGAGGCCTGGAGATGGCGCTTGGCGAGGTACGCGCGCCCGACGTCGACGACGAGGGCGGCCGAGCCGATGAGGACCACGAGCATGACCGCCAGGAGGACTACGACCTGGCCGTGCTCGTTATCGCTGCGCCGCAGGAGCGTCCTCATATTCGGCATCTCTCCGCTCCCGTTCCAGTTCGTGGAACATCGTGGTGGGACTTCCTACCCGTCGCACTGTGGAGGCTCGGGTCGTTTTGGGAAGCCCCCGATGAGGGGATTCGCCCCGTCGCCCTAGGTGACGTCGCAGCCGAGGTATTCCAGGATCGTGATCGTCTCACGGATGAACGTGTCCGCTTCGTCGCGCGTCGCAAACCGGTACGGACCGGGGCGGAGCGGCTCCACCCGCAGGCCGTTTACGGGGTAGACCTCGCACTCGACCAGGAAGGCGTTCGGCTCCTCGACGTAGCGCAGGCGGACGAGCTCGCGGCCGTCCTTCCGCGCGGAGCGGAGCGCCAGCTCCTGCGGCTCGACGGCAGCGTCGCTCATGGGCCAACCTCTGGCCCGTGAGCGTGGGGAAGGTGTGTGAGGGAACCGGGAGGTTCCTTCACCGCAGCAAAGAAGGGGGCTCGCGGGGGAAACATGGTTTCCCCCGCGGGAGAGAGCCGTAGGCGAGCGACGCTCACTTGAGCGCGTTCGTGACCGCCTGGGCCACGGTCTGGCGGTCGACGTAGCCGTCGAAACGGGAGCGCACCTCGCCGCCGCGAACGATCACCAGCACGGTCGGTGCTTCGAGCACCTCGTACTCGGCGGCGAGGTCGGCGACCGCGCCTTCCTTGGTGACGTTCACGGCGAGGAAGCCTGCGTTCGCGGCGGCGGCGCCCGCACGCGCCTCGCGGACGGCCGACGAGTCGAGGTCGGCGCCGGGCGTGTGGAAGACGACGACGACGATGCGATGGTCGGCGAGCTCCTGCTGGAGCGCCGTCTTCTCCTCCGGCTTCGGCTTCGGCGGGGCCGGCGTGGTCTCGGTGGTCGTCGGCGCCGTGGTCGTGGTCGGGGCCGTGTCGGTGGCTCCGGTATCGGTCGCGCCGGTATCGACGGCGGCAGAGCTTGTCTGGTGCACCGGGATCGACTCCGGGGTCGCCGGGCCGCCCATCGCGAAGGCGCCAAAGCCCGCGCCGAGGAGACCCAGCACGGCGACGGGGACGAGCACGCGGAGTCTCAGCTGCTGCCGCATTCCACGTTCCCTATCGGCACCCGTCTCGCGCGTCTTAAGTAGAAAGGGCGCGGTCTCCCGCGCCCTTTCGCGATCCGTTCCGAAGCCCGTCTAGCAGGCGCCGGAAGTGATGTCTGCCGCCGGGCCGCCCTTCTTGTACGTGGCCTGGCCGACGACGCTCTGGATGCAGTACGACGCTGCGGTCGCGCGAACGACGTTGATGTTCTTGATGCCGGCGTCATACGAAGCCTTCAGGACCGCAGACGTGAGACCGGAATAGCCGGTCGCCGTGTGGTCGGCGTAGAACGCCTCCACACCCGGGATCGAGGCGCGAACGTTCGCCTGGGCCGCCGAGCGCTCCGCGCGAGCACGGAAGCTGAGGTACGACGGGATCGCGATTGCGAGCAGGATGCCGATGATGATGATCACGACAAGGAGCTCGATGAGCGTGAAACCGCCCTCGGACTCCGAGCGTGTAATCCGGTTCCTGAGCCTCTGAATCATGAGCGGGACTCCTTCCATGGAACAAGCATTAGGCGTGCAGTGGCTCAGGAGGAGGTATCGACAGGCGTCAGCGGCTCGGCTTCCCCTCGTTCGGGGGATTTTCCACACCCCTTTAGTGATGCGGGTTGGCTGCCGATAGCACCGGTCGGGAGGACCCATGGAACCGACGTTGCAGCCCGCCCACGAGCCCGCTTCGCAGCCCGCCCCCGAGGTGGCGCAGGCGGCCGCACCCTCTCACGCGCCACCCGAGCGCCGCACGGCGAGCTCCGTCGACGACCTGCTCGAGCAGGTGGTCGTGCGGGGCGCGTCGGACCTCCATGTGACCGTCGGGTCGGAGCCCGTCGTCCGCGTCAACGGGCACCTCGAGCGGCTGGGCGAGTTCGCGCGCCTGAGCCCCGAGGACACCCAGCGGATGCTCTACCGGATCCTCTCGACCGAGCAGCAGAAGCACTTCGAGACCAGGCGGCAGATCGACATCTCCTACTCGATCCCCGGCCTCGCCCGCTTCCGCGTCAACGTCTACTTCCAGCGCGAGAGCCTCGGCGCCGCCTTCCGGCTCATCCCCGCCGAGCTGAAGACGCTGGAGCAGCTGGGGCTGCCGCCGGTCCTCAAGGAGTTCACCTCGAAGCCGCGCGGCCTCGTGCTCGTCACCGGGCCGACCGGCTCCGGCAAGTCGACCACTCTCGCCGCGGTGATCGACGAGATCAACCGAACGCGCGACGACCACATCATGACCATCGAGGACCCGATCGAGTTCCTCCACCGGCACAAGCGCTGCATCGTCAACCAGCGCGAGATCGGGCCCGACGCGACGAGCTTCGCCGATGCGCTGCGCGGCGCGCTCCGCCAGGACCCCGACGTGATCCTCCTCGGCGAGATGCGCGACCTCGAGACGATCGGGACGGCGCTGACTGCGGCCGAGACGGGGCACCTCGTCTTCGCCACGTTGCACACGCAGGACGCGCCCTCGACGGTCGACCGCCTCATCGACGTCTTCCCGGGCTCCCAGCAGGAGCAGGTGCGCGTCCAGATCGCGTCCACCCTGCAGGGCATCGTCACCCAGACCCTCCTTCCGACCGTCGACGGGAAGGGCCGCGTCGCGGCGCTCGAGATCCTGCTGCCCGACGACGCCGTTCGGAACCTCATCCGCCAGGCCAAGGTCGAGCAGATCTACTCGGTCATGCAGACCAACACCAGCCGCGGGATGCAGACGCTCGAGCAGGCGATGCTCGAGCTCGTTCGCACCGGCAAGATCACAGCCGAGCTCGCGCTGCAGCGTTCGAGCCGGCCCGACCAGCTGAAGAGCCTCCTCGAGAGGAACGGGCTGATCGCAGGCGGCGCGCCGGGCCTCGGCGGCGGCAACCTGCGGGTGGCCGGAGGCTGAGGGCGGGGCTGTGGCGAAGAAGGTCGTCGGTCTGAAGCTCGGCGCCTCGCGGCTGAACGCCGCGTGCGTGTCCGTGAACGGCTCCGCCGAGGTCGTCCAGCTCGCCGGCTCGCCGCTTCCTCCCGGCGTGATCGCCGGCGGCGAGGTGCGCGAGGTCGAGGCGCTCGCTGAGGCGCTCAAGGAGTTCTTCGGCCGGCACAAGCTTCCCAAGCGCAACGTCCGCATCGGCCTCGCGAACAACCGCATCGGCGTTCGCACCATCGACGTCTCGGGAATCGAGGATCCGAAGCAGCTCGCGAACGCGGTGCGCTTCCGCGCCCAGGAGGCGCTCCCGATCCCGATCGACGAGGCAGTGCTCGACTTCCAGATCCTCGGTGAGGGAGCCGCGGTGGACGGAATGCCGTCGAAGCGCGTCCTCCTGGTCGTCGCCTACCGCGATCTGATCGCCGCCTACATGGAAGCCTGCCGCCTCGCCGGCATCCGCCTGCTCGGGATCGACCTGGAGGCCTTCGCGCTCCTGCGCGCGCTGACCCCGTCGTTCACCACCGAGCCGGGCGGCGGCGCCGAGCGGAGCGCCCTCGTCGCGATCTCCATCGGCTCCGAGCGCAGCGTGCTGGGCGTCTCGGACGGCTTCAGCTGCGAGTACACGCGCGTGCTCGACTGGGGTGGCAACTCTCTGACCGACGCCCTCGCGCGGGGCCTCGAGCTCGAGCCCGACGTCGCCGAGCGCATCAAGGTCGAGCTCGGCCTCCAAGGCGAGAAGGTCCCGGAGGGCATCGGCCCGGAGCAGGCGGTGCGCGCCCGCGAGGCGCTCAAGATCGGCCTCCAGGGCTTCGGCCGCGAGCTCGTCTCCTCGCTCCAGTTCTACCAGGGCCAGCCGGACTCGCTCGGGATCCGCGAGCTGATCCTCGCCGGCGGGACGGCGCAGCTCGCGGGGCTCGCCACCGAGCTCCAGCAGCTCGTGGGCGTCCCCGTCCGCGTCGGAGACCCGCTCGCCGGCGTCTCCGTCGGCAAGAAGCTTCGCGGTTCCGAGCCCAGCCCGGCCTTCGCGGTGCCCATCGGCCTCGGGATGGCGAACTAGTGTCGGAGCGGCACTGACATGGATCTGAACAAGGAGATCAAGCTCTCCGACCTGTTCCGCCGGGGCAAGGGCGCGGCCACCGAGGACACGCCCAACGAAGAGAAGCCTCCGAAGGAGAGCAAGCCGAGGAGAAGCTTCTCCTTCTCGCGCGCCGAGAAGGAGCCCAAGGCTCCCAAGGAGCCGAAGGCGCCGAAGGAGAAGGCGAGCGTCACGGCCAAGTCCGCTCCGGCGCCGCCCGCGGTGCCGCTCATGCGGGCGTTCGACCTCATGCCCAAGGAGAGCGAGCGCGAGAAGGGCAGGACGACCGCCTCGCCCCAGCTCATCAAGGTCGCGCTCGCCCTCGTCGCATTCCTCGTCCTCGCGGGGCTCGCGGGCGCGTACATGATGATGGACGCCAGCGCGAAGGAGAAGCAGTCGCAGGCCGACGACCTGCGGGCGCAGCTCGCCGAGGTCACCGCCCAGTCCGCTCCGGACGAGACTCCGGGCACGGCCACGCTCGCCGGCGAAGGCCAGGCGCGCACCGCCGCCCTCTCGGACGCCCTCTCGGCCCGCGTTGCCTGGGACCGCATCCTGCGCGAGTTCTCGCTCGTCCTCCCGGAGGACGTCTGGCTGACGACGCTCTCGTCGACCTCCGGCGCGACCGCGACCGCCCCCGGGGCCGTCGCTCCGGCCGGCGGGGCCGAGGGCACGTTCACGATCAACGGCTTTGCGAGCAGCCAGGAGGACGTGGCGCTCCTCCTCTCACGGCTCGCGGTCGTCCCCGAGTTCTCGAGCGTCCAGCTCCAGTCGAGCTCGCGTGGCCAGGACAGCACGACCGAGGGCGGCTCGTCCAGTGGTGACCCGCAGGACTTCAGCTTCGCGATCGTCGCCACGATCGCACCCGAGGGGGCGGTGTCGTCGTGAAGAAGCAGATTCCCGTCGCGGCCATCGTCGCCCCGGCCCTCTTGATCCTCGCCCTCGTCGGCTACTTCCTCCTGATCAAGCCCAAGCAGGACGCCGCCGGCCGCCTGAGCGACGAGATCGCCACGCTCGAGACGCAGCTCGCGGTGGCCATGGCCGCGCAGCGCCAGCCCCAGGGTGACGGATCCACGATCAAGGTCGCCGACGTCTTCCGGGTGACCAAGGCCATGCCCGACGACGACGACATGCCCGGGATCATCCTGGAGCTGAACGCGGTCGCCTCGGCATCTGGCATCGAGTTCGTCTCGATCGCGCCCCAGTCGGCGGCGGTCCGGTCGGGCTACACCGCGCTCCCGATCAACCTCGCGTTCGAGGGCAACTACTACGACCTCACGGACTTCCTCTTCCGCATCCGCAACCTGGTCACCGTGCGCGACGGGGAGCTCGAGGCCGAGGGCCGGCTCTTCACCCTCGACACGCTGAGCTTGCAGGAGGGGCCCGCCGGGTTCCCCGAGATCGCCGCCTCCTTCACCCTGACGGCGTACTACTACTCGACGACGCCCCCGGCCGCCCCGGTCGCGCCTGTCGCTCCGGGAGCAACCGACACGTCCGGCACCACCACCGCCCCCGAGGGCGATACCTCGCTGCAGACGCCCTAGCCATGCCGCGCCGGAGAAAGAACGCAGAGGCCCTCCTCAAGGCGAAGGAGGCGAAGCAGAAGAAGCTGCTGTACGTCCTCATTCCCGTCTTCCTCGGCCTCGCCGTGTGGCAGGGCCCGAAGATGCTCGGCGCGCTCTTCGGCGGCTCGAAGCCGCCCGAGGCGACACCGGTCGCGACCACGACGCCGACCGGCACCCCCGCCCCGACGGGGACGACAGCCGCCGCGACGCCCGGCGTCCTGGCGGACACGGACGTGCCCCCGGAGGCCGACGAGGCCAAGCTCATCTCCTTCAGCCGCTTCACGGGCCGCGACCCGTTCATCTCGCCCCATCTGCCTGCGGACGCCTCGACAACGCCTCCGCCGACCTCGTCGGGTTCGGGCGGCGGCAGCAGCGGAGGCGGTCAGGACGAGGAGCTGACCGCGGTCATCGAGATCAACGGCGTCTCCGAGACGGTCTCCGTGGGCGAGGAGTTCCCCGCGTCGGACCCGACGTTCACCCTCGTCGCGCTGACCCTCCAGGGCGCGACCATCGGCGTCGTCCAGGGCATGTTCGAGAACGGCGACGCGACGATCGAGATCGCGGTCGGCGAGGAGGTCACCCTCGTCGCCGCGCCCGACACCACGCAGTTCGTCGTCAGGCTCGTCGACGTCATGAACTAGCCGCGCCGGCTCCCTCGTTCACGCCTTGAGCGGGGAGGGGGGCCTGCCGATACGAGACTGCGGTGTCCTTCCAGAGGCGGCTTCGGTTTGCATGCGCCCGCGACCAGGGTGGCTTCGGCATGATCGAGCTGCTGGCCGCGATGAGCGTGATGGTCGTCGGCCTGCTCGCGGTCTTCACGATGTTCGAGTCGGGCATCGTCTCGATCCGGAACGCGGGCCACCAGACGACCGCGGCCGTGCTCGCGGACTCCCAGATGGAGAAGCTGCGCGCGGCCAAGTACGAGTCGATCGGCCTGGCCAACTCGGCCGTGGACGCAGCCGACACGGTCTACAAGGGCGACATCGCCTACTCCGTCGGCGGCGCGGCGACGTCGAGCCTCGCGTCGAACATGACCGCAAGCCAGACCACGATGACCGTGGCCAGCGGCGCCGGCTTCCCATCGACCGGCAGCTTCCGTGTCAAAATCGACTACGAGATCGTCCGCGTGACCGCCGGCGCGGGCGGCAGCACGTGGACGATCACCCGCGGCATCGACGGCACGTCCGCGGTCACGCACACCGCCGGGACACCGACGCCCATCGTCCAGCGGGTGGACGTCAACGCGTGCGGGACGGCTCCCTGCACGACGCTCGTGCCGACGACGCTGGTGACCGGTGCCGACGGGCGGAAGTACCGCATGGATCTCTACGCGACCTGGACCGAGGTCCGGAACTCGAGCGGCGCAACGGGCCGCTCGCTGAAGCTGATCACGATCGTCATCCGCGACCAGGCCTCGCCCTACCGCGTCTGGGCGCGCGTGGCCTCGACGTTCGATCTCTCGACGGGCTAGCGGCATCCGGGCTTGACACCGGCTAACAGCGTTAGCTAGAGTAGCTAACAACGTTAGCCAGCGAACCGGGAGCCGCCATGCATTCCGCCGCAACTCACCTGCCCCATCAGTACCGCCGCGTCGCGTTCGCCGCGCTCGCCGCCGCGCTCGTCGCGCTCATCGTCGTCGTCTATGCGCGCGAGGACGTGGGCTGGTGGCCCCTCCTCGCGTTCGGGCTCGGGCCCGACCTGCCCCTCCTCTTCGGAATGGGCGCAGGCCTCGAGCGCGGCCAGCTCCACCGCCGCGCCGTCCCCTTCTACAACCTCACCCATCGCCTCGCGGGGCCGGTCGCGCTGGGCGTCGTCGCGCTCGCCGCGGGCCTTCCCGCCGCCTGGCTCGTCGGCGCGCTCGCGTGGGCGACGCACATCGCCGTCGACCGAACTCTGGGCTACGGCCTCAGGACCCGCGATGGCTTCCAGCGCAGCTAGCGGCCTGACCCCCCGCGCGCGGGAGATCGTCGACGCTGCCCGGGCCCTGCTCGAGGAGGAGGGCCCGGATGCGCTCACGATGCGGCGCCTCGCCGATCGCCTGGGCATGCGGGCCCCCTCCCTCTACAAGCACTTCTCCGGGAAGGAGGCGCTCGAGGCGGCGGTCATCTCGGACGGGTTCGTCGAGCTGGCCGGCGCCTTCGAGGAAGCCGTCCGCGGCGCACACGATCCGCTCGGCGAGCTGGCGCGCACCTACCGCTCGTTCGCGCTCTCCCGGCCGCACCTGTACCGGCTGATGACCGAGCGGCCGCTGCGGCGCGACCTGCTCGAGCCGGACGTCGAGGCGCGAGCCGCCGGGCCGCTCCTCGAGGCCGCAGGGGGCGACGAGAGCCTCGCCCGCGCCGCCTGGGCCTTCGCGCACGGGATGACCGTTCTCGAGCTGAACGGGCGCTTCCCGCCCGGCGCCGACCTCGACGCCGCCTGGCGCGAGGGGCTCGCCGGCTTCCGGCGTCGCTAGCCGGCGAATCCCGCTCCTTGGCGCTCAAGGCCAGGAGCCGGGATGCCGATTTCGGAGCGGGATGGCCTCCTACGCCTACACCGCCATCAACGCGACCGGCGCGGAGCTGACGGGCGAGATCAACGCGCCCGACCTCTCGGCTGCACGGGAGGCGCTGCGCATCCGAGGCCTGCTCGCCACGGAGCTCTCAGCCCGGGACGCGGCTCAGAAGAGCGCGGCGGCGGCAGTCAAGAAGGTCAAGGCCAAGTCGCTGCAGGTCTTCTCGCGCCAGTTCGCGACCATGATCGAGGCGGGCCTCAACGTCGTCACCGCGCTCGTCATCCTCGAAGAGCAGACGGAGGACAGGAAGCTCGGCATGGTCATCGCCGAGCTCCGGACCGACGTCGAGGGCGGCCTCCTCCTCTCCGAGGCGATGGCCCGGCACCCGCGCGTCTTCTCGCGTCTCTACATCGCCATGGTCGAGGCAGGCGAGGCGGCCGGAATCCTGGACGTCGTGCTCGACCGCGTCGCCTACCAGATCGAGAAGGAGACGAAGATCAAGCGCCGCGTGAAGGGCGCGATGATGTACCCGCTGATGGTGATGGCGTTCGCGACGCTCGTCCTCATCGGCATGCTCCTCTTCCTCGTCCCGATCTTCGTCGGGATCTTCGCCCAGCTCGGCGGCGACCTGCCGATGCTGACGCAGATCGTGGTCACGGCCTCGGACTTCCTGCGCGCCCGCTGGTACATCGTCTTCCCCGTCGTCGGGATCGGCATCTACCTGCTCATGCGCGCGAAGAAGACCGAGAAAGGCCGCCGGATCTGGGACAACATGCGCGTCCGGGCCCCGATGGGCATCGGCAAGGTGATCATCAAGATCGGCATGGCGCGCTTCTCGCGCACCCTCTCGACGCTCGTGGCCGCGGGCGTCGACATCATCCGCTCGCTCGAGATCACGAGCGCGACGGCCGGCAACAGCCTCATCGAGGACGCCACCCTGCTCGTGAAGGAGCGCGTGACCCAGGGAGTCCCGATCGCCGTCCCCCTCGCCGAAGCGGACATCTTCCCGCCGATGGTCTCGCACATGGTGCGCGTCGGTGAGGAGACGGGAGAGCTCGAGAAGATGCTCTCGAAGATCGCCGACTTCTACGAGGACGAGGTGGACGCGGCCATCGCCAGCCTCACGTCGATCATCGAGCCGCTGATGATGATCGCGGTCGGCTGCGTCGTCGGGGTGATCATCATCGCGATGTACCTCCCGATGTTCAAGCTGCTGACGCTGATCCAGTAGCGCCTGTCGAGCGGCAGCGAATCTGGGATTTAGGCAACCTAGTTGGGACAAGTTGGGACTCGTGCCCTGAAGGTTGGGACTTCCACCTCCGCATGAAGCGATCCCAGGAAGTGGGCTGTCCCGGTTCGGAGACTCGTCCCGCGACCCAGTCAAGCGACCCGCCGAGCTCATGCGCAACCGAGCCGCCCTCGATAGCGGCAGCGCCCCGAACCCGCGATCTCGCAGTGGTGACACGGAAGCGCCTCGAGTAACCGGGCGCCTTTCTATGGTGCACGCGTTACCGGGCCAAGGAAGCAGTTGACGTGCACTCAGGGGGACGACAGCCCGTCCCCCTGCGATTGACGTCCTATGCCGCCGACGCGAGGGCGCCGGGACGGTCGAGAACGCAACCGCGACCCATCCTGCGCCCTGCCGTCGCCGCCGCTCGTCCTGACGACGACCCTAAACCGCCCCCTGCGGGGCTGACGCGGCAGTGGCATTGGAAGCGGGGTAGTCGATGCTCTAGCCTCAGGGAGCGGTGCGCACCGTCCTCGGCTTGGCCGTTCTCCTATTCATCGCAGGCTGTGGCGGTGACGACGCCGGTCGAGCGGTGGCAACGACAGGAGGCGGAGTCTCGCTCGAAGTTAGCGGGGTACCGGTTGAGCAAACCAAGGTGTGGGCCGCCGACAAGCCTGGAGGGCCGCCACGCGGATGGTGGACTGGGGGCAGCCCTGAGTTCTTCATCGACACGCCGGCGCAGACCGTCGAGCACCCGGCAAGACTGACTTTCACGATCGATGCTGATTCCTTTGACGATTTCACGCGGGGACGAGTGGATCAGCTCGGCGTCTTCTTGCCCGGCGGCGTGTCGATGAACGGGTCGAGCAAGGACTTGAGGTGTCCCGCGAGCGGCCGCGCGGAGCCGGACCCCTGTATCGCTTCAGCCGAGTTCCTCGAGAACGGGGACGGGCGAATCGTCGTCCTTGCCTCCGACCCGTCGACTGGCTAACGAGCCGGCGCAGGATTGCCTTCCGATCCGCCGGCCCCGCTTGGCTTTGAGCGGGGCACGCAGGAATCGGGCCAACGATGCGGCGGAAACATGGCCGCGGAGTGCCGAAACCGGCAAGTCCCATCTTTGGTGCCTGAACCCAGTCCCAAGTCGGAGGGCATCCGCATCTAATCCCGCATGGATGCTTGAGCGTTGTCCCACCTGAATTGGCGCTCGACAGCGCCAGCTGTTCTCATTCTTGTTCTCACATTTCGGGGTTCGCAGAATCCCCTGCATATGAGGCCCTTTCCTGACCTCACCCGGAAGCCGGCGGGCGGTTCTCATCCTCTCACCCGAACCGCCCCTGTTCACGTTTCTGAGAAGCAGGAACGGCTTGGTTGAGCCAAATCCGGACTCGCGAGCCGGAGGCCGCGGCGAGCGTTCCGGTACGGCCGAATTGCCTCGTGCTCTGACCGCAGCTCAGAGGGCGTAGACGACGAGAACGGCGACCGTTACGAGGACGGCCGCGGCCATCGCGGCGAGTTCGGCGACGCGATCGCGTCGACCCACGACCGAGTACGCAAGCCACACCCACATCGCCGCGAGCTGGCTTATGACGTCGAGATGCACGTCGAGGACGTTCTTTGCGACCACCGCCTCACCGAGCAGACATGCGGCAGCGACCAACGCGACACGGACCTCCGACTCGTACAACGCACGCGGCCAGTGGTGTCGTTGGAGATGCCTGGAGGGATAATCACCCCCCGCTGGGGCGCTCATCACAACACCTCCTTTCTGGTACCTCAATTCTCCCGCGCACTGGGGTGGGAGGAATCGGGAGTTCGCCTGATCTCGCCCTCGGCTAACTGCGGATCGCAGCGAGGAACTGACCGCATAGCCCGAGCCCCGATACGGTCTCAGCAGATGCCGGCGTTCGAGTTGCAGTTCCCGATCCAGCAGGTCCCGGAGTACGCCGCCCGCTACGCCGACGAGGATGGCGATGTCCTCGCCATCGGTCGGGCTGCCCGCGACCGCGGTTACTACACGCTCGAGGAGTTCCTCCGGGTGTGCCGGTGGAAGACCCCGAGGAGCGGGCCGCTGGTCGCGCAAAACGGGGCTGACTCTGTGGAGGCCTCGACACGCGTGGCGTTGAGCGAGACCAGCAGCCAGCGCGAGCGAGTCGAGTCACTCCAGGCCTTGCGAGGCGTGGGTTGGCCGACCGCCTCGGTGCTCCTGCACCTCGCCTACCCCGAGCGCTATCCCATCCTCGACAAGCGGGCCCTGCACGCGCTCGGAGTGCGCGCGCCCTCCGCATACAGCTTCCGGTTCTGGGAGGCCTACGTCACCGAATGCCTGCGGTTGGCCAAGCATGCGGGCGTGGACGGGCGGACTCTCGACCAGGCCCTCTGGCAGTGGTCCAAAGAGCAGGACGTGCCCCCTTTCTGACGGCACTCGGTCTGGGTTCTCCGTCGTGCTGCCGCCGTCTCGGGCTCTGTGTCCTACACTCGACCGGGCCGGGCCAGTGACGGCGCCGTAAACAGGGAGGTACCAATGACCGTGACCCCTGACTCCGCACTCCTCGAAGACCTCACCGGGCGCGTCTCCGGCCGTGTCCTGAGCCCGGGTGATGACGGCTACGACGCGGCCCGGCGCGTGCACAACGGCCTCGTGGACCGCACCCCGGCCGTGATCGTGCGCTGCCGGAACGCGGCCGACGCGGCTGCCGCAGTGCGCTTCGCCCGCGCTGCGGGCCTCGACATCTGTGTCCGCGGAGGAGGCCACAACGTGGCCGGCCGCGCGGTCGTCGACGACGCGGTGATGATCGACCTCGCCGAGATGAAGGGCACGAGCGTCGATCCCGAGGCTCGCACCGTCCGGGCCGAGGGTGGGCTCAACTGGGCCGAGCTCAACAGCGCCACGGCCGAGCACGGCCTCGCCGTCACCGGTGGTGCGATCTCCACGACGGGCATCGCGGGGCTCACGCTCGGCGGCGGGCTGGGCTGGCTGATGGCGAAGCACGGCCTCGCGGCGGACAACTTGCTGGCCGCCGAGCTCGTCAACGCGGACGGCGACGTTCTCGACGTGACCGAGGCCTCCGACCCCGATCTCTTCTGGGCGCTGCGCGGGGGCGGCGGCAACTTCGGCATCGTGACCACCTTCACGTACCGCCTGCACCCGCTCGAGATGGTCACCGGCGGGCTGATCGCGCATCCGGTCGACGCGGCGCCCGAGCTGCTCCGCTTCTACCGCGATGCCGTCGCGGACTGCCCCGACGACCTGAGCGTGTTCGCCGTGCTCGCGCACGCCCCCGACGGGTCGGGCGTGAAGCTGGCCGCCATGGTCGTGTTCCACACGGGGGACGAGGAGCAGGCCGAGAAGGACCTGGAGCCGTTCAAGGCCTGGGGCTCGCCGCTGGTGGTCGACGTGGGGCGCATGCCGTACCCCGTCATGAACACGCTCCTCGACGCCGGCTATCCGGCCGGGTCCCTCAACTACTGGCTGTCGAGCTTCGCGGGAGGCCTTTCAGACGGACTGATCGACACGATGGCCGAGCGCTTCGCGTCCGTGCCGTCACCGATGACCGCGATCCTGCTCGAGCACTTCCACGGTGCCGTGACCCGTATCGGCGTCACGGATACCGCGGTGCCCCACCGTGCCGAGGGCTGGAATCTCCTCATCCCTTCCGTCTGGACGGATCCCGCGGCGACGGACGAGAACATCGCGTGGACGCGGGAGACGCACCGCGCCTTCGGCCCGCATCTCCAGGAAGCCCGGTGGCTCAACTACCTCGGCGACGACCAGGGGGGCGACGCGGTGCGGGCCGCCTACGGGCCGAACTACGAGCGGCTGCTCGACCTCAAGCGGCGCTACGACCCGGAGAACGTCTTCCGCCATAACCACAACATCGACCCGAGCTGAGCCGTCCGCCGGCCCGCGAACCGGGACGGCGTGCGGGCATTGGAGCTAGCCTCCGGTTCGTGAACACCTTCTCGGCTGCGAGGGCCGGGCTGGCAGATCGCGAGCGCCTGCGCCGGACGCTGTCCTGGCTCGGGCCACTCGTGTACCTCGTCGTCCTCACCGTCTTCATCCTCCGCGACGGGGTGCCGCTCTCGCGCGACCGCCTGCTCATGTGGATCCTGCTCGGGCTGCTCGCGTTCTCGCTCACGAACATCCGCGGTTGGATGCGAGGCGTCGTCCTCGAGTGGATTCCGTTCGCGCTCATCCTCTGGGCGTATGACTACCTGCGCGGGCAGGCCGACGGCCTGCTCTTCGCGACGAACGTACGCCCGCAGCTGCGAGCCGACGAGATCCTCTTCGGTGGCACGGCTCCGACCGTCTGGCTCCAGGAGCATCTCTGGCACGGCTCGTTGAACCTCCACTGGTACGACTACGCCACCTGGCTCGTGTACGTGAGCTATTTCCTGGCGACGTATCTCGTGGCCGGCTTCCTCTGGTTCTTCGCCCGCGGGTTGTTCCGCCGTTTCGTCGCGATGGTGTCGCTCCTCGCGCTGATGGGGTTCGTCACGTACGCCCTCTTCCCGGCGGCGCCTCCCTGGATGGCCAGTGACCTCGGGGCGCTCGAGCCGACGACCCGGTCGATCGGCTACATCTGGAGCCACATCCCGATCGCGTACTTCAACACCCTCTTCGACCGGGGCTCCGGGTACTCGAACCAGGTCGCGGCGGTGCCGTCGCTGCACGCGGCCTACACGCTGCTCATCGCTCTCTTCCTCTGGCGGCTGGCCCCACGGTGGGGGCGGGTCCTGCTGGCGGCGTACCCGCTGGCGATGGCCTTCGCGCTCGTCTACACGGCCGAGCACTACTTCGTGGACATCCTCGTCGGCTGGGTCTACGCGCTGATCGCGTTCTGGAGCGTCAACCATCTGGCCGACCGCTGGGCGACGAAGAAGGCCGGCGCCGGCGAGCCCTCCCGCCCCGTCCAGCCAGCCGCACGGGTGGCGCCCGCGTCGGCCGAAGCGCCTAGTCTGAGAGGACCGTGACCGTGGTGGAGAGAATCCTCGTCGCGTTCGACGACCCGGGCAGCCGGACGCTTGCGCGCGCCGCCGACCTCGCCGAGTCGCTCGACTCGGAGCTGATCGTGACGAACGTCGCCCCGGGCGACCTGGAGGAACGGGAGGACGCAGAGCGCTACGGGCGCGAGCGGCTCGACCAGGCTCGCTCCTACCTCGAGCAGCGCGGCCTGGCCGCCGAGCTGGTCCAGCTTGCGGGCCATCCCGCGGAGGCGATCGTGGCACTCGCGGACGAGCGGAAGGCCGACCTGATCGTCGTCGGCATGCGCAAGAAGGGCTTCTTCGAGCGCCTCGTCGAGGGGAGCGTCGCCCAGGACGTCCTTCGGCGCGCAACCTGCGACGTCCTCGCCGTCCACTGAGCGCGTGAACGACCCGCGCCTAGTCGCTGCAGGCTTCATCACCGGCCTGCTGGTCGGGATGACCGGCATGGGAGGCGGGTCGCTGATGACGCCGATCCTCATCTTCTTCTTCAACTTCAACCCGGCGACGGCGATCGGCACCGACATCATGCACGGGGCCGTCTTCAAGTCGTTCGGCGCCGTCCGGCACCGGCGCCTCGGCACCGTGAAGGCGCGGCTGGCCGGCTGGATGCTCATCGGCAGCGCGCCGGCTTCGCTCGTCGGCGTGTGGTTGGCGACGTACCTGACCGACCGCTACGGCGACAGCGTCGACTCCGTGCAGGGCCGGGTGCTGGGCTTCACGCTCCTGTTCGGCTCGGCCGCGTTCGTGGCCAAGGCCTTGCTGCACCGAGGCAGTCCCGTGGGCAGCCTGGGCCCGCTCACTCCGCGGGACCGGATCGTCGCGGTCTCGATCGGCGTCGTCGGCGGGTTCATCGTCGGGCTGACCTCGGTCGGGAGCGGCACGCTCTTCGCGCTCGCCCTGCTCCTCGCGTACCCGCTCGCGGCGAAGTTCGTCGTCGGGACGGACATCGCGCACGCCGCGGCGCTCCTGTTCGTCGCGGGCCTCGGCCACCTCGTCGCGGGGAACGTCGACCTCACGGCGATGAGCTGGCTGCTCGTGGGGTCGATCCCCGGCGTGCTGGTCGGGAGCCAGATCAGCGTCGGCCTGCCGGAGCGGGTCCTGCGCCTCACCCTCGCCGGTCTGCTCGCGCTCAGCGGCTTGAAGCTGCTCGACGTGCCCTACGCAAACGGGATCGTGATCGTCTCCCTGGCGGCCGGGCTGGCCGCCCTCGTCGTCTGGGGAGTCCTCGTGCTCGTCCGGCGACCGGGAAGCGGCCCGGACGTGCCTGCCGCGCCTTCGCCGCCCACCGTGACGTCATATTCGACGCGCGTCCCCGAGAAGCCCGAGGCTACGCGAGCAGAGCCCTGACCGAGCCCAGCGCCTCGGGCGCGACCCGGTAATAGGCCCAGCTTCCGCGTTGCTCGCGCGTGACGAGACCGGCGCTCAGCAGCGCCTTCAGGTGATGGCTCACCGTGCCCTGGGAAAGACCGAGCGGCTCGATCAGGTGACAGACGCAGGCCTCGCCGCCAGGCTGGGCCTGGATGAGGCTCAGGAGGCGGAGGCGGGCCGGCTCGGCGAGCACCTTGAGCACCTTCGCGAGCTCGTCGGCCTCGCGCCGGTCGAGGGCATGCTGGAGCAGCGGGGGGCAGCTGGCCGCGATGGTGGCGACGGTCTTCATCTGGTGAAAGCATATTGACGACGGTCGATGTCTTCGGCAAGATCGGAAATCGACGGCGATCAATCTCCGAGGAGGCCCGCGATGAGCGTGCTCGACCCGGCCACCCAGCGCTTCGTCGAGAAGCAGGTGGACGACCTCGCCCAGGAATTCCGTGGCATCTTCTCCCGCGAGACGGTGGACCGCTTCGTCGCCGAGTCGCTCGAGGGCCTCAAGCAGGCGCGCCTCGCCGACTACGTCCCCGTGCTCGTCCATCGCTTTGCGCGCGAGCGCCTGCGCGCGCTCGCGCAGGCGGAAGGGAGGATCGTGAAGGACGTCCCCGAGGTGCTGTTCGTCTGCGTGCAGAACGCGGGCCGCTCGCAGATGGCCGCCGGCCTGATGAACCTCCGGGCCCAAGGCAGCGTGCACGTGCGTTCCGCAGGGTCCGATCCGGCGGACGAGATCAACCCGGCGGTCGCCGAGGCAATGGCCGAGCTGGGCGTCGACCTCGGCGAGGAGTTCCCGAAGCCTCTGACCGACGAGGTCGTCCGGGCCGCGGACGCCGTCGTGACGATGGGCTGCGGCGACGCCTGTCCCGTCTACCCCGGCAAGCGCTACCTCGACTGGGAGCTCCTCGACCCGGCGGGCCGTGACCTGGAGACGGTGCGGGCGATTCGGGACGAGATCGACGCTCGCGTCCAGGCACTGCTCGCCGAGCTCGTCCCGGGCGAGAACTAGTGCCGCCCGTCCAGCGCCTGGCCGCCGAGGCGCTCGGGACGTTCGCGCTCGTCTTCTTCGGCGCGGGGGCGATCATGGTCGAGGCGGAGACCGGGGCGTTCGGCCAGCTCGGGGTCGCGCTGGCGTTCGGTCTGGCGATCACGACGATGATCTACGCGCTCGGGCACGTCTCGGGCGCGCATTTCAACCCGGCGGTGTCGTTCGGCTTCGCGCTGACCCGTCACTTTCCGTGGAGCAGCGCCGCTGCCTACTGGGGCGCCCAGGCCGCGGGGGCGATTGGCGCAGCCCTGCTTCTGCGCGCCTCCCTCGGCGACGTGGCACACGTTGGCGCAACGCTCCCGTCCGGCTCCGACCGCCAGGCGTTCCTCTGGGAAGTCGTGCTGACCTTCTTCCTGATGCTGGTGATCATGGCCGTCGCGACCGACACGCGCGCGGTCGGCGAGGCCGCCGCGCTCGCGGTCGGCGGAACCGTCGCGCTCTGCGCTCTCGTCGGAGGGCCGGTCAGCGGCGCCTCGATGAATCCGGCGCGCTCGCTGGGGCCCGCGCTCGTGTCGGGCGACCTCGACGCGCTCTGGATCTATCTGCTGGCGCCACTCGTCGGCGCCTCGCTCGGTGCGCTGGCCTATCAGTATCTGCGCGGCGAGCCGGGGCCCGTCAGCAGCAGCCGGGCGCCGCAGCCGTGACGGGCGCCTGGACGGCTTCGCCGGCGGGGTGCCGCGCCTTGACGATCGCGCCGTGGACGCCGTCGGCGACCTCGTGCGTGAACTCGACCGAGACGTCCTCGAAGCCCGCTGCGTCGAGCGCGGCCTCGTACTCGCCCTTGGAAAGGGCCCCGGCGATGCAGCCGACGTACGAGCCGCGCTCCGACCGCTCCTCGGGGGCCAGGCGATCCTCGGCGACGACGTCGGAGATCCCGATGCGCCCGTTCGGCTTGAGCACCCGCGCCAGCTCGGCGAAGACGGCCGGCTTGTCCGTCGACAGGTTGACCACGCAGTTCGAGATGACGACGTCCACCGAGTCGGTCGGCAGCGGGATGTCCTCGATCACGCCGCGCAGGAAGATCGCGTTGCGCACGCCCGCCTCGTCGGCGTTCCGCCGGGCGAGGGCACAGCATCTCGTCGGTCATGTCGAGCCCGAATGCGATTCCGTTCGCGCCCACGCGCTTGGCGGAGAGGATCACGTCGATCCCTCCTCCCGATCCGAGGTCGAGAACGGTCTGGCCCTCCCGCAGATCTGCGACCGCGGTCGGGTTGCCGCAACCCAGGCTGGCCAGCGCGGCCGCCTCCGGCAGCTCGCCGCGCTGCTTCGGCTCGTAGAGCGCCTCGCCGAAGCCGGCGTCCGACTCCGAGCCCCCGCAGCAGCTCCCGCCGCCGCAGGCGCTCTTCGATCCTTCGGTCACGGCCCTGGCCGACTCCGCGTACTTCCGGCGCACCTGCTCGCGGAGCTCGTTCGCCGATGTGGTCATCTAGGCCTCCTTCAGGTCGACGAGCGCGGCCAGCGTCGAGGCCGCGTCGGGGTTCAGCGAGTAGTAGGCCCACTTGCCGCGCTGCTCCCGCTCGAGCAGGCCCGCGTCGGTGAGCTTCTTCAGGTGGTGGCTGACCGTCGGCTGCGACAGGCCCAGCGGGCCGACGAACTCGCAGACGCAGACCGGCTCGTCCGCGGTCGCGAGCGCGTTCACGATCCGCACCCGGGCCGGATCTCCCGAGCGCGCGGAAGAGCGCGGCGGTCGCTTCCGCCTGCTCCTTCGAAAGCAGCGGCGATGCAAGCGGCTCGCAGCAAGCGAGCGGTGCCGTGATTGGGAGGCGCGACGCGACGTTCATCGACAGGCATCAATATATCGACAAACGTCGATGTATATCAAGCCAAGCGCTTGTGCTTGTCGCAACGCAGTGGGATAGTCGGCGCCGGACCCCCGGCGGGAGAAATTCGCTGGCTGTTGACAGACTCGAGCAAGCCGAGCGGGAGCTTCAGGGCGGCGACGCCCTCGCGGCCCTCCGTCTGCTGCGTCAGGAGAGGCTGGCCCCAGGTGTTCAGCGGGATGTCGCTCGTCTGCGTGGGATCGTCGAGCTCGCGAGCCGCATCCAGGAGCAGTCGGAGCCCGGCGTGGCCGACGAGGCCCGGCTTCTCGTCGCAGCGGCGCAGAACGACCTGAGGTTTGCCGAGCGCGAGAGCTCGATCGGCCGCGAGCGGCTCGAGCAGGCTCAGCAGGCCCTCGAGGCCGGCGACGACCGGGGGGCCTCCGCCGCCCTTCGGGACGCGCTGCGCCGGGAGCTCGCGAAGTGGCCGGACAAGCGCGATCAGGAGGCCCTCAGCCAGATCGCTGACCTCGCAGGGCGAACCGCGCCGACGGTCGGCTGGAGATCGCGGCGCCGGCTCCAGAGCATCGAGTCCAGCGCCCGCTACGCCCTCGCTCACCTGCCGCCGGCTCCTCCAGCTCCTCCGCCGGCACAGCGGGCTCCGCCCGCTCCCGCTCCCGCCGCCGCGTCCACGCCGGCGAACGGCCTCGCAGCCCGGCTGGACGCCTTCGAGCGGCAGCTCCAAGCGCTCGAGGCCTCGCTTCTCGACCTCCGCGAGCAGCAGCTTCCGGCACTGCGGGCCCTCGCCGCCGGAAGCGCCGTGGTCGCGGTTCCCACGCCGGCCGCCCCGACGCCGGCGGAGCCCGTTGCGCCTCCCGCGGCTCAGGCCCCTTCGGCCGCGGCCGCCGCGCCCGTGCCCCCTGCGCCGCGCGTCGCCCCGCCGCCCCCGCCCAGAGCCGGTCCGCGGCTGCCCCGGGTCACCGCCGCGGATCTTCAGGATCCGCGCGTCCTTGCCTGGGCGGGCGGGATCGTCACCCTCCTCGGCATCGTCTTCATCTCGGTGCTCGCGGCCGACCGAGGCTGGGTGAGCGCCGAGCTTCGCGTCGTCCTCGGAGCGCTTGTTTCCGCGGCGCTTTACGCTGCCGGCCTCGTCGCCTACCGGCGCTACGGCCGGACGTGGGCGGCCCTGGCAGCCGCGGGAACGGGGATCGGCGGTGCGTACGTCACCATTGCCGCGGCCGCGGCCGTCTACGACTTCCTCGGGGAGCCCGGCGCCATCCTTGCGGCCGCGTTCGTCGCCGCAGTCGGTGTGGCCACCGCCCTTGCGTGGGACACGCAGACAACCGCGGTGCTCGGCCTGGTCGGCGCCATGGTCGGCACGGCAATCGTCGAGGGTGGCTTCACCGTTTCCGGAACCGCCTTCGCCGCCGTGGTCCTCGCCGCGACGGTCGTGTTGACCGTCTGGAAGCGGTGGCTCGAGACGATGGCGATCGGAGGGCTCACCGGCTTCGCGCTGATTCTGGGGCTCCTCGCCACGCACGACCTCGGCGACGACACCGCCGGTGCGCTGGTTGCGGCGGCGTTCGCCTCCCTCTTCCTCGCGGCCGCGATCGGGCACGAGGTGAGGCCGAGCCGCCCGCGTTACGGCGCCGAGCTGGTTCCGGCGGCGGGGGAGACCTTCCTCCTCGCGGCAGTCGTGATCGTGCTCTCCGTCGCGTTGCAGGTCGACGAGGACTCTCCGGTCGGGGTGATCGTGACTCTCGCCGGTCTCTGGCTGGGAATGCTCGTCGCTGCGACCGTGTACCAGGTCGTGCTCGGAGGCCCGCGGCTCCGGCACATCCCGGTCACGCTCCTGGTGGCCGGCTTCGCCCTCGCCCTCTGGACGATTCCCGGCTACTTCGGGGGGTCGGCGGAGGGCCTGGCTTTCCTGGGTGTCGCGCTCGCCTACCTCGCTCCGCTGCCGCTCCTGCAGGGCAGGGGGCAGCGGGACCTGGCCAGCTCTCTCTGGGCGATCGCGCTCACGCTCGCCGCAGTCGGGGTCGCCGACCTTCTCTCCGGGAGCCAGCTGGCGCTCGTCTGGGCGGCGGAAGGGGCCCTCCTCTCGTGGCTCGCGGTGCGAACGCGGGAGCTGCGACTCCTGGCAGGTGCGGTTGTGTATCTCGGGCTCGCGCTCGGCCAGACGCTCGTCTTCGAGGCGCCGCCGCGCGAGCTCTTCGTCGCCAACGACGATCCCGCGGAGGGCGTCCCGGCGCTCCTCTACGTCGCCGCCGGCATCCTTGCCTTCGCCGCGGCATATCGGCGCGCGGCGCCCGGGCGCATCCACCTGCTCGGAGAGGACCTGCCTGTACCGGCGGCCCGCTCCGGGTTCCTCGCCGCCGTTGGCCTCGCTGCGGGCGTGACTCTGTACGCGGCGTCCCTCTCGATCCTCGGACTCTCGGTGTGGCTCGCCGACGACGGCTACCGGGCCGCCTTCGAGCGCGCCCACCCGGTCGTGAGCGCGCTCTGGGCGCTCGTCGCATTCGCGCTCGTCTCGCTCGGGCTCCGGCGGCCGGACAGGGCGCTGCACCTTGCCGGCCTCGGCCTGTTCGCGTTCGCGATCGTCGAGCTCGTCGCCTATGACGTCCGGGAGCTCTCGGATACGAACGCCGCTTTTGCGGCCTTTGCCATCGGCGTGCCGATCCTGGCCGCCGGGTTCGAGCAGGGCAGGCTCTCGGACGCGGTCCTGGATGGGTTCCGGACGGATCCGCTTGCGCTCGTCCTCGTCGCGGCGAGCCTTGCGCTCGTCGTCCCGGCGATCGTGGTGCTCCTCTCCGGGACGGTCTGGGGGGTCGAGCGCGAGGGCGCCGGCCTGCTCGCGGCGGGGGCGGCTTACGGCGCGCTGGCCGCGCTGGTCTTCCGGGAGCGTCGTGACTTCAGCACGGTGCTCTGGGCGCCGGCCCTCGTGCTCGGCGCGGCCGCCGCCGCCGAGCTCCTCGGCGGCGCCTGGCTCGCGCTCGCCTGGTCGGCGGGCGGCGTCGTGCTCGCCTGGCTCGCCGGCCGCGCCGCCGAGCCTCGGTTCACGCTGGCCTCCGGGGCCTTCGTCGCGCTCGCTGTCGGATTCGCACTCGCCTGGGAGGTCACGCCGGAGGACCTCTTCGTCGCCGACCCGACGCCGGCTGCCGGACTGCCGAGCCTCCTCTTCGCAACCGTGGCGGCCTACATCTTCGCCGCCTACCTCGAGCCCGGCGAGGCTCGTGAGGGCGCCTTCTGGGTGGCGGGCGCGCTCACCATCTACGCTGCCTCGGTCGCGATCCTCGGGCTTTCCCAGTGGATTGCTGCCGACGACCCGGAGAGTGTCGACGACGCCTTCCTGCGCGGCCAGACGGCGATGAGCTCCTTCTGGGCCGTCGTCGGGCTCGTGCTTCTCGCGCTCGGCCTCAGAAAGAACTGGCGCGACTTCCGCATCGGCGGCCTGGTGCTGTTCGCCGTCGCGGTCGCCAAGCTCTTCCTCTACGACCTCTCGAACCTGAGCGCGATGGCTCGGGCGTTGTCCTTCCTGGCCGTGGGCCTGGTGCTCCTCTTCGCCGCGTTCCTCTATCAGCGCCTCAGTGCCGAGGAGCCTCCGAAGGCGGAGGCGCCGTGAGCCCCGAGCGGATCGTCGCGGCGGTCCTGTTCGCCCTCGCCGCCGCCCTGGTCGCGCTCGTCGTCCTCGGCCCGACCGAGGGAGCCGATGCGACCGTCGGGGAGGCAGCCACGCCGGTGCCGGAGACCTCGGCGACCACCGAGGCGGCCACGTCGACAGAGGCGGTCGCGACGGAGCCTCCAGCCGAGACGACCACCGAAGCGGTCGAGGCCCCCACGTCGACCGAGGCCGTGCCGGCCAAGCCTCCGCGGCCGCTGGCGGGAGACGGGACGTTTCCGAAGCGCGTCCGCATGACGCTCGACGACGAGTACGACTGGAAAACGGCCGAACTCGACCGGCGAGCGCAACGCCTGCAGGTCGAAGCGAGGGTCACCGCCCTGCAAGGCGGTGCCGGCGACGACCACGGCCTCGAATGCGGCACCCCCGAGGCGACCTATGCAGCAACAATCGATCCGTGGACGGGTAGTTACTTTGTGCTGCGGTGGAACTCGACCCGCAGCAGCGGTTACGAGATGGGGAGAGGGGCAGCCGCGGCCCTCGTTCGCCCGCCCAAGCCCAACGTCCTCCGGCTGACGTGCGTCACTCTCTCCCAGGGAGGGCGGATCGTGCTGGCTGCGAACGGAAAGCGGATCGCGTCGATCGAGGACAACGCGGTGGCCGGCGGATTCGGGACCATTGGCCTCACCGCGAACGATGTCGGTGGGGGTCAGGACGTGGTCTTCGACGGCGTCCTCGTGGAGACCGGCTAGAGCGCAGGCCGAGGCTCAGACGACGAGCTCGGCCTTGCGCACCCGCGAGAAGCCGGCGGCTCCGAGCGCGCCGCTGTCCACCAGCCGGCACATCCAGCCGTGGCCCTTGTCGGGGTCGGACTCGTCCTCGATCGACCCGACCGACGCGAAGATGCGGCCGCCGAGGAAGTCCCACTCCTCGATCTGGTCGTGGTCGCCTTCGACGTCGGCTCGAAAGCGCTCTTGGTCCGTCCGGAGGCGGCCCTTGATCGTGTCGAGCCAAGTCTCGCGCGGATCGCGGCCGGGCCTCACGCCGCAGAGCTCGACCAGGTCGTCTCCGATCTCCTCGAGGATCAGAGCGTCGATGTACGATGCCGCGCCCTCCCAGTCGGGCGCCTCGCCCGGGTCGAGCGCGACCAGCTCCACGGCCAGGCCCGTCTCCGCCGCGCGGGAGATCGTCGCGACCGCTCCCTCCGGCAGCTCGGCGTCTCGCCGCGCGAGCGCGTGCTCGAGCTCGTGGTCCGGGGGCGCCTCGTACTCTTCGAAGCTCCGCTCGGCGGCGAGCTCGAGGACGGGCTCGCCGTTCTCGTCGAAGGCGAGCTGCTCGTCGACGACCTCCCAGCTCACGGGCACGCCGTCCTCGATGGTCGTGAAGGCGTGGCCGAGCCGCGGCGCGTCCGGGCGGAAGCGGCGGAAGGCGCCGAGCTCCTCGCGTCCACCGGGGTGAATCAGCCGGATCCGGTAGCGCGCCGGCTTCGCGTAGGCGCGCCCGTCGGGCTCGACGCGCTCGACGAGCCACCAGCGCCCGTCCAGCGGGAGCACGGAGCCGGGCTGCAAGGCTCCCTCGGCTCTGTAGGGATGCTTACGCTCCCCTCCGGCGCGGTTCACGGTGACGAGCTCGTAGTCGATCGCCACGGAGTCAGCATACGCGGGACGGCGTCCCTCGAACGGCGCTCATGAAATCCCCCGCGCCTTCCGACATTCAATGCCAGTGCGGCGCCCTCCGGCCTGCGGAAGTGATCCACGACACGTGTACGCGACCATGCTTCGTTCCCGCTTCGCCCTCCTCCTGGTCTTCGCTCTCCTGGGGACCGGCTTGCTGCCGCAGACGGCATTCGCAGTCCTGGACGACGGCCTGACGGCCCTCACGGCCGCGAACGGGCCGCCCGTGGCGGTGGCGGACGAGATCAACACGGCCAAAGGAACGCCCGGGGACCTGGATGTCCTCGCCAACGACTTCGACCCGGACGGCGACACGCTCACGATCGTGAGCTGGACGCAGGCCACCGACGGCACCGTCACGTGCGGGGTGGCCATCTGCGTCTACACACCGGTCGACGTCGGGTTCTTCGGCTCCGACTCGTTCACCTACACCGTCTCTGACGGCAACGGCGGGACTGACGTCGGCGACGTTTCCGTGCTTGTCACGGCGACGAACGAGCAGCCGGTAGCGGACGACGACGCGCTCACGACGGCGGAGGACACGCCCGGCGCCGTCGACGTCCTCGACGGCGACACCGACGACGACGGGGACCCGCTCGTGGTGGAGACGCTGAGCCCGACGGCCGACCACGGCACCGTCTCCTGCACGTCGGGCGGCATCTGCACGTACACGCCCGACGCCGACTTCGAGGGCTCCGACGCGTTCACCTACGACATCTCCGACGGCCAGGGCGGGGCAGACTCGGGCGACGTGGCGGTCACGGTCACTCCCGTGAACGACGATCCGCACGCGGTCGACGACTCGCTCACGACGACCGAAGACCTGCTGGGCTCGCTCAACGTGCGCCTCAACGACACGGACGTCGACGGGGACACGCTTCTCGTGACGACCCCGGCTCCCGCCGCGGCGCACGGCACCGTCTCCTGCCTCGGCGGCGGCGGGTGCAGCTACACGCCGGACGCGGACTACAACGGGCCCGACTCGTTCCAGTACACGATCTCGGACGGCCATGGCGGCAGCGACACCGGCACGGTGAGCGTGACGGTCCTGCCCGAGAACACCGCGCCGGTTGCCGACGACGAGGCGCTGACCACCGCCGAGGACGCCTCCAACTCCGTGAACGTGCTCGTCGGGGACACGGACTTCGACGGCGATCCGCTGACCGTGTCGACGCTCGCCCCGGCGGCCGCGCACGGCACCGTCGCCTGCTCGGCAGCAGGGTCGTGCACGTACACCCCGGATTCGAACTACAGCGGCTCGGATTCCTTCGACTACACCGTCTCGGACGGACGGGGCGGCAGCGACACGGGCCTCGTCAGCGTCACGGTCACACCGGAGAACGACGCGCCGGTCGCGGTCGACGACTCGCTCACGACCGCCGAGGACGCACAGGGCCAGGCCGCCGTGCTCGGCAACGACGCCGACGTCGACGGCGACTCCCCCGCCGTCACCGGCTCGACGAACGGCGCCCACGGCGCCGTGTCCTGCTCGGCGGGAGGGACGTGCACCTACACGCCGGTCGCGGACTACGCCGGAGCGGATGCGTTCACCTACACGATCTCCGACGGGAACGGCGGCACGGACACCGGCTCGGTCTCCGTCACCGTGACCCCGGAGAACGACGCGCCCGTCGCCGACGACGAGACCCTGACGACGCAGGTGGACGTCCAGGGCGACGTCGACGTGCTCGCCGGCGACACCGACGTCGACGGGGACACGCTTGCGATCGATACGACGAGCGACCCCGACCACGGGTCGGTCTCGTGCAACGCGACGACCGGCGTCTGCACCTACACGCCGGACGCCGCGTATCTCGGCGCCGACAGCTTCACGTACACGGTCACCGACGGCGAGGCCACCGACGAAGGCCTCGTTTCCGTGACCGTCGAGGAGCCCAACGTCCCACCGAGCTGTGCGAACGTCACGCCCTCGAAGACGAAGCTGTGGCCGCCGCAGCACCAGCTGATCGCGGTCAAGCTCGCCGGGGCGACCGATCCGGACGGCGACCCCCTCACCTTCGCGATCACCGCCGTCACCCAGGACGAGAAGGTCACGAAGGTCAGCGGCACCGGCGACAAGAAGCCGGATGCCCAGCGCGTGTCCGGCAAGCCTGACCAGATCAGGCTCAGGGCCGAGCGCGATCCGAAGGCGAACGGCCGCGTGTACCGGATCGTCTACGTCGTCTCCGACGGACGAGGCGGGACCTGCAACGGCGTGGAGAAGGTCGGCGTCCCCGTCAAGCAGGCCAAGAAGGCCGTCGAGACCGCGAAGTCGTTCAACTCGTTCGGCTAGCCACCGCTCCTCAGAGATTCACCCGGGACATGTCCTTGTAGCGGTCGCCCGCCGTGGCGCCGACCGGAACGGCCGCGTCGAGACGCCCGAGGTCGTCCTCGGTCAGCTCGAGCTCGAGCGCGCCGACGTTCTCCTCCAGATGGCGGACACGGGCCGTGCCCGGGATCGGGACGATGTCGTCGCCCTGCGCGAGCACCCAGGCCAGCGCCAGCTGTCCGGTGGTGCAGCCCTTTTCCGCGGCGAGCTTCTCGACGCGCTCGACGAGGGCGAGGTTCTGCTCGATGTTCCCCTCCTGGAAGCGCGGATGGTCGCGCCGGAAGTCGTCGTCGGCGAGATCGGCTGCGCTGCGGAACCTCCCCGAGAGGAAGCCGCGGCCCAGCGGGCTGTAGGCGACGAAGCTGATGCCCAGCTCCCGGACGGTGGCGAGGACCTCGGCCTCGGGATCGCGCGTCCAGAGCGAGTACTCGCTCTGCAGCGCGGTGATCGGGTGGACGGCCTGCGCGCGGCGGATCGTGGCGGGGGCGGCCTCGGACAGCCCCAGATGCCGGACCTTGCCGGCCCGGACGAGCTCGGCCATGGCGCCGACGGTCTCCTCGATCGGCGTGTTCGAGTCGACGCGGTGCTGGTAGTAGAGGTCGATGTGGTCGACCCCGAGTCGCTCGAGCGAGGCGTCGCAGGCCTCGAGCACGTACTCGGGCCTCCCGTTGATGCCCATCCAGGAGCCGTCCTCGCCACGCTGGTTGCCGAACTTGGTCGCGACCACGACCTCGTCGCGACGGCCCGCGATCGCCTTCCCGACGAGGCGCTCGTTCGTGAACGGGCCGTACATGTCGGCCGTGTCCAGGAAGGTGACGCCGAGCTCGAGGGCCCGGTGGATCGTCCGGATCGGCTTCGTTCTCGTCGGCGGTTCCGTAGAACTCGGACATGCCCATGCAGCCGAGGCCGAGGGCGGAGACGGTCAGGCCGGGCCGGCCGAGGGTTCTGGTGGGGAGGCTCATGCGGCGGCGCTCCTTTGCATTGCGGTGAGGACAGAGCTCGTGCGGACACCGTAGACATTCGACCGCACTGGAAGTCGAGGACTGGTCGATTGTCGGTGGAGGCGCAGCGCGGCCGCGCCTATCATCGGTCGATGATCGCCCTCCCGCCGCCTCCGCCGCCGATCCTGGCGCCGTGCCCGGCCGAGGCCCGCGAGCTGCACCGGGCCGCGCAGTGCGGCTACGTGCTCGTCCCGCTCGACCGCACGAAGCCCGGCGGGAAGACGATCCGCGTCTACTTCGAGCGCTATCCGCGCCGCAACCGCGACGCGGCGCGGGTCTCGACGGTCGTCTCCATCGAGGGAGGGCCGGGATATCCGGTCTCCGCGGATCGCGCCGGCCGCGTGGAGCTCTGGCGCCCGATCTCGAGCCGCCACGACCTCGTCCTCGTCGACCTGCGCGGAACGGGCGGGAGCAACCCGCTCGGCTGCAAGGCGTTCTCGGCGCGGTCCCGCGGCTACATCGCCCGCGCCGGCCGCTGCGCGGCCCAGCTCGGGCCGAAGCGCGACCTCTTCTCGACCTCGCAGGGAGTGCAGGACATCGAGGCGGTTCTGCGGGCCCTGCACGCCGGTCCCATCGACCTGTACGGAGACTCCTACGGGACGTACGCGGCGCAGGCGTACGCCCTGCGCTTCCCGGACCGGCTGCGCTCGCTCGCGCTCGACGGGGCGTACCCGCTTCCCGGGACGGACCCGGCCTGGGCCGACCTGGTCGAGGCTGCCCGGATCGGGCTCGTGCTCACCTGCTCGCGCTCGCCCGGGTGCCCGACGCGGGATCCGGTCAAGCTGGTGGCCCGCTTCGCCGACCGGGTGCGGAGCGAGCCGATCCTCGGCTTCGCGCCCGACGGCGACGGTACCCGCACGCGCGTCCGCCTCGACGAGGACGCCCTCGTCCAGATCGTCTCGGCCGGCTACTACTACCCCGGCCTCTGGCGGGACCTTCCGGCGGCGATCCGCGCGGCCAACCACGGCGACCCCGCCCCGATCCTGCGGCTTGCAGCCGAGACGGTCACGGTGGAGGCCGGGCCGGAGGACCCGCCGTACTCCTCGGAGGCGCTCTACCTGGCGGTGATCTGCCACGACTACCCGCAGCCCTGGGACCCGTCGACGCCGATGGCCGAGCGCCGCGCCGAGGCGGAGCGCCGGATCGCGGCCTACCCGCCCGGGACGTTCGCGCCGTTCAGCGCCTCGGCGTGGACGGGCACGGACTACGAGGGCGTGTTCGCCTGCCTGCGCTGGCCGTCTCCCGCGCGCCCGGATCCGCCCGACCCCCCCGGAGCCGCCTATCCGGACGTGCCGACTCTCGTCCTGAACGGCGACCTGGACACGATCACCGCGTCCTCGGGAGCCCGCGAGGTCGCGCACCGCTTTCCGCAGTCGACCTTCGTCGAGGTCAAGAACTCCTTCCACGTGACGGCGCTCTACGACTACGACGGCTGCTCGTCGAAGATCTACATCCACTTCGTGAAGAACCTCGCCCCAGGCGACACGTCCTGCGTCGAGCGGATCGGCCAGGTCAACCTCGTGCCGGCCTTCCCGAGCTCGGTCGACGGGGTGGATGCGCCCCATTCCGCTCCCGGTGACGAGTCCACCCGGAGCGACCGCCGCCTCGCCGCCGCGGCGGCGCTGACCGCAGCGGACGTCGTCGCCCGCTGGATGGTGAACTACGACGGGACGAGCGTCGGCCTGCGCGGGGGGCGCTGGTCCTACGGCGGCGACGCCGTCGTCGTCTTCAGGCTCGCCAAGGTGCAGTTCGTTGCCGGCGTCGAGGTCACGGGGACCGCGCGCTGGCCCACCCGCGGAGGCGGCGGGATCAGGGCCGACCTGCAGGTGCGGGGGCCGGATGGGTCGACCGGGACACTCCGCATCAGCTGGCCCCGCACCCCGGACGCGGTCGCGACGCTCGCGGGGGCGGTCGGCGGCCGTCAGTTGCGCGCCACGATGCCGGCGCCCTGACGGACGCGTACCCTTCCGGCGATGCTCCTGATCACCGGCCTGGTCCTGCTCTTCCTCCTGCCCTCGCCGTGGAACGCGGTCGCGTTCCTGGTGGGGATCGTGCTCTGGGTCGGGGAGGTGGGCCTCATCGCGCGGCACTGGCGCGGGCGGAAGGCCCAGACGGGCGCCCAGACCCTCGTCGGGCGCACGGCCACGGTGATCGCCGAGTGCCGGCCGCTCGGCCAGGTGCGCCTGTCCGGTGAGTCCGAGATCTGGCGCGCCCGGTGCGCGGAGGGCGCGGAGACGGGCGAGACGGTCAAGGTCGTCGGGATCGACGAGCTGACGCTGATCGTCGAGCGCTGATCAGCCCGAGAAGCCGCTGATCGCGTCGCCGATCAGCTTGACGCCGATGATCAGGAGCAGCACGGCCATGGTCGATCGTGTCGCCCATGGGCCGGGACTCTAGCTCGGCGGTCCGGCGACTGCGGCGCGCGCTCGCCAGACGCGGCGATCGTCACCAGGCGGCCACCCGGCAGCCGGGATCGCGTCCGAGCGCGATCGCGTCGGCGCCGGCCGAGTCCGACGAGGAGCGACGCCAACAGGAGCGACGCGATCAGGAGCTTGGTCATCTCCGCCATGACGGCGGCGGTGCCGACCGCACTCCCGGCGCCTAGGAGATCGGCGTCGGCTTCGCGGCCGGGGCGCCCCTCGTCGCCGCCGTGGAGGCGCGCGCGGCGAAGCTCGTCAGTCTCACCGGCCTCAGCCCCGTGGTCGGCGAGTCGCTGGTCGTGCTGGCTGCGGGCTCGACGAATTCGGCGGACATCGCCGAGGCGGGCACAGCCGTGCGCGACCTCATGGGTCGGATGCACGTGAACAGGATCAGGCGCCTACGCGCCGCGGGCTTCGACCAGGCGACGGCGCGCTACCTCTCGGAGCTGCACACCCCGAACCTGATGTAACCGGCGTCTACTAGACGACCGCGTCCGCGTGCCGCTCCTGCCGCACCGCGGCGTCCAGGATCTCGCGGACGTGGGCCGGCTCGCGCAGGGCCTTGAACTCGAGCGCGCCGCCGGAGGAGCCGGCGGTGTCGATCATGAGCTTGCCGACCCCGAACAGGCGGTCGAAGAGCGACTGGTGCAGCGTGATGTCCTGCACGCGCTCGAGCCGGGCGGTCTGCTCGTTGATCGAGACGAGGCCGTGGCGGACGAAGACGCGGCGGTTCGTAACCGTGTACTTCCAGCGAATCGTCTCCAGGAAGGTCCAGACGATCGTGACGAGCGCGACGATCGCGACGAGGACGAGCAGGGGCCCCGCCGACAGGTCGGCCCAGAGGCAGACGACGAGGACGAGCAGGGTGGCGAGGACGCCGGGGACAAGGATCGCCAGCCGCCCGCGCCACGACGGGCGGCCGGACCAGATCTCGTGCTCTTCCTCGACCGCCATGGCGCCAAGACGATAACCGCGTTGCCGGATGGGTGCCGGCTCGCCGTTCGGGTTATCCGCACCGCCAGAAACCGGCTAGCCGCCTTCCGGCCCGGTGAGCGTCCTGGGACAGTGAGCGACACGCACGACGAACCAGTTTCAATCGCTCACGGAGGCAGGAGATGACCACCACGATCGCCGTACTCGCAGAGGAGGCTGCCGGCCTCGGCGCCCTCCGTGACCTTCTCGACGGGGAGGTCGTGATCCCGGGCGACCCCGAGTGGGACGACGCCCGCCTGGCCTGGAACCTCGCCGCCGACCAGCGGCCTGCCGCCGTCGTCTACGCCGAGTCGGCCGCCGACGTCGTCGCTGTCGTCGAGCACGCCCGCGACAACGGGCTGCACGTGACCACGCAGGGAACCGGCCACTTCGCCAACACCCTCGACTCCTTCGAGAGCACGATCCTCCTCAAGACGTCGCGCCTGCGCGGCGTCGAGATCGACCCAGAGGCGCGCGTGGCGCGCGTCGAGGCGGGCGTGCTCTGGGAGGAGGTCAGCTTCGCCGCGGCCGAGCACGGCCTCGCGGCGCTGGCCGGCTCCTCGCCCGACGTCGGCGTCGTCGGCTACACGCTCGGCGGGGGCCTCGGCTGGCTCGCCCGCCGCTACGGTCTCGCCGCCAACAGCGTCGTCGCCGTGGAGGTCGTCACCGCCGACGGCCGCCACGTGCGCGCAGATCGCGACAACGAGCCCGATCTCTTCTGGGCCGTCCGCGGCGGGGGCGGGAGCTTCGGCATCGTCACCGCGATCGAGTTCGCCCTCTACCCGGTCTCCGAGGTCTATGCGGGCATCCTCTTCTTCCCCTTCGAGCGCGCGGCCGAGATCCTCAAGGCCTGGCGGGAGTGGGTCGACGGGACGCCCGACGAGGTCACCTCCGTCGGCCGGCTGCTGCAGTTCCCGCCCGTCCCGCAGGTCCCCGAGCCCGTCCGCGGCAAGTCGTTCGTGATCGTCGAGGCCGCATTCATCGGGAGCGAGGAGGACGGCGCCGAGCTGTTGCAGCCGCTCCGGGAGCTCGGCCCCGTCATGGACACCTTCGCCGTCATCCCGGTCGAGGAGCTCCGCTTCCTGCACATGGACCCGCCCGAGCCGGTTCCCGGCGCCGGGGACGGGATGAACCTGGCCGACGTCACGCCCGAGACGATCGACGCGCTCGTCGCCGTCGCGGGCCCCGGGTCCGGCTCCCCGCTCCTTTCGGTCGAGCTCCGCCAGCTCGGCGGCGCGGTGGCAACTCCCTCTCCCGACCACGGAGCCGTCGGCGCGATCGACGCAGGCTTCGCTTTCTACGGCGTCGGCATGGCGACAAGCCCGGAGATGCGGGCCGCCGTCGAAGGGCATACAGCAGCGGTCAAGACCGCCCTCGAGCCCTGGTCGGCCGACCGCCACTACTTCAACTTCTCCGATCGCCCGCTCGACGGCGAGTCGCTCTACACGCCGGACACCTACCGCGGCCTGCAGTGGGTCAAGGCGGCCTACGACCCGGACGAGCTGTTCCGGGCGTCCCATCCCATCAGGCCCGCAGGCCTGCGCTAGCCCCTCCCTCCCCCCGCGAAGGAAAGGCCCGCCTCCCGCGGGCCTTTCCACTACGTTGCCCTGCGTGCGCCTGACCCTAGTCCGCCACGCGACCCTCCTGGTCGAGCTTGCCGGCCGCCGAATCCTCGTCGAGCCGATGCTCGACGACGTGGGCGCGCGGCCGCCGGTGGAGGACTCGCCGAACCCCCGGCGGAACCCGCTCGTACCGCTCCCGCTGCCGGCCGAGGAGGTCGTCCGGAACCTGGATGCGGTCATCGTCACCCACCTCCACGAGGACCACTTCGACGACACCGGTGCACGGCTCGTCCCGCGGGACGTGCCCGTCTTCTGCCAGCCCGAGGACGAGGAGCGGCTGCGCGAGCTCGGGCTCGACGCGCGGCCGGTCGAGGGCGAGCTCGTCTGGGACGGCCTGCGGATCGCACGCACCGGCGGGAGGCACGGGACGGACGACGGGACTGCCGAGGCGCTCGGCCCGGTGAGCGGCTTCGTCCTCGACGGGCTCTATCTCGCGGGCGACACGGTCTGGTGTGACGCGGTCGAGGAGGCGATCGAACGCTACCGCCCTCGCGTCGCGGTCGTGAACGGCAGCGGGGCACGCTTCCTCGAGGGCGGCCCCCTCGTGATGAGCGCGGCGCAGGTCCGGGAGGTCGTCGAGCGGGTGCCCACCGTCGTCGTCGTCCACCTGGAGGCGATCAACCACTGCCTGGAGACCCGAGCGGAGGTCCGGGCCGCCGTCCCCGAGGCGCTGGTCCCCGAGGACGGCGAGACGCTGGAGCTGGAGGCCTAGTCCTCGAGCTCCCGCCAATTCGCGGTGAGCTGGTAGATGACGATGATGTCGAGCGTGATGATGAGCACCGACCAGAGCGGGTAGGTCGCCATCCAGGCGACCTGTGCGAAGGCGCTCAGCATGGCGAAGAAGATCGCGGTCCACCGAGCCCAGCCCTTGCCGCCGAAGAGGCCGAGGCCCGTGCAGATGAGGATGACTCCGAGGATGATGTGGATCCAGCCCCAGGCCGTGAAGTCCCAGACGATGAGACCTTGCTCGCCCACCGTCAAGGCCGTGTCGTTGAACAGGGCCGTCAGGCCCCAGATGATGTTCATGACGCCGATCATGAACAGGATGATTCCGGCGAAGAACGCCCAGCCGGTCAGGACGACCCCGCCCCTGGCTTCCGTCCGGCCCCTCTGGATGTTCGTCGCCTGTGTCCGTGGATCGGTCACTCCGCGCTCCTTTCGTCGTTCCGACGGCGGCAATTGTGGCAACGGCCGCGGACGGGTCGGTAGGCTCGCAGGATGGAAGGCCGAGCCGACACGCTCGTCTTCATTCCGGCCTGGAACGAGGAGAAGAACCTGCCGGCGGTGCTCGACGAGCTCGCCCAGGGCCTTCCCGAGGCCGACCTGCTCGTCGTGGACGACGGCTCCACCGACCAGACGGCCCGGGTCGCGCGCGAGCACGGCGCCGAGGTCCTCAGCTTCGGCGCGAACCGTGGGCTCCCGTACGGCGTCGCCGCCGGCTACGCGCACGCCGCCGAGCACGGCTACGCATACTGCGGGCGCGTGGACGCCGACGGCCAGCATCCGGTTCCGGAGCTGACCCGGCTGCTCGAGCGCGTGCGCTCCGGGGGGTGCGACGTCGCGGTCGGCTCGCGCTTCGTCTCCGGCGACGGCTACGAGCCCGGCCGCTACCAGCCGAGCCCGGCCCGCGTGGTCGGCACGTCGCTCCTACGGCGCGGGATGCGGGTCGCGCTCGGGCGCCCGTTCGCCGACGCCACGAGCGGCATGTACGCGGTGAACGACAAGGCGATGCCGATCCTCTCCGAGCCCTACGGGACGGGCGCGCCCGAGGTCGAAGGGCTTCTGCGCCTGCGCGACGCCGGGTTGAAGGTCGACGAGATCCCGGTCGACATGCGCGAGCGCGCGAGCGGCGAGTCGAAGCTGGCCGGCAAGAAGGCCTTGCTCCTCGTGCTCACGGTGATCGGGACGCTGCTCGCGTATCGCCGCGTGCGCGGGCGTTCGTAACCGCTCAGCCCGGCAGCACCGGCTGCGCGCCTGCGAGGCGCTCCTCCACCCAGGAGCGCCATTCCGCGCCGATCTCCGGCGCCCGCAGGAGCTCGGCGCAACGGCCGCGGTCGCCGTGGTAGATCCCCGCGACCTGACCCACGGTGAGGCGGTGTGCGGGCCGGTGGACGACCTCGACCGTGTCCCCGGCGCCGAGCTCGCCCTCCCCGATCACCCGGAAGTAGGCGCCGGGCCGACCCGCGGCGGCGAAGTAGACAGGGAACTCGACGCTCTCCATGCGGGCCCCCAGCTTCCAGCACGGCGTGCGGGGGCCGGTGGCCTCCAGCAGGGCCGTGCCGATCGCCCAGCGCTCCCCGACGAGCGTGCCGGTGACGTCCACTCCCGAGAGCGTCAGGTTCTCGCCGAACGTCGCGTCCTCCAGCGGGTGCGCCGAGCTCCCGCTCCCACCAGTCGTAGTCCTCGCGCGCGTAGACGTAGACCGCCTTGTCGGTGCCGCCGTGGAAGCGGGGGTCGGCCTGCCGGTCGCCGTCGAGGTTGGCCGGTCCGACCCGGACCCGCCCGGCGACGGGCTTCTTCCAGATCGACGTCGTCGCGCGGCGGCCGAGCCACTCGATCTCGCGAGGCCTGGCGACGTGGACGGAGATGACTGAGCCGGCCATCTCGCGGAACCGTAGCCCTCGGCGCCTTCCGTGCGTCGAGCCCGCAAGCTACGATCCAGGGCGGTGGGCAGCTGGGGCCTGTACTTCTTGTTTCTCATTCCGCCGCTCCTGCTCGGGCTCGGGGTGCAGTGGTGGCTCAAGAAGACGTTCGCCGAGCAGGCGCGCGTCCAGGTTTCGAACGGGATGACCGGGGCGCAGGTCGCCCGTGCGGTGCTCGACGCGAACGGCCTGCACGACGTCCCCGTGCTCGAGTCTCCCGGCGGGCCGCTCTCCGACCACTACGACCCGCGCAAGCGCTCGGTGCACCTCTCCCAGCCGGTGTACGCGGAGCAGTCGATCAGCGCGACCGCGGTCGCGGCCCACGAGGTCGGGCACGCGATCCAGCACAAGGAGGCCTACTCCTTCTTCCGCTTCCGCTCGGCGCTCTTCCCGGCCGTCGCGTTCTCGTCGAGCATCTGGATGTGGCTGCTCGTGATCGGGATCCTGCTCAACGCCTCCGGCCTCTTCCTCCTGGCGATCGTGCTCTACTCGGTCGCCGTCCTCTTCCAGCTCGTGACGCTGCCGGTCGAGTTCGACGCGTCCCGGCGCGCGGCCGTGCAGGTGCAGAACCTCGGCCTCGCCACGTCCCAGGAGACGGCCGGGGTCAAGAAGGTGCTGAACGCGGCTGCACTGACGTACGTCGCGGGCGCGCTGGCCGCCCTCACGCAGCTTCTCTACTTCATCCTGGTCTTCCTGGGGAACAGGGACTAGGCGAGCGTCCCTCACGGCAGGCCGAGCCCGGCGGCCTCGAGCCTCTGCCTGCTCTCGTCGCCGCGGACGCGGACGTATCATCCGGTGGCGCATGTTCTTCCGCCAGGTGCTGCACGACGATCTGGGGTGCGCCTCCTACGTCGTCGCCGACGGCGGCGAGGCGGTGGTGATCGACCCGAAATGGGACGTCGAGGACTACCTCCTACTCGCGGAGGAGCACGGGTTCGCGATCACGCACATCCTCGAGACGCACAACCATGCCGACCACGTGTCCGGCAAGGGCCGGCTGGCGAAGGCGACGGGGGCGACGATCCACGTCCCGGCCACGGCCGGCGTGGACTTCCCGCACGAGCCGCTGGCCGACGGCGATCAGGTCAGGGTGGGCGAGGTCACGATCACGGCGCTCACCACGCCGGGCCACCGGCCCGAGCACACGGCCTACCTCGTCGCCGACGAGAGCCGTGGCGCGGAGCCGTGGCTCGTCGTCACGGGCGACTCCCTCTTCGTCGGCGACGTCGCGAGGCCAGACCTCGCGGTCGACAAGGTGGAGGGTGCGCGCGGCCTCTACTCGTCGCTCAAGCGGCTGCTCGCGCTGGGGGACTTCGCCGAGGTCTGGCCCGGGCACATCGGCGGGTCGCTCTGCGGCGGCGCCGGAATGAGCGAGAAGCCCGGCACGACGATCGGCTTCGAGCGTCGCTTCAACCGGCTGGCCGCGAGCCCGGACGAGGACAGCTTCGTGCGAGCGCTCACCGGCAGCCTGGCGCCCCAGCCGCCGAACTTCAAGCGCATCGTGGCGCTGAACCGCGGCCCGCTCTTGACGGAGACCGAGCCGGTGGACGCGCTGCAACCTGCGGTGGCCAACGAGCGCCTCGAGGGCGGAGCGACGCTCATCGACGGGCGCGACACGCTCGCCTACGACGCCGCGCACGTGCCGGGCTCGATCAACGTGACGATGGTGCGCGCCGCGGTTGGGACACGGGCGGCCTGGGTCGTCGACCCGGAGAGCGAGGTCGTCGTCACGGCCGAGACCGATGCGGAGGCGCGCCGCCTGACGCTGCTCCTGGAGGCCGTCGGCTTCCGGCATGTCTCCGGTCCGCTGGCGGGCGGGATCGCGGCCTGGCAGGACGCCGGCCTTCCGGTTGAGTCGACGGCGGTCATCGACATCCCCGAGCTTGCCGAGCGCTTGCGCCGCGGCGACGTACGGCTGCTCGACGTCCGTGACCCGAACGAGTGGGAGGAGGGCCACGTTGCCGGCTCGCTCCACTTTCCCTACTACGACCTGGGCAAGGGCATCCCGGACGAACTGCGAAACGGCGGCAAGCCGCTCGCGGTCGCGTGCTCGGTCGGCAACCGCAGCTCGATCGCGGTCTCGCTCCTTCGCCGCGCCGGAGTCGACGACGTCGTCCACGTCGCCTCGGGCGGCGTCGCAGAGCTCGCCGGCGAGGGAATCGAGCTCGTCCAGCAGCGCTAGATGCAAGGCCGCTCTTGCTACACTCCGCCGCGCAGGGCGGCGTAGCTCAGCTGGTTAGAGCAGCGGAATCATAATCCGTGTGTCGCAGGTTCGAATCCTGCCGCCGCTACCTGGAGATCCCTCTCGAAAAGGCGAAGAGACGATGGCAACCGGAGTACGAGTCGCGATCACGCTTGCGTGCACCGAGTGCAAGCGGCGCAACTACCAGTCGCAGAAGTCGAAGCGGAACACGCCCGACCGCTTCGAGGCGAAGAAGTACTGCCGCTGGTGCGGTAGCCACACCCTGCACCGGGAGACCAGGTAGTTGGCCCGTCCTTCGCGCACCCGCCGGAAGCGCAGCGATTTCCAGGCTCCGGCTCAGCCCGAGCGCGCCCGCACGCGCACGCGCCAGGTCAAGCCGGCCGGCCAGCCCAAGAGCCAGACCGGCCAGAAGCGCGAGCGCCGCGGCGGCTTCCGCGCTTTCGTCGGCGAGTGCTGGGCCGAGCTCCGCAAGGTCGACTGGCCCGGCCGCCAGCAGCTGATCTCGGCGACGGTCGTCGTCATCATCGCCGTCGCCATCACCGGCGCCTACCTCTTCGTGGTCGACTGGGGAGTCCAGCGCTTCGTCCGCGACGTCCTCCTCAACCTGCCGTAGCCGCCATGTTTCGCTGGTACGTCGTCAACACCTACTCGGGCCACGAGAACAAGGTCAAGGCCAACCTCGAGCACCGCATCGACTCGATGGGCCAGAAGGCGCGCTTTCGCCGCGTCGTCGTCCCGACCGAGCAGGTCGTGGAGACGAAGGACGGCCAGAAGGTGCAGATCGAGAAGCGCGTCCTCCCCGGCTACGTGCTCGTGAACATGGACCTCAACGACGAGGCGTGGACGGTCGTCAAGAACACGCCGGGGGTCACCGGCTTCGTCGGCTCCGGCACCAAGCCCGTGCCCCTCTCGCAGCCGGAGGTCGACCGCATCCTCCACACCGCCACCGCCGCCGCCGACCGGCCGCGGACGGCGGTCGAGTTCGAGCTCGGTGAGACCGTGAAGATCACCTCGGGGTCCCTGTCCGACTTCGACGGCGAGGTGATCGACGTCAACGCCGACCAGCAGAAGCTCAAGGTGCTCGTGAACATCTTCGAGCGCCAGACCCCCGTCGAGGTCAGCTTCGACCAAGTCAAGAAGATGGATTGACGCATGGCCAAGAAGGTACTCACACTCATCAAGCTGCAGATCCCGGGCGGCCAGGCCAACCCGGCGCCGCCCGTCGGCCCTGCGCTCGGCCAGCACGGGGTCAACATCATGGAGTTCTGCAAGGCGTTCAACGCGCAGACCCAGCAGGAGAACGGGCGCATCACCCCGGTCGAGATCACGGTCTTCGAGGACCGCTCCTTCACCTTCATCACGAAGACGCCGCCGGCGGCCGTCCTCATCAAGGAGGCGCTGCGGATCGACAAGGGGTCGGCCGAGCCCAACCGCGACAAGGTCGGCACGATCACGTCCTCCCAGGTGCGCCAGATCGCCGAGACCAAGCTCGTCGACCTGAACGCGCGCGACGTCGACCACGCGATGCGCATCATCGAGGGCACGGCGCGGTCGATGGGCGTGGAGGTCGCGCGCTAATGGCTCGTCACGGCAAGCGCTACACCGAGGCGCGGAGCAAGATCGACCGCGAGCAGGCGTACACGCCGCTCGAGGCGGTTCGGCTCCTCAAGGAGGCTCCGGGCGCGAAGTTCGACGAGGCGGTCGAGGCCCACTTCAACCTCGGGCTCAACGTCCGCCACGCCGACCAGCAGCTCCGCGGGACGCTCATGCTCCCGCACGGCACGGGCAAGGACGTCCGGATCGCCGTCTTCGCCGAGGGCGAGAAGGCCCGGGAGGCGGAGGAGGCGGGCGCCGACGTGGTCGGCTCCGGCGACCTCGCCACGCAGATCGAGGGCGGCTTCGACGACTTCGACGTCGCCATCGCCACGCCGGACATGATGGGGACGGTCGGCAAGCTCGGCCGCATCCTCGGCCCGCGCGGGAAGATGCCGAACCCGAAGACGGGAACGGTCACCTTCGACGTGGGCAAGGCCGTCCGCGAGGCGAAGGCCGGCAAGCTCGAGTACCGCACCGACCGCGGCGCCAACGTCCACCTCGTCATCGGTCGCAAGAGCTTCGACGAGCGCACGCTGCTCGAGAACTACGCGACCGTCGTGGAGGAGATCGTCCGCGCCAAGCCGGCCGCGGCGAAAGGGCGCTACATCCGTTCCATCACGCTCGCGAGCTCGATGGGCCCCGGCGTCCACGTCGACCCCACGAAGACGCGCGAGATCGCCGCGGAGCTCGAGGAGGAGTCGGTCCCGGCCTAAGGTTTTCGTCCACACGCCCGTCGCCGAAGACAGCCGGCCGCCCTTCGGGGCATAAGACCTGCCGAGGTGGCTCGAGCGAGACTCGCCTCTGCTCGTGCCCGCCCGGAAGGCGGGCACGATTCGTTTTGAAGGAGGTGATTCGATGCTGAGAAAGGACAAGGAGCAGGTCGTGGCCGAGCTCGCGGAGAGGCTGCGCAGCTCAGGCACCCTCATCGTGGCCGACTACCGCGGCCTGTCGGTGAGCGAGCTCGACGACGTGCGCACGAAGCTCCTCGAGCACGGCGCCCGCTTCTCGGTCGTCAAGAACACGCTGACGAAGCGCGCTGCGTCCGAGGCCGGACTGGAGACGCTGACCGCGCTCCTCGAAGGCCCGACGGCAATCGCGTTCGTCGGCGACGGCGACATGGTCGCGGTCGCGAAGACGCTCAACGACACAGCCCGGCGCACGAAGGTGCTGGAGATCAAGGGCGGGATCCTCCAGGGCGCTCCCTTGGAGGCCGGCCAGGTCGTGGAGCTAGCCTCGCTGCCTCCCACCGACGTGCTCCAGGGCCAGGTTCTCGGCGCCATCGTCGGTCCGCTCACGTCGATCGTCGGGCTGTTCGCAGCCCCGCTCCAGAACCTCGTCGGGCTCATCGACGCGCGCATCGACCAGCTCGGCGGCGCGGACGCCGCGCCGTCGGAGGCGGAGGCCGACGCGGCGGAGGAAGAGCCCGCCGCAGTGGCCGAGCCCGCGGCCGAGGTCGAGGCCTCGGAAGAGACAGTCGAGGAGACGCCGCCGCAGGCGTCCGCAGAGAAAACCGAAGACACGGCTGAAGAAGCAGCCGAAGAGACCACAGAGGAGGAATAGCCATGGCTGCTACCGCAGTCGACAAGGTGTTCGACGAGCTCGGGAAGATGACCGTCCTCGACCTCGTCGAGCTGAAGAAGAAGATCGAGGAGGAGTGGGGCGTCACCGCCGCAGCTCCCGTTGCGGTCGCCGCCGCTGCCGCCCCCGCGGCTGCCGGCGACGGTGCAGGTGCAGAGGAGCAGACCGAGTTCGACGTCGTCCTCACCGGTGCGGGCGACAAGAAGATCCAGGTGATCAAGGTCGTCCGCGCCATCACCGGCCTCGGCCTCAAGGAGGCCAAGGATCTCGTCGACGGGGCTCCGAGCGCCGTCAAGGAGGGCGTGGCGCAGGAGGAGGCCGACTCCATCAAGGCGCAGCTCGAGGAAGCCGGCGCCGGCGTCGAGATCAAGTAGCTCCAGCCGTTCTCAGGAGCAACCGCAGGGCCGGGCAGACGCCCGGCCCTGCGCGTTTCGGGGCCTGCCCGCCAACGTCCCCTCCGGCCATGCCCGGGGTCTGACCCCGGGCATGGCTCCCGGGGACAGGGCGGCCTGTGGAAATGTGGAAGAGGCCCGCGGGAGCGGGCCTCTTCGCTGGAGGGGAGGGGTCGTGCGCTGGGCCCGCTTACGCGGCGGTGTCCCAGTACAGGGCGTCTCCGGAGGAGCCTCCGCCGGAGCCGCCGTCGTCATCGCCCCCGTTGTCCGGGGCGAAGCCTGGAGGGCCGCCGAAGCCGGGCCCGAAGCCGCGGCCGAAGCGAGGGCCCTCGAACTTGCCGTTGACGATGTCGTCGATCGAGCTCTGCAGGCGCTCGTAGATCGCGTCCGCCTGGTCCTGCGTGAGCCGCTCGTCCTTCACGGCCTCGTCGAGGCCCGACTTGGCGCCGTCGAGGATGGCCTGCTTCAGGCCGGCCACGGTCTTGCCCTTGGCCTTCGCCACGTCCGCGAGCGACTTGCCGTCCGCGAGCTGCTCGCGCAGCTCGGCCTCGGTGAGCCCGAGGTACTCGGCGGCCGCCGAGAGCTTCTCGCCGAAGAACATGTGGTGACCCGGGCCTCCGAGCCCGCCGTGGTCGCGGAACCCGAAGAAGAGACCGGGCCCGAGGAACCCGGGGAAGTCTCCGGACTCGATGCGCGACTTGAGCTCGTCGGCCTGCTCCTGCGTGATCCGCCCGTCCTTCAGCGCCTGGTCCACCTGGTCGACCGCGGCGGCCTTGGTCGCGTCTTCGAGCTTCTCGGACGAGATGCCGAGATGCTTCGCCACCGAGTCGAGGAACGACGAGGCAGGAGAGTCCGTCTGCGAGCCGGCGATGGCCGCGCCGCCCCCGGCAACCGCCAGGCCGGCCACGGTGGCGGCCAATACCTTCTTCGACGTCAGCTTGCTCATGGGGAAGAGTCCTTTCGGTAGCTCTTTCTCACGATGGAACCAAGGAGGCCTAAGGGCAACCTGAGAGGTCTCTAAGAAGTTCCTAAGAAGCCGAAAGGGCCGCCTCGTGCGCGGCCCTTTCGGCTTCTAGTCCGGCCTCCGGTTGTCTAGGAGGGCCGGGTCCCGAGGGACACTTCGACAGTCGTGCTCTTGCCGTCGCGGCTGAAGGTGATCGACACGGAGTCGCCGGGGTTCTTGGCGTCGACGGCGTTCTGGAGGTCGGCGCCGTTCGTCACCGCCTTCCCGTCGACCGCGGTGATCACGTCGCCGCCGGTGGGATAGCTCTGTCCGTCGACCGTGGCCGAGCCGCTCGCGGCGCGGAGCCCCGCGTCCGCCGCCGGCGTCCCGTCCCGCACCTCGGTCACCTCGGCGCCCGCCGGGAGGTTGAGCTCCCCGGCGACCGTGCTCGGGATCGAGGCCACCGCCACGCCGAGGTAGGCGTGCTGGACCGATCCGCTCGAGATGATCTGGGGGACGATCGAGGCGACAGTGCTGGAGGGGATCGCGAAGCCGATGCCGTCGCTTCCGCCCGACTCGCTCTTGATCTGCGTGTTGATCCCGACGACCTCGCCGGCCCCGTTGACGAGCGGGCCGCCGGAGTTGCCGTGGTTGATGGCGGCGTCGGTCTGGATCGAGTTGTTGATCGTGAAGTTGTTCGGGGAGGTCATCTGGCGGTTGAGGGCGCTGACGATTCCGCTCGTCACCGTTCCCTCGAGCCCGAACGGGCTGCCCAGCGCGACGACTCCCTCGCCGACCGTGAGCTTGGTCGAGTCGCCGAGCTCGAGCGGCACGAGAGCCGACGCCGGCGCGTTCACCTTGATCACGGCGAGGTCGGTCGAGGGATCGGTGCCGACGACCGTCGCGTCGTAGGTCGAGCCGTCCCAGAAGCGAACCGAGACCGACTCGGCGCCCTCGACGACGTGGTCGTTCGTGACGATGTGGCCCTCGGAGTCGTAGACGAAGCCGGAGCCCTGGCCCTGCGCCTGCTGCTCGCCGCCCATCGGCGACGACTGGCTCGAGGTCGAGGTGATCTCGACGACGCTCTTGTACGTCTTCTCGTAGATCTCGGTCACCGACAGGGAATCGCTGGTCGACGCCGCCGGCTGGGAGCTCTCGACGGTCACCTGGCGGAGGACGGTCTGGCCGTCTTCCGAACCGAGTGCCGCATAGGTCGCCGCTCCGCCGCCCGCGCCGATGCCGACGGCGGCAACGAGCGCTGCGGTGACGGTGAGCGTGCGGGTGGTGCGGGATTTCATGACGCGTTCCTTTCCAACAGAAGTGATGGCGTCCATGCCAGCAACGGCACCTAAGACGCGTCTGAGATCGCCCTAAGAAGTCGCTAAGAGTCCCGCCCGTTGCGGGGCCTCTTAGCCGTCTCTCAGGTTTCGTGCTCAAAATGGGCGCATGCGAATCCTCGTGGTGGACGACGAGCGCGCCGTGCGCGAGTCACTGAGGCGGGCGCTCGAGCTCGAGGGCTACGAGGTCGAGCTCGCAGGCGACGGCCAGGAGGCGCTCGACCGGCTCGAGTCGGCGCCGGAGCCCGACGCCGTCGTCCTCGACGTGCTCATGCCGGTCGTCGACGGGATCGAGGTGTGCACGCGCCTGCGCCGGGCGGGGAGTCGCCTACCCGTGTTGATGCTGACCGCCCGGGCCGAGGTCGAGAACCGGGTGGAGGGGCTGGACGCGGGCGCCGACGACTACGTCACGAAGCCGTTCGCGCTCGAGGAGCTGCTCGCACGGCTGCGCGCCCTCCTTCGCCGGGCCACGAACGGCTCGGGCGAGTCCCTGCGCTTCGACGATCTCGAGCTCGACCCGAAGACGCGCGAGGTGCAGCGCGGGGGAGAGCCGATCGACCTGACCCGCACCGAGTTCGCCCTTCTCGAGCTCTTCCTGCTCAACCCGCGGCAGGTGCTGACGCGCTCCCTGATCTTCGAGCGGGTCTGGGGCTACGACTTCGGCGCCAGCTCGAACTCGCTCGACGTCTACATCGGCTACCTGCGCCGGAAGACCGAGGCCGGCGGCAGGCCGCGGCTGATCCAGACCGTGCGCGGCGTCGGCTACGCGCTCCGCGAGCCATGAGCTTTCGCGCCCGGATCGCCGTCGCCGTCGCCGTCGCCGTGGCGATCGCCGTCGCCGTCGCGTCCGCGGCCGCGTACCTCGCCGTCCGCAACCAGCTCCGGGGACAGGTGGACGACGCCCTCGCCGATCGGGCCCAGGTCATCGGCCGCATCCCGATCGGGGTCGTCCGCACGGGGGAGGATCAGTTCTTCCTCCGCATCCCGGGGCCCCAGCTCGGCGGGCCGGGGGGCTACGTCCAGGTCTTCGGCCCGCAGGGCGCAATCCGGGCACAGGGCGACGACCTCGCCCTCCCGGTCGACGAGCAGACGCGTGAGGCCGCCTCCGGTGGAAGAGGGGCGTTCTACAGCGACGCCGAGGTGGCCGGCACCCACGTTCGGATCCTGACGACGCCGATCGACGAGGGCTACGTCCTCCAGATCGCGCGACCGCTCACCGAGGTCGACGCCTCCCTCGACCGCCTGCGGACGATCCTCATCCTCGTCGCGCTGGGCGGGATCGGGCTCGCGGCTGCGCTCGGCCTGCTCGTCGCGCGCACCGCGCTCGCGCCTGTCCGGCGACTGACCGAGGCGACCGAGGAGGTGACCGAGACGCGCGACCTCTCCCGCCGAATGGCCGACGAGGGGACCGACGAGCTCGGCCGCCTGGCCGCGAGCTTCAACACGATGCTCGCCTCCCTCGAGGAAGCGGCGCTGACTCAGCGCCGCTTCGTCGCGGACGCCTCGCACGAGCTGCGCACGCCGCTCACCAGCCTTCGCACCAACATCGAGGTGCTCGCGCGCGCGGACGCGCTGGCCCCGGAGGAGCGCGAGCGCCTCCTCGCCGACGTCGTCGAGCAGCTCGCCGAGATGAGCGAGCTCGTGGCCGAGCTGGTCGCGCTCGACCGGGTCGAAGGCGCCGACGAGAGGGAGGCCGTCCGCCTCGACCTCGTCACGGCCGAGGCGATCGAGCGCGCCCGCCGCAACCGGAGCGGGATCACGTTCAGGCCCGACCTCGACGAGTCGGTCATCAGCGGGGTGCCCAGCTCGATCGAGCGCGCAGTCGGCAACCTGCTCGACAACGCGGCCAAGTGGAGCCCGCAGGGCGGCGAGGTCGAGGTGAGCGTGCGCGACGGCGAGATCGCAGTCCGCGACCACGGCCCCGGGATCGACGAGAACGACCTCCCGTACGTCTTCGACCGGTTCTACCGCGCTCCCTCGGCGCGCGGCCTCCCCGGCTCCGGCCTGGGCCTCGCGATCGTGCGTCAGGTCGCCCAGGTGCACGGCGGTGTGGTGACCGCCGAGCGCGCGGACGGCGGCGGGACGCTCGTGCGTCTGCGGTTCCCGCAGGCCGACGGGAACGGCAGGGTCTCGGATCTTTCCTTAGGAACTTCTTAGCGGTACCTTAGGTCCATCTCACGGGAGGCTGGTTTCGTCGACCGGGACCAGGCGAGCGAGCGAAAGGAGCGCCCGTGTTGTACGTCATCGGCAGGCCTTCCCTCACCAACGCCAGGCTCGTGGCCGCCTTGGGGGCAGCCGGGCTGGACGCGGGCATCGTCCTCCCGAACGAGCTCGAGGCCGGACGGGGAGACGTCGCCCTCGGCAGGCTGGACGTTCGTCCGACTCTCGACGGCGTCGAGGACGGCCTCTGGAGCCTGAAGCGCGTCGAGGGGGCGGGGGGACGCCTCCTCAACCGCCCCGCCGCGCTGCTTACCGCCCACGACAAGCTCGCCACCGCCGTCGTCCTCGGCCGCGCCGCAGTCCCGCAGCCTCGCACCGCGCACGTGCGAGACGCGCGCGCCGAACTGCCCTTCGGCCCACCGTACGTCGTCAAGCCCCGCTTCGGCAGCTGGGGTCGGGATGTCTTCCTCTGCGAGGACCGGCGCGGGCTCCAGGCCTGCCTGGGAGGCGTTGCCGGCCGGCGCTGGTTCCGCCGGCAGGGCGCCCTCGTGCAGGAGCTCGTGCGCCCGACCGGCGTCGACCTCCGCGTCGTCGTCGCCGGCGGGGTCGTAATCGGCGCGGTTGAGCGGGTCGCCTCGCACGGGGAGTGGCGGACGAACGTCGCGCTCGGCGCCCGGCGCCGGGCGGTGGACCCGGGCGAGGAGGCCCGGATGCTCGCCGTGCGTGCTGCGGACGCGGTCGGGCTCGACCTGGCCGGGATCGATCTCGTAGGCGGCGAGGACGGTCGCTATCTCGTCCTCGAGGTGAACGGCGCGGTCGACTTCACGCCCGAGTACGGGCTCGACGGCTCGGACCCGTTCCGGGCGACCGTCGACGCGCTCCTCGAGACGCCGGTAGAGCTCTCACCCGCCCTTGCGGGATAGGGGTATTGACGAAATCTTGAGCAGCTACGGCTCACCCTTGATGTGGGCTTGATCCTCGCGCGCGTACCGTCAGGGTATGGACGGTCGGGCGAACACGATCCCACAGGTCCCGCAGCCGATGTCGGCGGGCCGATCGTACTTCGGCCTCGCCATCGTCGTGCTCGGGGCGACTCTCGCCGGCCTTGTGCAGGATCTTCACGGCCTTGTGCTGGGCGCGATCTGCGCCGGCGCTGGAGCCCTGCGCTCGACCTGGGAGTTCCGCGAGCTTCGACAGCTCCGAAGCGTCGCGGACCGCAAGCTCGTCAGGGGGGTCGCGGCCGACTCGTCGCCGCTCCTCACGTGGCGTGCGGCCGAGGTCACGTCCGCCCGCCACCAGCGCCTGCTCGCCCGCTCGGTGCGGGGTGTCTTCCGCGAGGCGACCGGTCGCACGCTTCCAGGGGCGTCGCCGTTGAACCGGGCGGCCGCGCGCCAGGAGATCGGCAGGATTCAGGCCCTCGTCGACCGCCTCGCCGACCGGGAGCGTCCGGTGTCGCCGCGCGGGCTCCTGCTCGTGGAGGCGCTGCTCAGGGACGGCGACAGCCCCCTGTACGCCCGGGCGCGGGAGGACGACCTGCGACGGAATCTCGAGCGTTGCCTCGCGGCCCTGGAGTCAGACCCGCGCGCCAGCTGATAGGAGGCCCGGCGGGCTGGGGCGGACCCGCTCGCGAATTCGGCGGGAACGCGCTATAGTACGAGCCCGATCTAGCGGTTTCCGCGCGCTTTGCGTTGCGCGGGGGCCGCTCGTCGTGCTACTCTTATCGGTCGCGCCGCTGTTCTGCAGATTCTGCTTGTTTACTTGTCGCTAGACCCTGCCTAGAGGGAGGTCTCCGTCCTTGGCTACCAAGGTCGCTGCGCGCCCTGCGCGCAAAAGTTTTTCTCGTCTCAAGCACGTAATCGACCTACCGAACCTGATCGACATCCAGAAGGCCTCGTTCGAGTGGTTCCTGGAGGATGGCCTACGGGAGACGATCGCCGACATCTCGCCGATCGAGGACTACACGGGGACGCTCGCCGTGGAGTTTCGCGACTACGAGTTCGGCGAGCCGCCCGTGCCGATCAAGGAGTGCCGTGAAAAGGACCTGACCTACCAGGTCCCGCTGTCGATCTCGGTCCAGTTCGTCAACAAGGAGACCGGGGAGATCCGCGAGCAGACGGTCTTCATGGGGGACTTCCCGATGATGACCGACCAGGGCACCTTCATCATCAACGGGACCGAGCGGGTCATCGTCACGCAGCTTGTCCGCTCCCCCGGCGCCTACCTCATGGAGCCGAAGGACGCGACGAAGCAGGTCTTCATCGCCAACCTCATGCCGAGCCGCGGCTCGTGGCTCGAGCTCGAGATCGACAAGAAGGGCGTCGTCTACGCGCGCATCGACCGGAAGCGCAAGCTCCCGATCACGACGCTCCTGCGGGCGCTCCCGGCCGAGGACCCCTCGACCGGCTACGTCCTGGACACGAGCACGAACGAGAAGATCCTCGAGCTCTTCGACAACTCGCTCTTCATCGCGAACACGCTGGAGAAGGACACCACCACGCGCGAGGAGGAGGCGGTCGTCGAGGTCTTCAAGAAGCAGCGCCCGGGCGAGCCCCCGACGCTGGAGAACGCGCGCAACCTCCTGCGCGGTCTCTTCTTCGACCCCAAGCGCTACGACCTCACCAAGGTCGGCCGCTACAAGCTGAACCAGCGGCTCGAGGTGGACGTGCCGGACGACGTGCGCGTCCTCACGACGCAGGACATCCTCGCGCTCGTCCAGCGCCTCGTCTCGCTGCCGAAGGCGCTCGGCGTCCCGGAGGACTCGAAGGACTACGCCGCCGACGCCATCGCGCTCTCGCGCGAGCCGATCCGGAGCGAGCTCGACGAGTACGAGCACTTCGGCAACCGGCGCCTGCGCACCGTTGGGGAGCTGATCCAGGAGGCGTTCCGCGTCGGCCTCTACCGCATGGAGCGTGTCGTGCGGGAGCGGATGACGACGGAGGACGTCGACACGATCACCCCGCAGACGATCATCAACATCCGCCCGGTCGTGGCGGCCCTGAAGGAGTTCTTCGGCTCCTCGCAGCTGTCCCAGTTCATGGACCAGACGAACTCCCTGGCCGGCCTCACCCACCGGCGCCGGCTCTCGGCGCTCGGCGCAGGCGGTCTCACACGCGAGCGCGCGCCCATCGAGGTGCGCGACGTGCACCCGACCCACTACGGCCGCATGTGCCCGATCGAGACGCCGGAGGGCCCGAACATCGGCCTGATCGGCTCGCTCTCGTCGATGGCGACGGTCTCCGAGTTCGGCTTCGTCCAGACGCCCTACCGGGTCGTCAAGGCCGGCAGGGTCACCGACGAGATCGTCTACCTCGACGCGGCCGAGGAGGAGAAGCTCACGATCGCCCAGGCGAACGAGGCGGTCGACGAGCGGACGGGCAAGTTCGTCAACCTCACCGTGCTCTGCCGCGGGCCCGGCGGCCAGCCCGTCGAGGCCGACCCGAAGAAGGTCCAGTACATGGACGTGAACCCGGCGCAGATCGTCTCGGTGGCAACGGCGCTGATCCCGTTCCTCGAGCACAACGATGCGAACCGCGCCCTGATGGGCTCGAACATGCAGCGCCAGGCGGTGCCGCTCATGATCACGGAGCCGCCGCTCATCGGCACAGGCCTCGAGTACCGCGCGGCCATCGACACCGGTGACGTCACCATCTCCGCGAACGCGGGCACGATCGTGGACGTCGACGCGGAGACCATCGTCGTCGAGACGAAGGACGGGCGCGACGAGTACGAGCTCGAGAAGTTCATGCGCTCGAACCAGGGCACGCTGATCCACCAGAAGCCCACGGTGCGCCTGGGCGACAGGGTCAAGGCCGGCGACGTCCTCGCAGACGGCAGCTCGACCTCCGAGGGCGAGCTCGCGCTCGGCAAGAACCTGCTCGTCGCCTTCATGCCGTTCGAGGGTTACAACTTCGAGGACGCGATCGTCATCTCGGAGCGGCTCGTCAAGGACGAGGTGCTCTCGTCGATCCACATCCACGAGTACGAGATCGACGCCCGCTCCACGAAGCTGGGCGACGAAGAGATCACGCGCGACATCCCGAACCGGTCGGAGGAGTCCCTCAAGGACCTCGACGACCGCGGGGTCGTCCGCATCGGAGCCGAGGTCGGCTCCGGCGACCTCCTCGTGGGCAAGGTGACGCCGAAGGGCGAGACCGAGCTCACCGCCGAGGAGAAGCTGATCCGTGCGATCTTCAAGGAGAAGGCGCGCGAGGTGCGCGACACGTCCCTGAAGGTCCCGCACGGCGAGGGCGGCAAGGTCATCGACGTGAAGACGTTCTCCCGCGACGCGGGCGACGACCTGTCGCCGGGCGTGAACGAGCTCGTGCGCGTGTACGTCGCCAAGAAGCGCAAGATCGCGGAGGGCGACAAGCTCGCGGGCCGCCACGGGAACAAGGGCGTCATCGCGCGGATCGTCCCCGAGGAGGACATGCCCTTCCTCGAGGACGGCACGCCGGTCGACGTCGTCCTCAACCCGCTCGGCGTGCCGAGCCGGATGAACATCGGCCAGGTCCTCGAGACCCACCTCGGCTGGGCGGCCCACCACGGCGTCTTCGCCGAGGAGGGCGAGCGCAACGGCCCGACGCCGGTGGCGAGCTCCGTCTTCGACGGGGCGACGCCGGAGCAGGTGGACGAGGCCCTCGTCGAGTGGACGCGCCAGAACCCCGACTCGCCGATCAAGTTCGTGGTCGACGAGAAGCGGCCCGACGGCCGCCACTGCTCGGGCAAGGCGCGGCTCTTCAACGGCCGCACCGGCGAGCCCTTCGACCAGAAGGTGACCGTCGGCTTCATGTACATCCTGAAGCTGCTCCACCTCGTCGACGACAAGATCCACGCGCGCTCGACGGGGCCGTACTCGCTGGTGACGCAGCAGCCGCTGGGCGGCAAGGCCCAGTTCGGCGGCCAGCGCTTCGGCGAGATGGAGGTGTGGGCGCTCGAGGCCTACGGAGCCGCGTACACCCTGCAGGAGATGCTGACCATCAAGTCCGACGACACGGTCGGGCGCGTGAAGGCCTACGAGGCGATCGTCAAGGGCGAGAACATCGCCGAGCCGTCGATCCCCGAGTCCTTCAAGGTGCTCCTCAAGGAGATGCAGTCGCTGGCGCTCGACGTCAACGTCATCTCCGAGGAAGGCGCCGAGGTCGAGGTCCGGGAGGAGGACGACGAGCTGCTCCGCGCCGCGGAGGAGCTCGGCATCGACCTCTCGCCCGGCTCGCTGCGGGCCGCCGCGCGCCAGCCGACGGCCGAGGAGGCCGAAGAGGGCCAGGAGCGCGTCGACACCGACGGCGAGCTGAGCCTCCCGGCCGACGAGCAGCTCGGCGACGTCGACGAGGCCGCGGCCGACACGGTCGTGGCCGAGGAGGACGCCGCCCCCGCGGAAGCGGACCTGGCCGACCTGGAAATCGAAGACTGAGGTAGGGGAGCGACGCTTTGATCGACATCAATAACTTCGACGCGATCCGCATCGGCCTCGCGTCGAGCAAGCAGATCAGGGACTGGTCGTCGGGCGAGGTCACCAAGCCCGAGACGATCAACTACCGCACGCTCAAGCCCGAGAAGGACGGCCTCTTCTGCGAGCGCATCTTCGGTCCCACCAAGGACTGGGAGTGCTATTGCGGCAAGTACAAGCGCGTCCGCTACAAGGGCATCATCTGCGAGCGCTGCGGGGTCGAGGTCACGCGCCAGAAGGTGCGGCGAGAGCGCATGGGCCACATCGACCTGGCCGCGCCCGTCTCGCACATCTGGTTCTTCAAGGGAGTCCCGAGCCGCATCGGCTACCTCCTCGACATCGCTCCGAAGGAGCTCGAGAAGGTGCTCTACTTCGCCGCCTCGATCGTCACGCACGTCGAGGTGGAGAAGCGGGCCGCCGACCTGGCCGACCTCGAGGACAAGGTGCGCGGCGAGTACGAGCGGATCAACGTCGACCGCGACGAGGCGCTCGCCGCGCTCGAGGACCGGCTCTCGCGCCGGCGTGACTACTTCACGAAGGGCAAGGAGCGGAACTTCGACGAGGACGACGAGTTCTGGGCCCGAGGCCTCTCGGCCTGGGCCGAGGAGCAGGGCCTGCCCACCCTCGAGGAGGCGCGCACGCTTGCGAGCGGCATCTTCACCGAGGTGGCGCAGACCGTCACGACGGAGGACTCGAAGAAGATCCGCGAGCTCGTGCGCTCCACGGCCGTGCGGGACGACCGCCGGCTGGCGCCGCGCGACACGGAGGCCGTCGGCAACGCCGCGGTCCAGATCCTCGACGCCCTCGCACCGCTGGTGAAGCAGGCCGACAAGGCCACCGGCTCCAAGAAGGGCGCCATCACGAAGCACATGAACAAGGTGCGCGACGCTCTTCTCGCCGGCGAGCAGCTCGAGGGCGAGGACGCGGAGCTCGTCTCCGGCGTCGACGCGAAGAACCTCGAGAAGGCACGCGAGCTCGGCAACGGGCTCCTGCGCGACGTCCTCGACCAGGCCGAGACCGGGGGCGACCCCGCGGCCGTCAAGGAGCTCGCCTACGACCTCTGCCTGCGCGAAGGCGCGCGCAAGGAGGACTTCGACGCACTCTCGCAGTGGGCGCTCAAGGTCCGCGAGATGTACCAGGACATCGAGTCCCGCCGCGGCGACGCCCGCGAGGCAGCGGTCGACTCGATCGCCCGCCTCGAGCAGACGTGGCAGCTCTTCCGCGAGCTCGAGCCGAAGATGATCGTCAACGACGAGATGCTCTTCCGGGAGCTCAAGGACCGCTTCGGCTCGCCATACGGCTTCGGTGTCTACTTCAGGGGCGGCATGGGCGCGGAGGCGATCCGCGACCTCCTCAAGGACCTCGACCTCGACGCCGAGGCGAAGTCCCTGCGCGAGACCATCCGGACCTCGAAGGGCCAAAAGCAGCAGCGTGCGATCAAGCGGCTGAAGGTCGTCAACGCGTTCATCACCTCCGAGAACCGCCCCGAGTGGATGGTCCTGGAGGCGATCCCCGTCATCCCGCCCGAGCTCCGCCCCATGGTGCAGCTCGACGGCGGCCGTTTCGCCACGAGCGACCTGAACGACCTCTACCGCCGTGTCATCAACCGGAACAACCGGCTGAAGCGGCTGCTCGACCTCGGCGCCCCCGAGATCATCGTCAACAACGAGAAGCGCATGCTTCAGGAGGCCGTCGACGCCCTCTTCGACAACGGCCGCCGTGGACGCGCCGTGACCGGCCCGGGCAACCGGCCGCTGAAGTCGCTCTCGGACATGCTGAAGGGGAAGCAGGGCCGCTTCCGCCAGAACCTGCTCGGCAAGCGCGTCGACTACTCCGGCCGGTCGGTGATCGTGTCGGGCCCGACGCTGAAGCTGCACCAGTGCGGCCTGCCGAAGCTGATGGCGCTCGAGCTCTTCAAGCCGTTCATCATGAGCCGGCTCGTCGAGCGCAAGTCCGTCCAGAACATCAAGGCGGCGAAGAAGTACGTCGAGTCGATGGCCCCGGAGGTCTGGGACGTGCTCGAGGAGGTCATCGCGGAGCACCCGGTGTTGCTGAACCGGGCGCCCACGCTGCACCGCCTCGGCATCCAGGCGTTCGAGCCCGTGCTCGTCGAGGGCAAGGCGATCCAGATCCACCCACTCGTCTGCCACGCCTTCAACGCCGACTTCGACGGCGACCAGATGGCCGTCCACCTGCCGCTCTCCGCGGAGGCGCAGGCCGAGGCGCGCATCCTGATGCTGTCGTCCAACAACATTCTCTCCCCGGCGCACGGGAAGCCGCTCTCAACGCCCTCGCAGGACATGGTGCTGGGCGGCTACTACCTGACCTACTGCACCCGGGACCTGAACGCGATCACGGCCGAGGAGCTGGATCCGCGGCCGAAGCGCTTCGGCTCCGAGGAGGAGGTCATCCTCGCGCTCGACGCCAAGCAGGTCGGGCTCCAGGATCCGATCGAGTACCGCCGCGGCGGCGAGCTCCTGCTGACGACGCCGGGACGGGTCATCTTCAGCGAGGAGGTCGCGCGCGCCGTCGGCACCGCCCTCCCCGAGGTCGACCCCGGCTCGGTCGAGTTCGTCAACCGGACGCTTGGCAAGAAGGAGACGAACGACTTCGTCACCAGCCTCGTCGACGTCTACGGGGCGGCCGTCATCTCCGTGCTCCTCGACACGATCAAGGACCTCGGGTTCCACTTCGCGACCAAGGCCGGGATCACGATCTCGAAGAACGACATCGTCATCCCCGAGGACAAGGAGAAGATCCTCGAGGAGTACGAGGAGCGCGTCCAGAAGGTCGAGACGCAGTTCGAGCGCGGCCTCATCACCGAGGAGGAGCGCCACGAGTCGATCGTCAACATCTGGACGGAGGCGACCGACACCGTCGCCGACGCGATGGAGAAGACGCTCTACGAGCTGAACCCGATCTTCATGATGGCCAACTCAGGTGCCCGCGGATCCTTCAAGCAGATCCGCCAGCTGGCCGGCATGCGCGGCCTGATGGCGAATCCGAAGGGCGAGATCATGGAGCTCCCGATCAAGGCCAACTTCATGGAGGGCCTGTCGGTGCTCGAGTACTTCATCTCGACCCACGGCGCCCGCAAGGGGCTCGCCGACACGGCGCTCCGCACGGCCGACTCCGGCTACCTCACGCGGCGCCTCGTCGACGTGTCGCAGGACGTCATCGTCCGGATCGAGGACTGCGGGGTCGAGGAAGGCGTCGAGCTCCCGGTCCTCGTGCCCGAGGGGCTCAACCGCTCGGTCGCCGGACGGATCGCGGCCACCGACATCCGCAAGCCGCTCAAGGACGGCAAGCCCGGGAAGACCGTGCTCGTCGCCAAGGGCGAGGAGATCACCTCCCTCAAGCTCCGCGAGCTCGCGGACGAGCTGGAGGAGCACCTCGAGACCTTCACGGTCCCCGTCCGCAGCGTCCTCAAGTGCCGCAGCGAGTACGGCGTGTGCCGAGCGTGCTACGGCACCTTCCTCGCCACCGGCCAGATGTGCGAGATCGGCGACGCGGTCGGCATCATCGCCGCGCAGTCGATCGGCGAGCCGGGCACGCAGCTGACGATGCGGACGTTCCACACGGGCGGCGTGGCCGGCGCGGACATCACGCACGGCCTCCCGCGCGTCGTCGAGATCTTCGAGGCCCGGAACCCCAAGGGCGCGGCCACGCTCGCGCTGACGGGCGGGCGGGTCGAGATCGAGGAGACCGACCGCGGGCCGAAGGTGACGATCCACCCCGACGGCGTCGACGAGGCCGGCGAGCCGCTCCAGCCGAAGGAGTACCAGCTCCCCCGGCGCACGAGGCTCCTGGTCGCGAAGGGCCAGGTCGTCGAGCCGGGCGACCCGCTCCACGAGGGCTCGCTCGCGCCGGCCGAGCTCCTCGCCGCGCACTCCAAGTCGGGCCGTGGCTCGACCCCGACCGAGCTGTACCTCGTCGGCGAGGTCCAGAACGTCTACAAGTCGCAGGGCGTGGACATCCACGACAAGCACATCGAGCTGATCGTCCGCCAGATGCTCAAGAAGGTTCGCGTCGAGAACGCCGGCGAGACGGACCTCCTGCCGGGCCAGCTGGTCGACAAGGCCGTGCTCGAGCGCGAGAACGTCCGCGTCAAGGGCGAGAAGAAGGAGCAGGCGACCTTCGAGCCGCTGATCCTCGGCATCACCAAGGCCTCGCTGGCGACCGAGTCGTTCCTCTCGGCGGCCTCCTTCCAGGAGACCACCAAGGTGCTGACCGACGCGTCCATCGAGGGCAAGATCGACCGCCTGCTCGGCCTGAAGGAGAACGTGATCATCGGCAAGCTGATCCCGGCTGCGACGGGCCTCAAGCGGTACCGCAACGTCGAGATCAAGCCGAGCGACAAGGTGCCCGCGTCCGCGCTCGTGCGGCCCCAGACCGAGGAGCAGCTTCTGGCCGCCCTCGAGGAGATCGGCTCGGACGGCGAGAGCCTGGGGCTCCTCGACATGACGTTCGACGCCGACCTCGAGACCAACGGCGGCGACGGCCACAGCTCGCTCGAGGCAGAGGAGATCCCCGAGGTCGACTCGCCGCTCGACGAAGAGAGCTAGTAGGCCCCACAGGATCGACGTGACCGAGGGCGCCGGAAGGCGCCCTCGGTGGTTCTATGCTGCCCGTGCCGTGACGGCGATCCTCTGGGAGTTCAGCAAGGGCGGGAGCGAGCTCTGCGTGCTCGAGAAGGAGCGCCGGGGCTGGCGGCTCCGCGGAACCGTTCTGCTCGCGGCCGAGCGGGGCCCTGCCGAGATCCGCTACTCGGTAGGCGTCGACCGCGCGTGGGTGACCGAGGACGTCGAGGTGGTGATCGCGTTCGCCGGCGGCGACATCCTGAAGCCGGTCGAGCTCGGGACACTGTGGTCCGGTGAGGAGCGCCCGCCCGAGTTCCGTGACTGCGTCGACGTCGACCTGGGCTTCACGCCGGCCACGAACACGCTGCCGATCCGCCGCCTGGGCCTCCGGGTGGGCGAGAGAGCAAAGGTGCAGGTTGCCTGGCTCAGGTGGCCCGAGCTTCGCGTCGAGCGCGCCGAGCAGCGGTACGAGCGACTTGCGGAGGATCGCTACCGCTACTCGTCGGGCAGCTTCGCCGCGGACCTGACCGTCGACGAGCACGGGCTCGTGGTCGAGTACGAGGGGCTCTGGCGGGCAATCGCCCGCGCGTAGGCGGTCCCCCGATTTTTGCGCTCTTTGCGAGGACTTCGTGGGGCATCCCTCGAAAGGGGGATCGGCGGTGCGGTGGCGCAGCGTAGACTGGCCCTCGTCGCAGGCGCAGAGGGCACTCGGACAAGCCGCGCGAGGGCGTCCGCGGAGGAGTTATCCACAGTATCCACAGCGAAGTGGGGAGGAACGTGACTGGTCCCGGTGAACGCGAGCGCCCGCCTGCCGACGAGCAGGCGCCGACGGCCCCTCCCGGGCATTTCCTCTCGAGCGAGCTCGAGTCTGACTGCGCGCGCTTCCTCGAGGACGTGCGCACCCTCGTCCGGCGCCGCGAGCAGGTTGCGAGCGCCGTCGGGCTCGCCTCCCAGCCTTAGGAGGGTTTGGCGAATTGCGGCTGTGCCGCCGGGCCGCGCTGCTCGCCCCGATGCTGCGTCCTCGGTCGCGCCCGTAGCTCTTCGCTACGAGCACTCCCTGCGTCCTTGCCTCGGAACGACCATCGCACCCCGACGACGAGCGACATTCCGCCAAACCCTCCTAGACCAGAGAGCTAGCCGGAGCCGGGCTCCAGAGCCCAGCCGCCCGGCGGGCCCTCGGCCTGCTGCACCTGGCCCTTGCCGCCCTCCTTCGCGCGGTAGAGGGCGTCGTCGGCACGCTGGAAGAGCGCGACGGCGTCGTCCTCGGGCCTGAGCTCCGCGATTCCGGCGGAGAGGCGGACACGCTCGGCCGGGCCCGATGCGCCGGAGCCGACCGCGAACTGGATCCGGCGGTAGAGCTGTTCGGCGTCGCGAGCGCCCGCCTCCGGGAGGATGACGGCGAACTCGTCCCCGCCCACGCGGCAGGCGACGTCCGACTGGCGCACGGCGTCGCGCAGGCGCTCGGCGACCGCGGCGAGGACGTCGTCGCCGGCGAGGTGTCCCAGGCGGTCGTTCGTCTCCTTGAAGTCGTCGATGTCGAGGACGATCAGCGCGAGCCCGCGCTCGTAGCGCTGGGCCCGGGCGCACTCCCGCTCGAGCGTCTCGTGGAAGTAGCGGCGGTTGTGGACGCCGGTGAGCGCATCGATGTCGGCCAGCTGCCGGGCCTCCCGGAACTCCTGTGCGTTTCGGATCGCCGGGGCGCTCGTCTGTGCGAGCGTCTCGAGCACCGCGATCTCCTCGTCCTCGGGGACCCGGTCGCCGCCGCGCCAGAAGACGGCGAGCGTCCCGATCGTGCCGACGTGCTCCTCGCGCAGAGGGACGGCGACGCCGCCGCGGATAAGGTCGCCCGCCGGCTCGTGCGCCTGCTCGCCGCTCGCGTCGTAGCGATAGCTGATGCGAACGGCCCTCGCCCCGCCCGAGGGAGAGCTCGAAACCGGCTGGCGGGCCGCCTCCTCGGCGGTCATCCCGAACGTCGCGATGATGGGCGTGTCCTCCGTCTGGCGCACCACGGCCATCGCCGCGTCGATCCCGTCGGTCGACGCAGCTGCGGCCAGCGTGCGCTCGAGGACCGCGTCCAGGTCGATGGTCGTGGCGATCTCGGACAGGCGGCGCGAGCGGGCCGTCTCGGCGCGCGCGTCCTCGAGAGCGTCCTCGAGCTCCTCCGGAGCCGGGCTCGGGCCGAGGCGACTGCTCGATCCCGGCGCCGCGCGTCCGCCGCAGCACGAGCCCGAGGAGGACGAGCGAGGCCGTGAGGGCCAGCAGGGCCGCTCCGATGGCGAAGCCCACGGCGACCCAGGTGGCGGTATCGGCGAGCGGAAGCATGGAAGGGCGCGAACCCACGATACGCGGGCGCCGGGGCCGGGACAATCCCTGGCGACAGCCCGCGCCCAGCTGCTAGCATGCCGCAAGGTTCGGCTTGGGCCCGCCCCACGCCGACCTTTTGTTGCGTCTGGGAGCCGTCCCGAGACACCTCGAAGAGAAGGATTCAACACCGCGTGCCAACCGTGAATCAGCTCGTCCGGAAGGGTCGCAAGACCCCTCCGACCAAGGTCAAGACACCTGCCCTCCGCGGCGCCCCGCAGAAGCGGGGTGTGTGCACGCGCGTGTACACGACCACGCCGAAGAAGCCGAACTCCGCGCTGCGCAAGGTCGCGCGCGTGCGGCTGACGAACCAGATGGAGGTCGGGGCGTACATTCCGGGCGAGGGACACAACCTCCAGGAGCATTCCGTCGTCCTCATCCGCGGCGGCCGCGTCAAGGACCTCCCGGGCTTCCGCTACAAGGTGATCCGCGCCGCGCTCGACGCCGGCGGCGTCGCCGAGCGGCGCCAGGGGCGCTCCAAGTACGGCGCGAAGAAGGGGTCGTAAGCATGCCGCGCCGTGCAGAGATCCCCGTTCGCGAGCTCGACCCGGATCCCCTCTACGGGTCCAGGCTCGTCTCGCAGGTGGTCAACAAGGTCATGGTCAAGGGCAAGAAGTCGACGGCCGAGCACATCGTCTACTCCGCGCTGGAGAAGGTCGGCGAGCGAAGCGGCAAGCCGCCCGTCGAGGTGCTCGAGCAGGCCGTCAAGACGGTCACGCCCGTCCTCGAGGTTCGCTCCCGCCGCGTCGGGGGAGCCAACTACCAGGTGCCCGTGGAGGTGCCGCAGCGCCGCGCGCGCACGCTCGCCGTGCGCTGGCTCGTGGGCTACGCGCGGGACCGCCGCGAGAAGGCGATGGACGAGAAGCTCGCGAACGAGATCATGGACGCGCTCAACCAGCAGGGCGGCGCGTTCAAGCGCAAGGACGACCTCTACCGGATGGCGCAGGCCAACAAGGCCTTCGCCCACTACAGGTGGTAGCCGTGAGCACCGTGAAGACAGGCGGAAAGGTCGGCCTCGACCACGTCCGCAACATCGGGATCATGGCGCACATCGACGCCGGCAAGACGACGACGACCGAGCGCATCCTCTACTACACCGGCCGCACCCACAAGATGGGCGAGGTGCACGAGGGCGCCGCGGTCATGGACTGGATGGCCCAGGAGCAGGAGCGGGGCATCACGATCACCTCGGCTGCGACGACGGCGTTCTGGCGCGATTTTCGTATCAACATCATCGATACGCCCGGGCACGTGGACTTTACCGTCGAGGTCGAGCGCAGCCTTCGTGTCCTCGACGGCGCGATCGCCGTCTTCGACTCCGTCGCCGGCGTCGAGCCCCAGTCCGAGACCGTCTGGCGCCAGGCCGACCGCTACGGCGTGCCACGCATCGCCTTCATCAACAAGATGGACCGCACCGGCGCCGACTTCTTCGCCGCGGTGCAGTCGATGATCGACCGGCTCGGAGCCCGCCCGGTTCCCGTCCAGCTGCCGATCGGCCAGGAGGAGCACTTCCGCGGCGTCGTCGACGTCGTCGAGATGAACGGCACCGTCTGGGAGGACGACCTCGGCACGAAGGTCTCCACCATCGAGATCCCGGAGCAGCTCAAGGAGCAGGCCGACGAGTACCACCACCAGCTGATCGACGCGGTCGCCGAGCACGACGACGAGCTTCTCGAGACCTACCTGACCGACGAGAGCGCGGTCACCCCGGACATGATCCGGCGCGCGCTCCGCAAGGCGACCCTCGCGATCGCCGTCACGCCCGTCTTCCTCGGCTCCGCCTTCAAGAACAAGGGCGTGCAGCCGCTGCTCGACGCCGTCATCGACTACCTCCCGAGCCCGCTCGACGTCCCCCCGATCCACGGCGTCGACCCGCGCACGGGGCACGAGCTCTCGCGCCGCCCGTCCGAGGACGAGCCCTTCTCGGCGCTCGCCTTCAAGGTGATGAGCGACCCGTACGTCGGCAAGCTGACCTACTTCCGGGTCTACTCCGGCAAGGTCAAGGCCGGCGACCGGGTCATGAACGTCACCACCGGCAAGACCGAGCGCGTCGGCCGGCTGCTCCAGATGCACGCGAACCACCGCGAGGAGCGCGAGGAGATCGGCGCGGGCGAGATCGTCGCCGCCGTCGGCCTCAAGGCCACGACGACCGGCGACACGCTCGCCGTCGACACGGCGCCGATCAGGCTCGAGTCGATGGAGTTCCCGGACCCGGTCATCTCCGTCGCCATCGAGCCGAAGACCAAGGCCGACCAGGACAAGCTGGGGCAGGGCCTCGCGCGCCTGGCCGAGGAGGACCCGACGTTCCGCGTCCGCACGGACGAGGAGACCGGCCAGACCCTCATCGCCGGCATGGGCGAGCTCCACCTGGAGATCATCGTCGACCGCCTCATGCGTGAGTTCTCCGTCGACGCGAATGTGGGCCGCCCGCAGGTCGCCTACCGCGAGACGATCGGGAAGGCCGTCGAGAAGGTCCAGGGCCGGTTTGTCCGCCAGACCGGCGGCCGTGGCCAGTACGGCCACGTCGTCATCCACATGGAGCCGTCCGAGCCGGGCGAGGGCTACGAGTTCCTCGACCGCATCGTGGGCGGCAAGATCCCCAAGGAGTACATCCCGTCCGTCGACCTCGGCATCCAGGAGGCCATGGAGGCAGGCGTGCTCGCCGGCTACCCCGTGGTCGACGTGCGTGTCGAGCTGGTGGACGGCTCCTACCACGATGTCGACTCGAGCGAGATGGCGTTCAAGATCGCCGGCTCCATGGCGTTCAAGGAGGCCATGCAGCGGGCGAAGCCGAAGCTGCTCGAGCCGGTCATGTCCGTCGAGGTCGTGACGCCCGAGGACTACCTCGGTGACGTCATGGGCGACCTCAACTCGCGCAGAGGCCGGGTCGAGGGCCTCGAGCCGCGAGGCAACGCGCAGGCGGTGCGCGCCCGCGTCCCGCTTGCCACGATGTTCGGGTACGCGACGGACCTGCGGTCGATGACCCAGGGCCGCGCAACCTTCACGATGCAGTTCGACCGCTACGAGGACGCGCCGCAGTCGGTCGCGGGCGAGATCGTCTCCGCAGCGCAGGCCACATGATGCTTGACCAGCAATTCAAGCACTCGCCAATTACCGGCCAAGCATCTAGGAAAGACCACCGGAGGAGCTGATGGGAAAGCAGAAGTTCGAGCGCACGAAGCCGCACGTCAACGTCGGCACGATCGGTCACATCGATCACGGCAAGACGACTCTCACCGCGGCGATCACGAAGGTCCTCGCGGAGCAGGGCACGAACACCGAGGCCCGCGACTTCGCGTCGATCGACAACGCGCCTGAGGAGAAGCAGCGCGGTATCACGATCAACACGGCCCACGTCGAGTACGAGACGGCCAACCGTCACTACGCGCACGTCGACTGCCCGGGCCACGCCGACTACATCAAGAACATGATCACGGGCGCCGCCCAGATGGACGGCGCCATCCTCGTCGTCTCGGCGGCCGACGGCCCCATGCCCCAGACGCGCGAGCACATCCTGCTCGCCCGCCAGGTCGAGGTGCCGTCGATCGTCGTCGCGCTCAACAAGGCCGACATGGTCGACGACCCCGAGCTGCTCGAGCTCGTCGAGATGGAGGTGCGCGAGCTCCTCTCCAAGTACGAGTTCCCGGGCGACGACATCCCTGTCGTGGCCGTCTCGGCGCTGAAGGCGCTCGAGGGCGACGCCGAGTGGACACCCAAGATCCTCGAGCTCATGGAGGCGGTCGACTCCTACATCCCGGAGCCGGAGCGCGACATCGACAAGCCGTTCCTCATGCCGATCGAGGACGTGATGACGATCCAGGGCCGCGGCACCGTGGTCACGGGCCGCATCGAGCAGGGCAAGATCGAGTCCGGCAACGAGGTCGAGATCGTCGGGATCCATCCCGAGATCGCGAAGACCGTCGTCACCAGCCTCGAGATGTTCCACAAGACGCTCGACTACGCCCAGGCCGGCGACAACGCGGGCGCGCTCCTGCGCGGCACCAAGCGCGAGGAGATCGAGCGCGGGCAGGTGCTCGCCAAGCCGGGCTCGATCACGCCGCACACGCAGTTCAATGCCGAGGTGTACGTGCTCTCGAAGGACGAGGGCGGGCGCCACACGCCGTTCTTCAACGGCTACCGGCCGCAGTTCTACTTCCGGACGACGGACGTGACCGGCTCGATCAAGCTGCCCGAGGGGCAGGAGATGGTCATGCCCGGCGACAACACGAACATGGAGATCGAGCTCATCCAGCCGATCGCCATGGACCAGGGGCTCCGCTTCGCGATCCGCGAGGGCGGGCGCACCGTCGGCGCCGGCGTCGTCACGGACATCAGCAAGTAGGGATCGGAGAAGCCGCTTGCCGCAGCAGAAGATCCGCATCCGCCTCAAGGGGTACGACCACACCCAGCTCGACCGGTCGGCGCTGTCGATCGTCGAGACGGCGCAGCGCACCGGTGCGACCGTGACCGGGCCGGTGCCCCTGCCCACCGAGAAGAACGTCTACACGGTGATCCGGAGCCCGTTCAAGGACAAGGACTCCCGTGAGCACTTCGAGGTGCGCACGCACAAGCGCCTGATCGACATCCACTCGCCGACCCCGAAGACGGTCGACTCCCTGATGCGGCTGGATCTCCCCGCAGGCGTGGACATCGAGATCAAGCTGTAATGGCGACCCCCAACCTCCCAGCTCGCACTCTGGATCCCGCTGCAAAGCGTCGCCTCGCGGCGTCCTCGGTCGCGCCCGTAGCCTCCGGCTACGAACGCTCCCTGTGTCCTTGCGACGCTCGCTTTTCGCGGGCCCAGAGCACGATCTGCTCGGCCGGTGATCGCTCGTGAAAGGCATCGTCGGCAGAAAGCTGGGCATGACGCAGGTCTTCGACCAGGAGACCGGCGTGCTCACGCCCGTGACGGTGATCGAGGCGGGGCCCTGCCCCGTGGTCGCCGTGCGCACGACGGAAGCCGACGGCTACGAAGCCGTGCAGCTCGCCTTCGACGAGGTGCCCGAGCGAAAGCTCACGAAGCCCGAGCTCGGGCACCTCGCCAAGCACAAGGTCGGGCCGCACCGGCGGCTCGTGGAGCTCCGCGGGCCGAGCGAGCTCGCCCCCGGGGAGACCGTCACCGTCGAGGCGTTCGAGCCGGGTGAGAAGGTCAAGGTGACCGGCGTCTCGATCGGCAAGGGCTTCCAGGGAACGATCAAGCGACACAACTTCCATCGCGGCCCGGTCTCCCATGGCTCGCACAACGTGCGCGCGCCCGGGTCGATCGGCGCCTCGGCGACGCCCTCGCGCGTCTTCAAGGGCATGAAGATGGCGGGCCAGATGGGCTCGAAGACGGTGACCCAGCTCGGGCTCACCGTCGTCGACCGCGACGTCGAGCAGAACCTCCTCCTCGTCAAGGGCGCCGTCCCGGGTCACAAGAACGGCTATGTCGTGGTGCGGGAGGGCTGATGGCGGCTCCGAAAGCACCCGTGCTCGATGCGTCGGGCAAGAAGTCCAAGGACTTGACGCTGGCGGAGATCGTCTTCGCAGCCGAGATCAAGCCCCACCTCGTCCACGAGGCGGTGCGGGCCGAGGCCGCGGCCGCGCGCTCCGGCACGCGCGCCGCGAAGAGCCGCGGGCTCGTCTCGGGCGGTCGCTCCAAGCCGTGGCGGCAGAAGGGCACCGGCCGGGCGCGCGCGGGCATCGACTCGCGCCCCGCAGTGGACCGGCGGGGGGGTCGCCTTCGCCAAGCAGCCGCACGGCTTCGAGGTCAAGGTGAACCGCAAGGCGCACCGCGCCGCCTTCCGGGCAGCGCTCTCCGACCACGCCCAGCGCGGGACGCTGGCCGTGATCGGCGCGGGCGCGTTCGCCGAGCCCTCCACCAGGAGCGCGGCGGCGTTGATGTCCGCCTGGGACCCCCAGCTGCCCCTGCTCGTGATCGCGCAGCCGGACGACGTGGCGCTGGTCAAGAGCTTTCGCAACCTGCCGAGGGCGCTCATCGTCGAGCCGTCCGAGCTCGAGGTCGGCGCGATCGTCTGGGCCCGGTCGGTGCTCGCCACCGAGGGAGCCCTCGAGCGTGTGAGCGAGGTGATGTCCAGATGAGCCTCGACCCGCGCCAGGTGATCATCACCCCGGTCGTCTCGGAGAAGAGCTACAGCCTGATCGAGGACAACAAGTACTCGTTCCGGGTGCATCCGAAGGCCCACAAGACGCAGATCCGCCAGGCGGTCGAGCAGCTGTTCGACGTCAAGGTCGTGTCCGTGAACGTCCTCAAGGTGCAGCCGAAGCCGAAGCGCCGCGGCTGGAGCAAGGGGACGAAGCCCGGATGGAAGAAGGCCATCGTGCAGCTCCGCGCCGGCGACAAGATCGAGATCTTCGAGGGGGCTGCCGTCTAAGTGGCTCACCTCGCAACATTCGGCGGCGCCCTGCGCGCGATCACGCTGCGCCATGCGGCGTCCTCAGTCGCCCCCGGGCTAACCAGCCCGAGCGCGGGTGGGCGGGAACCTCATCCTGACGAGTGCCTCGATCAGAGGCACTCGTTTGCCTGGCGTGGTGCTCGCACCCCGGGCATCCACCAATGTCACGAGGAGAGCCACTAATGGCCCTCCGGAAGTACAAGCCGACGAGCCCCGGCCGGCGCTTCCGCTCGGTCTCGACCTTCGAGGAGGTCACGAAGACCGAGCCGGAGAAGAGCCTGCTCGAGCCCGTGAAGCGCAAGGGCGGCCGCAACAACCAGGGCCGCATCACCACGCGCCATCAGGGCGGCGGGCACAAGCGCCGCTACCGCGTGATCGACTTCAAGCGGCGCAAGGACGGCGTGCCCGCGAAGGTGGCCGCGATCGAGTACGACCCCAACCGGTCGGCCCGCATCGCGCTGCTCCACTACGCGGACGGCGCCAAGTCCTACATCCTCGCGCCCGCGGGCCTCAGGGTCGGCGCGCGCGTCGAGTCGGGCCCCGAGGCCGACATCAAGCCCGGCAACGCGCTCCCGCTCGCCAACATCCCCACCGGCACGCTCGTGCACAACCTGGAGCTGAAGCCGGGTCGCGGGGGCCAGCTGGCGCGAAGCGCCGGCTCCGGCATCCAGCTCGTCGCCAAGGACGAAGGCTACGGCGTGCTGCGTCTCCCGTCCGGCGAGATGCGCCGCGTGCCGCTCGCCTGCCGCGCCACCGTCGGCCAGGTCGGGAACACCGACCACGAGAACATCTCCAGCGGGAAGGCCGGCCGCAGCCGCTGGCTCGGCAAGCGCCCGACGGTGCGCGGCTCCGCCATGAACCCCGTCGACCACCCGCACGGCGGCGGCGAGGGCAAGTCGAAGGGCGGCCGCCATCCGGTCACCCCGTGGGGCGTGCCGACGCTCGGCAAGCGCACGCGCCGCAAGCACAAGGAATCCGACAAGCTCATCGTCCGCGGCCGCCGCCGCGGGAAGGAGAGGCGCTAGGTATGCCCGGAAAAATGCTGCGCATTTTCCCGGGAGTGAGGTTTGACCCTTCGCTCTGCTCGGGTGGAGAACGAAAGGACACGCGTGAGTAGATCTTCCAAGAAAGGACCGTTCGTGGAGGCGAGCCTCATCAAGCGCGTCGAGACGATGAACGAGACCGGCGAGAAGCGCCCGCTCCGCACGTGGTCGCGCACCTCGACCGTGTTCCCCGAGATGGTCGGGCACACGATCGCCGTGCACAACGGCAAGAACCACGTGCCCGTCTTCGTCACGGAGGCCATGGTCGGCCACAAGCTGGGCGAGTTCGCCCCGACGCGGCTGTTCCGCGGCCACTCCGGCGACCGCAAGACCGAGGTGAAGCGCAAGTAATGGCCGCCGTCGAGACACGCTCCGAGGTCCGCGCAGAGGCGCGCTACGTGCGCGCCGCGCCGCGCAAGGCACAGCTCATCGTCGACCAGATCCGCGGCCGTCCGGTGCCCGAGGCGCGCACGATCCTCGCGTTCATGACGCGGGATGCCGCGCGCGACGTCCGCAAGGTCCTCGACTCGGCCGCCGCGAACGCGGAGGCGAATCACGGGCTCGTGTCCGACGAGCTCTACGTCGTGAGCGCCTTCGTCGGCGCCGGCCCGACCCTGAAGCGCTGGCGCGCCCGCGCGCGCGGCCGCGTGGGGCGGATCAAGAAGCGCACCTGCCACATCACCATCGCGCTGGCCCTCCCGGGCGGCGAGGACATCCCGGCGCCGATCGAGCGCCCCGCCCCCGTCACCCTGACCGAGGAGCCGGAGCCGATCGTCGTCGACGAGGCCGCCGTCGAGGTCGAGGAGGAAGCGCCCGCCGAGGAGAAGCCGAAGCGGACGCGTGCCCCGCGCAAGAAGGCCGAGGAGACGACGGCTGCCGAAGCAGAGGCCGAGGAGACGCCGAAGCCGAAGCGCACGCGCGCGGCGAAGCCGAAGGCGGAGGCCGGGCCCGAGGGGCCGAGGAGCCGAAGGCTCCCGCCAAGCCGAGGGCCACCCGGAAGAAGAAGACCGAGACGACCGAGAGCGACGAGGGGAGCGAAAGCTAGTGGGTCAGAAGATCCATCCCGGCGGTTTGCGCGTCGGCGTCATCCACGACTGGAAGTCGAACTGGTACACGGGCTCGAAGGAGTTTCCGGCGTACATCATCGAGGACGTGAAGATCCGCGAGCACATCTACGGCAAGCTCGGGCACGCGGGCCTCTCGGACATCCTCATCCGCAAGGACAAGCAGCGGATCACCATCGACATCTACACGGCCCGGCCGGGAATCGTGATCGGCAAGTCCGGCGCAGAGGTCGACGCGCTCAGGCGCGAGATCCACGGGATGACGCACAAGAACGTCCAGATCAACATCAACGAGATCAAGCGCCCGGAGCTGGACGCCAAGCTCGTGGCCCAGTCGATCGCCGAGCAGCTCCAGAATCGCGTGAGCTTCCGCCGCGCGATGAAGCGCTCGCTCGCCTCGGCCATCCGCTCCGGCGCCAAGGGCGTGAAGATCACGTGCGGCGGCCGCCTGGGCGGCGCGGAGATGTCGCGCTCGGAGACCTACTCGGAGGGCCGCGTCCCGCTGCACACCCTGCGCGCCGACATCGACTACGGCTTCGCCGAGGCGAAGACGACCTTCGGCCGCATCGGCGTCAAGGTCTGGATCAACAAGGGCGAGATCATGCCCGAGGGCTTCGACAGCGGCGAGCGCACCGGCGCGGGACGGCTGGGCGAGCAGGATCAGGCCCGCCGCCGCGGAGGACGCCGTGACGGCCTCGGCAACATCGGCCCGGGCGGGCGCCGTGGAGGCGGAGACCGCGAGGGCCTCGGCCCCGTCGGCCGGCCGCGCCGCGGCCAGCGCCGCCGTGCGGGCGGGCGCGAGGAGCAGTCGACGCAGCCGGCCCCCGAGCAGGAGGCGCAGCAGCAGCCTCAGGCCGGGGCAGCGCCGGCGGAGCCCGAGGCACAGGCCCCCGAGGCCGCGCCGGCTCCCGAAGCTGCACCCGCCGTCCCCGAGACCCCGGCGCCCGAGGCGCCTGAGGACGCAGGTGGCGAGTCGTAATGCTGATGCCGCGCAAGACCAAGTTCCGCAAGCAGCAGCGCGGGCGCAGGCGTGGAGTCGCGAAGGGCCAGCAGCAGGTGGCCTTCGGCGACTACGGTCTCAAGTCCCTCGACGCCGCCTGGGTGACCAACCGCCAGATCGAGGCGGCCCGTATCGCCATGACCCGCCACATCAAGCGCGGCGGCAAGGTCTGGATCAACGTCTTCCCCGACAAGCCGGTAACGCAGAAGCCGGCGGAGACCCGCATGGGCTCCGGGAAGGGCTCGCCCGAGCACTGGGTGGCCGTCGTCAAGCCCGGCCGCGTCATGTTCGAGCTGTCAGGTGTGCCGGAGCCGCTCGCCCGCGAGGCCATGCGCCTCGCCGCGATGAAGCTGCCGGTCAAGTCGAAGTTCGTCAAGAGAGAGGCTGATCTCTTTGAAGGCTAAGGAGCTCAGAGACCTGTCGGACGAGGAGCTCGTGAAGCGCCTCGCCGACAGCCGCGAGAACCTGTTCAACCTCCGCTTTCAGATGGCGACCGGGGCGCTCGACGCGACCTCGCGCCTGGCGCTCGCGAAGCGCGACATCGCCCGGATCCTGACGATCCAGGCGGAGCGGAAGAACTCGTTGGAGAGAAGGTAGATGGGAAGGCCAAGGAAGAACGAGGAAGAGAAGCCCGCCGAGCAGGTCGAGGAGACTCCGGTCGAGGAGCCGGAGGCCGAGGCCGAGCCCGCCACCGAGGAGCCTGAGGTGGAGGAGGCCCCTGTGGCGGAGGAGGCGCTCCGAGGAGCCGGCTGAAGAGCCGGCGCCCGAGCCCGTGGCCGAAGAAGAGCCGGCCGCGGAGGCCGAGGCGCCCGCAGCCGAGGAGCCGCCCGCGGACGAGCCCGCGGCGGAGGCCGAGCCTGCCGCCGGCGAGGAGGCTTCCGTTGAGGAGCCCGCCGCCGAGGCAGAGGCGCCCCCGGCTCCTCCTGCCGCGGAACCGAAGAAGAAGCGCAAGCGCGTCTCCCGCGCCGACCGCCGGCAGCGCTCGAAGCCGAAGCGCGACAAGCCGTCGGAGCGCAAGCCGCTCGTGCGCCTGCCGAAGCCCGACCAGATGCGCGGGCAGCGCAAGGAGCGCCGTGGCGTCGTCGTCTCGGCCGTGATGGACAAGACCATCGTCGTCCGCGTCGACACCGTGAAGCCGCATCCGGTCTACAAGAAGATCGTCCGCCGCTCGACCAGGCTCCACGCCCACGACGAGACCAATGTCGCCAAGCTCGGCGACCTCGTCCGGCTGGTGGAGACGCGGCCACTCTCGAAGACGAAGTCCTGGCGTCTCGCCGAGATCCTCGAAGAGGCCAAGTGATCCAACAGGAATCCCGACTTCGCGTCGCCGACAACACGGGAGCCCGCGAGCTCCTGTGCATCCGCGTGCTCGGCGGCTCCCACCGCCGCTACGCGCGCGTGGGCGACGTGATCGTCGGCACGGTCAAGACCGCGACCCCGCAGGGGACGATCAAGAAGGGCGAGGTCGTGAAGGCAGTCGTCGTCCGGACGAAGAAGCCCTTCGGAAGGAACGACGGGACCTCGATCGCCTTCGACGAGAACGCGGCCGTGATCATCGACGCGCAGAACAACCCCCGCGGGACGCGCATCTTCGGGCCCGTCGCCCGCGAGCTGCGCGAGAAGAACTTCATGAAGATCGTCTCACTAGCGCCGGAGGTGCTTTGACATGGCGCAGGCCATGAAAGTGCGAAAGGGCGATGTCGTCCAGATCCTGTCCGGCAAGGACCGGGGCAAGCAGGGCCGGATCATCGAGGCCGACCCGAAGAAGCGGCGCGTGCTCGTCGAGAACCTGAACACGGTCCACCGCCACCGGCGCCCGCGGCCGATGAAGGACGCGAGCCGGATGGGTCAGACGCAGATCCAGCCGGGCGGGATCTTCGAGCTCTCGGCGCCCGTGGACGTCTCGAACGTGATGGTCGTCTGTCCCACGTGCAACCGCGCGACGCGGGTCGGCTACGAGTACCGCGACTCGAAGGACGGCCGCGTGAAGGTGCGCGTCTGCAAGCGCGCCGACTGCGGAGAGGTGCTCGACCGGTAATGGCGACCAAGACCAAGACGAAGGCGAAGACCGAGAACGGCTACGTCGCCCGCCTCAAGCGCCAGTACGAGCAGGAGGTGCGGCCGGCGCTCAAGGAGCAGTTCCAGTTCAGCTCGATCATGCAGACGCCGCGCATCGAGAAGATCACGGTGAACATGGGCGTCGGCGAGGCGAAGACGAACGCCAAGGCGCTCGACAGTGCCGTCGAGGAGCTGACGACGATCACCGGCCAGCGCGCGCAGATCACGCGTGCGAAGAAGTCGATCGCCGGTTTCAAGATCCGTGAGGGCATGCCCATCGGAGCCAAGGCGACGCTCCGCGGCGTGCGCATGTACGAGTTCCTCGACCGGCTCGTCTCGATCGCGCTCCCGCGCATTCGCGACTTCCGCGGCCTCTCCCCGAGGAGCTTCGACGGGCGCGGGAACTACTCCATCGGCATCCGCGAGCAGATCATCTTTCCCGAGATCAACTACGACGACGTCCAGGAGGTACGCGGCCTCGACGTCGTCATCACCACCTCCGCGCAAACGGACGAGGAGGGGCTCGCGCTTCTGCGCGCGCTCGGCCTCCCGTTCCGAACCGAGGACTCCTAGGAGGAGCATGGCCAAGAAGAGCCTGATCGTGAAGGCCGCCCGCCCGCAGAAGTACAGGACGCGGGCCTACAGCCGGTGCAACCGGTGCGGGCGCCCGCGGGCGGTCTACCGCAAGTTCGGTCTCTGCCGGATCTGCCTGCGCGACCTCGCGCACGAAGGCTTCATCCCCGGCATGACCAAGTCGAGCTGGTAAGGAAGAGGTACCGATGCTGAACGACCCCATCGCCGACATGCTGACCCGGATCCGGAACGCCAACCGGGCGCTCCACGAGACGACCACGATGCCGACCTCCCGCATGAAGGTCGAGATCGCACGCGTGCTCAAGGACGAGGGCTACATCAAGGACTACCGCGTCGAGCGCGGAGAGGCCTTCGATAACCTGGTCGTCGAGCTCAAGTACGGGCGGAGCCGCGAGCGCGTCATCACCGACCTGCGTCGCATCTCCAAGCCCGGACGCCGCGTCTACGCCCGCAAGGACCGCCTCCCGCGCGTCCTGGGCGGGATGGGCACGGCGATCATGTCCACGTCCACGGGTCTCGTGACCAGCCGGACGGCGCAGGAGCTCGGCGTCGGCGGCGAGGTCCTGTGCTTCGTCTGGTAGCTGAATGTCGCGAATCGGAAACAAGCCCATCGACCTGCCCGCCGGCGTCTCGGTGTCGATCTCGCCTGGGCGCGTGATGGTCAACGGCCCGCTCGGCGAGCTCTCGCAGCAGGTTCCCCAGCGCATCCTGGTCGAGCAGCGCGACGGCGAGCTCGTCGTCACGCGCCCCACGGAGCGCGGGGAGGACCGGGCGCTGCACGGGCTCACCCGCACCCTCGTCGCCAACATGGTCGAGGGCGTGACGAAGGGCTACGAGAAGGCGCTCGAGATCCAGGGCGTCGGCTACCGCGCGGGCATGCGCGGCGCCGACCTGGAGCTGAACGTCGGCTACTCCCACCCGGTCGTGAAGAAGGCGCCGCAGGGAATCACGTTCGAGGTGCCCGTGCCGACGCAGGTCCTCGTGAAGGGCATCGACAAGCAGCAGGTCGGCCAGGTCGCCGCCGAGGTGCGCGCAGTCCGGCCACCCGAGCCCTACAAGGGCAAGGGCATTCGCTACGCGGGCGAGTACGTTCGCCGCAAGGTCGGGAAGAGGGCGTAGTGCATCACCGGGAGGAGCACTAGTGCCAACGCTTACAGTCCGCGAGGCCCGCGAGCGCCGCCACCGGCGCGTCCGGCGCAAGATCACCGGCACGGCCGAGCGGCCGCGTCTCGCCGTGCACCGCTCCAACCGCGGGATCGAGGCGCAGCTGATCGACGACGTCGACGGCAAGACGCTCGCCCACGCGAGCCATACGGGCCTCGCGAAGAGCTTCAAGGGATCCAAGAGCGAGCAGGCGGCCGAGGTCGGCAAGCAGCTCGCCGCAGCGGCGAAGAAGGCCGGTATCGAGACGGTCGTGTTCGACCGCGGCGGTTATCTCTATCACGGGCGCGTGAAGGCGCTCGCAGACGGGGCACGAGAGGGAGGACTGAGCTTCTAGATGGCTATCGACGCCAAGCAGGTGCGTGACCGCGAGATCGACTCGCGCGAGCTCAAGGAGCGCGTGGTCGAGATCAACCGGGTGGCCAAGGTCGTCAAGGGCGGCCGGCGCTTCTCGTTCACGGCGCTCGTCGTCATCGGCGACGAGGTCGACCGGGTCGGAGTCGGCTACGGGAAGGCGCGGGAGGTCCCGCTTGCCATCTCGAAGGCCGTCGACGACGCGAAGAAGAACCTCTTCCAGGTGCCGAAGCACGGCACGACGATCACCCACGAGGTTCTGGGCCGCTCGGACGCCGCGCGCGTCCTGCTGCGCCCGGCCAGCGAGGGAACCGGCGTGATCGCCGGGGGCGGCGTCCGGGCGGTGCTCGAGCTCGCCGGGATTCGCGACATCCTGGCCAAGAGCCTCGGCAACCCGAACCCGATCAACCTGCTCAAGGCCACGGTGAACGGGCTCAAGAGCCTGCGCCGTCCGGAGGAGGTCGCGCGCACCCGCGGCAAGGTCGTGTCGGACGTCCTCTTCCCTGCCAAGAAGAAGGCGGAGGAGCCCGCCGAGGCGCCGCAGGCCGCGGAGCCGGCCGCCGAGGCTGAGGCCGAGACCGTGACGGAGACTGATGACAGTGGCGAAGCTGCGGATAACGCAAACTCGTAGCCAGATCGGCCAGACGGAGCGCCATCGCGGCACGCTGCGAGCACTCGGCCTGGGCAAGATCGGCAGGACGACCGAGCGCGAGGCCAGCCCGGAGACGCTCGGGATGCTCCGCAAGATCCGCCACCTCGTGAAAGTTGAGGAGGCGTAGTGGCGCCTGAGCAGATCGAGCAGAACGAGGGCCTCACCCTCTCGAACCTGAAGCCCGCGCAGAAGCGCCGGGCGCGCAAGCGCGTCGGCCGTGGCCTGGGCTCGGGGAAGGGGCGCTACTCCGGCCGCGGGATCAAGGGCCAGAAGTCGCGCGCCGGCTCGCACTCGATGCGCCCCGGCTTCGAGGGCGGCCAGATGCCGATCTACATGCGGCTTCCGAAGCAGCGCGGCCCGTACTCCAAGGACGCGATGCCCATGGGCCCGCACCGCACCTCGACGGTGCCGGTGAACCTCCGCGACCTCGAGCGCGTCTTCGACGACGGCGCCGAGGCGACGCTGGAGGCCATGGTCGAGAAAGGCCTGATCAAGAACACCCGCACGGACGTGAAGGTGCTCGGCCAGGGCGAGCTGACGAAGAAGCTCGCCGTCACGGCCCACTCCTTCTCCGCGACCGCCCGCGAGAAGATCGAGCAGGCAGGCGGCTCCGCGACGGCCCTGCGCCCTCCGAAGGAGGAGAAGAAGAAGCGTCGCGGGCGCAAGAAGGCCGCCGCCGAGCCGGCGGAAGAGCCCGAGGCCGCCGCGGGGGTGACCGAGCCCGAGGCCGGCGAGGAGCAGCCCGTGGAGGACCAGGCCGAGGAGTCCGAGGAGTAAGTGCCCCACCAGGCAACCCAGACCCGCTCCTGCCCCGCGATCACACGGCGCCTGAGCCCACCCTCGCCCTTGCCAAGGCATCCAGCCTTGGCCGCGGGCGAGTGCGGACTCATGCTTGGTGCTCGCGACGCAGAAGCTAGCCAGCGTTGCCTGGAGGAACACTGATGTTCTCCTGGCTCACCAACGCGTGGCGGGTTCCTGAGCTCAGGCACCGGCTGCTCTTCACGGCGATGATCCTGGCGTTCTACCGCCTGGGGAGCTGGATCCCGGTCCCGGGCGTCGACTCCGCCGAGATCGAGTCGTACTTCTCGCAGCAGGGCGGCACGATCCTCGGCCTCCTGAACATCTTCTCGGGAGGGGCGCTCTCGCAGTTCGCCGTCTTCGCGCTCGGGATCATGCCGTACATCACGGCGTCGATCATCCTGCAGCTGATGACCGTGGTGATCCCGCGCCTCGAGCAGCTGCAGAAAGAGGGCGAGGCCGGCTACGCCAAGATCAACCAGTACACGCGCTACCTGACGGTCGTCCTCGCGGCGCTCCAGGCGGCCGGCTACTCGTACCTCTTCAGCCGCCAGGGCGCGCTCACCCTGAACCCGGGCCGCTTCGTCCTCATCGTCGTCTCGCTGACGGCGGGCACGACGCTGCTCATGTGGATGGGCGAGCTGATCACGAAGCGCGGCGTCGGCAACGGCATCTCGTTGCTGATCTTCGCGTCGATCCTCTCCGGGCTGCCGGGCGGCCTGCGCGCGTGGTGGTCGGGCGACTCCTTCGAGCGGCTCATGTTCCCCCTGATCGCCCTCGCGATCATCGTCGCCGTCGTCTTCGTCCAGGAGGGCCAGCGCCGGATCCCGATCCAGTACGCCAAGCGCATGGTCGGCCGGCGCATGACCGCGGGCGGCTCGACCTACATGCCGCTGCGCGTCAACATGGCGGGCGTCATCCCGATCATCTTCGCCGCGGCGATCATGGCCTTCCCGCCGACGGTCGCGCAGTTCTTCCCGCAGACGCAGACCTTCATCAACGAGAACTTCTCGCCGACGGCCCTGCCCTACCTGCTCCTGCAGGCCTTCATGATCGTGATCTTCACGTACTTCTACACGGCGGTTCAGTTCAACCCGATCGACCAGGCCGACAACCTGCGCAAGCACGGCGGCTACATCCCGGGCATCCGGCCCGGCCCGCCCACGGCGCAGTACCTGGACCGCGTGCTCACCCGCCTCACGCTTCCGGGCGCGCTCTACCTCGCGGCCGTCGCCACGTTGCCGACCCTCTTCATCCGCTACGGCGGCTTCTCCCAGGCGACCTCGGCCGCTCTCGGCGGGACCTCGATCCTCATCGTGGTGGGCGTCGCGCTCGACACCATGCGCCAGATGGAGTCGCAGATGATGATGCGCCACTACGAAGGCTTCCTGAGGTAACCCTCGTGCCCCTCGACATCGTCATCCTCGGCCCCCCAGGGGCGGGCAAGGGCACCCAGGGCAAGCGCATCGCCGCCGCGGAGGGCATCCCGCACATCAACACGGGCGACATGTTCCGCGCCGAGATCGCCGCCGGCACCGAGCTGGGAGAGCGCGTGAAGGCGATGCTCGACAACGGGGACCTCGTCCCGGACGACGTCACGATCGAGGTCGTCCGCGGGCGCCTCGGCCAGGACGACACCGCGGGCGGCTTCGTCCTCGACGGCTTCCCGCGCACCCTCACGCAGGCTGAGGCGCTCGACCGCGTCCTCGCCGAGCTCGACCGCGGGAAGCTCTGCGTCGTGCTCGACTTCGAGGTCCCCGACGAGGTCGCCGTCCAGCGGCTGCTCGGCCGCGCGTCGGTGGAGGGCCGCAGCGACGACACCCCCGACAAGATCCAGCACCGGCTCGACGTCTACCACGAGATGACGGAGCCCCTCGTCGAGTACTACCGCTCCCGCGGGCTGCTCGTCGGAATCCACGCGAACAGCACGGTCGAGGAGGTCTTCACCGAGGTGCAGCAGGCGCTGTCGCGCGCAAAGCAGGCCTGCACGTGATCATCCGCAAGTCCAAGGCCGAGATCGAGACGATGAGCCGCGCCGGAGGCGTCGTCGCCGAGACGCTCGCCAGGCTGGGCGAGCTGGCGAAGCCCGGCGTGACCACCGCGCAGCTCGACGAGGCCGCCGAGGAGTACATCCGCTCCGCGGGCGGTGTCCCGACCTTCAAGGGCTACCGCGGCTTCCCGGCAGCGATCTGCACGTCGCCGAACTCGATGGTCGTCCATGGCATCCCCGGCCCGTACACGCTGAAGCAGGGCGACCTCATCTCGGTCGACGTCGGCGTGACGCTCGACGGCTTCGTGGCGGATTCCGCTTACACGTTCCCGGTGGGCAAGGTCGACGGGGAGGCCGAGCGGCTGCTCGAGGTGGGACAGGCGGCGCTCTCCGCCGGGATCGAGCAGGCGCGGGCGGGCAACCACGTCCAGGACATCTCCGCCGCCGTCCAGCGAACGACCGAGGCCGCCGGCTTCTCGGTCGTCCGCTCGCTGGTCGGCCACGGGATCGGCCGCTCGATGCACGAGGAGCCCCAGGTCCCGAACTTCGGCGAGCCCGGGCGCGGCCCGCTGCTCCAGCCGGGCATGACGCTGGCCATCGAGCCGATGATCAACGCCGGCGGGCCCGACGTCTGGATGGCCGACGACCGCTGGTCGATCTCCACCGGCGACGACTCCCTCTCGGCGCACTTCGAGCACACGGTGGCGATTACCGACAACGGGCCGCTGGTGCTCACGAAAGCGGGGTCGGACTGAGCCCCTTTGCTACGATGCACGGTCGCGGCTCGTCCGCGCTTTCGCGTGGATGCCGCGTCAACCCTGATCTCTCATGAAGGTACGCCCGTCTGTCAAGCCGATGTGTGACCGCTGCCGCGTGATCAAGCGGCACGGCAAGGTGCTGGTCATTTGCTCGAATCCGCGGCACAAGCAGCGGCAGGGCTAGGAGCGAAGGAGAAGAGTTGGCCCGAATTGCAGGAGTGAACCTCCCCCGTGAGAAGCGCCTCGAGATCGCGCTCACGTACATCTACGGGATCGGCCAGTCGTCCGCGCAGAAGATCTGCGCGGACCTCGACCTGTCCTACGACGAGAAGGTGCGCGACCTCACGGACGAGGAGATCACGAAGCTCCGCAACTACATCGACACGAACCTCGAGGTCGAGGGCGAGTTGCGGCGCGAGCGCTCCCAGGCGATCAAGCGCCTGCAGGAGATCGGCGCCTACCGCGGCATCCGCCACCGCCGCGGCCTCCCCGTGAACGGGCAGCGCACCAAGACGAACGCGCGCACGCGCAAGGGCCCGAAGAAGACCGTAGGGCGCGGCAAGAAGGCCAAGGCTTAGTGGCGCCTCCCAGGAAGCAGTCGAAGGGCCGTGCGCGCCGCCGGGTGAAGAAGAACATCGCCATCGGCCAGGCGCACATCAAGACGTCCTTCAACAACACGATCGTGAGCCTCACCGACAAGGAGGGCAACGTCATCGCGTGGGAGAGCGCCGGCTCCGCCGGGTTCAAGGGCTCCCGCAAGTCGACGCCGTTCGCCGCCCAGGTGACCGCCGACTCCTGCGCCCGCAAGGGCATGGAGCACGGGCTTCAGAAGGTCGAGGTCTTCGTCAAGGGCCCCGGCTCCGGGCGCGAGACCGCGATCCGGTCGCTCCAGGCGGCCGGCCTCGAGATCCTCGGCGTCAAGGACGTCTCTCCGCAGGCCCACAACGGCGTCCGCCCCAAGAAGCGACGGAGGGTCTAGTGGCGACCCCCTTCCGCCCATCTCGCACTCTCGGCTCGGCTGCAAAGCGTCGCCTCGCGGCGTCCTCGGTTGCGCCCGTAGCCTCCGGCTACGAGCGCGCCCTGCGTCCTTGCGACGCTCGCTTTTCGCCGTCCGAGAGCACGATCTGTCCGGCAGGTGATCGCTGATGGCGCGTCCTCTGGGCCCCAAGTGCAAGATGTGCCGCCGCGAGGGCATGAAGCTCTTCCTCAAGGGCGAGCGCTGCCTGACGGAGAAGTGCGCCGTCGAGCGCCGCAGCTACCCGCCGGGCGAGCACGGGCGCGGCCGCATCAAGCAGTCGGAGTACCTGCTCCAGCTGCGCGAGAAGCAGAAGGCACGCCGCTACTACGGCCTGCTCGAGAAGCAGTTCCGCAACTACTACGACAAGGCCGCGAAGCGGTCGGGAATCACCGGCGAGGAGCTCCTGCGCATGCTGGAGACGCGCCTCGACAACGTGGTCTACCGCCTCGGCTTCGCCGCCTCGCGCGCGCAGGCGCGCCAGCTCATCCGCCACGGCCACTTCGGCGTGAACGGCCGGCGGGTGAACATCCCGAGCTTCCAGGTGAAGCCGGATGACGTCGTGGCGCTCAAGCCCGGCAGCCCCGTCGAACAGGTCGTGCGCGACGCGACCGACCTCACCGCCTCGGTGTCCCCGTGGCTCCAGGCGGACCACGACAACCTCACGGGCAAGGTCTTGAAGCTCCCCGACCGGTCGGACATCGACACGCCGGTCCAGGAGCAGCTCATCGTCGAGCTCTACTCGAAGTAGAAAGGAAGCATGGCCACCAGAACGTCGCTCATGGAATTCCAGGTGCCCCGGATCACCCACGAGGAGGTGACCGAGGAGCGCGGCCTCTTCGTGATCGAGCCGCTCGACCGCGGCTTCGGCTACACGTTCGGCAACTCGCTCCGCCGGGTGCTCCTGTCCTCGCTCGAAGGCGCCGCCGTCACCTCGGTGAAGATCGAGGGCGTCGCGCACGAGTTCACGACCCTCAAGGGCGTGCGCGAGGACGTCACCGACATCATCCTCAACCTCAAGAGCCTCATCTGCCTCCTGCACGGCGAGTCGCCGGAGGTCGAGGTGCGGCTGGAGAAGAAGGGCCCGGGCGTGGTCAAGGCGTCCGACATCGAGGCCCCGGCCGATCTCGAGATCCTGAACCCGGACCTCGAGATCGCCAACCTCTCCGACAAGGGCCGCCTCGAGGTCACGCTGACCATCGGCCGCGGCCGGGGCTACGTCCCGGCCGAGCTGAACCGCGGCCCCGAGCACACGATCGGCGTCATCCCGGTCGACTCGATCTTCTCGCCCGTTCGCCGTGTCTCGTACGAGGTCGAGGCCGCGCGCGTCGGCCAGCGCACCGACTACGACAAGCTCACCCTGGACGTGACCACGGACGGCTCCGTCTCGCCGCGCGACGCGATCGCCGAGGCCGCCGAGATCCTCATCCGCCAGCTCGCGATCTTCACGGACATCGACAAGATCGAGGGCTTCGCCGAGGCGGCCGACGCCGAGGCGGAGGCGCCGCAGGCACACGGGATGGAGAACTTCCCCATCGAGGAGCTCGAGCTCGGCGTCCGCAGCTACAACTGCCTCAAGCGCGTCGGCATCGAGACGATCGGCGACCTGGTCTCCAAGACCGAGGGCGAGCTCGCCGCCATCCCGAACTTCGGCAAGAAGTCGATCGAGGAAGTCCGCGAGACGCTCCAGGCCCACGGCCTCACGCTCAGGGACGAATGAGACATCAGCGCGCAGGCAGGAAGCTGGGCCGAGACTCGGCTCACCGCAAGGCGCTCTACGCGAACCTTGCCTCCGCGCTGATCGAGCACGGCCGCATCAAGACGACCGAAGCCAAGGCCAAGGAGGTGCGGCCGATCGTCGAGCAGATGATCACGCTCGGCAAGCGAGGCGACGTCGCCGCACACCGTCAGGCGGTTGCGTTCCTCCGCTCGAAGAGCGTGGCGCACATGCTTTTCGCGGAGGTGGCGCCCCGCTTCGCCGACCGGCCGGGCGGCTACACGCGGGTCGTGAAGATCGGGCCGCGCCAGGGCGACGCGGCCCCGATGGCCTACCTCGAGCTCGTGGACTACGTGCCGGTGCGTGCGCCGGTCGGCGCTCCGGCGTAGCGCGCCAGGGCGCCACGCCGGAGCCTCCACAACCGCCTCACCGGCCGCCTCGCCGCCTGCAGCGCATGCACCTCGCGCTGGAAGTCGGCGTGCCGTTCGGCGGCCAGCTGCCTGGCGATGTCCGGATGCATCTCAGCTCTCCTTCCCGGCCGCCTCGGCGAAGAGGCCGAGCACCGTGCCCCAGCCCTCGTTGTAGCCGGCCATGCGCTCCCGGAAGTCGGGCCCGATCCGCTCCCAGCCCGTGTGCACGACGTCGACTCGCGTCCCGGCGCCCTCGGCCGTGAAGCGGATGTTCAGCTCCTGCGCGGTCTCCACGCCCCGGTCGGGGTGCCACGTCATGGCGAGCTCGTTGGGAGGGTCCCAGACGATGATCGTCCCCCAGACCCCTTCTTCGCCGCTCGAGGAACGCTCGTAGACACGCCCGCCGACGCGGCCCTCCCAGACCACGGTTGCATCCGTGTCGTCGAAGACCGAATGTCCCTCGAGCGGGTACCAATCGTTCATTCGCTCCGTGTAGACGTGGAAGGCGTGCTCAGGCGTGCAGCGCACGAACACCGTCTTGCGCACGGCAAGCTCATCGGTCATCTGGCTCATCCTCAGGTCCTCCTTCGTTGCTTTCCGCCGCCGCCTTGAAGGCCGCGAGCGCTTCGTCCCAGAACCCTTCGAAGTACGTGCGCAGCTCCGCGAGGCCGTCGCCGTCGACGCTGTAGAAGTTCCGCGTCCCGTCGCGGCGTGCCCTGACGAGCCCGGCGCGCTCCAGCACCCGCAGGTGCTGTGACACCGCCGGCCGGCTCACCGGCAGGCCGCGGGCGAGGTCGCCCACCGAGCGGGGCCCCTGGCGGAGGGTCTCGAACACGGAGCGCCGCGTAGGATCGGCGAGTGCTGTCAGGGCATCTGCGTAAGCCACAACTTACCGTAAGTTAATGCTTACCATGAGCGTTGTCAAGCTCACGCTCGAGTACGACGGCACGGGCTTCTCCGGCTGGGCGGCCCAGCCGGGGCTGCGCACCGTCGAGGGGGAGGTCTGCGACGCGCTCGACCGCGTCTTCCCGCGCTGGGACGCGCTCGCGGTCGCAGGCAGGACCGACGCCGGGGTGCACGCCCGCGGGCAGGTGGCGAGCTTCGCGGCGGAGGGTGGCCCGCCGCCGGAGCGGGCCGCTCCGGCGCTCAACGGCATCCTCCCCGACGACGTCGCCGCCGTGGCGAGCGAGGCGGCCCCGGAGGGCTTCAACGCCCGCTTCTCGGCGACCGGCCGCTCGTACCGCTACCGCGTCCTCCGCCGCGACGCCCACTCCCCGCTGGAGTCGCGGCGCTCGCTCTGGCTCCCGCGACCGGTGGACGAAGAGGCTCTGGCCGCTTCCGCCGCGCGGCTCGTCGGCGAGCACGACTTCCGCGCCTTCACGCCGACGGAGACCCAGCACGAGTCGTTCGTCCGGGTCGTCCGGGAGGCCGCCTGGGAGCGCGACGGCGACATCCTCGCCTTCACCATCACCGCCGACAGCTTCCTACGGCACATGGTTCGAACTCTGGTCGGGACGATGATCGAGCAGGATCCGGCCTCGGTCGCGCGCTCTGCTGGAGGGCCGCCCGCGGGACGAGGCGGGTGCGACGGCACCGCCCTGGGGCCTCTATCTCGAGCGCGTTCACTACGACTAGGCGCTAGAGGGCCCGCATGCGGTTGTTGCGCGGGTTGTGCTCGAGCTCTGCCAGCCCCAGCGCCTCCAGCAGCGGCGGGACATACATGCCGAAGCGGCCGCGCAGGCCCTTCTTGAGCCCGTACCAACCGCCGACCGGGTTGTCGGGTGAGCGTGCCCAGGCCTCGACGCTGCCCTCGGGCGCCGGCTTCTGCTCGTCGGCGCTGCCGAGGAGCATCCAGTCGCCGTGCTCCTTCAACATCGCGTGGAGGTCGTCGAGCGCGCGCAGCTGGTAGCCGAGCGTCGTCTTGCCGACGACGCAGACGAGCGCCGGCGGGTCGGCCGACTCGTCGCGGTACATCACGTACTCGGAGCTCCCGGGCGGGGTTTTCAGCACCCACGGCGATTCCTTCGTGCCTTGGCCTTGTGTCACGGCGCGATCATGGCACAGCCACGCCGCGGCCCGTGGATACGATCAAGCGATGCGCTATCCGAACGTCCTCTTCGACCTCGACGGAACCCTGGTCGACTCCGGGGCGATCATCCTCGCCTCCTTCAAGCACGCCACGCGCACGGTGCTCGAGCGGGAGATCCCAGACGCCGAGCTGGCGGCGCTCGTCGGCGGCTCGAACATCCACGACCAGATGCGCGCCATCGACGAGGTGCAGGCGGAGGAGCTCGTGCGCGTCTACCGGGAGCACAACGAGCCGCTCCACGACGATCTGGAGGCCTTCGAGGGGATCGAGCACGTTCTCGCCGAGCTCGCGAGCCAGGGCCGCCGGCTCGGGATCGTGACGGCGAAACGCCGGAGGACGGTCGAGCTCGCCTTCGCCGTGCTCCCGCTCGAGCGCTACTTCGACGTCGTCGTCACCTCCGACATGACGGAGCGGCACAAGCCCGACCCGGCGCCGGTCCTCGCCGCGCTCGAATTGCTGGAAGCCGAGCCCGCGGAGGCTGCGTTCGTCGGCGACTCGCCCTTCGACGTGGGCGCCGGGAAGGCGGCCGGCGTGTTCACCGTCGCCGTCGCCTGGGGGAACATCCATCCGGTCGGTGCGCTCGCGGAGGCCGACGCGCTCGTCGAGACGCCGGAGCAGCTCCTCGATGTCCTCTAAGGCCGCCGCGAAACGCGCCGCCGAGCTCCGCGACCTCGTCGCCCACCACAACTACCGCTACCACGTCCTCGACGACCCCGAGGTCTCGGACGCCGAGTACGACCGCCTCTTCGACGAGCTGAAGCTGCTCGAGGACGAGAATCCCGACCTCGCCACGCCCGACTCGCCCACGCAGCGCGTCGGTGCGCCTCCCTCCGACAGGTTCCGCAAGGTCGAGCACCTGACGCCGATGGGCTCGCTGGAGAAGGTGACGACGGACGAGACCCTGGCGAAGTGGGCCGAGGACGTGCGCAAGCGCCTCGACTCGGACGAGCCCGTCGCCTACGTGACGGAGCCGAAGATCGACGGCTCCGCAGTCTCCCTGATCTACGAGAGCGGCATCTTCACGCGAGGAGCGACGCGCGGCGACGGCGAGCGCGGCGAGGACGTGACCCCGAACCTGCGCACGATCAAGGCGATCCCGCTGCGCATGCGCGACGCTCGACGGCGTGCCGCCCCCTGCGGTGCTCGAGGTGCGGGGCGAGGTCTACTTCCCGCTCTCGGCCTTCAACCGGCTGAACGAGCGCCTGGCGGCCGAGGGCAAGAAGACGGCGCCGAACCCGCGCAACGCAGCGGCCGGCTCGCTCAGGCAGCTGAACTCGCAGGTCACGGCCGAGCGCGACCTCTCCATCTGGGTCTACGGGAGCGGCCGGGCGGACGGCCTCGACCTGCAAACGCACTGGGAGACCCTCGAGTGGCTGCGGGAGCGGGGCTTCCGCACCAACCCCCACGCGAAGCGGCACGACTCGATCGAGTCCGTGGCGCGCGAGTGCGCGGCCTGGGAGGAGCGGCGGATCGAGCTCGACTACGAGATCGACGGCATCGTGATCAAGGTCGACTCCGTCGACCAGCAGCAGCGCCTCGGCGCCCTGCACGGCAGGCCCCGCTGGGCGCGGGCGTTCAAGTGGGCGCCGATGACGGTCCAGACGAAGCTCGAGAAGATCCATGTCCGCGTGGGCCGCACGGGGGCTCTCAACCCGTGGGCGAAGCTGGCGCCGGTCGAGGTCGGCGGGGTCACCGTCTCGCAGGCGACGCTGCACAACGAGGAGGACATCAACCGCAAGGACATCCGCGAGGGCGACACGGTGATCGTCCAGCGAGCGGGCGACGTGATCCCACAGGTGGTCGGCCCGGTGCTCCCGCACGCGAAGGGGACGAAGCGGTTCCGCATGCCCACGAACTGCCCGCTCTGCGGCACGGAGATCGTCAAGCCGGAGGGCGAGGTCATGCACCGCTGCCCCAACAACGATTGCCCCTCGCGCGGGCTCGAGTCGCTGATCAACTGGGTGATGGCGGCCGCGGACATCGAGGGCGTCGGGGAGCAGTTCGTGCGCCGGCTCTGGGACCTCGGGCTCCTCCGCTCGATCCCCGATCTCTACCGGCTCACCAAGGAGCAGCTGGCGGAGCTGGACGGCTACGCGGACATCTCGGCGCAGAACGCCGTCGACGCGATCGCTCTCTCGAAGCAGATCCCGTTCTCGCGCGTCCTCTTCGGCCTGAACATCCCGGACGTCGGCTGGGTGACGGCGCAGAACCTGGCGCGCCATTTCGGCTCCGTCGACGCCCTGCTCGCCGCGCGCCAGGAGGACATCGAGGAGGTCGACGGCATCGGCCCCGACCGCGCGGAGTCGATCGCCACCTGGTTCGCCGACGAGCGGAACCGCGCGCTCGTCGAGGAGCTCCGCGGCCTCGGCATCCGCCTCGAGCTCGGCGAGAAAGAGCGGCCGGTCGAAGGCCCGCTCACGGGCCAGACCTACGTGATCACCGGAACGCTCGAGCGCTGGTCCCGCGACCAGGCCCGCGGGGCCCTGGAGGCGAAGGGCGCCAAGGTGACGGACTCGGTCTCGAAGAAGACGACCGCCGTCGTTGCCGGGGAGAGCCCGGGCTCCAAGCTCGACAAGGCACGCAAGGCCGGCGTCGAGATCCTCGACGAGGCCGCGTTCGAGAAGCTCGTCGGCTAGAGGCTCCCGGCCAGCGCCTGCGCGAAGCGGTCCTGCGCGCGGCGCGCGCTCGTCCAGGAGATCGGCCGGCCGTTCTGGAGGATGGCGAAGACGTACCGCGTCCCCGCGTAGCCGGACAGGGCCGACGCCCTGCTCGTCGTCCCGGTCTTCCCGCGCACCTGGCCGCGCGCGGGGCCCGTGCGCATGCGGTCCTCGAGCGTCCCGTCCACGCCCGCGATCGCGAGCGAGGAGAAGAACGGCGTCCGCACGGCCGGGTCGCGCCACGCGGAGACGAGCAGGGCTCCGATCGCGCGAGCAGTGGCGCGGTCGTAGGAGCTGAGGCCCGAGCCGTCTGCGATCCGGACCCCTGCGAGCGGGACGTTGCGTCCCGCGAGGACGCGGCGCACCACGAGGCAGCCCGCGGCGGTCGTCCCGGCGCCGCGGACCTTGGCGCCCAGGTGCTTGACGAGCATCTCCGCGTAGAAGTTGTCGCTGATCTTGTTCATGCGGCGGACGAGCGCGGACATGGGGCCGGAGCGCACGAACGCCAGCGTGGGCGACCCGCCGGGCGCTCCTCCGACCACGGCCTTGCCGCCGACCGCGATCCCCGCCGCGAGCAGGGCCTTGCGGAACGCCTTGGCCGCCGCGAGCGCCGGGTTGTCGACCGTATGCCCACTCACCTTCGCCCGATCGACGACGAGCGCCGAGAGCGGGGGTGACTCGATCTTGTAGTAGGACGCCCGCCAGCCGCTCGCCGTACGGCGCTTGTCGAAGTAGGACTCGTCGCCGGCGATCCGGCCGGTCACGCGGCGGATGCCGGCGGCCCGGAGGCTGGACGCGAGCGTCCGCAGGTCGGCGGTGGTGAGCGTCGGGTCACCGTAGCCCCTGAGGACCAGGCGGCCCTCCCAGGTCGCGCCGACGCGCGCGCCGTCCCCGAGCACCTCCGTGCGGATGCGATAGGAGGGCCCCAGCCGCTCGAGGGCGGCGAGCGCCACGCCCAGCTTCTCGTTGGACGCCGGGCTGAGGGGGCGCGTCCGGTTCCAGCCGTAGACGATCCGGCCTGCGTCGAGGTCGAAGGCGAACGCGCCCGTCTGGGCGCGGGAGACTCCCGCGACGGTGAGCGCGCGGTCGAGCCGCTGGCGGAGCGTCTGCCCCGAGGCGGGCGCGGCCACGGCCGTGAGCGCGACGACCAGCGCCGCGACGACGACGAGCGCGCGTCTTCCGGTGACCCCTTGCTTCCTCATGGCACTAGGTCCAGCCGCCCCGCAGGATAGGCCGTTCGGCCCTTGGCTGCGTTTTGGAGGTGCACTACGTTCCATCCGCCGGATGAGCGACGACATCACCGTTCTCTTCGACCGCATACGCCTGTTGCTCGAGCGCCGCGAGGCAGAGCGCGAGGCCGCCGCGGACACCGTCGAGCATACGCTGACCGACGGCTATGCCCGCGCGCTCGCCCTCGACGGCGAGCGGCTTCGTACGGAGCAGAGGATCCGCGAGCTCGCCGGGAGCGGCGAGCATCTGGGTGAGGTCCGCATCCTCAAGGCCCGCCTGTCGCTGCTCGAGGAGGAGCTCGCCCAGCTCCGCGGCCTCCTCGGGACGCTCGCCGGGACGCTCTAGAGCTTCCTGAGAGGCGTCAGACTATCCCGCTGCGGACGGCGTACACCGCCGCCTGGATGCGGTTCTCGATCTGGAGCTTCATGAGGATGTTCGAGATGTGGTTCTTGACCGTCTTCGGGCTGATGAAGAGCTCGCGCGCGATCTCGGCGTTGTCCTTGCCGTTCGCGATCAGGCGCAGCACCTCGAGCTCGCGGTCGGAGAGCTCGGTGCGGATCGTGCGGGCGGCCGCCGTGTCCGCAGTCTGCGCCCGCAGGCGCTGCAGGAGCTTGGCGGCGATCTGCGGCGAGATCAGCGACTCGCCGCTTGCGGCCGCGCGGATGCCGTCGATCAGCTGGTCGATGGACGAGTCCTTGAGCAGGTAGCCGCACGCCCCGGCCACGACGGCGTCCATCACGTCGTCGTCGTCCACCGAGATGGTGAGCACGACGACGCGTGTCCGCGGAGCGATGCTCGAGACCTGCCGCGTGGTCTCGACCCCGGTCAGTCCCGGCATCTTCAGGTCCATGACGACGACGTCCGGCGCGAGCTCGCCGACGAGCCGGAGAGCATCTCCGCCGTTGTCGGCCTCGCCTACCACCTGGAGGCCCTGATCCTCGAGCAGGCTCCTCAGGCCGCTCCGGAACAGGTCGTGATCGTCGACGAGCAGCACGCGCAGCTCGTCGAGCTGCTTCCCGGAGCGCCGATCGTCCGCGGCTGACGTCGCTGCCTCCTCTGCTCGGGGTAACGAGAGGGATCTTAGCGCTGCGCTACCAGTAGACCGTGATCGTCAGCGTCTTCCGGCCCCAGGCCCTGGCCTGGGCGCACGTCGGGAACCAGACGTCGATGATCCGGCCCTTGATCGCCGAGCCGGTGTCGGCCGCGACCCCGTCGCCGTAGCCCGGCACGTACAGCTTCGTTCCCAGCGGGATCACGGTCGGATCGACGGCGACCGTGCCCCAGCCGAGCGGGAGCCCGCTCGCCGTGCCGACACCGCCGCAGTACGCGACCACGTCCACCGTCATGCGGGATCCTCCCGGCGGTTGAGGCCCCTGGGGCTGGGTCTCCGGCTCCGGAGCGGCGGGGGTCTCCTCTGAGGCGTCCGCCGCCTGCGAGCTGAGTTGTGCGATCTGGGCGGCGTTCAGCGCCCGCCGGCTTGCGAGGCCGGCGACGTACGCGGCGCGCTCCGCGCGCGCGGCCGCCAGCGCGGCCTGCTCCCTCTCCGCCTCGGCCAGCACGCGCTCGAGGGCGGAGCGGCGCTCTCCCACGGCCTGGAGGGACGCGCGCAGCTCGCTGCGTGCCTCGCGGAGCTGCCGGAGGATCGAACCGTCCTGCTCGGCGAGGCGCGTGAGGCCGTCGAAGGCCGACAGCGCGTCGTCGAGGGACTCCGCCGCGAGCAGGACGGCGATCGGGTCGACCTCGCCCTGGACGTAGAGCTCGCTCAGGCGGAGCCCGAGCCGCCGCTCGGCTTCGGCGAGGTCGGCGCGGGCGAGCGCGAGGCGGCGCTGGGCGGAGGCCTCCTCACGCTCGAGCCCAGCCTGCCGCGCGTGCAGCGCCGCGACACGCCCCTCGGCGCGCGCCAGGCGCCGGTCGAGGGAGTACAGATCGAGGAGAGCGCTCTGCGAACGGGCGGCCAGGGTGTCGTTCTGCTCGCGCAGCCGCTCGGCCTCGCTGCGCAGGGAGGCCGGGTCGTCGGCCTGCGCCGCCGAGGAGGAAAGGAGAGCGGAGAGGGCGAGCGCCCCGACTGCCGCGAACCGGATCCAGGGTCTTAGCGAGCCCGCGTCCACGAACGCAGGAGCCTACCAGCTTGCCGGGGTACGCCCGGTTGGCCCGGTTGCCTCTGTTTGCGGGCCGTCCAACGACCCTGTTACCATGCCCGGCTTGTGCAGGCGCCGGCTGGGCGTTTGCACGCCCCGTCCCCTGGCAGGGGGTAAGCATCCGACCAACCACTCGACACGCTCTCCTGATCCTGCTCCTCGCGCTGGCGGTGCTGCCGCTGGCGGGGCCGGCCGTCCCGGCCCCCCCGATCGAGTCGAAGCAGGCGGAGGCCCGCCAGGTGCTCGCCCAGATCCAGGAGCTCGACGCAAGCCTCGAGCTCGTCGTCGAGTCGTACAACACCGCCCAGGTCGAGCTGGATCAGATCAAGGCCGCGCAGAAGGCGAACGAGCGCCGGCTCAAGGTCGCGCGCTCGAACCTCGGCGCCGCCCAGGGATCGCTCGAGGGGCGCCTGGTCGAGCTCTACAAGAACGGCAGCCCGGACCTCGTCGAGATCCTGCTCGGCTCATCGAGCCTCGACGAGATCCTGGACGGGATCGAGACGGCGAGCCGCGTCTCCGACCAGGACACGCAGATCCTGGGCGAGGTGCGGAAGTTCCGGAAGGAGGTCAAGCAGCGCGAGGCCGACCTCGAGAAGGCGCGGAGCCGCCAGGAACAGGTCGTCGCCGAGCGCGCGGCCCGGAAGAACGAGATCGAGAGCGCGATGGCCGAGCGCGAGCAGCTGCTCTCCTCGATCAAGGACCAGATTGCCGAGCTCCAGGCAGAGGAGCGCAGGCGCCAGGCGCGGCTCGAGGCAGCCGCCCGGGCCCGGATCGCCTCGCCGTCGTCCGTCGACGATTCGCCCACCGGCGCCCCGCCCTCGCAGTATGGCGGCGTCGTCGGGATCGCCATGCAGTACCTCGGCACCCCGTATGTCTACGGCGGCGAGTCGCCCTCGGGCTTCGACTGCTCCGGTTTCGTGATGTACGTCTACTCGCAGGTAGGCGTGTCGCTTCCGCGCACCGTCTCGACGCAGTACGCCGTCGGCGTCGCCGTGTCGCGGTCGGAGCTCCAGGCCGGGGACCTCGTCTTCTTCAACGGCCTCGGCCACGTCGGCATCTACATCGGCGGGAACCAGTTCATCCACTCGCCGCACACCGGCGACGTGGTGAAGATCTCCTCGATCACGGGCTGGTACGCCGACACGTACGTCGGCGCGCGCCGGATCCTCTAGCCGTCTGTTAGCCTCCCGCACTTCGTAGAGCAGCCACAGGCCGCGCGCTGAACGGGACGTTCCGGCGCGCGCAGCTGCCCGTCGAAAGGGGACTGCCGTGACAGCAACGCTGGAGCTCCGCGTCCACCGCGATCTCGGGGCAACCGAGCTGTGGGAGCGCTCGCTGGAGCGATCACGGCGCCGGCGCATTCGCACGGGTGCGGAGGAGGGCCTCCGCCGGAGCCTGGTCTCCGCCGCGCTGGCGGACCTCGACGGCCCGGCGCTCCGCCGGCTGGATCCGAACGGTGCGGATCGTGACCTCTCGGACCCGGAGCTCTGGGACTTCTCGCAGGCCTGCGCCCGGGCGAAGCGCCTGGCCGCCGAGCCTGGGCTGCTCCCTCAGGCCAGAGTCGCGGGTGCGGCGCTGGTCGTCGCGGCGGTCGCCGGCGTCCTCCCCGTCCAGGGTGGCGCTCACTCCCGCGCGCGGGCCTCCGGCGTCACGAAGGTTCACGTGGAGCTGCTCCGGCTGGGCAGCCGCGGCCCGGCTGTGGCGGAGATTCAGCGAAGGCTCGGGGTCGAGGCAGACGGCATCTTCGGGCCGCGGACCCGCGCCGCCGTGTGGGACTTCCAGAAGCGCCACGGCCTGCTTGTCGACGGGATCGTCGGCCCGCAGACCCGCGCTGCCCTGCGCCGCAGAGCCCAGGGCGAGGATCTCATCCGCGCGTGGTGGGTCGTGCCCGTCCAGCGCGCGCTCGGAGTCCCGGCAGACGGCGTCTACGGCCCGGTGAGCCGAGCCGCGGTCCGTGCGCTTCCAGAAGAAGCACGGCCTCGAGGTCGACGGAGTCGTCGGGCCCCAGACGCTGGGCGCGCTCGGAATTCGCCGGCAGGCCGAGCCGTCCCGGCCGGCGCCGCCGAAGAAGTCTGTCTCGAAGCCGTCGAGCCGCGGAGCCCGTGCGGCCGCCGTCGCGCAGCGCTATCTCGGGATTCCCTACAGATGGGGCGGCGAGTCGCCCGAGACCGGCTTCGACTGCTCCGGCTTCGTCATGTACGTCTTCTCCCGGGTCGGAGTCTCGCTCCCGCGTGTCGTCTCGGCCCAGTTCCGCGTCGGCGAGCCCGTCCGGCGCGGGGGGCTACGGCCGGGAGACATCGTCTTCTTCGACGGCCTGGGGCACGACGGCATCTACATCGGGGGCGGCCGCTTCGTGCACTCGCCGCACTCGGGCGACGTCGTGAAGATCTCGAGCCTCCACGAGTCCTGGTACGCGTCGCGCTGGGTGGGCGCCCGCCGGGTCCTCTAGGCGAGGGGAGGGTTTCCGGCTTGCAAGGAGAAAGTGCCTGGTCCCGGTAGGCTTTTCTGACTCTCATGCGCACGATCTGGAACGGTTCCATGAACTTCGGCCTGGTCAACATCCCGATCGGGCTGGCCGTCGCGCAGCAGCGCAAGGACGTCTCGTTCCGCACGCTGCATCGTGAGTGCGGCACGCCGATCAAGCAGAAGCGGTGGTGCCCGTTCCACGAGCGAGACGTCGAGGCCGACGAGCTCGTGAAGGGCTGGGAGTTCGCCAAGGGTCAGTTCGTCGTCGTCGAGGAGTCGGACCTCGAGGCGGTCGCGCTCACGCGGTCGCAGTCCATCGACATCAAGCGCTTCGTCGACCTCGACGAGGTCGACCCGATCTACTTCGACCGCGCGTACTACCTGGCGCCTGCGGATGCACCCGCGCAGCGGCGGCCCTACGTCCTCCTCCTGCGCGCGATGCAGGAGGCGAACGTGGCCGCGATCGGCAAGTTCGTCCTCTGGGGCAAGGAAAACCTCTGCCTGATCCGCCCGCTGGGCGAGTCGCTTGCGCTCGAGACCCTCTATTACGCGGAGGACATCCGGGCGCGGGAGGAGATCGACCAGGCCGTCGCCGAGGTCGAGGTGCAGGAGGCCGAGCTCGAGATGGCGCGCCAGCTGGTGGCCAGCCTCGTCGGCGAGTTCCACCCGGAGGAGTTCGAGAACGAGTACCGCCGTGACCTGAAGGCGATGCTCGAAGCGAAGCTCGCGGGCGAGGAGATCGTCGCCCCGGAGCAGCCCGCGCCGGCGCCCGTGGTCGACCTCCTGGCAGCACTCAAGGAGAGCGTCGCCCAGGCCCAGAAGCAGAAGGCGCCCGTCGACAAGAAGCCCGCAGCGCGCAAGAAGCGCGCCGCGTCCGGCTCGCGCTAGGCCAGGATCGGCGGCTTACCCCGCCGGAGACGTGGAGGCGATGCCCGTCGCTTCGAGGTGGGCCTGGAACAGGGTCTTGTCGATCTTGCCGTGGTAGATCGGGATCGACTCCTCGATGCACACCCGAATGACCACGTCACGCTCGATCCCCAGCTCCTTCGACAGCTCCTCGGGCGTCAGGTGATTCGCCAACGTCGTCGCCTCCTTCGAGTCAGCGCGCAAAAAAGCCCGCCGGCAGGGCACAGGCGGGCAGGTCGCGCAGGCTTGGGTTTTGCAGCCACGAAGCTCAACGGCCTCGTGCTCCTTCTCCGAACATGGACACAGAATACGGTGTCACGGGTGAGTACGGCAACGCTCCTTCGGGGGCTCGAACCGCACGTTGCGGAGATCGGCGGTATCCGGACGAGGTACTGGCTCGGCGGGTCCGGGCCGCCGCTCGTCCTCGTCCACGGCCTCGGCGGCGCTGCGTTCAACTTCACCGAGCTTGCGCCGTTTCTGGCGGAGCGTCATCGCGTGCTCGTCCCCGACCTGCCCGGGCACGGCGGAACCGCAGCGCTGCCGGCCGTCGAGAGCCTCGCCGACCTGGCCGCCCACGTCGCGCGCGTCGCAGAGCACGAGGGGATGCTCCCGGCGGCGGTCGTCGGCTACTCGATGGGCGGAGTCGTCGCACTGCGCCTCGCCGCCGAGCGGCCGGAGGCCGTCTCCTCGCTGGTGCTGATCGCGTCCGCTGGAATCGTCTCGCTGACGCGCCGGGCAGCCGTCTGGCTCGACCTCGTCACCGCGATCCGGCCGGGCCGCATCGTCGCCCGGGCCCGGGACGCGGTCGCGCGCCGTCCCAACCTGCGCGCGGGGGTCTTCGGCTACTGGGGAGCCGACGACCCGCGGGCTCTCTCACCGGAGGCCGTGGCCGGGTTCCTCGCCGCGCAGCCCGAGCACGAGGATGTTGCGAGCTCCGCGCGGGCGCTCCGCCACGAGGATCCACGCAGGTACCTGGAGCGCGTGCGTTGCCCGGCGCTCGTCGTCTGGGGCGCGCGCGACCGGCTCGTCCCGATCGAGGACGGATTCGAGTACGCCCGCCGGCTTCCGGCTCCGCTGCGCATCTTGCCGGCCGCCGGCCACCTCGTCGTCGGCGAGTACCCCAAGGAGACTGCCGCGCTCCTCCTCGAGTTCCTTACGCCTTCCTAGACGGGGTTCGGCAGGTCGACGAAGTCCCAGGCGATGTCGAAGCGGTTGGCGATGCGGGCCGCGAGCGCCCGCACGCCCAGCGTCTCGGTCGCGTAGTGGCCGCCGGCGATGAAGTGGAGGCCCGCCTCCTTCGCGGCGTGCTTCGTCGGCTCGTCGGCCTCCCCGGTGACGAAGCAGTCGTAGCCTTCCGCGACGGCCTCCGCGAGGTAGCGGGCGGCGCCGCCGGAGCAGACAGCCACGCGCTCCACGAGCTCCGGCCCGTACGAGAAGACCAGCGGCATCCGCCCGAGCCGCTCCTGGACGAGCTCGGCGAGGTCGCTCACGGGCACGGGGTCGCGCAGCCGCCCGCCAAAGCCGAGGCCGTCGGCGAAGCGGCCCTCGCGCTCGATCCCGAGCTCGTCGCAGAGGAGGGCGTTGTTCCCGACTTCGGGGTGCGCGTCCAGCGCGAGGTGGTAGCCCACGAGGCTCAGGTCGGCCTCGAAGAGTGCGCGCAACCGCTCCCGCATGACCGGCCCGACCCGGCGGGGCTCCTTGTCCCAGAAGAGGCCGTGGTGCACGAGCACCATCTGCGCGCCGGCCTCGGCCGCCCGCTCGAACAGCTCGCGCGAGGCCGAGACGCCGCAGACGATCTTGCGCACCTCGGGCGCGCCGACGACCTGGAGGCCCATCGGCCCGTAGTCGGGGTAGGCGGCGAGGTCGAGAAGCTCGTCGCAGAAGGCGATGATCTCGTCGCGGCTCGCCATCCTCGGTACCCTATGGCCGGTTCGGGGTGTAGCGCAGCCTGGTAGCGCGCGCCGTTCGGGTCGGCGAGGTCCCCGGTTCGAATCCGGGCACCCCGACTGGGTTGGAGGGCCGCTTCGGCGGCCCTTCGTGCCTACGTGTCTGGTCCTAGGCGATCTGGCGGTGGACGATTGCCGTGCACTCGTCCTCGACGTAGTCCAGCCCTGCCGCCTCCGCGATTGCCCGCGCCTCGGGCGAGACGACGCCCAGCTGGAGCCAGAGTGCTGCCGCGCGGACGGCGACCGCCTGCCGGGCCACGTCCGGACAGAACTCGGAGCGGCGGAAGACGTCCACCAGGTCGATCGGCTCCTCGATCTCCGCGAGCGAGCCGACGCGCCGCTGGCCGAGGATCCGTGGAGGCCCGACCGGGCGCACCGGGATCACCCGGTAGCCCTGGCGAAGGAGGTAGGCCAGGACCGAGTTGCTGGGCCGCTCGGGCCGGGGCGAGGCGCCGACGAGCGCGATCGTGCGCGCTCCGGCGAGGATCTCGGCAGGGGTGCGCGACACGAGGGCAAGGCTATCCTGTGAGCCATGTCCGACCGGCTGCGCGTCGCCTGCGTCCAGATCAACTCCTCGCCGTCGAAATCGGAGAACCTCGAGCGGATGGAGCCCCTCGTCGCCCGCGCGGCGGCGACCGGAGCCGACCTCGTCCTCCTGCCCGAGAAGTGGAACGGGCTGGGGAGCCACGAGATCCTGCTCGACGTCGCCGAGCCGCTCGAGGGCGGCGAGACCGTCGAGGCGATGGGCCGCTGGGCGCGCACGCACGGGATCACGCTCGTGGGCGGCTCGATCGCCGAGCGCCGCGACGGCCGCGAGAAGCTCTCCAACACCTGCGTGGTCTTCGATCCGGAGGGCGAGATCGCCGCGGTGTACCGGAAGATCCACATGTTCGACGTCGAGGTGGGCGGCGTCGTCTACCGCGAGTCCGACAGCGAGGAGCCCGGCGACGGGCCGGTGAGCTGCGAGGTCGAGGACTGGAGGCTGGGGCTGACGGTCTGCTACGACCTCCGCTTCCCCGAGCTCTACCGGATCCTCGCTGTCGAGGGTGCCGAGCTCGTCACCGTCCCGGCCGCGTTCACGCTCTACACGGGCAAGGACCACTGGGAGCTCCTCCTGCGCGCCCGCGCGGTCGAGAACCAGTGCTACGTCGTGGCGGCCAACCAGTGGGGCGTCGTCGAGGGGAAGGCCTCCTACGGGCGCAGCTCGATCGTCGATCCCTGGGGGGTCGTGCTGGCGCAGGCGCCGGACGAGGACGGTGTCGTCTCGGCGGAGCTCGACCGCGCGCATCTGGAGAGGATCCGCAGCAGCGTGCCCTCCCTCGCCAACCGCCAGCCCGCCGCGTACACGTGGCCAGCGGAGGTCTAGAGGGGCGACCCCGGGTCGACGCGGTCCTCTTCGACGTCGACTTCACGCTCGCCAAGCCGGGCCCGCTGCTCGGCCCCGAGGGCTACCGGGAAGCCGGTGAGCGCCACGGCCTCGAGCTCGATCCGGAGCGCTACCCCGCCGCCCGCGCGGCCGCCGTCGAGGACCTCGAGCACCACCCCGAGCTCGAGCACGACGAGGAGATCTGGGTGCGCTTCACGGAGGACATCGTGCGCGGCATGGGCGGCGACGGGCCGCGCGCACGCGAGGTGGCCGAGGCGATCACCGCAGGCTGGCTCCACTCGGCGAACTTCGAGCTGTACGAGGACGTGCTGCCCGTGCTCGCCCGCCTGCGCGAGACCGGAGTCGCGATCGGGCTCGTCTCGAACACCAGCCGTGACCTGAGCGAGTTCGTGCGCCACTTCTCGCTGGACGTGGACGCCTGGATCTCCTCCGGCGTCCACGGAAAGGTGAAGCCGAGCCCGAGCATCTTCCTCGCCGTGCTCGAGCTGCTCGGTGTCGAGCCGGTGGCCGCGGTCATGGTCGGCGACTCGCCGCTCGACGACGTCGAGGGAGCCCGGGCGCTCGGCATGCAGGCCTACCTGATCGACCGTGAAGGACGCTTCCCGGACCGCGAGGACACCCTGCCGACGCTACTAGCGCTGCCGGCCCTCCTCCGCCCCGGCGATGGGTCGTAGGGCCCGCCTGGCGCTCGTCGCTGCCGAGCCGCAGCCGGTCCCGGCCGAGCAGCGCCGCCTGATCTGGATTCTCGCGCTCGGCGCGTTCGGGCTCGCGTGGTCGATCACGACGGTCGCTGCGTACCTGCCGCCCCTGCTCGGGAAGTTCACCGACTCGAGCACGCTGATCGGGCTGGTACTGGCCGCGGAAGGCGTCTTCGCGTTCTTCGTCCCGCTGCTCGTCGGGCCGGTGAGCGACGCGACCCAGAGCTCCTTCGGGCGGCGGCGCCCCTTCATGACGCTCGCGCTCGCGCCGATGGCAGTCGCCCTCGCGAGCATCGCCTTCATGTCGAGCCTCCACGCCACCGCGCTCGCGCTCTTCGCCTTCTTCTTCGCGTACTACGTCTACGAGCCGCCCTACCGCGGCCTCTACCCGGACCTGCTCGACTCCGCAGTGTTCGGCCGCGCGCAGGGCGTGCAGCACGTCTTTCGCGGCGCGGCGCTCGGCGGGGCGCTCGTGGGCGGGGGGTTTCTGCTCGCGCTCTGGGAGCCGGCGCCGTTCGTCCTCGCCGCGGTCGTCGTCCTGGTCGCGTGCGGCGCGGTGATCCTCTGCGTCCGGGAGCAGCCGATCGCCGAGCGGGAGTACGAGCGCCTACGGAGCTACCTGGCGGCGCCCTGGCGCGTCGTTCGGCAAGAGCGGAACGTCCGGCGCTTCCTGATCGCCAACACCGCGTGGGAGGCGACCTTCGCCGGCATGCGGACGTTCGTCGTCCTCTACATCATCGACGGTCTCGACCAGCCCCTCTACGTCTCGTCGGTCGTCCTCGCGGTCGTGGCCGCGGGCTACGTGGCCGCGGCGGCGCTCTCCGGGCTCTTCGCCGACCGCTTCGGCCTGGGGAACGTGATCCTCGGTGCCTCCTGGATCTACGGGCTCGGCCTCCTGACCGCCGGCTTCGCCCAGTCGTGGCACTGGTGGTACTACGCGTTGATTGCCCCGGTCGCAGTCGCCGGGGGAACGGTGATGACGCTCGCCTGGGGGCTCCTGTTCAAGCTGATGCCGGACGGCGACCGCGGCACCGTGACCGGCCTCGCGACGACCACGAAAGGGATCGGCCTCGTCGTCGGCCCGCTGGCGGCCGGCGCCGCGATCGACATCTTCGGCCCGGTGCTCGACGCCACGGACGGCTACGCGGCGCTCTGGCCTGCCATGGCGGTGCCCATCCTCGCCGTCATCCCGCTCGTCGCGCTCCTCGCCGACGCGGAGCGGCAGCTGCCGCCTACACGCAGGGCGAACGGCCGCGCGTGAGGAGGCCGAAGCCCCAGACCTCCTCCTCGTAGACGTAGAACGCGCTCGTCGCGTCCGGGTCGTTGTCGACGAGCGCGAGATAGTCGCCGCAGTCGATCTCGGCGAGCTCGCCGTAGGTGGCACCGATCTCACCGGCGGGAGCGCCGAGCGCAAGGCCTTCCGGCGTGACCCAGCCTTCCGGCTTCCAGACCGTGAACGCGTGGACGACGCGCCCATGCTCGAAGGTGACCCCCATGCCCTGGGGCTGGAAGGGCTGCTCGTTGAAGTACCAGGTCGTCTCCTCGCAGTCGCGGCAGACGCCGTGCTGGAGGCCCCAGGCCTCCTTGACCTCCTTGCTGGTCATGCCGAGCTCGACCCCGGCGAGGCTCTGTCCGGGCGTGAACGCGCCGCCGGTGGGCGGCTCCGCCGACGCGGGGAGGACCAGCAGGAGCGCCGCGGCGAACGACGCCGCTAGCGCGACCGTGCGAGCAGCGCTGGAGCCCACGATGCGATGGGAGAGACGTCGCCGTCGCGCCCGTTCAGGTTGCGCCAGCCGAGCGCGTGCTCGGCCTGCATCATCTTGTGGATCTGCGTGGTGCCCTCGTAGATGATGGGCGCGCGGGCGTTGCGGAAGTACCGCTCGATGCCGTACTCCGCCGAGTAGCCGTAGGCGCCGTGCACCTGAATCGCGAGGTGCGCGGCCTTGAAGGCGGACTCGGTCGCGTGCCACTTGGCCAGGCTCGTCTCGCGCGTGTTGCGGACGCCCTTGTCCTTGAGCCAGGCCGCCTGCATGACGAGGAGCTTCGACGTCTCGTAGTCGAGCACCATCTGGGCGATCATGTCCTGGACGAACTGGTTCTTCCCGATCGGCTTGCCGAACGTCTCCCGCTCGCGCGCGTACTCGACCGAGCGCTCGAGGCAGGCGCGGATGACGCCGCAGGCGCCGGCGGCGACGGTGAAGCGGCCCTGGTCGAGGCCGTGCATGGCGATCTCGAAGCCCTGGCCCTCCTCGCCGACGAGGTTCTCGGCCGGGATCTCGACGTTCTCGAAGAACAGCTCGCCGGTCGAGCCCGCCCAGACGCCGAGCTTGTGCTCGGTGTCCTGCGTCGTCACCCCGGGCCACTCGCGCTCGACGATGAACGCCGAGATGCCCTTGTGCTTCGCGGACGGGTCCGTCTTGGCGAAGACGAGCGCGTGGTCGGCCACCGAGGCATACGAGATCCAGTTCTTCTGCCCGTTGAGGATGTAGCGATCGCCGTCGCGGCGCGCATTCGTGAGCATCGCGGCGACGTCCGAGCCGGCGGCCGGCTCGGTGAGCCCGAAGCACGCCAGCTTCTCGCCGCGCGCCTGCGGGGCCAGGTAGCGCTGCTTCTGCTCCTCGTTCGCGTAGCGCAGCAGGCTGAGCGAGTTGAGCCCGACGTGGACGGAGATCAGCGTCCGGAAAGCGGCCTCGCCGCGCTCGATCTCCTCGCACGAGAGCGCCTCGCACACGAAGTCCATGCCGGCACCGCCGTATTCCTCGGGGATGACGATTCCCAGCAGCCCGAGCTCGGCCATGCCCTCGATCACGGACAGGTCGAGGTGGTGGTTGATGTCGTTCTCGATCGCGTTCGGGAGCACGCGCTCGTCCACGAACTGGCGGACGGTCGCCTGGACCTCGCGCTGCTCGGCGGTGAGCTCGAAATTCACCGGCTCAGTGTACGTGCCGGGACGTCGGGTCGAGCTTGCGCCCGGGCACCTCAGGTGGTTTCCTGGTGGTGTGAGGAAAGGAGCCCTCGTCCTCCTCGCGGCCCTGGCCGCGTCCGCCGCCGTCCTGCCGGGACAGGCCGGCGCCGCCGTGACCGCGACCGGGATCCGCATCGGGAACCACCCGGCCTTCGTCCGCGTCGTGGTCGACTTCAGCGGAGGCACGCTGAACGGCGCCGACGTGATCGCCACGGACCCGAACCCGTTCTTCGACGGCCGGGCCCGCATCAGCATGAGCAAGCACGGGATCGACACTGACGCCGCAGCCCGATCTGCGCTCGGCGTGCACGCCCGTCTCGTTCAGGCGCTGAACCGCATCGGCCTGCGGCTGACCTTCGCGCACGAGCGCTTCAAGTACCTCGCCTACGACAACCTCCACTCGCCGGAGCGGCTCGTCGTCGATCTCTGGAAGGCCCGCCCTCCGGTTCCGGCGGCCGTGTTCACGAGCGCCCCCCAGGGCGGCTGCCTGACCATCGGCAGCTTCACCGTGGGCGCCGGGACGGCGAGCGCCTCCGGCACCGAGCACGGCCTCTTCGAGCACATGTTCCAGGTCGTCCTGCGCAAGGCGAGCGGACGCATCGCGCGCGCCGTCGGCGTCACGTCCTCGGGAGGCAACTGGAGCCGGACGTTCTCGTACGCCGTCGCCGGCCAGCAGGCCGGGACGCTGGAGGCCGTCGACCTTTCCGAGAAGGACGGCTCGCTCGCCTGCATCGCCCAGGTTCGGGTCACGCTCCACCCGCCGCCCCGCTAGCGCCAGGTTCCGGAGACCCGCATCGACCCATTGGTAGACTCGGACGCCTTGCGCGCGGAGGCTGGTGCTCGGCCCGTCCGGAGGGAGAGACCTGCCCGCATGAGCGGGCGCGCCCGCCTGGTCCGGGCTGCCGGGAAGGCAGCCCTCGTCGCGCTCGGCCTCCTCGCCGTGCTCGCGCTGGCCGCAGGGATCGTCTTCGCCGGGTCGGCGGATCGCGTCGCCGCCGGCGTGTCCGTCGAAGGACTGAAGCTCGGCGGTCTCACCGCGGAGGAGGCGCAGGCGAAGCTCGAGGAGACGGCGGCCCACTACGCGTCCGTGCCGGTCGTCTTCACCGCGGCGAACAAGCGCTTCCAGGTGCGCCCGGAGGCGCTCGACGTCGAGGCCGACTGGGCGGCTGCCGCGCAGGAAGCGGTCGACCGCGGCGACGCGCCGGTTCCGCTTCGCGGCCTGCAGCGGGTCTGGCTCCGGCTTTCGGGATCCGAGGTCGAGGCGTCTGCGAACGTCTTCCAGGCCGCACTGAACGAGCGGGTGAGCCGGATCGCGGCCGGCGTCGACCGTCCCGCGCGAGAGGCCTCGCTCGTCCTCGAGGGAACGGAGCCGAAGGTCGTGCCAGGCCAGGCGGGCCGGGAGCTCGACCGCGAGGCGGCTGCAGAGATCATGGTCGGGGCGCTCGCCGGCTTCGACCGCTCCGCAACCGCGCTTCCGGTCGTCGTCGACGCGCCCGAGGTCACGAGCGGCACGCTCGCGCCGGTGGCGAGGCAGCTCCGGGTCGTCCTCTCCGCCCCCGTGCGCCTCACGTACGGCGGGGCGGGCTTCACGCTCACGCCCAACGAGATGGTGCAGCTGTTGGAGCTGCCCGCGAACGGCGCCACGCGGCTCCGCATCAGGCAGGACGTCGCGGCCCGACGCCTGGAGAACATCGCGCGCGGGCTTGCCCGGGCTCCGCGCAACGCCGACTTCGCCGTCCGTCCGAGCGGTCGCGTTCGTATCGTGCCGTCCAGGCCCGGCCGGGAGCTGAACCTCGCCGCCACGTCGGCGGCGCTGCTCAGGGCGGCATCCAGCCCGACCGACCGAACCGCGGCGATCGTGGTGGCCGAGTTCGAGCCGCGCATGACGACCGCGGACGCCAAGGCGCTTCGCGTCGAGCGGGAGCTCGCCGCGTACTCGACGCTCTACGCCGGCACCGCAGACCGCATCAACAACCTGCAGCTCGCCGTCGAGATCCTCGACGGTGCCCGCATCGAGCCGGGGGCCACCTGGTCGTTCAACGAGTTCGTCGGCCCTCGCACCGAGGAGCGCGGCTTCCGCACCGCCCCCGTGATCATGGACGGCAAGTACGCCGAGGGCGTCGGCGGTGGCGTCTCGCAGGTGGCCACGACCGTCTTCAACGCGGCCTGGGAGGCAGGGATCAAGATCGGCGAGCGCCATCCGCACGCCCTCTACATCAGCCGCTACCCGGACGGCCGCGACGCGACCGTGAACTATCCGGACGTCGACCTGAAGCTCGTCAACGACACGCCCCGCTGGATCGTGATCAAGGCGTCCTACGACGAGAGCGGCATCCTCGTGCGACTCCTGGGCGGCGGTCCGGAGCGACGCGTCGAGAGCAACGCCGGCGAGCTCAAGGTGACCGGCCCGCCGCAAACCGAGCGCGAGCCCGACCCGACGCTCTACGAGGGCGACCGGATCGTCGAGTTCGACGGCGAGCCGTCCAGGGAGATCAGGGTCGAGCGCATCGTCTACCAGGGCGGCGAAGTCCTGTACCGCGAGTCCTGGTACACGCACTATCGCTACGAGGCCAGGCTCGTCCGGGTGGGCACGAAGCCGCGGCCCGAGGAGCCGGCCCCGCCTCCTGCGGACGAGGAGAAGCCTCCCAAGGACGGCGAGACCCCGCCGACGCCGCGCAGCAGCGGGCGCTAGCAGAGGGCGCTAGCCGGCCTCGACCCCGGCGATCGACTCGGAGAGCCAGGCCGGCATCCGCGTCGGCCGCAACGTCTCCGCGTTCACGCAGGCATGCCCGGTCCAGCCGTCCGCGACGACTCCCGGGGGCTCGTTCGTCCGTTCGATCACGTACTCGAAGCGAAAGCGGGCGCCCCGGACGTCGGTCGCCCGGACGTGGATGCGCAGCTCGTCGTCGAAGCGCGTCCCGTCCAGGTAGCGGACGTGGGCCTCCGTCGTGGTTGCGTCCACCCCCTGCTCGACCAGGCCCTTGTAGCCGCCGGAGAACTGTCCCAGGTAGGCGACGCGTGCGATCTCGAACCAGATCAGGTACACGGCGTTGTGCACGACGCCCTGGGCGTCCGTCTCGCTGAAGCGGACGGTCAGGTCGGTGGAGAAGTGGTAGCCGTCCATCGAAGGTCGGAACTTTCGCAGCCCGGCCCGTGTCCAAGCAACCGAGATGAAGGAGGACACGATGCGGAAGCTGATCATGCTCGCGTTCACGGGCGTCCTCGCCCTGTCCGTCGCCGCCTGCTCGTCGGGCGACGCGGACGACAGCCCGTCCGGGGGTGGAGGCCGCGGCCGTGGAGGAGTTGTCCGTCGAGGCCGGCGGCGCGGACGCCCGCGGCGGCGAGGCCGTGCCGGTCTCGCAGCCCGCACAGGGCGGCTCCCTCCCCTCGGTCGGTCCACGCATCGTGCAGACGGCCTCTCTTGCGCTCTCGGTCCCGCGAAACCAGTTCGACTCGACCGTCCAGCGCGCTCGCACGATCGCCGCCGGCACCGGGGGCTTCGTCGTCAGCTCGAGCGCGTCCCAGGGCGACGGGCAGCGCCTCGTGCGGGGGTCGCTGGTGGTGCGTGTCCCAGAGCGCGCCTACGCGCGGACGATGGAGCTGCTCTCAGATCTGGGCCGCGTCGAAGCGCGGGAAGAGGCGGGCCAGGACGTCTCGCAGGAGCTCGTCGACCTCCAGGCCCGCATCCGGCACCTGGAGGCGGTCGAGGCGCGGCTGCTGGGCTTCCTCGCGGAGGCCGAGAGCGTGGCCGCTGCTCTGACCGTGCAGTCGGAGCTGAACCAGGTGCAGCTCGAGCTCGAGCAGGCGCGAGGCCGCCTCGACTACCTCGACGACCAGGTCGCCTTCGCGACCATCTCGCTCGAGGTCAGGGAGCGCCAGGTCGCCGTCGCGGCCGCCGACGCAGGCGGGCCCTGGGGCATCGTCGACGCGTGGCGCGCTGCGGGGACGGGCTTCGTCACCGTCCTCGGCTGGATCTTCGTCGCGGCGGCGACGATCGCGCCCGTCGTGCTACTCCTCGCGTTGGCCTTCCTCGCCGCCCGGCTCGCAGGCCTGCGCCGGCTTCCCGGCCTCAAGCGCTCCCAGTCGTAGCGTCGGCCTCCCCGGCCGGTATCGTCCCTGCGGACGAATCGACCCTGGAGGGCCGCATGGCCAAGAAGAAGAAGGCGAAGGAGACCGACGCGGGGGCGCTGGGCCGCCTTTCGAAGGCCGGCGAAGAGGCTCTCACGAGGCTCGTCGAAGAGCTCGGCAAGAACGAACGCGTCACCGACGCGCTGGGCAAGGCGATGTCGGCGAAGGGAAAGCTCGACGACAGCGCCAGGCGCGCCCTCGGCCAGGTCGGCCTGGCCGCGGCGGACGAGCTGAAGGATCTCCGCAGGCACATCGAGCGGCTCGAGAAGCGCCTCGCCAAGCTCGAAGGGGACGCCAAGCCGGCGCCGAAGCCCCGGACGACGAAGCCGAGGACGACGACGACGCGCGCGCGGAAGCCCGCGGCTCCGAAGCCGCCTCCGCCCGAGACTCCGTCCGAGACTCCGTCCGAGACTCCGTCCGGCGAGACTCCGGCGGCCTAGACCGGGACCCGTAGCCGGAGGGCCCCCGGCACCACCGAGAACTCGGCGGGAGTGGTGCCAGGCTGCTCCCCGTCCAGCTCCACCGGCAGCGGCGTCTCGGCGCGGACGACCACCCGGCTTCCGCGCAACGCCTCGGCCTTCGGGTGCGGGAGGTGCGTGCCGCGGTAGACCTTCGGGAGCGTCAGCGCGAGGTCCCGGCGCGTGATGTCCCCGATCAGCAGCACGTCGAGGAGCCCGTCGTCGGGCTCGGCGTCAGGGGTCATGGCCATCCCGCCCCCGAGGTAGCGGCAGTTGGCCACGATCGCGTCGTACATGAGCCCGGAGCGGCGCTCGTCGTCGACCTCGACCTCCATTTCGCTGGCGTGCCAGCGCGCGAACACCGCGAGCGTCGCGTAGAGGAAGGACGCCTTGCCGCCCAGCGCTTTCGAGGACGAGTTGGCGCGCTGCGCGACTGCGCCGCTCATCCCCGCGCTCGCGCTGTTGGCGAAGTAGGCCGACGCGTCCTCGCCGCTCCAGCTGCGGTAGGTGATGTGCCCGGCGTCGATGGGCCGGACGCGGCCCGAGAGCGCGACGCGGACGGCGCCTTCCAGGTTGGTCGGGATCTTGAAGTGGCGGACGAAGTCGGTCCCGGTCCCGCGCGGGATCACGGCCAGCTCCGGGCGCTCGCCCTCGACCGCAAGCAGGCCGTTGACAGCTTCGTTCACCGTGCCGTCGCCCCCGACCGCGACGACGAGACGCGCGCCGCTCTCCGCCGCCTGCTGCGCCAGCTCCGCGGCGTGGCCCGGCCGCTCGCTCAGGAGCGACTCCCCGGCGAGCCCGAGCTCGGCGGCCCGGTGGGCGATCTCCGGCCAGCGCCGGCGGGTCGATCCGTTCGCCGAGGCCGGGTTGACGACGAAGACGACGCCGTTGTCTGCCACGCTCAGTGGTCGTCCGTGGCGACGGCCAGCGCCAGCTCGGTCATCTGGTCGACGGCGACCTTCATCTCCTCGTCGCTGATCCGCACGAACTCTCCCTCGACGACCACATCGCTGACGGTGAGGAGGCAGCCGGCCTGCACCTTGCGAAGGGCGCCGAGCGTGAAGAGGACGGCCGCCTCCATCTCGACGGCGAGGACGCCGCGGTCGGACCAGCGCTGGTACTGGCCCTCGTCCGAGTTGTAGAAGACGTCGCTGGAGACGATCGGCCCGACTCTGACGGTCTTCCCCAGCTCCTTGGCCGCGTGCACGGAGGAGTGGACCAGCCCCCAGTCGGCGGTGGGCGCGTGGATCTCGCCCGTGATGTGGAGCGCGGTCGAGTCCGCCGGCACTGCGGAGATGGCGACGATCAGGTCGCCCAGCTTCAGGTCGGACTGGAGCCCGCCGCAGGTGCCGATGCGGAGCATCCGCTTGACGCCGAGCATGGCGAGCTCCTCGATGACGATCGCCGCCGAGGGGCAGCCCATGCCGGTGGCCTGCACCGAGACGGGCTTGCCGCGGAACGTTCCGGTGTAACCGAGCATCCCGCGCTCCCAGTTTCGCTGCACGACGTCCTCCAGGAACGTCTCGGCCACGTACTTGGCCCGGAGTGGGTCTCCGGGAAGAAGGCACGCCTCGGCGTAGTGGCCGGGCTCTGCGCGAACGTGAATAGGCATAGGGGTATCGTCCCCGGGCATGGCGCGCCTGGTCAAGCGCCCTCGGCTCTCGCAGGTTCTCGCCTTCTGCGGCGCGGATCCGATCGAGCGCGTGTTCCTCGAGGACGTCGCCCGCCGCGGCCTGGGCCGCTTCGCCGGTCTCCGCGAGGGCGGGAAGCTCACCGCGCTTCTCCATCTCGGCGCCAACCTCGTCCCTTCCGGGCCCGGCTGCGCGGCGTTTGCCGAGCTGGTCTCCAGAGGCGACCCGCGCATGGTCGTGGGGGAGGAGCGAGCGGTCACCGAGCTCTGGGACCTCGTCCGCGACCGGTTCCCCGAGCCGTTGGACGACCGCCCGGGACAGCCGGTCTACGTCCTCGAGCGCCCGCCGCCAGGCGGCGGGAGCGCGCTGCGCCCGGCCACCCTGGCGGACCTGGACACCCTCGTCACCGCGGCGGCCGAGGCCTACCGGGAGGAGGTCGGCGTGGATGCCTACGCCCGCGATCCCGCGCTGTTCGAGTGGCGGACGCGGGCGCAGATCGAGGAGGGTCGCAGCTGGCTCTGGAAGGAGGACGACCGCATCCTCTTCAAGGCCGAGGCCTCCGCCTGGACGCCGCAGGCCGTGCAGCTCCAGCAGGTCTGGGTCGAGCCCGAGCTGCGCGGCCAGGGGTACGGGAAGCGCGGTCTGGCCGACCTCTGCAGGCTCCTGCTCGAGACGACGCCGACGGTCTGCCTCTTCGTCCGTCCCGAGAACGCGGCGGCGATCGCCCTCTACGACGGCATCGGCATGCACCGGACGATCACCTACCGGTCGCTCATCTTCTCGTGATCCCGACCTGAACGGGTGATTGCGCGGCGCGGAGCCCGCGCCGATCATGCGGTTCGAGTTGCTGAGGGTCAGCCTCACTGCGGCAGCGCTCTCCCTCGCGATCCTGGCCGGCTGCGGCGGATCGCGGGACCCGCTCGCGCACTCCTGCGTCGCCACCGACCAGAAGTTCATCCAGACAGCGAGCCTGGACGTCACCGCATTCAGCGAGCTCGCGGACGATTTTCGGTCCGGCGAGGTCGGCGCAGAGGAGATCGCCGTCGAGGCGTTCGACGCCGCCGTCCGCGTCGGGCGCACGAAGCCGAACGATCCCGCTCTCCGGCAGGCCCAGCGCTACCTCGACGCCATGTTCACGGAGTACGGAGAGGCGGTGACCCTGAATGCGGAAGGCAAGGACTCCGGCGAGCGCATGTTTCGCGCGTACGGGCTCGCGAACTTCGCCAGGGACGTCCTGGCGGAGGCGCAACCGGCCCTGCAACGCGAGGGCTGCGACGTCGCGCCGCTGTTGTAGGGCGTGTAAGACCTTGTAAACGATGTCTCAGCCTTTGCGCCTTCGGCGCCGCTGAGACTAAGCCTTTGCCGCTTCGCGGCCGCTGAGACGAAGTACGATCGGGGGGTGGACGCCGCGGCGCTTCGCGCGCGGATCGAGGAGCATGTCCGCCGGCACGACCTGATTCCCCCCGGCGGCGAGGTCGCGTGCCTCGTCTCCGGCGGCGCCGACTCGACGTGCCTCTGGCACGCGCTCGGAGCGCTGGGCTACCGGGTTTCGGCGCTGCACGTGAACCACCGGCTGCGCGGGGACGAGTCCGAGGCCGACGCGCGCTTCTGCGCCGAGGAGCTCGGCGCCGAGGTCGTCGAGGCGCCCCCGGACGGCCGCGGGACCGAGGCCGAGCTGCGCGACCTCCGCTACGCCGTGAGCGCCGGTCGCCTGCGGGCGACGGGGCACACCGCCAGCGACCAGGTGGAGACCATCATCTACCGCCTGGCCTCGAGCGGAGCCGCCACCGGGATCCGAGCCCATCGCGAGGACGGCGTCGTCCGTCCGCTGCTCACCGTTTGGCGGGAGGAGACCGAGGCCTACTGCGGCGCCGAGAGCCTCCCGTTCCGCGTCGATTCCTCCAACCCCGACACGGCGCGCGGGCTCATCCGCTCCGAGATCCTCCCGGCGCTCAGGCGCCTCCACCCGGCCGCCGAGCGCAACGTCCTCGCCGTGCTCGAGGACGGCGAGCGGCTCCCGCGACCGACCGAGAGAGCGCTGTTAGAGTTGCTCGCCTCTCGTGAGGGATCGAAGCGACTCGACCTGGGCGACGGCCGCGTGGCGGTGAGGGAGTACGAGAGCGTGTGGCTCGAGCGTGGCCCCGTGCCGCTCGAGGGCCGGGTTCGCTGGGGGCGCTGGACGCTCGAGTCGTCCCGCCCCGGCCTGCACGTGCGCGGCTGGCGGCCCGGCGACCGGCTGGCCGGCCACGGCAAGAAGGTCCAGGACGTCTTCGTCGACGCCAAGGTCCCGCGCTCGGAACGGGAGGCCTGGCCGCTCGTCGTCCGCGGTGACGTCGTCGTCGCCGTCCCGGGGATCACGAGCGCCCCCGGCTACGAGGACGTCGTCAGCGGAGAACGAGCGTGAGCTCCGTGAACGAGCTCACGGCAGCCGTCTCGGACATCCTGATCGACGAGGACACCCTCCAGAGCCGGATTGCCGAGCTCGGGGGCGAGATCAGCGAGGACTACCGCGGGCGCGACCTGCTGCTGGTCGGCGTGCTCAAGGGCGCGGTCTTCTTCATGGCCGACCTGATGCGGCAGATCGACATTCCCTGCGAGGTCGATTTCATGGCCATCTCGAGCTACGGGGCCGGCATCGACTCGTCGGGGGTCGTGCGCATCCTCAAGGACCTGGATGTCTCGATCGAGGGACGCAACGTCCTCGTGGTGGAGGACATCATCGACTCGGGGCTCACGCTCTCCTATCTCCTCCGCAACCTCGAGGCCCGTGAGCCCGCGTCGCTCGAGATCTGCGCTCTCCTGACGAAGCCGTCGCGGCGTGAGATCGACATCCAGTGCCGTTACACGGGCTTCGAGATTCCGAACAAGTTCGTGATCGGCTACGGGCTCGACTTCGCGGAGCGCTACCGGAATCTCCCCTACGTCGGCGTCTTGCGCGATGAGCTGGCCGCGCAGGCGGAGGAGCTTCGATGACGAAAACCTCATCCAGCGGCTCTCGGGAGCCGAATAGGAGACTGCTACGCTTCTCCCAGGCCTGAGGTCCTTTCGTTGAGCCGTTTTTTCCGCAGCGCACTCTTCCCGCTCATCGTCATCGTTCTGCTCGTCTACCTGGCGTCGCAGACGCTGCTGCCGCGGTCCGACAAGCAGCCGAAGATGACGTACAGCCAGCTGATCGACAACGTCGAGGCGAACCCCGAGAAGGTCTCGGACGTCGTCTTCAACCCGAAGGGCCGCTCCATCGAGGCGGTCTACGGCGGCGACAAGTACAAGGTCAACTACCCCAGCGACGAGTCGCAGATCGAGTTCCAGAACCTCCTCGAGGAAAAGGGAGTGAGCTTCGACTCGAAGGGCACGGGCGACTCGGCCTGGTGGTCGATCCTCACCTACCTGCTCCCGTTCGTCCTCTTCTTCGGCTTCTGGATCTTCCTGATGAACCAGGTGCAGGGCGGCGGCTCGAAGGTGATGAGCTTCGGGAAGAGCCGCGCCAAGCGCATGGCGCCCGACTCGCCGAAGATCACCTTCAAGGACGTGGCCGGCGTGGACGAGGCCGTCGAGGAGCTGCACGAGATCAAGGAGTTCCTCGAGAACCCCAAGAAGTTCCAGGCGCTCGGCGCGCGCATTCCCAAGGGCGTGCTCCTGTACGGGCCGCCCGGCACGGGCAAGACGCTGCTCGCGCGCTCCGTGGCCGGCGAGGCAGGCGTGCCGTTCTTCTCCATCTCGGGCTCCGATTTCGTCGAGATGTTCGTCGGCGTCGGCGCCTCGCGCGTGCGCGACCTCTTCGAGCAGGCCAAGCAGGCCAGCCCCTGCATCATCTTCATGGACGAGATCGACGCCGTCGGCCGCCACCGCGGCGCGGGCCTGGGCGGAGGCCACGACGAGCGCGAGCAGACCCTGAACCAGCTCCTCGTCGAGATGGACGGCTTCGAGATGAAGGACAACATCATCCTCATCGCCGCGACGAACCGCCCCGACATCCTCGACCCGGCGCTCCTCCGCCCGGGGCGCTTCGACCGCCAGATCGTGGTCGACCGCCCCGACCGGAACGGCCGCCGCAAGATCCTCGAGGTGCACACCAAGGGCAAGCCGATCGACAACTCCGTGGACCTCGACACGCTCGCCGCGGGGACGCCCGGCTTCACCGGCGCCGACCTCGCCAACCTCGTCAACGAGGCCGCCCTGCTTGCTGCGCGCCATGGAAGGAAGACGATCGGCGAGCTCGAGCTCGAGGAAGGGATCATGCGCGTGATCGCCGGGCCCGAGAAGAAGACCCGCCTCCTCTCCGAGCACGAGCGCAAGGTGACCGCCTACCACGAGATGGGCCACGCGCTCGTGGGGCACCACCTGCCCAACTGCGACGCGGTCCACAAGATCTCGATCATCAGCCGCGGCCAGGCCCTCGGCTACACGATCTCGCTCCCGGCCGAGGACAAGTTCCTGACGACGAAGTCGGCGCTCATGGACCAGATGGCGATGACCCTCGGCGGCCGCGCCGCGGAGGAGCTCGTCTTCCACGAGGTCACGACGGGCGCCGCCAACGACATCGAGAAGGTCACCGCGACGGCCAAGCACATGGTCATGCGCTACGGCATGAGCGAGAAGCTCGGCCCGCGGATGCTCGGGCGCAACCACGACATGCCGTTCCTCGGCCGCGACATGGGCTCCGAGCCGGACTACTCCGAGGAGATCGCCCGCGAGATCGACGACGAGATCCGCAGGGTGATCGAGGAGGCTCACGACCGGGCCCGCAAGGTTCTCGCCGAGCACATGGAAGAGCTGCACACCCTCTCCGAGCTCCTCATCGAGCGCGAGACGATCGACAAGGACCAGTTCGAGCGGCTCCTCGCCGGCGAGTCCCCGGACACCGTCTTCCCGGAGGCCGAGACCCCGCCGCCCGCCGAAGGCGAGGCCGAGAAGAAGCCGCGCGCGGAGCCCAAGCCCCGCCCCTTCCCGCTGCCGGGCGCGACGATGCAGCCGCCGCCCGAGCCCGAAGGCGCGAACTAGCGCTCCTCACATCCGGCGCTCAGGGCCCGGGCAGTCGCTAGAACAGGAGGTAGCGCCGCCGCCGCGCCTTCTTCGGCGGGTCGGGGACCGCCTCGCCCGCGACGATCGCTCCGGGCGCCTCGGTGGTGAGGAAGGCGGCGAGCGGGCGCCAACTAATCAGCTTGAGGCTGTTGCTGGCCCTGGCCGGAGCCCTCGCGCTCGCAGGCTGCGCCGGCGGCGGGGCGGACACCGTCTCGGTCACCGAGACGCTCATGCAGACGGAGACCCAGGTGGTGACGGAGACCGTCGCCGAGCCCGTCGGGCTGCCCCCGGAGGTGGCCGAGACGCACGCGGGGCTCCTGGCGGCCGCCGAGTCCGGCGACTACGAGGCTCTCCGCCCGTTCATCCCCGACGACGGGTTCTCCTACACGTTCGGCATGCCGCCGGAGGGCGGCCCGATCGAGTACTGGCAGCAGGTGGAGGCGGACTCCGGCGAGAGCCCGATCGAGATCCTCGCGCGCATCCTCCGCCTGCCGTACACGCTCTCCGCGGGGAGGTACGTCTGGCCGTTCGCCTACGACAAGTCCGAAGAGGAGCTGACCGACTACGAGCGCGAGCTCCTCGGCGACCTCGCCGTCTACTCCGGAGCCGGCAGCGGCTATCTTGGCTGGCGCGCCGGCATCGAGCCCGACGGCATCTGGCGCTTCTTCATCGCGGGGGACTAGGGCGCTCCGCTAGCGAACGATCATGACCGGGCACTCGGCGTGCTCGACGACCCGGTCCGCGGTCGAGCCGAGCAGATGGTCGCGGAGGAAGTGGCCGCGGTGGCCGAGCACGATCAGGTCGGCTCCGACCTCGGCCGCGACCCGGCTGATCAGCTCCGCCGGGTGGCCGGGCCGGAGGTCGACGTCCAGCTCGACGCCGGCTGCCTCCGCACTGCGCTTCGTCTTGGCGACGAGGCCGGCGAAGTACGCGTCCTTCTCGCGCCTGACCTCATCCACCTCGCCGATGGTTGCCGCGTAGGCCGGCAGCGGCCCCTCTACAGCGAGCGCCGTCACGTGGGCGCCGGTCAGGCGGGCGAGCTCGAGCGCCTTGTCGAAGGCCCGGTCCGAGGCCTCCGACCCGTCGATGGCTGCGAGGATTCTCTCGAAGGGCACTCAGGCCCACTCTCGTTCGTAGGCGACCTCGGCGTGCGCGAGGCTGTCGCGCCTCGTCTCCTCCACGGCCGACGGTTGGTAGAAGCGTTGGGCGATTACGGTCGGGATGATGGCCGAGAGGACGACGACCGAGACGAGAAGAGAGAACTGCGTCTCGTCGATGATCCCCGCCTGCAGGCCGTAAAGCGAGGAGATCGTTCCGAACGTCAGGCCGGTGGACATCAGGAGCGTGGTGAAGCCGGCGTGCGGCGCGCAATACCGCCGTGCGAGCGGATAGACGGCTGCGAGCTTGGGGATCATCTTCGCTCCGAAGAGAAGCGCGAGGATCCCCAGGTTGGCCGACAGGGCGCTGACCGACACGTTCATGCCGCCCTTGAGGAAGAAGAACGGCGTCAGGAGCGCGAACGCGACCACCCGCAGGCGCTCTTGCTCCAGCCGGTGGGCCGCATAGTGACTGGAGAGCGCGAGGCCGAGCACGAACGCCGGCAGGACAGCGTGCGACTCGGCCTTGTCGCCGAGCCACATGAGCACGAAGAGCGCGGCGAAGACGAGCTTGATCTCCGGCTCGATCACGCGGTTGCCGAAGCGGCCGAAGAACCACGGAGCGAGGCGGGGGAGGCCGACGATCAGAGCGATGGACGCCCCGGCGAAGGCGAGGATCCAGACGTTCGGCTCGATGAAGAGGATCGAGAGCGCGGCGGCCGTCCCGAAGTCGGTGACGAACGTGGCCGACATGATCCGCTTGCCGATCGTCGTCTGGTTGAGCCCGGTCTCGACGAGGACCGCGTAGACGACGGCGAGGCTCGTCGTCGAGAGGGCGATGCCTGCGATCTGGGCGGCTTCGCCCGACCAGCCGAGGCCCCAGTAGGCGAAGGCCATGACGACGAGAAAGGGTGCGGCGAACGACACGCTTCCGATCCAGAGGCTCGCCTTCCACTCGCGGCGGAACTGGGAGACGTCCACTTCCCCCGGCGAGGAAGACCAGGACGACGCGAACGAGCCGAAGAAGTTCAGCCACCCCGCGCCCCGAGACCGTCGATCGTGCCTGCTAGAAGAGGAGGAAGCGCCGCCGGCGCCGCCTTCGGGGGCGGCGGCACGGCCTCTCCCGCCACGATCGCCGCCGGGGCGTCGGCGGTGAGGTAGGCGGCGAGCCGGTCGTCCCCGACCGCCTCCGCCGCCGCGGAGAGGCCCGCCTCGCGGATCTCGGGCGTGTGCGCGTCGCTTGCGAGCACATGGGCCAGGCCCTCGGCGAGGAGCCGCTCGGCGGCCCGCTGCGACGAGCGGCCGATGCGTCCGTCCACCGAGGCCGCGGTGAGCTGGACGAGCGCACCCAGCCGGACCGTCTCCGCGAGCCGGCCCGGGTCCGCCTGCACCTCGCGGTTTCGCTCCGGATGGGCGAGCACGGCGAGAAAGCCGCGCAGGCTCAGCCCGTAGACCGTCTCCTCGAGCCCGGACGGCCAGCCCGAGTAAGGAAACTCCAGCAAGAGGTAGCGCTCCGAGCGCGCGAGCGAGAAACGGCGTAGATCGTCGTCGTCGAGCGAGCCGAGCATGACGAGGTCGATCTCGCCGCCCGGCAGCACCTCCACGTCGATCCCCTGCTCGAGGAAGTCCTCGCGCAGCCGCGCGACGCCGCGCTCCATCTCCTCCGGACGCGTCGGGTAGTCGCTGCGCACGTGAGGCGTGGCGGCGATCGCGGTGACACCGTCCTCCGCGGCCCGGCGGGCGAGGGCCCGCGCATCCTCGACGGTGCGCGACCCGTCGTCGAGGCCGGGGAGGATGTGGGAATGGAGGTCGATCAAGCCGTCCGTAGGATACGGTTGCCTCGTGGGACCCCCGCTGGAGCAGGCCTTTCCCCGGCCGGCAGTGGTCGGGGTGGTGAACGTGACGCCCGACTCGTTCTCGGACGGCGGTCACTACCTGCGGCCGGAGGCGGCGATCGCGCTGGCGTTGGGGTACCTCGAGGAGGGAGCCGCCCTGGTCGACCTCGGCGGCGAGTCCACCCGCCCCGGTTCCGAGGGAGTTTCGGCCGAGGTGGAGCTGCAGCGGATCGAGCCCGTGCTGGAGCACCTCGAGGGCTTCGCGGTGTCCGTCGACACGTCGAAGGCCGAGGTGGCCAGGCGGGCGCTGGAGCTCGGCGCGGTGATGGTCAACGACGTCACCGCCCTCCGCGGCGACCCGGACCTGGCGGGAGTCGTCGCCGGCGCGGGTGCCTACCTCTGCCTGATGCACATGCTCGGCGAGCCCAGGACGATGCAGGACGACCCGCGCTACGACGACGTCGTCTCGGAGGTGAAGGCGTTCCTGGAGGAGCGCCTCGCGTTCGCCGTCGAGTCCGGGATCCCGGAGGAGCACATCTGCCTCGACCCGGGCATCGGCTTCGGGAAGACCGTCGAGCACAACATCGAGCTGATCGCCCGGATCGACGAGCTCGTGGCGCTCGGCCGCCCGGTGCTCGTCGGCGCCTCCCGCAAGCGCTTCCTCGGAAGGCTCCTCGGCGACGCCGATGCGATCACCGGCCCCGTCTCCGCAGGGGTGGCCGTGGCCGTCCTCACGTTCGCGCGCGGCGCATCCCTCTTCCGCGTCCACGACGTCCGCCAGCACGTGGAGGCGCTGACGGCGGCCCGTGCGGTGGTGCAAGCGTGAGCGAGGTTGCGATCGAGGTGCAGGGGCTCGAGCTCCGCGGCTACCACGGCGCCCTCGAGAAGGAGCGGCGCGACGGCCAGCGCTTCGTCTTCGATGTGACGCTCATCGCGCACGACGCGGGTGCGCGCACCGACCAGCTCGGCGACACCGTCGACTACACGGCGGTCGTCGGCCGCATCCGTGCCCTCAGCGACGGGCAGCGCTTCAACCTGATCGAGGCGCTCGCGGCGGCGATCGCCGACGACCTGCTCGAACACTTTCCGGTCTCGCGCGTCCGCGTGCGAGTGCGGAAGCCCGAGGTCGAGCTCGAGGCGCCGGTCGAGTACACGGCCGCGACCGTCGAGCGCACCAGCCGGTGAGGGCCTACGTCGGGCTGGGGGCCAACCTCGGCGACCGCGAGGAGACGATCCGCCGCGCCCTCGACCTCCTCTCCGCCGAGCCGGGGATCGAGGTCGTCGCCGTGTCGACGCTCCGCGAGACCGAGCCTGTCGGCTACGTCGACCAGCCGGCCTTCCTGAACGGCGCCGTAGCCCTGGAGACCGAGCTTTCGCCCCGCGAGCTCCTCGAACGATTGCTCTCCGTCGAGCGGGAGCTGGGGCGCGTCCGGGGCGACGGTCCGCGCTTCGGCCCGCGCGTCATCGACCTCGACCTGCTCCTCTACGGCGACGAGGTCGTGGACGACCCGGGCGTCACCGTTCCGCACCCGCGCCTGGCCGAGCGGCGCTTCGCCCTGGAACCGCTCCACGAGCTGGATCCCGAGCTTTCGCTCCCGGACGGGCGCGGCGTGGGGGACCTGCTCGGCTCGCAGTTACAATGAAACGCATGTCCCACCTCGACGAGCTCGACGAGTACGAGGCAGAGCTCGAGCTTCGACTGAAGAAGGAATACTCGGCCGTCTTCGGCCTCTTCCGCTACTGCATCGTCACGCAGGACTCGACCTACCTCTGCAACCGGCACGAGCTCAAGGTCCTGCCGCAGACGTCCTACCCGTTCTTCCACCTGACCATGGAGGACGTGTGGGTCTGGGACAAGAACCGACCGACGCGAATCATCCCGCGCGCCGAGGTCTACACGTCCAGCGACGTGACGATCGAGGAGCTGCGCGGCGAGGGCGACGGCCCCGCGCTCACCCCCGAGGCGCTCGCGGAGAAGCTCGGCGAGACCCTCGGCGGCGAAGACGAAGTTCCCTAGTCACGACCAATGCTGCTGGCCGTCGACGTCGGCAACACGCAGACGGTCCTCGGGCTCTACGACGGTGACCGTCTCGCGGAGCACTGGCGCGTTGCCACCGAGGCCGAGAGGACGGGCGACGAGCTCGGCGTCCTCGTCGGCCGGCTGCTCGAGCTGCGCGATCTCGGCTTCGAGGACATCGCCGGCGTCTGCCTCTCCTCGACCGTCCCGCCCCTTGTCCGCGCGTACGAGGAGTTCGCGCGCGACTACGCGGAGGCGCCGCTGCTCGTGCTCGGGCCGGGGACGAAGAGCGGGATCCCGATCGTTTACGACGATCCGCGCGAGGTCGGCCCCGACCGGATCGCCAACGCCGTCGCGGCGCGCGAGCGCTACGGCTCGCCCTGCATCGTCGTCGACTTCGGGACGTCCACGAACTTCGACATCGTCTCCGCGGCGGGGGAGTACGTCGGCGGCGTGCTCGCGCCGGGGATCGAGGTCTCCATGGAGGCCCTCTTCGCCCGGGCCGCCCGGCTCGTCCAGGTGGACTTCTCGCCGCCCCCGTCCGTGATCGGGAAGACGACGGTCGCCGGCCTCCAGTCGGGGATGGTCTACGGGTTCGCCGGCCAGGTGGACGGGATCGTCAGGCGTATCCGCGGCGAAGTCGGCGACACGGCGCCCGTGATCGCCACCGGCGGCCTCGCGGAGCTGATCGCGCCGCACGCCGAGACGATCGAGAGGGTAGACCCGTTTTTGACGCTGGAGGGCCTACGCCTCGTCTGGGACCGCAACGCCTAATGATCTCCCGCTACGGCTGCGCGCGGCGCGTGCGCACGGCGGCGCGGAGCGCCTCAGGGTCGACACCCAGCTCGCGGACGATCGCGACGGCGCCCGCGCGCTCGTCGGAGAGGAGGCCGAGGAGGATGTGGTCGGCGCCGATGTAGCGGTCGCCGAGCGCGTGCGCCTCGTGGACGCTTCCCTCGAGGACGCGCTTCGCGGCGCGTGTGAAGCCGCGCCGCCGGCGCAGGGCGCCGGCCGGCTCGAGCGCCGCCACGCGCTCGCGGATCGCGCTCTGGGTCAGGCCGGACTCGGCGAGCACGGGGGCCGTCGACTCGTCCTCCGCCCGGGCCAAGCCGAGGAGCAGGTGCTCCGATCCGACGCCCGGGTGCTCGAGTGTCGCGGCCTCCTCCTGCGCTAGGACGATCACCTGCCGCGCGCGGCGCGTGAAGCGGGTGAACGGCCAGTCGAAGCGTCGCCGCGGGCTTCTGCGTGCCGTCCCGCCCTCGTCGTCCTCGACGATCTGGTGCACGCGCTGATGGCTGAGGCCGAGGCTCTCCGCGATCTCACGCAGCGAGCCGCCCTCGGCATGGAGGCGCCGGATCGCGTGGCCGTAGTCGGCGCGTGCCCGCTCCAGCGCGTGCTGGGCCTCGAGCAGGCGTTCGCGCGAGTCACGGGCCTCGCCGAGGATGGCCGGATCCAGCGGTGCCATGGTGTCTATCGTAGTAGACAGTCTTGGAAGGTGTCAAGGGAGATAGACAGGACCCGCGTGAACGAAGCTTGGCGTCAGGACCCTCGAGGGCCTACGCCTCGTCCGGGACCGGAACGGCCGACGCGGGTTCCGGCTCGGCAGCCGCAGCCGTTCGCTCACCGACGACCACGGCGTCCAGGTGCGCCCGCGAGAGCGGGCTCGCCCACAGGCCCTCGACCCAGGGGCGGCGCAGGAGGATGGAGCGCGGATAGGCGATCGGGAGAATCGCGGCGTGCTCGCCGACCCAGCGGTGGTCGACGTCGTGGTAGACCCGCATGCGCTCGCCCTGGTCGCGCAGCGAGCGGCCGTGCTCGAGGAGCTCGAGGATGTCGTCGTCCCGGTAGAACGGCCACTGTCCGAGGAGGAGGAGGCCGCGGAAGAAGCCGTCCGGATCGGGGTAGTCGGCCGTCCACCCCGACCACCACATGTGCGCGTCTCCGAGGACGTCCCAGTCGACGTGATCTTTCCTCGGGGCGACCTTGACCCGCGCGCCGATCGGCTTCCAGAGCTCGACGATCGCGTCCAGCGGCTGCAGCCAGCGCGGGACGACCATCTCGATCTCCGGCAGGCCCTTCCCGCCGGGATAGCCGGCCTCGTCCAGGAGCTGCCGCGCCTTCTCGAGGTCGTACTCGAGCCCGACGCGGTGCGAGTGCGCCGGCATGGCGGGGGGGATCGCGCCGCCACGGCTGGCCGCACGGTAGAGACCCGCGCGTGGGTAGTGCGAGACGAGGAGCTCGCGGTCGACCGCATGCGAGAAGGCCCGGCGCACGAGCTCGTTCGAGAACGGCGGCCGGTCGGCGCAGAAGCCGACGTACTGGAGGCTGAGCTCCGGGACGACGTCGCTGAGCGTCAGCGGCTCGTCTGCCGGGACCGGGTCGTAGGCGTGGAGGAGGTCGAAGCGGCCCTTCTGCCACTCCTCGACCATCCTCGAGCCCTTGGTGTAGAAGGAGAAGTGGATCTCCTGCACGTTCCCGCGCGCGCCCGTCCAGTGCGGGTTCGCATGCAGAAGGGCGTGGTCATCGTCCATCTCGTCCAGCACGAAGGGCCCGTTGCCGACGAGGTGCTCGGGCTTCGCCCAGTCGTCTCCGAGCGCCTCGCAGCGGTGCCGCGGCCACGGGAAAGCCCACGCCGAGCAGAGGACGTACGGGAAGTAGCTGCGGGGCTCGCGGAGACGGACCTCGAGGGTGCGGTCGTCGAGCGCTTCGGCGGCTTCCACGTCCTCCATCAGGAACGCCGTCCGCGTCTTCAGCTCGCGCATGCGGCGCCAGGCGTAGGCGTAGTCCTCCGCCGTCACCGGCTCACCGTCGCTCCAGCGCGCGTCCTCCTTGATGCGGAAGAGGTAAGTGAGTCCGTCCGAGGAGACGCGGAAGTTGTCGGCCATCGCGGGCACGACGTTCAGCTCCGAGTCGACCATGAGCAGGCCGCGGAAGAGGAGCTCTGCGAAGTAGCCGGCCTCCGTGGAGTAGACCTCGCCGGGCGCGAGCTCGCTCGGGCGCCCTGAGGCGGTTTCGAGCCGCTCGGTGGTCGGGAGCCGTGGATCCTCCCCGACGCGACAGCTGAACGCCTCGTCGTACATCTCCTCGGCCTTCTCGAAGTCGAACGCCAGGTGGTAGGCGAGGGCCATCTTGAAGAGGGTGTCGCGCGCGCGGCGCTCGTCGCCGATGCGCGCCAGGAAGGAGCGCGCCATGTCGTAGTGCTCGAGCGCCTCCTTGTCGGCGTAGACGGCCCGGGCGGCATCGCCGGCCTTGAGCAGGTACTCGACGGCCTTCTCCGGCTCGTCCGCCTCGGTGAAGTGACGCGCCAGGAGCCCGTAGGCCTCCTCCGGCGACTCCCTGTAGATCTCCTCGAGCGCCTCGCCGACGCGCTTGTGGAGCTTGCGGCGCTTCGAGTCGACCAGGCTCGCGTAGGCGACCTCCTGCACGAGGCCGTGGCGGAAGCGGTACTCCGGGTTCGGACGACGGCGCTTCTCGACGATCAGGTCGAGCCGCATGAGCTCGGTGAGCGCCTGCTGCAGCTCGTCGCGCGGAACGAGCCGCTCGAGCAGGGGCAGCCCGAACGTCCGCCCGATCACGGCGGCGAGGGAGAGAACCTCGCGAGTCTGGGGGTCGAGGCGGTCCAGTCGTGCCTGCAGCGTGCCCTGCACAGCAGCCGGGATCGCCAGCTCGTCCACGCCCACGGCGAGCTCCCAGCCGCCGTTCCGGCGCCTGAGCGCGCCGCGCTCGATCAGGTCGCGGAAGGCCTCTTCGAGGAAGAACGGATTCCCGCCGGAGCGCTCCGCGAGCAGGTCGGCCACCGACTCGGGCAGCTCGCCCTCGGCGGCGAGGGAGATAAGGACGCGCGACGAGTCGGCCGGGAGCGGGCGCACCTCGATCTCGCGGTACCGGTGCGGATAGTGCTGCCGCGCCCGTTCGCCGAGCCGCCAGGAGCCGTGCTCGCGCTCGGGGCGGTAGAGGAAGAAGAGGGCGACCGCGGTCTCGTCGGTGATGCCGAGCAGCGTCTCGATCAGCTCCAGGGTCGACTCGTCGGCCCAGTGGAGATCCTCGAAGACGAGGCAGAGCGGCTCCTCCTCGGCCAGTTTGCAGACGAGCTCGTAGAAGACCTCGAAGGTCCGCGACTGGATGCTCTCGCGGTTGAGCTCGCGGATGGCGGCCTGGGCCTCCGGCTCGAGCGTCACGCCGACCAGGTTCGCCAGGAACGGATAGGCGTCGTCCGACTCCTCCTTGCCGAGCAGGTGCGCCAGCTCCGCCTTCAGCTCCAGCCGGACGCGCGCCTCCGGTGTGCTCGCGCCGACGCCGAGCCATTCCCGCAGCAGGTCGCGGATCGGCCAGTACGGGAAGGTCTGGGCGTAGGAGACGCCGCGCGCCTCGATGAAGCGGGCGCGGTCGCGGTAGCGGTCGCGCACCTCCCAGACGAGCCGAGTCTTGCCGATGCCCGGCTCTCCCATGATCGAGACGATCGCGCCGCGGCCCTCGACGAGCGCGTCCATCGTGCGCTCCAGCACCGTGAGCTCGAAGTCGCGGCCCACGAGCGGGAGGCTGGGGGGAGCGGGCTCCGACTCGAGCACGCGGGTGACGCGATAGGTCTCGAGCGGCAGATCGACCCCCTTGAGGTCCTGCGAGCCCATCTCTTCCAGCTCGAAGCCGGCTTCGACCTGCCGTTTGGTCGTCGGGCCGATGACGACGCCTCCCTGGCCGGCGATCTCCTGCAGGCGGGCGGCGACGTTCACGGTGTCCCCGAGGGCGTTGAACGGGTCGTAGCCGTCGTCGCCGTCGCCCTGGAGGCCGACGACGACGGGGCCGGTGTTCACGCCGATGCGGACTGCGAGCTTGACGCCGTAGGCGGCCTCGACCTCCTGCGCGTACTGGGCCAGCGCCCGCTGGATGGCGAGCGCCGCTCGCAGGGCGCGCTCGGCGTCGTCCTCGTGCGAGACCGGGACGCCGAAGAGGGCGAGCATCTCGTCGCCCACGAGCTGCGCCACGGTGCCGTCGAAGCGCCGGACCTGCTCGGTCATGATCCGCATGACCTCGTCGATCAGGAACTTGGACCGCTCGGGACCGAGCTTCGCCGCGATCTCGGTCGAGCCGACGACGTCGGCCACGAGCGCGGAGACGATCCGTCGCTCTCCAGTCGCAACCGCCATAGAGGAGTTATAGCGGCGTGACGACCGCCACTAGCCGCCGCCGTAGATGGAGATCGGCAGGTCGAGGAGGACGTCGTCCTCTGCGGGCAGCCCGCCCTCGAGGCGCGCGAGGACCTCGGGCGCGCCCGGGGCGGCCGCGAGTAGGCGCTCCTCCACCTCGGCGAGCGTCGCCAGCTGTACCAGCTCCTGCTTGAACGGCTTCGGGAAGCGGCCGCTACCGAGGTACCAGCCGTAGAACTTCTTCAGGAACCCTGTCGCCCGCTCGGTGCCCAGCTCCTGCGCCGTCGCGCGCATGAAGAGGACGAGCTCGGCGACGACCTCCTCGCGCGGCGGGTCGCCGTCGCCTGTGCCGGCGATCTCCCCGACGGCCCACGGGTTCCCTTGAGCGACGCGGCCGACCATCACCGCGGCGCAGCCGGTCCCGTCGAGGAGCTCCTGCGCCCGGGAACGGGAGGTGACGTCACCCGACGCGATCACCGGCACGTCGACCAGCTCGACCAGCGCCGTCGTCAGCGTGTGGTCGGCGGTGCCGGTATACATCTGCCGGGCCGAGCGCGGATGGAGGGTCAGCGCGGCCGCTCCTGCCTCGACGAGACGCGGCCCGACGTCGAGCGCGGCGCGCGAGCCGTCCGTGAGCCCTCGGCGCATCTTCACCGTCACCGGTACCGAGACCGCCTCGGCCACCGCCCCGACGATCCGGCAGGCACGGTCGGGCTCCTCCAGGAGCGTCGCGCCGGCGCCGGTCTTCGTCACCTTGCGCACCGGGCAGCCGAAGTTGATGTCGACGAGGTCGGCGCCCGCGTCCTCGACCATGCGCGCGGCTTCGGCCATGACCCCGGGCTCCGAGCCGAAGATCTGCACGGCGAGCGGGGTCTCGTCCCGGCCGATTCGGAGGTAGCCGAGCGTGCGCTCGTTCCCGTGGCTGAGCCCCGCGCAGCTGACCATCTCGGAGCAGACCAGTCCGGCCCCGAAACGCCGGCCCTGGCGCCGGAAGGCCTGCACGCTCACTCCCGCCATGGGCGCGAGCACGATCCGGGTCGGAATCTCGACCGGGCCGATGTGCCAGGAGGACTGGATGTCGACGCTCATCTGCCAGGGAATCGTAGCCCTGCCGCGAACGTTTCAGGCTTGACGGAGCGGCTACAATGCCGCCCACGGCGGCGCACGGTAGCGCCGCATTTCCTGTGGTGGGGCCTGATGGAGGGTTCGTCGTGAAGGAAGTGATTCTCACTCCGCAGGGTCACGCGAAGCTGAAGGAGGAGATCGAGTATCTCTCCACCGTCAAGCGTCGCGAGGTGGCCGAGCGGATCAAGCAGGCACGCGAGTTCGGCGACATCGCCGAGAACTCCGAGTACGACGACGCCAAGAACGAGCAGGCGATGCTGGAGCACCGCATCGCCACGCTCGAGGAGCGGCTGAAGAGCGCTCGCGTGATCGAGAAGCGCGAGATCACCACGGACGTGGTGAGCGTCGGCACGATCGTGCGGCTGCGCGACGTCGACGCGAAGGAGACGATCGAGTACGCGATCGTCGGCTCCGCCGAGGCGAACCCCGCCGAGAACAAGCTCTCGAACGAGTCGCCGGTCGGGAAGGCGATCCTGGGCCGCAAGAAGGGCGAGACCGTCGAGGTCGTCGCCCCGCGCGGTTCCCTGAAGTACAAGATCATGGACATCAAGGCCGCGTAGCCCTAGGCTCGCGGCCGGGTGTTCGAGCGATTCACGGAGGTTTCCAGGCAGGTCGTCGTCCTCGCCCAGGACGAGGCGCGGGCTCTCGACCACAACTACATCGGCACCGAGCACATCCTCCTCGGCCTCCTGCGCGAGGAAGAGGGGCTGGCAGCGAGGGTGCTCGCGGGCCTGGACATCACGCTGGAGGAGGTCCGGGCTCAGGTGCTCAGGATCGTCGGCCCCGGCGACGAGCCGGCGACCGGCCAGATCCCGTTCACCCCGCGCGCGAAGAAGGTGCTGGAGCTGGCCTTGCGCGAGGCCCTCGCCCTCGGCCACAGCTACATCGGCACCGAGCACATCCTCCTCGGGCTCGTGCGCGAGAACCAGGGCGTCGCCGCCCGCATCCTGCTCGACTTCGACGCCGACGCCGAGAAGATCCGCAACGAGGTCCTTCGCATGCTCTCCGGGCCCGGACATCGTCCCCCCGGCCCCGGTTCCCTGGATCCGGCGTCCTACCGGGTGGAGGCGCAGGTCGGCAGACCGGACCTTCCCGCGGGCCCCGAGCCGGGGTACTGGGGAGTCGACTACCCGGCAGACCCTTCGAAGCGGGCTGCATTCCACCTGCTCGTCGGCTGGGCCCTCTTCGCCGTCGCGTTCGGCCTGGGCCTCCTCGCCGGCTGGCTCATCTGGGGCTAGCGAGCCGCCCCACGAGGGCGCTTGTGTTTCACGCGCACAAAGTCCTGATCGCCGGGAACGTCCCCTGGTCCCGGCGCCGACCCGGCCGTTTCGGCCGGGAGAGAGGCTTGTGCCGGTGGAACACAAGCTCCGGTCTGCGCCGTGCGACTCTCTAGACTCGGCGCCGACATGAGCGTGCCCACGGCGAGCCTCCCCAAGCGCTTCCCCGACCGGGACGAGATTGCCGCCGTGCGGGCCGAGGCGGAGGCGCTCGAGCCGGCCCAGGAGGCCGGCGAGACCCGCCGCGTCGCCGGGCGGGTGCTCGGGCGCCGCGGCCACGGGAAGCTCGTCTTCCTCGACCTCGTCGACCGCTCGGGGCAGATCCAGCTTCTCTGCTCCGCGGACCGAGCCGGGCCGGTCGACCTCGACCTCGGCGACATCGTGGGCGCGGTCGGCAAGCCGACGAGGACCAAGCGCGGGGAGCCGTCCCTCGCCGTCGACGAGCTTCACCTCCTGGCCAAGACGGCCCGGCCGCTGCCGGACACCTTCCACGGGCTCGTGGACGCCGAGACCCGCTACCGCAAGCGCCATCTGGACCTGCTCGTCAACGAGGACACGCGCCGCGACTTCGCCCTCCGGAGCGCGATCGTCGCCTCGATCCGCCGCACCCTGGACGACGCCGGGTTCATCGAGGTGGAGACGCCGGTGCTGCAGCCGCGCTACGGCGGCGCCTTCGCGGAGCCGTTCGTCACCCACTCGAACGCGCTCGACGCCGATCTCTACCTGCGCATCGCCACCGAGCTCTACCTCAAGCGCCTGATCGTCGGCGGGCTCGAGAAGGTCTACGAGCTGGGCAAGGACTTCCGCAACGAAGGCGTGTCGTACAAGCACCAGCCGGAGTTCACGATGCTGGAGTGGTACGAGGCGTACGCCGACTACACCGACACGATGGAGCGCATCGAGAGCCTCCTCGCCGTCGTCGCCCAGGAGACCACCGGCACGACGAAGGCGACCTTCCGTGGCTACGAGGTGGACCTCGCCCCCCCGTGGCAGCGGCTGAAGCTCGTCGACGCGCTGGAAGAGCTCGGCTTCTGGACGCGGGACGAGGCCGATCTGAGATCCCGGCTGGAGGAGCGCGGGGTCGACGCGGCCGCCGACCGCTCCTGGGGTCAGCTGGTCGATCACACGCTCAGCCATTTCATCGAGCCCGAGCTGATCCAGCCGACGATTCTCTACGACTATCCGGTCGAGCTTTCGCCCTTTGCACGGCGGACGGATGAGGACCCGGCGTTCACCGAACGCTTCGAGTACTTTGCCGGCGGCATGGAGCTCGGGAACGCGTACTCGGAGCTGAACGACCCGGAAGAGCAGTCGGCGCGCTTCGCCGAACAGTCAGGCGAGATCGGCGGCGTCCAGGGCGATCCCGACTACGTCGAGGCGCTCTCCTACGGGATGCCGCCGACCGGCGGCCTCGGGCTCGGCATCGACCGGCTGACGATGCTCCTGACCGGCCGCGAGACGATCCGGGACGTGATCCTCTTTCCGGCCCTGCGCGAGCGAGCCGACCCCGGCTAGCGGAGCAGGACGAAAGCGTCTACTGTGGCGCCGGGCGTTGCTCCCAGCGGCCGAACGGCGACCGAGTGCCGTCCTTGTCTGCGCCAGCTTCTCGAGAAGACGACTACCCGCCGGGTGGTCGCCGCCGAGTAGAGGCTCACCGTTCCCGCGTAGCGACCGTCTACGTGCACCCGTGCGCGGCCTCCCGTCGGGCCGGTGCGCGAGACCCAGGCGACCCCACGCCCCGTGAACGTCAGTCGTGCGACCGCTCGGCCGCCGCCCTTCGCGCTCCCGCGGCTCGACGCGGCGCCTCGGTGCCTGGGCTGCCAGCGGCCGTGATACGCGATCCGTGGGCTCCGGTCCTCGAGCACGCTGACGGAGAACGACGGCCCGAACGCGGCCGGGCTCGCGTTTCCGGCGGCGTCGTAGGCGTGGACGAGAAATCGGTAGCCGTGTCCTTTCTGCAGCGCGAGAACGGTCTGCGACCCGGACGGGTTGGGCACGGGCACGAACTTCCACGGGCTTCCGTCGACGCTCTTCCAGAGCCAGTAGCCGACCACATCGGCATCCCGCGAGGACCAGCGCAGTCTCACCGGCACGCGGCCTCCGCCGATCGTACCGACGACCCTCGGCCTGGGGCCGGTCGGCCGTGGGGCTTTGACGTCCGGAACGGCAGCCGGCCCATCCGCCGTCAGGAAGCTGCTCGACGCGACGTTCCAGTGGGTGGCGAGATAGCTTCCCGCGGGCGGGGCCGTGTGAAAGTAGTCGTCGTGCCTGCAGTCGAGGAGCCGCTCGTGGGCGGGGCCGCAGACCGACCGGAGCGGAACCTGGCGGCCGTGGGCCCAGACGAGCCCGTCGAGCACGCCGTCGTCGTCGTAGCAGAGGGCCTCGGCATCGTCCGTGCAGTGGAAGTTGTCGTTCGCATTCGGCGCGCTCGGCTGCGCGCCGCCGAGGAGATGCACGAGCTCGTGCGCCTCGGTCGAAGGGTTGACGCCACCCCAGCAGCCGCGATCGACCCGCGCGACCATGCCGGGCTGCCCGTCCCCGTTGTTCGCGTTGTCCGGGGAGGGCCTGTCGTCGGGCTTGACCGTGGCCAGCCCGCAGAACACGTAGGCGTCCACCCAGACGAGGTATTTGCGGTCCGGGCGGTCGAAGCCTTGTGCCGCCAGCTCCGCTGCCGTGCCCGCGAGGCTGGCGACCCCGGCAGTCGAGAGTGCCACCTTCGCAACGTCCAGCCTGCAATCCGGGCCGGTCACGAAGCGGACGTGGCGGACTCCGCCGGTCTCGGCGGCGCTGTCGTTGAAGGCCGCATCGACGACTCCCGCCCAGAGCCTGATGAAGGGCGCGATCTCGTCGTAGTTGTCGCCCCTGTCCGCCGGGTAGGCGTACACGGCCTGGACGCGCTTGCCTGCGACCCCGTCCCCGACGCAGGAGACGCCACCCGCGAGTGCTCCCGCCTCGCCGCCTGCGGCGAGCGTCGAGGCGGCGAGCTCCGCGAGCGGGCGCTCGCGACGAACGTCGCGCCCTGGAGGAGCGGTGTCAGGCCCATGCGTGCACCCGAGTCGGCCTCGAGGAAGGACGACCTCGAAGCCAGTCTTGCAAGGGCTGCCCTCCTCTGCCTGCCGCAATCCGTTGTAGACGAGCCCGCGGGTGGGGTCCGGCGCCGTGCGTCCGGGCGAGTGTGCCGCCGCGGAGCCGGCGAACGTCACGAAGACGAGAAAGACGGCGGTGCTGATCTTCATCTCTTGCCCGGGTGCCGGATGGCGTCCAGGGAGTCGGCGGCCGAGCTTCGACCCGGGATCCCTCGTTCGAGGGCGAAGCCGAGCTCGCGCGTGAGACGGGAGACCTGTTCTGCCGCACTTTGCGGGCTTCGTCCGCCGCAGCTGCTTGTATTCGGCAGGCGACACGTGTAGAAACGGCCGCGGGAGGCTCTCTTCTGCCTGCGGCACCCGGTGGAGAGGGAATATCCAGCAGTCGAAAGGGAGAAGAGAGGCATGAAGCGAATTTTCGTTGCCGTCACGGTGGCTTTAGCCGCACTCGCGATCGCAGCGCCGGCGAGTGCCCACCGCGCGGAAGTGCAGATCACCTGTGACGATGTGACGTTCATCTACAGCAATTTCCCGGCGGGAGTGACGGCGAGCTCCGAAGAGACCGTCGTCGTGAACGGCACGACGGTTCACAGCGGCACATTCACCATCACGCCCCCGGGCGGCTCGCACGTCGTCCCCCTGAACATCGTCGGGGACGCCACGGTGGCGGCCAACTGGACCTGGACCTCGTCCGATCGGCAGCAGCCGGTCAGCGGCGGCGACACGGCGGACGTGAGTTGCGGGGATACCACGGGTGGCACCGGCGGCGACACGGGTACCGGCGGTGACACGGGCACCGGCGGCGACACGGGTACCGGCGGTGACACGGGTACCGGCGGCGACACGGGTACCGGCGGTGACACGGGTACCGGCGGTACGACCGGAGACGGAGGCGTGATCGGCAACACGACGGGCGGGACGCCCCCGGGCGGCGATCTTCCGTTCACGGGCCTCCCGATCTGGGTCCCGATGCTCCTGGCCGGGGCTCTCCTCGCGGGCGGTGGATTCCTCCTGCGCCGCAGGCGCGACGACGTCTCCTAGCGAACACTGATTCAGTCGATCCGGGGCGGCCCCAGAGGCCGCCCCGGTCATGCTCGGGCGCGGCATCCCTCGATCGAGGGACGAGTCCGACTACCCCATGGGATGGTCCAGGTCGCCGTAGGCGGGGGTTCGACCCGTCAGAGCTTGTATTTCGCCGGGCGCGTGCTACAGAAGGCTTGGGAGGCTCCCTTCGGCTGCTGCGGCAACTCGGCGGAAAGGGAGACCACACAAAGTCGAAGGGGAAGAGGGATGAAGCGACTACTTGTTCTCGTCGCGGCTGCCCTGGCGATGCTGGCCCTGTCCGCGACACCCGCTCTGTCGCACGGCTCAGGGGGCGGCGACCAGTGCACTGATCTCAGTGCGAGCTGGGGCGGCGGCGGCGATCACTGCGACGACGATTGCCCGGATCTCGCAGCGAGCTGGGGCGGCGGCGGAGACCGGTGCGACGGTGACGACGAGTGCCCGGAGCTCAGCTGGGGCGGTGGCGGGCATGACGACTGCGACCCGGGGACGACAACCGGCGGCGATACGACCGGCGGCGATACGACCGGCGGCGACACGACGGGTGGAGATACGACCGGGGGTGACACCACCGGCGGAGACACGACGGGCGGTGATACCACCGGCGGGGAGACGACCGGCGGTGACACGACCGGAGGCACGACGACCGGAGGGACCACCGGCGGCGGTACGACCGGCGGCGGCACCGGAGGCGGGGGTGTCATCGGCAGCACGACCGGCGGGTCGCCGGGCGCCGGGGCGGGGGGCGAGCTCCCGTTCACGGGCCTCCCGGTCTGGATCCCGATGCTGCTGGCTGCGGCTCTCCTCGCGAGCGGCGGATTCCTCCTGCGCCGCAAGCGCGGCGAGGCCTCGTAACCGGGAAGCATCGAGTCACGGTTGAAACGGGGCGGCCGTGAGGCCGCCCCGTTGACGAGAGCTTCGGGCGGCGAGTGTATAAGGAGACTGGAGTGCAGCAACGCCTCGAGTCGAGCCGCGCCGGACGCGTGGCAATCAGCGTCTTCATCGTCGTCACGCTCGTGAGCGTCATCGTCTGGAACCTTCCTCCCTCCGAGATCAAGAAGGACGCGCTCGCGTTCACCGGGCCGTACATCCGCGCGACGGGCTTGAATCAGAACTGGGGCGTCTTCGCGCCGGATCCGCGGCGGCACACTCTCCTGCTCCTCGCCCGCGTGCGGTACGCCGACGGGAGCGAGGAGGTCGTCTCGCCTCCCCGCGGCGGCCGCCTTGTCGGCGGCTATTGGGACTACCGATGGCGGAAATGGGCCGAGTGGACGAGCACCGACGTACACAGCGCGCTCTGGCAGCCTGCCGCCGACTGGTTCGCACGGCGCGCCCGCGCCCAGGGACGCAGTCCCGTCAGCGTGACGCTCGTTCGCCGCTGGCGCGAGCTGCTCCCACCGGGCCCCGGTCCAAGCACGGGCGAGTGGCAGGAATACGCCTTCTATACGTATGAGGTTCCAGACGCGGAGGCCGAGCCCCGGTGACGAAGGCACTCGAGACGTGGCAGCGGTTCTGGTTCAGAGAGGCCGAGACGTCCACCTTTGCCCTCATCAGGATTGCCTTCGGCGTCGTGGTCGTCGCCTGGACGATCTCTCTCGCGCCGGCGCTGTACTCGTTCTTCGACGACGGAGGCATCCTCCCGACGTATCCCGACGGCGGCGCTGGCGCCTGGGGCCTCCTCCAGCTCGACTCGAGCGCCGCTGCCGTCACGACCCTCTACCTGCTCCTCCTCGTCGGCGCGTTGTGCCTCGTATTCGGTTTCAAGACGCGCCTCGCCGCCGTCGTCGTGTTCGTGTGTCTCATCTCATTCGGTCGCCGAAATCCATGGGTGCTGAACTCCGGCGACCTGCTGATCTTCGTGCTGGCCTTCTACCTGATGTTCGCCCCGTCGGGCGCGGCGCTGTCGGTCGACCGGTGGCTCGAGGCGAAGTCCAGGTTCTGGGAGTTCCCGCGGCGCTCGCTCTGGCCGCTTCGGCTGATCCAGGTTCAGGTAAGCCTGCTCTACTTCTTCGCCGTCTGGGAAAAGCTCCGCGGCGAGACGTGGAACGACGGGACCGCCGTCTCGTACGCCTTCCGGCTCGAAGATCTCGAACGGTTCCCGGTTCCGGGCTTCGTCACGGACTCGCTCCTGCTTGTGAACCTTCTGACGTACGGGACGCTGGCGGTCGAGCTGGCGGTCGCGATTCTCGTCTGGAACGGGAGGCTCCGCCCATGGGTGCTCCTCCTCGGTGTGATGCTGCACCTCGGGATCGCCTACGCGGTCCGGGTCGGCTTCTTCAGCTACGCGGCCCTCGTCGGGTACATCGCCTTTCTCCCGCCCGAGACGGTCAGCACCTGGGTCTACCGGCTGCGGGATCGGACGGCCAGGAGCCGGCTCGCGTGGCTCGTTCCGCGTGTCGAGGCCGTCGAGCCTGTCGAGCCCGCCGAGCCCGGAGGTGGGCCGTGAGCGAGGCCGTCATCCTCTACGACGAGGACTGCGGCTTCTGCCGTTGGGCGGTCGATAAGCTTCTGGCTTGGGATCGGGCAGGCAGGCTGCGCCCAGCGGCGCTGCAAGGCCCACAGGCCGACCGGCTGTTGCGCGGCCTGAACGAGGAGACGAAGATGGCATCCTGGCACCTCGTGATCGACGGAAACGTCTATTCCGGTGGCGCCGTTGCGGCACCGCTCCTCCGGCTCCTTCCCGGCGGCCGGCCGCTCGCGCCCGTCGTGGCCGCGTTTCCAGGGGTGAGCGATCGCGGCTACCGGTTGGTGGCGCGAAACCGGGACCGGTTCGGCCGGCTGGCGGGCGCCCGCTGCGAGGTCGATCCGGCCCGGCGTCGAGAGGCCGGCCTCGCCGAGAGCGACGACCGCGGAGGGGCTGAGCAGTGAAGAGGCGCCGCCTCGGTGTGGTTCTCGCCGGGCTTGGCGTCCTGGTCGTCGCCTACGCGGCCGCCGTGGTCCTGTGGCGGGATCCCGCGACGGACCTGTACGCGCGCTGGAAGCAACACGAGCTCAGCCAGTCTCTCGACGAAGCGTTCGCCGAGCAGAAACCGATCGTCGCCTCCCCAAGCTTCAGCGACGAGTCTGCAGCCGGAGAGCTGACCAAGGAGGAGCGGCTCGAGGTCGAGAAGCTCGCCGTCGCCCGCGCCGCAAACGAGCTGCATGCGAAGCTCAAGCTCGGGAAGGCGCTCGGCCACCTCACGGTGCCCCGCCTGGGGTTGAAGACCGCGTTCGTGCACGGAACCCGCTGGGGGGCGGACCTCTCCCAGGGGCCGGGCCACTATCCGGAGACCTCGCTCCCAGGCGTCGGAAGGACGATGGCGATCGCCGGTCACCGGACAACGTTTGGCGCGCCATTCCGGCACATTGACTCGCTGCGCCGAGGTGACTCGATCACCGTGTCGCTCCCGTACGCGACCTTCCACTACCGGGTCGTCGAGCACGAGATCGTCGACAACGAGGACTGGAGCATCATCCGCGACCGCGGCTACGACACGCTCGTGCTCACCGCCTGCCATCCGCTCTACAGCGCGAAGCAGCGCTGGGTCGTCTACGCGCGCCTCGTCCAGGTCGATCCGGCCGGCGGTACGCCCTACGCTGTCTGACACGGACTGGCCCTTCGGCCAGTACCCGAAAGGGGTAGGGCGCGCTTTTCTCAGAGGCACGACCTGCGGCAACGGGGGAGGCAATGAGGGGAATCGCTCGAACCGCGGTGCTGGCCGCGACGCGCGACATCGCCGACGCACCGGCTCAGCCGGTGCAACCCCGTGAGCAGGCAGCGTGGGCCGCGCAGCCTTCCTCGCGCCCACGCCCTCGTCCGTCCAGCTGGGGACGGGCGAGACGCGGTCCGGGGGCGACGCCCACGGCTCGGGCGACGCCCCCGGCCCAAGCTTCCTGGGCCGGCTGACGGACTAGAACGTCGGGACGGGGCGGGCGAGCAGGTAGACGCTCGCCAGCCCCGCCCACTCGCCGTACGGCTCGAGCAGGCGCCGGGTGTCCTCCGGCTCGGCCCGGCGGCCGAGGAGCGTCCCACAGAGCCTCACGAGCCCGAGGTCGCCGACGAGGCCGTGCTCGTAGCGGCCGAGCCCGTAGAGGCACACCATTCCCGCCGACCACGGTCCGAGGCCTCGCTCGCGCTCGATCCGCGCCACGGCGGCCGGCGTCTCGACGTCGCGCAGGCGCTCCACGTCCCACTCGCGGGAGAGGCGGATGAGCGCGTTCGACTTCCGCGCGACGAGGCCGTCGCGGGCGAGCTGTGCCGGCGCGAGCCCGGCGAACGTCGTCCGGGTCGGCGGGAGGTAGAGATCTCCGGCGGGCGTTCCCAGCGAGCGGATCAAGCGCGCCTCGAGCAGGCGCGCTGCCCGCGCCTGGATCAGCTGCCCGCAGATCGCCTTGAGAAGCGAGTGGGTCACGGTCGCCGTGCGAAGGGGCCGGAGGCCGCGCAGGCTGCGCGCAGCGCGCCCGATGAGGCGGTCGTCGGAGAAGCGGCGCAGGAAGAGCTCGTGGTCGTCGTCGGCCGCGAGGACGAAGCGCACGCGGTCGAGCGCCTCCTCGGGGGCCGACGTCTCCACCGCCACGGACAGGCGCCCGTCAGGGCGCTGCGTCACGCGGGCGCGTGCGGGCTCGCCTCCGGCCTCGAAGGCGAACGTGAGCACCCCGTCGCGGAAGTAGCGGGTCGCGTCGGTCCCGAACCGGGCCGAGAGGGCGAGCGAGTAGGGGGCCTTCGGCGCGATCGTCGTCTCGAGGAGCACGGCGCGAGCTTATCCCGCGCTGCCGCTGTCGTTTCGCGCCTTCATTGACATATCGATATTCGATGTTATCGTCTGTCGATACTATCGTTTGTCGATAAGGAGGTCCCCATGGGCCAACCGCGTCCTTCCGGGGCGGTAACGACCGGCTACGTCCTCGTCTCCGTCCTCCTGATCTTGGCGGCGGTCGTCTATCCAGCGTTCCAGATCGTCGAGTACGGCCGGATGCTCTCGGGGAGCGCCACGCTCGACGTCGACGCGCAGGTGAATCCCGAGAGGATCGACGTGGGCGAGGACGTCCACCTCAAGGGTTGGCCCGAGGTCGTACTCGAGGTTGAGGACCCGACGACGGGGCAGGTGCTGCTCTCGACGGCCGAGGATGTGGGTCCCTGGTTGCTGAGCGTCGCCGGGCTCTGGCTTCTCTGGGGCCTGGCGCGCTCGGTCCGGAAGGGCGATCCGTTCGGGCCCCAGAACGTCAAGCGCCTGCGCGGCCTGGGGTTCCTGCTCGTCGTGGGCGCGCCGCTCGTCGAGCTCTTCAACTCGGCGATCCGCGCGTCGATGCTCAACTCCCTGCCGCCGGACCGCTTCGGCGACTTCGGCATGGCCGGGTTCGCATTGCCGGCCACGGCGATGGTCGCGGGCCTGGGCGCCTTCATCCTCGCGGAGGTCTTTGCCTACGGCCTCCGGCTGCGCGAGGACGTCGAGGCGACGGTCTGATGCCGCCGGAGCCTTCCGCGCACAGGATTTCGGTACGACTCGACCGGCTGCTCGAGGAGCGCGGCATGACTCTCGCTGAGCTCGCGGAGCGGGTCGGTGTCACGGTCGTCAACCTCTCGATCCTCAAGAACGGCCGCGCGCGCGCCGTCCGGTTCACGACCCTCACCGCGCTCTGCGACGCCCTGGGCTGCCAGCCGGGCGACCTGCTGAGGCTCGAGGAGTGAGCTAGCGCCGGGCGCCGAACTCGGCCGCGACGATGGTCACGTCGTCCCAGGAGCCGTAGTAGCCGAGCGGGTCGCGGACGTGGACGGCGGCGACCCCGATGTTGCGCCAGGAGCGGTTGAGGATGTTGGCTCGATGGCCGGGGCTCGCCATCCAGCGGCTGACCGTCTGGGAGGCCGTGATCCCGGGCGCGCCCCAGGCGAGGTTCTCGCCTGCGCTCCAGGACGAATAGCCCGGCCCCGGCCAGTACCAGCGGATCCACGTCCCGAACGCCGTCCAGGTGCTCGAGCCCGTCGGCGTGTAGAGGTCGTGGCTGAAGTAGCTCGCGGCCGCCATCGACGTGGCATGGCGGTCGGCGGCGTTGGCCAGGCGGGTGACGACCGTCAGCTGCCGCAGGCCGTGGCTCCTGCGGACGGCATTGATCCTCGCGACGACGCTGGCCTCCAGCGTGTCCCGGTCGCTCATCGAGAGGGCGCGCGCGGAGGAAGGCGCCGCCAGCGCAATGAGCGCGAGCGTGGCCACGAGTACCACGAGAGCCCTCCTCCTCATGGTTCAACAATCGGCCTGTTGCCCGGCCGGCGCGTCCCCCGTACGGGGCACCCCCAACAAGCTGTCCGGACGGCTGGGAAATTGACTCTCTAAAGCCTTCGGCGCAAAGCCGATACGGACTCCATGGCCTGCTCGGGCACTCCCGACCGGTTCGATACCATAGGTCCGGCTGTCAACCGGAAAGGATCCTGAAGCTTTGTTCGAGCGCTTCACCGAGAGAGCCAGGCAGGTCGTCGTTCTCGCCCAGGACGAGGCCCGCGCCCTCAAGCACAACTACATCGGCACCGAGCACATCCTCCTCGGCCTCCTGCGCGAGGAAGAGGGGCTGGCCGCCCGCGTGCTCGAGAGCCTGGACATCACGGTGGAGGAGGTGCGCGCCCAGGTCGCGCGCATCGTCGGACAGGGCGACGAGGTCACGACGGGCCAGATCCCGTTCACCCCGCGCGCGAAGAAGGTGCTCGAGCTCGCGCTGCGCGAGGCCCTCTCCCTCGGCCACAACTACATCGGCACCGAGCACATCCTGCTCGGGCTCGTGCGCGAGAACGAGGGCGTCGCCGCCCGGATTCTGCTCGACTTCGACGCCGACGCCGAGAAGATCCGCAACGAGATCATCCGCATGCTTTCCGGCCCGGGCCGCCGCCAGCAGGGCGGCCCCGCGGCGGCCGGCGAGAAGGCCAAGAGCTCGAAGCTCCTCGACCAGTTCGGCCGCAACCTCACGAAGCTCGCGGCCGAGGGCAAGCTCGACCCCGTTGTGGGGCGCCAGACCGAGATCGAGCGCGTCATGCAGATCCTGTCACGCCGGACGAAGAACAACCCGGTGCTGATCGGGGAGCCGGGCGTGGGCAAGACCGCCGTCGTCGAGGGCCTTGCTGCCCGCATCTCCGCGAACCAGGTCCCGGAGCTCCTGAAGAACAAGCAGATCTACACGCTCGACCTCGCCGCCCTCGTGGCGGGCTCGAAGTACCGCGGCGAGTTCGAGGAGCGCCTCAAGAAGGTGATGAAGGAGATCACCCAGCGCGGCGACATCATTCTCTTCATCGACGAGCTCCACAACCTCGTCGGCGCGGGGGCGGCCGAGGGCGCGATCGACGCCGCCTCGATCCTGAAGCCCGCGCTGGCCCGGGGCGAGCTGCAGACGATCGGCGCGACCACGCTCGACGAGTACCGCAAGTACCTCGAGCGCGACGCGGCCCTCGAGCGGCGCTTCCAGCAGATCCGGGTCGACGAGCCGACGGTGGACGACACCGTCCAGATCCTGCGCGGCCTCCGCGACCGCTACGAGGCGCATCACCGGTGCACGATCACCGACGACGCCCTCCGCGCTTCCGCGATCCTCGCCGACCGCTACATCCAGGACCGGCACCTGCCGGACAAGGCCATCGACCTGATCGACGAGGCCGCGTCCCGCATGCGCATCAAGACGATGACCGCTCCGCCGCGCTACCGCGAGCTCGAGGACGAGATCGAGAAGGTGCGCGAGGAGAAGGAGGCCGCGATCGAGGCGCAGGAGTTCGAGAAGGCGGCCAACCTCCGCGACAAGGAGCGCAAGCTCACGCAGAAGAAGCGCGAGCTCGAGGACAAGTGGCGCACGTCGGAGCAGGTCGAGCAGCCCGAGATCGGCGAGGAGGAGATCGCGGACATCGTCTCCATGTGGACGGGCATCCCGGTCTTCAAGCTCACCGAGGCGGAGTCGCAGAAGCTCATCCGCATGGAGGACGAGCTCCACAAGCGCGTCATCGGCCAGAACGAGGCGATCGTCGCCGTGTCCAAGTCGATCCGCCGCGCCCGCGCGGGCATCAAGGACCCGAAGCGCCCCACCGGCTCGTTCATCTTCCTCGGCCCTTCGGGCGTCGGGAAGACCGAGCTGGCGCGCACGCTCGCCGAGTTCCTCTTCGGCGACGAGGACGCCATGATCCAGGTGGACATGTCGGAGTACATGGAGAAGCACTCCGTGTCCCGGCTCGTCGGCTCGCCCCCCGGCTACATCGGCTACGACGAGGGCGGCCAGCTCACCGAGGCCGTGCGCCGCAAGCCCTACTCCGTCGTCCTCCTCGACGAGATCGAGAAGGCCCACCCGGACGTCTTCAACATCCTCCTCCAGATCCTCGAGGACGGGAAGCTGACCGACGCCCAGGGCCGCAAGGTCGACTTCCGCAACACGATCGTGATCATGACGTCGAACATCGGCGCGGCCACGATCTCCAAGAACCAGTCCCTCGGCTTCTCCGTCGGCGACGACACCGGTCTCTCCTACGACGAGATGAAGGACCGGATCATGGGCGAGCTCAAGAAGGTCTTCCGCCCCGAGCTCCTGAACCGCATCGACGAGGTCATCGTCTTCCACAAGCTGACGAAGGACGAGATCAAGATCATCGTCGACCTGATGATGAAGCGGCTCAAGGAGCAGATGGGCGAGCACGAGGCCACCATCGAGCTCACCGAGGACGCCAAGGAGCTGCTCGTCTCCAAGGGCTACGACCCGGCCATGGGCGCCCGCCCGCTACGCCGCGCGATCCAGCGCTTCATCGAGGACCCGCTCGCGGACTTCGTCCTCGGCCGCTCGCTCAAGCCCGGCTCGACCATCGTCGTCGGCACGAAGGAAGGCGAGGACGAGGTCGACATCTCGGTCATCGAGGGTGAGGTTCCGCCCGAGCCCGAGAAGGTCACCGTCCCGCCCGAGGAGCCGACGGCGGAGTCGGACCCGGACGAGCTCCCCGACGAGTAGCGCTCCGTCTGGCACACTCGGCGGCGTGCCGCTGATCGAGTACGCCGACGCCTCCCCCGAGGTGCGCGCGGTCTACGACGACATCATGGAGACCCGTCAGACCGACTGGGTCAACAACTTCTGGAAGGCGCTCGCCGTCGACCCGGTCGCGCTCCGGCGAACCTGGGAGTCGGTCAAGGAGGTCATGGCGCCGGGCGCGCTCGACCCGTTGACGAAGGAGCTCCTCTACGTCGCGGTGTCGGTGACGAACGGCTGCGAGTACTGCATCGCCTCACACTCGGCCTCCGCCCGCAAGAAGGGCATGACCGAGGAGCAGCTCGCCGAGCTCCTGGCCGTGGTCGGGATGGCGAACGAGACGAACGCGCTTGCCGTCGGCTACGGCGTGCCCGTCGATGACGCGTTCCGCCGCTAGCCGTCTGTGGCAGACTGCGCAGCGACTACCACTCCCCAGGAGGCAAGCCAATGAGCGTCGGGCCGATCGAATACCTGGTCCTAGCCTTCCCAGGAAACAAGTTCAAGGGCGAGATCATCCCGGCGCTGGCCGAGCTCGTCGAGGACGAGACGATCCGCATCCTCGACCTCGTCTTCATCATCAAGGACGAGGAGGGCAACGTCGCCGCCGTCGAGCTCGGCGAGGTCGACCCCGAGGACGAGGCCGCCGGGATGTCCGACATCGCGGACATCGACTCCGGCCTCCTGAACGAGGATGACATCCAGCTGGCCGCGGAGGCGCTCGACCCGAACTCGTCCGCCGGCCTGCTCGTCTTCGAGAACGTCTGGGCGACCCGCTTCGCCGAGGCAGTGCGGAACGCCGGCGGCCAGCTGATCGCCAACGAGCGCATTCCCCACGACGTCGTCCAGGCGGCCCTGGCCTATGCGGCCGCCGATTCCGGAGAGGAGAGCTGACATGATGAGGCGACGAGGCCCGAGCCTGGTTCGTGCAGCGGCGACGACCGCGGTCGTCGCCGGCACCGCCGGCGCCGTGTCCCACCACCAGCAGGAGAAGTACGCTGCCAAGGATCAGCAGCAGGCCGAGCAGGAGATGGCCGCGCAGCAGGCTGCTGCCCCACCGCCGGCCGCCGCCGCCCCGCCCGAGGAGGACAAGTTCGCGCAGCTCGAGAAGCTCGCCGAGCTCAACAAGAAGGGAATCCTCACGGACGAGGAGTTCGCGGCCGAGAAGGCCAAGATCCTGGCTTCCTGACACCGTTCCGGCACGAAGCCGTGAGGCTTCGGCGTCGGACCGCCTGCCTAGACTGGGTCGCCGATGGCGAAGGCGGCCCTGCAGCACGCATGCTCCGAATGCGGGTACACGACCGGGAAATGGCTCGGCCGCTGTCCCGCGTGCGGGGAGTGGGGGTCGCTGGTGGAGGAGCGCGCGCTCGCCCCCGCTCCGGGCGTCCGCGGCGCGCCGGCGCAGGGCCGGCCGCTGCTCCGGCTCGTCGAGGTCGAGGTCTCCGACGCCGAGCGGATCCCGACCGGCGTCGCGGAGCTCGATCGCGTCCTCGGCGGCGGGCTCGTCCCCGCTTCGCTCGTCCTCGTCTCGGGCGATCCGGGGATCGGGAAGTCCACGCTCCTCCTCATGGCCCTCCAGGCCATGTCCTCGGGGCGCAAGGTCGTGCTGGTCACCGGGGAGGAGTCCTCGGCGCAGGTGAAGCTGCGCGCCGACCGGCTGGGCGGCGCCGGCGACGTCCACATCCTCGCGGAGACGAACCTGGACGAGGTCTGTGCCACGCTCGAGCGCGAGCGGCCCGACGTCTGCGTGGTCGACTCCGTGCAGACGCTGTACGCGCCCGAGCTTGGCTCGGCGCCGGGCTCGGTGGCGCAGGTGCGCGAGGCGGCCGGCCGCTTTCTGCGGGTCGCGAAGGAGCAGGGGATCGCCACGTTCCTGGTGGGCCACGTGACCAAGGAGGGCGCCGTCGCCGGCCCGCGCGTCCTCGAGCACCTGGTCGACTGCGTGCTCCACTTCGAGGGCGACCGCTACCGCTCGCACCGGGTCCTGCGCGCCGTGAAGAACCGCTTCGGCTCGACGAACGAGCTGGGCGTCTTCGAGATGACCTCGGCGGGGCTGGTGGCCGTCGACGACCCCTCCGAGCTGTTCGGCCGGCCCGACGAGGAGCAGCCGGGCTCGGCCGTGGCCTGCACGATCGAGGGCACGCGGCCGCTCCTGCTCGAGGTGCAGGCGCTCGTCGCGCCCACCGACCTCGCCATGCCCCGGCGCGTGGGTACCGGCGTCGACCCGAAGCGCCTCTCCATGCTCGTGGCCGTCCTCGGCCGCCACGCAGGGGTCGCGCTCGGCCAGGCGGACGTCTTCGTCAACGTCGCCGGCGGCGTCCGCATCGACGAGCCCGGTGCCGACCTCGGCATCGCGCTCGCCATCGCCTCGGCCGCGCGCGGAGCGCCTGTCAAGCACGGTGTCTCCTGCTTCGGCGAGGTCGGCCTGACGGGCCGTTTACGCCCAGTCAGCCAGGCCGAGCGCCGCCTCGTGGAGTGCGCCAAGCTCGGCTTCTCCGAGGCACTCGTGCCGGACGGCACCGAGTCCCGTGGCAGAATGCGCCTGACAGCAGCGGCAACGCTGCGGACGGCGATCACTGCGGGGCTCGATGCGAGCGGATCCTCGGAAGGATAAGACCCTCCTCTCGGCGCTCAAGCAGGTCGCGCCGGGCACACCTCTGCGCGCGGGGATCGACGACATCATTCGCGCCGAGCTCGGCGCGCTCATCGTGATCGGCGACCCGAACGAGCTCGCCTTCCTCTTCTCCGGCGGGATGCGGCTCGACCTTCCGCTTACCTCCCAGCTCCTCTACGAGCTGGCGAAGATGGACGGCGCGATCGTCATCAACGCAGACGGGCAGAAGCTCGTCTACGCCAACGTCCAGCTGATGCCGGACGCCTCCATCCCCACGAGCGAGACCGGCACCCGGCACCGCACCGCCGAGCGCGTGGCGCAGCAGACGAACGCGCTCGTCGTTTCGATCTCGCAGCAGCGCGAGACGGTCACCGTCTTCGTGGGCGACCTGCGCTACCAGCTCGGAGAGATCTCCGACACGCTCGCGCGGACGAACCAGGCGCTCGGGACCCTCGAGACCTACCGCACCCGGCTCGACCAGGGCCTCACGCGCCTGACCGCGCTCGAGTTCCAGAGTGCCGTGGTCCTCGACGACGTCCTCGTCGTCCTGCAACGGGCCGAGATGACGGCGCGGATGGCGGAGGAGATCGAGCGCAACTGTGTCGAGCTCGGGGAGGAAGGCCGGCTCATCCGCATGCAGCTGGACGAGCTGATGGAGGACGTGCCACGCGAGAAGGCGGCCATCGTCTACGACTACGAGCGCTCGGGCGACCCCGCGGCGTCCTCGACGGCCCTCGAACGCCTTGCGCAGGTCGACTACATCCGCCTGCTCGAGTTCGACGAGCTCGCGCAGCTCCTCGGCTACGAGGAGACGAACCCGCTCGACCACACGGTGCAGCCGCGGGGCTACCGCGTCCTGTCGCGCATCCCGCGCCTTCCCGACTCGGTGATCCGGCACGTCGTGCGGGACTTCGAGAGCCTCGACGCGGTCGTGCGAGCGAGCCACCGCGACCTCGAGGCCGTGGACGGAGTCGGCTCCGTGCGCGCCCGCGAGATCAGAGAAGGCCTGCGGCGGCTCCAGGAGCACAATCTCGTGGACCGCTATCTCCAGCTGTAGCCGGGAGTCACAAACTGCCGGAAGTTCGCTTTCCAAGCGGGTTTCCGGTAGAATGGCGGGATTCCGCAGGCGTCTTGGGCGTCTCTTTTTGCGCCCGCGTTTCATAGAGGAGGAGAGGTTTGTACAAGGTCGGCGATAAAGTCGTCTACCCCCATCACGGCGCGGGGACCGTGGTGAAGAAGGAGACGAGGACGATCCTGGGGCAGGAGCGTGAGTACCTCACGATCAAGATCCTGCACAACGACATGACCGTGAACGTCCCGACCGAGAACGCCGACCGCGTGGGTCTCCGCAAGGTGATCGACGAAGACATGGTCGTCCGGGTCGTCAAGGTTCTGCACGGAAGCGGCACGAAGATGCCGAAGAACTGGAACCGCCGCTTCAAGTACAACCGCGACAAGATGAAGACCGGCGACATCTTCGAGCTCGCCGAGGTCGTCCGGAACCTCTCCCTGCGCGACCAGGAGAAGGGCCTCTCGACCGGCGAGAAGCAGATGTTCGTGAAGGCGAAAAAGATCCTCGCCTCCGAGCTCATGTACGCCAAGGGCATGGACGAGGACGACGCCGCCGTCTGGCTGGACGAGGAGCTGGACGCCGTCGGCGCGCCGAAGGTCGCCACCTAGCGCGACCCCGACCGTCGGTCCGCAGGCATCCTTTTCGGGTGCTGCAGCGTGCCGCGCTCATCGCCTGTGTCCTCCTCGCCGCCTTCGTCGCCGGCTGCGCCGGAGGTGACGACGAGGACGACTCGACGAACGTCACCGGTCTCGTCCCCTCCTCCTTCAAGGAGCTGGTGATCGCGGACCTGACGAAGGCAGATCTCGAGGCCGAGCCCGGCCTCGACCTCAACGTGACCGTGTTCGACGGGCCGAACCACGTCGAGCTCGCGCTCGACGACGCCTACAAGCAGTACGAGGCCGATCCCGACCGCAAGGACGAGATCGTCGCCGGCGCGGTCGACGAGGCGCAGCAGCGGCTGGACGACGGGGTGGGCAAGCTTTCACTGGACGACGTCCGCGGCGACCTGATGCCGCTCCTCAAGGGAACCTTCGAGCTGCGGACGTACGGCTTCGAGCCGGCCGAGAGCGAGTTTCCCGGGAACCTCTCCGTGATCTACGTCGTCGACCGCGACGATTCGTTCACGGTCGTCCGGCCTGAAGACGTCGAACGCTGGGGAACGACGGTCGACGAGCTCCACGAGGTCGCTCTCGACAACCTCCTACGCCAGACGAACAAGGACGAGAAGCTCCTCTGCGAGCCGTCCGACGACCAGGAGCTGTGCGGCTGGGCCTCCTCCGACGGCTACGACGCGACGCGGATGATCGTGCCTGGGCTTCGGCGCCAGATCGTGCGAGAGTACGGCGGTCCCGCCGTGTACGCCGTGCCCATGGAGAACGTCTTCGTCGCACTTCCCGCCGACCTCCTCAAGCAGGAGAACACCAGGAAGCGCTTCCGTGCGAAGGTGGAGCAGGACTTCCAGACCTCCGACGACCCTCTCAGCCCCGAGATCTACATCGAGCGCGACGGCGAGCTGGTCATCTGGAAGTGAGCGCGGCGCGCGGCACCGGCGTCTGGGCGGTGCTCGTGGCGGCGGGCCGCGGGGAGCGCTTCGGCGACGACCGCCCGAAGGCGTTCGCCAACCTGACCGGCAGGCCGCTCCTGGCCGAGAGCCTCGAGCGCCTGGAGGCTTCGGACTGGATCGAGGCGCTGGTGATCGTCGCGCCGGAGGAGTGGGAGGAGCCGAGCATCCTCCTGGCCGAAGAGCTCGGCGCCGGCAAGGTGCACTCGGCCGTGACCGGGGGCGCGACCCGCGCCGACTCGGTGCGGGCCGGGCTGGCCGAGGTTCCGGAGGAGGCCGCCGTGGTGGTGGTCCACGACGCCGCCAGGCCCCTGATCCCCGAGGACGTCCTGGAACGCGTGGTCGCGGGTCTCGAGGGCGGGTGGGACGGCGCGGTGCCCGTGCTCCCGCTCACGGACACGGTCAAGCGGGGCGACGGCGAGGCCGTGGCCGAGACCGTCGACCGCGAAGGGCTCTACGCGGCCCAGACGCCGCAGGCCTTCCTCGCCGAGTCACTGCGCCGGGCATTCGCCGGCGAGCGTGACGCGACCGACTGCGCCGGCCTCGTCGAGGCGTCCGGCGGCCGCGTCCGGCTCGTCGAGGGCGACCGGCGGCTGGTGAAGGTGACGACCCCGGCTGACCTCGATTTCGTCGAGACGCTGCTCCGGGCCGAAGGATGATCGTCGACTACCACATGCACCTCCGCGGCCCCGCGAACGGCCGCGAGGGCCCGGTCGAGCTGACCGTCGAGGCTGTCGAGCGCTTCGTCGAGCAGGCCGCCGCGCGCGGCGTCGACGAGATCGCATTCACCGAGCACATGTACTACTTCCACCAGGCCGAGCCGCTCCTGGGGCATCCGTACCACCGCGAGCGCGTCGCCCACGACCTCGATACCTATTGCGACGCGATCCTCGAGTCGAAGCGGCAAGGGCTTCCCGTCAAGCTCGGCCTCGAGCTCGAGTGGCTCCCGGGCCGCGAAGCTGAGCTCGCCGAGCTCCTCCGCCCGTACCCGTGGGACTTCCTGCTTGGTTCCGTTCACCTCGTGGACGGCGAGGCCGTGGACCTGGAGTCCGGCGTCTGGGATCGCCTCGCGGTCGACGAGGTCTGGCGCCGGTACTTCGCCGAGCTGGCCGACCTGGCCCGGAGCGGGCTGGCCGACGTGCTCGCCCACCCGGACCTCGTCAAGATCTTCGGACGGCGGCCGCCTGCGGCGGAGGTGGACCTCCATCACGGGCAGGCCGTGGCCGCAATCGCCGGGGCCGGCGTCGCCGTGGAGGTCTCCACCGCCGGACTGCGCAAGCCGGTCGGCGAGCTCTACCCCGACGCGGGCTTCCTCGCCCGCTGTCGCGAGCACGGAGTGGGAGCGACCCTCGCATCCGACGCACATGTCGCCCAGGACGTCGGCCGCGACTTCGAGGCGGGGCTCGACCACCTCCGCTCCGTCGGCTACGACACGCTCACCGTCTTCGACGGGCGCGTCGCGCACCAGGAGCCGCTCGGTTGAGCCGTCTGCGGATCGGGATCGGCCTTGACGCGCACGCGTTCTCGGAAGGCGCGGCGCTCGTCGTCGGCGGAGTCGAGTTTCCGCACGAGCCAGGGCTCGCGGGTCACTCCGACGGCGACGTCGTCGCGCACGCGCTGGTGGACGCGGTGCTCGGGGCGGCGGGGCTCGGCGACATCGGGAGCTTCTTTCCGTCGGACGAGGCCGAGTGGGAGGGCGCCTCATCGCTCGTCTTCCTCGAGCGTGCCATGGCCGCAGTCCGCGAAGCCGGCTTCGAGCTCGTCAACGCGGACTGCGTGCTGGTCGGGGAGCGCCCGCGCATCGCGCCGGTGCGCTCCGAGATGGAGGGACGGCTCGCGGGCGCGCTCGGTGTCGAGCCCGGCCGCGTGTCCGTTCGGGCGACGACGACCGACGGCCTTGGGTTCACCGGTCGCGGCCAGGGTCTGGCGGCGCAGGCGGTCGCCCTGCTTGAATCGGAAGCATGAGGAGAGTGAGGAAGATCGCCGGCGTCGTCGGTCTCGCGCTGCTGGGTGCCGCAGTGGCGACCGAGCTGAGCAAGCCCGCGCCGGAGCGCACCTGGCACGGCCGCCTCGCAGGCTTCGTCCCTTACGACCTGAGACCCCCGACGCCCGAGCGCATCCGCGCTGCGTGGTGGAACCCGGACAACCCGCGGATACTCACCGACCGGGTGTTCGGCGTCGGCTGGGCGGTCAACCTCGGTCGCCTCGCCGAGCTGGCCGCTCGGGTCCGACGGGCGTCCTGACTTCTCCGCGCGGCCTGTTCGGCTTTCGCTCAGCCCGGAAGGCGCACCGAGCCGTCGACGACGGCGACGAGCCCGTCCCGCTCGAGGGCCTCGACCACCGTCGGGTCCAGCTCGCCGGCGACACGCGGTGCCTCGGCGACGGCGCGCAGGACGCGGGCGCGGCGCTGGCGGAACGAGCCGTCGAACGGCCCCTGGCGTCGTAGCGGCTCATAGCGGCGACCGCGCGAAGGACATCCGGAGGCGAGCGGGCAGACGCCGCAGCGTGGCACGCGGGCGAGGCAGACCGTCGCACCCAGGTCCATCAGCGCCTGCCCGCAGCCGGGGGCGAAGCGGTGGCCGGTCCGCTCCTGCACGCGGCGGACGTTCGTGTCCTCGGGGAGGACCGGCGCGCCCAGAGCGAACGCGGCCACGGCGTCCGCCGTGTAGCGCCCCACGCCCGGAAGCTCCGTGAGCTCCTCGGGCCAGCCGTGCTCGGCGATGTGCCGCGCCGCGCGGTGCAGGTTCACAGCGCGCCGGTTGTAGCCGAGCCCCTGCCACTCGCGGATCACGTCGGCGACGGGCGCGGCCGCCAGCGCCTCGGCCGTCGGCCAACGTGCAAGCCAGGCGAGGTAGCGTGGCACGACCCGTTCCACCTGCGTCTGCTGCAGCATCACCTCGCTGACGAGGATCGCGTACGGATCTCTGGTCTCTCGCCAGGGCAGGGCGCGCCTGTTTTCGCGAAACCACGCCGCCAGCAGCTCGTCCACCCGGCCGAGCCTACTCGACTACGGACGTGGCCAGCCCAGCTCGTGCGCGGCGGTGGACTCGATCTCGACCCTGAGGACGTCCTCCGCCGGCGCGGGGTCGGTCGCGAGGACGCCGAGCTCGGCGAGGAAGGGCGCGAGGTAGCGCCCGACGATCTTGCCCGGCGGCCACCAGAGGGCTTCCTCCGAGGCCTCTGACGTCTCGCCGTGGCCGCCGCCGAGCTCGACCCGCAGGAAGGTCGGTGTGCCGTCCCCGAGGAGGAGCGCACGCAGCACCGGCCGGAACGGCCGAGGCTCGACCGGGACTCCGGCCGCCGCCGCGATCGTCTCCGCGACTGCATCGGCCTGCTGGGCGGCGAGCCCTCCCTGTTTGATCGGGAAGGCCGTCAGGTCTCCGGCGGCGTAGACGTCGGCAGCGCCCGGCACGCGGCCGTGAGGGTCTGTGGGGACGAAGCCCGCCCGGTCACGGGGAACGCCTTCGATGCTCGGGGCGCTCAGGCGAGGAAGGGCGACGACGCGGTCGGCCGGCAGTGTCCGGCCGCGGGCGGAGACACCTTCCTCCCCCGCGCTCGTCGCGTACGTGCTCACATGCACCTCGATTCCCCGCTCGGCGAGCGCGGCGCCCACGACTTCGCTCGCGCGGGATCCGAAGAGTGCCAGCGGGGCGGGCTCCGAGGTCACTAGCGCGAGCTCTGCCGAGACTCCTTTGCGCTCGAGCTCGGCCGCCGTCAGCAGGGCGAGCTCGTACAGGGGCAGCGGCCAGACGATTCCCGACGGCACGACGAAGGCGAGCCGCCGGAACTCGCCCCGCTCGAGCTCGTCCACCAGACGCCGAAGCGCGTCGATGTCAGCGGGACCGCGGAAGGTGAGCGCGCCCGGCACTGCGACCTCAGGCTGCGCGCCGTACGCGAGCACGACGGCCCCGTACTCGATGGGTGGGCCCTGGGCCAGGTGGGCGGTGTGCGCCTCGATGTCGAGGCGCTCGAGAGCGCCCGGGGTGAAGGCGACTCCGGCGCTCCGGGCGAGATCGTCGAGCTCCCAGCGTCGGACCCGGGCGCCCCCGAACGGCTCGGAGACCGCGAGCGGCCGGTAGAAGAAGTGCAGCTCGGGCGAGACCATCTCGACGTCGACTCGATCGGCGGCAAGGGCCCGCAGGGCCAGCGCGACCTCGAGCCCCGCCACGCCGCCTCCGACAACGAGGACGTGGACATCGGACCGGGTGAGAGCGATTGTCCGAGTCATCTCCAGCCAGCGTGCCCTCTCCGATCCGACCCGGCATCCGGGATTCCGCGGAGCCGCGGACCGTGATCTCCCGGACGGTCGTCTACACCCGAGTCTCAACGGGCTTCCGCTTACCCGCTGGACTAGGGTTGCCGGCATGATCACGGAGCTCGACCGCGCCGAGATCGACGACCTCCTGCACGCCCAGGTCGTCGGGCGGATCGGCTGTCACGCGGACGGCTTCACCTACGTGGTGCCGGTCATCTACGCCTACGACGGCGAGAGCTTCTACGTCTACACCGTCGAGGGGCAGAAGGTGCGGATGATGCGCGCGAGCCCGCAGGTGTGCTTCGAGGTCGACGAGTACGAGCGCGGGAGCTGGCGGAGCGCCATCGTCCAGGGGCGCTACGAGGAGCTCGACGAGGCCGGCGCCGAGCGGGCGCTCGCGCTGCTCGCCGAGCGGTTCGCCCCGCGCGGGAGCGGGGAGCGGCGCCCGCGTGCCGAAGGAGCCCCGGTCGCGTTCCGGATCGTGATCGACCAGGTCACGGGCCGGGCTGTGAAGCGCTAGTAGGAGGGTTCCCTCCTAGTTCCAGCGAAGGCCGCGGAGCTGGGCCAGGTCGAGGTTGCCGCCCGAGAGGACGCAGACGACCTTCGTCCCCGGCGCGGCCTCCACGGCGCCCGCGCGCAGCGCGGCGACCGTCGCCGCCGCAGCGCCTTCCGCCACGAGCTTGCAGCGCTCCAGGACCCACAGAACGTTCTCGAAGATCACCTGGTCGGGCACGGTCACGATCTCGTCCACGAAGCGCTGCACGAGCTCGAACGTGTGGTTGCCGACGCGTTTCACCCTCAGGCCGTCGACGATCGTGTCGCAGCGCTCGAGGGTCACCAGCTCGCCGGCCTCGACGCTCCGCTGCATGGCCGGGCCGTCGGAGGACTCCACGCCGACGATCCTGATCTCCGGCCTGGCCTGCTTGAGAGCCGTCGCGATGCCCGAGATGAGCCCGCCGCCGCCGATCGGGACGACGACCAGCTCGGCCTCCGGCCAGTCCTCCCAGATCTCGAGCCCGACCGTGCCCTGTCCGGAGATGAGGTCGAGGTCGTCGAACGGATGCACGTAGGTCAGGCCCTCGTTCACCACCAGCTCGCGCGCCTTCTCGTCGGCTTCGTCCCAGATCGAGCCGTGGAGCACGACCTCCGCGCCGTAGTCGCGCGTGGCCGCGATCTTCGACGGCGTCGCGTTCTCGGCCATGCAGACCACCGCCCGCACCCCGAGCATGGCCGCTGCCAGTGCGACGCCCTGGGCGTGGTTCCCGGCCGACGAGCAGACGACACCTCGGTCGCGCTCCTCCTGCGAAAGACGGGCGAGCTTCACCAGCGGGCCGCGGATCTTGTACGAGCCTGTTCGCTGGAAGAGCTCGGCCTTGAGGCGCACGTCGAAACCGGTGCCCTCGCTCAGGATCCGCGACGTCAGCAGGGGGGTGCGATGGACGTGCGGGGCCACGAGCGGCAGGGCCGCGCGGGAGTCTGGCAGGGCCCTGACGCTCATCGCGCGGAGCGTACCCGGCCGGTACAGTGCCCGCGAGATGGCGGTCGACTACTTCCTGAAGGTGGACGGCATCCCCGGCGAGAGCATGGATGCGAAGCACAAGGATGAGATCGACGTCCTCGCGTTCAGCTGGGGCGTGAGCCAGACCGGCGGGCCCGCCTCCGGCCCTGGACGCGCGGCGGGGAAGGCAGTCTTCGACGACCTGCTGGTCGTCGCCCGCACCAGCAAGGCCTCGCCACAGCTCTGGCTTGCGTGCGCGACCGGAAAGCACATCAAGTCCGCCGTCCTCACCTGCCGGAAGGCCGGCCAGGCGCCGCAGGAGTTCCTGAAGATCACGCTCTCGGACGTCCTCGTCGCCTCATACGAGATCGACGGCTCCGACGAGGAGGCGCCGCTCGACCAGATCGCTCTCGCCTTCGCCAAGGTCGAGACGGCGTACACCCAGTTCGACGCAGCAGGCAAGGCCAAGCCGCCGGTCAAAGCCGGCTGGGATCTCAAAGCCGGCAAGAAGGTCTAGCACCCGTGGCCCGGGTGCGCTTCGCACCGAGCCCGACGGGGTCGCTGCACCTCGGCGGGGCGCTCACTGCGGTGGCCAACCGGCGCTTCGCGGACGAGCACGGCGGGTCCCTCGTCCTGCGCATCGACGACACCGACGTCGCGCGCGCGGTCCCCGGCTCCGAGGAGGAGATCGTCCGCGACCTCGAGTGGCTGGGGATCGGCTGGGACGAGGGGCCGGTGCGGCAGAGCGAGCGCGCCGAGCGGCACCTGGAGGCCGCTCGCGAGATCGGGGCGGCCGACGACGAGGGCGCCCTCCGCTTCCAGGGGGCGACGCTCGTCCGTGCCGACGGTCGCCCGACGTATCACCTGGCCTCGGTGGTCGACGACCTCGACCTCGAGATCACGCACGTGATCCGCGGCAAGGACCTGCTTCCGAGCACGCCGCTTCAGCAGGCGATCGCGCGCGCTCTGGGAGCCGAGCCGCCGGAGTACGTCCACCACGGCCTGCTCGTGGGTGACGACGGGCGCAAGCTCTCGAAGCGCGAGCAGGCGGCTTCGCTGGCCGGTCTGCGGGAGCTCGGGATCCCGCCCGAGGCGGTTCGCGCCTACCTGGAGGAGCTGGGGCTTCCACGCGGAGACGTCCGCTTCGACGAGGCCCGTCTCCGGCGGCTCGCGGTCGACGCGCTGGGCTCTCTCTCCGACGAGGAGCTCGCAGCCCGCGTGGGCGCCGACCCGCGGCTGGGGCCGGCGCTCCGCGGAGCCCGCGACCTGGTCGAGGCACGCACCCTGGCCGAACAGCTGGAGAGCCCGCCTGCGCCGCCGCCGACGTCGTCTCCCGAGACCCTCGAGCGCTTCCGAGAGCTTCGCGACGCCGCGCCGGGCGAGCTCGACAAGGACTCCGCGAAGGCGATCGTGCGCGAGCTGAAGGCCGTGGGCGGCGATCTCCGCGCGCTCCGGGTCGCGCTCACCGGCGCCGAGCGGGGGCCGGAGCTGTGGGCGATCCTCGTCGCGCTGCCGAAGGACGAGGCGCTCGCTAGGAGCCGCTGAGCTCCGGCTGCATGGCCCTGAGCGTCGCCAGGAAGGACTCCGCGGCTCCGCCCGCGGCGCTGCGGTCGCGACGGCGGACCGCGACGATCTGGCGGCGGAGCGGCTCGGCATCCTCGATCTGGACCCGGCAGAGAAGGCCGGCCTCGAGCTCGTCGGCAACGGCCGTGTAGGGGATCAGCGCGACGCCGAAGCCCTCCTGCACCATCTTCTTGGCGGCGTCGATGTTGTCGAGCTCCATCACGCCTTCAGGACGGACGCCCGCGCCCCGGAAGACGGCGTTCGTCAGCTCCGCATAGCTCGAGGTACGGTCGAAGAGCACGAGCTGCTCGCGTGAGATCTCGTCGAGGCGGATGCGCCCGCGCGTGGCGAAGCGGTGGCCCGGCTCGACGACGAGGATGACCCGGTCTTCGTAGAGAGGCGTGCTCACGATGTCCGGGTGTCGCAGCTCCCGCACGAGCCCGAGGTCGACCTGCTCGCGCAGCACGAGCTCGAGCACCTCCTCGGAGTGGCCCGTGCGGACGCTCACGCCCACGCGCGGGTGGCCGATCGAGAAGCGCTTGAGAATGCGCGGGAGGACGTAGGTCGAGACCGCCGGCGCCGCGCCGAGCGTCAGCCGGCCGGCGCCGCCGCGCTCGAATGCGTTCACGATGCGCCGTCCGTCGGCGAGGCTGTCGAGCGCCCTGACGGCATGGGGGAGGAAGACCTCGCCGGCCTCAGTCAGCTTCATCCCCCGCGGCGTGCGCACGAACAGCTTGGTGTCGAGCTCCTTCTCGAGGCGCTGCAAACGGGCCGTCAGCGCCGGCTGCGTGACGAAGAGGACTTCAGCGGCGCGGCTGACCGTGTGCGTGCGCGCGACCTCGACGAACGCCTCGAGCTGGGACATAAGCATAGATATAGTTTATAGCGAACATCGAAAAAAACAATTTGGTGAATACCTATGGCGCACGTACCATGGATACACGGGTTATGAGGACTGCCACGGTCGACACCACAGGATATGAGCGCGCGATTCGTGACGTTTCGCGCAAGGAGACGACCTTCGTCGTCCTCAGCTCGGCCGAGCTGGTCGAGTGCACGTGCCCGGATCTCTGCGACCGCGACCACGACCGAGACTAGGAGGCCGTCTTGGGGGGCACGGACGTCGCCGCCGGGGTTGAGCTTCGCGCGCCGGTCGAAGGACGCGACGAGGAGATCCTGAGCGCGGACGCGCTCGCGTTCGTCGCCGAGCTCCACCGCCGCTTCGACGGTACCCGTCGTGAGCTCCTGGCCGCACGGGTCGGCCGGCAGGCTCGGATCGACGCCGGCGAGCTGCCCGACTTCCTTCCCGAGACGCGGGCGATCCGCGAGGGCGACTGGCAGGTCGCGCCCGTCCCGGACGACCTCCAGGATCGCCGCGTCGAGATCACCGGGCCGGTCGACCGCAAGATGGTCATCAACGCGCTCAACTCCGGCGCACGCTGCTTCATGGCCGACTTCGAGGATGCCAACACGCCCACGTGGCGGAACAACCTCGACGGCCAGGCGAACCTGATCGACGCGATCGAGCGGACGATCGAGCTCGACACCGGCGAGAGGACGTACCGCCTGAACGACGATCCGGCCGTCCTCCTGGTTCGCCCGCGCGGCTGGCACCTGCCTGAGCGGCACGTGCTCGTGGACGGCGACCAGGTCTCGGGCAGCCTCTTCGACTTCGGCCTGTACCTCTTCCACAACGGGCGGCGCCTGCTGGAGAAGGGCACCGGCCCGTACCTCTACCTCCCCAAGCTCGAGAGCCACCTCGAGGCGAGGCTCTGGAACGACGTCTTCGACTTCGCCGAGGACGAGCTCGACCTCCCGGCGGGCTCGATCAAGGCCACCGTGCTGATCGAGACCGTCCTGGCCGCGTTCGAGATGGAGGAGATCCTCTACGAGCTGCGCGACCATGTGGCCGGGCTGAACGCCGGCCGTTGGGACTACATCTTCAGCATCATCAAGAAGTTCCGGCAAAACCAGGAGTTCGTGCTCCCCGATCGCGCGCAGGTGACGATGACGGTCCCGTTCATGCGCGCCTACACGGAGCTCCTCGTGAAGACGTGCCACCGCCGCGGCGCCCACGCGATGGGCGGCATGGCGGCGTTCGTCCCGAGCCGGCGCGACGCCCAGGTGAACGAGGTCGCGCTGGCCAAGGTCCGGGACGACAAGCAGCGCGAGGCCGGCGACGGCTTCGACGGCACGTGGGTCGCTCATCCGGACCTCGTGCCGGTGGCGACGGAGGAGTTCGACAAGGTGCTCGGCCGGCGGCCAAACCAGGTCGAGCGCCTGCGCGAGGAGGTCGACGTTGCGGCGGCCGATCTCCTCGACGTGCACGTTCCCGAGGGCGAGATCACCGACGAGGGCGTGCGCGGAAACGTGAGCGTCGGCCTCCGTTACCTGGAGTCCTGGCTCCGGGGAACGGGGGCCGTCGCGATCTTCAACCTGATGGAAGACGTGGCGACGGCGGAGATTTCGCGCTCCCAGATCTGGCAGTGGGTTCACCAGGGCCGGATCGAGCGCGAGCAGGTCGTCGCGTTCGAGGACGCGGAGCTCGCCGAGGCAGGCGAGGGCCGCTGGGACGACGCGCGCGCTCTCTTCGACCGGGTCGCGCTTTCCGAGGAGCTCGAGGAGTTCCTCACGCTTCCCGCTTACGAGCTCATCGACTAGGAGGACATGCGGCATGGACAGGTGGCAAGGAATCGAGCGGCCGTACACCGAGGACGACGTGGAGCGTCTCCGCGGCTCGGTCACGGTGGAGCACACGCTGGCTCGCCTGGGCGCCGAGCGCCTCTGGCGACTCCTGGGCGAAGAGCCCTACGTCGCCGCGCTCGGCGCGATGACCGGCGGCCAGGCCGTTCAGATGGTCAAGGCCGGGCTGCAGGCCATCTACCTGTCCGGCTGGCAGGTCGCCGCCGACGCGAACGTCGCCGGTCAGACCTACCCCGACCAGAGCCTCTATCCGTCGAACAGCGCGCCCGCCCTCGTACGCAGGCTCAACCAGGCGCTCCTGCGCGCCGATCAGATCGAGCATGCCGAGGGCAACGGCACCGGCCGCCACTGGCTGGCGCCGATCCTCGCCGACGCCGAGGCCGGCTTCGGCGGCCCCCTGAACGCCTTCGAGCTGATGCGGACGATGATCGAGGCCGGCGCGGCGGGCGTCCACTTCGAGGACCAGCTGGCCTCCGAGAAGAAATGCGGCCACCTCGGCGGCAAGGTTCTCGTCCCCACGAGCCAGTTCATTCGCACGCTGTCGGCGGCGCGGCTCGCGGCCGACGTGTGCGACGTGCCGACGATCCTGGTCGCGCGCACGGACGCGCTCAGCGCGACGCTCCTGACCAGCGACGTCGACGAGCGCGACCACGAGTTCCTCACCGGCGAGCGCACGCCCGAGGGCTACTTCCGCGTCGAGGGCGGCATCGAGTCCGCGATCGCGCGCGGCCTCGCCTACGCGCCGTACGCCGACCTGATCTGGTGCGAGACTTCCACCCCGGACCTGGGCGAGGCGCGCGAGTTCGCCGACGCAATCCGCTCGAGCTTCCCCGGCAAGCTCCTCGCCTACAACTGCTCGCCTTCCTTCAACTGGCGGAGGCACCTCGACGACGAGCAGATCGCCCGCTTCCAGGAGGACCTCGGCGAGCTCGGCTACGCCTTCCAGTTCATCACCCTGGCGGGCTTCCACGCGCTCAACCAGTCGATGTTCGAGCTGGCGCGCGGCTACTCCGCGCGCGGGATGAGCGCCTACGTCGAGCTGCAGCAGCGCGAGTTCGAGCTCGAGGAGGTCGGCTACACGGCGACCCGCCACCAGCGCGAGGTCGGCGCCGGCTACTTCGACCTCGTCGCCCAGGCGGTGAGCGGCGGCGAGAGCTCGACCCTCGCTCTCCGCGGCTCAACTGAGGAGGCGCAGTTCCAGGACGCCTGATTCAGCTACTCTGGGTGAGCAGGTCGCCGCAAGGCGCGGCGGCCGCGAAGGGCTACGAGGCCTCGGCATTTGCCGGGGCCTTTTCGTTTTTCAAGACGAGGAGGAAACGATGTCCCAGGTCGCTGTGTCCACCGTCCTCACCGTGGAGGACGACCCGATCGTGCGCGACGACCTGCGCACGCTGCTCGAGGGCGAGGGCTTCTCGGTCCTCGCCGACGCGCGAGACGGCCTCGAGGCGGTCGAGCTGGCGCGCGTCCATCGCCCTGACGTGATCCTGCTCGACCTCTCGCTCCCGCGCCTCGGCGGGGTGGAGGCGGCCCTGCGCATCCGCGAGGAACGGGACGTGCCCATCGTGGCCCTGACGGGCCACTCCGAAGATCTGGTCGAGCGCGCTCTCGAGGCCGGAGCGCACGGGTACGTCCGCAAGCCCTTCGCCGGGCGAGAGGTGGTGACCGCGCTGCGCGACGCGCTCTCGACCCACGCGGAGCAGTCGGTCGAGGCCAGGCGCGAGCGCTCCAGTCGGGCGCTCAGCCGGCTCTGCACGCTGGTCGGCTACCCGGAGGAAATGGGCGTCGAGCTCGAGCGGCGCGCGTTCGCGGACGGCAAGGTCTGGCGGATCGTCGAGTAGCGCCGGAAGCCCGCGCGGTCTGCGAGGCTATGGCCTCGTGATCCTCTACGACTCGCTCACACGCGTCAAGCAGGAGCTGCCCCCGCCGCCCGGCCCGATCCGGATGTACGTCTGCGGGCCGACCGTCTACCAGCGGGTGCACGTCGGCAACGCGCGTCCGTACGTCCTCTTCATCTGGCTGAAGCGGTGGCTGGAGCAGCAGGGCTACGAGGTGACGCTGGTCGAGAACGTCACCGACGTGAACGACAAGATCTACGAGGCCGCCGCCAAGCAGGGGATCGGGAGCGCCGAGCTCGCGGCGGCGGCGACGAGGTGGTATCTCGAGGACACCGAGGAGCTCGGCCTCGGCCGCCCCGACCAGGAGCCGCTCGCGAGCGAGACGATCCCGGAGATCATCGCGCTGATCGAGGAGCTGATCGGGCGCGGGCTCGCGTACGAGTCGGAGGGCGACGTCTATTTTCGCGTCGCGAGCTACCCGGCCTACGGCGAGCTCTCCGGCGCGAAGCTCGAGGAGATGATCTCCCAGGAGCCGAGCCCGTTGAAGGAGGACCAGCGGGACTTCGCCCTCTGGAAGGCGACGAAGCCGCACGAGGACACGTCATGGCCCTCGCCCTGGGGCCTCGGCAGGCCCGGCTGGCACATCGAGTGCTCGGCGATGGCGGAGAAGCTGTTCGGCCCGGTCTTCGAGATTCACGGCGGGGGCATCGACCTGCGCTTCCCGCATCACGAGAACGAGCTCGCACAGTCCCGGGGAGCCGGGCGTGAGTTCGCCCGGCTGTGGGCCCACAACGGGCTGCTCGAGCTGGCACAGGAGAAGATGTCCAAGTCGCTGGGCAACATCGTCTCCCTGCGGGACGTGCTGGACGCGTACGGGCCCGAGGCGATCCTGGTCCTCTTCCTGGGCGCGCACTACCGGAGCCCAGTCGAGTACTCGGACGAGGCGATGGAGTCGGCCCGCCGGCAGGCGGACGACTTCCGCACGGCTTTCCGCGTGGTCGAGCGCGCCGAGGCGGCTTCCTCCTGGGACGAGTTCGCTGCAGCGCTGGACGACGATTTCAACACGCCCCTGGCGCTCTCGATCCTCCACGCCTGGCGGTCGGCGGGCGAGCTCGAGCTCCTGCAGCGCGGCCTGGGCATCTTCGGCCTCGGCGTCGAGGCGCCGGGGGAGGCCCCGGCCGCAGTGGTGGCGCTCGCCGGCGAGCGGCAGGGCGCTCGCGCGAGCGGAGACTTCGACCGCGCGGACGAGCTTCGCCGTGAGATCGAGGGCCTAGGGTGGGAAGTCCAAGACGTGTCCGACGGCTTCCGCCTCGTTCCCACGGCGTGACGCGCGACCTGATCTATGGCCGCCGGCCCGTGCGCGAGGTCGTCCGCGCCGGCAAGCGCCAGATCCTGGAGCTGCTCGTCACGGAGCGGGCGCTGGCCGCGGAGGCGTGGCTGCGTGAGATCCCCGGGCTCCGGCTCCAGATCGTTCCCGAGCGGCGGCTCAACGAGGTCGCCGGCACGATCGACCACCAGGGCGTCGTCGCGTTCTGCGAGCCGTATCGCTACGCGGACGCCTACGAGCTCGCCGCGGGCGAAAAGTCGCTCGTCGTCTGCCTCGACCAGGTCACGGACCCGCAGAACCTCGGCGCGGTCATCAGGAGCGCCGAGGGAGCCGGCGCCGCGGGCGTCGTCATCACCGAGCGCAACTCCGCGCGCGTCACTCCGGCGGTCTGCAAGGCGTCGGCCGGCGCCGTCGAGCACCTGCCGGTCGCGCTCGTCGTCAACCTGTCGCGCTACCTGGAGGAGATCAAGGGCCCCGCTCTGTGGGTCTGGGCGGCGGGCGAGGACGCCGAGACGCCGGTCTGGTCGGCCGACCTGACGACGGGCGTCGCGCTGGTCTTCGGCGCGGAAGGGAAAGGCCTGCGGCCCGGCGTCCGCCGGGTCTGCGACGACGCGTTCGTCATCCCGCTCGCGGGCAGGATCGAGTCGCTCAACGTCAGCGTCGCCGCGGGCGTCGCGCTGTTCGAGGCTGCCCGGCAGCGCCGCGGCGCGTGAGGGCGGCCCGGGGCCCACTCGTCGCCTTCGCCGCCTTCGGCGCGTACTGGGGTGCGTGGGGCGTCCTCGTCCCGGACGTCAAGGAGCAGGTCGGCGCCTCCGTCACCCAGCTCGGGATCGCCTTCCTCGCCGTGGGGCTCGCTGCGTTGCCGGCGATGCTCGTCACGGGGCGCATCGTCGACCGGGTCGGGCCCAGGATCCTGCCCCTCACGCTCGTCCTCTTCGGCCTCGCCGTCCTCCTGCCCGGCCTGGCGCACTCGGTCTGGCAGCTGACCCTGGCGCTCGTCTTCGTCGGGCTGACCTCGGGCGCCGTCGACGTCGTCATCAACGTCGCCGCGACGAACGTCGAGACCTCGGGCGGCCCGCGCGTGATGCAGATCGCCCACGCCCTTTTCTCCGCGGGGTTCCTCGTCGCCGCGATCAGCGTCGGCCTCGCGAGGGGCGCCGGGGCGGGGCCGCTGGGCGTGCTGATCGGCGTTTCCGCGCTGGTGCTGGCGTCGGCCGCCGTGAACAGGGGGTACCCCGCCTCGCCTCGCAAGGCGGCCCCGCGCCGGTTCACGCTCTCCCGCCGACTCCTCGTCCTGGGGCTTTTGTGCGGGCTCGCGTTCGTGATCGAGGGCGGAATCGAGAACTGGAGCGCCCTCTTCCTCGAGACCGACCTGGACGCGTCTCCGGCCGTCAGCGGGCTCGGCCCCGGGTTCTTTGCGGCGGCCATGGTCGCCGGACGCCTGCTCGGCCAGTGGCTCGAGTTACGGGTCGGCGACCGGCGCCTCCTGTCGGCGGGGGCCTTGACGGCGTCCGGAGGCCTGCTCCTGGCGGCCGTGGCGCCTGCGGTCCCGCTCGCCCTGCTCGGCTTCGCGCTGGGCGGTGCAGGGATCTCGGTAGCCGCACCCACGCTCTTCGGCGCAGCCGGGCGCGGCGCCTCCGAGGTCGAGCGGGGGAGCGCCGTCGCGTCCGTGACCACACTCTCGTACCTCGGCTTCCTCGTCGGCCCGCCGCTGATCGGTGCAGTGTCGGGCGCTTCCGACCTGCGTGTCGGGATCGGCCTCCTGGCGGCGATCGCGCTCCTCCTTGCCGCCGCGGCCGCCGCTGCCCACCGCGCCCTGCCGGGCGAGCGCGCCAGGCATCCTTAGTCAGTGCTCTACCTCTTCGACGGCTACAACATCCTGCACGCGGGCGACTTCGCAGACCGGCGCGAGCTCGTCGACGCCCTGGCCGGCTTCGTGGCCGTCCGGGGGGCCCGCGGGGTGGTCGTCTTCGACGGCGTGGGGGAGGAGACGGCCTACGGTGCCCTCGAGGTGCGGTTCGCCTCGCCCGCAGACCCGCTGATCGAGCGCCTGGCGGCCGAGAACCGGAGCAGGGAGGAGGTCTGGGTGATCTCTTCGGATCGCGCGGTGCGCGGGACGGCCGGGCAGGAGACGAGGCGGCTCTCGTCGAACACGTTCGTGCGCGAGCTCGCCGCCGAGCGAAAGAGCGGGCCCGCGCCGGCCGGCGGGCCGGGGCGTTCCCAGATCGAGGACGCCCTCGACGACGAGACGCGAGAGCGCCTCGAGCGCTTTCGCCGCGGCCGTTGAACTTTCCAGGGCTCCCTGCTACGATCGAGACCTCAACTTGAGGGTTAGGGTTTACGAGGAGGCCCCTTCCGGCCCCTCCGGACACCGATCCCAGGAGGACAAGCCGTGGCCCGCCGCCAGCCCGCAACAGCCCGCACCGCTCAAGAGCGCAGTCAGCGAGAGCTCGCCGACCTGCAGCTCGTCCTGCGAGCCCGAAACGGCGACTCGGCCGCGATGGACGCGCTCATCCGCCGCTACACCGGCTTTGTCCGCCTGAAGGCGAGCTCCTACTTCCTCGCGGGCGGCGAGTCGGACGATCTCAACCAGGAGGGCCTCATCGGCCTCTACAAGGCGGTGCGGGACTTCCGGGCCGACAAGGAGACGTCGTTTCGCAGCTTCGCCGAGCTCTGCATCACGCGGCAGATCATCACTGCGATCAAGACGGCGACGCGCTTCAAGCATGCGCCGCTCAACACGTACGTCTCGTTCAGCCAGACACCTGCCGGCCAGGACGACGGCGAGTGCACGCTCGGCGACGCGCTCCCGGGCCCGGGTGTCGACGACCCGGCCGTCTGCGTCATCTCGACGCAGGAGCTGCAGAGCCTCGTCTTCTGCCTGGGCACCGGCCTTTCGCCGCTCGAGTCCGACGCGCTCCGCCTCTACCTCGAGGGCAACTCCTACGACGAGATGGCGGAGGAGCTCGGCTGCGACACGAAGACGATCGACAACGCGCTCCAGCGCGTGAAGCGCAAGGTACTCCAGCACCAGAGCGGCCGCCAGGTCCTCGACGACTAGCGCGCTACGATTTCCCGGCCAGGCCGGAGTAGCTCAGCTGGTAGAGCAACCGCCTTGTAAGCGGTAGGTCGTGGGTTCGAGTCCCTCCTCCGGCTCTCGTGACGGCGAGCGCGCCTAGCGCTCGGCGTAGGGCTCCGAGACGTACTTGGGCACGACCATTGCCCAGGCATTGAGGACGAGCTCGCGCATCTCCTCCTCGTCGATCGCATCCAGCCGCACGCAGACCCAGTTGAAGCGCATGTCGGACTTTCCGGGCAGCATGAACTTGCCCGGCTCGTTCTCCACGAGCGCCTGGCGCCACTCCTTGGGAAAGCCGAAGCCCATCACCGTCTCGTCCTGTGAGAAGGCGACGAAGACGATCTGCCCGACTCTGAACTTGACACGGCCGCGGACGAAGACCTCGTAGGCCCGCGGCAGAGTGAGCACGAAGGCACGCACGTCGGCGACCGTCACGCCCGTCGAGTGCTTGCCCATTCTGGCCACTGGCCGCCGCTCAGGCGTCGGCGTCCGTGTCTACGCCGCGAAAGGGACCGCCGTTTGCGCCTCCGTGCGGGCGCGCGCCGCGGCGACGAGCTCCTCGACGCTCTCTGCTAGCGCGGCGCGGATGCCCTCGTCGACCAGGCGCAGCTCCTCGTCGAAGCACGTGTCCGCGTGGCGGCAGGCGACCTCCGTCTCCTGCACCCGGGCCCCGATCGTCGCGAGCACCTTGCGGAGCTCGGCCTGCGCCCACACGGCTCCGAACGCGCCGGTCGAGGCGCCCACCACTGCGGCGGGCTTGTTCCGGAGCGGATTCGTCGCCACCGGCCGCGAGACCCAGTCGAGGGCGTTCTTGAGCTGGCCGGGGATGGAGGCGTTGTACTCCGGAGTGGCGATGAGCACGGCGTCGGCGCCGGCGAAGGCGGAGCGCAGCTCCGCGGCCGCCGCCGACGCCTGATCCGTGTCGTCGTCCTGGTCGTAGGGCGGCACCGCCTTCAGGCCCTCCCAGATCTCCAGCTCGACGTCGTCGGGCAGGAAGTCGGCCGCCGCGCGCAGCAGGGCGGTGTTGTAGGAGTCCCGGCGGAGGCTGCCGGAGATGCCGAGGATCCGCATCGAGCTAGGCCGCCTTCACGAACTGCAGCTCGGCGATGATCTTGACCTCGTTCGCGAGGGCGGCGTCGCCGCTCGGAAGCGGGTTGTTCCACTTGAGGCCGAAGTCGGTGCGGTCGACATCGGCCGTGACCGTGAGGCCGAGACGCTGGTTGCCCCAGGGGTCCTCCATGGGCGCGGAGACCGTGCCGGTGACCGTGACCGGCCTCGTGACGCCCTTGATCGTGATCTCTCCGTCGGCCGTGATCTGCTGGCCGTCGATCGTGATGTCCTCGGCCCGGAAGCGGAGCTCGGGGAAGTTCTCCGCGTCGAAGAAGTCGGGGCTCTGCAGGTGCGCCTCGAGGTTCTCGTCCTTGACCTCGACGCTGGCGACCCTGGCGACGCCCTCGAGGGTCGCACGCCCCTCCTCGCCGACCGACAGCGTCGCGGACACGTCCCGGAACTGACCCTTGAACGTGCCGGCGAGGTACGAGACCTCGAAGCCGACCATCGAGTGAACCGGGTCGAGCGTCCAGGTGCCGACCGCGGCGATCGTCGTGGTGTCCGTCGTGCTCATGCGCTTCACCTTCCACTTGGTTGATTAGTATACTATTGAGTACGCAAGAGAAGGTAGCAGAACTAATTTGAGTACGCAAGTGTCCGCAACAGTCACCGAGAATGCAAACGCCCCAGCGGCGGTGCAAGCCTTCACGCGCCTGCTTCGGGCCCACGCGACCACGGTGCGGTGCCTCAGCGCCAGGCTGCTCGCCGATCACGGCCTGAGCATCAACGACTACGAGACGCTCTACCTCCTTTCCCAGGCGGAGGGCCACCGCATGAAGCGCGTCGACCTCGCCAGGAGCCTCGCGCTCACGCCGTCGGGCGTGACCCGGCTGCTCGAAGGGCTCGAGACCGGCGGCCTGGTCGAGCGCGCCGAGTGCCCAGGCGACCTTCGGGTCGTCTATGCACGGCTGACGGACGCCGGGGCAGAGGCGCTCCGGTCTGCGTCATGCGAGCACGAGCGGTCGATCAGGGCCCTCCTGGAGGAGCATCTCAGCCTCGGGGAGATCGAGGCGCTGGCCGACCTGCTCGGCAAGTTGCCGGGCGTCGCCGCCGACGACGCGTCCTGCCCGGCCGCTTAGGTTCGGTTAGCCGCACCGCTAGACGCTGGGTGGCCGCCTTCCCGCCGCCGTGCCCGTGCTTGAAGCTGTGGCCCATGAGCGAGACGCCGACAATCCAGCGAATCGCGACCTTGGCCTCGGCCTCCGGCGGCCGGCTCGTCTCGGTCGAGAGCTCGGCGTCCGCGGGCTTCATGGCTCCGCTGCACGCCCACGAGGCGGACGAGGCCGTGCACGTCCTGGAAGGCAGCGTCACCGTGTACGCCGGGGAGGACGCCGTTCGGCTCGCGGCCGGCGAGACGTTCGTCGTCCGACAGGCCCTCGTGCACACCTTCCGCGCCGAGTCGGCGCGGACCCGACTCGTCTTCACGACCTTCGCCCGCTCGGCGGCTCGCTACGAGGACTTCCTGCGGGCGGCCGGGCCGGTCGTCGCCGGCACCGGGTGGTCGGCCGACGAAGACGCCGCGACCGTCGCCGCCGTTGCGACAGCGGCGCGGATCACCGTTTTCGGGCCGCCGGGGACGCTCCCGGCGGACGTCAAGACGGCCCGGGCTGCGTAGTCGGACGAAGGCCCCAAACGCCGGAATTCCGGCCGTCGCAGCCGCGTTTTTAACGGTGTGATGCGAACCATGAATGACATCCGGGCCGACCTCGACGGTGCCGTTGAACGGCGCGCCGAGCTCTGGCACGAGCTCAACGACGGCTTCGATCCGGCCAAGTCGGCCGAGGCCGCGGAGCTCTCCAAGCAGATCGACGAGCTGTGGGCGGAGGCGCGTGCTCTGCGCGCGTACGAGCGCTTCGGCCCGTCGGACGAGATCCGCGCCCGCGCGAGGGCCGAAGAGCGGCTCGAGCGCGACTCGCGGCGACTCAAGGCCGCCTAGGCGGCGGCCCCGAGAAGGCGGCTCAGGCCGCCTTCTCTTCTGCGGGGGTGATGCGGTCGGCCGCGAGGGGCATCAGGTAGCCGCAGCGCGTGCAGACGACCACGATCACCGAGATGGAGTCATCCGCGCCGTCGCTGGACGCGATCTCGCACGGTTGCTGGCCGACGCCGAGGCGGTCGACCGCTTTGCAGAGCGGGCAGGAAACCGCGTAACGGGCCAGGTGCTCCTCGACGACGGCGACGTCGACGCCGGCGGCCGCAGATTTCGCCATGCTTCGACCGTAGCGGCGCCCAGGCAGGCGGTCACCCCCCGTTCGGGGAATCAAGACAAGAGTCAACAGTGCGCATTCTCCTCGTCTCGCAGATGTATCCAGGCCCGTCCAGCCCCGACTTCGGGGTCTTCGTCGCCGATCTCGCGCGGGAGCTCGAACGTCGGGGTCACGAGCTTGCCTACGCGGTCGTCGACCGCCGTGGAGGCTCTCGCACGAAGTACCCGCGGCTCGCCGCGGACGCCGTTCGCGAGGCGCGCCGCTTTCGTCCGGACGTGGTCTACGCGCACTTCCTCTTCCCGGCCGGCGGCGCTGCAGCCCTTGCGGCCCGGACCGTCGGCGCCGGCCTCGTGGTCACGGCCCACGGGCGGGACGTCCGTAACATCGGCACCATCCCCGGGTTCGAGAGCGCGACCAAGCTCGCGTTGCGCTCGGCGCGGGTGATTGCCGTCTCCGACTTCCTCCGCCGAGAGCTGGTCGCGCGCCTCCACGGCCTCGAGGGCCGGGTCGAGGTGATCGACTGCGGCGTCGACCTCGAGCGCTTCCGCGGCCGCGACGCGGGCGAGCTTCGGGCCCGCCTCGGCTGGGCCGGAGAGCCGCCGTTCTTCCTCGCGGTCGGGGGCCTCGAGGAACGGAAGAACCCGGGGCGGCTCGCGGACGCTTTCGCCCGCCTCGGCCGGGGGAGTCTCGCCTTCGTCGGCGACGGGCCGCTGCGCCCGGCCCTGGAGGGAAGGCACGCCGTCCGCGTCGTCGGCCGCGTCCCCCACGACGCGGTCGCCGACTGGATCGGCGCCGCCGACGTCGTCGCCCAGCCGAGCCTCGTGGAGCCGTTCGGTCAGGCGCTCCTGGAGGCGCTCGCGTCCGAGCGCTCGGTCGTGGCCACGCGGGTCGGCGGGCCGCCCGAGTTCGTGCCGTCCGAGGCCGGGGTGCTGGTCGAGCCGACCGATGTCGAGGCAATCGCCGCCGGCCTCGCGCTGGCGGCCGAGCTTCCCAACCCGAATCCGGCCGGACGCGAGGCCGCAGCCTTGCACGACGTGCGCATCCAGGCCGGAAAGGTGGAGCGGGTCCTGGAGGAGGCCGCGGCACAATGAGCTGGATGCACCACGATCACCGCCACGACGCCGACGCGCGGGTGTCCGGGCCGGCCGATCGGCGGCTGCTCGGCCTTTCGCTGGCCCTCCTGCTCGCCTTCATGGTCGCGGAGGTCGTCTTCGGGATCCTCGCCAGCTCGCTGGCGCTGCTCGCAGACGCCGGGCACATGCTGACCGACGCCGCGGCCCTCGGCCTCGCGCTTCTCGCGGCGTCGCTCGCGGCGCGGCCGGCCGGAGGCCGGTGGACCTTCGGGTTCGGGCGGGTCGAGATCCTCGCCGCGCAGGCAAACGGCCTCGCGCTCCTGCTCTTCGGGAGCTGGATCGTCTACGAGGCGGTCCGGCGCCTGCTCGACCCGCCCGAGGTCGACGCGGCCGTCGTCGGGGTCGTGGCCCTGGCCGGAATCGCTGTGAACCTCGTCGTCGTCGCCCTTCTTTCGCGTGCGCGGCGTCAGAGCCTGAACGTTCGCGGCGCCTACCTCCACATCGTCACCGACCTGGCCGCGTTCGTCGGGACGGGCATCGCCGCGCTCCTGATCCTGGCCACCGGCTGGAACCGGCTCGACCCGATCGCCTCGCTCTTCGTCGCGGCGCTCATGTTCGCCGCGGCGTGGTCGCTCCTGCGCGATTCGGGACGGATCTTTCTCGAGGGTGCGCCAGAGTCGGCGCCGCCGGCCGACGTCGGCCCGGCGATCGTGGCTCACCCGGGGGTTGTCGAGGCGCACGACCTCCACGTCTGGACCGTCACCGACGGCTTTCCGGCGCTGTCGGCGCACGTGCTGGTGCAGCCCGGCGCCGACTGCCATCGCATCCGGCTCGAGCTGGAAACGCTTCTGCACGAGCGCTTCGGGATCGACCACACCACGCTCCAGGTCGAGCACGTCGGCTCGGCGCGAGGCCTCGAGATCAGCCGGTCGGGGTCGAGGGGCGACCTGCTAGCCTGACCGCCGTGACCGGCTTTTTCGCAGTCATCCAGGTTCTGCTCTCCGCCGCGCTGATCGGCCTCGTGCTCATGCACTCCGGCCGGGACACGGGCTTCGGCGGCATGGGCTTCACGCCGACCTCGCAGGGCGGCCAGCACATCGTCGAGCGGAACCTGACCCGGCTGACCGTGTTCGTGGCGCTGCTCTTCGCCATCAACACGGTCGTGCTCTTCTACCAGTTCGACTAGCCTCGTCCGCCCGCGATCGCCGCGACGAGCCTGATCGTCTCGCCGCCGGTGAGCTCGGCGCCCAGGCCGCCGCGGTCGCGCGCGTCGACTCCGTCCACGTAGACGTTCACGAGCCGCCGCAGCTCGCCGCGCTCGTCGAGGACGAGGCTCGCCACCGGGAGCGCGCGCAGGGCGTCGCCGACGGTCGCCGCGTCCAGCTCGAAGCGGTTGCGGCCGCCTGCCTCGGCCGCGAGCAGGGAGGGAAGAAGGACTACGGCCACCAAGAGCTCCTAACAGAATGAGGGGCGATGCCGTCTGGCCGCGCTGGACGGCCCGAGGCCGCGTCCTCAGTCGCGCCCATACCTCTCCAGGTATGAACGCTCCCTGCGTCCTTGACTCGAACCGCCCATCGCACCCAGTCGGCGCGCAATCATCCTGTCAGGAGCTCTGCGCTTCCACCGAGAGGATCGGCGGGAGCTGGGAGGCGGCCTCGAGCCACGTCTCGCCGGCGTCCGGGGAGGCGAAGAGCGAGCCGCTCTGGGTGCCGAGGTAGATACCCGGGGCGTCGAGCCGGTCGGAGGCGAAGCCCTCCCGCATGACCGCTCCCCAGGCCGGCTCGGGCAGCCCGTCGGTCCGGAGCTCCCAGGAGGAGCCGCCGTCGCGCGTCCGGTAGACGCCGAGACGTCCGTTCGGGGTCACCCGGTTCTCCGCGCTCTCCTCCGGGATGACGAAGGCGGCGTCGGGGTCGCGGTGGTCGAGAGCGAGCGGAAAGCCGAAGCCGCTCGGGAGCCCGTTGCCCTCGAGGCGCTCCCAGCTCTCGCCGTGGTCGTCCGTGCGGTAGACGCCGCAGTGGTTCTGTTGCCACAGCCGCCCCGGTCTCCCCGGATGGAGGAGCAGCTTGTGCACGCACTGGCCGAGCTCAGGGAACGGGTCGGGGAGGAAGTCGGCCGCCGTGCCCCGGTTCGCCGGCGTGAACGTCTCGCCGCCGTCCTCGCTCCGGAAGACACCGGCGGCGGAGATGCCGACGTACATGCGCTCCGGCTCGTCGGGGTCGAGCGCGATCGAGTGGCAGCACATGCCCCCGGCGCCTGGGTTCCAGCGGTCGCGAGTTTCGTGCCCGACGATGCCGTCGACCGGCTGCCAGGTCTCGCCGCCGTCGTCGGTGCGGAAGAGGACGCCGGGCGCGGCGCCCAACCACAACCGGCCGGCCTCGCCGTCGCGCCCGGGCTCGATGTGCCAGGTCTTCTCCAGCGTGAGCCCGCTCTCCTCGGGAAGCCCGAGCTCCTCCGCGCGCGTCCACGTCTCGCCGCGGTCCGAGGAGCGGTGGACGGTTGCTCCGTAGACCTCGCTGTTCGTGGCCGCGTGAATCGTCCCGTCCCGCGGGTCGACGATCGCGTGGAAGACCGACCAGCCGGGCAGGAACGGCGCCGTCGAGCTTCCAGTCGCGCCGTGCCTCGTCGCTCTCCAGGAGGAAGAGTCCCTTGCGTGTGCCGGCCAGGACGAGGACGCTCACAGCGCGAAGTATCTCAAGGTCCTCGCCACTCGAGCTCCTCGGCTTCGAAAGGCAAGGGAAACGTGGGCTCCGGCGGATCGCCGGGCTGGGAGAGAATGACTCTCGCCCGGTTGGCGGCGGCGACCCAGGTCCCATCCGGCGAGAGCGCGACCGAGCGGGCCGGGGCGACCTCCGACGGAAGTGCGAGCTCGCCCACGAAGCGCCCGCGGTCGTCGAGCTCGAACAGCCCCTCGCCGTCGCTGAGATAAAACCGTCGCCTCGGCCGATCGACTGTCAGGTCGGCCCAGAACGTCGGGTCTCCACGTTCCAACCCGAGAGATCGCCGACCCTGGAAGATGTCGAAGTAGTCGCCGCTGGCATCGCCGATCCCAAGGCCGACTATCCGCCTGAACAAGACGCCGAGGCGGGAATCGTCCAGCCACGCGAGTTCGCGGACGAAGAGCCGACTGGGAGGATCGCCGGGCCGAGTCGTCAACCCCCGCCGGATCTCGCGGGCCGGGAGGACGATCCGAGCGCACTCGTCGATCGAGTCGGCGCAGGCACGGGAAGCAGCCATGACGTTGCCGGCCCGCACGAACGTCAGCTCGCCCGACGGCTTCCAGGCGGGAGCGCACCCCGCGAACTGCTCGAGCAGCACGCCGGTTGCGGTCCAGAGCGCTCCCAGTTGGGTCCCGGAGCACTCGGAGCCGGTTGCGATGACGCCTTCCGGCGAGACGGCGAAACGGCAGCTCGGGATCCTGAACCCGCTCTCCAACACGGCGCTGGGAAGCCGGACGATCCAGAGCTCGCAGCCTTCTTCGTCCCTGCCTGCAAGGTAGAGGAGGCCGGCTACCCCGGCCTCCGCCAGCCGGCCGGACAGGTCGTCCTCGGCCGCGGTCGAGGACGGCGCCCGGGTCGGGGTCCGAGCTTCCGGCGGCTGTTCCTCGTCCCGGAGGAACGCCTCGACGACGGCGACGCCCGCGAGCGCGAAAACCGCTCCGACGACGAGCCACGTCGCCGCGCGGCGCATCAGAGCCCGGGGCCCGACCCCGTTCCGACGACCGTGAAGGAATCCGTGGCCACCGCGGGGACGAGCGTACCGAACGGGTAGCGCTCGTCGTAGAAGTCGCTGCGGTTCACGAGGGTGACCTCCTCCGTGAGCCCGAGCAGGCCCGCCGCGAGCGCCGGGAACGACGTCGTGAAGCGGAGGTTCACGACCGGCGTCGTCACCCTGCCGCCCTCGACGCGGAACGTCCCGTCGCGCGTCATGCCGGTGATGATTCCCTCCCGCGGGTCGACGACGCCGAGGTAGTGGAGGCGGGTGACGTAGATGCCGTCGCCGACAAGCTCGGCGAGCTCGCCCACCGAGTCAGCGTCCCCGCAGGACATGGCGAGGTTGAACGGGATCGGGCCGAACGCCTGCGCAGGCGGCGCCAGGGCGTGGCCGGTCGAGACGTGGCCGTCGCCGGCTTGCTTTGCGGTGCGCCGGTCCCAGACCACGTCGCGGGCGACCCCCTCCTCGATCATCAGCACTCGCTGCTTGGGGACGCCCTCCATGTCGAAGGACTTGGGGTAGTTGCGCGAGTCGAGCCCGTCGTCCCTGATCGTGAAGCTCTCGGCGAAGAGCCGTTCGCCGAGGCGTCCGGAGAGGTAGCTGCGGCCCTCGAGGAGCGCGAGAGCATTTAGCGACGTGAAGGCGAAGTAGAAGAGGAGCTCCGAGATCGCGTACGGCTCGAGCACCGCGCGGAACGTCTGGGGCTCGATCGTCTTGGCTCCGCGTGTGCGCGCGGCTTTCTCCGCGGCCTCCCGGGCGACGGCGGCCGGGTCGAGGTCGGAGGCGCGCCACGACGTCGCTTCTGCGTAGCCGGACGAGTCCTCGGAGGCGGCGAGCGCAAGCACGCTGACGTCGGTCATGGACTGGGCGACCGCGTGACCGGTGGTCGACGCGACCGCGATCTCGGTCACTCCGCTCGTGTAGTAGCCGTAGAGCCCGAGCTCGGGCGCGGCGGCGATCGCCTCGGCGGCGGCCTCCGCCTGGTCCTCCGGGGTCAGGGCGGCGGTGCCGGCGTCGTAGCCCTCGACCTCGGGGACCGGAACCGGCTCCTGCAATCCGGTGAACCCGGGATCGACCGGAGAGCTGTCGGCCGCCTCGGCCGCATGGCGCGCCGCCGCCGCCAGTCCTTCGTCGTCGGCGCGGTTGGTCGTCGCGCAGCCGACGCGGCCGTCGCGGACCACGCGGAGCGTCACCGTCTCGTCGCGGATCAGGGTCGGCTGGTGCACGGCCGAGGCCGCGAAGCGCGCGAAGCCCGAGCTCTCGACGTGGACGGAGACGTCCGCCTCGTCGCCCTCCGCCGCCCTGACGGCGCGATCCGCAAGGTCGAGGGCGCGGCTCACTTCCGGACGCCCACCTGGACGTCGCGGAAGCGCGCGGGCGAGGTCCCGTGCGAGACGTGCGCGTGCTGGCCGGGCTGGCCCTTGCCGCAGTTCGTGAGGCCGTACATCGTCCGCGCCTCCGGGCCGGCGACCGCGTCGAGGCGCCCCCAGAACTCCGGCGTGACGCCCATGTACGTCGGATCGCGCAGCATCTTGCCGAGCTTGCCCTTCTTGATCTCCCATGCGACCTGCGTCCCGAACTGGAAGTTGAGGCGCTTGTCGTCGATCGACCAGCTCTTGTTCGTACAGAGGTAGAGGCCGTCGTCCACATCCGCGAGGAGGTCGTCCAGCGTCCCGGCGCCCGGCTCGAGGTGGAGGTTCGTCATGCGGACGAGCGGCATGCGGCTCCAGCTGTCCGCGCGCATGGAGCCGCCAAAGTCGCGGCCGATCTGCGCGGACGTCTCGCGCGAGGCCAGGTAGCCGGTGAGGACGCCGCCCTCGACGACGGGCTGCCGTCTTGCGGGCGAGCCCTCGTCGTCCCAGCCGAAGGTTCCGAGCCCGAGCGACGTCGTCGAATCGGCCGTGATGTTCATGTGCTCGGACCCGTACCGAAGGCTCCCGAGGTCCTCCGGCTTGAGGAAGCTCGTCCCCGCGTAGGCGGCCTCCGTGCCGTACACGCGGTCGAGCTCGGTGGGGTGCCCGACCGACTCGTGCACCTGGAGCACCATCTGCTCGGCGTCGACGACGATCGTCGTGATCCCCGAGGGGCAGACGTCCGCCGTCAGCAGCGCGGCTGCCTCCTCGCCGACCCGCGGCGCCTCGCGGTCGAGCCCGAGAGCCTCCACGAACTCCCAGCCGGTCTGGCCGCTCGAACCGCCGTGGGCGCTCGGATAGCTGCGGTTCTGCACGCGGCCGTCGTCGGAGACCGCGAGCGCGTCGATGCCCCCGCCGCACTCCACGAAGCTCTGCGTGACGCTGGCTCCCTCCGAGGAGCGGAAGAAACGCTGCTCGCGCATGGCGCGCACGGTCGCCTCGGTGATCTTCACCTCGGGCCGACGCATGCCCTCCTCGGCTCGCAGGCAGAGCGCGATCTTCTCCTCGAGGGGGACCGCCACGGGGTCGCGCTCCATGGGAGCCGTGTAGTCACCGGTCGCAGGCGGGGTCGGGGCCAGTTGCACGCGCGCGCGCGCCCGCGAGGCGCTGGCCCGGGCGAAGGAGACGGCGCGGAGTGCGGCGTCGCGGGCGCCTTCCTCGGAGAGGCGAGGATCGCCGGCGAAGCCCCACGCGCCGTCGACGAGCACCCTGACGCCGATGCCCTCGGTCTCCGAGTCGGAGACGGAGTCGACATCGCCGTTCTTCGTCGCGACCAACTGCGCGCGGCGCCGGACGACGCGCGAGTCCGCGTAGCCCGCCCCCGACGCGACGGCAGCGTCGATTGCGTGTTCGGTGAGGTGCTGCACGGCGCTCGTACATTACTGACGCGGGTCAGCGGAGCGGCGGTGCTAGCGTCGCCGCCAGTGGTCGGCGCAGCGGGCACGGATCCGGCGGTCGACGCGGCTCCCCCGGAGCCGTGGCGCCGCGACGCGGCGGAGGTCGCGGCCGGCCTGGACGCCGACGTCGAGCGGGGGCTGAGTGCCGAGGAGGCCGCGACGAGGCTCGCTCGCTTCGGGCCGAACGTCCTGGAGGCGGCGGAGCCGGTGCCGGCGTGGCGCAAGCTCCTCTCCCAGTTCGCCAACCCGCTCGTCTACCTGCTCCTCGGCGCCGTCGCCGTATCGCTGGCGGCCTGGGCGCTCGAGGGGGCCGGGGAGATCCCGTACGAGGCGATCGTCATCGCGGCGATCGTCGTCCTGAACGCCGTGCTCGGCTACGTCCAGGAGGCGCGTGCTGAGGAGGCGGTCGCTGCGCTCCAGCGCATGGCGGCGGCCACGGCCGGCGTCGTGCGGGACGCCTGCGAGCTCCGGATCCCCGCCGCCGAGATCGTCCCCGGCGACCTTCTGCTCCTGGCGGAGGGCGACGCGGTGAGCGCGGACGCGCGGCTATTCGAGGCGGCCTCCCTGCTCGTGGCCGAGGCGTCGCTCACGGGTGAGAGCGAAGCCGTCCTCAAGGATCCCAGCCGGCTCGACGAGCCGGTGGGCCTCGGAGATCGCCTCAACATGGTCTTCGACGGCACCGCGGTCACGCGCGGCCGCGGACGCGCGGTCGTGACCGCGACCGGCATGGCCACCGAGATGGGTGGAATCGCTCGCCTGCTCGGCGCCACCGAGGCCGAGCGAACGCCGCTCCAGCGCGAGGTCGACCGCATCGGGAAGGCGCTCGGCGTCGCGGTCGTGATTATCGCCGCGGTCGTGGTCGGCGCCATCCTGGCCACCGCCGACGTCAATGAGGCCTCCGACTTCATCTCGGTGCTGCTGGTGGGCGTCGCCCTGGCGGTCGCCGCGGTGCCGGAGGGGCTGCCGGCCGTCCTCTCGGTCGTCCTCGCGCTCGGCGTGCAGCGGATGGCGCAGAAGCGGGCGATCGTGAAGCGGCTGTCCTCGGTGGAGACGCTGGGCTCGGCGTCCGTAGTCTGCTCGGACAAGACAGGGACGCTGACGAAGAACGAGATGACGATCGAAAGGGTCGTCACACCCTCCGGTGAGGTGGAGGTGACGGGCGCCGGGTACCGGCCTGAGGGCGAGCTGCGCGCGGCCGGCCGCCCGCTCACCGACCCGGTTCTGCTCGACGAGGTGCGCGCCGTCCTCCTGGGAGGGAGCCTTGCCAATGACGCCATGCTGCGCCGGGAGGACGGCGAGTGGACGATCCAGGGCGACCCGACCGAGGCCGCCTTCCTCGTCGCAGAGGCGAAGGTCGAGGGGCTCGCCGACGTGAGGCGGGCCCGCTTCGAGCGCGTCGGCGAGGTGCCGTTCAGCTCCGAGCGCAAGCTCATGAGCACGCTCGAGGCCGACGCCGAGCGGGGAGGCTTCGCGGTCGTGACCAAGGGAGCGCCCGACGTCCTGCTCGGACGCTGCACCGCCGAGCGCACGGCCGGCGGCGTGCGCCCGCTGACGGAGCCCGCCGCGGCGAGATCCTGGCCGCGGTCGACCGGCTCGGGGGCCAGGCCATGCGCACGCTCGCGGTCGCGTACCGCCCCCTGCCCGCCGACGAGGCGCCTGCCGGCGACGAGGCGGTCGAGCGGGAGCTCGTCTACCTCGGCCTCGTCGGGATCATCGACCCGCCGCGCCCGGAGGCGCGGACGGCGATCTCCGAGGCCGCCTCGGCCGGGGTCCGGACGATCATGATCACCGGCGACCATCCCCGTACGGCCGAGCAGATCGCGGCCGACCTGGGCATCGCGGGCGCCGGGTCCCGCGCCGTGACGGGCGCCGAGTTCGACGAGCTCGACGACGAGGCGCTCCGGGACACCGTGCGGGAGGTCTCCGTGTACGCGCGCGTGGCGCCCGAGCACAAGCTCCGGATCGTGCACGCCCTGCAGGCCGACGGCCGCATCGTGGCGATGACCGGCGACGGCGTGAACGACGCGCCGGCCCTGAAGGCTGCCGACATCGGCGTCGCCATGGGGCTGGCCGGGACGGACGTGACGAAGGAGGCGGCGGACATGATCCTCGCCGACGACAACTTCGCCACGATCGTGAGCGCGGTGCGGGAAGGCCGCGGGATCTTCGCCAACATCCGCAGGTTCCTCCGCTTCCTGCTCTCGTCCAACGTCGGCGAGGTGTTCACGATGTTCTTCGGCGTCGTCCTCGCCGGGGTCATCGGCCTGAGCGACGCGGACGACGCGCTCGCGGTGCCGCTCCTCGCCGCGCAGATCCTGTGGATCAACCTGCTCACCGACTCCGCCCCCGCGCTCGCGCTCGGCGTCGACCCGCCGCCCCACGACGTCATGCGCCGCTCGCCGCGGGGGCTCGGCGACAGGGTCATCGACCGCGACATGTGGATCGGCATCGTCTTCGTCGGCCTCGTCATGGCCGTGGTGACGCTCGCCGCGCTCGACCTCCGCCTCGCCGGCGGCCTCCTGGGCGGCTCGGGCGGCGTCGAGGAGGCGCGGACGATGGCGTTCACCACCCTCGTGGTGGCCCAGCTCTTCAACTGCTTCAACGCCCGCTCGGAGCGCACCAGCGCCTTTCATCGGCTCTTCACGAACCGGTACCTCTGGGGCGCCGTCGCGCTGTCGCTGGCGCTGCAGGTGCTTGTCGTGCAGGCGCCGTTCCTGAACGACGCCTTCGCCACTGCTCCGCTCTCGCTGGGCGAGTGGCTGGTCTGCATCGGGCTCGCGAGCGTGGTGCTCTGGGCCGTCGAGGTGAAGAAGCTCGCGGAGCGGTGGCTGCGCTAGCGCCAGGCGATGCCCTGGGTCGCGGCCTGGAGGCTGAACCGTGTCGTCCAGTCGGACGTTCGGACGAAGTAGACGTTGCGATCGTCCGCGGCATAGGCAAGCCAGTCGCCGTCCGGGGACCAGTCGAATGCGACCGCTTCGACCGACGAAGCCCACACCCGCAGAGCGTCGCGGTCGTAGATCTCGAGGTAACCGCCGGGGGTCAGGGCCACGTACTCGCCGGTCGGGTCGGCGAGCGGCGCCGTCGTGCTGCGGGAGATCAGGCCGTTCGCGTATCCGAGCGAGCGGCCCTCCTCGTAGGGGGCGAGCCACGATTCTCCAGCAGCTCGAAGGACGGCCACTAGGCGAGAGGAGTCCAGCCACACGAGACCATCGACCGACTCGAGTCGGTTGCCGCTCGGCAGCGCCCGTGCGAGCTCGTGTCGGGGGACCGCCGTCCGCGAGCAGTACGGCCCGACTTCCTCGGGCCCGAACGAGACCGGAGGGCTGATGAACTCGTGCGCCTCGGCGCAGTCGTTGCTCCACTCGACCACTCGTCCGGACAACGCGTGGGTGAGGGCTCCGTCGGGCCTGAATGCCGGAACCGAGCCCGGTAGGCCGAGCACGCCCGAGTGCTTCACGTCGACGACCTGGAACAGATCAGGCCTGGACTCAGCAGCGAAGACCGGTACCGACGGGCTCCAGGCTGCCTCGTGGCCGGCAGCGTACGAGCCGTCGGCGGAGACGGTGAAGAGGCAGGTGTTCGTTTCGGGGCCTTCGGTGAGCTCGAGCTCCGGGAGGCGGAGGGCCCGCAGCGGGCGGACGTCTCCGCCGAGGCAGCGGTCGGGACTGAGGTAGAGCGTTCCTCGGATCGCGTTCAGACTCAGTCGGTTGGCGAGGCCGGCACGATCTTCGACCCAAGGGGGCGTTTCGAGGCTTCCCTCGACCTCGACTGCGTTCGTCGACGACGCCGGCTCGTCGGCTGCCGGGGGAGTCTCGGCCCGAGGCTGCGCGTGCGCCCTGCCTCGGAGAGTGTCGACCACCCCGACGGCGACGAGCGTGGCCAGCCCGACTGCGAGCGCCAACGTCAGGATGCGACGCATCGTCTCCTGACGATACGTCTGCACGAGAAAGGGCGCCCGCGGGCGCCCTCGCATGCGCTGGAGAGGACTTGAACCTCCACGGCCCGTTCGGGCCACAAGGCCCTCAACCTTGCGCGTCTACCAATTCCGCCACCAGCGCGTGACGGGCGCATTGTAGCGGCTAGGCCCGAGTTGACTCCGTCCGAGGCCCGCGCTACCTTGTACGAACAGACGTTCGACCAGCGAGGGAGGCAGATGCTCACGCAGCGTCAGCAGGAGGTCTACGAGTTCGTCGTCAGCTACGTGGACTCGCACGGCTATCCACCTACCGTGCGCGAGATCGGAGAGGCCGTCGGGCTCGCCTCGCCGTCCACGGTCCACGCCCACCTGGCCAACCTCGAGCGCGCCGGCTACCTGCGGCGCGACCCCACGAAGCCGCGGGCGCTCGAGCTCACGAAGCGTGCGCGGTCGGCCGCAGGCGCGTCCGTGTCGGTGCCGGACGTCGGTGAGGTGCGGGTGCTGCCGCTCGTCGGCGAGATCGCCGCCGGCGGTCCACTCCTCGCCGAGGAGAACGTCGAGGGCCATCTGGCAGTGCCCGACACGCTGTCACGCGGGGGCGAGGAGTTTCTCCTGCGCGTGAAGGGCGAGAGCATGGTCGAGGCGGGGATCCTCGACGGGGACTTCGTCGTCGTGCAGCGCCAGCAGACGGCGCGAGACGGCGATATCGTCGTCGCCCTCGCCGGCCAGGACGAGGCGGCCGACGAGGCGACCGTGAAGCGCTTCTTCAGGGAGAAGGGGCGGGTTCGCCTACAGCCGGAGAACTCGACGATGGAGCCGCTCTATCCCGAGCACGTCAGCATCCTCGGCAAGGTCGTCGGAGTGTTCCGGAGGGTGGGGTAGGACGCGTATGGAGGTCGTCACGCTCAACCGCACCCTCGACCAGGAGCTCATGGCGCTGATGCGCGGGGCGAGCCTCGAGTGCCCGGCGTGCGGGGAGTTCGTTCTGCACCGGGACGGGTCGATCGAGTGCCCGGAGTGCGGCTCAGGGCTCCGAAAGGCGGGCGCAGCGACGCTACACTTGGACGTGCAGGCCGGGTGACCGCGGGCCGCGCGAGCGGCTCGAGGAAAGTCCGGACACCGAAGGGCAGGACGCTGGGGAAATCCCAGGCGGCGAAAGCCGACGGAAAGTGGCACAGAAAGGAGACCGCCACCGGCGAAACTTCATCTCCGGAGACGCCGGCGGTAAGGGTGAAAGGGTGGGGTAAGAGCCCACCAGCGTCGTGGTGACACGCCGGCTGCCAAACCCCGTCCGGTGCAAGGCGAACAGGCTCCGCCACAGGTGGCCCGCCAAGGAGCCGGGTACGCCGCACGAGCCTCCGGGGAACCGGAGGCCAAGATGGATGGTCACCCTCGACAGAATCCGGCTTACAGGTCTGCTAAAGGGAAACCCTGCCAAGTGCAGGGTTTTCCCATTCTGGTCGAAGGTGTCAACGCCGCTCACCCACGGGCCGACGGGGTCTACCTGAGGATGTTGATCGCGCGCGCCGCGACGAGCAGGACCGTGATCGCCGAGATCGCCGACTCCGACAGCATCAGGAGCTTTGCGCGGCGGGTGAGCGGCATCGCGTCCGTCGGGCTGAACGCGATCGAGTTGGTGAAGGAGACGTACATGTAGTCGAAGAGGGCCGGGAGCCAACCCGGCTCGGCCAGCTGCGGGTTCTCCATCTGCGGGAACTGGAAGTCGGGTAGCGGCGGGTCGGGCTGGAAGCGGCGAACCGGCCCGCCGCGGTCGAGACCCCAGTACCAGAGACCGAAGGCGATCACGTTCGTGCTCCAGACCGTCACGGCCTTGAAGAGAAGCTCGCCGCCGCTCTGCTCGTGACCGCCGATCAGCGAGGCGAGGAGCGCGACGAGCAGCAGTGCGTTGGCGACGCTCACGACGCTGATGAGGGCGAGGGCCGCCGTCTTCCTGCGCCCGATCTCCTCGAGCCGCCTGCGCGGACGCTCGAGGGCAAGTGGGAGAAGGAGCGCGATCTCGGCCGCGACCGGGAGCAGCCAGACCCACCAGGGCAGGCGCCAAAGCGCCCAGTCCTGCATCTTGCTGACGCCCGCAAGGAGCAGCTGCAAGCCGATCACCAGGGCAACCGCCGGAGCCGCCTCCCAGCGCGATTCGAACTCTTCCTCCTGCAGGGGATCGCGCGTCATCCCTGGATTGTGACCGCCGCGGGCCGCTAGACCACCCGGTATGAGTCGGCGTCCGGCTCGACGAACCGCACCAGCCGCTCGCCTTCCTGCTGCAGCTCTCGCCGCGCGGCTGCCGGAAGCCGCTCGAAGGGCTCGAGCGTGAGCGCCGCTGCCTTCGCGCTCCGCTCGACGGCCCACTTGCCGGCCACGGCCCCGTCCACGAGGAACGTTGGCGCGGAGTGGGGGGTCTTCGTGTCGAAGACGAGCGGGCGAAACTGCTCCGGGAGGATCTGCGTTCTGCGCGCGTGCGCGAGCAGGGTCGCGTCCCAGGTTGGGAGGAACCTCGGGGGCGCCGGCGTGGAGCCGTCCGGGAGCGGGGCGCGGGGTAGATCGAGGAGCTCGCGGCCCTCTTCGTCCCGGAACCGGCGCAGCCGGGGGCGCTCGGCTGCGGCTTGGAGCTCGCCGACGGCCAGGCCGGCCCAGTTGGCCGCGTCCGCGAGGCGGGCAGGCCCGAAGCCCGCGAGGTAGCGCCGTAGGAGGAGGTCGACCCCCTCGCCCGGGGTGACCGACGGCGGGCCGATCCAGTCCTCGGCGAGCGCGTACAGGTCGGCGCGGCGTCGTTCCCAGGTGCCCGAAGGCGGCGCGCGCACCAGGTCCACCCAGGCGCTGAGCCCGTTCCAGAGATGGGTCGGACGCTCGGGATCGCGGCGGCGCGCCAGTTCGAGGAGCTCGTCGCGGGGTGCGACGCGGCCGCTGAGCTGTGCGCGCACGGACTTCGCGGTCGACTCCAGGTCGGCGTTCGAAATCCGCTTCTTGTCGAAGCGCAACCACGACTCCTGCCGGGCCGAGCGGCTGCCGACCGCGAACGCCCAATAGTCGCCCGCCGACACGAGGTGGATGGTCGAGCGAAGGAGCGTGCCCTGGACGACTCGGCGCTGTTCGAGCGCGCGGGTGAGGTCACGGAGGGCGAACCGCTCCAACCTGCTCCAGAGCCCGATGTACGACGAGGGGGCGTACTGGGCCTGGATGCCCCCGACGCGTTCGACGGCCCGCACCAGCGGCAGCCTCGACCGCTCGAGGAGGAGCTGACGCGCGAGCAGGGCGCGATTGAGGTCTCGAACCGAGAGCACGGGCTCGGACATGGGTGCGACCGTATCCGATCGATCCCGCCGGGAGCGCCGAGCTACGCCCTCGCCGCGCGACAGATTCTTAGGCCCCTCTCAGCCCGCTTTCAGCTTCCCCTTAGGGGTGTCTGGTTTCGTCACCCGTGACTGCCACTTCACCGACGGAGAGGAGGAGGAGACGTGGGCGACAGCACCCGGTCATCCAGAATCGAGGAGGCACGCCGCCGGAGCGCAGGCGCGAAGAGGAAGCTCGGTGTGGCTGCGGTGGCGAGCTTCCTCGTCGCCCTCGTGCTCGGCTACGTCAGTCATCCCGGATCGACGGGCGCGTCGGTGACCTCGAACGTCGGCGGTTCGGGCGGCGACGGCGAGACTCAGCCGGACAGCGACTTCGACTTCGGGACAGGATTCATCGCACCCTCCGGAGGTGGCGTTCCGAGCGCAGGGACTCATGTCTCCTGACCGGAACCCCAACGCTTCGCTCGAGGCCATGGGCGTGTGCGTCGTCGTCGCCGGCGCGACCGAAGCGGAGCTGAGGGCCATCGTGAGGCTCTTCGAGGCCTGGGACGCCGTCTTCAGCCGCTTCCGTTCCGAGAGCGAGCTCTCGTGGGTGAACTCCGCCGGCGCCGGCACGGTGGCGGTCACGCCGCTCTTCGCCCGGCTCCTCGGAACGGCCCTGAGCGCGGCGGCTGCGACTGACGGACTGGTCGACCTCACGCTCGGAGCGGCGATCGAGGCCGCAGGCTATGACCGCGATTTCGCGGAGATTGCCGGCGACACGGGCTCGCACGGCCGGGCCGCTCTCGGATGCTGGCGCTCGCTGCGCCTGTCGGGCCGGCTGCTTACGCGACCTGCTGGGACGCGCCTCGACCTGAACGGCGTGGTCAAGGCGGCTGCGGTCGACGAGGCGCTTTCGCTGCTTTCGGGGAACGGGTTCGTGTCGGCCGGGGGCGACCTGGCGACGCGCGGCGAGACCACGGTCGCCCTCCCTGAGGGCGGCGCCGTCCAGCTGCTGGACGGCGGCATTGCGACGAGCGGCAGTACCGGCCGCCGCTGGGTGTCCGGGGGCGAGCCGCAGCATCATCTGATCGATCCGCGCACAGGTCGTCCGAGCCGCTCGCGCTGGGCGCAGGTCACGGTCGCCGCCGGGACCGCTCTCGCAGCCGACGTCGCGGCAAAGGCGGCCTTCCTCCTGTGCGCGGACGGGCCCGACTGGCTCGACGAGCGCGGGCTTCCGGGGCGATTCATCGCCGAGCGTGAGATCGTCACGAACCGTGTGTGGAGGGAGGACGCCGAGCCGGCCGACCGGCACAAGGGAGCCGTTCCGTGCTCGTAGCGAACGCCGCCTGGTACGTGGCCCGCGCGGGTGGGTTGACGGCGTTCGTCCTCCTTACGGCGTCGGTCGTCCTCGGCCTCCTTCTCTCCGGGCGCGCGAACGTCAGCTGGCCCCGGTTCGCGCTGCAGGACGTCCACCGCTTCGCGGGCCTGCTCGCCGGGGCGTTTGTGCTCCTGCACGGTCTGAGCCTCTGGCTGGACGACTACTTCGACTTCTCACTGGTCAATCTGGTCGTCCCGGGCACGGCCCCCTACAGCCCGGTCGCGGTCGCCGCGGGTGTCGTGGCCGCCGAGCTCCTCGTCGCCCTCGCAGTGACCAATCGCTACCGGACGGCCCTTCCGTACTCGTTCTGGAGACGGGCCCACTATCTCAACTTCGCCGTCTGGCTCTTCGCGCTCGTCCACGGCATCGCGGCCGGGACCGACAGTGACACTGCCTGGGCGCTGGTCGTCTACGCGACCGCTGGTGCGTCGGTGGCCGGGTTGACTGCATGGCGGGTCCTGCGGGCCCGGCGGGTCGCCACCTGGGCGCTGGGGCTCTGGTCCGGGCTCGCCGCCGTCCTCAGCGTGGAGCTGGTCGTCGCACTCACGGACGGGCCCCTCGCACACTGAGTGCTCGCGCTTCGCTGCCGCGGGCGAAGCCCGCACGCGATTCGCCACAATACGAGGATGGGAAGGACGCTCTTCGACCGCGTCTGGGAGGCGCACCTCGTCGCCGAGCCCGACGGGGAATCGCCGCTCCTCTACGTCGACCTCCACCTCGTCCACGAGGTGACCTCGGCGCAGGCCTTCGAGGGCCTGCGCCTGGCGGGGCGAAGGGTGCGGCGGCCGGAGCTCACGCTCGCCACCATGGACCACAACGTTCCGACGGACGACCGGCCCGCGGACGATCTCGCGGCCGCGCAGCTCGAGGCGCTGCGCCGAAACTGCGAGGAGTTCGGCGTGCGCCTCTACGCGACCGGGAGCGGGCGCGAGGGCATCGTCCACGTGATCGGGCCGGAGCTGGGACTGTCCCAGCCGGGGATGACGATCGTCTGCGGCGACAGCCACACGTCGACGCACGGCGCCGTCGGCGCGCTCGCCTTCGGCATCGGCACCTCCGAGGTCGAGCATGTGCTCGCGACCCAGACCCTGCCGCAGCGCAAGCCGAAGTCGATGCGCCTCGAGTTCACCGGCTCGCTCCCGCTCGGCGTCACGGCCAAGGACATGATCCTGGGGGCCATCGGCCACATCGGCGTCGCCGGGGGCGTCGGCTACGTGATCGAGTACGCGGGGGCAGCCGTCCGCGACCTGCCCATGTCGGGCCGCATGACGATCTGCAACATGTCCATCGAGGCCGGCGCGCGCGCGGGGATGATCGCTCCCGACGACACGACGTTCGCCTACCTCGAAGGCCGGCCTGCGGCGCCGCAGGACGCCGAGTGGGAGCGGGCGCTCGATCGCTGGCGCGCGCTGCCTTCCGACCCCGACGCGGCGTACGACCGCGTGGTGGAGCTCGACGTGCGCGAGCTCGCGCCCCAGGTGAGCTGGGGGACGAACCCCGGCATGGTCGTCCCCGTGGACGGCGTCGTCCCGGATCCCGCCGACTTCGACGACCCGGCCGAGCGAGACGCCACCGAGCGTGCTCTCGCCTACATGGCGCTCGAGCCGGGCACGCCCATCCAGGACATCGAGGTCGATCGCGTCTTCATCGGCTCGTGCACGAACGCGCGCATCGAGGACCTGCGCGAGGCGGCGAGCGTCGTCGCCGGCAAGCACGTCCACCCGCGGGTGCGCGCGCTGGTCGTCCCCGGCTCCGCCGGCGTGAAGCGCCAGGCCGAGGAGGAGGGGCTCGACCGCGTCTTCGAGGCCGCCGGCTTCGAGTGGCGCCGGGCCGGCTGCTCCATGTGCCTCGGCATGAACCCCGACATCCTGCAGCCGGGCGAGCGCTGTGCCTCGACGTCGAACCGGAACTTCGAGGGACGCCAGGGGCGCGGAGGGCGCACGCATCTCGTGAGCCCGGCGATGGCGGCGGCGACCGCGCTCGCCGGCCACTTCGTGGACGTCCGCGAGCTCGCGCTGGAGCCGGTCGCATGAAGGCGTTTCGGCGCACGACCGGGAAGGTCGCGGTGCTCGACCGCGCGGATGTCGACACCGACCAGATCGTCCCGAAGCAGTTCCTCAAGCGGATCGAGCGGACGGGCTTCGGCGAGTTCCTCTTCTTCGACTGGGCGAAGGAGCCCGACTTCGAGCTCAACCGGCCCGAGGCGCAGGGCGCGACCATCCTCCTCACGGGCCGGAACTTCGGCTGCGGCTCGTCTCGCGAGCACGCCGCCTGGGCGCTGCAGGACTACGGCTTCGACGTGATCGTCGCCCCGTCGTTCGGGGACATCTTCCGCACGAACTCGCTGAAGATCGGCCTGCTCACCGTCACGCTGCCCGAGGACGAGGTCCAGGCGTTGATCGGAGAGGGCTCGGGCGCCGAGCTGACCATCGACCTCGAGGCGCAGACGGCCGGCCCGTACCGCTTCGAGTTCGACTCGTTCGACCGGCGCCGCCTGCTCGGGGGCCTCGACGACATCGGGCTCACCCTCAGGCACGGCGACGAGATCGCCGCCTTCGAGGCGGCCCGCCCCTCGCCGGTCGACACCCGCGTCCTCGGATAGGCGCCGGGCGTCCGCGTGACGGACGCCCGGCGCTCCAAAGGAGGCCTCAGCCGGCTTCGGTGACCGGCTCTGCACGCACCGGCGCTGCTTCCGTGCGCGCCGATCCGTGCCCGAGCAGATGCCCGTGCGACTCGGTGCCGTAGCCGCCCGGGACCGGGATGTAGAACTCGGGGTAGCCCCACATGCCGTGTTCGGAGACGTCGAGACCGGCGGTCTCGGTCTCCGGCTCGGCGCGAATCCCCACCGTCACCTTCATGAGGAAGAGGATCAGGAAGGACGCACCGAAGGTGAACACGCCGACGGTCAGGAGACCCAGTGCCTGGACGCCGAGCTGGTGCAGCCCGCCGCCGTAGAAGAGGCCTGCCGAGCCGGTGGCGACGTTCGAGGCGAGCTCGGGCACGGTGAGGAAGCCGAGCGCGAGCGTTCCCCAGACTCCCGCCATGCCGTGCGCGGCGATCGCGCCGATGGGGTCGTCGATGCGGACCCGCTCGACGGCGAGAGCTCCGAGGACGACGATGATCCCGGCGACGAAGCCGATGACGATGGCGGCCCACGGCGCCACGAACGCGCACGCCGCGGTGATGGCCACCAGCGCCGCGATGGCGCCGTTCAGCATCATCGAGAGGTCGGGCTTCTTCACCACGAGCCACGACGTCATCACCGCGCCGAGGACGCCCGCCGCCGCCGCGATGTTCGTGTTCAGGGCGACGTACGAGAAGAAGCCGACGCCGCCGAAGTCGACGCTGAGCGTCGAGCCCGGGTTGAAGCCGAACCACCCGAACCAGAGGATCAGCACGCCGAGCGTCGTGTAGGCCATGTTGTGCCCCGGGATCGCGTTCGGCTTGCCATCCGAGCCGAACTTCCCGATGCGGGGGCCGAGGAGGAGCGCGCCGGCGAGCCCGGCGAGCGCCCCCTGGTAGTGCACGACCGTCGAGCCGGCGAAGTCCTGCATCCCACGGGCGAAGAGCCAGCCGTCCGGGCTCCAGATCCAGTGGGAGACGATGGAGTAGACGAGGGTGTAGGCGACGCCGAAGGCGAAATACACCCAGAGGCGCGTCCGCTCGGCCATGGCGCCCCAGACGATCGCCAGCGAGACGGCGCAGAAGACGACCTCGAAGAGGTAGCCGGCGGCGCCGGGGATCGAGCTGAACCAGGAGAAGGGCGCGGTGCCGACGGCCATGAGCTCGTCCACGGAGGGGGCGAAGCCCGAGCCGCCGACGAGCCCGTTGCCTCCGTCGCCGAACGCGAGCCCGAAGCCGACGAAGTAGTAGACGATCGAGGCGAGCGCGAGCACGAGCACGTTCTTCGCCGCGATGTGCCCGACGTTCTTCATCCGGGTCAGCCCGGCCTCGAGGAAGGCGAAGCCGGCCTGCATGAACATGACCAGCACGGCGGCGATGACCACCCACACCGTGCTCGTGGCGATGGCGAGCTGCTGTGTGCTCATCACGCCTCGACCTCCTCCAGGCTGCGCCCAGTGCGGTTGTGGGTGACGTTCTCGACGTGCGACGTCCAGACGATCCCGTCGCCCGCCTCGTTGCCGCTGCGCGCCGAATCCACGATCGTGGCGACCACGGCGTCCGCCCTGTTGTCGTCGACCACGAACATGAGCAGCGCCTTGGGCAGGAAGCGCGACTCGAAGATGCGCCCGCGGTACTCGTGTGTGATGCCGCGCTGGCGGCCGTGCCCGACCGCCTCGATCACCGTCACCCCGACGTGACCGGCCTCCGTCTCGACGGCTTCGATGACCGTCTCGATCCGCTCTCTCAGCACCACCGCCTCGACCTTCACCATCGCCGCTCCTTTCCCGGACCACGAAAAAAGCCCCAGGAGCCGAAGATCGCTCCTGAGGCCTCAATGCCTCTCCGGGCCGCCGTCCTCGGCGACTCGGAACGGCGGACGTTACCGGCCCGGGCGGACGCCCGTCAAGGCTGAAGCGCCCGGAGCACGGCTTCGACGAACTCCGGGGTCGTTGCCCTGCCGCCGAGATCGGGCGGCCGCGTCGTCGTGAGCGCGGAGTCGACCGCCGCCTCCAGCCGCGTCGCCACGGCCGGCTCGCCGAGCCCGTGCGCGAGCATGAGCGCCGCCGAGCGGAGCATCGCCGCAGGGTTCGCAATCCCTTTCCCCGCGATGTCGGGCGCCGAGCCGTGCACCGGCTCGAAGATCCCGGGGCGGCCGTCGCCGAGGCTGGCGGAGCCGGCGAGCCCGAGCCCGCCGGTCATCCCCGCGGCGACGTCGGAGAGGATGTCGCCGAAGGTGTTCTCCGTCAGGAGGACGTCGAAGCGGCCGGGCGCGATCACGAGCTGGAGGCCGCAGTTGTCCACCAGCATGTGCTCGAGCTCGACGTCCGGGTAGTCGGCCGCCACGCTCTCGACCGTCGCGCGCCACAGCCGCGAAGTGTCGAGGATGTTCGCCTTGTCGACCGAGGTGACGTGGCTCCGCCTCCCGCGGGCCAGCTCGAACCCCCGCCGCGCGATGCGTTCGACCTGGTCGGGCCGGTACTCCATCGTGTCGAAGACGGTGCCGTCGTCCCGGACCCCACGGGCCCCGTAGTAGAGCCCGCCGACCAGCTCCCGCACGACGAGCAGGTCGACGCCCTCGCCGCGCGCCGGCCGCAGGTTCGCGTAGACGTCGAGCTCGCCGCGCAGCCGGATGAGGCCCTGCTCCGGCCGGACCGTCGCGCCGTCGAACTCCGGCGCGCCGACCGCGCCCATGAGGACGGCGTCCGCGCCCTTCGCGGCCGCGAGCGTCTCGGGGGGAAGCGGATCGCCCGTGGCGTGGATCGCCGCCCCGCCGAAGAGGTGCTCCTCCAGCTGGAGGTCGAGCGGCAGCTCTTGCAGGACGCGGGCGGCCGCGGCTGCGACCTCGGGGCCGATGCCGTCGCCGGGGAGAAGGGCGATCCTCACTACGGGCTGCTCGTGACGGCGCCCTCGGAGGCCGAGGAGACGAGCGCTGCGTACTTGGCGAAGACGCCCTGCGTGTACCGCGGCTCCGGGGGCTGCCAGTCGGCGAGCCGCGCCGCGAGCTCGTCGTCCGAGAGCTCGGCTCGCAGCTCGCGCCCCTCGACGTCCACGACGACGACGTCCCCGTCCTGAAGCGCCGCGAGGGGCCCGCCGCGGGCGGCCTCGGGCGAGACGTGGCCGACCATCAACCCGTGGGTCGCGCCGGAGAAGCGCCCGTCCGTGACGAGCGCGACCTCGTCGCCGAGGCCTTCGCCGACGATGGCGGCGGTGACGTGCAGCATCTCCCGCATGCCAGGCCCGCCGGCCGGGCCTTCGTAGCGGATGACGATCACGTCGCCTGACTGGATCCGGCGCGCCTTCACGGCCGCGAAGCAGGCTTCCTCGGAGTCGAAGATGCGCGCCGGGCCGCGGTGGAGCAGGCGCTCGTGGCCGGCGAGCTTGACCACGCAGCCCTCGGGCGAAAGGTTGCCGTAAAGGATGGCGAGCCCGCCGGTCGGCTTCAGCGGTGTCTCGATCGGGACAACGACCTCCTGCCCGGGCCGCTCTTCGACGGCCGCGGCGATCTCGCCCAGTGAGCGCCCGTCCACGTTGGGCGCGCCGGCGTGCACCAGCTCGCGCTTGAGCAGCTCGCGTGCGACCAGTGCGACGCCGCCCGCCTCGTAGACGTCCGTGGCCACGAAGCGCCCGCCGGGCTTGAGGCTGGCGACGACCGGGGTTCGCGCGGCGATGCGCTCGAAGTCGTCGATGGAGAGAGGGATGCCGAGCTCGCGGGCGATGGCGAGCAGGTGGAGGACGCCGTTCGTCGAGCCGCCGGTGGCCGCGATCGACGCGATCGCGTTCTCCAGCGCGTCGAGCGTGAGCACCTGTGAGGGCCGCACGTCCCGGCGCAGGAGATCCATGGCGAGCCGCCCTGCCTGCTCTGCCGCCTCGTTCTTGGCCGGCGCGAGCGCCGGGATGCCGTTCAGCCCCGCCGGGCTGATGCCGAGGAACTCGAGCGCGGTCGACATCGTGTTGGCGGTGAACTGGCCACCGCAGGCCCCGGCGCCCGGGCAGGCGACGTCCTCGAGGTCGTGCAGCTCCTGGCCGGACATCCTTCCGACGGCGTGGGCGCCGACCGCCTCGAAGACGTCCTGGATGGTCACGTCCTTCCCGCGGAAGCGGCCGGGCGCGATCGAGCCGTTGTAGAGGACGAGGCCCGGCAGGTCGAGCCGCGCCAGCGCCATCACCGCCGCGGGGATCGTCTTGTCGCAGCCGACGAGGCAGACGAGGCCGTCGAAGAGGTGACCGCGCGCGACCAGCTCGATCGAGTCGGCGATCACCTCACGGGAGACGAGGGACGCGCGCATCCCCTCTGTCCCCATGGAGACGCCGTCGCTCACCGAGATGGTGTTGAACTCCACCGGCGTGCCCCCGGCCGCGCGCACGCCGGCCTTGACGTGCTTGGCCAGCTCGCGCTGGTTGAAGTTGCACGGCATCGTCTCGATCCAGGTCGTGGAGACGCCGATGAGCGGGCGGGCGAGGTCGTCGTCGGTGAGGCCGATCCCCTTCAGCATCGCGCGCGCGGGCGCTCGTTCGGGGCCGTCGGTAAGCGCGGCACTGTGCCGCTTCGCAGGGTCGGACGGGCGGTCGTAGGGATCGCTCATGTGACTTCGGCTCCTTTCGCGGAGGTCGACATCCAGAGGACCTCGACGTCGGGGAAGCGCTTGGAGAGCTCGACCGAGCAGTCCTCGGCCTGGTGTGAGTGGGCCCAGACGATCACGGTCGGGCCCGAGCCCGAGATGGTCGCGCCGAGCGCCCCCACCGGGGGCTCCTGGCGCACCTCCTCGAGCAGTGGAGCATGCTCCGCGCGGTAGGGCTCGTGCAGTCGGTCGTTCAGCGAGGCTGCGAAGATCTCCTCCGAGTGCGCCGCGAGCCCGGCGCCCAGAAGCGCGGAGCGCCCGACGGAGAAGACGGCGTCTCCGAAGGGGACCTGCTCGGGGAGCGCGGCCCGCGCCTCCGCCGTGGCGACGGTCGTCTCGGGAACGAGCGCGATCGGGACGGCGGGCACGCCGTCGGCGACCCGGTGGATGCGGCCTCCGGAGGTCAGACAGGCGCCGCCGGCGAGGGCTGCAGCCAGGTTGTCGGCATGCCCCTCGAGCGGGAGGCCCTCGCGGAGAAGCCACTCGGGATCCGGCTCGCGGCCGGCGATGTGCGCGGCGGCCACGAGGCCGAGCGCGATCACGGCGGCGCTCGACCCCAGCCCCCGCTCCCGCGGGATGCGATCGAACCACTCGAACCGAAGCCCGTCCGCGGGATCGACGCGCTCGAAGGCCTGGACGCCGAGATGTGTCCGGTCCGGCGTCCCTCCGTCGGAGACCTCGAGCTCGTTCCAGAGGTCGAGCGCGACCGCGGCGCAGTCGAATCCGGCGCCGAGATTGGCCGTGGTCGCCGGAGCGCGGACCGTGAGCTTCACGCTGCGGCCTCCGCGATCGCGTCGGGGTCCGGCGGGACCGAGAGGGGCGGGGTGGAGAGGCGGGCTGCCGCCTCCGGGTCCTTGAGGCCGTGGCCGGTGATCACGCAGACGACGCGGGCGCCCGCCGGCGGCCGCTCGCGCGCGAGGGCGGCAAGGCCGGCAGCGGAGGAGGGCTCGCAAAAGACTCCCTCGAGCTCGGCGAGGTCGCGCCAGGCTGCGAGGATCTCCTCGTCGGCGAGAGGGACGACCGAGCCTCCCGAGCGTGCGATCGCCTCCTCGGCCGGCCCCCGGTGGGCAGGCTCGGCGATGCGGATCGCGGTCGCCATCGTGTAGGCACGGGCGGAGGCCTCGGCGGCGACGAACGGCGGCAGGCCGGCGCCGGCCTCGTCGAAGCCGAGCGCGTAGGCGCGCGTGTTCCCGCCGCCGCCGTACGGAAGCGCCAGCGCGTCGGGAGCGCCGCCGAGCTCCTCGACGATCTCGAAGGCGGCGGTCTTCTGGCCCTCGAGGCGATGCGGGTTGAGCGAGTTCACCAGCGTGTAGGTGCCGCGTCGCCCGAGCTCTTGAGCGGCCTCCAGCGCCGCCTCGAACGGGCCCTGCACTTCGAGCAACCGCGCCCCGACCGCCTGAGCCTGGGCGATCTTGCCCCGCGCCACCGCGCCGGCCGGCTGAAGGATGACCGCGGTGATCCCGGCTCGCGCTGCGTACGCCGCGGCGGAGGCTGCCGTGTTGCCCGTCGACGCGCAGACGACGGCGACCGCGCCCGCCTCGACCGCCTTCGAGACCGCAACCGTCATCCCGCGGTCCTTGAAGCTCCCGGTCGGGTTCCCGCCTTCCCACTTGAGCCAGAGCTCGACGCCCAGCCGCGCCGAGAGCCGGGGAGCCGGAAGGAGGGGCGTCGACCCCTCGCCGAGCGAGACCACGGGCGTGGAGTCGGTCAGGGGGAGGCGGCCGCGGTAGCGCTCGGCGAGCGGGATCGTCATCGCCCTGACCCTACTCGTGGACACCGGTCTAGGCCCAGCCGAGGCCGGGGACGCCGCGGTCGGAGACAACCGGCAGCGCGGAAGGCGCGCCCTTTGTCTCGGGCAGGGACTCGATCTCCTCGAGCGCGCTTCTCAGGTCGCCCTCGGCGCCCTCGTGCGTGACGACGTGGAGCGTGGCGGAGCCGTTCTCCTGATGCTGGATCAGCCTGGCGATCGAGACGCGATGCGCGGCGAGCCGCAGGGCGATCTGCGCGAGCACGCCCGCCACGTCGTCCACCTCGATGCGGAGGTAGTAGGGCGAGCGCATCTCCCCGCTCGGTAGCCGCTCGAGCTCCCGCCAGCACGCGTCGTTCTGGAGGAAGCCGGTGCCGGTCGTGCCGATCACGCTGACCATGTCGGCGACGACTGCCGACGCGGTCTCCATGCCTCCGGCGCCCGGGCCTTCGAGCGTGATCTCCTGGATCGCGTCGCCCTGGAGCATGACGGCGTTGAAGGCGCCCTCGACGGCCGCGAGGGGGTGGTGGCGGTCGACGAGAGCAGGCCCGACGCGCACGTCGACTCTCCCGTCCGTGAGCGTGGCCGCGCCGATCAGGCGCACGACCATCTCCATCTCGCGGGCCGCGCGGACATGCTCGCTCGTCACCCGCTCGATCCCGTCGTACGAGACGTCGTCGAGGGTCACGCGCGAGCCGAACGCGATCGTGGCGAGGATGGCCATCTTGGCGGCGGCGTCAGCTCCGTTCACGTCCTCGGTCGGATCCGCTTCGGCGTAGCCGAGCCGCTGCGCGTCGGCGAGCGCCTCCTCGTACTCGGCGCCCTCCTCCATCTTCGTGAGGATGAAGTTGGTCGTCCCGTTCACGATCCCGAGCACGCGGTGGACGTTGGTCGCGACCAGCGCCTCGCGCAGGATCTTGATCACGGGGATCGCGGCGCACACGCTGGCCTCGAAGCGGAGCTGGACGCCCGCCTCGGAGGCGGTGGAGAAGAGCTCGGCGCCGCGCCGCGCGATCAGCTGCTTGTTGGCCGAGACGACCGGCTTCCCCGCGCGCAGGAGCTCGAGCACGTGCTCGCCGGTCGGCTCGAGCCCGCCCATGACCTCGGCGACGAGAGCGATGGAGGGGTCGTCCCGGATGGAGGCGAAGTCGGTGGTGAGGACGCCGTCGGCCGGCCTGTGCGGCCGCTCCTTCGCGGGGTCGCGGACGAGGGCCCGAACGACCCTGAGGCGGTGCCCCGTGGCCCGTTCGATGTCGTCTGCGTTCTCCCCGAGGAGCCGGTCGACGGCCGAGCCGACGGTCCCGTAGCCCAGAAGGGCTACGGGGACATCAACTGGGGACGACACGGGCCTCCGCGCCGAGGAGGCCTTCGCGGCCCGCCAGCTCGCGAAGCTCGCCGCCGACGGCCTCCACAGGGTGGCGTGCGGCCATACGCCGGAGCGCCGTCATGCGTGGCCGGCCGGCCTCTTCCTCGGCGATCAGCTCGCGCGCGAACGTGCCGTTGCGGATGTCCTCGAGCAGCTGCCTCATGTTCGTCCTCACGTGCTCGTCGATGACGACCTGGCCGCGCGTGAGGTCACCGTACTCCGCCACGTCGGAGATCGAGTCGCGCATGTGGCCGAAGCCGCCCTCGTAGATCAGGTCGACGATCAGCTTGAGCTCGTTGATGCACTCGTAGTAGGCGATCTCGGGCTGGTAGCCCGCGTCCACGAGGATCTCGAAGCCCGCCTGCATGAGCGCGCAGACCCCGCCGCACAGCACGGCCTGCTCGCCGAAGAGGTCGCTCTCGGTCTCCTCTGCGAACGTCGTCGCGATCATCCCCGCGCGCCCGCAGCCGATGGCCGTGCCGTAGGCGAGCGCGAGGTCGAACGCGTTCCCGCTCGCATCCTGGGCGACGGCGACGAGCCCCGGAGTGCCCGCGCCCGCCTCGAACAGCTGGCGAACGCGGTGCCCGGGCCCCTTGGGTGCGACCATGATCACGTCGTGTCCCGGCTCGGGCTGAATCTGCCCGAAGTGGACGTTGAAGCCATGGGCGAAGAGGACAGCAGCGTCCGGTTCGAGATTCGGGGCGACGTCGCGTTCGTAGACGCCCTTCTGGACATGGTCGGGGAGGAGGATGGCGACGAGCTGCGCGCCGCGCACTGCCTCGGCGAACGTCTTGACGGTGAGCCCGGCCTCTTCGGCAGCCGTCCAGGACGAGCTCCCTTCGCGGAGCCCGACCTCGACGTCGACGCCGGAATCGCGCAGGTTGAGGGCGTGGGCGTGGCCCTGACTGCCGTAGCCGAGGACGGCCACCTTCCCGGAGAGGAGGTCGATGCTGCCTTCGCGGTGGACGGTTGCCATGAGATTCGATCCTTTCTAGCGGAGGACGTGCTGGGGACGGGGGCTGCGGTTCGCGGATGCCCGCGCGAGCCCGATCCGCCCCGTGCGGGCGAGCTCGATCAGGCCGTGCGGACGGAGGAGCTCCTGGAAGGACTCGAGCTGCTCCGGCGTCCCCACGGCCTCGAAGACCATGGAGTCGGGGCCGAGGTCGGCGACCTTGGCGTCGAAGACGTCGGCCAGCGCGATCAGCTCCGCGCGCCGGCTCGGGTCGGCCGAGACGCGGACGAGCGCGAGCTCGCGCTCGACGGCCTCGCCGGCCTCGAGCGTCGAGACGCGCAGGACGTTGACGAGCTTGTGCATCTGCTTCTCGATCTGCTCGAGCAGGTTCGCCGGGCAGTCGACGGTCAGGACGATGCGCGAGACGTCCTGGCGCTCCGTCGGCCCGACGGCGAGGCTCTCGATGTTGAAGCCACGCCGCGCGAACATGTTCGAGACCCGGGCGAGCGCTCCCGGCCTGTTCTCGACGAGGACGGAGACCGTATGTCTCACGCCTCGACGGTCTCCTCTTCGGAGAACTCGATGACGTCGGTTCCCGCGGCGCCTGCGGGAATCATCGGGAAGCACTTCTCCTGGGGGTCGCACCGGGCGTCGACCACCGCGGTGCGCCCGCACGAGAGCGCCTCCTCGAGGACGCTCTCGAGGTCGTCGTCGGAGTCGACCGTGAAGCCGGCCGCGCCGTAGGCCTCGGCGAGCTGCGCGTAGTCGGGCACCTGATGCGTCAGGTGCGTCTCGGAGAAGCGGTTTGCGTAGAACATCTCCTGCCACTGGCGCACCATGCCGAGCCAGCCGTTGTTGACGATGACGACGACGATGGGCAGCCCCTCGAGCACCGAGGTGGCGAGCTCCTGCGAGGTCATCTGGAAGCAGCCGTCCCCGTCGATGCAGACGACGGTTGCGTCCGGGCGTGCGGCCTTGGCGCCGATCGCGGCCGGAACGCCGTACCCCATCGTCCCGAGGCCGCCCGAGGTGATGAAGGTCCGCGGACGTTCGCAGACGAGGTACTGCATCGCCCACATCTGGTGCTGGCCGACGCCCGTCGTCCAGACGACGTCCCGGTCGCCGGTCAGGTCGCGCAGGGTCTCGATGACCGCCTGCGGCTTCAGGTACTCGCCCTCTCGCACGTAGCGGTAGGGGAACTGCTCACGCCACTCGTCGAGCTGGCGCCTCCAGGCGACGGGGCCCTGACGGCCGGGCTCGGACTCGGCCCGGAACGCCTTCGTCAGCTCGGAGAGCGCCGGCTGCAGGGGGCCGGTGACCGGGATGTCGGCGTGACGCAGCTTTCCGATCTCCGCGGCGTCGATGTCGAAATGGATCACCTTGGCGCCGGGGGCGAACGCGGACAGCTTGCCGGTCACCCGGTCGTCGAAGCGCGCGCCGACGGCGACGATCAGGTCGGCCTTGTTCAGGCCCCAGTTCGCCCACTTCGAGCCGTGCATGCCGGGCGGGCCGTAGCAGAGCGGGTGCGACTCCGGGAACGCGCTCTTCGCCATCAGCGTCGTGATCACCGGGATGCCGGTCGCCTCGGCGAGCTCGAGGAGCTCGTTGCAGGCGTCACCGTTGACCACGCCGCCGCCGACGTAGAGGACAGGTCGTGAGGCGGCGAGCAGGGCCCTCGCCGCCTCGCGGACCTGTCGTGGGTGGACACTGGCAGGTGGTCTCCACCCTGGGAGATCGACTTGATGGGGGTACGTGAAGTCGATCTCCGCCTCCTGCACGTCTTTCGCGACATCCACAAGGACCGGGCCTGAACGCCCGGTTCGGGCGATGTGGAAGGCCGCCTTGAGCACGTGCGGGAGTTCCTCGACGTCCTGGACGAGCCAGGAGTGCTTGACGATCGGGAGCGTGATGCCGGTCGCATCGGTCTCCTGGAACGCATCCGTGCCGATGAGGGTCGTTCGCACCTGGCCCGTGATGCAGACGAGCGGCGTCGAGTCCATCCAGGCGTCCGCGATCGGCGTGACGAGATTCGTGACGCCGGGGCCGGACGTCGCGATGGCGACCCCGGGCCGTCCCGACGCGCGGGCGTAGCCCTCCGCCATGTGCCCCGCGCCCTGCTCGTGGCGGGCGAGGACGTGGCGGACGGTCGTGCCGCGCGCGAAGGCGTCGTACAGCGGGAGGATGGCGCCGCCCGGAATCCCGAAGGCGACGTCGACGCCCTCCGCCTCGAGCGAGCGCAGGATCGCATCCGAGCCGAGCATCTTCATGCGACCACCCCCGCGAACTCCGTGTCCCGGCGGGCGGCGGGCAGCGAGGCGAGCAACGTGTCCATGAACTCGCGCGTGGTCGCCCCAGCGCCCGAGGAGAGCATGTCCGGAGTGCGGACGCCCGTCTCGAGCGTCTCCAGCACACCGCGCTCCAGCGTGCGCGCGGCGCTTCGCTCGCCCAGGCCCTCGCCCAGCATGAGGGCTGCGGCAAGCAGCATTGCGCTCGGGTTGGCGACGCCCTGCCCTGCGATCTCGAGCGCAGAGCCGTGCGTCGGCCCGAACATGCCCTTCCCGTCCGGTCCGACCCGGCCCGAAGCGACCATGCGCGTGCCCTTGTGGGCGAACGCGGCGGTGCTCGCCAGCGCCTCGGCGAAGGGCTGCTCGCTGACGATGACGTCGAAGTCCGACGGGTCGTGCAGGAGCCCGGTCACGGCGGCCTCGAAGGGCAAATGCTCCACGACAACGCCCTCCCAGCGCTCGCCCCCGGCTGCCAGCGCCGCAAGCCAGCCGGCGCTGGTCCCGACCGAGGTGAGGCGCGCGCGACGGCTGAAGGCCAGCCTGAAGGCGCTCTCGACCGCGAGCTGCGCGGCGTCGTCTGGCAGCGGGCTGACGACGGCCAGCTCGCTGCCGCGGGCGCACACGCGCGTGATCCGCCAGCGTAGGTCGAGCTCGGCCTTCAGGACCTCGAGCGCGGGCTCACGGGTTGCGGCGACCAGCATCGCGTCGGCCTCCGCACAGGCGGCCCGGGTCACCGGCGGGAGCGGGTGCCCGAAACGTCGCACGGCGTCTCCGCCGAAGGGCAGGTGCACCTCGTCGATCTGGAAGCCGTGCATGCCGGACACGACCGCGAGCGCGCGGCTCGCCTCGGCCGTCACCTCCGGCCCGATCCCGTCTCCGGAGAGACAGGCGACCGTGTAGCGCTTCTTCCTCATCGCACGCTCACCTCCTCGAACACGTCGCCGAGGGTCACGTGCTTCCGTGTATCGGCAAGCCGCTTGAAGCGCGCGAACGCTTCGTTCAGGCCGTCGGCGTCGAGCTTGACCCCGGCTTCGGCGCAGGCCCGCGCGAACGCGTGCCGGCCGGAGTGCTTCCCGAGCGGCAGCGACATGACGAGGCCGAGCTCGGTCGGATCCATGATCTGGTAGGTCGCCGCGTCCTTGAGCATCCCGTCCTGGTGAATTCCGGCCTCGTGGGCGAAGGCGCTCGCTCCGACGATCGCCTTGTTCTTCTGGACGCGGTAGCCGGTGAGCTCCTCGACGAGGCGCGAGGTGCGGCCGATCTCGCCGACGTTGACGTCGGTCTCGACCTCGAAGGCCGCCCGGCGGACGCGCAGGGCCATCACGACCTCCTCGAGCGCGGCGTTGCCGGCCCGCTCGCCGAGGCCGTTGATCGTCGCCTCGACCTGGGTTGCTCCGGCCTGCACGCCGGCGAGCGTGTTGGCGACGGCGAGCCCGAGGTCGTCATGACAGTGAACGGAGAGCACGGCGTGCTTCAGCTCGGGGCACAGCCGCCTCACCTCGCTCACGAACTCCGCGTACTCGTGGGGAAGGCAATAGCCGACCGTGTCGGGGAGGTTGATCGTCGTCGCCCCGGCGCGAACGGCCTCACCGCAGACGCGCGCGGCGAAGGCCGGCTCCGAGCGGGTCGCGTCCTCGCAGGAGAACTCGACCTCGTCCACGAGGCTGCGGGCGTAGCCGCACGCCCAGCGGGCCTGCTCGACGACTTCCTCGGGCTCGAGGCGGAGCTTGCGCTCCATGTGGATGGGGCTGGTGGCGAGAAAGACGTGGATGCGCGAACGTCGCGCGTTCGCGAGGGCCTCCGCGGCGGCGTCGAGATCCTCCTTGCGCGTGCGCGCAAGAGAGGCGACCGTGGGACGCTCGACTGCGGCGGCGACTGCTCTGACGCCTTCGAAGTCTCCCGGCGAGGAGACCGCAAACCCTGCCTCGACGATGTCGACTCCGAGCCGCTCGAGCTGCGTCCCGATCTCCACCTTCTCGTCCGGCGACAGCGCGATGCCCGGCGATTGCTCGCCGTCGCGCAACGTCGTGTCGAAGATCGTGATTTTGCGGCTCACTGCTCATCCTCTCTGCCTCCGTGTGGAGGCGCATTACTCCTGTGATTCGGTCGGCGTATGCGCCTGCTCGGCGCGTGAGTCGCTTCTCCCCCTAGAGGGGGAGAATGCCGATGAGGATCACGACGAGGGCGAGCGCGAGCGTCCGGGCGGAGCCGGCGATGCTGGGCGATGTGGTCTCGTGCCTCGTCAAGCTGCGTTGAAGTGTGGTGATAGCGATGGGTGCTTGTCAAGCCCCAATGACGTGACGAGCCTCATGCCTAGAGATAGCGCCGAACCAGGGCGCGGGCGCCCGCGGCCAGGAGGAGGGCGCCGAAGGCCATCGCCATCAGGTCGCCGATCACGTGGGCCGCGTCGGGCGACTCGGTTCGATCCAGGATTCCGCTCGCGATGATCGCTCCTCCCCAGAGGACCCCGACAGTGCCGAGGATCGTCGCGCGCACGGTCCACTCATCGGCTCCGAGAACCGGCAGCTTGATACTCGGATTCCGCATACTGGCGCCGTGCCGGAGGAACAGGGCAAGGACGGCAAGCCGATCGTCGCCTTCGCGTCGCAGGGCGAGTGGGAGGCATGGCTCGACGCCGAGCACGCGACCTCCGACGGCGTCTGGGTCAGGTTCGCGAAGAAGGGCTCCGGCGTGAGCAGCGTGGTCTACGCGGAGGCCCTCGACGTTGCCCTCTGTTACGGCTGGATCGACAGCCAGGTCGCCTCCTACGACGAGCGCTTCTACCTGCAGAAGTTCACGCCGCGCCGAGCGCGGAGCAAGTGGTCCGGCATCAATCGTGAGAAGATCGCCGAGCTGACGAAGCAGGGCCGGATGAAGCGCGCCGGCCTGGAGCAGGTTGCGCTGGCCAAGGCCGATGGACGGTGGACGGCTGCGTACGCCTCGCCCTCGAACGCTGAGGTTCCCGACGACTTGCAGCAGGCGCTCGATGCGAACCCGAAGGCCGCCGAGTCCTTCGCCACGCTCAACAGCGCGAACCGCTACGCGATCATCTACCGGCTCGAGGACGCGAAGAAGCCGGAGACCCGCGTGCGGCGCCTGGAGAAGTTCGTCGGGATGCTCGAGCGCGGCGAGAAGCTGCACTAGCGTCGCGTGGAGATCCCGGGGTCGGCTTGCGCCGCTCAGGCCGGGGTGTAGACGGACATCACCTGTTCGATCATCGCCTCCCGTGAGGGGAAGCGGCGCTCGTCGTAGCAGCCGATCGGATGCTCGAGCACGTTGTACAGGCACTTGTTGCAGTACGTGCACGGCTTCGGCGGCAGGTCGTGGCCCTGGCGGAAGAGCTCGACGAGGTCGTTGTTCGCCACGAGCCCGCGTGCGATCGAGACCGCGTCGCAATCGCCGCGCTCCAGCGCGCCCGCGATGAGCGACGCCTGCTGGAAGCCGCCGGTGACGATCACCGGGATCCCGACAGCCTTCTTCACGGCGGCCGAGTCGGGCAGCGAGCGCCCGGGGACCTTGGCGGGATCGCGCTCCCAGCGTGCCTTCATCACGCGGTTGACCGGCCAGAGCCGGAAGAGCAGGTAGTTGCGGAACGTGTGCTTCCCGCTGGAAAGCATGATGTCGTAGGTCCGCACCATGTCCTCGAGCGAGAACTCGCCGGCGGGGTTCTCCGGGTGGGGGAACGTGCTCCCCGAGGAGACGTGGATCGCGTCTGCGCCTGCCTCCTCGAGCCAGCGGCAGACCTGGACGGAGTCCTCGATCGTGTTCCCCTTGCCGAGCCAGGGGAGGAACGCGTTCGCGTACTCGGTCGTGGAGATCTTGACCTGCAGGTGGAAGTCGTCACCGATCTCCTCACGGATCGCCCGAACGGTCTCGAGCAGGAAGCGCGCCCGGTTCTCGAGCGGGCCGCCGTACTCGTCCTTGCGGTCGTTGATCGCCGACGAGAGGAACTGCGTGAAGATGTAGCCGTTCGCGCCGTGGATCTCGACACCGTCCAGCCCTGCCTCGCGGACACGCCGCGCTGCCGCCGCAAACGACCGCTTGATCTCCTCGATCTCGGCCCTCGTCGCGCGTTCCGCCTCGAAGCCGTGCAGCGGGTCGAGCTTGCTCGTGGAGGAGAGGCCCTTGGGGTAGGCGAGGGTGGGGACGTCGCGCTGGCGCCCGGCGTGCGCGAGCTGGACGATGTAGCGGCAGTCGTGCTCGTGCACGCGCTTGCCGAGCTCGCGCCAGAAGGGGACGCGCTCGTCCGTCTCGATCCCCGCGAACCCGGGGACGATCTTCCCGCGCTCGTCGACCGCGGTCCACGACGAGACGATCGCGCCCACGCCGCCGCGCGCGAATTTCAACTCCCAGTTGATCCGCGCTTGCGTGCCCTCGCCGTCGTAGTCGTCGAGCCGGCCGGCGATGTTCGAGCGGAGGATACGGTTCTTGACCTCGAGGTTGCGAAAGGCGAGCGGACGGAAGATCGCCTCGGTGGTCATGCCGCCGTCTCGTAGACGCGGAGCGCTTCGCGCATCATCTCTTCGCGCGAGTCGAAGCGGGCCTCTTCGTAGCAGGCGAGCGGATGCTCGATGAAGCTGAAGAGGCACTTGTTGCAGTACGTGCACGGCCTCGGCGCGCGGTCCCGTCCCTGCTCGAAGTGGCGGACGAGGTCCGGGTTCGCGACGAGCGGACGGGCGATCGTGACGCCGTCGCAGTCCCCGCGCTCGATCGCGTTCCCGATCACCGACGCGGTCTGGAACCCTCCGGTGACGACCACCGGGATCGAGACGACCCGCTTCACCGCGCGGGAGTCGGCGAGGTTGATCCCCTCGACCTCCCCGTCCCGGTGCGGCCGTGTCCACCACCAGCCGAAGACCTTGGCCAGCGGCGGCGTGCGGAAGATGAGGTAGTTGCGGAAGGTGTACCGGCCGCTGGAGAGGATCGTGTCGTAGGTCTTCACGACCTGCGCCGCCGGAAACTCGCCCGCCGGGTTGCGCGGGTGTGGAAAGCCGCCCCCGGCGCTGATGTGCAGGTAGTCGGCTCCGGCCTCTTCGAGCCAGCGGCACATCTGCAGCGACTCCTCGATCGTGTTCCCCTTGGGAAGCCACGGCATCAGCTCGTTCAGGTTCTCCTGGATGGAGATCTTGTAGCCGACGCAGAAGTCCGGCCCGACCGCCTCGCGGATCGCGCGCACGACCTCGAGGCCGAAGCGGGCCCGGTTCTCGAGCGGCCCGCCGTAGGCGTCCTTGCGGTCGTTGATGCCCGAGGAGAGGAACTGCGTCGGCAGCATCCCGTTGGCCCCCGCGATCTCGATCCCGTCGAGCCCCGCCTCCTTCGTGCGCCGGGCCGCCGCGGCGAACATCTCGACGACGTCCTGGATCTCCTGGATCGTCATCGCCTCGGCCGGGAAGCCGTTCATGGGCTCGGGCCTGCTCGACGACGAGAGCGCCTTGTCCCACTGGAGGAAGGGAACGATCCGCTCGCGGCCTGCGTGGACGATCTGGAGGATGTACGGGCAGCCGGCCTCGCGGACGCGTCGGCCCAGGTCGCGCCAGAACGGAATCGTCTCGTCGGAGTCGATGTGCGCGTAGCCGGGGACGATGCTGCCCCGCGCGTGGATGGGCGCGTTCGAGGAGATGATGGCGCCGACGCCGCCGCGCGCGAAGCGGAGGTCCCAGTTGACCCGCACCTCCGTCCCCGAGCCGTCGTAGTTGTCGAAGCGCCCGGCAACACTGGAGCGGAGGACGCGGTTGCGAACGGTCAGCGGCCCGAGCGCGAGCGGCTCGAAGATCGCCTGAGCGGTCATTTCACTTCCGCCGGGAGCGGTGCTCCCTCGAAGACCGACATGATGTGGCGGATCATCTCGTCGCGGGAGTGGTAGCGGCTCTCCTCGTAGCAGCCGAGCGGGTTCTCCACGAAGCTGATGAGGCACTTGTTGCAGTACGTGCACGGCTGCGGCGCCCGGTCGTTGCCCTCCTGGAACAGGTTCGGGAGGTCCGGGTTGGCGATGAGCGGGCGGCCCATGGTGACGCCGTCGACGGAGCCGTCTTCGATCGCCCTCGCGATCACCGAGGCGGTCTGGAACCCGCCCGCGCAGAGCACGGGGACGTTCACCTGCCGCTTGATCGCACGCGCCAGCTCGAGGTTGATCCCCTCGACGCCCAGCTTCCGAACCCGGCGCTCCCAGAGGGCGGCGAACGCCTTGTTGATCGGCGGCGTGCGGAACATGAGGTAGTTCCGGAACGTGTACCTCCCGCTCGAGAGCATGGTGTCGTACGAGCGGATGACGTCGGCGATGGGAAACTTGCCGGCCGGGTTCCGCGGGTGCGGGAAGAGGTAGCCGGACGAGATATGGAGCCCGTCGACCCCGGCCTCGACCAGCCATTTGCACACCTTGATCGAGTCCTCCAGCGTCGTCCCCTCCTTCGCCCAGGGGAAGAGCGCTCTGCCGTCGTCGATGGCGCTGATCTTGAACTGGAGGTGGAAGTCGTCGCCGATCTCCTTGCGCATCGCGCGCACGACCTCGAGCGGAAACCGGGCGCGGTTCTCCAGCGAGCCGCCGTACTCGTCGGTGCGGTCGTTGATCGCGGGGGAGAGGAACTGCGTGATCAGGTAGCCGTTGCAGCCGTGCACCTCGATGCCGTCGAGCTCGGCCTCCCGGGCCCGGCGGGCCGCCTGCGCGAAGGAGTCGACGATCTCGTCGATCTGCGCCTTCGTCATCCTCTCGCACGGGAAGCCGTGGACCGGGTCGGGCTTGTCCGTGGAGGAGAGACCCTTGTCGTAGACGACGCTCGGGATGTCGCGCTGCCGGCCCGAGAAGGCGAGCTGGACGATGTACTTCGCGCCCGCGTCGCGTACGCGCTCTCCGAGCTCGGTCCAGAACGGCACCTTGTCGTCGGTGTCGAGATGCGCGTAGTTCGGGACGATGAGGCCGCGCGGGTGCACCGGGGTGTTCGAGGAGATGACGGTGCCGATCCCGCCGCGGGCGAACTTCACGTCCCAGTCGATTCGCGTCTGGGTGCCCGAGCCGTCGTAGTTGTCGAAGCGCCCCGAGATGCTCGAGCGGAAGAGCCGGTTCTTCACCTCCAGATGGGGGAACCGAAGCGGCTCGAAGATCGCCGGCCAGGCTTCCTGCTTGCCGTTCTCAGTCAAGGAGGACCTCCCACGTCCATGCCCGTTTCACCGCGTGCCCCCTCGATCCAGCTGCTTTGCAGCCCCAGCCCGCGGCCTCCCTGGACGTGCGGGGAGAGCGAAGGTCGGTCGTCGTGCGAGAAGTGCTGGACGGCACTTTGGCCACCTCTCGAGGGAGTGGCCACGCTACGACTCGATTCCCTCCCCGTCAAGCGCGCGCGTCTTGACCTTCCGGATCCCGAGAACAACGTCGCCGTATGGACCCCGACGAAGCGCTGACCGGGGTGCGCCGCGGCTACTCGGCTGTGACGTAGGCGGCCGTCAGGCCGCCGTCGACGAGGAAGGTCGCCCCGTTGACGTAGGAGGACTCGTCGCTCGCCAGGAAGAGGGCGCCTTGGGCGATCTCCTTCGCCTGCGCGAGTCGGCCCATGGGGAGGTGCTGCAGGCGCCGCTCGAGCGCGCCCGGGGTCTCGGCGAAGAGCCGCATGAGCAGCGGCGTCTCGACCGGGCCCGGGCAGAGGGCGTTGACGCGGACCCCGCGGCGGGCGAACTCGACGGCAAGCTCGCGGCTGAGCGAGAGCACGGCGCCCTTGGACGCCGTGTAGGAGATCTGCGAGGTCGCCGCCCCGACGAGCGCCACGAAGGAGGCGACGTTGATCACCGAGCCGCCGCCGCGCTCGAGCAGGTGCGGGATTCCGTACTTGCAGCACAGGTAGACGCCCTTCGTGTTCACGTCCTGCACGCGCTGCCACGCGTCCGGCTCGGTGTCGAGGATGGACGCGTCGTCTGCCGGCATGATCCCGGCGTTGTTGTAGAGGACGTCGATCCCGCCGTAGCGCTCCGCCGCGGCGGCGTACATCGCCTGCACGCTCTCCGGATCGGCGACGTCGACCTGCTGGAAGAAGGCCTCACGGGCGTCGGACGCGGTTCGCTCCCCGGCCTCGCGGCTCATGTCGGCGACGCAGACGCTCGCGCCCTCCTCGGAGAAGAGGATCGCCGCCTCGCGGCCGATGCCGCCGCCGGCGCCGGTGATGACGACGACCTTTCCGTCGAGCCGCCCCATAGCGGCGGGAGCTTAGCGCGATTGCTCGGAGACGACGCCCTGCATCAGCTTGTCGAGCCGCTGCCAGCGCGCGTCGGTGCCCTTCTGGCCCTTCTCGTTCCACCAGGCGAGGACGACGTTCGGCCCGTAGCGCTTCTGGGCGACGTACGACTTGGCCAGCTCGTCGTAGTCCCAGTAGATGCCGTCGGCGCCGGCCTCGAGGGGCTTCGCCGTGTCCTTGTCGGCCAGGAGCGAGGTGACCGCCTGCATGTCCTCCTGGTCGACGACGTAGATCGTGAACGTCCCGTACTTCTTCTGCGTCGCGGGCGAGATGTCGAGGCCGAGGCTGAGCTGCTCCCACGACGGATCGGGCATGGCCGTGGTTTGGAGCGCGGGCATCCCGGGCACGGTGCCGAACTCCTGGATCACCTCGCCGGCCGCGATCGGGGCGGGCTGATCCTCGTCGTCGCCGCCGGACGACGCGCAACCGGCCGCGGCGAGCGCGACTGCCAGTGCGGCGAGCAAGGAGATGAGGGCTGGGCGTCTCATCACGTCAAGGGTACGTGCCCGTTCCGACGCGATCAGTATCGCGAGTGGTTGTAAGCGTTGTTTGGTGCGCCCTACTCGGTGGAGACGTACACGTTCTTGACCTCGGAGTAGCCCTCGAGGCCGTGCAGGCCTAGCTCACGGCCGAAGCCCGACTGCTTGAAGCCGCCGAACGGGGTCGAGACGCGCACCGAGCTGTTCGAGTTGACCGAGAGGACGCCGGAGTCGATGCCGCGCGCCATGCGCAGCGCCCGGGCGCCGTCGCGCGTCCAGATCGACCCCGAGAGGCCGTAGGGCGTGTCGTTGGCGAGGCGCAGCGCCTCCTCCTCGCCGTCGAACGGGATCACGGCGGCGACGGGCCCGAACACCTCCTCGCGGGCGACCTGATCCTGGTTGGTCGCCTCGACGAGCGTGCACGGGAACCAGAAGCCGGGGCCGTCGGGGACCTCGCCCTGGAAGACGACCTGGTCCGCGTCGACGAAGGACGTCACCGTCTCCCGGTGCTGCGCGGAGATGAGCGGGCCCATCTCGGTCGCCTCGGCGGCCGGGTCGCCCACCTTCACGCCGCGGGTCGCGGTGACCAGCAGCTCCAGGAAGCGGTCGTAGACAGGCTTCTCGACGAAGATGCGCGAGCGGGCGCAGCAGTCCTGGCCCGCGTTGTCGAACACCGCATACGGTGCGGCCGCCGCGGCCTTCTCCAGGTCGGCGTCGCCGAAGATCACGTTCGCGGACTTCCCGCCCAGCTCGAGGGTGACGCGCTTGATCGTCGCGGCGGCGCCCTCCATCACGCGGCGTCCGACCTCCGTCGAGCCCGTGAACCCGATCTTCGCCACGTCCGGGTGCTCGACCATGCGCTGCCCGACGACGGAGCCCTTGCCGGCGACGACGTTGACGACTCCCTCCGGGATCCCCGCCTCGAGCACGAGCTCGGCGAGCCGCAGCGCCGACAGCGGCGTCAGCTCGGCGGGCTTCAGCACCACCGTGTTCCCGCAGGCGAGCGCGGGGCCGAGCTTCCAGCTCGCGATGTTGAGCGGGAAGTTCCAGGGGACGATCAGGCCCACGACGCCCAGCGGCTCCCGGAAGGTCAGGTCGACGCCGCCCGCGACCGGGATCGTCTCGCCGTGGTGCTTGTCGACCGCGCCCGCGTAGAAGTGGAAGACGTCGCGCGACCATGCCCACCTCGGCGCGCGCGCCCGCGATCGGCTTGCCGACGTTGGCCGACTCGATGCGCGCGAGCTCCTCGCCGTGCTCCTCGACGAGCGTAGCGAGGCGTCTCAGCAGCCGGGCGCGGTCGGCCGGGGCGACCTTCCGCCAGGCCGGAAACGCAGCCTTGCGCAGCGGCGACTGCGGCATCCGTCTCCTCGATGCCCGGGGACGGGAGCTCCGCGATCGGCTCCTCGGTGGCCGGGTTCAGGACGGTGATCACGAGCGCTCCTCGCGGTAGCGCCTCGCCTCGTCGACGAGAGCCTGGAAGAGCGCCCCGTCCTCGTCCTCCTCGGGGTGCCAGAGGACGCCGAGGGCGAACCGCCGCGACGGATCCTCGATCGCCTCGACCGTGCCGTCATCCGCACGGGCGGCCTCGCGCAGCCCGGCGCCGAGGCGGCCGTATCCCTGGTGGTGATGGCTCTTCACCGGTGCGTGATCGCCGACGACGTCGTGCAGCTTCGTGCCGGGGAGGACGTCGACGCCGTGGTCGGCGAAGACACCGGGCGTCTGCTTGTGCCCTTCGTGGCCGACCACCTCGGGGAGGTGCTGGACGAGGTCGCCTCCGAGCGCCACGTTGAGCACCTGGCTCCCGCGGCAGACGGCCAGCACGGGCATGTCGCGCGCGAGCGCCGCCTCGAGCAGCGCGAGCTCCGCGCCGTCGCGCTCGGGGCGGACGCCGCTCGTCGCCGGGTGCGCGTCGGCTCCGTAGGAGGCCGGGTCGAGGTCGGCGCCGCCGGAGAAGATGAGCCCGTCGAGGGCGTCCAGGGTCTCCTCCACGCCCACGTCGCTCGGCGGGACGAGGAGGGCCCGTCCCCCGGCGGCCTCGACAGCGTGCACGTAGGCCAAGGGGATCAGCGCTGCAGGAGCCTCCCACACGCCCCAGCGCGCCTCTTCCGCGTAGCTCGTGATTCCGACGATGGGCCGCACGATCACGAGTCTACGTAGCGGAGCACCACCCGCCAGCCGTCAGGGTCCTCGAACGTGAGATCGCCGTTCCAGTACGGGTTCTCGGGCTCCACGGGCTCGTGGCCGAGCGCGCGCATCCGGCCGTCGATGGCCGCGATTGCGTCGCGGTCGGTCAGGTAGAGGACCAGCAGGTTGTCGCGCGTCGGCGCCGGGCCCGGGCTGCCCTCGTCGTGGCTCGTGAGCTCCAGGTGCACCTCCTCGCCCGGGAGCCCCAGCATGACGCCGCTGTAGCCCGCGTGGGCCTCGAAGGAGTCGATCCGCCTCAGGCCGAGCCCGTCCTCGTAGAAGGCGAGCACGTCCGCGAGCTTGTCGGTCGGCCGGGCGAAGCGGATCTTCGCGACGGGCCAGGCGGGGCTAGCCACGTTCGTACATGCGCTCGCGCTCGTAGCAGGTGACGGCCTCGTCGAAGAGGCGCTGCTCCGTGCGCGCGTAGTTCAGGTAGTGGTCGACCACGTCGTCCCCGAGGGCGGCGCGGGCCATCGTGCCCTGCTCGAGCGCCGCGATCCCCTCGCGAAGGGAGTGGGGGAAGCGCTCCGCATCCGACTCGTAGGCGTTGCCCTCGAGCGGCGGCGGCAGCTCCAGCCCGTTCTCGATCCCGTACAGGCCGGCCGCGAGCAGCGCGGCGAACGCCAGGTACGGGTTGACGTCGCCGCCCGGGATGCGCGTCTCCGTGCGGAGCCCGGCGCCGTGGCCGACGATGCGGAAGCCACAGCTGCGGTTGTCGTGGCCCCAGGCCAGCGTCGTCGGTGCCCAGCTGCCGGCGGCGAAGCGCTTGTAGGAGTTGATCGTCGGCGCGAGGAAGATCGCCAGCTCCTTCAGGCACGCGATCTGCCCGGCCAGGTACTGCTTGAAGACGTCCGACTCGCCGGCGAAGGCGTTCTCGCCGCCGCGCCAGAGGCTCGAGTGGATGTGGCACGAGTTCCCGATCCACGTGTGGTCGGGCTTCGCCATGAAGGTGATCGAGCAGCCGTTCAGATGCGCGATCTCCTTGGCGCCGTTCTTGTAGACCGTGTGGTTGTCGGCCATCGTGACCGCGTCGGCGTAGCGGAAGTTGATCTCCTGCTGGCCGGGCCAGGCCTCGCCCTTCGAGGTCTCCACCTTGATCCCGGCGCCCTGCATGCCGTTGCGGATCTGGCGGATCAGCGGCTCGTCGTACGTCGTGGCGAGGATGTGGTAGTCGAGGATGTACGGCACCGACGGCGTCAGGTCGCGGTAGTGCTTGGCGTGCGCTTCCTCGTAGCTCTCCTTGAGGAGGTAGAACTCGACCTCCGAGCCGAACATGGGCGTGAAGCCGAGCTCGGCCGCCCGTTCGACCTGCCGCTTGAGGACCTGCCGCGGCGAGGGTGAGACCGGGCTGCCGTCGTGCCAGCCGACGTCGCAGAGGACGAGCGCGGTCGCCTCGAGCCAGGGAATCCGGCGCAGCGTGGCCAGGTCGGGAGTGAGCACGAAGTCGCCGTAGCCCTGCTCCCAGCTCGCGATGGCATACCCGGGAACCGTGTCCATCTCCATGTCGAGGGCGAGCAGGTAGTTGCACCCCTCGACGCCGTGCTCGCCGATGTGCTCCTCGATGAAGAACTCGCCGTGCAGGCGCTTGCCCGTGAGGCGGCCCTGCATGTCGGTGAATCCGACGATGACGGTGTCGATGGAGCCGTCCTCGACCGCGGTGGTCAGCTCGTCCAGCGTCAGCATGGCTCGGGAGTCTACGCGCCTCCCGAAAGCTTGACAGGAACTCCCTCCGCGGCGTAGAACCCCCGGTCTTAAGGCCGCCGAACGGAGGAGGAGCGATGACCAAAGGGCCTGAGACGACCGGCTACTACACGTCGGAGGACGAGAAGACCCTCCACAAGCTCGGCTACGCGCAGGAGCTGTTCCGGGCGATGGGCGGGTTCCGCAACTTCGCCATCAGCTTCACGATCATCTCGATCCTCGCGGGGTGCCTGACCTCGTACACGATCGCGTTCGAGCACGGCGGTCCTGTCGCCGTGACCTGGGGCTGGCTCCTCGTCGGCCTGATGTCGACGATCATCGCGCTCGCGATGGCCGAGATCGCCTCGGCGTACCCGACCGCAGGCGGCCTCTACTACTGGGCCTCGAAGATGGGCGGCCCGGGGTGGGGCTGGGCGACCGGCTGGTTCAACCTCATCGGCCAGGTCGCCGTCACGGCGGCGATCGGCTACGGCCTCGCGATCTTCGCGCAGGTGCTCTTCGACTACTGGTTCGACTACGGCGGAGCACATGGACGACGGTTCGGGCGTCTCGTACAACACCCAGGTCTACATCCTCTACGCGGCCTTCCTGCTCGCGGCCGCCCTGATCAACATCTTCGACATCCGGATCACGTCCGGGCCTGAACATGATCTCGGCCTGGTGGCACATGGTCGGCGTGGCGGTCATCGTCGGCGTCCTGATCATCGTCCCGGACCGCCACCAGTCCGTCTCGCTACGTCTTCACGGAGACCGTCAACAACTCGGGCTTCGGCGGCGGCACGACCTCGTTCGCGAACCCGGTCTTCTGGTTCGTCTTCGGGCTCGGTCTGCTGATGTCCCAGTACACGATCACCGGCTTCGACGCGTCGGCTCACACCGCCGAGGAGACGAACAAGGCGTCGCGCATGGCGGCGATCGGCATGTGGACGTCGGTCTTCGTCTCGATGATCTTCGGCTGGATCCTCCTGCTCGCGGTCACGTTCGCGATCCCGACACGCAGGGGCGCCTCGACACCCATCGGCCGTGCCGTCGTCCCCTGGATCTGGGCGGAGTCGATGAGCCAGAACTGGGCGGAGGTCCTGCTCTTCATCTGCGTCGTGGCGCAGTTCTTCTGCGTCACGGCGTCGATGACCTCGGCCTCGCGGATGATGTTCGCCTTCTCCCGCGACCGCGCCGTGCCGGGCCATCAGCTCTGGCGGCGCGTCTCACGCCACCGCGTGCCGGTGTGGTCGGTGTTCGGGATCGCGTTCTTCGCCGCCATCCTCATGATCCCGGCGGTCTGGAACTACCTCGTCGGCTACGCGGTGGGGACGGCGATCGCCGTGATCGGCCTGTACATCGCCTTCATCCTCCCGGTCTTCCTCCGCCTGCGCAAGGGCGACAAGCTGGCACGAGCCGAGGGCCTGGAGCCTCGGCAGGCGCTACAAGTGGATCGACTGTGATCGCGATCCTCTGGGTCGCGCTCGTCACGATCCTCTTCATCTTCCCGCTGTACAAGGTCGGTCTTCCCTGGGAGAGCGCTTCGACTGGGAGTTGACGAACTACACGATCATCTGGTTCGCTGCCATCGGCCTCGTCTTCGGCGGCTGGTGGGTCCTCTCGGCCAAGAACTGGTTCAAGGGCCCGGTCCGCATGGGCACCGACGAGGAGCTGGAGCGCTACGAGGAGGAGTTCCAGACAGCGCGTGGAGCTTCCCGCGGCCGCGACTAGCGCGTCAGCAGATCGCCGAGCGCGCGCCGCACGGCTCCGAGATCAAGCGCCGGAGCGAGCTCGTCCGCCAGGGCGAGCCGCTCCGGCGCCAGCGTTCCGAGGACGGCCACGCAGCGCATCCCGGCCGCCTTCGCGGCGGCCACCCCCGCCTCGGTGTCCTCGAACGCCGTCGCCTCCTCCGGCCGGATGTCCTCGCCCACGAGCTTCGAGCGCACGGAGGTAGCCCTCCGGGTGGGGCTTTCCGCGCTCGACGTCCTCGGCCGTGACGACGACCGACACCGCCTCGGCCAGGCCGGCGGCCGTGAGCACCGCCTCGACCTCGGTGCGGTGGGCCCCTGAGACGACCGCGACGGGCACGCGCTCGGCTGCGAAGAGGACGGCCTCCCTCGCCGCCTCGGAGACCGTGGAGCCGTCGGCGACCTGGGCGCGGTAGCGCACGATGCGCTCGGCGAGCACCTGCTCGACCGCGGGGTGGTCCTCGCCGAGCCACGTGCGCACGATCTCCGGGTCGGAGCGGCCGGCGAGGCGGTCGAAGTAGACCTCCTCGGACAGCGGTTGCCCCTGCTCGGCAAAGAGGTCGCTGAGGATGGAGTAGAGGAGGCGCTCGTCGTCGGAGAGCGTCCCGTTGAAGTCGATCATCAGAGCGCGTGCGCCCATCGCGCCTGCCAGTCTAGGATCCGCCCTGCTCCCTGCCTACTCGAGCGAGCTACGGGACGAGGACGCGCGGGCCCTCCGGCTCGGGCGCTTCATGTCCGACTTCCGCGAGGCGATGTGGGGCGTCGTCCAGCAGGGGATCTCCGAGCTCGACCTCGACTTCGTCGCCCACGCCTCCGAGCACTTCGAGCGGCTCAGGCGAACGGCGGCTGAAGCGGCGTTTCGACAGGCGCTGGAGCCCGAGCAGGACGAGGAGCGCAAGAGCCGCGCCGCCGGCGAGCAGGGCGAACGGCGGGCCGGCGTCGTTCTCGGCCGGGGCGGTCGTGGAAGCGGGGCGCGGCTCGTCGACTGCGCTTGGTTCGCTGACCCGCCAGGTCGTCGTGTCGACGATTGCGAACGGTCGCTCGTAGCGCGGGTGCACGACGGACAGAGTCCCTCCGTCGGGCGAGGAGTCGAGGCGGAGCTCGAAGAGCCCGTCGAAGCCCATGAGCCCGTGCAGGTCGATGCAGCGCGCCGTTCGCCCGGTCGTGTCGAGCGCGTGGATGAAGGGATGCGCGCCGGCTCCGTCGTAGAGCGTGTAAGCCCAGCGGCCGTCCGGGCTCGACGCGCGAGTGATCGGCGTGCCGCGCATGACGTCCCCGACTTCGCGGGGATCGATGATCGGCTCGGGGAGAAGGCGTCCGGCGCGCAGGTCGTAGAGCCGAACGAGATAGCGGGTGGGATCGCGCGGCGACAGGTACTGGACGAGGTAAAGGAGCCGGCCGTCCGGCGAGATCGCGTCGAAGCTGAAGTCGCCTTTCAGCGTGACCACATCGCGGGCGCGGAGCTGCTGGGTGTCCAGGACGGCGAGGGTGGTGGTGCGACGCGGGAACGCCGCGTTCGCGGGTTGATGAGGACGAGCGTCCTGCCGTCCGCCGAGAGGCCGCCGGGCGAGCCATCGTAGGCGACGGCCGGAATGGTGTACCTGCCGTCGAGCAGGCGCGACCGGCGCACCTGCCCGCCGAGCGGCGAGACCGCGGCGACGACAGTGTCCCGGCCCGCAGGCAGCGAGACGTAGCGCGGTGCCATCGGAGCTGGGGTGGTGACGCCGGCCCGGCTGAGGTCGACGCCCTCGACCGGGAGCTTCTGGGCACGAGCGGTGGCTATGACCACTGCTGCGAGAAGGACAACAAACGACGCGAGCGCGAATCTGGTCATCTCAACCAGTACTACGCGCGCGGACGAGTCAGAGGTTCCAGATTATCCAGGCCAGCCCGTTCCAGTACCCCTCGACGTGGCGGCGCGGGAAGCGGCGCAGCTCGATCTCCAGCTCCTTTGGCTCTTGGGTCATGTTCGCCGGGAGGTAGAGCTCGAAGCCGTCCGCCGGCACGCGGCGAAACGTGCGGTCGGACCGGGGCTCGGTGGAGCTCTCGAGGCGCCACGTCCCGAGGGAGCGGCAGCACCGTGTCCACGTCGGCCACAGGAACAGTCTGCCGCCGCGCTCTCGCACGAACGCGACGGCCTCCGGGGAGGCGACGACGCGCATGACGTTAGGGTAGCGCGCGCATGCGAGACCGGGCTCGTGCGGTCGTGATCGGAGGAGGCGTCGGCGGCGCCTCCATCCTCTACTGGCTGACCCGCCTGGGCTGGGAGGACGTCCTCCTCGTCGAGCGCGCCGACCTGACGAGCGGCTCGACCTTCCACTCGGCCGGGCTCGTCGGCCAGCTGCGCGGCTCCCTCAGCCTGACGCGGATGATGATGAGCTCGGTCGACCTCTACCGGACGCTCGCGGACGAGGTCGGGCTCGAGACCGGCTGGCACGAGGTCGGCTCGCTCCGCCTCGCCTCGGCCGCGGAGCGGATGGAGGAGCTCGCGCGCCAGGCCGGCTGGGCGAAGACGTTCGGGCTGCCGCTGGAGCTGATCTCGGCCGGAGGAGGCGCAGAAGCTCTTCCCGCCGATGTCGACCGACGGCGTGCTCGGCGCCGCCTATCTCCCCACCGACGGGTACATCGACCCGAGCCAGCTCACCTTCGCCCTTGCGGAGGGAGCCCGCCGCCGCGGCGCCGAGATCGCGACGCACACGCGCGTGACGGCGATCCGGGTCGACAGGGGGCGAGTCACCGGCGTCGAGACGGACAAGGGCCCCGTCGAGGCCGGAGGTGGTCGTGAACGCGGGCGGCATGTTCGCGGGCGAGATCGGCCGCCTCGCCGGCGTGAACGTCCCGGTGATCCCGATGGCCCACGAGTACCTGATCACCAAGCCGAGCGGCGTCCCGCTCGACGTGCCGACCATGCGCGACCCGTCCCTGCTCGTCTACTTCCGTGGGGAATCCGGCGGCCTGGTCATGGGCGGCTACGAGCGCAATCCCGCGCCGTGGGGCCTCGACGGCATCCCGCCGGACTTCAACGGGCAGCTGCTCCCGGAGGACTGGGAGCGCTTCGAGGAGCTGATGACGAACGCGGTCGTACGCGTCCCCGAGCTCGAAGAGGCGGAGGTGGTGAAGCTGGTCAACGGCCCGGAGGCCTTCACGCCGGACGGCGAGTTCATCCTCGGCGAGACCGACGTCCGCGGCTTCTGGGTCGCCGCCGGCTTCTGCGCGCACGGGCTTGCGGGCGCGGGGGGCATGGGGCAGCTCGTCGCCGAGTGGATCGTCGAGGGCGTCCCGAGCCTGGACGTCTGGGAGATGGACTCGCGCCGCTTCGGCGCGGCCTACGCGAGCCGCGCCTACACGCTGGCGCGCACGCTCGAGGTCTACTCGACGTACTACGACGTCAAGTACCCGGGCCACGAGCGGCAGGCCGGCCGGCCCCTGCGCCTCTCACCGACCTACGAGCGCCTGCGCGAGCTGGGCGCGGCCTTCGGCGAGAAGTCGGGCTGGGAGCGCGCGAACTGGTTCGAGCCCAACGCCGTGCACGGCGACGAGTCCCTGCGCCCGCGCGGCTGGGCCGGCCGCCTGTGGTCGCCGGCGATCGGCGCCGAGCACCGCGGCTGCCGTGAGGCCGCCGCGCTCTTCGACGAGACGTCGTTCGCCAAGCTCGACGTGCTCGGCCCGGGCGCCGCCGACTTCCTCGAGTATCTCTGCGACAACCGCGTGGCCCGCGACGTCGGAGTCGTCACCTACACGCAGATGCTGAACCCGCGCGGGGGCATCGAGTGCGACTTCACCGTCACGCGCCTGGCCGAGGATCGCTTCCGCATCGTCACGGGCACCGCCTTCGGCCAGCACGACTCGGCCTGGATTCGCTCGCACGCGCCCGACGACGGCTCCGTCCTCGTGGAGGACGTCACGTCGCGTTACGCGTGCGTCGGCCTGTGGGGCCCCGCTGCCCGCGAGCTCCTGCAGCCGCTGACGGAGACCGATCTGGGGAACGAGGCCTTCCCGTACATGCGCGCGCGCGAGCTCAGCATCGGCTCCGTCCCCTGCCTCGCCGTCCGGGTGACCTACGTCGGCGAGCTCGGCTGGGAGCTCTACTGCCCGACCGAGTTCGGCCGGCGGCTGTGGGACACGATCTGGGAGGCGGGTGAGGAGCACGGCCTGGTCGCCGGCGGCTACAAGGCGATCGACTCGCTGCGGCTGGAGAAGGGCTACCGCGTCTGGGGTGCCGACATCACGCCCGACGAGAATCCGTACGAGGCCGGGCTCGGCTTCGCGGTGAAGCTCGACAAGGGCGACTTCGTCGGGCGGGACGCGCTCCTTGCCGCGCAGGAGCGGCCGCTCGGAACGCACGCTCGCCTGCCTCGTCCTCGACGACCCGCGCTCGGTCGCGCTCGGCTCGGAGCCGGTGCGGATGGACGGCGAGATCCTCGGCCGGGTGACGAGCGGCGGCTTCGGCTACTCGGTGGAGCGCTCGATCGCCTACGCCTACGTCCCGGCCGGCGCGGTCGAGCCCGGGCGGCGCGTCGAGGTGGAGATCTTCGGCGACTGGGTAGCCGGACAGATCGCCGAGGAGCCGCTCTGGGATCCTGCCGGCAAGCGGATCCGCGCCTAGCATGGCGCACGAGCTGCGTGACGTCGTGGCCGGGCTCTGGCTCTGGCGGCTGCCTCATCCCGACTGGTCGCCCGACTGCGAATGGGAGCCGATGGTGGCCTCGACCTGCGTGGAGTCGGGCGGGGAGGTGGTGGTGCTCGACCCTCTGGCTCCAGCGGCTGATGCTCGGGAGATCTGGGGCCGGCTCGATGCCAGGCCGCCGACGGTGGCCGTCGTCCTCAAGCCCGACCACGTTCGCGACGTCGACCGCTTCGTCGAGCGCTACGGAGCTCGGGCCTACGGGCCCTCTCTCTTCTTCCGGCACGACCTCCCGACGACCGACCTCGAGCCGATTGAGCCCGGCAGCAAGCTCCCGGGAGGTCTTGTCGCCCTCTACGACGGCCGTGGGCGGGCCGAGACGCCGCTCTGGCTCCCGGAGCAGCGCGCGCTCGTCTTCGCGGACGGGCTGACCGCGCCCGGCGGGGAGCTCCGTGTCTGGTCGACTCCCTGGCACGAGGCTCTGGTCCTCCCGACGCTGCGCGGGCTGCTCGAGTTGCCGTTCGAGCTCGTGATCGTCTCGCACGGCGAGCCGGTGCACGACCGCGCCGCCTACGAGCGGGCTCTCGAGCTCCCGCCGTTCGCGGGCTAGGAGCGGTCGTCGGCGAGTGCCTGGGCAAGGAGACCGGCTGCATAGGCACGCCATGCGACGTCCGGGGCATCCACAAGCCCGTGCAGGGCCTCGCTCACGTGCGGAAGACCTTCCGCCTGCACCCGGAGCTGCTTCAGGCCCTCCTCGAGCGCGATCTGCCGGTCGACCGTGCGCAGGTCGTCGGCCATCGCAGCCACCGCGCGGCCGTGCAGGTCGAGCCCGCGGTCGGGGTCGCCCCCGGCGCTGAGGAGGAGGAGCGCGCGCCGCGCGGCGCCGTAGGCCTCGTCCTCGTCGACGTGCACGTCACGGCCGGCGACGGTCGCCAGCACGACCAGCCCGGTAGCCAGGCTTTCGGTCCCCTCGTCCTCCGCGAGCGAGCGCTCGAGGTTCAAGAGCCAGCCGGCAGGGCTCACAGGCCAACCCTCGGCCTGAGAGCCCGGGGAGGGTGTGTGAGGGAACCGGGAGGTTCCTTCACTGTCTCAAAGAAGGGGGTTCGTAGGGGAAACACGGTTTCCCCCACGGGAGCCAGCCGGAGGCAGGCGACGGGCTCACAGCTCCAGCTCGGTGCCCGCCCCGGCTGCCCGGGCCCGCTCGAGGACGACGTTCGCGAACGCAGCATCCAGGGCGCCGATGCCGAGGTTGCAGCAGAGCACGCGTGACGGCGAGCCCTCGCGGCCGAGCCCTTCGCCGACATTCGTCTCCGGGGCAGGCCAGTCCTGGAAGTGGCCCTGCTCGCGGTAGTACTCGAACTGGCGCACGTCGTCGGCGAGGAAGAGATCCGCGGAGGCGACCACTTCCGGGCCGAAGTAGAAGTCGAAGTCGATGGGGAGGGCGAGCCAGCGCTCGCCCAGATGCTCCGGCCGGATCGGAGGCTCGGGAGCCTCGATGATCGGCCCTGCGGTGACCACCACGTCCGCGCCCCCGATCGCGTCCTCCCAGCTCGCGGCCGCCTCGACCAGGTCGCCGAGTCTCTCGACCCGCTCGGGGTGCGGGTCCCACGCGCGGATCGAGGCGTCCGGGTTGAGCGCGCGGAGCAGCCGCGCGTGGAAGAGCCCTTGCTCTCCGCAACCGAGGATCGCCGCCCGGCTCCAGCCGTCCGGAGCGAAGCGCCGGACGCAGACGCCGCTCGCCGCCGCAGTGCGCGCGGCGGTGATCTCGGCGCCGTCCATGACCGCGACCGGAAGGCCCGTCTCGGCGTCGTTCACCACGATCAACCCGGTGATGTACGGCAGTCCCCGCTCCTTGTTCGCCGGGTAGCCGCCCACCCACTTGAGCGTGACCACGTCCTCGTCGCGCAGATAAGCCGGCATGGCGTGGAGGAACGAGTCCTTGCGCGGATGGACGCCGGGCTTCGGAGGGAGCTCGACGCGTCCGGCAGCGAGCGCCCGGTAGGTGTGCTCGACGAGATCGAGTTGCTCGTCGGCAGTGGGGAGGAGGCTGGAGACCTCTTCCCGGCTCAGGAAGACAAGCCGGCTCAACCGGCCACGGCCACCGGCTCGACGACCACCTTGATCCGGGTCTCCGCCGGGTTGCGCCACGGGTACTCGTCCTTGCCCAGGTACTTCTTCGCGAGCGAGTCGATCTGCTGGTCGGCCTCCTGGCCCTCGATCATCTTGACGACCCGGCCCCGGATGTCGACCTTGTCGTAGGGATCGTCCTTGTCGGCGATGGAGATGGCGACCCGTGGGTCACGGCGCATGTTCCTCTCCTTCACGCGCCCCCGGGCGGTGTTGAAGGTGAGGTTCCCGTCCTCGAGGTCGATCCAGACCGGGCTCACGTGCGGCGAGCCGTCCTCCATCACTTCGGCCAGGAACGCCAGGTTCGGCCCCTCGATCGTACGCCGGACCTTGTCGTTCAGCTCTGCCACTGCTCCTCCTCGATCGTTGGGCGAGATGTCCTAGGGACCAACGGCGGCGCCTGCAGATTGTTCCCCTTTTGCCCGGCATCGTTTTCGTAAGTTGATTCTTACGTAAGTATCTGCTAACAATCTGCGAGTCATGGAAGCCGCCATTCGAGCCCTGGCCGAGCCGCGCCGGCGGAGGATCCTCGAGCTCGTCCGGGACAGAGAGCTGACCGCCGGCGAGATCGCCTCGGCGTTCGACGTGACCCGCCCGGCCGTCTCTCAGCACCTGACCGTCCTCAGGAACGCCGGCCTGCTCCAGGAGCGGCGCGAGGGCACCAGGCGTCTCTACCGAGCGCGTCCCGAGGGGCTGGCAGGCGTCCGCGAGTTCGTCGAGACCTTCTGGGACGACCGGCTCGAGCGGCTCAGGCTGGCGGCGGAGCACGAGGAAGGGAGAAGGCGCAGTGGCAGTTCGTCAGGATGAGGCAGTCGAGCGGGAGGTGCGCATTGCCGCGCGGCCCGAGACGGTGTTCGAGTTCTTCACCGAGCCGGAGAAGCAGCTTCTCTGGATGGGGCGCCGCGCCGAGCTCGACGCCCGACCGGGAGGGATCTACCGCGTGGAGATAAACGACCAGGCGACCGCGAGCGGGGAGTTCGTCGAGGTCGATGCCCCGAACCGCGTCGTCTTCACCTTCGGCTGGGAAGGGCAGGAGGCCGGCAGCGGCGAGCACGACGTCCCGCCCGGCTCGAGCCGCGTCGAGATCACGCTCGAGCGCGAGGGCGAAGGCACGCTCGTCCGGCTCCGGCACCTCGACCTCCCCGAGCAGGCTCGCGCCATGCACGGCCAGGGCTGGGAGCTCTACCTCGCCCGCCTCGAGATCGCCGCGACCGGCGGCGACCCCGGGCCCGACCCGAACCTGTCGGCCGACCGGGGCTAGGGCGATTACGGTACGCGGGTGCCGCTCCTCACGGGCACCCGCGTCCTCGCCTTCGAGAACGGCCTTGCCGGGCCGCTGGCCACGCGTCTCCTCGCCGACCTCGGTGCGGACGTCGTCAAGGTCGAGCGCCCGGACGGCGGGGACGTCACGCGGGCGTGGGACACGGTCGCCGCCGGCCTCTCGAGCGGCTTCGTCTGGGTGAACCGAGGTAAGCGAAGCGTTGCGCTCGACGTGAAGGACCCGGAGCACCGTCCGGCGATCGAAGGGTTGATCGAGCGCAGCGACGTCTTCCTCCAGAACTACACGCCGGGCTGGGCCGACCGCGTGGGCCTGGAGGAAGAGGCCGTGCGGGCGTTGAGGCCCGATGTGGTCTACGTCGACATCTCCGGCTACGGTCAGGACGGCCCGTACGCCGGCAAGAACGCCTACGACCTCGTCATGCAGGGCGAAACCGGGCTGATCGCGGTGACCGGCACCCCGGCCGAGCCCGCGCGCGTGGGCATCTCCGTCTGCGACGTCGGCGCGGCGAGCTACGCCGCAGTAGCGACGCTCGCTGCGCTTGCCCGCAGGGCGGCGACCGGCGAGGGTGCCCGCGTCTCGGTGTCGCTCTTCGACACGATGGTCGACTGGCTGGGCTACTTCCCGCACCTGTGGTGGCATAAGGGCGAGGCCCCCGAGCGGACCGGCATGCGCCATCCGCTCTTCTGCCCCTACGGGCCCTTCCCGGCGGGTGACGGGCGCCTCTTCGGCTTCGCCGTCCTCTCGACAGAGCACTGGCGGGCGCTCTGCGTCGAGGTGGTCGACCGTCCCGACCTGCTCGACGACGCCCGCTTCGCGACGAACGAGGCGCGGGTCGAGCACCGCGGGCTCCTGGAGCCCGTCCTGGAGGAGCTTTTCGGCGCCCTGTCGGCGCGGGAGTGGCTCGAGCTCCTGGAGGCCGCGCGGATTCCGTGCGGCGCCGTCAACGACGTCCCGGAGGTCGCGGAGCACCCGCAGCTCGCCCACAACCGCCTCGTCGTCGAGGTGGACTCGCCCGCCGGCCCGATCCCGGTGGTCGGGAGCCCGTTCCTGGTGGACGGCGAGCGGCCGCCGTCGGGCCCGGTGCCGGCGCTCGGCGAGCACACGGCGGAGATCCTCGCGGAGCTGGGCCTGGCCCCACTCACATGAGGGAGCTTGCCCTCTATCTGGCAACCGCCGCGGCCTACATCAGCCTGGGCGTGGCGTTTCCGGAGCTTCTGATCACCTTCCCGCTGGGCGCGGGCTTCCTCCTTCTCGGCGTCTGGATCATCCCCGCGCTCGTGCGGCGGCTGTTCCGGTGAGCTGGGCCGCCCACGACCTCGAGCCCTATGTGATCCAGCGCCACCTCGGCCGGCGCGTCGCTTTCGTCCCGCTCCTCATCGGCTCGTACTCGCCCGACCTGGCGACGAAGTGGTTCGTCTACGGCATCAATGTCTTCGGCATCGACGTCGGCGCCTCCGACCCCGCCCAGTTCCACCGCGGCTGGCCGGGCGTCGGCTTCCTCCACTCGCTCGCGTTCGGTGTCGTCATGGCGCTCATCATCCGCTACGTCTTCAAGAGCAAGGTCTGGGCGGTGAGCTTCCTGATCGGGCAATGGGCCCATGCGATCACGGACGCGGGCGACACGTTGGGGACGATGCTCTTCTTCCCCTTCACGACTGCCCACGTGAACATCGGCGCCTGGGCATACGCGGGGCAGAACGACCGACTCGTCGACGCGGCCGCGTACTACAGCGGCCTCGGGTTCGTCTGGGACGGAGTCTGGGTCGTCTGGGCGCTCCTGTGCTGGCGCGTGCTCACGCGCGAGTACTTTCGGGAGATCATCGTTCCGGCCGACCCCGGCTTCTGGGGGCGCGTCGAGCGCTTTCTGCCGGAGGTTGCCGTCCTCGCCCTCTACCGAGCGGCGTACTTCTACGGCATCACCCGGTGGACGGCCTGGCTCATCTGGGCCCACGTCGTCCACGACTACCCATTCGACTTGAGCTGGGGCGGGCCCGACTGGGTGCCGAAGATCGACCCCTGATCACCGTCTCGCCAGCTCCTCGACGAGCCGCCGCTCCTCGGGCCCGAACCAGGGCGGCGAGCCGGCCGCGGCGTTCTCCCGCGCGTGGTCGGGATTCCTCGTGGCCGGGATCACCGACGTAACCCGCCGGTCGGAAAGCGCCCACTTCAGGAGGGCCTGCGCCCAAGTCGCGACGCCAAGAGGCTCGAGCTCGCGTGGAACCGGGGCCGGGATCAGCGAGCCGTCGCCGCCCAGCGGGCGCATGACGATGACGCCGAGGCCGAGCTCCTCTGCGAGCGGGAGGAGCTCGCGCTCGACCTCGCGCTCGCGCGGGTTCAGCGGCACCTGGATGGCGTCGATTCGCCCAGACCGCATGACGCGGGCGAGCTCGGAGAACGCCGAGGCCGCGTAGTGCGTCGCGCCGAGGTAGCGGATCCTGCCGGCGTCCTGCTCGATCTCGAGCCAGTCGAGGTGCTCCTGCCAGGCGACGAGGTTGTGCACCTGCTCGAGGTCGACCAGCCCCTGGTAGTAGGCGAGCTGGGCCTCGAGCTGCGCGCGGCCCTCGGGCCCGGAGCGCGTCCAGATCTTCGTCGCGACGAACGCATCCTGCCGCCGCTTCGCGAGCGTGCGTCCGAGGACGGGCTCGGCCCGGCCGTACATCGGTGAGGAGTCGACGAGCCTCGTCCCGGCGGTGAAAGCGGCGTCCACGACGGCGTCGGCGACCGGTTGCGCCTCGTCCGGAAGGTCGAACGTGGCCCAGGTGCCGAGGCCCACGACGGGGATCTCGACGCCGGTGCGCCCAAGGGTTCGTCGCTCCATACTGTTCGCCAGAATGCCCCCGGCGAGCCTACTCGACTCCTCCGAGCTCGCCGCGGCCCGCATCGACGCGCGGGCCTCCGGCGAGAACTTCCCGGTCGCCTCCCTGCTGGCGCCCCGCTTTGCACGTCCGCATCTGCGGGCCGTGTACGGCTTCGCGCGGCTCGTGGACAACCTTGGCGACGAAGCCGCCGGCGATCGCGGGGCGCTGCTCGACGAGCTCGAGCGTGAGCTGGACGGCCCGCCGCGCACGGAGATCATGCGGCGACTCCACGTGACGATCGCCGACCGCGGGCTTCCTCGGGATCCGTTTCGCCGCCTGATCGAGGCGAACCGCATCGACCAGGTCCGTAGCCGCTACGAGACCTGGGACGACGTCCGAGAGTACTGCACGTACTCCGCCGACCCGGTCGGCCGCCTCGTCCTCGGCATCTACGGCAGGGCCGACGACCCCGAGCTGGTGGCGATGAGCGACGCGGTCTGCACGGGGCTCCAGCTCGTCAACTTCCTGCAGGACCCGCCTCGTGACCTCTCGCTCGGACGTGTCTACCTTCCCCAGGAGGACCTGCGCCGGTTCGGCGTCGCCGACGAGGACCTCGCAGGCCCGCTGACGGAGCCGGTCGCGGCGCTGCTCGGCTTCGAGGCCGAGCGTGCGCGGGGTCTCCTGGAGCAGGGCGTGCCGCTGCGAGAGGCGCTCGGCGGCCGGACCGGGCTTTCGGTGGCCCTGTACGCGCGCGGAGGCCTGGCCGCGCTCGACGCACTGGAGCGGGCCGGCTGGGACGTCTTCACGGGCCGGCCCGCGCCGACGCGGCTCACGTTCGCGCGGCTGGCCCTGCGGGAGCTTGTGCGGCGGTGAGGGTCGAGGACGCGTACGCGGAGGTCGCGCGCATAACACGCCGCGAAGCGCGCAACTTCGCCTGGGGGATCGCCGTCCTCCCCCGCCCGAAGCGGCTGGCGGTGGCCGCGCTCTATGCCTTCGCGCGGCGTGTGGACGACATCGCAGACGACCCGGGGCTCCCGGCCGAGGATCGGCGCCGCGGGCTGGAGGCTTGCCGCGAGGCGGTGGATGCGCTTCCCGGGGCGCCCGGCGACGATCCCGTGCTCGTCGCCCTCGCCGACGCGACCACCCGCTATCCGGTCCCGCGGGGCGCGCTCCTCGACCTCGTCGCCGGCGGGCTGCTGGACGCCGAGAAGTCGCGCTACGCGAGCTGGGAGGAGTTGCGGGAGTACTGCCGGTGCGTCGCAGGGGCAGTCGGGCTCGCCTGCACGGCGGTGTACGGGCCGAGCGATGCCGCGGCCGCCCGGCCGAGAGCCGAGACCCTCGGCCTCGCCCTCCAGCAGATCAACATCATGCGAGACGTCGCTGAGGACTGGCGGCTCGGGCGCGTCTATCTACCGCAGGACGAGCTCGCACGGTTTGCGGTCTCGGAGGCCGACATCGCGGCCGGCCGTATGAGCCCGGAATGGCACGCGCTGATGGAGCACCAAGGTCGCCGCGCAGAGGAGCTACTGCGGGACGGCCTCGGCCTGTTGCCCCTCCTCGACCGCCGCAGCGCGCTATGCGTTCGAACGTTCGCCGGGATCTACCGCGGCCTCCTGCTCCAGATCCGCGGGCGCGGATACGACGTCTTCTCGAGCCGGCCCCGGCTGTCGGCCTTCGGCAAGCTCCGGGCGGTCGCGGCGCTGTGAGGGCTGTCGTCGTGGGCGGCGGGCTCGCCGGGCTCGCCGCGGCGCTCGACCTGGCCGACGCCGGCCTGGACGTCACCGTCCTCGAGGCCCGGCCCACGCTAGGCGGCGCCGTGCAGACGCTTCCGGCGCGCGACGGCGACCCCGATCCTCCGCCGGACAACGGCCAGCACATCGCGCTCGGCTGCTGTACCGAGTACCTCCGCTTTCTGGAGCGGGTCGGGCAGACGAGCTCGCTGCGGCGGGAGGCGCTCGCGCTGCCGGTGATCGCCGAGGACGGAAGCGTCGCGCGGATCGAGCCGGGTGCGCTCGGTCTCCTGCGCTATCGCCACGTATCACTGCGGGATCGCCTTGCGATCGCCCGGGTTACACGGCGGCTCGCCCGACTGGCTCCGGCCGAGCACGACGACGAGACGTTCGCCGCGCTCCTGCGTCGCCTTGGCCAGTCTCAGGCGGCGATCGACCGCTTCTGGGACGTCTTCATCCGCCCGGCGCTCAACGTGCGCAGCGAGGAGGTGAGCGCGGCGCCCGCGCTCTTCACGGTCCAGACCGCCCTGCTGGGAGAGCGCGAGGCGAGCGACGTGATCCTCCCGCTCGCTCCACTGGGTGCGATGCACGGCGACGCCGCCGGCCGAGCGCTTCGAGAGCGAGGGGCGACCGTGCGGCTCGGCGAGCGGGCAGCCGCGCTCGAGGGTGGAGAGGTCGTGCTCGCGGACGGAGGCCGCCTCGAGGCCGACCTCGTCGTCGTGGCGCTGCCGCCCCGCGAGAGCGCCCACCTGCTGGGCGAGCCGGAACCCGGCCTCGACGACTCGCCGATCGTGAGCGCGCATCTCCTCTTCGACCGCCAGATCCTCGGCTTCGAGCTGGCGGCACTCCTCGGCAGCCCGGCCCACTGGGTCTTCGACCGGGGGGCTCTCACCGGCCGTGGGCCCGAAAGCGGCCAGTACCTCACGGTCGTGTCGAGCGGTGCGCCGGAGCTCCTCGAGGTGCGTGGACGCGACCTCGTCGATCTGCTCGCGGGTGAGTTGACGAACAGGCTCGGCGCCGCGGAGCTCGTGTGGTCGCGCGTGAGCCGCGAGCCGGCCGCCACGTTCGCGGCGCGACCCGGGACTGCAGCACTCAGGCTCGGGGTCGAGACGGGGAAGCCTGGGGTCGCGCGCGCCGGCGCGTGGACCGACACGGGCTGGCCGGCGACGATGGAGAGCGCGGTTCGAAGCGGCCGGGAGGCGGCCCGCACTCTCCTCGCCTCACTGCCGGTGCGGACGCCCGCGTGAGACACTTAACGTATGGGGCACCCCTCCCACCACCCGCTTTCCAGCGTAACGCCGAAAGTCGCACGCGTGGCGCGCGAAAAGGTGAAAAGAGCGTGACGACGTGAGTGCCACCACGGAGCGTGGCAAGACAACAGTGGGCAGGCGCGCCGCCTCGGATCTCGACCGGACGTTGGACCGCGCCGTCAGGCGGCTGCTCTCCCTGCAAAAGCCGGACGGCTGGTGGGTCGGCGAGCTCGAGTCGAACGTGACCATGACCGCGCAGCACCTCCTGCTGCTCGAGTTTCTCCGCCTTCGCGACGAGGACACGACCCGGCGCTGCGCGAACGAGTTGCTCGCGAGGCAGCGGCCCGACGGGCTCTGGGCGATCTACTGGGGCGGTGAGCCCGACCTCGCGGCGACGCTCGAGTCGTACGCGGCCCTCCGCCTCGCCGGGCTCTCGGCCGACGACGAGCGCCTCGCCGCGGCACGCCGCTTCTGCGAGGAGCACGGGGGCATCGGCGGCGCGCGGGTCTTCACCCGGATCTGGCTGGCGCTCTTCGGCCTCTGGCCCTGGGAGGAGATCCCGCAGATCCCACCCGAGCTCGTCCTCATGAAGCCGGGCCTCCCGTTCTCCGTCTACGACTTCGCGTGCTGGGCGCGCCAGACGGTCGTCCCGCTCACCGTCGTCCTCCACTACAGGCCCGTACGAAACCTGCCCCCGGAGCGCGCCTGCCACGAGCTCGATCTCGGGCCGGTCTCCCGGAAGCCGACGGTCGGCCTCCTCAGCGACCGGGCGCTGGCGTGGTACGCGGGCCGCTCTTTCCGGCCGGGCCGCGAGCGCGCGCTCGCCTACGCCGAGCGCTGGATCATCGACCGGCAGGAGCTCGACGGCTCCTGGGGAGGGATCCAGCCTCCGTGGGTCTGGTCGCTGATCGCCCTTGCCTGCCGTGGGCACGGGCACGATTCGCCTTATCTGAGCCGCGGGCTGGCCGGGTGGAAGCGCTTTCTGGTGGAGGAGGGCGACCGTCTTCGCCCCGAGGCGTGCCAGTCGCCCGTGTGGGACACGGGGCTTGCCCTGCTCGCGCTCAGGGCGGCCGGCGTCCCGGCCGACGAGCCGGCATTGCGGCGAGCCGGCGAGTGGATGCTCTCGGAGGAGATACGGCAGCGCGGCGACTGGGCGGTGCGCCGTCCCGGGCTGGAGCCGGGCGGCTGGGCCTTCGAGTACGACAACGACCTCTATCCGGACATCGACGACGCGGCGATCGTGGCCATGGCGCTCAAGGAGCTCGACCTCGGCCGGGGTGCGGTCGAGCGCGGCAGCCGCTGGATGGCCGGCATGCAGTCGGCGAACGGCGGCTGGGGAGCGTTCGACGCCGACAACGACGCCGACTGGCTCTACAAGATTCCCTTCTGCGACTTCGGCGCCGTCACCGACCCGCCGTCGGCCGACGTGAGCGCCCACGTGATCGAGCTCCTCGCGCGTGAGGACGGCTACGAGGACGTCGTGCGCCGCGGGATCGACTACCTCCTGGGCGAGCAGGAGGAGGACGGCTCCTGGTTCGGCCGCTGGGGCGTCAACTACGTCTACGGGGTCGGCGCGGCCCTGCCCGCGCTGGAAGCGGCCGGGTTCCCGCACGACCATCCGGCCGTGCGCCGGGCCGTCGCCTGGCTCGAGGCTCACCAGAACGAGGACGGAGGCTTCGGCGAGGACTGCCGCTCGTACGACCACGGCGAGGCCGGTCTCGCCTGGCGCGGCCGCGGTGAGTCGACGCCCTCCCAGACTGCCTGGGCGCTCATCGGCCTCGTGGCCGCAGGAGAGGCCCGGTCGGACTGCGCAACGCGGGGTGTCGCCTGGCTCTGCAAGACCCAACGCCGCAACGGCGGCTGGGGCGAAGACCTTTTCACCGGCACCGGCTTCCCGCGCGACTTTCTCATCAACTACCACCTCTACCGGGAGGTCTGGCCGGTTCTGGCGCTCGGGCGCATGCGCCGAGCGCTCGCCGCGTGAGGGTCTACGTCACTGGCGCGACCGGCTTCGTCGGCAGCCACGTTGCCCGCGAGCTGCGCGAGCGTGGGGCCGACGTGCGAGACGAGCGCGTCGACCTCCTCGACCGCCCCGGGCTCGCCCGTGCGGTCGGCGGCTGCGACGCCGTCGTGCACGTCGCCGCGCTCTACAGCTACGACGCGCCGCGGGAGCGGTTCGAGCGCGTCAACGTCGAGGGCACGCGCACGCTGCTCGAGGTGACTGCGCGCGCCGGGGTGCGTCGCTTCGTCCACTGCTCGACCGCAGGAACGTGCGGTCCCGTTGCCGGGCGTCCCGCCACGGAAGAGGACGAGCCGCCGGCCTGGGAGCTCGAGGTCCCCTACAAGCGCACGAAGCTCGCCGCCGAGCGTCTCGCGCTCGAAGCCGGGGCCGTCGTCGTCAACCCGACGACGCCGGTCGGCGACGGCGACCGCAAGCCGACGCCGACCGGGCGGATGATCGCCGGGGTCGCCCGGGGGCGGCTGCGCGGCTTCGTGGCCACGACCGGACTGAACGTCGTCGACGTCCGCGACGTCGCCCGCGGCCACGCTCTCGCCCTCGAGCACGGCGCCGCAGGGGAGCGGTACCTGCTCGGCGGCGTCGACCTCAGCCTGGAGGATCTCTTCGCGGCGGTCGCGCGTCTGGCGGGTAGGCCACGGCCGCGCCTCCGTGTTCCGTATGCTGTTGCCGAGATGGCTGCCGTGGCCGGAATCGCCAACCGGGACGAGGTTCGGTTGGCCAGGCTGCCTATGTATTTCTCTTCGGAGAAGGCCCGCAGTACACTCGGCTACGAACCGGGCCCGGTCGAGCCGGCTCTGGCCCGCGCGGTCGCCGAGGCGCTCTCGAAGGGAGGAGCATGAAGTTTCCGCTTCGCAGCACCGTCCAGATCGGGCGCTACGTCGCCTCGCAGAAGGGCAAGGACCGCTACCCGCTCGTGGTCATGCTCGAGCCCACGCTGGGGTGCAACATCGCCTGTATCGGCTGCGGGAAGATCCGTGAGTACGAGTCGAACAAGGCCCGGCTGACCGTCGAGGAGTGCCTGCACGCGGCCGTCGAGTGTCCCGCCCCGGTCATCTCGATCTGCGGCGGAGAGCCGCTGATCTTCAAGGGCATCGAGGAGGTCGTCGCCGGCTTCCTCGACATGAAGCGGAACATCCAGCTCTGCACGAACGCGCTCAGGCTCGTCGACATGCTCGACCGGTTCGAGCCCAACCCTCGGCTCACATTCGTCGTGCACCTCGACGGCATGCAGGAGATCCACGACTACATCTGTGACTACCCGGGCCTCTGGGACGTCGCCGTCGACGCGATCAGGACGGCGCGCGCGAGCGGCTTCCGCGTGACCACGAACACGACGATCTTCAAGGAGACCGAGGTCGACGACGTCATCCAGATGATGGAGTACCTCACGAACGACGTCGGCATCGACGGGATGCTCGTCGCGCCGGGCTATCAGTACTCCCAGATCGACCCCAACCTGACGATGACGCGCGAGGAGCACGAGGCGAAGTTCCGGCTCATCCGCGATGCGGTGCGGCGGCACGGGTACCGGTGGCTGGCGAGCCCGGTCTATCAGGACTTCCTCACCGGCGACCGCGCGCTTCCGTGCGCGCCCTGGGGCTCGGTCACCCGGAACCCCTACGGCTGGAAAGGCCCGTGCTACCTGCTCACCGACGGCATCTTCCCCACGTACGAAGCGCTGGTCAACGGGATCGAATGGGAGCGTTACGGGCCCGGCAACGACCATCGCTGCGAGCACTGCGGGATCCACTCCGGCTTCGAGCCCGCCGCGACGATCGCGACGACCTCGAGCGTGAAGGAGACCGTCAGGAGCCTCGCGTGGACGTTGCGCTGAGAACCCGTTTCGAAATGACGCCTCGTCGCCGGGGTGCGCTGGGCGAGTGCGAGGCAAGGACGCAGGGCGCGCTCGTAGCCGGAGGCTACCGGCGCAACCGAGGACGCTGCATCGCGCCGACCAGGGCGGCCCTGCGGCTCAGGGCTTCGTTTTGAAACGGGTTCTCTTTAGGGAGGCGGCTGGGCCGCTCACGCTCGCCTGCGCGCTCGCTGTGGAAGAGGGCGCCGCTCGGCGTGGAGGGGCCAGAGCTGCACGCGTCGGGCTCCAGGCCGGCCTGCCGCTCCCCGAGGGGCGCCTCGTCTCCTTCGGGCTCGCCGGGGCGCTCGTCTCCGGGCTCGCACCAGGGACCCTCGTCACAGCCCGGCGCGTCGTGGACGCGGACGGGACCGTGCTCTGGGAGGACGAGCCCCTCCGCGTTCCCGGAGCCCTCACGGGGGTCGTCTGCGACGCCGGCGTCGTCGTCGACGACCCGGTCGATCGCCGCGAGCTGGCGCTCCGTACCGGCGCTGCCGCTGTCGACACGGAGAGCGCCACAATCGCCGCCACGGGCCGTCTCGCCGGTGTCGTCCGAGCGATCTCGGACACGCCCGAGCAGCCGGTCGGAAGGCTCGCCCACGCAGCCGTTCTCGACGGCGGCACCGACTGGGGCATCCTCGCGCGGGCGTTCCTCGCCGAGCCGAGGGCGAGTGTTCGCACGGCGCTCTCGGCTCGGCGCGCGCTGGCCTCGCTGCGCCATGCCGCCTCCTCGCTCGCCCCGGGGGCCGCTCCGTGAAGCGCGTCCTCGTCGCCAGCCCGCGGAGCTTCTGTGCCGGCGTGGTCCGGGCGATCGACATTGTCGAGAAGCTCCTCGAGCGGCACGGCCCACCGGTGTACGTACGCCACGAGATCGTCCACAACGTCCACGTGGTGGAGGACCTCGAGGCGCGCGGTGCCGTGTTCGTCGAATCCGAGGACGACGTGCCCGAGGGCGCTCTGGTGGTGCTCTCCGCGCACGGTGTCGCGCCGCAGGTCTACGAGAAGTGCGCCGAGCGCGGCCTCCAGATCGTCGACGCCGTGTGCCCGCTCGTCTCCAAGGTGCACGCCGAAGCCCGCCGGTATGCGGGGCGCGGGCACAAGATCGCCCTCGTCGGCCACGCAGGTCACGTCGAGGTGGAGGGCACGATGGGGGAGGCGCCCGACTCGATCGTCCTCGTGGAGACGCCGGAGGACGTCGAGGCGCTCGAGCTCGAGGAGGGTCAAAGCCTCGCGTACCTGACGCAGACGACGCTCTCCCTCGACGACACCGCTGAGGTCGTGCACGCGCTGCGGAGGCGTGTCCCCGATCTCGTCGGGCCGCCTTCGGCGGACATCTGCTACGCGACCCAGAACCGGCAGGACGCGGTCAAGCGGATCTGCGAGGACGCGACTCTCGTCCTCGTCGTCGGGTCCAAGACGAGCTCGAACGCGAACCGCCTGGTCGAAGTCGCTCACAGCGTCGACACCGAGGCCTATCTGATCGACGACGAGACGGATCTCGACCTCTCCTGGCTGGACGGGCACGAGACGGTCGGGCTCACCGCCGGGGCCTCCTCGCCGGAGAGCATCGTCGAACGCGTCGTCGCAAGGCTCGACGAGCTCGGCTACCACCAGCGAGAGGACGTCGAGATCGTTCGAGAGGACGTCTTCTTCCGCCTTCCAGCCGACCTTCGGTAACGTCGGACGATGAAGGCGAGCGTTGCCTACCCCGGGCGCGACGGCGCGCACAGTGCCGCGGCGTGCGACCGCCTCTTCCCGGGCGGCGCAGACCTGATCTCGCTGCCGAGCTTCACGGCCGTCGTCGAGGCGACCGCCGAGCGCGAGGTCGCCTTCGGGGTCCTTCCCATCGAGAGCTCGCTCTCCGGCCCGGTGAACGAGACGCACGACCTGCTCTACGACTCCCCGCTCTCGATCACGGGGGAGACGATCCTGCCGATCCGCCACTGCCTCGTCGGTCTTGCCGACGTCGCGCTCGAGGAGGTTCGGGTCGTCCGCTCGCACCCGGCGGCGCTCGACCAGTGCCGGCGCCTCCTCGCGGCCATGCCCTGGGCAACGGCGATTGCGGCGGCCACGACCGCCGATGCGGCCCACGAGGTGGCGGAGCGAGGCGACCCGTCGGAGGCGGCGATCGCCAGCGAGCGGGCGGCGGCCATGTACGGCCTGACGGTGATCGCGGGAGACGTCGGCGACCACCCGGAGGCCTACACGCGCTTCGTCTCCGTCGCCCCGTACACGCGGCTCGACCGGGAGAGCGACGGGTGGCGGACGGCCTTCTACTTCGTCACCGACCACCAGCCGGGCGCTCTCCACCTCGCCATCGAGCCCTTCGGGCGGCACCGGCTCGATCTCGTCCAGCTCGTCTCGCGGCCGATCCCGCGGACGCCGTGGCGCTACCGCTTCGACGCCGTGCTCGCGGGCCACCCGCTCGACCAGGTCGTCAGCGAGACGCTCGCCGAGGTCGGCGGCCTGACCCGGGAGCTGTGCGTCTTCGGCTCCTACCCGGCGCACGGCAGCCTCGTCTGAGCCGGAAGGAGCGAGGCCGCCCCGGATCGCTCCGGTTCGGATCGGCTAGGCGGGAGCCCTCAGCCTCTTCTCGTAGCGCACGTGCTCGCGTGCGACCGTCATCCCGGCGCGCTCGTAGAGCTCCTTCGCTCCGGTCCGGTTCCCGGAGTCGACCACGAGGCCGAGCTCCTTGCGGCCGCGCCGGCTGAACTCGGACATCGCCTGGCGCAGCAGAGCGGTCCCGAGGCCGCGCCGGCGCCAGTTCCTGGAGACGGCCAGCTGGCGGATCCAACCCTCGTCCTCGTAGTTCGGACAGAGGACGCAGCCGACGATTTCGCCCTTCGACTCCGCGATGAACCAGAGCCCGGGCTCGAACGCGTCCCGGTCGATCATGAACGCCTGCCACTCCTCGAAGGACTCGGCAGTGTGGCGCTCGTTGTCTCCGAACGCGTCCTGCACGAGCGCGTAGACCGCCCGGGTGTCGCGCTCCTGGTCGAAGGTGCGCACGACTACGCCCTCCGGCCACGCGGGCGGGGGCGGGCGCTCGTCGAGCGGCATGGACATCCGCCAGTACGTCCTCACCGGCTCGTAGCCGCGGCTTTCGAGCAGCTTCCGCGCTGCCTCGTGAGTCGAGGTGACGACCTGCCCGAGGCGGACCTCCTCGCCGGCCCGTGTCCGCTCCAGCCCGCGGCGCTCCGACCACTCGAGCAGGGTCTCGCCGAGGCCGCGGTCGCGGTAGTCCGGATGGACGTAGACGTCCACGTAGTCATTCCGGATGAAGGCGGCGTAGGCCGCGAGGCGGCCGTCCTCCTCGACCACCACGGCGTCCCGTTCTGGATCGAACCCGGGCATGTTCCAGTCCGTGAGGAGATCGTCGAGCTCGAAGTCGGGCGCGCCGAGCTCGTGAATGTCGCAGGCGATGACGAGGTCCGTCACAGCCTGCGCCTCATCCTGCCGTGGGGCGCGGATCGTCTCCACGACCGGAATTAGTAGAGGGCCGAGGCCAGTCTTCGTCGGTACTGCGTCGCGACGGGGTCTTCGGGGCCGAGCTCGCCGAAGAGGGAGACCATGATCTCCCGGATGCGCTCGCGCCGCTCGGGGTCGGCGTTCTCGAGGTCGGCGAGGAGCCATTCGAGGACTCGCTCGTGGTCGCCTTCGGCGAGCGGCCCGAGTATCTCGGGGAACTCGCCGGACTCGGTGAGCTCGTCGAGGAGCTTCTCGGAGGCCGGCGGACCGGTGAGCCGGTCGAGGAACTCGGCCACGGCCGGAGCGGGAAGCGCGCCGACGAACTCGTCCACGACCTGTCCGTTGCGGAAGGCCTTGACGTTCGGGATCCCGCGGACGTCGTACCGCTGCGCGAGCTCCGGGTTCTCGTCCGTGTCGACCTTGGCGAGGACGACGTTGCCCTCACGCTCCTCCACCGCCTGCTCGAGAACCGGCGTCAGCAGCTTGCATGGCCCGCACCACTCGGCCCAGAAGTCGACGACGACCGGTACGGTCGCCGACCGCTGCAGCACCTGCTCCTCGAATGTGTCGGTCGTGACGTCCATCTCAGACGGCGGCGAGCACGGAGCCCACCAGCCCCGGGAGAGCCTGGGTGTCGTACCCGCCTTCCAGTACGAAAGCTACCCGCTCGGCGACACCGGCCGCGCCCGCCGCAAGTGCAGCGAAACCGGCCCTGGTCACCTCGAGGCCGCCCAGCGGGTCGCCCGCGGCACAGTCGAAGCCCGCCGAGACGAGGAGGAGATCGGGCTCGAAGGCCCGGAGCGCGGGCGCAGCGACCCTCTCGAGCGCGTCGACGATCTCCTCGTCGCCCGCCCCGGCCTCGAGCTGCAGGTTGACCGTTGTGGCGTTTCCTTCGCCGGGCCCTCCGGTTCCCGGGTAGAACGGCCACTGGTGGATGGAGACGAAGAAGACGGAGTCGTCGTCCCAGAAGATGTCCTGCGTTCCGTTCCCGTGGTGGACGTCCCAGTCGAGGATCCCCACGCGGGCCAGGCCGAGCTCGCGCTGCGCGAAGCGAGCGGCGACGGCGACGTTGTCGAAGATGCAGAACCCCATGGCGCGGTTGGGGAGGGCGTGGTGACCGGGAGGCCGGGCGAGCGCGAAGCCGCCCAGCTCGACGGCCTCGATGGCCGCGCCGGCGGCGAGGAGGGCTGTCTCATAGGTGGTGGTGGTGCAGATGGTGTCCGCGTCGAGCAGGGTCGGCTGCCCGCTTGCCGAGATCACCCGCACCGATTCGATGTGCTCCCGGTCATGCGCGGCTGCGATCTCGTCCACGGTTGCCGGCCGCGCCTCGTGAAATTCCGGAAAGGCCTCGTGGAGCACCCGGATGCGCTCCTGACGCTCCGGGTGGCCGCCGGTCGGGTGGAGCTCGGCGAACGCCCGGTGACTGACGAGCGGGATCACTCCTTGGCGCGAACGTGCGCGGGTCCCACGTCCTCGGGCGTGGGGCAGCCCAAGAGGAGCAGTGTGAGCGTGATCTCCTCCTGGAAGAGCTCCAGGACGTGGCGCGCGCCGGCCTCCCCTCCGGCGGCCAGGCCCCAGAGCGCGGGACGGCCCACGAAGACCGCGCGTGCGCCGAGCCCGAGCGCCTTGGCGACGTCCGTGCCGCGCCGTATGCCGCCGTCGAGGTAGACCTCGGCGCGGCCCGCGACCGCCTCCACGACCTCCGGCAGCGCGTCCAGCGTCGCCGGGACGCCGTCGAGCTGCCGCCCGCCGTGGTTGGAGACGACCATCGCCGCCGCGCCGTGCTCGCACGCGAGCGCGGCGTCCTCGGCGGTCAGGATGCCCTTCAGGACCAGCGGCAGCGGGCATTCGGCGCGAAGCCATTCGAGGTCCCCCCAGGTGAGGCTTCTGTCGACGACGTCGCCGAGCGTCTCGTGGAAGTCCTCCGGGCCTACCAGCGTCCGCGGAAGGTTCGGCATGGGCAGATCGGTCGGCAGCGTGAAGCCGCTGCGCAGGTCGCGCTCGCGCGGCCCGGCCTTCGGCAGGTCGACCGTGAGGACGATGGCCCCGAAGCCGCTCTCGGCGGCCTCGGTCACGAGCTCGCGCGTGAAGTCGCGGTCTCGCGACCAGTAGAGCTGGAACCAGCGGGGCGAATCCCACCCGAGCGCCTCCGCCAGCTCACTCGGGCGGCAGCCGCCGAGGCTGGAGAGCGTGTAGACGGTGCCGGCCTCCGCCGCCGCACGAGCAAGCGCGGGCTCGCCGTCCGGATGCGTGAGACGCTGGAGGGAGGTGGGAGCGACCATCAGCGGCATCGCGATCTCCGTCCCGAGCACGCTCGTCCGCGCGCTCACGTTGCTGACGTCCACGAGGATCCGCGGTCGCAGCACCCTCCGTCTGAAGGCTTCGACGTTGTCGCGGAGCGTGATCTCGTCCCCGGCGCCCCCGACGACGTAGCCCCAGTACCCGGGCTCGCAGCGGGCTTCCGCCAGGCGCTCGTAGTCGGCGACGTTGATCGGCTTCGGGTCGCTCACGCGGAGATCGTAGTCCGCTCAGCCGGCTCGTTCTCGGAAACGGCGCGCCACGCCGCCGAGGCCCCAGGCCTCGGCCAGGGCTCCGGCCGCGTCCCAGTCCGGCTCGACGTCGGGAAGCTCCGGGATCCGCACATCGGTCTGGAGGCGCGCCATGCTCAGGTAGTCGCGCAGCGCGCCGGCCTGGTCCGGAAACCCGCCCGCTTCGAGGCATGCTTCCAGGGAGCCGTGCTTGACGAGGATGGACGCGGCCCGGCCCGGCCCGATCCCCTTTGCTCCGGGGATGCGGTCGGACGGGTCGCCGCGTAGCGCGACGAAGTCCGGGACGAGCTCCGGCGGGACGCCGTAGATCTCCTGCACCTCGGCCGGTCCGACGCGCTGCAGGTCCTTCAGTCCGGTGCGCGGCCGCAGGATCGTCGTTCGCGGGCCGGCGAGCTGAAAGAGGTCGCGGTCGTTGGTGAGGACGAGCGTCTCGCCGCCCCGGGCCTCCTCCGAGGCCACGGCGGCTCCGAGGAAGTCGTCGGCCTCGTAGCCGTCGGCTTTCGCCCAGGGGAACCCGAGCGAGCCGACCAGCTCGGGCAGGCGGTCGAGCTGGGAGGTCAGCACCGGCGGGAAGTCGCGCCCCGATTGGTACTCGGGCAGCAGGTCGCTGCGGTAGGTGGGGACGCCTACCGTGTCGAATCCCACGAAGACCGTGCGCGGCTCCTCGTCCTCCCAGGCGCGGGCGAGCATGTTGGCGAAGCCGACGATCATGTTCGCCTGGTTTCCAGCCCCGTCCTTGATGGACGAGGGCAGCGCGTGAAAGGCCCGGTGGGCCAGGTTGTCGCCGTCGATTGCCAGAAGGGGTCTCAAGTTCCCGCCAATTCTTGCCGTTTCGCCCATTGCTAACGTGATCTAGATGTCGAAGACGCTCGTCATAGCCGAGAAGCCCTCTGTGGGCCGCGATCTCGCGGCCACGCTACCGGGCGCCTTCAAGCAGAGCCAGGACAAGACGCACCTCACCGGCGGCGACTACGTGATCACGTGGGCGGTCGGCCACCTCGTCGGCCTCGCCGAGCCGGATCAGTACGACGAGAAGCTCAAGAAGTGGCGCTTCGCCGACCTGCCGATCGTGCCGCAGAAGTTCAAGCTCATTCCCAACGACGAGCGGGCCAAGAAGCAGCTCAACGCAGTCCACAAGCTGATGAAGGACAAGGAGGTCGAGCTGATCGTCAACGCCTGCGACGCCGGGCGTGAGGGCGAGCTCATCTTCGCGTACCTCTACGAGACCTCTGGCGTGAAGAAGCCCGTCAAGCGCCTCTGGCTCAACTCGATGACGAAAGCGGCCATCCAGGAGGCCTTCGAGCACCTGCGCGACGGCGACGAGATGCGCCTGCTCGAAGAGGCCGCCCGCTCGCGCTCCGAGGCCGACTGGCTCGTCGGCATGAACGCGACGCGCGCGGCGTCGATTCGTCTTCGGGCAGCCTTCGACGGGGCCGTCTCGCTCGGCCGCGTGCAGACGCCGACGCTCGCGCTGGTCGTGCGCCGGGAGCTCGAGATCCGCGCCTTCGTCCCCGAGCCGTACTGGCTCGTCGAGGCCAAGTTCGCCGCCACCGGCGAGCGGCTGTACAGCGGCCGCTACCTGGGCGGCAAGCGCGTCAAGGAGGACGAGGCGACCGCGATCGTGGCGGAGACGACGGGGCAGCCGGGCACGATCACGAAGCTCGAGAAGAAGGAGGAGCGCGAGGCGCCCCAGCTCCTCTACGACCTCACGACGCTGCAGCGGCACGCGAACACCCTCTTCGGCTTCTCCGCGCGGCGGACGCTCGCAGCGGCGCAGAAGCTCTACGAGGAGCACAAGGCGATCACGTACCCGCGGACGAACTCGCGCTTCCTGACCTCCGACATGATCGGGGAGATCAAGCCGACGGCCGCCCACGTCGGGCGGCACGAGCGCTACGCGCAGGGCGCGGCTTACGTCACCCGCCTGGAGAAGCTCCCCCTCGGCCGGGTCGTCAACGACAAGCGCGTCGAGGACCACCACGCGATCATCCCGACCCGCTCGGAGCACGACCTGTCGAAGATGGGGCCGGACGAGGGCCGCATCTACGACCTCGTCGCCAAGCGCTTTCTGGCCATCTTCCACCCCGACGCCGTCTACGAGCGCACGCGGGTGGAGACGACGGTCGCCGAGCACGTCTTCCGCACCTCCGGCCGTGTCCTCGTCGAGGCCGGCTGGAAGGCCGTCTACGGCGAGGAGGCGCAGAAGCCAGGGGACGAGGATGACTCCGGCGGCGACCAGCTACTTCCGCGCCTCGAGCAGGGCGAGGACGTCGAGACGCGCTCCGTGGACTCGCTTCGCAAGGAGACGCAGCCCCCGCGGCGGTTCACCGAGGCATCGCTGCTGGGGGCGATGGAGACCGCGGGCAAGGACATCCAGGAAGCCGAGCTGCGAGAGGCGATGAAGGGCTCCGGCATCGGCACCCCGGCGACCCGGGCGTCGATCATCGAGCGCCTGATCCAGGTCGGCTACCTCGAGCGCGAGGGGCGCGCCCTGCACGCGACCGAGAAGGGCGTCCAGGTGATCTCCCTCCTCGGCGAGCATCCGCTCACGTCGGCCGAGCTCACGGGCAGCTGGGAGCATCGCCTCGGGCTCATCGAGCAGGGCGAGGACACGCGCCCCGCGTTCATGTCGGACATCGTCAAGTTCACGACGGACACCGTCGCGGAGCTGGACAAGCTCAAGGGCGTCAAGATCGAGCGCGCCAACCTCGGTCCTTGCCCCGTCTGCGGCCGCGACGTGATCGAGAACCGCAAGGGCTACTCGTGCTGGTCGAAGGACGACCCGGGCTGCGGCTTCGTCATCTGGAAGAAGAAGGCGAACAAGATCCTCCCGGTCTCCGTGGTCAAGGAGCTCATGGAGACGAGGAAGACCGCCAAGCCCGTCGCGGGCTTCAAGGGCCGCTCCGGCAGGTCGTTCAGCGCCAAGCTCGCGCTCGAGCAGGGCGAGGACGGCAAGTGGCGCGTCGAGTTCGACGAAGAGTGGGCGAAGAAACCGCGAGAGCAGCCCGAGGGGGAGGCGGAGGCCGTCGCGGAAAACGGCGACCGCGAGGCGGAGACCGCCAACACTTCGGCCGCTTCGGCGTCATAATCACGCAGCAGGCAGCACGAAGCGCGCCGCGCGCGCGTTAACCCACGGTTAAGCCACCCTTCTGCGGGTAGGCCGCCAAGGGAATGCGTCATAGAGTGAGAACGTTTGTGAGGGTGAGCCGCAATCCAACCTGCCCTGGTTTGGCGAAAGGACGTAGAGAAACAAGGTGAGTCAGAACTCCGTGCACGAAGTGCTTGACACCCAGGCGGGCCGCCACCTCCTCGAGAACGCGGAGGAGCGGGGCTATGTCGAGCCCGCAGAGCTGGAGGCGCTTGCGCTCGAGCTCGACCTCGGCGACGAGGAGATGGCCGAGGTAACCCACGAGCTCGAAACGATCGGCATCGAGATCGGCGCCCCCGTCGAGGAGGCTGCCCCTGTCGTCGCCGAAGCTGCCGCCCACGGAGCGGGAGACAGCCTGCAGCTGTTCCTCGCCGACGTCGGCCGGCACAAGCTGCTCACCGCTGCCGAGGAAGTCGCCCTCGCGAAGCGCCTCGAGAAGGGTGACCTGCTCGCGAAGCGGCGCATGATCGAGTCCAACCTTCGCCTGGTCGTCTCCATCGCCAAGGGCTACCGCGGCCTGGGTGTTCCCTTCCTCGACCTGATCCAGGAAGGCACGCTCGGCCTCAACCGCGCCGTCGAGAAGTTCGACTGGCGCCGCGGCTTCAAGTTCTCCACGTACGCGACCTGGTGGATCCGCCAGTCGGTGCAGCGCGCCGTCGCCAACAACGCGCGCACCATCCGCGTCCCTGTCCACGTCGTCGAGCGGCAGCAGAAGCTCGGCCGCGCCGCCCGCCGGCTCGAGGTCGAGCTCGGTCGCGACGCGACCCGCGAGGAGCTGGCCGAGGCAACCGGCCTCCCGGTGCAGCACGTCGACGAGGCCCTCTCGGCCGCGCAGGCGTCCGTTTCGCTGAACCAGAGTGTCGGCTCCGACGACGAGGGCGAGCTGGGCGATCTCTTCGCAGATCGCGAGGCCGCCGACCCGTTCGACGAGGCCGAGGAGTCGCTCCGCAAGCAGGGTGTCCGCAAGGCGCTCGACGCGCTCCCCGAGCGCGAGCGGCGCATCCTCGAGCTGCGCTTCGGCTTCGAGGGCGATCCCTGGACGCTCGAGGCGATCGGCGCCGAGCTCGGGCTCACGCGCGAGCGTGTGCGTCAGCTCGAGGGCCAGGCGCTCCAGCGTCTCGCTGCCCTGCGCGAGCTCGCCTCGGTCGCCGCGTAGCCGGGCCCGAAGCCACGATCTAGGCAGGCCGCCCTCCGCCGGCCGCCGCGCGCACAGCATTTCCTTCGGAGGAGCGGTCGGGGCGGGAGCCCACCGCATGGGGCCCCGCCCCGGCTTTCGCCGGCCAATGCCCCCGCCGCATCGGGGCCGGCCGGCAAAAAAGTCGCTCACCGAGTATGCGCGGTCCGGGGTCGGTTGACCTATCCCCCGGTGGTTGGTTCACCGCGCGACTTCACCTTTGTGCCCGGATTCGAAGTGGAAGAAACTCTTCTCTTCCAAGCCCGAAGCGAGGGGTTCCCCTAACCGCAAGCCCGGCACGGTCGTCCAAGCTCCTGGATACTCCCTGCCTGAAGGCGGGGGCAGGGCAACTTGAGCAAAGGAGAGGATGTGAGGGGAAAGTCGTTCAGGCTCCTCCTGCTGCTCGTCACGTTGCTGCTCGCACTGGGCTTGGCCGGGTGCGGAGGGGACGACGACGAGAGCTCGGGAGACACAAGCGGAGCCACTGATACAGCAGCCGGTGGAGGCGAGGCAGGAGGGGATCTCGTCTTCGGCACGGCCGCAGACCCGGTCGTCCTCGACGGAGCGCTCGTCTCCGACGGCGAATCGTTGCGGGCAATCGACCAGATCTACGAGACGCTCGTCTCGCTCAAGCCTGGCACGACCGAGCTCGAGCCGGGCCTCGCGAAGAGCTGGACGATCTCGGACGACGGTCTGGACTACACGTTTGCCCTCGAGGAGGGCGTGACCTTCCACGACGGCGAGCCGTTCAACGCCGAGGCGGTCTGCTTCAACTTCGACCGCTGGTACAACTTCTCGGGCCCGCTCCAGAACCCGAGCGCGTCCTACTACTGGCAGACGGTCTTCGGAGGCTTCGCCGAGTTCGATCCGGAGAGCGGCGCGCCGGAGGAGAGCTACTACGACAGCTGCGAGGCGACAGACGAGAACACCGTCGTCCTCCACCTGACGAAGCCGTCGTCCGCCATTCTCGGAGCGCTTTCGCTCTCGAGCTTCTCGTTCGCCAGTCCGAAGGCGCTCGCGGAGTTCGGCGCTGACGACGGAACCGTGGACGAGGAAGGTGTCTTCCAGCCGACCGGGACGTTCGGCACCGAGCATCCCATCGGCACGGGCCCCTTCAAGTTCGACTCGTGGGAGCGGGGCACGCGCCTCACGCTCGTGCGCAACGAGGACTACTGGGGCGACAAGGCCCAGCTCGACTCGCTGGTCTTCACGCCGATCCCCGACAACGCGGCGCGCCTGCAGGCGCTCCAGGCCGGGGACATCCAGGGCTACGACCTCGTCGAGCCGCAGGACATCGAGACGCTCCAGAGCGACTCCAACCTGCAGATCCTCGACCGGCCGGCCTTCAACGTCGGCTACGTCGGGATCAACCAGGCGATTCCGCCCATGGACAAGCTCGAGGTCCGGCAGGCGATCGCCCACGGGCTCAACCGCCAGGAGGTCGTGGACAGCTTCTACGCCGGCCGCGGCGAGGTGGCAAAGGAGTTCATGCCGCCTGAGGTCGTCGGCTACGCCGATGACGTCACCGAGTACGACTACGACCCGGAGAAGTCCAAGCAGCTTCTTCAGGATGCCGGGCTCAAGCTCCCCGTGGAGATCGAGTTCTGGTATCCGTCGGACGTGTCGCGCCCGTACATGCCGGATCCGAAGCGGAACTTCGAGGCGTTCAAGGCGAGCCTCGAGGAGTCCGGCTTCAAGGTGACGCCGAAGACCGCTCCGTGGAGCCCTGACTACCTGGGCAACGTGGACGAGGGCAACACGCAGGTCTACCTCCTCGGGTGGACCGGCGACTTCGGCGATGCGGACAACTTCGTCGGCACGTTCTTCCAGACGGCGCAGCCGGCCTGGGGGTTCGACAACCAGGAGATCTTCGACATCCTGAACGCGGCGGAGACGGAGACCGACCTGGCCGCCCGCGAGGGCCTGTACCAGGACGCCAACCGCATGATCATGGACTTCCTGCCTGGCGTGCCGTACGTGCACACCAAGCCGGCGCTCGCGTTCCTTGCGAACGTCCAGGGTTATGTGCCGAGCCCGGTCTCGCTGGAGTCCTTCGCACCCGTCACCATCGGGAACTAGCGGGGCAACGAGGCTGAGCTAGAGAGCCGGCGGACGATGTAGATGTTGCGTTTCATCGTCCGCCGGCTCTTACTTCTGATCCCGATCCTGATCGGGCTCTCGATCCTGATCTTCCTCTACCTGAGAGCCCTCCCGGGAAGTCCCGCGGTCGCGCTCCTCGGCGAGCGCGCCACGCCGGAGACGATCGCGGCGATCGAGAACGAGTATGGGCTCGACGAGCCCATCTACGTGCAGTACTGGCGCTACACGAAGAACGTCATCATCCAGTTCGACCTGGGAACGAGCTCCAGGACGAGGCAAACGGTCACCGCGGAGCTCAAGCGACGCTTCCCGGCGACCGTGGAGCTGGCGGTCGGGGCGATGATCTTCGCGACGATCTTCGGCATCCCCTTAGGCTTCGTCGCGGCGAAACGCTACGGGACGTGGATCGACCAGACGAGCCTGATCGTGTCGCTGATCGGGATCTCGATCCCGATCTTCTTCCTCGCCATCATCCTGAAGTACGTCTTCTCGGTGAGGCTCGGGTGGTTGCCCTCGGTCGGGCGCCAGGACGTGCTCCTGGACGCGGAGCACCCGACGAACTTCTACATCCTGGACTCGATCATCACCAGGAACTGGGCGGCGTTCGTCGACTGCATCGAGCACCTGATCCTGCCGGCGATCGCGCTCGGGACGATCCCGCTCGCCATCATCGCCCGCATCACCCGCGCCTCGGTGCTCGACGTGCAGAACGAGGACTACGTCCGCACCGCGCGCGCCAAGGGCGTCGCGCCGCACACGGTCGACCGCCGGCACATCTTCCGGAACGCGCTGCTCCCGATCACGACGATCGTGGGCCTCCAGGTCGGGCTCCTCCTCTCGGGCGCCGTCCTGACGGAGAAGGTCTTCGCGTGGCCGGGCGTCGGCTCCTGGCTCGTGGATGCGATCCAGTTCCGCGACTACGCGGTCCTCCAGGGCGGGATCCTCTTCCTGGCGATCGTGTTCGTGTTCGTGAACCTCTTCGTCGACATCGCGTACGCCTTCATCAACCCCAGGATCCGGCTGAGCTGATGTCTGTCGCCGAGTTCGAAGGCCGACGAGTCCTGCAAGAGGCCCCTCAGGGCCTCTGGAGCGACGCGTGGAGCCGGCTGCGGCGCAACCCTGGCGCGATCGCCGGCTTCATCCTGGTCGGCTTCTTCTTCCTCCTGGCGCTGTTCGCACCGGTGATCGCCCCGTACGGGCCGCGCGAGGTCGTGGCTCCGCTCACGGACGCCTTCGCTCCTCCCTCGTGGGACCACTGGGCGGGGCTCGACCAGCAGGCGCGGGACGAGTGGTCGCGGATCGCCTGGGGCGCCCGCTACTCGCTCATCATCGGCGTCGTCTCGGTGACCGTCGGCCTCTCGATCGGCCTCGTCCTGGGCGGGATCGCCGGCTACTTCGGCGGGACGATCGACTCCGTGATCATGCGGTGCATGGACGTGATGCTCTCGATTCCGAGCCTCTTGCTCGCGATCGGGATCGTCGCCGTCCTCGGTCCCGGCTTCTTCCAGATCATGATCGCGATCGGGATCGTCAACATCCCGATCTTCGCGCGCCTCCTGCGCGGCTCCGTGCTCGCCCAGAAGGAGAACGACTTCGTCCTGGCCGCGCGGTCGGTCGGAGTGCCCCGCCGGACGATCCTCTCGTCGCACATCCTTCCGAACGCCGTATCTCCGGTGATCGTCCAGGGGACGCTTGCGATGGCAACCGCGGTCCTCGACGTCGCCGCCCTCGGCTTCCTCGGGCTCGGCCCGCCCGACCCGGGCACGCCGGAGTGGGGCACGATGCTCTCCGACGTGAACCGCTACTTCGTCAGCGGCCCGCACCTCGCCATCGCGCCGGGCATCGCGATCGTCCTCATCGTCCTCGGGTTCAACCTGATCGGCGACGGCCTGCGCGAGGCTCTCGATCCCAAGCTGCGCGGCCGGTGAGCAGCAAGCCGCGCAGGGAGCCGCTCCTCGCCGTCGAGGGCCTCAAGGTCGAGTTCTGGACGAGCCGCGGGACCGTGTACGCCGTCAACGGCGTCACGTTCGACATCGCGCCCGGAGAGACCCTCGGGATCGTGGGCGAGTCCGGCTGCGGGAAGAGCGTCACGTCCCTCGCGCTGCTCGGCATCCTCTCGCGCGCGGGCCGCGTCACGGGCGGAACGGCCATGTTCGAGGGCCGCGACCTGCTCGCGCTCAAGGACGACGCGCTGCGGAAGATCCGCGGCCGCGACATCGCGATGATCTTCCAGGACCCGATGACGAGCCTGAACCCGGTGCTGACGATCGGGCGGCAGATCCGCGAGGCGCTCGAGACGCACTTCGACCTCGACAAGAAGGAAGCCAACGAGCGCGTGGCGGAGCTGCTCGACCGCGTCGGCATTCCCAGCCCCAAGGCCCGCCTGAAGGACTACCCGCACCAGTTCTCGGGCGGGATGCGCCAGCGCGCCATGATCGCGATGGCGCTCGCCTGCGAGCCGAAGCTCCTGATCGCCGACGAGCCTACGACCGCGCTCGACGTCACGATTCAGGCGCAGATCCTCGACATCCTGCACGACCTCGTCTCCGAGCAGGACACGGCGCTGATCCTGATCACACACGACCTCGGCGTGGTCGCCGGCCACTGCGAGCGCGTGAATGTGATGTACGCCGGCACGTTCGTCGAGACGGGCTCGGCAACCCAGCTCTTCGCACGGCCGCGTCATCCGTACACGCTCGGGCTGCTGCAGTCCATCCCGCGGCTCGACGCGCGGCGAAAGGAGGCTCTCACGCCGATCGAGGGTGCGCCGCGCGACATGCTCAGCCCGCCGAGCGCGTGCCCGTTCCAGCCCCGCTGCCGCTACGAGGTCGAGCAGTCGCGGCTCGCGGTCCCGGAGCTGCGCGAGATCGAGCCGGGCCACTTCGTCGCGTGCTTCAACCCGGTCCCCTCGGAGGAGTGGCAGAGGCAGAGGCTGGCCACGATTGGCTGAGATCGCGCAGAACGGCAGTCTCGTCGCGGTCGAGGACCTGCGCGTCTGGTTCCCGATCAAGAGTGGGCTAGTCCTCGATCGCCACGTCGGCGACATCAAGGCGGTGGACGGCGTCTCGCTCGTGATCGAGCGCGGCGAGACCCTCGGGCTGGTGGGAGAGTCCGGCTGCGGCAAGTCCACGCTCGGACGCGCCATCCTCCGCCTCTACGAGCCGACGGCCGGCCGGATCCTCTTCGACGGCCAGGACATCACGCACCTCGGCGAGGGCGCGATGCGCCCCTTGCGTCGGCGCATGCAGATGATCTTCCAGGACCCGTTCGCCTCGCTGAACCCGCGGCACAGCGTCGGGCGCATCGTCAGCGAGCCGCTGAAGGTGCACGGGATCACGCGCAGGCGCGACGCCGGGAAGCGGGTGCGCGAGCTCCTGGAGGTCGTTGGCCTGCCGGCCGACGCGGCGTCGCGCTACCCGCACGAGTTCTCCGGCGGCCAGCGCCAGCGCATCGGGCTCGCCCGGGCGCTTGCGCTCAACCCCGACTTCATCGTCTGCGACGAGCCCGTGTCCGCGCTCGACGTCTCCATCCAGGCGCAGATCGTGAACCTCCTCGAAGCGCTCCAGCGGGACTTCGACCTGACCTACCTGTTCATCGCCCACGACCTGGCGGTGGTCAGGCACATCTCCGACCGGATCGCGGTCATGTACCTCGGCAAGATCGTCGAGGTCTCGCCCTCGGACGAGCTGTACGACAACCCGCTCCACCCGTACACGATCTCGCTCCTCTCGGCGGTGCCGATCCCCGACCCCGAGGTCGAGCGCGAGCGGGAGACGATCCTGCTCGCCGGCGACCTGCCCAGCCCCGCGAACCCTCCGGCCGCGTGCCGTTTCCACACGCGCTGCCCCTTCGTCCAGGAGACGCGCTGCCGGGTCGACGAGCCCGTGCTGCGGAAGCTCGAGGGCGACCACTGGGTCTCCTGTCACTGGGCGGAGGAGATCAAAGCCGGCCTGATCCAGCCCCACAAGGTCGAAACCATCTTCGAGAAGCAGGCGGTGCCGGCGGCCTACGAGCCTCCGATCGTCTAGCCGCGCAGGCGGCTTGCTCCCTCTTTTTGGGGTGTTGTCCACAGGTAGGGGTGCCGATCACCCCAGCGTGGACGCCGCCGAGCGCAAAAACATCCTGAGCAGATACCTGGACCACTCCCGTCGTTTCGACGAGGTGGCGGCCCGGCGCGACAGCCGCAACGCCACGGCCGAGGTCATCCCGATCAGCCCGCCGCTCCGCGAGCTCGAGCAGGAGCCGACCATGCGCGAGATCGAGGTTCTCCAGCTCATCTCGGACGGTCTCGTGAACCGCGAGATCGGCCAGCGCCTCTTCCTCTCGGAGGAGACGGTCAAGTCGCACGTCCGCCACCTGCTGGCCAAGCTCCAGGCCCGCAGCAGAGCGCACGCGGTCGCCATCGGCTTCCGCCGTAGCCTGATCTCCTAGCGCCGACCAGGCGCCCACGCAGAAGACCCGCCGCTTCGAAGTGAAGTAGCTAGGTCTTCCACAACTTCCACAGCCCTGTTGACAAATCCCTCATCGGAGGGATGTCGCTTGCTGAGGAAAAACTAAGACTTCGGGAGGTTTACCACCACCTGCTGAGGCCGCCGAGAGCGGCGAAGGAGCTAGCGAGGGTTATGAGGGCCAGCACCCGAGTCTTCCAGTGGAACATCAGGGACTCCTCTCCGGTGGAGGGGGATAACGGCGACCGAGATCTTATACCCCTTTTGGGGGATAAGCAAGAGCTTTGAGCTAGCTTTGCTCAGAATCCAGTCGTGGCGGCGCTCGTTCGATCTCCGCCGATCTCCATATTCGGGGTCGGCCTCGCGGCGATCCACCTTGGCGTTCGCAACCGGACTCGTCCTCTCCGGCTCATCCTTCGGGCCTGCTCTGGGCCGTGCTTCTCCTGGGTTTCTTCTCAGTCCTTGCGGAGCGGCGGCCAGTCCGCGTGAGTTCGAACGTGGAGATCACCGTCTCCATCCTTCCCGTTGTCTTCGCGGCCGTCGTGTTCGGCCCGTTGTCTGCAATGGCCGTCGGAGCGTTGGGTCTCGTCGTCACATTTGGGCAGCCCTACGTGCGCTGGATGATCTGGACAAGCACCAGGGCCCTGGGAGCAGGCCTTGCGGGCGTCGCTGCCTCCCTTCTACTCCTGGACAACCCGACGGCTGGTCGTCTGTTCGCCGCGGTCGCCATCGCGGCGTTCGTAGACGCGACCGTTGATGCTCTGCTCGGAGCTGTCGTGGTAGCAATCCGACGGAGTGGTGACTCGCTCCGTGGACTGCGCCTTCTACGCCCCATTCTGCTTGGGACGGTGCCGCTCTACACGCCGATCATCGTCCTGCTGATCTATGCCTACCAAGAGTTCTCGACCTGGAGTCTGCTTCTCTTCCTCGTTCCCGCGTTTGCTGCCCACCGCCTGCACGGACTCTACCGTGAGCAGCGTCAGACGACAGATCAGTTGCGGGTCGCAAACGAACGTCTCGAGCGGGCGAATCTGTCGTTCGCAACGGCACTTGTCGCCGCGTCTGGACGCACGGGACCAGTACACCGCCGGCCATTCAGCAGCAGTTGCGGTCTATGCGAGGGATATTGCGACTCGTCTCGGACTCTCCGAGGGAAAGCAGCAACTGGCCCATCTTTGTGGCCTGGTTCACGACATCGGGAAAGTAGGTCTACCTGCAGGCCTACTTGAGAAGCCAGGAGCCCTCACGCTTGAGGAGCGCCGGCGGATGGAGGAGCATTCGGCGATCGGAGAGCGCATCTTGGCGAAAGTGGATGACTATGCCGAGATCGCATGGATCGTCCGGCATCATCACGAGCGAATGGACGGTAACGGATATCCCGATCGTCTCGAGGGTGACGAGATACCCATCATTTCTCGCATCATCGCGGTGGCGGACGCCTACAATGCAATGACATCAGGCCGCCCTTACCGGGACGCCATGCCCAGCCGGGTAGCGCGCTGGCGACTTGCCCAAGCGGCCGGAACTCAGTTCGATACGACCGTCGTTGCGGCATTCGAAGCCATCCTCGCTGGCGCGAGCGAGACGTACCTTTCGGGCGTCCGTCCGGACTTCGCCTTGGAGGCCCAGCGCCAACCGGTCTTGATACCTCAGCCAGTCGCTAGCGTCGCCTAATCCCTTTCGACGTCAAGTAGTTCCTGAGCCCGAATGACGGCCTGCAGGCGACTGCGGACGCCGAGCTTGTCAAGGATATGACGAACGTGCACCTTCGCGGTGCCCTGGCTGATGAAGAGGCGGTTGGCGATTTCGATGTTCGTCATGCCTTGAAGGAGGAGAGCCAGGACGTCCCGTTCACGTGTCGTCAGGGAACGGAGTGGCTCATGCAGGTCGCTAGCATGAATCTCGATTCCTGCGCTCCTTGCGAGCTTGTGATCTCTGCTGAGCATCAGCGTCTTGCGCAAGACCCCGAGGGCCTCAGTGTGCTCGCGACCAGCGGACGCAATCTCGGGGTACATGCGACATGCAAAGACAAGGCCATCAAGGTACTTCGCGCGACCGCAATCAATGATCGCTCTGATTGCGAGCTGTCTGAAGGTTGCGTCGTTTCCGTCAACACTCTCGGTGATCGCTTCGGCCAGCTGAGCGCAATATCCCATCTCGATGTTGCTGCCGTACTTTCGAGCTCGTTGAGCGGTGCGTCGCGCACGCTTCGAGTCTCCGAATGCTGCGAGTATGATCGCAAGGTTCGAGAGATAGACCCCGAGAGGCCGCGAAGGTGCGTGGCCTGAGGGAATTTCCTTCTCTGTCTCAATTGCAGCTTCGAGAGCTCCTTCCGACGCGAGCAGTCGGGCCTGGAGTCTCAGTGCCTCGAGGTGAGAAAAGGGATCCTCGCGATACATTGAGGACTGGGTCAGCAGTCTCACCGAGCGGCGTGCACGCGGGAATTGGCGCATCCCGAGCTCTGCCGCGGCGCGATGAGCGAAGCACGTACCGGCACCGAACTCAATTCGCAAGTCAGTGCACAGTCCAAGTGCTTGGTCGGCGAGTTGGCGGCCCCGATCGAACATTCCAAGCATTACTGCCATTGCCGCACCAATCGCCAAGAAGTTGCTTGCTGCAAGAGGATCTCTCGTATGCCGCACAGCGGGCAGGAGCGTCTCGAAGGGCTCCCACACCCCAACCAATGATGGCCCTTGCTCCTTTGCCACAGCTCGACCCGCCGCGAGGCGGAATCGAACATCGATGTCGTTTGGGAACACCGACTGAAGGTCATCCAGTAGCGACGATGCACTTTGTGGGTCGATTTCTAACGAGACCAAGACGAGCCCCCAGAGGGCATCCTTGAGATCCTCATCCGTGGTGGCCGCGCTCTTGGCCGTCTTGAAGCGTCGGAACGCTGCTTCCTCCTGTGACATGAAGTGCAACGCCCGCCCCGCCAGATTCGACGCCCAAGCAAAGTCGGGGTGATCCGATGTGAGTTCGGCTGCGGTCTCTTCTGCGAGGACCGCGGCCCTCGACATCTCGCCCTTTGCGAATCAGAGAGCTCCGCTCGAACCAGCGCTGCACCAGGGACTGTCACTCCATCTGCGCCGCAAGCTCCGAGCCACTTCTCGAGCGTTTCACCTCTGACCGAGTGCGAGCAGGCTTCTTGCCGCGCGTCCGACGATCTCGGCCGCCTCGGACACGCGGCCGGCTTGAACGAGAGAGCTCGAAGGCCTCCGCCCAGCGGGCGTGCTCGATCGCGTCGCCGACGACCTAGCTGCGTCAGCGATGTCGCCCTTCGTGGGTCGTCGGCCTCGAGGCGTCGGCGGAGGAAGTCGCGGATCAGCGGGTGGAAGACGAGCTCTCCTCCGGGGACCTCGTGGAGCACATCCTCATCCCGTAGCCGGAGGAGAAGCGGCTCTGGATCCTCGAACCCGAGTACCTCACTCGCGAGCGGACGTCGATCGCCACGGGAACGGATGCCGCGAGCATGAAGCGCTGAACCTCCGGCGGTTCCGCGCGAAGCACCTCCTCGGCGAAGTAGCGGTAGAGAGACTCCGAGACTCGTTCTCCTCCGGGAAGGCGAGGTCGGCGGAGAGTGCAGCGAGGCCGATCACGGCTGGCCAGCCGTCGGCCTGGCGGACGAGCGCACGTACCGCTTCCGTGGAGCGCCCCTCGAGGACACGCGCGGCCTCCTCGTCCGTCATCGCGAGCTGATCTCGGCTGATCTCGACTGCCTCGCCGTAGAGGAATCGACGTGCTGTCGCCCAGCCGGGGCGCCGCCGCGACGTCACGAGGACGTTGATCGGGGTGAGCGTGAGCAGCCAATCGAGGAAGTCCTCCACCGGAGTCGACTCGGCGAGGAGGTGGTAGTCGTCGAGGACGACGACGCCGGTTTCCGGAAACGCTTCGAGGTCTTCGGAGAGCAGCTCCGCTAATGGGCGTGCGAGTCGCTCGGTAGCGTCGCCGACTCGCAGGCGTTGCCGAACACGCTCTCCCGCACCGGGAGCCAGAGGCGCGACCGCTTCCGCCAGACCCGCGGAGAACGCGCCCACGTCGGCGGATGCGGCCGTAGCTCGATACCACGCAACGTCGTCACGTCCTTGCAGCCACTCGCGCGCAAGGGTCGTCTTTCCATAGCCCGCTGGTGCCGTCAGCAGGATCGATTGTGCGGTTGCCTCGTCGAGGAGCGCGGTCAGGCGCGGCCGGCGCGCGTGGCGCCGGAAGAGCGGACTCAGAGGCTTGTCCCGTGCGTCCCTCACCGCTGCGGCTCCCGTGTCGGAGTGGCGAGCCTACCGTGCGCCCTCACTGCGTACCAGGTTTCCGAAGGCAGCTCCGCGCCCGCAGCCTCGGCCACGGGCGCGGTGCCGTCATCCCCCGGGACGGTCAGTGCAGCGTGCGGGAGTCGTCGCGCACGCCGAGCGCCGTCTCGAGGCTTTCGAGGGGATCTTCCCCCGTCGCTTCGCGGTAGGCGGCCGGGATTTGCCGCCTGCGGCTCACGCCGAGCTTGGTCCGCAGGACATCCGAGTGCGCCTTTGCTGTGCGGGGTGACACACCGAGTCGCTCCGCGATCTCGATGTTGGAGCACCCCGCCGCGATCAACCGGACGACCTGCCGCTGACGCTCTGTGAACCGTGTTCCACCGTAGACGCTGAGCATGCCGGCGATCTTGGCAGCCACGCAGCCGCCCGGCTATTGGCTCGGTGGCGGATCTTGCCCGCTACTCCCTAGGGCGTACGAACGCCGCCGAGTGCCCCCGCGCGTTCACCGCGCCCACCTCGTCCCGCTCCAGGGCGCCGATGCGGAGCAGGAGCGCGAGCTCGTCGCGCAGGTGCGTCTGCATCATCTCCGGGCCGTCGGTGGCGATCGTGAACGCGACGCCGCGGTCGGCGAACGTGCGCACGGTCTCCCTCAGCTCGTCCTCGTCGGCGAGCGCGCCGGTGAGCAGGTTGGAGCTGGGGCAGATCTCGAGCACGGTCTCCGTCTCGCGCAGGGCCCGCATCGTCTCCTCGTCCTTCGCCGCGAGGATGCCGTGGCCGATGCGGTTGGGGCGGAGGTGCTCGACGACCTCGCCGATCTCCTCGATCCCGTACTGCCCGCCCTCCTCGCCGACGTGGATGGTCACGCCGAGCCCGCCGGCGCGCGCCTCCTCGACGAGCGGCGCCAGGTCGCGGTAGGGGTAGCGGCCGCCGTCGGGCCGCGGGCCGGCGATGTCGACGCCGACGACGCCGCGGTTCGAGTAGCGGATCGCCTTCTCGACGATGACGCCGTTCTGCTCCGGCGTGAAGGTGCGGTCCATCATCAGGATCAGGCCCACGCTCACCTTGGGGTACTCGAGCCGCGCGCGGTCGAGCCCGCGGGAGGCGGCCATGATGATGTGGTCGAGGTCGCGCTCGCCGCCGCGGTTGCGCTTCATCGGGTTGAACCGGAGCTCGAGCGTCGTGATGTTCTGCGTCCGGTAGGCGCCGCCGATGGCGCCGTGCACCGACTGCTCGACGGCGAGCGGGCTCGACTGGATCAGCTCCGTCCACTTGTAGATCGCGTCGAGCTCCGGCAGGCCCTTGACGCCGCGCGGGTCGACGGTCACGAGCTCGACGAAGTCCCAGTAGTCCTTGACGGGGAGGGCGATCCCCTGGTCGTGGCCGAGCGTCCACATGACCGCCGGGTTGACCGAGCCGCCCAGGTGCGTGTGCAGCTCGGCCAGGCCCCCGAGGCTCAGCTCGTCGACGAGGGCGCGGCTCTCGGGCACCTCCGCTAGCCCAGCCTCTTCACGGCGGCGGCCAGCGTGCCGCGTGCGAGGCGGGCGGGAATCGTCTCGATCTGCTCGACCGGCTCCGCGCTGAAGACGAAGCGGACGTGGCGCTCGGCCACCGGGCCGCCCCAGCCGACCATCGCGGTCGCGGCGATCGAGCTCTCCTCGAGGAGGAGGCGCGAGGCCGTCGGCGCCTCGAAGCCGAGCGCTGCGACGTCGAGGAGCAGCGACCAGCCGCCGCCCGGGCTCACGAACGGCCAGCCGGGGAGCCCGTCCAGCATGGTGTCGCGGCGGCGCTCGAGCTCGGCCACGCACTCGGCGACGTGGTCCTGGTGGCCGCGCAGCACCGCGGCTCCGGCGGCGCGGGCCAGGCCGACCGGCGTGGTCGTGTTGTAGACGTGCGCCCAGCCCGCGTCCTCGATCGTCTCGGCGGGCCCGGCCACCCAGCCGACGCGCCAGCCGATCATCCGGTGCTCCTTCGAGAGGGAGCCGACCACGATCGTGCGCTCGGCCATCCCGTCGAAGTGGAGCGGGTGGACGAGCGGCCGACCGTCGAAGAGGAGGCGCTCCATGGCGGAGTCGTAGATGAGGAAGAGGTCTCGCTCGCGGCAGAGGTCGCAGGCGAGCTGCCAGTCCTCCTCGTCGAACGTCCCGCCGGAGGGCATGGACGGGCTCATGAGGAGCATGCCGGTCGTCTTCTCGCCGACGGATGCGGCGAGCGCGTCGCGGTCGAGCCGCCACTCGCCGTCGACCACGCGGAAGGGCACGAGCTTCGGGGTGCCGCCGGCGAGGTGGACGCGGTTGACGATGCCCGCGTAGGTCGGGTCGGTGACGATCACCTCGTCACCGGGGTCGACGGTGATCAGGAGCGCGTCCAGGAGCCCCTCCATGCCGCCGCAGGTGATGACGATCTCGCGCTCCGGGTCGTACGGGTGCCCCGTCCGCCCGGCGAGGAAGGCGGCGATCGCCTCGCGGAGGTGGATGTCGCCCGTGAAGGGGAGCCAGCTGTTCGCCTCGGGCGTCTCCAGGCTCCTCGTGGTGACTCCGACCGCCTCGGGCGGGAGCGGCAGGTTCGTGTCCAGGTTCTCCATGCGGAGGACGGGCCACGCCGGGTTCGCCCGCGACGGCTGATCGGCCGCCATCGCCACGCGGTCGATCCCGAAGCCGCGAATCTGGTCGAACCGCTTCGCCCTCTTGATCACGGCGCGAGTCTAATCGGGCGGGACGGGTAGGGTTGCACCGTGAAGGTGTGCATCGTCGTCCCGTACTCCTGGTCCTTCTGGGGAGGGGTCCAGGAGCACGCCGACCATCAGGCGCGCGCCCTTCGGCGCCTGGGGGTCGACGCCAGGATCGTCATGGGGCACGACCCGCCGGGGCGGCTCACGTGGCTCCTGCATCCGAAGCTCGGCCGGCACGCGCGCCCGCCCGAGTACGTGCATCCGGTCGGCCGCTCGGTGATCGTGCCGGCGAACTCGTCACTTCCGAACATCATCCTGAGCCCGCAGGCGATCCTGCGCATGCGGCGGTTCTGGGCCGAGGAGGAGTTCGACGTCATCCACGTCCACGAGCCGTTCGCGCCGGTTCTCTCCGCCTTCGCACTCGTCCTGGCCGAGCTCCCCGTGGTCGTCACCTGCCACGCGGCGGGGGAGAACCTCGCCTGGTACCGGTTCGCGAAGCGATTCTTCGGGCTGATCGCCGACCGGATCGACTACCGCATCGCCGTCTCGGACGCCGCCCGCCGGGCCGCCGAGCCGTACCTGGGCGGGCCCTTCGAGGTCATCCCGAACGGCATCGAGCTGCCGGCCGACTTCGATCCCGGCAACCGCAACGGCAACGTCGTCTTCATCGGTCGCAACGAGCCGCGCAAGGGGCTTCCCGTGCTCCTGCGCGCCTGGCCGCGCATCCACGAGCAGACGGGCGCGCGCCTACGTCTGGTCGGGGCCGACCCTCTCAGCATCCGCTGGCTTGCCCGGCGCCAGGGCTTCCCCCTGGACGGCATCGACCTCCTCGGCGCTCTGTCCGAGGAGGCGCTCACCGCCGAGCTGCAGGCGGCCAGCCTGCTCGTCGCGCCCTCGCTCGGCGGCGAGAGCTTCGGCATGGTGCTGACGCGCGCGTTCGCGTGTGCGACGCCCGTCGTCGCCTCGGACATCGAGGGCTACGCCCAGGTGGCCGACCACGACGAGACGGGCATCCTCGTCCCGCCCGGCGACCCGAGCGCGCTTGCGACTGCGGTCGTGGAGCTCCTCCAGGACGAAGACCGGCGCTGCGCGCTGGGCGCGGCGGCGAGACAGGCGGCCGAGCCCTATTCCTGGGACCGCATCGGGGTCCAGCTCCTCCAGGTCTACGAGCGCCTCACGGCTCCGGCAGAGGCGGTCAAGGCGGCGGCATGAAGCGGATCAGGCTGCCGCGAAGCCGTGCCGGCCGCCTGGCGCTCGTCCTGGTCCCCATCGCCGCGCTCGTCGGCCTTGCGATCTGGCGCGGTCCCGACCCCGGCCCGGTGGAGCGTGCGTTCCGGGCGGTCGAGTGGGAGTGGGTGGCCGTGGCGGTGCTCCTCAACCTCTTCTCCGTCGTCGTGCGCGCCCACGCCTGGAACATCGTCATCAAGCAGGCGATTCCGCAGCCGTGGCCGAGGCGCCGGACGGTCTTCTCCGCCTTCAGCATCGGACTGCTCGCAAACGCGGCGCTGCCGGGGCGCGTGGGGGAGCTGGCGCGCGTCGCCGTCGTCACCCGTCACGTCCGCCGCAGGCCGGGGACGTGGGCGACCATCGTCGGCACGGTCTTCGCCCACCGCCTCTTCGACGTGGTCGCGTCGGTCGTCCTCGTCCTCTTCACGCTCTACGCCGCGCCGATCCCGGAGTGGGCCTCACCGGTCCTCGCCGTCGCGCTCGGCATCGGGCTCGGGCTCCTGCTGGCCGGCTTCCTGCTCGCTCGGCGGCACCACCGCCCGCTCTCGGAGGAGATCGGAGCCGTCCGGCGGGTCCTGCTCATGGCGCGGCAGGGGCTCACCGTGCTCCGGCGCCCGGGGCCGGCCCTGCACGCGCTCTTCTTCCAGCTCGTCGGCTGGACGGCGCAGCTCTTCGCCGTCTACACCGCGTTTCTGGCGTTCGGGATCAACCCGTCCATCGAGGCGGCGGCCCTCGTCCTCGTGGTCATGAACGTCGTCATGATCTTCCCCTTCTGGCCGGGGAACATCGGGCTCGTGCAGGCGGCGGTCGCCGCCGCGCTGCTCCCGTACGGGGTCAGCTACCCGCACGGGATTCTCTTCGGGATCGGGCTTCAGGCGATCGAGGCGTGTGTCGGCGTCGGCCTCGGGTTCATCTTCCTCGCCCGGGAAGGCTTCACCTTCGCGATGCTGAGGCGCATGCCGGAGGTCACCGACATGGATGTCGACGAGGACGAGCGGGTCGAGCGGATCGCGTAAGGCCTGAGGCCAGGACTAGGGCATGCGCCCTTCGTCTCGGAGCGCCTGATCGCGGACGTTGTCGAGCCGCTGCTCCGACTGGCCGACATCCGACAGGTCGTCCTCGCCTGTGACTCGGGACGTCGCGTCGTCGACCGTCTCCTGCGCCTTGCTTCCGGCGTCCTTCGTAGCGTCTGCAGTGCTTTGCGCGGCGTCCTTGCCGCGGCCAAACAGCTTGTCTAGGAAACCCATGTCAACCTCCTTAGGTCGGAGTGAGCATAGACGGCCTGCTCAGTAGCCGACGCCGGCAAGGAAGCCGAGAACGATCCGGTTGAACTCATCGGGCTGCTCCAGAGCCGGTAGGTGGCCGGTTTCCAGGGCGGCCGTCTCCGCGCCGGGGATTCCCGCCGCCAGCCGCTCGGCGATCCGGAGGAAGTCGGGGTGGTCGTGCGTGCCGACCACGACGAGGGTAGGTGCAGCAACCTCGCCGAGGCGGGTCGCAGCCGGAGGCTCGGGCCAGCTCACCGGGCCCGGCGGCGGTGTCTTCTCGAACGCGGCCAGAAGGGTGACGAAGGACTCCCGCTGCATCTGGGCCACACGCGCTCGCGTTTCAGCGGAGACCGGCGCCCCCTCTCGGCCGAAGCCGTCCAGCCAGGTGCGCAGGTTGAGCTCGACCGCCTCGTCGATCTTCCCGGCGTCGAGCAGCCCATCTTCCTCCTCGTCGAAGGCGTCGAGCTCCGCGGAGCCCTCGTAGCCGCTCAACGCCGGGTCGACGAGGACCAGCGCCTGCAGCCGTTCGGGATGGGCAAGCGCGAAGTCGGTCGCGATCCGGCCGCCGAACGAGTTGCCGATGAGCGCGACCCGGTCAAGGCCGAGGTGATCCGCGAGGGCGCGGACGTCCTCCACGTGGGAAAACGGTCCGCCCGGCAAGGGCGTCTCGCCGAAGCCTCGGAGGTCCATGCGAACGGCGTGATGGCGCTCCGAGAACGCGTCCATCTGCGGATCCCAGAGCCGGCGGTCGCCGGCACCGGCGTGCAGCAGGAGCACAGCGGGGCCGTCGCCGGCCGCGTCATATGCAATGTCGGTGCCGTTGAGTCGCGCCGAGCTCAGTGGTCGTGCTCGTGCGCCTGGGATTCCCGGTACCGCCGCGCGAGCACCTGCATGAGGGCCCAGGCCACGTCGGGATGTTCCTCCACGAAGGGGCGGAACTCCCACGGCGTGAGCCCGTAGCAGAGCAGGTCGGTCGCGGCGACGATCGACGCCGAGCGGACGCCGTCGTCGATCAGGGCGATCTCCCCGAAGTGGTCGCCCGGGCCGAGCGTCGCCCGCTGCTCACCGCCGACGGTCACGTTGGCGTTTCCCTCGGCGATCACGAAGAAGCCGGCTCCCGTCGAGCCTTCGGTCGTCACCTCGGCGCCTTCGGGGAAGCGGCGCTCGTGCAGCTGCCGTGCGAGCTGCTCGAGGTCGCGCTCCTCGAGATTCGCGAAGAGCGGAACGTTCCTGAGGGCGTCGATCGGAGCGCTCATCGCGGCGATCATAGACGCCGGGGGAGGTCCCTGGGCGGCTGCGGCGAAGCCCGAAGCCGTGCGCACCCAGGCCGCGCTCTACGAAGAGATCGACCTCGAGCTTTCGTGGTCCGAGTCGGAGCTGCCCGAACGGGAGCGGACGAAGCACGTTCACCGCCTCCACCCGTACCTGGGCAAGTACGTCCCGCAGCTGGTCGAGGTCTTCCTCGGCCGCTACGGGCGCCCGGGGCGGCTCGTCTGGGATCCCTTCGCCGGCTCGGGGACGACCCTCGTGGAAGCGAACGCCTTCGGGGCCCGCGCGGCCGGCTGCGACATCTCGGCGTTCAACTGCCTCCTCACGCGGGTGAAGACCGCCGAATACGAGCACGAAGCTCTGCTGGCCGACGCCGTGGCCCTGTCGGGCTCGGAGGACGTCCGGCGGCGCAAGGCTCCGAGCGCCTATCTCGAGACCTGGTTCGCGCCGCGGGCGCTGGCCGAGCTGCTCGCCTTCCGCGACCGCATCGAGGGCACCGCGTATCCGGACCTCTGGCGCATCGTCCTCTCGCGCGCGGCGCGCTCGGCGCGAATGGCCCGGCACTTCGACCTCGACTTCCCCGCCGAGCCGGTGCGGGGGGAGTACTTCTGCCACAAGCACCGGCGGCTCTGCCGTCCGGTCGAGGAGGCCGACAAGTTCCTCCGGCGCTACGTGCGCGACGCGGTGGAGCGCGTGCTCGCCTTTGCGGAGGTCCGACGGTCGGCCGAGGCGACCGTGCTGCACGGGGACGCACGCCAGCTCGACCCGCCCGGGCCCGTCGATCTCGTCGTCACGTCGCCGCCGTACCCCGGCCTCATCGACTATCACGAGCAGCACGTCTACGCCTTCGAGCTTCTCGGGCTCGAGCGCCGGGACGACGAGGAGATCGGGCGCGGCGTCGCGGGCTACTGCGAAGGCATCTCCCAGATCCTCGCCCGCGCGCGGGAGGCGCTGACCGCGGGCGGGAGGATCGTGATCGTCGTCAACGACCGGCGCGGCCTCTACGAGGGCATCCTTGCCGACGCGGGCCTGCGCCTCGAGGAGCGCAGCGCCCGGCACGTGAACCGGCGCACCGGACGGCGGAACGGCGAGTACTACGAGGACGTGCTGGTCGCGGTGCCGGCGCGGCGGCCGATCAGGCCTCGGGCCTGACCGCCTCGGCGCGGCGCCCGAGCTCTTCGATCTTCCCCTCGGCCGCGTCCAGCTTCCCGACGCAGATCCGGTAGAGCTCTTCGCCGCGCTCCCAGAGGCGGACGGCCTCCTCGAGGTCTGCGCGCCCGCTCTCGAGCTCGGCCACGATCCGCTCGAGCTCGGCGCGGGCCTCCTCGAAGGAGGGCTCGGCGCTCACCCGCGGACGTCCTCGACGCGGGCCCCGAGCGCGCCCTCGGCGAGCTCGACGTCCACCCGTGCTCCCGGTGCCACCGCCCTGGCCGAACGGACGATGCCGGCGTCGGTCCTGACGATCGCGTAGCCGCGGTCGAGCGTCGCTCTGGGAGACAGCGCCCGCAGACGCCCGGCGAGCCCGTCGAGGCGCGACCGCTTCCGCTCCAGGAGGAGGGAGGGCGCGCGGGTGAGGCGCTGCGCGTCTGCCGCGAGCGCCTGGCGCGCGCGCTCCAGGATCCTGCGCGTGTCGCGTCCGAGAGCTCCCCGCAGGCGGTCGAGGTCGGCCCGAAGCTGGCGCTCGTCCGGCACGACCACGCGGGCGGCTGCGGTCGGCGTCGAGGCGCGGACGTCGGCTGCGAGGTCGCAGAGCGGCGTGTCCTGCTCGTGGCCGACGGCCGAGACGACCGGAACCGGGCACGACGCCACGGCGCGCACGACCCGCTCGTCGCTGAAGGGGAGAAGATCCTCGAAGCTGCCGCCACCACGGGTGACGACGACGACGTCGACTTCCGGCTCGCGCGAGAGCCCCTCCAGGGCGGCGACGATCGCCCCCGGCGCCTTGATGCCCTGCACGAGAGTCTCCGCGACCACCACGCGGGCGGCCGGGAAGCGGGCGGCCACGGCGGTGAGGAAATCGCGCTTCGCCGCAGCCTCGTTGCCCGTCAGGAGCCCGATCCGGCGGGGGAGGAGGGGAAGCGGGCGCTTCCGCTCTGCGGCGAAGAGGCCTTCGGCGGCCAGCGCCCGCTTGAGCCGCTCGATCCGCGCCAGTGCGGCGCCCAGCCCGAGCGGCTCGAGCGACAGTCCCCGTAGCTGGAAGACGCCCCGCGCCTCGTACAGCTCCGGCCGGCCGTAGACGTGCACCTTGTCGCCGTCTGCCAGGTCGAGCCGCAGCGCGTCGAAGGTCGACCGGGGCATGGAGACGGGGACGCAGGACCCGTCCTCGACGTCCTTCAGGGTGAAGAAGACGCTTTGCCAGCCGGCCTGACGGCGGAGCTCGGTGACCTCGCCCTCGACCCAGAGCGTCGGCAGGCGCGCCAGCCAGGAGCCGATGCCGCGGTTGAACGCTGAGACGGAGTAGACCTTGCGGTCGCCGTGGAGCGTGGCCTCAACCTTCACGGCCCGACTCTAGCTCACGCGTTGTGCAAGTCCGGCCGCGAGTTAGAGCAGGATCTCGGCGGCGATCTCGGGGGTGCAGCCGCGGCTGCCGACGAGCTCGACCGCGAGGTGAAGGTCGGCGTGGCTCGAGGCCAGGCGCTCGGCGAGCGGAAGGGGATAGCCGGCCTCCATCAGCACGTGAAGGCGCCAGCTCTCGACCTTGCCGCGCTCGTCCTGGCTCGTTTCGTCGAGAAGCGTCAATTGATCCATCGCCGCATCGGTTCTCTTTCTTGGAGACGTTTCCTGCCGCGATGAGTTTGTTTCGATCGGCGCGAGAAACTAGTCGCGCTCGGCGGCCTTGACGGCCCGCTGTACGTGGCCGAGCTTGGCGTCGAGGCGGACGTCGACCTCCTCCTCGTACGCGGCGATTCGCTGCTCGGCGGCCGCCAGCGCAGCGTCGAGACGCTCCGAGACATGGCGTAGTCGCTCGCCTGCGACGTCGCCCTGCGCCTCGGCCGCCCGCGCGACGTCCCGGAGCCGGCGCTCCATGCGGTCGGCTGTCGCGCGCGCGAGCTGGACGATCCGGTCGGAGACCTCGGACTCGGCCTGGCGGACGAACTCCTCGATCGACTTCTCCAGCTCCCGCGAGAGCCGTTCCGCCGACTTCTCGCGGGACTGCTTGATCTGCGCGTCGAACCGTCGCTCCGCATCCTCCGAGAGTCGCGACGCGGCTCGGTCGAGGGCCTTCTCGAGCTGAGCGAGCTGCCGGCGCTCGGCCTCGGCCAGGCCGGCGGCGACACGCGCGCGGGACTCGACCTCCTCGCGGTCGATCTGCTCGCGAAGCCCACGCTCGCGGCCGCGCAGGCGCTCACTCACGTCGTGGAGGGCGCGGCGCCGCTCGGCGGCATGCGCCTCCACCTCGGTGCGACCCTCCTCGACGAACTGGGTGATGAGCCGCTCGAACTCCGCGCGCAGCTGCGACAGCGCCTGCTTCTGCTCCTCGCTCGCCGCCTCGAGCCGCTCCGCGTCGGCGCGCAGGCGGGCGTCGTACTCGGCGAGCGCCTCCTTCTGGCGCTGGGCGAGCCTGTTGAGCTGAGCCTCGAGCTCGCGCTGGCCTCGATCGAGGTCGGCCGCCCACGCCATCAGCCGCGTCTCCAGCCGCCCCTGGGCGCCCGCCACCGCCTCCGTCAGCTCCACGCGCGCGTGCTCCGCCTGCCGCGCGATCGAGTCGCGTCGCTCTTCGGCCAGCTGCCGCTCCTGCTCTCCGAGCATGGAGTTCGTGTTCGCGCGCTCGCGCGCGAGGACACGCTCGAGCTCGGCTATCCGTTCCTCCGCGTGCCGGTCGAGATAGGCATCGAGCCGGATGCGAGCTTCCTCCTCGACCTGCTCGGACTCGCGAATTCGACGCATTCCGCGCGTGAGGAGAAAGAGGCAGGCCTCGGCAAGGGCCGCGAGGACGAGGCCGCCGACCGTGACGAGCAGGAGCTCGGAGTCGTCGCTCCCGTCTGCGATCTCGATGCCGGCGACGACGGCGCCCGCGAGCGCCAGGACTCCCAGGCCGACGGCAAGGCCGAGCAGCAGCCGCGCGGGGACGCGCGTGAACGCGACGGCCACGAGCGAGCCGGCGACCACCGCGACGGCGGCCGCGAACGCGATCTCGAGCGCCAGTGCCATCCTGCAATCCTAGGCGACGAGGGAAGGAATCAAACGACGCGCATGAGGACGAGCGCGACCGCGAGCGTGACGGTCGCGCCGGCCAGTGTCCTCAGGGCTCCTTCGTTCGCCCCCACCAAGAGCTCGGCGGTGACCGGCTCAGAGGTGCCGTCGGAGCGGTCGATGCGACCTTCCACGTGGCTGACACGGCGCCGCACGTCCCGCACGGGTGTCGAGAGGCTGCGTTGCGCCCGGCTGAGGAGATAGGCGAAGACGGCGCCCGCGGCGGCAACCAGATCGAGCTTCTCCGCGACCGCGAAGTAGGCGGTCACCAGGGGGAAGGCTCCCCAGGTCAGAGCGAACCAGGCGTCGCCGTGGAAGCGCCCGCCGAGGAGCTCGAGGTTGTAGGCGACCACGATGAACCCGCCGGCAACCACGAACGCGGCGATCCACGGGTCGACCGTGAGCGCGCCGACGATTCCGATCGCGACGGCGCCGGCGATCGAGACGGCACCGAGACCGACGAGCACGCTTCCCGGGATCCGAGTCCGCAGAGGGCGGCCGTTCAGCTCGTCGAGGGCGTGGGCGCCGATCCCGACCGCGAGGAAGAAGGCCGCCAGCGTGGGGAGGAAGCGGTCCCACGCGAAGGCCGAAGAGAGGGTCGCGCCGACCGCGACGTAGCTCAAATGCCATGCCGTGTAGGGCGGGTGCAGAAGCGTGACGTAGTCGCGCCAGCCTCCCGGCGCGAGCGCGTAGAAGGCCGGCCGGCCGGCTTCAGCCCGCACGCGTGCCCCACATGACGATGCCGCCGCCGAGGCTGAGCAGCCCGGCCTGGACGCCGGTGATGCCGGCTCCTTCCCAGATCCCGCGGAGGCGTTCGGGCGGGCAACGCCTCCAGAAGTCGCGGATGCTCGGTCCCAGGAAGCCGCCGACCTCCGCCCATCCAGGGGAAACGGCGCGGCCGGCCAGCGGCAGGCCGAGCCGCACGTAGGCTTCCCAGGCGGCGCGCGGGAGCGTCCGTGGCGGCACCGAGAACTCCAGCATGGCGACCCGTGCGCCGGGCCGCACGACGCGTGCCAGCTCCCGCATCGTCGCAGCGGGATCGTCCACGTAGCGCAGGAGGTAGGTGAAGGTAAGGCCGTCGAAGGCCGCGTCCTCGAAGGGCAGCTCCTCGGCGCGACCCTCACGTAGTTCGATGCGCTCGCCGAGGCCGGCGGCTTCGACCCGACGGCGGCCTGCCGCCAGCATCTCGGGGCTCTGGTCGATCCCGACGACCTTGCAGCCGTGGCGCCGTGCGACCTCGATCGCCACGGCGGCCGTTCCGCAGGCGACGTCGAGGACGGCGTCGTCCGGCCCGGCCTCGATCCGCGAGGCCAGGAACGAGCGCCAGCGCGGGTCCTGGCCGAAGCTCAGGAGGCGCGCGTACCGGTCGTACGTCCCCGCCAGCGGCGCGAAGAGCTCGCGGGCGGCTCGGTTTCGCTCCGAGGATGAGGCAACCACGCGGCTATTGTTGCGCCCCGTGAGCCTCGAGGACGAGCTGAGCGCAGTGGGCGAGGCCGCCAAGGAGCACGCGGGCGACGGCGAGGAGCTCGTGGCGGTCATCCCGACGGAGCCGGGGACGGGGGCCCGCGTCTACCTGTGCGCCTACGAGCGTGACAGCGAGCGCACGTGGCTCGCACTCGATGCCGCGGGGATCCCGATTGCCGACCGCGTGCTCGTTCGCGACGCCGTCGCCATCGCGGCCATGGTCGAGCTGGCGGAGGAGAGTGCCGGAGGCGGTGACGTCGGGGACCTGCGCGCCCGCCTGGTCGAGCTGCGGCTGACCGAGAACCCGGAGGGCATCGAGGAGGCGGAGGTGGCCGCCGCCGAGCTCCAGGAGACGATCAAGCCGCCCCCGCGTCTCGCCAGCGTCCGCTACCTGGACGAGCTCGGCCTGGCGGCCGCGAAGCTCGAGCAGTCCCTCGGCCAGGTCGGCGGGTCGCCTTTCGCCGAGGCGATGAAGACCGGGATCACGGCGTCGGACGAGCTCGCCGACGACGTCGAGAGCCGCTACAAGGGCTCGCTGGGCTGAGCAGGAGGAGCTAGGAGGGTTTGATGCTAGAGCGCCCCGCCGGCGGCGGCCGGCGCCGAGGGGTCGGCTCCCGCGTCGCCGACCGGGGTGCGCGAGAGGTAGTCCTCGGCGAGCAGGAGGTTCGACTCCGCCGCGCGGGTCACCACCGACAGGAGGTCGGACATGCTCGCCACCTCCTCACGCTGTTCCTTCAGGAACCAGTCGAGGAACTGGGCGCCGACGAGGTCGTCCTCGTTGCGCGCGAGCGAGGCGAGCCGGCTGATCTGTCCGGTGACCTGCTTTTCCTGCCCGAGCGCGAGCCGGACGGGCGCCACCGGGTCCGGGAACGTGTTCTGCGGCTCGGACACGGCCGGAATCGTGACCGGGAGGTCGGCGTCGAGCAGGTACTGGACGATCATCTGCGCGTGGTTTCTCTCCTCCACGGCCTGCCGGTAGAAGTGGGCGGCGAGCTGGGGGAGGGTCTCCTGGTCGTAGTAGACGGCGATCGCGACGTATTGCTGCGACGCGGCGTACTCGTTGGCGATGTGGGCGTTCAACTCTTCGGCGAAGCTCATGGGTGCGTACATTACGTGGAGAGACCGACGAAAGGACGCCATGGAAGGTGGATTCGGCTTCCCGCTGGGAGGCGACCCGGAAGACCTCATGCGCGGCCTGCGCGAGTTCGCGGAGCGCCAGACCGAGGCGATGCAGGAGTCGCAGCGCGAGCAGTTCGCGACGCTCACGCTGAACACGGCTGTCGAGCTGACCGGGGCTGCGCTGAAGCAGATGCACGTGGAGGGCTCTCCTGACGAGCAGGCGATCGCGCTCCGCGACGGGATGCGGGTGCTCTTCCCGGAGGCGGTGGCGCTCGTCTCGGCGGCCCGTCAGGGCTTCATGCGGGAGCGGTAGTTGCCGCTTCCGGATCCAGGCACGCTCGCGGTCTTCGCCGCGGCGGCGATCGCCCTGCTCGTGATCCCGGGGCCGGCCGTGCTCTACATCGTCACGCAGTCCATGCAGCATGGGCGCAAGGCGGGCCTCGTCTCCATGCTCGGCGTGCAGACCGGCGGGCTCGTGCACGTGACGGCGGCGGCGCTGGGGCTCTCGGCGCTCCTCGTCTCCTCGGCGGTGGCGTTCAACGTGGTCAAGTTCGCCGGAGCCGCGTACCTGATCTTCCTCGGCCTCCGGAAGCTGTTCTCGCGGGAGCGGTTCGAGACGACCTCCGAGCGGCCGCCGCGCCGCCTGGACCGGCTCTACCGCCAGGGCATCGTCGTGAACGTGCTCAACCCGAAGACCGCGCTCTTCTTCTTCGCCTTCCTGCCGCAGTTCGTGGACGTGGAAGCAGGCTCGGTCGGGCTCCAGATCGCCTTCCTCGGCGTCCTCTTCCTCCTCCTGGCGACGATCAGCGACGGGACGTACGCGATCGCCGCTGGGACTGCGTCGGGCTGGCTCCGTGAGAACCCGCGCTTCCTGCGTGCGGAGAGGTGGATCTCCGGCACGGTCCTCGTCGGGCTCGGCGTGACGGCCGCCCTCTCCGGGCCGAGTCGCAAATAGCAGGACCCTCCAGGGGCACCCCTCTCCCACCACCCGCTTTCCAGCGTAACGTCGAAACGCGCGCGTGTCTGGTGCAAACCGGTGCCAAGACTGAGTCGACGAGTCCCCGGGGCTCAGCCGATCTCGACGCGGCGCGCGAGCCGGTAGAACGTCTCCCTGAAGCCGCGGCGCGGCCAGAAGCGGGAGGACTCCAGGTTGGCGACCCGCCAGTCCGTGTGCACGGCGGAGTAGCCCGCCTGCCGGGCCCACTCCAGAGCGTGCTCGGTGAGGGCGACTCCGGCGCCGTGGCCACGCGCCTCCGGCAGTGTTGCGGCGACGGCGAGGTAGATGGAGCCCGGCGGCCGCGCAAGATCCGGCTCTTCCGGCTCCATGAGCACGTGCCCGACGACCTGCCCGTCCAGCTCCGCGACGAAGTACGCGCTCCCCGGCACCACGAGCGTCTCCTCCCAGTCGGCGAGGAACACGTCGACGGGCGGGACGGTCAGCCCGGTGAGCGTCGGGGCCAGCCGGTGGTGTTCCCAGATCTGGGTGGCGAGGGCCGGCGTGGCGCGTAGGTCGTCGATCGTCCCGGCCCGGACGGCCGGCGCCTCGGAGCGCGCGGCGCCAGCGCCGCCGCTCTCCCGGATCCCGTGCACCTGCATGTGCGCGAACGCCAGCCGGAACCAGGGCTCGGCGAGCTCGGAAACGGCCGGGACGAGCGCCACGTGAAGCCCGGCCCCGTCCTCGACCCACCGGGTCGCGGCGAGTCGGTAGAGGTCGCGGACAAGCTCCGCATCCTTCGCCGCATGGCCGGTCAGGCCGACCCAGGCGTGCCGGTGCCACCATTCGTTCTCCCGCACGCTTCCGAGGAGGTAGGCGGCGACCTCCCCGTCCACGACCGCGACGGCGCCGCTCGTCCCGTCCGCCTCCCACGCGGCGGCGACCTCGTCCCGCGCGTCGTCGAGCGGAGCCAGGAGCGGCTCGACCGCGCGATGGCGCTCGTGGCGGTCCGCGAGGAGCTCGGCCGCCGCGGGGACGTCCGCGGCCTCGAACGCCCGGACCTCGATCTAGCCCTCCTGGGAGGCTTCGGCCACGGCGCGATCCTTGATCTCCTCGACCACGGTCGGGTCGGCGAGCGTGGTCGTGTCCCCCAGGGCTCGGTGCTCCGAGACGTCCTGGAGGAGCCGGCGCATGATCTTCCCGGAGCGGGTCTTCGGCAGCTCCGGCGTGAAGACGATGTTCGCAGGGCGGGCAATCTTCCCGATCTTCGTCGCCACGTGCTCACGGAGCTCCACCATCATCTCGGGCGAGCCCTCCTCGCCTCCCTTGAGGCTGACGAAGGCGACGATGGCCTGGCCGGTGGTCTCGTCCTTGCGCCCGCAGACCGCGGCCTCGGCCACCTTCGGGTGGTCGACGAGCGCGCTCTCGACCTCGATCGTCGAGATGCGGTGGCCGGAGACGTTCATCACGTCGTCGACCCTGCCCATGAGCCAGAAATCTCCGTCCTCGTCGATCCGGGCGCCGTCGCCCGCGAAGTACATGCCGGGGAAGCGGGTCCAGTAGGTCTCGACGAAACGGTCGTGGTCCTTGTAGATCCCGCGGAGCATCGCCGGCCAGGGCCGGCGCAGCACCAGGTAACCGCCTCCGCCCGGCGGGACCTCCTCGCCCCGGTCGTTGACGACGGCCGCGTCGACGCCGGGGAACGGCTTCGTGGCGGAGCCCGGCTTCGTCACCGTGACCCCGGGCAGGGGCGTGATCAGGACCATGCCCGTCTCGGTCTGCCACCAGGTGTCGACGATCGGGCAGCGGCCGCGGCCGATGTGCTCGCGGTACCAGATCCACGCCTCGGGGTTGATCGGCTCGCCGACCGACCCGAGCAGCCGGAGCGAGGAGAGGTCGTGCTTGTCCGCGTGCTCGGGGCCCCACTTCATGTGCGCGCGGATCGCGGTCGGGGCCGTGTAGAGGATGTCGACCTTGTAGCGCTCGACGATCTCCCACCAGCGGTCGCGGTCCGGGAAGTCGGGCACGCCTTCGTAGAGGACGCCCGTGGTCGCGTTCGCGAGCGGTCCGTAGACGATGTAGCTGTGGCCGGTGACCCAGCCGATGTCGGCCGCGCACCAGTACACGGAGTCGGGCTCGATGTCGAAGATGTAGCGATGCGTCGTCGAGACGCCGGTGAGGTAGCCGCCCGTCGTGTGGACGATTCCCTTCGGCTTCGCGGTCGTCCCGCTGGTGTACAGGAGGTAGAGGAGATCCTCTGAGTCCATCGGCTCGCAGGGGCAGGTGGCGGGGTCGTCGCTCTGGTCCTCGACCAGCTCCTGGGCCCAGACATCCCGGCCTTCCTTCATCTCGACCTCGTTGCCGAGCCGGCGCCAGACGACCGAGGTCCTCACGCCGGGCGAGCGCTGCAGTGCCTCGTCGGCGTTCCGCTTCAGCGGAACCTCGCCGCCCTTGCGCCAGCCGGCGTCCTGGGTGATCAGGACCTCGCACTCCATGTCGTTGAGGCGGTCCGAGAGGGAGTCCGCGCTGAAGCCGCCGAAGACGACCGTGTGCGGCGCACCGAGCCGTGCGCACGCGAGCATGGAGATCGGGAGCTCCGGGATCATCCCCATGTAGATCCCGACCGGCGTACCCTTGCCCACGCCCAGCTCCTTGAGGGCGTTGGCGAAGCGCACGACCTCGCGCTGGAGGTCGGCGAACGTGATCGTGCGCCGCTCGTTCTCGGGCTCACCCTCCCAGTGGTACGCGGTCTTGTCGCCCAGGCCCGCCTCGACGTGGCGGTCGACGCAGTTGAAGCAGACGTTGAGCTTGCCGCCGACGTACCACTTCACATACGGCAGGTTCCACTCGTAGAGCTCGGTGAAGGGCTCGAACCAGGTGACCCGTTCGCGGGCCTCCGTCTCCCAGAACTCCTCGAAGTCGCGCTCGTAGATCTCGGGCCGGGCATTCGCCTGCGCGGCGAACTCCGGGGGCGGTGGATACCGCCGTTCCTCGAGCAGGAGCGCGTCGATCGCGTGGGCGCCTTCCGTCACAGCTCTCCCTCCCGGACGTTGGTCCGCGAAGGATAGAGACTGGGCGCCCCTAGGAGACGTCGAAGAACGGCCAGAGGAGAATCGCCGCGATCCCTCCGACGACGAGGCCGATCGCGGCCGCCTTGAGCGCGATGTCGGCTACCCGGCGCACCAGCAGTGAGCCCCCGGTGATCGCGACGACGACCACGACGACCGGGCCGGCCGGGTTGAGGTCGAAGGAAAGGATGGCGGCGACGACCGTGACCGCGGCGAAGAGCACCGCGACGAGCGTCCCCAGGACGAGGTCGCGCGCCCGAAGCTTCGGCCGCGGCTCTGGCTGAGGCTCCGGCGGGGCCCCGGCGCGGTCGAGGTGGTTCTCCATCAACGCCATTGTGCGCAGAAGAACCCCCTCCTGCAACAACTACAATCCCCGCGCCTTGGCCCTCCTCGACCGTGCGATCGCCCGGGTGCTTCCCGCCGTTCCGAGGCGAGTCGTGAGGCGGCTCTCCGACCGGTACATCGCCGGCCCTGAGCTCGCCGACGCGGTCGAGACCATCCGCAGGCTGAACGAGGTCGGGAAGAAGGCGACGCTCGACGTCCTCGGCGAGGCGGTCGAGACCCCGGACGAGGCGCTGTCGGTCCGCGCCGAGTACGAGGAGGCGATGAAGGCGATCGAGAGCGAAGGCCTCGACGCGAACGTCAGCGTCAAGCTGACCGCCCTGGGGCTCAAGGTCGATCACGAGCTCTGCGCCGAGAGCGTGCGCTCGCTTGCCCGCCAGGCAGCGGAGCACAACCGGTTCGTGCGCATCGACATGGAGGACTCGTCGACGACGACGGCGACGCTCGACCTCTATCGCCGCCTGCGGTCCGAGGGCTTCGAGAACCTGGGGATCGTGCTGCAGGCGATGCTGCGCCGCACCCTCGACGACGTGCTCGAGCTCGGCGAGCTCGAGCCGAACGTCCGCGTCTGCAAGGGCATCTACGTCGAGCCGGCCGAGATCGCCTACCAGGGGGAAGAGGCAGTCCGCTTTGCCTTCGTCGAGACGATGGCGGCGCTCTGGGAGGGCGGCGCGAAGGTGGCGGTCGCCACGCACGACGACGCGCTCGTCGCCAGGGCGCTCGAGCTGATCGAGGAGCGCGCGCTCGGCCCGGAGAGGTACGAGTTCCAGCTCCTGCTCGGTGTCCGGGAGGAGCTCGCCGACGAGCTCCTCCGCGGCGGCCACACCGTCCGGATCTACGTCCCCTACGGCCGGAAGTGGTACGAGTACTCGCTCCGCCGCCTGCAGGAGAACCCGAAGATCGCCGGCTATGCCGCCCGGGACATTTTGCGCCGGCTGAGGCCATGACGACCTTCTCCTGGCGCTTCGTCACGCTCGCGGCCTTCTTCGTGACGGCGCTCGTCGTCTCCAACATCATCGCCGTCAAGCTGGCCGAGGTCGGCGGACGGGTCTTCGACGCGGGGAACATCCTCTTCCCGCTCGCCTACGTCCTCGGCGACGTGCTTACCGAGGTCTACGGCTTCCGCGCCGCGCGACGGGTGATCCTGCTCGGCTTCGCCTGCAACGTGCTCGCGGTGGGGACGATCCAGCTCGCGCTGCGACTCCCGGCCGCTGACTTCTGGGCCGAAAACCAGGAGGCCTACGAGGCAATCCTCGGAACGACGTGGCGGATCTTCGTCGCCTCGCTCTGCGCCTACCTCGTGGGCGAGCTGACCAACTCCTACGTCCTCTCGCGCATGAAGGTGCTGACCGGCGGGCGCTTCCTGTGGAGCCGGACGATCAGCTCGTCGCTCATCGGCCAGGCGCTCGACTCGACCATCTTCGTGACGATCGCCTTTGGGGGCACGGGCGCGCCGCTCCTGGACACGATCGTGACGACCTGGGCGATCAAGGTGGCCTGGGAGGCACTCGCGACCCCGTTCACCTACCTGCTCGCCAACGGCCTCAAGCGCACCGAGGGCATCGACGTCTTCGACGGCCCGCGGCCCGCGGCGGCCCGGGCCTGAGGACGGACCGTGCCTGACCGCCTGCGCTGGCTCGGGCACGCCACCGTCCTCATCGAGGTCGACGGCGTCCGTCTGCTCACGGATCCGCTCCTACGCTCACGCGTTCTCCACCTGCGCCGTGCCGCCCCGCTCGAGACCGGAGGGCTCGAGGATCTCGACGCGATCCTCGTCTCGCACGTCCACTACGACCATCTCGACCTGCCGTCGCTGAGGCGGATCGACCCGGATGTCCCCGTCATCCTGCCGAAGGGCGCAGGCCCGCTCGTCCGGAGGCACGGCTTCCGCGCGGTTCAGGAGCTCGAGGCGGGCGACACCACGCGGGTGGGCACCGTCCTCGTCCGCGCCGTCCCTGCCGAGCACGACTCCAGCCGTATCCTGGGGACGCGGTCGGCGGCGCTCGGCTACGTCGTCGAAGGCTCTCGCCGGATCTACTTCCCCGGCGACACCGACCTTCTACCCGGGATGGCCGACCTCGCTCCGGGCCTCGACGTGGCCCTCCTGCCCATCTGGGGCTGGGGGCCGTCCCTTGGCCCGGGGCATCTCGACCCGCGCCGGGCGGCGGAGGCGCTCACGCTCCTGCGGCCGCGCATCGCGGTGCCGATCCACTGGGGCACCTACTACCCGCTGCAGTCGACGCGGCTGAAGCCCCCGGCGTTTCTCCGTGAGCCCGTTGAGCAGTTCAGGCGGGCCGCCGCCGAGCTTGCGCCGGAAGTCGAGGTCTGTGTCCTCCCGGTCGGAGGCGAACTGCTTCTGAGCTAGGGATAGCGCCGGCGAAAGAGGAGCCAGGCGAGACCGCCGACGGGAATCGGCAGCCAGAACGACACCAGCCGGTAGGCGAGGGTTGCGACCGTGGCCGCGCCCGCGCTCACTCCCGCCAGTGTGAGCATTCCGATCAGCCCAGCCTCGACGAAGCCGAGCCCACCCGGCGTGAACGGGATCATCCCCAGGAACGAGGCAGCCACGTACGCGAGGAGCACGAGGGAGGGGTTCGGCTCGGCCCCGACCGCCCGCAGGCACGCGACGAGCGCGAGATAGTCGAGGATGCATTTGCCTGCCGCGGCCAGCACGGCGGCCTGCCAGCGCCGGCCGAACGTCCTCCGGACAACGTCGCGCTCCGTGAGGAGGCGTTCCGTCAGGCCGGTTACCGGGTGCTTCCGGCGGAGCGTTGCGTTGGCGACGCGCTCGACCGTCCGGCCCGCGACGGCGAGCGGGCGGTCCCAGACGAAGATCGCCGCCCCGCCGCCCAGCATGAGCGCGAAGACGGCCGCGCCGAGGTACGCGGCGTGCGCCAGCCCCGACGCGACGGGTGTCCCGCCCAGGATCGCCGGGAGGCTGAGGACGGGCAGCGCCAGCACCGTGCCGAAGAGCAGCACCGAGACTGCCGTGAGCGAGGAGGCGATGCGGGCGCCCGGAATGCCGGAGCGGACGAGCATGCGGTACTGGAGGGCTCCGGCGGCCGCCACGCCCCCCGGGATGACCCGCCCGAACGCGTTGCCGGCGAGCTGGGACATGACGACCGGAAACCAGCGTTTCGTCTGCAGCGCGATCCGCTGCAGCTCCCAGACGGCGACAAAGGAGAGCGCCTCGACGCCCAGGGCGACCGCGATCCACTCAGGCTCGAGCTCCGTCAGCGACCGCCACTGGGTGAAGACCTCCGTCAGGCTCGGCCAGAGGAGGTAGAGCGAAACGAACGTGACGATCAGGAAGACTCCGCGACCGGCGAGCCGGCCGACGCTCCACGAGCTCTTCGGCTCGGCTTGGGTCTCGGTCCCGCTCACACCCGGCAGCCTAAGCGAGCATGATCGCGCCGTCTCACCAGCGCTCGAAGAGGCGACGCCGACGACAGGAGCCAGGGGTCCATGGAGAACGCCAGGAAGGCCCTCGCTCATCGGGGCCGGAGTTCTGCTCTCCTACCCGGTCTTCTTGTGCTTATGCGGCTCAGGAGGCGGCCGCGGCGGCCTCACCACGCTTGCCCAGCTGACGAAGCCTGAACGCCAGCACGATCTCCGTGATTCCGCGCATCAGCGTCAGCGCAGCCACCCACACGACCAGCAGGAGCGCGCTGCCGCGGAAATACCCGGCCGCCCAGAACGCGACCAGGATCTCGATCACGCCGACGATCAGTCCGACCCACCAGAGATGCGCCGGATGCAGCATGAATGCGAGGACGATGTCGAAGATGCCCTTGAAGAGCAGCACCCAGGCCACGATCGACGCCAGAGCCACGAAGGTTCCCTCTGGCCGGAAGAACGCGACGATGCCTGCGGCGACGAAGATCACGCCCAGGATGGCGTGGGCGATCTTCCAGCCCGTCGTCGACGCGCCGATTGTCAGGAACTCGTTGATGCCCGCGCCGATCGCCACGAACCCGAAGAGGATCGAGATGGCGTAGACCGTGTCGAGGTTGAGCCTCAGGATGATCAGCGTCACCCACAGCCACAGGATTCCGGTGATGAGATAGAGCCACCAGAACCGCGACGCGGACTCGGTGAGCTCGTTCTGCTCCATGCGTAGATCTGCCACGACAACCTCCTTCAGGTGACCGGGTGTCGACGGACGAAACTTCTACCACACCCGGCGGCGGATGCCTGCTTGACGAAAAGGTGTGTGATCCGGTAGTTCCCGGTCGTAGGATTCGGGAACCATCGGAGAGCAAGGAACCCCGCATGGTGTGCGCGTCGCCGCGCTCGCCCGGCGAGCCGGCGAGCTCGGCGCAGCTGCCCGCGAACGGGTCCCAGGTGCAGAGTCCGGTTTCCAGGCGTTCCAGCGGGAGCTTGGGCTCGGCGGCAGCCTGCTCGCAGGCGGCCTCGCGTACCGCCTGTTCCTCTGGCTGCTGCCGATCGGCCTTGTCGGGGCCGAGTTTCTCGGCTTCTGGCTCGACTCGAGCGAGGAGACCGTCGAGGACGCCGCGAAGGAGTTGGGGATCGGCGCGACGGCGGTCGCAAGCGCGGCAGCATGCGGTGGCGACGAACCAGCAAAACCGCGTCCTGCTCCTGCTCTTCGGGCTCGGCCTCCTCGCCTGGTTCTCGCTCGGCTTCGTCCGCGCCCTCCAGCTCGCGTACTCGCTGGCCTGGGGCGTGCCGCGCCCGCGCCTGCGCAGGCCGCTGTACGCGGTGATGATCTTCAACGGCCTCTTCCTCTCGGTGGCAGTGGCCTCGGCTGGGCTGGCCTGGCTGCGCCAGGCCCTCGGCCTCCTCGGGATCCTCGGGGTCCTCGCGACCATGACCCTCCAGACCGCAGTCGCGCTGCTCGTGATGTGGCTCCTCCCGCGACGGGCCGACCGCTGGCAGGAGCTCGTCCCCGGGGCGGCGCTCGTCGCCGTCGGCGCGCAGCTCGTCAGCGTCGCGGTCGTCTTCTACTTCGCCCCGAAGCTGGGGCGCTCGTCGGAGCTGTACGGGACGCTGGGAACGGCGTCCGTGCTGCTCGTCTGGCTCTACGTCATCGCCCGTCTGATCACGGGCGGAGCCTTCCTGAACGCGACGCTCTGGGAGCGCCGCCACGGCGGCTCGACGCAGGATGCGCCGGTGGCCAGAAGCGGTCAGGCTGGATGAGCCAGGCGGTCGGGGCCTTGACCGACGAGGAAGACGCCTTCGGGCGGCTCCTCCTCGACTACCACTCCGGCCGGGCAGGCGACCCGTTCCTCGAACGCGACGACGGGCACACGGGGCCGGCCCTGGGGGCAGAGTGCTTCTTCGCGGAGGCGGAGCAGTGGCCGGACGCCGAGCGGGCGGTCTTCGACTACGTGCGGGGCCGCGTGCTCGACGTCGGTGCCGGAGCCGGCCGGCACAGCCTCGAGGCCCAGAGGCGGGGGCTGGATGTCGTTGCGATCGACGTCTCGCCGGGGGCCCTCGAGGTCTGCCGCCGCCGGGGCGTGCAGGACGCCCGCCTGCTCCCGCTGGCGTCCGTCGGGGAGAGGCTCGGGGCCTTCGACACGGTGCTCATGATGTGCGGCAACTTCGGCCTCGTCGGCAACGCCGAAGAGGCGGTTGCGATTCTCGGCCGGCTCCGGGCGCTGACCTCCCCGAACGGGAGGATCGTCCTCGACTCGGTCGACCCGTACGTCGACGCCGATGCAGCGGACCTCGCCTATGAGGCGCGAAACCGCGCGCTGGGGCGCATGCCCGGGCAGGTGACGATCCGCATTCGCTACGGGGAGCGGGTGACTCCCTGGTTCGACCTCCTGAACGTCTCCGCGGCCGAGCTGGGGCAGCTCGCGGCAGGAGCCGGCTGGCGGCTGGCAGAGGTCGTCGAGGGCGAGCCGCCGGACTACTACGCCCTCCTGGAGCAGACCTAAGGCGACTCAGGCCACGACGGAGTAGCCGCCGTCCACGATCACCGTCTGGCCGCGGATCATCCCGGCCGCAGGCGATGCGAGGAAGCAGACGACCTCGGCGACGTCGGCCGGCTCGACGAGGCGCCCTGCGGGTGTGCGCTTCCGGTACCAGTCGAGCATCTCCTCCCGGTTCGGGAAGTACTCGAGGGCGCCCGTCTCGACCAGGCCGGCCGAGACTGCGTTCACGTGGATGCCCTGCGGCGAGAGCTCGACGGCGAGATAGCGGACGAGGGCCTCGAGCGCCGCCTTCGAGGTGCCGACGAGGACGTAGTTCTCGAGCACGCGCGTGGAGCCGAGGCTCGAGATCGCAATGATGGAGCTCCCCGGCTGCATGCGCGGCGCGGCGTGGCGCACCAGCGTCAGGAAGCCGCGCGCATTCGCGTTCATCGTCCAGTCCCAGTGGCGCTCCTCGAGCTCCAGCGCCGGGCGGATCACGCCGGTGGCGGCGTTCGACACGAGCACGTCGAGCGTTCCCAGCTCCTCGACGAGCGCCGCGGCCTTCTCGGGGTCGCCGACGTTCCCGCGCAGGAGAAGCGCTTCGGCGCCCCGCGCGCGGATCTCGCCGGCCGTCTCCTCGGCGGCCGAGTCGTTGCGGAGGTAGCTGATCCCGACCCTCGCCGCGCCGAGGTCGGCGAAGCGGAGCGCGATCTCCCTCCCGATGCCGCGCGAGCCGCCCGTCACGAGCACGGACTTGCCGGTGAAGACCGTCACTACGCGCTCGCTTGCTGCGGCTCGTCGGCCGTCGCGTGACTCGGGATCTCCTCCCAGCCGATCCGGCTCGACGGCTCCACCGGGCCCTCCTCTGCCTTCGACGTGGCGTAGGCGAGGCGTTCCAGGAGCCGGACCTTGTCCTCCGCGTGGAGCCTGACCGGATGGCCCGCGGGCAGGTCGCGCACGAGATCCCTGACGCGGGCGCGGATCTGCAGCGCGAAGTGCGGCGTCGCCGGCCCGACGAGCTCGTCGACGTCGTCGATCGTCGGCTCGACGCGCACCTCGTCAGGAACCGGCTCGGTCATCGGCGCGACTCTAGCTGGTTAGCCTTCGGCTCCGTGCGGCACCGCCTCCCCGCAGACGTCCTGCTCCTCGTGACCGTGCTTTTCTGGAGCTTCAACTTCACGGTCGTGAAGTACGCCCTCACGCACGGGTGGGAGCCGCTCGCCTACTCGTCGGTGCGCTTCGCCCTCGGCGCTGCCATCTTCTCCGCCTTCACGTACAGGCGTGAGCACACGCTGCGGGTGCGGCGCGTCGACCTGCGGCTGATGATCGTCGCCGCTCTGCTCGGCATCTGGCTGAACCAGCTCGCGTTTGTCTACGCAGTCCGCCTGACGACGGCGGCGACGGTCGCGCTCATGTTCGGGACCCTGCCGATCTTCGTGGCGCTCGTCGCGCAGGCCTTCGGGCTCGAGCGGCTCCACGCGCGCCACTGGCTCGCGACCGTCGTCTCCTTCTTCGGCGTCGCGCTCGTCGCCGCCGGCGCGACGAGCGGGCTGAGCGGCGACCTGGGCGGGATCCTGCTCGGCCTGGGAGCGTCCATTACCTGGGCCGCATACTCGGTGGCCATGGAGCCGCTCATGCAGCGCTACTCGCCGTATCGGATCAGCGCCTTCATGCTGATCGTGGGCTCGATCCCGCTCCTCATCTCGGCGGCGCGCCAGCTCGTGGAGCAGGACTGGACCGGTCTCAGCGCCCTCGCCTGGGCGTGCTTCTTCTACAGCCTGTTCTTTTCGCTGGTCTTCACGAACATCATGTGGTTCACGGCCATCGACCGGGTCGGGGCGGCGCGGGCCTCGCTCTACGCCAACCTGCAGCCGTTCCTGGGGGCGTTCTTCGCCCTGGTCGTGCTCTCGGAGGAGATGAGCGTGCTTCAGGTCGTCGGCGGGATCGTCATCGGCGGAGGCATCGTGCTCGCCCGCCAGGCGCGCCCGCCGGCGCCGTCTCCGGACTAGGAGGTCTTTCCGAGATGTGCCTGGACCGCCCGCCACGCAGCCTGTCCTGCGAGGTCGATACCGATGAGAAACGAAGTGGCGAAGACCGTCCAAACGATGACAACGGCCGCGATATGCGCGCCCTCAGCGTCGCCGCTTGGAAAGAAGAAATCGGACACCGCGAGAACGGCTCCGCCTCCCCCGATGATCAGGCTGAGAACCCGCGTGGGGAGGGTAAGGCGGCGGAAAAGCTGTCGAACTGTTCGATGATTGCGCCATAACCAGCGCACCCCAAGGAAGCAGAGCGCGATTTCGGCGGCCCCAATCGCAAGCGCGACGATCCACGCAATTATCGTGACCATAGGCTCACGGTAGGCGCGAACGTGTTACGCGACGAGCAGAGCGGCCCGCCTGAGGGTCTGGGGCGAGCCGCGCCAGCCACGGGAAGGGCTCCCTCTCTCCAACCGTCACCTCACGAACATCATGTGGTTCACGCCGATCGACCGGGTTGGGGCCGCCCGCGCCTCGCTCTATGCCCGCCTGCAGCCGTTCCTCGGCGCCTTCTTCGCGCTCGCCGTGCTTTCGGAGGAGATGGGCCCGCTCCAGGTGCTCGGAGGAATCGTGATCGGCGCCGGCATCCTGCTCGCGCGCCAGGCGCGCCCGCCTGCGCCCTCCTGGGTCGCCTACAATCGCGGGCGTGAGACGGGATGTGGAGCCGCGGCTCCGGGACAAAACCTAGAGGCGGCTACACTGCGCGAAGCACGAGCGAGGTCCGGTTGGGCGTTACCGCGCCTTCCTACCCGTTCGAAGTACGTGGGAAGGGAGGTGTTGATATGGCGACAGGAACCGTGAAGTGGTTCAACGACGCGAAGGGCTACGGCTTCATCGCGCCGGATGAGGGTTCGAAGGATCTCTTCGTCCACTTTTCCAACATCGCAGGGGACGGGTTCAAATCCCTCAGCGAGGGCTCGCGGGTCGAGTACGAGGCCCGCGAGGGCACCAAGGGCCCCGAGGCGACCAACGTCATCCCGATCGAGGGCTGAGCCTTGAGGCTCTGCACCTTCCAGGCGGAGGGCCGTGAGGCCCCCGGGCGAGTCGAGGGGGAGCGGGTCGTCGAGATCGGCGCCCCCTCGCTCGCGGCCTGGCTCGAGGCCGGAGGCGAGGACGTCGGCGAGCACGCCCTTGCGGACGTGCGCCTCGTCGCGCCGGTTCCGAGGCCCCCTTCGGTGCGCGACTTCTACGCCTTCGAGCGGCACGTCCAGAGCGCACGCGCCCAGCGCGGGCTGGAGATGATGCCCGAGTGGTACCAGCTCCCGGTCTTCTACTTCTCCAACCCGGCCGCGGTGCACGGGCCGGACGACGAGATCGTGCTTCCCGCCCGAGAGCTCGGCCTGGGACTACGAGCTCGAGGCGGCTGCGGTCGTCGGCGCCGGTGGGCGGATCGCCGGCTTCACCGTCATGAACGACTGGTCGGCGCGCGACCTGCAGAAGATGGAGATGGCCGTCGGCCTCGGGCCCGCGAAAGGCAAGGACTTCGCGACGAGCCTCGGCCCTGTCCTCGTCACCCCTGATGAGCTGGGCGACTTCCGGCTCGAGATGGTCGCCCGGGTCAACGGCGAGGAGCGCTCGCGCGGCAACCTCGGCGACATCCACTGGCGGTGGGAGGAGCTGGCGGCTCACGCGGGCCGGAACACTCGGCTCCTTCCCGGCGACATTCTCGGCTCGGGCACTGTGGGGACCGGCTGCATCCTCGAGCACGGCGACGGCCGCTGGCTCCGTCCGGGCGACGTCGTCGAGCTCGAGATCGAAGGGATCGGGGTGCTGCGTAACGTCGTCGGCGGCTCGCGTGCTTCCGACACGGAGCCTTGACGATCTCGGCAGATTCCGCGCGCCACATGCGTGCCCGGCGGCGATAGCCTGAAATCGGGGGGCCTTTGCGCCCCTTAGGGGGCGTCCAGCCGGAGCGGGCGCTCGAAGAGCGTCGAGAGCACGATCTGGGTCTGCGTGCGCAGGACGCCCTGGTGCTCGCGGAGGCCTTCCAGCAGCCGCTCGAGGTGGCGCGTGTCCGACGCCCGCACGACCAGGACGGCGCTCGCCTCGCCGGCGACCGTGTACGCGGCCGCTACCTCCGGGTGGCCTGCGACCGCCTCTCGAACCTCGTCGGCGTCCATCGTTCCCTCGCAGTACAGGAACACGACCGCCTGCATCGACCAGCCGAAGTGCTCCGGGTCGAGCACGGCCGTATAGCCGGAGATCACCCCAGCAGCCTCCAGTCGATCGACCCGCCGCTTCACCGCCGGGGCCGAGAGCCCGACGGCCTGCTCCGACCTCCCGGAAGGATCGGCGGGCGCCTTCCCGAAGCAGCGCAACGATCTGCCGGTCGATCTCGTCCATCTTGGTGCTTTGAGGGCTCATGACGCAACGAAGTGCCATTGTGTCGGGCAGATCATGCCGCCATCATTGCAAGAACGTCGGAGGAAGGAGCAGAAAACGATGTCGACGCAGCTGGACACGCATGCAGGAGGGACGGCGGCCGATGCGATGCCGCTCCTGGGGCTCGACCATCTCGAGCTCTGGGTCGGGAACGCGGTGCAGGCCGCCCACTACTTCGTCACCGCCTACGGTTTTCGCGAGGTTGCAGCGGCCGGGCTCGAGACGGGCCTCCGCGACCGCGCCTCCCGGGTCGTCCAGCACGGGAACGTGCGTCTCGTCCTGACGGCACCGCTCGTCGGGACGAGCCCGGTAGCCGCGCACGTGGCCGCGCACGGCGACGGCGTCCGCTCGCTCGCCCTCGCGGTCCCTGACGCCGCGGCCGCGTACCGGACCGCCCTCGAGCGGGGCGCCCGCGGCGTGGACGAGCCGTACGAGCTGGAGGACGAGCGCGGCGTCGTTCGCCTCGCTTCCATCGCCACGTACGGCGACACCCTCCACACCTTCGTCGAGCGCGCTGCCTACGAGGGGCCCTTCATGCCGGGATTCGCCGCCGTCGAGGGCGGCAAGGATCTCGGCCTCCTGACCGAGTTCGACCACGCCGTCGGGAACGTCGAGCTCGGCCGCATGGACGAGTGGGTCGGCTTCTACGAGCGCGTGCTCGGCTTCACGGAGATGCTCGCCTTCTCCGACGAGGAGATCTCCACCGAGTACTCCGCCCTCATGTCGAAGGTCGTCGCCGACGGCGAGGGGCGGATCAAGTTCCCGATCAACGAGCCGGCCGAGGGCAAGCGCAAGTCGCAGGTGGACGAGTACCTCGAGTTCTACGGCGGCCCGGGCGTGCAGCACATCGCCGTGCAGACGCCGGACATCGTCAACGCCGTGCGTGCGCTCAAGGAGCGGAGCGTCCGGTTCCTCGCCACGCCGACGACGTACTACGACGACGTCGCCGAACGGGTGGGGGAGATCGACGCCGACTACGACGACCTGGCGCAGTTGGGTATCCTCGTCGACCGAGACGACGAGGGCTATCTGCTGCAGATCTTCACCAAGCCGATCGGCGACCGGCCCACGGTCTTCTTCGAGCTGATCGAGCGGCACGGCTCCCGCGGTTTCGGCGCCGGGAACTTCAAGGCGCTGTTCGAGGCCCTCGAGCGCGAGCAGGACCTGCGCGGAAACCTGTAGGAGCCCGCATGTCCTCCTACCTCACCCTGGGCCGCCTTCCGCGCAAGCGCCACATCCAGTTTCGGGAGAACGGAACGCTCCTCACCGAGGAGGTCATGGGTCTCGAGGGCTTCTCCGGGAACGAGTCGATCCTCTACCACCTCCACTCCCCGTGCCGCGTCCAGGAGGTGGCCTCCTTCGAGCCGATCGTGCGCGAGGAGTGGGTGCCCGACGGGCACGCCCACCGTCATCTGCGCACGCACGAGGTGGAGCCCGGGGGCGACGCAGTCTCGGGGCGCCGCCTGCTGATGTGGAACGACGACGTGGAGATCGAGCTCTGCCGCCCGACCGAGCCGATGGACTACTTCTACCGAAACGGCGAGGGCGACGAGGTCGTCTTCGTCCACGAGGGCGGCGGCACGCTCGAGACGATCTTCGGTGACCTGCCGTACAGGGAGGGCGACTACGTCGTCATCCCGCGCGGGACGACCTACCGTTTCGCGCCCGAGGGCGAGCAGCGGCACGTCGTCTTCACCTCGCCGGGCCTGATCGAGATCCCGCGCCGCTACCGGAACGAGTACGGACAGCTGCTCGAGCACGCTCCCTACTACCACCGCGACCTCCACCCGCCGGTCGAGCTCAAGACGCACACCGACCGCGGCGAGCACGTCGTCAAGCTCCGGATCAAGGACGGCTTGCAGACCTACGTCCTCGACTACCACCCCTTCGACGTGGTCGGCTGGGACGGCTACGTGTATCCGTGGACGTTCAACATCAGGGACTTCGAGCCGATCACCGGCCGGATCCACATGCCGCCGCCCTCGCACCAGACCTTCCAGGGGCGCAACTTCGTCATCTGCTCGTTCTGTCCGCGCAAGCTCGACTTCGACCCGGAGGCGATTCCGATCCCGTACCACCACTCCAACCTGAACAGCGAGGAGATGATCTATTACGTGGACGGGAACTTCTCCTCGCGCAAGGGGATCGAGATCGGCTCGGTCACGCTGCATCCTTCGGGGATCCCGCACGGGCCGCACCCGGGCCTGGCGGAGGCCTCGATCGGGATGACCGAGACCCACGAGTACGCGGTCATGTGCGACACCTTCCACCCGCTGCGGCTGAGCGTGCTCGCCCGTGAGCTCGACGACCCGGCCTATGCGTACTCCTGGTTCGAGGCGGCCGACGGCGCGACCGCGGATCAGGATCCCGCAGGGGTGACCTCGCACCTTTGAGCGAGAGGACCCTCGTCGTCGACTTCGACGGCACGATCACCGAGCAGGATCTCCTCGACGAGATCGCCCAGACCTTCGGCGACGAGGAGGTCTACCGCGAGGTCGACGAGGGGCTGGACGACCACTCGCTCTCGCTGAACGAGGTCATCCGGCGCGAGTTCGAGCCCGTGCGCGCCCCGCTCGAGGAGGTGCAGCAGTGGGTGCTCGAGAACGTGCGCATCCGTCCCGGCTTTCGGGAGGTGGTCGACCTCGCGCGCGAGCGCGGGTGGCGCTTCGTGATCGTCTCCTCGGGCTTCCGCGAGCTGATCGAGCCGATCCTCCGGCGCGAGGGCCTCGACGACGTCGAGCTCCTCTCGAACAGGATCGACCCGGACCCTGACGGCTGGAAGGTGCAGTTCCGCGTCTCCGCGGTCTGCGACGTCTGCGGGCAGGCGTGCAAGCGCTCGACCGCGGCCGCGCTCGCCGACGGGGCCGAGCTCGTGTACGTCGGCGACGGCTACTCGGACCGCTGCGCCGCGGAGTCCGCCGACCTCGTCTTCGCACGCCGCGGCCTCGCGAGCTACCTCGAGGAGCGGGGCGTGCCCTTCGAGCGGTTCGAGGACTTCCATTCCATCGCTCGCAGTCTCGCTTCCTGAGCCTTTCGACTTCGGGCTCTCCACCGAGCGATACCGTGCGTTCGGCTCCGACCTGGCCAACCTCTGGCACGAAGACGGCCTCCACCGGGTGCTCGGCGGGCGCGAGGTGCGGATCGAGCCGCGGCCGGGCGGAGTCACGGTCGAGGGAGGCGGGGCGGAGCTGGCGGAGGCGGTCCGGCGCTACCTCGGCGCGCCGTTCGACCTGGCTGCCTTCGCGGCCTTCGCGGCCAAGGAGCCGGTGCTGGCGGAGATCGAGCCGGCCTTGCGCGGCTTCCGGCCCCCGCTCGTCCCCGATCCCCTCGAGACCCTCGTCACCTCGATCACTGCGCAGCAGATCTCCCTGCGGGCGGCGTCCAGCATCCGCAACCGTCTGATCGAGACGTTCGGCGAGCGGCATGAGGTCGCGTACGCCTTCCCGACCCGGGAACGGCTGGCGGCCGCCCGCCCGGAGGAGATCGTGGCCGTCGGATTCTCGCGGCGGAAAGCCGAGTACGCCGTCGGGATCGCCCGCGCCGGCCTCGACTTCGGCGCGCTCGCCCTCCTCCCCGACGACGACGTGAGGGCCGCGCTGGTCGCCCTGCCGGGGATCGGCGAGTGGACGGCGGACTGGTTCCTCGCCAGGCACCTCGGCCGGCCCGCAGCCTGGCCTGCCGGTGACCTCGCGCTGCGCAAGGCGGTGCTCCACTTCTACGGCGAGGACGCGGACATCAGCGCGATCGGTGCGCGCTTTTCGCGCTTCGCCAACCTGGCGGCGCACTATCTTCTCGTGGGCCATAGGGTTTACGGCTGATGGCGTACGAGGCGAAAGTTGCCGGGGCTCCGAGCGAGGAAGTGGTGCGAGCCCTCATCGAGGAAGCGCGCGCCGCCGGCGCAGACACCATTGAGATCGAGACCACCCACGAGGACGGCGACGCCTGGATCCGCGCCGGATTTTCGGAGACCTCACGCGTGCTCGAGGCTCCGATCGAGGCCCTCGAAAGTCACCTGGGCGCGCACAAGGAGCCATCGTTCGGCTCCATCCACGTGCAGACCGACGATGTGGACGCAGTCGTCCGCGCGGTGCGGCAGTTCGTCCCACGGCTCCCGGGCGGATCGCAGGGAAGCGCCGTGCTCCCGCCCGCCGACGGGTGGACGTCCGCGTACGACGAGCTCACGGACCGCGAGCCCGAGATGCTCCGCCGGCTGGCCCGCGAGATCTCCGACCGCATGGGCGCGTTCGTCGTGTCCATGGGGCTCGAGGAGGGGCAGGTCGTCCGCTACGTCGCGCTCGAGCGCGGCCGCGTCGTCGACGAGTATCTCTCCGTGCCCGAGCACTACGGTCCCCTGCCGCCCGGCGAGGTGATCGCGCTCGGGGCAAACCCGCGGCTGATGGCCCGCCTGACCGGCGCCGACGCCGATGCCGTCCGGGCGACCGCCCGGACCGGCAAGTCCCCGGAGGAACTGCCTCCGGCGCGTGAGCTGCTCACGGAGCTGGCACGTCTCTTCGGCATCCCCCAGGCCGCGCACGGCTACCCGGAAGCTGCGGAGCGCCCGGACGCGCTCGTTCTCCCGCGGGCGCAGCCCTAGAGGCCGGCGGCAGAGCCGTCCTTGCGGCGATCGGAGCCGCCGACGAGGACGCCTCCTTGCCGGAGGATCGCCTGGCCGCCGCCGAAGCGGCCGTGGTCGCGGGTCGGGAGCGGGCGAAGGCCGAGCGCCTCCACCTCGGCTGCCCGCCCCCACAGTCCCTCCTCGAGCAGGACGCCGTCGCCGTCGAGGCGAAAGCGCGGGCGGTCGAGGGCCGCCTGCGGGTCGAGCCCGTCGTCGACGAGCGCCGAGACGAGCTGGACATGCGCCTGCGCCTGGATGAAGCCGCCCATGACCCCGAACGGCCCGAGCAGCGCGCCGTCGCGGAGGAGCATGCCGGGGATGATCGTGTGGAACGGCCGACGTCCGGGCTCGACGCGGCCGGAGACGGCGAAGCAGGCGCCCCGGTTCTGGAGGACGACGCCGGTGCCGGGGGCGACCACCCCGCTCCCGAACGTGTCGAACAGGCTCTGGATGAGGGAGACGGCCATCCCGTCCCCGTCGGCCGTGCAGAGGTAGACCGTGCCGCCCGCGGGCTCGCGGACCGCGGCTGGGCTCTCGCCCCTCCGGCGGGCGAGAAACGCCGGCTCGAGCAGGTCGGCGACGCTCGCGCCGTCGCGCACGCGCCCGTAGGCGTCCTCGAGCGCGAGGCGCACGCACTCCACCTGCGCGGCGAACGCCGGCTCGCCCAGGCCGAGGAGCCCCAGGCCTTCGAGCGCGGCGACTCCCTGCGTCGGCGGCGGCAGCTCGCAGACGGTGACGCCGCGGTAGTCGAGCCGGAGTGGCTCGACCCAGCGCGGCTCGTACGCTGCCAGATCCGCCTCGACGAGCGGCGTGCAGGACACGATCGAGCGCGCGAGGTCGCCTCTGATACAGGACCCCGGGCCCGTCGGCGGCGATGCTCCGGAGCGTCGCGCCGAGCTCCGGAAGCCGCACGCGATCGCCTTCCGCCGGCGGGGGTCCGAGCTCTGCCGGGCCCCCGGCCCAGGCTTCCGCCGTGATCCGCCCGACGGCGAAGCCGTGCTCCGCGGCGGCAATTGCGCTGGCGAGCAGCGTGTCGAGCCCGAGGCGCCCGAACCGCTCCGAGAGCGCGCTCCAGCCCGCCACCGCGCCGGGCACCGTCACCGATCGTGGTCCCGTCTCCGCAACCGGCTCGGCCGGATCGGCGCCCGAGGGTGCCGGCCCGGCCGCATCGAGGCCGTGGAGCCGCTCACCGTCCCAGACGAGTGCGAACGCGTCGCCGCCGATGCCGGTCGACATCGGCTCCGTGACGCAGAGGACGGCCGCGGCCGCGACGGCCGCGTCCACCGCGTTGCCTCCTCGCTCGAGGATCCCCAGCCCGGTCCGGGTGGCAAGCGGCTGGCTCGTCGCGACCATCGCCTGCGCCGCGACGACCGGTGGGCGCGGAGGAGCGAGCCGGAGGGACATGCGGCCGATAGCATCGCACCGCGTGCCACCCCCGACCGTCCTGCTCCTGCACGCCTTCCCCCTCGACTCTCGCATGTGGGCCGGTGTCCGTCCCGCGCTCGAGAGCGCCGGCTACGGCGTGATCGCCCCCGAGCTCCCGGGCCCGGACCTCGAGCTCGGCTTCGCTGACTGGGCGCGCCGTGTGCTCGGTTTGACCGACGGCGACCTCGTCCCGGTCGGTTCCTCCATGGGCGGGTATCTCGCCTTCGAGCTCTGGCGGCAGGCACCGGAGCGGATCTCGGCCCTGGTCCTGGTCGGCACGCGGGCGACGCCTGATTCGTCCGAGCAGCGCCTGGCTCGAGACGACGCGATCCGCCTGCTCGGCGAGGCCGGCAGACAGGCGTTCTGGGACGAGCTCGAGCCGAAGCTCTTCGCTCCCGGAGCCGACCCGGACGTGGTGGCCCGGGCCCGCGAGCTGGCGCTCCAGCAGCCCATCACGGCCCTCGTCACGGCTCAGGAGACGATTCGGGACCGGGACGACTCGCGCCCGACGCTGGCCACGATCGGCGTTCCCGTCCTCGTCCTCGTCGGCGACGAGGACCGGATGACGCCCCCGGCCGACTCCGAGGCGATGGTCGCCGCCCTGCCGGATGCGCGTTTTTCGCGCATTCCCGGAGCAGGCCATCTCGCTCCGCTGGAACGGCCGGGTGAGGTGGCCGAGCGGATCGTCGGCTTTCTCGACGAGGTGGCTTCGTGACCGGAGACGAGCTGGCGGAGCTACTGGAGCGCAACGAGGTCGCCCTCGTCGACGTCCGCTCCCCGGAGGAGTACGACGGATCCGCGGGCTACCCGTGCGACCCGCAGCAGGGCCACATTCCCGGGGCCGTGCACCTCGACCTGAACGAGATCTACGCGGCCGGGGGCGATCCCACCGCGCTCCGGCGCTTCCTGGAGGAACGGGGGATCGGCGCAGGGCGGCGCATCGTCGCCTACTGCCACTCCGGTCAGCGGTCGGAGCTGGCCGCCGCGCTCCTACGCGCGGCGGGCGTCGACGCGGTCAACTACGCGGGCTCGTGGCACGAGTGGTCGCGTCGCGGCCGGCCGGACTAGCCTCCGCGGCCGCCAGGAACCGCTCGCACAGCTCACGCCCGAAGGCGTTCCACCCGCCGATCAGCTCCTCCGTCTCACCCAGGAGGCGGGGAAAGTCGACGATCCCGTCCTCGCCCGGGTCGGACGAGCGCACCCAGTCGAGGACGCTCGCGTGGGTCACCTCCGCGTGGAACTGGATCCCCCAGGCGGCCGGGCCTGCCCGGAAGGCCTGAAGGCACTGCTCGTTGCGCGCCAGCAGCACCGCGCCCTCGGGCAGCTCGAAGTGGTAGAGGTGCCACTGGAAGGAGGAGAAGCGCTCCGGCAGGCCGGCGAAGACTGGATCGGCCTGCGCTTCCGGGGTGAGCGCCACGTCGACCCAGCCGATCTCGGGGCGCGGCAGCCGGCGGACGTGCCCGTGCAGGGCCTTGGCGAGGAGCTGTCCGCCGAGACAGACCCCGAGCAGCGGCACCTCGTCGGCCACGAGCCGCTCGAGGAGGCGGTGCTCGTCGCGCAGCCAGCCGTGCCGGTCTTCCTGGTCGACGTGCATCGCGCCGCCGAAGACGAGGACGGCGCCGTACGCTTCGAGCGGCGACGGCGGCTCGGCGCTGTCGGAGATCACCCACTGCTCGAGCTCGTGGCCGCGCTCGGCGACAGGAGCGGCGAACACCCCGGCCGCGGCGTCGGTCTGGTGGACGATGGAGAGGACGCGCATCGGTCTCAGCCTACGCTGTGGCGCACCCAGACGTTCGGCTCCCAGTACGCGCCCAGATCGGCCTCGCGGTCGACCTCGAGGAGGGCAAGTGCGCTCGGGAAGACGTAGCTGCCGCTCTCTGGGAACGGAGTCTCGGTCCACTCCTCCCAGTCGCCGACCGTCCCGGTGATACGCATCGATTCCTGCACCGGCAGGAGGATCTCGGCGCCGAGGCGAACGTGCAGGCGGATCCAGGGGTCGAACGGAAGCCCGTCCTCCCGTGTCCAGGCTGCGTAGCGCTCGATCGGGGTCAGCGGGTAGCGCTCCTTCCAGGTCGGCCGGAGGGGCGCGATCAGGTCGGCGAAGCCGTGCTTCGCCGCGATCTCGTGCATGCCGCCGATCATCGTCCGCGAGAGCCCGCCGCCCTGATGTGCGGGCGGGATCTCGATCGCCAGCGCGGAGAGCGTGTTCGGCTCGCCGCCGTCCTCGAACAGGCCGACGCCGCGGGAGATGACGCCGTCGATCCCGTCCGGCAGCCCCTCGACGGTGCCGTCCCACCGGCACGGGATCGAGTGACCATGGGCCAGCGCGATGCCGCGCTCCTCGTCGTAGAGGATGAACTGGAACTCCCGGAAGTCCTCGTCGAGCCGGTCCCAGTGCTGGTTGAGGACGTCCCCGTGTTGGTTGTACTCCGGCCAGACGCCGGCGATTTGGTCGTACGACTGTTCCCACAGGTCCGGCCGCTCCGCGCAGGTGTAGATGTGCACGCTCACGCGGCCGCGGCCCGCCGCAAGGCTGTCTGCAGCTCGACGGCGGCCGGCCCCGGCTTCCCGTCGCCCACCGGCGCTCCGTCCAGCTCGATCACGGGCATGACCTCGCGCACCGACGAGGACGTGAACGCCTCCTCGGCGCCGGCCAGGTGGTCGACCGTGTAGGCGCCTTCGCGCACCTGGTAGCCGAGCTCCGCTGCGCTCTCGAGCAACGCGGCCCTTGTCACCCCCGCGAGGATCCCCAGGTCGAGCGCCGGTGTGAAGAGCTCGCCGCCCGTCCGCCACCAGATGTTGGTCACGGGCCCTTCGAGGACGATGCGCCCGTTGGCGAGGAAGACCGCGTCGTCGGCGTTGCGGCGGCGCGCCTCGGCTTCGGCGGCCATGTTCACCGCGTAGCTCGTCGACTTGACCCCGCCCAGGAGCCAGGGAGCGTCCGCGCGGACGCGGGGCTCCAGCCCCAGCTGGACGGTGATCATCTTGAGGCCGCGGATGCGACGCTCGTCCAGGTCCGGCGGGAGGGTCGAGACCATGGCGAGCGCGGTCGGATAGGAGCCTCCTTCCCGGCCCGGGGTGAGGTAGAGGCGAAGTGCGGCCTCACCTTCTCCGGCGGCCTCGAGGGCCTCGCGCGCGATCCCCTTGAACGCGACCGTGTCGACGGGCGGGAGCCCGAGCCGCTCGGCCGAGCCGGAGAACCGCTCCAGGTGCTCGTCGAGCCGGAACGGGCGCCCGCCGTAGACCCGGATCGTCTCGAACGCCGCCCGCCCGCGCAGGAACGCTTCGTCGTCGGCATGGAGCACAGGCTCCCGCGGATCGACGAGCCCGCGCCCGCCGACGGCCAGCGCGAGCACGGTCACGTGACGACGGCCTCCGGGATGCGGCTGCCGACTGCCGCTAGCAGGGGGCGCGCCTTCACCCACGACTCCTCGATCTCCGCGCGCGGATCGGAGTCCCAGACGATGCCGCCGCCGACCCAGAGGTGGATCTCGCCGTCGGCGACCGCGAAGGTCCGGATCGTGAGCGCGAGCTCGAGGTCGCCGTTCGGATGGAGGCGGCCCAGCGCTCCCATCGAGGGGCCGCGCCCCACCGGCTCGAGCGCCGCGATGTGGTCGAGGGCCGAGATCTTCGGCGCACCGGTGACGGAGCCGCCGGGGAAGACGGCGCCGAGGAGCTCGGCGAGCCCGACGCCCTCCCGCAGACGGCCTTCGACCGTCGTGACCATGTGCGTGACTCCGGCGAGCTCCCGCTCCGCCATCAGGTCGGGCCAGCGCACGGAACCGGGCTCGCAGACGCGCGAGAGGTCGTTGCGCTCGAGGTCGACGATCATCACGTGCTCGGCGGCGTCCTTCTCGGACTCGCGCAGCTCGCCGTGCACGCCGGCCGGGCGGGTGCCTTTGATCGGCTTCGTCCAGACGCGGTCGCCGAGGCGCGCGAGGAACAGCTCGGGCGAGCCGGAGACGATGGTCCAGCCGTCTCCGGTCGAGGGGCTCGGGATGCAGCGGGCGCAGGGCGGCGAGGCTTCGGGCCAGCCCGGAAGGGTCGCCGCGGAAGGGGGCGTGCAAGTGCTGGACGAGATTGACCTGGTAGACGTCGCCGCGACCGATCGCGTCCTGGACGGCTTCGATCGCGGCCGCGTAGCCCTCGTCGTCCCAGGAGCGCTCCCATTCGCCGATCGCGTAGGCCCCGCGCTCGGGGCGCGGCTCGTCCGCCGGGTGGATGCGGGCGGCGAGGAGCGGCAGCCGGCACGGCTCCGGCGGGTCGGGCCAGGGAGCGCGCCGCAGCGTGTGGGAGATCCCGTAGCCGAGGAAGACGTCGGCGACGAGGTCGTCGCCCGCGAAGAAGCCCGCCGAGTCGAGATAGCCCTCGAGCTCGGCGAGCGGGTCGTCGCCGCTCCAGACTTCCAGCACGCCGTAACGCTAGCCCGCGAGTGTCGCTTTCGCCGGTCGGCGGTTCAACGGTCCGCTGGTGCTGCCCGCCCGCACGCCTAGAATCGAACGGGTGGACGCACGGCCGATTGGGATCTTCGACTCGGGCGCAGGCGGGCTGACCGTCCTGCACGAGTGCCTCGTCACGTTGCCGCACGAGGACTTCCTCTACTTAGGTGACAGCGCGCGTTGCCCGTACGGGCCCCGGCCGCATACGGAGATCCGACAGTTCGCGCGTGAGATCGCCTCGTACCTCGAGCAGGAGGGCGTGAAGCTGATCGTGGCCGCGTGCAACGCGGCCACCTCGGCGGCGCTGCCTGCGCTGCAAGAGGCGCTGAGCGTGCCGATCGTCGGCGTCCTCGTGCCCGAGGCGCACGCCGCGGTGCAGGCGACCCGGAACCGACGCATCGGCCTGCTCGCCACCGAGGCCACGGTCTCGAGCGGCCGCTACGAGGACATCGTGCACGCGCTCGACGCGGGAGCGACCGTCGTCTCGGTCGCCTGTCCCAAGCTCGTCCCGCTGATCGAAGCCGGCATCGTGGGCGAGGAGCTCGACGCGGCCGTGCGCGAGTACGCCGCGCCGCTCAAGGAGGAGGACGTCGACACGGTCATCCTCGGCTGCACCCACTACCCCATGATCAAGCGGGTGTTCGAGCGGGCCTTCGGCCGCGGGACGACGCTCGTCTTCTCGGCGGACGAGACCGCGCGCGAGGTGGCCGAGACGCTTTCCCGCAAGGGCGTCGAGAACGACCCGGAGCGCAACGGCTCGACCCGGTTCTTGACGACGGGCTCGCCCGGCGAGTTCCGCGCGCTCGGCGAGCGCTTCCTCCAGCTCCCGATCCCGCGGGTCGAGCAGGTCACCGTCCGCGAGCTCGAGCTCGCCACGGCGTGAGCGCTCCGCCTTCCCTTAATTACTACGGGGCACCCCAGCCCACCACCCGCTTCCGAGCCTACAGCCGAAATCCGCGCCAGTGGCGCGCGAAATGGGCCGAAAGCGTGCCGAGATGAGTCGGGATGGTCGCAGGCCCGACGGGCTTCGCCCGGTCGAGATCGCCACGGACTTCGTCGAGCAGGCGACCGGCTCGGCGCTCATCTCCTTCGGTGGCACGCGCGTTCTCTGCACGGCGAGCGTCGAGGACGGAGTCCCGCGCTGGCTGGCCGGCTCGGGGCGCGGCTGGCTCACGGCAGAGTACGGAATGCTCCCGGCGTCAACCGGCCAGCGCATGCAGCGCGAGGCGAGCGCGGGCAAGCAGAAGGGGCGCACCGTCGAGATCCAGCGGCTCCTCGGGCGCTCGCTGCGCGCGGTCTACGATCTGGACACCCTCGGCGAGCACACCGTCTGGATCGACTGCGACGTCATCCAGGCGGACGGGGGCACCCGCACCGCCGCGATCTCGGGGGCGTGGGTGGCGCTGACCCTGGCCGCGCGCCGTTCGGGCCTGCCGGAGCCGGCCGACCTGGTCGGTGCAGTGTCGGTCGGGATCGTCGACGGCGAGCCTCTCCTCGACCTCGACTACTCGGAGGACTCCGCGGCGGACGTGGACATGAACGTCGTCATGACGGGCGACGGCCGGCTCGTCGAGGTCCAGGCGACGGCCGAGCGCGTTCCGTTCAGCCGTGAGGAGCTCGACGCGCTCGTCGACCTCGCCGCCGGGGGCATTCGGGAGATCGGCTCCAGGCAGAGGGAGGCCGTCGCGTGATTCCCGACCTGGAATGGTGGGACGTCCTCATCAGGCTCCTGGTCGCGGCCGGCCTCACGGGCGCGATCGGCCTGGAGCGCGAGCTGCGGGAGCGTGCGGCCGGCCTCCGGACTCACATGCTCGTCGGCATCGGCGCGGCGCTGTTCACGATCGTCTCCGCGTACGGGTGGACCGACTTCGAGTTCTCGAACCGCTCCGGAGTCGTCTTCGACCCGACCCGCATCGCCGCCCAGGTCGTGACCGGCATCGGCTTCCTGGGAGCCGGAGCGATCCTCCGCCAGGGACTGACCGTCCGCGGGCTCACGACCGCGGCCAGCCTCTGGATCGTGGCCGCGATCGGCATGGCCGCCGGCGCCGGCTACTACTCGGCAGCCCTCATCGCCACCGGGATCGTGCTCCTCGGCCTGGGCCCATTCCGCTGGCTGGAAGGCACGACGACTTTCGGCCGTTTCCGGCGCGGCGGGGCGCCAGCTCGAGATCGACCTCACCCGCGAGCATTCGATCGCGGAGCCGCTCTCGGTGATCGACGGGCGCCGCGTCCGCGTCAGCCGGGTGCAGTTCGAGGACGAGCGCGACCTGCGACGGCTGCTGGTCGAGCTCGACGTCCCGCTGGGGCCGGCGGAAGAGCGCCTCGTCGAGGACCTGGCTTCACTCGAGGGCGTGCTCGCCGTCCGGTGGACCTAGCGGGGACCACCGGTGAAGGTGAGCTTCGTCTCCAAGAACGCGCACAAGGCGAGGGAGCTGGCCGTGCTGCTGCCGGGCTGGGAGATCGAGCCGACGCTCGCGGGACAGCTCCCCGAGGAGGTCGGCGGGAGCTTCTACGACAACGCGCGGGCCAAGGCCCGGTTCGGCCGCACCGTTGATCCGCCCGATCGCTGGGTCGTCGGCGAGGACTCCGGGCTCGAGGTCGACGGGCTCGGCGGCCGGCCGGGGATCTACTCGGCGCGCTACGCCGGACCGGATGCGACGGACGAGGAGAACGTCGCGAAGCTGCTGGCGGAGCTCGCGGCCGTCACCGGCGACGGCCGCAGAGCGCGCTACGTCTCGGAGCTCGTCCTGCTCTCGCCGGACTTCGAGGAGATCCGCGCGACCGGGACGCTCGAGGGGTCGATCGCCGGCGCGCCCAGGGGCTCGGAGGGCTTCGGCTACGACCCGGTGTTCATCCCCGACGGCGAGGAGCTCACCGTCGCCGAGCTGGGGAACGAATGGAAGGCTCGCTGGAGCCACCGTGCGCGTGCTGCGAGAAAGCTGCGCGATGCAGTAGGCAGCGTCGCTCCGGGACGGTAGATTCCGCACATGCAGCTCTTCTCGCACGACGACAAGGCCACCGCGCTGGGCCGCGCGCCGCTCTTCAAGAACCTCTCCCGGGCCGAGCTCGTCGAGCTCGCAAAGCTCACCGAGGACATGGAGGTCGACGCGGGGAAGGTCCTCGCGCGTGAGGGGGAGATCGGCCAGGAGTTCTTCGTCATCGTCGACGGCGAGGTGGCGGTCACGAAGAACGGCGAGGAGATTCGCCGGCTCGGGCCCGGTGACTTCTTCGGCGAGATCGCACTCGTCTGGGAGTCGCCGCGGCGCACCGCGACCGTGACCGCGCGTCACCCCGGTGCGCTTCTTCGTCCTCACGCGCCAGTCGTTCCGGAGCCTCGTCGACCGTCATCCCGACATCGAGGAGAAGGTGCTCGACGTGCTCGACGAGCGCGTGCGCGCGACGGAGTCGAGCTCCGAGATCTAGCCGGCCGCGGGCGTTCCAGTCCGCCCGCGCGTGAGCCACCAGTTCACCTCGGCCCCGATGACGAGGATGTTCGCCATCACGTAGAGCCAGACGAGGAGGAGGACGAGCCCTCCGTACGCCTGGAGCGCGATCAGGTCGCCGGAAAGGCGAACGAAGAACGGGAGGATCTGGAAGCTCGCCTGGAGGAGGACCGAGGCGAAGAGCGCTCCTGGAAGCGTCTCGCGCCAGCTGAGCGAGGTGTTGGTCAGCAGCCGGTACAGGCTCCAGGTGAATCCCACCAGCAGCGCAGTCGAGATGAGCAGGGCGTAGAGGTACGAGAGCGCGCCTTCCGCCACGCCCGCCCGCTGCACGAGCTCGACGCCGACCGAGGCGATCACGAGCGCGACGAAGAGGACCATGAGGGAGGCCGCTGTCAAGAGGAGGACGAGGCCCTTCTGGCGGATGAACGGCCGGTTGGGGAGGCCGTAGACGATGTTGAACGCCGACTCGAGCACGCTGAAGAAGCCGAGCGCGGCCCAGAGGAGACCGATGCCGCCGATCACCGAGAGCTCGGTTGCCTGCTCCTGGATCTCTGTGACGGCGTCGAGGATGTTCTCGACGGAGTTCTTGGGGAAGGTCCGCCGGATCTCCTCGATCAGATAGCTCGACTCGTCCTGCTCGCCCGCGAAGGCCACCAGGGAAAGCGCGAGGAAGAGGAGCGGGACGAAGGCGAGGATCGCGAAGTAGGCGATCATCGCTGCGAGGTGAGTGCCTCGGTCGGCGAGGTACTTTCTGAGGATGGCGTGCACGGCGAGGGAGTCTACGGTCGTGTGTTAGGTTTGCCGCCGTGGATGCCTCGCAGGCCCTCGCCGACCTCGTCGAGATCTCCTCGCAGATCGAGTCGGCCGTGCTCGCCGACGGGGATGGAGCCGTGCTCGCCTCCACGCTCGCGAGCGACGAGCGATCCGAGGCAATCGCGCGGGAGGCCCGCGAGCTCCTGCGCGGCGCGGTGGGCCACGCCGGCGATCCCACCCAGGTCCAGGTCGCGTTCCACGAAGGCTGCGTCTTCGTGGTCACCGACGGCGAGCGGCTCGTGGCCGCCGTCACGGGGCGCGAGCCGACCGCAGGGCTCGTCTTCTACGACCTGAAGACCTGCCTGCGCCTCTCGGAGGAGCCAGAGCCGGAGAAGAAGGCCGCCGCGGGCTCCCGGCGCAAGAGGAAGAAGGACGACGAACCGGAGGCCGGCGATGAAGCGTAGGCTCGCGGCGGTCGTCGTCGCGGTCGGATCCGTCGTCGGCGCGGCCGCGCTCTGGCGGCGTCGGTCGGGCGCCGGCAGGGAAAGCGTCGACGTCTACTTCGCCGACGGCTCGATGGTCAGCTTCGCGGAGGGGAGCGAGGAGGCCGGCACCCTCTTCCCGGTCGCGCGTCGGATACTCGCGCAGGCTCGAAGCTGATCGCAACGATGACCGACGCGGAGCTCGCGCGGCGCATCCGCGAGCACGCCTATCTGGAGGGCGACTTCGTCCTCCGCTCCGGCAAGCGCTCGCGCTACTACCTCGACAAGTACCGCTTCGAGACGCGCCCGGACATCCTCGGCGCGCTCGGCGAGCGGATCGCTGCGAGCGTGAGCGAGGTCGCCCCGGAGGCGACCCGCATCGCCGGGCCCGAGCTCGGCGCTGTCGCGCTCGCCGCGGCCGCCTCGCTTTCGTCCGGGCTCCCGTTCCTCCTCGTCCGCAAGGAGGCGAAGGGCTACGGCACCGAGAACAGGCTCGAGGGCGACTTCGCAGCGGGTGAAGAGGTCTGCCTCGTGGAGGACGTCGTCACCTCCGGCGGTGCCGCCGCGGACGCGATCGACGCGCTTCGCGAGGCCGGGCTCGAGTGCCGCGCGGCCGTCTGCGTGGTCGACCGCGAGGAGGGCGGGGCGGACGCTCTCGCGCGGAAAGCGGTCCGCTTGTACCCGCTTTTCCGTGCCCGCGACATCCTCGAGAGCTAGAAAAACCCCGCAAACCCGCATGGTTGCTTGCTATCTGGGGGCTCTGTTAGGGTTTCGACGGTTCCCCAAGTCAGCGTAAAGGACGGAAGGAGAGGGCATGACGAAGGCCGAGTTCATCGACAGGGTGGCCGAGAAGAGCAGCCTCACCAAACGGGATGCGGCAGCGGCGGTCGACGCGTTCCTCGACTCCGTCACCGAGACGCTCAAGGGCGGCGACTCGGTGTCGTTTACAGGCTTCGGCAAGTTCTCCCCGCAGCAGCGCGCCGCGCGGCAGGGCGTGAACCCGCGCACCGGTGAGCGTGTGCAGATCCCGGCGGCGACCGTGCCCAAGTTCTCCGCCGGCAGCCAGTTGAAGCAAGCCCTCCGCCGCTAAGCCCTCTCCATCTCAGCGGATTCACCGGGGGCCGTCAGGGCGGCCCCCGGGTCAGTCTGGGGTGGTGGACGAACATATGTTCGTGTATCCTCCCAGAGGTGCAGCTGGCCTTCGACGCGGCCGATCGGCTCGTGGAGCTCGTCGAGGAGCGGCGCGGGCCTGTGGCGGTGGAGGAGGCGGCCCGGGTGCTCTTCGCGCTGGCGCGCGCGCCGGTGGGCCTGGCGCGGAGCCTGCTCGACGACGTCGTCCAGGGTGACGCTCGGCTCGCCTGGCGCGGCGGGCGCGTCGGCCTGGCCGAGCTTCCGGGGAGCGACCTGCCGCTCGAGGCGGCGCGCTTCGTCGTCGTCGACCTCGAGACGACCGGCCTCAGGCCGGCGCGCTCGGCGATCTGCGAGATCGGGGCCGTCCGCGTCGAGGCGCTGCTTCCGGCCGGCACCTTTCAGACGCTCGTCGATCCGGGGGTTCCCATTCCGCCGGTGATCGAGGGGATCACCGGGATCGCGGATCGCGACGTGCGCGGGGCGCCGCAGCCCGGTGCCGCCGTGAGTCGCTTCCTGGCCTTCGCCGGGGAGCGCGCGGTCATCGTCGCGCACAACGCGCGCTTCGACCTCGCCTTCCTCGACCGTGAGGTCGAGCTGCTCACCGGCCGCAGGCTGGCCGCGCCCGTAGTGGACACGGTCGGCCTCGCGCGCCGCCTCCTTGCCGGGCGGGTCGCCCGTGTGGGCCTCGCGTCGCTCGCGCACTTCTTCGGCACGTCGGTGCGGCCGTGCCACCGCGCGCTTCCCGACGCGCAGGCGACCGCGGAGATCCTCGTCGCGCTGGTGGGGCTGGCTCAGGAGCGGGGGGCGCGGACGATCTCCGACCTCGTGGAGCTCGCCGCGCCACGCCGACGCCGGGTGTACGAGAAGCGCTCGCTCGTCTTCGGCGCGCCGACTACTCCCGGCGTCTACGTCTTCCGAGACGGCCGCGGGCAGCCGCTCTACGTCGGCCGGGCGCGCGACCTCCGCGCGCGGCTGCGTTCCTACTTTCGCTCCGAGCGCCAGCGCCCCGCCGTCGAGGCCGCGCTCGGCGCGGTCGAGCGGGTGGAGTGGCGCGTGCTCGGGTCCGAGCTGGAGGCGGCTCTCGAGGAGCTGCGCCTCATCCGAGAGCTGCGTCCGCCTGCGAATGCCCGTGGAAAGCGCGGCCATCGCGCCTTCTACCTACGCCGGCGAGGTGACCAGGTGGTCGTCTCGGGGCAGCCGGGCCCGATCGGCCCGATCAGAAGCCGCCGCCGCGCCGAACGGGCGGCGCGGGCGCTCGACGGCGCGACCGAGCCCGAGCTCGAGGCGCTCCTGGCCGGCGAACCGCTCCCGCGCCTGCGCGCGCGGCTCCGGGATCTGTCCGACTGCCTCCGCTACGAGGACGCCGCGCGCCTGCGAGACCGCATCGCGGCCCTCGAGCAGGTGATCCGGGAGCTCGCGGCGCTCGAGAGGCTCCGCTCCCTCGAGGCCTGCCTGCTCGTGCCCGCGTCCGAGCCGCTCTTCACACGGGCGGTCTTCGTCGCGGGCGGCCGGATCGTTGCCTCTCGCATGCTGCCTCCAGGCGCGGGCGCTGCGCTCGAGATCCGGGCCGGGATCGCCGTAGCGCACGCCGCGGAGCCGTCGTCGGCGCCCGAGGACGCCGAGGAGCTCCTGCTGCTGGGCTCGTTCCTGCGCCGGCCGCCGCCGGAGCTCACCGTGGCGCCCCTCGACGAGCGCGCAATCCTCGCAGCACTGCGTGATCCGTCGGCCGCAGTAGCCTAAGCTCCTGAAGATGGCTCAGGAGGTGGAGGCAGCGGCGCGCTCCGCGATTGCCGCGACGACATTCGGCGATCGCGTCGCCGCTGCCGTCGATGCCAAGAGGAGTCAGCTGCTCGTCGGTCTCGACCCCCGTCCGGAGCTCCTGCCCGTCGAGCTTCGCGGCGACATCCACCGCAGCCGCGCGTCCGCGGCAGACGCGGTCGGGCGGTTTTGCAGGGGATTGATCGACGCCGTCGCACCGTATGTCGTGGGAGTGAAGGCTCAGCTCGCCTACTTCGAGACCCTCGGTGCAGACGGTTTGCGGTCGTTCGAGGAGGTCTGTGAGTACGCGCGCGCCGCGAACCTGCTCGTCGTGGCGGATGCGAAGCGCGGCGACATCGGCTCGAGCGCGCGCGCGTACGCCGACGCCTATCTCGAGGAGCGGGAGGACCGGCCGCCTCCGGTCGACGCGCTCACCGTCAACCCGTACCTGGGCAGCGACTCGATCGAGCCCTTCCTCGCCGCCTGCCGTCGCAGCGGGAACGGGATCTTCTGCCTCGTCAAGACGTCGAACGCCGGCAGCGCGGACATCCAGGACGCCGCCCTCTCGGACGGGCGGCAGGTCTGGCAGCACGTCGCCGAGCTGGTCGCCGGGTGGGGCCAGGACCTCGTCGGCGAGCGCGGCCTCTCGAGCGTCGGCGCCGTCGTCGGCGCGACCTACCCCCGCGCGATCGGCGAGGCGAGGAAGCTTATGCCGCAGGCCATCCTGCTCCTGCCCGGCGTGGGCGCGCAGGGCGGCACGCCTGCGGACGTTGCTCGTGCCTTCACGAGCGGGCCGGCCAGCGCGCTCGTCCCTGTGTCCCGGGCGGTCATCTACGCGTTCCGGGTCGACGGGGCGGACTGGCGAAAGGCTGCGGCGGCAGAGGCTGCTCGGCTGCGCGGCGAGGTCTGGACCGTGTCGGGTTGGTAGATCCGGATCGCATCCGTATCTGGATTGCCCGGCTGGCGGCGCCGCTCGCGTTCTTCTTCGCCGCCACCGTGCTCGTGATCCTGGTGCAGCGGGGGCTCGAGTCCGATGCGGGCGAGGCCGGGACGAGCGGCCCGTCCACACAGGAGGCCGACACGAGCCCCACGGTGACGACGCCGGAAACGACGACTACCACGCCGCCCCCGCGCGGCTGCCGGAAGCAGCGTTACCTCGTCAAGCCGGGTGACACGCTCGAGTCGATCTCCGAGAAGTGCGACGTCCCGCTGGCCGAGCTCCTCGAGCTGAACCCGGACATCGACCCGCTCACCCTCAACCCGGGCGACCGCATCCGCATCCGCCCGGCGCCCGAGTAGGAGTAAGCCGCTACTCCTAGGACTCGATGCGGCGGCGCAGCGCGCGGGCTGCGTGGACGCCGGCGAGCGCGATCGTCATCACGGGGTTACCGAGCGTCTTCAGCTCCACCGCGCCCGCCTGGCGCTCGCGCGGGCGCCTGGGGATCGTGAGGCTCCGGGGAGGGCTCCCCAGCGGGAGGAGGCGCTCGTTTCCCTCGCGCTCTTCCCCGCCCCAGACGAAGACACGGGTGGGGCGGAGCTCGAAGCCGCCCAGGCCCCGGATCTCCACCTGCAGCGACCGCTCGACACCGCGAATCCGGTCCGGCTTGGTCTCTCGCTGCTCCCCGTCCATCACTCCGAGGATAGCCTGATGAGCGTGCGGAGACACCTCCTCGTCCTCGCTGCCGCCCTGCTCGCAGCCCTCCTCGCGGCTGCGGCCGCAGCCGCGTCGGCGCCGCCGCCCGTGCAGGCCAGGGCGGTCCTGGTTGCCGAAGGCCGGACCGGCGACATCCTCTTCGAGCAGGACGCCGACCGCCCGATGGCGATGGCGAGCATCACCAAGCTGATGACCGCGATCCTCACGCTCGAGAACGCCCGGCCCGGAGACGTGGTCACCGTCGCGCCCCAGGCGGTCGCTCCCGGAGGCTCGTCCATCTTCCTCACCGCGGGTGAAAAGCTGCGCGTCCGTGAGCTGCTCGCCGCGGCGCTCATCCAGAGCGCGAACGACTCGGCCTTCGCGCTCGCGGCCGACGTCGGGGACGGCAGCGTCCGGCGCTTCGTGAGCATGATGAACGCCAAGGCGGCCGAGCTCGGGCTCGACGGCACCCACTACGTGCGCCCGGACGGCCTGGACGTGGCCGGGCACCACTCGACCGCGCGCGACACCTTCGAGCTCGCCCGTCTCGCCATGCGCCAGCCGTTGATCCGCCAGCTCGTCCGCAAGCGCACGGCGGAGATCTCGCCGGACCGCCGGCTCAAGAGCTGGAACGACCTGCTCTGGACGTTCCCGGGGCTGATCGGCGTCAAGACAGGCCACACCGACCGCGCCGGCTGGACCGAGGTCGCGGCCGCCAAGCGCGGGCCCGCGACGATCTATGCCGTCATCCTCGGCAGCCCGTCGAGGGCGCAGCGAAACGCGGACCTCACGAAGCTCCTCGAGTGGGGCTTCGACCAGTACGTCCGCTATCCGGTCGTCGAGGAGGGACGGCGCTATGCGACGGCCGGCGTTCCGTTCGCAGAGGGCGAGCGCCTCGAGCTCGTCGCCGCCGCGGGAGCCTCCGAGCTCGTCCGGCTCGGCGACGGCTCGCGCTTCGTCGAGCGGGTGATCGCGCCTCAGATGGTCGACCTGCCCGTGAGCAAGGGCCAGAAGCTCGGTGAGGTCATCGTCACGGAGGGTGAGCGCGAGGTGGCCCGCGTCGACCTCGTCGCGACGCGCGACATTCCCGAGCCGACCCTCGAGGAGCGCGCGCGCTGGTACGCCGACCGTGCGGTCGACGAGGCCGGGGACATCATCGCCGCGGTGATCCCGGGCCTCTAGCGGGTCGGCTAGGATCGTCGCGGGTGCCTTCTCCGTACCCAGTCGGATGATCGTCACCGTCACGCTCAACGCAGCGATCGACCGGACGCTCGTCGTTCCGAACTTCCAGCCGGGCCAGCGGCATCGTGCAAGCGTTGGCTTTCCGAGCGCAGGCGGGAAGGGGATCAACGTCGCGCGTGCCCTCAAGCGCCTCGGCGCGCCCGTGGTCTGCACCGGCCTGGCCGGCGGCCGCACCGGGACCCTGCTCGTCGAGGAGCTGACCAACGAGGGGATTCTCAACGACTTCGTCCGCATCCACGGCGAGTCGCGCACCTCGATCGCCGTCCTCGACCCGACCTCGAACGCCTACACGGAGATCAACGAGTGGGGCCCCGAAGTGACCGAGGAGGAGCTCGACATCCTGCGCGAGAAGCTCGCATACCTCGCCCAGCGGGCCGAGTTCGTCGTCCTCGCGGGCTCGCTTCCGCGCGGGGTCGACCCCGGCTTCTACGGGCAGCTCGTCCGGGAGCTGAACCGCGCGCAGCTGCTCGCCGTCGTGGACACCGAGGGTGAGCCGCTGCGGCTGGCGGTGGAGGCCGAGCCGTATCTCGTCTCGCCGAACCTGCAGGAGGCGGAGGCGCTCGTCGGCCACGAGTTCGTGGACGCCGAGGACCTCGCGGTCGGCCTCGACGAGATCGCCGACCTGGGCGCGCGGAACGTGCTCATCACTCTCGAGACGGGCTGCTATGCGCTCCTTCGCGAGGACAGGGCGGAGTTGCGCGTTCGCGCCGAGGCGCCGAAGGTGGAGCCCGTGTCCGGCGTGGGCGCGGGGGACACGCTGCTCGCGGGATTCCTGGCTGCGCGCGTGAGCGGCAAGCCGTTCGAGGAGGCTGTTCGCGCCGCGGTCGCCGCCGGCGCCGCCTCGGTGCTCGAGGCCGGCGCGGGCCGGTTCGACCCGCGCGAGGCGAGCCGGCTCACCTCGCTCGTGCAGCTCGAGCAGCTCGAGCGCGTCCCGCAAGAAGGCTAGCCACCCTCACTGGTACGATCGCTCCAGGTTGAGCGTCGAGCTGCGTCAGGACGAGATCGAGCGCCTCCTCGCCCTGGAGCGCAAGTTCGCCAAGGAAGGGCTGACGTTCGATGACGTGCTCCTGGTGCCCGCCGAGTCGGGGGTGCTGCCCGGAGACGTGTCGACACGCACCCGCCTGACCCGGTCGATCGAGCTCCAGATCCCGATCGTCTCGGCTGCGATGGACACGGTCACCGAGGCGCGTACGGCGATCGGCCTCGCGCGCGAGGGTGGCATCGGCGTCGTCCACCGCAACCTGTCCGTCGAGGCGCAGGCCGCCGAGGTGGACAAGGTGAAACGGTCCGAGGCGGGAATGATCGTGGAGCCTGTGACGCTCCCGGCCGGCGCTCCCGTCGCCGCGGCCCTCTCGATCATGGAGACCTACCGGATCTCGGGCGTGCCGATCACCGACGAGGACGGGCGCCTGGTCGGCATCCTCACGAACCGCGACCTTCGCTTCGAGGACGACACCTCGCGCCCGGTGTCCGACCTCATGACCTCGACCGGCCTGGTCACGGTTCCGGTCGGTACGACGCTCGAGGAGGCGCGCGCCGTCCTCCACAAGCACAAGATCGAGAAGCTCCCGGTCGTCGACCTGGAAGGGCGGCTGAAGGGCCTGATCACCGTCAAGGACATCTCGAAGAAGCTCCAGTACCCACTGGCGACGAAGGACGAGCAGGGGCGCCTGCGCGTCGCGGCCGCGGTCGGCACGGGCCCGGAGGGGCTCGAGCGCGCCGCCGCCCTCGTCGACGAGGACGTCGACGTGCTCGTCGTGGACACGTCTCACGGCCACTCGGTGGGCGTGCTCGAAGCGGTGCGGGAGCTGAAGGGCCGCTACGACGTCGCCGTCGTGGCCGGCAACGTGGCCACCCCGGAGGCCACCGCGGCGCTCATCGACGCGGGCGCGGACGCGGTCAAGGTAGGCATGGGCCCGGGCGCGATCTGCACGACGCGCGTCGTCGCCGGCATCGGGGTCCCGCAGATCACCGCCGTGTACGACTGCGCCCAGGCCGCCGAGCGGCACGGGGTCCCCGTGATCGCGGACGGCGGCATCCAGTTCTCGGGCGACATCGCCAAGGCGATCGCCGCGGGCGCCGACACGGTCATGCTCGGCGGCCTGCTGGCCGGCACCGACGAGAGCCCCGGCGAGGTCGTCTTCCACCAGGGCGAGCAGTTCAAGGAGTACCGCGGCATGGGCTCGCTCGGAGCGATGCGGGCGCGCTACTCGAGCGACCGCTACTTCCAGCAGGATGTCGAGGAGGCCGGCAAGCTCGTTCCCGAGGGGATCGAGGGCCGCGTGGCCTACAAGGGCCCGCTCCGGAACGTCGTCCACCAGCTCGTCGGCGGCCTGCGCCAGTCGATGGGCTACTGCGGCGCGGCGACGATCGCCGAGCTGAAGGAGGCACGCTTCGTGCGCGTGACCTCCGCGGGCCAGCGCGAGAGCCACCCGCACGACGTGTCCATCGTCAAGGAAGCGCCGAACTACAGGCCCGGGCGGTAGTGGGCGACGTCGTCCCGCTTCCCGTCCCGGAGCCGGCACCCGAAGAGCGCCCCGTGCTCGTCGTCGACTTCGGCGGGCAGTACTCGCAGCTGATCGCGCGCCGGGTGCGCGAGTGCCGGGTCTACTCGGAGCTCGTCCACCACACGACCCCTCCCGCAGCCATCGCCGCGCGGCGGCCCCTGGCGCTCGTCCTCTCGGGCGGGCCCGCGTCGGTCTACGCAGAAGGCGCCCCGGACGCCGACCCCGGCATCTTCGATCTTGGCGTCCCAGTGCTCGGGATCTGCTACGGGATGCAGCTGATGGCGAGGGACCTCGGCGGCCGGGTGGAGCGCACCGGCGGCGCCGAGTTCGGGCGGGCGGACGTGCGGGTCGAGCCCGACAGCGAGCTCTTCGGGGGCCTGCCGGTCGAGCAGGTGGGCTGGATGAGCCACGGCGACTCGGTCACCGCGCCGCCGGCGGGCGCGCGCGTCACGGCCGCCTCGCGTGCAACGCCGATCGCCGGCTTCGAGGACCCGGGCCGAGGGCTCTACGGCATCCAGTTCCACCCCGAGGTGCTGCACACAGAGCACGGCACCGAGATCCTGAAGAACTTCCTCTACCGGGTCGCGGATGCGCCTCCCGTGTGGACGGCGGCGGCCGTGATCGAGGAGGAGACGGTGCGCATCCGCGCCCAGGTCGGGCGCGAGCGCGTGCTCTGCGGCCTGTCCGGGGGCGTCGACTCAGCGGTCGCGGCGCTGCTCGTGCACAAGGCGGTCGGCGACCAGCTCACGTGCGTCTTCGTCGACCACGGGCTTCTCCGCAAGGACGAGGCCGCGCAGGTCGTGGAGACGTTCAGGCGCCACTTCCACGTGCCGCTGCTCCACGTCGACGCGCGCGAGCGATTCCTCACCCGGCTCGCCGGCGTCACCGACCCGGAGGAGAAGCGCAAGGGGATCGGCGAGGAGTTCATCCGGGTCTTCGAGGAGGAGGCCCGCACCCTCGGAGACGTTCGCTTCCTCGTGCAGGGGACGCTCTACTCGGACGTGATCGAGTCGGGCGGCTCGGGCGACGGCGTCGCGGCGACGATCAAGTCCCACCACAACGTCGGTGGGCTTCCCGAGGTGATGGACCTCGAGCTGGTGGAGCCGCTGCGGATGCTCTTCAAGGACGAGGTGCGCCGCGTGGGCGAGGAGCTAGGGCTTCCCGAGGAGATGGTCTGGCGCCACCCGTTCCCCGGGCCGGGGCTGGCGATCCGGATCATCGGCGACGTGACCGAAGAGCGCCTGGAGACGCTGCGTGAGGCGGACGCGATCCTGCTCGAGGAGGTACGGCGCGCCGGCCTCTACCGCGAGCTCTGGCAGTGCTTCGCGGTTCTGCCCGCGATCCGCTCGGTCGGCGTCCAGGGCGACGAGCGGACGTACGCCTACCCGATCGTCATCCGCGCGGTCCGGTCCGAGGACGCCATGACGGCGGACTGGGCCCGTCTGCCCTACGACCTGCTCGAGACGATCTCGAGCCGGATCATCAACGAGATCCCGGCCGTCAACCGCGTCGCCCTCGACCTCTCGTCGAAGCCGCCCGCGACGATCGAGTGGGAGTGAGGGTCGAAGCGGGGGAGGCGTCGTGCCGTCTCCCGGCCGACGAGGCGGAGGCCGAGGCGACCTGCCCGCGCTGCGGGGAGGAGATGATCTGGACGAAGGCGAGCTGGCACTGCCTGGCGTGTCGCTACAAGGAAGGCTGCTGCGGCTAGGAGCGTGACCGCGCCGGATGGGACGGCGTGGACCGTGAGCCGCCGCCGTGAGCCGGCGGACTACGCCGAGGAGGATGGCGGCGGCTTCTTCGACACGCCGCTCGGCTGGCTCGTCACATTCGTAGCGGTCGGAGTGTTCATCGCGGTCTTCATGCTGAGCGCGCTGGCAGGGGCCGCGATCGCGCTCAGCCTCCTCGCCGCGGAGCTGCTCGACCAGTGGCGGAAGCGCGGCCGGCCGTGGGTCGTCGAGGCCACCGCCCCCAGCGCCGAGCGACGACTCGCCTGGCGGGTGGCCGGGCGGCGCCGAAGCCGGGAGGTGGAGCTGGAGATCGCGCAAGGGCTCGGGCGCGGCGACCCGGACCTCGACCCGGCCGAGGCAACCCGTCTCTAGCGACCACGGCCGCTTCGTCTCGTCTCCGGGGCCACCCCAGGCCACCACCCGCTTCGAGCGTAACGAGAAGATCCGCGCACGTGTGTGACCGAACGTGCCGAGACAGTGGCGGCTTCTCCTCGGGACGGGGCCGGATAGCCTCGCCGGCGTGAGCCGCTACCGCTGGACGATCCTCGCGCTCGGGACGGTCGCCCAGGCGAGTTACTCCGCCGCCTTTCTCGGAATCCCGGTGCTGGCGCCGGAGCTGCGGGAGGAGTACGGGCTGTCGCTGACGGAGGTGGGCGTCGTGCTCGCGGCGTTCAGCCTTGGCTCCGTCGGGACCCTGCTCCCCTGGGGCCTCCTCACCGACCGGGTCGGCGAGCGGCGCGTCCTCGCCACGGGCCTCGCGGCGTCGAGCGTCGCGCTGGCGTTCGCAGCCTTCACGTCCGAATATCTCTCGCTCGTCCTCCTCCTCGTCGTGGCGGGCGGCGCCGGGGCGAGCGTGAACGCGGCCAGCGGGCGCGCCGTCATGGGCTGGTTCGACGCCTCGGAGCGTGGGTTCGCCCTGGGCATCCGGCAGACCGCCTTGCCGCTCGGCGGCGCCGCTGCGGCGATCGCGCTGCCGCCGATCGCCGCGGCCGGAGGGACGGAGGCAGGGCTCCTCGTACTCGCGGGCGCCTGTCTCGCGACGGCAGCCGCCGGGGCGATCGGGCTCCGCGAGGCGCCTCCGGCCCTGGGCGAGCCGCTCGGCGACGTGACCAACCCGCTCCGAGACTCCCGCATGTGGCGACTCGCGGTCGGGAGCGGGCTGATCGTCGCCGCGCAGATCACCATCATGGCCTTCACCGTCCTCTTCCTCCACAGCGTGCGCGGGCTCTCGACGACGGCCGCGGCCGGTGTGTTCGCCGCGATGCAGCTGATCGGGGCCGCGCTCAGGATCGTCGCCGGGCGGTGGTCCGACCGGGTCGGGACGCGGATCGCGCCGCTCCTCAAGCTCGCGTTCGCGCTTTCGGTCACGCTCCTCGTCAGCGCGGCGCTGACGTCGGCGCCGCTCGCGCTCTTCATCCCGGCCTTCATGGTCGCGGGCGCGCTTTCGCAATCCTGGAACGGGCTCTCGTTCACAGCTGCCGCCGAGCTGGCGGGCCGCAGCCGCGCCGGGGCGGCGCTCGGCTTTCAGCAGACGGCTCTCGCCGTCGCCTCGGGCGTTGCGCCGCCCCTCTTCGCCGTGCTCGTCGGGTCCACGTCGTGGGGGCTCGCGTTCGCGCTAGCCGCCACGCTGCCGCTGTTCGGCGCCGGGCTGATGCGCCGCATCCCCGCTTAGTAAGAGGGTTTGACGAAATACAGTCTGTGCCGCCGGCCCGCGCTGCTCGCCCCGAGAGCGTCGTCCTCGGTCGCGCCCGTAGCCTCCGGCTACGAGCGCTCCCTGCGTCCTTGTCTCGGAACGACCATCACGTCCCGACGGCGAGCGGCATTCCGCCAAACCCTCCTAGTGGTGCGTCGCCACCTCCGTGCGTCGCCGCCGGAGCAGCGCAAGGGACAGCGCCACGGCGGTCAACGCGGCGAGCACTCCGCCGGCGACCGGCCAGACCGGGAAGCTCCCGTCCGCCGGTGCGGACGTCGCGACCGGGTCGGCGGAGGCAGGGCCGGCTGGCGCCCCACCTGAGGGCCCGCCGATGGTGACGGCGGCGAAGCTGTGCGTCTGCGCGCAGGGGACGGGTTGTCCGTCCATGCTCGAGAAGTCGTCGTAGACCTCGTAGCGCCAGCTGCCGGCGGCCGGGAAGACGACCTCGGCGACGAAGACCTCCAGGTTCTTCGTCCCCCGGGCGACGAACGTCTTCCGCTCGCCCGTCTGGCTGTTGACGATCGTGAGCTCAGGCCTGGCCGTCTTCGTGTTCGGCAGCGCGTTCCGCCCGTGCTGGAGCACGGTCATCTCCGCACTCCAGACCGTCCCGGGCTCGATGCCCTCGGGCGGTGGGGCGAGGCCGACGGTGGCCATGCAGCCCGCGCTGGCTATGCCCGCCTGGACGAGCGCGCCCACGAGAACTGCTGCGATCAGGATTCGTCTCATGCGATTCCTCCTCTCGCGGCTTCTACACCCGCGAGGGCCACGAGGTTCCCGATCTCAGCGAATGAAGAAGCCGGTCAGGCCTTCCTCGTCCTCCTCGAAGACCTCGACGCGCGCCACTGCGGCGCCGCGCGGTCCGTGGCGCGCGAAGTCGACAAGACGCTCGACGGCTTCCGGCCGTCCCTCGAAGACCGCCTCGACCGTCCCCTCCCAGGTGTTCCGCACCCAGCCTGCGACATCGTGCTCCTGGGCGAGCCGGCGCGTCGTTTCCCGGAAGAAGACGCCCTGGACGTGGCCGTGGACGATGACGCGACGCCTCATCGATACCGCCTGAACCAGGGCAGGACGAGCACCGCGAGGAGCGCCGAGAAGCCCGCCGCGAGGACGAACGGCAGGCGCGAGTCCACGTGGAAGAGCGGCACGTAGATCAGCGGCGCGATCGCGACGCCCGCGAACTTGAAGGCGCTGTAGGCGGACGTCGCGCCGGCGCGGTTCTCCGGGAAGGACTCGACGGCGATCGTGTTCAGCCCCGCCCAGACGAACGTCGACGCGCAGCCGATGCCGAAGTAGACGAGCGCGAGGCTCCACGGGCCGGGCGCGAAGACCAGGCCGAGCACGCCGACGGTGCACGCGATGGCACCGGCCAGCGCGGTGCCGGGGCGGCCGGCGCGGTCGACGACGGTCCCCGCGAAGCGCCCCAGCAGGATGCCGCCCACTCCGTACCCGGCGATCAGGAGGCCGCGCGCGCCCGAGCCCAGGCCGAACTCGTCGGCACCCACGAGGACGAGGACGAAGCCGATCGCGGTGAAGCCGAGGTAGCCCAGCATCCCCTGGGTGGCGAGCAGCGCGATCCAGCGGTTGAGAAGCGACCGGAGCGACGCCCGCCCGTTCGAGGGAGCCTGCCGCTCGGCGGTGCCGAGCGTCTGCTTCGGGAGCGCCAGCACCACGGAGACGACGGTCACCAGCATGAAGGCGAGCCGCCAGGAGATCTCCCCGAGCAGCCCGCCCAGCACCGGCGCGAGCATCAGGCCGGCTGTCTGCGCGGCCGCGAAGGTGCCGACGGTCCGCCCGAGCACGTCGGGCGCGACCACCTCCGAGAGCGCCGCGAGGAGGATGGGTGAGATGAACGCGTTCGCCGCGCCCATCGCGGCGCGGGCCGCCAGGAACGTCCAGATGTCGGGAGCGAGCGCGCAGGCGAGGGCGGCCAGGCCGAACGCGATGTACCCGGTCCGGACCACGCGCCGGGGGCCGAGCCGTTCGGCCAGGGTTCCCGAGAAGAGCTGCAGGACGGCGAAGGGCACCATGTATGCGGTGATCGCGGCTGCGACCTGGTCCACCGAGGCGTCGAGCCCCTCGGCGACGTTAGGGATGAGCGCCACGAGCATGGCACCCCCGAACGGCCCCAGGAAGCCCCCGACGTACAGCGGGAAGGTGATGCGGCGCATGCGGCCGAACGCTACGGGGTTCGCCCGCCGTTACTGCGCCGGGACCGCGCGCATTACCCTTAGCGCCGATGTCCGTCTCCCGCGTGCAGCTCCCGATCAAGCGCAACACCGCGCTCCTCTCGGCTTCGCTGGCCGCGAACTCCGGGATGCTGCAGCTCTCGGCCGCGGTCGCCTCGCTGACCTTCGTCCTCGTCACCGGCGTGAAGGGTCTGCTTGGCCTCGGCCCGGCGATCGTGCTCGCGTCAGGCGCGCTGGCGGCGCTTCCGGCCGGTCGCGCGATGGACCGTTTCGGGCGGGTCCCGGTGCTTGCGACCGGCTTCGTCATCGGAGCGCTCGGAGGCTGTTTCGCCGCGCTCGGGAGCGCGACCGAATCCGCGTGGCCCGTCTTCCTCGGCCTCGTCTTCGTGGGCACCGCGGGCGGGACGTCGCTCCTGGCCCGCGCCGCCGCCGGAGACATGTACCCGCCCGAGCGGAGGGCCCGCGGCATCGCGCTCGTCCTGGTGGGAGCCGTCTTCGGTGCGATCCTCGGCCCCGCGGTCTTCAGCCCGCTCCTCTCCGGGCGGGACCTGGACGGAGACTCCCTCGCCTTGCTCTGGCTCGCCGGTTCGGCCTTCATGGTCGTCGGCCTCGTCCTCGTCCTGTTCGTGCGCCCCGACCCGAAGCGAATCGCGGAGCTCATGGCGGTGGGGACTCCGGATGCCGAGCCGCGCCCGCCAGCCCCCCTGCGCGAGATCCTCAGGCGGCGGGGCGTCCTCCCCTCGATCTTCGCCGCGCAGGCGAGCTTCGGCGTGATGGTGGGGGTGATGACGCTGACGGGAGCGGTCGTCGTCGACCACCATCACCACTCCGGCGAGGCGGTGTTCCCGATCATCGGAGCGCACGTGCTCGGGATGTACGCGCTCGTGCTCGTCGTCGGCGACGTCGTCGACCGGATCGGCCGCCCGCCTGCGCTCGTAGGCGGCCTGACGCTGATGGCGATCTCCTCGATCAGCCTGCTCTGGATCGAGGGCGTGCCGAGCACCGCGCTGGCGCTCTTCGGCCTCGGGCTCGGCTGGAACCTCTCCTACGTCGCCGCGACGGCCCAGCTCGCTGACTGCTCGCTTCCGTGGGAGCGCGGCAAGCTCCTCGGCTTCAACGACCTCCTCTCCGGGATGACCGGCGCCAGTCTGGCGCTCCTCGGCGGGTACGCGCTCACCGTGATCGGGGTGGCCGCCCTCGCCATCGGGGCGACGCTTCTCGTCGTCGTCCCGGCGATCTGGATCGCGCGCAGGGGGTTCGGCACACGCGTCGAGGCGAGCCCCACCGCAGCCGACTGACGGCTGCTAGAATCCGCGCTCGGCGGACGCCTGTCCGCCCTTTCTCTGTGTGATGAAGACCTATTCCGCCAAGCCCAAAGAGGTCGACCAGCGCTGGTACGTCGTGGACGCGGACGGCCAGACGCTCGGGCGGCTCGCGACGCGCATCGCCGACACCCTCCGCGGCAAGCGCAAGCCTCAGTACACACCCAATATCGACACGGGCGACTTCGTCGTCGTGGTCAACGCCGAGAAGATCGCCGTCACCGGGAAGAAGCTAGAGCAGAAGCGCTACTACCGCCACTCGGGCTATCCCGGCGGCATCCGCTCTCGGACGCTCGCCGAGCAGCTCGACCGGCGCCCCACCGAGGTCATCCGCAAGGCGGTCAAGGGGATGCTCCCGCGCAACCGTCTTGCGCGGCGGCAGATCACGAAGCTGAAGGTGTACGCGGGGCCGACGCATCCGCACGAGGCCCAGAACCCGCAACCCCTCCCGCTGGACGACTAGGGACGAGATGGCTGAGATCGCGCAGTACCTGGGCACCGGCAAGCGCAAGACGTCAGTCGCGCGGGTGATCCTGCGCCCGGGCGACGGGGCGACGTGGATCAACGGCCGCTCGCTGCAGTCCTACTTCCCGCGAGAGGCCCTGCAGACGACCGCGACCGCGCCGCTGCGGGTCGCCGGCGTCGAGGGGCGCTTCGACATTCGCGCCCGCATCCACGGCGGCGGCCCGTCCGGCCAGGCCGGCGCGCTGCGCCACGGCATCGCGCGCGCGCTCGTCGAGGCCGACCCGGAGCTCCGCGGCGTTCTCAAGCGTGAGGGCTTCCTGACGCGCGACGCACGTATCGTCGAGCGCAAGAAGGCCGGTCTGCACAAGGCCCGCAAGGCGCCGCAGTTCTCCAAGCGCTGAACCGTTGGCCCGGCGCCTGTTCGGGACCGACGGGGTTCGGGGTGTCGTCGGGGAGGACCTGACCGAGGAGCTCGTGGAGCGGCTCGGGCGTGCGTTCGCGCGCTGGAGCGGTGGTGCGAGCGTCCTCGTGGGGCGCGACACGCGCGCCTCGGGGCCGGCGCTGGAGCTGGCGCTGGCGGCCGGCCTGACAGGCGGCGGGTCGGATGTCGTGCTCGGCGGCGTACTCCCAACGCCGGCGGTGGCGCTCCTGGCCGAGGACGGCGGCGCGGTGGTCTCGGCGTCCCACAACCCGGCCGAGTACAACGGCGTCAAGTTCTTCCGGGGCGGCTGGAAGCTCGAGGATGCCGAAGAAGAGGCGATCGAGACGCTCCTGGGCGCGGACGGCGAGCCTGGCGCGCCGGCCGGGTCGGTCGGCGAGGCCCCGGGGCTGGGCGAGCGCTACGTCGATCTCGTCTGCGAGCGGTTCGGCGCGCCCCTGGAGGGGCTGCGCGTCGTCCTCGACTGCGCGAACGGGGCGATGGTGGAGGTCGCTCCCGCCGCCTTCGAGCGGCTCGGCGCGGCGGTCACCGTGGTCGGCGACAAGCCCGACGGCACGAACATCAACGCCGGCTGCGGGGCGACCGACCTGCGGCTCCTCGCGCGGATCGTGCCCGAGCTGGGCGCCGATCTGGGCGTCGCGTTCGACGGCGACGGCGACCGCGTGCTCGCGGTGGACGCCGCCGGGAACGAGGTCGACGGGGATCAGATCGTGGCGATCCTGGCGCTCCACCTAGGCGTCGACCTCGTCGCGGTCACCCAGATGACGAACCTGGGCTTTCACCGCCTGATGGCCGAGAACGGCATCCGCGTCGTCACCACGGACGTGGGCGACCGCTACGTGCTCGAGGCCCTGCGGGCCGAGGGCGGGGTGCTCGGAGGTGAGCAGTCCGGCCACGTGCTCTATCTCGACGGCCACGTCAGCGGCGACGGGCTCGTAGCCGGGATCCTCCTCTGCCGTTCGGTCGTCGAGCAGAGGCGTCCGCTGGCCGACCTCGCGGCGGTCATGCCGCGCTTTCCGCAGGTGAAGGAGAACGTCCGCGTGCGCGGCAAGGAGCTGCCCGCGACCGTCGTCGAGGAGACCGATCGCCTCGCCGCCGAGCTGCGTGGCGGAGGACGCGTACTCGTGCGTCCATCGGGCACGGAGCCCGTCGTCAGGGTGCTGGCAGAGGCCGAAACGGAGGAGGAAGCACGCCGTCTCTGTGCTACCATCGTGGCTCTCGTGCAGAGAGAGCTCGGCTAGGACGGACAGCCGGGCTCGTGTTTTTTTGACTCGGTTTCCGGGAACGGCTAGGGCTCGGACGGTAGGTAGCTAGCGGAGATAGTCGGGTCGGGAAACCGGCGAGAACGGGGAGGGGTTTTCGAGTGTGCGGGATCATCGGCTACGTGGGCTCGAGGACTGCGAAGGAACTTCTGCTTCAGGGGCTCGAGCGCCTCGAGTACCGCGGCTATGACTCCGCCGGCCTGTGCCTGATCGAGGGCGACGGGCTCGACTACGTGCGTGCGGTGGGCAATCTCGACCAGCTCAAGGAGGCGGCGGGGCACAACGGCTCGCCGTCGACCACCGGCGTCGGTCATACGCGCTGGGCGACGCACGGGAGGGTCTCCTACGAGAACGCTCATCCGCTGACGGGCTGCCGCGAGGACGAGGTCGCCGTCGTCCTCAACGGGATCGTCGAGAACTTCCGCGACCTTCGCGACTCGCTCGTCGCCGACGGCCACAGCTTCACGTCCGAGACCGACGCCGAGGTGGTCGCGCACCTCGTCGAGCGCCATTACGCCGGCAACCTTGCCGAGGCCGTGCGCGCGACCTACGCCGAGCTCGAGGGCCACTTCGCGTTCGTCGTGATCCATCGCGACCATCCCGAGACCCTGGTCGGCGCCCGCCTCCAGTGCCCGCTGGTCGTCGGCGTCGGCGACGGCGAGATGTTCCTCGCGTCCTCGATCGCCGCGTTCCTCAGGGAGACGCGCTGCGTCCAGCTGATCGAAGACGGCGAGGTCGTCGCCATCACGTCCGACAGCGTCCGCTTCATCTCCGTCGAAGGCGGCCGCGAGCGCGAGCGCGATCAGATGGAGGTCGACTGGGACGACGAGGCTGCCGAGAAGCAGGGCTACGAGACCTTCATGCTCAAGGAGATCTACGAGCAGCCGCAGGCTGTCTCCGACACGATCGGAGAGCGCGTGCGCGGCGGCAAGCTCGAGCTCGAGGACATCGGCCTCACGGACGTCGAGATCCAGAACCTGCGCCGTATGGTCATCCTCGCCTGCGGGACCGCCTACCACGCCGGGGTAATCGGCCGCTATGTCGTCGAGGAGTGGGCGCGCCTACCGTGCGAGCCCGACATCGCAAGCGAGTGGATCTACCGGAATCCGGTGCTAGCCAAGGACACGCTCGTGGTCGGCATCTCGCAGTCGGGAGAGACCCGCGACACCGTCCAGGCCGTCCGGCTCGCGCGCGAGAGCGGCGCGCCCACCGTCGCGATCACGAATCTCATGGGCACGCAGATCACGCGCGAGGTCGACCGCGTCCTGTACACGCGCGCCGGCATGGAGACCGGCGTCGCGGCGACCAAGACCTTCACGGCGCAGGTGACGCTCCTCTACCTGCTCGGGCTGAAGCTCGCCCAGGTGCGCAAGACGCTGCCCGAGGAGGAGATCGACCGCCTGCTCGCCGAGGTGCAGTCCCTCCCGGCGAAGATGGCCGCGTATCTCGACGGCGACCACCCCATCGAGGAGATCGCCCAGCGGCACTACCAGAAGCCCTTCTTCCTCTACCTCGGGCGTCACATCGGCCTGCCCGTCTGCCTCGAAGGCGCGCTGAAGCTGAAGGAGATCTCGTACATCCCGACCGAGGCCTACTCGGCCGGCGAGATGAAGCACGGCCCGATCGCCTTGCTGGACGAGGAGACGCCGGTCGTCGTCGTCGCGACCGACTCGCACGTCTACGACAAGGTCGTCTCGAACATCCAGGAGGTGCGGGCGCGCGGGGCGGAGGTCGTCGCCATCGCGACGGACGGGAACGAGGACATCCAGCATCACGCCGACGACGTCGTCTACGTGCCGCGGACGCATCCGTTCCTGCAGGCCGCCCTCGCCGTCATCCCGCTGCAGCTGATCGCCTATCGGATCGCACGGCTTCGGGGGATGAACGTCGACCAGCCTCGAAACCTTGCCAAGACGGTGACCGTCGAGTAGAAGCTCGTCGGCGCGACGCTCCACCCGTAGGGCCTGGACGCCCGCCTAGCGGCCGCGGATGGGCACGGTGATGCTCTCGGTCAGCAGGTTGAACTCGCCCTGCAGGGCCTCGATGCGGAGATTCCAGTCGCCGGGGATCGAGAGCGACGCGCCCTCGATCACGTACGAGCCGGGCTCCGCGGGATCGGGCTCCGCGGCGAAGTCCAGCGGGCCGATGTTCTGGCTCGGAAGGGAGGCCGCGACCTTCACCTCGGTGACCTGCTCTGCCGCCGCCGGGTCCCTGAACGCGACCCTGATCGTGTTCTGTCCCGCCGCGGCGGGGTCGACGATGACCGCGGCCTCCAGGTCGCCCAGCAGGACGGTGCCCTCGAACGGCTCTTCGCCCGCGGTCGTCTCCGTTCCGTGCGAGGTCGTGTGCTCGCCCAGTTGCGTCTTCATCGCCAGGATCCGCGAGGGCTCGGAGTTCACGAGGACGGCCGTGACCCCGACGATCGCGACCATGATCAGAAGCTCGGCCGCGACGTTGCGCAGGAAGCGCCGGCGCTCCAGCACCGATGCGACCCCGGCCTTGAGGCGCGGCACGGCGTAGCGGTTGTTGTACGCGCCGAGCGCGACGAGCGGGACGACGAGCACGATCTTCGCCAGCACCAGAAGCCCGTACTGGTTGTCCCAGAGAGCGCTCCAGGTGCGGAGCTGCAGGTACGCCGAGACGACCCCGGCCACGAGGAGGACGACGACCGATCCGATCGCCAGGTTCGAGAAGCGCGGTACCGCCCGCGTCGCCAACGGCCAGCGGTCGGCCTCGGCCAGGAGGAGCGCGAGCACGAGGAAGGCGAGGCCGCCCGTCCACAGGGCCGCCGAGATCACGTGGAGGATGTCGGAGACAAGGCCGAGCCCGCCCAGCGCGCGGGCGTGCCCGGAGAACGAGGGCGTGAGCGACAGCCCCGCACTGAGCGCCAGGGTGAGCCCCGTCAGCGGCCGGCGGTCGTGGCTCTCTGCCTGCCGGAGGCCGAGTGCGGTGAGGGCGAGCGTCGTTGCGAGGGCAGACTGGATGCACAGCACCTCTCCGTAGTCCGTCTCGAGCACGGAGCGGAAAAGGCTCCACGAGAGCGCGTCGGCGAGGCTGAGCCCCCCTGCGGTGGCCCCCTGGAGCAGGATGTTGACCAGGCCCACCACTGCGAGGGCACCCGCGCAGGCCGCGAGGATGCCGTAGAGCCGCTGCCGGACCCGCCATTCGGCGGACGTGAGCGCGACGACGAGGACGGCCGACCCGCCGACGACGAGGAGGAGCAAGGCGAGGTCGAAGAACCGCCCCGCGGTGAAGAGGAGGTCCACCGCTTGCGACGTCCCGATCAGCGTGTCGAGGGACAGGTTCGCCGCGGCCCCGCGCTCCACCACGTGGAACACGAATGCGCCGGAGATCGGGTCCGAGTCGGCAGAGACCACCCGCCAACCGACCGTGTAGGTGCCGGGAGCCAGGTTCGGGTCGAGTCCGACCGCCACCTCGGAAGCGACGGGCTGCGTCACCTCCCCGCTGTCGACCTGCCGGCCCTGTTCGTCGAAGACGCGCAGCGAGCCGAGGGAGGCGTCGACCCGCTCGTTGAACGCCAGCACGACCTGCCCGGGCGACTCGGGGACGACGACGTCGTTGCCCGGCTCGGTCCTGATGAGCACCGAGTGCGCGATCGCGCTCGGTGCGAACGCGGCCGCCGCCGCGAACGCGACGACCAGAGCCGCGATCAGTCGGCCTCGTCGAACTGGATAGTGCTGGCGGATCACGCTCTCCTCTTCTCGGGCGCACGGCCCGTCCCAAACGATCTCCGAACGTCGGTGCACAGGAGAGTCTGGCTTGTCGACCACCGGGTTGACGGCTCCTGCGCAACGACATGGTGAGGGCCGGCGCCGTCGTGGAGGTGTCAGGAGGCTACGACGGCGCCGGCCCGTACGCGAGGCTCCACGAGACCGGTCCGATGGCGATCGAGCTGGGTCTCCGATGCCGTACGGACTCGAGGACGGGAGCCTCGTTCCGGAGCTGGGCAGGGCGCCGATCGGGTTGTTCGCCCTCGCGGGTGGTGGGCACGAGGACGGCGCCTCCCGGCGCGGGTCGCTCCGGAAGCTAGGCGATGAGCGCCGCAGGCGGCGCTCGCGAACGGCTGGCGCCGTCGAGATGGAAGGCGGGCGCGCGGGTGGTCCACTTCCAGGCGACGCTTCCGGTCGTGGGGGGCGGAGCCGCCTCGCGGGGCGCGCGGAGCGCCCAGGCGAGGCCCTCGGCGAGCCAGAGAATCCTGCTCGCCAGCCCGAAGGCGACGAGCGCGAACGGAAGCTGGACGAGCAAGCCGACCAGGAGCGCCGGCACGAGCTCGGCGGCGACGACCGCCGTCCCCGCAAGCGTCCCCTGTCCGTGCGCGGGCAGCTCGACGAGCGTGTCGACGGCGAACCCCAGGACGGGGACGACGCCGAAGAGCCAGAGCGACCGCCCCGACGACCCGGTCCAGCGCTTGCCGAAGGCGGCACCGGTCGCGAGCGCGAGCGCGAGCGCCAGGCAGAGTGCGAACGACGTCGGCGCGTAGGCGACGTAGCTCTCCAGCGCCTGTCCGTGCGCGGGAGCGTGGGCCGAGTGGGTCGGCGTGACGATGTCGTGGGCGACCGCGTGGGCGCCGGCCCAGACCAGACCGAAGAGGGTCAGGAGGGCCGGCAACGCCAGGCGACGTCGCAGCATGACTCGATGGTAGACCCCGCCCCGTCCGCTGACAACCTGGAGGTCAGTCCTCGTCCGGCGGCCTCCGCAGGCGCTTGGTGCGGCTCCGGACGCGCTTCTCGCCGAGCCGGCGCTCCTTCGAGCCCGGCGTCGGAGCCGTCGGCCGGCGGCGGCGCTCCGTTCGAAGAGCGTCCCGGATCGCCGCTGCCAGCCGCTCGAGGGCGAGCTCGCGGTTCCGCCACTGGCTGCGCTCGTCCTGGGCGACGGCGCGCACGACCGGGCCGACCTTGGTGCGAATGCGCGTCTTTTGCGCATCGGTCAGCGTCGCCGATGCATCCACGTCGAACGCAGCCTCGACCCGCGTCTCGGTCTTCTGGGCGTGCTGACCGCCGGGCCCGCTCGATCGCGATGTACGCAGGCGGATCTCGCCCAGCGGGATCGCAAGACTGCGGTGCACGCGAATAGACTCGGGGCGCATGGCGGCGATTCTGCTCGACATCGACGGCGTCCTGCACGTTTCGGGCGAGGCCGTGCCGGGTGGAGGGGAAGCCGTGCGGGCCCTGAGGGCGGACGGGCATCGCCTGCGCTTCGTCACGAACAACACCACCCGAGCCCGCGGGCGCCTGGCCGACGACCTGCGCGGGCTCGGCGTCGAGGTCGATGCGGAGGAGCTGACGACGACGCCGATCGCCGCCGCCCGACAGCTCTCCGGGCAACGCGTCCTCGCCCTCACGATGGAGGCCGTGCGGGAGGACCTCGCCGGCCAGGTGGAGCTCGTCGAGCGAGGCGCAGACGTCGTTCTGCTCGGCGGCGCCGACGAGAGCGCCGAGTCGGGGCGCGTGTTCAGCTACGAGAACCTCAACCGCGCCTTCGCCGAGCTGGAGGCCGGCGCCCGGCTCGTCTGCCTGCACAAGAACCGCTGGTGGCAGACCTCGCGTGGGCCTCTCCTGGACTCGGGCGCGTTCGTCGCCGGCCTCGAGTACGCGGCCGGGATCGACGCAGAGGTCGTCGGCAAGCCGACGCGCGCCTACTTCGAGGCGGCGCTCGCCGACCTCGACGCCTCGCCGGCGGAGGCGGTCATGGTCGGGGACGACGTCGAGGCCGACATCGGCGGCGCCAAGGCCGCGGGCTTGCGCGCGGTGCTGGTGCGCACGGGCAAGTTCCGGGAGGAGACGCTGGCCGCTGCCGACCCGAAGCCGGACGGCGTCGTCGCGTCGATCGCGGACGTGCCGGCCTTCCTCCGGGAGGACGGATGAAGGTCGGCCTCGACCTGATCGAGATCCAGCGGATCCGGGACGCCCTCGAGCGGTACCCGCGCTTCCGCGAGCGCTGCTTCACGGAGGCCGAGCGCGAGTACTGCGACTCGCGCGCCAACCCGGCCCAGCACTACGCGGCGCGCTTCGCGGGGAAGGAGGCGGTCGGCAAGGCACTCGGCTTCGGGGTGGCGAGGGCCTTCGCCTGGAAGGACGTCGAGATCGTGGGCCGCCCGAAGCCGTCCGTGACGCTCTCGGGCCAGGTGGAGGCATGGTCGGAGCGGGTCGGGGCGGGGGAGATCGACCTCTCGATGACGCACTCGAAGGGCATGGCCGCGGCGGTGGCCGTGGCCGCCGTCGCGCCTCCCGGATGACCTACGAGCCGCTCTACACCGCGGAGGAGATGCGAGCCGCCGAGGCCGCATATCCCGGGCCGACGCTCGAGCTGATGGAGCGCGCGGGGAAGAGCGTGACCGAGGAGCTGGTCCGCCGTTTCCCGGACGCGCGGCGTGTCGCGGTCTGGTGCGGGACCGGCGCGAACGGCGGCGACGGCCTCGTCGTCGCGACCGAGTTGGCGCGGGAAGGCAAGGAGTGCGCCGTTCGCCTGCTCGGCCAGGCTGACGCGATCGCCGGAGACGCAGCCGTGATGCTCGAACGCGCGAAGGAAGCCGGAGTCCCGTTCATGCAGGAGGTCGGCCCCGCCGACGTGGTCGTGGACGCGCTCTTCGGGACTGGCTTCCGCGGCGCGCCGAGGCCGCCGGCCGCCCGGGCGATCGCCGAGCTGAATGCAGGCCGCGTCCCGGTGGTGGCGGTCGACCTTCCCTCCGGCGTCGACGCGTCCACCGGCCGGGTCGAGGGTGCCGCCGTGGAGGCCGCGCTGACGGTCACTTTCCACGCACCGAAGGCCGGGCACGCGATCGCGCCGGGACGCTTCCATGTCGGAGACCTCGTCGTCGCCGACATCGGGCTTGCCCCGGTGGCGACGCGGATCCGCCGGGCGACGGCCGGAGTCCTGGAGCTCGTTCCCCGGCGGACGGAGCGGGACAACAAGTACACCGCAGGGTCGGTGCTCGTGGTCGGGGGCTCGCGCGGTCTGACCGGCGCCCCGTCGCTCACCTCCGAGGCGGCGCTGCGCGCGGGCGCGGGGATCGTCACCGCCTGCGTTCCGGCGTCGCTGAACCTCGTCCTCGAGCAGCGGCTGGTCGAGGTGATGACGAGGCCGTGCGCGGACGAGGACGGCTGCATGACCCCCGAGGCCGCGGACGAGATCCTTGACGCCGCCGAGCGCGCCCGCGCCGTCGCGCTTGGACCCGGCCTCGGCCGAACCGAGGGCACGCGTGCCCTGGTGGGCTTCTTGCTCGACCGGCTCGACAAGCCGGTCGTGCTCGACGCCGACGGGCTCTGGGCGCTTGCCGGCCATCTCGACTGGGTCTTCTCGCGGGACGCGCCGACGGTCCTGACGCCGCACGCAGGCGAGCTCGGCCGGCTCCTCGCCAGGCCGTCGAGCTGGGTGAGCGCGAACCGGCTGGATGCGGTGCAGGCCGGCGCTGACGACACCGGGACGGTCGTGCTCCTCAAGGGCGTGGACACCCTAGTTGCCGCTCCCGGGCGCGACCCCGTCGTCGTCGACCTCGGGAATCCCGGGCTTGCGACGGCCGGCAGCGGCGACGTGCTCACCGGCGTCGCCGCCGCCTTCCTCTCGAAGGGAATGGAGGGGAGCCTGGCCGCGGTCGCCGCTGCCGCCGCATGCGGTGTTGCCTCCCAGGTCGCCGCCGAGCGGCATGGGGAAGCTGGGATGATCGCGCGCGACGTCGTCGAGGCCCTCTCGCCCGCCCTGTCCCGGTGAGCCTCAGCCCCAGCGCCCAGAAGGTGCAGGACGCGCTCGCCGCGCGCGGCCTCGGCCACCAGGTCGTGGAGCTCTCGCAGACGACCCGGAGCGCGGCCGAGGCGGCCTCGGCGATCGGCTGCCGGGTCGAGCAGATCGTCAAGTCGCTCGTCTTCCGGGGTGCGGACAGCGGCCGGCCGCTGCTCGTGATCGTCGGCGGGGCGAACCGCGTCGACGAGGCGAGGCTCGCGGAGGTCGTCGGCGAGCCCGTCGAGCGTCCGGACGCCGACTTCGTGCGGGCGAGGACGGGCTTCGCGATCGGCGGCGTGCCGCCGTTCGGCCACGCGGAAGCGCTCGAGGTGCTCGTCGACGAGGGCCTGCTCTCGGAGGAGGAGATCTGGTCGGCCGCCGGCACTCCGAACGCGGTCTTCCCGCTTCGTTCCGACGAGCTTCTGGCCCTGACCGGCGGACGTCTGGTCCGGGTGGCGCGGTGACCCGGTCCAGGATCGTCATCGACCTCGGGGCGTTGCGGCGCAATGCCGCTCACTTCCGGGAGACGGTCGCGCCGGCCCAGCTCTGGGCGGTCGTGAAGGCGGACGCGTACGGGCACGGGGCGGTGGCGGCGGCGCGGGCGGCTCTCGAGGCCGGCGCCTCCGCGCTCTGTGTCGCGACCGCGCGCGAGGCCGCCGACCTGCGCGAGTCCTTCCCCTCGGCGCGGATCCTCGTCCTGGGGCCGCTCGGTGCCGGCGAGGATGCGGTCGCCCGCGACGCCCGCCTGGAGGTGACGCTCGTCGCTCCCGAGGTTCCGGAAGGGCTCGACGTCCACCTGAAGGTGGACACGGGCATGGGTCGCTGGGGGATGACGCTCGAGGAAGCGCTCGCGGTCCCACGCCGGCAGGTGGTCGGCGTGATGAGCCACCTGGCCACGGCCGACGAGGCGGACGAGGCGTTCGCGCGCGCTCAGATCGCGCGCTTCCAGGAGGTGGCGGCCGCCTTCCCTGGAGTGCCTGCGCACCTCGCGAACAGCGCGGGGGCGCTCCGCTTCCCGGAAGCGCGCTTCGACGCCGTTCGCTGCGGGGTCGGCCTCTTCGGGCTCTCGCCGTTCGGCGACGACCCGGCGGCCCACGGTCTCGAGCCCGTCCTCTCCTGGCGGAGCTACGTCGCGCAGGCGCGGACGCTGGCACCGGGGGAGAGCACGGGCTACGGGAGGCGGTTCGTCGCCCAGGAGCCGACCCGTGTGGGCCTCGTCCCCGTCGGCTACGCGGACGGCTTCCGGCGCGGGCTCACCGGGACGGAGGTCCTCGTCGGAGGGGCACGGCGCCGCGTCGTCGGCACGATCTCCATGGACTCCTTCGCCGTCGAGCTCGGGGACGAGCCGGTCGGGGCGGAGGTGACGCTGCTCGGGGACGGGATTCTCGCCGAGGAGCACGCCCGCGTCCTCGGCACGATCAACTACGAGGTGACGTGCGGGCTGAACCGCCATCCCACCAGGGCCGAGCGGAGCGTCGTCGATGGATGAGCGCATTCGGCAGGCGGTCGGCGCCGGGCCGGCCTGGGTGGTCGGCGGCGCCCTCCGCGACGAGCTCCTCGAGCGCGAGATCGTGGACGTCGACGTCGCGTGTGCCGACCCGGAGCTGGCGGCGCGGCTCTACTCCCGCCTGGCGCGCGGCGCGGTCTTTCCGCTCTCGGAGCGCCACGGCGCGTGGCGGGTCGCCTTCCGCGACGGGACGACTGTCGACTTCACGCCCCTCCACGGCGAGACCATCGAGGAAGACCTCGCCACGCGCGACTTCACCGTCAACGCCCTGGCGCGGCCGCTCGACGGCGGCGGGCTCGTCGATCCACACGGCGGCGAGGCCGATCTCGAGGCCCGCCGGCTGCGCGCTGTCGGCCCGGCGATCTTCGAGGACGACCCGCTCCGCCTCCTGCGTGCGGTCCGCCTCGAGGACGAGCTCGGCTTCCGGCTCGACGAGGAGACGGAAGCGCTGGCCCGCGCCACGGCCGACAGCGTGGGTGAGCCGGCCGGGGAGCGAATCCTCGCGGAGCTCGAGCGACTCTCGCCCGACGGCTTCCGCCGGGCCGGCCAGCTCGGCCTGCTCGAGCCGCTCGGCGGCTCGCTCGCCCTCCTCGACCGGGTCGACCCCGCGGATACGCCGGGCTTCGTCCTGGTGGTTGTCTTCGGCGACGGGCTGAGGCGCTTTCCGATCTCCAACGAGCTCCGCAAGCTCGCGCACACGCTCCTGTCGGCCAAACGCCCGGCTGACGGCTCCCCGCGCGAGATCCACCGCTTTCGCCGCCGGACCGAGCCGTGGGCCCTCTCCGCGCTCGCGTTCCTCGGCGCGACCGATCTCTACGACGCCGTCCGCGCCGCGCGCGCAGACGACCATCCCGAGCCGCTCCTGCGCGGCGAAGACATCCTCGAGCTCGGGGTCGAGCCGGGTCCCGAGGTGGGCCGCCTGCTGGAGCTCGTCGCCGAGGAGCGCGCGGTCGGGACGATCTCGACCCGCGACGAGGCGCTCGACCTGGTGCGAGAGGAGCTAGAGACCTAACGCCACTTGATGGTGCAGCCCACGGGCGGCGTCTCCTGCACCGCGGGCTGCGTCCCCGCGAGCGCCGCCTCGAGGGCGGGGCGAAGGTACGGCTCGGCGCCGTCCGGGTCACGGTGGTCGGAGTCCGGGGCGCCGTGGTAGACGAGCCGGTGGTCGGCGTCGAAGACGAAGACCTCAGGCGTCCGGGCCGCACCGTAGGCGCCGGGGGTCTCCTGCGACTCGTCGTAGAGGAACGGGAAGACGAAGCCCTTCTCCTCCGAGCGGCGCTTCATGTCGTCCGGCGAGTCCCCGAGGTAGCCCGCGTTCGCATTGATCACGAGGAAGCCCGCCTGTCCGTCGACGTCGCGCGCGGCCGCGTTCAGCGAGTCCTCCCACGCGACCACGTAGGGGCAGTGGCAGCAGGAGAAGACGACGGCGACCGGCTTCCCCTCGTAGTCCGAGAGGCTGTAGGTCTCGCCGTCGATCCCCGGGAGCGTGAACCCCGGAGCGCGGTCTCCGAGCCGAAGGGCGGCCATGGCGCCAGGATATAGGCGTGCCTGATCTCTACGATGCCGTCGCGGGCGGCATGTGGGCGTACTCGAACGCCGCCTTCCGTGTCGACCTGCTCGACCGACAGCGCTTCACACTTGAGCCAGGGACGCTCGTCGCGGTCACGCACAGGCGCGAGACGGACGTGCCGGTGATCTGTCCTCCGCTCTACTCCGCCCTGGGCGGCCGGCGGAACAAGGCCGAGCGCCTGCACTTCGCCGCGCGGGACGACATGTTCCTCCCCGGGTTCTTCGCCGGGTTCCCCCCCGAGCTTCCACTCCGGGCCAGGCGGCTCCTCTACCGCGTCGGAGTCGCGCGCTGGCTGCCGACGGTCAACGTCTTCCCCATTCGGAGCGCCACCGTGGCGCGCGCGGGGGAGGTCCTCGCGGCCCGGCGCGGCCAGCTGCTCGCCGAGCTGCTTCCGGAGGAGCGTGCGCGCGCGTTTGAGGAGCGGGCGGCCGAGTGCGGATTGGCGGCCCCGGAGCGGGCGGAGGACGTGCTCCGCGGCGAGTACGCCGATCTGCTGTGGCAGCCCTTCTCCCCGCAGGACGGCCCCGGCCTGGAGGACTTCTGGGCGGGCCGGGCCGCCCAGGCCGCCGGCGACTTCCGCACGCTCGTGCAGATCGCGCGCGACGGCCACACCCTGGTCGTGTTCCCGGAGGGCCGTCCCTCGCCGGACGGGGAGATCGGGCCGATCAGGCCGGGTATCGGCGCGCTCGTGCGGCGCGGCCGGCCGGCCGCGGTCCGCCCGCTGGCCCTCGCCTACGACCCGCTCGTCCGGGGTCGGACCCGTGTGCACCTCGCGCTCGGCGAGCCCGTCCAGCTGCCGCGAGAAGACGTGGAGGGCGCACTCCTCGCGCTCCTGCGCCTGACCATGCCGCTCACGTGCGGCCAGGTCGTGGCCGGCCGGCTGGAGGCCGGGGCGGAGGCGGACCCGGTTGCGCTCGAACGCGACCTCGCCGAGGCCGTCGCGCTCGCGCGGGAGGAGGGCCGGCCGGTCGAGCTCGACCTGACGACGTCGTCGGGTCGCAGGCGGCGGCTGGCGGACGCGCTCGCCGCGGCGCCCCGGCGGGCGGCCGAGCTGCCCGTCCTCGCCCGCGAGTACGCGAGCGCGCGAGCCTAGGAGGGTTTGACGAAATACGGCTGTGCCGCCGGGCCGCGCTGCTCGCCCCGATGCTGCGTCCTCAGTCGCGCCCGTAGCTCGTCGCTACGAGCGCTCCCTGCGTCCTTGCCTCGGAACGACCATCGCACCCCGGCGACGAGCGACATTCCGCCAAACCCTCCTAGCTGGATTCCTGCGCGGGCTCGCGGCGGCGTCCCAGCAGGCGTGGGAACGCCGGGCTGACGAGGATCGCGCCCATGAGCGTCACCGGGATCACCGCGAGCGCGTGCATGGTCAGCACGTACGCGGTTGCCTTGCTCGCGTCGACGTCGACGCCCTTCGCGGCGAGGAGCGTCAGGTAGTCGAACGTCCCGATTCCAGCGGCTGTGGCCGGGACCGCCAGCGCCAGGTTCCCGATCCCCTCGAGCAGGAAGTAGGCGCCGACCGGGAGGTTCAGGTCGAATGCGAACTCCCCGACGACGTAGTACATGGCCACGTCGGCCAGCCACATGGCCGCCGACGTCCCGAACACGGCCACGAGCCGCGAGCGGCCGCGAAACGCGCCCAGCCCGTCGACGAAATGAGCCGCGGCGCGCGTGAAGCGCGTGTGCCAGCGGGGCGGGAGCCTGCGCGTCGCCCGCCAGGCGAAGCGCTCGGCCCGGTCGGGGTCGCGCGCCGCCAGCGCGACGAGCGCGACGCCGAGTGCCGCGCCCGAGGAGAGCGCGATCCCCGTCAGGAGCATCGGCCCGCCCTGGCCGATCGCGAGCGCCCCGAACAGGATCCAGGCGGAGAGGATCACGCCGTCCAGAAGCCGCTCGGCGAACAGCGTCCCTGCGGTCACGAACACGGGCACCTGGCGCTCGCGCATCGCCTCGATCCGGAGGAGGTCGCCGCCGCGCGCGGGCAGGATGTTGTTGGCACCGCGCCCCACCGCCACCGTCGAAAAGAGCTTCCACAGGCCGATTCGGTAGCCCGCGCCGTCGAGGAGGTAGCCCCAGCGGACGGCCATGATGAGCACGTTCACGACCACGAGGGCGACGGCGACCACGATCGTCCACGGCGGGAGCGTCGCGATCTCTCCCCAGGCCTCGGTCAGGTCGACCTCGCGCAGGAACAGCCAGAGGAAGGCGCCTGTCGCGGCCGTGCCTATGCCGATGCGGACGAGGTTCCGGCGCCAGCTGCGCATCTCGCAAGTAAGTATGCGCGCTGAAGTGGGACGGAGGACGACGCAGCAGGAGCGCTTCTCGGGCCGGCGGGAGGTCGCGATCGGCCTCGGGGTCTACGCGCTCTACCTGCTCGCCAGCCGGCGCAAGCGCGGCGTGCGGGGTCGGCTCCAGGCGAGGAGGAACGCCGAGCGCGTCGTCGCGCTCGAGCGCCGGCTCGGGATCCACGTCGAGCCGAGGCTCCAGGAGCTCCTGCTTCCGCACCGGCGGCTGCTCGGCGTCCTCAACGTCACGTACGTCGTCTCCAACGCCGCCCTGACCGTCGGCTTCCTGATGCGGCTCTACGCCCGGCGCGACCCCGAGTTCCACCGGTTTCGGCGCGCGGCGGTCCTGACTACCCTCGGCGTCCAGCCGATCTTCTTCCTGTTCCCGTGCGCCCCGCCGCGCTCGCTCGACCATTTCGTGGACACGATCGCGGACGTTAGTGGCTTCGATCTCGACTCCGGTGTCGTCGCGCAGCTCTACGACCCCCTGGCGGCGATGCCGAGCATCCACGTCGCGTACGCGGTGGTCACCGCCTCGGGGCTCGCAGAAGCCGCTCGGAGCCCTGTGCTGCGGGCGCTGGCGCCGGCCTATCCGCCGCTGGTGGCCGCCGTCGTCTTCACGACCGCGAACCACTATGTCCTGGACGCCGTCGCGGGCGCCGCGATCGCGGGCCTCGCGTTGCGTCTGGCGCGCTGACCAGGCGCGGTGTCCTAGGACGTGCGCCGCCGGCGGGTGGACAGGCGGACCAGCGTCCCCGGGATCGCCGCCTGGAGCAGGCCGGCGACTCGGTAGGCGCCGAACACGAACGACTCGGGCTTCCCCCGCTCCACCGCCCGCAGGATCGACTCGGCGACTCGCTCGGGCGAGAGCACGAGGCGGTCGTATCGCGTTCCCTTGAGCCGGTTCTGCGGGAAGCCTTCGGTCCGGACCGGGCCGGGGTTGACGGCGTGGACGCGGATTCCGCGCGGCGCGAGCTCGGCGGCCACGCCGCGCGAGTACGCGAGCTGCGCGTGCTTGGACGCCGCGTACGGGCCGGACGAGCCGCCGACCGAGTACACGCCCGCGACAGAGGCGACGTTGACGACGTCGGACGGCGCGCCCGCCTCGAGCAGCGGCAGAAAGGCGCGCAGCGCCCAGACGCTGCCGAGGTAGTTCGTCCCGATCACCTGCTCGATCCGCTCCGGTGCGAGGTCGAGGAATCCCCCGCCGCCCGGGATGCCGGCGTTGGAGACGAGCAGGTGCACGGCCGGATGCCGCTCGCCGACCCGCGCCGCCGCGGCCTCAAGCGCCTGCCGGTCGGAGACGTCGCAGACCTCGGCCTCGGCCCCGAGCTCGGCCGCCACGCGCTCGAGCCGTTCGATCCCGCGGGCGATCAGGACGCAGTGCCAGCCCCGCGCGGCCAGCAGCCGCGCCGTGGCGGCGCCGATCCCGCTCGACCCTCCGGTTACGACTGCGACGCGAATAAGCGCAGGGTAGTGACGTTGATCTCGACCGTGTCCTCGATCGGGACGGCGTAGCCGCCCGCGAGGGTGACGCAAACCGGGACGCCCGCGCGGCCGAGGACGTCGCGGACCATCCCGTCACGCGCGGCCAGGCCCGCCTTGGTCAGCCCGAGGCGGCCGAGGCTGTCGAGCTCGTAGGGGTCGGCGCCAGCGAGGTAGAAGCAGAGGTCGGGCCGCGCGCGGGCCAGCGCCTGGGGCAGAAGCCGTGCGACGCCCTCCAGGTAGGCGTCGTCGCCGGTTCCGTCCGCGAGGTCGAGCTCGAGGTCGCCCGGCACCCGCCGGAAGGGATAGTTGCGGAAGCCGTTCACGGAGAAGGTGAACGATTCGGGGTCGTCCATGAAGGCCGCGTGCGTGCCGTCGCCCTGATGGACGTCGAGGTCGACGACGAGCACCCGCTCGACCCTCTTCGCCCGCCGTAACGCCCTGACTGCGACGACGACGTCGTTGAAGACACAGAATCCGCGCCCGCCCGCGGCGAACGCGTGATGCGTGCCGCCGCCGACGTTGGCCGCGACTCCGACCGTCAGAGCAGCGTCGGCGCCCTGCAAGCGTTGCCCCCACCGACCGGCGTGCCCGCGCCACCAGCTCCGGCGACCAGGGAAGCCCGAGCGCGAGCTCCTCCCGCCTGGAGAGCTCTCCGCGCCCGACGCGGTCCAGATACTCGGCGTCGTGCGCGAGCGCGAGCTCATCGTCGGTCGCGGCACGCGCGTCCTTCACGTCGATCTCCTCGGACGCCTCGGCCCCTTCCCGAACCAGCCGGTACTTCCCGAGCGGGAAGCGATGCCCGGGCGGAAGCGGATAGGTGTAGACGTCGTGCGCGAACGCCTTCATGCCCGGCGCCACATTAGACTCCCCGCGCCGTGACCGTCCTTCGCCTTCGGCTCAGTCCCGTGGGGGAAACCATGTTTCCCCCACGAGCCCCCTTCTTTGAGACAGTGAAGGAACCTCCCGGTTCCCTCACACTCCCTCCACCCGCTCCCGCGCCGGGGGCCGGCGCGTGAGCGACCGCTTCGCAGGGAAGACAGGCCTCGTCCTCGGGGTCGCCAACCGACGCTCGATCGCGTGGGGCATCGCGCAGCGCCTGGCCGAGGGCGGCGCCCGGCTGGCCTTCACCTACCAGGGCGAGCGAATCGAGAAGAACGTCCGGGAGCTCGCCGAGTCGGTGGGCTCGCCGCTGATCACGGCGTGCGACGTCCGCTCGGACGAGGAGCTCGAGCGCGTCTTCGCCGAGACCGGGGAGACGTTCGGCGGCAAGCTCGACCTGCTGGTGCACTCGGTCGCGTTCGCCGACGCGCGCGATCTCGAGGGGCGCTTCACGGACACGCCGCGCGACCGCTTCTGGCTGGCTCTCGACGTCTCCGCGTACTCGCTCGTCGCCTCCGCGCGCCTCGCCGAGCCGCTGATGGAGGCTGCGGGCGGCGGCTCGATCATGACGATGACCTACCTCGGCGGCGAGCGGGCCGTGCCGCACTACAACATCATGGGCGTCGCCAAGGCCGCGCTCGATGCGTCCATGCGCTACCTGGCCTGGGACCTGGGCCAGAAGAACATCCGCATCAACGCGATCTCGGCCGGCCCGGTGCGGACGCTGGCGGCGCGCTCCATCGCCGGCTTCCCGACGATGGAGGCGATCGTCGAGGAACGTTCCCCCCTCCACCGACATGTCGACCAGGAGGACGTCGGAGCCGCGGGCGCCTTTCTGCTCTCCGACGAGGCGAAGAACATCACCGGCACCACGCTCTACGTGGACTCCGGCTACCACGCTATGGGGATGTAGGGAAGCGGGCTACCCGGGCGCGCGCTCGTAGCTGACGCGGTGGCACAGGTTGCCCCGGTCGGCGGGGTCGAACCAGATCGAGATCAGCACCGCGCCGCGCTCCGCCGGCGAGTGCACCTGCTCTGCGTACTCGAGGGCGGCTGCGACGCCTCGATCCGCGATCGCCGCCAGCGCGTCGGCGTTTCCGGCCCGTTCGGCGGTTGCGTGCGCCTTCTCCCAGCAGCGAACCTCGGCGTGGAGCTCCTCGCCGTCCTCGCGGCGGATGCGGTAGTCCACCGCCCAGCCGTCCTGTGAAGGCGCGGTGAGGTCGTATGTCTCGACCAGCTCGGCCATGGGCGCGTTCCGGCACCGTAGACCGAACTCGAGCCACGCGCCAATCCGCGGCAGCGGAAGTCTGGCCGGGGCGGCGGAGCCAGCCCGCTCCGCCGCCCCGTGATGCTCGTCAGCGTCCGGCGGCCGGCCCGGGCGCGGGCTCGGGCGTGCGTGGCGCATCGCTGTCGTGCGGCGACTCGATCGTGATGTTCGGGAGCAGGCGGTCGAGCCAGCCCGGGATGTACCACGACTTCTCGCCCAGGAGGGTGAGGAAGGCGGGCACGAGCGTCATCCGCACGACCAGCGCGTCCGTGAGGATCGCCACCGCGAGCAGCAGCCCGAACTCCTTCGGGATGCGATCGGCGCTGAGGATGAAGGCTGCGAACACCGTGCCCATGATCAGCGCCGCGGCGACGACCACCCTGCCGATCGCCGCGATTCCGTGCTCGACCGCCGCGCGCGTCTCCAGGCCGTGGACGTGTTCCTCCCGGATGCGGCTCATCAGGAAGACCATGTAGTCCATCGACAGCCCGAAGAGGATCGCGAAGGCGATCGGCGGGACGAAGGTCTCGATCGGCCCGGTTCGGTCGAGGCCCGTGAGCCCGAGCAGGTGCCCCTGCTGCACCACGAGCCCGAGCACCCCGAACGCGATGAACCCGGAAAGGATCGTCGTGACGGCGGCCGTGAGGGAGATCACGATCGACCGGAACGCCATCGCCAGCACGATGAAGGTGACGCCGATGATGTACAGCAGGAACAGAGGCAGCCGCTCCATGATCCGGTCGGCGATGTCCTTGAACGCCGCGGTCAAGCCCGCGACGTAGACGACCGCGTTGCTGCCTTCGGTGGCCGCGGGCACGACGTCGCTGCGCAGGCGATCGACGAGCTTGTCCGTCGCTTCGTCCTGCGGGGCCGAGTCCGGCGTGACGAAGACGATGGCGACCGTTCCCGGGTCGTTGAGCTGCGGCTCGTCCACGGAAGCGACGCCTTTGAGGCCCTGGACGCGCTCGTAGATCCTCTGCGGCGCGCCGTCGTCGCCGTTCACGTCCACGACGATCGGGATGGGGCCGTTGAAGCCGGGCCCGAAGCCCTCGGCCAGGAGGTCGTAGGCCCTGCGGCTCGTCTGCTTCTTGGGCTGCGTGCCCTGGTCGGCTGCGCCCAGGCGTATGAGCGCGGAGGTCGCCGCGAGCGCGAGGCCCGCCACGAGGAGGACGGTGAAGACGACGCCCGCGTGGGCGGTCACGAAGCGGCCCCAGCGGGCGATCGGAGTCTTCTCGCGCGCCGCCTCGGAGTCGTCGACCGGTCGTAGGAACGGCACCTTCAGCCGGTCGATCTTGTGGCCCAGCAGCCGCAGGACCGCGAGCAGGAGCGAGTTGGCGATGAGCACCGTGGTCAGCACGCCGAGCGCGCTGCCGATGCCGAGCTTGGTCACGAAGTCCAGGCCGAAGAAGGCCAGGCCGGTGACCGAGATGGCGACCGTGAGGCCTGCGAAGAGAACGGCGCGCCCGGCTGAGGCGCCGGCCTCGGTGGCGGCGTCCGCCGGCGAGAGCCCATCGTGCAGGAGCTGCCGAAAGCGGGTGACGATGAAGAGCGAGTAGTCGATCCCGACGCCCAGGCCGATCATGGAGACGAGGAGAGGCGTGACGGTGTTGATGTCCGTCAGGCCGGCGAGGATGAAGAGAAGCAGGAAGGCGGTCAGGAGCGCGGTCAGCGCGAGCACGATCGGGATCGCCGAGGCCACGAACGTGCGGAAGACGATGAGCAGCACGATGATCGCTGCGAGCAGGCCGAGGGCTTCCTGTGTGCCCTGCTCGAGCGGCGGGAACTCCGCGTCGCCGTTGAACTCCGCCGTGATCCCGGCAGCGGCGACGGTGTTCCGAACGGTGTCCTCCACGGCCACGACCGCGTCGCGATCCTTGTCGTAGATCACCTTGTCGAACTGCGCCTCGGTGTAGGCGATGCGGCCGTCGTCCGAGATCGTGTCGTCGGCGAACGGATCGCCGACGCTCTCGATGCCGACCCGGTCCTCGGTCGGCGCGAACTGCTTCGTCTGGAGCTTGGCGATGGCGTCCTCGATGGCCGCCTTCCGCTCGGGCGTGTCGAGCCGTTGTCCCTCGGGCGCCGCGAAGACGAGGTTGAGGACGCCGCCCTGCTCGGAGGCGAACTCGGACTCGATCAGGTCGGTCGCCTTCTGCGTGTCGGACCCGGGGATGGAGAACTCGTCCCGGAGGCTCCCGCCGAAGGCGATGACAGTGACGATCAGGAGCGGGATGATGACGCCGAACCACGCCGCGACCACGCGCCACGGGTGCGTCGCGCAGGCTCGGGTCCAGCGCGCGAGCGCGCCTGTCGAGAGACGCTCGTGGGCTGCCCGCCGCTCCGACCTAGGTTCCTCAGACATCGTCCGCTTGCCTCCTTCGTCGCTTCGCTGTGATCACGTGGAGACCGGCAAGCGTCCCAAAACTCATCGGTCGTCGTCGCGAGGGCGATCTCCCGCCCGCCCACGACGACGCTGCCCCAGCCTTCCTGACCATCACGACTGGCGAAGCGTATCGAGGCGTCCGTGCAAGTGCGCTCTGCACCGCGCGACCCTTGTCGCGGCGAACGGCCGGGCAAGGACAACCGTGCGCCAGGATAGATTTGCGCGATGGCCGCGCCACCGCCCACGTCGTGCGCGGAGCGTCTGCCGACCGCCCCGGACGCTTTCGCCGTGCCGCTGGAGCTGGAAGCTGGGAGCGGCCTCTGTGGCGGTCCTGGCGACGCTGGTCGCCCCGGCGCCGGCCGCCGCGCACGTCCGCTCCAGCGCGGTCGCAGTTGACTATCGCGCGAGCGTCCTCCCGCTGTCGCCGGCCCTGGCGGCGCGGGTCTACGGGAGCGACCTCGCCCTCGGCCTGACGGTCCGGGACGGCCACACCGTCGTCGTCTACGGCTACGACGGTGAGCCCTTCCTCCGGCTCGACTCGACGGGAGTGGCGGTGAACGCCGCCTCTCCCACCGCCGTCGAGGCCGGGCTCCTCGAGGAGCCGGACCAGGTCGAAGGGCCCGGGCCGGCCTGGGAAACCGTGTCCGACGGGCGAACGGTCATCTGGCACGACCGGCGGCTGCGGCGGCCTCCCGCCGGGGTGGAGCGGTGGGAGATCCCGCTCGCCGTCGACGGAGCCCGGGTCGCGCTCGCAGGCGAGGTGCAGCGCGTTTCGGCGCCGCCGCCCTGGCCCTGGCTCGGCCTCGGCGCCGTCTTCGCCGCGCTGACCGCGATCGCCGTCGTCAGGCGTCGACCCGCGCAGATCAGCCGGGCCGCGGTGGCCCTCGGCGCCACGGCGGGAATGGCAACGGTCGTGCTCGCGGTCGGCTTCGCAGTCCATTCCGGCGCGTCGGCCGCGCGCTGGGTCGAGGGCGGGAACGAGCTGGTGCTCGCGGCGGCCGGCCTCGCGGTGCTCGCCCGCGGGGCAGAGGAGGCGCGGGCGGGCGCGTGCTCGCTGCTCGGGCTCCTCGCGCTCTTCACAGGGCTGCTCAAGATCGAGGTCCTCACGAAGGGCGTCGTGCTCTCGGCGCTCCCGGACGCCCTCGCCCGCGGTGCCGTGGCCGTCGCGATCTCGGCCGGGGCAGCGGCGCTCGTCGTCGGGGCGCTCGCCTTCCACGCTGCCCACCGCTCTCCCGACAGTCCAGGATCGATCCTGGACTTGTAGGTCGCAACCGCCGGGCCCTCACGCTCGCCGAGGCGGCGCTCCTCGCCGGCGGCGTGGTCGTCGCCGCCGCCAGCCGCCCGCCGTCACCAGTCGCGACGAACCGTGAAGTAGACGAGCGCGCCGAAGATCGGAAAGATCAGGACAGCGACGAGCCAGACCGCCTTCTCGGCGCCCGAGAGATCGGGGTTTCGAAGGGCGCTTATCCACGTAGCGACTGCCAGGATGAGCGCGATCACGCCCACGATCGTGAAGGTCCACGTGAGCATGCCCAGCGCGAGAAGCACGGCGAGAGTCATGCGGGAATGATGGAGGCTCCGTCAGGCGGATGCAACGTCCGACGGAGCGGAGGTCCCCTCATTGAGCTCGTGCCGCCAGCCGAGGAGAATCCCGTGCACGGCGGCGGCGCCGATGATGCCGCCGTCCGGAACCTTCAGGCCGGCTGGGTGCAGGATGAACGGCCGCGTCTGCGGCCCGCCGATCCCGCCGTGGAACGAGATCAGCTCCTCGAACGCGCAGCCCTCGTCCAGATCGGGGTCGTAGAAGCTCCCGACCATGATGTCCGCGACGTGGGCGAACCCGTCCGTGCGCAGGAGGTGCTCGGCCGCGGTGGGGGAGAACGCGGTGAGTGGGTCGTCCCCCTCGACCCGGCCGTCGGCGAGGTAGCGGGCGCCGTTGGCGCCCAGCGCGACCGGGCCATGCTCGGAGGAGCGCACGAGGATCCAGCCGACGTGGGGGTGGGAGCGTAGGGCGGGAACCAGCTCGGGATGGCGCTCGTTCAGCTCCTCGAGCGTGAGCCGGCGGTTCTCCTCCATCAGGTAGACGAGCCCGAGGTTGCCCGAGCCGAGGACGACGTTGCTCTCGCCGCTGACGTCGTTCTTCGGGCGCTTCTGCTTCTGCGTCCGTCCGGTAGCCTCGCCGAGCGCGTGGCCGACCATGGAGTCCTGCTCGTCGCCGCCGGCGTGCTCGGCGACGCTGCCGGTGGCGAGCGAGCGCTCGACGAGGTCGTCCAGGCCGTAGCCGTTTCGCTGCTTGAAGGTGGCTCCCTGCGTCTGGCCGTGGTCGGAGAGGACGACGATCTCGTAGGGCCGCGGCGCGTAACGGCGGGCGCGGTCGATGCGCCCGAACTGGTCGTCCAGCTTGCGCAGCGCCTCCAGCGTGTCGGCTCGCTCGAGGCCGGAGTGGTGGGCGACCTCGTCGTAGCTCGAGAAGGTCGCGTAGATCGCGGGCCGCCCCTTCATCATGTCCGTGAGGACGCCGTAGACGATCAGGTCGCGGACGACGACGCACATGGCCGCGCGCATGAAGGGATAGAGCCCGCCGCGGTGTCCGCGCGGCTGCACGTCGCGCCGGCGCTGGCGTCCCGACGCCGTGATCTCGAGGGCCACCTCCCAGAAGAAGAGGACGAGCGCGCGCGTGACGTTGAAGCCGTTCGCCAGGAAGGCGCGGTAGCCGGGGTTGGCGCTCTTCTCCGCCTCGAGCTTGCTGACGGTGAGGATCACGTGGTCGGCCTCGCCGGAGAGGAGGTTGCCGCGGCTCGCGCCGCCGTTCGCGAGCAGGCCGATCCCGGTCGAATGGCGGCGCTCGATCTCGGCGCAGTCGGGCGGGGCCGAGCACGTCATCAGCGTCCCGGTCTCCTTCTCGACCCAGCGGAAGGCGGGGATGTCCTCGTTCGAGCCGAGCAGGATCCCGGCCTGGCTCGCGCCCGTCTGCGAGGAGAGGTCGGGCTCCCACTCGGCGACGTCGTGCGAGCCCTCGGCCACCCAGCGCGCCATGTTCGGCGCGTTCCCGTCGCGCATCGCCCGGCGCAGGATCGGCAACGCGAGGCCGTCGATCTCGAGGAAGACGATGCCGGGCTGGTCGGTCGCCACGCGCTCGCCCGAGCGCCGTGCGAGGCGGTGGATCACCCTGAGCGTGTAGGTGTCGTCGTCGGTCGCGCCGATCATCACCTGGACGACGATGCTGACCGCGGCCGCGACCAGCGCCACGAGCAGCGCCGCCCAGAAGGAGTCGAGCTGGATCGCCCCGTCGGTGATGGCAGTCCGCGGCGAGCAGGATCGCGGCGTCGATGAAGAGCACGAGCAGGAAGCCGAGGACGAGCGTGAACGGCAGCCGGAGGGCGGCGATCACCGGCGGCAGCACGGCATTGAGGACGGCCACGACCAGCGCGACCAGGAGCGCGCCCCAGAAGGTCTCGATCGAGGCGCCGGGAACGATCCACGCCGCGACCAGGAGCGAGAGCGCCGCGACGAGCCAGGAAGCGATCAGGCGGGCCGGGCGGATCTTCGGGAACTCGGGCTCCCAGGAGAGTCGTTCGCCGAAGCCCGGCGAAGGCTCAGGCATCTAGCTCTCCTCCTCGTTCTGCTCGGTGCCGTTTGACGTGGAGCGGTGACGGAGGCGGCTGAACCTGCCCTCGCCCGACTCCTTGAGCTCCTCCCGCTTCGCCTGTTTCTTCTCTCTGCGCTGCTCCTTCTGCTCCGCGACCTTGACCTTCGCGTCCGTGTACGACTGCCCGACGAGCAGCTTCCCACCGGTCCAGCCGAAGACCCAGACGGTGAGGACGATCGCGAAGAGGATGTTCCACGCCGTCGTAATCAGCTGCTGCGCCGTCGAGTAGTCCACCGCCTGCGATGTCGGGACGTCGCAGCAGGTACTGAGGGCGAGCGCGTTCGTCGCCTGCGTGATGCCGACGGCGCCGGGCGTGACCGAGACGACGTTCGCGAGCGAGCCGGAGCCCACCACCCACATGACCGACTCGAACGTGACCGGGATGGCGAAGGCGGCGAGGAAGATCGCGACCACGATCAACTTGCACGTCCACGACAGGAAGGAGGGGAAGAAGACCCGGGAGAAGTAGCGCCTCGGCTGGGAGAGGATCACCCCGCCCTTCTTCGCCTGGGCCCACAGCTTCTTCACCTGCTTCCAGAAGATGCGGCCGAGGAGGACGAGCAGGAAGACGATGCCGGCCACGATGCCGGCGGCGAGGGCCGGGTGGTCCGTGAGGTTGCCGAGGTTCTCGTTGAAGGAGCCGGGGACCGAGAGGAACAGGTAGAGGTAGACGAACGTTCCGGCGATCGTGAAGAAGATCTTCTGCACGAGGTACGCGGCGATCGCACCGGCGAACGTGCAGGCGGGGATGATCGCCACGAACATCAGCAGCGTCACGAAGGTGCCGATGTTGGCGGGCAGGAAGTTGTTCATGGCCACGCCGACCGCGTACGCGGTCAGGATCGGCGGGAACGACGCCTCGTCGGGATAGGCGGCCTTGAGGATGCCGTAATACGACACCGCGGCAAAGGTCGTCACCCCCGTCTGGAAGAAAAGCCCCGCGGCGATGTAGCCGGCCGGGACCGCCTTGATCTCGTCCCACAGGTCCTGGAGCCACCCGAGCACGTCAACGCCGAGGAGGTGGAGGAGGACGACGACCACGGCCGTCCCGAGCAGCCAGGCCCCCACCTTCTTCAGGCGCCGGCGGCGCGACGGGTCGTGGAAGGGCAGGACCCGGGGCGGCCTCTCCTCGGCGTGCGTGCTCACGTGCCTACGCCGGCTCTGGCTCGGGCTCGCGTCGGGCGGCGGGGCGGCGGCGGCCTCCGCCTTGGCCGCTACCGCGGCCTTGGCCCGCGCCAGATCGGCGGCGATGTGCACGCCGGCCGACGTGAGCGGGGCGGCGAGGACGAGCCCGACCATCCCGAAGAGGCAGCCGGCGCTGATCGTGACGATGAGGACGACGAGCGGGTTGAGGCCCAGGGTGGCTCCGTAGGCGATCGGCTGGACGACCTGCTGGAGCGCGCCGTTGGCGAGGATGACGACCACGAGCATGATCGCTGCGGTCGTCGTCCCCTCCGAGCCGAGCGCGATCACGACCGCGAACGCGCCCGCGAAGAACGCCCCGATGTACGGGATGTAGGCGCAGATGAAGGTCACGACCGCGATCGTGCCCGCCAGCGGGACTCCGAGCAGGAGCGCGGCGACGCCGACGACGATCCCGTTGAAGGCGGCGACGATGGTCACGCCGGCGAAGTAGCGCTGGAACGAGGTGATCACGTCGCCGGTGATCGTCCTGGCGACGGGCTTCGGAATGCCGGCGTGGTCCTCGACCCAGGAGCGCAGCGACGGGCCGTCCTTGAGCAGGAAGAAGAGGCTGAGGAGGAAGAAGGAGAGCCCGAGCGCGAGCGAGGTCAGGTCGCCGATGCCGGTGACGAGGCCGTTGACGAGCGTGGAGATGATCTGGGGGACGTCCTCCTTCGCCGTGCTGCTCGCGCTCTCGGCTCCGGACGTGTCGACCCCGGCGTCCTCGAGCCAGCCCTGGATCTCGTCGGCGGCGCTCGAGCCGTTCGCCGAGATGTCGTCGGCCTGGGAGATGATCCCGCCGATGACGAGCACGCCCACGAGGATCCCGATGGCCAGGAGCAGGAGGAGGGCAATCCCAGCTGCTCCTCCCCGGCCGACGCGGTGGCGCGCGAGCCGGCGTACGAGCGGCAGCGTCACGCACGCGACCACGAAGGCCGCGATCAAGGGCTGGGTGATCTCGGAGGTCGCGCCGACGAGCCAGATCAGCCCGACGAGCACGAGCAGCACGCCGGCGATCAGCCACGACGCCAGCCCGAGGTCGCGCAGCCAGCGCGGCGCCGCGAAGACCGCGGACAGCTGTCCGAGCTGAGCCTCGTCGAGCTGGACGATCTCGGGCTCGTCGGGCTCGCGCGGCCCGTCCGCGTCCCGGTCGTCCTTGTGCGTCGCTCTTCGGATTCTCACGCGCTTGCTCCGCCCTCGGTTGTCGCCGTCACACTACGCCCGCTTCCGGACAGTCGATCCATGCCCTCGCACCGCCGGAGTCTGGCATCCGGGCGTGCGCGGGCATCGTCCCATGAGGATGATCGCGCGGCCAAGCTACTAGGGGCCGGCGTCGCGGGCGCGTCTGGGGGACGGGATCGTGCCCACGACCTGGGTGCCGCCCCCGCCCGGCGCCGAGCTGACGACGAGCTCGCCCCCGACCGCCGCGAGTCGGTCTTCCATGTTGGTGAGCCCTGTGCCGGGCACGGCATCCCCGGAGAGCCCTGGGCCGTCGTCACGCACCTCGAAGCGCAGCTCCCCGTGGTCCGTCACCGAGATGGACACCGAGCTCGCGCCCTGTGCGTGCTTGGCCACGTTCTGGAGCGCTTCGAGACAGCAGAAGTACACGGCGCTCTCCACCTCGGGCTGGTACCGGCCGATCCCCTCGACCGCGACCTTGGGGGGCGGCTCGCTTCTGCGGGTGAGGGCGCGGAGGGCCTCGCCGAGCCCATAGTCGGCAAGCAGCGACGGATACACGCCGTGCGCGAGCGCCCGAACCTCCTCGAGCGCGTCCTCGGCCTCGGCCCCGAGCTCGCTCAGGAGCTCGGTGCCCCGGGCCGGATCCTCGCGCATGAGCTCCCCGGCGAGCCCGAGTCGGACCCGCAGGGCCACGAGCCGCTGTTGGGCGCCATCGTGGAGGTCGCGCTCGATCCGGCGGCGCTCACTGTCGGCCGCCGCCTGGATGCGGGCCCGCGACTCGCTCAGCTCCCGGAGCGACGCGTCCACCTCGGCCGCGAGCCGCTGGTTCTCCAGGGCTGCAAGCGCGACGGAGCCGGCCGCTTCGACGAACTCCCGCTGGTCGTTCAGCGCGGCGTCGTGCACGAGCCCCGCAACCAGCCTGTCTCCGTCACGTACCTCCGTCAGAGACCTCCTCGAGCCTGCGTCCGGGGCCGGCACGGGGATGCCGTCCGCGTTCACCCAGTCTCCGCCCGGTCCGGGAACCCAGTAGACGAGCTCGAGCGTGGGGTCCTCCATGGTGTCGCGGAGCACGGCGGTCAGCTCGCCTGGGTCGGGATGGTCCCCGAGTCGCACGACCAGACGCTGGAGCGCGCTTCCGGCCGTCAGCTTCGAGCGGAGGAGCCCCACGACGAACCCGACGGCGATCCCCGGGATGCAGAGAACGTAGAGCCAGCCGATCGCGGTGAGGACCGGCGACCCCGCGGAGACCCTGCGGATGAGGAAGTAGGCGATGAAGAACACGGCCAGGAGGCTCGCTGCCGCGAGTACGGGGGCGAGCGTCCTCCTCATCAGGCCGGACGCCCTGGTGAAGCGCAGTGCCAGGACGACCAGGACCGCGGCGAAGATGGTCACCGCGAGCAGGTCGCGCAAGGGACTGAGCCAGGAGTCCACGAACGCCGGTTCCGCGTCGACCACCATGAAGGCGTTGGCAGGGCAGTCGAGGCCGCACGGAGCGTACGGGCTGGGCACGGGGTACTCCTCGACGAGGAGCAGCGTTGGCAGGTAGAAGATCGCGATCAGCGCCCAGCCCGCCAGGACGATCCCCCGGTCGACCCTCGTGGTCAACCTGCCGGTCGGGAATGCGAGCATGACGACGAACAGGAGCGGCTGCACCAGCCAGGCTCCGACCCGGCCGATGCTGTAGACGACCTCGTTGCTCGACGCCGCCAGCGTCGTGATGAACCAGAGGTAGCCGGCGGCCACGAGCAGCCGGCCGAACCGATTGTCGGGCCTCGTCCGCCAGGCCCAGAGGCCGACCCCGACCGGTACGCCGATCATGAGCGCGTAGGCGAGCGCGATCAGCGGGCGGTCGCCGGGCCCCGGCGTGAACAGCACGAGCAGCGCCGAGACGGCACTGAGCAGGAGTCCTGCCGCCGCGGCAAGCGCGAATGTGAGCTGGACCCGATCGAGGCTACTCCGCCCCGCCGCTTTTCGAGCGATGTCAACCAGGTCTTGGGAGTCTAAACCGCCTCCAAGGCGCCGGAGGTCCTTTCGTCCACACGGGGTGATGCCGGCGGGCCTCCGGCGTTGTTAGATGGCTGTGCGCAGCGAGAAGGAGTCGGCCGTAGACTCGCCAGGACGCAACTGGATTCACGAGCAGCGACGAGAGGAGAGACGATGGCCATCGGACCAGTTCAGCTGATCGTGTTGGGCTTCAGCCACCCCGATTTCCACGGGGAGATCATCGACGAGCTGGAGCGCCTCCGCGAGAGCGACACGGTGCGGGTGATCGACGCCCTGGCCGTGCACAAGGATGCGGAGGGGGAGATCGAGGTCGCGCACCTCAGCAACCTGACCAAGGACGAGGCGATCGAGCTCGGCAGCAAGGTGGGCGCCCTCATCGGCCTCGGGATCGAGGGCGAGGAGGGGATGGAGGACGGGGCCGTGGCCGGTGCCGAGGCCGGCGCCGACGGCATCCAGGTCTTCTCCGACGAAGAGGCCTGGGACGTGCTCGAGGAGATCCCCAACGACTCCGCCGCCGCCCTGCTTCTGATCGAGCACCACTGGGCGGTCCCCCTGCGCAACGCGATCGCGCGCGCGGGCGGCTTCCGCATCAGCGACGGGTTCATCAGCCCGCTCGACCTGATCGAGATCGGGCTGGTCACCGCCGCCGAGGCCGAGGAGATGCACGCGCTCGAGACCAAGGGCGCGCCGGCCAGCACCACCTAATCGACGATCACGAGAGAAGAGGAGAGAGCGATGATGGGTTCGCGCAGGGTCGCACGGCGCACCGCTCGCCGGGTCGGTCGACGCCGCTAGAAACCGACGAGGTGTGAGAGGGGCGGCGGCGGAGCCGCCGTTCCTCTCACGAGCAACGCGGTCTGGAGGAGTGGAGATGCTCGGACCTGCTCGCAGGATGACGACGGGACACGCCACGGTGGCTGGAGCGGCCGTCGACGAGGAGCTCGACGCGAAGAAGCAGGAGATTCTCGGCATCTAGGCTGCTCCAGGCCGGCCGAGCACGCCACCATGGACGCCCGGTGTTCCCTCGGCTCGGGGCGAGAATCGACATGAACGACCGACCTCCGCCGGCCCCCACGACCCAGCCGTCGGGCGCCGCAGAATACGGGGAGCGGTCGCCGTTCCAAGCGGCGCAGAAGGAGCCGGCGCTCAACCGCCTGCTCCCGCTCACGAGCGAGTTGCCGCGGTACCGCGCCCCGAGCGCCCGCCGCGACATCGTGGCCGGAGTAACGGTGGCCGCGCTCGCGGTCCCTTCGGCGATGGCGTACGCCGAGGTCGCGGGCCTCTCACCCGTGAACGGCCTCTACGCCCTACTCCTTCCGACCGTCGCCTACGTTCTGTTCGGATCGTCGAGGCAGCTCATCGTCGGGCCGGAGGGATCGATCTCGACGCTCGTGGCCGTCGCGATCCTGCCGCTTGCGGTCGCGGGAAGCCCCGAGGCGACCGAGCTCGCCGGCATGCTCGCGCTGCTCGTCGCCGCGTGCTTCGCGGTCGCCTGGGTGCTCCGTCTCGGCTGGCTGGCCGACTACTTCTCGCGGCCCGTGCTCGTCGGGTACATCCACGGGGTGGCCGTGATCCTCATCATCGGCCAGCTGGGAAAGCTCCTCGGGATCTCGATCGACGCCACGGAGCCTCTCCGCCAGCTCTGGGAGGCACTCGGCGAGCTGGACACCGTCAGCGGCACAACGGCCGCCGTCGCGGCGGTCGCGCTTGCTGCCCTGTTCCTGCTCCGTGCCGTCATGCCCCGCCTGCCGGCGGCCCTGGTCGTCGTCGTCGTCTCCATTGCGCTCTCCTGGCTCCTGGACTTCGAGGCCCATGGCATCGCCGTCGTCGGCCCCATCCCTGCGGGACTGCCGAGCTTCGCCCTCCCGACGCCCGGGCTCGACGACGTCGTCAGCCTCGTCCCGGCGGCGCTCGGAATCTTCATCGTCTCGTTCGCCGACGAGATCCTGACCGCACGGTCCTTCGCCGGAAAGCACGGCCAGCATGTACGGGCCTCGCAGGAGCTCCTCGCCATGGGAGCGGGGAACGCGGCGGCCGGCCTGACGCAGGGCTTCTCCATCGGCGCCAGCGGCTCCCGCACCGCGGTGAACGACGGCATGGGCGCCCGGACTCAGATCGCGGGTCTCGTCGGGGCCGCCACGGTGGCCCTGATCCTCCTCTTCCTCACCGAGCCGGTGCAGTACCTGCCGAAGGCGGTCCTCGGCGCCGTGATCGTCTTCGCGGCGATAGGGCTCATCGAACCCCAGGCCTGGCGGGCGCTCGCAGCCGTCGACAACGTCGAGGTCGCCATCGCAGGCGTGACCACGGGCTGCGTCGTCGTCTTCGGCGTGCTCGAGGCGCTCGTCGTCGCGGTCGGCCTCTCGATCATCGACACGGTGCGCCGCAGCGCCCGGCCCCACGACGCCGTGCTCGGCTGGGTCGACCGCCTCGGCCGGTACGGCGACGTGTCTCTCCACCCCTCGGCGCAGGTGACGCCCGGGGTGGTCGTCTACCGGCTCGACGACCGCCTCTTCTTCGCCAACGCTCGGTATTTCAAGGGGCGCGTGCGTGAGGCCGTCCGTGGGGTATCCGGGCCCGTCTCCTGGGTCGTCTTCGACGCCGAGTCGGTGACGCATGCCGACTCGACCGGCCTCGAGGCGCTCGACGACCTGACGAAGGATCTCCGCAGCGACGGGATCACGCTCGTCGTCGCCGGCCTCCGCACGAGGATGCAGGAGCAGCTCGACCTCGCCGGCGTCACCGAGACGATCGGTCGCGAGCGCTTCTTCCCGTCGGTGAGCGCAGCGGTGGAGGCGTTCCAGGCCCAGGAGGGCGCCCCTCCGAGCACACGATCGGGGTGATTCGCCCTCTGCCGCCCGGCGGTCAGGCGAGCCTCAGGAGCGCATGGCCGATCAGGAGCGCTCCGAAGACGAGCGTGACGACGGCGGTGATCCGCTGCTCGTTCGCGATCAGCCACGCCTGGGTGCTTTCCGTCCAGGCATCCGCCCTCCTTCCGGCAATCAGGTAGACGCCGATCGGCAGCCAAACGAGCACGCTCGCGATCACCACGTAGAGGGCACCCAACGCGGCCTCCTCGGCCGGTATCAGACCGGCGACGGCAATCGTCGCCCCGGCGAAGAGCGTGATCGTCAGCCGCTTCACGCCGCCCACGCCGAGCAGGCAGCCCATCGAGAAGGCGGTGGCCGGCCGGAGGTGCCCCAGCCGGGCGAGGATCGCCTTCGTCCTCGACTCTTCGGGGCTGGTCTCTTGCCCGCGGCCCAGGCGCCCTCGCGAGGCGAAGAGGAGCAGCGCGATGCCCAGGAGGAGCTCGAGGACGGCGGCGAGTGTCTCGTGCTCCCGTTCGCGATTCGGCGTTGCGGCCGACCCCAGGAGGATCGCGAGGAGGAGCACGGTCGACTGGGTGAGCAGAAAGCCAATGCCGAAGGCGCTCCCGTTCGCCCGCCCACGCCCGCTGCCGAGCGTAGCCAGCGTGACGAGGAGCGCGAGCGGGCTGAGCCCCGCCACCAGCGCATAGAGCAGGATCTGGGTCGTCTCGTTCACACGGGAAGCCCGGGCCTCGTGGCGGAAGCGCTCGTGAGGGTACTCGGATGTCGGGGAGACCGGTGGAACCGGTTCTCCCCGACGTGCCTCAGGCGTATTCCTGCCGTGGCGGTCGCATGAACGCGCCGATGAGCCAGAGGAACGGCAAGAAGATCCCGAAGAAGAACATCCACCCGTGACCGTTCCTGAGTGTCATCAGCCCGAGCGTGAACAGCAGGATCAGGTACAGGAAGCCTCCGATTCCGATCCACAACCACATCTCGCTCTCCTCTCCTCGTTTATTAGTTTCGACCGTTGCGTCCTAGGCCGGGCCGAGCGCTCCCTTGATCGCCTCGATCGCGGCCGTCTCACCGGGCTTGACGCCGCCCTTCGCCTCGGCGACCGCCTCGGCGACATCGAGCACGAGCTGCCGGTAGGCGCCCATCTCATCCGGCGCCTTCGCGGCGAGCGTCGCCGACGCCGAGCGCAGGGCGGCGAGCGTCTCCGCCTCCACCTCCTGCGCGGAGGACGTCAGGCCGAACCCGCTTCCGCGGGTCTTGGCCAGCTCGCGGACGAGCTCGCTCTCGCTCGTCTCGCGTTGCCCGGCGAGATACTTCGCGAGCGCCCCGGCCTCGCCGAAGGTGTCGGTGAAGTCGCGGTCGCCCACCGAGACGAGCATTCCCGCGCCCGTCACGCCCTTCTGCATCGTCTTCCACTCTTCCTCGGTGAAATCCGCCTTGGTCGCCATCGACTCTCCCTTCCGTTACCGAACCGGCCTACCGGCTCTGGCGAACGTGGACCGAACGGCTAGCTCGTCCCGTGCGGCTCCGGCGCTTGGTGCTCGCTCCCGGCACCGGCGCCGAAGCGGCTGCCGGAGAACGCCGTCCGCGAGGCCGTCGGCGAACGCTCTCGCCTGCTGTTCGAAGTCGGGCCGCAGATTCGGCGGCGGCATCTTGACGCCGAGGAAACGCTCCCTGGGCTCGCCGTGCCTCATGAACGCGAGCCACGAGAGCATCGAGTTCACCTGGTTGCCGAGAGCGAGAAAGTGTGTCTCACCGTTCCAGGTGCCCCCCGCGTCCTCGCCCAGCTGCTGGACCTCCGTCATGTTTCCCTTCCAGTAGCGGCGCGCGACTGCATAGGCGGCGAACGGCGTGCCCTCGAGCACGTTCTTCGCCGCCGGTGACTTGAGGTAGGAGCGGATGGGCATGTTCACCGTCAGCCACCAGGTGGGCGAGCCGATGACGACGAGGTCGTAGTCGCCTGCCTGCGCCCCGGGCGGGATGCCGATCTCGCCGGTCTTGCGCGTCCGCTGGGGCAAGAGCATGCGCACCATCTTCAGGACGGGGACGCTCATCGGCCACTTCGAGAAGATCTTCGAGTGCTTCGGGTCGGTGAACTCGAGCGCGGCGCTCGTCACCTCGCAACCGTGTTCCGCGAACCGGTCTGCCATCACCTGTGCGACACGCCCGGTCTGCTGACTGAACGTGTAGTAGACGAGCAGCACCTTCGGTTTCGTCTCTGCGCTCACGCTCTCTCCTCTCGACTCGAATCGACTCGTGCGCTACTCCGGCTTCGGGAGCCCGAGCTCGCGGGCGAGCGCGCGATCCCTCGCTCGGTCGGGGAGCGCTGCCGCGACCGCAACCTGCCTCCCGCCGTGGCCGACCAGGTATCTGGTCTTGGGCTTGTCCGAGGTGAGCGCGTTGGTAATGGCCTTCGCGATCACCAGCGGCGGATCCGCATCCGCCGCCGCCTTCTCGGTGGCCGTCCGGACCGCGGCGACCTGCTCCTCGTACAGCCGGTAACCGGTCTCGCCGAGCTTCGTCCTCGAGCCCGTCCAGCTCGGCGTACGTCTTCCCGAAGATCGCTGTCTTGACGGGAGCGACCTCGATCAGAGACACGTGGATGCTCCACTGGCGCAGCTCGAGCCGCAGCGCGTCGGTGATCGGCCCTGATCCCGAACTTCGAGGCGCTGTAGGCGCCGTTCAGGGGAAGCACGAGCAGGCCTCCGATCGAGCCCACGTTCACGATCCGCCCGCCGCCGCGCCGGATCAGGGGCAGGAACGCCTGGATCATGGCGACCGGCCCGAACAGGTTGACCTCGAGCTGCGTCCGGAAGTCGGCCAGCGGCTGGAACTCGATGGGCGCCGGCTTGGCGATCCCGGCGTTGTTGACGAGGCCGGCGAGCCCGCGGTCGCCGACGGCGTCCGCCACCGTGGCGGCCGCCGCCGAGATCGCCGCCTCGTCGGTGACGTCGAGGATGAGCGGCGTCAGCCTTCTCGGGAGCCTGCGCCCGCAAGGCTTCTCCGTCGGCCTTCCGCCTCACTCCCGCGAAGACGTGGAATCCCTTCGCGGCGAGATGAGCGGCCGTGGCGGCGCCGATCCCGGTGGACGTGCCGGTGACGAGGACGAAGCCCCGTTCCGAGCTTTCGGTGCTCACCTCAACCTCCGAGCCCGGCCCCGGCCTCGGTGAGCCCCGCTTTGAGCTCCTTCGCGCTCGCCTTGTCGATCTGGGCCGTCGACTTCCTGATCGCGTTGGCGAGCGCACCGTCGACGAGGTCGGCCTGGGCGTGCTCGTAGATCGCGATCACGCCGGCCGATCCGGGGGGCAGCGCCTCGTCCATCTTCTCGCCGATCCCGGAGGCGACTCGCTTCTTGGCGAACTTGCCCAGGAGCCCTCCGGCTGCGGCGCCCACGACGGTAGCGGCGAGGAGCGGCGGCGCGAAGAGACCGACGACGAGACCGACTCCGCCGCCAACCTTGACGCCCTTGCGGCCGAGGTGGTCGCCCGTCTCCTCGACATGCACCTCGCCGTCCGCATCCTTTCTGACCAGGACGACGCCGTCGCTCGAGATCGTCTTGTCCTCGACCAGCTTCGACGAGCCCGTCGAAATCCTGCTTGGCGAGATCCGGGATCAGGTAGACGGCGATGAGCACGTCCAGCGGTTCGTCACTCATGCTTCCTCCTTTCGAACGTCAGGCGTTCGCGCCGTGGGCCGCGAGCGCCTGCTGTGCGTGCTCGTGGAGCGCCTGTGCGTCGTCCTCGCTCAGGTTCGGATCGATGTCGAAGACGACCTCCTTGATCGTCCCCGTGAACCGGAACGGCGCCTTGTCCGCGTAGCTCTTGTCGACGACCAGGCCGTTGTCGCAGCCGATGTCCATGCCGGCGTAGCCGGAGAAGCGCGAGGGCACGGTGTGCTCCATCCGCCCGCCGCCGACCCGCTCGCCGTTGACGAGCAGCGTGACCTCGCCGCCGGTCGCGGGCTTCGGGGCGTCCGCTGCGAAGACCATCTCGACGGTCACGTCGCCCGCGGGCAGCGGCCCTTCCGATTCCTGGGTGTACTCGAGCACGCCCAGCATCGAGTAGTGGTGCTTCAGCTTTCCGTCCAGGACGTAGAGCCCGAAGCCTCCGAGGTGGTCGAACGCCGCCACGATCACGCCCTCGACACCGCCCTCGGGGACGACGAGGTCGGCGCTGATCGTGTACGAGTGGTTGTAGATCCGCGGGATCATCCCGGCGGGGATGTTCTCGATGCGGCTGCGGTAGGTGAACTTCGACTCCTTCGGGAGCGGCGGCACGATGCCGTAGAAGGAGCTGAGCCCGCCCAGCAGGGGCAGGACGTTGTTGCGCTCCGCCTCCTCCCAGAAGAGCTTCCGCAGCTCCTCGACCTTCTCGGGATGCTGCTCGGCCAGGTTGTTCGCCTGCGAGAAGTCGTCCGGGCAGGTAGTAGAGCTCGACCGGATCGGTATCGGGATCCCACACGCCCGGGGCGAACCCTCGGAGGACGTCGGGGTCGAGCTGCCAGGGGATCCGCTGCAGGCGCTGCGCGAACCACCAGCCGTCCTTGTACATCGCCCTGTTGCCGACCGCCTCGAAGTACTGCTGCGTGTGGTGCTCGGGGGCGCCGGCGTTCCGCGAGCGAGTCGGCGAACGTGGACCCGTGGAGCGGCTCCTGCTCGATCCCGTCGACGTGGGTCGGCTGGGGGATGCCAGCGATGTCGAGGAGCGTCGGCGCCGACGTCGGTCACGTGCGTGAACTGGCTGCGGAGGCCGCCCGAGTCCGCGATCGCATTCGGGTAGCGCACGACCATCGGGTTCCGCGTGCCACCGAGATGGGACGCGACCTGCTTGCCCCACTGGAACGGGGTGTTGCTCGCCAGCGCCCAGTTGCACGAGTAGTGCGGCTCCAGAGCTCGTCTCCGCCCCAGGCCTCGAGACCGCCATGCTTGAAGAGGAGCCCCATCTGCTGCTCGGGCGTCAGCGGGATCCCGTTCAGCGTCGTCATCTCGTTGAACGTGCCCGTGAGCGTGCCCTCCATGCTGGCGCCGTTGTCGCCCCAGATCCAGAGGACGACCGTGTTGTCGAGCTCGCCCATCTCCTCGATCGCCGCGAGGATGCGGCCGACGTTCCAGTCCGCGTTCTCCGAGTAGCCCGCGTAGACCTCCATCTGGCGCGCGTACAGCCGCTTGCTGGTCTCGTCGAGCGAGTCCCACTTCGGGAAGGCCTCGTCGGGCTGCGGTCAGCTCGGTGTCGGGCGGGACGACGCCCAGCTCCTTCTGGCGCGCAAGCGTCTCCTCGCGGAGGACGTCCCAGCCCTGGTCGAACGTGCCCTTGTACTTGTCCGACCACTCCCTCGGAACGTGGTGCGGTGCGTGGCTGCAGCCGGTCGCGAGTACGCGAACCACGGTGTCGTCGAGTCCTCGCGCGCGAATGCGATGCAGCCAGTCGATCGTCCTGTCGGCCATGTCGTCAGGGAAGTAGTAGGGCTTCCCGTCCTTGCCCTCGGGCACGCCGATGGATCTTCTGGTTCTCGGAGATCAGCGGGTCGTACTGGCCGGCCTCGCCGCCGAGGAAGCCCCAGAAGTAGTCGAACCCGAGCCCGTTCGGCCAGCGGTTGAACGGCCCGCGCGGCGCCCTGCTGGTCGTCCGGCGTCAGGTGCCACTTGCCGAACGCAGCCGGTCATGTAGCCGTTCTCCTGCAGGATCCTCGGCAGGGTCGCGCAGTCGCGCGGAATCGTGGCGTTGTAGCCGGGGAACGGTCCCGAGAACTCGCTGACGAGGCCGAAGCCGACCCGGTGCTGGTTCCGGCCGGTGAGCAGCGCCGCCCGCGTCGGCGAGCAGACCGCGGTCACGTGGAAGCGGTTGTAGCGCAGCCCCTGCTCCGCCATGCGGGTGTAGTTCGGCGTGTCGATCGGCGCCGCCGAACGTGCTCGGGTTGCCGAACCCCGCGTCGTCGATGAGGACGAGCAGGACGTTCGGGGCGCCCTCGGGCGGCCTGACGTGCGTCGCCTGGTTCCAGTCGGGCTCCGAGCCCTCGAGGGTTCTGTTCGTCACGCCGGCGAACGGCGGCCGCCGGATCGGCAGGACCGTGCGGTCGATCGACTCAGCAGGCATTCCCATCACTCCTTCGCCGGCGCACCGCGCCGCCTAGCTCTCCAGGGGTCACGAGCGACGATCGCAGCAGGCCGTCGCCCGAGCATCATCCGGATCGGATGATCAACGCGGAGCGGGCCGAGAAGCGCCAGGGCCGTAGAGGGCCCACAGCTGTCTGGAGCGCGGCGGTCCCGAACTCCTCCTTGCAGAGGAGCGCTGCGGCGCCGCAGCACTCGGCGCCTGCGGGAAGCTCGCTGTCCGATCCTCGCTGGAGACCAGGACGATGGTCGACGTCGGATGGGCTGCAGCCAGGCGTGACGCCGTCTCGACGCCGTTCATCCCGGGCATCCGCACGTCGACGAGGACAAGGTCGGGGTCGACATCCTCCGCGAGCAGGAGGGCTTCCTCGCCGCTGCATGCCTCTCCCAACGACTCGAAGCCGTCGGTCGCCTCGATCACCTCGCGCGCGACCTGCCGAAAGACCGCCTGGTCGTCGACCGTGACGACTCCCACGGTCGGCCGTGCGCTGTTTCGCGGCGGCCGGCTCAAAGCTCCCTCGCGCAAAGCCGCGCCCTCCTTCGGTCAAACGGGGTCTTCCGTGGATTGGACGGACTCCGGCGGATCTGCGGCCAAGCGCCGGGCCTCCGTCTCCACGGACCTAACCTTGGCTTGCCCGCAGCGCGGCGGCAATGACGCGCGCAGGTGTCTGTCGGGGGGTGCACGCACGACTCTCCGTCCCGTGGGCGAGTATCGTCTCGTCGTGCCGATCCGGGTGGTGCTCGCAGACGACAGCCTCCTCGTGCGAGAAGGCCTTGAGCAGGTCCTGGCGGCCGATTCGAGGGTAGACGTCGTAGCCGTGTGCGCTGACCTCCCCTCGCTCCTCGACGCGATCGAGGCCGAGCGACCGGACGTGGTCGTGACCGACATCCGCATGCCTCCCTCGAAGACCGACGAGGGCATCCAGGTCGCGGCCCGCCTGCGGGAGACGCGCCCGGACGTGGGCGTCATCGTGCTGAGCCAGTACTCGGAGCCGAGCTATGCGCTGACGCTGCTCGAGGGCGGGTCGGACCGGCGCGGCTATCTCCTCAAGGAGCGCGTGCACGACCGTTCTCAGCTCGTCTCCGCTGTCGAGACCGTGGCCGAAGGAGGCTCGGTCATCGACCCGAGGGTGGTCGAGGTGCTGGTGGCGTCGAAGGCTCGCGCCGGAAGCTCGCCCCTGGCCGAGCTCACTCCCCGAGAGCGCGAGGTCCTTGCCGAGATCGCCCAGGGGAAAAGCAACAGCGCCATCGCCGACTCCCTCATCCTGACGAAACGCGCCGTCGAGAAGCACATCAACTCGATCTTCCTCAAGCTCAACCTCTCCGAGGCGGAGGACGTCAGCAAACGGGTGAAGGCTGCCCTGACGTTCCTCGCGGACGAGCACGAGCAGCCGGCCGCAGGTCACGAATCCGGGGGCGCCTGAGTGCACCCGGCGCAGGCAGGGTGCGGGCACCACCGTAACTTCGGTGCGTGCGTCCTTGCCGTCCCGGCCGCCACGCGAGACGCTCCCATAATGTCGCCTCAGATCGGCGCACCGGTGTGCGACTCGGCAGCGGTCGTCTTGCATCCGGCTCAGGACGAGGCCGGGCTCCGGGCGCCCGTCCCCCGCCCGGGCTGCGTCCCGAGGACCGCGCTCGTCAACCGCCTGCGCGCCGCCGGCTCGCAGGTGATCACGCTGCTCGCTCCGGCGGGCTATGGGAAGACGACCGTGCTCGCCCAGTGGGCGGCGAGGGACGAGCGGCGGTTTGCCTGGGTCACGGTCGACAAGGACGATCCTGCAGGACTGTGCCTCCAGCTCGCTGCGGCGCTGGACCGCGTCGAGCGGGTCGAGGCCCGCGTTCCCAGGCGCAAGGCGGACGACCGGGCCCGTGCGCTGGGGGCGGCGTTCTTCTCCCTCGCGGAACCGGTGGTGCTCGTCGTCGACGGGATCGACCACCTGCGCTCGAAGGACGCCGCAGACGTCGTGGCGGCGCTCGCCGGGCACGTGCCCGAGGGCTCGACGCTCGTCCTCGCCGGCAGGGCCTTGCCGCGGGGGCCGATCGCCCGCTTGCGGGTCTCGGGTGACCTCTTCGAGGTGGGGACCGGCGAGCTCGCGCTGAGCCGCCGCGAGGTCGACCTCCTACTCCGCGGCCTTGGCGTGGAGCTGTCGCAGGGCGACCTGGACGAGCTCGCCGCGCGGACCGAAGGCTGGCCGGCCGGCCTCTACCTCGCCACGCTGGCGGCCAAGGACGAGGGCGGATCGCCTGCAGGCGAGGTCGCGGTGTCCGGGGACGACCGCTTCGTCGCGGACTACCTGAGCTTCGAGTGCCTCTCCCGGCTGAGCGCGAAGGACGTCCGCTTCCTGACCAGGACAGCGATTCTCGACGAGCTGAGCGGACCCCTGTGTGACGCCGTGCTGGAGACCACCGGCTCGACGCGCAGGCTCGAGTCGCTGGAGCAGGCGAACCTGTTCCTCGTCCCGCTCGACCGCCGCCGGTCCTGGTACCGCTACCACCGCGAGTTTCGAGACTTCCTGCGGGCCGAGCTCGAGCGGCGCGAGCCGAACCTCGCCTCCAAGCTGGGCCGGCGGGCATCCGCCTGGTGCGAGGCCAACGGCGACCCGGAAGGGGCGATCGCGTACGCCCACGCAGCCGGGGATACCGATCGTCTGGCACGGCTGGTGGGAGGGCACGCGCTCGCAGCCTGGGCGGCCGGCAAGCGCGAGCTGGTCGAGACCTGGCTCGGGTGGTTCGACGAGTCCGCCGGCCTGGAGCGGTATCCGGAGATCAGTGTCCTCGAAGCCTGGGTGCACGCGTTGCGCGGCCGGTACGTCGCCGCCGAGCGCTGGCTCGCGGTCGCGGAGAGCTCCACCGCGAAGCGGTCGCTGCCCGACGGCAGCCGCTCGATCGAGCCGTGGCTCGCCGTGATCCGCGCAGCGTTCTGCCTGGAGGGCGCCGAGCAGATGGGCTCGGATGCCCAGGCCGCGCTCGACACGCTCGGGCCGGCCAGCTCGTGGCGCCCCACGGCCCTCGTGCTCCGCGGTGCTGCGCACCTGCTTGTCGGCGAAGACGATCTGGCGGACGCGGCGATGGCCGAGGCGGCGGAGGTGGCCGAGAGCATCGGCGTGAACCCCTCGCGCATCGTCGCCCTGGCAGAGCGCTCCATCCTCGCCGCTTCCGGAGGCGACGACGCCCTGGCTGCCCAGCTGGCGACCGAGGCGCAGGGCCTGGTCGAGGAGCACGGGCTCGAGGGCTATTCGAGGAGTGCGATCGCGTTCGCCGTCTCCGCACGGCGCGAGGTGCAGTGCGGCAACCTCGAACAGGCCAGGCTCGAGCTCGAGCGGGCGCGGGCCCTCGCGCCGCAGCTCAGCAGGGCGCTTCCCTGGTACGCCGTGCAGACCGCGCTGGAGCTCGCCCGGGTCCACTTGACCCTTCTCGATGTTGCCGGCGCCCGCTCGTGGCTGGCCGACGCCGACGCGATCCTGCGGCAGCGCCCAGGCCTCGGAGTGCTCGTCGCGCGCCACGAGGAGCTCGGAGCGGACGTCGCGCGGATTGCGAAGGCGCACGAAGGCCGTGCCTCCACTTTGACGGCCGCCGAGCTGCGCCTGCTTCCGCTGCTCGCGACGCACCTGTCCTTCCGCGAGATCGGCGAGACCCTGTTCGTCTCGCGGAACACGGTCAAGACGCAGGCGATCTCGGTGTACCGGAAGCTCGGTGTGTCCGGTCGGAGCGAGGCGATCGAGCGGGCCGCGGCGCTCGGTCTCCTGGACGCTCGCGCGAGCGTCCTTCTCCAGCCGGATTTCATCCGCACGGGGTGATGCGTTTCCGGCCCTGAGGGAGTGGAATGGTCGCGTTGCTGTGGAAGGTTTGGCAGATACCCTCCTCAAGCTCGCGATTCACGATGACTCCTACATCGAATCGGTGCTGGCGCACGGCTTCCGCGACACCGCCGCATCGGGGCTGGACGCGCAGACCCAGGCCCTCGCGCGGGTGGCTGCGCTGGTCGCCGTAGACGCGACTCCCTCCGCGTACATGTGCGCGATCGAGGCGGGCCTCGACGCCGGGCTACGCCGGGACGAGATCGTCGGCGTGCTGATTGCGCTCCTTCCCTCGATCGGCGCCGACCGGGTCGCCGCGGCGGCGCCCAAGCTCGGTCTCGCCCTCGGCTATGACATCGACGAGGCGCTCGAAGCCCGGAACGGAGCCGAGCATCATCGAATCTGACGGCAACTGGAGGATTCTGTGGGCGAGGTAACCGAAGAGCAGCTCGAGGAGATCGAGGCGCTGTTCGTCCAGAGCGCGCGGCCGGGTTCGGCCGCACCGGCGACACGGCCTACTCCGCGGGGGGAGAAGGTGCAGCAAGGGAAGGCGCGGGACGCCGTTCTCGCCGACGAATGGCTCCGCCCGGCCGACTTGACCGAGCCGTGAGCGAGACGGGACAAGGTCCGCAGTCGGCGGCTCCGAGGCGGGCCGGGCTCGTCCTGGTCTCCCTCATCCTGGTGGCGGGGGTCGCCAACCTCAACCTGTCCGTCGCCAACGTCGCGCTCCCGTCGATCGGCGAGGCGTTCGACTCGTCGCAGACAGCGCTGAACCTGATCGCGGTCGGCTACTCGCTCGGACTGGCGGCGTCGGTGCTCTGGCTCGGTGCGATCGGGGACCGCTACGGCCGCAAGCTCCTGCTCGAGCTCGGGATGGTGCTGTCCGTCCCGGCATCCCTGCTGGCCGCGTACGCGCCGACCGACGAAGTGCTCTTTGTCGCGCGCCTCCTCGGCGGGTTCTCCGCAGGCATGGCCTACCCGACTACCCTCGCGCTGATCACGGCCCTGTGGGCCGGCCCGGGGCGGACCCACGCCATCGCCCTCTGGTCGGCCATCGGCGGCGGCATCGCGGCCCTCGGGCCGCTCATCGCCGGCATCCTCCTCGAGCAGTTCTGGTGGGGCTCGGTCTTCCTCGTCACGCTCCCGCTCGTCGGCGTCGCGCTGCTGATGGCGATCGTCTTCGTGCCGAGCCACGTGCACGAGACGACCGATCCCGTCGACAACCTCGGGGGCGTTCTCTCGGTCGTCATGGTGGGGACGCTCGTCCTCGGGATCAACTTCGCGCCGGTCCCGAACGAGGGCGCCCTGGCGGTCGGGCTCCTGGTCGTGGCGGTCGCCACGGGGATCGGGTTCGTCCTCCGGCAGCGCCGCGCGCGGAACCCGCTCTACGATCTCCACGTCGCCGCGCGCCGGGTCTTCTGGGTCGCCGCGTGCGCGGGGATCATCGTCTTCGGCTCGCTGATGGCTGCGGCGTTCGTGAGCCAGCAGTACCTGCAGAACGTGCTCGGCTACTCCACCGTCGAGGCCGGCGCGGCGATCCTGCCCGCGGTCGTCTTCATGGTCCTCGTCGCCCCGCGCTCCGCGAAGCTCGTCGAGACGAAGGGGGCCCGGTTCACGCTCCTCTCCGGCTACGTCTTCCTTCTGCTCGCGTTCCTCTCGATGCTGCTCCTCTGGCAGGAGGACATCTCCTACTGGCAGGTCGGGCTCGCCTACGTCTTCATCGGGATCGGCGTCGGGCTCGCGGGGACGCCGGCATCGCACTCGCTCACGAGCTCCGTCCCGGTTCAGCGCGCCGGCATGGCCTCGGGGACGGCCGACCTGCAGCGCGACCTGGGCGGCGCGCTCCTGACGTCGATCTTCGGCGCGCTTCTCGCGGCGGGGTACGCCTCGGCCATGGGCGCGGCCATCGCGTCCTCCCCGAACGGGCAGAACGTCAGCGACAGCACCCAGAGCCAGCTCCAGCTCTCGTTTGCGAGCGCCGAGGACCTGGCGGAGCAGAATCCGAAGTACGCGAGCGAGATCACGGCGGCCGCAAAGTCGTCGTTCCTGCAGGGCGACGAGTGGGCCTACACCGCCGGGATCGTCGCCGTCCTGCTCGGCGCGGCCCTCGTCTTCTTCCTCTTCCCGAGGAAGGACGAGGAGCAGAGCCTCCTCGCCCGATACCACGCGGAGGACACGGGGGCGCCCGCATGATCACGGCCGGCCAGGTATTCGCGCAGTCCGTCTCCTGGGGCGGCTTCACGTGGTGGGGCGATTTCACCGGGGTCGACCTGATCGCGGCCTCGACGAACGCGCTCAACGGCGCGCTGCTCGCCCGGCGGCCCGACCACTACAAGCAGTTCACCGTCGTGGGGATCATCCTCATGGCCTTGCTCGGAGGCCTCGGAGGCGGGATCACCCGCGACGTCATGGTCGGCGAGGTCCCGGCGGCGCTCACGAACCCCGCGTACATCACGCTCTGTCTCCTCTTCGGCTTCATCGGCTACCACCTCGCCTACGCCGAAGGGCAGCTCTTTCGCGAAGGGCTCTTCCAGTTCATGACCGCTTTCTCGCTGCCCTGGTACGCGATCGTCGGCGCGCAGAAGGGCGTCACCGTCGGGCTCCCCATTCTTGGCTGCCTGTTCCTCGCGCTCGTCGGGCCGACGGCGGGTCGCTGGCTCGTCGATGTCTCGAGCGGGGTGACCCCGAAGCAGTTCATCCGCGGCGAGTGGTTCATCGGAACCGCCCTCCTGACCGGGGCCGTCTGGATCCTCGTCTACTGGGCGGGCGCAGGCACGTGGTGGGCTGCGGGAATCGCGTTCGCAGCCGGTTACACGCTCCGCACCTTGGCTCTCTTCCGGGGCTGGGAGGAGCCGTTGGCGAAAGAGCCGTCCGGCGTCGTCGTCCACGGAGACAGGCGTCCGTTGCTAGGCCGCAAGCTTCAGGGCAAGTCACAGCGGGAGCTCCGCGACCTCGGCCTGCTCGTCGAGGATTCGGACCCGACCACAGTAGGGAGTCCGTGATCAGTAGGCTTCCGGGCGTGCGCGGCGACCAAGTGCGGACGGCGGTAGGCGGTTGACGAGCTCCGGCCCGATCGTGGTCGGCTACGACGACCACGACGCGGCGAAGCGGGCGCTCGAGCGCGCGCTCGAGGAGGCGAAGGCGTCCGGCGCCGGGCTCGTGGTCGTGTCGGTGGTGGAGCTGCCGCTCGACCCCGAGGGGCCGCAGAACTTCGGGACGCTGGACGACAGCCCGGCCCGGATGATCCCCCTCGTCGTTCCGGAGGAGCTCGAGCCGGTCCTCGCCCACGCGCGGGAGCGCGTCGCCGCAGAAGGCGTGGCCGCCGACTTCCTCTGGGCCGCCGGCGACCCGGCGAACGTGATCGTCGACGTCGCCCGCGACCGGAAGGCGAGGCTCGTCGTCGTCGGCATCCACCACCACGGCTTCCTCTCGAGGCTCGTTGGCGCGGACGTCGCCGAGGAGGTCAAGCGCCACTCGGGCGCAGACGTCGTCGTGGTCGAGTAGCCCCTCTGCTCGTTTCATGCCACCGGGGTGATGCCCTGCACCAGGGCGGGCGGATTGCATGCAGGACGCCGACCCAAGACAGAACGGAGCGTGAGCGCAGTGGCTGCTGAGTCCATCGACGGGACGCACTTCCCGATGCCGGAGATGAGCAGGCGATCGCAACCGCCCACCAGGCCCATGCAGCGCACGGCATGAGCGCCTAGGATCGCCAGGTCGATGAAGACCCGCACAGAGTTCATGGCGATACCGATCGTCGTCGTCGTGCTCGGCGTCGTCTTCCTGGTCATGCTCACGGCGAAGGCGGGAGCCTGGGGCTGGATCGTGTTCGGCGTCTGCGCGATCGTCGCTCTCACCGTCGTACTGCTGGTGGTCGGCAGGCGCCATCAACATCCCTCGAACCTCGACGCCCCTTTGACCCGTGCACCGGGAGGCGAGGACGAGACGTTCCGGGTGCTCGTCGTCAGCGACGGCAGCGCGACCTCGCCGGCGTTCCACGACGAGGTGGTCGCACGTGCCGGCGGACGACCTCTGGAGGTGCTCGTCGTCGCCCCGGCGCTTGGCTCGCGGCTGTCGCACTGGACGGGCGACGACCACGCCAGGCACGAGGCGGAGGGGAACCTCGAGCGAACCGTGCAGGCGCTCGCCGCTGCCGGCGTCGCCGCCCGCGGAGAGGTCGGCTCGGACGACCCGATTCAGGCCGCCGACGACGCGCTCCGTGAGTTCCCCGCGGACGAGATCGTCCTCGCCACGCATCCCGACGCCGCGGCCAACTGGAAGGAACGGGGCGTCGTCGAGATCGCGAGCAGCCGCTACCAGCTCCCCGTGACCCACACCGTCGTCGACGCCGACTGATGCCACGACGACCGACGGGTGGTCGGCGAGGTGGTCGTGTGCAGCCGGATCTGCAAGAGAGGAGCCAGGAATGTCTCTGAAGCATCCAAGAGGGCCGGCGGGCCCGAGCAAGAACCTCGCCGTCGCCCCGATCTTCTCGCTCGAGTCGACCGAGATTCCCCGGCACCAGCTGGCGGACGGCGAGCTGCCGCCCGACGTCGCGTACCAGATCATCCACGACGAGCTGATGCTCGACGGCAACGCGCGCATGAACCTGGCGACCTTCGTCACCACCTGGATGGAGCCGCAGGCCGAGAAGCTCATGGCCGAGTGCTTCGACAAGAACATGATCGACAAGGACGAGTATCCGCAGACCGCCGAGCTCGAGAGCCGCTGCGTGAACATCCTCAGCCGGCTCTGGAACGCGCCCGACGCCGACCAGGCCACCGGCTGCTCGACGACCGGGTCCAGCGAGGCGGCCATGCTCGGCGGCCTCGCGCTCAAGCGCCGCTGGCAGCAGAGCCGCAAGGCCGAGGGCAAGCCCGCCGACGCGCCGAACATCGTCATGGGCATCAACGTCCAGGTCTGCTGGGAGAAGCTCGCCAACTACTGGGACGTCGAGATGCGCCTCGTGCCGATGGAGGGCGATCGCCTGCACCTCGACGCCGAGGAGGCGGTGAAGCTGTGCGACGAGAACACGATCGGCGTGATTCCCGTCCTCGGCTCGACGTTCGACGGCTCCTACGAGCCCGTGCAGGAGATCTGCGCCGCCCTGGACGAGCTGCAGGCGCGGACCGGCCTCGACGTCCCCGTCCACGTCGACGGCGCCTCCGGGGCCTTCGTCGCGCCGTTCGTCGACCCCGACCTCGCGTGGGACTTCCGGCTGCCCCGGGTCGCCTCGATCAACGTCTCCGGCCACAAGTACGGGCTCGTCTACCCCGGCGTCGGCTGGGTCGTCTGGCGCGACGCCGAAGCGCTTCCCGAAGATCTCATCTTCTGGGTCAACTACCTCGGCGACAACATGCCGACCTTCGCGCTCAACTTCTCGCGTCCCGGGGCGCAGGTCGTCGGCCAGTACTACAACTTCCTCCGCCTCGGCTTCGAGGGCTACCGCAGGGTGCAGGGCTACGCGCGCGACGTGGCCACGAGCCTGTCCGCAAAGATCGCCGAGCTCGGCCCCTTCGAGCTGGTCACCAGGGGCGACGAGCTGCCCGTCTTCGCCTTCAAGCTCAAGGACGGCATCGACAACTTCACGGTCTTCGACGTCTCGAACGCGGTGCGCGAGCGCGGCTGGCTCCTGCCCGCCTACACCTTCCCGAAGAACCGTGAGGATCTCGCCGCCTTGCGCGTGGTCGTCAAGCGTGGCTTCAGCCACGACATGGCCGACCTGCTCGTCCACGATCTCGAGCGGCAGCTGCCGCGCTTGCAGAAGCAGCCGGAGCCGGTCCACGACAGCACGACCGCGACTGCCTTCCACCACTAGCGTCGCCGCTCGTGGGCGAGACAGCGTCCCGAATCCTGCTCTTCGCCGTGATCGCGGCGGCAAGTCCCGTCGCGATCGTCTGCGACGGCGGCCGTCCTCGCGAGCCGGCGGGGTCGGACGAACGGCACCGTCTACCTCGTCGGCTTCCTGCTCGGCCAGTCGATCGCGTTCGCGGTCAGCGCTCCTGGTCGGCTCGGCGGCGACGACGAACCGCGACGGAAACGCCGAGCTGGCGCCGCTGCTCGAGCTCGGGTTCGGCATTGCGCTTCTCCTCTTCGCCTGGCCCCGGCGGCGGGCGGAGGCCGAGCCGAACGCGGCGGGGCCGAGGCGGGTGAAGGCGATGCTTGCCCGGCTGCACGGACTCCGCCCCGGCACGGCGTTCTCGGTGGGCCTGCTGCTGGGCGTCGGCGGCGTGAAGCGGCTCACCATCACGGTCGTCGCCGGCGCAACCGTCGGC
>CAVOUB010000004.1:0-124658 GCA_963699495.1 uncultured Actinomycetes bacterium | reverse complement strand
CGTGGACGATCGCTCCGTCCCGTTCCCTGGTCTCGACCTCCTGGACGTCCAGCGGGCCGGGCTCGTAGTCGTAGAGCGAGAGGAGGTCGGGCGCGAGGGTCGCCTCCGGCTCGGAGGGGCCGGCGCGATCGCCGCCCCCGCATCCGACCGGGAGCGACCCGGCGAGCACGAGGACGGCGATCGCTCCCCCAAGCAGCTGCCTCACTGTGGCTAAGACGGAGGCCGCCGGAGCTGGTTAGCGGCGAACCGCCTAGGCCGCGCGCTCTACGATGTCGACCAGGTAGCCGGCCTGGAGCAGGCGCTCCAGGCGCCGTGCGTCGGCCACGCTCACCGTCTCGCCGGCGAGGACGCCGAGCTCGTACGGATATGCGAGCTGGGCGCGGTAGCCGGCCGAGTGGGGGAGAACTCGTCCCCAGAGCTGAACCCGGCCGAAGACGACCGGGTTGGGCAGGGCCGACTGCGCCCAGGCCGCCCATTCGAGCGCTGCAGCGCGCGTCGTCACCGCGTAGATCCCGCAGCCGCACGCAGGCTCGGGCAGCTCGTGCTCCGGGCAGTACGCGGAGAACGGCTCCCGCTCGGGCCAGGGCTCGCCGTAGAGGCAGGACTCGAGCACCGGCTGGACCGTGTACGTCTCGGGGTCGATGCGCAGGCGCCAGCTGCGCCAGGCCACGATCGGCTCCGTTCGGCTCATGCCGGCTCGCGATCGGGGACGGGCGCCGGCGCCGGGACCTCGACCGGGCCGGGCACGGGCTCGACTGCCGGGATCACGTCGATCTCGGGCTCGAGCGGATCGGGTACGCCGATATCCGTCACGCCTCGTCCTTCCTCAGTTGGGTCGCGTCCGTGACGCGAAGACCGCCGGGGCGGTCGGGCCGCAGTTCTATGGACGCAGCGTGGATCCGGCCTCGGTCGAGGTCAACCCCCCGAACGGCCGGGCGTGGCTAGCGGCGGCCCAGGAGCCGCCCGAAGGCGGCGACGAGCTCCTCCGTGCGCTCCTCGCGGAGCACCTCGGACTCGGGGCCGAGGACGCAGTGCCGGGTGTGGCTGTCGAGCAGGCCGAGGGCGACCTTCTCCAGCGCTCCCTCGATGGCGCTGATCTGCGTGACGACGTCGATGCAGTAGCGGTCCTCCTCGACCATCCTCTGGACGCCGCGCACCTGCCCCTCGATGCGGCGCAGGCGGGCGACGAGCTGCTCCTTGGATGCGGTGTAGCCGCGCGTGGTCGGAGTGTTGGCCATGCTCCAATGGTATACCCCCTATGGGTAGCACCGGCAGAAGATTGGCGGACGTCTTGGACCCGCGGGCGTTGCGGCCCGCGTGCGGCGCGTCTTCCTCGTGGCGGGGACGGAGGTCAGCGAGCGTCCGGCATCGCTGCCTCGACGGCCTGCTCCTGGAGCCAGCTCAGGTAGGCGAAGACGGAGAGCTCGTACGCGTCGGGATCGCGGGGGTCGACGTCGCGGTCGTAGGTGTCCTCGGTGACCTCGAGCCTCGTCCCCAGCGCGAGGCGGAGGTCGGTGAGCGCGCGGAGCCAGGCATCGAGCTCCGCGGCGGTGAGCCGCTCGCGCGAGGCGGTCTCGACGAGCAGCGTGAGCGCCTGTCGGCGTCCGTCCTCGAGCTCCCGCTTCATGAGCTCCCGGAACTCGCCGTCGGCCTCTTCGTCATCCTCGTAGGCCGACGGGTGCAGCCGGCGGAGCGTCGGGTCGCCGGGGTCTTCTGCGAGCAGGCGGAGAAGCTCGAGCGGAAGGGTGCGGAGGAGCTCCCGCTCGCCGTCGGACAGGCGAAGGCGATAGTCGCCGTCGCGCGTGCGCTGGATTGGGCTCGGGACGAACATCAATCCTGGCGCATCGTCGCCCACAGCCCGTGGGCGTGGAGGCGGGCGACGTCGTGCTCGGCCTTCTCGCGCGGGCCGCCCGAGACGACGGCTTTCCCCTCGTTGTGAACCTGCAGCATGAGCTTGGTCGCCTGCTCGCGGTTGTAGCCGAAGAGCTTCTGGAGGACGAGGGTGACATACGACATGAGGTTGATCGGGTCGTTCCAGACGATCACGATCCACGGCCGCTCGTGCTCCGGGATCTCTTCGTCGACCGGCTGCTCGATCTCGACCTCAGCGGGTGCCAGCGTGGCGGGAGCCATGCCCAGATTGTGCCCAGCCGCAGGCCTCGGCATCGAACCGTGCGCATCTTACGCAGGAATCTGCATAATACGCAGACAATGCGCGCATCAATCCTCGGGACGGCCGGCTATTCCGGGCAAGAGACGCTCGACCGCGTGCTCGCACATCCGGGCCTCGAGCTGGCGGCGCTCGGCTCGGACTCCCTCGCCGGGCAGCCGGCGAGCGCCCTCGATCCACGGCTGAGCCGGAACGGAGCCTCTTCTGCGCCCGCGTTCGTCTCCAACGAGGAGGCGCTCGCCGCCGATGTGGACGTCACCTTCCTCTGCCTGGGCCACGAGGAGGCAGCGGGCATCGATCCTCCCTCGGAGGGTGTCGTCGTCGACCTCTCGGGCGGCCACCGCCTGCGGGCGGAGCGCGCATACGAGCAGTGGTACGGCTTCGTCCACCCGCATGCGGCCGGGCTCGATGAGTGGAGCTATGCCGTCCCGGAGCTCTTCCCGCCCCAGGGGAGGCTCGTCGCGAACCCCGGGTGTTACGCGACCGCGGTGCTCCTGGCGCTGGCCCCGCTCGCCGGCGTCCTCGATCCGGAGAGCGTCGTCGTGGACGCGAAGTCGGGAGTCTCCGGGGCCGGCCGTGCGCTCAAGCCCGAGTCGCACGCGGGCCACGTGCTCGAGAACCTGACGCCCTACAAGGTCGGACGGCACCAGCATGCGGCCGAGATCGAGCAGGCGCTCGGCTTCCCGGTCTGCTTCGTTCCGCACCTCTTGCCCGTCAAGCGCGGTCTCGTCGCCACCTGCTACGTCAAGGCCCTCGAGGGTGACCTGCGCGCGCTGCTGGAGGAGGCCTACGCCGAGAGCCACGCGGTCGTCGTCCTCCCCGAGGGCGTCGCGCCGCAGCTCGCGCGCGTGCAGGCAACGGATGCGGCCGAGATCGGGGTCTTCGAGGACCAGGCGACGGGGCGAACGATCGTGATCTGCGCGCTCGACAACCTGGGCAAGGGGGCCGCCGGCCAGGCGGTTCAGAACGCGAATCTTGCGCTCGGGCTCCCGGTTGACGAGGGCCTGCGGCTGCCGGGAGTCCTCGTATGAGCGTCACCGCTGCCAGGGGCTTCATTGCGAGCGGGGTCGAGTGCGGGATCCGCCGCGCACGGCGCGACCTCGCCCTTCTGCGGTCGGTCCCTCCGGCCGTCGGGGCCGGAATGTTCACCACCAATCGGGTGCAGGCGGCACCCGTGCGTGTCTCGAGGGCGCATCTCGCCGTTGCCCAGCCCCAGGCGGTGGTGATCAACTCGGGCGTCGCCAACGCGGCGACCGGCGAACGAGGTGAGCTCGACGCGGTCGCCACCGCGGCAGACGCTGCGTTGCTTCTCGACCTGCGCGTCGAGGAGGTCGTCGTCCTCTCCACGGGCGTGATCGGCGTGCACCTGCCGCTGGATCGGGTTCGCGACGGCCTCGAGCAGGCGGCCGCCGCGCTCTCGTCGGACGGAGGCGGCGATGCCGCCGAGGCGATACTCACCACCGACACACGGGCGAAGGAGGCGGTCGCCGGCGACGGCGTTTTCGTCGTCGGCGGGATGGCGAAGGGCGCCGGCATGATCCACCCTGCGCTCGCGACGATGCTGGCGGTCGTCACGACCGACTACCCGCTCGCGCCCGGCGAGGCGGAGGCGTTCCTGCGGCCGGCCGTCGAGTCCACCTTCAACCGCATCTCCGTGGACGGCGAGTGCTCCACGAACGACGCCGTCGTGCTGCTCGCCAACGGCGCTTCCGGCGCCGCGCGCGACGACGACGCCTTCGCGGCGGCGCTCCACGAGGTCTGCGCGAGCCTCGCCCGCCAGGTTGTGGAGGACGGCGAGGGGAAGACCGTGCTGATCGAGGTACGCGTCTCCGGGGCGGCCGACGATCGCGAGGCTGCTGCGATCGCCCGTCGCGTCGCCACGTCGCCGCTCGTGAAGACGGCTGCGTTCGGCCGCGACCCGAACTGGGGCCGCGTGCTCGCGGCCGCCGGCTCCGCGCCGTTCAACGGCGGCTTCGCCCAGCTCGAGACCGCGCGCGTCCACCTCGCGTTCAACGGGACGACCGTCTTCGCCGCCGGCTCGCCGCTCGGGGGGACGCCCTCCCTGGACGGTCCGCTGCTCGCGGTCGACCTGGAGCTCGGGCTCGGGGCGGGGTCTGCGGCCTACCTCGCGTCCGACCTCACCTACGACTACGTTCGGATCAACGCGGAGTACTCGACGTGAGCCTCGTCGTCGTCAAGTGCGGTGGCGCCGTCGCGGCCGTGGCGGCCTCCGGGGTGCGGGCCCTCCGCGCGTACGGCCGGCAGATGTGCGTCGTCCACGGCGCGGGCCCGCAGATCTCTGCCGAGATGGAGCGGCTCGGGCTGGCCGTGCGCTTCATCCACGGGCGGCGCGTGACCGAGGAGGCCGCGCTCGCGGTCGTCCGCGAGTCGCTGGCCGGCGTCAACGCGAGGCTGTGCGCGGCCCTGGCGCCCGACGCCGTCGGCCTCATGGGCGACGAGATCGGCCTCGAAGCACGACAGATCTCCAAGCTCGGCCTCGTCGGCGAGCCGCTGCCCAGCAGCCCCCCGGCTGTTTCCGCGGCGCTCGCCTCGGGGCGGATCCCGGTGATTGCGCCGCTGGCGCGGGGACCGCTGAACGTCAACGCCGATGAGGCGGCCTGGGCGCTGGCCGTCGGGCTTGGCGCGGAGCGGCTTCTCTTCCTCACCGATGTCCCCGGCGTTCTCGTCGAGGGAGCCCTCCTCCCCTCGATCGAGGCCGACGAGGCCGACCGACTGCTCGACGACGGCTCGTTCGAGGGCGGGATCGTGCCGAAGCTCCGCGCGGCCGTGCGGGCCGTGCGCTCGGGCGTGCACGCCGAGATCGGCGAGACGGTGGTCCTGCCGTGAGCCGCGTGGCGCAGGCCCCGGTCCTCCCGACCTACGCCCGCTTCGGGGTGACGTTCGTCGACGGCGACGGTGCGCGGCTGACGGCGGACGACGGCGCGGCCTACCTGGACTTCGCCGCAGGGATCGCGGTCGTCGGGCTCGGCCACGGCCATCCGGAAGTCACGGCGGCGGCCCACCGGCAGCTCGACCGGCTCTGGCACGTCTCGAACCTCTACTGGACCGAGCCGATGGCCGCGCTCGCGGATCGCCTCTCCGAGCGGTTCGGCGGGGCGGAGGCGTTTTTCTGCAACTCGGGCGCCGAGGCGGTGGAAGCGGCTCTCAAGTACGCGCGAAAGGCGGAAGGTAAGCCCGCCTGGGTCGCGTTGGAGGGCTCCTTCCACGGGCGTACCCTCGGCGCCTTGGCCGTCACCGGTCAGCCGGCGAAGCGGCAGGCTTTCGAGCCGCTCCCCGGGCCGGTGCGCTTCGCGCGGCCGAACGACGTCGAGTCGCTCTCGGCCGTGATCGGCCCCGACACCGGGCTCGTGCTCCTCGAACCCGTGCTGGGGGAGGGCGGCGTCGTGCCGCTCGAGCCGGAGTTCGTGCAGGCGGCGGCGCAGGCTGCCGCCGACGTGGGCGCGCTGCTCGCGTTCGACGAGATCCAGACCGGCGTGGGGAGGACGGGCACGTTCTTCGCCTGGGAGCAGGCGGGCGTCCGTCCCGACCTCGTCACGCTGGCGAAGGGTCTCGCCAACGGGTTGCCGCTCGGCTGCCTGCTCGTCTCCGAAGAGGTCGCGGGTGCGTTCGCGCCCGGCGACCACGCCTCGACGTTCGGTGGCAACCCGGTCGCCTGCGCCGCGGCCTGCGCGGTGTGCGACGCGATCGACGACGACTTCCTCGCCGGCGTGCGGCAGCGCGGCGAGGAACTGCGGGCCGGGCTCGGCGGGCTCGGCGCCGTCCGGGAGGTACGCGGCCTAGGCCTCCTCGTCGGCGCCGAGCTCGACCGACCGGCACCGCCGGTGGTGGCTGAGTGCCTGGAGCAGGGCCTCCTCGTGACGTCCGCCGGAGAACGTGTACTCCGTCTCACGCCCCCGCTCACGATCGAGCGGGCGGAGGTGGACGAGGCCCTCGACATCCTCCGGGAGGTGCTTGCATGACCGACAAGACCCGCCGTCAGGGCGCCATCCTGCGGCTCGTCCGCGAACGCCAGATCTCGACGCAGGAGGAGCTCGTCAACGCCCTGCGCGAGGCCGGTCACGAGGTCGTCCAGACCACGGTTTCCCGTGACATCCACGAGCTCGGGCTGACCAAGGTGCGAGGATCCGACGGGAGCCTCGTCTACGCGCCCGAGGGGGCGCCCGACGCAGATCGCCTCGGCGGCCTCGGCCCCGCCCTGCGGCGGTGGGCGCTGAGTGTCGAGTCGAGCGCCAACATCGTCGTCGTGACCACGCCGCGCGGGTACGCGGCGCCGCTCGCCTACGCGCTGGACGACTCCGGCCATCCGCGGATCGCGGGGACGATCGCGGGCGAGAACACCGTGCTGGTGGTGGTGCGCGAGGGCGTCGCCGGCGCCGAGCTGTGCGACGAGTTGCGCGAGCACCTGCTCGAGGGAGCGGCATGACGGTCGCGGTGCTGGCGTTCTCCGGCGGGCTCGACACGAGCTGCGCGATCGCCTGGCTCAAGGAGGACTACGGCTTCGACGAGGTCGTGGCCGTCCTCGTGGACGTGGGCCAGCGTGTCGAGATCGAGCCGGCGGTCGCGCGCGGTCGAGCCGCCGGCGCGGACGACGTCATCGTCGCCGACCTGCGCGAGGAGTTCGCCAACGTCCAGGTGGCTCGGGCGCTGAAGGCCAACGCGCTCTACGAGGGCAAGTATCCGCTCGTCTCGGCGCTCTCCCGGCCGGTGATCGCGGAGGCGGTCGCCTCCGTCGCCGGCGAGCTCGACGCCGACGCGGTCGTCCACGGCTGCACCGGCAAGGGCAACGACCAGCTTCGGTTCGAGATCGCTCTGCGCGCCAACTACCCCGGCGTGCGCGTGATCGCCCCGCTCCGCGACCGGGTCTGGGCGCGCGAGGAGGAGATCGAGTACGCACTGCGCCGGCGCATCCCGGTGGCCCAGACCGCCGCCTCCCCCTACTCGATCGACGCGAACCTGCTCGGCCGCTCGATCGAGGCCGGGATCCTCGAGGACCCGTGGGTCGCGCCTCCCGAGGAGGCGTTCGAGCTGACCGCCGACCCGGACGAGGCGCCCGAGCCGGCCGAGATCCTGCTCGGCTTCGCCGGCGGCCTGCCGATCTCGCTCGACGGCGAGGAGCTGGGGCTCGTCGACCTCGTCGCCGAGCTGAACGAGCGCGCCGGCGCCTACGGCATCGGTCGGATCGACATGATCGAGAACCGTGCGGTCGGCATCAAGAGCCGGGAGATCTACGAGGCTCCCGCCGCGCTCGTCCTCATCGAGGCGCACCGGGCGCTCGAGGACATCGTCCTCACGCGCGCCGAGCTGCAGGAGAAGCGCCGGCTCGAGGACCGCTGGGCGACGCTGGTCTACGAGGGGCACTGGTTCAGCCCACTCCGCGAGGCGATCGACGCCTTCGTCGACACGACGCAGGAGCTCGTCGAGGGCGAGGTCCGCCTCGAGCTCCGCGCCGGGGGCGCGGTCGTCACCGGTCGCCGGTCGCCGCAGGCGCTCTACGCGGAGACGCTCGCCTCGTACGGCGCCGGGGAGACCTTCCCGCACGCGGCCGCCGAGGGCTTCGTCCAGATCGCCGCGCTCGAGGCCGAGCTGGCCGCCGCGCGCCAGCGCAAGGGAGCTGCGGTTTGACCCTCTGGGCCGCGCGCGTCGAGACCGACCTCGCTCCCGAGGTCGCGGAGTTCCTGCGCGGCGACGACGCAGAGCTCCTCCCGTACGACTGCGAGGCCACCCTCGTCCACGCGCGCCGGCTGCAGCAGGCGGGCCTGCTCTCCGACACGGAGCTGCGCGAGGTGGAGGCGAGGCTCGCGTCCATCCGCGAGGAGGGCCACCTGGTCGTCACCACGGACGAGGACATCCACTCGACACTGGAGCGCCTGCTTGGGCCGGTCGGGCGCAAGATCCACGCAGGCCGGTCGCGGAACGACCAGGTCGCGGCCGCCTTCCGGCTCTACGTCGCACATGCGGCCACGGAGGCTCGGGAGGAGATCGCCGACCTCGCGGGCACCATCCTCGACCACGCGGAGCGCGAGGCGGACACGGTCTTCCCCGGCTACACGCACCTTCAGCGGGCACAACCGGTCACGCTCGGTCACCACCTCCTCGCCTGGGTCGAGATGCTCGAACGTGACCTCGCCCGCTTCGCCCAGGCCCGGGAGCAGGCGGGGCCGAGCCCGCTCGGCGCGGGAGCGCTGGCCGGCTCGACCCTGCCTCTCCCGCGGCCGCCGGGCCCGCAGGCGCGGAACTCGCTGGACGCCGTGGCCGACCGGGACTTCGCGCTCGACTACCTGTATGCGTGCGCCGTCCTCCTCGGCCACCTCTCGCGGATCGGCGAGGAGCTCGTCCTCTGGTGCACCGCGGAGTTCGGCTTCGTCCGGCTTCCGGAGGACGCGGCGACCGGCTCGTCGGCGATGCCCCAGAAGCTCAACCCGGACGTCGCCGAGCTCGTTCGGGGGAAGGCGGGGACGGCGATCGGACGACTGGCCGGGCTGCTCGCCGTCGTGAAGGGCCTTCCGCTCGCCTACAACCGGGACCTGCAGGAGGACAAGTCGCCCGTCTTCGCCGCGCGCCGGGACGTACGCGGCGCCGTTGGGCGCGCTCTCCGTGCTCGTCGGCGGCCTCCAGTTCGAGCGTGACCGGATCGGCGAGGCCGGCTCCGACCCGGCGCTGCTCGCCACGGACGCGGCTGAGGAGCTCGTCCTCGGGGGCACGCCCTTCCGGGATGCCTACGAGCAGGTCGCCGGCTCGATCAGGTCGGGAGAGCTCGACCCGGCGGCCGGTGCCGAGGGCAGCGTGGCCGCACGCGGCGCCCCTGGGCCGGGCGGTGTGCACGAGGCGCTCGCCGCCGCACGGGCTCGATTGGCCACTATCTAGGCGTGATTACCTACGAGGACGTCGCGGCCGCCGTCGGCTCGCCGTTCTACGCGTACGACGCCGACCTCTTCCGGGAGCGCATCCGCCGCTTCCGCGCCGCCTTCGGCGATGCGCCGCACATCCTCTGCTACGCGCTGAAGGCCAACGACGCGCTCGCGCTGGTCGGGATCGCCGCCGGCGAGGGTCTGGGGGCGGACATCGTCTCCGGGGGCGAGCTGGCGAAGGCCCTCCGGGCCGGGATGCCCGCGAACCGCATCGTCTTCTCGGGCGTCGGCAAGCGCCGCGACGAGATCCGGGAGGCGCTCGCCGCGGGCGTCCGCATGCTCAACGTCGAGTCGCTGGGCGAGCTGGATGCGGTGGCGGAGGAAGCGGCCGCGCTCGGGACCGTCGCGCCGGTCTCCATGAGGCTGAACCCTGACGTCCGGGCTGACACGCACGCCTACGTGGCGACCGGCTCGGCCGCCAGCAAGTTCGGTCTCGGGCTCGAAGACGCGCGGGCCGCCTATGCGCGCGCCGCCGCCGATCCGGCCCTGGAGCCGGTCGGCCTCTCGTTCCACGTCGGCTCGCAGCTCCTCGACCCGGCGCCCGTGCTCGCCGCCGCCGAGCGGGCGGGGGAGCTCTGGCGCGAGCTCGAGGCGGAAGGGATCGCCCTGCGCGACCTGGACGTCGGGGGCGGGCTCGGCATCGCCTACGACGACGGGGGAGAGGACGCGGCGGTCGAGCCGTACGCGGAGGCGCTCGCCGGCGTCGCGCGCGAGCTGGGCGCCGAGCTCGTCCTCGAGCCGGGGCGCTGGCTGGTCGGCCCGGTCGGGACGCTCGTCACGCGCGTGCTCTACGTCAAGGACATCCCCGGCCGGCGCATCGCCGTCTGCGACGGCGGGATGAACGACCTGATCCGCCCCGCGCTCTACGGGGCGCGCCACCCGGTCTCGCTCCTCCGGGACGACGAACGACCCCGGGGTCTCGTGGACGTCGTCGGGCCGGTCTGCGAGACGGGCGACTTCTTCGCCCTCGGCCTCGAGCTGCCGCTCCCCGAGCCAGGCGACCTGCTCGCGATCGGCCAGGCCGGGGCGTACTGCCGGGTCATGGCCTCGAGCCTACAACGCGCGGCCGCTCTGCGCCGAGGTGCTCCGTGAGAACGGCGAGTACCGCGTCATCCGCGAGTCTCTGTCGGCCGAGGCGCTGTCGGCCCAGGAAATCCTCTGAGGACGGCGGTTCAGGCCGTCGCGCCCAGCCGCTCCAGCAGCGCGTCGGCGTCCGCCTCGATCTCGACCGGCTGGAGGCGTCCTGCCACAGGCTCGGGCGTCTTGAGCCCGTCGCCGGTGACGAGGAGCACGACCTCGTCGTCCGCGCCCAGCTCGCCGCGCCGTACCGCCTCGAGGAGAGCGCCGAGCGTGACGCCCGCCGCGGTCTCGCCGAAGACCCCGGCCCGTTCGGCCAGGAGGCCCATGTTCTCCCCGATCTCGTCCTCGGCGACCGCATAGACGGCGCCGCCGGACTCGCGGGCCGAAGCCACCGCCGCGTCGCCGTCGGCCGGGCTGCCGATCGCGAGCGAGCGAGCGACGGTTTGCGGCCGCACCGGAACGACCCGCCGGTCGTCTGTGAACGCCGAGGCGACGGGCGAGCAGCCCTCGGCCTGGCCGCCGAAGAGGCGCGGCTGCCCGCCCTCGGCCAGCCCGAGGTCGTCCAGCTCGCCGAAGCCGCGGTGGACCCTGGAGAAGAGCGCCCCCGACGCGATCGGGACGACGACGGCGTCCGGCGCCCGCCACCCGAGCTGCTCCGCGATCTCGTAGGCGAGCGTCTTCGACCCCTCCGCGTAGTACGTGCGCAGGCCGACGTTGACGAACGCCCACGGCAGCTCGAAGGAGAGCTCGACCGTGAGCCGCGAGCAGTCGTCGTAGGTGCCGTCGACCGCGTAGAGCGTGGCGCCGAAGACGGCGGTGGCGACCAGCTTCTCCGGCTCCAGGTCGGCCGGGCAGAAGACTGCGGCGTCGAGCCCCTCCGCAGCAGCCCGGGCGGCGACCGCGTTGGCGAGGTTGCCGGTCGACGAGCAGGCCAGCGTCGTCAGCCCGAGCTCCTGCGCCTTCGCGCAGGCGACGGCGACGACGCGGTCCTTGAAGGAGTGGGTCGGATTGGCCGTGTCCAGCTTGAGCCAGAGCTCGCGCACGCCGACGGCCCCGGCGAGCCGGGGCGCGCGCACGAGCGGCGTGAGGCCGGGTGCGAGGCGCTGCTCGGCCGGCGGCGCGACGGGGAGGAGCGCGGCATAGCGCCAGATCGACGGCGGGCCGGCCGCGATGCGCTCCCGGGTCGCCGTTCGTCTCAGCTCTTCCCGGTCGTAGACGGGCTCGAGCGGCGCGAAGCAGCGTGGACACGCGCCGAGGGCCTCGAGCTCGAGCTCGGTAGCGCAGTTGGTGCAACGGAGTGCGGTAGCGGGCACGGGAGCCTCCTGTGGAATTCGCTCGACATCCTCCGGGCCGAAGCCCGCCGGGCTTGGCACCTTGCCCTTCGGGGGCAGGTTGCCGAGGCTTCACAGGGCCGGTTCCCTCAGCCTCTCTCGATGCGGAGCGGGGGTGGCCCGCTCGACGTTGAAACTTTACCTTTGAAAGCCTTGACGGCGCAACAGCCCACTGCGTACTCTTCGCAGTTCAATGACGCGCGCGACAGCCAGCGGTTTTCCGAAGCGGATTCGTCCGATCATCGCGCGCGCCAGTTCGAGCTAGTCGGCCTCCCGCTCCTCCCGCCTCCGCCGACTAGCTGAAGAGCAGAGGCGGGGGTTGGTTCCACCTCGACGTAGCACCGGAGGCCGCGAATGCGCCCAGGCGCACTCCTCCACGACCCACATGCAGAACGCGACGCCTGTGGGATCGGCTTTGTCGCCGATCCGGCAGGGCACGCCTCCCGCGAGGTCGTGGACCTCCTGCTCGCCGGGCTCACCAACGTCCGCCACCGCGGGGCGACCGCCGCCGACCGGCTGACCGGCGACGGAGCCGGCGTCCTCCTTCCCATCCCGCAGGCGCTCCAGCCGGAGCCCGGCTGCGGGCTCGCGATGGTCTTCCTGCGGGACGGCGGCGCCCGCGAGGCGGTCGAGGCCGCCTGCGCCGCGGAGCGGCTGGAGCCGGCCGGGTGGCGGCCGGTTCCGGTCACCGCCGAGGCGCTCGGGGACGAGGCACGGGCGAGCCTTCCGCAGGTCGAGCAGCTCGTCCTGCTGCGACCGCCGGGTCTCGAGGAGGACGAGCTCGAGCTGCTTGCCTACCGGGCCCGCCGGCGCACCGAGAGCGTCGACGGCGCCTACGTCGCCTCCCTCTCCTTCCGCACCGTCACGTACAAGGCGCTCTGCGCGGCCGACCACCTGGCCGACTTCTACGCCGACCTGCGCGACCCCGGCGTGGCCGTCCCGTTCGGGATCTTCCACCAGCGCTTCTCCACCAACACCGGGCCCACGTGGGAGCGGGCGCAGCCGTTCCGGCTCCTCTGTCACAACGGCGAGATCAACGCGGTGCGCGGGAACGTCAACTGGATGCGGGCGCGCGCCGGGCACCTCGGCTTCGGCGACCCGCTCCTCGACGCCTCGCCTCTGGACGAGTCGGGCTCGGATTCGGCCATCCTCGACAACGCCCTGGAGGCCGTCGTCCGCGGCGGCCGCGACGTGCGCCACGCGATCGCGATGCTGATCCCGGAGTCCTGGGAGCTGAACCCGGTCATGCCGGAGGAGATCCGGGACTTCTACCGCTACCACGCCGGCCTGGTCGAGCCCTGGGACGGGCCGGCGGGAATCGTCTTCACCGACGGCCGAGTCGTCGGAGCCACGCTCGACCGCAACGGCCTGCGCCCGCTCCGCTACGCCCTCGTCGAGGGCGGGCTCGTGGCGTGCGCGTCCGAGGCCGGCGTCGTACCGCTTCCGGACGGAGGGCCCGTGGTCCGGGGCAAGCTCGGGCCGAACCAGATGCTCACGGTCGATCCGGGCCGAGGAGTCGAGGCCGGCCCGGGGATCAAGCTGCACCTGGCGCGCCGCCGCCCCTACGGGCAGTGGTTGGCCGAAGGCATCCGCCGCGTCGAGCCGGGCGAGCCGGTTCCGCCGCCAGAGGAGGATCTGACCGCCCGCCAGGTCACGGCGGGCTACACGCGCGAGGAGCTCTCGTTGGTCCTGCGGCCGATCGGGACGAGTGGCCACGACCCGGTGTCGTCCATGGGCGACGACACGGCTCTGCCGCCGCTCGCCGGCCGGGCCCGGCCGCTGCCGAGCTACTTCAGGCAGGGCTTCGCCCAGGTGACGAACCCGGCCATCGACCACCTGCGAGAGCGTCTCGTCATGTCGCTGCGGACGCTCCTCGGCGCCCGGGCGCCGCTTCTCACCGAAGGCCCCGAGGCGGCTCGGCTGATCGAGCTGGAGAGCTTCTTCCTGTACCCGTCGGCCGTCGCGGAGCTGGACGCCGTCGTCCTCGACGCGACGTTCGACGCGGCCGAAGGCCTGCGTGGCGCCTGCGAGCGCTTGGGCGCCGAGGCGGTCGTCGCCGTGTCGGCGGGGGCGGAGCTGCTCCGCCTCAGCGACGGCGGTCGGGAGGGCGGACGCGCGCCGATCCCGTCGCTCCTCGCCACCGGCGCGGTCCACCAGCGCCTGGTCGCCGAGGGCCTGCGCACCCGCGCGTCGCTGATCGTCCAGAGCGACGAGCCGCGCGAGACCCATCATTTCGCCACGCTGCTCGGCTACGGCGCCGACGCAATCTGCCCGGTGCTCGTCCTGGAGACGATGGCCGCGCTCGCGGCGGCGGACAAGATCGGGGGCGACCACCCCTCGCCGGACGAGGCCCAGCGCCGGTTCCGCGACGCGGTCGAGGACGGGATCCTCAAGGTCATGTCCAAGATGGGGATCTCGGACGTGGCGAGCTACCGCGGCGCGCAGATCTTCGAGGCGGTCGGGCTCGCCCAGGACGTCGTCGACCTCGCCTTCACGGGCACGCCGTCCCGGCTCGGCGGCATCGGCTTCGCCGAGCTCGAGGCGGAGGCGCTCGGGCGCCTGGAGGCAGCCGCGGAAGCGCGCCCCAAGCTCGAGAACCCCGGCTACGTCAAGTTCCGGAAAGGCGGCGAGCCGCACGCGACGACGCCCGAGGTCGTGTCGGCGCTGCAGGAGGTGCGCGCCGCCCACCATCTCCGCCGGGCCGTGAACGGCGGCGGCTGGGACCTCTACGAGCGCTTCTCCACTTTGGTCAACGACCGCTCACCCCTCGAGCCGCGCGACCTCCTGGAGCTCGTCCCGGCCGAGCCGCCCGTCCCCGTCGGCGAGGTCGAGCCTGTCACCGAGATCGTGCGCCGCTTCTCGGGCGGCGCGATGTCCCTGGGCGCGCTCTCCTCTGAGGCCCACGAGCTGATCGGGCTCGCGCTCGCCCGCATCGGCGCGAAGGCGAACACGGGCGAAGGCGGGGAGGAGCGGGACCGGTTTCGGTCGGAGTCGAACTCGGCGATCAAGCAGATCGCGTCGGGCCGCTTCGGCGTCACGCCCGAGTACGCCGCCTTCGCGCGGGAGCTCCAGATCAAGATCGCGCAGGGCTCCAAGCCCGGCGAGGGCGGCCAGCTCCCCGGCCACAAGGTCACCGCCGAGATCGCGCGCATGCGGCACACGCGGCCCGGCGTCGCGCTGATCTCGCCGCCGCCGCACCACGACATCTACTCGATCGAGGACCTCGCGCAGCTCATCTTCGACCTGCGCCAGGTGAACCCCGCCGCCGACGTCTCCGTCAAGCTCGTGGCCGAGGCGGGCGTCGGGATCATCGCGGCCGGCGTCGTCAAGGCGCTGGCCGACGTCGTCCACGTCGCCGGCTCGGACGGCGGCACGGGCGCGAGCCCGCTCACGTCGATCAAGAACGCCGGCGCCCCCTGGGAGCTGGGGCTCGCCGAGACGCAGCAGGCACTCGTCTCGAGCGGCCTGCGCGGGCGCGTGCGCGTCCGCGTGGACGGAGGCTTCAAGACCGGCCGCGACGTCGTGGTCGCGGCGCTGCTCGGCGCCGACGAGGTCAGCTTCGGCACGGCGCTCCTGATCGCCGAGGGTTGCCTGCTGGTGCGCACGTGCCACATGGATACCTGCCCGGTCGGGATCGCCACCCAGCGGCCCGAGCTGCGCGCGAAGTTCGACGCGACGCCGGAGATGGTGGAGACCTACCTGCTGCTCGTCGCCGAGGAGGTCAGGCGCGTGCTGGCCTCACTCGGCCTGCGCTCGCTGGAAGAGGCGGTCGGCAGGGTCGAGCTTCTCCGCCAGCGGACGACCGGCGATCCGCGGGCGGACGCGCTCGACCTCGCACCGCTGCTCGGGCGGGCCGGCGAGGGCACGGCGCACTATGCCGGCGAGCACGGGACGGCTGCGAGCGGGTGGGAGCTCGGAGCGCGCCTGGCGGACGAGGCCGCGCCCGCCCTGACGGACTCCCGGCTCGTCGAGCTCGCGTACCCGATCGGAAACGGCGACCGCACCGTGGGCGCGCGCCTCGGCGGCCGCATCGGCAAGGAGTTCGGCCTCAACGCGCCGCCCGGCCGCATCCGCGCGCGCTTCGAGGGCGTCGCGGGCCAGAGCTTCGGCGCCTTCCTCGCTGCCGGCGTCGAGCTCGACCTGACGGGGGAGGCCAACGACTACGTCGGCAAGGGGATGAGCGGCGGCCGCATCGTCGTTCGCCCGCCGGCCGACGATGCGGGTGATCCCTGCCTGCTCGGCAACACCGTCCTCTACGGCGCCACCGGCGGCGAGCTCTTCTGCGCCGGCAGCGCCGGCGAGCGGCTCGCCGTGCGGAACTCGGGAGCCGTCGCCGTCGTCGAGGGCGTCGGCGACCACGCTTGCGAGTACATGACGAGCGGCACCGTCGTCATTCTCGGCCGGCACGGCGTCAACCTCGGAGCCGGCATGAGCGGCGGCGAGGTCTACGTCCACGACCCCGAGGAGCGCCTGCCTCTGCGGGTCAACGAGCAACTCGTCGCCGCCCGCCGGCTCGACCTCCGCGACGCCGAGGCGCTGCGCGAGCTCGTGGAGCGCCACCATCGCTACACGGGCTCGACCCGCGCGGAAGAGCTCCTGACGAGGTGGGAGGAAGTCGTACCGGACTTCTGGCACGTCGTCCCGAAGGCGAACGTGGCGGCCCTCCAGAGCGCCTACGAGGGCACCGAGGACGGCGGCGCCGAGACGGACGCCGCCTAGCGGGCCCGCCGCTCGAGCTCGGCCTCGACAGCGGCCGGGTCGAGGCCGCGCGCGGCGAGGGCGACGTAGCTCGCGAACCACAGGTCGGCGAGCTCGGAGACCACGCGCTCGTCGTCTTCGGACGCCACCGCGAGCGCCGCCTCGACGCCCTCCTCGCCGAGCTTCTGCGCGCAGGCCCCAGGCCCGCCTTCGAGGAGCTTGGCCACGTAGGAGCCCTCCGGCCGCGTCTCGGCGCGCTCCCGGACGCGGCGCCAGAGCCAGGGCGCGAAGCAGGAGACGGAGCCGGTGTGGCACGCGGGCCCGTCGGCCCGGACGCGCAGGACGTACGCGTCGCCGTCGCAGTCGTCCCGCAGCTCCTCGACCGCCAGCGTGTTCCCGGAGGTCTCGCCCTTGCGCCAGAGCCGGTTGCGGGAGCGGCTGAAGAAGTGCGCCTCGCCGGTCTCGCGGGTGAGGCGGAGCGCTTCGTCGTCCATCCAGGCGAGCATGAGGACGCGCCCCGACTCCGCGTCCTGGACGATCGCCGCGCGCAGCTCCCCCTCAGCGGCCACGGGAGCTCCTTCCCAAGTAACAGTCTGTTGCTTGGGAGCGGTCAGGCGGCATCTCTGAGCGGCACCCCCAGGCCGCGGAGCTCGTCGCGCAGGGTGACCAGGCGAGCGGGGTCCTCGTGGAGGATCGACGCGAGCAGGGCCGCCTGCGCGACCTCGAGAGCCGCCGCGACGTGTGCCGTCGATCCCGCTCCTCCGGACGCGATTACGGGCACCGAGACCACGCGGGCGACCTCCTCGGTCAGGCCGAGGTCGTAGCCGTCACGCGTGCCGTCCGTGTCGATGGAGGTGAGAAGGATCTCGCCGGCGCCGCGCTCCTCGCCCTCGCGCGCCCACTCGGCCGCCGTGCGGCCGGTCGTCACTCCGCCCGCGTGAGAGCGCACCGAGCCCCCGGTCGCGTCGATCGCCAGCACGACGGCCTGCGAGCCCAGTCGCTCCGCCAGGGCCGTCAGCAGCTCCGGCCGGGCAAGGGCCGCAGAGTTGACGCTCACCTTGTCGGCACCGGCCTCGAGCAGCGCGTCCGCGTCGCGGACGGTCCGGATGCCGCCGCCCACGGTGAAGGGGATCGCCAGCCGCTCAGCGACCCTCCGGACGAGGCCCAGCAGCGTCTCGCGCCCTTCGATCGTCGCCTCGACGTCGAGGAAGACAAGCTCGTCGGCCCCTGCCTCCGAGTACGCCTCGCCGAGCTCGACGGGGTCGCCCATGTCGCGGAGCCCCTGGAAGCGGACGCCCTTGACGACGCGACCCGCGGCCACGTCGAGGCAGGGAATCAGGCGGGGGAGAGGCATCGCTCGAGGAAGCGCGCGCCCGCGCGTCCGCTCTTCTCCGGGTGGAACTGGACGCCGACGAAGCTGCCCGCTTCGGCGACAGCCACGATCCCCTCCGAGGTCGCCGTAGCGGCCGGTGTCTCCGCCGCGTACGAATGGGCGAAGTAGAACTCCTCGCCGCCCGGCTCGACAGGCGCCCAGCCGATGCGGGGAACGCGCCCCCGACGGAGCCGCACGGCGCGTCCTGGTAGGAGGGCAAGTCCCCGGACGCCGCCGTCCTCGTCCGACGACTCGAGGGCCAGCTGGAGCCCCAGGCAGATCCCGAGCGTCGGCCTTCCCACGGCAACCCGCTGGCGGAGAGCGTCGTCGAGCGCGCGGGCGGCGAGACCTTGCATGGCGGAGCGCGCCGATCCCACACCGGGGAGAACGGCGAGATCGGCGCGCGCCACCAGCTCCGGGTCGCTCGTCGCAGCGACGTCGGCACCGAGGCGCTCCCAGGCCAGGACGACCGAGCGCACGTTGCCGGCGCCGTACTCGCAGACGGCGACCCTCACAGCAATCCTTTCGTGGACGGGACCCCTGACCCCTCGGCCCGCACCGCCGACCGCAGCGCGCGCCCGGCCGCCTTGAAGGCGGCCTCGGCGACGTGGTGCGGATCCCGACCCTCCGACTCGACGTGCAGGCCGAGACGACCTGCTTGCGCGAAGCTCCGGAGCACGTGGTCGGCCAGCCCCGGGTCGAGCTCGAGGCGCAGCTCCGCGGCCGGGCGTCCCCCGAGATCGACCGCGGCCCGCGCGAGAGCGTCGTCCATCGGCAGGACCGCGTCGCCGAAGCGGGCGATTCCCCGCCGATCTCCCAGCGCGCGGTCGAGCGCCTCGCCGAAGGCGACGGCGGCGTCCTCGGCCGTGTGGTGCTCGCCCGTCTCGAGGTCGCCGGCTGCCTCGAGGACGAGGTCGAAGCCGGCGTGGAAGGCGAGCTGCTCCAGAAAGTGGTCGTAGATCCCGGCGCCCGTCGCCACCCGAACACGGCTTGCGCCGTCGAGCGCGAGCCGCACGCGGACGCGGGTCTCTGCGGTCGCCCGGACGTGGCGGGCACTTCGACCGCCTGAGGCCGCGACCGGTGCCGGACGGTCGAGAGCGCGTGCGATCCCTTCGAGCAGGAGATCGTCGTCCTCCGGGTCGCGGACTGACGCGCGGATCCCGTCGGGGAAGACGCGAACGACGAGGCCCGAGCGGAGCAGCGCCGCGCCCAGCTCATCGGGCGCCTCGACGGGGACGAAGACGAAGTTGGTACGGGAGGGCAGTGGCTCGAGGCCCAGGGCGCGCAGTCCGCGGGCGAGGCGCTCTCGCTCCTCGACCTGAGCCGAGACGTCGGGCGGGTCGGCGAGCGCGGCGAGCGCGAGAGCCGCGGAAAGCGTGGAGATCGGTGCCGGGGACTGGCGCCGGTTGAGCTCGGCGGCCGTCTCGGCGTCGGCGAGGGCATAGCCGACGCGTCCGCCGGCGAGACCGAATGCCTTCGAGAACGTGCGCAGGACGACGACGCCTTCCTCGATTCGCCCGGCGGCGGTCTCGCCCGCGTACTCGAAGTAGGCCTCGTCCACCACGAGCGGCCGCGCAGCGGGGAGATCGCCGAGCGCCCCGGTCGGGTTGTTCGGCCTGCAGCAGAACGTGACCACGGGGTCGTCGTCGGCGATTTCCGCACCGGCGAGGTTGGCAGCGATCCGGAAGAGGGGGTAGGTCGGGTCGTCGGCGATCGCGACGCGGTCCCCCGGCCCGGCGAAGGATCGAGCGCTGAGCAGGATGAGGTCGTCAGCGCCTGCGCCCAGCACGACGTTCTCGGGCTCGACGCCGGCGTAGCGGGCCATGGCCGCGGTCAGCTCCGTGTAGCCGCCGTGCGGATAGTTCTGGACGTCGGCGAGCGCGGAGGCGAGCGCACCCGGACGCGAGGAGGGGAGCGGCCAGGCGGGCACGTTCCCGTCGAAGCGGACGATCTCGTTCGGGTCGAGCCCGAGGCGCTCGGCCAGCTCGCGGGTCGAGGGCGCCCAGGAGTACGCGGCGAACTCGGCCGGGAGCGTCCTCACCGCCGCACCGCCTCGGCGTGCGCGGGCATGCCTTCCAGCGTCGCCAGGGCTTCCACGACAGGCCGCACCCGCTCGAGCCCCTCCGGAGTCAGCCGCTGCACGGTCACCGGCTTCAGGAACGCCTCCAGGCCGAGGCCGCCGGCAGCGCGGGCACGGCCGCCGGTGGGGAGGACGTGGTTTCCGCCCGTGGCGTAGTCGCCGGCGGCGACCGGCGACCAGCGTCCGACGAAGACCGCGCCGGCGTTGCGGACCCGCGGCGCCAGCCGCTCGGCGTCCTCCCCGAGGAGGACGAGGTGCTCGGGCGCCAGCGCCTCGACCTGTGCGAGCGCCCCTTCGAGGTCGCCGTCCGCCTGCACCAGCAGGCAGACGACGTCGGGGCCATGCTCGCGCTGGGCGGCGAGCTCGAGGTCGGCGACCGCCAGGTCGGCGCCCTGGGACGCGAGAACGATCACTTCGGACGGGCCGGCGGGGAGGTCGACCTCGACGTCGCGCGAGACGAGGGCCTTCGCCTCGTTCACGAACGCGTTCCCAGGCCCGAAGATCTTGTCCACCGGCGCGATCGTCTCCGTGCCGTAGGCGAGTGCGGCGATCGCCTGGGGCCCGCCGACGGCCCAGATCTCGTCGAGACCGAGGAGCCCGGCCGCCCGTGCGACGGTCCCGGCACCCTCCGCCGGGGTCATCACGGCAATCCGCCCGACACCGGCCACCTGCGCCGGGACGGCGCACATCACGAGACTCGAGACGAGCTTCCGTGGCACGTAGATGCCTACCGACTCGAGCGGTCTCCACCTCCGCTCGAGCACGACGCCGGGGAGGATCTCCTCCACCAGGTCGGCCGGGCGCTGCAGCTCGTGCCAGCGGCGGACCGCGTCGGCGAGCGCGAGGAGCGCGTCCTCGGGGATCTCGCCGGTCGGCTCGGCGAGCATCGGCTCGACGCCGTCGAAGCGGCGGGACCAGTCGGCGAGAGCCGCATCGCCGCGCTCGCGAACGTCCTGGACGATGCGGGCGACGTCGCTCATGCCAACATCCTTTCGACCGGAACGAGCAGGATCGAGCTTGCCCCTGCAGCCTCGAGGCGGGGCAGGAGCTGCCAGACGTCGGCAGCCGGGACGAGCGCGTGCACCGCGACCATGCCTGGCTCCGCCAGCGGGATGACGCTCGGCGCGCCCGATCCCGGCACGAGCTCGCAGATCTCCCCGAGCGCGCTCTCGGGCGCGTTCAGCATCAGGTAGCGCGCCTCCCGCGCCTGGACGACGCTGGCGAGGATCCGCCGGAGGCGGAGCGACGCGTCGTCGGGCTCCTCGGCCGCGACCAGCACAGCCTCGGAGGAGAAGAGCGTGCCAAGCGAGCGGAGGCCGTTCGTCCGCAACGTGTTCCCGCTGGAGACGAGATCGACGATCGCGTCCGCCAGGCCGAGCCGGGGAGCCACCTCGACCGAGCCCGTGACGTCCACGAGCTCGACCGTCACGCCCCGCTCCGCGAGGAGCCGCGAGGTGAGGTGGGGATAGACAGTCGCCACGCGCAGGCCGGCGAGCGCGGTGAGCTCGGCGACAGGCGACTCCTGCGGCACCGCCGCCTGGAGGGTGCAGCCGCCGAAGCCGAGGCGCAGCAGCTCGGTCACGCGGGCCCCGCGCTCCGCGACGAGGTCGGCGCCCGTGATCCCGCAGTCGACCACGCCGTCCTGGACGTACTCGGGGATGTCGGCGGCGCGCACGAGCAGGACCTCCACCGGCGCGTTGCGGCACGGAAACGCGAGCGCACGCTCGCCCGGCGCTTCGGGGCCGAGGCCCGCGTCGTCGAGGAGCGCAATCGAGGGCTCGCGCAGGCGCCCCTTGGCAGGGACGGCGATCCTCAGGCTGTCGGGGAGAGCTGTGTCCGTCGGTCGAGCGCCGCCCGGTAGCCGCCCTCGCCGTGGCGCAGCCAATGCGCGACGCGCGTCACGGTCGTGGTCGAGGCGCCCGTTCTCCTGGCGATCTCCTGGTAGGGGAGGCCCTGGTCGAGCAGCTTGACCACCTCCCAGCGGTGCGCCATCGCTTCCAGCTCGCTCAGCGTGCACAGGTCCCGCAGGAACCGCTCCACCTCGTCCGGCCCGTCGAGACCCTGAATCGCCTCGAAGAGGTCTTCCATTTCCGGGGTTCGCCATGGGTGTGATCGATCCGCCATCCGACGGCTAGCATATTATCATGTTAATATGTCATCGCAAGTGGGGGAGGAGGCGCGACACGCGTTCCAGCTGATCCCGGCGGTCGACGTCGTCGGCAGCGAGGCCGTCAGGCTGCATCAGGGTGAGTTCGACGAGGTCGTCGCGCGAGCGGGCGACCCCGCCGAGCTGGTCACGCGCTTCGCGAAGGCGCGGCCGCCGTTCGTGCACGTCGTCGACCTCGACGGCGCCCGCACGGGGCGGATCCGGCCGGAGCTCGTCGGCGGGCTGGCGGTCGCCGCTGCGCCGACCCCCGTGCAGGCGTCGGGGGGCGTCCGCTCCCCCGGCGACGCGCAGGCGCTCCTCGATGCGGGTGCGGCGCGGGTGGTCGTCGGGACCGCGGCGCTCGACTCGCCGGACGTGCTCGTCGAGCTGGCGGCCGCGTTGGGCGAGCGGCTCGTCGTCGCCGTCGACGCGCGCGCGGGCCGGGTCGCGGTAGCGGGCTGGAGCAGGGTCACTGAGCTCTCGCCGGACGAGTTCGCCGAGCGTTGCGCCGAAGCCGGGGTTCGCCGGCTCCTCTGCACCGCAATCGAGCGCGACGGGACGATGACCGGCCCCGACCTCGACTTGCTCGCGCGGGTCCGGGACCGCTCCGGTCTGCCGATCCTGGCGGCCGGGGGGATTCGCTCCGAGGAGGACGTCGACGCGCTGGTCGCCCTGGGGCTCGAGGGCGCCGTGGTCGGCCGCGCGCTGCTCGAAGGGCGAATCACGCTCTCCGGGGCGGGCTAGGGCCCGGTGACGGGAGCGAGCTCGGCCCCGACGGGCTCGGGCAGCAGGAGCGCCAGCACAACCGCTTCGAACACGTCGCGGCCGTCGAGAGAGTAAGCCGCCGTGAACTCGGGCGCGCCGTTGACCTCGAGCACGGCCAGGCTGCCGTCGGGGCGCGGAATCAGGTCGACGCCGGCCAGGTCCGTGCCGGCCGCGGCGGCGGCGGTGACTGCGAGCTCGCACTCCCGTGGCTGCGGTTGTACCGGTCGGCGGGAGGCACCCAGCGCGACGTTCGTCCTCCATTCGCCGGGCGCGGCCACGCGCTGCACTGCGCCGACCGCGCGCCCTCCGGCGACGAGGATGCGCGTGTCGTAGCCCGCCGGCGGGACGAGCTCCTGGATGAGCGCGCCGTGCCGCCGGAACCAGCCGAGCTTTCGCAGGCGCCCCAAGAGGGAGCCGAGCGCGTCCGGGTCGGCGCAGCGGGAAACGTGCTCGCCCCGGCTCCCGAAGCGCGGCTTGACGACGACCGGGAAGCGGAGGCGCGACACGTCGCGCCGGGTCGAGGCCGCGCTCAGGTAGGCGGTGTCGGGATGCGGCAGCCCGGCGCGTCCGAGACGGAGCGCCGTGACGAGCTTGTCGTGACAGGCGCCTACGGCCTCCGGCCCGTTCAGGATCGTCATCCCGCGCGATCGCATCCCGCGGAGCTTGGCGACGCCGGACTCGACGCCGTCCAGCGTCGGCCGGACGTCCAGGTAGGCCAGCACCGTGTCACCCGCCACGGCTCGGCGCGCAGCTTCCGGAGGCGTCAGCACGGCCGTCTCGAGCCCGATCCGCGCCCCCGCGGCCGCGATGGAGCGGGTGACGGGCGCCTCTCGCCACGCGACCACGAAGAGCTTCATCCCCGTGATGCTGCGCGAGGGCGAGGTGTCCGCGCGGAGAAGATCTGGTGACGAAGAGGCGTTACGCCTCTGCGAAGACGATCGGCTGTGCGCCCTCCCAGAGGACGACGCGACCGAGCTCGGCCAGCTGCTCGCGGCCGTCTTCGATCGTCGCGAAGTGGTTTCCCGCCAGCTGGCCCATCTTGCTCGCGAAGCACGTCGCGCCGTACGGGAAGAGGATCTCGACCTCCGAGAGGCCGCCCGGATAGAGCAGGATCTCGCCCGCCGCCGGGTAGCTGTTCGCGTTCTCCGGGCCGATCCCCAGGTCGAGCTCGAAGCCCATGGGCACCCAGGCCGACTCGCCGCTCCAGCGGGCCTGCACGAGCTGGCTGCGCAGGGGGAGCAGGGCCCGGAGCGCGGCGATCGTCCTCGGCGCGGCGGCCTCCTCGAGCCGCGCGGTGAAGTGGAAGCTCCCGGCGGTGATGGCGAGCACGGCGAGACCTTACCTCGCGGGCCCTTGACTCTCTTGTGAGTGACTGCTAACTTCCTCGCGGCCGTGAGCCTCTCCACGGAATCCCTCGCACGGGCCTCGGCTCTCCATCCCTGGCGGACGGTCGGCCTCTGGATCGCGGTCGTCGTGCTCTCCATGGCGATCGTCGCCGTGCTCCTCGGCGACACGCTCACCACCGAGGGCGAGGTCACGAGCGAGACCGACTCGAAGCGGGCGGAGGAGCTCCTCGTCCAGCACTTCCCTCCCTCACAGCAGGCGTTCGAGCAGGCGACGAGCGAGGTCGTGATCGTGAGCTTCGACGGCGGCACGGTGAACCGGGAACGGGTGGCGAGGCTGGCCGAAGAGCTGAGTCAGGCCGGTGCGACCAACGTCGTCACGTCGGCGGACGAGGGCCAGGAGCGGCTCGATTCCCAGGACGGCTCCGCCACCGCCCTCCTCGTCGGCCTCGGGGTGAACGAGGACCGCCTCGGAGACGTGATCGAGGCGGTGAAGCGCCTCGACGAGGAGCCGGGCGTCGAGGCGGGGATCACGGGCGAGCTCACCCTCGACGAGGACTTCAGCACGCTGTCCGAGGAAGACCTCCAGAACGGCGAGCTCTTCTTCGGCGCCCCGGCCGCTCTGATCGTGCTCCTCCTCGTCTTCGGCACGGTCGTCGCCGGCGTCATCCCGCTCGTCCTGGCGCTCCTCGCGATCGTCGTCGCCCTGGCGCTCACGGCGATCATCGGCCAGGTCTTCGACCTCTCGGTCTTCGTCACGAACATGATCTTCGGCATGGGGCTGGCGCTGGGGATCGATTACTCGCTCTTCATCCTCAGCCGCTTCCGGGAGGAGCGCTCGCACGAGCGGGAGAAGCTCGACGCGATCGAGGCGGCGGGCTCGACGGCGAGTCGCGCCGTTCTCTTCAGCGGCGCCGCCTTCGTGCTCGCCATGACCGGTCTCGTGCTCGTTCCCAACACGATCATGCGCAGCCTGGCGACGGGCGCCATCCTCGTCGGCATCGTCTCGGTCGTCGCCGCGCTGACGTTGCTGCCGGCTGTTCTCAGCCTGCTGGGCGACCGCATCGACTCGCTGCGGGTGCCCTACTTCGGCAGGACGAGGGCCGGTGTCGAGAGCCGCTTCTGGGGGCGCATCGTCCGGGCCGTGATGCGTCGGCCGGTCGTGAGCCTCGTGGCCGCGGTCGTGTTCCTGCTCGCAGCCGCCGTCCCGGTGCTCTCCCTCAAGAGCGGCACCGCTGGCATCAGCACGCTGCCCGACCGCTTCGAGTCGAAACAGGGTTTCCTGCTCCTGAACCGCGAGTTCCCCGGGCAGACGACCGATCCCGTGCGCATCGTCGTCGAGGGCGACTCGGCGTCGCCCGACGTGCGGGCGGGGGTGGAGCGGCTCGAGGACGAGCTCTCGCAGCGCGACATCTTCGGGCCGCCGACGACCGAGACGAGCCCGGACGGCGGCCTGATCGTCCTGACCGTTCCGGTCGCGGGCGACTCCGTGTCCACGCAGGCGGTGGAGGCCGTCCGCGACCTGCGGACCGAGCTGGTCCCGCAGGCCTTCGCCGGCTCAGGGGCGCAGGTGTTCGTCGGCGGCAGCACCGCCGAGGACATCGACTACTACGACGTCATGGACACCTGGCTGCCGATCGTGTTCGTCTTCGTGCTCGGCCTCAGCTTCGTCCTGCTCACGATCGCATTCCGCTCGATCGTCGTCCCGGCGACCGCGATCGCCATGAACCTGCTGGCGGTGGGCGCCGCCTACGGCCTGCTCGTGCTCGTCTTCGTGAAGGGAGTCGGGAACGAGTTCTTCGGCTTCCAGCAGGTGGACATCGTCGAGGCCTGGGTGCCGCTCTTCCTCTTCGCGGTGCTCTTCGGGCTCTCGATGGACTACCAGGTGTTCCTGCTCAGCCGGATCCGCGAGCGCTACTCGCAGACCGGGGACAACGACGACGCGGTCGCCTTCGGAGTCGGCTCGACCGCGCGGCTGATCACCGGCGCGGCGCTGATCATCATCGCCGTCTTCGCAGGCTTCGCCCGCGGCGACCTCGTCATGTTCCAGCAGATGGGCTTCGGCGTCGCCGTCGCGCTCTTCATCGATGCCACGATCATCCGCTCCGTCGTCGTCCCGGCGACGATGAAGCTCCTCGGCAGCCGGAACTGGTATCTGCCCTCGTGGCTCGCGTGGCTCCCCGACGTCCACGTCGAAGGCCACGAGGAGGAGCTGGAGCCGCGCCGCGCTACCTGACGATCGGCGCCGTCGCGGTCGCCCTCTGGGTGGCGGCGGCCTCCGGCGAGGCGCTGACGGGGATCCTCCCGGGCCTGGCGATTCTCGTCCTCGCGGTCACCGACTACCTGCTCTGGGAGCGGCGGAACCGGCCGTGGCACGACTGGACGGTGATCCTGCTTCTTCTGCCGGCGATCCTCGCCGCGGTCTGGATCGCGGTGGGAGGGCTGGTCACCGGCGTCGAGCGCTCCGACGAGGCCCGCCTGCTCCTCGAGGTCGGCCCGGGAGTCGCCCTCACCGGCCTCCTCTGCACCCTGATCTCCTACCACGGGCGCCACCACCCGCTGGAGGCGCGTTAGCCGGCTTCGCGCGGGCTGCGGAAGCGGCGCAGCCTGAGCGAGTTCGTGACCACGAAGAGGCTCGAGCCTGCCATCGCGGCGGCCGCCACAATCGGGTTCAGAAGGCCGGCGATCGCAAGCGGGATCGCGGCGACGTTGTAGGCGAAGGCCCAGAAGAGGTTGCCCTTGATCGTCCCGAGCACGCGGCGTGACAGGCGAATAGCGTCCGCGGCCGCCCGCAGGTCCCCGGAGACGAGCGTCAGGTCGCTGGCCTCGATGGCGACGTCGGCGCCCGTGCCGATGGCGATGCCCAGGTCGGCCTGGGCGAGCGCGGGGGCGTCGTTGACGCCGTCGCCGACCACGGCGACCACCTCGCCTTCCTCCTGGAGCCGGCGCACCTCGGCCGCCTTGTCGCCGGGGTAGACCTCTGCCAGCACGCGCTCGATCCCCACCTGGGCTGCGACCGCCCGTCCCGTCTCCTGGCGATCGCCGGTGAGGAGCACCGGCGTGAGCCCGAGCTCGCGCAGCTCGCGCACGGCCTCTGCGCTCGTCGGCTTGACGGTATCGGCGACCACGAGCGTTGCCCGAGGCTCGCCGTCCCACGCGACCGAGATGCCGCCGGCCGCGCGGCCGATCTCGACTTCATGACCCTCGACACGGCCGACGACACCGAAGCCCGGCCGGTTCTCGAAGTCCTCGACCGGCGGCAGCGCGCCCACCTCCGCGCGCGCGGCCGCGGCGACAGCCTGGGCGATCGGGTGCTCGCTCGCGTCCTCGACGGCGCCGGCGAGGCGGAGGACGTCGGCGCGGGTCGCGCCGTTGGCCGGGACGACGTCCACGAGCTGCAGACGGCCCTCGGTGACCGTGCCGGTCTTGTCCAGCACGACGGTGGTGACGCGCCTGGTCTGCTCCAGCACCTCGGGGCCCTTGATGACGATGCCGAGCTGCGCGCCGCGCCCGGTCCCGACGAGCAGCGCGGTCGGCGTGGCGAGCCCGAGCGCGCAAGGGCAGGCGATGATGAGGACGGCGACGGCGGCCGTGAACGCCTGGGCCACGTCCCCGTCGAGGAGAAGCCAGCCGGCGAGCGTGGCCAGCGAGAGCCCGATCACGATCGGCACGAAGACTGCGGAGACGCGGTCGGCGATTCGCTGGATCGGAGCCTTGCCCGCCTGCGCCTCGGTGACGAGCCGGGCGATCTGCGCGAGCGCCGTGTCGGTGCCGACCCGGGTCGCGCGCACGACCAGCCGGCCCGACGTGTTCATCGTGGCGCCCGCGACCTCGTCTCCCGGGGACACGTCCACGGGGACCGGCTCGCCCGTGAGCAGCGACTGGTCGACCGCCGAGCGCCCCTCGACCACGACGCCGTCGGTCGCGAGCTTCTCGCCGGGCCTGACGACGAACAGGTCGCCGACGGCGAGCTCCTCGAGCGGCACGGCCACCTCACCGCCGTCGCGGAGCACGTGGGCTTCCTTCGCGCCCAGCTCGAGGAGTGCCCGCAAGGCCGCGCCCGAGCGCCGGCGCGCCCGCGACTCGAGCCAGCGGCCGAGCAGGATCAGGGTCGTGATCACGCTCGCGACCTCGAAGTAGACCTCGGCGTCGTCCAGGGCGAGCAGCGCCACCACCGACCACACGTAGGCCGCGGTCGTCCCGAGCGAGATGAGGGTGTCCATCGTCGCGGCGCCGTGGCGAAGGCTCTTCAGCGCGGCGCGATGGAAGGGCCAGCCCGCCCAGGCCCAGACCGGGGTGGTGAGGGCCAGTGCGACCCACTCCCAGCCGGCGAAGCCGAAGGCCGGCACCATGGCGATCAGGACGACGGGGATCGTGAGCGCCGCCGCGACCGCCAGGCGCAGGCCGAGCCGGTCTCCACGGTCGCGCTCCGAGCGGGTCAGCGAGGCGCCGTAGCCGGCGCTCTCGACCGCTCGCAGGAGGTCGCGCGACCTCGACGTCGGCGTCCTCGAAGTGGACGGCGGCCTGCTCGGTGACGTAGTTGACCGTTGCGTCCACGCCGTCGAGCTTGTTCAGGGCCTTCTCGATGCGGGCGGCGCACGCCGCGCACGTCATGCCCTCGAGCTCGAGCTGCACGGTGGTCATCGACCTCGAACTATACCCCCTAGGGGTTTAGCTCGAAGGCGTCGTGAGCGCCGCCGTACCGGCCGATCGGCGCGCACGCGAAGCGAGTTTGCGTCCGCGTGGAGGTAGAGCCAGCCGTGGGCCTTGCGGACGCGCACGCGCCGTGGGAACCAGCGCGGACAGCCCGTCGGCGAGTAGAGACGGGCTCCGCCGCCTCCGTGGACGACGTAGGTGACGCCGTGCCGGCTCGCAAAGCGTTGGTAGTTGTGGTCGTGCGCGGCGAGCACGAGGTCGACGTCGTTGCGCTCGAAGATCGGGACGAGCCTCCTCCTGCACCTCCGCGTCGCCGAGGTAGCCGCCGCAGCTGAAGGCCGGGTGGTGCATCGCGACGACCTTCCAGGGGGCGTCCGAGGCCGCGAGCGCCGCGTCGAGCCAGCGGAGCTGCGTCGCGCCGAGCCCGTTCGAGTCGACGAGGAAGAGGGCGATGTCGCCCACGCGGCGCTGATAGAAGCGGCGCGGCATCCCGAGGAGATCGAACTCGTACCGGCCGCCGATCGACGCGGACGTCGTGGTTTCCGAGCGTCCCGGCGACCAGCAGGCCGTCCGCCGCGGCCCAGCCGAACGAGCCGAGCCAGTTGGAGCGGAACGCGGCCGGCCGCTCGGTGTAGTCGTTGTCGCCGAGCGTCACGAGCGCGTCGACCTGCCGCGTCGCCGCGAAGCGCTCGACGGCAGCGCCCGTCAGGCGCTGGCGCTCGCCGCCCACGCCGAAATCGCCGATGGCGAGGATCCCGGTGTCGGCTCGGGCCGGAGCGGCAGCGGTCAGCGCCAGGAGCGCGAAACCGAATGCGATGCTGAGTGAGGCACGGATCCGGATGGAGGAAGGTCTACCACCCGGCGCGGCCTGTCACCTCAGGTCGCGCGGCGTCGTGCCGGTCTCGTGCGAGGCATCGGTGAACTCGCGGAACTCGCCGCTGACCAGGTAGGCGGTCTGCTCGCCGATGTCGACGGCGTGGTCGCCGATGCGCTCGAGGCAGCGCGAGACGATGATCATGCGCAGGCCCCACTCGCGAAGTGCAGGATCGGCGCCGAGCGAGAGGACGTGCCCCACGACGCGCCGGTTCGCGCGGTCGATCAGCTCGTCGAGGTCGACGAGCGACTCCGCCCGCGACCGCGTTGCGGTCGCGGAAGGAGTCCAGCGCGACGCGGATCATCTCCTCGGCCCGCTGGCCCATCTCCTCGAAGCCCTCGAGGATCGTCGCGTCGTGCGGGACCTCGTGGACGAGCTTCGTCAGCTTGGCGATGGTCACGCAGTAGTCGGCCATGCGCTCGAGATGGAGGTTGTTGTGGAGGATGGCGAGGACAAGTCGCAGGTCGACGGCGACCGGGGTCTGCCGGGCGAGGAGCGACTGGATCCCCTCCTCGATGCCGAGGTAGGCCGCGTCGATCTCGTCGTCGAAGGCGATCACCTCGTCGGCCAGCTCGATGTCCGACTGCAGGAGCGCGTTCAGGCAGCCGCGGAGCGTCCGGAGGACGTGTGCGCCCTCCTCCTGGAGCGCGGCCTCGAGCTGGTCGAGCTCTTCCTGGAGCGTGACCCTCATCCGAATCGCCCCGTGACGTAGTCCTCCGTCCGCTTGTCGGACGGGTTGGTGAAGATCGTCGGCGTCTGGTCGTACTCGACGAGGATGCCGGTGCGGCGGTCCGGCCTCCTCGTCGACCTCGACGCTGAAGAACGCGGTCATGTCGGCGACGCGCGCGGCCTGCTGCATGTTGTGCGTCACGATCACGATCGTGTACTCGCGCTTGAGCTCGTGCATGAGGTCCTCGATCGACGTCGTCGAGATCGGGTCGAGCGCGGAGGCGGGCTCGTCCATCAGGAGCACGTCGGGCTCGACGGCGAGGCAGCGCGCGATGCAGAGGCGCTGCTGCTGGCCGCCGGAGAGGCTGTACGCGCTCGCCTTCAGGCGGTTCTTCACCTCGTCCCAGAGCGCCGCGTGACGGAGAGCCCGCTCGACCCGCTCGTCGAGGTTCTTCTTCCAGCCGAGGATCCGCGGGCCGAACGCGATGTTGTCGTAGATCGACTTCGGAAACGGGTTCGGCTTCTGGAAGACCATGCCGATGCGCTTGCGCACCTCGACGGAGTCCACCTCGGGGCCGTACAGGTCGAGGCCGTGGTAGAGGATGCGGCCTTCGACCGCCGCGCTCGGGATCAGGTCGTTCATGCGGTTGAAGCAGCGGATGAAGGTGCTCTTCCCGCAGCCCGACGGGCCGATGAAGGCGGTCACGTAGTTCTTGTAGATCTCGAGCGAGACGTCCTTCAGCGCGGGGACGTCCGAGTACGAGACCGTCAGGTCGGCGACGTCGAAGAGGACGTCCCTGCGGGTCGAGCTACCCGTCTCACGGCCGTTCGGTCAGGAGCTTCTCGTCCATGCCGGCGATTTTTACAGGTGCGGGCGGTGCGCTCTCCATGTCAGACATCACCATCGTCTTTGGTAGCGGTTGCGGAGCCAGATTGCAAACGCGTTCATGGTCAAGAGGATCACGAGCAGCACGATGATTGCCAGCCGCGGCGAGGAGGCGGAACTCCTCCTGCGGGCGCCCGACCCACTGGTAGATCTGGATCGGCAGCGCCGTGAACGAGCCGAGCAAGGTCGGGTCCACGGCCACGAAGGTGAGCGCACCGACCAGGAGGAGCGGCGCCGTCTCGCCGATCGCGCGCGCGAGCGCGAGGATCGAGCCGGTGGCGATTCCCGGGATGGCGGCGGGAAGCACCTGGCGCCACACGACCTGCCACTGCGTCGCACCGAGCGCGTAGGCGCCCTGACGGATCGAGTCGGGCACCGAGCGAATCGCCTCCCGGCTCGCCACGATCACCGTCGGGAGGACGAGCAGCGTGAGGATGAGGGCGCCGGCGAGGAGCACGCGTCCGAGCCCGATGCCGCGGACGAGGAAAGCGAGCCCGAGGATCCCGTAGACGATCGACGGCACCGCGGCCAGGTTCTGGATGTTGATCTCGAGCAGCCGGTTGTACCAGCGGTCGCGGTTCGCGTACTCCTCGAGGTAGAGCGCGGTCCCGACGCCGATCGGGACGACCATCACCAGGAGCAGGACCATCATGTAGATCGTCCCGCGGATGGCGGGCCCGGCTCCGGCCTTGTTCGGATCCGAGGAGTTCGGCTCGGTGAGAAGCGTCCAGTCCACGTAGCCGATGCCCTTCCTGATCACGTCGACGAGCAGGACACCGAGGAGGACGAAGCCGAGCGTCACGGAGATCGAGGAGCAGGACGTAGAACGCGGTCCCGCGGACGCGGTCGCCGTTGGAGCGCCGCCCGATGGTGTCCGGAGCGACGCTCACTCGTAGATCTCCCGGAACTTCCGCACGAGCCGGATCGAGATCATGTTCATGATGAACGTGATCACGAAGAGCGTGAGGCCGACCGCGAAGATGGTCTTGTACTCGATCGATCCCGTGGCGACGTCACCGATGCCCGTCGCGCCGATGAAGGCCGTCATCGTCTGGGCCTGGTCGCGCGGGTCGAAGGTGATCTGGGCGATGCCGCCGGCGGCGATGAGCACGATCATCGTCTCGCCGATCGCCCGCGAGATCGCCAGGACGAAGCTGGCGACGATCCCGGAGACCGCCGCGGGCACGACGATGCGGGTCGAGACCTGCAGGCGCGTCGCGCCGAGCCCGTAGGCGCCGTCGCGGAGCTCCTGGGGCACCGCGCTCATCGCGTCCTCCGAGACCGAGGCGACGACCGGGATGAGCATGACGCCCACGATCAGCCCGGCGGAGAGGACGTTGAACACGTTCACGCCGAGACCGAGGTCCTGCAGGAAGGCGGCGTGAAGAAGGTCAGGGCGAAGAAGCCGAAGACGACCGTCGGTATGCCGGCGAGCGTCTCGAGTGCGGGCTTGAGGATGTTGCGGACGCCCGGGCGCGCGTACTCGCTCATGTAGATCGCGGCCCCGAGCCCGCACGGAAGACAGACGACGCACGCCCAGAAGGTGACGACGAGCGTTCCGACGAGCAGCGGCTGGACGCCGAAGGAGGCCGGGCTCGAAGAGCGGCGCCCACCGGTCTCCGGTGAAGAAGTCCACGATCGAGACCTCGCGGAAGAACTCGATCGACGGGACGACCAGAGCAATGATGATCCCGACCGTCGTCGCCACCGAGACGAGCGCGCAGAGGCCGAGGCACACCTTGACGACGATCCTCGCCCCAGCGCCTCCGCTCGGCGCGCAGCCGGATCGGATCCGGCTGCGCGCCTGCGGTAACGTCGCTCGTCGCCACGGGTCGGGCTAGCCCTCCTGCGTGGCGAGCGTCGCGAGGTTCTCCGAAATGATGTCCTCGGTGACGGGGATGAACTGCGCCGACTTCGGCGAGGGCGTCGAGGTTGTTGAGGTAGTAGTCGACGAACCCCTTCACCTGCGGCTTCGTCTGGATGGACTCGTCCTTCACGTAGATGAAGAGCGGCCGCGAGAGCGGGGTGTAGGTGCCGTCCTGGGCGGTCTCGGCGCTCGGCGCGACGCAACCGCCGCCGCTGTCGATCTCGACCGCCTTGAGCGTGTCCGTGTTCTCCTCGTAGTACGTGTAGCCGAGGTAGCCGAGCGCTCCCTTCTCGCCGGCGACCGCCTGCACGATGACGTTGTCGTCCTCGCTGGCGTTGTAGTCGGCGCGGCTCGCGCCTTCCTCGCCGTTGATCTCGGCCGTGAAGTAGTCGAACGTTCCAGAGTCCGTGCCCGGGCCCGCGAGGGTCAGCGGCACGTCCGGGTAGCTCGGGTCGACCTGGTTCCAGTTGGTGATCTTGCCCTCGGCCGCGGGCGCCCAGATCTTCGTCAGCTGCTCGGTCGTCAGGCAGGTCGCCCAGTCGTTCTCGGGGTTGACGATGACCGTGAGGGCGTCGATCGCCACCGTGTAGTCGACGTACGTGATCCCCGCGTCGGCGCAGATCGGGGCCTCCTCGTCGTCCTTGATCGGGCGGGACGCGTCGGAGATGTCCGTCTCGCCGGCGCAGAAGCGCTCGAAGCCGCCGCCGGTGCCGGAGATGCCGACCTCCACGTTCACGTCGGGCTGAACCTCGCGGTACGCCTCGGCGGCCGCCGTCGTCAGCGGGCCTACCGTGCTCGAGCCGTCGGCGAGAACGTCGCCGGAAAGCGCTTCCTCTGTCGTGGTGTCTTCGACGGCGGTCGCCGTGTCGCCGGCGCCGGCGTCGTCGTCGTCGTCGCCCCGGCCACACCCGGCGGCGCCGAGCGCCAGGACCGCGAGCGCCAGCAGGAGGAGGACGAGCCTCGGGATGGGACGAATACCCACGTTTCTCCTTTCGCGTCGTTGCATCGGGGCGAGTGTCGCCGTGCTCCGGCGCGTAATGGGCTGAAAGGGGGTCAACGACTGGTGAAGAGGTGGTAAAGAGAGCCCTACGGAGCAGGGAAGTAACAGCGGATCGTGAGCCCTCGCCCGCGGGCACCGGTGGCTTCCACCGTTCCCCCGGCCGAGGTGACCACGTGCTTCACGATCGCGAGGCCGAGCCCGGTCCCGCGCGAGGCGCGGGCGCGATCGGCACGGTAGAAGCGCTCGAAGAGACGAGGGAGGTCCTCTTCCGCAACGCCGGCGCCGTTGTCGCTGGCGACGAGCTCGACGCCGTGGGCCTCCTGGCGGACGGAGAGCAGGAGGCGCGCACCGGGGCCGGCGTAGCGGACCGCGTTCTGGGCCAGGTTCTGGAGGACCACGCGGATCATCCGAGGCCGCAACGGCAGCTCGACATCCTCGTCGGCCACCAGCTCGATGATCACGCCGGCCCGGGCGGCCTGCTCCTCGAGGCTCTCCGCGACCTCGACTGCGATCGGGAAGACCGGGGTGGTGCCGAGGCCGACGACCTCGTGCCCGGACTCGAGCTCGGACAGGAAGAGGATGTCGTCGATCAGCTCCCGGATCTGGTCGATCTCGCCCTGCGCCTGCTCGATGAGCTCGATGACGTCCGACCCGGGCAGCGTCGCGGTCTCGAGCAGTGCGAGCACCCGGGCGAGCGGCGTCCGCAGCTCGTGGGAGACGGCGGCGGTGAAGCCGGCGCGCAGCTCTTCGTAGGCGGCCATGTCGCCCGAGTCGCGGGCGTAGAGGATCGTCTCGCTGCGGCCGTCCACCTGGTACGGGATCGCCAGCGGCGCGTTCCGGAGGAGCGCGTCCGGAGCGGGGGCGCCCTCCTCGAGCCCGCCCAGGAGCTCGCGGGCGCGCCTGCTCGCGGCGACCACGCGGTCGTGGTCGTCGAGCACGATCACGATCTCGCGGCTCTCCTCCACGAGAGCCCGCCCGCGCTGGGCTTCGATGCGAAGCTCTTCCAGCCCCGGGTCGGTCCGGGGGCTGTCGCCGTTGCGTCGAAGGAAGCGCCGCACTCGCGAGGATCGTAGCCCGGACCCGCCGGTTCGACCCCCCGCATTGGCTGGGTTCACCACTTCTTCACCACTACGCTACCGTTGTGCCACCCCCGTCCTCACCGCCCACGGGCAGAATCGAGAGTGACGTGTCGAAGGTGCTGATCATCGAGGACGACGACGTCATCGCCGAGGGCATGGCGAGGCACCTGACCACGGCGGGCTTCGACCCGCTCTGGGTCAACAAGGGGGAGTCGGGACTCGCGCGCCTGCGCTACGAGCGTCCCGACGTCTGCGTGCTCGACCTCATGCTTCCGGGCATCGACGGCTGGAAGCTGATCGAGACCGCCCGCTCGGAGGGGATCGGGACGCCGATCGTCGTCGTGAGCGCGCGCGGAACCGAGCACGACCGGGTGCACGCCCTCGAGATCGGGGCGGACGACTACCTGGTGAAGCCCTTCTCCATGAAAGAGCTTGTCGCGCGCGTGCGCGCGGCGGCTCGTCGCGGCATCCGCGTCCAGGACGAGCGCCGCGGCGAGCCAATCGAGATCGAGGAGCTCAAGGTCGACCCGCTGAACGTGCAGGCGTACGTGCGCGGGGAGAGCGCGGAGCTGACGCCGACCGAGTTCCGGCTCCTCTACGCGCTCGCGCTCGAGCGCGGGAGGGTCGTGACGCGGGACGAGCTTCTCCAGAAGGTCTGGGGCCGGCGGCTCACGCACCGCGACCGCACCGTGGACGTCTTCGTCCGCAAGATCCGGGACAAGCTCGAGTCGCTGGGGCCCGCGCACACGTTCGTGCAGACCCGCTACGGCGTCGGCTACAAGCTCGACGCCGTCGCGAAGTAGCGGCCGACGCCGTCCTCCCCTTAAGATCGCCCCAGGTGTCGGTGATCGCCAGCCACATGTCGCGCGAGCTGCTCAAGGCATCGCCGGACGAGTCGATCGGCGAAGCCGCGCAGCACATGGTCGCGCGCGCCGTCGGCGCGGTGCTCGTCATGGACGGCGACCGGCTCGAGGGGATCCTCACCGAGCGCGACATCCTCAACGCGGTTGCAATCGGCCTCACCGAGGGCGCGCGCGTCCGCGACTGGATGACGAGGAACCCGGAGACGATCGAGGCCTCGGACGAGACCGGGCACGCCGCGTCGCTGATGATCCACGGCGGCTTCCGGCATCTCCCCGTCCTCGACGGCGGCGCCGTCGTGGGGATCATCTCGATCCGCGACCTCATGCGGGTCGCTCTCGAAGACTCCGCCCCCCGGGGCGTCTAACAGAGTCCTCGCCGGATTTTCACCACTCCGGTTCCCACGGGCGCAGTCTCGTCGTCGAGACTCGGCGGCAGCATTGACAGTCAGCAAAGGCTCCTCCCGGGAGCTCCCCTCGGCTCGGCGCCACGGCCTTTCCGTGCAGGAGGCGGGCACCGTCCACCGTCCCGGCCGACAGCGCACGTAGCCCCGGGCTCCCACCCGCCCGCCCAGGCAGCCCGCCGACCCTCGCCGGCGGGCTGCCGCCTTTTCCCACGACATTCACCACTCCGTTGCCCAACCTCGTGCGAGCGCCGCCGACACTCCTGTCATGGAGAGAGAATTGCTCTGCGAGCTCCATGCCCACACGACGTGGAGCGACGGCGAGCTGAGCCTGCGGGAGCTCGTCGACCTGTACGGCCGGGCCGGCTTCGACGTCCTCTGCGTCACCGACCACGTCCTGCGCACGAACGATCCATGGCGAGCGCCCGAGACCTGCGTTCACGAGGCAGCGTTCGGCGCGTACCTCGCGGCGGTCGAGGCCGAGGCCGAGCGCGCCCGGGCGCTCTACGACCTGCTCGTCGTCCCGGGCCTCGAGCTGACCCACAACCACCGCGACCCCGATCTGGCCGCCCACGCGCTCGCGATCGGCCTGCGGGAGTTCGTCTCGCCCGACATCGGCCTCGTCGGCTCCCTCCTCGCCGCGCGGGAGGCAGGTGCCGCGCTGATCGCGGCCCATCCGCACGGACCGGACGGGGACCCGGTCCCGACGCGGACGACGCGCCGCTTCTGGCGCGAGTGGCCCAGCCTCGCACCGCTGGTTCACCGCGCCGAGCTCTTCAACGGGGCGATCGTGTACGGCTGGGTCGCCGGCTGCGGTGTCTCGGCGGTCGCCAGCGGCGACGTCCACCGCCGCGAGCAGGTCTCGTCCTGGAAGACGCTGCTGCCCTGCGGGAAGGACGAGGAGGAGCTCGTCGCGTTCCTCCGCTCGGCGCAGCCGGCCTACCTCATCCCGTTCCGCGCCGAGCCGGCCGTCGAGCCGGCGGCGGCCGCATAGCGCCCGCCAAGGGCGAGGGCCAGCGCGGTGAGCCCCGCCGCCGCCACCAGCGGGACGAGGCCGATCCACTCGAACGAGAGCGTCTCGGCCACCGCGCCGCCCGCCAGCGGGCCGACCAGGTAGCCGGCGATCCCGATCTGGGACCAGACGATCATCGCCGTCACGATGCGCTCGGTCCCGACCGCCTCGAAGAGGAGGCCCACGGAGCCGGTCTCGGTCAGGCCGAAGCCGACGCCGGCGATCGCCAGGGTCAGGACCCACAGCTCCACGGTGTCGGTGAGGCCTGCTGAGGCGATCCCGGCGACGAGCAAGGCCGTCCCGGCCGTGATGACGAGCCTTGGCCGTGCGTGGCCGGCGGCGACCGCCGTCCCCGCGAGCAGGAGGGCCAGGCCGGAGTAGAGGCCGCCGATCTGGGCCTGGTCGAGTGCGGTCGCGAAGTGGAGCGGCAGCACTCCTTCGATGATCCCGAGGCCGATGACCGCGACGAGCCCGGCGCCGGAGGCGATCCAGAAGCCGGGCACGCGCAGGGCGCTCCAGTCGGAGGCGAACGTCCGCCTCACGGCCGGCGGGCGGAGGAAGACCAGCGCGACGGCCCCGGCGACGACGAGGGCGAGATAGGCGGCAAACGGCCCCTGGATGCCTCCGATCGCCCCGAGCGCCGGACCGATCAGGCTTCCTGCCGAGTACGCAGCCAGCAGCCGGGCCATGCCGAGGTACTCGCGACCCGGTGAACGCTCGAGCGTCGCGAACGTGACGCCCATCCAGAGGCCTCCGGAACCCAGGCCCATGAGCGCCCGAGCCGGGAACAGGACCGCCAGCTCGTCGCTCAGGACGAAGCCGAGGCACCCGATCGCGACGACGACCAGAGAGCACGCCAGCACCTCACGGGTGCGGCCCTGCCTGACTCCGGGGCCTGCGAGGGCGAAGCCGACGAGCGCCCCGGCGGGGAACGTCGCCACGAGCGCGCCGATCAGCGCCGGCCCCGCCCCGGAGGTCTCCGCGATCGTGGGCAGCGTCGGCGCGATGACGCTGTAGCCGGCGGCATCGAGCGCGGCGAGACCGAGGATCACAGGCCCCGCGAGGCCGTCCTGCGTTCCCCATTTCTTCACCAGAGCGTAACCTCGCTTCCCACAGATCCCCGAGATGATGCACTCTTCATCTATGCGGGCCGAGGCCAAGATCTCCCAGGAAGGCGAGCGACTGCTGAATCGGGAGCTGTCCTGGCTCGAGTTCAACGCGCGTGTGCTGGAGCTTGCGGGCGACTCGACGGTCCCGGTTCTCGAGCGCGTGAAGTTCTGCTCCATCTTCTCGTCGAACCTGGATGAGTTCTTCATGGTGCGCGTGGCCGGGCTGATGGGGCAGGAGGCGGCCGGGATCGCCGTGCGCTCTCCGGACGGCCGGACCCCTTCCGCAACGCTTGTCGAAATTCGCGAGCGCGTGCTCTCTCTGACAGCTCGCCAGTCGCGGCTCTGGAGCCGGGAGCTCGTGCCGGCGCTCAAGGATGGCGGCATCGTGATCGCGCAGGTGGACGAGTGCTCCGAGAAGGAGCGCGCCGAGCTGGAGCGGCGCTTCGATCGCGAGATCTACCCTGTGCTCACGCCTCTCGCCGTGGGGCCTGGACAGCCGTTCCCGTACATCTCTGGGCTTTCCAACAGCCTGGCTGTGCTCGTTCGCGACCCGGAGACGGGCGAGGAGCGCTTCGCGCGCGTGAAGGTGCCGGAGGGCCTCCCGCGCTTCCTCGAAGTCGGCAAGAGGAGCGCGTTCGTCCCGCTCGAGGCCGTGATCGCGCACTTCCTCGACTGGCTTTTCCCGCAGATGGAGGTCGTGGAGCGGGCGGTCTTCCGCGTCACCCGCGACGCCGACTTCGAGGTCTCCGACGAGGCGGACGACCTGCTCGAGGCCGTCGAGCTCGAGCTCCGCCGCCGCCGCTTCGGCGACGTCGTCAGGCTCGAGGTCTCAGGCTCGGTCTCGAGCCGGATGCTTGCGCGGCTGACGGAGGGGCTGGGGGCGGGCGAGGAGCAGGTGTATCCGATCCGAGGGCCGCTCGATCTCGCCGATCTCTCGCAGCTCGCCGCTCTCGACCGCCCGGACCTGAAGGACGAGCCCTGGGTGCCGAGCACGCCGGCCCGCCTCGCGTCCGTGCACGGCGTCGAAGGCTTCTTCTCGGAGATCCGGCGCGGGGACGTCCTCGTCCATCATCCGTATGACTCGTTCGTGACGACGTTCGAGCGCTTCGTCCGCGAGGCGGCTCGCGACCGGGCCGTGATCGGCCTGAAGACGACCGTCTACCGCACGAGCGACGACTCTCCGGTCGTCCCGGCGCTCATCCAGGTGGCCGAGGACGGACGCCAGAGCGTGTGCCTGGTGGAGCTGAAGGCCCGCTTCGACGAGCACCGGAACATCGAGTGGTCGAGAGCGCTCGAGCGCGCGGGCGTCCACGTCGTCTACGGCTTTCCGAACCTCAAGATCCACGCCAAGACGACCCTCGTCGTCCGGCGCGAGGGGAATACGCTGCGCCGCTACGTCCACGTCGGGACGGGCAACTACCACGCGCTCACCGCCCGCATCTACGAGGACTTCGGGCTGTTCACGGCCGACGAGGAGATCGCCGCCGACGTCGCCGACCTCTTCAATTACGTCACCGGCTTCGGCCGCCCGCAGGCGTTCCGCAAGATTCTCGTCGCGCCCTTCAACCTGCGGCGGCGGCTCGTCGAGGAGATCCGCACCGTCGCCAAGGCGGCGGGCGACGGGGAGCACGCCCGGATCCGGCTGAAGACGAACGCGCTCACCGACCAGACGATCATCGAGGAGCTGTACGCGGCCTCCCAGGCGGGCGCCGAGATCGACATCGTCGCCCGCTCGATCTGCCAGCTGCGGCCGGGCGTGCGCGGCCTCTCGGAGACCATCCGCGTACGAAGCGTCCTCGGGCGCTTCCTCGAGCACAGCCGCTTCTTCGTCTTCGAGGCGGGAGACGCCGCCAGCACGTTCCTCGGGAGCGCGGACCTCATGACCCGCAACCTCGACCACCGCATCGAGATCGCCGTCCCGGTCGAGGATGCGAGGGTGCAGGCTCAGCTGGCGACGGCGTTCGACGTGCTGCTCGACGACAACACGGCCTGGACGCTCCAGCCCGACGGGAGCTGGAAGCGCCTGCGCCCGCGCAAGGACCAGCCGGTGCGTGGGAGCCACGACGCGCTGATGCGAAAGTCGCGCACGCGCGCCCGCAGGCGGGTCGCCAGGCGGCCCCGGTAGCTCAGAGGGTTACAGCCGACCCTGACGTGAGAATGAGCATTCGATGAAGGTCGGCATCGTCGATGTGGGCTCGAACACGGTTCGCCTCCTGGTCGCGCAGCGCAGCAGGGCGGGGCTCGAGACCGTCCGGGAGGAGCGCGAGCACCTGTTCCTCGGTGGAGACGTGGAGCGCGACGGGCGGCTCTCGTCCGTGCGGGTCGCGGAGGCTGCGCGCTGCGTCGGCGGCTACACGCGCCTCGCCCGTAGCGCGGGCGCCGGCACGGTCGAGGTGATCGTCACCGCGCCCGGCCGTCAGAGCGCCAACGGCGCGGAGCTGGTGCGTGAGCTCACGGCCGCCTCGGGTGCGCTCGTGCGCGTCCTCTCCGCCGACGAGGAAGGCAGGCTGGCCTTCGCAGGCGCGGTGGCGTCGGCCGGGCCCCTGCCCGAGAGCGTCGCTGTATGCGATGTCGGCGGAGGGTCTGCGGAGGCGGTCGTCGGCACGGCCGAGGGCGGCCCCGCCTGGTCCCGCTCGCTGGACATCGGAGCCGTCAGGCTCACCGAGCGGTTTCTCGCCGAGGATCCGCCCGGGAAGCGCTCGCTCCTTGCGGCCCGCGACGAGGTCGAGCGCCACCTGGACGGCTTCGCCCCGCCGCTGCCGCAGGTCGCTCTCGCGACCGGCGGCACCGCACGCGCGCTGCGCAAGCTCGTCGGCAGGGAGCTGGAGCAGGACGAGTTCGATGCAGCGCTCCGTATCCTCGGGAAGCGCTCGTCGGCAAAGGTCGCCAGGACCTTTGGCCTGCACGAGCATCGCGCGCGCACGGTCGCGGCGGGAGCAGTCATTCTCGCGAGCCTGCAGGCGCGCCTCGGCGTCCCGCTCGAGGTGTCGCGCGCCGGCCTCCGCGAGGGTGCGGCGCTCGCGCTCCTCGAGGAGCTGGCTGCGTCCGCCGCGTAGCCACCGCTTCTTCACGGCCTCGACACCCATCCGTGCGGCACGGCAGGGCACCATGGGGTCATGGAGACGATGGAAAGGACACGGGTGGCCCAGCAGGTGCTTGCACGCTGCGAGGGCTTCGGGGTCTACGGGTCGACGGCGCGCATCGGGGTCGTCGAGGAGGTCCGCTTCGGAGGCCGGGACGGGCGTCCCAAGCTGCTTATGGTGCGCGCCGGGCTGCTCGGGAGCTGGCTGGTGCATGTCCCGGTCGACCAGGTCGCCCTGGTCGATTCTCAGGAGCGGAGGATCGAGCTCCGGCCCGGAGGGCTCCTCGCCGGGCCGAGGCGCTAGGCGGGCGGGGACAGGTAGTCCCGGCGGCTGATGCCGCCGTCCGGGCCCGCCAAGACCACCCAGGTCGAGCCCTTCTCCGGCTCCTCGCCGAGGAGCGCGGCGAGAATGTCTCCGTGGCTGCAGAGCACGGCGGTCGAGCCGGCGACCTCGCCGACGAGGGCCTGTGTCTCGGCCTTCGTCGCGCCCTCGGCCAGCTCCCGTCGCTCCTCGACAGGCAGCCCGAGCAACGCCGCGAGCGGCTCGACCGACTGGCGGCAGCGGATGTAGGGGCTCGTGAGCACGCGCTCGACTCCGAAGCCCGAGTACTGGGCCGCAAGCGCCGCGGCCTGGCGGCGCCCGCGCTCGTCCAGCGGCCGGAGGTGGTCATCGGCGTGTCCCGGGCGCCGGTGTCCGGCCGTCGCGTGACGAAGGAGGAGGAGCGCCATCAGGCCCCGCCGTCCGCGAACGCCCGCAGCACCTCGCCGTCGTGGCCGTGCGTGAGCAGCCTCTCGGCGTCCGGGAGCGAGACCCAGCGCACCTCGTCGACCTCGTCGTGGGGATGGAAGGAGCCTCCGAGCGGCCGCATCGCCCAGTAGCGAACCGTCTTCGGCCGGCCTTTGCGGTCGTGGTAGCTCGTGGACACGAGCTCGCGGCCGAGCTCGCAGTGCAGGCCGGTCTCCTCCTCGACCTCGCGGAGCGCGGCTTGCTCGTGCGTCTCGCCGGGGTCGAGCTTCCCCTTCGGGAGCGTCCAGTCGTCGTAGCGGGGCCGGTGGACCAGCAGGACCTCAGGCCCGCCGGCAGCGCCCGGCCGCGAGACGACCCCCCCGGCGGCCTGCACGGTCTCGTCCGTCGTGCTCAGCGCCAGGCCCTCTTCCCGCTCTTCTCGAGCGCCGCCCACGCCTCGGGGAACGCAGCCCGGGCCTCGCTTCGGCGCGCGTGCTCACGCTCGACGATGCGTCCCGCCGCCAGGTACGCCAGGGGATTGTGCACGCGGTCGAGGAGCCCCCGGATGCGCTCTTCCGCCACGACCGCGTCCTGGTGCTCGCCGACGACGTCCTGAAGGCGCTTGGCATCCTCGACGAACCGCCGCGCCGGCTTTCCGACGACCCCCTCGGCGAGCTCGGCGGCGTAGCGAGCACGCTTGCCGTGGATCCGAACCCGGTGGAGCTCCGCGTCGGACGGGTCGGTGGGCAGCGCGCGCACCGCCTTCCGGAGCTTGCGAAACTCGCGGGCGGCGAGGTCCCGGAGCGAGACATCCGCCTCCTGCCCCCGAGGCGCGACCGCGGCCGCCTCCAGGCGGGTGAGGAGCTCGGCGTAGCGAGGGCTCGTCATCGCCTCCAGCATCTCCTTCCGATCCGCGTCCCGCTCCTCGCCGAGGAGCTCGAGGAAACGACCGGCGGCGCTGCGCTCGGCCGGCTCGAGGTCTTCGGTCTCGGCCCGAAGCCGCTCGAGGAGGACGTCCAGGTCACGCACGGGGCCCAAAGCGCCGCCGAGCCAGGCAAGCTCGTTGCGGAGCGACCCCGTCCAGGCCGGGTCGAGAAGCGGCCGAGCCGCCCGCAGCACTGCCCGGAGCCGCCGCGTGGCGACGCGGACCTGGTGCAGCTCCTCCGGGTCCTCGCCCAGCCGCGTGCCCGGGTCGTGCGCCATCAGCTCGGCGACCTGGCGTGCGATCAGCGCGCGCACGTGCTCGAGCGGCGGTGCCCAGGAGGGCGGGACGCCCGGCTCCGTCGGGAAGTACCCCATCGCCCTGAATGCCTTCGGCCGGCCGTCCCCCGGAGCAGCCCCGGCGTCTGCGAGCGTCTTCCCGAGCCCGGGCAGGGAGTCGGCGCCTTCTTCGAGCGCCTCCACCTCCAGCTCGACGAAGCGCTCGCGAATCCGGCGCCCGTCCAGGACGGCGACCTGATCGACGGTCACGTCCGCCACGGCCCGCCCGTTCTCGTGCGCGCGCACGCCGGCACGTCGTGTGCGCAGGACTGCCGCGGGCTCGAGCGCCCGCCCGCGCAGAATCCCGACGAGCAGCTCGGCGAGCTCCTGCGGAGGAGCGGCAGGGCCGCCCGGGATCTCGAGCTCCAGCCGCTCGCCGTCGCCGGGGAGCTTGAGCTGCCAGAGGCCCTGGCGATCCTGCACCCGGCGTCTGAGCGTGACGCCGGCCCGCGCGAGCGCTCGGTCCGGCGAGTCGTGGTACGTGGACGTGAACGTCTTCGGCTCGAGCGGCTCCCCCGGGATGTCCGGCAGCGTGAAGTCGGGAGGAACAGCGAGCTTCAGCTCGCGCTCGAGGGTCTCGCGAAGCCTCGCCACGGTCGGATCGTAGCGCCGAAAGGAGCGCGCCTCGCCGGGGTTCCGCTCGGTCTGCGGGATGTCGGTCGGGCGCCTCGAGTCGTGGCCCGACCTGCTCGGTGCGCCCGGTTCGCATGCGGGCCACCCCTCGATGGTGTGGCTAGCCGTATGGGTTCCGCTCAGCCATGCGGGCTAGCGGCCCTGCGCGCCAGTTTGTGCGCCAGTCGATCGTTCGAGGTAGTCGTCCAGGAGCCCGGCGGCCTCGGTCTCGTTGCCCGGCATCAGGTGGCCGTAGCGGTCGAACGTGATGCGGACGGAGGCGTGCCCCATATAGGTCGTGAGCGCCTTTGCGTTCACCCCAGCCGCGATCATCATGCTCGCGAACGTGTGCCTGCCTTCATGCAGCGCGAGCGGCTGCAGTCCGGCCGCCTTCCATGCCTTGCGCGACCGCTTCCAGATCCCGCCTGTGTCGAAGGCCACGGTCGGCGTGCGACCGAAGGCGAGCCCGTCGCGCTTGAGCGCCTCGGCGCGCTGAAAATTGGCCATGAGGGTGCGATGCCTGCACGCGGATTACGTCCTCGACCTCAAGTTCATTCTCCACGCCGGCGCCTACGTGACCCAGGAAATCGCTGGCAAGAGCAAACTCGCCGGGCCCGAAGTGGTCATGGCGCACCGCCTGCTCAAGAACAACGCGGCGACCCTGGTGGGTCACAGCGCGCGTCGGTTCGGTGCTTGGCCTCACCGACGTAGCGAAAGCCCATGGCCTGGATCGCACCCGCCTCGATCAAGGCACGCTCCTGCTCCTCTTCCACATTCGTGAGCTCTCCGTATAGGTACGGCATCCAGCCGAAGAAGCGCTCCGTGAAGTGGCGGTCGAGCTCCTCGCGCATCGCCGCGTAGCCGTGCAAGTCCTGGTGGTCTTCTTCCCACTCGGCGCGGCAGGCGTCGAGTGAGCTCGGGGCGTCGGCCTCACCGACCCGGTGCAGGAAGTACCACCGAGCCGTGCGGTCGTCCAGCCGATCGCAAGCATGCTCGTCGAGGATGAAGCGACCTCCCGGCCGCAGGAGGCCCGCGATCTTCGAAACCGAGTCTGCAAGATCAGGAATGTGATGGAGTGCCCGACTCGCCACGACAGCGTCGAAGGGATCGCTGGTGGTGAACTCCTCGAGCGAGAGGGCCCGAAAGAGCTCGCCGTCGGGCGCGTCTGGGTCAATGGCGACCACCTCGTAGCCTGACTCGGAGAGTGCGCGAGCGAGATCACCCTGCCCGCAGCCCACTTCGAGCACGCGGGCGGGCGCAGGAGGGAGATGCGCTTCGACAAAGGATTGGAGGGTCGCGCTAGGCAACGCAGGCGGGTGCGAACTCCACGTTCTTCGCGCAGCAGCGCTTCAGCGTTGTGATGAAGCCACGCTCGCTTGGACTGAGAGGCCGGCGGGCGAGCCGCGCCACGTAGAGTCGCCGCTCAATCTTCGGCTGCCCCTTGAGTCGGAAGCTCGCGAGCTCACCGCGCTCGATCTCCTCGGCGACCGCATAGCGCGACAGGAAGGCGATGCCGAGTCCTTCACGCGCGGCACGCTTGATGGCCTCGCTCGACTTCACGTGCTCAGCGGTAGGTTCGGCATCTAGCAGCAGCCCTCAGTGCAGCCTTCGCCACGCCAGCTTTCGCGCCCTTCCTTGACTGCCACGGCGGCAATGAAGAGTGCCGCGGCGGGATCGGCCCACCAAAGACCAGCCGCGGCGTTCAGAACGAGCCCGATTAGTAGGGCGACTGATAGGTAGGCGCAGAGCTGCGTCTGGGAGGCCTCCTTGACGGTCGCTGCTGAGCCGAGCTTGTGACCAACTTGGCGCTTGACGCGTGCGAGCAGGGGCATCGTCACGGTCGTGAAGGCCGCGAGGCCGATGCCGAGCCAGCTCGCCTCCGGGTGCTGGCCGCCAGCAAGAGTGCGGATCGACTCGACACCGACATAGGCCGCCAGGACGAAAAAGCTCGCGGCGATCAGCTGCTGGGCTCGTCGCTCCGCATCGTGGGAGCCGACTCGGGCGCCGGTGAAGAGCCAGAGCACGACGAAGCCGGCGAGTGCTTCGATCAGCGAGTCGGCGCCGAAGCCGATCAGGGCGATCGAGCTCGCCGCGATCCCAGCACCAAGCGCGATCGCGAACTCGACGAAGTGATAGGCGATCCCGCCCCAAGCAAGCAGTCGCGCCTGGCGCTCGAGCCGCTCGCGCTCGGGTGACCGCCGGAGCAGCGGCTGAATCGTGGTCTGGATCGCGGGCTCGGCCATACGGACAGCTTAGACCCGGCTCAGCCGCGCACCCCTTTGGCTCTCAGCTTGGCAAATGAGCCGTCAAGGCTGTTTCCTTGCGGGCGTCATGTCCGTACCCGGCTTGCGCTGACCGGCTCAGAAGGTCAAGACTTTGTCCGCCCAGAAGGTCCATTCAGTCAGCTCGTCGATGGTCGAGCGGTGAGCGCCCTCGACGAGATGGCTCTCGCCTATGCCACGAGCGTCCATGCACGTACCGCAGAGGCCGACCTCTGCGCCCCGCTGGACTGCCGAGCCGATCAGGCGCTCGAGGTTGTAGTACCCATTCGGCAGCACCTGTCCCACCATTGCGCACCCGACCGCATCGCCCATCAAGAAGACGCGCACGGCAACCTCTTCACGCTTGGCCAGGGTCCGGGCGAGCCGGAGCGCGTTGTAGCTGCGCTCGGTCCCGTAGGGCGGATCGTTGAGGATAAAGAGTGCGTTCACCGGGCGCTCCGAGGGTCGTGCTCACTCTTCCAGTGATCTCAGACGAGCTGATCCGTTCGGACGCTGATTCGCCCTGCGGTCAAGTACCGAGGTTCAGAGTGCCGGCATGCCCCGCGATATGTTGAGCTGGCACGGCGCACCCTCTGCTGAGTGCCGCGGGCCGCGCACGCGGTGGCCTCTTCGTCGGTGGGCAGAACCTCGTGTTCCGAATGCTGGGTCGTGAGTTTCGACCCTTCGTCCACCCACCGTCGAAGATGCTCGCTGCGGTCGAGAAGCAAGCTTCCGCCAGACGCTTGCCCGGGTTTGCTCCGGGCAGGGCGCGCCGGCCCGCGACTGCCGCGAGCTCTTTACAGCCTCGTGCGCTCGCTACTAGAGTGACGCGACGCACATATCGATCCGAGGGAGGCCGCCAATGGCCGACGGAGCCAAGGTCGTCATCAACCTCGCGACGGGACTCGAGGACCCTGAGCGGGTAACGGTTGCGTTCCTCGTCGGTGGCGCAGCCGCTGAACAGGGCAAGCAGGTTGCCATGTTCTTGACCAAAGAGGCGGTCCGGCTCGCAGTCCCAGGTGTGGCAAAAGTGGTCGCCTGCGACGGCTGCCCCCCGCTCGGCCAGCTCTTCCAACAGTTCGCCGACAACGGTGGCCAACTGCTTGTGTGTCCGATCTGTGTGAAGTCACGGAAAATTTCCGAAGAGTTCGTGGCCAACGCTCGCCTCGCAGGCGCCACCCCTCTGTGGGAATGGATCGGTGAGGAGGCGGCAACCGTCTTCAGCTACTAGGTCTCCCGCCACCGCAGCCTCCTCGTCGTCCCGGGGTGGAATCCGGTGGTTTTTCAGGGGACATTCGCGCACGCTCGCGCACTCCACGATCACAGCCGGGAGCTGGGGCCCGGCAAGGTGCACGGCAGGTTGTCCTAGAGTCCGTGCATGAGCTCTAACGAGTGGATGCGAACGGCCGTCCGGAAGGCGGCCGCCATCGGCTCGCTGCCGTCTGACACTCCCGACGAGCGGCTGCGCAAGTCGGCCCTTGTCCTCTCCTCGCTGCTGATCACCGCTCTCTCGTTCATCTGGGTCGGGATGTATGCCGCCTTAGGGCTCTGGCGCTCCGCGCTGATCCCGCTGGTCTACCAGCTCGCTTCCCTCATTGGACTCGTGTTCCTAGCTAGGACGAAGCGCTACGGCGTCTACCGCGCGAGCCAGGTCACGATGATGCTCCTTCTCCCCTTCCTCCTGCAGTGGAGCCTCGGCGGATTCGTCCAATCGGGCGCCGTCGCCCTCTGGGCGTTTACCGCGCCTCTCGGCGCCCTCGTCTTCTACGGGCCTCGTAGGGCGATCCCCTGGTTTGGAGCGTTTCTCGGCCTCGTCGTCCTCTCCGCCGCTATCGACGGCGTCCTGCCCCAGCCCGCGGAGGACATTGCGACCTGGGTCGTCGTCGTCTTCTTCACGTTGAACATCTGTGGACCGTCGATCACGACGTTCGCGCTGCTCGAGCACTTCGTCCGCTCCCGCGACCGTGCGCACCGCCTGTTGGCTGCGGAGCAAGAGCTGTCCGAGACTCTGCTTCTGAGCATCTTCCCGCGCCCAATCGCCGAGCGGCTCAAGCGTTCGCAGCAAGTCATTGCGGAGCGATCTGACGAGGTATCCGTCCTCTTCGCAGACATCACCGGCTTTACGCCTGCCGCAGAACGCCTGCCCGCAGAAGAGGTTGTTTTCCTTTTGAACGACATCTTCTCGGCCTTCGACGACCTCGTAGCGGCTCACGGGCTTGAGAAGATCAAGACGATCGGCGATGGCTACCTCGTCGCCGCCGGGATTCCGACGCCGCGATCTGACCACGCCGAGGCGACCGCTCGACTGGCGCTCGCCATGCGCGAGGCGCTCGCGGTGCTTCCCGCCGCGTCAGGCTTGAACCTTCGCGTGGGTATCGACTCGGGACCGGTCGTCGCCGGGGTGATCGGGCGTACGAAGTTCGGCTACGACCTGTGGGGCGACACCGTGAACACGGCGAGCCGGATGGAGTCTCACGCCCCGCCCGGTGCGATCCAGGTGACCGAGCGAACGTATCGCCGGCTCGAGGAGAGCTTCATCTTCGAACGGCGCGCGAGCGTCTTCGTCAAGGGCAAGGGCGAGATGACGACGTACATCCTAGTTGGGGAACAGCCTAAGCCCTCCGCCGCCGCAGACACCGGCTACGCGAAGGCCGGCTCGGCTGGGCCAGATCGACTGTAGACCGCAACCAGCCCACCGGGGGACGACCGTCTGTCTGAAAGTGCGGGCTGAGGGATTGCCTGCCTTTCGACCCACTTTCCCTCTGTCGCTGTGTGCGGGGCACCGACTTACGAGCCGCACGCGTCGGCATCTGTACGCGATGCCGGGAGCGTCGTTCTAGCCGTCCGGGCCCTTCATCCCCGCCGGCTCGCCGGGGCGACGCCGCCGACGCGGCGCCGTGCGGGTCGGGAGGCCGGCATCGTGCCAGGCGGCGTAGCCGCCGATCACGTCGCCTGCCAGGCCGAAACCGAGCTCGGCGAGTGTTGCGGCAGCGAGGATGCTCGAGCAGCCGTGGTCACAGAGGAGAATGATCGGCTCCTCAAGCCCGCCAAGATGTGGGTTCCGAAGCGGACTGTCAGGATCTGCGCGCCATTCGAGCACGGTGCGTGGGATATGGACTGAGCCGGGGACGATCCCGTCTCGCTCCCGGTCGGTCTCGGAGCGGATGTCGACGAGGAGCACACCATTAGCAGTGGCGGCATGCGCCTCCGCGGGCGAGTAGCGGACGATCCGCGCACACGCGTCGGCGAGCAACTCGTCGAGTGTCCGCCGCGTAACGCTGACAGCCACGCAGCGATTATGCGCCGCCTGCAGCTAAGTGTCTAGGCGCCCGATGGTTCGCGCGTGCCTTAGATGGCCTTGCGCCTGATCTGCAGCGCGGTCTTCACACACGTTCCCCCGGACTCCTCGATGGCTCCGACGCGCGCCAGAATCTCCCCCGCCACGTTCCAGGAACCAAGTTCTGCCCGTTGCTCCCCGCCTAGCCGGCACGCAAGGTGCGGTGGACGAAGTCGGCGTACGATGGGTCGGGTCGCAAGTGAGCGGGTGTGGGGATGCTCGGGACGACGGGAGGGATGAAGTCGGATGAAGGTCCTTGAAGGACTGTCCGGGGGAATCGAGCCCGGCAGCACCGTCTCGGTGACGGACTTGGGCCTGCCGGTCAACGGCACAAACGGGGTGCTCCTGGTCTTCTGGAAGTCGACCTGACAGGGCTGTCGGCAGGAGTGTCCTGCCGTCGCCAGACTCCATGAGCGGTTTGCGGGCGACGGGCTCGAGGTCGTCTACATCGGCGCGATCGAGACCGAGGAGGCCTGCAGCGCCTGGAAGGAGGAGTACGGGCTCACCTTTCCCGTGATCTCCGACGGCGATGGGACGCTGTTCCGTGCGCTCACGAACGGCTGGGTTCCGTGGAGCGTGCTCGTCGGGCCTGACGACAAGGTGGTCTTCTCGGAGAACGAGTTCGACGAGTCGGGCTTCTCGATCGCGATTCAGCAGATGTACGAGCGCCCTGCCGCGACCCACGCCACCGCGCGCCGCGTCGTCGGCGCCGCGGGTTGCACTGTTGTCCTGGGTGGCGGCACCGGCGGGCTGGTGGCAGCGCGCGAGCTCCGGAAGCATCTCCCGACCGACCAGCGGGTCGTGCTCGTCGACCGCGCCGCCGACCACGTATACCAGCCGTCCCTGCTGTGGCAGATGGTGGGCGAGCGCCGCCCGAGCCAGTTCAGCCGCCCGCTCGAGCGGCTGCAGAAGAAGGGCATCGAGTTCCGCAACGCGGAGGCCGAGGCGCTCGACCTCGAAAACAGGGTCGTCGTCACCGCCTCGGGCGACCTCGAGTACGACTCTCTCGTCGTCTCGCTGGGAGCCCAGCTCGCGCCCGAGACGGTGAACGGCTTCGACGAGATGGCCTACAACCTCTACACGCCAGAAGGCTGCGCCCGAATCCACTCCTCCCTCGAGGATCTCAGCGAGGGAGTGGTGGCGATCCTGATCCCGGAGATGCCGTACAAGTGCCCCGCCGCCCCCTACGAGGCCGCCTTCCTCGCCGAGTCGTTCATTCGCAGGAGGGGAATCCGCCGGAACGTCGAGATCCACCTCTTCACGCCCGAGCACACACCGATGCCGGTCGCACCGGCGGCGCTCGGCAACTCAATCGCCGACATGCTCGCCGCCCGCGGCATCCACTACCACCCGCTGTTCACGTTCGAGGAGCTCCGGCCCGAGACGCGCGAGATCGTTGCCTCTGATGGACGCGCGCAGCGGGTCGACCTGCTGATGGTCGTGCCGCCCCATCGGGCCCCTGAGGTCGTGCGCTCGTCGCCGCTCCTGGGAGTGTCAGGCTTCGTCCACGTCGACCCGCAGACGCTGGAGACCGACCACGACGGCGTCTACGCGATCGGGGACGTCGCCACAATCAAGCTGCCCAACGGCAAGGCGCTTCCCAAGGCAGGCGTCTTCGCACACGCCGAGGCAAAGACCGTCGCCCAGCGGATCGCAGATAGTTACAGAGGCAAAACATCCGACGCCGTTTTCAACGGCAACGGCTACTGCTGGATCGAGCTCGGCGACGGCAGAGCCGGCTTCGCCGGCGGCAACTTCTACGCCGAGCCCGAACCCCAGGTCAAGCTGCGGCGACCCGGCCGGCCGTTGCACTGGGGCAAGGTCGCCTTCGAGAAATGGTGGCTACACCACTGGCTCTAGCGGTTGCCCAAGTCCGGTTGCCGCGTTTCCGATTGTCTTTATCGGCGAGGGTCCGACTAGTAGCTGAAGACGGTGGCGTCGTCTCCCGCCCACTCCAGCATCGGCGTAGCGCCGGCAACGTTCGCGTTCGCGACCTACTCTCCCTCGCCGAGCCCCCGAGCGTTTAGGCAAATCGGGCAGAGCCAGAGCTCGCCGCCTCCGTCGGCGCCCTGATGGGGAAATGACTACAGGTGTACGCACACACGGATAAGACGGACGCGCGGCAGGTGGTCGACGTCAGCGACATGTTCGGCCTTGACTCGCCGGCGCACACGGAGGGATGGCAACCAATCGACCGAGAGAAGCTGCCCGCAATAGTCGAACTCGCGCGGCAGCTCGAGTCGTGCTTGGCTACAGCAGTCGCCGAGCGCGAGGCGCAGGTCGAGGGCGGCAGCGCGGCGCCGGACGCCTAGCGCGTGATTTCGTCAGGCTCGCGGTCGCGGCTGCGCGTCAGCTCCTCTGAAACGTCTGGCCAGCTAGGTTCTGGCTCCTGCTCCGGCGCGGACTGCTCTTTCTCTTCTTCGCTCATCACACCTCCCTTCCCTCAGACCCCTAGAGCGATGATCCAGAAGATGATCTCGAGGCCGAGCAGCCCGCAGGCAACTCGGAAGAGGACGAACAGGTTCTCCAGGCGCGGCTCGTTCTGCTTGTGTTGAGTCGAGTGCGGAGGGCGAGCTCCCGCTGGGCCTCGGCGAGGGAAGGGCGCTCGGCGCGCTCGACCTGGATCAGAATCTTCGCGGCACTCAGGTCGAACCTCCATTCACCCGTAGGCCAAAGGATCGCCACACACGCCGTGGCAGCGCCAACGAAGGACATCGTCCCCAGTCCGGCCCAGAGCGAGAAGCCCTGTTCGGCGAGTGCTTGCCCACCGAGAAACGATGTCGTGACAGAGATCGCGGCCAGGAGGATGCCAGCGCGACTCCTAAGGCCGTCCAGGATCAAGCTCTGTCGGTCGATCTGTCGCTTCGCCTCCTCGTAGGCCAACTGCTCTAGTTCCACGGCCCTTGAAGTCTGGACCTTGCCTCGGGCGGAGTGCGCGCCTTACGGCCAGTTAGGCAGGCGCTCGTAGATCAGCGCTTCAAGCTGGCGGACATCCTTGGGCGGAAGCTCTCGATCGGCGTCAGCCAGGAGTCCAGCGAGACGCTCGGCGAGCCCCTGCACGTGCGTGCCGCCGACTAGAGCGAACCAGTCGGCGTGACGCTGGTCGATCGCGGCGCGAAGTCGACCGCGCTCATGGCCGTTGAGCAGCTCATGCGCACGGGCGAGCAGCGTCCTCACTTCGTCGCGGAAGGCGTTGAACCTTGTCCGTGGGCTCCCTCAGGCCGCTACTTCTCGATGTCGCCCTGAAGGTCACTCCAGGGACGGAGCCAGCGCCAGACGCTTCGCAGCATCCTCACTTCGTCAGTATCCCCGAGAACACGACCACGAGGCTCTTCGGCGCGTTCATCCTTCGCCGTGGTCTGGAACGTACTCGTCTGGCTCGGCGTGCTCGAGCCGCTGTAGCCGGCGGAGCGCGCGCCAGTTTGCGCCAGTCGATGCCCCGTCAGGGCGGTCTTGGGCGGTCTTGGGCGGAAGGAAAGAACCTGACCCCTGAGGCACCGGAACCCGCCTGCTGGGGCGGGTTCCGGCTTGTCTATTCGGGTCGCTCGTCTGGATGCCTGCCACCCTTTCAGGGTGTGGCTAGCCGTATTCCAGGCCTTTCACCGCTTTGCCACCATTTGCCTCGCGATGCCAAACAGGATCCTGATCGTCGACGACCACCCGAGCTTTCGTGCGACGGCCAAGACCCTGTTGCTCGCGGACGGGTTCGAGGTCGTCGGTGAGGCCGCGGACGGGCGTTCCGCACTCGAGGCGATCAGGAGGTTGCGGCCCGACCTGGTCCTGCTCGACGTCCAGCTGCCCGACATGGACGGGTTCACGGTGATCGACGAGCTCACGAGGATGAACGGCGAGGCGCCCAAGGTCGTCCTCACCTCGAGCCACGACTCCACCGATTTCGGCTCGATCGTGGGCCGCTGCGGAGCGGCTGCCTTCGTCCCGAAGGCCGAGCTCACGGGCGCTGCGCTGCGCGCTGTGCTTCGATAGCGCCATGCGCAGACGGACGGTGCTGGGGGTCCTTGCCCTCGGACTGCTGCTGACCGCGGGGGCCCTGGCGCTCGTCGTCACGAGCGACCACGAGGAGGAGCCGGTGTTCATCGCCGTGACCCAGCTCCTGAGCGCGTGGTCATTCATCCTCGGCGGCCTCGTCGCCTGGATGCGCCGGCCCGAGAATCGCTTCGGCCCTCTCCTCGCCGCCGTCGGGATGACCGTTTTCATCGGCGCCCTGGCCGAGTCGAACAAGTCGCTGCCGTTCACACTCGGTTGGGTCTTCGGCGGCATCTTCATCGCCGTGTTCATCCATGCCCTTCTCGCCTTCCCGCGTGGATACCTCGAGACCAAGATCGTCTTTGCGATCGTCGCCGTCGCCTATCTCGCCCTGACGGCCGGCTCGCTGCTCGCCTCCTTCTTCGACGACGTCTCCGACGACTGCCCCGACTGCCCTGCGAACGCGTTCCTGATCGTCGACTCCCCCCGCGCGGTCACCGTGATCGACGCCGTGCTCGTGGCGTTCGGCGTCCCCGCGCTGCTCGCCTCGCTGCACGTCTTCCGCCGCCGCTGGAAGGAGGCCTCGGCGCCCATGCGGCGCGTTTTCGTCCCCGTGTACCTCACGGCGGGGACGACGATCGTCCTGCTGATCGTGGCCCTGGTGGTCGAGTCGTTCTCGGACCAGGTAGGGGCGATCCTCTTCTGGATCGTCATCTTCAGCTTCGCGAGCGTCCCGATCGCCTTCATCGTCGGGCTGCTGAGCGGCCGACTCGCGCGGGGCGGGGTAAGCCAGCTCGTGCTGGAGCTCGGTCAGGCCCCGGCTCCCGGCGAGCTCCGGGAGGCGCTCGCCCGGGCGCTCGGCGACCCGACGCTGCAGGTGGCCTACTGGATCCCGGAGACCGAGTCCTTTGCCGACCTCGAGGGCAACCCGATCGAGCTGCCCGAGGGACGCGGGGAGGAGCTGGCGACGATGGTCGAGCTGGACGGCCAGGTCGTCGCGGCCCTGATCCACCACCGCTCGCTGGAGGAGGACCCGACGCTGGTGGATGCGGCCGCTGCCGCAGCCGCCCTCGCCCTGGAGAACGAGCGGCGCCTCGTCGCGCTCGCCAACGCGCAGGCCCGCATCCAGGCACTCATCGACGCCTTCCCTGATCTCATCTTCCGCGTGAGCCGCGAAGGGATCTACCTCGAGTACAAGGGCAAGCCGGAGGACCTGGCGGTGCCGCCCGAGCAGCTCATCGGCTCCAGCTTCCACGACGTTCTCCCCACCGACGTCGCCGACCAGCTTCTGGCGGGGGTCGCGCGTGCGATCGACACCGGAGAGATCGCCACCGGCGAATACCGCCTCGAGCTCGACGGCGTCCGCCGCGACTTCGAGGCGCGAATCGTCAAGGCCGGCGACGAGGCGGTCATCATCGGCCGCGAGTTCACCGAGCGCAACCTCGAGCGGGCCGAGCTGGAGCGGCTCCACGCCGAGCTGACGCAACGCCACCGCGACCTCGAGCACGAGCGCGACTTCATCCGCACGGTCGTCGACTCGACGCCCAGCCTCCTGTGCCTCGCCACGCCGGGCGGCTTCATCCTCCGCTTCAACACCTCCCTGGAACGGCTCTCGGGCCGGCGCGACGACGACATCACGCGCGGAAACGCCTTCTGGGACGTCTTCATCGCCCCCGAGGAGCGCGAAAGTGTCGAGCGCGAGCTCGAGGAGGTCGTCGCAGCCGGCGGGCGGGGCGAGTACGAGAGCACCTGGATCACCGCCGCCGGCGAGCGCCGCCGCGTGACATGGTCGACGACGCCGCTCAGGGACGACCGGGGCCACCCGCGGCTGCTGATCTGCGGCATGGACATCACCGAGCGGAAGCTCCACGAGAACGAGCTGCGGCGCTCCCGCGCGCGCCTCGTCGAGGCCAGCGACGTCGAGCGGCGCCGGCTCGAGCGCAACCTCCACGACGGCGCCCAGCAGCGGCTGGTCTCGCTCTCGCTCATGCTCCGCCTCGCGCAGGCGCGCGTGGAGAGCGACCCCGGGCAGGCCGACCGCCTCCTCGGCCAGGCCTCGGAGGAGCTCGCGCAGGCGCTCGAGGAGCTCCGCGAGCTGGCGCGCGGGATCCACCCCGCCGTTCTCTCCGACCGCGGCCTCGGGGCCGCGTTGGAGGCCCTCGTGGCGCGCACGCCGCTCACGGTGGATCTGGAGCTTTCGGCCGATCGCCTGCCCGAGCCCGTGGAGGCTGCGGCGTATTACGTGGTCTCCGAGGCGCTGGCGAACGTGGCCAAGTACGCCCAGGCGTCCTCGGTCGCAGTTAGCATCGCGTCCGTGAACGGACACGCAGTGGTCGAGGTTGCCGACGACGGCGTGGGCGGGGCCGACCCCAGCAAGGGCTCGGGCCTGCGTGGCCTCGTCGACCGCGTCGAGGCGCTCGACGGGCGTCTCCAGGTGGAGAGCCCGCCGGGGCGGGGAACGCGCATCCGGGTGGAGATCCCGTGCGGGTAGTCCTCGCCGAGGACTCCGTCCTCCTCCGCGAGGGCGTGGCCCGCCTGCTCGAGGACCAGGGCTTCGAGGTGGTCGCGCAGACGGGCTCCGCCGAGGACCTCATGCTCAAGGTGCGGAGCTACTCACCGAATGTCGTCATCGTCGACATCCGCATGCCTCCGACCCACACGGACGAGGGGCTCAAGGCCGCCCAGGAGATCCGCGAGACGTACCCGGAGGTCGGCGTCCTCGTCCTCTCGCAGTACGTGGAGCCGGCGTACGCCATGGAGCTCCTCGCCGAGAGCGCCGAGGGAGTCGGCTACCTGCTCAAGGACCGCGTCTCGAACGTGGACGAGTTCGCCGCCGCGGTGCGGCGGGTGGGGGAGGGCGGGTCGGCTCTCGACCCGGCGATCGTCTCCCAGCTGGTCGGCAGGCGCCGTCGCGACGACCCCATCGACCAGCTGACCCCGCGCGAGCGCGAGGTCCTGGAGCACATGGCGCAGGGCCGCTCCAACCGGGGCATCGCCGACCAGCTGGTCGTGACCGAGCGCGCGGTCGAGAAGCATGTGACGAGCATCTTCGGGAAGCTCAGGCTCCCGCACGCGTCCGAGGATCACCGCCGCGTGCTTGCCGTGCTCACCTACCTTCGGCAGTAACCGGCCAGTAACCCGCCACTGCCGGTGCGGGAAACCGCACCGCGGGAAGCAGGCTGGCCCCATTCCCGTCCTCTAGGCGAGGCGCGAGAGTGGCGGCATGAAGCAGACATTCCTCATCGGTGCGGTGATCGTCGGAATTCTGGTGCTCGCGGTGGGCGGCTGGACCGTTCGCGGCATGCGCTGGGCCGTCGCGGGCTAGCCGGTGCAGCCGGCGGCCCGCAGCAGCCGTTTCCTGGGAGCGCTGGCTCTCCCCACCTTCGCGCTGGCGCTCGGGATCAGCGTCCTGACGACCTACGCGCCCCTCCTGCTCGGAGAGGCGACGTCCTCGGCGGGCGCGATCGGGATCGCGGTCGGAGCCGAGGGCGCCTTCGCGCTCTTCCTGCCGCTGCTGGTCGGCTCCCTCTCCGACCGGACGCAGAGCCGCTTCGGGCGGCGGATCCCCTACGCGCTGATCGGGGTGCCGCTCCTGGTCGCGCCGCTCGTCATCCTCCCCTTCGCGCACGGGTACGCCGAGACGGTCGCCCTCGTCTCCCTCTTCTTCGTCGGCTACCACGTCTACTACCCGCCGTACCAGGCGCTGTTCGCCGAGCTCGTGCCCGCTTCCCACCAGGGCCGGGCGCAGGGCTGGCAAGGCGTCATGCGGGGGCTGGGGCTCGGAGTCGCCCTCGTCGCCGGCGGGCTCCTCCTGTCCGTGTGGACGCCGCTCCCGTTCTTCCTCGCCGCCGGCGCCGCCGTGCTCGCCACGGTGGTGCTCGTGCGTGAGGTGCGCGGGAAGGAGCGCAAGGCTCCGGCTCCGGCTCCGGCCGAGCGCCCCAAGGCGGGCCCAGGTGTCTTCCAGCTCGTGCGCGAGCGCTCGGACGTGCGCGCGTTCGTGGCCGCGAACGCTCTCTGGGAGCTCTCGTTCATGGGCCTGAAGACCTTCATCGTGCTCTTCGTCGTCAAGGGCCTCGGCGAGTCGGTGGGCACGGCTTCCGCCGTCATCGGCGTCGTCGCCGGCGCCTACGTGATCGCGTCCTTCGGGGCCGGGAGGCTGGCCGACGCGGTCGGCATCCACCGGCTCATGCGAATCTCCATCTGGGTCTACGGCGTCGGCCTCCTCGTCGGCGCGGGGCTCGGCTCGCTCGACTCGTTCCTGATCGGCCTGCCCTTCATCGCCCTGGCAGGCGCGGTCGTGATGACGCTCCCCTACGGGATCCTGGTCGGGATGACGCCTGCAGGGGCCGAGGGCGCCCTCACCGGCCTCTTCGCTTTCTCCCGCGCCCTGGGCGCCGTTGTCGGGCCCATCGTGGTCGGCGTCGCCATCGACGTGCTCGCCCCCGTCTTCCCGTCCACGAACGGCTACGGGGCCATGTGGGTCGCCATCGGCGCCCCGATCCTCCTCTCGCTGCCCTTCCTGAACGCCTTCCGCAGCGAGGAGCAAGAGGCCGAGCTCGGCGAGCCGGTCCTCGCAGCTTTCGACGAGCTCGCGCTAGCCGCCTAGGGCGACCTCGCGCTACCCCCACCCCAAGACGCGGGGTGGCCTCATTCCCGCTTGGCGCCACGGCTGCGAGCCTGCGACCACGCCAACAAGAACCCAAGGAAGGATGAAATGACCCCTCTCGCCAAGTCTCAGAACCTCGCAGCCCGCATGGGCCGCTGGAGCGCTGCCCACCGGAAGACCGCGATCTTCGGGTGGCTCGCGTTCGTGTTCGTCGCCGTCGCGCTCGGCAGCGTGATCGGGACGAAGTCCCTCGATCCCGCCGACGCCGAGGCCGGCGACTCCGGCCGCGCGCTGCACATCATCGACCGCGGCGGGTTCGGCGACACGGTCGACGAGTCCGTGTTCGTCGAAAGCGAATCGCTCGCGGCTTCGAGCCCGGAGTTCCAGGCCGTCGTCGCCGACGTCGTCGCCCGCCTCTCCGCCACGGACGGGGTCTCCGGCATCCGCTCCCCGGCCGACGACCCGGCGCTCGTCTCCCCCGACGGCCACGCCGTCCTCGTCCAGTACGACCTCTCCGACGCGGGCACCGGCGCGGTCGACCGGATCGACCCGATCCTCGAGTCCGTGGCGGCCGTCGAGGCCGCCAACCCCGGCTTCACCGTCGACGGGTTCGGCTCCGCGAGCGGCGAGAAGTCGGTCGACGACACCATCGCCTCCGACTTCCAGCGGGCCGAGTTCACGGCCGTCCCCCTGACCCTCGGCATCCTGCTGATCGTCTTCGGCGCCGCGGTTGCCGCCGGGATTCCGCTGCTGCTCGGCCTCTCCGCCGTGATGGCCACCCTCGGGCTCCTCGCAGTCCCGAGCCAGCTCGTCCCGATGGACGACGCCTCCGCGTCGATCATCCTCCTCATCGGCCTCGCGGTCGGCGTCGACTATTCGCTCTTCTACCTCAAGCGCGAGCGGGAAGAGCGGGCGGCCGGCAAGGGCTCCGCTGCCGCGCTCGAGGCCGCCGCCGCCACCTCGGGCCGGGCCGTGCTGATCTCCGGGCTGACCGTGATCATCGCGCTCGCCGGGCTCTTCTTCGGCGGGACGGCGATCTGGACCTCGATCGCGATCGGCACGATCATGGTCGTCGCCATCGCCGTCGCGGGCTCGCTGACGGTGCTCCCGGCGCTCCTCTCCTGGCTCGGCGACCGCGTCGAGAAGGGGAAGATCCCGTTGGTCCACCGGCTGAGCCGCAAGGGCGGCGACTCCCGCGTCTGGGGCGCCATCCTCGACCGCGTGCTGCGGCGCCCGCTCGTCTCGGCCGTCGCCTCGGCAAGCCTGCTGGTGCTCCTCGCCCTGCCGGCGTTCGGGATGCACACGGCGTTCCCCGGCATCTCGAGCCTCCCGCGCGAGATCCCGATCATGCAGACCTACGACCGGATCCAGGCAGCCTTCCCGGGCGGCCCGCTTCCCGCCGTCGTGGCCGTCGAGGCCGACGACGTCACCTCCCCCGAGTTCGAGGCCGCGCTCGCCGACTTCCGCAAGCAGGCGCTCGCCACGGGGCAGATGGAGGATCCGATCGAGGTGCAGGCGAACGACGCCGGGACCGTGGCGGTCATCTCCGTGCCGCTCGCCGGCACGGGTACCGACGACGCCTCCACCGCGGCGCTGCTCACCCTGCGCGAGGACGTCATCCCCGCCACGATCGGCGCAGTCGACGGAGTCGACGTCGCGGTCACGGGCGAGGCCGCCTCCTCGTACGACTTCAGCCAGCTCACGAAGGACCGGGCGCCGTACGTCTTCGCGTTCGTCCTGCTCCTGGCCTTCGGGCTCCTGCTGGTCGCCTTCCGCTCGATCGTGATCGCGGCGAAGGCGGTCATCCTCAACGTCCTCTCGGTGGCGGCCGCCTACGGGCTCCTCGTCATCGTCTTCCAGTGGGGCTGGGGCGAGTCGCTCCTCGGCTTCGAGTCGACCGGCGCGATCACCGCCTGGCTCCCGCTCTTCATGTTCGTGATCCTCTTCGGCCTGTCGATGGACTACCACGTGTTCATCCTCAGCCGGATCCGCGAGGCCTACGACCGCGGGCTCGACACCGACGCGGCCGTGACCCACGGCATCAAGACGACGGCCGGCGTCGTCACCGCGGCGGCGATCGTGATGGTCGCGGTGTTCTCGATCTTCGCGACGCTCTCGACGATCGACATGAAGCAGGCCGGCGTCGGGCTCGCCGCGGCGATCCTGATCGACGCGACGATCGTCCGGGCCGTGCTCCTCCCGTCGGCCATGAAGCTCCTCGGCGACTGGAACTGGTACCTGCCGAGCTGGCTGGAGTGGCTGCCGCAGGTCTCGCACGAGACCGAGTCCGCTCCGACGGCCGTCCCCGCCCCGGCGCCCGCGGGCCGCTAAGCCCGGCCGCTCCTTCCGCGAGGCCCGCGCCCCTTCCGTGGGGGCGCGGGCCTCTTTCGTGCTCCGCCGACATCGGCTGGGCGGCGGAGGCGGCTTCCGTAACGTCCAGATCCTGCGGAACGGCAACCAGATCGCCAACGACACCGTCACGGGCGCCGACGGGCTCGGCCAGGTCGTCACCACGATCACCCGCATGACCGCCGGCCAGTACGTCGAGGTCCAGCTCCGCCAGAACTCCGGCGGCGACGTCGGCACCGCGCTCTGCTCGGGCAACGCCTGCCCGAGCCTGGCAATGGCCTGGATCGGGCCGTAGCCGGCTGCGCGCATGAGGTACGTACGCGAGGCGGAGCCCGTTGCGGCGGGGCTCCGCCTCGGCGTCCGTGGGCTACGAGCCGGGGGAGAGATCCGGGAGCCTGCGGCCAGCTCCGGGGCCTCCGACCCGTGGCATGAGAGGGTACGCCTCTCCACGGCCGAGAGCTGCCGGTAACTCCAAAAATTTGCAGAATCCTCACAATTGCGCGCGAGGGGAAGAGCGGCCCCGCGGACCGGATAGGCTGGCCGCGTGCCCGACCTCGACGACCTGGCCGAGCGCCTGCGCGAGCTGGCGCTCTCCCTGCCGGAGACCTACGAGGACGAGCCCTGGGGCAACCCCGTCTTCAAGGTGGCCGAGAACCGCATGTTCGCTTCGATGTCCGTCGCGGAGGAATGCGTGCGTCTGACCGTCAAGCTGACGGCGGAGGAGCGCGAGATTGCCCAGCTCCTCCCGTACGTGAGCACGGCGCGGTACGTGGGCCGCTACGGCTGGGTCACGGCGGAGGTGGCCGACGACGAGTCCCTGGAGGCGGCGCTCGAGTGGCTCCGGGAGAGCTACTGGCTCAAGGCGCCCCCGCACCTGCGCTCCGCCGTCGAGGGCGAGTGAGCGACCTCGACGAGCTGCGCCCCGGGCTCTTTCGCTGGATCGCGCTTCACCCGGACGCCGACCCGGACCCGAACCCGGGGAGCCCGGCCGACTGGGGCCCGAACGTCGGCTCCGTCGCCTGGGCGGGGCCGGACGCGCTCGTCCTCGTCGATCCGCTCGTGCCCGGTGACCGGCCCGAGCTCCAGCGCGAGCTCGACGAGCTCGTACGCGAGCACGGGCGCCCGGTCGTGATCCTGACGACGCTGAAGTTCCACCGCCGTAGTCGCGCCGAGCTTGCCGCGCGCTACGGCGCGTCCACCTCGCGCGCGCGAGAGTCGCTGCCGCCGGGCGTCGTCACGCTCCCCATCCGCGGGGCGGGCGAGACCATGGTCTGGCTCCCCGAGCTGCGCGCGCTCATCCCCGGCGACCGGCTGCTCGGAGACGATCGCGGCGGCCTGCGCCTGTGCCCGGACTCATGGCTCCGCTACCTGCCGAGCGGCCTTCGCCGCGAGGGGCTTCGCTCGGCGCTCGGGCCGCTCCGAGACCTTCCCGTCGAGCTCGTGGTCGTCTCCCACGGCGAGCCGGTCCTGGAGGAGGGCGGCGACGCGATCGTCCGGGCCCTTGCCAGCACGACCGGCACCACCTAGGTTCAGTTGACGTGAACTGGCGTCTTCTGCGAGGGATCGCACTCAGCCGGCTGGTCGTCATGCCCCTGTTCGGGCTGGTCGGCGTTGCCTTGATCCTCGGTGCCGAGAACGACGTCGCCAGTGGGCTCGGCGTCCTGTTGCTCCTGATCGTCGGCGCGGGCTTCGCCCAGGCCGTCGTGGACTTCCGCCAGAGCGGGCGGCACCTCTAGCAGGAGGACTTGGCGAAACCGGTTGCGCGTGCGGGCTCGTCCGCTGGGCGCGTAACTATCGTTCGGCCTGTGCGGGCGGTGACCGTCCTTCTGGTAGGCGTAGCTCTGATCGGCAGCGTCGTGCTTCTCGTGCTCGATGCTTGGCCGACGTTTCGTGACAGCGACGCGCGGAGGGTCGTCTCTGCTCTTCCGCTGGTCGCCATTGCGCTCGCCTGCCTTGCTTTTCACGCCACCTGGACGCCGGAACCACTCGATCTGCTCAAGCGCGTCTTGTTGAGCGCCGCGTTCCTGTTCTGGGCCGCAAATCAGCTCTTTCCGGAGGAGGGCTGGGCACCAGTCGCAAACGACGTGGCGATCGCCCTCTTCGTTCTCGACCTCGCCCTCATCCTTTCGAGTGAGCTGCGGACCCGTTTCGCCAGACCCAACTAGGAGGGTTTGACGAAATTACGGCTGTGCCGCCGAGCCGCGCTGTTCGCCCCGATGCTGCGTCCTCGGTCGCGCCCGTAGCTCTTCGCTACGAGCGCTCCCTGCGTCCTTGCCTCGGAACGACCATCGCACCCCGGCGACGAGCGACATTCCGCCAAACCCTCCTGGGCCCCGCGGTCGAGCCGGCCGTCGGGACGTCCTGGGTCCGGGGGCCGGCACTTGGCGCTGAGTATTCTCTGTCTCCATGCGGGTGATCCTTCCCGACAGCACCGAGCTGGAGCTTCCCGAGGGCGCGAGCGGGCTCGACGCCGCGCGCGCGATCGGCCCGAAGCTCGCCGAGCAGGCCGTGCTCGTGCGCGCGAACGGCAGCGTGCGCGACCTGCGGCTGCCGCTCGAGGACGGCGAACGGATCCAGATTCTCACCACGCGCGATCGCGAGGACCCGGACGCTCTCTCCGTCCTCCGCCATTCGGCCGCGCACCTGCTCGCCGAGGCGGCCCGGCGGCTGTACCCGGGAACGAAGGTGGCCATCGGGCCGCCGATCGAGAACGGCTTCTACTACGACTTCGAGTTCCCCGAGCCCGTCACCGAGGAAGCGCTCGAGCGCCTCGAGGACGAGATGCGCCGCGAGATCGCGGAGGGCCGCCGCTGGGATCGCTGGGAAACGAGCCGCGACGAGGCGCGCGCGTACTTCGAGCAGGAGGGCGAGCCCTTCAAGGTCGAGCTCGTCGACACCGCCGAAGGGGACATCTCCTTCTACCGGCAGGGCGACTTCGTCGACCTCTGCCGCGGGCCGCATCTCCAGAACGCCGAGCCGATCAAGGCCGTGAAGCTCCTCTCGCTCGCGGGCGCCTACTGGCGAGGCGACGAGAACCGGCCGCAGCTCACGCGGGTGTACGGGACCGCGTTCTTCGACCCGCAGGACCTGGAGGACCACCTGCACCGGATCGAGGAGGCAAAGCGCCGCGACCACCGGCGGCTCGGGAAGGAGCTCGAGCTCTTCGACTTCTCGGAGCTGGCGCCGGGAATGCCCTTCTGGCATCCGCGCGGGATGGTGATCTGGAACGTCCTCGAGGATCTGCGCCGGCGTGAGAACGCCAGGCGCGGCTACGAGGAGGTACGCACGCCCCAGCTCTACGACTCCGACCTGTGGCGCACCTCGGGGCACTGGGACAAGTACCAGGAGCACATGTTCCGGCTCGAGATCGAGGGCCGCGACTTCGGCCTCAAGCCCATGAACTGCCCCGGGCATTGCCTCCTCTACTCGCTCTCGCCGCACAGCTACCGCGAGCTGCCCCTGCGCATCGCCGAGGCCGGCAACCTGCATCGGAACGAGCTCTCCGGCGTCCTGCACGGCCTGCTGCGCGTGCGCCACTTCGTGCAGGACGACGCTCACATCTACTGCACGGTGGACCAGATCCAGGACGAGCTGCTCGCGTGCCTCGACTACGCGTACTACCTCTACGACCTCTTCGACCTCGACATGCGCGTCGAGCTGTCGCTGCGGCCCGACAACAAGCTGGGAACGGACGAGGAGTGGGACTTCGCCGAGGAGGAGCTGCGCAAGGCGCTCGCTTCGAAAGGGCTCGAGTACACGGAGAGCGAAGGGGAGGGCTCGTTCTACGGCCCGAAGATCGACCTGCACATGTCGGACTCGCTCGGCCGCAGCTGGCAGCTCGGCACCGTCCAGCTCGACCTGCAGATGCCGAAGCGCTTCGGCCTCACCTACCAGGGAGACGACAACGCCGAGCACACGCCGGCCATGATCCACCGGGCGCTCCTCGGCTCGCTGGAGCGCTTCATCGGCGTCTACCTCGAGCACACGGGCGGCGACCTGCCGGTCTTCCTGGCGCCCGAGCAGGTGCGGATCCTCCCGGTCTCCGCTCCGCACCTGGCAGAGGCCGAGTCCCTGGCCGACCGGCTGCGTGCCGAAGGCTTCCGCGTCCGGGTCGACGAGCGGGACGAGACGCTCGGCCGGCGGATCCGTGACGCTGAGCTCGACAAGGTTCCCGTACGTCGTGGTCTGGGGCGACCGCGAGTCACTCGACTCCGTGTCGGTCCGGAGGCGCGGCGGTGAACAGTCGGTGACTTCTGCAGATGCCCTTGCGGAGGAGCTTCGAACCGCTGCTAGACTCTGAGCCTGCAAGCAGGAGCGTCGTTTGTTTCCTCACCTCCGGAGCTTCCAGCTCATCGGGGGTTCAACCGAATCGGGGAATTGACGGGCTGCCTGCGTGCAGCTTTTCATTGTTCTAAGAGGAGGAAGTCGCACAACTTGGTGACGTTTCAGTGAGGCCGCGGCGCAGGTTCGAGCAGGCCAGGCCGCAGCAGGACACGACTCGGATCAACGAGTCCATCCGTGTCCCGCGCGTGAGACTCGTCGACTCGGACGGCTCGCAGGTCGGCATCAAGCCGACGGCCGAGGCGCTCGAGTACGCCTACTCCAAGGATCTGGACCTGGTCGAGGTCGCGGCGAGCGCCGACCCGCCGGTGGCCCGGATCATGGACTACGGCAAGTACAAGTACGAGCAGGAGCAGAAGGCCAAGACCGCGAGGAAGCACCAGTCTCAGATCCAGGTCAAGGAGATCAAGCTCCGCCCCAAGATCGGCGTCCACGACTACGAGACGAAGAAGGGCCACGTCGCGAGGTTCCTGGGCAACCGGGCGAAGGTGAAGGTGACGATCATGTTTCGAGGCCGCGAGCAGACGCATCCGGAGCGCGGGCGCGACCTGCTCATGCGACTGGCCGATGACGTGAAGGAGCTCGGGACGATCGAGTCGCCGCCGCTCCAGGACGGACGCAACATGGTCATGGTGCTGGCGCCGCACAGAAACGCCGGACGAGAAGTGGGAGCAACGCAAAGTGCCTAAGCAGAAGACGAACTCAGCCGCGAAGAAGCGATTCAAGATCACCGGCACGGGCCGCGTGCTGCGGCGCCATGCCATGCAGAGCCACAATCTCGAGAAGAAGTCCGCCAAGCGGCACCGCGCGTTCCGCAGCGACCAGCCCGTGGACGAGAGCGACGTCCGCGAGGTCAAGCGCCTGCTCGGGCGGTAGAGGTAGGAGGAGGAAGCGAATGCCTCGCGTCAAGCGATCCGTCCACGCGCGCAAGAAGCGCCGCAAGGTCCTCGAGCGCGCGAAGGGCTACGTCGGCCAGAGCTCGATCTCGTACCGGAAGGCCAAGGAGGCCGTCCAGAAGGCCGACAACCACGCCTACCGCGACCGCAAGAAGCGCAAGCGCGTCTTCCGGCGGCTCTGGATCGTGCGGATCAACGCAGCCGCGCGCCAGGAGGGCCTCTCGTACAACCAGTTCGTCGCGGGCTGCCGGAAAGCCGAGATCGAGCTCGACCGGAAGGCGCTCGCCGACATCGCGGTCAACGACCCGGCCGCGTTCACGAAGATCGCCGAGCGGGCGAAGGCCGCGCTCGAAGCGTAGCCCCGGGCGCGGCGTGATCACGTCCGCGGCCAATCCGCGGGTCAAGCTCGTTCGCAAGCTCGAGGGGCGGCGCCAACGCGAGAAGCTCGGGCTCTTCGCCTGCGAGGGCGAGGATCTGGTGGCCGCGGGTCTCGACGCCGGCCTCGAGCCGGTCGAAGCGCTTGTGGACGCGGAGCGTCCTGCGCTCGTCGAGCGGCTGCCCGGTGCGGAGCTCGTCGCGCCGGACGTCATGGCCGGGCTTTCGACGCTCCCGCATCCGGCCAGGGTCGTCGCGGTCTTCCGGCGGGCGGACCTCCCGCGCGGCCTGGACCTGCCGGTCGGTCTCGCGCTCTGGCGCGTCGCCGACCCCGGGAACCTCGGCACGCTCCTGCGGGCCGCGGACGCACTCGGGCCGGCGTTCGTCCTCCTCTCGGCCGGCTCTGGGGATCCAACCGGGCCGAAGGCGGTCCGTGCGTCGGCCGGCTCGATCTTCCGAGTTCCGCTCGGCCGCTTCGAGGACGGCGAGGGCATGCCGCGCGTCGCCCTCGTCCCCCGCGACGGCGTGCCGCTCCCGGAGCTCGAGCTGCCGGAACGGGTTGTCTTCGTGCTCGGGGCCGAGCGGGAGGGTCTGCCCGTTGCCGTGCTCGAGGCCTCGGACGCCGCCGCGACGATCCCGCAGGGAGGCCGCGCGGAGTCGCTCAACGTCGCAACGGCGGGCGCGATCGCGCTCTACGAATGGAGGAGGGGGAGGGACAGATGAACGCTAGGGAGTGGATCGCGGCGTACGGGCGCGCCTGGGTGGACCGCGACCCGAAGGCGGTTGTCGCGCTCTTCACCGACGACGCCCTCTATCGGTCGCATCCGTTCCGCGAGCCGCACAGGGGGTCGGAGGGGATTCGGGACTACTGGACGCGTGCCACCTCGACCCAGGAGGAGCTCGACCTGCGCTTCGGGGAGCCGGTCGTCGAGGGGTCGAAGGCGGTCGTCGAGTGGTGGGCGATCATGCGAGACGAGGGAGCCTGGATCACGCTGCCGGGCAGCCTTCTCCTCCGCTTCGCCGAAGACGGCCGCTGCGAGGAGCTCCGTGAGTACTGGCACGTCGAGGACGGCAAGCACGAGCCGCACCCAGGCTGGGGCCGCTAACCGTCCCTTCGGGCCACTGTCCCGGACGCGCCCCTCCGGGGCATGTCCGCAGCGACCGCCTGTGGAACGTTGTCACGGCCGGGCGGGCGCTTGCCCTAACGTCGTTCACCTTTCGTCCCCAGAGAGCCGTGTCCCGGGTCAGACCCCGGACGTGGCCGCCGGGGACCTGGCCTTCAGGGGCGCCGCGCGAGCCAGATGGAGTCCTCGCCGCCGGCGTACGGGCGCAGGTCGAACCAGCCGTAGCAGGCGACGACCTCGAAGCCTGCGTCCTCCAGGAGGCCACGCCACTCCTCGGCCGGGAGCCAGGCGAGGTCGAGTGACGTCTCGGTATCCGGGCCGCGCAGGCGCAGGGTGAGGACGCGGCGCTCGAGGTCCCAGTGCGCGAGCTCCCAGATGCCCGGCTCGCGCTCGAGCCAGCGGTCGTGGGTGTCCTCGACGTCTTCGATGCTCGGCGCGAAGACGTCGAAGACGAGGCGACCCCCGGGAAGCAGGAGCCGGTGGGCCGAGGCCAGCGCCCGGCGCCGCTCGGCGTCGGTCTCCAGGTGGAGCAGGGCGCGGAACGGCGAAGTGACGAGCCGGACCTGCTCTGTCACGGGCGGGTCGCGCAGGTCGCCGATCCGGAGGTCCAGGAGGCGGTCGACCCCCGCCTCCTCCGCCCGCCGGCGGCACACCTCCAGCATCCCGGCCGACGAGTCGACGCCGATCACGGGAACCCCCGCCGCCGCGATGGGCACGGCGATCCGCCCCGTCCCGACCCCGAGCTCCACCACGGTGCCCTGGGCCTTGCGGGCCTCCGCGACGTAGAAGCCGATGTCCTCTGTGACGGTCCGGCTCCACGGGTCGTAGAGCTCGGCGATTGCGTCGTAGGCGCTCACGGACCCGATGATACGCTCCGGCGATGGATGCGCAGGCCGTGGAAAGCGAGGCGCGAAGCGCGATTGCGGGCGCTTCCACGCTCGACGACCTCGACGACGCGCGCGTTCGCTACCTCGGCCGGAAGAGCGAGCTGAAGCAGGCGCTCCGCGAGGTTCGGGACGCGGAGACGGGCAGCACGCTGAACACGCTGCGCCAGGCTCTCGAGGAGGCGGTCGCCGAGCGCCAGGTCGAGCTCGAGCGGGCCGAGCTCGACCGCAGGCTCACCGAGGAGGTCCTGGACATCACGCTCCCGGGCGAGTCGCGGCCGCGCGGCCACCTCCACCTGATCACCCAGATCCGTCGCGAGGTGGAGGACATCTTCCTCGGGCTCGGATACCAGGTCGTGGACGGCCGCGAGGTCGAGACGACCCACTACAACTTCGACGCGCTCAACTTCCCTGCCGACCACCCGGCCCGTTCGCCGCTCCAGTCGGTCTTCCTGACCGACGACGTGCTCTTGCGGACCGAGACGTCGCCGTCGCAGATACGGGTCATGGAGTCGCAGCCGCCGCCGATCTACATGGTCTCGCTCGGCCGCGTCTACCGCCGGGACACGCCAGACGCGACCCACACACCGATCTTCCACCAGGTCGAGGGCCTCGCGGTCGACCGCGGCCTCACCATGGCAGACCTCAAGGGCACGCTCCTGCACATGATGCGCGCGCTCTTCGGCGAGGAGCGCGAGATGCGCTTCCGCACGCACGACTTCCCCTTTACGGAGCCGTCGCTCGAGCCGGACGTCAGCTGCTTCCTCTGCGAGGGCCAGGGGTGTCCGGTGTGCCGTTACTCCGGGTGGATCGAGATCGCCGGCTCGGGCATGGTCGACCCGGCGCTGTTCGAGTTCGTCGGCCTGGACCCGGAGGAGTGGACGGGCTTCGCGTTCGGCATGGGCCTCGAGCGCGTCGCCATGCTCCGCCACGGCCTGCCCGCCCTCGGCCTCCTCTGGGAGAACGACCTCCGCGTGCTGCGGCAGTTCTGAGATGAAGATCCCGGTCTCCTGGCTCCGCGAATACGTCGACCCCGACGCGCCGACGCGGGAGATCGCGGACCGCCTCGCCATCGCCACGGGCGAGGTCGAGCGCATCTCCTTTCGCGGCGTGGCCGACGAGAACGGCAACCACGGCCGCTACCTCGTCGGGCGTGTGGTCGAGGCAGGGAAGCATCCGAACGCCGACCGGCTCCAGCTCTGCCGTGTGGACGTAGGCGAGGACGAGCCGCGCCAGATCGTCTGCGGCGCGTGGAACTTCGGCGAGGGCGCGACCGTCGCGGTCGCCCTGCCTGGGGCGGTGCTCCCCGACGGCCGCACGCTCGAGCGGGCGAAGCTGCGCGGTGCGGTCTCCGACGGGATGATCCTCTCGGAATCCGAGCTGCAGCTCAGCGCCGACCACGCCGGGATCCTTGTCCTCTCCGAGCCTTGGGAGCCGGGCACGCCGCTTCGGGACGTCCTTCCGCTGGGGGAGGAGGTGCTGGAGATCGAGGTGACGCGGAACCGGCCCGACTGCCTCTCCGTCTACGGGATCGCGCGCGAGGTGGCCGCCCTCTTCGCGGCCGAGCTGAAGCCGATGCCGGGGGAGGATCCGCCGCTCGCCGGCGAGGAGCACCCCGAGGTGACGATCGAGGACTACGAGGGCTGCCCGCGCTACATCGGGCGGCTCTTCCGCGACGTCCGGGTCGGCCCGTCGCCCCCGTGGCTGAAGGCGCGCCTCACCGCGGCCGGGATGCGCCCGATCTCGAACGTGGTCGACGTGACGAACTACGTCATGCTCGCGCTCGGGAACCCGCTGCACGCGTTCGACTTCGACACGCTTCGCGGCGGGCGGATCGTCGTCCGCCGCGCGCGGCCCGGAGAGGAGTTCACCAGCCTCGACGGCAACCTCCGCAAGCTCGATCCCGCCGACCTCGTCATCGCCGACGCCGAGCGGGCCGTCGCGTTCGCCGGGATCATGGGCGGTCTCGACACCGAGGTCACCGACCAGACGACCGCGGTGCTCCTCGAGGCGGCGAACTTCGAGCCGGGCACGATCCTGTGGAGCTCCGAGCGCCACTCGCTCCGCACCGAGGGGTCGAACCGCTGGGAGAAGGGAGTGGACCCCTACCTGGCCCCGCACGCCGCACGGCTCGCCACGCAGCTCATCGTCGAGCTGACCGGCGCGCGCTGGACGGGGGACACCGACGCCAAGGGTGAGCTCCCGAAGCCGCCCGTCGTCCACCACCGGACGAGCCGTGCGAACAGGATCATCGGGGTCGACATCGAGGAGCAGGAGCAGAAGGACATCCTCGAACGGCTCGGGTTCGACGTCGTCCCGGGCTGGGACGTCCACGTCCCCACCTGGCGCATGCGCGACGCCACCCGCGAGATCGATCTCGTCGAGGAGGTCGCGCGGGTCCACGGGCTCGAGAAGATCCCCTTCACGCTCCCGCTCAGGAGCGCCATGTTCGGGCGGCTCTCGCAGAGCCAGCGCCTGCGGCGGCTCGTGGAGGACGTGCTCGTCGGCGCGGGCTTCTTCGAGGCCTACACGCTGAGCCTCGTCGCCCGGGACCTGGAGCCGGAGGCGCTTCGCCTCCCCGATCCGCTCACGTCGGAGCACGGCGTTCTCAGGACGACTCTGCTGGAGGGGCTCGTCGCCGCCGCGGCGCACAACGTGGCCGCCGGGAACGAGGGCATCGCGCTCTTCGAGATCGCCCGCGTCTACCTCCCGAGCGGCGAAGAGCTTCCGAACGAGCGCTGGCGGCTCGGCGCCATCGCCGAGGGCGGCTATCTGCGCGCGAAGGGCGCTGTCGAGGCGCTCTACGAGGCCCTCGGCATCGAGCTTCGCGTCGAGCGGACGCAGCTGCCGTTCCTCCATCCCGGCAAGGCCGCGAAGCTGGAGGCCGGCTGGCTCGGCGAGCTTCACCCGGCGCTCCTGGAGGGCTCCTGGGGAGTCTTCGAGCTCGACCTCGACACGCTGTTCGACCAGGTTCCCGAGCGCGTGGAGTACGAGGACGTCGTCAGCTTTCCCGCCGTGCACCAGGACCTGGCGTTCGTCGTCGACGAGGACATCCTCGCCGGCGATCTCGTCGCGGCCGCGAGGGAGGCGGCCGGCGCCGAGCTCCGCGATGTGGCGATCTTCGACGTCTACCGAGGGGAGCCGATCCCGCCGGGCAGGAAGTCGGTGGCGCTGCACGTGTCCTTCCAGTCGCCGGAACGCACGCTCTCGGACGAGGACGCCCGCGCGATCCGCGAGCGCATCGTCGCCGCGCTCGCGGAGAGGTTCGGTGCCGAGCTCCGGGCCTGAGCGGGTCCGGCGCCTCATCGTCGTCCTGGGCTACTCCGACGGGCGCGGCGGCGATCTCCACCCGATCTGCGCCGCGCGACTCGAGCACGCGGCCGGCCTGGCCGGCGACGGCGATGCCGTTCTTCTGTCCGGCTGGTCACGCCGGCCCGGCAGGCTCCCGGAGGCGGAGCTGATGCGCCGTGCGTGGCCCGGCTCGACCACGGCGCTCATCAGCGACCCGGACGCCCGCATCACGGCCGAGAACGCGGCGAACGCGGCCGCGCACGCACGTGAGCTGGGAGTGCGCGAGGTGGTCGTCGTCACCTCCTCCTGGCACCGCCTGCGGGCGCGCGCCCTCTTTCGCTCCCTGCTCCCCGGCGTGCAGGTCTCCGTCGAAGGCGCGCGGACGCCCGGCTCGCCTCGGCTCTACCTGCGCGAAGCCGCCGTGTTCCCGCTCGTCCCGATCCAGCTGGGCATGGTGCGCCGGGCTAGCCGAAGAGGCGGCGGCGCAGCCGCTTGAAGAAGCTCTCCTTCGGAAGCTGTTTCACCACCGGCTCCTGATAGGGCGACAGGCCCTCGATCTCAGCGCGGCGTCAGGTCGACCTGGACCCGGCGTGGCCAGATGGCCACGACATGCTCCGCCGGGAGGTAGCGCTTCCCGTCGAGCGGGCCCGAACGTGACGACGAGGCCGCTGAAGATGTCGAGCGCGCGGTCACCGGCGACCTCGACGACCTTGGCCGCCTCGGAGCCGTCGGCGGTGACTACGACGGCGCCGTGCTCGAGGACCTTCCAGGAGACCTGCGGCGCTGGCTCGGGCTCGGTCACACGGCGCGTCCGCCCACTCGCCACACGGGCCCCTGCGAGAAAGGGGCGTTCGTGTCGGAGAGGACGCGGAGGACGCGGAGGCGGCCGGTCAGCCCTTCGTTGTCCAGCCGCTCGAAGGAACGGCGGGCCATCACCGGCGCGACGCCGTAGCCCTTCCGGTTGGCCGCCCGGAAGCGGAAGCTGGCCGGCCCGCCCGCGCGGGCGGGGTTGATCGGCGCGAGCAGGAGCGCGCCCCGGTCGAGGTAGTCCGTGGAATCGAGCTCGAGCTCGGCGTAGAGGTCGCTCCAGTCGGAGGGCAGGCGGCGGACGAGCGCGTCCCAGGAGCCTGCGAGGGTCGGCTGTTCCCCGGCTGCGGGGGCAGCAGCCGCCGGTTGCGCGGCGGGCCGCTCGTGCTCCACGAGCCGCACGCGCCCCTTGATGCCCGCCTCGTCGAGTCGCGCGAGCACGCGCCGGGCGAGCCCCGGTGACGGGGACAGGCCCCGCGTGCCGTCGTGGACGTAGAGGGCGAACGGCGGTGCCGGATCGCCCCGGTGTCGCGGGGGCGAGGATCAGCGCCGCGCGGTCGGCGTCGCCGGGCTCCTCGACGGTGAGGTCGAGGCGGGCGCGCTCCCAGTCGCGGGGTAGCCCGCGCACGATCTCGTCCAGGCGTTCGGCCAGTGCCATCGGGAAGCCATTGTATTGCGCCCGCTTTGCTAGCTTGTCGGCGCCGTGGCAACCCTCGAGGAAAAGGGGCAGGCAGTGCCGACCGAGCGCCTGAAGGACTTCCTTCGGGAGATGCTGCTGATCCGCCGGTTCGAGGAGAAGGTGGAGGAGCGCTTCCGAGCGGGCGAGCTCCCCGGCTTTCTCCACGTCGCCATCGGCCAGGAGGCCGTCGCGGTGGGCGTCTGCCGCGCGCTCGAGGAGAGCGACGTGATCGCGTCGACCCACCGCGCGCACGGGCACACGATCGCCAAGGGCACGCATCCGAACGAGGTCATGGCGGAGCTCTACGGCAAGGTCGAGGGCTGCAGCCACGGCTACGGCGGCTCCATGCACCTCTATGACGTCGAGCGCGGGAACATGGGCGCGAACGCGGTCGTGGGAGGGGGCCTCCCGGGCATCGTCGGCGCCGGGCTCGCCTTCAAGATGCGCGGCGAGCCGCGCGTAGCGGTCGCCTTCTTCGGCGACGGCGCGACGAACATCGGCACGTTCCACGAATCGCTCAACCTCGCGCAGCTCTGGACCGTGCCGGCGGTCTTCGTCTGCGAGAACAACCACTACGCGGAGTCGACTCCCGCCAGGCAGCACCTGCCCCTCGAGGACATGACGAAGCGGGCCGAGGCCTTCGGCATGACGTCGATGGCCGTCGACGGCCAGGACGTCGAGGCCGTCTACGAGACGGCGAAGAAGGCGCTCAAGCACGCACGCGACGGCAAGGGGCCGGTCTTCGTCGTCGCCGACTGCGTCCGCCTCTCGGGCCACTACGTCGGCGACCCCCAGGTCTACCGCCCCAAGGAGGAGATTCTCGAGCTGCGCAAGGCCCGGGACCCGATCGAGCTCTTGCGCGCGCGCCTCGAGCTCCCGGCCGAGGAGTACGAGGAGATGGACGCCGAGGCGACGCGCATCGCCGAGGACTCCGTCGAGTTTGCGAAGAGGGGCACCGACCCGAAGCCGGAAGACGCTCTGAAGAACGTGTACGCCTAGGACTGACAATGGCGACGATGACCTACAGAGAGGCCGTCCGCGACGCGATGAGCGAGGCCATGCGGCGCGACCAGGACGTCTTCGTCATGGGCGAGGACATCGCCGAGATGGGCGGCTCGATGGGAGTCACGCAGGGGATGCTCGACGAGTTCGGGCCCGACCGCGTGCGCAACACGCCGATCTCCGAGATGGCGATCGTCGGCGCGGGGATCGGGGCGGCCGTGTCCGGCATGCGCCCGATCGTCGAGATCATGTACCAGGACTTCATGACGCTGGCGATGGAGCAGCTCGTCCAGCAGGCCGCCAAGCACCGCTACATGTCGGGCGGCCAGATCAAGGTGCCGCTCACGCTGCGGACGCAGGGGGGCGCAGGCTGGTCGCCGGGCGCGCAGCACGCGCAGCAGCTCGAGGCGTGGTTCGTGCACGTCCCCGGCATCAAGGTCGTGTTCGCCTCGACGCCCGAGGACGCGCGCGGTCTCCTCTGGAGCTCGATCTACGACGACAACCCGGTGGTCTTCTTCGAGCACCGGACGCTCTACAACATCAAGGGTCAGGTGCCGGACGAGATCGACGGCATCGAGCTCGGCAAGGCGCGGGTACACCGCGAGGGCGGGGACGTGACCGTCGTCGCCACCGGCCGCCTCGTCCACGAGGCGCTGAAGGCGGCGGAGGCGGCCGAGTCCGAGGGGATCTCCGTGGAGGTCGTCGACCCGCGCACGCTCCTCCCGCTCGACGAGGAGGCGATCGTCGGCTCCGTGCGCAAGACGACTCGCTGCGTCGTCGCCCACGAGGCCGTCGTGCGCATGGGCTTCGGCGCGGAGATCGCCGCCGTCGTCCAGCACGGCGCCTTCGACTACCTCGACGCGCCCGTGGAGCGCGTCGGTGCCAAGTTCTCGCCCGTCCCGTTCGCGCCGGTCATGGAGCAGTACGTCATCCCGCACGCCGAGGACGTGCTCGCCGCGGTCAAGCGCACCGTCGAGCGGAGCTAGCTTTGTCCAGCCAGGTCACGCTCCCGCGGCTCGGCCAGGGCATGGAGTCCGGGACGATCGTGCGCTGGCTCAAGTCCGAGGGCGACCCGGTCGAGAAGGGGGAGCCGCTCTACGAGCTCGATACCGAGAAGGTGACGCAGGAGGTCGAAGCAGAGTCCTCGGGCGTCCTGCTCAGGATCCTGGCCGGCGAGGGCGAGGAGATCGAGGTCGGCAAGGCGATCGCCGTCATCGGCGAGCCCGGCGAGGACGTGCCGGACGCAGTGCCGGAACCGAAGGCCGAGCCGCCCGCCGGGGCAGCCGAGCCGCCCGCGCGGCCCGCGCCTGCGCCCGCGCCGGAGGAGCAGCCCGCGGCGAGAAGCGAGAACGGCGGGCGCGTGAAGGCCTCGCCGCTCGCGAGGAGGATTGCACGGGAGCGCGGCATCGACCTCTCCGCTCTGCGCGGCACCGGGCCCGAGGGCCGCATCGTCGCCGAGGACGTCGAGCGCGCGGAGGCATCCGCGGCGCCCGCTGCCCCTCCCCAGGCGGCCGCAGCTCCGCCACCGGGCGAGATCGAGGTGATCCCGCTCACGGGGATGCGCAAGACGATCGCGCGCCGGATGAGCGAGGCCTGGGAGGCGCCGGCCTTCCAGATCGCCATGACCGCCGACATGAGCGCGGCGATCCGCCTCCGCGAGGGCCTGGTCGCGCGGATGGGAGAAGGCGATGCGAAGCCGACGTACTCCGACATCCTCACGAAGGTCTGCGCGGTCGCCCTGCTGCGCCATCGCGCGGTCAACGCGCTCTTCGCCGGCGACGAGATCCACCTGATCCCGACCGCGAACGTCGGCATCGCCGTCGCCGTCCCCAACGGCCTGCTCGTCCCCGTGCTGCGGAGCTGCGAGACGAAGACGATCCCGCAGCTCGCGAACGAGCGCGCCGACCTCGTCGCCCGCACGCGGGAGGGCCGGCTCCGCCAGGAGGATCTCGAAGGGGGCACGTTCACGATCTCCAACCTCGGCATGTACGGGGTCGAGCGCTTCGTCGCCGTCCTCAACCCGCCGCAGGCGGCCATCCTCGCCGTCGGCGCGATCGAGGAGCGCGCTGTAGCGCGGGACGGCGAGCTCGCGGCGCGGCCGGTTCTGGAGCTGACGCTGACGTGCGACCACCGCACGGTCGACGGTGCAACCGCGTCCGAGTTCCTGCGCACGGTCAAGCAGTTCCTCGAAGAGCCGGGCCTGGCCCTGTAGCTGCGCCGATGGGCATCTGGTACCGCGTCAAGGACCTGGAGGCGGCGCGGGTGTTCTACCGGCAGAAGCTGGGCTTCGACGAAGCCTACGTCGACCAGGCGGACCGCTGGGCCAGGCTCACTCGAGGCACCGCCGAGGTCGCGATCGCGGAGGGCGATCCGGAGCGGGAGGAGGCGATCCTGACCCTCGACGTCCCGGACGTGAAGGCCGAGGCGGAGCGGCTTCGCGGCGCGGGCGTCCGCGTGGGGACCGTGGTGGAGATCCCGGGGACGATCCGGCTCTTGGACGTCTTCGACCCGGACGGCAACCGCCTCCAGCTCTCGCAGGACCTCTAGCGGGGCTCGAGCGGGCAGTCGTCGTCAGGCCACCGGGCCGATGTCCACGCGCGCCGGCAGGCTTCGACCTCTGCCTCGAAGCCGACTGAAGCGGGGCCCGCCGAGGGCTGCCGTCACCCATTCGAGGGATCGCCTCGGTGCCCGCGCCGGTCGTTACCTCGTCCGAACCGGATTCAACCCCGGGTTCACGGCGAGGGCGGCACAGGGGCCGCCCTCCCGTCTTAACGGCCTCCGGCCAGCGCCTTTCCCCGGATAGGATCGCGGTTAGGAACGCGAACCGAACGGAAAGGGCCAGATCATGGAATTCGACGTCGCCGTCCTGGGCGGCGGTCCGGGCGGCTACTCGGCCGCGATCCGGGCCGCACAGCTCGGTGCCAAGACCGCCTGCATCGAGAAGGAAGAGCGCCTGGGCGGCACGTGCCTGCGCATCGGCTGCATTCCGACCAAGGCCTGGGTGCAGACCGCCTTCGCCCTGAAGGAGGCCGAGGAGACGTTCGCCAAGCTCGGCGTCAACGTCGGCGCCCCGGAGCTCGACTTCGCCAAGTCCAACGAGTGGAAGGCGTCGGTCGTCGACAAGCTCACTGGCGGCGTCGCCACCCTCTTCAACGCCAACGGCGTCGAGTGGGTGCGTGGCACCGGCCGCTTCAAGGATGCGAACACGATCGCCGTCGAGGGCGGAGAGGACGTCACCTTCAAGAGCGCGATCGTCGCGACCGGCTCCTATCCGCTGCGCCCGCCGATCGACGGAATCGGCTCCGCGCGCTGCGTCGACTCGACGGGGCTCCTCAACCAGACCGAGGTGCCGAGGCGGCTCGTCATCCTGGGCGGCGGGATCATCGGCTGCGAGTTTGCCTCCATCTTCCAGCGCTTCGGGAGCGAGGTCACGATCGTCGAGATGCTGCCCACGCTCATCCCCCAGGAGGACGACGACGCGGCCAAGGAGCTGCTGAAGCAGTTCAAGAAGCGCGGTATCGCCGTCCACCTCGAGTCGCAGTGCGACCGGATCGAGGAGACCGCCGCCGGGCTGACCGTCCGCTTCGGCGGCCAGGCCGTCGACTGCGACCTCATGCTCGTCGCCACCGGCCGCGGGCCCGTCACGCAGGAGCTCGGCCTCGAGGCGATCGGCGTCGAGCTCGACCCCCGCAAGGGCATCGCCGCGGACGAGCGGCGCCGCACCACCGTCCCGCACATCTACGCCGTGGGCGACTGCGCCGGCTACTGGCAGCTCGCGCACACCGCGTTTCGCGAGGGTGAGGTCGCGGCGGAGAACGCCACCGGCCACGACGCGGTCGTCGACAACCGCGGCGTTCCGCGCCCGATCTACACCGACCCCGAGATCGCCGGCGTCGGCCTGACCGAGCGCGAGGCGCGGGAGCAGTACGGCGACGAGGTTGTCGTGGGCTCCTTCCCGTTCTCGGCAAACGGGCGGGCGATGATGCAGAACGAGACCGTCGGCTGGGTGAAGTCGATCCACGAGTCCCGCTACGGCGAGCTGCTCGGGCTCGTCATGGTCGGGCCGCACGTCACCGACCTGATCGAGGCCGGCGTGGTGGCGCTCGACGCCGAGGCCACGGTGGAGACGGTCGCGGACGGAATGGCTCCGCATCCCACCCTCTCGGAGGCGATCAAGGAAGCCGGTCTCGTGGCGCTCGGGCGGGCCATCCACATCCCAAACCGCAAGCGCGCCGCCGCGAAAGCCTAGGAAAAGGAGGGCCATGCTCAACAGGCGGAAGGCACTCATCGGCTACGGGGTCTACACCCTCGGCAAGCCGTTGGCGAAGCGGAAGCTGCGCCAGCAGCAGCAAGCCGAGTCCACCAGGCGGAAGAAGCTGATCGGCCGGGTCGCTGCGGCGACCGCGGCCGCCGGGGCCGCGGTCGGCGGGATCGTGTTCTGGCGCAAGCGGCGCTCCAGGGGCTCGGAGTCGACGGAGGGCTAGGTTCGGCTGACGCCGTCGTCGTGGGAGCCGGCATCGCCGGCTGCGCGGCGGCCCGCCTCCTTGCGGAGGCGGGCGAGAGCGTTCTCGTCGTCGATCGCGGCGGCATCGGGTCCGGCGCCTCGGGCCGGAACGGCGGCTTTCTCTTCCGCCAGCCGGCGCCGTGGATCAACGAGCTTCTCGACGAGGCCGTCGCCTGGTACCGCGAGCTCGAGGCCGCCGGGGCGGTGCCGCTCGACCTGTGCGAGTGGCCCATGCTGATCCTCGCCGTCGAGGAGGCGGAGCTGGCCCACGCCCGCGCCTACGCGGAGGCCGTCGGTGGGGAGGAGGTCGACCTGCGCGACGACCCCTGGCTCGCCGACGACCTCGCCGGCGGCTTCGTCGTCGAGGGCGGTGTCACGCTCGACGCCATGAGCGCGACCGTCGCCGCCGCCGAGTCGGCGCGCCGTGCCGGCGCCCGCTTCGCGCTTGCCTGCGAGGCCAAGCGGATCCTGGTCGCCGGAGGGCGGGTCGAGGGACTCGCGACCGACGGGGGCGTCGTGCGCGCAGGCCGTGTCGTCGTCGCTGCGGGCCCGCGGCTCCGCTTCCTCCTCCGCACGGCCGGCGCCGACCTGCCGGTCTCCTCGTCGCGCGGCTGGCTGCTCGAGACGGGGAAGGTCGAGCCGCCGCCGCGCTATGCGATCGAGCAGGCTGCCTGGCCCGAGCAGGAGGAGATGGGCCCACGCTCGGCCGACCCGACGCTCGCCGAGGTCGCCGCCGGCGTCGCCGACGAGCCCCCGCTGGTCTCGCTCCTTCTCGGCGGGCGGCCGGCCGGGCACTGCCTGATCGGGACGTCGCTCGGGCGCTCGCTCCTCGAGGAGGCCGAGGGTCAGGCCACGGTCCGCCGACTCGCCGAGCGCGCCGTTCGAGTCGCTCCGCGCCTTGCGGACGTGCCGGTCGTCGCCTCGTGGTCGGGCCGGCGTGCCATGACGCCCGACGGATTGCCCGTCGTCGGGCCCGTGGGCGGCATCGACGGGCTCCAGGTGATCGGCGGCCTGTCCTCGATCGGGATGATCACCGCTCCGGGGATCGCGCGGCGGCTGGTCTCCGGCGACCCAGGCCCCTTTGCGGCGGAGCGGCTCGCGTGATCCGTGCCTTCCGCCCGGAGGACGCCGATCTGCTCGCGGAGCTGCTCGACGAGGACCGGATCCCGCAGGCCGTGACAGGCGCCGGGATCCGGCACTGGCTGACGAGCCAGCCCGAGCGCGCGCACGTCGCCGTCTGGACCGCAGAGGAGGAGGGCGAAGTCGCCGGCTGGGTGCGCGCACGGCTCCGGTGGGCGACGAGCGCCGAAGGCGTCGGCGAGGTGTGGGCGTTCGTCGTCCCGCGCCTTCGACGGCGAGGGCTGGGCGCGGCGTTGTACGACTCGGCGCATGCCCATCTCCTGGGGGCCGGCGCCCGTGTGCTCGGATCCTGGACGACCGGCGAGGAGGGCGGCCGCTTTCTGGTCGCGCGGGGCTTCCGGCCGACCCGCACCCAGGAGATCCTCCAGCTGGACCTGGCGTCCGCGGATCTCTCCGCCCTGGACCGCCTGCTCGCCGCGAGCGAGGGCGAGGGCTACGAGGTCGTGCCGCTTGCGGCGGTCGTCGACCGTCCCGAGGAGCTGTACGCGGTCGACGCAGAGGCGACCGCAGACGTCCCCGGAACCTTCGCGGAGGACGACGTCAGGTTCGAGGATTGGCTCACCGAGGCCCTCGGACACCCACAGCTCTCCCGCGAGGGCAGCTTCGTCGTCCTCTCCGGCGGGAAGCCGGTCGCGTACGCGTTCCTCCACGTCGACCCCGCATCACGGCTGGCTGCGAACGAGATGACCGGGACGCACCGCGACCATCGCCGCAGGGGGCTGGCGCGCCTGGCGAAGCTGATGAGCATCGCCTGGGCGCGCGAGCAGGGCTACGCGGCCATCCTGACCGAGAGCGACCAGGACAACTCGGGCATGCTCCACCTGAACCGGAGCCTCGGCTACCGGCCTGCAGGGACGGAGACGCAGTACCTCCTGGAGGATCTACGATAGGCGGAATGGATCCGCTGCTGGAGCCGATCGAGGGCGCCGAGCACCGCGAGGTGGGCGGCGTGACCGTCGACACCGTCAAGGCCGGGAACGGCCGGGTGAAGCGGGCGGTCTACCCGCCCGGGTTCCGCTGGTCGACGCACATGCGCGCGGCGGTCGGCAGCGAGCAGTGCATGCACGCCCACATCGGCTTCCTCGCCCGAGGCCACATCCAGGGGGAGTACGCGGACGGCTGCACCTTCGACTTCGTCGCGCCGCAGGTCGTCACCATCGAACCGGGCCACGACGCCTGGGTGGTCGGCGACGAGGAGGCAGTGCTCATCCAGTTCGACTCCGAGGAGGGAACCGCCCGCCGCTTCGGGCTCCCCTCGGAGCACTCGCACTAACCTGTAGCAGGCATGTTCGAGTCGCTGACCGAGTACGTCTCGGGCTCGCCCTGGACATATCTCTTCCTCTTCGTCATCGCCGCGCTCGACGCCGTCATCCCGCTCGTCCCGAGCGAGACGTCGGTGATCCTGGCCGGCGTCCTTGCCTCGACGGGCGACCTCGTCCTCATGTTCGTGATCCTCTTCGCCGCCGCGGGCGCGATCCTCGGCGACAACATCTCCTACTGGCTCGGACGGACGGTCGGCCACCGCATCGTCGACCGCTATTTCAGGGGTGAGCGCCGGAAACAGGTGGACTGGGCGCACAGGCAGGTCGAGGAGCGGGGCGGCTACCTGATCATCATCGGGCGCTTCATCCCCGGTGGGCGGACGGCGGTCACGTTCTCGTGTGGAATGCTGGAGATGCGGTGGCGGCGTTTCTTTGCCTTCGACGTGGTGGCCGGTCTCGTCTGGGCGACGTATGCGACGTTGCTCGGCTACGTCGGCGGCCGCACGTTCGAGGAGAACCCGCTCAAGGGGTTCCTGCTCGCGTTCGCCGTCGCCCTCGGGATCGCGGGCGTGATCGAGGCCTACCGCTGGTACCGGAGGCGGCGTGTCGTCGCTGACGGCTGATCTCGAGGCCGCCGCCTCGATCGGAGCGGACCCTCGTGGCGGCGTCAGCCGCTTCGCCTGGACGCCGGAGCTCGCGCGGGCGAACGACTGGCTGATGGAGCGGCTCGCCGAGCTCGGGCTCCAGGCCGAGCTCGACCAGGCCGGCAACGTCGTCGGCCGCTGGCCGGCGGGGGAGGGGAAGGCGGTGCTCGTCGGCTCCCACCTCGACACCGTGCCGAACGGGGGTCGCTACGACGGCGCGCTCGGCGTGCTCGCGGCGCTCGACGTCGTCCGCCGGCTGAAGGCCGAGGGCGTCGAGCCGCGGCGGCCGCTCTGGGTCGTGTCCTTCAACGACGAGGAGGGAGGGCGCTTCCAGACGGGCATGCTGGGGAGCCGGGCGTTCTGCGGCGACTGCAACCTGGAGGACTGGAGCACCAGGGGCGTCCCGGAGGCGATGGCGGAGGCAGGCTTCGACTTCGCGCGGCTCGCAGATGCCCGCGCGCTGGACGGCGTCGGCGTCTACCTCGAGCTCCACATCGAGCAGGGGCCGGTGCTGGAGCGGGCCGGGATCGACCTCGGCGTGGTGACGGCGATCACCGGCATGCTCGGCTTCCGCGCCCGCTTCCTGGGCGAGGCCAACCACGCCGGCACGACGCCGATGGAGCTGCGCCGCGACGCGCTCGCGGGCGCCGCCCGCGCCGTGCTCGCCCTCCGCGACGAGGCTCTCTCCCGTGACGACATGACCGCGAACGTCGGTTTCATCACGGCGGAGCCCGGCGGCTTCAACGTCGTCCCCGGTGCCGCCGAGCTGACGATCGACGTCCGCTCTCCGACGGCGGACGGCTTTGCGAGGCTGGAGGCGTTCGTGCGCGAGACGCTGGAGCGGATCGCCGCAGAGGAGCAGCTCGGGCTCGACCTCCGCGAGACGCACCGCAAGCAGCCGGTGGCGCTCGATCCGGAGCTGCAGGACCTTCTGGAGGAGGCTGCGAGCGAGGAGGGGGCGAGCACGCTGCGGCTGCCGAGCGGAGCCGGGCACGACGCGATGGTGCTGGCGCACCACGTCCCCGCGGCGATGCTCTTCGTCCCGAGCCGCGGCGGCCTCAGCCACACGCCGGACGAGTTCTCGGCGCCCGAGCAGTGCGAGCTCGGCTCGCGCGTGCTCGCGCGGACGGTGCGGCGGCTCGTCACGTAATCGGCGTCGTCCCGACGGGATGATGCCTTCTCGCGCAAGGTCGGTAATGATCCCCGGGTGAACCGGCGTCAACACACGCTCGCAGCGTGGATCCTCTTCGCGATCGGAACGCTCGTCGTGGTCGTGGGATCGCTCACGGTCTGGGTGAAGCGCCAGGCGCTCGACACCGACGCCTGGGTCGACACGAGCAACCAGCTGCTGGAGAACGACAAGGTGCGCGAGGCGCTGTCGGTCTACATCGTCGACCAGCTGTACGAGTACGCCGATCCGCAGGCGGTGCTCGAGGAGCGGCTTCCACCCAACCTCCAGGGCCTCGCCGGGCCGATCTCCGGAGCGCTCCGCCAGCCCGCCGTGGAGGGCGTCGACCGTTTCCTCCAGCGCCCGCGCGTGCAGAGTCTCTGGGAGAACGTCAACCGCGTCGCGCACCAGGAGCTGATCGCCGTCCTCGAGGACGACACGCGGGGGAACATCACGACCGGCAACGGAACCGTGACCCTGAACCTGCGTACGCTCGTCGTCAACATCGGGAACGAGCTCGGCTTCGGCGAGGAGCTCGACTCGCGGCTGCCGGCGGACGCCGGCCAGATCGTGATCCTGCAGTCCGACCAGCTCGAGGCCGCGCAGACCGGCGTCAAGGTGATCAAGGTGCTGAGCTGGCTGATCATCATCATCGCGTTCGCCTGCTACGCCGGCGCGATCTGGCTCGCGCGCGGCCGGCGGGAGATGCTCCGCAACATCGGCGCGGCGCTCCTGCTCGCCGGCGTCCTCCTCCTGGTGATCCGCCGGGTGGTGGGGAACTACATCGTCGACGCGCTCTCCTCGGGCGAGTCCGTCCGCGACGCCGTCAACTCCACCTGGTTGATCGGCACCAGCCTGCTCGGCGAGCTTGCCTGGGCCCTGATCGTCTACGGCGCCGTCATCCTGATCGGAACCTGGTTCGCCGGGCCCACGCGCTACGCGACCCGCGCCCGGAAGGCCATCGGGCCCGCGCTGATCGAGCGGCCGGAGATCGGCTGGTGCCTCCTCGGAGGCATCTACCTGCTGCTCATCCTCTGGGGCCCCGTGCCGGCCCTCCGGAACTGGGTCGGAGTGCTCGTCCTCGGTGGCCTGATCGCCCTCGGCTACGAGGCCTTCCGCCGCGTGCTCAAGGGCGAGCTCGGATCGGGCGAGCCGGGTCCGCCGGCGAGCCCGCCCGCAGCGCCCGCTGCCTGAGCTGCACGTCGCGCGGCTCGGGGACGGCCCGCCGGTCGTCCTCGTCCACGGCAGCGTCACCGGCGGGGAGTCCACCTGGCGCGCGCAGCTGCCGCTCGCCGAGCGGTGGACGCTCCTCGTCGTCGACCGGCCCGGCTTCGGGGACGCGCCGCTCCCCGCAGGCCGCGTGGACTTCGACGTCGACGCGCCGCTCGTGGCCGACGTTCTCGGCGACGGTGCCCACCTGGTCGGGCACTCCTACGGCGCGGTGATCTGCCTGCTCGCGGCCGCGCGGCGGCCGGAGGCCGTGCGCTCGCTGACGGTGATCGAGCCGCCGGCGTTCTCGGTCGCCGCCGGGAATCCGGCGGTGGACCGCTTCGTCGAGCGCGCCCGGTCGCTGTGGGCCGACGGCCCGGACGACCCCGCGGACTTCCTCGGCTTGTTCCTCGCCCTCGTCGGCTCGACCCTGCCGGCGGCGCTCACGCCGGAGCTGGAGCGGGGCGCGCAGCTCCTTCGCACGGAGCGGGGCCCGTGGGAGGCGGAGATCCCGCTGGACGCGCTCGCCGCCGCGCCGTTCCCCAAGCTTGTCGTCTCCGGCGCCCACCATCCCGCCTTCGACGCGGTCTGCGACGTCCTCGAGCAGCGCCTCGGCGCGCAGCGCGCGATGATCCCCGGCGCCGGCCATGGTGTCCAGCGCACCGGCGCGCCCTTCGACGAGCGCCTGGAGGCGTTCCTACGAACGGTCGGCTAGCGCCCGCAGCGGCAGACCGACTCGCCCAGGTAGCGGCGCTCGAGCTTGAGCCCACACTCGCCGCAGGTGGGCGGCAGGATCTGCGTGTACACGAGCACCGCGCGGGCGACGACGGCCCAGGCGAGGAAGGTCAGGAGGGCGAACGAAAGGGGCACATCCCACGGCATGGCTTCCATATCGGACGCGACCCTTCGGGGCCTTAGGCCCAGCACTACAATGAGTGTGTGGGGTGGATCGCGATCGGACTCCTCGTCGCCGCCGTCCTCGTCGTCGTGGCCGCGGAATGGCCGAGGCTGTCCGAACGCATCGGCGCGGACGCCTGGGCCGCCCGCTCGCGGAGGCGCCGGAAGGAGAAGCTCACGCTGATCCGGGGCGACGAGGCCGAGGACGACTTCGTCAAGAGCGTCGAGCGCGACCTGGCCGACCTCCCGGTCCTGGACGAGCACGAAGACCGCCCGAGACGCTAGCGTCGGGCTAGACTCTCTTCGCCGCGCGGATGTGGCGGAATTGGTAGACGCGCACGGTTCAGGTCCGTGTGGGCGAAAGCCCGTGGAGGTTCAAGTCCTCTCATCCGCACTGCAGGTCGTGCTTGCCGCGAACGCAGCCTGCCCGGGCTCGCTTCACCGCACCTAGGCACATGAGCAACCCCGAAACCCCATCTGTGATCCAGCAGCTCCTGCAACGGGTCGAGGCTGTGAACAAGCAGGCCGGCTTCATGGCCTGGGATCCGGAGAAGCTCGCCCTCGACCCGAGCGGAGACCCGGGCCTCGACCACCCGCGACTTCGTCCGCCGACCCCTGACTCCCCGCGGCTCTTCATCTCGTACGGCTGGTCCCGGGACGAGACGTACGAGACCTTCGACTCGGATCTGTGGGTCGACGCCTTCGCCGGCTTCCTGTTCGGCCGCGGTTACGACATCGTCTTCGATCGGGATCCGCGCAACTTCGGCAAGGGCCTCAACTGGTTCAGCCTGCTCGTACGCATGAACGACTGCAATTACTTCGTGCCGATCATCTCGGACGAGTACATGGAGCGGATCTCGTCGCCGCAGGCCACCGGTGCGGCAATGGCCGAGTGGAATCACGCCGTGAAGATGTCCCCCGAATGGTTGACCATGATCGGCGTCTGGTACTCGGGATCGACTCTCCCGAAGCCGCTGACGGACGCGAATACCGTGGACATTCGCGACGACCCCTCCCCGTGGGCCGAAGGCATCGCGGACATGTTCCCTCCGGCCCCTGCGGGCGCGCGCGGGATCCCGCAGCTGCCTGCGCCGGAGCGGCCGCCGGACCCACCCCAGTGGCCGAAGTACGTGCCGTTCGAGAACTGAGAGAACCGTGGCCGACGACGAGCTCCAGCGCATCCGCGAGCGACTCTGGAACGCCGACGTCACCGCCCGGGACTACGAGGGCGGTGGCGAGAAGTATCAGGCCGCCGTCATGGAGCAGTGGAAGATCTACGTGGAGATGGCAGACCGGGTCAGCAACCGGCGCGGTCTCACGAACACCTTCTTCCTCACGCTCAACACGGCCATCTTCACCGTCATCGGCGTCATGGGGAAGGAGCGCCCTGATGTGACGCCGTGGATCCTCGCTCTCCCCCTCGTCATCGCGCTCGGCGAGTGCACGGCCTGGTGGTGGCTCGTGCGGTCGTACCGGCAGCTGAACTCCGCCAAGTTCAAGGTGGTCGGCTTGCTGGAAGAGCGTCTCCCGGCCTCACCCTATTGGCGCGCGGAGTGGATCGCGCTCGGCGAGGGCGCCGACTGGCGGAAGTATCTCCCGCTCACCCATCTCGAGCAGTGGATCCCCGTGCTGTTCGGTCTGGTCTACGTGATCGGGTTCGCCGTCGTCGTCGCGACCTGAGGCGCCGGCGCGGCGCGACTACAGCGTGACGCCGAGCTCGCCGGCGAGCCGGTTCAGCTCTCGCTTCCCCTCGTTCACGTCGCTCACGAGCGGTCTCAGGCTCTGATCCGCCTTCCTGAGGCGCGCTCCGGCAGCCTGCGTCTGACCGGCTAGCAGCATGTTCACCAGCACGGCGGACTCCTTCTCGAGGGCTTCGCCGACTGCGATCATTGCCTTGAAAAGGTCGCCGTCCGCGTTGCTCAGGTCCAGAAAGATGGCGTCGAGCTCGGCTACCACCGCCTCGTCGGTGGTCGCCGGCAGGCCGTCACGCAGCCCGCCTTCCTCGATGTAGGCCTGGCCGATGCGGGTGCAATGACCCCGCTCCTCTTCGATGTCCGACGCCAGGCGGCCCGTGGCGAGTGGCCGATACCTCGCCTGCGTGAGCGCCTTGCCCTTGGCAAGAGGAGCCACGAAGTCGTCGACTGCGCCGTTGACGGCGTCGTAGGTGTCGCCCACGCCCGCCAGCGCCTCGCTGAGCGCAGCGGCCGCGGCCGGGTTCTGCTTGAACATGCCAGACTGGGCGCGGAGGCGTCCGACGAAGCGCCGTGCCACCAGCACGCCGTTTCTCGAGCTGGCGCTGTCGTTCGCCAGCGACGGCCAGGGAGAGACGTCGACTGCGCCGGCGAGCAACCCGGCAATGGCCTTGACCATCCTGTTCAGCTCCTGGCTGCGCTCGCCCCGCCAACCGACGAGGTCCGCGTACTGAAACTCGCCAAACCCGCGGGGTTGCTCGACGTCGTCGAATCGAGCAGGAACGAGGACGCCGCGATTGGCTGCCGTCTCCGCCTCGTCTCGGACCCAGCGGCTCTTCACGGATCGCCGTGTCCAGACGACCACGACGCAGTCGGCATGGCGGAGCCGGTCGTCGATCACGTCCCGCCACTCGGCGCCGATCCGGTTCTCCCGATCCCACCACACTTCCCAGCGTCGCCGTCGCAACCGCTGCACGAGGGGCGCGACCCGGTCGCGATCCTCGTGGGAGTAGCTCACGAAGACCAGAGAAGACTGCTGGTCGGGTCTCGCCATCGGAAAACCTGACCATTGTGCCTGGTCGGCGACTACCTACGCCAGGTTGGAGGCTCGCAGGTGAGTCTGGGCGGCGACGAGGCCGCGCATCAGCTCCCACTCGGCCTCGTAGACGTGCGCCGACTTGGCGTGGAGGACCAGCCGTCCGACTGCGGCTGCCACGCCCTCCGCGACGCGGTGGTGCAGGCGGGCGAGCTCGACCAGGTTGCCGTACGCCTTCTTGCCGAAGTCGAGGCTGTGCGCGTAGACCACCAGCTCGACCGGGCCGGCGGGGTCCGGCCGCCAGAAGTCGAGCAGGCTGATGCAGGGGATGTACGCCGTGTCGGTCAGGGGCTGGAAGGTGGTGATCGTGGCCGACCGGCACTCCGGATCCCTGCCCAGCCGCTCGATCGCCCACGCGATCTGGTTGCGGCCGCCGTAGTCGTAGAGCCTGGTCGCGTAGCTGGCCGCGTCGCCGAGCTCGGCTACGGGCGCCGGCTCGGTGAAGTTCCGGCGCATCCAGGCCGACCACTCCGGGTCGCCGAGCTCGGCGATGAGCGCGTCGTCCGGATGGGGAGACGCGACGACGATCGTGAGGTCAGCGAGCTCCTTCGTCGGCTCGCCCTCGTAGCGGGCTTCGGCGCCGCTCGCGAGAATCTGGCGCGCCGTGTCGAGCCAGGCCGCGCCGATGGTCTCCGCCTCGAGGACGCAGATCGCAGGCACGGAGGGAACTCTAGAGACGCCGGGGCTTCGGCTCAGCGGGGCGCGCGTAGACGCCGGTTGCCTTCGCGTAGGGGAGGAGTGCGGGGTCGTAGTACACGAGCTCCATGCGGTCGAGCGCCTCCTTCTTCAAGCGGGCGCTCGAGTTGCCGTTTCGGACCGAGCCGGCGTGGAAGTCGCCCTCCCCGAGCGTGCCGAACCTGACCTCCCACACCGCGACCGTGTCCCCGCGCGAGTCCCTCCCCCGCTTGAATGTTCCGTTCCGGTCGGTCAGCACGTACCGGAAGACGAGGTGGACGCCGGCTTTTGCGAAGCCCATGGTGGGCCGGTCCGTCTCCAGGGCGGTGGCCACGTCCGACTCCGGCAGCCCCTGGCGCACGGGGAGGAGGCTCGGAGAGTGATCCGGGCCGTTTTGCACGTAGAGGCCGTTCGAGGCCCGGGCGACGCCGGCGCTGAGCAAGTCACCGACGAGCGACGACAGATCGGGAGGATCGACCAGCCCGACGATCGGGCGCGAGCCCGACGCCCGCATCTGCTCGTCGACGAGGTCGAGCTTCCGGTAGGCGATCTCGATGGCGCGGCCCACCATGTCCCCGGTCAGGCCCGTCGTCGCGTTGAGCTGCGAGCACGAGCCGAGGTGGCGTCGGCTCGCCTCTCGTTTGGGCGGGGCGTGGACGAGCTCGATGTCCGGCGCGTAGCCGGTACTCGCATCCTGCTCGGCCTCTGCGACGAGCTCGGAGAGGCTGAGGCCGAGGGCCTCTGCCAGGTTCGCCGCCACGGCGAGCGTCGGCTGCCTCGCGCGCCGCTCGAGCAGGCCGATATAGGTTCGATGAACACCGGCGCGGTCTGCCAGCTCGTCCATCGACAGGCCTTCCTGGTGACGCGCATCTGTGACCAGCTGCGCCACGATCTCGCTGACGACCATCCCCCGCTCAGACATACGGCCCCGATCACGATAGCCAACGCCGGCCTCGACCTCTAGGCGACTATAGTCTCCCAGGGAACTCGATGGCGGGAAATTAGTAGTTGCGGGCCGGCGTCGGCTTGGGCGGCGTCCTGTAGGGGCTGCTCCAGCCGCGGCTCGGATGGAAGCCCCAGACGCCGACGAGGTCTCTTGCGATGCTGCGGGACTGTGCGTGACTGTACGTCCACACGGTCTCCCGCCTCGAGCCCGAGACGCGGACGATCTCGAGTGCGCTGACCACGCCCTGGCGGCCCGGATCCCGCCGTTCCAGATAGTCGAAGGCGAAGTCGACGGCGCCGCCGAAGTCGGTCGTCTCGTAGCGGAGGCCAAGGTCGAGCGCAGGCTCTCCTGCGAGAACCTCGTGCACCTCGTACCGATCGTGCTCGGCCGCATGGCTTGCGGTCTGGGCCATGCTGCGACTCCTTTCCGGTTCGAACGGTAGGAGCCGGCGGTGATCCGTACAATCCCTCCAACGGGGAACGGGCGCCCGCCCAGTCTTCGCCTCATCGGGGACGCCTGGACGTACCCCGTATGCGGGTTGAGACCGTTCCTCCCTTGGCCGATGAGACACTCGATGAGAGGGCTTTACGACGTCTGCCGGTCCCCGAAGGGGAGGCTGGCGCTGAACCTCGGCGTCGGTGCCTTCGCGCTCACCGTCTCGGTGCTCGCGGCTCGTCATTTCGCGGGCATCGGGTGGCCCTTTGCCGGTGCCGACGCCGGCCTCGTCGGCGCAGCCGGCGCCCTCTTCCTGCTCGCCTATGCCTTCAAGGCCTTCGGGTGGCACCGGCTGTTCGCGCCGCACGAGCGCCCGAGGCCGCTGGACCTCGGCGCCGCGTGCGGCGCTGCTTCCGTGACGGGCGCCGCCCTTCCCGGACGGTTCGACGACGTGGTCCGGGTCGCGGTCGTCCGCCGCGCCACCAACGGGCGCGCGGGGGTGGGCCCCGTCTGCCTTTCGCTCTTCATGCTCGGGCTGATCGACACGGCGGCGCTGATGCCGCTCGCAGGGACGGCCGCCGCCACGTCGGAAGCCTCCGGCGGAGTTCGGGCGGCGCTGGGCGTCGTTGCGTTCGCCGGCTTCGGGGCCGCGATCGTGATCGCCTTGCTGCCACGCCTGACCGCGAGTGGACGCCTCATCCGTTTCCGCATCGCCCGCTGGCTCGGCGAGCGGGTGATCGCGCCACGGGACGCCTGGCAGGCCTGGGTGCTCGTGCTCGCCTCGTGGCTGACGCGGGCGTTCGGGCTCTTCCTCCTCCTCCACGGGCTCGGCGTCGCCCTCTCGCTGCCGCTCGCGATCGCGTTCCTCTGCGCCGCAGCCGCGTCGGGAGCCCTCCCGATCGCACCGGCCGGAGCTGCGACCCAGGCCGGCGCCGGCGCCGCAATCCTCGTCGCGAGCGGAGTCGGAACCGCCAACGCCGTCTCCTTCGCGGTCGGCGCGCAGGCGCTCCTGATCCTCGCCGGCGCCGCAGTGCTCGTCTTCGCCGCGCTCTGGCACGGCGGAAGGCGCCTCGCCCTCGCAGTCCTGTAGCTCCAGCTAGGGCAGGACTGAAAGCACCGCGTCGGCGTGGCCCTCGGGGCTCACGCCCAGCATCGCCTTCGCGACGTTGCCGTCCGCGTCGATGACGAACGTGGAGCGCTTGATCCCCATGGACTTCTTGCCGTACAGGTTCTTCTCGACCCAGACGCCGTACCGGTCGGCTACTTCGTGCTCGGGGTCGGCGAGGAGCGTGAAAGGCAGCCCGTACTTCTCCTTGAACTTGACGTGCGCGGTCTCGGTGTCGGGGCTCACCCCGAGGATCGTGGCGCCGCGCTCCTCGAACTCGCCGTACGCGTCCCGGAAGCTGCAGGCCTGCTTCGTGCAGCCTGGCGTGTCGTCGCGGGGGTAGAAGTAGAGGACGACGAGGCGGCCGCGCAGGCCCGAGAGCGTTATGTCCTCGCCCGTGTCCGCTCGCAAGGTGAAGTCGGGTGCCGGCTCACCTTCCGTGACCAATTTTCGTTCCTCCTCGTCCGTCGACGACCGCTTTCCGTGTCGATCGCTGAAGCGGGAGCGTATCGAGGTTGACATATTCCTATATGGGTATACGATGGCTCTCATGGCACGGGCAGCGACGACAGCGGACGCGTTCAACGCGGTGGCCGAGCCCCGGCGGCGACAGATTCTGGACGTCCTCGGCGACGGAGAGCGCCCGGTGAACGACCTCGTCACGCTGCTCGGCCTGGCTCAACCGCAGGTGTCCAAGCACCTGCGGGTGCTCCGAGAGGTGGGAGTGGTTGACGTGCGCGAGGAAGGACGGCAGCGGCTCTACCGGCTGAACGGCCACGCGCTCAAGCCCATCCACGACTGGGTGAAGACCTACGAGCGCTCGTGGTCGGAGCGGTTCGACCGGCTGGACGTCGTGTTGGACGAACTCAAGCAGGACGAGGAAGGAGCTGGTGGCAATGATGAGTAGCGGGACGGCGACGGTGACGCTTCCCACCGATGAGCAGATCCTCATCACGCGGGAGTTCGACGCGCCCAAGCACCTGGTGTACAAGGCGTGGACGACGCCCGAGCTGGTCAGGCGCTGGTGGCACGCGAACCGGGGTGAGATGACGGTCGCCGAGATCGACCTGCGGGTCGGCGGCGTTTGGCGGTACGTGATGATCGCGAACGGCGGCTTCGAGGTCGCCTTCCACGGCGAGTATCTCGAGATCGTCCCCGACGAGCGGATCGTCTCGACCGAGGTCTACGAGGCCATGCCCGATGGGGAAGCGGTGGACACCCTGACGTTCACCGAAGTGGAGGGGCGCACGATTCTCACCCTCCTCGTGCAGCACACGAGCAAGGAGGACCGTGACGCACATATCAGCTCCGGGATGGAGGACGGCATGCAGGACGCGATGGACCTCCTGGAGCAGGTGGCGGTCTCGCTCCGCTGAAGGAGGTGTCCGGGAGTTGCCGGAGGAGCAACATTGCGGGAAACCCGAAACCTGAACGGGGATGTCCCCGACGGCGCCGGCGTCTCCTGAAGCGACGATGAGCACCAATGTTCCAGGTGCGCATCCACGGTCGCGGTGGTCAGGGTGTTGTCACCGCAGCGGAGCTCCTCTCGGTCGCCGCGTTCAGCGAGGGCCGACACGCTCAGGCGTTTCCGACCTTCGGCTCGGAGCGCACCGGTGCTCCGGTCGTCGCGTTCTGCCGCATCGACGATGCCGAGATCCGGGTCCGCGAGCCGATCACCGAGCCCGACGCCTTGATCGTCCAGGATCCCACGCTGCTGCACCAGGTCGACCTCTTCGCCGGCCTCAAGCCTGACGGCTACCTCGTCATCAACTCCGTGCATAGCTTCTCCGAGCTCGGGCTGGGCGAGTTCGTCGAGAGCTTCCGGAAGGAACGCCTGCTGACCGTGCCCGCGACGGACATCGCCCGCGAGCGGCTGGGGCGCCCCCTGCCGAACGCCGCCTTGCTCGGGGCCTTCTCGGCGGTCAGCGGCGTCATCTCGCTGGCGTCCGTCGCCGCCGCCATTCGCGAGAAGTTTGCGGGGAGCGTAGGTGCTGCCAACGTCGCGGCCGCCGAGGCCGCCTACGCCTTCGTGCAGGACGAGATCAGGGAGCTGTCGCGTGCGTAGGCAGATCGAGGGCTCCCAGGCCGTCGCCGCGGCGGTCGCGCTCTGCCGTCCCGAGGTGATCTCCGCCTATCCGATCTCGCCGCAGACGCACATCGTCGAAGGCCTCTCGGATCTGGTCCGGACCGGTGAGCTCGCACCGTGCGAGTACCTCATGGTCGAGTCGGAGTTCGCGGCGTTGTCGGCCGCGATCGGCGCCTCCGCCGTCGGGGCCCGTGCCTACACCGCCACGGCCAGCCAGGGCCTCCTCTACATGGCAGAGGCGCTGTACAACGCTTCGGGCCTCGGCCTGCCGATCGTGATGACGGTGGCCAATCGAGCGATCGGCGCCCCGATCAATATCTGGAACGACCACAGCGACTCGATGTCCCAGCGGGATTCCGGCTGGCTCCAGCTCTACGCCGAGACCAATCAGGAGGCTGTCGACCTGCACGTCCAGGCGTTCAAGCTCGCCGAGGAGATCTCCCTCCCGGTCATGGTCTGCATGGACGGCTTCATCCTCACGCACGCCTACGAGAGCGTCGACCTGCCGACGCAGGAGCAGGTCGATTCGTTCCTGCCGCCGTTCGAGCCCCGGCAGGTTCTCGACCCCGCCGATCCGGTGACGATCGGGGCCATGGTCGGGCCCGAGGCGTTCACGGAGGTCAAGTACCTCATGCACGCCGCGCAGATGCAGGCGCTCGACGTGATCCCGGAGATCGCCGGGGAGTTCGCCCAGGCCTTCGGGCGGAACTCCGGCGGGCTCATCCGGCCGTACCGCAGCGCCGACGCCGAGACCATCGTGGTGGCGCTTGGGTCCGTGCTCGGGACGATCGAGGACGTCGTCGACGAGCTGCGCGAGCAGGGAACGAAGATCGGCGCCGTCGGCATCAAGACCTTCCGTCCGTACCCGCTCGAGGAGGTTCGCCAGGCTCTCTGCCACGCCCGGCGGATCGTCGTGCTCGAGAAGGCGTTCGCGGTCGGCCTCGGCGGCATCGTCGGCCAGAACGTGCGGCTCGCCCTGTCGGGCCTGCCCGCGCCCGTCTACGACGTCGTCGCCGGGCTCGGCGGCCGTCCGATCACCAAGCAGTCGCTCCACGCGCTTCTCGCCGACGTGCTCCACGACCGCCTCGAGCCCGGTCGGCTCACCTTCCTCGACCTGAACTGGGGCCTCGTCGAGCGGGAGCTTCGGCGTACCGAGGAGAAGCGCCGTTCAGGGCCGCACGCCGAGAACATCCTGCGTGACATCGGTGTCGTGGCGGCCGGCCCCAACTAGGAGCTGACGATGCCGCACCAGCAGATCAAGTTCTACCAAGTGGGAAGCTTCGTGGCCGGCAACCGTCTGCTTCGCCCCGACGAGCGCTCGGTGCAGGCGCGCATGGAGCGCTCGAACAGCCTCACCTCCGGTCACCGGGCGTGCCAGGGCTGCGGCGAGGCCCTGGGGGCGCGCTACGCCCTGGACGCCGCCATGCGGGCGACCGGCGGGCAGCTCATCGCGGCCAATGCGACCGGATGCCTCGAGGTCTTCTCCACGCCCTACCCGGAATCGTCCTGGCAGCTTCCCTGGATTCACTCGCTCTTCGGGAATGCGCCCGCCCTCGCGGCCGGGATCGCCGCAGGGCTGAAGGCGAAGGGCCGCACCGACGTGAGGGTCGTCGGCCAGGGCGGCGACGGCGGCACGCTCGACATCGGCTTCGCCTGTCTCTCCGGGATGTTCGAGCGAAACGACGACGTGCTCTTCATCTGCTACGACAACGAGGCCTACATGAACACGGGTGTGCAGCGTTCGAGCGCCACACCGCCCGCAGCGCGCACGGCGAACACGAAGCCGGTCGGCGAGGAGCCGGGAAACGTCTTCGGCCAGGGCAAGAACGCCCCCCTGATCGCCATGGCACACGAGATCCCGTACGTCGCCACGGCGACCGTGGCCGAGCTGCGCGACCTGGAGGCGAAGATCGAGCGTGCGATGGAGTTTCGCGGCGCGCGCTACGTGCACATCTTCGTGCCGTGTCCGCTCGGATGGGGCTCGGCCTCCAAGGACACGATCAAGATCGCCCGGCTGGCCAAGGAGACGGGTCTCTTCCCGGTCTTCGAGGCGGAGCACGGCGAGGTCGTGAGCGTCTCGAAGATCCGGCGGCGCGTCCCCGTCGAGGAGTACCTGCGGCCCCAGAAGCGCTTTGCCCACCTCTTCGCGGACCCGCCCCGGACGGAGATCGTCGAGCGGATCCAGGCGGGCGCCGACCGCAACATCCGGCGCTTCGGCCTCCTGCCGGACGAGCCCGCGCAGGAGGACGGCGGGCTCATGCGCCTCCTCGCCGAGACCGATCGGGGGCCGCAGTGAAGGAGAAGCCGTTCGCGATCACCCTCGACGTCGGCTCGAGCCTGGCGAACAAGACCGGCAGCTGGCGAACCGAGCGGGCCGTGTACGTGGACCGGCTCCCTCCCTGCAACCACGCCTGTCCGGCGGGCGAGAACATCCAGCAGTGGCTCTACGACGCAGAGGAGGGCGGGGAGGGCTACGAGCGCGCCTGGCGCCAGATCATGGAGGACAATCCGTTCCCCGCGGTCATGGGACGGGTCTGCTACCACCCCTGCGAGACGGCCTGCAACCGGGCGCAGCTCGACGAGGCTGTGGGCATCAACTCGATCGAGCGCTTCCTCGGTGACGAGGCGATCGAGCGCGGCTGGCGAGTGGACGTGCGCGGCGAGCCGACGGGAAAGCGCGTGCTGGTGGTCGGCGCGGGGCCTTCCGGGCTCTCGGCCGCCTACCACCTGGCCCGGCTCGGCCACGAGGTCTCCGTCTTCGACGCCGGGCCCAAGCCCGGCGGGATGATGCGCTTCGGGATCCCGAAGTACCGTCTGCCGAGGGACGTCCTCGACGCGGAGATCGAGCGGATCGTCGACCTCGGCGTCGGCCTCGAGCTGAACCGGAAGGTCACGAGCATCCTGGAGACGATGCAAGAGGAAGGCTTCGACGCCGCCTTCCTCGCCGTCGGGGCGCACCTGGGCAAGCGCGCCTACATCCCCGCCGGATCGGCGGCCCACATCCTCGACGCGGTCTCTCTGCTCCGCAGCATGGAGGGTGAGGACAAGCCGATGCTGGGGCGCCGGGTCGTCGTCTACGGTGGAGGGAACACGGCGATCGACGCCGCGCGGACCGCGAAACGGCTCGGTGCCGAGGAAGCGATCGTCGTCTACCGCCGCACGCGCGAGCGCATGCCGGCCCACGACCTCGAGGTCGAGGAGGCGGAGGCCGAGGGAGTCCTCATGAAGTGGCTCTCCACCATCAAGCGCGCGGACGGAGGCAAGCTCGTGGTCGAGAAGATGGAGCTGGACGAGACCGGCTTCCCACAGCCCACCGGCGACCTGGAGGAGCTCGAGGCCGATTCGCTGGTGCTCGCGCTGGGCCAGGAGACCGATCTGTCCCTCCTCGACGGCGTCCCCGGGCTGGAAGTCGAGGACGGAGTCGTCAAGGTCGGCCCCGACCTGATGACCGGCTGCCCCGGCATCTTCGCCGGCGGCGACATGGTGCCGGCGGAACGGACCGTCACGGTTGCCGCCGGCCACGGCAAGAAGGCCGCCCGCCATGTCGATGCGTGGCTGCGCGGCAGCGCGTATCGCCCGGCGCCGAAGCACGAGCTCGCTTCCTTCGACCTGCTCAACACCTGGTACTACTCGGACGCGCCGCGCACGGTGCAACCGCAGCTCGAGCTCGCTCGCCGGCAGTCGACGTTCGAGGAGGTGGTCGGCGGGCTCGACGAGTCGAACGCGCTCTACGAAGCGCGGCGCTGCCTCTCCTGCGGCAACTGCTTCTCCTGCGACAACTGCTTCGGGGTCTGCCCCGACAACGCGGTCATCAAGCTCGGCGAGCCGGGCGAGCGCTACGCCATCGACTACGACTTCTGCAAGGGCTGCGGCCTCTGCGTCGCCGAGTGCCCTTCCGGCGCCATCGAGATGGTCCCGGAGACGATTTGACCGAGGAGGTGCAGCATGGGCGAGGACACACAGACTCCGACTTCGGTCGAGGAGAACCTCGAGTCCGCCCCCGAGGAGCGGCTCGCCGCAATCCTGCAGGAACTGGGCGCGCGGCGGAAAGTCGTTCGGGACGAGCTGGGACGGCTCGAGCGGGCGATCGAGAGGCTCGAGGTCGAGCTCGCCAGGAGAGGCGCCGGCGGGTGAGCAGCGGTCCACCCCGGCGGTGAGGGGCGCGACTTGTAGGCTGGGAGCGGTGCGCGAGCTGCATGCGTTGAACGCCGTCTTGGTCCTCGTGGCAAACGGCCTCGCAGCGGGCTGGGGCCTTGTCTACCTCCGGCGCAAGCGGACGCCAGGCCGTGTCTACGCGCACGTGCTGGCGCTCGCCCAGGCGCTCGTGATCGCGCAGGTTGCGATTGGGCTCCTGCTTCTCTCGGACGGCAGCTCCTCGCCCGACCGGCTCCATCCCCTCTACGGGGGCCTCGCGCTCCTCGCCGTCCTCTCCCCATGGGTCTACGCGCCACCGGTTCCTGCCAAGCGGCTTGCCTGGTTTTCGGGGGCGGCGCTCATCGCGACCGCGCTCTCCGTGCGGGCCTACATGACCGGGATATGAACATCAGCCCGACTCTCCGCGGTTTCGGGATCCTCGTCCTGATCGCGGCCGTGATCACCGCCCTGCAGCTCGGCTTCGGGCTGGTCGTGATCGTGCGCTTCCTCAACATTCTCTTCCTCCTGGCGCTCGCGTACGTGCTGTTCGTGCTCTGGCGGCGTCATCGCGGGGAGATCGCCACGTGGTCGGGGCGCTCGCGCGCGGTGTTCTACGGCGGGGCGGCGCTCTCGGTCGCCGCGGTGGGCCTTTCCTTCACGCCGTGGTTCCCGAACAGCGGGCTCGAGACGGTCGTCTGCATCGCCGCGGTGGCCGCAGGCGTCTTCGGCATGTGGCGCGTCTGGCGCGACGAGCACACGTACGGCTACTGACCCCACGCAGGTGGCGGCGGGCAACACGGTGTCCCTCGGGGACACGTCAGGGGTCTGACCCCGGGCACGGCCGGAAAAGACGCGCTGCATCGCTGCGGTGGCCGAAGGCGTCTTCGGCAGGTGGCGCGTCTGGCGCGACGAGCACGTACGGTTACTGACCCCACGCAGGTGGCGGCCGAGGACACGGTGTCCCTCGGGGACACGTCAGGGGTCTGACCCCGGGCATGGCCGGAGAAGACGTGGCCCGGCTTGCGGCGGGATCTCGAGCTCGTCGCCGGGGATCAGGACGCGACGCGCGCCGACGCGCCGTCGAGCGAGTCCAGGATCTCCCGGATCTCCTGGGCGGTCCCGACGAAGATCGGCGTGTCGCGCTCCGTGTAGCGGCTGGCCTCGGTCTCCCGCAGCGTCTTCATCAGCTGGAGGAAGTCCGACGGCGCCTCGCACTCGAACGCGGTCATGAACTCCTGGTCGTCGATCCCGAACGAGTACGTCGTGTGGTTCGTGATCGTCACGAAGCGGCTGCCGACCGCGGCGTGCTCCTGCATCGCGCGCCGCCGGTCGTCCATCGGCAGCGAGTACCACTCCCGCTTCTTCACGAACGGATAGACGACGAGGTAGGGCGCCCCGCGCGGGATGACTCGGCGGGGGCGCTTGCTCTTCGGCTCGAAGTACTGGGAGGGCTCGCTCGCGGCGAGGTAGGAGTACGGCGTCGTCAGCCAGCCGGCAAGCGGAGTGCCGTTGAGCGCCGTGCCCAGCTCGCGGAGGTCGTCGTAGCGGTCGGTCAGCTTCCAGAGCATGAAGTCCGCCTCCGGCCGGACGCCGACGAGGCTGTAAGAGCGAACCTCCATCCGCTCGGCCCAGTCGTCGACCACCTCGGCGAACGCGTCCTTGGCGGCGGTTCGCTCTTCGATCGGGAGCCGCAGCCAGGCCGGGTCGGCCTTGTAGAGCGTGTACGCGACGTATTGAGTCGAAGTCTCCTCAGCCACGGCTCAATCGTACCCACTCGTGTGACGATTTCCCTCGTACGCTCGACGTGGCGCGGCGCGTCCGCCGGCGGGCAGGCGGGCGCGCCCGCGACCTAAAGGTCCACGACGAGAGTCGCCCAGCCGAACCGCTCGGCCCCGACCGGGCTACCGTCGAGCGGGTCGTAGAACTCGTTCAGGCCGCCGCGCTCGACCGCGTCGCGCGAGCGCTCCGCGATGCGGGCGGCGACGTCGTCGCAGCCGTGGATGCGGAGGCCGTGGACGAGGAACCAGTTCGTGTTCAGCGAGAGCGGCCCTCGCCAGATGAACCGGAAGCCGCGCAGGCGGTGATCCCGAAGGAAGGTCGGCTCGTCCAGGGCGACGGACGGCACCGGGAACGGCGCTCCAAAGGTGCGCGGGTCGTCCAGGTGCTCGACCAGCCGGTCGGCGACGGCCGGCGGCAGGTCAGGGAGGACCAGCGGCATGAGCCCGTGGATCGTCTTCACGCGCGAGCGTCGCTCGTCCGGGCCCGTGAGGTTGACGAAGAGGCCGAGGCGCTCGTCCCAGCAGCGCTCGAGCAGGGACGCGGTGACCTGGTCGGCGGTCGCCGAGGCCCAGCGGACGGTGGCCTCGCGCCCGGCTCGCCTCGCCAGCCGCGCCAGCGCCCGCAGGCCCTGGCCGTAGACGGCGTTGACGAGGACGTCCTCGACGTGGTGGCCGTAGCGGTGGAAGATCGTCTCGAGGTCGTAGTTCGCGAGCTTGTTCTCCAGTTGCGGGAGGCGGGTCCGCACGAAGAGCGCGGCCGGCGAGGGCCGGTGGACGCCGATCGCCTCGTCGTAGGCCGGGCTGAAGTCGAGCCCGCTCTCGAACTGGGAGACGATCGAGATCAGCCCGTCGCCGTCCGGGTCGCGCAGGGCCGCGAGGTAGCGGTAGTAGCGCTCCAGATGGGGGAGAGCCTCGGCGAGGAAGCCGTCCGCGCCGGCGTCCACGACGCGCTCGACCGCCTGGGCGAGGACGGGCGGCTGCATCTGCGCCGTCGTGTGCGGCGTGCGGTGGAAGGGCAGGCGGCCGGCCGTCCGGCTCTCGAGGTGGTGCCATTGGAGCCGCGAGACGAGGTCGCCTTTCCAAAAGATCACGTGCGGGACGAGCCCGTCCGGCTCCTGCACCGCGAGGAGGCCGCGCAACTCGTCCGCTGCGCGCTCCGCGTCGAAGCGCGACCAGACGACGGCGTGGAAGCACGAGTCCCAGAACCACTGGAACGGGTAGTCGCGCACACTCGGCACGGTGAACCGGAAGATGCCGGCCGCGCAGCTCGCCGGTCTGCGTGTTCGCCTCGAGGAGGTCGCGCGCCCGCTCGTCCAGCGGGGTCAGCGTGCGGAGCGCCGCCATCCCTTCACCGTAGGCGACAGACCGGCGGCCGCCTAGTACGTTGACGCCGATGACCGGGCCCGAGGCGCCACGCATCCGGCCGGCTGTGCCTGAAGACGCGGCCCGGCTGCTGGAGCTCAAGCATCTCTTGGATCGCGAGACGAGCTTCATGCTGCTCGAGCCCGGCGAGCGGAGCGAGACCGTGCCCGACCGGGCGCAGAGCCTCCAGAGCATTGCGGATGAGGAGAACTCGATCGTCCTCGTCGCCGAGCAGGGTCAACTCCTGGTCGGCTACGTCGAGGCCCGTGGGGGCGAGTTCCGCAGGAACCGTCACTGCGCTCACGTCGTGATCGGCGTGCGCCAGGCCTCGTCCGGTCGCGGTCTCGGCACTGCGCTCCTGCGCGAGCTGAGCACCTGGGCTGAGCACCATGGCGTCCGCCGTCTCGAGCTCACCGTCATGGCGCACAACGAGCGCGCCATCGCCCTCTACCGGAGGAGCGGCTTCGAGGTCGAAGGAACCCGCAGGCGCTCGCTGCTCGTGGACGGGCACTACGTGGACGAGCTCGTGCTCGCGAAGCTGCTCGACGAGGGTTAGCTCTCGGCCGCGACGGCGAGCGTGACGCCGGCCTCGGGCAGCTGCCGTACGTCCGCCGAGCGCGTGAAGAGGCTCTCCCGCGACATGAGGAAGAGCTCGGGAATGATCTCGGCCCGAATCTCGCCTCGTGCGAAGACGCGGACCACCGAGCTCTGCGAGACGACGACGGCGATCGCGCCGGTCGTCCTCGAGATCGAGGCCGCGGCCGCGTGGCGCGTGCCGAGGCCCGGGAGGAAGTTGTCCGGCGCGGACACGTCGACGTCGACGAACCGCCCGGCGGAGACGAACGTCCCGTCGTCGGCCAGGAGAAACGCGCCGTCCAGCTGCGCCAGCTCCTTCACGGTCTCCCGGAACTCCGGCCGCTCGATGCGCAGGAGCTCGTCCGAATGGCCGAAGAGGGGATCGAGGATCAGCGGCCGTGACTGCTCGGTGACCACGTCGACGTCGCCGATCACGAACAGCGTCCCGATCTTCCGCCCTTCGCGCCCCTCGCGGGCGAGCTCGACGGCGAGGTTGACGACCTCCTCGAGGGTGCGCCGGCGCTCCTCCGAGCAGCCGGTCGTCTCGCAGACCGCGCCGAAGGTCGCGTCCAACATCTTCTGACGGCCGTTCAGGTGCATTGAGGAGTCCGAACGAACCGGGGGCGTTGTAGATTCCGCAGATGCCGGCGCGGGCGATCCAGCACGTCGACCTCTGCGTCAGCGACGTCGGCCGCTCGCTCGCCTTCTACCTCGAGGTGCTCGGCCCGCTCGGTCTCGAGGAGGACCTGCGCGTCCCGAGCTATCGCGGCACGGAGGAGATCGTCTACCTCCGCTTCGGCGAGCAGAACCTCGGCCTGCGCCCGGCCGACGGCGGCCGGCACGAGTACTACGGCGTCGGGATCGAGCACCTGGCGTTCGAGGTGGAGCGTCGAGAAGAGGTCGACGAGGCGTACGAGCGCTGCCTCGCTCTCGGCGCCCAGATCCACTGCCCGCCCGAGGAGGATCGCGACCTGGAGGATTACTACGCGTTCTTCGCCTTCGATCCCGACGGCCTCCGCGTCGAGGTGTTCTGGTCCCAGCCGCCGCCGTCGACCGGAAGCCGCTGGGCGCGGAAGGAGCCCTAGCGGCGGCCGTCGAGCAGCTGGCGCAGCTCATCCGCGAGAACCAACCCTGCGTCGTCCTCACCGGCGCCGGCGTCTCCACGGAGAGCGGCGTGCCCGATTTTCGCTCCGCGAGCGGGATCTGGGCTGAGTTCGACCCGCGGGAGTACGCGACCCTGGGCGCCTTCCGCGCCGACCCGGAGAAGGTCTGGCGCTTCTACGCGCCGCGCTTCGCGATGCTCGGCGAGGCCCAGCCGAACCCGGCGCACCTGGCGCTCGCCGAGCTCGAGCGCCGTGGGCTCGTGCAGGCGGTCGTCACGCAGAACATCGACCTCCTCCACGAGCGCGCCGGGTCGCAAGACGTCGTCGAGGTGCACGGCTCGATCCGGACCTCGTCCTGCCCCGGCTGCGGCGCGGTCCACCCGCTCGCGGAGGTCGCGCCGCTGATCGAGGTGCACGGCGCGCCGCCGTGCCCGGCCTGCGGCGCGATCCTGAAGCCGGACGTCGTCTTCTTCGACGAGCTCCTGCCGGAGGCCGCGATCGCGCGGGCGGTCGAGCTGGCCGAGCAGGCAGCGCTGCTGCTCGTCGTCGGCTCGTCGCTCGAGGTCTACCCGGTCGCCGACCTACCCCGCTCGACGCTCGTCGCCGGGGGCAAGGTCGCCGTCGTCAACCGCACGCCGACGTGGGTCGACGGCCGCGCGGAGCTGATCCTGCGGGGGAGCGCGGGCGAGGTGCTCGAAGCCGTGGCAGCGTCCCTCTGCGGCCCACCGCTCGAGCTCGCCGAGTACGACCCGGAGTGGCCCCGCCTCTTCGAGGCCGAGGCGGCGCGTCTCCTTGACGTGCTCGGCGAGGATGTGGTGGCGGTCGAACACATGGGCTCCACAGCCGTGCCCGGCCTGGCGGCCAAGCCGGTGATCGACATCTCGGTCGGGCTCCGCCGCGCCGAGCTGTCGAAGGGCCAGCTCGCGGCCCTGGAGGGGCTCGCGTACGAGTACCTCGGCGAGAACGGTCTCCCTGGACGCCTCTTCCTCCGCAAGGACGAGGCCGGCCGGCGCGCGTTCCACGTCCACGCCGTCGAGCACGGCGGCGAGCACTGGCACCGGCACCGTGCCCTGCGGGACTACCTGCGCGCCCACCCGGAGGAGGTCGAGCGCTACGCGGCCGAGAAGCGCCGCCTCGCCGCCGAGGCCGCCACCCACGGCGACTACTGGGAACGCAAGCAGCCGTACATGGACGCCCTCTTCGCCCGCGCCTGGGCCTGGTACCCCGAGCGTCCCTAGCCCACCTCGTGTTCCACGCGCACGAGCCCCGGGACCAGCCTGGGGCCGGTGAGACCGCGTGGAGAGCCGGGGCGGGACTTTGTGTCCGTGAAACACAAGCTCCGTGCGCCCGGCGCCTTCGGGGTGCGTGGCTAGGCTGACCCGGACATGGCGACGGCGACAAAGACCAGCCGCGAGGAGCGCATCGAGGAGCAGCTGAAGGGGATCCCGGCGAAGCCGGGCGTCTACCTGTTCCGCGACGCGGACGGCACCGTGCTCTACGTGGGCAAGGCGAAGTCGCTCCGCTCCCGCGTGCGCTCGTACTTTCGCGGCGGCGACAGCCGGCTGGGGCTCGACCGGCTCGTCGAGCGGGTCGAGACGATCGAGGTGATCGTCACGTCGACCGAGGTGGAGGCCTTCCATCTCGAGCAGAACCTGATCAAGCGCTACCGGCCCACGTTCAACGTCCGGCTGCGCGACGACAAGAGCTACCCGTACATCGCCGTCACCGTGGAGGACGAGTACCCGCGGGTCATGTTCACGCGGGAGCGGCACCGCCGCGGGGTCACCTACTTCGGGCCGTACGCCTCCGCGAAGAAGGTGCGGGAGACGCTCGACGTCTTGAACCGCGTCTTCCCGTACCGGCCCTGCGAGGGGCCGCAACCCGGCCGCCACTCGGGGATCCCGTGTCTCGACTACCACATCGAGCGCTGCCTGGCGCCCTGCGTCGGCTACGTGACGAAGGAGGACTACCGCGAGATCGTCGAGCGCGTGATCGAGTTCCTCTCCGGCGAGACTCGCCCCGTGCTGCGTGAGCTCGAGGAGAAGATGCGCGACGCGGCCGGGCGCCAGGAGTTCGAGGAAGCCGCCCGCTACCGCAACCGCCTCACCGCCGTCCGCCACCTGGCCGAGCGCCAGGCCGCGGACAAGCGTGCGATCGGCACGGTCGACGTGATCGGGATCGCCTCGACGGGCCGGACGGCCGCGGTCCAGGTCTTCCCGCTCCGCGGCGGCCGGCTCGTCGACCGGCACACCTTCTACCTGGAGAACGAGGCCGGAGAGGACCTGCCGCAGCTGCTGGAGTCCTTCTGCCTGGAGTACTACGGGGGCGCGCCGAGCGTTCCGCCGCTGCTCGTCGTCCCGCCCGACGTCGGTCCGACCGATGCGCTCGGAGAGTTCCTCTCCGACCTGCGCGGCTCACGGGTCGAGGTGCGCCCGGCTCGACGCGGCGAGAAGCGCCGCCTGCAGGAGCTCGCCCAGCAGAACGCCGAGCTGGCGCTGCAGAGCGACGCCGCCCACCGCGAGCGGTCCCGCCTCCGCCGCATCGAGGCGCTGGAGGAGCTGCGCGAGTGCCTCAACCTCGAGAGCCTCCCGATCCGGATCGAGTGCTTCGACATCTCCAACATCCAGGGCGAGTCGCCCGTCGGCTCGATGGTGGTCTTCCAGGACGCGGTACCCAAGAAGGCCCACTACCGGAAGTTCGGGATCAAGGACGTCGAGGGCCAGGACGACTTCGCGATGATGGCGGAGGTCGTCTCGCGCCGGTTCGCGCGGGCGAAGCAGGTGACGGCCGAGCGCTACGACGAGGGCTTCGCCGCCGTCCCGAACCTCGTCGTCGTCGACGGCGGCAAGGGCCAGCTCTCGGCCGCGCTCGCGGCCATTCAGGCATACGACCTGCCGCGTGTCGCGGTGATCGCGCTCGCCAAGCGGGAGGAGGAGGTCTTCGTCCCGGGCCGGTCGGGGCCGATCGTCCTGGAGCGAGACTCGCCCGGGCTCCAGCTCCTGCAGCGGATCCGCGACGAGGCGCATCGCTTCGCGCTCGGCTTCCACCGCCGCCGCCGCGACGCCAAGGCGAAGGAGTCGATCCTGGACGCCCTCCCGGGCGTCGGCCCGGCGCGCAAGCGCGCTCTCATCCAGCACTTCGGCTCGCCCGGGCGGCTGCTCGAAGCGACGCCCGAGGAGCTCGAGGGGGTTCCCGGCGTCCCGGCCAAGGTAGGGCGGGAGATCTACACGGCTCTGCATCGGACGGGCGGCGCCTAGCAGCTAGCCTGGGGGCCGTGGGCGCACTGCCGGTCACCATCTGGAGCGATTACACCTGCCCGTTCTGCTACGTCGGCCTGGCCAGGGCCGAGTGGCTCGAGCGCCGCTTCGGCGCCCGGATCGAATGGCTCCCGTTCTTCCTCCATCCCGAGTATCCCGACGAGGGCCTGCCCCGAACCGAGCTCGAGCAGCGCTACGGGCCGGGGATCCACGAGCACACCCGGCGCCTGGTCGAGGCGGCCGGACTGACCTACAACCCTTCTCCCAAGCTCCCCAACACGCTCCGCGCGCACCAGGTGACCGAGTTTGCCCGGGACGCGGGCCTGCACGACCCCGTCCACTCGCGGCTGATGCACGCCTACTGGTCGGAAGGGGCCGACCTGGGCGACGACGAGATGCTCCTCGATCTCGCTGTCGACGCCGGTCTGGAGCGCGCCGAAACCGCGGCCGTCCTCGCCGACGGCCGCTATGCCGACCGGGTCGCCGTTTCCACCCAGGAGGCGAACCGCATCGGCGTCAACGCCGTGCCGGCGTTCGTGCTCGACCGCCGCCTCCTCGTCCTGGGCGCGCAGCCGGAGGAGTTCTTCGAGCAGGCGGTCGCCCAGCTCGCGGAGACCGAAGAGGGCGACGCGCCCTAGGCGACGCCTGCGAACTTGAGCAGGTTCGCGATCCCGAAGCTGCCCGTTGCCGGGGCGATCGGCTTCAGCGGCTTCCACGGCGTCTCGGCGTTCACGAACGACGTCCCGTCGTACTTGAGGAGCCCGAGCAGGACCTCCGCGACGATCAGCCCGCCCACCGGCCCGAGCCGTCGTCCGGACTGCGGCGCGCGCTGGGCTTCCTTGAGGATGTAGAACCAGAGCGGCGCCTGGTTGTCCCAGCCCGCGCCGCTGAGGCCGAGCTGGGCGTTCGTGACCGGTGTCGCCCCCACCGCGGTCGCCACCGCCTGGCCGGACGGGAGCCCGAGCGCCTTTCCGCGGAGCAGGTTGCGCACGGCGAGCGAGTGCATCTCGGGCCGCTGGCTCGTGACCACGGTCCCGGGCAGCTCGAAGAGCGGTCGGGCCAGCTTGGCGTCGAGCTTGCGGCTCGACTGCGGCGCGGCCTTGCTGGGGAACTTGAAGAAGAGCGACCACTTCGCCTGCCACCCGTCCGGAAGGCGCCGTCCGCCTCCGAGGTGCGAGAGCGGGTCGTCGCCGGGCCGGCCGAAGATGTTCGCGGTGATCACGTCGTTCAGGAAGTAGCGCGGCCGGATCATCGAGTGGCCGAAGCGGTACGCGGCAACCGCGAACTCGACCGGGATGAAGGCCTGCTCCTGCGGCTCGTAGTGGTCGAGTTCGATCGTGAAGCGTCCGGACGAGTCCTTGGTCACGCGCGCGTCCACCGTCGGCTTGCCGACGATGCGAGGGAGGAAGTCGTGCAGGATCGCCCACTGGTAGTGCCAGCGAACGAGGCGCTGCGCCGTGTCGAACAGCGACTCGCCGGGCAGCTCGTTCGCCTCGCGGTTCGCCTTCTTCGCCTCCAGGTGCGCCACGATCGCGTTGTGGAACGACAGGAAGCCGACGTGCAGCTGAGAGACGATGATGTTCTCGTCGTTCCGCGGGTCGCCGGTCAGCGCCACCTGCTGGTTGTTGCGAGGGAGATCGAGCTCCTGCGCCTGGTTTCGCCCGATCAGGAACTTCGTCGAGGCGCGCGTGTCGAACAGGAACGGCGACGCCTTCGGGCCCGACAGGTAGACGGAGTCGAGATCGAAGCGCGGTGTGCGGAAGTTCTGCAGCCCATCGGGGTCGTTCCTGCGCGCGAAGCTGGACGTCGGGTCGAACGTGACGTCGTGGTCGATGAACTGGCCGAGGTAGGTGAAGCCGGCCGGGATCGTCTGGTTGTCCTGGCCGCCGCCGGTCCCCTCCATCATCGGGCCCCCCTTGCGGCCGAGGTCGATCAGGAGGTCGTCGGGCGGCTCGAAGGGAGGGAGGAGGCGGAAGAGGCGCCCGAAGCGCCCTTCCAGGAACAGCGAGCGGGGAACCGTCTCGAGCCCGCGGGGGATCTCCGCGCCGTGACTCGGAGCGGTCTCCGCGGCGGGTGCTCCCTCGTCGACCGGCACGGGCTCCGGCCTACCCTCCGTCCGGGGACATGTAGGGGTAGCGGTAGTCGGTCGGGGGCACGAAGGTCTCCTTGATCGTTCGCGGGCTCACCCAGCGGATCAGGTTCCACATCGACCCGGCCTTGTCGTTCGTCCCGGACGCGCGCGCGCCTCCGAACGGCTGCTGCGCGACGACGGCGCCCGTCGGCTTGTCGTTCACGTAGAGGTTCCCCGCCGTGTAGCGAAGTACGTCGGACGCCTCGATGACGGCCTCGCGGTCGCCCGCGAAGATCGCGCCGGTGAGGGCGTACGGGGCCGTGCGGTCGATCAGCTCGAGCGTCTCCTCCCAGCTTCCGTCCGGGTAGACGAAGGTCGTCACGACCGGCCCGAAGAGCTCGTCGCGGAGAAGGCGGAAGTCGGGGTCCTCGGTGCGGATCACCGTCGGCTGCACGAAGTAGCCCTCGCTGTCGTCGTACCCGCCGCCCACGACGACCTCGCTCTTCGCGCTCGCCCTGGCCTCCTCGATCGCCTCCTTCTGCGTGGCGAAGGAGCTTGCGTCGATGACGGCCCCCATGAAGTTCGAGAAGTCGGAGACGTCGCCGTAGCGAAGCTCGCCCACCTGGGCGACGAGCTGCTCGCGGATCGCGGGCCACATGCTCTCGGGCGCGTACACGCGCGAGGCGGCCGAGCACTTCTGGCCCTGGTACTCGAAGGAGCCGCGCAGGATCGCGGTCGCGACCGCCTCGGCGTCCGCGGTCGGGTGCGCGACGATGAAGTCCTTGCCGCCGGTCTCGCCGACGATGCGCGGGTAGCTGCGGTAGTTGGCGATGTTCTGCCCGATCGTCTTCCACATGCCCTGGAAGACGGCGGTCGAGCCGGTGAAGTGGACGCCGGCCAGGTCGGGGCTCGCGAGCGCCGGGTCGCCGATGTCCTTCCCGGAGCCGTAGACGAGGTTGATCACCCCGTCCGGCAGCCCCGCCTCCTGGAAGATCCGCAGCGTGTAGTAGGCGGAGAGCATCGCCGTCGACGCGGGCTTCCAGAGCACCGTGTTGCCGACCAGCGCGGGCGCGCCGGTGAGGTTGCCGCCGATGGCCGTGAAGTTGAAGGGCGAGACCGCGAAGACGAAGCCCTCGAGCGGCCGGTACTCCAGGCGGTTCCAGACACCCGGGCTCGAGACGGGCTGCTCCTCGTACATCCGGATCATGAACGCCGGGTTGAAGCGCCAGAAGTCGATCAGCTCGCAGGCGGCGTCGATCTCGGCCTGGTGCGCCGTCTTCGACTGGCCGAGCATCGTGGCCGCGTTCAGCGTGTCGCGCCACGGCCCTGCCAGCAGCTCGGCCGCGCGGAGGAAGACGGCCGCGCGCTCCTCCCACGGGACGCGGTGCCAGTCCTCCCAGGCCTCGGCGGAAGCCTTGACGGCCGCCTCCACCTCCTTCGGGCCGCCCTGGTGGACGTCGGCGAGGACGTGGTCCTTGTCGTGCGGCATGATCGCCTGCTTGACGTTCCCGGTCCTGATCTCCTCGCCGCCGATGATGAGCGGGATGTCGAGGCGCTCGTTGCGCATCTGCTCCAGCCGCAGCTGAAGGCTCGCCCGCTCGGGCGAGCCCGGCGCGTAGTCCCGCACGGGCTCGTTGACGGGAGGCGGAACGCGGAAGATCCCGGGAGCGCTCACGCGAGGCATTCTATGGGCGTGGGCATGGACGTGGTGGCGTACGAAGTGCCGGCCTGGGGAGTCGGCGAGCTCTACTTCAGGGCGGGGAAGCTCCTCTACCACGAGCTCCCGCGCGCGGGCTCCTCGACGGCGGAGCGCGGCGGGCATCCGCTCGCCGAGCGCCTCGTAGCGTACTTCCGCGGCGAGCGGGTCTCCTTCGAGGACGTGCAGCTCGAGGCGGACTGGGGGACTCCGTTCCAGCAGGCGCTGGCGGAGGCGCTGCGGGAAATCCCGTGGGGCGAGGTCGTGACCTACGGCGAGCTCGCGGCGCTCGCCGGCCGGCCGGGTGCTCCGCGCGCCGCGGGCACCTTCTGCGCCGAGAACAACTTCCCGCTCGTCATCCCGTGCCACCGCGTCGTCTCCTCGAGCGGCCTCGGCGGCTACGGCTCGCTCGGCGCCGGGTACAAGCGCCGGCTGCTCGCGCTGGAGGGCCTCGACCTCTGACCCTCTCCGAGGATGTCAGACAGGAGCTTGCGGCGATCGAGCCGCGGAAGGCCTGCTGCCGGCTGGCCGAGCTCTCCGCGCTCGTCCGCGGCGCGGGCAGCGTCCATCTGCGCGGAGGGGGGCGCATCGCGCTCCACCTGGAGCTGGCGAGCGGGCCGGTCGCGCGCCGGGCCTTCTCGCTGCTTCGCTCCTACGGCGTCCCCTGCGAGATCAGGACGTACAAGCGCCGGGCGTTCGAGCAGGGGACGCGTTACCAGCTTCACCTCGAGGACGACGCACGCGCCCTCCAGGCCCTCAACGAGGCGGGCGTGCTCGACACGAACCTCGTCCCGCTCGAGCGTCCCCCGCGCCGGGTGGTCGCCCGGCCCTGTTGTCGGGCCGCGTATCTCCGCGGCGCCTTCCTCGCCGCCGGCTCGGTCAGCGGCCCCCGCAACGCTCATCTCGAGCTCCGGACGGCCGACGCCGACTCGGCGCGCTTCCTGTCCGAGCTGGCCGCGGCCGAAGGCTTCAACCTCGCCGTGCACGAGCGCAGCCGGCATTCCCTCGCCTATGCGAAGGGGAGCGAGGCGATCGGCGACCTGCTGGCGTTCCTGGGCGCTCAGGATGCGGCGCTGCGGCTCGGAGAGGAGGCTGTCGTCGCCTCCACCAGGGCCCGTGCCAACCGCCTCGCCAACGCCGACCATGCCAACATCGTCCGCACGAGCCGGGCCGCCGACTTCCAGCTCCGCGCCATCCGCCGCCTGGAGCGGGAGGGCCGGCTGGAGGAGCTGGCGCCCGAGCTCCGCGAGATCGCCCGCCTGCGGGTGCGGCACCCGACGCTGTCGCTGCGCGAGCTCGCCAGGCGCTGCACCCCCCCGGCGACGAAGGCGGCTGCACACCGGCGGCTCGCCAGGATCCAGCGACTGGCGGAGCTCTGACGCCGCTTTCGAGAGCGGGCCGGAGGGGAAGCTCCGAGGACGACCTCCCCCTCCGCTTTTGACCACGCTCCGGACCGTGGCGCCGAACGGGGTCTGAATCCGACGCCCGACGAGCGCGGACCCGCTCCGGGCGAGCGTAGTCCGCGGTCGAAAGGCGCGCAAGACTTCGGGACCAGAATTTTCCACCGGACGGGCCCCGATAGAATCGCCGCGCTGGGAAACGTCGAAGGAGGTGGCATGAGCGTACGAGTGGGCATCAACGGCTTCGGCCGGATCGGCCGCAACTTCTTCCGCTCCGTCCGCAAGGGCGGCGCGGACGTCGAGATCGTGGCGGTGAACGACCTCGGCGACGCGAAGACGATGGCCCACCTGCTCAAGTACGACTCGGTCCTCGGGCCGCTCGACGCCGACGTCGAAGGCGCCGACGGCGCCATTCGCGTCGACGGCATGGAGCTGAAGCTCCTGAACGAGCGCGATCCGGCCGCCCTCCCCTGGGGAGACCTCGAGGTCGACGTCGTGCTCGAGGCGACGGGCCTCTTCACGAAGCGGGAGAAGGCGCAGCTGCACCTCGACGCGGGCGCCCCGAAGGTCGTCATCTCGGCGCCGGCCACCGATCCCGACGTGACCATCGTCCTCGGGGTCAACGACGAGGCGTACGACCCGGGAGAGCACCGGATCATCTCCAACGCTTCCTGCACGACGAACTGCATCGCGCCGCTCGCGAAGGTGCTGCACGACGCCTGGGGGATCGAGTCGGGCTTCATGACGACGATCCACGCGTACACGAACGACCAGCAGATTCTCGACTTGCCCCACAAGGACCTGCGCAGGGCGCGGGCTGCGGGGATCAACTTGATCCCGACGTCCACCGGCGCGGCGAAGGCGATCGGGGTCGTCATCCCGGATCTCGCCGGGAAGGTCGACGGCGTGGCGGTGCGGGCACCCGTTCCTGACGGGTCGATCGTCGATTTCGTCGTGCAGGTCGGCAGCGAGGTGACGGCCGACGAGGTGAACGCGCGCTTCCGCGAGGTCGCCGACTCCGGACCGCTCGCGGGGATCCTGCAGTACACGGACGAGCCGCTCGTCTCCTCCGACGTGGTCGGCAACTCCTTCTCCTCGATCTTCGACAGCGATCTGACCATGGCGCACGGAAGGACGGTCAAGGTCTTCGGCTGGTACGACAACGAGTGGGGCTACAGCTGCCGGCTCGTCGATCTCGTCCAGCGGTTGTAGTGCTCCTCCCGGCATCGACTGCCTGCCCCTGCCCCGCGATCACGCGGCGCCAGAGCCCGCCCTCGCCCTCACCAAGGCATCCAGCCTTGGCTTCGGACGAGTGCAGACCCTGGCTTGGTGCTCGCGACGCAGGAGCTAGGCAGCAATACCGGGAGGAGCACTAGTGCCCTCCCCCGTTCCGTCGAAGAAGCCGACGTCGCCGGCAGGCGCGTGCTCGTCCGCGTGGACTTCAACGTCCCGCTCGAGGGCGGGGCGGTCGCCGACGACACGCGGATCCGGGCGGCGCTGCCGACGATCCGGCTCCTCCTCGACCGCGGAGCGGTCGAGGTCGTGCTCATGTCCCATCTCGGCCGCCCGAAGGGGCCCGACCCGGCCTTCTCCATGCAGCCGGTCGAGGAGAGGCTGCGCGAGCTCGTTCCCGACGAGCGGATCCGCGTGCTCGAGAACACGCGCTTCGACCCGCGCGAGACCGCCAACGACCCGGGGTACGCGCGCGAGCTCGCGGCGCACGGCGACCTGTTCGTCAACGACGCGTTCGGCTCGGCCCATCGTGCGCATGCCTCGACGGAGGGCGTGGCGCACCTGCTTCCCGCGTACGCCGGCCTCCTGCTCCTGCGGGAGCTCGAGGAGCTGGGATCGCTGCTCGAGAGCCCGGAGCACCCGTTCGTCGCGGTGCTCGGCGGGGCAAAGGTGGCGGACAAGATCGGCGTCCTCACCTCGCTCGCGCAGCGGGCCGACACGATCCTGATCGGCGGCAAGATGGCCGAGGAGGTCGAACGGGAGTCCGGTTACGAGCTGCCGGATGACGTCGTCGCGGCGGCGGCCTTCGAGCCGGATGCCGAAGCCCGGGTCGTGGGCTGGGACGAGGTGCCGGAAGGCTGGCTCGGGCTCGACATCGGCCCGGCCACCCGGGAGCGTTTCGCCGCGAGGATCGGCCAGGCGAAGACCGTCTTCTGGAACGGCCCGATGGGAGTCTTCGAGTGGCCGCGCTTCGCCGAGGGGACGAACGTCGTGGCCGAGGCAGTCGCGGCAGCGGACGCGCACACGGTCGTCGGCGGTGGGGACTCGGTCCGTGCGGTGGACGAGCTCGGCCTCGCGGAGAGGATCGACTGGATCTCGACCGGCGGGGGCGCCTCCCTGGAGCTGCTGGAGGGCAAGGAGCTCCCGGGCGTCGTCGTCATCCCGGAAGCGTGAGACTGTGGGTCGATGCTGATCGCCGGCAACTGGAAGATGTTCAAGGGGCCCGGCGAGACGGCGAGCTTCTGCGCCGAGCTGCGTGAGGAACTGATCGAGACCGGAGGCGTCGAGGTCGTGGTCGCGCCCCCGTTCGTCTCCCTCCACGCTGCGGTCGCCGAGCTCGAAGAGAGCCCGATCCGCGTCTATGCCCAGAGCGTCCACTGGGAGGAGGAAGGCGCCTTCACGGGGGAGGTTTCGCGTTCGATGCTGATCGCTTCGGGAGTCGTAGGCGCGATCGTCGGTCACTCGGAGCGCCGCCAGCTCTTCTGCGAGACCGACGAGACGGCGGCCGCGCGCGCGCGTGCTGCCCTCGAGGCCGGGCTCGGGGTCATCGCCTGTGTGGGCGAGACGCTGGAGGAGCGGGAGGCCGGCGAGACCGAAGCCGTTCTCCGCCGCCAGGTCGGGGCGATCTCGGCGGAGATCCCGGACCCCGGTGCCGGGCTCGACGTCGCCTACGAGCCGGTGTGGGCGATCGGCACCGGCCGGACGGCCACTCCGGAGACGGCTCAGGAGGCCCACGCCTTCATTCGCAGCCTGTATCCGGTCGAGCGCATCCTCTACGGCGGCTCCGTCAAGCCCGACAACGCCGCCGACCTTCTCTCGCAGGACGACGTCGACGGCGCGCTCGTCGGCGGCGCCTCGCTCCAGGTCGACTCCTTCACCGCGATTTGCCAGACGGCCGCCCGCCTTTCCCGCTCGTAACGCTCGTCGTCCTCGACGGCTGGGGATGCGCCCCGCCGGGCCCGGGAAACGCCGTCGAGCTGGCCGAGACGCCGGTCTTCGACGCCCTCAGGGAGCGCTATCCGCACACGACCCTGGGCGCCTCGGGCGAGGACGTCGGCCTGCCGCCGGGCCAGATGGGCAATTCGGAGGTCGGCCACCTGACGATCGGCTCGGGCCGGGTGATCTTCCAGGACCTCATGCGCGTCAACCGTGAGATCGAGTCCGGAGATCTGTTCGAGAGCCCGGCGCTGACGGGCGCCTTCCGGCGGGCGAAGGAGCGCGGTGGGAACGTCCACCTGCTCGGTCTCGTCTCCTACGGCGGCGTCCACTCGCACATCGACCACCTGCGGGCGCTGCGCGAGCTCGCGCAGCGGGAGGGGATGGCCGAACGCACCTATGTCCACGCCTTCACGGACGGACGCGACGTGTCGCCGACCTCGGGGCGGGGCGACCTCGCCGAGCTCGTCGAGGAGGGAGTGCAGGTCGCGACCGTCGTCGGCCGCTACTACGCGATGGACCGCGACCAGCGCTGGGAGCGCACGGAGCTGGCGCTGGGAGCGATCCTCGGGGGAGAGGGAGTGCAGGCCGCCGATCCGGTTGCGGCGCTCGAGGCCTCCTACGCGCGCGGGGTCACGGACGAGTTCGTCGAGCCGATCGTGCTCCCGGAGCCGCGGCTCACGACGCGGGACGCCGCGATCCACTTCAACTTCCGGCCGGACCGCGCTCGCCAGCTTTCGCAGCGGCTGCTCGAGGGAGGAATCGACCTGACGACCATGACCCGCTACCGGGACGACTTCGACTGCCCGGTGGTCCTCGAGGAGCAGGTCGTCGACGGGACGATCGCCGAGGTGCTCGCCGAGCACGGCGTGCGCCAGCTCCACGCGGCCGAGACGGAGAAGTACGCACACGTGACCTACTTCTTCAACGGCGGCCGCGAGCGGGAATGGCCGGGGGAGACCCGCATCCTCGTGCCGTCTCCGCGCGACGTCGCCACCTACGACCAGAAGCCGGAGATGTCCGCCGCCGAGCTGGCCGCGCGCTTCGCCGCCGAGCTTCCAAACGGCTACGGCTTCGCCATCGTCAACTTCGCCAACCCGGACATGGTCGGGCACACCGGGGTGATCCCCGCGGTCGTGAAGGCGGTGGAGGCGACCGACGCGGCGCTCGCGGAGACCGTCGCCGCCGTCGAAGCCCTCGGCGGCGTCTGCCTCGTCACCGCCGACCACGGCAACGCCGAGCAGCAGCTCGAGGCCGACGGAATCAGCCCGCACACCGCCCACACGACGAACCCCGTCCCTCTGCTCGTCACCCTTCCGGGTGCGGAGCTTGAGGAGGGTGGGGCCCTTGCCGATCTAGTACCCACGTGTCTGTGGCTTCTGGGACTTCCTCCAGCGCCGGGGATGACCGGCAGGAACCTGGTTCGCTCGGCCTAACCCCGGAGCTATACTCCGCTAACCCCGCGGCCAGGGCCACAAGCGTGCCTCTTCCTCAACCCGATCATCTCCTCCTTCGGCGAGCGCAAAAGGGGGACGAACGCGCCTTCCAGGTCATCCTCGAGATGTACGAGGGGCCGGTCTTCAACTACGTCCTCAGGATGGTCGGGGACCGGTCGCTGGCCGAGGATCTGACGCAGGAGATCTTCCTCCGCATCTACCAGGGCCTGCCGGGCTTCTCGCTCCGTTGCCGCTTCACCACCTGGCTCTTCCAGATCGCGAAGAACCGCGTCCTCGACGAGCTTCGCGCCCGCGAGCGCAAGCCGCAGGCGGTCGTCACGCTCGACGACCTGCCCCCGCTCGAGGTCGTCGACACGCCGCCCGAGCGCACCGAGGTGATCGACGCCGTCTGGCGCGCGGTCGGGCGCCTCAACCCCGACCTGAAGATGGCCCTCCTCCTCCGGGACGTCGTCGGCCTCTCCTATACCGAGATCGCCGATTCCCTCGAGATCACGCTGGCCACGGTCAAGTGGCGGATCTTCAAGGCGCGCGAAGAGGTGCAGCTCGCGCTCGAGCGCGAGGGCATCGAGGTCGAGGTCTCGCGCCAGCCCGTCGCGCACGGGAAGTAGCCAGCCTCCCTAGACGCCGTGCTCCAGCCGGGCGGCCAGCGCCTCCGGCAGCCCGCGCTCGCGGAGCTCCGCCTGCGTCTTCGCGACGTCGTACTCGACCCGGCGAAACGTGGCCCGCTTCGCCTCGAGGTCGAGGTCGAGCCACGCCGCCTTCGGGTCGCCGTCGCGCGGCTGGCCCACCGAGCCGGGGTTGAGGAGCCAGCGGTCCCCTGCGAGCTCGAGCTCGGTGCCTTCGGCCGCGGTCGCGAGCGTCGACTCGGACAGGCGGAACCTGAGCGCGACGTGGCTGTGGCCGACGAGCACCAGGTCCTGGGCCGTCTCCGCCAGTGAGGCATAGGCGACCCCGGGCGAGAGGACGTACTCCCAGACCGGATCGCGCGGGCTTGCGTGGAAGAGGCCGACACCCTCGCGCTCGCCCTTCGGCTCGCCGGCCTCGAGGAAGGCGCGCGCCTCGGGCTCCAGGATCTCCGCCGTCCACGCGGCGCTGATGGCCGCGTCCGGCGCGAAGATCTCGAGGTCGAGGCGGCCGAGCACCGCGAGGTCGTGGTTTCCTATCAGGCACACGTCTGCCCGCTCAGCCACGATGGCGCAGCAGCGGTTCGGGCGCGGGCCGTAGCCGACGAGGTCGCCCAGGCACCAGATCTCGTCGGGCGGATCCTGGTCGATCGACTCGAGCACCGCCTCGAGGGCATGGAGGTTCCCGTGGATGTCGGACACGACGGCGACGCGCACAGCAGGCGGACGTTAGCGAAGGGCATCGCCGTCGTCGCGCTCGCCGCGCTGTGGGCCGGCGCAGCCGTGCTCCTCTGGCAGACCGAGGTGCCCGACCTCAGCCTCCCGGACCTCGATCCGCGGGACTACTTCAGCCCCGCCGAGCTGAAGCGGATCGACGACTACCGCGGCGTCTCACGGCCGCTCTTCCTCGCCTCGCTGGTCGTCGAGATCGCCGTCCTGGCGCTCTTCGTGTGGAAGGCCGGCCCTCTGGCGGCGAGGCTGGAGCGGGTCGGGAGGGGGCGCGTGCGCACCTCGGTGCTCGTCGGGCTCGTGGTCGTGGTCGGGGTCTGGCTTGCAGGGCTGCCGTTCGCAGCCGTCACCCTCGTCCGCCGCCGCGACTTCGGGCTCTCGGAGCAACCGTGGGGCGGTTGGCTCGTCGACCAGCTGACGTCACTCGGGGTCCGGGCCGTGCTCGTCTCGATCGCCGTCGCCGGGGCGGTGTGGCTCGCCGGGCGGTTCGGCCCGCGCTGGTGGCTCGTCGGCGCGCCCGCCCTCGTTGCGGTCGCCGTGCTGTTCATCGTGGCCCAGCCGCTTGTCGTCCAGCCGCTCTTCAACCGCTTCGAGCCGCTGCCCGACCGGGAGCTCGCGGCGCAGATCGAGGAGATCGCGGCGGACATGGGCGTCGACGTCGACGACGTGCTCGTGGCCGACGCGAGCCGTCGCACGACGACGGCCAACGCCTACATCGCCGGGATCGGCCCGACCCGGCGCGTCGTCCTCTACGACACGCTGCTCGACGGGCGCTTCACCGACGGCGAGATCCGCTTCGTCGCCGCGCACGAGCTGGGCCACGTCGAGCGCCGCCACCTCTGGAAGGGGCTGGCCTGGTTCGCGCTCTTCGCCGTCCCGGGCGTGTTCGGCCTCGCCTGGGTGACCAACCGCCGCGGCGGCCTCGGCCCGCGCCTCGTGCCGCTCGGCCTCGCGTTCGCCTTCGCCTACGTGCTCGTCACGCAGCCGCTCGCGAACGCGGTCTCCCGGCGCTACGAGGCCGAGGCGGACTGGCTCGCTCTCCAGGCGACGCGCGACCCTGAGAGCGGTATCGCCCTCGAGCAGGGCTTCGTCACGACGGGCCTGGCCGACCCCGACCCACCCGGGTGGGTGACCTTCTGGTACGGGACCCACCCGACGCCCATGAAGCGCATCGCGATGGCCGAGTCCGAACGCTAGGACTCGCTCTGCTCCTGCTCGGGGAGGTTCCTGATCCCCTCGCGGGTCGACCACTTCGACCAGGAATCCGTCATCGCGTCCAGCAGCTCGCGCATGAAGCGGGCCGACATGTTCACGCGGCTGACGACGACGCCGGGGACGTCGCCCTCCTCGACCTCGTGGTCGACGCGGGCGAAGGTGATCGTGAACTCGTAGTCGGAGAAGCTGACGTTGGCGAAGTTCGCGTAGACGCCGGCGAGATTCTCCGGGTCGAGATGGATGTTGAGCTGCCGCTCTCGGGGCTCGTCCTCCACGGCTCCCTACGATATAGGGCATGGAGGTGAGCAACACGGCGGCGACCGCGCTCGGCCGTCTCGAGGAGGAGCTCTCGCGCGTCGCCGGCGTGCCGGTCACCCTCGAGCGCCCCGGGAAGGCCGAGCACGGCGACTACGCGACCAACGTCGCGCTCAGGCTGGCGGGAACGCAGAAGCGCGCGCCGCTCGAGATCGCCGCCTCGCTCGCCGAGGCGGCGGCCGCCATCCCGGGCGTCGAGCGCGCGCAGACGGCGCCGCCCGGCTTCCTCAACCTCTGGCTCTCGCCTTCGTGGTTCGGCGAGGCTCTCGGCGAGATGGTCGCCGCAGGGCAGGACTACGGCGCCGGCTCGGCCGAGACCCCCGAACGCGTCCAGGTGGAGATGGTCTCGGCGAACCCGACGGGCCCCATCACGGTGGCGGCCGCCCGGAACGGCGCCTACGGGGACTCCGTCGCGCGGCTCCTGACCTTCGCAGGGCACCAGGTGGAGCGCGAGTACTACTACAACGACGCGGGCACCCAGATGGAGCGCTTCCGGGAGTCCGTCGAGGCGGCGCGCAAGGGCGACCCGCCCCCCGAGGAGGGCTACGCAGGCGAGTACATCGAGGAGCTCGCGACGCTCGAGGGAGACCCGGTCCCCAACATGCTCAGGGAGATCGAGGCGAGCCTCGAGCGCTTCCGCATCCACTTCGACTCGTGGGCGCGCCAGAGTGAGATCGAGGCCCACCTCCCCGCGCTGCTCGAAGGTCTCGACACCTACGTGAGCGACGGTGCCCTCTGGGTGCGCTCGTCGGCCTACGGCGACGAGAAGGACCGCGTCCTCATCCGCTCGGCGGAGCGCGGGGGCCTGCCCACCTACGAGGCCGCCGACATCGCCTACCTGCGCGACAAGCTCGAGCGAGGCTTCGACCGGGCGATCTACGTCCTCGGCGCCGACCACCACGGCGTGCGCGGCTGGTACGGGGTGATCGCGCAGATGCTCGGCTACGACCCCGACCGCATCGAGGTGATCCTCTACCAGCTCGTCCACCTCACGCGGGCCGGGGATGTCGTGAAGATGTCGAAGCGGCGCGGCGACGTCGTCACCCTCGACGAGTTCATGGACGAGGTGGGCGTGGACGCGGCCCGCTGGTACCTGGCCGCGCGCGGCCCCGATCAGGCGATCACGATCGACGTCGACCTCGCCCGGGAGAAGAGCGAGAAGAACCCGGTCTTCTACGTGCAGTACGCCCACGCGCGCATTGCGGGGATCCTGCGGAACGCGGGCGCGGCCGAGGCCGACCCGGAGCTGACCGCCAGGCCGGCGTCGGAGGAGCGCGATCTCGTCAAGCGCCTCGCCGAGTTTCCCGCGATCGTCGCCGAGGCAGCGGAGCGCCGCAGCCCGCAGGCCCTGCCCACGTACGCGATCCGCCTCGCGGACGACTTCCACCGCTTCTATCACCTTCACCGGGTGCTGGAGGGCGAGGCGGAGGCATTCCGGCTCGCGCTGGTCACGGCGGCGAAGGCCGTGATCGCGCGCAGCCTCGACCTCATCGGGGTCGAGGCGCCGGAGCGGATGTAGGGAAACGACGAAGCCGAGGAGGCAACCATGCTGGCGCAAGCGCACATCGCGGCGATCGTCCCGGTCTCGGACGTCGAGGCCGCGATCAGGTTCTACGGAGACACGCTCGGGCTTCGCCTGAGGGAGCGGCGCGACGATCTGCCCGAAAACCGCGAGGCCGAGTTCGAGGCGGGGGACGGGACGCTCCTCGTCTACGAGAGCAAGGGCGCGGGGGAGAGCAGACACACGGTCGCGGGCTTCCGCGTCGACGACATCCAGACGGTGGTCTCGGCCCTGCGCGAGAGGGGCGTGTCCTTCGAGGAGTACGACCTGCCCGACCTCAAGACGGAGGGCGGGATCGCCGCGGTCGGCGACGTCAGGGCGGCGTGGTGCAAGGACCCGACGGGAACATCATCGCCATCGAGTCCGTCGCGAGGTAGCTACTCGCCGGTCGCAGGCTCGTCGAACGGGCCCTCGGCGAGGAGCCTGCGGAAGGCGGGGTACTGGCCGAGCTTGCCCACGGTGACGAGCGTGTCTCCCTGCTGGATCACGTCGCTCGGCTGGGCGCCGGCCACGGGCTCGGGCTCCCGCAGGATGGCGATGATGGTGATGCCGGTGCGCTGGCGGAAAGCGCAGTCGGCGAGCGTCTTCCCGATCGCCGGGCTGCCGTCCGGAACCGCGACCCACTCGATCGCGAGCTCGCCGAACGCCATCTCGAGCTCCTCGACGATCTTCGGGCGCTCGTAGGCGCCGCCGATGAGCGCGCCGAGCTGGCGCGCCTCGTCGTCCTCCAGCTGGATGACGGCCTCCGGCTCCTCGTCGTCGGCGTGCCGGAACCAGTAGATCTCCCGCTGGCCCTCGTTGTGGAGGATGACGGTCAGGCGTCCGCCGTGCGCTGTGAAGCACGTGTACTTGACGCCGACGCCGGGCAGGCGCGTCTCACGGAGCTCGCGAGCCATGTGTCCCTCCTTCGGGAGCCAGTTTAGGCGGCGACGGGAAGAGCCTGCGCCCCACGCGCTTCGACTCCTTCATCAGGAAGACGCCGATGACTGCGGTGGCGAGCACGTAGAGGCCGGCGAAGGCGACCAGGTCGCGGCGCGCAGAGACCGAGATGGCGGGATTCGTGGCCGCCACCTGCGCCAGGATGACCGTGAACTCGCCGCGGGCGACCAGCGCGGTCCCCGCGTTGAGACTCTGGCGCGGCGAGAAGCCGCCCACCCTTCCGGCGGCGTAGGTGCCGCCCAGCTTGCCGATGACGCTGAGGACGACGGCGAGTGCGAGCAGCCACCCGAGCGAGGAGAACGCCTCGACGTCGATCGAGAGCCCGAAGACGAAGAAGAAGAGCGCGGCGAAGATGTCGCGGAAGCCGAGGAAGCGTTCCTCGATCTCGTGGCGCACCGACGTGCCGGAGAGGACGACGCCGGCCATGAGCGCGCCGATCGCCTCCGACAGCCCCAACTTGTACGAGATCGCGCTCATCCCGATCAGGAGCGCGAAGGTGAAGAGAAGGAAGAACTCGCGCGGCATCGCGTCCAGGAGCCGGTCGATCGGGCGTGCGAGCCAACGCGAGGCGGCGAGCGAGACCGCGATGAACCCGATCGCCTTGGAGACGAGCGCGAGGGTGTCGACGAGCTCCCCGCCGCCGCCGCCGGCGAAGGCGAGGACGAAGGCGATCGCGAGGTCCTCGACGATGAGGATGGCGAGGACGAGGTCGGTCTCGTCGTCGGCGAGCCGCCGGAAGTCGATCAGGCCCTTGACCGCGACCGCAGACGAGGAGACGTAGATCGCGCCCGCCAGGACGAGCGCGGCGAACGAGATCCCGAAGGCCGCGACCCCGACGATCAGCCCGAGGCCGGCGTTGACCACGAAGTCGATCGTGCCCCCGATCCCGAGGTGCATGCCGCTGCGTCTCAGCCGGTCGAGCGTGAACTCGAGCCCGAGGAAGAAGAGGAGGAAGATGATCCCGAGCTCGGCGACGAACCGGGTCACCTCGGAGGGCTCGATGATGCTCAGGAGCCGGGGCTCGTTCGGCCCGAGCAGGAGGCCGGCCAGCAGGTACGCGGGGATGGCGGAAAGGCCGAAGCGGCTCGCCACGAGGCCGAGCACGGCGAGGACCGTCACCGTCACGGCCAGCTGGCTGAGAGTCAGCGCCGCTCCCTTCGGTCGGTGGCGCGCATCCTACGGCTGACCCGGCTTTCGAGGTCGCAGTGCCATAGGATCCTCGCGTCATGGCGAACGGCTCCGTTCCCGATCGGAACCTCGCCCTCGACCTCGTTCGCGTCACCGAGGCGGCCGCGCTCGGGTGCGGGCGCTGGATCGGTCGAGGCGACAAGGTGGCCGCCGACCAGGCGGCCGTCGACGCCATGCGGGCCATGCTCGACACCGTCTCGATGAGCGGCGTCGTCGTCATCGGCGAGGGCGAGAAGGACGAGGCGCCGATGCTCTACAACGGGGAGGAGGTCGGAAACGGCCAGCCGCCCGACGTGGACGTCGCCGTCGACCCGCTCGAGGGCACGCGCCTCACCTCGGTGGGCCAGCCGAATGCGATCGCCGTCATCGCCGTCGCGGAGCGCGGCACGATGTTCTTCCCGGGCGCCGCGGTCTACATGGACAAGCTCGTGGGCGGGGAGGAGCTCGCGGACGCGGTCTCCATCGACGCGACTCCGGCCGAGAACGTGCAGCGGGCGGCAGAGGCCAGGGGCGTCCGGCCGAGCGAGATCGCCGTCGTCGTCCTCGACCGGGAGCGGAACCAGGCGATCATCGAAGGCCTGCGGGAGGCCGGCGCCAAGGTCAACCTGATCACGGACGGCGACGTCGCGCCGGCGATCGCCGCGGCTCGGCAGGGCACGGGGGTCGACCTGATGATGGGGATCGGCGGCACGCCGGAAGGCGTGATCGCGGCCGCAGCCGTGAAGTGTCTCGGCGGTGTCGTCCAGGGCCGGCTCTGGCCGCGGAACGACGAGGAGCGCCAGGCTCTCGTCGACGGAGGCTACGAGCCCGACCGCGTGCTCACCACCGACGACCTCGTGGCCGGCGACAACGTCTTCGTCTCGGCCACGGGGGTGACCGACGGCGCGCTCCTGCGAGGCGTGCGCTTCACACGCGGGGGCGCGCAGACCGAGTCCATCGTCATGCGCTCCCGCTCGGGCACGGTTCGCCGCATCGAGGCGCAGCACGCCCTCGACAAGCTCGAGCGCTTCTCCGGCCGCCAGTACCGCTAGACCGCCGCCAGCTCCTTCTCCATCTCGGCCGTGTAGGTGCCGTCCGTTGCGGCCCCGTTCATGCGCGCCCGGTGGGCCAGCGCGTCCTGGCCGGCCTGGACGCCCGCGTCCTCGCCCTTCCAGGCCTTCAGCGACGGTGCCTGCAGGGCGCGGCCGTAGGAGAAGGAGAGCCGCCACGGCTGCGGGCCGAGCGCGTTCATCGCATTCAGGTTCGCGGTCGCCTCCTCGTCGCCCTGGCCGCCGGAGAGGAAGACGATTCCCGGCACGGCCGCCGGCACGACGCTCCTGAAGCAGCGGATCGTCGCCTTGGCGACTTCCTCGGGCGTGGCCCGCTGGGGGGAGTCCTTGCCGGACACGACCATGTTCGGCTTGAGCAGCATCCCCTCGTAGACGACGCGCTGCGAGAAGAGCTCGTTGAAGACGGCCTCGAGGGTCGCCTCGGTCACCGAGTAGCAGCGCTCGAGCGTGTGGTCGCCGTCCATCAGCACCTCGGGCTCGACGATGGGCACGAGGCCCGCTTCCTGCGAGAGCGCCGCGTAGCGCCCGAGGGCGTGCGAGTTCACGTGGATGCAGTAGGCGCTGGGCTTCTGCTCGCCCTCGATCGCGATGACGGCGCGCCACTTCGCGAACTTCGCGCCCAGCTCCTTGTATTCGGCGAGGCGCTCGCGCAGGCCGTCGAGACCTTCGGTCACCGTCTCGTCGGGAGCGCCGGCGAGCGGCTTCGCGCCCTTGTCGACCTTGATTCCCGGGATGATCCCCGCGTCGGCGAGCACCTTCGTGAAGGGCACTCCGTCCCTCGTCGACTGGCGGATCGTCTCGTCGTAGAGGATCACGCCCGAGATGTGCTCGCCGAGGCCCGGTGTCGTGAAGAGCATCTCCCGGTAGTCCCGGCGCTTGTCCTCGGTGGACTCGACCTCGATCGACTTGAGGCGCTTCTCGATGGTGCCCGTGCTCTCGTCGGCGGCCAGGATGCCCTTCCCCGGTGCGACCAGGGCCAGCGCGATCTGTTCGAGCGTTTCCTCTGCCATCACCAGCTCCTTCCCAGATTCTCTCCGGAGAAGTATTCCATCCCGCCCTTTCGAGGGACTGGGATCGAGGGAGCGAGGGGCGGCTCCGCGGCGGGCCGCCCCGGTGCGCTAGCTGAGGAACCCGACGACCGTCTGGAGCCGGGCGACGATCGCGTCGGCCATGACCGCGAACAGGAGAACGAGGACGGGCGTGATGACGCCGATGACGACCGCGTACTCGGCCATCGTCTGCCCTTCATCCCGGCGAGTCAGCTGCTTGAAGCCCATAGCGGACACCTCCTGCAGACAGGCGGGTGGTGGCCGCACGCCGCACGTCCGATTTTGCTCATATCGTCGTCAGAAGCGACCCCTTCGCCCATCCCTCCGATGAGCCATTGGCGCACCGGGCCGCCTCCGGCCCGGTGGTATCGTTGGCCGCCAGGCGGACGTAGCTCAGCTGGTAGAGCATTGGCTTCCCAAGCCAAGGGTCGCGGGTTCGAATCCCGTCGTCCGCTTCAAAGAGAAAGCCCCGGAAAGCCAGGGCTTTCGTCTTTCTAGGGGCGAGCAGATGTGCCCGAGCCGTGGCCCAAAGGCGGGTATCGAGTCGCGGTGGGAGCTCGGCAAGTGCCTCACGTGCTCTCAGGGGCAGGGGAACCGTTCGGAGCGACCGCCGCGTCTTGGCACTCGCCTTCGTTCCGCCCCGGCCGTCGAGCGTGCGCCGGATGTGCAGGAGCCCGCCCACCGCGTCGACCGGGTTTCTCGAGAGCATTGGTGCTGAGCTTTGATCTGTCTGCCGGACGACCTTGGTCTCCTGACTTTGCCGGGGCGCGGGTCAGGGTAGTCCTAGGGTCACCTTGCGGTCCCGCGCCCCGGCCCCTTCTCCGCGCACCTGGCCTTAAGGGCCGCGCACGACGGTGACCGTCTCTCCGAGAGGCCACTCCCTCACGAAGTCTCCGCGCCCCTCGACGCGGAGCGTGACGCGTACCGTACGTTCGGTTCGATCAATGTCCCGCGCCACCGTTGCCTCGACTGCCCCTCCCTGCTCCGGAAGGTCGATCACGACGACGTCGCCGATCTGCAGTCTCTGCACGACCAACTCGATTGCCATCGGCCGGATTCTAGTCGCGGTCCGCAGGGTGGTCAGTGGTAGCTCCGCCTCCTCACCGGGGTGGGGTAGAAGTCGAAGAGGGTCGGCAAACCTAGTCGCGCGGAAACGTCCTAGGCCGTGCGTCGCGGGTCGGCC
>CAVOUB010000003.1:0-646027 GCA_963699495.1 uncultured Actinomycetes bacterium | reverse complement strand
CGACCTCGAACGCGGCTCTCGCCGCCCTGCGCGACGACGTGATCCCGCCGACGCTGGGGGCCCTGCCCGGTGCCGAGGTCGCCGTCACCGGCACGACCGCGCAGGCGAAGGACTACAACGACCAGATGAAGACCGTCGCGCCGCTCGTGTTCGGGTTCGTGCTCCTGTTCGCGTTCTGCCTGATGCTCCTTTCCTTCCGGTCGGTGGTGATCGCGGCCAAGGCGATCCTGCTCAACCTGCTCTCGATCGGGGCTGCCTACGGTGTCCTCGTACTCGTGTTCCAGCACGGCTGGGGGAAGGGGCTTCTGGGCTTCGAGTTCACGGGCGGAATCGACCCGTTCCTCCCGATCCTCCTGTTCGTGATCCTGTTCGGCCTGTCGATGGACTACCACGTCTTCATCCTCAGCCGCATTCGCGAGTCGTACGACAGGGGGATGAGCACCGACGCAGCCATCGTCCATGGGATCAAGACGACAGCCGGCGTCGTCACGAGCGCTGCGATCGTGATGGTGGGCGTCTTCGCCATCTTCGCGACGCTCTCGATGCTGATGCTCAAGCAGTTCGGCGTCGGCCTCGCCGTGGCGATCCTGATCGACGCGACGATCGTCCGGGGGGTCCTCCTCCCGGCGTCCATGAAGCTGCTCGGGGACTGGAACTGGTACCTGCCGACGTGGCTCGAGTGGCTGCCGCACTTCGAGCATGGCGAGAAGCTCGCGCCGGTCAAGGCGCCGCCCGTTCCCACGCCGAGCTCCTAGGAGCCGCCGTGACGAGCGTGACTCAACCTGGCTCCGAATCCGGAAGGGCTGCCGCGACGCGGGTCGCGGCAGCCCTTCGTACGGAGGCGGGTCTCGCGCGGCTCGCGCTCGGCGTCACGGCGCTCCACGTGGTCGACGACCGCTTCCTCCAGCCAGAGCCTGGCCGGTCGGCGAGTGATCACCTGGTCAGTGGCCTCGTGCCGCTCGTCCTGATCTCCGCCGCAGCGATCTCGTACCCGCGGCTGCGTCCCGGGCTTCGCGCTTCGATCGCACTCCTCTTCGGCTATTTCGGCGTGCTCGCCGGCACGGAAGCCGTCTACTACACGACGAGCGGTGGCCCCTCCGGCGACGACTTCACGGGGTTCCTGTCGCTCGCCGCCGGGCTCCTGTTGCTCGCCATCGGCTCCTCGACCCTCTGGAAGTCGCGGCGGCAAAGCGACAGCCGGGCGTGGAGGTACGGGCGCCGCCTGCTGCTGGCGGTCGGCGTGGTGCTCGCAGCGGGGGTCGTTCTCCTGCCGACCTCTGTCGCGTACGTCGTCACGCACTCGGCGCGGGCGGAAGTACCGCGGCCAGAGCTGGGAACCGCGTTCGAGGACGTCCAGTTCAGGACCACCGACGGCCTGCTCCTACAGGGTTGGTACATCCCGTCGAAGAACGGCGCCGCCGTGATCGCCTTCCCGGGCCGGTCGGGCCCGCAGAAGCAGGCACGGATGCTCGCCCGCCACGGTTACGGAGTCCTCCTGTTCGACCGTCGCGGCGAGGGGGAGAGCGAGGGCGATCCGAACGGCTTCGGCTGGGGAGGGGAGCGGGATCTCAATGCCGCCGCTGCGTATCTTCGGTTGCGGCCGGATGTCGACCCGAACCGGATCGGCGTCATCGGCCTCTCCGTCGGGGGCGAGATGGCGATTCACGCCGCCGCCCACTCGGATGCCTTCGCCGCGGTCGTCTCCGAGGGGGCGAGTGGGCAGTCGCTTCGCGACGAGCTCGCGAACCCAGGCTTGCGCGACCGGCTGCTCGACCTCCCCGCCCAGGTCAGCCTCATCGCGGCTCTCACGGTCTTCACGGACGAGCTGGCGCCGCCGAGCCTGAACAGCGAGGTCGCCAGGATCGCGCCGACCCCTGTCTTCTTCGTCTACGGCGAGCACGGCCAGGGCGGAAGCGAGACGCGGCCGAACAAGGGGTTCTACGCGGCCGCGGGGGAGCCGAAGCAGATCTGGGAGGTCCCGAACGGCCAACACATCGCCGGCATCACGACCGAGCCGGAAGAGTACGAGCGGCGTGTCGTCGGCTTCTTCGACGCCGCGCTACTAGAGAGGTGAATGGAAACGGCGAACGAACGTGGCGCTGCTGTGCCTCGAGCGTCGATGAGCTTGCGCCCGTGGCATCTGGTTCTGCTCGCTGGCCCTCTCCTCTGGGCGGTGCTCGCCGCCCTCCATCCCACCGAGGGGGGTGAGCTCTATGCAGGGATCGAGGATTCAGCGAACAAGTGGATCTTCGTCCATTTCGGGCAGCTGCTCCTAACGCCCCTCGTCGCCGCTGGCGTGTGGATGCTGCTGGACGGGATTCAGTCGGTCGCAGCGCAGATCGCTCGCGCAGCACTCGTTCTCTGGATGGTGTTCTTCAGCGCGTTCGATGCGATCGCCGGCATCGCCACCGGTGTCCTCGCGCGCCATGCGAACAGCCTTTCCGGCGAGGAACGGGAGGCGGTGGTCGCGGCTATCAATTTCCTCTTCAACGATAGTCAGCTCGTGGGTGGCAGTAATTTCTCCATCCTCGCCAACCTTGGGCAGGACACCTGGGTCATCATGGTGATCGCTGCGACTGTGGCGCTCTGGAAGGCGGGCATTTCTCGTGTTGTCGTCGGAGCGACTCTTTTCTCGGTGCTGTTCGCCACCCACGGGGGCTACCTGGCCGCAGTTGGGATGGTGTCACTCTTCCTCGCTGAGCTTCTCAGGTTCAGAATGCCGCGCGGCGAGGTCGCTGCGACTCGGGCCCCGACGCCGGCCTAACGTCGCCCAGGCGGGGTTCTAGTGATGGCGAGGTTCGCGCTGACCGGGAGCTGGCGTGTCCCGGCACTGGCCTAGGTAGGCCGTGTCGTGTCCTTGGCCGTCTGCGCCCGTGCCTCATTCCGGAGCGAAATACCGGCGCCTTGAGAGCTCACTCTCTAGGGTCGACTCGGCCCCTTTCGCTGATCGAGTGATGTTCGGGTGCGCGAATCGCGGCCACTCGTCGTTCAAGCACCGCGAGGGTGCGGACGCGGGTTCGATTCCCGCCGCCTCCAACTCCGGTTTCAAGCCATCAATAGCCTGTATGGCCGAAGATAGCGCCTGGGCGGGAACCGGACCGGCGTTTTCGCCAACGAACGTAGGACTCGGCATCAACTACCTGCTTCGCGCTCCCAGGAGTACGCCTCTAGTGCTTGATTAGGGGGTCCGTCGAAGAGCGGTAGCCAGCGGCCGATGAGCGTGGACCGGACTGGATCGTTGAAAAGCGCTCTGACCGCCTCTGGGGCGCCTTTGCCTTCAAATAGGAAGATGACCGCAGTCTCGGTCATGAAGATGGTGTGTCGGTCCAGGTAGGTCTCGAGCTCCTCCATGCCGAGAGCCGAGTGTTCGGCGAGAAGCGCAAGGGCTCGCCGACGGCCATCGGGTTTCCAAGCGAGCAGTAAGGACGAAGCGATCCATTTAGTCGTCGAACGGATCGTCGGCGAACGGGTCGTCGGGACCGCCAGGCCCGAGGAACCGGTGGCGCTTCGTTCGGCGGATCTCTTCGGCGGGGCCGTTGGCCAAGAACCCGCCCATCCAGATCAACCAAAACGGCCCAATCAGCAAGAACACGATGACGGTAGCTGCAACCATGCTCAGGTTCCTTTCAGGCTCGTGGTTTCCGACGTAGCTGTCGCGCGGCTGAGCCAGTCTTCGAATCGGGTGTCGGCGAGGCTCGAGCCGTTGCTGGGGATGAGCGTGCGCTCCTTTAGTTCAGCTCCGAAGTAGCGCGCGTGTGGATCCGCGATCACTTCGCGTGGATCGTTCTGCGCATCGAGGCTTCGGCCGATGAGCTCGTCGAGACGGAACTGTTCTGGGCCCGCAAGTTCGACGATGCCGTTGACCGGCGATCCCAGAGCGATTCTGCCGACCGCGCTCGCGACGTCGTCGGCCGCCATGGGCTGGATCAGGACGGGTGCGAGCCGCACCGTGTGTCCGTCGGTTGCAGCGTCGGCGATGCTCTTGATGAACTCGAAGAACTGCGTCGCGTGGACGATCGAGTACGGGATCGAGGATTCCTGGATCAGCTTCTCCTGGGCAATCTTGGCGCGGAAGTAGCCGCTTTCAGAGAGACGTTCAGTTCCCACGACCGACAGCGCGACGTGGTGGCCGACGTCTTCGGCGGCTTCGGCCTCGAGCAGATTGCCGGTTGATGTCTCGAAAAAGTGCAGGACCTCGGCGTCCTCGAACGATGGGGAGTTCGACACGTCGACGACCACAGCAGCTTGCTCGAGCGCTTCAGCCAGGCCTTCGCCCGTGAGCGTGTTGACGCCTGTGTTTGGTGAGGCCGGCACTGCTTCGTGGCCGTGCTCTTGAAGCTTGTTGACGAGCTTCGACCCGATCAGGCCGCTCCCGCCGATCACGACGATCCTCATGGTGGCCCCTTTCGTTTCTTCCGGTTTGCGTGGGGACGCTCGGACAGGAGCTCTGCGGCGTCCTCGGCATCCGCTTCGTCGACGAGAAGACGCGCGGCGCCCGTGAGGTCGAACGGGTAAGCGCCGCCGGCGTCGTCGGCTGCGACCAGGGACGGGATTCCCGCAGCGGCAAGAGCCGTCTGCGCGAGCTCTGCATCGCTTCGCCTGGGGTAGGCGCCGACCTGGATCATCTCGTGCTACGCCCAAGGCGACTGTCTTGATAATGGGCGATGCTGAGGTTTCGGTCGCGCAACTCTGAACGGTTAGACCCGCGAGTGCGGAACCAGCATCGCCGTAGACTCTGCCTCACTGGCGGCCTCCCTGGAAGCAGTAACCCGACTCGATCTTACGTCGAATCCGGCAATTTGACCGACGCGGCAGCTGCGCGGGTGCTTCGCGCTCGGCGCGCAGCTTGTCGGATGGCTCGCGGTCGCGCTCTGCAGTCGGGATCTCTCGATGCATGAGCCCAACTGCCCTCGGCTGGGCCAGCGTTCAGGAATGTCCTCTGAGCGTGTGGTCTCCGCTAGCTTGGGGGCGGCGCGGCTGGGGACCGCCGGGCTGAGCTTTGTTCTTCGCTCGGCTAGCGCTGGTCGATCATTCGCAGCCCTTGTAGTTCACGACCGGGGCGTGGCTTGTCGGCCTCGATCTAGCAGCGCCCTGTCGGTCCGTATCCGTCAGAGCTGAAGCTTATTTTCAAAGGATGCGTTCGAGGACGAGCATCCTCCGGCTGGACACCAGATGCTCCAAGTCATCCGCCAAGGCCTGGACCCGTTGCTCCGCTTGTTGCTGCCAGTGCTCGATGTTGACGATCTCCGCGATCAGCACGTAATCGGCTGATTCAGTGGCCTGTCCGGGTACATCCGTCGGCCGCGTCAATCGCCAATCCGGCATCGTCTCCAGCGAGCTATGGACGATGTCCCGATCGCTGGCCATCAGACGCTCAAACTCCTCGGCCAGCTCCGGCGAGCGGAGCTGAAACCACATGACTAGTGTCGCCGCGGCCGCCATCAGCAGAGCGTAACTCTGTAAGGGAAAGTTTGCGAGCCTCGAAATGGCCGCTAAGACTCAGAGAGGGGCTGAAGCGTCAGGCCCGGTACGCTTGGTCGCGGATCGGCAGTGCTTCCGAGCCCCGGCCGACGGAATGGCGGTCGCCCGGAGGGTTCGAGGGAGACGTCGAAGGCCCCTGGCACGACGACGATCACGCCTACCATCACATTCTGGCCATCGCTCGAGAGAGCGGACGCTGACGCGGCGGTCTGCCTTGTCGCAATGTGGGGTTGCGAGGCACCACCTCAGGGACGCGAGGTCGCGAGTGCCTCGCCTGCTGGGGCTTGTGGGCGACTTCGACGTGGGTTCGATTCCCGCCGCCTCCATCGGGTCGGCTAGGCGAGATGTCGCGTGGACGGTGTGGGGAGGCTCCCCAACTTCTGCGACACCAATCCCCGGTGGGGTCCGCCCGCCGCGGAAACGTCGCGCCTCACACCCTCAGTCGGGCTTCGCAGACGGCGCTCCCCTCGCTCATGCTCTGGAGCGAGGATGCGTTGGCAGCGACTGTTCGACCCGCACTCTCTGGGGGCCCGCGAGTCGTGACGCTGCCCTCCGGCGCTCGTCGGCCCGCCGGCTGGCGGGTGCGAACGCGCTCCAGGCGAACCAGCGTCCGAACCCGCGCTGAAGCGCTCTCGGCCCGCTCATGGTCAGCTTGCTAGCTCGGAGCGCGCCGGCGAGCTCGGCGCGCCCCAGATAGACGCGGTAGAGGGTTGCAGTGTCCACCGTGACCTTGAGGTCGACGTCGAACCCGGGGTGCTGGAGGCAGACCGAGACCTCGGAGGGCTCGAGAACCATCCAGTAGCGCTTGGCCGGGTCGCGGAAGTCGAACCGGACCACCGTGCGAGCCGGGGGAAGCTGCTCACGATCGACGTGGCGGGCCATCCAGACGATCAAGAGGTCGGGGTCTAGCTCCTCGGGGCGGGGATCGGTGAACGACCAGGTCACGCCCCACTCCCCGATCGCCTGCACGACCGCCTCCAGGTCCCGGCCGGCGAGCGTCAGGCGATAGTCCAGGGTCCTCCCCTTGGGGCCGGTGCGCCGCTCGACGATCTCGGCCCGCTCGAGCGAGCGAAGCCGATCGGCGAGGACGGAGCGCGAGATCCCCGGCAGGCCGCGCTGGAGCTCGTTGAACCCGCTCGCGCCGCCCAGCATCTCGCGCACGATCAGAAGTGTCCAGCGGTCGCCGAGGATCTCGCTCGCCTTGGCGATCGGGCAGTACTGCGAATAACTCCGCATCCTCCGGGAATGCTAGCCCCGAATGCTGTCCAGGTTCGGAATTCGAACCACTTGGTTCGAAATTCGGTCTAGTCCGTGGCGGGACACCGGCGTAGCGTGGGCGACATGATCACCGAAACGACAACACTGGCGGCGGCGACCACCGACCTCGAGCGTCTGCGCGACTCTATCCGCGGCCCGGTGATCGCTCCCGACGATGAAGGCTACGACGCCGCGCGCGCGATCTGGAACGGTGCGATCGACCGCCGCCCAGCCTTCGTCGCTCGCTGCACCGGAGTCGCCGACGTCGTCGCGGCGGTTCGCTTCGCGCGCGAGCGTGACCTACTTGTGGCAGTGCGCTCCGGCGGCCACGGCGTCGGTGGTCATGCGCTCTGCGACGGCGGCCTCGTGATCGACCTTTCGCCGATGAAAGGGATCAGGGTCGATTCGGCGGCGCGCACCGCCAGGGCCGAGGCCGGCGTGCTCTGGGGCGAGCTCGACCGCGAGACGCAGCTTCACGGCCTGGCGACAGTAGGCGGGATCGTCACCCACACCGGCATCGCGGGCCTCACCCTTGGCGGAGGCATCGGCTGGCTCATGCGAAAGCACGGCGCGACGGTCGACAACCTCCTCTCGGTCGACCTGGTGACGGCGGAGGGCGAGCTCCTCGCCGCGAGCGGGGATGAGAACCCCGACCTCTTCTGGGGAATCCGCGGCGGCGGCGGGAACTTCGGGGTCGTGACCTCGTTCGAGTACCGGCTTCACCCGGTGGGGCCGATCGTGCTCGCCGGGCCGATCTTTCATCCCCTCGAGGATGCCCGGGAGGTGCTCGCCTTCTACCGGGAGTTCATCGCCACAGCGCCCGACGAGTTGACGACGATCTTCGAGCTGAGCGTGGCCCAGCCGCTCCCCTTCCTGCCCGAGGACGTGCACGGCAAGCCGATCGTGATGGTCGGGGCCTGCTATGCGGGCGCGCCCGAGGACGGGGTCGAGGTGGTGCGGCGGCTGAAGGAGTTCGGCAACCCGATCGTCGACTTGCTCGAGCCGAAGCTCTACACCGCGCTGCAGTCGATGTTCGACCCGTTCGTCCCGCACGGCTGGCACCGCTACTGGAAGTCGGTCGAGCTGCCGCCGCTCACAGACGACGCGATCGACACGCTCGTCGAACACGCCTCGGCGTTCACCTCGCCGAAGTCGTACTGCATCGTCTTCCAGCTCGGGGGCGCCCTCGCCCGCGCGGGAGAGAGCGAGACCGCGTTCAGCCAGCGCGACGCGGCCCACAACGTGAACATCAACGCGGTCTGGACCGAGGGCGACCCCGAGGGCGAGCGGCATGTCGCCTGGGCGTGGGACTTCTTCTCGGCCATGCAGCCGCATGCGGGCGGGCGCGTCTACCTCAACTTTCTGGGCGACGAGGGGGCCGAGCGGGTGCGCCAGGCCTACGGCGACCGGCAGTACGAGCGCTTGGTCGAGCTGAAGCGCGCATACGACCCGACGAACTTCTTCCGGCTGAACCAGAACATCGAGCCGTAGCGACAGCTCGGCGGCCATCCGCGGGTCGCCGAGACGGATGGCCCATCGTCGAGAGTGCTTGAAGCGCGCTGTCGGACTTCGGTCTTCGACGCTCGGTCAGGCGCTAAGCGAAAAACCGGATGCGGCTGGCGGCCTAGTCGCAATCTGGGGCTGCGAGGCACCGGAGCAGCGAAGTGATTTCTAGCATGCCTCGTCTTCTAGGTCTTGTGGGCGAGTTTGGACGCGGGTTCGATTCCCGCCGCCTCCATCGGCTTGGTTGAGCCAAATATGGATCGCAACATCGCTACATCCCGCGGGTAAATCGAATCGGCAGGCCGCGCCGGTTCGATTTCTCCCCGACCCAGGCGCTGTACTACAACGACCCCAGGAAGCGCTGGGTTCTCGCTGTACGAGGCGGAATCCCACCGCGCGGGCCCCTCGAGCACACCGTTTCGCTGCAATCCAGGCGGCGTCAGGTGTTGGTCACGTACCCGCCTGCGGCCGTGGCTTGATCGTCACTAGCAGGCTTCGCCGGTCCTCGGTCGAGGTGGTTCAGAGCATCCATCTCCACAACGGCGGGCCGCGGCGCCGTATCGACGGCCAAGCGGAAGACGTCGGGGCGGTTGTAGTGACCCACGGGATCGAAGAACCGATGCTCGGTGCGGACGAGGTCCAAGTCGAGCTCGGCGGTCACGATGCGCTCCGCCTCGCGCACCGGCCCCGCCATCACCGTGCCCTTCGGGTCGACGATGACCGTGTTGCCGGGCATGAGCCAGCCGCCGTCCTGTTCGCGATCCTCGGGCGGGTAGAGCGCGTCGGGGCGGGGCATCGAGGCCGGGATCTGATCGGCGTGGATGCACGGGTTGACCCCGATCACAAACATCCGCCCCTCCCGAGCCAGGTGCCGCATCGTCGCCACCCAGACGTCGCCGGTCGCGAGCGTCGGCGCGACCCAGACGTCCACGCCCTGCGCGTACATGTGAAAGCGCGCCAGCGGCATGTAGTTCTCCCAGCAGATCAGCCCGCCGAGCCGACCGAACGGCGTCGCGATCGGTCGCAGCGTGGATCCGTCGCCCATCCCCCAGACAGTCCGCTCCGATCCGGTTGGCATCAGCTTCCGGTGGGTGTCCGCGAGCGTCCCGTCCGGGGCGAAGTACAGGAGTGTGTTGTAGATCGTCCCACCTTCGCGCTCGTCGACGCCTACGACAAGCCAGACACCCGCTTCGCGGGCGATGTCACCGAGCCTGGCGGTCGCCGGGCTCGGCACGACGACTGCCTGGTCGGCGAGCAACCCGTACCACTCCTCGTCACCGTCCCAGATCCGAGCGGTGTCGATCCACACCGGCGGCCCCGGGACGAACGCCTCGGGGAAAACGACGAGCTCGGCGCCGTCGGCCGCGGCGCGACGGGTGAGATCAGCCACGCGAGCGAGCGTGGCTTCCCGGTCCATGAGGACCGGCGCCGCCTGCACCGCCGCGACCCGAAGCACGGTCATCGTCGGCTGCTCTTCGCGTGGTTGCTGGAGACGTACCAGTCGACCACCACGACCGGATCGTCGCCCACGACCCAGCCATCGTGGCCGCTTGGCGGCGAAGCGCTCTTGTGCTCGGTCTCGTGCCTGTTCAGCATCGCGTCCCCTCGTGTCGCTGAGCCAGTCAGCATTCTGATCTCACCAGTAGGTAATCCGTCAAGTCCCCGGTGGTCGAGGGTGTCAAGGGCCGCTGGGATCACACCGCTATCTCGCTGCACCGCTGAATCCGAGCCGATCGGCGAGCCACTCGGCCTGCCAGGCACGCCCTGCTCTGTCCTCGACATTCCCCGCAGCGCAAACGGCGACGCCTTGGCCGCCACGCCGGCACCACGGGCCGCGACGCCCGCATCGCGGGCATACAAGCAGGAGGTTCCTGACCCTTCACCAGAAGTGACAAGTCGCCTCTTCCGCGCGAGCTTCCTGGTGCTACGTTGGACTTGAGGCGAGGGAGCGAGGGTGGGAAAGAGCGGTGGCGATGGAAGGCAGGACGTGGCCCTCGCCCGCGCGGGCGCTGCGGTCGCGCTGGCAGCGTTCGCCCTCGGATCGGCGTGCGGCGGCGACGAACCAGTCTCGGCTTCCGAGAGCTCGACCGCTGGTCCTGCGGAAACTGTCGTGGCGACCGATCCGGAACCTGAGCCCGTCACCACCGACGAGGAGCTCCCGGGTTCGGTCGCGCAAACCCGCGCAGCCATCCTGGCTGCGGCGAGCGCGCTGGATTACGACGCCCTTGAGCCAGTCGTGGATGCCCGGGTCTTCCTGTCCGACGCCGGCTTCGGAGTCGACCCCGTAGCGCGTTGGCGCGAACAAGGAACCGCGCCGCTCGAAGCGATGGCGGTGCTGTTGGCCATGCCCCACGCAGTGAGGGAGACCAACGAGGGGACGCTCTACCAGTGGCCAAGGTTCACGGCGGACTCCGCGCCGGAGGACATGTCGACAGTGGAGAGGAATGCGCTGGTGATGCTTCTCGGTGAGCCCGGACTCAAAGCCGCCTTCCAGCCCGAGACGGGCTACGTCGCCCCGCGCCTGGGAATCCTCGCCGACGGCAGGTGGTGGTTCTTCGTCATGGAACCGACGCCCTGAGCGCTCGCGGCCAGAAGCGAAGCGCATCCCATGGCGACCGGCTCGATGGGCGTTGCCGCGAGCCGTGACCTTCCCGAGTGACTTCACCGACAGCTTCGGCGAAGCAAGCGCGCTCGCGAAATGCCTAGCCTCGCAACGCCAGGCCAACGAGAGCGCGTTCATCCGAGAGCTCGCCAGCACGCACCGGAATGGCTTCGGAATGACCGACTCACCGAAGGAGGTCGAGGCGAGACGCAGGCGGCAGTGCGCTCAGCAGTAGTTGCCCAGTCCGCGAAGGCGGATGCGCAGTAGCGCTCAGCCCTTGAGGGCGCCCTTGACCTCGCGGGTCCTCAGGTACGCGAGCACGTCGTCGTAGCGGCTCGACTGGTTGCCGAACTCGACGTAGTTCCGCGCCATCCCCAGCCAGTCGAGCGTCGAGGGCCGGATTGAGGCGCGGGCCTGCCGCAGGTGCGCCATCGAGATCGGAGGCGCCTCGCCGCCGTCCAGCGCAACCTCGATCGCTTCGTCGATCGCCTTCTCGACGACGGCGCGGAGGTCGGCGCCGCTGTAGAGCGGCGTCTCCCGGGCGAGGCCGACGAGGTCGAGGCCCTCCGTCGGCCGGTCGCGGAGGTGCAGCGCGAGGATGGCCGCGCGGGCCTGGGCGTCGGGCGGGGGGACGAAGATGAGCCGGTCGAGGCGCCCCGGCCGCTTGAGGCCGTCGTCGACGTCCCAGGGGGCATTCGTCGCCGAGAGGACCAGGAGATCACGGTTGTCCGCGCCGATGGCGTCGAGCTCCTGCAGCACCTGGTCAACGAGCGCGCGCCCACCGCCGCCAGGCTGCTTGCGCCGCGAGTAGGCGAGCGCGTCGAGCTCGTCCACGAAGAGGACGCAGGGCGCGTTCGCTCGCGCCAACTCGAAGGCGTCGTGGAGCTTGTGCTCGCTGACGCCGAAGTGTGGATCGACCACGTCCTCGATGCGGACGTTGAAGAAGGGTAGGCCGCACTCCCCAGCAGTCGCCCGGGCGAGCAGCGTCTTCCCGCACCCCGGCGGGCCGTAGAGCATGACGCCGGCTCCCACGCGCCGCCCGTACCGTTCGTACAGGTCGGGCCGCTGGAACGGCAGGATGATCAGCCGGTGGACGATCTTCTTCACGTCCTCGAGCCCGCCGACGTCGCCGAACGTGACGATCGGCTCGCCGCTCTCGAGGTCGAGCGCGCCCGGCACGTCCGCGGCGACACGGTCGACCATCCGCACTCCCTCGCCCGCGAGCTCGGCCTCGAGCGCCCGCTGGAACTCACCCACTCCGTCGACGACGCCGGTCCGGCGCGCGGCCTCGAGGCACCTGCCGGCGAGCTGGAGCCGGCCGGCCTGTAGCGCAAGCTGCCCGGCGCGGACGAGGTCCTCGTCGGCCAGCTCCCTACGCTCGAGCAGGAGGGCGTACTCGTCGAGCGCGGCGTCGGCCTCCCCCTCCTCGGCCAGTGCGTCCGCGAGCAGAAGCCGGAGCGCGTGGTTGTCAGGCGAGTGGCCGAGCGCCTCCCTGAGCGCCTGGCTGTGCGGCGTCGTCACGGCGCGCGCCGCGCCGCCCAGCGCCGGACGAGCGGCGGCGCCACCCACGTGTAGACACAGAACGTGAACCAGGCGAGCCCGGCGACGGCCGAGGCGAGCGGGTACCCGAGAGCGCGGAGGCCGAGGATCACCGCGACGCCGCCGATCCAGACGGGCGCCACCCCGAAGCGATCGATCGCGCGAATTGGAAGCAGGAGCGGGTGTCGCGCGACGCGGGCCTCGCGAGCGAGTGAGGCGATGTCGTCTGTCGGCCCAATTCCGGCGGCCGTGCTCAAGTGGCGGTCGGCCTGGGCGAAACGACCGGCCTGGGCGGCCGTCGTCCCGAGCATCAGGTGCGCGGGAACGCTCTCGGGATCATCCGCAAGCAGCCGCCGGCTCTCGGCCTCGGCCGCGGCGTCCTCTCCGCGGAGGTAGGCGATCACCGAGCGCGTGTGGATCACAGTCGGATCGTCGGGCGAAAGACGTGCGGCCTCGGCGACAAGGCGCTCGGCCTTGTCGAGCTGGCCCGCGTGGGCTACGACGGAGGCGTACCGCGTCAGCAGCCAGGGGTTGTCCGGCCAGAGGTCGAGCGCCGACAGGATCGCCGTCTCGGCGGCGGCGAGGTTTCCGCAACCGAGCTCCGCCTGCGAGAGGGCGGCGAGGAGGCCGACCGACTGCGGGCTGCGAGCGAGCCCCTCCCGCGCCGCGTCGATCGCGTCGCCGTAGCGCTCGAGGTCGTTGAGCGCCGCTGCCCGCAGGAACCAGAGCTCGGGATCCTCGAGATCGGGGTCGGGCAGCTTCGCGAGCTCGGCCAGCGCGCTTTCGGGGCGCCCGACGCCGACGTACCGGCGCGCGACCGCGATCCGTGCCGCGTCCTCGTTCACGATTGCGCGAGGTCGAGGGCGAGCGAAGCGAGGAGGACGCCGCCTATGGCGCCGAGGAAGGCCGCGACGAAGCCCGGGCCCCAGAGGGAGGCGTAGTCCTCGTCCTCGTGCTGGAACCGGAAGACACGGTCGGCCGACCGCTGCACGCGCGCGAGGAACGGGTACGCGACGACGCCGCCGATCCCGTTCACGAGCCGGAGGCCTCCGACCCCGTCCTCGGCCGTCAGGATCCCGGCGTCGACGATCGCGTAGACGGCGACGAGGCCGAGGAGGAGGACGGTCGCGGTGATCGCCGCGATGCGGACGCGGCCGTTCCCGGGAACGCCGAGCCTCTCCGAGTTTAGAAAGGCGATCGCGCCGATGGCGAGCGGGCCGCCAAAGAAGCCGACGTACACCTGCGACTCGACGCGCCAGGGCCGCTCACCGGTGCGGCGCTGATCCTGAAGCGTCGGCCTGAGCAGGTTGTCGATGTCGGCGTCGCTCGACCCCCATTCATCGGGCACAGACTCACTGTACAAGCGGCAACGCCGATCACAAGTGGCAGCGCAGATCGAAAAGACCGGGCGGGCCCTACCCCCGATGCGAGGCCCGCCCGGACGCAGGGTCAGCGGATCCGCTCGCCGCCCTCGATCTCGCCGCACCACGCACCCGTCTCGACGCCACGAGGTCCTTGAAGCGCTCGAGGTCGCCGTTCACGCGCCGACTGTCCAGCCCGAGCGCGCTCGGTACGCTCGCTGCAAAGGCACCGGAGAAAGGCCGGATACCACTACTGGACCGGCGCATTCTGGGAGAGCGAGGCACTACCTGCGGACGTGAGTTGGCGGTGCCTCGTCTTCTGAGGTCGTGTGGGCGACTTCGGACGCGTGTTCGATTCCCGCCGCCCCCATTCCTCGGTTTCGTGGCTCCTTGAGTGTTCGTGCTCCAGCGTCGCCTCATCAGGCGACGCTTGTGCGCCACTAGTGCAGGGCTCCACAGGTCTGTACGGAGCCACCGCGGGGGTCTTGGAGGAGCCGCCGCCGCGGCGCCTCCTTAGAATGAGGCTCGTCCCCATCAAGAAGGGGGGTGGAAACCTGCCATGAAGGACACGAAAGAGTCCGCCAAGCGCACGACCTTCTCGGACGAGGAACGAGTCGCGATGAAGGAGCGCGCCCAAGAGCTGAAGGCCGAAGCGCGCGCGAGCAAGAACAAGGCGGACGGGGAACGCGACGTGCTGGCGAAGATCGCCGAGATGCCGGGACCGGATCGCGCCATGGCCAAGCGGCTCCATGCCATCATCAAAGCCAGCGCGCCAGACCTCTCGCCGAAAACCTGGTACGGGATGCCCGCGTATGCCAAGGACGGCAAGGTCGTCTGCTTCTTCCAAAGCGCGCAGAAGTTCAAATCGAGGTACGCGACGCTCGGCTTCAGCGACGAGGCGAACCTCGACGAAGGCGCCATGTGGCCGACGTCCTTCGCGCTGAAGGAGTTGACCGCCGCCGACGAGGCAAAGATCGGCGCGCTCGTGAAGAAAGCGGTGAGCTGAGAGCTCTCCGACCCGGTCGAGACCGGTCGGCCTGTGAGTCTCGTGACGAGCAGAACGCGCGCCTGGTTTCACCGGGCCCTGGTGGCGCGTTCGAGAACCCGCCCGACCGGTGGCATGTGCGGGGAGCGCCACACGTGTCGCTCTTCGAAGGGCCACGCGTAGATCGGGTTGCCGTCGCGAACCAGCTCGAGCAGACGTGGCTCGCCGAGCTCCACGGCGGACCACTCGTAGATGCGTTGCAGCCGCGGCACGATCACCGCGTAGTCGAGCAGCCGGCCAAGACGCTGCTCGTCGCCGATATAGCCCTCCACGTCGAGCGCGAGCGGATAGCGGTTTGGGAGCACGCGGCGGAGTGAGAGAAAGACACCGGCCATCCCGACCCGGGGGTCGCCGAGCAGGCGGCCGAGCGGAGCGAACCGTCCCAGCGCAAGGCCCGGCGCCCCGACGAGTGCGTGCGCGTAGAGCACGCGGACCAGGGCGACGTTCATGAAGAAACGCTCCGGCGGGCTCTCTGCTTCGGCGAGGTCGCGGTGCTCCAGGTAGGCGTCCACGATGCTCGCGTTGTGGGCTCGGTACCAGTTCCGCCCCGTCGGTTTCGCGATGAACTCCAGCCACAGCCGCACGGGCTGCGACGACGGCTCTCCGGCCAGGCCGCCGACGAGTGCGACGGCTTCGCATCCGTCCCGCAGCAGTCGCTCGTTGACCGCCCGCCACCACACGCTCCCGGGCGGCGAGCCGTCGAGCGGATTGAGCACACCGCGGTGCGCCTGCCAGCGCATGAACGACAACGCCGCCCGTCGGAACGGCAGGTGTCGCGGGGCGCGGCCGGTCGGCCCGTGGTAGGTCCGCACGATCAAGGCAAGACGCGCCGCGGGATCGTCGCGCGCGGCCGCGACCTGCGCCTCAGCCGAGGCGAGGGCAGCGCCTGCGTACTGGCTCATCGCCGAGTAGTGATAGCGAAGCGCAGCGACCCTCGCGCCGACCCGACGCGGGATCGGGTTCCTGCGCGCCGAGGACGGGAGGTCGACTTCGCCGCCGAAGGCCGGGTCAAGGTGCGGCAACCTGCTTGGAGTGGCTGCGGGACAGGGTCGCCGGACCCGTGGCAGCCACCACGACTGCAGCCGCGAGCATCATCAGCGCGACATAGATCAGGAAGGGCTGGGTGAGTTCGTCCTTCTCGAGGGGCTCGAGGAAGACCGTCAACGGCACGTTGGATGCCGCATGAAACAGAACCACCAGCAACAGGCTCCCGCCGGTCCCGTTGTAGATCCATGTGTAAATGACCGAGACCGCGACGGTGAGGACGACCCAGGGCGCGAAGAGGCTGAGCGGGCGGATGTCCGTTCCCACCAGGTACAGGGGCAGGTGCCACACGCCCCAGACCACACCGAGCACGAGGCTCGCCCTCAGGGCGCTCCTGGCAGCCTGCAGATGCGGGAGGGCAAACCCACGCCAGCCGATCTCCTCGCCCCCGGCGCTCCCCGGGAAGATGGAGAAGACGAACAGGGCCACGGCTCCAGGGATCGTCACGGTGACATCCGGAGATCGGCCTCCGAGCAGGACGCTCAGGCCGACGGCGCCGAGAGCAAGAGCTGCCACCAGCCCGACCGCAACCCACCAGCCGACACCGACTCGCCAGATGAGAAGCCGCTGGAGCAGCTTCCGGACCCCGGCTCCGCCGTGGAGCATGGCGACGAGCAGGATCGCGACCGCAGAAGGCACCAGCGATCCCAGGAGCAGGAGAATGAAGCCCGGCCCTGAGGGAGAGCTGTCTCCAGAGACAACGAGCGGCAGCCACAGAAGCCACGAGATCGCGTAAGCCAGGACGAAGAAGCAGGCAACTGGATGCTGCTCGATCAGGCTCGAGAGGCGAGACTTCGCCGGCACGGTTCCGTTGAGAACTGCGGTCTGCATCTGCGTTGGCTCCTTCCCCTGTGTGTGAGAGGCGCGTTGGTCCTCAGGCCAGGTCGACATGTGCAGTCCCCTCGCGGCGCCGCAGCTTGCGCAGGACGGTGTACGCCCACGCCGTTCTGACGATGCCCCAGCCGAGGGCGACCACCGCGCTGACCAGGAGGATCAAGGCCAGGTCGGGGAATCCTTGGCGGAGAATGAGAAGTGACAAACCGAGCTGCTTCGGCACCAGCACGAGCACGAAGGCTGCCCAGGCGAGGTTCAGCGCGAGTGAGAATCCGATGCGCCAGCCCGCGCCAAGCCGCCCGGCTGCGAGGTGCCCACTGCGCAGCGCCACGATCGAGCGAAAGATTCCGCGCGCCTGGACGCCGAGCAAGCCAAAGAGCAGGGCGTAGACCAGGAAGCTGGCGAGGCTCGAGGGCGGTGGGGACGGGTCGCGGCCTTCGAGGAGGCTCGTCACGCCTTCGGAGATCGTTCCCATGCGATCGGCGGTGAACAGGTCCAAGGAGTTCTGCGCGTTCATCAGCACGATGACTCCGGTTCGGCTCTCGGGGACGAGCACGGCGTTCGCGTGGGTGTTGAAGGTCTCACCCTGATGGTGGATCGCCGGGATCCCGTTGAGCGGACCGACGAACCAGCCCATGCCGTACGAGGTGCCCGCCTTCGGCGTCGGCACGGCGGGCCGATGGAGCTCCTCGATTCCCTCAGGCGAGAGCAGCGAGGCACTGCCGTAACTGCCGCCGTTCAGCTGGGCGATCAGGTAGTGGGCCATGTCCTCGGCGTTGGAGATCAGGTAACCGGCCGGGATGAGACCCCGGTTGTAGGGCAGATCGGCCGCCCTGGGCCTGCCGAACACGTAGTGGTAGCCAGTCGCGAGGCCGTGCCCGTCCGCTGCCGCCTCGGAGGTGAAAGAGCCGCGCATCTGCAGTGGATCGAAGATCTCCGTCTGGACGTAGCTCTCGTAGGAGCGCCCGGTGACCGCCTGCACGATCAGCCCGAGGACGGAGTAGTTGATCGTGCTGTACTGGTGCGTCTCGCCGACAGGTGCCGTGAGCTCGGCCCCGCTCAGCTTGCGAACGGCGTTCTCGAGCGCCGCATCGCTCGTGTCGCCGTTACCCTGGTAGCTACGCCCGGTCTTGGTCGAGAGGCCGCTCGTCTGGTTCAGGAGGTGCCGGACGGTGATCTGGGCGGAAGCCTCTTCGTCGGCGACGCGGAACCAGGGGAGGTAGCGCTGTACGGGCGCGTCGAGATCGACCTTCCCCGCCTCGACCAGCTGCATGATCGCCAGCGCGGTGACGGACTTGCTCAGCGAGCCGATGATGAACGGCGTCTGCGGCGTCACGGTGCGCCCGGAGTCGTCCGCCTTGCCGAAGCCGCGGAGATACGCGATCTGATCGCCCCTGACGATGCCGAGCGCGAGTCCGGGGATCCGCTGCGCCGCCATCTCCTCCTGGACGAAGCGCTCGATCGCGGCGAACTCGGGAGCTGTGGCTGCTCCGTTGGCAGCCGGAGTGTCGGAACCGGGGGCGCTCGCGAGCCAGGCGCCACCGAGGACGAGAGCGACGAGCACCGCCCAGACTGCGATCGTCCGGTGTCGCGTCTTTAGGGATGGCATCGGGCGCTCCTCTCAGCTCTGCGGCTGCAGATCGAGGGACTCACGGTCTTCGTCGGTGAGCGCACGCACGCCGGCCTCGGCACGTTCCGCCTGTTCGGGGACAGGCTCGTGGGCCGGCAGGAAGCGCAGCACGACGACGGCCGTGGCCGCAGCGAGCGCTGCGGCGACTAGGAGGCCGGTTCCCATTGCCTGGGTGAAGGCGTCGCCGGTGGTGGCGAGGAGACCGGAGGCTTCGTCGGGCGGCAGCTGGGCGGCGATCGCGCTGGCAGCGCCAACCGAGTTCTCGGCTCGCGCCTGCGCTTCTACGGGCAGGGCGCCCAGCGAGCCTTCGAGGTCGTTGGTGTAGAGGGAGCCGACGAGCGACCCGATCACGGCCACGCCCAGTGCGCCGGAGATCATGCGCGCGACGGTGTTGGTCGCGGAGGCGACGCCCGACTTGGCCGCCGGCACCGCGCCTACAACTGCCTCCGTCGCGGGAGCCATCACCCAGCCCATCGCCAGGGTCAGCCCGAAGAACCAGGCGGCGAGCGTGAATCCGCCGGTGTCCGGGCTCCAGAGACTGGTCAGCGCCAGGGCGAGTGCCAGACCCGCCAGGCCGGCTGCGACGACGCGGGTGACGCCGAGTCGCCGAACCGCCTTGCTCGACGAGCCGGCTCCGATCATCAGGCCGAGCGCCATCGGGCTCATGACCAGGCCGGCCTCGATTGCGCTGTAGCCGTGAACAAATTGCAGGTACAGGGTCAAGACGAAGATCCCGCCGAGCAGGGCGAAGAAAGCAGCGCTGACCGCCGCTGTGCCGACGGTGAAGCGAGCGCTGTGGAAGAACCCGAGGTCGAGCATCGGCTCGTCGATGCGCCGCTCCCACCACACGAACGCGCCCAGCAGCACCGCGCTGACCATGAGCAATCCGAGGATGAGGCCGCTGAGCCACCCCTTGCCCGGTGCCTCGATGATCGCGTACACGAGGATGCTGAAGCCCGCCGTGGAGAGCACTGCTCCCAGCAGGTCGAAGGAGCCCGGCCGGGGGTCGCGGCTCTCGGGCACGTAGCGGATGCCGAGGAGTAGCGCCGCGGCTGCGAACGGCACGTTGACGAGGAAGATGGACCACCAGTCGAACCACTCGAGCAGCAGCCCACCCGCAAGCGGGCCGAGGCCGATGCCGACGGCTGCCAGCGCTGCCCAGATCGCGATCGCTTTTCCGCGCTCGGCGGCTGTGAAGACATTCGCGATGATCGAGAGCGTCGCGGGCATGATGAGAGCCGCACCCACGCCCATCGCCGCGCGCACGGCGATCACCTGATCAGCCGAGTCGGCCATGACCGCACAGAGGCTCGCCAGCCCGAAGATCAACACGCCCGCCTGGAGCGCGAGCTTGCGCCCGAAACGGTCGCCGAGGGTGCCGAACACGAGCAGGAGGCCCGCGAAGACGAGGAGGTAGGAGTCGACCATCCACTGCAGCTGAGCTGGGGAGGCGTCGAACTCTTCCTGCAGTGTCGGCAGGGCGACGTTGAGGATCGTGGTGTCGAGCCCGATGATCACCAGGCTCAGCGACAGCACGCAGAGCGTCTTCCAACGGCGGGCGTACTGGATTGGGTCGATCCTCATCAGTCGGCGCTCCTTTCTGTGACGAATGTCTGAAACGACACATCGAGGGATTCGCGCATCGCGTCGCCGAAGCAGAGGCCTCGGCCGGACGCGTACGCAAAGGGGTGGTAGAAGGCATCGAGCGCGCACGTGCCCGGCACATCGAGGCGGAACTCCTCTTCGAGCCTCTGATCGGCGACCGCGACCAGGACCCGGTCGGCCGCGCTACTCCAGAAGAGCGAGACCACGAGGCCGTCGCACTCCCGGCTTGCGAGCTCTCTCCAGTCGTTGCTGTCGGTAGTCACGATCGGCCTCCTTCGATCCGGCGATTTGCTTCTTGGAGGGATCGTCCAGGGCGTATGGGTGAGCTGACCTCCCCCAGAGGCGAGATCACCCTGGGTGAATCAGCAGCTGGTGCGATGTACCCTCCGCTGCATGTCGACAGACACGGCGACGGGGGTCGAAGAGACCGCGCGTCCGCTTATCCAGTCGAAGCTGGAGGCTCCCGTCCCACGTCAGCGCGTCTCACGCCGCCAGCTTCTCGAGCTCTGCGCCGGCCAGCCGCGCAAGCTCACGCTGATCCGCGCTCCCGCCGGGTGGGGGAAGTCGACGCTCCTCGCCGATTGGTACGCGCTGGAGAGCGAGACACGGCCGTTCGCCTGGGTCGCGCTCGATGGCGACGACAACGATCCGGTCAGGTTCTGGACCTACCTCATTCATGCGCTTCGCACCCTCGACCCGAGCGCCGGTGAGGTCTCTCTTCCCATGCTGCGGGCTCCGCGGGTCAGCGTCGTCGGCGACGTTCTCCCCGCGCTCTGCAACGAGCTCGCGGCGTTGCCGCACCGAGTCGTGCTCGTCCTGGACGACTACCACGTGGTCAGGAATCCAGAGATCGACGATGGTCTCGCCTCCTTTCTCGAGCACCTTCCCCAGACCCTCGAGCTCGTGGTCTCGAGCCGTTCCGAGCCGGCGCTCCCGCTCGCCCGCCTCCGCGCCCGTGGCGAGCTGGCCGAGATCGATGCACAACAGCTTCGCTTCTCCGACGAGGAGGCCGGCCTCTTCCTCAACGACCTGCACGGGCTCGGGCTCGACCGTGAGGACGTCATCCGGCTCCGGGAGCTGACGGAGGGATGGGCAGCCGGTCTCTACCTTGCGACGCTCACCATCCGAGGCCGTGCAAGCGCGCACGAGTTCATCGAGGCGTTTGCGGGCGACAACCGCCACGTCGTCGATTACCTGAGCTCGGAGGTGCTGGCCGGCCTCCCCGAGGACATGAGGGGCTTCCTCCTCCATACGTCCGTCCTCGAACGCCTCTGCGCCCCCCTTTGCGACGCCGTGACCGACCGGCCCGGCTCGGTGCTCATGCTGCATGAGCTCGAGCGCTCGAACTCCTTCCTCATCCCCCTCGACGCGAAACGCGAGTGGTATCGCTACCACCAGCTCTTCGGCGAGCTTCTGCGCCATGAGCTCGCGCTTGCCGAGCCCGAGCACGCTCGGACGCTGCATCGCCGGGCGAGCGCATGGCACCGAGACCAAGGCGATCCGTCCGAAGCGATCCATCACGCCACAGCGGCAGGGGACTTCGCCGATGCGTCCGAGTTGATCCTTCGTCACTGGATCGAGTTTCGAAACGAGGCTCGCCTCGAGACTCTGCTCGCCTGGCTCGACGGCCTCCCGCCCGAGACGGTGACTGACGATGCCCGACTGTGCCTCGTTCGGGCGTCGACCCTGCAAGAGGTCGGCCGCATTGCCGAGGCGGACCAGTGGCTCGAAGCGGCAGCACGGGGCGCGGCCGGAAGCTCACTCCTGGCCGGCCCCGCCTCGGTCGCGTCCGGCGTGGCCGCGTCGCAGGCAATCAACATGTACTTCCTCGGGGACGTGGGTGGGATTGCCGAGACGGCGCGACCCGCGCTCGAGCTCGAAGAAGCCGGCTCGGACTATTGGCGGAGCGCTCTCCTCACCACCTTCGGCGTCTCGGTCTTTCTCGGGGGGGAGGGTCGTCCCGCGGCTGCCCTACTCGACGAAGCGGTGACGGCGAGCGAGGCGTCCGGCCATTCGCTCGCGCTGATTCACGCCCTCGGCTGGTGCGCCGTCGTCCATGCGGAGATCGGTGAATCGAGTCGCGCCGATCGGGTGCTGGACGACACGAACGCCCTGCAGCGAAGGCAAACCGGGCTGGCGAAGTACTTCGGCATGTCCATGGCGCACGTTGCTCGCGGAAAGCTGCTCGAGCGGCAGGGCCGGCTGAGAGAGGCCGACGAGGCTCTGGCGCGAGGCATCGAGCTCGCTCGCCGAGGCAACGCCAAATTCGACCTCTCGTATGGGCTTCTCACTCATGCAGGGGTGAAAGGCGGGCTCGGCGATCGCCGCGTCGCGAGGGACATGCTGCACGAGGCCCGCCGGACGGCCGAGACGTGCGCCGACCCGGGCGTGCTGCCGGAGCTGGTGGCAAAAGTCGAGCGCAGACTCCGCCTCATGCCGAGCCGCGCGACGCAGACGCCGTACGCGGAGGATCTCAGCGAACGGGAGCTCGCCGTGCTGCGCCTGTTGGCAACCGATCTCACCCAGCGGGAGATCGGCGAGGCGCTCTTCGTCTCCTTCAACACCGTGAAGACCCACGTGAAGAGCATCTTTCGCAAGCTCGGCGTCGCCACGCGCCCCGACGCGGTCTCGCGTGCGCGCGAGTTGAGACTGCTCTGAGCCTCGTCTGGACGAGTGAGTGTTCCCTCGCTCCTCGCCGCCGTTTTGTGGCGCGAGCCTCGAGAGACGGTGGGCAGGCAGCGAACTAGCCAAAGAGCAGACAGACGCTGGCGACTGCGCCATCTTCGAAGCGCACTGGGTTGGAAGGTTCCGACGCTCGGGTAAGTCTCTCGACTGTGCCCGAGAACCGTGAAGCTTCGGACGCGGGTTCGATTCCCGCCGCCTCCACTCCTCGGTTTCGAGGCTCCTTGAGGGTTCGTGCTCTAGCGTCGCCTGATCGGGCGACGCTTGTGCATTGCGGCTGAGTGCAGCCCGTTCGAGGGCTTCGGCGAGCTCGTCGAGCTCGACCTCATCGGTGTAGCCCTGGGTCGTGTCGGGTCGCGAGTGCCGCATCAGGGCCTGGAGCGCGACGACGTCCCGTCCGCTCTCTCGGAGGAACCGATTCGCGAACCCGTGCCGGAGCGGGTGCGGCGAGAATGTCCGAACACCCGCCCGCTCGCAGACACGGCGAACCATCCGCCAAAGCGCCTGCGCGGAGGCCGGCTGCTTCGGATCCTTGCGCCGCCGCTCTCGCTTGTCCGCCGAGACCCAGCGTTCGAGCTCGACCGTGAAGACGTGGTCGTCAAGATCGGGACTAATCTCGCGGAAGCAACGCCGTAGCTCGGCCAGTACGTCGGGATCGAGGGGCAGCCAGTGCCAGTCTCGCCCCTTGCCGAAGACGAGCACCCGGCCGTTGACGAGGTCGAGATCCTGCCAGCGGCAACCACGAACCTCCGCGCTTCTCAGCCCGGCTCCCTCCATTAGAAGGATGGCCGGTCGTTCGAAGAGAGTCGCAGTGTCGCGGAGCTCCCGGAGCTCTTCGAGGGCGGGGCGTTCGATCTTCGGTTTGCGCTTCGGGGGCCGACGGATCTTCCGACTCGGATCGTTGTCGATCAGATCCTCCGACTCCGCCCAGGCGAAGAACGAGTGGAGAACAGAGATGATGTTTGCCCGAGTTGCTGCGGAAAGCTGGACCTTCCGTTCTCGGCGGCTCTCCTCCACCCAGCTCGCAAGGAAGTCACGTAAGAGCTGGGTTCCGGTTCGCCCCTCGAACTCGGACAGCGGCGCTTCGGGGTATCGGGCAGCCAGCTTGTCGAGGACACGCCGATAGGAATCGAGGGAGCGGGGGGTAGCGTCGCGCTCGAGCTGCCGCCAGTCGAGAAATGCGTCGATGGCTCGTTCAATCCTCAAGGCCCGCCTCCTCGCGTGCGGCTTGCTCCTCGCTTCGTCGGAGAAGTTCGTCGAACCGGGCGAGAGGAGCGTCGGATTCGAGGATGCGCGAAAACGTTCTCGCCGACTCGATCGCCTCACGGACGGACTTGCTCAGGTCGCCGTGCTCATCGAGCGCTCGTTCGACGAGCCAGTCGTACTGCTCGTCCTCGACGCGGACGGTGATCGTCCGCGTCAACCGGTGAAATTCCTTGCGAGGGCGGCCCATAGAGTTTTTGTACTACAACTAGAACTCTATGTCAAGATCGACCGCCATGGTCACCGCCGAGGGCGCGTTCTTGAGTAGGCTAACCGCGCAACACGGCACGCGATAATCATCCCTGCAGGTAGCGAGAGGCGACGATGCCTGACACCTCGACCGACGTTCTCGTCGCGGGCTACAACGAGATCGACGAGGCGACGAAAGACTTCGAGGCGCTCCTTGCGCTCGTGAAGGAGAAAGAGATCTCGATCGAGGGCGTCATCCTCGTCACGCACGACGAGGACGGCAACGTCTCGGTGCAGCGGACCGGCGACAACCTCGGACGCAAGGGAACGGGCTGGGGAGGCGGCGTCGGGCTCGCGGTGGGCTTGTTCGCGCCGCCGCTGCTCGCGTCCGTCGCCGTCGGGGCGGTGGCAGGTCGGCTGGTGGGCAGATTCGCCGGCAACAAGGTCGAAAAGGAGCTTCGCGACAAGATCGGCGAGAACCTGCCGCCGGGGTCGGCCGGGATCATCGCGATCTTCGACGACGAGCAGCGGCTCGGTGTCGAACAGGCGCTCGGGGGCGCGCTGCTCCGGTCGGTCGTCCAGGGCGACAAGAAGGGCATGGGCGCACTCAAGGAGTCGCTCGGCGAGGCGATGGGGAAGTTCAGCCCGGACCGCACGGTGCTGCCGATCCCGGATCCGAACTTCGGTGGCGCGATCGGGCGAACCCTGGACACGTCCGTCGGCGACTGGACGATCGCCATGACGCCGTCGCCGCCGGAGGGCGCGCCGAACGTGCTGCTCGTCCTGATCGACGACGCAGGCTTCGGGAACCCGTCGACCTTCGGCGGGCCCGTCTCGACGCCGGCCATGACGCGCCTCGCCGACCAGGGCCTCAGATACAACCGCTTCCACGTTGTCGCGATCTGCTCGCCCACCAGGGCCGCCCTCCTTACCGGCCGCAATCACCACACCGTCGGCTTCGGGTCCATCGGCGAGTTCCCCGGCCCCTTCCCCGGCTACTCGGCGAGCGTGCCGAAGGAGTGCGCTCCGTTCGTCCGGGCGCTCCAGGGCAACGGCTACTCGACGGCGGGGTTCGGCAAGTGGCACCTGACCCCCGATCACGTCCAGGGTGCAGCCGGGCCGTTCGACCGCTGGCCGAACGCGTGGGGATTCGATCACTTCTGGGGCATCCTCGGTGGCGAGGCGGGCCAGTACGACCCCCTGATCACGCAGGACAACACGACCATCGGCGTCCCGGAGCGCGAGGACACCAAGCAGTACTACTGGCCGGACGACATCACCGATCAGGCTGTCCGCTGGCTGCACCGGGTGCGCGCCCAGGACCAGGAGAAGCCGTGGTTCGTCTACTACTCGACCGGGTGCTCGCACGCGCCGCACCAGGTCGCGGTCGAGTGGAGCGAGAAGTACAGCGGCAAGTTCGACCGGGGCTGGGACGTGCTGCGCGAGGAGACCTTCGAACGGCAGAAGACGCTGGGCGTGATCCCGCCGGATGCGGTGCTCACACCGAGACCGGACGCGCTTCCCGCCTGGGACTCGCTCTCGGACAGCGAGAAGACGCTGTACGCGCGGCAGATGGAGGTCTATGCCGGCTTCCAGGAGAACACCGACTGGAACGTCGGCCGCCTGCTCGACGCGGTCGAGGAGATGGGCGAGCTCGACAACACGCTCGTCATCTACATCTTCGGGGACAACGGCGCGAGTCTCGAGGGTACGCTGACCGGCTCCTTCAACGAGCTGACGATGCAGAACGGGATCCCCCTGACGCCCGAGCAGCAGCTCTCGCTGATCGAGCAGTACGGCGGGCTCGACGCCTGGGGCACTGACGCGTACGCGCCGCATTACGCGGCCGCCTGGGCGTGGGCCGGGAACACGCCGTTCCAGTGGGGCAAGCAGGTCGCTTCCCACCTCGGCGGCTCCCGCAACGCCACGGTGGTCTCCTGGCCGGAGCGGATCAAGGACGCGGGCGGGTTGCGCACCCAGTTCACTCACGTCATCGACGTCGGTCCGACGATCCTCGAAGCCGCCGGCATCCCCGAGCCCAAGGTCGTGGAGGGGACAACCCAGAAGCCGATGGAGGGGACGAGCTTCCTCCACACCTTCGAGGACGCGAACGCAGAGGAGCGCCACACCGTGCAGTACTTCGAGGCCGTCGGCAACCGGGCGATCTACAAGGACGGCTGGTGGGCCGCCTGCAAGCTCGACCGGATCCCGTGGGACATCTCGCCGCCGACGATGGCGCGATTCGCACCCGGCGCCTACGACCCGGAGCAGGACACCTGGGAGCTGTACTACCTGCCCGACGACTTCTCGCAGGCGCATGACCTCGCCGCGGAGAACCCGGAGAAGCTCGCCGAGTTGAAGGAGCTCTTCTGGCAGGAGGCCGAGAAGCACAACGTCCTGCCGCTGCTGGCGGCGTTCTCGGTCTTCTTCGGGAACCTGCCACCGATGCCGACGATCACGACGCAGACCTTCCACGGCGACGTCCAGAACATCGCCGCCGGCATGATCCCGCGCGTCTACGGCCGCTCCTACGCGATCGAGGCCGCGCTTTCGGTCCCGGACGACGGCGCCGAGGGCGTGATCGTCGCCGAGGCGGACGAGATGGGCGGCTTCTCGCTCTGGGTCGACGAGAACGGCCTGCTGCACTACAGCTACTCGATGATGGGAGTCGAGCGGTACGAGCAGGTCTCGACCAAGCCGATCCCGACCGGGGACGTCACGGTCCGGATGCAGTTCGACGCGGACCGGCAGGAACGATCGGCGGGCGGAACGGTCTCCCTGTACGCGAACGACGAGCAGATCGGCGAGGGGCGGATCGAGAGGACGGTCGCCGTCCGCTTCTCCGGGTACGCCGGCATGGACGTCGGCCGCGACAACGGCCTGCCCGTCGCGCGCGCCTACGCGGCAAGATCGCCGTACCCCTTCACCGGAACGGTGAAGAAGGTCGTCTTCGACCTCAAGCCGGGCACCCACGAGGACGAGATGGCGCTGCACGAGGGCGGTGCGCACGTCGCCGCGGCGCAGGGGATCAGCGCCTAGGCGGCGGCGTCAGCGTCTACTCGATCCACGGACACCACCTGGACGAAACAGGCGCGTCGTGTGAGACGGCCACAGATCGAACAGAAGCCGACTGAACAAGGGCCGCAAAGGTCGTTGAAGGCACGCGTGGAGGCGTTACGAGCCCGCGGCACGACGACGCTCGACTCCCTCGAGGAGAAGAGACCAGAGCATGCCTCGGTCGAAGTCGGCTTCCGCTGGCTCGTACGGGACAAGGAGATCGCCGGCGGCGTTCTGGGGGAGGGCTTGCCTACCGCTTCTTCTTCTGGGTGCTCGCCTGGGCAGTTCTCTTGGCTGGCGGGCTCGGCTTCGCGTCTTCCGCCGGTGAGGATGTTCAGTCGGGGGCCGAAGAGACTGGTCTTACAGAGTCGCTCGCTTCGACGATTACGACAGCCGCGAATCAAGCCGAATCGGGCCGCTGGTGGCTGGTGCTTACGGGCACCGTGCTCGTGCTCTGGTTCAGCTTCGGCCTTCTTCGCGCACTCCGGCTGACCCATGCCGCGGCGTGGCGAGTTCCAGCCCCGCCGCTTCGCAACCTGCCCAAGGCGATCGGTTTCGTGATCGCCGCTCCACTCGTTCTCATGGTGACCTCAGCCTTCGCAGGCTGGGTTCGCGCGAACGCAGCCGGCGCCCTAGAAATTCTCGTGATGGTTGGACTGATCGTGTGCTTCAGCGCGGTGTGGCTCTGGGTCTCGATGTGGCTGCCGGCGAAGGACGTGCCCTGGACGGCTTTTCTGCCGGGTGCGATCTTCTTCGGGCTCGGTCTGGAGGCGCTCTACGTCCTTACGGCCTACTTTCTCCAGATCAAGCTCGCCAACGCGTCCGAGCTCTATGGCGCCCTCGGATTGGCGACGACCGGACTCTTCTTTCTCTTCCTGATCGGGCGAGGCGTCATCTGGGCTGCCGAGCTGAACGCGGTCGTCTGGGACGTGAGGAACGAGCGGCGCGCGAGCCCTGACTAGCCTCGTGCGGCTCAGCCGGCGATAGGTCGACTGATAAGAGCCTCCCGCGCTCGCGCTTCGATCACCGCTGAGGCGTCGCGGTTCACGCCGAGGCGGCGCAAGAGGGGTAGAGGAGGTTGCGGTCCGTAACGCGGCTGTGTATGGCGCTGTCGTTGACTTGATGCTGCACCCCTTGTGGGGTTGGTGTCTTACAGGATCAAGGGCAAACAGCCCGAGCGCGTTCCCGCCGAACTGCGTCAGCTCGTCCCGTCCGGCCAAGGCTGAGAACGCCGGCGAGTCTTCAGGCATACCGCGGAATCTAGCCCTATAGAGAGAACGCCGTGGAGACGCAGCAAGCCCCGTTTACAAAGTCGAGCCAGCCGCCTGCGGGCGGCTGCTCCGCGGCGCTTGGGGCCAGCGGCGGACGTTTGCTGCAGTCGTGTGTGCGTGAATCATTGACTGGGCGATGCGAAGCGGCCCCAGGTGCACTCTCGGCGGCGACGTTCGGCTCGGGCGACGCATCGCGAGCACGGCAGCGCCGCGGCGACCCCTCGCCGCCTCCGCGGCGGTGCGCTCGCCGCGGCTCAGGGTTCGCGCTCGTGTAGTCGACGGAGCTCGTCGCGGCGTTCCATCCGGTCAACGACCGGGACGGCCAGCGCAAGTACATCCGCGCGCGTTCGTTCCTCGCTCCACCATGCCGGCTTGGGTCTTGCCTTCCCGATGCAGACCCACAGATGCCGTTGCCGGCGTTTGTTCCGCATCGTTGTGCCGGTCGTCTGTGTGAGCCGCCGTGAGACGTAGAGCGGAAGCCGCGGAAGCTCGGGGTTCTGCACTGCCTCGGCGAGCGGCGCCTTGCTTCCACGGCCAACGACGAAGTAGCTCGACAGGTACGCCGCGACTTCCCGCGCGGGCCTCGGCTTGAGGAACTTGCCGTGCACGTGCCCGAACTCGTACCGCGGCTGGCCCGAAAGCCGTTCGAAGTGCCGCCGGAACGCCTGTGAAGCGCGGAGCTCGAGACCGGTTTCACAGCCGACCACTAAGTGGGCGTGGGTTGCGCCTCGACGCTGCGCCTCCTTGCCGATCGCCAGGACGTTCGCGCGGCACCCAACCTCGCGCTTAGTTGCAGCCTGCGCGGTCTCGTAGATTCGGGACAGTCGGCGCTGGAAGGACTCATTCCAGGACTGTCGGGCTTCCGCTTCGATCACGCAGCCTCGCTCGCCTCCGCAAGCTATGCCTTCGGCGTGGCTGCACTTCGATCGATCCCACGGAAGCTGATCTGCGCCGGGCGGGGTGAGCGTGTACATCGTCGCCTTGCCCCGGTAGGCGATGAGGTTCTCAAGGAGGACGATCCGCCAGTCGTATGCCCACAGTCGGGAGTAGCGCGGACACGTCCGCCGCTTGCACGGTATCCCCTTGAGCACCGAGCGGCCACAGTGTCCGCAGACGCGGCCCGCTCGTCCGAGGCAGGCCGCGATCACGCCAGCCCCAGGATCGTCGTCGTTATCGAGGTCGTCAGCCGGCGGCTTGTGACTCCCGTTTGGAGCGGAATCATCCGCGCCAGAGCCAGCTAAATCTGATTCCCCTTCTGGCTCGTCCGAGGCGGTCCCGCGACGCGGGTTCGATTCCCGCCGCCTCCATCAGGTTAGTTCTGGAGTGAGTTCTGGAGTTGTCGACAAGACGGCTCCGGGGCTCGCTCCGCGTGTTCATCGGGGTGCCCGCCTACTCCTCCGGGTGGTGGCAAACAGCCTCAACGTTGTGGCCGTCTGGGTCGAGGACATAGCCGCCGAAGTAGTCGGCGTGGTACCGCGGACGAAGACCGGGCGAGCCGTTGTTGCGGCCACCCGCAGCGAGGGCCGCGGCGTGGAACGCTTCGACGGTCGCGCGGTCTCGTGCGCCAAACGCAATGTGCATCGGCGCCGCCGGCTCGCCTTCCGTCACGAAGAAATCAACGCTTCCGAGGTGGAAGCCCACCGCGCCTTCCACCTCGGCCATCTCGACCCCGAACGGCGCAAGCGCGGCCTCGTAGAACCGTGTGCTCGCCGCCAGGTCACGGACCGGGATGGCGAGGTGGTCGATGAAAGCCATGGTGCTCGACTGTACTAACGCGCGCGGCGCTAGTCCGTCCACCAATCGCGCTGTCCGTCGACGTCAGCACGCCGATTTTCGCCGAGATTGGGCGCTCCGATCACGATGATCTCGAGGCCGTCGGGCCCCGCTTCGTAGCCTCGCCACGTACCGGGTGGGACGCGCACCGCGTCCCACTCTCTGAGCTCGACGATTTCGTCGTCGAGCTTCATCCGTCCGCTCCCGCGAACGACGACGTACACCTCTTCCTGCTCCTTGTGCGCGTGGCCGTACGGGAACCGGTAGCCGGGCGGGATGCGCTGGTAACACAGGCCGGACTGCTCGAGTTCCAGCGCGTCGGTAGCCAGGCGGAACTCCAGCTCCGGCGCACCGTCGAAATTGGACCCGACGTCTTCCAGGTCGTGCTTGAGGTTTCTGAGCGAAAACGGCATGGCGACGACCCTATCGCTGTTCCGCAATCGCCGATGAACGCAGCGGCGACTGTTCGCGCGGAAGGTCGGATCAGCACAGGACGCCCGCAGTATGCACCTGCCACCGCCGAACCTAAGCACGTGACAAGGTCATCCTGGTCGGTCTGGCCGTCCTCATCGGATCCGCCATTGGTCAGCGGTTGAGGGAAGGCCGCGCCTGACGGCTAGGCAATCAGCTGGCGAGCGGCGAGCTCCGGCAGAACGTGGTTTCGTATGGCCGGCGCCAGCCTCCCCGGCCCTTCGCCGTCCGCGCCGACCCAGGCCAGAGCCGCGATCTCGGCTCGAGTCGAGATCGGACCGCCGACACGGACCAGGTAGACCTGCATCTCCATCGCGACTCCTTCGAGGGCGGCCTCGTCGGATACGACGCTAAAGAGGTTGGCCTCGACGATCGCCACGCCAAGCTCCTCCTCGAGCTCTCGAGCGAGCGTGTCTCGCGGCTTCTCGTCCCTCTCCGGCTTTCCACCAGGGAGATAGAAGACATCCGGCGCCTCTTGCTTGCTGACGAGCAAGACCTTTCCGGAATCGATGATGGCCGCCGCAACGACCTGTAGAAAAGGCACCACGTGCCATTGTTAGCTGACCTTGCATGCCGCGAGCAGAACCGTCGGCCGCTGCTCGTGCGCTCGGAGGCCGCGGCTCGAGGTCGACAGAGCCGACCGAACCTTGGTTGAAATCTTGCGCGGGTTCGATTCCCGCCGCCTCCACTTCGGGGCTTGCGCCGGCGGGGTTAGATCTCCGTGCCGGGCGCGGCGTCCGGCGGTCCCTGGTCGGGTCGGTAGCGCTTCCACGTCGCCCCGGTCAGTAGGCCGATCAGGAGCGTGGGCACGACGGTCAGGACGCGGTAGACGAGGACGGCCGCGACGACCTCGGCTTGGCCGCCCCCGAAGCCGACGAGCGCGGTCGTCAGGCCGAGCTCGACGATGCCGAGCCCGCCCGGGGTGATGGGAATCGAGCCGAGCAGGCGCACGAGGGACCAGGCGGCGAACGCCTCGACGGCGGTGACCTCGTCCGCAGTGACGCCTAGGACGCGGAGCGACACGAGCAGCACGAGGTAGACGGTGAGGTGCCCGGCGAGCGTCGCGAGCGTCAGGACGTGCCAGCGGCGCCTGAGGAGCGAGTTCGTGCGGGCGCGGAAGCGCACGAACGCCTCGCCGTCCCACGTCACCGGCTTCTTCCGGAACAGCCGCTTCCCCCACGAGGCGGCTCGGGCCGCGAGGTCGCCGACGCGGCGCGCCACCCTCGGCGTGCTGAGGCCGGCGGCGAAGCCTGTGAGCACGACCACGAGGATCGCGAGCCCGATGAACGCGATCGTGTCGAGCGCGGCATGGGGGGTGCCGGTCAGTGCCAGGAGCGCGAGCGCGACGGTCGGGAACGCGAGCATGGCGAGCTGGTTCCAGACGCCCGTGACTGCGACCGCCAGGCTGACCGGCGCGGCCGCGAAGCCCCAGCCCCGCAGCATGGCGAACGACAGCGCCATCCCGACCGCGACTCCCGCCGGTGCGACGTAGGTCGAGGCCGTCGATGCCTGGGTCACGACGAACGCCTGGCGGAAGCGGAGGCCCGGCAGCGCGGCCATCCACGGAGGCGCGAAGGTGGCGAGGTTCAGCGCCGTCGCTCCCGCGAGAAGCCCGAGCTCCGCCCAGGAGAGACCCTTGACGACGCCCCACACGTCGCGGTAGTCGGCGATGCGCGGCAGGACGAAGACGAACGTTCCGACCACCACGGCGATCCCGAGGCCGCCGCCGAGCACATGTCGCTTCGAGATCCTCTTCCGCATTGCCGTCGGTGCGAGTCTCCCCGATCCCTACGAGGCTGGCCGGGTGAGCTCGTGACGTCGAACCGCGAGCCGTGGCACTGGCACATGAGCGTCGTGCCGGTCAGAAGGCCGGACGAGACCGGCATGCCTCGTGCCGACCGGCGCGGTCGTCTCCTCGACTACCTAAACCTCGGCTTCGCCAACGCGACCGCGTTCAGCCCCACCGATGTGATGCCGTTGACGCTCCGTCCAAGTACGCGATGCTCGTGCAGGCGACCGTCGCGCTCGCGCTCTTCGGCCTCATCGTCGCGCGGGCGGTCAACGCGTTCACCTAGCTGCCGATGGGCGCCGGGCCGATGTTAGAAAGCAGTCGCCGGCGAATCGCGGTTTGGTGAGCTTCCTTGCGTCGGCGGAGCCTCCGCGAGTAGGTTCGGGCCGCACCCGACACGAGGAGGTTCTCCATGAGAACCGCAGGCAGGCGATGGATCACGGCGTTCGCGGGGGTGGGGGTGGTGCTCCTCGCGGTCCCCACCGTGTGGGCGCTCGGCGGCGGGGGCGGCCGCGACGAGTCCCCGCTCGTGATCGGGCACCGCGGCGCAGCGGGGTACCTGCCCGACCACACGCTTCAGGGGTACGAGCTGGCGATCAAGCTCGGCGCCGACTACATCGAGCCGGACCTGGTGGCAACGAAGGACGGGTACCTGATCGCCCGCCACGAGCCGAACATCACCAGCACGACCGACGTGCGTAGCCATCCCGAGTTCGCCGACCGGGAGACGACGAAGGTGGTCGACGGAGTCGCCGAGACCGGCTTTTTCGCCTCAGACTTCACGCTCGCGGAGATCAAGACCCTGGGCGCGGTCCAGCCGCTGGTCGAGCGACCGCAACAGTTCAACGGCCGCTTCGAGATCCCCACGTTCAGCGAAGTCATCCACTTGGCGAAGCGGTGGTCGAAGCGGCTCCACCGCACCATCGGCGTCTACCCCGAGACGAAGCACCCGACCTACCACGCCAATCTCGGGCTTCCGCTCGAGCACCGGCTCGTGAAGGTGCTTCGCCGGGAAGGCTGGAACAACCGCCGCGCGCCGGTCTTCATCCAGTCCTTCGAGCAGTCCAACCTGAAGCTGCTCAACCGGCTCACTCCCGTGCGCCTGGTCCAGCTCGTGGACGCCAACGACGTCGACCCGGACGGGACGATCACCTACGCGCCGCCGTTCGACCGCCCCTACGACTGGACCGTCTCGGGCGATCCCGAGCTCCAAAGCCGCACCTTCGGCTTCTTCGCGACCGACGAGGGGCTCGAGGAGATCAGCACGTACGCCGACGGCATCGGCCCCTGGAAGCCGTACATCGTCAGCTCGCGCGCGATCGTCGTGAAGCCGGACGGGACGGTGGCCGACGCGAACGGCGACGATCTCGTGAACGAGACCGACCGCGTGCTGCTCCCGCCGACCGATCTCGTCGAGCGCGCCCACGACCACGGCCTGCTGATCCACACGTGGACGTTCCGCAACGAGCAGCGCCGGCTGGCGAGCGACTTCGAAGGCAACCCGGTCAACGAGTACCTGCTGTTCTACGAGCTCGGCGTCGACGGGGTCTTCTCGGACTTCGCAGACACCGCGTTCGCGTCACGGGAGCTGTTCCGGCTGGAATGACGGCAGCGTGGGCTGCCGCCGCGCGCACCGAGCTGCTCGGGCTCGAGCAGCCGATGTTCGCCGCTCTCCTAGCGCTCCCAGAGTGCCCTGGCCACGGCGCTCTGGGAGCGCGGGTGGCCGCAACGTTGGGTCGAAATCATGCGCGTGTCGGCGGTGCTACACCGACCGCCCGGGCTCGATCAGCGACGACTTTGATCGCCGGTGTCCGACTCGAAGATCCCCGTCTGGTAGGCGAGCACGACTGCTTGGACGCGGTCGCGGAGGTTGAGCTTCTGGAGGATGTGCGTGATATGCGTCTTGACCGTCGTCTCGCTGATGTAGAGCTCTTGCGCGATCTCCGCGTTCGAAAGGCCGCGGGCGATCAAGCGAAAGACCTCTCGTTCGCGCTCGCTGAGATCGTCGAGCTCCTTCGGAGGCGCGGGACGGGGCATGCGGGCGAATTTGTTGATCACGCGTTTCGTGACCGTCGGTGAGAGAAGCGCGTCGCCGGCGGCGACCGTGCGGATCGCGGCGATCAGCTGTTCGGGTGAGTCGTCTTTGAGGACGAAGCCGCTTGCGCCGGACCTCAGCGCCTCGTAGACGTATTCGTCGAGGTCGAACGTCGTGAGGATCAGAATTCGCGCGCCGTTGTCGGCGGCGAGAATGCGTCGAGTTGCCTGAAGCCCGTCGAGCTCGGGCATGCGGATATCCATCAGGACGACGGCTGGATGAAACCGGGCCGTCTTGTCCACGGCCTCGAGTCCGTTGCTCGCCTCGGCCACGACTTCGATGTCCTCCTCGCCTGCAAGAAGCATGCGAAAGCCGGCGCGCACCATCGACTGGTCGTCGGCGACGAGCACGCGGATCGTCATCGCCCGTCCCCGTCGAGCGGGAGGCGTGTGCTGAGGATGAAACCGCCTCCGGTTGCCGTTCCCGCGGTCATCTCGCCGCCGTAGATCTTCACACGCTCGCGGACGCCGACGAGCCCGTGCCCGAGGCCGTCGGTTGTCGCCTCGCCCTGGCCGTTGTCGCGCACCTCGATCTCCAGCTCGTCGCGCCCGTAACGGACGGTCACGTCGGCGTCGCTGGCGCGCGCGTGCTTGAGCGCGTTGGTCAGGCCTTCCTGAACGATGCGATAGGCAGAGAGGTCGACGCCGCGCGGGAGGGGGAAAGGCTCCCCGTCGACGTGCAGCTGGACGGGTAGGCCGGCGCGGCCGACCTCCTCCAGGAGCGAGTCGAGGCCATCCAGGCCGGGCTGCGGCATGAAATCGACGCCGTCTCCATCGCGGCGCATCGCGCCGAGGAGTCGCCGCATCTCGGCAAGCGCTGTGCGCCCCGCCCGCTCGACGCCTCTGAGCGCGTCGCGGTCCTCGGCCCGAGAATCGGGGAGCTTGTGCCTGACGGCGCCGACCTGGAGCACCATCACGCTGACGGCGTGCGCGACGATGTCGTGGAGCTCGCGCGCGATCCGCGAGCGCTCCTCCGCCACCGCGACGCGCGCAGCAGCCTCGCGCTCGCGCTCGGCCTGGGCCGCCCGCTCCTCCGCCGCTTCGGCCTGCTCGGAACGCTCGCGCAGCGCGTAGCCCGCGACCCAGGCGACCACGAACCTGAGAGGAATGAAGATGAGCCAGCTGGTCGGCTCCGGACCGGGGATGTTGTAGACGACGGTCACGATGGATCCGGTGACGATGGCGAGGCCGATGAACGCCTGCCTGCGGTCCCGCAGGTTTCCGAGGAGGAACGCCGTCGCGAGCCCGATGACGTTGAGGCTGCCGGGGAACGTGATCAGCAGCCCGTCGGTGAACGTGAGCACCGCGGCCAGAACCCAGTACGCCGCCGGAGCGGCGAAGGGAAACCGCCGACGAGCGAAGAGCGGCAGCACCAGAAGCGCCATCGCAGGCAGCGAGAACCACAGCGACCTGGTCGGCGCCCCCGGCGAGTCGCGTCCGACCACCAGCTCGAGCATGGCTGCGATCCCCATGGCCGCGATCAGCAGCTCGAACCAGTACGCCCGCGCAATGTGTTCGAACCGGCTCACGTCGTGAAGGTACTCCACGCTCTCGCTCGCCGCCTCCTACTTGGGTAGGACTCGAGATCGTCGCCGGGTGGGAGCGCGAATCAAGCCCAGCGACGACGCGGTTGCCCTGCCGCCGTCCTAGCGTCGGTCTCGGAAATTGTCGAACGCGAGGAGGCAGGCAGATGTCCGCACCGAAGCCCAACAACCTGGCAGCCCGCATGGGGCGCTGGAGCGCCGACCACTGGAAGACCGCGACCTTCGGGTGGCTCGCGTTCGTCCTCGTCGCCTTCGCCCTGGGCGGCGCCGTCGGCACGAAGTCGATCGACCCGAACACGGCCGGGCCCGGCGAGTCCGGTCGCATGGACAGGATCCTCGACGCGGGCTTCAAGCGGCCGGCGGACGAGAGCGTCCTCGTCCAGAGCGGCTCGCTCTCTGCGACCGATCCCGCATTCAGGGCCGCGGTCGAGGACGTCGTCGCGAGGATCTCGGGGCTCGACGTCGTCCAGAACGTCCAGTCGCCGCTCGACGACGCCAACGCGGCCCAGATCGCCCAGGACGGCCGCGCGGCCCTGGTCGAGTTCGAGATCAGGGGCGCCGCCGACGAGGCCGTGGACAAGATCGACCCGGTCCTCGACCAGGTCGACGCGGCGCAAAAGGCGCATCCGCAGCTCTTCATCGGCGAGTTCGGCGACGCCAGCTCGGTGAAGGCGATCGAGACGGCGTACGGTGACGACCTGGGGAAGGCCGGCGTCATCTCCCTTCCTGTGACACTCGCCATCCTCGTGCTCGCCTTCGGGGCAATCGTGGCCGCCGGCATTCCGCTCGTGCTCGCCTTGACGGCCGTCTTCGCGACCTTCGGCCTCGTGGCCGTCACGAGCCACGTCGTGCCGATGGCGAACCAGGCCGGCGCGATCGTGCTCCTGATCGGGCTCGCGGTCGGCGTCGACTACTCGCTCTTCTACCTGCGACGCGCACGCGAGGAGCGGGCCGCAGGACGCAGCGAGCGCGCCGCGGTCGAGATCGCCGCTGCCACCTCCGGTCGCGCCGTCCTCGTCTCCGGCCTGACCGTGATGATGGCGATGGCCGGTATGTTCCTGACGGCCGACCAGATCTTCGCCTCGCTCGGCGTGGCGACGATCACGGTGGTCGCCGTAGCGGTTCTCGGCTCGTTGACGGTACTCCCCGCCCTCCTCGCGAGGTTCGGGGACAAGGTCGACCGCGGCCGTGTTCCCCTCGTCGGCCGCCTGCGCCGCAGCGACGGTGAGGGCCGGATCTGGGGCGCGATCGTCGACCGCGTCCTGCGTCGCCCGGTGGTCTCGGTCGTCCTCGCCGGCGGGTTGCTGGTGGCGCTCGCGATTCCCGCCTTCCAGCTCCGCATGGTGCAGTCGGGCCCGGACACGTTCCCGCAGTCGCTCCCCGTGGTCCAGACGTACAACCGCATGCAGGAGGCATTCCCCGGCACGGCCCTGCCGGCCAACGTCGTCGTCGAGGCCCCGGACGTGAACGCGCCGACCATGCAGGCGGCGATTCAGAAGCTCGAGCAGCAGGCGCTCGCGAGCGGTCGCATGCACGAGCCGATCACCGTCGATGTCAACGACGCCGGCACGGTGGCGAACATCACGATCCCGATTGACGGCACGGGCACCGACTCGGTCTCGAACGAGTCGCTGGCGACCCTGCGCGACGAGATCGTGCCGACCACCGTCGGCGCCCTTCCGGACGCCGAGGCCGGCGTCACCGGGCTCACCGCCCAGTGGAAGGACAGCACCGACGAGATCACGTCGAAGCTGCCGCTCGTCGTCGCGTTCGTGCTCGTGCTCGCGTTCGCGTTGATGCTGGTGGCCTTCAGGTCGCCCGTGATCGCCGCCAAGGCCATCCTGCTCAACCTGCTCTCGGTGGCCGCAGCCTACGGCGTGCTGGTGCTCGTCTTCCAGCACGGCGTCGGCAAGGGCCTCCTCGGCTTCAGCTCCACGGCCGGGATCGACCCGGTCGTCCCGCTGCTCCTCTTCGTGATCCTCTTCGGTCTCTCGATGGACTACCACGTGTTCCTCCTGAGCCGGATCCGCGAGCTGGTCCAGCGGGGCGCGTCCACCGACGAGGCGGTCACGCAGGGGATCAAGACGACCGCGGGCGTCGTCACGAGCGCCGCGATCGTCATGGTCTTCGTCTTCGCCGTCTTCATCACGCTCTCGATGCTGTTCTTCAAGCAGTTCGGCGTCGGGCTCGCGGCCGCGATCCTGCTCGACGCGACGATCGTCCGCGGAGTGCTCCTGCCCGCCTCGATGAAGCTGCTCGGCGACTGGAACTGGTACCTGCCGAGTTGGCTCGAGTGGCTGCCCCGATTCGACCTCGGGGAGTCCGAGGCCCCGCCCGAGACCAAGCCGACCCCGGTTTCCGTCTAGAACCGGACGTCAACCCACGCCGCTCACGCGAACGCGCCCGCCTGACCGCGCAGGCGGGCGCGTCGCAGCTCGTCAGCGCCCCAAACGATGAAGGGGAAGCTCGCGAGCAGCAAAAGCTCGGTCGGGCCGAGCGCCGCCGTTCCGAAGATGTCCTGCAGGAACGGCACGTAGACGAGGGCGGCGGCGAACACAAGCTCGAAGGCGATCCCCCAGAGCAGCATCGGGTTGCTGAGCAGCCCGACCGAGCGCAAGGAGGCGCGTTCCGTGCGAGCGGCGACGGCCGTCCCGACCTGGCAAGCGACGATGCCGGCGAAGGTCATTGTGGTCGCCTGCAGGTAGGCGTCATGGAGAGGCGAGCCGGAGGCGACGTCGTCTCCCGGGCTCCAGCCGGCTTGCAGGAGCACGTAGAAGTAGCCCCCGAGGACGAGCACGGCCTCGATCAAGCCGAGAAAGACCCAGGCACGGAAGAGCAGCGACCGGTCGATCACCTTCTCCGAGCGGGGCCGGGGCCGCCGCTGCATGAGGCCGGGCTCGGCGGGCTCGCGGCCGAGGGCGAGCGCGGGCAGGATCTCGGTGCCGAGGTCGATGGCGAGGATCTGGAGCACGGTCAGCGGCAGGGGGACGGCGCCGCCGGAGAGCGCGAAGACGAGGAACGGCACGACCTCGGGGGTCGTGTGGGCGAGGATGTAGAGGATGAACTTGCGGACGTTGTCGTAGACGCGCCGGCCCGCGGCGACCGCCGCGACGATCGTGGCGAAGTTGTCGTCGGTGAGCACCATCGTCGAGGCCTCACGGGCGACATCCGTTCCGGTCAGCCCCATCGCCACCCCGATGTCGGCACGGCGCAGGGCGGGCGCGTCGTTGACGCCGTCGCCGGTCATGGCGACGACGTGGCCCTCGGCGCGCAGGGCGTCCGCGATGCGCAGCTTCGCCTCGGGTGAGGCCCGGGCAAAGATCAGCTCCCCGCCTTCACGCAGAAGACGGTCGAGCTCGGGCTCACTCATGTGCTCGAGCCGGTCGCCCGTGACGACGGAGCCGCCTTCGACGCCGATCCCGACGCGGTGCGCGATCTCGGCGGCGGTCAGCCCGTAGTCGCCCGTGACGACGTGGATGCGGATGCCCGCCCCGTGGCAGCGGGCGACCGCCTCCGCGACTTCCGGCCGTGGCGGATCGAAGAGGGCGACGAGGCCGAGAAGAACGAGGTCACGCTCGGCCTCCTCGCGCCGCTCGGGCGACTGCGCCCCGTCGGGCAGGCGGCGCCGGGCGACGGCGAGCACGCGCAGACCCTGCGCCGCGTAACGCTCGAGCACGGCAAGGACGGCCTCGCGGTCGGCCTCGCGGAGCGGCAGGTGGTCTTCGGGGCCGCCGATCAGCGTGCAGCGCTCGAGCACTTCCTCTGGCGCCCCCTTGGCGTGTACCGTGAGGCCGCCGTCCCGTCGCTCGTCGACGGTCGACATCAGCCGCAGCTTCGGGTCGAAGCGGTACAGCTTGCGGCGATCGTGCTCGCGGCGGGCCGCGTCGACGTCGATCCCGAGCGCGCGCGCCGCCTCGAGCAGCCCGATCTCCGTCGCCTCGCCGCGCGACTTCCCCGCCCGCTCGGGGGCGAGCTCGGCGGTCGAGCAGGCCGCGATCGCTCGCCCGAGGAACCCGAGCACCGGATCGGCACCGACCGCCGCCTCGTCGCTGCCCGCCTCGAGGTCGAGGTCGCTGAGCGGCGTCCAGACTCGCACCGCGCGCATCTGGTTCTCGGTCAGCGTGCCGGTCTTGTCGGTGCAGATGACGGTCGTCGAGCCCAGCGTCTCGACAGCGCTCAGCCGCTTGACCAGGGCGCCGCGGCGGGCGAGGCCCGCCACCCCGACCGCGAGGGCGAGCGTCAGTGTGGGCAGCAGGCCCTCGGGAACGTTGGCGACGATCAGGCCGACGGCGAAGGTGAAGGCGTCGTCGAGCGGCAGCCCCGCGGCGAGCCAGCCGATGGGCAGGAAGGCGAGCCCGGCTGCGACGGCGACGAGGGCGATCAGCCAGGCGACGCGCCGGACCTGCTGCTCGAGCGGGCTCTCTTCAGCCTCGACGCGCTCCGACAGTGCCGCGATGCGGCCGAGCTCGGTCTGCATGCCGGTGGCGAAGACGAGCGCCTCCGCTTCGCCGCCGATGCAGGACGTTCCACTGAAGATGAGCTCGCGCGCCTCGAGCAGTGGCCCGGTCGCGTCCGCGAACTCGGCCGAGCGGAAGACCGGCTGCGACTCGCCCGTCAGCGTCGACATGTCGACCTCGACCGCACCTGCGAGCAGCCGTGCGTCGGCCGAGACCCGATCCCCCTCGGCCAGGAGGAGCACGTCGCCGGGGACGAGCTCGCGCGCGTCGATCACAGTCCGTTCCCCGTCCCGACGGACGGCGGCTTCCTGGGGGAGATAGCGGGTCAGCGCCTCGACGGCACGCTCTGCCTGCCGCTCCTGCGCGAAGGCGAAGAGAGCGTTGAGGAAGACGACAGCGACGATCGCGACGCCGAGGGCCGGCACCCCGGCGACGAAGGCGAGCGCGGCGGCGAGCCACAGGAGCAGGGCGAGTGGGTGGACGAACTGCTTGGCGAGCTGGCGCGGCCACCGTCTGCCGCCTCGTCTGCGCAGCTCGTTGGGCCCCTGTACGACCAGCCGCCGCCCGGCCTCCCTGCCCGAGAGCCCTTCCGGCCGTGAGCGCAGATCGCGCAACAGCCGGCTGATCGGCTCTCGCGGATCTCCCTGGGCACCCGCCGCAATCTCCTTGTCGAGTCGGGCTGAGTTCGCAGTCACGCCTCATTCTCCCGAGTTCAGGCAGCCGCCCGCGTCGGCTCGACCTGGGAACCTCAACGACAGGGATCTAGCAGTGCGGGGGCACCGGCGCTCACCCGAGCTCGCGGTCCAGGTTGAAGGCAGCGCTGATCACCGCCAGATGCGTGAAGGCCTGGGGGAAGTTGCCGAGCTGCACACCCGTCGGCCCGATCTCCTCCGAGTACAGCCCGCCGTGGTTCGCATAGGTGAGCATCTTCTCGAAGGCCAACCGCGCTTCGTCGAGTCGCCCGGCCCGCGCGAGCGCCTCCACCCACCAGAAGGAGCACATCGAGAAGGTCGCCTCCTCGCCCGCGGCCCCGTCGGGCGACGCGTCGACGTTGTAGCGGTAGGTCTCCGACAGCCTCGTCAGGCCCTCCTTTGATCCTTGGCGTCCGCGAAGCGCGCCTCAGCGTAGGCTGGCCAGCCTTGACGTTTCGCGCGTACGCGCCATCGGCGATCGCGGTCTTCGGCGGCGCAGCGAAGGAGATCGCGATGGCCGACGTCAGCACGGCGGAGGCGGCGCTGGCGCTGCTCTACGGCCTCGCCTTGATGCTGGTCGTCTACTACGGCCCTGCAGTCGTCTACATGCTCACCCCGGCGCGAGCCGGAAAGCTGCTCGGCGAGATGAGCGAGTGGATCGTGGCCAACAGCAGGATGGTCGAGATCGTGACCGGCCTGGGATTCGGAGCGCTCTTCCTCTGGAAGGGGCTCAGCGTCTTGCTCTAGGGCTGCGCTCAGACGAAGCCGCGTGGCGCCGTGAGGCATCTTTCTGGGATCTGCGACGCGATGCTGGCGGCCGGCGTGGACCTGCAGAGACAGCAGTTCGGTCTTGAGGAGCTCGCTCCAGCTTCAGTGGCGAGTGAGCTAGATCGATAGTCGGATCGGGAACGTCAAGACCCAGATCAGGGTTCCGACGAAGAGGACGCAGCCGAGGCTGAGGATCGCGGTCCGCGCTCGCACGGTTTGCAGCCTGGTGCTGATTCCGGCGAAGAAGAGCGCCGAAGCGAAGAGAACGACCGCAAGCATGTAGTTGTCGGCGCGCTCGTTCGCTTCTTTCGCCAACTCCGAGTTTGCGGCGGCTGTCCGCTCCAGACGCTCGGCCTCCGCCGACGCTTGCAACCGGTACTGCGGCATCGCGAACGGAGTCGGCGGCGCGTCCGGGTTCTCGAACGGCTTCGTTGCGAGCCAGGCGGCAAACGCCGGCTGGAACTCATCTCGAAAGCGGGCTCGATAGAAGCCGGCGAGCTCGGTTCGCTTCAGGCCGTGCGCGTCGACCCACTCGATGAAGGTGGCCACGTCGATCTGCGCTTGCCGGTTGGCGACCGCCGAGGCGCGGTTGACTGCAATCCGAGCCGCCGTTGCGTGGCTGTACCCCTGGGCCTGCTCCCCGGTCCACTGACGCGACTGGTAGGCAGCCCAGGCGGTCGCGACCGTGGCGAGTGCCAGAAGCACCGTCGCGACGAGCTCCAACCGTCGCTCGGCCGAGGTCGGTTCGGTCACCGGAGCAAGCATGAGCAGCGGTGAGGACGTTGCCCGTGTGCGACGATTGCGGCGTGATCGCTCACGACGAAACCGCCCCGGCAGCGACCTCGACCGGCGACGAGGCGTCCGACTCCTATCTGGGCGAGTCCCGCTGGCCGCCCGCTGCTGCGTTGCTGGCCTTCATGGCGCTCAACATCGGCCTGCGCGTCTGGCTGCCGGGCGACTCGGCTGTCCGTCTGCCGTGGCTCATTCCCACGATCGAGGGCGTGCTGCTCGCCCTGCTCCTCGTGGGCAACCCCGGCGGCCTCGCGAAGCACCGGAAATGGCTGCGCCCCGTCGCGGTCACGTTCGTCTGCATCCTCGTCGTGGCGGCGCTGTGGGCGACCGTCCTCCTCGTCTACGACCTGATCAAGGGGCTGGGCGTGACGGAATCGCCGGGAAAGCTGCTGGCCTCCGGCGCGGTGGTCTGGCTCGGCAACAACCTCTCGTTCGCGTTGCTCTACTGGCTGATCGACAGCGGCGGGCCGATCGCGCGCTCCCGGCAGCCGGCCCCGGTCGACTTCGCCTTCACGCAGCACATGAGCCCGGAGCTCGCGCCGCCCGGCTGGAGGCCGGTCTTCCTCGACTACCTACACCTCGGCTTCACCAACGCGACCGCGTTCAGCCCCACCGATGTGATGCCGCTCACGCACCGCGCCAAGTACACGATGCTCGTGCAGTCGACGGTCGCGCTCGCGCTCTTCGGCCTGATCGTGGCACGGGCGGTCAACGCCTTCACATAGGCCTCCCCGCCTCGAGGGAAGGAGGATCGGATGGACGTTGAGGTCAGGGGGGCGCGCCTGTGGTTCGACGTCGACGGGCCCGTGCTCGTGCCCGACGGCCCTGAGATGCGCGAGCGCCCTACCGTCGTGCTCCTGCACGGCGGGCCTGGGAGCTTTGACCATTCCTACTTCAAGCCCGACTTCGAGCGGCTCTCGCACGCCGCGCAGGTCGTCTATCTCGACCTGCGCGGACACGGCCGCTCCGAGTGGGGCGACCCGGCGAGCTGGAGCTTCGAGACGTGTGCCGACGATGTCCGCGATTTCTGCGATACCCTCGGCATCGTCCGGCCGGTCGTCTACGGACACTCTCTCGGCGGCTTCGTCGCCATGCTCTACGCGGCGCGCCACCCCGGCCACCCGGGGGCCCTCGTGCTCCAGTCCACTGTGTGCCGCTTCGACCTGGGACGGCTCGTCGAGAACTTCCGCCGAGTCGGGGGCGACGAGGTCGCTGCGGTCGTGGAGCGTGTCTACGGAGGAGACAGCTCGTCGGTGACCGACACTGAGTGGGCGCCCTGCTGGAGGCTTTTCGGCCCCTGGGTGACGGGCGAAGAGGAGCAAGCCCGGACGATGGTCAACCGGGAGCTGAACGCACCCGGTCTCGACCTGATGCGTGGGTTCGACGCCCTCGACCAGCTGCCCCGCATCGACTGCCCGACGCTGGTCTGCGTGGGAGAGCTCGACCCGGCCACCCCGGTCGCCGCCGCGCGCGAGATCGCCGAGAACCTCCCCGAGGGGATCCCGCGGCTCGAGGTGGTCGAGGGAGCGGGCCACTTCCCGTGGAAGGACGTCCCGGAGAGCTACTGGCCGCTCCTCACGAACTTCGTGATGACGCGCGGAGCGTGAGCGCGCGGCTGGACAATCCGTTGCGAAGGACCCATCATCGGTAGATGGGGAAAGGTGTTCGCGGCTGCGCCGGTGACCGGCCGGCAACCATTCGCATTCTCCTGATCGGGGCGGTTGTGGCGGCCACGCTCGGACTCGCGGCAGAGGCACAGGCAGCGGTCAGAGCGTCTGTCGCGCACGGGACGCTGACGGTCACCGGCACTCCCGCGGGTGAGCGGATCGGGCTGCGGCTGGCTGCGGGCGGGCGGCTCGTGGTCGACGTCAAGGACAACGGAACCGCGGACTTCTCCTTTCTCCGCAGCACGTTCACCAGGATCGTCGTGAACGCGGGGGGCGGCAACGACCGCCTCAGGATCAACGAGGCGATGGGAGCGTTCACCAACACCGAGAAGACGACGCTCAACGGCGGGAACGGCCTCGACACGCTGCTCGGCGGGCGTTTCGCCGAGACCCTGAACGGCGGGGCTGGAGACGACGCAGTCGACGGGAACGCGGGGGCCGACAAGGTGCTCCTCGGCGCCGGCAGCGACGCCATCACCTGGAATGCGGGTGACGGCGCCGACCGGATCAACGGGGGAACACAGCTCGACACGGTCACGGTCAACGGCACGAGCGCCACGGACACGATCAGCGTTACGGGAGCAGCTGCCGGGCACGTCGTGGTCAGCCCCGGCCTGGACCTCGCCGCGGCAGAGACGCTGGCCCTGAACACGCTGGGCGGCGCCGACTCCGTCACGGTCAACGACCTGGCCGCGACCGGCGTCACCGCAGTCAACGTCGGCCTCGGCGTGGGTGGCGTCGGCGACGCGGCCGCCGACTCTCTGACCGTCAACGCCTCAGCCGGAGTTGACGTCGTGCAAGCCGTCGCGGTCGCGACCACCGTTCAGGTCACGGGCCTGGCCGCTCAGATCAACGTGACCGAGTCGGAGCCCGCCATCGACCGCGTGACCGTCAACGGCCTCGGCGGCGGCGACACGCTGTCGGGGGGCGCGTTGGCCACGCTGGTCCAACTCACCTTCGACGGCGGCGCCGGCAACGACACGATCAACGGCGGCAACGGAAGCGACTTTCTGATCGGCGGCGACGGCAGCGACACGATCGACGGCAACGGGGGGGCCGACGTCGGCTTCCTGGGAGCCGGCAACGACACCTTCGTGTGGGACCCTGGCGACGGCAGCGACATCGTCGAGGGCCAGGACGGCAGCGATCTGCTCCGCTTCAACGGCTCGGCCGGCTCGGAGATCTTCGCGGCCTCCGCGAACGGCGGCCGGCTGTTGTTCACCCGCAACGTCGGAAACATCGTCATGGACACGGACGACGTGGAGACGTTGACGGTGAACGCGCTGGGCGGCGCCGACTCGGCAACGATCAACGATCTGACCGCGACCGACGTCGACACGGTCAACCTCGACCTCGGGGTCGCCGGCGTCGGCGACGCCGCCTCCGATGCGCTCACCGTCAACGGCACCGTGGGGGTGGACGTGCTGGCCCTCTCGGGCAGCGGCGGCTCGGTCGCGCTCACCAGCGCCGCGGTCACCCTCACGGTCGCCCATGCCGAGCCGGCGAACGACACTCTCACAGTCAACGCGTCGTCCGGCGCCGACCTCGTCAGCGCGTCCGGGCTCGCGAGCTCCAGCATCCTCCTGACCCTGAACGGCGGCGCCGACGCGGACGTCCTGGTCGGCAGCCACGGGAACGACACGATCAACGGCGACGCCGGCGACGACTTCATCCAGGCCGGCGACGGCAACGACACGATCAACGGCGGCGCGGATACCGACACAATCGACGGCGGCGCCGGCATCGACACCGCCGTGAACGGCGAGTCCGTCACCAACGTCCCGTAGCCCGAGGCTGCACCCGGCGCGTGGGTCTGGGAGGATGGGGAGAGCGCCAAGGCGTTGTGACGTACCATCGGGAGAGCCGCTGAAATGCGCGATCTCGCCGCCGAGCTCGGCTACCAGCATCGCCGACCGAATCCCGTCGAGCGTTGGCTTCGGGCGTTCGCGGGCTCCCGCCCCGGCGCCTGGTTTCTGTCGAAGTCGCTCCGGCACCTGGACAAGGCAATCCTGCGCGCGACTCGAGGAACGCGTTCCGCCACGGAGCTGCTCGTGGGACTCCCGGTGATCGTCCTCACCACGACGGGCGCGCGGACCGGGCGAGCTCGGCAGACCCCGCTGCTCGGCGTCCCGTTCGAGGGCGTGATTGCGGTCGGGGGTGCCAACTTCGGCCAACGGGCCACGCCGGCCTGGGTGTACAACCTGATGGCGAGCCCGGAGGCAGAGGTCTCCTACAGGAATCGCCATGTGCCCGTGACGGCGCGCCTTGCGACCGAGGCAGAGGCGGCGGCGATCACCTCGGCGGCCGGCGTCATCTACCCGGGGTCACTCAAGTACGTCGAGCGGGTCCGCTGGCGGCCGATCCGCATCTTCCTTCTCGAGAGAACTTCGACCTTGCCCGCAGGCTCGAGCAAGCGAGTCGAGTAGCTGCACGAGCGAGGGTGACCACCGCGAGGAGGAGCTCGACCCGGCTATCGCGGTCGAGACTAGGGGAGAGCGACGCCGGTGAGCACGACCGGCCCGAGGGTGTAGTCGAGCTCCGTCGACTGCACGACGCCCGGGGCGGTGATCACGTCGATCGCCTTCGGCACGAGGCTGGGGCTGAACGTGCAGTGCGGATCGGCGCTCGCGCTCGCGCAGACGCCGAACTGGAAGTCCTGTGGCGTCGGGGCGAAGCCGCGGGCCTGGTCCGGGCTGAAGCCGTCCTGGCCGGTGAGGACGACCGTGAAGCCCCAGCCGGGGCCCGGCGTGCCGAGCGTCGCCTTCGGAACGCTGAACGTGATGAAGCGGGAGATCGGGTTCGCGGTGATCGACGCCGTCCCGAGCGTGTTTCCGCTCGCGTCGACGTAGCGCTGGCCGAAGCCCTGCACCTGGATCAGCCGGCTCCACGCGAAGGTCGGCGCGATCGTGAAGTTGCGCAGCGAATTCGCGGCGGCGGTCGACGTCGTGGACGCGCCCGGCACGCGCACGTAGACGTCGACGAGCTGCGCGCCGAGCGGGCTGCCGAACGTCTCCGACAGGTCGCGGGTCTGCAGCCGGAAGATCACGTCGGCGCCGGAGTCGTAGACCTGGAACCGCTGGATGTCGAAGGCCCCCGGGTGGAAGTTCGCCGACGTCGGGTAGGCGTAGTTGCCGGGGCCGTTGTCGTCGCCGTCCGGGTCGGTCACGTCGAGGATGAGCGTTCCCGGCACGAAGTCGAAGAGGACGGTGCGCTTCGCCTGCGCCGTCGCGCCGCTCGGGCTGACGGCGACGACGTTGAGGACGTTCGTACCGCCGGTCACCGCGACGTCGATGCTGAAGGACCCAGTGGGCACGATCGCCGAGGCAACCGTGGTCGCCGAGTTCGCGTCGGTGTTGGTCGCGGCGACGTACACGGTGTTGCCGGGCGCGGTCGTCCCGGTGACGGTGACAGGCGAGCTGCTGACCGACGAGTTGTCGGCCGGGCTCGTCACGGTCAGCGCCGTCTGACCCTGCGTGTGGGCGACGTAGCGTGAGTGCGTCGCCGCCGGCAGCACGACGTTTCGGCCTGCGGCCAGATCGCCCGCGAGCCGCACGAACGACGCGGCCGACCAGGTGAGCGGCGACGCCGAGCCGGCGGCACCGCCGTTCTTGAAGCCGATCGACGCGAGCGTGGGGTCGGTGCCGTAGGGCGAGGGCGCCAGATCCGGCAGCTCCCAGTTCTGCTCGGGAATCAGGCCGACGCCGGAGGCGAACCGGCTCATGCCGAGGAGCAGTGAAGCCGCGCCTGCCGCGTTGCCGGAGGAGCGCTCCTGCTCGCCGCGCTCGGCCGAGAGCGCCGGCCAGAGATGGCCGGTGCCCTGCCCGCTCGGCGCCCACGGCCGCCCGTCGCTACCTCGATCGCCGTAGCCGTCGCCGTTGTAGCGGTGCCAGCCGGGCCCGTTCGCGGTCGTCGACTTGATCGTCGCGTCGACGACCGGCAGCGACGCGACGACGTCCGGGTCGCCGACTGGAAGCTCGCCGAGCCGCACGAGCTCGAGGAAGCCCGCGTCGATGACCTCGCGCTGGTCGAGGGTCGGGCCGCCGTTGCCGACGTTGTACGTGATCGCCGCGTTCGGGTCGCCCGTCTTCGAGAGCCGGATGAAGTACCGGGACGCGAGCGGCCCGTTCGTCGTCACGGTCCAGGCCTTCACCTGTCGCTGCCAGGAGTCTGCGACGCCGAGCCAGACTGCCGCCGACGCCGTGTCGCCGTTCGCCCGCGCGAGCTTCGCCCCCGCGACGAGACCGGCGATCTCGGCGGCGATCGTCGACGGCGAGTAGCCGCTCTGCTCCTCCCAGCGCTCGACGCCGAACGACGGCCCGTGGGCGGCCACGAAGTTCGCGGCCGGCTTGATGTGGTTCGAGTACAGCGACGGATCGGTGAGCCCGAGCTGGTACGCCATCAGGATCGGGTAGGCGGTCTCGTCGAGCTGCGTCCCGAACGAATCCGGGGCGACCTTGCCGTTGACGAGGCTGTTGCGCGGCATCGAGCCGTCCGGCAGCTGCTGGCGCTCGAAGAGGAAGAGGGTCGCGGCGCGCGCCGTCGCGAGGTCGCCGGCGGCGACGAGGCCCGTCCACGACTCGTACAGGTCGCGCGCGAACACCTCGCGGTAGGAGCCGAAGTACGTGTTGGCCGGGTCGCCGGCCGAGACCGCCTGGCCCCACGGCGAGGCGAGGCTGGCGACGATCGCGCCGGGGAACGTCTTGTCCTCGGACGCCTTGATCACGTTGGCGCTCAGGTAGTAGGAGTCCTCGAGCCGCTTCTGGTCTGCGCGCGCGATCCCGCGCAGCCTCTCCGTGCGCGGCTTCGTCAGCGAGCGGTCGTACTGCCGCCAGCCGTCCACATAGGCCGCTTGCGCCCTGGCGAAGCCGGTTGCGAGCGAGCCCTCGGCCGTATCGACGGCCTCGTCCTGGGAGGCGCCGAAGCCGAGGGCGAGGACGGCCTTCCCGCCGCCGCCCTTCAGCTCGACCCTCGCCGTCTGGACGACGTTGCCGCCGATCGCGTCGTCGTACGTCGTCGTCAGCGCGTGCGCGGCGTCGAGCTGGACGAGCCCGTCGCTCGCAGCGCCGACGAAGCCGCTCGAGGCCTCCGAGAACGGGCCGTCGAGCGCGGCGTAGACGGGCTGCGCGTAGTCGCGATTCGCCGCGTTCGTCGTGGTGACCGGATCGAAGGAGACGAGCACGGGATCGCCGGTCGAGTCGTCGATCGTCGCCCGGTCGGCGCCGCCGTTCCCCGCTCCGCCGCCGCCGTTGCCGTTCACCGTCGGGTCGAAGCGCACGTAGAGCTGCAGGCCGGTGACCGTCGGCCTGAACTTGACGTGCATCAGCACCGTGTTCCGGCCTGGGTCGGTGACGTACTCGGTCTCGATCCGATACTTGCCGCTCTTCGCGGTCGCCGTCACCGTGCACGCCATGCCGCCGGCGTCGCGCAGCGCCTCGACCGTGTAGGTCATGTCGCGCGTCTGCAGGTCGGTGAACGTGGAGCCGTCGGTGACGACGTACTGGAGCGTCTCGACGTTCGTGTTGTCGACCGTCGGGTAGTAGACGTCGCTCAGGACGCCGTTCGCGATCGTGTACCAGACCTTCGAGGTCCTGTTGCGCGCGGTGCCGAGGCAGTCCTTCCGCGCGAGCCCGAAGTGCGAGAGCGCGCCCGGGCCGTCCGGGGCGCCCGGCGGGACCTCCGCGACGATCGTGAGGACGTGCGTCGTCCCGTCGTAGGTGAACGTGACCTTGGCGTTGTCGACCGGGACGGTGAACGCGATGTTGTCCCCGCCCAGGACGCCGCCCTGGCCGTAGTTCACGTCCCAGCTCTCGTTGATCGCCACCTTCGCCTCGTACGAGCCCTGGGGCAGGGCCGACGTCTCGAACGAGTAGATCCCGTCGCCGTCCGGATCCTGGAGCCAGGAGCGAAGGCAGCCCGGATCCCAGTCGCCCGGGCACCCGAGCTCGGACTGGAAGCTTCCGGGCGCGACCGCGATCACGGAGCTCTTGTTGTCGGTGATCCAGTGGCTCTTGTGGTCGTAGTAGAACTTGACGCTCGCGCCTGCGGGGAGGTCGAGCGGGATGTTGGCGCCGTCCTGCTGGGCGTGGAGGCCGTAGTTCTCGGTCCACGCGTCGTTCAGCGCCGCCTTGTACTCGTAGCCCCCGGCGGGCAGCGAGAACGTGCCCTGCCAGACGTCGTCGCCCGCGTCGTAGGTGAGATGCGTCGCGGCGCAGGCGGCATCCCAGTCGCCGGGGCAGCCGAGCTCCGACTGCAGCGAGCCGGCGATCGTGACCGCCGTCGGATTCGGCGTGTGCGAGGCCGTCGCAGCGGGAAGCAGCACGAGCGCGGCCGCGGCGACCGCGAGCACCACCGCCCGGCGCTTCTCCGGTCTGGTCAGCCCGATCTTCACACGCGTTCGTGTCCCGGTGATCCTGGCGCTCCCCTTTCGGCCCCTAGCATACGACCGATGCGGCGCGCAGGGAAGTCGCGTCTCTTGCGCGGCCGCAAACGTGCGCTCGCTGAGCCGTGGAAGCGACCTGAATCGCGCGCGGGGACAGCTAGCTACTCGGAAGCCAGCCGTCGCGATACGGCGTCGGCTCCGTCTTCGGAAAGCGCGCGTACGCGAGCTCCGCGTCGCTCGTCTCCTCCTCCACGTCCCCGTGGCGAAGGGCGACCTCGTCCACCGTGTACGCGCCCCCGTGACAGTCCGCGTCGACATGCGCGCGCGCCGATCGCCAGGACTGCGCAGGGCCGTCTCCGGCGTTGACGATCATGCGCCTCGTCTCGGCCGGGCAGTGCACGAAATCCCACTGTCGCAAGGGCCGTTCCTGGCCCTCGATGAGCACGAGCGCCTCGCCGGCGAGGACAAGGAAGTCCTCTTGATCGGCTTCCCCGTGGTACAGAGCGCCTCTGCAGGTCACGGCCTCGGGCCGGCGGCGGCAGCCGTTGAGTTCCGCGCGCCCCTCAGAACCGGGCCGGTGAGCCCGCCCGGGCCGGGGATGAATCGCCCCTGACCGAAGTCAGGCGGGTGGGCGCACGACGGAGAACCTGGCGCAGGCGAAGTCGCCGTTTCGTCCGAGCTCGTCCAGGCGCAGCTCGATGCGGCGGGGCAGCAGAGGCGCGCCCGCACCTAGCGTCACCGGCGCGATCATCACCAGGACCTCGTCCAGGAGCCCCGCGTCGGCGAACTGGCCGGCCAGGTCTCCTCCGCCGACGATCCAGACGTTTCTGTCCCCGGCGGCGGCGGCCATCTCCCTGTGCACGGTGGCGACGTCCGCGCTCGTGAACTCGACGCCCGAGTCTGCGACGACCGGCAGCTGCCGGTGCGTGAAGACCCAGCACGGGAGGTCGTAGGGCCACTTCCACTCCGCCGGCTCCTTGTCTTTGAACTCGTGGTCGAGGATCCACTCGTAAGTCGTCGACCCCATCGCCATCGCACCGACGCCGGCGAAGAACTCGCCGTAGTTCAACGGCCCGTCGTCCTCGCGCTTGCGGGTGAACAGCCAGTCCAGCGAGTTGTCGGAGTCGGCGATGAAGCCGTCGAGGGTGGTCGCCGTGTAGTACTGCGTGAGGCTCACGATGCCCTCCCTTCTGTCGTGGACTGCCGGCGTCGCCAACCACACGATCGGGCGCCGTGGTCGCCGAGCCGACGCCCTGCGCGGACCTACGTATCGCAGATCCGGGCGGCCCCCGATGCCTTGCCCGACGAAGCATGCGAGCGTGATGGCGAAAGGAGGTGTGAGATGGCGACTATGTCGCACGAGCCTTCGGGGGCTGTCCAGGAGAAGGCGCGCTGGTCGTTGCAGCTCCTCGTCCCCGAGATGTGGGCGTGCCTGGCAATCATCGTCATCTGGCTTTCGGTGCTGTTCGATGCGGTGTTCGGTCCGGACATCGTGTCGAGTAGTCCCGCTGGCCAGACGACTGTTCCGTCAGCAGTCGTCGTGGCGCTGTTCGCGTTCCTCGCCACGTGGGTCGTTGCCAGGTACGGCTTCCGGCATGAACGGAAGAGTGACTGAGGCCTGAGCTCCATCACGGCCGAGCGTTGGGCGCGCGGCATTTCTTCACGAGCCCACCGCTGTTCTGCGCCGCTGCAGCGCCGCTCCGGACATGATCGCGCCCAAGCCCAGCGGCGTCCACACCAGGAGCACCGCGACCTTGCTGCCCACCGATCGGGAAGCACGCGGACTTCGGGATCAAACGCGGCCACGGGACGCACTCTACGAGGCGTGGCGAACACGATCGGGCTCGCTGCCGCTTAGCCGTTATGGAATCTACGCCCTAGCGAACGGAAAGTTCTCGGGCGGCGATCGCAGCACGTCCGCTATCCGACGGCCTTCAGGAAGGCGAGAACGCGCTCCTTGAGCAGCGCTGCTGCGACTGGGTCGAAGTCGCCGAGGCTGCTATCGGCGAACAAGTGACCGTCGCCTGGATAGAGGAACAGCTCGGCGTTCTCGACCTCGCCGACGAGCTCCTGAGCGGCTGCCAGGTCCAGCTCGAACCACTCGTCGGCGTCCATCGCGTGGATCTGGACGGGAACGCCGTCCGGCCAGGGAGAGCCGAACTCCGAGGTCGGCAGGCAGGCGTGGAGCAGCAATGCTCCCCGAGCGCCGGGACGCGTCTGGGTGAGCATCTGGGCCGGTAGCACGCCCAGGGAGAAGCCCGCGTAGACAATCTCGGCCGGCAGACCTTCCGCCGCGGCCGCGCCTCGTTGGGCGATCACGCCGAAACCGACCTGCTCGGCGTAGCCGACCCCGGCCGTGAGATCGGCAAACGTCTTGCCGTCGTACAGATCAGGGGTGTGGACCGTGTGCCCGGCAGCCCGGAGCTCGTCGGCGAACGCCAGGAAACCCTCGGTCTGCCCCTGTGCGTGGTGAAACAGAAGGATCTCGGCCATGGACGCCACTCTAAATCACGCCCCGAATCTGGCGGACCAGGCGACTGGGCCAGCTCCGGGAAATGTCGCCCGACCTCCTATCCTTCCTCCGTGGCTCTGCGGGTAGAGCGCGTGGAGTTCATGTCCTTTCCGACACAGGAGGTAGGCGTCCCGTGATCGACGTGCAGCGAGTCGACTTCATCCGAATCCCGGTGACGGACATGGAGCAGGCGAACCACTTCTACGGAGAGGTGCTGGGCCTCGAGAGGAACCCCAACTCGCCGGCCGAGGACTGGGTCGAGTACGAGATCGGCAACGTGACGCTCGCGGTGATGACGCCGCACACCCACGACTACGAGTTCACGCCGTTGCCGCCTGGAACGATTGCTTTGCGCGTCCCCGACGTCGCCGAGGCGAAGGCGGACCTCGAGGCGGCCGGCGTGCAGGTCAACGAGATGTGGGATTCGGGTGTCTGCCATGGCGCCGGTTTCCGTGATCCGGCCGGCAACTCCATCCTCCTCCACCACCGCTATGCGCCGTATGGGCCGCGCTGACGCACTCGCCGTCTACCGCGGATCGTCGGGTGGGCCAGTGTTCGGAAATTCGCTTGACGATTCTGGTCACCACCGCAAATCCGGAGCCTCTGTCAACTTGGCCGCGTCGTAGAGTTGTTGGTGATGGAGATCAACACCGCCGCTCCGGCCGTGGCACAGGGGGAGATCGAGGTTTCGGCGTCGCGAGAGATCGTTTGGCGCGTCCTCACGGAGATCGCCAACTGGCCGAGCTGGAACCCCGACGTCAAGTCCGCGACGCTCGGGGGCCCCGTTGCTCCGGGGACGGAGTTCCGCTGGAAAGCTGGGCCGGGGACGATTAGATCGGCGTTTCAGACCGTCGAATCCCCTCACCGCATCGTCTGGACGGGAGCCACGTTCGGCATCAAGGCGATCCACGTCCATCAACTCGAACAGCAGGACGGGAAGACGATGGTTAGATCGGCCGAGTCATGGGACGGCCTCCTTGTCCGGCTGCTCCGTCGCTCGATGACCAAGTCGTTACAGAAGGCAATCGACTCGGGCCTTCAGCACTTGAAGATTGAAGCAGAGCGACAGGCGAAAACCGCCGCCACGTAGAACCCAGCTGATGTTCAAGGGCCGCTTCGGGGGCCGAGCGGGGCGCGGCCGAGCTTGCAGGATCGCGTGACGGCAAGGGGAAGGCCCGGGTGCGCGTCTACGACGGCGACGAGGCGATCGTCGGCGGCTCACGCATCGAGTGGTAACCACACTCCGTCGCGCATCAGCAGCCGCCCGGACAGCTCGTTCGCCTCACGCCACGCGCGGATCTCGGTCGGCGTCACGCGCAGGTACACGTAGTCGCCGGGCTCCGTGCGCGCGTCGAAGCCGGTCTGCTCCGCGTGCGCATTGGCGGTCGCGTCGTCGACGCCTTCCGTCACACGGCCGTCGACGAGCACGACGTCGCGCGTCGGACCGACGCCGACGCGCGCGACGCCGGCACGCAAGAGGTTCGTCGCGGTCGGAGACGAGCGCGGCGTCGCGAGCACGACCGCCGCGCCGTCCCAGTAATGGGAGAGCGGGACGAGATGGGCGTTCCCCATCTCGTCCGCGCTCGCCACCCAGCAGTCGACCTCCGAGCGCAGCAGCGCGAGCGTGTCCGCCTTGCGCTGCGCACGCGACCGCGACGCCGGCCTCACGCTGCGATCTTCGCCAGCAGCGCGTCGACGCGCGCGAAGCCCGCCTTCGCGCCCTCCTCGACGCCGTACTGCATCGTGGTGTCCCGCTGCTCGGTCGTCTCGAAGCGCATCGTCTGCGTCAGCTTCGTCTGCTCACCGAGATCCTCGAACTCGAGCGTCTGCAGGTGGTTCTGGAACGTCTGCACGAGGCGCGCGGGTGGCTCGACCTCGCGGAACTCGCCCTCGACGACGCCGAAGGCGGTTTGGAACCGGTAGGTGCCGCCGGGACGGACGTCCATCTCCTCGACGACGGTGCCGTCGCCCCACCATTCGGGGATCAGCTCCGGATCCGTCCAGACGGAGTAGACGTGCGTGCGCGGCGCGTCGAAGATCCGCTCGACGCGGATCTCGAGCTCGTTCGGGGTGGTGACGGTGGTGCTCATCGTGCTCCTTTCGTGCGTTGGACAACCTGCGCGAAGCGGTCGAGCCGCTGCAGCCACGTACTGATGCCCTCGAAGGCATAGGGCACGAGTGCGCATCTGCGGGCACGGCCGACCTTCTCCGTGGCGACGAGGTTCGCCTCCTCGAGCAGCCGGATGTGCTTCTTCATCCCGGTCAGCGACATGCCGAAGGGCTCGGCGAGCTCGCTTATCGTCGCGCTGCCGGCGCCGAGCCGTTCGAGCACGGCGCGCCGGGTCGGGTCGGCGAGGGCCGCGAACGCGCGGTCGACGGTCGTCGGATACTGAACCATTAAGTTCAGTATTGCAGACTTGTCCCGAAACCGCGCACGACCCGAGCCGGATTCCTCCGGGCGGAGCCGGCAACCGGCGGGTTCACGCAGAACGTCGGCGGCGCGGAGCGCCTAGCGAAGGGCGCTCCTGAGCCGCATCTTCCGGTCGCCTGCCGCGGCAAGCGGCGCCCCGATCGAGCTGGTCGTCGCGCGCAGAGCGCCGAGGGACGTGGGGATCTCCGGCTTCGTCGCGGTGAAGAGCCAGGTGTCGAAGAGCTCGCTCAGCTCCTCGCCCGAGATCTTCTCGGCAATCGCGATGAACTCGTCGGTCGTGACGTTGTCCCCTTCCCTCTTCGTGGCCCAGCGACGGAGGATCCGGAAGAAGTCCGTATCGCCGACCGCCAGGCGCAGCTGCTGCAGGGTCATTGCCCCTCGGTAGTAGATGGCGTTGTCGAAGAGGGCATCCGGGCCTGGGTCGCCGATCGTGAGCGACCAGAAGGGATCGTCGTCCGGAATCACGGAGTAGTAGAAGTCGAAGATCTCCTGCGCCGTTCCGCGGCCGACGTGCTCGCTCCAGAGCCATTCCGCGTAGGTTGCGAAGCCCTCGTTGAGCCAGATGTGCTGCCACTGCGCGACCGTGAGGCTGTCGCCGTACCACTGGTGCGCCAGCTCGTGGACGACGACGTCCTCCGCGAACACCGGATTGAAGAAGAAGTCGATGGCGTAGATCGGCCGCGTCTGGTTCTCGAGCGCGAAGCCGAGGCCGGTGACGTCGTCGACGATGCCGCCCGCGGCCGAGAACGGGTAGGGGCCGAAGATCCCGGCCTCGAAATCGATGATCTCCGCCTGCTTGGCGAACGTCTCCTGCACCAGCTCACCCATCGGCGGGGGAGTGTCGTCCGCGGTGCCGACGATCCAGTCGTTGGGATTCGGCTGGCTGCCGTCCGGGGCGCCCGGAACCGTCCACCCGTCGAATGTGTCCCCGTCGTCCTCGAAGGAGGTCGAGCCCGCCCCGGTGGAGACTGCGACGTCGTCGACGAAGAGGCCCGGGAGCTGGACGGAGTCGTCACTCGCATAGCTGATCGACACCTCGACGTCGCTCCCTGAGTACCCGGACAGGTCGACCTTCCACTCCTCCCAGCCGTCGCTGTCCCCGCTGACCGCGTGCCAGCTCCCGGTGGTGCCTGCCGGGGTGCACCCTCCCTGATCGTCGGGCGACTGGTAGTGCGTGAGGAATGGGTGCAGCCCGAGCCAGCCCGGGCACGAAAGGCCGGTGTCCTGCGTCGTATGGCCGTTCAGGTCGTCCAGGGTCGTCCAGTCGTCCGCGCCGACCGTATGGGCCTCGACGAACATGAAGTCCCAGTTCTGCTCGGTGCTACGCGTGACCCAGAACGACAGGGTCGCTCCCGCGGCGGGCACGCTGATCGTGCGCTCGAGCCGCTTGTAGGACGGCTCGCTGCTCTGCGAGATGGCGAACTGGCTCCCCGTGCGGGGCTCCGCGACCGGGTCGAACAGGTCGGGGTCGATCGCGTCCCAGAAGCGAAGGCCCGACTTCTTGTACGCATGCAGGTCGAACTCGCCCATCGTCGCCGTCGTGAGGTACGAGGCCATCGGCTCCTTCGCGTCCCAGGTCCAGGTCGTCCACCCATGCTTCGTCTTGTGCTTCTTGAGGACGCCGTTTGCGACGGCTTCGAGCCCCGCGGGGACGGTGATACGGAACGTATAGGCCGCCTTGTCGCTGGGATGGTCGTTGACGGGATACCACGTCGAGGCCACGTGCGGCTCTCCTATGACGAGCGCACCGTCGTCGGTTGGGATGAACCCCGCGCCCTCGACGGGCTCGGGAATGCCGCTGTAGCGAACGACGATCGTGAAGCGGCGGTGGTCCCGCAGCCCCCTCTTCGGCGTGACCGTCAGCTCACCCTCGTCCCGGCTCCACTCCGCCGGGCGCCCGTCCACGCGGAGCGAGTGCACCGTCAGCCCGTCCAGGTCGAGGTTGAAGCTCGAGAGGTTCTGCGTGGCCCGCGCGCGGATCGTCGCCTTGCCCTCGAGAACGTCGGTCTCCGGGTCGTAGCTCACCTCGAGGAGGTAGTGGCGGACGTCGTACCCGCCGTTGCCGTCGAGCGGGAAATACGGGTCGCCCGCACCGGCCGCTCCGGGCTCGAAGTGCGGCCCGCCGCCGCCCCCTGCCTGCGCCAGAGAAGGCCCGAGAGCCAGCCCCAGGCCAATCGACGCCACGAGCACCGCACAGCGCAGCGCCCTCCGTCCGTCCTGCCCAAACCGCGACCGAGAGCCAATCCGCATTGCCGTCGCCCCTTGAATAGGGGACAAGCCACCGCCCCCCGCGCCCGTCCCGATTGTTACCAGCGGCCGACTATAACCCGGCGCTCCTGCCGACGACAAGGGACGGGGCCGCGAGTTGCCCGGGAGGTGCTGTGATCTGCCAGCCGGGTGGTTAGGGTCGGGATCGTGCTGCGGGAGATCCTCAACGCCGTACCCATCCCGTTGCTCTTGCTGGCCGCGGTGGCGCTCGCGTTCGGTGTTGTGATCCTGGGAGTCTGGGTGATCCGGCGCACGGTGCCGTCGACGCGAGAGGGGTTCCACGCGGAGATCTCAGCGCCGATGCTCGGCGTCGTGGCCGCTCTGTTCGGCCTGCTGCTCGCGTTCGTCATCATCATCGCGTACGAGAACTTTCTCGAGGCGAGCGCCGACGTCAGTCGCGAGGCGGACTCCCTCGCGTCGATCGTCCGCGACAGCGCGGCGTTCTCGGAGCCCGACGGTGATCGCGTGCGCGGCGCCGTGGGAACGTATGCGCGGTCGGTCGTCGACGAGGAATGGGCGCCGATGCGCGACGGCGACTACGGCCCCCAGACCGCGGCTGCGCTGGACGGCGTCTTCACTGCGATGCAGTCCGTCGAGCCCGAAGTCACCCGGGGCGACGGGGTTCTTCGACGACTCGGTCCGTCAGCTGAACGACGCCCTCGACGCGCGCCGAGATCGGCTCGAAGCAGCGGAGGGCGGGCTTCCGTTCGAGATGGCGGCGCTCATCATCTTCAGCTCCTTCGTGATCGTCGGCTACGCGGTGCTCGTCGGCTCTCCGAACTTCTGGTTTCACGCGCTGGGCCCGGCGGCGATCGCAATCGTCGTCGCGTTCTCGCTGGTCGTGCTCCTCGACCTCAGCTATCCGTTCTCCGGGGACGTCGCCGTCGATCCGGAGCCGTTCAAGACCGGAGCCCTCGCTCAGTTCTTCGAGCCCGGCGGGTAGGAGAAAGCCCATGCCGCAGCACGCCGACCCGGCCTACGGGGTCGGCGTGCTGATCGGCGCAGCGAGGCCTAGAGCCGACGGGCTCGGCGGGTACCCCTCAGGAGAGCGCCTTCCGCTTGATGTCGTCGTACTCCGCCTGCGAGATCGCGCCGCTGTCGAGCAGGCCCTTCGCCTTCTCGATCTCGGCAGCAGCGCCGCCGCCGCCGGCGGTCTGCTTGACGTACTCGTCGAACTGCTGTTGCTGGGCTTGCGCCTGCCGTATGTTCCGGTCGGCCATGCCCTCGTTGTTCACGAGCAAGTAGATCAGGACGCCGACGAACGGCACGATGATCAGGAAGATCACCCAGAGCACCTTCTTCCCGCCGCTGGCGTCGCGACGGCGGAAGAGGTCGGCGAAGCAGGTGATCAAGAGCCAGAACCAGATCACCCAGGCGAAGAAGACGAGCAGCGTCCACAGCACGTCGAGGAACGGGTAGTCAGCCGCGAAGAGCATCCACTCACACCTCCGGTTTCAGCGCGCTTACGGGGTCGTCGACTTGGACTCGGACTTCTTGCGCCGCAATACTACGCGGCCATCGCTTTCGGCACCGACCAAGCGGCGGCCACCGTCCGGTAGCACACGTCGCACCCGGGCTCAGCCGACGGCCGCGATCGCGTCGACGATGATCGGGACGTTCAGGGGCGAAGGCCCCTGCCCCGGGGCCGAGCGCGCGTGTCGTCCCGCGTCCCCCACAGCTCGACGATGAGGTCGCTGAAGCCGTTGACCACCGCGGCGTTCTGGCCGAAACCGGGCTCGCAATGCACGTAGCCGACGGCGCGGATCCACTCCGTCACCCGATCGAGATCGCCGAGCTCCTGCTTCAGCGACGCGAGGATGGAAAGCCCCGTCAGGCGCGCTGCCTCGTAGGCCTCCTTCGAGGGTGAGGTCGCGGCCGACGAGCCCTTGGACGAGCAGCTTGGAGCCGTCGAACGGGCCGTGGCCCGCGATGTACGCGAGCCCGCCGTGAATCTTGACGAGCTCGAAGTTGCCCGGCGGGACGAGTGGGGCCGGCAACGTCAAGCCGAGCTCGTGGATGCGACGCTCGATGAGCGGCACGGCGCGCAGCCTACCGGCTCAACTCACCGGCCAGCCGTTTATTCTCCGGTGCCATGAGCATTGCCGAAGCCGAGCCCACCGCCGACGGCGCCCCGACCCAGTTCCTCCGGCCGGACGGCAAGGAGAAGGTCACCGGCTCAGGCCGGTACACCGCCGACCTGAACCTGACCGGCCAGCTGCACGCGAAGCTCCGCTACGCCGACCACACGCACGCGCGGATCGTCTCGATCGACGCGAGCAGGGCGCGGGCGCTGCCGGGCGTCCTTGCCGTCATCACGCACGAAGACGTCCCGGACGTGCTGTACGGCGACCTCGTGCAGGACCGCCGGCTGTTCGCGCGCGACTACGTGCGCTTCGAGGGCGACGTCGTCGCGGCGGTCGCCGCGCTGACGCCCGAGGTCGCCGCCGAGGCGGCTGCGGCGATCGAGGTGGAATATGAGCCGCTGCCGGCCGTGAGCGACATCGAGGCGGCGCTGGCGGACGACGCGCCGCTGATCCACGCCGACTGGGAGTCCTACGAGGGCGACGAGGAGCTCGGGCGACACGGAAACTTGCTCGGCTACTCGACGGTCGTGAAGGGCGACGCCGACGCCGCGATCGGGGAGGCCGAGGTCGTCGTCAGAGGTCGCTATGTGACCGACGCCTCGCAGGGGGCGCCGATCGAGCCGCGCGCCCTGCTGGCCGAGTGGCAGGGCGACCGCGTCACCGTCTGGACCTCGACGCAGGTTCCCTATGCGGCGAGAGCCGGCGTCGCGCACGTCCTCCAGCTGCCGCAGTCCCACGTCCGCATCGTGGTCCCGCTCCTCGGCGGCGGCTTCGGCTCGAAGTGCGACTTCCACTACGAGGGCCACGTCGCCGCGCTCGCGCGGGCCGCCGGGCGGCCGGTGAAGCTTGTCTTCACCCGCGAGGAGGAGTTCATCGCCCCCGACCACCGCCGGGAGGGGATGGTGATCGAGCTCGAGACCGGGGCGCGCAGTGACGGGACGCTCGTCGCGCGCCGCGGCCGCCTCGTTCTCGACGGCGGCGCCTACTGTGGCGAGGGCGGGTTCTTCGCCCAGCTCGCCGCCCTGCACGCCTGCGGGCCCTACGTGATCGAGAACGTGAACGTCGAGTCCACGCTCGTCTACACGAACAACCAGCCATCGGGCTCGATCCGGGCTCCGACCGCGCCTCAGGTCTGCTGGGCGCTCGAGCAGCACATGGACGAGCTCGCGGAGGCGCTCGGGCTCGACCCCGTCGAGCTGCGCAGGCGCACGCTGATCGCCGAGGGTGACGAAGGCCCGACGCGGCAAGTGCTCGGACCGATCGCGCTCAAGGAGACGCTCGAGCGGGCCGTGGAGATGATCGCGCCTGACGGCGACCTGCCCGAGGACGAGGCGATCGGCGTTTCCTGCGGCTGGTGGCCGTCCTTCGGGAACCCCTCCGGCGCCTACGTGAAGCTGAACGCCGACGGCTCGGGAACGATCGTCACGGGCGCGCAGGAGAACGGCAGCGGCGCCGTGATGGCGCTTCCGCTCCTGGCCGCGGACGTGCTCGGCATGGATCCCACGGACTTCTCGATCCTCTACCAGGACACGGAGGCGGCCCCGTTCGACGCGGGCTCCTCAGGCTCGCAGACGACGATGAACAACGGGCGCGCCGTGGTCGCAGCAGCCGGTCGAAGTGCGCGACATGCTGCTGGACATGGCCGCGAAGCGGCTCGAGGTGGCGCGCGAGGACCTCGAGCTCGCCGACGGCCGCGTGCGCGTCGTGGGCTCGCCGGCCAGGGCGATCGAGATCTCCGAGCTCGCCGGCGCCGGCGAGCGGCTGATCGGCAAGGGCTCGGGCCGACCGCCGAAGAACCCGCCCTGCGACGCCGAGGGTTGCCTCGGGCGGCTCGGCATGGAGTCGTTCCTCGAGCCGCAGGTCTTCACCCACGCCGCCCGCGTCAAGGTCGACCGCGAGACGGGCGTCGTGCGCGTGCTGCAGGTCGCCGCCGTGCACGACTCCGGCACGATCGTCAACCGCATCGGGGCGAGCGGGCAGGTCTACGGCGGGGTCGTCATGGGGATCGGGCAGGCGCTCCTGGAGGTGTCCCAGCTCGACGCCGACGGGCGCCAGCGCAATCCGCACCTTCTGGACTACAAGCTTGTCACCGCGGCCGACGCCCCGCAGATCGACGTCGCCTGGATCGAGACGCCGGCCGAGAACGGCGGACCGCTGGGCACCAAGGGCGTCGGCGAGCCTCCGACCGTGCCGACCCCGGGCGCGATCGCCAACGCGATCGCCCAGGTCGTCGGCGCGCGCGTCAGGGAGCTGCCGATGACCCCCGAGCGGGTCTGGGCCGTGACCTCCGGGCAGCCGCAGTGACCTCGGCCTACGTCGCGGCCACGACCGTCGACGAGGCGCTCTCTGCGCTCAGCGGTGGCGCCCGTCCGGTCGCCGGTGGGACTGACCTCGTCGTCGGCGCGCGTCAGGGCAAGGCGCCGCTCCCGGAGAGCATCGTCGCCATCCATCGCCTCGCCGAGCTGCGGGAGATCGCGGCGGAGAACGGCCGGCTCCGCCTCGGTGCGCTCGTCACCCATGCGGAGATCGCGGCCGAGCCCGTCGTGCTGGAGCGGCTCACCGCGCTCGCCGACGCCTCTTCGATCGTCGGCTCGCACGCGACCCGGTCGCACGGGACGATCGGCGGCAACCTCATGAACGCCTCGCCGGCAATGGAGGCCGGCGGGCCGCTCATGGTCCTCGGCGCGACGGTCACGCTGCGCTCGGGAGCGGGCGAGCGGCAGGTGCCGGTCGTCGAGCTCATGACCGGCCCCGGCACGACCGCCGCGGCACCGGACGAGCTTCTCACAGGGGTCGAGATCCCGCTGCCGGCCGCCGGAACCGGGAGCTCGTACGTCCGGCTCGAGTACCGGCGGCAGATGGAGATCGCGGTCGTCGGGGCGGCCGCGGCCGTCACGCTCGCCGGGGGGACCATCGAGTGGGCCGACGTCGCGATCACGGCGCTCGCGCCGACGATCCGGCTCGTGCCGGAGGCGGCGAAGGCGCTGGTGGGCTCCGACGGGGGCCCTGATGCGGTCCGTCAGGCCGCTCACGCCGCAGCCGCGGCCGCCGAGCCGATCTCCGACGTCCGCGCGTCAGCCGACTATCGCCGGGCGATGGCGGAGGTCGTGGCGCGTCGCGCCTTGACGGCGGCCGTGGCCCGCGCGCTCGGCGAGGCGGTCCCGGTGCCCGCCAGCAACGCTGTCTTCGCGACGGGAGGCGCGTCGTGAAGGTTCCGCTGACCCTCACGGTGAACGGCGTCGCCTACCCGGTCGAGGTCTCGCCGGGGACGACGCTGCTCTACGCCGTCCGCGACGGCGTCGGGCTCACCGGCGCGAAGGAAGGCTGCGACGACTCCGAATGCGGCGCCTGCATGATGCTCCTCGACGGGAAGCCGGTGAACTCGTGCTCGTATCTCGCCCTGCAGGCAGAGGGCCGCGAGGTGACGACGGTCGAGGGTCTCGCCGACGGCGTGAACCTGGCGCCGCTCCAGCGCGCGTTCCTCGAAGAGGGCGGCGTCCAGTGCGGCTTCTGCACGCCGGGGATGCTGATCTCCGCGACGTCCCTGCTCGAGCGAAATCCGCACCCGTCGGACGACGAGGTGCGGATCGCGCTCTCGGGGAACCTCTGCCGGTGCACCGGCTACGACGGCATCGTGAAGGCCGTCCTCGCCGCGGCCGGCGGCTGAGCCGGCTCCGGATCTCGACGAACGACCGAAGCGCCCCGCGCACGGGACGCTTCGGTCGCTCAGTGCCCGCTGCCGGCGCTACGCCGTCGACAGCATCCGGAAGTGGTTCCCCGAGGAGTCGCGGAACCCGGCATCGAGGCCGTAGGGCTGCTGCGTCGGCTCCTGCGTGAACTCGACGCCGCGGCTCTTCAGCTCCTCGTAGCTCGCCTGAACGTCGTCGGCGGCGAAGAAGAGCCCGCCGCCCGCGCCTTTGGCCAGGACCGCCTGGATCTGGGCCCGGGTCTCCTCGTCGAAGACCGGAGGGCCGGGGACGGCCATCAGTGTGATGGCCACGTCCGGCTGGCCGGGCACGCCGACGCTGAGCCAGCGGAAGTTGCCCAGCTCGGGCACGGTGACGTCCTCGCGGAGCTCCAGCCCGAGCTTCTCCGTGTAGAAGGCGAGGGCCTCGTCCTGGTCGTGGACCCAGACCTGCGTGTGGGTGAGCTGCTTCAGCATTGTCTTCCTCCTGATGGTGTGAACGGTCAGCGGCGACGTTAGCCAGGCTGCCCGCGGCTGTCTTCTCCAAACCTGCTGGACTGGGGCCGCGCGTACGCCTGGAGCACGCAGGTCGGTACTCGGGCGACCGCGACCGCGGGGGCCTGGGCAGCTCGGTAGGCGGTCGGGGACATCCCGTAGGTCCGGCCGAACGTCGTCGTGAACGACCCGACGCTCCGCAGCCCGACGAAGAGGCAGATGTCCGCCACCGAGCGGTCGGTGTTGCGGAGGAGCGCCGCCGCGCGCTCCATCCGTCTGGTCAGAAGGTACTGGTGGGGCGACTCGCCGAAGGCCCGGCGGAACTCGCGGCTGAAGTGGGCGGGGGAGAGGTGGGCGGCCTCGGCCAGCGTGGCGACGTCCAGCTGCTCGCGGTAGCGGGCGTCGATCAGGTCCTTGGCGCGGAGGAGATGGCGAACCGGGTGAACCGTCTGCACAGCTCCAAGTATTCCGCCGAGGTGGCGTGCTCGCCTTCTACGCCGTCTGCCACCGAGAGGCCGAGATTCATCAGGACCTGGCAAGGTCTCGTGGTGACCAGGCAGGAGGCGAAGGCCGAAGCGTTTCGGGCGCTGCACGTCGGCGAGCCCTTCGTGCTCCCCAACCCCTGGGATGCCGGCTCCGCCCGCGTCCTGGCCGCGCTCGGGTTCAAGGCGCTCGCGACCACGAGCTCCGGCTTCGCCTTCACGCTCGGACGCCTCGACGGCTCCGTCACGCTGGACGAGGTGGTCGCGCACGCGGCGGCGCTCGACCGGGCGACCGACCTGCCGCTCTCCGTCGACCTCGAGAACGGCTACGGGCCCGAACCGGAGAGCGCCGCGCTGGCGATCACCCGGGTTGCGGCGGCCGGGGCGGTCGGCGGGTCGATCGAGGACTACGACCCCGGCGGCCACATCTACGAAGCCGGTCACGCCGTCGAGCGGGTCGCCGCCGCGGTGGAGGCCGCCCGCGCGCTCGACTTTCCCTTCACGCTGACCGCCCGGGCCGAGAACCACATCCGGGACAACCCCGACCTCGGCGACACGATTGCGCGCCTGCAGGCCTTCGAGAAGGCCGGCGCCGACGTGCTCTATGCCCCCGGCCTGCGCACCGTCGACGAGATCAGGGCGGTCTGCGAGGCGGTCTCCAGCCCGGTCAACGTCCTGGCACTGCCCGAGCTGTCGCTCGCCGAGATCGTCGAGGCGGGCGCGCGGCGGATCAGCGTCGGGGGCGGCCTCACGTGGGTGGCGGTCGAGGCGATGGCCGCCGCGGCCTCGGAGATCCGCGACGCCGGAGACCTCTCCTCGCTGCGGGCGAGGCTCCCGCTCGGGGACTGGCTCGCCCCGTGACACTCGGCGCCTTGTAACGCGGGCGGCGCGGCGGTACAGTCGGGGCCCTTCGAGGTTCCCCGGGAGGACAGATGAAGGACGTCCGTGCACGGTTCCGCGTTCTGGTCGCGCTGATCGCAGTCGTCGCGACTGCCGCGCTGCTCGTCCCCGCCTCGGCGACCGCCTCGCTGGATCGAGGCAGCCACCACACCCGGCGCACGCCGGTCGTCGTCTTCCCGGCCTTCCACTTCACGAAGCTCGAGATCACCGTCCACAATCAGGTGGTCGCGCCGGAGTGCCCGCGCTCCGGGACGTTCGAGGACTGGTTCCTGAACGACAACCCCAGCACGACCTTCTCGCAGGTCTGCCAGGACAAGCTGATGACCCTCCGCATCTCGAACCGGGGGCCGAAGAGCAAGCGCTTCCGGGATCAGCAGGGCGTGACGGTCGCGGTCAAGGACTACGGCTCGACCGAGAGCGCGCCCTTCTACGAGCCCATGTACGAGGCGCTCGAGGCAGTGGGATATGTGCGCGACCGGGACATCCGCGTGGCCGGCTACGACTCGCGCCTCACTCCCGACATGCGGCACTTCGTCCGGCAGACGAAGCAACTGATCGTGGACACCTACCGCGACAACGGCAGGCAGCCCGTGCACCTCGTGGGTCACTCGAACGGGCCGCTGTACGCCCAGTACCTCCTCACCCACACGTCGCGCAAGTGGAAGCACAGGTACATCCACGGCTTCACGCCGATCGCCGGCAACTTCCCCGGGCAGGGCCTGCTCTACCCGCTCTTCTTCACGGGGCTCAACGTCACCGACTTCACCTTCCCGACGACGGCGGAGAACGCCGAGAGCAGCGCGCTCATGTATCTCAGCGCGCCCTCGAGCTACATGAGCGCTTCCGACCCGCGGATCTTCGACAGCCTCGAGACGGTCGTCGAGGACGCCTCCACCGGCCGCTCGTACACGCCGGATGACTACGCGGACCTCTTCGAGGATGCCGGCCTGCCCTGGGCGAAGCGCCTCGCCGACCGCTACATCGGCTTCGTCGAGTTCGCCGACCCCTCGGCTTTCCCGGACGTGGACGTCTACGCCGAGAAGGGCTCGGGAATCGAGACGCCCGTCGGCATGCTGCTGGACGACCTGTCCGTCGGCCAGGTCGTCGACGGTTCGAACGAGTTCTTCACGCGCGACGGCGACATCAACCAGGAAGACCTCACGAACGACGCCGTGCTCGTGTGGGCGGCCATGCCCTGCTTCCGCTTCAGCCTCACGGACAATCCGGGCGTCGACCACTTCGAGCTGCCCGGCGACCCGGGCGTGCTGAGCCGGCTCCTCGCCGATCTCGCCGGCCGGCGCTCGCACTGCCGCTAGCGGCTACCGGCGCGGGTCTCCGAACCAGCCCCTGTCGCCGAGCAGGCGCGAGTCCACGCCGTAGAAGCACGCGAGCGGGCCGATGACGACGAGGAGCGCGATGATCGCGAGAGCAGCCATTTCGTCCACCTCTCTAGCTCGTTGCTCTAGTCACTAGGAACGACGAGCCGGCGACCGGCATTCCTTGGTCAGCCAGATGACTTCGTGCGCTTGCTGTCCTTCTTCAGCGCCTTGGCCTGGGCGTGCGGCGGCGGTCCGCCCTGGCCGGTTGCCCTGACTCTCCCGCCTGCGGACGCGCCCTGACCCTGGGAGCCGTTCTGCGTCGCCTCGGTCTTCTTGACCTGACCTGGAGCGTGGGCCTTGCCCTTGCTGTTCCCGTTGTTCGTCTTCGACTTGGCCTTCGCCGCAGCCGCCGTCGCCTGGCCGAAGGCGCGGCCGCGCTCGCGCGGCGCTGCGTGCGGCCCGGTGGCTCCGTCTGCGGGTGCACGGGCAGCTCGGGCCGGGGTGACGTCGGATCGCCGACGGCTGGATGCGAACTCGCGGATGGCCCGGAGCCCTGAACGGCTGCCGGCGCCTCGTTCGGCGTGTGCGTGTCGGGCCAGACGCCGGCAGGATCGGTGGCGACCACCGTTGCCGTCGTCGCCGCCGCGACCGTGATCGCAGCGACCGTCTTGACGCCGGCGCTCCCTGCGAGGAAGCCCTTGATCGCCGTGACGATCCCTCCGAGGTCGAACGCGCAGAGCGACCGGAGGCCCTTCCGCCTCCCGGGATTCTCGAGCCCGGCTGCCAGCGAGCGCCGCGCGCGGAAGATCAACGTCTCCACAGCTGATTGCGTCATCCCGAGCTCGGTGGCGATCTCGACGTAGGAGAGGCCTTGCCACTCGCGTAGAAGGATCGCCGTTCGCTGCTGCTCCGGCATGCCGACGAGCGCGGCAGTGAGGCCCATAAGGTCCTCCCGCGGGCCGTCGGGAGCTGCGACCGTCTCCTCGATGACCGTGACATCCTGGCCGCGCTCGAGCTTGCCTCGGCGACTCGCCGAGCGCAGCCGGACAAAGCAAACGTTGCGGGCGATCTGCAGGAGCCACGCCGAGCCGGACCTCGGGCGGGTTCCCTGGTTGAGGCTGCGGAACGCATTCAGATACGTCGTCTGAAGCGCGTCCTCGGCCTCCTCCGGCGAGCGGAGAACGCGCAGGCAGTACCCGTAGATCCACCCCGAGTGCTCCTGGAACAGCTGCTCTGCGGTTTCGGTTGGGGCCAGCACGGCCCGAGCTTGGCTCGCTTGCGGAGCGACGGCCATACCAGGCATTGTGCCGGATCGACGGCAGGCTTCAAGTTCGCGCAAGTTTCTTGCGTGCGCGGAGTCTGTGCTGGTGACGATCGCTCCCAGCATGGAGGCAGCCCGCATGAAGCTTGGACTGACAACGTTGCTCGCCGCCGCGCTCGCCGTCGCCCTGCTTGTTCCGGCGGCCGGCGCCAAGCCGGGCAATGGCAGCGGCCACGGCCCACCCGCCTGGGCGGGCGCCGGGAACGGCGGCGCGAAGGCCAACGGCAAGCCTGCCTGGGCCGGAAAGGGTCAGGCGAAGAAGGCCGAGAAGGCCGAGCAGAAGCAGGAGCGGCGCGCGGCGCGTGAGGCCGCTCGAGGGCAAGGCGGTGACGGCCCGAAGCACCAGAACCCCGCGTGGGTCTGCAAGTTCGAATTCGAGCAGATGGGCGCCGAAGCCTTCGCCGAGGAGTACGGCTCCAACGAGAACAAGGCGAACGCATTCGGCAAGTGCGTCTCGCGCGAGGCCCACGAGCGCGACGGCGTCACGCCTGAGGACCAGGCGAGCCCCGAGCCCGGCGACGAGGAGTCGGCCGCTCCCGACGACTCCGCGGACGCGGACTCGATGCGTATGGACGCGCTTGCGGCGCTCGAGGCTCTCTTCGAGGCGTTGAGGCAGTTGATCGTCTTCTAACCCGGGACTGCGGCGGGCTCAGCGGCGTCCGTGGGCGCCCCGACGCGAAGAGTCGCCCCTGGACTACGGCCACCAGGGGCGACCTCTCCCTTCTGCTAGCTTCGGCGCCGAATGAGTCCCGTCCGGCCCAGCGTGCAGGTGATCGGCCGCGGTCTCGATCCGGAGCACCACCGCCTGCGGGACTACCTGACCCGTATCGCCCAGCCGCACGACTGGCTGGAGGTCGACTCGCCGGAGACGCAGGCGCTGCTCGACGAGCGCGGCCTGGCCGACGCCGAGCTCCCGGTCGTGATCGACGGGGACGTGGTCCATGCGGGGGTCGCCTTCGAGGCCTTGGCCGAGCGCTGGGGCATCGTTGCGCCACCCCAGCGGTCGCACTACGACATCGCCGTCGTCGGGGCAGGGCCTGCCGGCCTGGGGGCGGCGGTCTACGCGGCCTCCGATGGGCTCTCGACCGTTGTGATCGAGCGCGACGTCCCCGGAGGCCAGGCGTCCCACACCTCGATGATCGAGAACTTCTTCGGCTTTCCGGACGGGATAGGGGGCGCCGAGCTGGCCCGCATGGCCGGGCGGCAGGCCGAGAAGTTCGGCGCCGAGCTGATCCTCCTGCGCGGCGTTGTGGGTAGCCGGCTCGACCCCGGCGGGCCGACGGCGATCGAGCTGGCCGGGGGCCTGGAGCTCACGGCCTCGCTCACCCTCGCGGCGCCGGGCATGGAGTGGCGACGCATCGCGGTGGCCGGGGTGGAGGAGCTGCTCGGGCGCGGCGTGTACTACGGCGCCGGCCGCAGCGAGGCCCCACGCTGCGCGAACGAGGACGTCGTGGTGGTCGGGGCGGGCAACTCTGCCGGGCAGGCCGTCCTCAACCTCGCCGGCCACGGGGCGCGGGTGACGATGCTCGTCCGCGGCGACCGCCTCGGGAAGAGCATGTCCGCCTACCTGGTCGAGCGCATCGAGCGCTGCTCGCTGATCGACGTCCGTCTCGAGACCGAGCTCACCGGGGTCGAGTCCGACGGGACGAGCCTCTCGGCAGTCACCGTCGTCCGGGACGGGAGGTCGGAGCGCCTTCCGGCCCACGCTCTCTTCCTGTGCCTGGGAGGGGTGCCGCGGACCGGCTGGGCCGCGGGGGTGGGAGTCCTCACCGACCGGGCCGGCTACATCCTGACCGGGCCGGATCTCCTCGCTGCAGGCCGGCGCCCCGAGGGGTGGCCGCTCGACCGTGACCCGCTCGCCCTGGAGACCAGCGTCCCGGGGCTCTTCGCCGCCGGAGACGCCCGCAGTGGCTCCACCAAACGCGTCGCCGGAGCCGTCGGGGAGGGAGCGATGGCAGTCGCGCTCGCCCACCGCCGGCTGGAGGAGCTCGCGGGCGCACTCTGAACGTGCCCACGACTGCCGGCCGGGCCGCTCTTCTCTGTCGCTACCCTCAGTCGGTGCCCATTCGCTCCGATCTCCGCAACGTCGCCATCGTGGCGCACGTGGACCATGGCAAGACGACCCTCGTCGACGCCCTCCTCTGGCAGTCGGGGGCGTTCCGTGCGAACCAGGACGTTGCCGAGCGAGTGCTCGACACGATGGACCTCGAGCGCGAGAAGGGGATCACGATTCTTGCCAAGAACACGGCCGTCCGCTACGGCGGGACGAAGATCAACATCGTCGACACGCCGGGCCACGCCGACTTCGGCGGCGAGGTGGAGCGCGGGCTGACGATGGTCGACGGCGTGCTCCTGCTCGTGGACGCGAGCGAGGGGCCGCTGCCCCAGACGCGTTTCGTCCTCCGCAAGGCGCTCGAGGCGCGGCTGCCCGTGATTCTCGTCGTCAACAAGGTCGACCGGCCCGACGCGCGGATCGAGGCGGTCGTGAACGAGGTCTACGAGCTCTTCCTCGACCTCGACGCCGACGAGAGCCAGATCGAGTTCCCGATCGTCTACTGCAACGGCAAGGCGGGTCGTGCCTCGCTCGACCCGGACCCGGACGCGCTCGCGCCCGACCTCCAGCCCCTGCTCGAGGCCATCCTCGAGCACATTCCGGCGCCGACCTACGAGGAAGGCCACCCGCTCCAGGCGCTCGTCACGAACCTCGACGCGTCGCCCTACGTCGGGCGGCTCGCCCTGTGCCGCGTCCTCCACGGGACGATCCGGCGCGCGCAGCAGATCGCGTGGTGTCGCGCCGACGGGACGATCGAGCGGGCGAAGGCGACCGAGCTGTACGTGACGGAGGCGCTCGACCGCGTCGAGGCGGAGGAGGCCGGCCCGGGGGAGATCATCGCCGTGGCCGGGATCGCCGAGGTGACGATCGGCGAGACGCTCGCCGACCCCGACGATCCGCGCCCGCTGCCGGTGATCTCGGTGGACGAGCCGTCCCTCTCGGTCACGATCGGGATCAACACCTCGCCGCTCGCGGGCCTCGACGGCGACAAGCTGACCGCGAGCCTGGTCGAGGGGCGGCTGCGCGCCGAGCTCGTCGGGAACGTCTCACTTCGCATTCTCCCGACCGAGCGGCCCGACGCCTGGGAGGTTCTCGGGCGCGGCGAGCTTCAGCTCGCGATCCTCGTCGAGCAGATGCGCCGCGAGGGCTTCGAGCTGACCGTCGGCAAGCCGCAGGTCGTCACGCGACGGATCGACGGCGTCCTCCACGAGCCCGTGGAGCGCGTCTCGATCGACGTGCCCGAGGAGTACCTCGGCGTCGTCACCCAGCTCTTCGCGCTCCGCAAGGGTCGCACCGAGGCGCTCGTCAACCACGGCAGCGGCTGGGTGCGGATGGACGTGGTCGTGCCTGCTCGCGCCCTGATCGGCTTTCGCACGGAATTCCTCACCGAGACCCGCGGCACGGGCATCCTGCATCACGTCTTCGAGGGCTTCGAGCCCTGGTCGGGTGACCTGCGGACGAGGCCGACAGGCGCGCTCGTCGCGGACCGCCGCGGGACGACGACCGGCTTCGCGATCCTCAACCTGCAGGAGCGCGGCTCGCTGTTCGTCGCCCCGGGCGTCGACGTCTACGAAGGGATGATCGTCGGCGAGAACGCGCGCGCCGAGGATCTCGACGTCAACGCGACGAAGGAGAAGAAGCTCACGAACATGCGCTCCTCGACGGCGGACGAGCTCGTCCGCCTGATCCCGCCGCGGCCGCTCTCGCTCGACCAGGCGCTGGAGTACATCCGCGAGGACGAGTGCGTCGAGGTGACGCCCGGCAACGTGCGCCTGCGCAAGGTCGAGCTCTCCGCCCAGCGGCGGCAATCCGCCAGCAGTCGCAAGGCGCGCGGCCTGGCTCCGGTCTGATGGACGAGCAGCTCACTCCGGAGCAGCACGACCGACTGGCCGCCGAGCTCGCCGAGCTCGAGGGGCCGAAGCGGGCGGAGGTCGTGCAGGCGATAGCGGTCGCGCGCGGCCACGGCGATCTCTCCGAGAACTTCGAGTACCACGCGGCCAAGAACGAGCAGGGCCTCCTCGAGCGGCGGATCACGATCCTGCGCTCGCGGCTCGATACGGCGGTCGTCGTCGAGTCCGTGGGCTCGGACACCGTGGTCGTGGGCTCGCACGTCGTGGTCGAGGACGAGACGGGCGAGAGGATGGAGCTGGAGATCTCGAGCGTGGGCGGGGACGGTACCGTCTCGCCGACCTCTCCCCTCGGGGCGGTGTTGCTCGGTCGTAAGGCCGGCGAGGCGGTCGACGTCCCGGCACCGCGCGGTGCGTGGAAGGCGACGATCGTCGAGATCCACCCGGCCTGACCCTGACTGCGGGCCCAGGCTGCGTTAGGTTCCATCCATGGCGGACGAGATCCAGCTTGGCGCCGACGAGACGGTTCCCGAGAAGCCCTTCACCGATCCCGTGCACACGCGCCGGGACGAAGAGGCGCTCCGGATGCTCCTCGCCCACGAGCGCGAGCGGGCGCGGGTGTGGTGCGACGAGCCTGCCGAGAGCCGCAGGGACGTCGTCATCCGCGAGACGGACGGGGCGGGTCTCCGCCACCTGCTCGTCGTGCCCGAGACGCATGCGCTGATCGAGGCGCGCGACCTCCTGGTCGTCGGCTTTTTCGGACGGCCGCGGGAGGACGCGCAGACCGCGCTCCTCTTCGACCTCGAGGAGCAGCTCGTCGGGGAGATGAGCGCCTACGCCGCGCACGGCCTCCTCAGCTACTACGACCTCGAGCTGGTGAAGGGCTCCTACGGGAACCTCATCCTCTTCACCGGGCCCGATGGTCCGGCGAGATGGGGCGAGAACCCGCTCCACCGGGAGGCTGTCGACGTCTCGCCGCGGAACTACCACGAGATCCGCCTCCACCAGGGAGCGCTCCCGGGGCGGCTCCTGGACGACGGCGAGCTGCGGCTGACGCGCACGCGCTACCTCGACTACAGCGAGCCGGAGGTCTGGCGCGCCGTCCGCCGGTTCCCAGACCCGGGCGAATAGGGGCTACGGCGTGCGCCTGTGCCTGATGATCGAGGGCCAGGAGGACGTGACCTGGGAGGACTGGGTCGCGCTCGCTGGGGCGTGTGAGGACAACGGGGTCGAGGGGCTCTTCCGCTCCGACCACTACGCGTCGGTCATGGGAATCCCCGGCCGTGGGGCGCTCGACGCCTGGGCGACGATCACCGCGCTCGCGGCGCGGACCGAGCGGATCCGGCTCGGGTCGCTCGTCTCGCCGGCGACCTTCCGCCACCCGTCCGAGCTGGCAAAGGTCGTCGTCACCGCCGACCACGTCTCCGGCGGCCGGGTCGAGCTCGGCCTCGGCGCGGGCTGGCACGAGCCGGAGCACGCGATGTACGGGTTTCCCTTCGCGGACCAGCCGACCCGGCTCGAGCGCTTCGCCGAACAGCTCGAGGTCGTGCACCGGCAGTGGACCGAAGACGTCTTCGACTTCGACGGCCGCCACTACCGCCTCGAGGGCTGCCGTGCGCTTCCGAAGCCCGTGCAGAAGCCCCATCCGCCTCTGATCGTGGGCGGGGCGGCCAGGCGGGGGACGGTCGAGCCCGCGGTGCGCTGGGCCGACGAGTACAACACGACCTTCGCCGCGGTCGAGACGCTCCGCGAGCGGCGGAAGAGGCTCGACGAGGCATGCGAGCGCGCCGGTCGCGATCCGGCGACTCTCCGCTTCTCGCTCATGACGACCTGCGTCGTCGCCGTCGACGAGGCCGAGCTTCTCGAGCGCGGGCGCCGCGCCGCTGCCGTGACCGGCGCTTCCGACCCCGAGGCGTTCCTCGCCGAGACGCGCGAGACCGGGGTGGTCGGCACCGTCGAGCAGGTGAGGGAGCACCTGGACGCGCTCGAGGCCGTCGGCGTGGAGCGGGTCTTCCTCCAGCACCTCGATCATCGCGACCTCGCCATGGTCGAGCTGATCGGGAGGGAGCTCGTCGTCTCGAGGTGAGCCTCTTGCGCCGGTGTGCAGGCATGTGAGGAGCAAAGAGCGGGATAATCACGGTTTCCCTATCGAGGAGAGGCAATGGCTGCCACCGAGACACCTCCGGCACTGACCAACGAGCAGCTCGTCGAGATACTCGCGTTGACGAAGAACGCGGACAGCGTCGAGCTGAAGCTGACCGTCCCCGCCGATGCCCAGCGCGTGGCTGCGAAGAGGCTCGACATCGACCCGCTCGACGCACAGATCCGCCAGGTCTTCTTCTTCGACACCCCCGACTTGACCCTCAACTCGAGCGGCGTGGTCGTGCGCGCACGGCGGATCCAGGGCAAGGGCGACGATTCGGTCGTCAAGCTCCGGCCGGTCGTCCCCGAGAAGCTCCCGGCCGAGCTGAGGACGTCGCCGAGCTTCGGCGTCGAGGTCGACGCCATGCCCGGCGGCTTCGTCTGCTCCGGCTCGATGAAGGGCGTCCTCGAGACGCCTCGCGTGAAGGAGGCCGTGACCGGGGACCGCGCCGTCCGCAAGCTGTTCTCGAAGGAGCAGCGTGCGTTCTACACCGAGCACGCACCGGAGGGCCTCACGCTGGACGACCTCGCGATCCTCGGCCCGATCTTCGTCCTGAAGGTCAAGTTCGCGCCACCCGAGCTCGGCCGGAAGATGGTCGCGGAGATGTGGCTCTACCCGGACGACTCGCGCCTGTTGGAGCTTTCGACCAAGTGCGCCCCGGGCGAGGCGTTCCAGGTTGCTGCCGCGACGCGCGCGTTCCTCTCCGAGCGTGGCGTCGACCTGACGGGCGAGCAGGAGACGAAGACCCGCAAGGCGCTCGAGTTCTTCGCCGGTCGCGCCCGCGGGGGCGGTGACTAGAGGCTCTCTCGTCGCGGGGAGTCGGTCACTTCTTCAGGAGGTCGACGAGGCCGTGACGACTTCCGTGGCCCGTCAGCAGCCCGGCGGCGGCGAGCAGAGGGCGGTGGAGGAGGCGCTGACGAGCCCGCATGGCCAGCGCTCGAGATCGCGCCGGGTGACCGCGAAGGGCCGGAGCGCCGACCGAGTCGTCGATCGGATCACGACACGTTCGGCGCGCCTGTCGCGGCCGTAGCGCTCGTGGCTGGCGGCTGGTCGGCGGTCCTGCGCGTCGTACTGTCGGCCGACGGCTGTTGGTCGAGGTGGCGGCGTTCGTCTGCTCGCGGATCCGCGTTCTGGGCTCCAGCTCCTGATCGGGCGGGGGAGGGCCGCCAGTATCTCGCAGGAACGGGTAACCGGGTGGAGAACGAGGCCGGGTCATGCTTGCCCGGCTCTCCCGGCGCCTCTGGCACGTGGGCCGAGAGGCCGCGGCGGCCTACAGCCTGAACCTGTGCCCCCAGCTCGCGGCGGCGATCGCCTACCGGGTGCTCTTCTCGCTCTTCCCGCTCGCGATCTTCCTCGTCTCTATCTTCGGCCTCCTGATCCAGAACGACGAGCGGCGCGACGACATCGTCACGTGGACCGTCGACAACCTGCTCCTCTCGCCCGACGGGAGCGTCCGTCTCGACGAGGCTGTCGCCGGGCTCGGGACTCCCGCCTCGGCGGTCGGGCTCGTTGCGTTGCTGGGCGTCCTCTGGGCCGGGAGCGGCATGATGGCCTCGATCCGCATCGCCCTCACGAACGTCTGGGGCAGGGAGCGCAGGAAGGCCTGGCGCGGCAAGGCGTTCGACCTCGTGCTCGTCCTCCTGGCCGGAGTTCTCATCCTCGTCGCCTTCTCCCTGACACTGGTCGTCCGCATGGTCGAGGACGTGGGCAGGAGGCTGGGATCGGCGCTCGGCCTCGAGGCGCTCGGGCCGACTGCCGGCGACCTGACGCAACTCGTGGTCTCCCTCGCCCTGGTCTTCGCGACGGCGCTGCTTCTCTACCGCTACGTGCCCCCGGAGCGTCCTCCGTTCGCCGACCTGTGGGCCCCGGCGCTCCTCGTCGCGGTCGCGATCCAGGTCACCCAGTTCGGCTACGGCATCTACCTGTCGCGCTTCGCCGACTACAACCTGGTCTACGGGTCGCTTGCGGCCGTCATCGGCTTTCTCTTCCTGGTCTACCTGTGCGCGGCGATCTTCCTCTTCGGCGCGCAGCTCGCGGCCGTGTGGCCGGAAGCTAGTAGGGCAGCTGCACGTCGCTGACGTCGAGGCCGAGCGAGTTCGCCAGGCGCACGCCGTCGTCGAGGTCCTCGCGGAGCCGCTGGACGTCGCGGTCGTGCATCGCCCGCCCGATCCAGGCGCGTGCAGGGGGCCGCCAGAGGGAGTGCTCGACGAAGATCGGGAGCATCCGGTTCGCGGCCTTCACGAGCCGCTGCTTCACCCGCTTCGTGGAGTCCTCGAGCAGGACGCGCTCGTAGGCCATGCCGGCGCCGTGGTGGATGCCGTCGTCGATGGTGAGGCGGTTGCAGATGTCCTCCAGGATCGTCCCGCGCGACGAGCGCGCGATCAGGCGAAAGCGCGGAATGATCAGCCGCTCGAAGAAGACCTGCATGAGGAACACCTTCTCCTCGAGTAGCTCGAGCTCGTCGAGGAACATGCGCGCAAGCTCGTCGAGGTAGGGGTCGCGCTCCGGCCATTCCGCCCACCTCGCCGAGCAGCTTGAGCCACGCCTCGACGTGGCGCGACTCGTCCTGGACCATCGTCGAGTAGTAGAGCCGGGCCTCGTGGTGGGGCGCCGCGTTCAGGAGCTGCGCCGCCATCTTCACGGCCAGGATGTCCGCCTGGTACTGCTGGGTGATGACCGAGCGCCAGACGTCGTTTCGGCGCGCTTTCTTCTCGGCGGAGCCCCGCGCCTGCGGGACCGGTGGGATTTCGCCCCACGGCACGTCGGACGTCTGCCACTCCGCCCGTTTCGCGAGCTCGTAGTAGCGGAGGACCCCGTCGCTCCGCTCCGTGCCCGCCTCGGCGGGCGCTCGACTCGAAGCTGCTCGACGCTCATGCAGCCAGAGCTTAGCGCGAGGAAGGATGCCCAGCTGCGGCAGTCAGTACTCGAGGGCCGCTTTGAGGCCGACGAATCCGTCCGACTCGACAGACGGGGCCATGGGCACGGATAATCGCAGGAGGAAGGAGTCGGTGTGAGCCGTGTGATCTGGACAACGCTCGTCGCGGTGGTTGTGTTGGCCGCCGGCTGCGGCGGAGGCGGAGACGACGAGTCGTCGTCCGAGCAGTGGGTGTCGGACTTCTGCTCGGCCGCGGCCGACTGGCGAACGTCGCTCGACGACACGGTCAGCCAGTTTCAGAGCCCGTCGGACCTGAGCGCCGACTCTGTCCAAAGCGCGGTCGACGACGGTCTCGACGCCACCGAGTCGTTTCTCGACGATGTCCGCGGGCTGGGCGCGCCCGACACCGAGTCCGGCCAGGAGGCGAAGAGCATCGTCGACGACATGACGACCACGATCCAGTCGGGGGTCGACGACCTGCGCTCCACCTTCGGGAGCGGCAGCGACTCGCTCCCGGAGCTCATCAGCAAGATCTCGCAGGCGGGCACGCAGCTCAGCCAGATGGGGCAGGAGCTGCAGAGCTCGGTCGGCCAGCTCGAGAGCCTGCAGGGCGGCGAGCTCAAGGACGAGCTCGAGTCGAACGAGGACTGCCAGGCAGCCCGTTCCGGCTCCTAGATCGCGCGCGTCAGGCCTCGTCGAGCGGTGGATTGGCCAGCACGACCGAGGCCTCGACCTGGCGGTCAGGGATCGTCCAGTAGGTCTCGAGCAGCGCGGTCTTCTGCTCGGGCGACACGAGCTCGAAGCCGTTGCGGCGATAGAAGCGGATCGCCCAGTCGGCGGCCGCCCAGGTGCCGACCAGCATGCGCCGCCCGGTCAGGCCCCGCAGGTGCACGAGCAGCGCGCGGCCGACTCCGTGGCGCTGGCTGCCGGGCAGGACGTACGCGTGGCGGATCAGATCGACGTCGTCAACGGGCTGGATCCCCATCACGCCGATCACCGTGCCGTCCGCCTCGTAGCCCCAGAACACGACTCCTTCGGCGATCTCGCTCTCGAGCTCGGCGGAATCCATGTACGGCTCGCGCCAGCGATCCTCCGGGATCACTCCGCGATAGGCCTCGGCGGCGGCGTTGACGATCGCAAGGATGACGGGCTGCTCGTCGGCACGACAACGCCGGACGCTGCTCACGACGCTGATCCGCGCTCGTCGGCGGCCCAGGCCCGCGTGAGCCCGCGGCAGCGCTCGATCATCTCCTCCTGCCGCTCTCGCTCGACCTCGAGGCGGATCGCCGTGACGATCAGGTCGTCGAAGCCGGGGCTCTCGACGTAGTCGACCGTGAGCTCGTCGAGGTGCGGAAGCACGACGGCGCAGAACTCCTCGAACTCGTCGGCGTGGAAGTACGCGTCCGAGAGCTCGGTGTAGCGGACGAGCTTCTCCTGGTAGGTGAGATCGTCGCTGTCGCCGACCTCGAAGTACTCGCGCGTCCGCTGGTTGAGTCGCATCGAGCGGGCACTCACGGCGCAGAACGCACACCAGGCCACCAGCGACCTGATCGCCCAGGGGAAGTAGTAGTGGAGGCTCACGAGCGCGATGTCGGGGGAGGCGTTCGCGTAGTCGATCGGATATGCGCAGCCGTCCTTCACGATCGTCTCGCACGAGTTGAACTCCCAGCGGAAGAAGGCGTTGATGAGGCGGCTGACGACCGCGACCTCCCGTTCGAGCTCGGGCGGGAGGAAGTCACGGTCGACCTGGTAGCGGTAGTGGCCGTGCGCGCCCGGGTCGTAGCTCATGACGCGCGTCTGGGGCCCGATGGAGAGGCTGCGGGTGAAGACGTCGTAGTCCTCGACGCTCGCCTGCACGTGCATCATGCGCTCGCCCGACTCGTCGTAGGCGGCGTGCAGCTCCTCGGGCCCCGAGACCCGGGTCACGCCGACCCACATGCCGCCGTCGAACGGCTTCATGTAGAGGGGATAGCCGACCGACTCGCCGATCTGCTCGAGGTCGAACGCGGGGTTGTAGCGCTCGGCCATGGGCACGTAGCGGGGGTTGTCGGGCGGCAGCTTGTGCGGAAGGAGCCACGTATCCGGCACGTGGAGCCCGAGCCGCATCATCGCGCAGTAGGCGGCATGCTTTTCCATCGCCTGGAACGTGAACGGGTTGTTCAGGAGGTAGACGTCGTCGAGGAGCGCGATCTTCTTCAGCCACTCGCGCGGAAGGTCGTACCACCAGGACAGCCGGTCGATCACGAGCGTGTAGCGCGGGGCGGAGCGGAGGTCGAACGGCTCGTTGAGGATCCGCGCCGCTGCCAGCTGGTGCGTGTCGCCGCCGTACCTCAGAGGGCCGAGCCGGCCGAGGATGGCCTCGAACGCGCTCGGCCAGTCCTCCTCGGTCGCGAGCAGGAGGCCGATCAGGTGGCGCGTCGCCATGTGACCGGAGGAGTCTAGGCTGCTGCGGTCCGCCGAGAGGAGATCCGCATGGTCGAGGAAGCAAAGCTGGTGCCCACCGAGAACGGGCTCGTCCCGCAGGGTGAGGGCTGGTTCGTCGTCAACGCGCGCGAGGCGCGCTGGTGGGAGAACGAGGTCTTCGGTAGCTACTGCTCGTTCCAGGGGGATGTGCGCTTCGCCGAGATCGGCGTCAACGTCGCCGTCCTCGAGCCGGGGCAGCCTGCCTGCATGTACCACGGGGAGAACGCGCAGGAGAACTTCCTCGTCCTGGCCGGCGAGTGCCTGCTGCTCGTCGAGGGCGAGGAGCGGAGGCTGCGCGCCTGGGACTTCGTCCATTGCCCGCCGTGGACCGAGCACGTCTTCGTGGGCGCCGGCGACGGTCCGTGCCTGATCCTTGCGATCGGCGCACGCAAGCCGGACTCCGAGGTGCTCTACCCGGTCGCCGAGGTCGCGCAGGCCCACGGTGCGAGCGTCCTGGAGGAGACGCCCATGCCCAAGGAGGCCTACGCGCGTTTCCCGGACGACGACGAGCGTCCCTACCGGGAGGGCGACCTGCCGGAGTGGTAGCCGGAATCGGGTCAGCGGCAGCGGTTCTTGCTGCCGTCAGAAGCGGCTCGTACACTCAAGCCGTCCCTGAGTCCTGCGGGCTGCCACGGGAGGGGGGTCAGCACGTCCGGAATCTTCATCAGCTACCGCCGTGAGGATGCTCCCGCGCACGCAGGGCGGCTCTACGACAGCCTGGCGGAGGAGTTCGGCGCGGAGCGGGTCTTCATGGACGTCGACACTCTCGAGCCCGGCGTCGACTTCGTGGAGCGCATCACGTCGGCCGTCGGGGCCGCGGACGCCCTGCTCGTGGTCGTCGGCCGCGGCTGGCTGAACGCGAAGAACCTGGACGGCGAGAAGCGCCTCGACGACCCGAAGGACTTCGTCCGGGTGGAGGTCTCGACCGCGCTCCACGGGGATCCCGTCGTCATCCCGGTGCTCGTCGGCGGGGCGACGATGCCCGAGGAGGAAGAGTTGCCGCCCGATCTCGCGCTCCTCGCCCGTCGCAATGCGCTCACGCTCAGCGACGCCGACTGGCGCTCGGGAATGGGCCGCCTCATCGGCGCGCTCAAGCGGATCGTCGAGCCGGTCCCCGAGCCGGAGGCGACCGCGGTCTCGACCGCCTCGACCGAGGCGGAGCCGGCCACTGCGGTCGCGGACACGTCGACCGGGTTGCCGGTCCCGGCGCTCGCCTCGATCCTCGGCTTTGCGGGCATCGTCCTCCTCGTCGCCGGAACCTGGCTCCAGCACAAGATGTGGGCGTATCCGAACCCGGGCGCGGGCGATCGCGACGGGCTCGGCTACTTCTCGAGCATGCCGCCGATGGGCCTCCTCGTCGGCGCCGCCGTCTCCTTCCTGTTCTCCTACTCGACAGGGCTGCGGCGGCTCGGCACCGGCCTGTTCCTCGGCTTCGCGCTCGCGGGCGTCGCCCGCTACGTGGGCTGGCTCGGGATCGCCGGCAACACGCAGGCCGAGGAGAAGTCCGTCAACGTGGGCGGCGCCTGGCTGGCGCTGGCGGGCTGCCTTCTGCTCGTCGGCTCCGCGGCCGTGCGAATCGCGGCCGACCGGGAGGAGCGCGACGCCGGCTCGGGCTGGCTGCCGAGGGCGCTTGTGATCGGCGGGGCGGCGCTCGTCGTCGTCGGGGCGATCGTCCCCTTCAACGACGGCCCCGACCCCACGCGCAAGGGCACCGGCGCCTTGATCGACCGGGACGGCGGCTGGTGGGCGTTCGAGCCGATTGCCGCCGCGGCCTTCGCGGTCGGGGCCTCGTTCTTCCTCACCAGGGGACGCGCGGTTGCAAGCGGCACCCTGATCGGGCTCGGGACGTTCCTCAGCCTCCTCTGGGCCGGCCGCTACATCCTCTATCCGTACTGGCAGCCCGACACGATCAGCTCGGTCGGGAAGGGCGGCCTCATCGGCCTCGCGGGCGGGCTCGCGATCCTCGTGGGCGGCCTCCTCGCGCGCCCTCGCAGGGCTTAGGAGGGTTTGGCGAAATACAGTCTGTGTCGCGGGGCCGCGCTGCTCGCCCCGAGTCGGCGTCCTCAGTCACGCCCGTAGCCTCCGGCTACGAGCGCTCCCTGCGTCCTTGTCTCGGAACGACCATCACGTCCCCACGGCGAGCGGCATTCCGCCAAACCCTCCTAGGCTCGGACGACCCAGGCGTCGATCGGCTGCTCGCGCCCGCGCAGGATGAGCGTTCGGCGCTCGAGCCCCGTGGTCTCCAGGCTCCCCGACGCGGCCGCCGCCTCGCTGACGACGATCTCGCCGGCTGCGGCCCCATCCGTCAGCCGCGACGCGGTGTTCACGGTGTCGCCGAGAGCGGTGAAGTCTTCGGCGTCGCCTTCGCCGACCATGCCCACGAACGAGATTCCCGTGTGGACCCCGGCGCCGACCGTGATCCACGGCTCTGCCGATTCGTCCCTGGTCATCGCCATGATCTCCCGGGCCGACTCGATCGCGGCGGCCGCATGCCCCTGGCCCGCGAGCCCGGGGAGGAAGAGCGAGACGACCTCGTCGCCGACGAACTTGTCCACGATCCCGTCGCGGCTGTCGACCACTCGCGTGGCCGTGCCGTAGAAGCGGGCCATGAGCCGTGAGAACTCCTCGGGAGAGCTCTTCTCGGCGAGCGAGGTGGAGCCGCAGACGTCGACCAGGAGCACCGAGATCTCGACCTCGGCGCCGCCCGGGTGCTTGTGCACGTGGCGGATGCACCACTTGCAGAGTCGGCGGTTGAGCGGGGAGGGCCCTCCCCCCAAGGCGCGCGTGATCACGCTCCCTGGCGCCCCGTACGGGGCGCTGCAGAGCTTGCAGCGTGGTTCCGATGGGATGTGCGACCAGAAGCGGCGGCTGCGCTCCAGCCCCGTGAGGATGCGCTCCAGAACTGGGTGAGATCGTCCTTCTCGCTCACGGCCGAAAGCCGAAGAGCCGCCCGAGCGGCGCGAGCACGGCGAACAGGACCTTCTGCACCGCGTACGGCGGCTTCGCGAGTGCGAACTCGTCCAGGTGGGGGCGGGCGATCACGGCCGTCTGCAGGATGTTCCGCGGTGAGCCCCTCTCGTCGGTCTTCCCGTCGCGCGCAAGCGCGTAGAGCCTGTCGATGAAGTCCTCGAAGCGCCCCGGGTTTCGGTGGTCGACGATCGTCCGCACCGGCTGGTCGCCCACGACCCTGAAGGTGTGCGACGTTCCGCGGGGGATGTCGATGCTCCCGGGCGCCTCGACCACGCGCTCGGCGCCGTCCATGGTGATGCCCAGCCGGCCTTCGCGAACGTCGTGGCTCTCCGAGAACCTGCGGTGAACGTGGATGGGCGGACCCGGCCGGCCGGGAGCCATGACGACGTCGAGCCGAAGCAGGGCGCCATCGGAGTCCGCGGCGGTCACGACGAAGGTGGTCGTCTCGCCGGTGGCCGGGTTCTCGATCGTCTCTCCGGCGCGGGGCACCGGGTGAGCGTACCGTCCGATGAGCTACTCGGTGGGGCCGTTGCCCGCCGCGTCGTCGAGGCGGTAGAGGCGGGCCTCGCGACGGCCGTTTCGCGCGGCCTCGATGCGGGCCACGATCTGCTCGAGCCGGGCGAGGCGGCGGTCGACCGAGCGCCAGCCGGAGGTGACGAGCTCCGTCATGAGCGCGACGTCCTCGAGGCGGTCGCGCCGCTCGTCCTCGACGCTCGTGGAGACGTCCTCGAGGCGGGCCAGCATCCGTTCGAAGAGCGCGCCGAGTTCGGCCACGTGCTGCGCGACGGGGCGGACCTCGACACGGAGCGCCTCGTAGACCACCGAGCCGACGCCCTGCGGGAGCGCGGCCTCGAGCTCGGCCGCTGTTGCCTGGAAGCGCTCGAGGAGGTCGTCGCTCCCGACGCCGTTCGGCAGGGCCGGGAGGACTTCGACCTGGCGCGGGTGGGGCGGGCTGCCCAGCGCGTCGATCGCGTCCTGGACGCGCCGCTCGACGTCCTCGCTGACGGGCTCGCCGTGGACCACGCGCAGGACGTTTTCCGCGGAAACCTCCGCATAGTCCGCAAGCTCGAGAATCGTAGCCACAGTACGCCGCTCCAAACTTATCCCGCCCGGCCGCCGGGTTCAACAGCTCTCGACCATGTTTTTCCAGCCCCGGTGAGGAGCTCGGCGCCGGCCAGGGCCGATTCGGCCCGTTCGAGCAGCGAGCCGGCGTCGTCCTCGAAGCGAAGCTCGACGAACGCAGTCGGGGTCGGCCCCTCGCCGCACGCGAGGCGCAGCCTCCTGGAGAGGCGCTCGGCGTCGCCGAGAGACGACTCCGGCAGCAAAACTGCGAAGCGCCCGTCGCCGAGATGGTGGACGAGGTCGGGCATGCGGACGTCCGAGGGCAGGCGCTCGGCCGCCGTGTGCAGGCGCTCCTCGCCGGGGGCGCGCAGAAGCAGCACGCTGAGTGGATGCGTGTAGCGTCGCGCCCGGGCGCATTCGACGTCCAGCGAGTCGCGCAGCGAGCGCCGGCCGGGGAGGCCGGTGACCGCATCACGGTCGACCGCGCGCCGGAGCTCCTCGAAGCGGAAGACGTTGCGAAGCGAGGGGCCCAGCGCAGCGGCCAGCCCCTCCAGCCGCTCCAGCTCCTCCTCCGTCACCTTACGCTCCACACGCCGCCAGAAGACCGCCAGGGTCCCGAGGCGGCCGCCGTCCTCGTCGAGGACCGGCAGCGCGAGCCCGCCGCTCAGCCTGAACTCGTCGTGCGCCTCCTCCTCTGCGGAGTAGCAGTAGCTGAGGCTGACCGCGCGTGCCCCGGCGCCTCCAGGCGGAAGGCCGAGCAGCTCGCGCGACGACTCCTCCGTGGAGAGGCCGAAGGTGGCCACGAGCGGTTCGCCGTCTGGCTGGGGGAGGACGAGCATGGCCGCGGCCGACTCGCCTAGGCCGGTGGCGGACTCGAGCACGCGCCGCAGCGAGCTTTCGATGGAGTCCGCCGCACCTACCTCGGCGAGATGGCGGAGCCAGTGGAGCTCGCTGCGCCCGCGCGTGGCGGCCGCTCGCTCACGCCGCACCTCTTCCCATGCCTGCTCCGCCTCGCGCCGGGAGCGCGCCGCGGAGTCGCCCCCGCGGCGGAGGCGGAGGGAGAGCACGATCGAGACAGCCAGCAGGAGCGCCGCGAGCGCGGACGCGCCGACGGCGATCCAAGTCGTGATCTCCCAGCTAGGCAAAGCGCCCCTCCCCTCACCGGCCGCAGCAGCGCGGGTCCCTACTGTGACTGTAGGAACTTTTCGGGAGATTTCCAGCCGGTCGACTTAAGACAAGGCCGTGTCCGAGCCGGAGCCCTCGCCGTAGTCGTCCGCGTCGGGCGGGCCGGACAGCGCGCGCAAGGCGCTGGTCCGTCGCTGGAAGCGGACTGCGTACCAGGGCCCTGAGGCGGCGCCGAGCGACCTCCAGCCGTTCTCGACGAGCCTGGCGACGAGCGCGTCGTGGGCGGCGCGGGCGCCTTCGTGAAGCGGTGGAGGCGGGTCGCCCCTCCACCAAGAGAAACGCGGTGAGCGCGCGACGTCTCGCTCCCGACCGTCGGCGTCGATCGACGCCGCGTAGAAGTCCGATCTCACGTAGCCGTGCCACCAGCCGATTGCGCACACCTCCGATTGCTCCGCTGTCCTCGCGGCGATGTAGCGGGGCTGCACGCCGCCGCTCGCGCGCAGCGGAACGCCGCACGCCGAGCAGTAACGGGCCCTCTTGGAAATGGTGCCACCACAGTTGGGGCACGTCGCCATCCCCTGACTTTAGCCTCAGAGCCCGCGGTCAGCCTGTTCCGCACAGGGAGCAGGGGCACGAGAGGCGTCCGGCCTGGAGCCTCCTCAGCGCACCTTCTCCAGCTTGAGGAGCAGTCGCTCCGTCCACGACGGGCGCCCCGGGTCGAAATGCCCTCCGACGGCGCGGGCGTACGGCCCCGCAACCCGCCGTGCGTAGGCGGCGAACCCCTCGCGGCGGAGCGGCGCCCAGTCCTCGCGGTACGGGACGGCGAGATGCTGGTTCGCGACGCTCTTCGCGGAGAGGAGGAAGGCCATCCCCATGCCGACGGAGACCTCCAGGAGCGAGCCGCGCTCCCGGGCTGCCTCCGCGCGGAGCCCGCGGTAGAGGGAGGCGAGCTCGCTCGGGCCTGGGAGGCCGGACGCGTCGCGCCGGAACTCGCCGAGCGTGGAGCGCAGCTCGGCGAGCTCGAGCGGGGGCACGTCGATCAGCCCGGCGGTGCGGCCGGAGGCGTTCTCCAGCGTCTCGAGCAGCTCGTCCACCGAGCCGATCTCGCGCTCCGCGGCGAGGACGCCGGCACGCTTCAGCTCGTCCACGAAGGACGAGAGGTAGACCCGCGACCCGTGGGCCACGTCGGAAGCGGCTGCGAGCAGCCAGAGCGGGGAGAAGCCGAAGGCGGCGATAGAGCCCAGCTCGACGACGTTCCCGGCGGCCTTGCGCTTCGTGATCTCCTGGGCCGACACCTCCGGCGGGTCCTCGGGCTCCACGCGCCCGACGGCCTCGATCGCGATCCGGAGCGCGTTCTTCGCCGTCGCCTCGTAGAGACGGGAACCGCGCACGAAGCGCGGGAGGAGCACCTGCGCGCTCTCGTGGACCAGCCCGGCCAGGGTGCCGACCAGCGCCCGCGCCGCCCGCTCCGGCAGCGAAACGGCGTACCAGAGCCGCTTTCGTGGATTCCGATACGGTGGCGGCATGACCAACGCCACGATCCACACTACACACGGCCCGGTCGTCGTCGAGCTCTTCGACGAGGACGCGCCCAGGACGGTCGAGAACTTCACGAAGCTCTCGCGCGAGGGCTTCTACGACGGCATCACGTTCCATCGCGTCATCCCCGACTTCATGATCCAGGGCGGCTGCCCGCGCGGCGACGGAACCGGCGGGCCCGGGTACGAGTTCGAGGACGAGGCGAACTCCCACCAGGTCGTTCGCGGCGCGCTCGCGATGGCCAACCGCGGCCCGAATACGAACGGGAGCCAGTTCTTCATCGTCACGACCGAGGCCGCCCCGTGGCTGGACGGCAAGCACACGGTCTTCGGCCGCGTCACGGAGGGAATGGACGTCGTCGACGGCATCTCCGAGGTCGACCGGGACGCGGGCGACCGCCCGCGCGAACCGGTCACGATCGAGCGCGTCGAGCTGGCGGAAAGCTAGAACCTTTCCGAGAGCCTGCCGCCGTCGCTGGGCGGTGCGAGGCGACGCAGGAGGCTCGTAGCCGGAGCGCCGACCAGTGCGGCCCCGGCTCAGGGCTTCGTTTCGGGAGAGGTTCAGAAAAAGGCTAGGCGGCGCGGCCGGCCATCGCCGGAGCGTCGAGCGCGAGGAAGACCTCGACGACCTTCGGGTCGAACTGCTTGCCCGCCGCCTCCCGGAGGCGCCGGCAGGCCTCCTCGACGGAGAGACGCCGGCGGTACGGCCGGTCGGTGGTCATCGCGTGGTAGGCGTCGCAGACGAGGATCACCCGCGACTCGATCGGAATCTCCTCTCCCGCGAGCCCGTTGGGATAGCCGGTGCCGTCCCAGTGCTCGTGGCAGTGGCGGACGATCTCGCACACCTGCTCGAGCCGCTCGATGGGAGCGAGGATGCGTGCGCCCAGCTCGGGATGGAGCCTGACGACCCTCCATTCCTCGTCCGAGAGCGGCCCGGGCTTGGAGAGGATCGCCTCGGGCACGCCGATCTTGCCGATGTCGTGGAAGAGCGCGCCGAGCTCGAGGCGCTTGAGGGTCTTGGGGTCGAGCCCGAGCTCTCGGCCGACGTGGAGCGCCATGTCGGTGATCCAGCGCGCGTGCGAGGAGGTGTACTCGTCGTTGGCCTCGAGCGCGTTGGCGAGCGCCTCGACGGTCGAGAGGAACGTCCGCTCCAGGCTCTCGAAGCTGGAGGCGTTGGCGACCGCGAGCTTCACCTGGTGCGCCACACCGGCGAGCAGGCGCATGCTGCGATCGTCGAAGGAGTCTCCGTCCGGGTCGGTGCGGACGACGATGCAGCCGAGGCGGCCGCCGTCCAGGCGGAGGGGGGCGACCGCGGCGCGGCCGCGGTTGAGCTCCTTGCTCCCGTCCATCGGGAACTTGCCTGCCTCGATCTGGAAGGGCTCGTCGGCGTCGAGCAGCTCGCGGGCGCGTTCGTCGGTGAGCGCGGTCTCCTGGAGGATGCCGGCGTCGCGCCAGCCGTAGCCGAAGAGCGCGCGGACGACGAGATCCTCGCCGGCGCGGTGCTGGAGCCAGACGGACGACCGCGGCTTCTCGAGCAGCCGTGCGGACAGCTCCACTGCGCGCTCGAGCACCTCGTCGAGTGACTCGGCGAGCGCCAGGCGGCGGCTGAATTCCAGGAGCGCGTTCGAGATCTCGAGCGAGGCCCTCGCCCGCTTCGCCTCGAGCCGCTCGGCCTCGTACAGGCGAGCGTTCTCGAGCGCGACCGAGGCGTGGCCTCCGAGCACTTCGAGGAGGCGCACGTCGTCCTCGTCGAACTGGTCGACGCCGAGCTTGGAGATGACGACCGCGCCGATCACGCGCGTGCCGTACCGGAGCGGGACGGCGATCATCGACTCGTCCACGTCGTCCGTGCCCGGAATCGTGACCGCGAAGTCGCAGTCGAGCGCGTTCGAGAGCAGGATCGACTCGCCGGTCTCGGCGGCGCGGCCGGTGATGCCCTCGCCGATCCGGCAGGAGAGCGCCTCGACGCTCTCGTCCGAGTAGGGATCGAGGTCGCCGCGCCACGCGACGGGGACGAGGTCGTCGCCGTCGACCACGTACAGGCGGCAGCTGTGGTAGTCGACGAGCATCCGGAGCTCGTTGACGATCGCATCGCCGATCTCGCGGACGTCGTTCAGGCGGTTGAGCTTGCCTGCGAGACTCTGGAGCATCTTCAGGTGCGCGATCGAGCGCACGTCGCGCCCGACGGCGGCCGGGGCGGGGCGCTCGCCCTCCTCTTCCTCCTCGAAGAGGACGGCCTGGTCCTTGCCGCGCGCCTTGGCGGTCATCATCGCGATCTCGGCGCACGCGACCAGCTCGCGCGGGTTCATGGCGTGCTCGGGGCCCTGCGCGATCCCGATGGAGACGCTGAGCTTGCCCGCGGGCCCGATCTCGGTCTCGGCGAGCCGGTCGACGATCCTGCGGGCCAGCCCGAGGGCGTCCCCGGCGTCACATGAGGCCATGATCACGCCGAATTCCTCGCCGCCGAGGCGGCAGACGACGTCCGAGGCGCGCACGGTCGCCTGGAGGAGGTCGACCAACTCGACGAGCACGAGGTCGCCGACGCCGTGACCGTGGATGTCGTTTACGCGCTTGAAGTCGTCGATGTCGAGCATCAGCACGGCGATCGAGTCGTGCGTCCGGCTCGCACGGTTCAGCTCGGAGCGGAGGCGGTCATGGAAGTAGCGGTGGTTGTAGAGGCCGGTGAGGGAGTCGGTCTGCGCCTGCAGCTCGAGGGCGGCGCGAACCTGCGCGTTGTCGAGCGCGAGCGCGGCGGCGTCCCCGAAGCGCTTGGCCAGCTCGAACTCCTCCTCCGTGAAGCGCGCGCCGGCGCCGAGCCGATAGACGTTGAGAGCGCCCTTGACGGCGCCGCGGGCGACGAGCGGGACGGAGATGAGGGACTCCGGCTCGTCGTCGGGGGTTCCGGGGACGGTCTTCACGCGCGGGTCGAGGTGCGCGTCGTTGACGAGCTGCGGCTCGCAGTGGTCGATCGCCCAGCCGGTGATCCCTTCCCCGAGCACGGGCCGGTCGCTCATGATCTCGTCCGCCCAGCGGTCCCGCGCCATCACGGGGATGAGTAGCCGGCGAGCCTCGTCGGCCTGGTAGATCGTGAACGCGTCGTAGGGGATGACGTCCGCAAGCGAGTCGGCGATGCGCTCGAGGACGGTCGAGTGCGTCTGCTCGGACAGGACCTCGTGGAAGACGTCGGCGAGTCGGCGATAGGAGTCGACGAGCCCGTCGCAGCGCGCGGGGGGCGGCGTCGGGAGGGTCTCCTGGGTCGCCCCGGGAACCAGGCTGTTCACCTCTCTGAGTTCCACGCGGCCGCAGGTACCTCCTCTTAGGGCTCCTCCAGCGGAAGCCAGAACGAATTGAACCCGGCCTGGGGAGGCGTTCCCTCACTCGAAAGGGTGATCTAGCCGCACCCCTTTCGGTATGCAAGGATGCCGGTGCTGAGGCAGGGAGGAGGGTCAGGCATGCCCCATCACTGGTTTCGGGTCGCCCCCGGCGCCTCGGGCGCGCGGGCGAACGACGCCGAGATCCGGAAGACCGTCAAGGCGCACGGCGGGAAGGTGCTCTTCGTCGGCGTCGACGGGACGGGCAAGTACTTCGTCCTCGTCAACATGTCGAAGGTGAAGGAACCGAAGAAGCTACGGGCTGCGCTGAAGGCCGCTGCCGGCGACGCCGGCATCGTTCTCAAGAGCCCCGCCGAGGTGGAGAAGAAGCCGCGGAAGCGAAGCTAGGAGGGTGACGTGCCGCACCACTACTGGGTGATCGACCCCGATAACCCCGGCCCGAAGCAGCGGGCCAAGGCGGTCCGCAAGGAGGCCCGGGAGAACGGCGGCGAGGTGCTCTTCGTCGGGCGCACGAAGAAGAACACCTGGTTCGCGCTCGTGAACGTCGAGGATCCCGAGAACGAAGAGGCGGTCTACGCGGCGATCGGAGGCCGCGGGAAGCTCTTCGAGCTCGAGGCCGTGGACCACCCGGACACGCAGAAGCGCCACGACCGCGACTAGAACGGCGCCGCCAGGTGACAGTCTGTTACTTGGCGGGCGTGGAGGCGGCCGCGCCGACGTTTCCGTAGAACGCGTTCGCGCGGCGCAGCTGCTCGCCGGCTTCCGCCTCGGTCAGGCCCGCCGCGGCGTTGAGGCGCGCCAGAGCCTCGTCCGGGAGGGAGCCGATCCGGGCGAAGATCCCGGCGGCGCGCTGCCAGTCGCCCTCGGCGACCGCCTGGGTCGCGTCGAGCCAGCGCGTGCGCGTCGGCGTGCGGTCCGCCGCGAGAAGCAGCTCCCCGGCGCGGCCGAGCTCGGCGAGGGCGAATGCGAGGTCCGCCAGCCAGAACGACGCCAGCGAGATGCCTCGCCCCTCGTCCAGCCACAGCCTGAGCAGCTCGTCGGCGGCCAGGCCGGCGGCGTCGGAGCGGCCGGCGGCCGCGAGCGCGTGCGCATCGAGGGCGAGAGCGGGCAGGATGATCTGCGGGGCGCCGACCGCCCGCGCCAGCTCGAGGGCGTGGGCGGCATCACCGAGCGCCTGCTCGGCGCCCTGGCGGGCGAGCGCGATCTTCCCACGGATGAGCAGGGCGTCCGGCTTGTGCAGCGCGGCGTCCTCGTCGGAATCCGTCAAGAGGTTGTCACCGACCTCCAGCGCCCCGTCCCAGTCGCCTCGCCAGTAGAGCTCGTACATCCGCTCGATGTCGAGCCAGCGAAGCGCGATGGCGTCGCCGAAGCGCTCGGCCACCCTCCTGCTCTCCTCGTAGAGCTCGAACGCGTGCGGAAGGTCGCCGAGGTCGGCGGTGATCGAAGCCAGGTTGTTGTAGCCCCGGGCAGCCTGGGGCGAGTTCGCGGCGGCGGCGACCTCGACGCTCTCGCGCAGGTCGCGCAGGCCCTCCAGGTCGCCGGTCATCACCCGCGAGAAGCCGAGCGTCGAGAGCGAGTGCGCCCGGAGCTCGTCCAGCCCCAGCTCGTTCGCCATCTCCAGCGCCTCGCCTGCCGCGCCCATCGCGTCCTCCGCCTCGTCCACGGCGAGGTAGAAGCCGGCGCGGATCGCCAGGACGCGGGCCTTCGACCGCGACGGAGGGCGCTCGGCGAGAAGCGAGGCGGCGTGCTCGAAGTGCGTCGCCGCCTCCTCGCGCCTGCCGTGGGAGACCATGAGCAGGTCCCCGAGAAGCACCTCGGCCTCAGCCGAGAGCTCGAGCTCCCCGTTGTCGAGAAGCTCGGCGGCCGCCTCGGCCAGCACGTCCGCGCCGGCTGCCTCGGCGCCGAAGAGCACCTGTCCGTAGCGGAAGAGGAGCCGCGGCCGCTCGGGGTCGTCCTCGGGCCATGACGCCAGCGCCTCGCGGTAGAAGCGCACCGCGGCCGCGTAGGCGGAGAGAGCGAGCGCGCGGTCGCCCGCTTCGAGGAGCGCCTGGCGCGCGCGCTCAGGCAGGTCGGCGAGGTCGCGGCCGGCGGCGCGGGCGAACTGGAGCGCGCTCAGGTAGTGGTGGGCGATCAGGTCGGCGAGGTCCTCGGCCCGGTCGCCGGCCAGCCCCTCGAGCCACTCGGCCGCGAGCCGGTGGATGTCGGCGCGGCGCGGCCGGGGGATCTGGGAGTAGGCGACGTCCCGGACGAGGCCGTGGCGGAAGACGAAGGCCGTTTCCCCCGCCACCGAGGAGCGCCGCTCGCGCCGGACGAACTCCTTGCGCTCCAGCCGCAGGAGCCCCTCCTCGACCTCGGCCCGCGGCCTGTCGCTCACCGCCTCCAGCGCCCCGACCCAGAAGACCTTGCCGACGACCGACGCGCTTTGCACCAGCGCCTTCTCCTCGGCCGCCAGCGTGTCGAGGCGGGCGGCGATGATCCCCTGCACCGTCTCCGGGAGGGGGAGGCCCGCGCGCGCGCCCGGCTCGGCCAGCATGCGGACGTATTCCTCCGCGTAGAGCGGGTTGCCGCCCGCGTGGGCGAGAAGCTTCGCCGCCCGTCCGTTCGGCACCGTCTTCTCGGCCAGGAGCGCGCCGATCAGCTGCTCCGTCTCCTGGTCGGTGAGCGGGGCCAGCGACACGGTGAGGGCGCTGCGCTTGCCGCCGCCCCAGCCGGGCCGCCGCTCGAGCAGCTCCGGGCGGGCCGTGCAGACGACGAGGATGGGGACACCCGAGGCCCAGTCCACGAGATGGTCGACGAAGTCGAGGAGGCCCTCGTCGGCCCAGTGGAGGTCCTCGAAGACGAGCACGAGCGGCTTCTGCTCGGCGAGCGCCTCGAAGAACCTTCGCCAGGCCCCGAACGCCTCGGGGCGGCGGTCGGCCGCGTCCTGCGCCGGCCCGCCGAGGCCGACCAGCGGGCGCAGGTGCTCGAGCACCCACGACGCCTCCACCTCGTCCGGGATCACCGCCGAGACCGCGGTACGCAGCTTGTCCTCGGCCGCCTCGGACTCGTCCGACTCGAGGATGCCCGCCTGCGCCTTCACCATCTCGCCGAGTGCCCAGAAGCTCACGCCCTCGCCGTAGGGCAGCGAGCGGCCCTGGCGCCAGTAGACGAAGGCGGCGGGGTCGGAGGCGAGCGCCGACCAGAGCTCGAAGAGGAGGCGGCTCTTGCCGATGCCCGGCGCGCCCACCAGCGTGACCAGCTGCGGGGAGCGCTCGCGCTCGGAGCGCGCGACCGCGTCACGGAGCAGTCGAAGCTCCTCCTGCCGCCCGACCAGCCCCGCGCCGCCGCGGAAGGCGATGTCCACGCCGAGACGCGTCCGCGGCGCAACCACCTCCCAGACCGGCACGGGCTCGGACTTTCCCTTGGCCTGGACGGGCGCGGCCTCGCGGTACTCGATCACGGTAGACGTCGCGCGATAGGTCGGCTCGTCCACCAGGATCCCGTCGACCGGTGCAGCCGACTGCAGTCGCGAGCACGTGTTGACCACGTCGCCCGTCGCCATCCCTTCTCCCTCCTTGGGACGCGCCGAGAGCGCGATCATCGCCTCGCCTGTCGTCACGCCGATGCGCACGTGGAGGCCGAGCGCCGGGTCGGCGGCGTTCAGCTCCCCGAGGGCGTCCCGGGCGGCCAGGGCCGCCCGCACGGCGCGCTCCGGGTCGTCCTCGTGCGCGAGCGGGGCGCCGAAGAGCGCGACCACCGCGTCGCCGATGAACTTCTCCACCGTGCCCCCGTAGCTCTCGAGCTCCGCCTTCACGCGGGCGTGGTAGGGCGTGAGCATCCCGCGAACGTCCTCGGGGTCGAGCGTCTCGGCCCGGCCGGTGAAGCCGACCAGGTCGGCGAAGAGGACGGTGACGACCTTGCGCTCCTCGAGGATGGGCAGGTCGGCTTCGCCGGGCGCCATCGCGGAGCCGCACTTGGTGCAGAAGGCGAGCTCCAGCGCGACGGTCTCGCCGCACGCGGGGCAGGTCCTGCCGAGCTGCTCGCCGCAGCTTCCGCAGAACAGCGCGCCCGGCCGGTTCTCGAAGCCGCAGGAGGCGCATTCGGACATGGCGGGAGTAGTGTAGGGCGCGTGAGCGCTGGGAATGCGCCGCGGCCCGGCCTCGCCGAGGTTCTCGCGGTCTGGCTGCTCTTCGGCCTCGTCGCCGTGGCCATGTGGGTCACGTACTCCCGGCTGCCCGCGCACGAGTTCTACAACGTCAGCGGCGAAGGCTTCACGGCAGGTGCAGGCCGGGTGCTCGTCTTCCTGAACTTCCCGTTGTCACTCGCCGCCATCGCGCTCCTGGCGGTCGTCGCCGAACGGGTCCGGGGCCGCCTTGCCGTCGTGGCCGCGCTGGCCGCCGTTCTCTGCGCGGTGGTCTTCTGGCCCGGCGTCGTCGAGCAGTCCGACCTGGACGCAAAGCCGGTCAACGCGATCCCCGCCCTCGGGATCCTGCTTGCCGTTGTCCTCACGGGAGTCGCCCTCGCCCGCGGCGGGATCGGCGCGTCGCGCCCGTTCGGCGGGGGCTGGGACGCGGCGCGCGCAGTGACCGTCGTTCTCCTCGTGCTCGCCGCCCTTCCGTGGTGGCTGGCAGAGGTTGGCGTCTACATCGGGCACATACCCGGACTCGGCTCGCTCTTCATGAGCGACGAGCTCTGGCCCGAGCCTGGGCACCCCGACCTCAGGGCGGTGCATCTCGGCCACCACCACGGCCTGGACGGAATACTGTTCGCGCTGTCGGCGCTGGCGCTCTCGCGGGTCGTGCCCGACCTCCGGACACCGTTCCTGCGGGTCGCCCTCGGCTTCTACGTCGCGCTCATGTTCGTCTACGGCCTGGCGAACGCCCTGCAGGACTTCTGGCTCGAGCAGCTCGTCAAGCGGGGCACGACGTCACTCAAGCTTCCGAGCATGATCGTGCCGAAGCCCTCTTGGGCGTGGGCGGCGATCCTCGTGACCGCTCTGCTGATCCACTTCGCCGCCCCCCGCGTAGGTAGATTCGGAAGGCCACCTCAGGAAGGAGTCCCATGACGCGACGTCTGTTCACGCTCCTGCTCACCGTTCTCGCCCTCGCTCTCGCCGTGGCCGCCTGCGGCGGCGACGACGACGATGCGGCAGGCTCCACCGAGCCCGGCACCTCCGCCGACACGACGGGAGGCGGGGGTGGCGGAACCACCATCGCGCTCGCTGCGGACCCGAGCGGCGCCCTCAAGTTCGACCCGAGCACGCTGACCGCTCCGGCCGGCGAGGTGACGATCGAGTTCACGAACGACTCCGGAATGTCCCACAACGTCGAGGTCGAGGGGAACGGAGTCGAAGAGAAGAGCGACACGATCACCGAGGGGAGCACCACCCTCACGCTCACGCTCGAGCCCGGCGAGTACGAGTTCTATTGCACCGTCGACGGTCACAGGATGGCGGGCATGGAGGGAACGCTCACGGTCACGTAGCGGCCTACGGCTAGCGTTCCTCGGGTGCAGCTCCTCGATCTCAGGCACCTCGGCCGCGAGCGCGTCATCGGCTCCTACCTGCTCGCAGGTGACGAGCCGGCGCTCGTCGACTGCGGGCCGGCGAGCTCTCTGGACGCGCTGCGGGAGGGCCTCGCAGCGCACGGGCTCGGGATCGGGGAGCTGCGCCACCTCGTCCTCACCCACATCCACCTCGACCACGCGGGCGCGGCCGGCTCGCTCGTCCGGGAGAACCCCGGGCTGCTCGTGCACGTGAGCGAGATCGGGGCGCCGCACGTCGTCGACCCGAGCCGCCTGGAGCGGAGCGCGCGCCGCCTCTACGGGGACAGCTTCGACCGGCTGTGGGGGCCGCTCGAGCCGGTGCCCGAGGAGAACGTGCGGGTCGTGGGCGACCGGGTGCTCGACCTCGAGGCGTTCCCGACGCCGGGCCACGCCTCGCACCACGTCGCCTACCTGGCGCCCGACGGCTCCTGCTTCACGGGCGACGCCGCCGGCGTGCGCATCCAGCCCGGCCGGTACGTCGCCCCGGTCGCCCCGCCCCCGGACATCGACGTGGAGGCGTGGGAGCGCACCCTCGACGCGATCGAGGCGCGCAGCCCCGAGCGTCTCCTGCTCGCCCACTTCGGCGTCGCCGACGATCCCGCCTTCCACCTCGCCGAGCTGCGGGCGGCCCTGCGGACCTGGGCGGAGCGCGCCCGCGACGGGTCGGAGGAGGAGTTCGTCGCCGCAGCCGAAGCGGACGTGCGGGCGGCGGCGGACCCGGCCACGGCCGACCTCTTCCAGCAAGCAGGGCCCTTCTGGCAGTCCTACGCCGGCCTGCGCCGCTACTGGGACAAAAGGGGGGAGTCGGCAGCCGCCTGATGGGCTACCGTGTGACGTGATGCGCCGTCCGCAGCTCCCCGGGGTCCTCCTTGCCATGCTCGTCGTCGCGCTGGCCGTCCCGAGCGTCGCGTCGGCGGTTCGCCTGCAGCTCGTCGCCGGCGGCTTCGACCAGCTGACGCAGGTGACCGCGCCGAAGAGCGGCGATCCTTCGGGGACGCTGTACGTCGTCGAGCAGGACGGGCAGGTCTACAAGCTCCAGGGCAGCACCCGGACGCTCTTCCTCAACGTCGGCGGCCTCGTCTCTTGCTGCGGCGAGCAGGGGCTGCTCGGGATCGCCTTCGACCCGCAGTACGGGTCGAACAACTTCGTCTACATCAACTACACGAACGTGAACGGAGACACGCGCGTCGCCCGCTACACGGCGAACGCGGCCCACACCTCGATCAACGCCGGCTCGCGCCGGCTTCTGCTCGCGCTCGACCAGCCCGCGTCGAACCACAACGGCGGCCGGCTGCAGTTCGGCCCGAACGGGCGGCTCTACACGGGGCAGGGCGACGGCGGCGGCAGCTGCGACCCCGGCGGCCGGGCCCAGAACCTGCGCAGCAAGCACGGCAAGCTCCTCAGCCTGAATCCGAGGAACATCGGGGCGGGCTGGCGGATCGACGGGTACGGCCTTCGCAACCCGTGGGGCTACTCGTTCGACCGCCTGAACGGGCGGCTCTACATCGGCGACGTCGGCCAGGGCGCGTGGGAGGAGGTCGACACGCTGGCGCCGCACAGGCTGGGCGGGACGCCGGAGAACTTCCTGTGGGACGTCTACGAGGGCCGCGCGCACAGCGGCTGCACGACCGGGGGCCTCCGGGGCCCGGGCGCCCACATCTTCCCCATCAGCGTCTACAGCCACTCCCTCGGCTGCTCCATCACCGGCGGCTACTCCTACCGCGGCCACACCATCCCCGCGCTCCGCGGCTGGTACTTCTTCGCCGACTTCTGCACGGGGCACATCTGGCGGCTCCGGTTCGCGGACGGACACCTCATCCGGGGGCGGACGAACGTCCTGGACACCTCGCTTCGCATCACGTCCTTCGGCGAGGGCGTCAACGGCGAGCTCTACCTCACCCACCAGGACGGCGAGGTCTACCAGCTCGTCCGCTCGTAGCCGATGCGCTATCAGTTCGTCGATTGCCGCTGGGAGCTGGCGAAACCCGGCAGCGGGCGCGAGCTCTACCTCCAGGGTCACATTCCGGGAGCGTCCTTCCTCGACGTCGAGACCGACCTGTCGGCGCCGCCGTCCACTCCGGGCGGGCGGCACCCCCTGCCCGCCGAGGCTGACTTCGCGCGCGCCGCCGGGGGTGCGGGGATCGGCCCCGGCGTCTTCGTGGTTGCCTACGACCAGGACCTGAACGGGGGCGCGGCACGGCTCTGGTGGCTCCTGCGCCACTTCGGCCACGACGACGTTGCCGTGCTCGACGGCGGGATCGGCGCCTGGCTCGGGCCGTTCCGTGGCCGGGAGGAGGAGATCGCGCCGGCTGCGTTCGTGCCGGCGGCCCGCAGCGGCGACACGATGGAGGCCGAGGAGCTCGCGGCGCGGCTCGGCGAGCCCGGGCTCACCGTGGTGGACGCCCGCCTGCCCGAGCGCTACCGCGGCGAGGTGGAGCCGATCGACCCGGTCGCCGGCCGGATTCCCGGCTCCAGCAACGCACCCTTCCCGGACGAGCTTCCGCACGGCCTGGCCGACGCCCGGGAGATCGTGGCCTACTGCGGCTCCGGGATCACCGCGGCCGTTGTCCTGCTGCGACTCGCGCAGGCCGGACGCGGCGACGCGAAGCTCTACCCGGGCTCGTGGAGCGACTGGTGCGGCCGCGGCCTCCCGGCCGAGACGGGCTAGCTCAGCCCACTCTGGGGGGCTGGTCGGGCCGGCCTCAACGGTCGGCCGTGTGCATACCTTCCGGTGCCGGGGCGGACTCGTCCGACTGGAAGAGGCGGACCTCGTTTCCCTCGGTGTCGTGGCAGGCGGCCATCCAGCCGACGCCCGGGATGGGCATCTTGTCCTCGGCCTGCCCGCCCAGCTCTCGCACCCGGGCGATCTGTGCGTCGATGTCGTCGGTGTCGAAGTAGACGAGCACGCCCGGCGGGCGACCTTCGCTCTTGTACACGGCGCCGCCGGGATCGCCGCCGGCCTGCGTCATGCGGTACTCGAACGGGCCTTCCCAGCTCTGGAACGACCAGCCGAAGAGCTGCTCGTAGAAGGCCTGCGCCCGGTCGACGTCCTCTGCCGGGAGCTCCCAGTGCACGAGACGTCCAGCCATGACCCTGCTCCTTTCCTAGTTCAACGCGACCTCGACGACGCCCTCGAACGCGGAGTCGTCCGCGTGCGAGCGGTAGCGGTCGTAGACGAGCGCCGACACGGCGAGATCCTGGACGGCGAGCCCCGTCGAGTCGAAGACGGTGATCTCGTCGTCCCCTGCCCGGCCCTCGTGCTCGCCGATGAGGATCCGGCCCAGCTCGGCCACGTCGCCGCGCGAGAGACGCCCCGCCTCGACCGCCCGCGAGATGTCCCCGTTGTGGCTCGCCTGCTCCCACTCGTCGACGACGACCCGCGCGCGGGCGAGCTCCTCGACGGCCATCTCGGCCTTGCCCGGCCCGTCCGCGCCCATGAGGCTGACGTGCTGCCCCGGGCGCAGGCTGCCCGGCTCGAAGAGGATCTCGCGGCCCGGCGTGACGGTGGCGACGACGTCGGCGGCGAGGGCCTCCTCGCGCGAGCGCGCCACGCGAGCGCCCAGCTCGTCGGCGACCTCCGCTGTTCGCCCCGGGTCTGCGTCCCACAGGAGCACGTCGCGACCGCGGGCCACGAACGTCCGCGCCACCGCGCGCCCGTTCACGCCACATCCGACCACCGCTGCGGGGCCGTCGCCCCCGGCCAGCGTCTCGGCCGCGAGCACCGCCGCCGCGCCCGTCCGCAGTGCGGTCAGCGCCCCGGCGTCCAGCTGGGCGAGCAGGCGGCCGTCGGTCGCGTCGGAGAGGAGGACGATGCCGCTCACGGTCGGCAGGCCGCGCTCGGGGTTCCGGGGGAAGGAGGTCACCCACTTGAGCACGGCGTGTCCGCCGCCCCTCGCCGGCATCGCCCGGAAGTCGCCGTCCGGCGGCGCGGGCACGTAGACCTTGGAAGGCATGAGCCAGTCGCCACGCGCGTGGTCGACGAACGCCTGCCGAACGGCCTCGACCGCGTCGGCGGGGTCGACGGCCGCGTACACGTGCCGGGCGGCGAAGACGGGGATGCTCATCGCGGCGCGCGTATCCTAGGCCCCCGTGAAGGTCACCGTCTGCGACGTCGGCCCGCGCGACGGCCTCCAGAACGAGCCGACGGTGCTCGAGCCTGCCGTGCGCGCTGAGCTCGTGAACCGGCTCGCCGCCGCAGGCCTGCCCGCGGTCGAGGCCGTCAGCTTCGTCCATCCGGGGCGAGTCCCGCAGATGGCCGGGGCGGAGGAGGTGGTCGCCGGGATCGAGCGCCGCGAAGGCGTCGCCTACTCCGGCCTGGTGCTGAACGCCAAGGGCGCCGAGCGCTTTGCCGAGACGGACCTCGACGAGCTCCACTTCAACCTCGCCGCCACGGAGAGCTTCGGCCGGGAGAACCAGAACGCGACCCCGGAGGAGGCCCTGGCCGTCCTGGGATCCCTGGAGACGGACAAGCCCGTCAGCGTGTCCATCAGCGTCGCGTTCGGCTGCCCGTTCGAGGGCGCCGTCGACCCTTCCCGCGTGCTCGACCTGGTCGGGCGAGTCGCGGATCTGGGCGTCGCCGAGGTCGTGCTCGCGGACACGATCGGGGTCGCAGTCCCCAGGCAGGTGAAAGGGCTCGTCACCGCGGCCGCGCAACGGGCACGACGGGTCGGAGTCCATCTCCACAACACGCGCAACACGGGCTTTGCGGCCGCCTACGCCGCGCTGGAGGCCGGCGCGACCGTCTTCGAGGCCTCCGTCGGCGGGCTCGGCGGCTGCCCCTTCGCGCCGCGTGCCACGGGCAACGTCGCCACCGAGGACCTCGTCTACCTCCTCCACGGAGAGGGGGTGGAAACGGGTGTCGACCTCGACGCGCTCATCGGCGTCTCCGAGTGGCTCGAGCGCGTCCTCGGACGGGAGCTCCCCGGCCAGCTCTACCGGGCCGGAGCCTTCGCGCCGGTTTCCGGTTAACGGGCCGTACGGGCTGCTCGTCGCCTGCGCCCTGGCTGCCGGCACGGCGATCCTCCTCTGGCGTCTCGTCCCGGATATCCGGGGCAAGCCCCTGTTCGAGGACGAGGCCGTCGCCGGCCTCCTGGGCGCGCGCCCGCTGGGCGAGCTGCTCGCCACGGTGCTGTGGGACCGCGGGGGAGCCCCGCTCCACTTCGTCCTCGCCCATGTCGCGCTGGCGTTCGACTCCTCGCCGGAGGCGCTCCGCTGGCTCTCGGTCGTCTTCGCGCTGGCCACGATCCCGCTCTGCCTGGACCTGGGCCGCCGGCTCGCCGGCCCGATCGCGGGCGCCACGGCCGCGATCGTCGCCTCGGCCTCGGCCGTCCTCGCCCTCTACGGGACGGTGGGACGGATGTACGCCCTCTTCGCGTTCGTGAGCGCGCTCTCCGCCGACCTCTTCGCCCGGGCGCTGGAGCTGCGGACGCCTCGGGCCGCGTTCGCGGCCGCCCTCGCGGCCGTCCTCCTGCCCGCCGTCCACCCCTACGGCGCCATCGTCGTCGGAGCGGAGGCGATCGTGGCGCTCGCGGTCTGGCGCGGGCGGCCGCTCAGACCGGCTCTCCCCGTGCTGGCCGTCGGATTCCTGTTCCTGCCGTTCGTGGTCGCCGACCTGCGGCTCGCGGACCGGTTCACGGTGGGCGTCGGAGGCGACGACTCGCTCGCCGAGCCCGGGGACGCCTGGTCGCAGCTCTCACGCGCGCTCGCGTCCTTCGCCGGCGGCGAGGGCTGGACCTACGCGATCTTCCTCGGGCTCGGGATCGTGGGCACGGTCGTCCTACTGCGGACGCGGACGGCCTTCGCGGCGTTCGGCCTCCTGGCCCTGGTCGCGCCGCCGCTCCTCTTCGTGCTCCTGCGGACGGAGAGCGTGATGGGGCTCTCGCCGAGGCACCTCGTCTTCGCGCTGCCGCTCTGGGCGGCGGCGATCGGCGCCGGGGTCGCGTGGCTGACGCGCAGCCTCCACCCGGCCGTGGCGATCGGCTGCGTCGCGGTCGTCGCCGTGGTCGCGGTGCTCTCGCCGCCCGGCGGTGTCCGCGACCCGCGGGAGTGGCCCAACGTCGTCCTCGGAGGCGGCCCCGACGCGACCGCGACCGGGAGCCGCGAGCGGCTGGCGGCGCCGGCGGACTGGCTGCGCGCGACGGTGCAGGAGGGCGATCTGCTCTTCCCGTTCTCGTCGGTCTTCCTCGCCGGCCTTCCTGCGACCGGTGACGCGACCTCCCTGCCCTACTCGCAGACGACGCTCCTCGAGCGCGCGGTCGACCGGCTGGACGGGCCTGCGGGTGCGGTGGTCGTCGCCGTCCCCGTCGGCGAGGCGGCGGTCGACCTCGACCGGCTCGAGGCAGAGCTCGGGGAGGGGCTCGACGCCGAGGTCTTCCCGGGCTGGCTGCTCGTGCGGGCCGAGGGTCCGTTCGCCGAGCCCGCCGGTGCACTCGCTGCGACGGCGACCGTTCTCGCAGCCTCGCTGGAGGCCGTGGACGTCGACCGCTACCCCGAGCTTCGCTTCTACGTCGAGCGCGGTCTCCGCTCGACGTGCCAGACGCTGGCCTCGCTCGGGGAGACGTGCGCGGCCACGACTAGGTGACGCGGCCCTCGAGCGGGCGGAGGCAACCGCCGCCGTCCGCGGAGTCCAGGTAGCGGCCGCCGCGGGCTGCGGCCTCTTCGGTCAGGGCCTCATCCCACGGCACTCGGGCCACTCGGACGGGCCCGGCGACGTCGACGGCAGGCGGTTCGGCCAGGGAGAGGAGCGCCCGTCCCTCCGGGATGTCGGTCACCACCCAGACCTGCGCGCACGGCTCTTTGGGCACGGCCTCGGGCAGGGTGACGTCTCCGGGCAGATACCACTCGAGCGGCGAGCGGAAGTCCGGCAGGGAGCCGACGACGAGGATCGGGTCGCCGGGCTCCCAGCCCGCCTCCACCAGCGTGTCTGCGACCTGGTCGAAGGGAACGCGCTCGCCCGCCGGGCTCTGCACGTAGGCGAAGGCGGCCAGTCCGACCGCGGCCGCTGCTGCGGCGAGGGCGGCGCGCCGGGGCAAAGGCAGCAGCACTGCCGCGAGCGCGACCGCGGCGAACGGGGTCACGCCGATCAGGTTCCGCCCGGTGATGATGCGGAGCCCGGCGAGCCAGGCGATCCCGGAGACGAGCACGGGGACGAGCACCAGCAGCGCGCAGAGCCGGGCCGAGGAGCCGAGGCGGAGGAGCACCGCGCACCCGCCGAGGACGACTGCGAGGATCGCCAGGCGCCCGGCGGCCTCCCAGAAGCCCGGGTCCGAGCCGAGCTCCGCGTACATCGTCCCGGGATCCCAGAAGAGTGCGGAGGGGAGGTACGCCAGCTTGAGCGGGTCGAAGGCGTCGATCCAGCCGAAGCGCTCGGCGCTCACCTGGTCGGCGAGCCCGGGGAGCCAGGCGAGCAGAGTGGCGGTGCCCAGGACGACGGCCGCCCCGACCCGGAGGGCGACCGGCCGGAGCTCGCGCTCCAGGAGGAGCCAGGCCAGTCCGGCGGCCGCGGCGAGCACGAAGAAGTAATGGGTGTAGGCGCCGGCTGCTGCACAGGCCGCGAGCGCCGCCAGCCGCCCGAGCGTCGGCCTCTCGGCCGCCCGTTCGAGCAGGAGCGCGAAGACCAGCGTGAGCACGGCCAGAAGGGCGTACGCCCGCAGCTCGCTCCCGTGAGCGACGACCTGCCAGGCGAGCGCGGTGAGGACGCCGGCGAGCCCCGCCGTCCAGAGGGGGAGAAAGCGCCGGGCGTAGACCACGGTCAAGGCGGCGAGCGCGGCGGCGAGCGCGACGGAGAGGTAGCGCAGAGCCTCCAGCGAGATCCCGGCCTCGCGCCCGGCCCACGCGAGCAGGTACCAGCCGGGCGGAGTCGACTCGGTGCGCGAGACGTGGTCGACGACGCCGGCCGGGCTCGACTCCAGGAGGACGCGCGCAGAGGCGACCTCGTCCTGCCAGAAGGGGAGGTCGATCGCCGCGGGGAGCGTCACGGCGACGGCCAGCGCCGCCGCCCCGGCCGCGACGGCGAGCGTCGCGCGCCGCCCTTCGCCGGCTCCGGCCGGGACCGCGTTCGGCATAGTCCGTCAGCATGACGACTGGGAGGCGGCGGTGGGGCCTGCTGGCGCTGTTCGCGGTCGCAGCCGTCGTCGCCACGATTCCCGCGGTCGGCGGGCTCCGGTCCGAGTTCATCGCGGACGGCGCCCCGGGCTACGGGGAAGCGGCCTCCGGCGACCACCTGCAGACCGCGTATCGCTTCTGGCTCGTCGGCCACCAGCTCGAGCGGGGCGACGCGCCCTGGATCGACCCCTACAGCTTCCAGCCGCTCGTGGCGCCGCAGACCGTCCTCGGCGGCTGGCCGTTCGGCCTCCCCTTCTGGCCGCTTGACGCGCTCGGGGGGCCGGTTCTCGCCTGGAACCTGCTTTTGCTGCTCGTGACGCTCGCGGCAGGGCTCTTCACCTACCTCTGGCTTCGCGAGCTCGGCCTGCCGCCGCTCGCGGCAGCGGTCGGCGGGCTCGCGTTCGAGCTCGCGCCGTACCGGCTCCTCCAGAGCGGCGGCCACCTGCTCGGCTGGATCGCGGTGCTCGTGCCGCTCGCGCTCTGGGCCTTCGAGCGCTCGCGCCGGGCCGAAACGGTGGGGGCCGCCCGCCTCTGGGGCGCGCTCACGGCGGCGAGCGTCGTGTCGATCCCGCTCTCCGGGCAGCTCCACCTCGCCCTCGGGGCGCTGCCGTTCGTCGCCGTCTACGCAGGGATCCGCTACTCGCGCACGGCGTCCCTCTGGGCCTGGGGAGGGGTGCTGGCCGCGGGCGCAGCCGGCCTCATCGCGGAGACGGTCGTGATCTCCGGCTCGTCGGAGTCCGGGGGCCGGTCGCTCGCCGAGGTCGCCTACTACTCCGCCGGCCCCCTGGACGTCCTCAGCCGCTGGCGCCTGCACGGGCCGGAGCGCTACGTCTACCTCGGCTGGCTCCTGCCCGTGCTCGCCGTGGCCGGCCTCGTCCTGCTGGCCCGGCGCCGCCGCGGGCTGGCGATCCTCCTCGGGCTCGCGGCGCTCGTGCCCGCGCTGCTGGCGCTGGGGACGAACCTGCCGCTCTACGAGACGCTCCGGGACGTCTTCCCGCCGCTCCGCTACCCGCGGGTGCCGGGACGCTTCCTGCCGCTCGCGAACCTGGCGCTGGCCGCGCTCGCGGCGGTGGCGGTCGCGGCGGTGCTCGCCCGCTTCGAGGGACGCCGCCGGACGGCGGTGGCCGCTGCCTTCCTCGCGCTCGTCGCCGCCGACCTGCTCGTCTTCCCGCTGCGCTCGAGCGAGGCGGATCCGGGCAACACCGCGTATGCCGCGCTGGCGGAACGGGGGCCGGGCCGAGTCCTCGAGCTACCGATCTTCCAGCGCGGGAAGGGCCAGTTCGGGAGCGTGTACCAGTACTACACCCTCCAGGCGCCGCGAGAACGGCCGACCGGCTATGCGCTCGCGCCGGAGGAGGTGTACGAGTTCACGGAGCGCTTCAACCGGCTCGACTGCGGTGCCTGGCTGCCGGGCGACCGGGAGGAGCTGGAGCGGCTCGGGATCCGCTCCGTCGTCTGGCACGGCGGGCTCTACGAGCAATCGAAGACGCCCGGCGCCTGGCACGCGTGGGAGGGCCTCCGTCGCGCCGGGCTCGGGATTGCGGCCGGCCGGCCGCCCGTCCTGCTCTGGGAGCGAGGCCCGGGCGCCGGCTCGCCCGTCGGCGTGCGGCAGCCCCGGGTGTCGGAACCGCTCCTCTGCGACGCCTGGGTCGACGGCGAGCTGGCGCTGCACGAGGGCGCGCTCTGGCTGTACGGGAAGGGCCGCGCCGACCTCGAGCTGGAGGCGGACGCGCCCACCGTGGTCAGCGTCTACGTCGACGGTCGCGCCGTGGAGCGGGACCTTCTCGTCGACGGCCGCACGACGGTCAGCGTCGACCTCCCCGACCGGGCCTGGCACCCGTTCGTCGTGCGCGGCGCGCCGGGCCTCCGGCTCGTCCACGCGGGCTTCCCGTAGGCGATACTTGCAACGGTCGATTTCCGAGGAGGCAAGCGCATGTCGGTTCTGATCAAGGGCGGCCGGGTCGTCACCGCGGCGGACGACTACGTCGCGGACGTGTTCATCGAGGACGAGGCGGTCACGCTCATCGGCGAGACGCTCGACGTCCAGGCCGACAAGGTCGTCGACGCCACGGGGAAGATGGTGCTACCGGGCTGCATCGACCCGCACACGCACCTGGACATGCCCTTCGGGGGCACGACCTCCTGCGACGACTTCACCTCCGGCACCGTCTCGGCCGCGTTCGGCGGGACGACGTGCCACGTGGACTTCTGCATCCAGGGCAAGGGCCAGACCTTCGCCGAGGCGCTCGAGGGCTGGCACGGGAAGATCGAGTCGGCGAAGCCGGTCATCGACGTCGGCTTCCACCTCGCGGTGACCGACCTCCACGAAGGCGGGACGCTCGAGGAGCTCGCGCGCATGCCCGACGAGGGGGTCACGAGCTACAAGCTCTTCATGGCCTACAAGGGCGCGATCATGGTCGACGACGAGACGCTCTTCCGCGTCATGCAGACCGCCGCCGACACGGGGGCGCTCGTGATGGTGCACGCCGAGCACGGCGACTCCATCGACGTCCTCGTCAAGCAGGCGCTCGCCGAGGGCAAGACCGAGCCGATCTGGCACGCGCGCACCCGCCCGCCCGAGACCGAGGGCGAGGCGACGAACCGCGCCATTCAGCTCGCCCACGTGGCGGGCTGCAGCCTCTACGTCGTCCACGTCTCCTGCAAGGAGTCCATCGACCCGATCGCCCGCGCGAAGGAGCTGGGCTGGAACGCGCACGGGGAGACCTGCACGCAGTACCTCTTCGTGGACGAGACCTTCCTCGAGCGGCCCGACTTCGAGGGCGCGAAGTACGTCTACACGCCGCCCCCGCGCGCCAAGGAGAACCAGGAGCACCTCTGGCACGCGGTGTCCACGGACATCCTCTCGGTGATCTCCACCGACCACTGCCCCTTCCGCTGGGCCGACCAGAAGTCGCTCGGCCGCGACGACTTCTCCAAGATCCCGAACGGCGGGCCCGGGCATCGAGGACCGGCTGATGATGATCCACGAGTTCGGCGTTCGCGGCGGCCGCATCTCGCTCAACCGGATGGTCGAGCTGCTCTCGACGAACCCGGCGAAGTACTTCGGCCTCTATCCGCGCAAGGGCACGGTCGCAGTCGGCTCCGACGCCGACATCGTCGTCTTCGACCCCGACAAGCGCGTGACGCTCTCGGCCGAGCGAAGCCACTCGCGCGTCGACTACAACCTCTACGAAGGCACCGAGGTGACCGGTGCCCCCGAGGTCGTGCTCGTGCGCGGCAAGGTGATCGTCGAGGGCGGCGAGCTGGTCGGCCAGCCCGGCGACGGCCGCTTCGTGAAGCGTGCGAGGTTCGGGGAGCAGCTAACCGCGGCCGCAGGTGCGGCCGCCTAGGGAGGGGAGGAGCGGTGTTCGGCATCTCGGTCGGCGGGATCATCGTCATCGTCGGGATCGTGCTCATGATCGTGTGGAGCATCTGGATTGGCCTGATCGTTGCGCTCGTGGGCCTGCTCGCCTTCGGCGGCTTCGCCCGCGGCAAGTGGTACTGACGTAATCGTCACTTCGGCGCCACGCTTGTGTTTCACACGCACAAGCCCTTCCGCGCGACCCTGGAGGGGTGGCCTTCCACCCTCCCGTCCACCCCGAGTTCGTCCTCGCCCTCCGCGTGCTCGACGCCTTCGGCATGCCCTACGCCGAGGCGTGGCGTCTGCTCCGGCCGGTGGCCGAGCGCCTCGGCATCCCTCGGCCCAGCTACTCGAGCGTCCGCCGCATCGTGATCGTCGAGCGCAAGCGGAAGCGGGAGAACGCGGAGCTTCTGGACGTGCTCCTGGCGGACCTCTTCACGGGGCGGTTTCCGACCAGGTTCGTGGAACACAAGGTCGCGGGCGCGCGTGGGTGGGAGGACGCCGGGGTCGAGCCCTGGAGGGCTGCTAGCCGGTGACGGCGAGGCCGGGGCGGACGAGGCGTGGCGGGCGCTGCAGGCCGGCGTCGTTGACGCTCGGGTTCAGTGGCTCTTCGAGCGGCGGCGCGCCGTAGGAGAGGCGCGTGCGCTCCGGGTCGGGCGTGGCGTAGAGGGTCGTCCGCTGCCGCGGTGTCCGGCCGATGGCGCGGATCGCCTGCTCCATTCCCTCCGGCGGCATCTCCTGGCCGTGGGCCGCGCCGGCGGCGCGAGAGATGGACTCGTTCATCAGCGTCCCGCCCAGGTCGTTCGCCCCTGCACGGAGAGCGGCCTGGGCGCCGTCCACCCCGAGCTTCACCCAGGACGCCTGCACGTTCGTGATCCACGGGTGGAGGGCGAGCCGGCCGACCGCGTGCATGAGCACCGCCTCGCGGAACGTCGGCCCCGGGCGGGCCAGGCCCTTGAGGTAGATCGGCGCCTCCATGTGGACGAACGGAAGCGGCACGAACTCGGTGAAGCCACCGCTCCTGTGCTGCTGGTCGCGCAGCTCGAGCAGATGCCGGGCCCACGAGCGAGGGCCCTCGACCGAGCCGTACATGACCGTCGTCGTCGAGCGCAGGCCGACACGGTGGGCCGCGTCGTGCACCTCCAGCCACTGAGCGGTGTTCACCTTGTCGGGGCAGAGCGTCCGGCGCACCTCGTCGTCGAGGATCTCGGCGGCTGTGCCGGGGAGCGAGGCGAGCCCCACGTCCCGGAGCCGCTCCAGGTACTCGTCGAGCGGCAGCCCGAGCGTGGCCGCCCCCTGCCAGACCTCCAGCGCCGAGAAGGCGTGCACGTGCAGGTCGGGGAGCGCCTCCTTCACGGCCGCGCAGATCTCCAGGTACGTCTCGCCGGTGAACGCCGGGTGGATACCGCCCTGCAGGCAGATCTCGACCGCGCCGCGATCCCAGGCCTCGCGCGCGCGGCGCACGATCTCCTCGAGCGGGACGACGTACGGCTTCCCGCGCAGGTTCGCGGCCAGCTTGCCCTTGGAGAAGGCGCAGAAGCCGCAGCGGAAGTAGCAGACGTTCGTGTAGTTGACGTTGCGCGTGACGACGTAGCTGACCTCCTCGCCGCAGACCTCGCGGCGCAGCTCGTCGGCGGCGGCCAGCACCGCGCCGAGGTCGGCGCCGCGCGCCTCGAAGAGCGCGGTGACGTCGTCCTCGTCCAGCTCGGTGCCGGCGCGCACCTGCGCCAGCGCCGCGGCCACATCGGAGGAGAGCGGCCGCCTGTTCCCGGTGCGGAGCTGCGGCATGCGTCCCGGCGAGCCCGCCGCCCAGCGCTCCTCCCGGGCGAGCCCGGAGGCGTCGGCGTGCCGGCGGATCTCCTGGGCCACGCACGGGTCGGCCCAGCGCTCCAGGTCGGTGACGAACTCCGGGTAGATCGGGAGCCGGGGCGCGAGCTCGAAGCCGTGCTCCTCCGTGGCCGCGCGCAGCCGTTCGATCTCGGGCCACGGCGCCTCCGGGTTGACGTGGTCGATCGTCACCGGCGAGACGCCGCCCCAGTCGTCGATCCCCGACTCGAGCAGGCGCGGGAACTCGTCGTAGGAGAGGTTCGGCGGCACCTGCAGGTGGACGTCGGCCGGGAGGATCTCCCGCGCCGCGCGAGCCGTCCAGATCAGCTCGGCGAGCGACGGCTCGGGGTGCGAGACCATCTTCGTGCCCGGCTTCGCCCGGAAGTTCTGGACGATCACCTCCTGGATGTGCCCGTGGCGAACGTGCAGCGCGGCGATTGCCTCCAGCGCCTCGAGGCGCTCGTCCCGCGTCTCGCCGATCCCGATCAGGATGCCCGTGGTGAACGGGATCGCCAGCTCGCCGGCGAGGCGGATCGTCTCCAGCCGGGCCTCCGGGAGCTTGTCCGGCGAGCCGTGGTGGGGCATGCCCTTCTCCGCCAGGCGGAGGGACGTGGATTCCAGCATGAGCCCCATCGACGCCGACACCGGGCGCAGGAGGAGCAGATCCTCGCGGGTCATGACGCCGGGGTTGAGATGGGGAAGGAGGCCGGCCTCCGAGAGGACGAGCCCGGCCATGCGCGCCAGGTACTCGATCGTCGTCTCGCAGCCGAGCTCGGCCAGCTCGTCGCGCGCCGCGCGGTAGCGACGCTCCGGCTTGTCGCCGAGCGTGAAGAGCGCCTCGTGGCAACCGGCCTCCGCGCCGGCCCGGGCGACGGCGAGCACCTCGTCCCCGCTCATGTAGGCGCGCTCGCCCCGTCTGGGCGGCTGGGCAAAGGTGCAGTAGTGGCAGACGTCGCGGCAGAGCTTCGTCAGCGGGACGAAGACCTTGGGGGAGTAGGTGACGACACTCACCCGGACACCAGCAGCAGCTCGTAGTCCTCGGGCCGGTCGATGTCGAGGGCCAGCGCCGGATCGTCGACCACCACCGGGTCGAGGCCGGCGGCTCGCGCCTCCGCCAGCGTCGTCTCCACGCTGACTCCGAAGCGGGGGACGAAGCCGTTCACGGCCGAGAGCGCGAGCGCGTTCACGCCGCCGTCGCGAGCCGGCGCCAGCGCGAGCGGCTGGGCCGCGCGGGCCAGCGCGTCGAGCGAGCTCGCCGTGACGAGGGGGCAGTCGCCCATGACGACGAGGGCGCCCGCGGCCGCGCGCGGGTCGGCCAGGGCGAGCGCCAGCGCGTCCGCGTGCCCGGTGCCCGAGTCCAGCAGAACCTCGACTCCGTTCCGGGCCAGACCCGGCTCGGGCGTGACGAGTAGCGTTCGCCCGATGGCGCGAGCCCCCGCGCACGCGGCGAGCACCCTGTCGAGCATCTCGACGACGAGCCTCGCGCGCTCGTTCGCCGAGAGGCGCGGCGCGAGCCTTGTCTTCGCGCCGTCGAGGCCCTTGACAGGCACGATCGCGAGCACGCGATGAGCATACAGCCGCCTCCCTATGCCGTTCTCTGCGGCGGCCTGGGCGGCTCGCGGTTCGTGGACGCCCTCGCGCGCGCGGCCGGTGCGGAGCAGGTGACGGCGATCGTCAACGTCGGCGACGACGTCGAGATCCTGGGCCTGCACGTCTCCCCGGACCTCGACACGGTGCTCTACACGCTCGCCGGCCTCCTCGACGAGGAGCGGGGCTGGGGCGTCCGCGACGAGACCACGAACGCGCTCGAGCTTGCCGGGCGGCTCGGCGGCGAGACCTGGTTCACCCTCGGCGACCGTGACATCGGCCTCCACCTCGTCCGCTCGCGCCTACTGCGCCAGGGCGCGTCTCTCTCGGAGGTGACCCGGCGCCTGGCCGAGAGCCTCGGGGTCGGCGTGCGGCTGCTCCCGGCCTCCGACGACCCGGTGAGGACGTTCCTGACCACGCCCGCCGGGGAGCTCGACTTCCAGACCTGGTTCGTGGCCCGCCGGCACGCCGACGAGGTGACCGCAGTCCGCTACGAGGGCGCCGGCTCCGCGCATCCCGCTCCCGGGGTGCTCGAGGCCATCGCCGCCGCGGAGCTCGTCTTCCTCGCCCCCTCGAATCCGTTCGTCTCCATCCAGCCGATCCTCGCCGTGCCCGGGATCGTCGAGGCGCTCGGCGGGAAGCGCGTCGTCGCCGTCTCGCCCCTCGTCGGGGGGAAGGCGCTGCGCGGGCCGCTCGCCGAGATGCTCGTCTCCCTCGGCCACGAGCCGGGGGTTCGTGGCCTGGCCGCGCTCTACGAGGGCGTCGCCACGGACCTGCTCGTCGACCCCGCGGACGCGCATGAGCTTCCGGAAGCGCTGGTCGCGCCCATCGTTATGGTTGCGCCGGAGTCGAGAGCGGAGGTCGGCAGAGGGGTGCTGGAGGCAGTCCGGTGATCGGGATCGTGGGCGGGAGCGGCGATTTCGGCCAGGGCCTCGCCGAGCGCCTGCGCCGCATCGGCGAGGACGTGGTCATCGGCTCGCGCACGCCGCGCGACGCCTTCGTCTCCAACGAGGAGGCCTGCCGTCGCTCCGACGTCGTCTTCCTGTCCGTTCCGCCCGGCGGTGTCGCGGACATGACGCACGGTCTCCGGGGCGCGCTCGCCGGCCGCATCGTCGTCAGCGTCGCGGCTCCCGTCGTCTTCCGCGAGGGACAGCCCGGCGCCGCGCCCGGGGAGCTCTCGCTCGCCGAGATCACCGCCGTCGCGGCTCCCGAGGCCCGCGTCGTCTCGGGCTTCCACACGGTCAGCGCGAAGGCGCTCGCCGATCCGGACGTCCGGCTCGACGAGGACGTGCTGCTCGCGAGCGACGACGACGAGGCGAAGGCCCTGGTCGCGGGCCTCGCTGAGCGGCTGGTGGAGGGGCGCTCCGTCGACTGCGGCCGGCTGGAGGTCTCGCGCTGGCTGGAGACGCTCACCGCCGTCCTCCTGAACGTCAACCGCCGCTACAAGACGAACGCCGGCGTCAGGATCACCGGGCTGCCGGAGTGATCCAGGTGCGTCCCCTCGAGGGGATCCCCGAGGTGCGGCCGGGCGACGACCTCGCCGCGCTCCTCGGCGACGCCCTCGAGCGTGCGGGAGGGCTGGAGAGCGGGGACGTGCTCGTCGTCTCGCAGAAGGTCGTCTCCAAGGCGGAGGGCCGCGTCGAGCCGGCGGAGGACCACCTGGAGGTCATCCTGCGCGAGGCGCGCGCCGTCCGCCGGCGCCGTGACGAGCTGGTGATCGCCGAGACCGAGCACGGCTTCGTCTGCGCCAGCGCGGGCGTCGACCGCTCGAACACGCCCGGAGACGGCTGGGTCGTGCTCCTGCCGCGGGATCCGGACGCGTCCGCCTCGGCCATCCGGGACTCGCTGGCGGCGCGGTTCGGCGCCGCGCCGGCCGTGATCGTCACCGACTCCTTCGGCCGCGCCTGGCGGGAGGGGACGACGGACGTCGCCATCGGCGTCGCCGGCATGTCGCCGCTCCTCGACCTGCGCGGATCGCCGGACGCGCGCGGCCGTCCGCTCGAGGCGACCCTGATCGCGGTGGCCGACGAGCTCGCAGGCGCCGCGGAGCTGGTCATGGGCAAGGCGAGCGGTGTTCCCGCAGCGTTGATCCGGGGCTACGCCGTGCCCGTGGGAGAGGGGAGCGCCCGCCAGCTCGTCATCCCACCGGAGCGCGATCTGTTTCCCTGAGTCAAGCCCTCCTACTGGTCGGTGCTACATACTCGAAGTGCGTGACCGTGAGGTCGCGTCCGGCGAGGTAGCGGTCGTCCTCGGGATAGAACACCGCCCGCTCGAGGTCGTCGCCGGCGAAGGCGCGGATCGAGTCGAGCGAGTCCCAGAGCGAGATGGTCAGGAACTCCTCGCGGTCGCCATCCGGGCGGTGGAGCACGGAGAAGCCGCGGTTTCCCGGCGTCTCGAGCGAGTCCGGAGCGGCGATCTCCTCCAGGTAGCGGACGTAGGCCTCCGCGTCCGCGCGGCTCGTCCAGCCTCTCCAGATGCGGGCGATCATGAGTGCCCCTCCGGGTACTGCTGCCGCGGGGCCTGGAGGGCAGTGCTCGGAGGGGCACCTGGAACGATCCAGGTCGAGCGCGCTCGGGCCAGCACCTCGCCGGCCGCGGTGAGGAGTGCCGAGCCGGCGAAGCGCTTCCGTCCGTCCTCGCCGATGCGCCAGCCGATGACGACGTGGGGCTCCTCAGGCTCTGGCAGACGGTCGATCTCGGCGGCCATCCGCCCCAGGAGGACGCCCTCGCGCTGGAAGTCGTCCACCGCCCACCCGCTGGGGCAGTCGAGCGCCGCCCAGACGAGCTCGGGCCGCACGTCCTCTTGCGGCGTCCACGGCGAGGCCACGAGGTCCGGCCTGCCGTCGACGGGGCCTGCGTAGACCCGGAGCCCGTCGTCCCGCTGCGGGCCGCAGACGAAGCACGAGTTGTAGGCGTGGTGCTCGAAGCCGGCGTAGCGCGTGGAGGCGTGGGCCGCCTCCTCGACGCCGACCGGCGCGGGAACGGCCACCTCCAGCTCGACGCGCTCGGCCTCGGCGACGAGCGCCTCGCCGTCGCGAACCTCGATGCGGCCATCGTTCCGCACGACCTCCAGCTCCCGGTCGAGAGGGGGCGGCAGGCGCAACGTCACCTCGGCCACGCCGCCGAGAATCCCGGCGACGAGGCCGCAGGTGTAGCCGCCGTTCCCGGACTCGGGCGGGCCGTTGTAGCGCCCGGGGACGATCATCTCGAAAGGGTCAGCTCGATCCGTCCGTAGGGCGGCCTCGGGTCGGTGTACACGCGCACGCGCTGATCCGGGCCGAAGACCTGTGCCGTGTCCCAGAGCCGGTTCTCGCCGACGAACGAGACCTCCTCGAGCTCCGGGAACCCGTCCAGCAGGCGCAGGCCCAGCTCGTGCACGAGCTCCTGGATCGAGGCCGAGTCGAACTCGGCGAACGTCGCCGCAACCGAGTCGCGGATCGCCTCCCCGTCCGCGCGCTCGGCGAAGTCGCGATTGCGCCAGTGGACGTCCAGGTGGATGAAGAGCGGCCGGTCGCGCGAGTCGGCGAGCGTCGTGTACTCGTCCCGGACGAAGCCCTCGAAGGAGCTTCCGGTCAGCTTCAGCAGCCGGATGCCCTCGCGGCCCGACCGGTGCTCCAGCGCCCCGTCCTGGTCGAGTGCGAGCTCGGCCACGGCGTAGTCGCCGCCGGCGGCCTGGAACGACTGCTCGCTGCGCCGCGCGAACGGCACCTCGCGGGCCTGCAGCTCGATGCGCTCGGCCTGCGCGTACGTGGCCAGGAAGCGGCGGGCGAGCAGCTCGAGGAGGCCCTCCAGCGAGGGCTCGCCGTACTCCAGCGCGGTGATCTGGATGAAGTTCTTCATGGAGTCGGTGGCGACGACCTCCGTGTTGTCGCCCTCCGTGTACGAGGCGAGGAAGCTCTCCCCGCGCACGGTCATCCCGACCTCGGCGGCGAACAGCGAGCGGACGCCGTCCGTCCGGTAGACGGAGACGGCCTCCTTGCCGTAGCCGATCCTCAGGAGCTTCGCCACCGGTCCACCGCGATCGCGACGAGCTCGTCGCAGCCGGTCTCGAGCTCCTCGGCGCGCGTCCGCGCGAGCCGCTCGCGTAGCACCGGGACGAGCTCGGCGCGCGGGCGGCGGTTGACGAAGACGACGAAGCGGAAGCCGAACCGCTCCTCGTAGGCGGCGTTCAGCTCGGCCAGCTCGGCCATGACCGCCGGATCCTCGTCCGCGGGCGCGCCCTGCTCGGCGGCGGAGCGGCCCCCGAGCCGGCGCTCGCCGATCCGGGGATGGTGCGCCAGCGCCTCGACCCGCTGCTCCTCCGGGAGCCCGGCGAGCACGTCGCGGGCGCGGCCGAGCGGGTCGTCCTCCTCGGCCAGCGCCTCCACGAAGCGACTCCGGGCCTGGAAGAGGTCGGCGAGCTCCTCCACCGTCAGCTTCCGCGGTAGATCGCGCACGCGTAGGGGGAGAGGAGCAGGGGAACGTGGTAGTGGCCCTCGCCGAGCTCGACCTCGACCTCGACGCGGCGGAAGAACGGCGACCGCGGGTGGAAGACGAGGCGGTAGACGTCGGGCAGGAGCTCGTCGCCGCCGAGATCGGGGATGCGCCCGTCGTCGTCCGTGTCGCGGACGGAGAGCAAGATGTCGCCGCGGAAGAGCTCGACCCTGATCCCGCGGGCCGGCTCGCCGCGCTCGGTGTCCAGGACGTGGGTGGAGATGCTCACCTCGCTGGCATCGTATTCTTGCCGCGTGGACGAGCGCGAGCGCTTCCTGATCCGCTACGCAGGCTCCTTCGCGCCCGAGCCGATCGCGCGAGCGGAGGGCGCGTGGGTCGAGACGGCGAGCGGCAGGCGGATCCTCGACTTCACCTCGGGCCAGATCTGCTCGACGTTGGGCCACAACCATCCGCGCATCACGGCAGCGGTGCGCTCGGCGCTGGACGAGGTCATCCACCTCAACTCCTGGATGCTCTCCGAGCCGGTGCTGGCGCTCGGCGCGCGGCTCGCCGGCCTCTTCCCGCCGCCGCTCGACCGCGTCCTGCTCCTCAACACGGGCACGGAGGCGAACGAGGTGGCGCTGAAGATGGCCAAGATGCACACCGGCCGCTGGGAGGTGGTCGGTCTCACGCGCAGCTTCCACGGGCTCCTCTCCGGCATCGCTTCCGTGAACTTCTCGATGGCCCACTCGGGCTACGGGCCGGTGCTGCCGGGGTCGTTCGCGATCCCTGCGCCCTATGCGTACCGCTGCCCGGTGCGCCACTGCGACGGCGCCTGCGACTGCACGTGCCTGGAGGTCGGCTTCGAGCTCGTCGACCAGCAGTCGGTCGGGTCGCTGTGCGCGCTGGTCGCCGAGCCGGTGCTCTCTGCCGGGGGCATCATCGTCCCGCCGGACGGCTACTTCCGGCGCGTCCGCGAGCTGCTCGCCGAGCGGGAGATGCTGCTCGTCATGGACGAGGCCCAGACCGGCTTCGGGCGGCTGGGCACGATGTTCGGCTTCGAGCACGACGGCGCCGTCCCGGATTTCGTCGGCGTCTCGAAGACGCTGGGCGGCGGGCTCCCGCTCGCGGCCACGATCACGTCGAGCGCGATCGAGCAGGACTGCTACGAGAAGGGATTCCTCCACGTGACGTCGCACGTCTCCGATCCGCTGCCCGCCTCGGCGGGGCTGGCGGTGCTGGACGTGATCGCGGAAGAGGACCTGGTCGAGCGCGCCGCCGCGCGCGGCGAGTACATGCTCGCCCGCCTGCGCGAGCTGCAGACCGAGCACGAGCCGATCGGCGACGTTCGCGGCCGCGGGCTCCTGGTCGGGCTCGAGCTGGTGGAGGACCGGGAGACGCGGAGCCCCGCCGACGCGCTCGGCGCCGAGGTCACGCGGGAGTGCTACGAGCGCGGCCTGTCCATGAACATCGTCCGCTCCCAGGCCCACGCGAACTGCTTCCGCATCGCCCCGCCGCTGACCGTGACGGAGGACGAGATCGACCTCGCAGTCGAGATCATGGACGCCTCGCTCAGGGCCGTTCGCGAGCCCGCAGCCGCCTGACAGTCCGCCGCTGCGGCTACGGTGTAGGCCCGAGCTGCGTCGCGGGGACGTCGAGGGAAGGAAGCTGCGGATGGGTTCGAGCTCGAAGCGACAGACGACGATGGCGAAGATCGCCCGCGAGCGCAAGCTGCAGGAGAAGCGCGAGCGCAAGCAGGAGAAGAAGGAAGCGCGGAAGCAGGCTGCTGCCGACGAGCGGGCCGGCGTGAACGGCGAGGCCGCCGAGACGGACGAGACGGAAGAGGCCGAAGTCTCCGCCGAGCCGTCCGAGGACGAGCCGGGCTCCTAGCGCTCCATGCCCGCCGCGCGGCGATCGGTCGGCCTGCTCCTGCCGCTCTACGGCGAGGACCGCGAGCGTCTCGACCTCCACGGCTGACGCAGGGCTCCGTTCCCGAGCCCCGTCGTCCCGAAGGAGGTCACGTGTCCACATACCTGGCCGTTGCGGCCGCCACCTGGGGTGTCGCGATGTCGTTCGCGCCGCTGCTCCAGATCCGCGCCATCCGCGCTCACGGCTCGTCGCAGGCGGTCTCGGTCGGCTACCAGCAGGTCCTGCTCGTCGGCTTCGTGCTCTGGCTCGCGTACGGCATTGCGATCCAGAACGTCCCGCTGATGATCACGAACACGGTCGCCGCAGTCGTGTCCGCGGTGACGATCGTCGTCGTGCTGCGCTTTCGTCGGGCCGCCTAGGCGTCGAGGTGAGCGCTTGTGCTCCACGGCCACAAGGTCGTATTCGCGGAACCACGCGCCTCGAACGCCGTGCAACCACCCCTCGGGCTTGTGCGGGTGGAACACAAACAGGGGCGGGCGCCCCCGGTCAGGCGTCGAGGAACCGCGCCGCTTGCACGCGGTGCGCCGCGGCGATCTCGCGCTCGTCGGCGCGCGCGAGCTGCCCGTGCAGGACGGCGGCTTCCCCACCGACGTAGACGCGCTCCGCGCGGTGTGGGCCCGAGAGGACGAGCGCGGCCACGGGGTCGTCGGCGCCGCCGAACTCGAGGCCCTCCGTGTTCCAGACGGCGAAGTCGGCGCACTTGCCGGGCTCCAGGGACCCCAGATCCTTGCGGCCGAGGACGTCCGCGCCGCCGCGGGTCCCGAGCCACAGCGCCTCGCGCACGGTCATCGCCTCCGGTCCGCCGCGGCCTCGTGCCACGAGCAGCGCCTGCTTCACGTCGGCCGAGAGGTCGCTGCGCTCGTTCGACGCCGAGCCGTCGACGCCGAGGCCCACCGGGACGCCGGCGTCGATCATCGCCCGCACCGGCGCCACCCCGGCCCCGAGGCGCAGGTTGGAGGTCGGGCAGTGCGCGACGCCGGTTCCGGCCGCGCCGAACGCCTGCACGTCGGCCTCGGAGAGATGGACGCAGTGCGCGCACCAGACGTCGTCCGCAAGCCAGCCGAGCTGCTCCAGGTACTCCACCGGCCGGCAGCCGAACAGGCCCTGGCAGTACTCCTCTTCCTCGACGGTCTCGGCCAGGTGGGTGTGCAGCCGCAGCCCGAGCCTGCGCGCGAGCGCGGCCGACTCCGTCATCAGTCGCTTGGAGGCGGAGAACGGCGAGCAGGGCGCGACCGCGATCTGCGTCCAGGCGCCCGGCCCCTCCTCGTGGAGGGCGAAGAGGCCCTCCGTGTCGGCGAGGGCCGCGTCCAGGTCCTCGACGAGGTCGTCCGGCGGGAGGCCGCCCTGCGACTCGCCGACGTCCATCGACCCGCGCGAGGCGACGATGCGGAGGCCGAGCTCACGCGCCGCCTGGATCTCGGCCTCCACCAGACCCGCCTGCCCGGGCGGGAAGACGTAGTGGTGGTCGAAGACCGTCGTGCAGCCGCCGAGCGCCAGCTCGGCGAGCCCGGTGCGCGCGGCGGCGTACTCGGCCTCGGCGTCCATACGTGACCACAGCGGGTAGAGGGCCTTCAGCCAGGTGAAGAGGTCGGCCTCCTGCGCGCGGGTGCGCGTGAGCGTCTGGTACAGGTGGTGGTGCGCGTTGACGAGCCCCGGGGTGACGAGCGCGCCGGCGAGGTTCTCGAAGTGCTGCGCGAAGGGAGGCGAGCCCTCGCCGACCTCGACGACGAACCCGTCCTCGACCAGGATCCAGGCGCCGTCGACCTCGGTGCCCGCGTCGTCCATGGTCACGACGTAGGCGTTCGAGAAGAGCGTCCTCACGGCACGTAATCTCTCACGTCATGGCGACTGACGCGCCGCTCCGCCGGGACGTTCGCCTGCTCGGCGATCTGCTCGGCCGCGTCATGGTCGAGCAGGAGGGAGAGGAGCTGCTGGCGCGGGAGGAGGAGATCCGCCGCGTCTCCCGGCGGGCCCGCGAGAGCGGCGACCCAGAGGTGCGGGACGAGCTGGCACGTGCCGTCGAGGAGCTCGACCTCGACCAGCAGACGAAGATCCTGCGGGCGTTCACGCTCTTCTTCCAGCTGGCCAACATCGCCGAGCAGCACCATCGTGTCCGCCGCCGCCGCGACGTCGAGCGCGAGGACGGGCGTGCCACGCGAGTCGCTGGCGGACGCGCTCCGGCGCCTGCGCGACGGGGGCGTCGACGACGAGGCGCTGGCCGCCGCGGCCGAGCACGTCTCCCTCGAGCTCGTGCTCACGGCGCACCCCACGGAGGCGACGCGGCGCACGATCCTCCAGGCGCAGGCCCGGCTCGGGGCGCTGCTCGCGGAGCTGGACGCCGGCGAGGACGTGGCCGAGCGCGCGGCCGAGGAGATCACCGTGCTCTGGCAGACCGACGAGGTGCGCCCCCAGCGGCCTCGAGTGGTCGACGAGGTCCGCCACGGCCTCTGGTTTTTCGAGCAGAGCCTCCTCGAGGCCTCGGAGGAGCTGCTCCACGCCTACCGGGAGGCGATCCCCGACGCGCCGCTGCCGCTGTCGTTCGGCAGCTGGATCGGCGGCGACATGGATGGGAACCCGAACGCCGGCCCGGACACGATCCGCGAGGCGCTTGACCGCGCCCGCACCCTGGCGCTCGGCCGCTACCGCGCCGAGGTGCGGGAGCTGGCCGCCACCCTGGGCCTGACGACGACGCTGGTCGGCGTCTCCCACGAGCTCGCTGGACTCGATCGCCCGGGACGAGCGCGAGCTGCCTGCCTACGCCGAGCAGATCGGCGACCAGAACAGCGACGAGCCGTACCGCCGCAAGCTCTCCTTCGTCTGGTGGCGGCTCGGGAACGACGGCTACGGGCGGGCCGACGAGCTCGTGGCCGACCTGGAGGTCATCGACCACAGCCTGCGCGCGCACGGAGGCCGGCGGATCGCAGCCGGGCGCATCGCCCGCCTGCGCCGTCGCGTCGAGCTTTTCGGCTTCCACGTCGCCAAGCTCGACGTTCGCTTCCACGCGGAGGAGCTGGCGCGCGGGACGCCCCGCGTGCGCGAGGCGCTCGGCGCGGTGGCCGAGGCGCAGGCGCGGCTGGGGGAGCGCGCCGTCGACACCGTGATCGTCTCCGGGACGGAGTCGGCCGGAGACGTGCTGGCGGTGGTCGACCTCGCCGCCGAGGCCGGCGCCCGCGTCTCGCCGGTTCCGCTCTTCGAGACGATCCGCGACCTCGGCGAGGCGCCCGCCGTCGTCGAGGCGCTGCTCGACGAGCCCCGCTTCGCCCAGGTCGTCGAGGAGCGCGGCCGCCGCCTCGAGGTCATGGTCGGCTACTCGGACTCGGGCAAGGACGGCGGCTATCTCACCGCGCAGTGGGAGATCTTCCGTGCGCAGGAGCGCCTTGCCGCGCTGGCCGCCGAGCGGGAGATCGAGCTGACGATCTTCCACGGCCGCGGCGGCAGCACGGGCCGCGGCGGCGGGCCGACCCACGCGGCCATCCTCGCCCAGCCCGCCGGGCACCCGCCCGGACGCCTGAAGCTCACCGAGCAGGGCGAGACGGTGTCCTTCAAGTACGGCCTTCCCGGGCTGGCCTACCGGAACCTGGAGGCGGCGCTCGCCGCGACGCTCCTGGCCGCGTTTCCGGAGGTCGCCGGCTCGCGCCCGCCGGAGGGCGCGCAGGAGACGCTCGGCGTGCTCTCGGCGAACGCGTTCGCCGCCTATCGCGGGCTCGTCTGGGAGGACGAGCGCTTTGTCGACTTCTTCCGCCGGTTCACGCCGATCGAGGAGCTGGCGCTCCTCGAGATCGGCTCCCGCCCGGCGCGGCGTCCCGAGGGAGGGGAGCTCCTCAGCTCGCTCCGCGCGATCCCGTGGGTCTTCGCCTGGACGCAGAACCGCTGCATCCTCCCGGCCTGGTACGGCTGCGGGACCGCGTTTGCGGCAGCGGACATCGCCGAGCTGCGCCGCCTCTACCGCGGCTGGGCCTTCTTCCGCTCGCTCGTCGAGAACCTGGAGATGACGCTGGCGAAGTCGAGCCTGGAGATCGCCGCCGGCTACCTCGACCTCGTGGAGGACGCGAGCCTCTACGAGCCGATCCGCGCCGAGCACGAGCGCACCGTCCGCTCGGTGCTCGAGATCGTCGAGGCACAGGAGCTCCTCGACCGCCATCCGGTCGTCCAGCGGTCGATCCGGCTCCGCAACCCGTACGTCGACCCGATGAACGCCATCCAGGTCGAGCTTCTCCGCCGCTGGCGGGAGACCGGCGACGAGGAGGTCAAGCGCCCGCTGCTCCGCTCGATCGCGGGGATCGCGGCGGCGCTGAGGAACACGGGCTGAGACCGCGGGAACCAGCTGGCATCGGTCGCGGTCTTAGCTCTCAGTGATGAACCTCAGGCCCCGATCCGCAGCCGACAAGCTCCTGCTGGGCGTGGTCGGCGTGACCGTCGTGCTGCTTGCGACCTCCCTCTTCCTCGTCCTGCGACCGGCGAAGGCCGGGGAGCCCTCCGGCGTCATGGGCACGGTCATTGCCTGGCCCTGCAACCCCGTCGAGGCGCAGGACGACCCGCCCTGCCCGGGTTACGTCGGCGAGATCCGGATCCTTCGCGAGGACGGCAGTGTCTTCACGAGCTCGCATACCGACCGCAACGGTCAGTTTCCGTGTCGAGCTTCCTCCCGGCCGGTACATCGTCGATCCGGACGACGGCGGCAAGTCGCTGGCCAACGGCGACGGCCGGGTCACGGTTCGCGAGGGCTCCTTCGCGCGGGTCGACCTGACCCACTACACGGGTCTCCTGTAGCCCCACCGCCCAGCGGCCGCGCCGACCGGTTCCAGGCTGGCCGGCCCAGTGGGCGGGGGTGTCTACGCGACGACTGCAGCCGTCTCTCGGACGCCGACGCGGGCGGCGAAGACCACGGCGGTCTCTACCTCGACTCGCGTCGACGTGGCGCGACCGGCGATGGTCAGCGGTGCCGTGCCCTGCCGCTCGACGTCCGAAATCGCAAAGGCGAGCGCCGAGCCGGCAGGGCGGACCTCCCCTGTGTAGACGATCTCGCCGTCGGCGCGCGCGACGTCGACGTGAGCCTGCCTCCCGGTCGGCCTCGCCAGCATGACGAGCCTGGTCGTCAGGGTCTCTCGCGTCGGCAGCGCCTGAGCGAGGACGGCGGCGATCCACGGTCGCTCGAAGAGGTTCGTCGAGGACTTGGCGGACGGCCCCAGCTCCTTGTTGAGGAAGATCGTCCACTCGGCCGGGCCGCAGCTCAGGAAGTACGCACGGTCGGCGAAGTCGACGCCGTAGGTGGAGCCGCGGAGGCGCTTGAGGGCGGCGGCGGTGGCCTTCACCGTCCCGAGTCGGAGCGTGAGCGCGGCCATCTCCTCGGGGCGCCCGGGGCGACGCTCGACGGCGCGCGCCTCGGTTAGGAACGGCCCGTCGAGCCCGTGCCGATGCGCGATGAGGGCGCGCGCGAAGAAGAGTTGCTTGCGCGCGGCGTGGTCGGAGGGCACCGCGAGCTGCTCGAGCGCCCGGGCTGCCGTCCGCCCGCCGAAGGTGCCGAGCGCGGCGAGTACATCCTGCAGCACCCTCGGGTCCTGAACGCGCACGTGGGCGATGAGCGCACGCTCGGCCTGCGGCGTGGCGACGACGCCCAGCCCACGAGCCGCCGCGATCCGGTCGGTCCGCGGTGCCTTGCTGTCGGACAGGACGGCCTTGAGGACAGGCACGGCCACTTGCGGCTTGGCACCGACGGCGAGCGCGCCGATCGCACGGGCGGCGCTGACGGGAACCTCGAACCGCTGCTTGCGCTGGGCCACCACAACGAGCTGCTCGACCTGGGCGGCGCTCAGGCGTCCCACCGGCGGCCGGGACAGCCGGTCGGTTTCGACGAGCTCCTGGATCTTCGGCGTGAGACGGCTTGGGCGACGGGGAGCCATCGTTCCTCCTAGCACGGGCCTTTCACCGAGCAGTGCGAGCGCATGGTCGAGCCCTGGCCGCTCGTGAGGTTCGTGCTGTTGCTGTTGATCTCGCCGATCCCGTCGCCGTTCGTATCGGCGCCCATCATGTTCGTGATCGTGTTGGTGTGCTTGAGCCCGAGGTAGTGCCCGACCTCGTGGCCGAGCAGGACTCCGGTGAACCGGCGACCTCCGGAGAGCTCGATCACCGCCCCGGAGAGGTCGAACTTCGACTCCTTGTCGCACGGCCCGTCGACGTTCGACCACCCGCCCGCGTCGCCGATCGACTGCACCAGGAAGACGTCGATGCCGCCTCCCGGGCCGTTCCAGTCGTCGGTGAGATCCTGGGCCTCGTCGCGGTCGGCGATGTCGACGTATCCGCCCGCGTCGGCGAGCGGAATGCGTTGCCAGTTGATCTTCCGGATACCGAGATTTACCTGGGCGTAGAGGTCGCGGGCCACCTGAAGCGCGTACTGGGCCTTGGTCACCTGATCCCGGGTCACCGACGCCCGAGAAGTCGTTCTCGTGGCCCACGAGGATGACCACGAGATCGGTCGCCTTCCCGGAGATCGTCTGCAGGTGGCGCTTCAGCGACCGAGTCCGGGCTCCGCCGGTGCCGGGGAAGGTGTCGCTGCCGCCGAGCGTGCCGAAAACGGAGCCGTCGGTCTCGCGAAAGATGTAGCCGTAGACGTGGCTGTTGATCGAGATGGAGCCCGTGGCGCCGAGACAGCTCTGCGCGATCTGGCGAACGCTGAGGGTCGCCACGCCCGGTTCCCTACTGAAGGGTCAGGAGGACGGGTATCAGCGCTCGGCCGTCGTCGAGCCTCCCCAGGGCCTTGCCCATGATCGCGCCGGCCGCCGCCGCGGGGTCGTCCACACGCATCGCATGCCCCTCGGTGGTCGAGGTGGTCAGGAGGTCGCCGAGCACGATGGGGCCGTGGCCGGCGTCCGCCTTGCAGTAGACGCGACCCGTCAGCGCGACCGGCACTCGCTCCTCGCCTGGTCTCGAGCCGAGCCGCAACGCGGAGCGGAGATTGCCGGCGCCGGATGCCACACCGATCACCCGCCGGTCGCGGGCTTCCTGCGCCACCGCGACCTCGTCCGGACCGACGGCCACGACGACTGAACCCGGCTCGACGTCGGTGCTGGACGCGAACTCCTCCGCGAGGTCCGCGCCGAGCAGCTTGATGTCGCCGGCGCCTCCGTCGAGGTGGATGGTGAACTCGCCGGCGTCGTTCATGAGCCGCAGGTCGCCTTCGTTCCCCTTGCCGCCCAGATCGAGCACGGCGAAACTTGCGTCGAAGGTGAAGACGAAGGTTCCGGCGTTGTCGCGGATCCGCAGGTCGCCCTCGTTACCCGACGCCCCGAGATCGAGCAGTCCGAACCGCGAATCCAGCGTGACGGCGTCGTTGCCGTTGGCATCCTTCAAGATCAGCGTGCCGTCTTGCCCGTTGACGACGACCCGAGCGTTCCCGGCGCCGTCGCGGAGGACGAGGTCGCCGTCGCGGCCTGCGGCGCCGACGGTGATGTCGCCGCTTCCGCCGTCGAGCGTGATGACCGGGGCTCCGCCCGGGCTCGCGGCGATGCTGACGATTCCATCGAACTGCTCGGACATTCCGCCCCCCTAACGCCGGACTCCTCGGCACCCGAGAGCGCCAACGGCGTTGGTGTCGGCGAGGACCCTACGCCCTCGATCGCGCGATGGCAACTCCCCAAATCCAGGCGCCCTCGGCCGGTACCCCTACCAGCGGGAGAGCGCCGCGCCGACCTCTTCGAGGCTGGCCAGGCTGTGGCCGCTCGCGAAGACGTCGATGTACGGCAGGGCGGCCTTCATGCCGCGCGCCAGCGGCTCGTAGGCCGGGTCCTCCTGGAGCGGGTTCAGCCAGACGACGCGGTAGGCCAGCCGGGAGAGCCGCGCCATCTGCTCCGCGAGGAGGTCGGGATCGCCGACCTCGAGGCCGTCGGAGCAGAGGACGACGACGGCGCCGCGCGCGAGGCCGCTGTGGCCGTACTCGTCCAGGAAGCGCTTGAGCGACTCGCCGATGCGGGTGCCGCCGTCCCAGTCGACGACCTCCGCGGCGGCGCGGGTAAGGGCCTCGTCGGGATCGGAGCCCTCGAGCTGGCGCGTGATCCGCGTCAGCCGGGTGCCGAAGCAGAACGCCTCCCAGCGCTTGTCCGAGCGCAGCGCCGCGTGCGCGAACATGACGAGCGCGCGCGAGTAGGCGTCCATCGAGCCGGAGACGTCGAGCAGGAGGATCAGCCGCCGCGCCCGCTTGCGCCGACGGCGCCAGGCCCGCTCCAGCGGGTCGCCCCCGGTGCGGAACGAACGTCGCAGCGTCCGGCGGAGGTCCGGAGTGCCGCTGCGGGCTTGCTCCCGGCGCCGGGTCCGTCGCCGCGGCACGGAGAGGTCGATCTGGCTCATCAGCTCGGCGAGCTGCGAGAGCTCGTCGCGCGAGCAGCGCGAGAAGCTCTTCTCCTTCAGGAGCTCGACGGAGCTCGCAAGCCCCACGTCCGCCTCGGCCTCCATCTGCACCCGGATCCGGATCGGCGGCCCCTGGGAGGGCGTCGGCGGGCCGAAGAAGTGAGCGAAGAGCGCGTCGTAGACCTCGATCTGCTCGGGCCGCGAGAGCAGCGTCGCCCGGCCCGCCCAGTAGAGCTCGCCCGGTGGGAGGAGCGCGGAGGCGCGCGAGAAGGACGCCACCCGGTCGGGCCCGACGGGTAGCCCGGCGGCGCGCAGGGCGCGGCCGAAGCGGACGAGGGTCTCGACCGGATCTTGCGTGGAGGGACTCTGGGACACGGTCTCTTCGTATTGTCGCGGACACCGTGCACCGCTCGCCGTTCGTTCTCGCCGCCCTTCTCGCCGGCTGTGCAGGCGGAGGGGGACAACCTGGGCCGGCGACGAGCGTGGCCGAGCGGGCCGTGGAGCCGGTCGTGCTCGTCCCGACGCCCGCCCCGGCGCTCCGGGCCTGCCGGCGTTTCCCTGTGCTCGCCTCTGCTTGCCCGCGCGAGGTGCCCGCGGCACCGTTCGAGCCGGGCTCGCCCTTGTACGAAGTGGACAGCGAGGCCCGCTACCCGAACCCCGGCGCCTGGGTGTTCAACCTCCAGTGGGGAGGAGAGCACCCCGGGCGCCCGGAACTCGACCGGCCGCCCGGGACCGTGCACGTCGTCGTGCTGGCCGGCGACCTGCCGCGCCGCCCCGCGGCCCGAAGCGGAGAGGTGCGCGACGGCCTGCTCGACGGAGCGCCGGCGCAGGGACGTTCGTCTCGGCACGGTGACCTGGGCGGGGCCGCCGGGTGTGCTCCTGCTCGCGCCGCCGTATCCGCTGGGCGGCCTCGAGAGCAATCACCTGATCCTTCGCTGGCGCCGGGACGGGATCGACTACGAGGTCTCGCTCCACGGCTGGGAGCCGTTCACCGAGGTACCGCCCGTCCTCGAAGCCGTCGTCCGCTCGACCGCGCCCTCCTAGTCGACGAGCTCGCCCCAGGACGCCTCGACCCGGGCCTGGTCTTCGCGGTTTTTCACCGCGGCGCCCAGGGTCTCGCGGGCGGCGTCGCCGTTCACCGACGACGCGCCGAGGAGCGCCAGCGCCTGTGCCCAGTCGATCGCCTCCGCGGCGCCGGGGCGCTTCACCAGGTCGAGCGCCCGCAGGCGGGAGACGGTCTCCGCCACCGAGCGCGCCAGGGGCTCCTCCACGTCGGGCGCGCGCAGCCGGATGATCTCCGCCTCGCGCGCCACGTCGGGGAAGTCGATCCAGTGGTAGAGGCAGCGGCGCTTGAGCGCGTCGTGGAGCTCGCGCGTGCGGTTGGAGGTGATGACGACCGCCGGCGGCTCCGGCGCCGCGATCGTCCCCAGCTCGGGGACGGTGACCGTGAAGTCGGAGAGGACTTCGAGCAGGAACGCCTCGAACTCGTCGTCGGCGCGGTCGAGCTCGTCGACGAGGAGCACGGCGCCGGAGCCGGCCCGGATGGCCCGGAGCAGCGGCCGCTCCACGAGGAACTCAGGCCCGTAGAGCTCGGCCACGCGCTCGCCGACGGCGACCTCGCCTTCCTGCAGCGCCCGCGCGTAGAGGAGCTGGCGGGCGTAGTCCCATTCGTAGAGCGCCTGCGAGGCGTCGATCCCCTCGTAGCACTGGAGCCGGATCAGGTCGGCGTCGAGGATGCGGGCGAGCGTCTTGCCGACCTCGGTCTTGCCGACTCCCGCCTCGCCCTCGAGAAGCAGCGGCCGGCCCATCGAGACGGCCAGGTAGACGGCCGTGGCCAGGCCGCGGTCGGGGAGATACGACTCCGCGCGCAGGGCCTGCTCGACCTCGGTGACCGATCCAAAGCGCATCCCGGAAGCGTAACGGGAGACACGTAATGGAAATACCCGGGAGCTGGCGGAGTATTGTCGCCCCACAAGGACCGATCGGTCTCGGGGTTTCCGGAAGGAGGCGCCACCGTATGTACCCCGCCAGGTTCGAGTATCACGCTCCGGCGAGCGTCGAAGAGGCGCTCGAGATCCTGGAGCGCTACGGGGACGAGGGGAAGGTGTTGGCAGGCGGGCAGAGCTTGATCCCGCTGATGAAGCTCCGCTTCGCCTCGCCTCGCGCCCTCGTCGACATCAACCGCATCGAGGGCCTCGAGTCGATCGAGGAGGACAACGGCTTCCTCTCGATCGGCGCCCTCGTGCGGCACAAGGACTGCGAGCGCTCCGAGGCGCTGCACGGGCGCTACGGCGTCCTCGGGGACGCCGCACCGCAGATCTCCGACCCGATCGTCCGCAACCGCGGCACGGTCGTCGGCTCGCTCACGCACGCAGATCCGCAGGGAGACTGGGGCTCGGCGCTCCTCGCCGCGGGCGCCCGGCTCGAGGTCGTCTCCTCGTCCGGGTCGCGCACGATCCCGCTCGACGAGCTCTTCCAGGGCCCGTTCACGACGAGCCTGCAGCCGAACGAGATCGCGACGGCGGTGCAGGTTCCGGATCCCGGCGCGCGCGCCGGCGGGACCTACCTCAAGCTCGAGCGGAAGATCGGCGACTTCGCCACCGTCGGCGTCGCCGTCCACCTCTCCTTCGACAACGGCAAGGTCGGCAGGGCGGGCATCGCGCTCACCGGCGTCGGCCCGCGGAACATGCGGGCGACCGGCGCCGAGGAGGCGCTCGCCGGGGCCGAGCTGAACGACGAGACCATCCAGGCGGCGGCGCAGCTGGCCGCCGAGGCTGCGCAGCCGCGGAGCGACCATCGCGGGAGCGCCGACTACAAGCGGAGCGTCGTCCGCGTCTTCACGGAGCGAGGGCTCCGGAAGGCGGCCGAGACGGCGGCCGCGTGAGGAGGGGACGATGACCGAGACTGCTGTCGAGACCGGAAGGTTCACCCACCGGTCACCGTGACGGTCAACGGCGCCGCGCGCTCCGTCGAGATCGAGAACCGGCTCCTGCTCGTCCACTTCCTCCGCGAGACGCTCGGGCTCACCGGGACGCACATCGGCTGCGACACCACCAACTGCGGCGCGTGCACGGTGCTCGTGGACGGGACGCCCGTGAAGTCCTGCACCATGTTCGCCGTCCAGGTCGACGGCTCCGAGCTCACGACGGTCGAGGGCCTCGCGCCCGCCGGCGGGCTCAGCCCGGTGCAGGAGGGCTTCCACGAGGAGCACGGGCTCCAGTGCGGCTTCTGCACGCCCGGGATGATGCTGACCGCGACCGCGCTCCTGGCCGAGAACCCGGACCCGAGCGAGGAGGAGATCCGCTGGGCCATCAGCGGCAACATCTGCCGCTGCACCGGCTACCAGAACATCGTCAAGGCGGTCCAGTACGCCGCCGCCAAGGGGAAGGAGGGCTAGCGATGGCCGCAACCGAAGAGATCCGCGGCGTCGGCCACTCCGTCAAGCGGTTCGAGGACGCCCGCTTCATCCGCGGCAGGGGCAACTACTTCGACGACATCACGCTTCCCGGGATGCTCCACCTGGAGTTCCTCAGGAGCCCGTTCGCACACGCGCGCATCAACTCGATCGACACCTCGCGGGCCGCCGGCGGTCGAGGGCGTCGTCGCCGTCGTCACCGGCGAGCTGCTCGCGCAGCACAACCTCGCCTGGATGCCCACGCTCTCGGGCGACACGCAGGCCGTGCTCGCCACCGACAAGGTGCGCTTCCAGGGGCAGGAGGTCGCGGCGGTCATCGCCGAGTCCGCCTACATCGCCAAGGACGCCGTGCGAGCTCATCGACGTCGACTACGAGCCGCTGCAGGCCGTCACGAGCCCGCAGCAGGCGCTTGCGGAGGGCGCGCCCGTCATCCGCGACGAGAAGGAAGGCCAGACCGACAACCACATCTACGACTGGGAGGCCGGCGACAAGGAGGCGACCGACCGCGCCTTCGCCGACGCCGACCGCGTCGTCGAGCTGGACACCTTCTATCCCCGCTGCCACCCGGCGCCGCTCGAGTGCTGCGGCTGCGTCGCGGACGTCAACCCGGCGACGGGCAAGGCGACGATCTACATGACCTCGCAGGCCCCGCACGCCCACCGCACGCTCTTCGCGATCGTCGCGGGCATCCCAGAGCACAAGATCCGCATCGTCTCGCCCGACCTGGGCGGCGGCTTCGGGAACAAGGTGCCGATCTACCCCGGCTACGTCGTCTCGACGGCGGCCTCGCTCCTGATCGGGCGGCCGGTGAAGTGGGTCGAGGACCGCACCGGGAACCTCATCTCGACCGGCTTCGCCCGCGACTACCACATGCACGGCGAGCTGGCGGTGAAGGACGGGAAGATCACCGGCCTCCGCGTCAAGCTGCTCTCCGACAACGGGGCCTTCTTCGCGGACGCCCAGCCGACCATCTGCAAGGCCGGGCTCTTCCACATCGTCACCGGCTCCTACGACATCCCTGCGGCCCACGTCGAGACCGAGGGCGCGTACACCAACAAGGCGCCCGGCGGCGTCGCCTACCGCTGCTCGTTCCGCGTCACCGAGGCCTCGTACCTGATCGAGCGCCTCGTGCAGACCGCGGCCTACGAGCTCGAGATCGACCCGGCGGACTTCCGCCGGCAGAACTTCATCAAGCCGGAGCAGTTCCCGTACAAGTCGGCGACCGGGTTCGAGTACGACTCGGGCGACTACGAGGCGGCGATGGACCTCGCGCTCGAGAAGCTCGGCTACGACGACCTCCGCCGCGAGCAGGCAGAGGCCCGCGCCGAGGGCAAGCTGATCGGCATCGGCCTCGCCTCGTTCACCGAGGTCGTCGGCGCCGGGCACGGGGCGGAGTACAAGATCGCCGGCCTGCGCATGAACGACGGCGCCGAGCTCCGCGTCCACCCGACCGGCAAGGCCGTGCTCAAGCTCAGCGTCAAGTCGCAGGGGCAGGGCCACGAGACGACGTTCGCGCAGATCGTCGCCGAGGAGCTGGGCCTCCAGCCCGAGGACGTCGAGGTGCAGGAGGGCGACACCGACCACACGCCCTACGGCCTCGGCACGTACGCGAGCCGCTCGACCCCGGTCTCGGGGGCCGCGACCGCGATGGTCGCCCGCCGGGTCCGCGCCAAGGCGCAGAAGATCGCCGCCCACCTGCTCGAGGCCTCCGAGGAGGACCTCGAGTGGGAGAAGGGCCGCTTCGTCGTCAAGGGCGCTCCCGAGAAGTCGACGACGATCCAGGACATCGCGTTCGCGGCCTACACGAACGTCCCCGAGGGGATGGAGGACGGCCTCGAAGGCGTCTACTACTACGACCCGCCGAACATGACGTACCCGTTCGGCACGTACGCGGTCGTGGTCGAGATCGACCGCGGCACCGGCGCGTGGAAGGTGCGCCGGTGCGTGGCCGTGGACGACTGCGGCGTCCGCATCAACCCGATGATCGTCGAGGGCCAGATCATGGGCGGCCTCACCGAGGGCTTCGCGATCGCCGCCATGGAGCTGATCGACTTCGACGAGGACGGAAACTGCATCGGCGCCAACTTCATGGACTACCTGATCCCGACCGCCTGGGAGACGCCGACGTTCGAGCTCGGCGAGACCGTGACGCCGTCGCCGCACCACCCGCTCGGCGCCAAGGGCGTCGGCGAGTCGGCCACCGTCGGCTCGCCCGCGGCGTTCGTGAACGCCGTCGTCGACGCGCTCGCGCACGCGGGCGATCCGCAACCTCGAGATGCCGGTGACGTCGGACAAGGTCTGGGCGGCCCTGCAGGAGGCTAATCTGGCCGAGTGAACGCGCGTTCCGACGTCATCGTCGAGGCCGGCAAGCTGGCGGCCGAGGGGAAGCCCTACGCGCTGGCCACCGTCGTCAACGTCGTCCGTCCCGCCTCGGCGCGGCGCGGCGACCGCGCGCTCGTCACGCCGGACGGCCGTGTCACCGGCTGGATCGGCGGCGCCTGCTCGGAGCCGACCGTCGTCCGCGAGGCGCTCCGCGCGCTCGCCGACCGCGAGCCGCGGCTCGCCCGCATGGAGGGCGGCTGTGCCTCCGAGGGAGTCGTCGAGGTGCTGATCGAGCCCGTTGTCCCCGCACCGCTCCTGGCGATCGTGGGGGAGAGCCCGGCTGCGCGCACCCTCGGCGCGCTTGCGCGCACCGTCGGCTGGCGTGTCCGCGACGACGGCGTCGAAGGGGCGGACGCCGTCGTCGTGGCGACCATGGGGCACGGCGACGAGGAGCTCCTCGTCGCCGCGCTTCGCTCCGGAGCCGGCTACGTGGGCCTGGTCGCGAGCGCGAAGCGCGCCGCGACCGTCCTCGCCGCGCTGCGCGCCCGCGGGCTCGACGAGGAGGCCGTCCTGCGCGTCCGCGCGCCGGCAGGCCTCGACCTCGGGCCGTCGTCCCAGGAGGAGATCGCGGTCGCCATCCTCGCCGAGCTGGTCGCCTGGCGGCACACGCGGGCCGAGAGCCCGATCCCCGCACCCGCCGAGGCCGTCGACCCGGTCTGCGGCATGACGGTGGCGGTCGGGCCGGGCGCCGAGCAGACCGTTCACGAAGGGGTAACCGTCGTCTTCTGCTCCGCCCACTGCCGGGCACGGTTCGAAGCGGAGCCAGACCGTTACAGCGGCCTGAGAGCTTCGTGAGAGACGTCCTCGAGACCCTCGAGCGCTGGGCGGCCGACGGGACGCCGGTCGCGATCGCGACCGTCGTCGAGACGGAGCGGTCTGCTCCGCGTGACCCCGGCGCCGTCCTGGCCGTCTCCGAGGGAGGCGAGGTCGCCGGCTCGGTGACCGGGCGGCTGCGTCGAGCCCGCCGTCTACGGCGAGGCCCGCGACGTGCTCGCCGGCGGAGCGCCCCGCCTCGTGACCTACGGGATCGCCGACGAGGAGGCCTTCGAGGTCGGGCTCCCCTGCGGCGGCACCGTCCACATCTTCGTCGACCGGCTCGACCCGTCGCTCGTCGCGCCCATCGCCGAGGCGGTGCGCGAGGAGCGCCCGATCGCGCTCGAGATCAGGATCACGGGCGACGACGCCGGTGCCAAGCGCCTCGTCGGCCCCGAGGACGAGGGCCCGGCGGCCGACCTGCTCGCCCGCGGCGAGACCGGGATCATCGACACGCCGGAGGGCCAGCTCTTCGTCTCCTCCTTCGCTCCCAGGCCGAACATGTACGTGTTCGGCGCCGTCGACCACGCCGCCGCGGTCGCGTCGATCGGGCGCTACCTCGGCTACCGCGTGACCGTGTGCGACGCGCGCGCGAAGTTCGTCACGCCGGAGCGCTTCCCCGACGTGGACGAGCTCGTCGTCGAGTGGCCCGACCGCTTCCTGCAGAGCGCGCCCGTGGACGAGCGCACCGTCATCTGCGTCCTCACCCACGACCACAAGTTCGACGTCCCGGCGCTGAAGGTGGCGCTGGGGACGCCACGCCGGCTACATCGGCGCGATGGGAGCCCGGCGCACGAACGAGGACCGCGCCGAGCGGCTGCGGGCCGAGGGCGTGTCCGACGAGGACATCGCCCGCATCCACGCGCCGATCGGCCTGAAGATCGGCTCCCGAACCCCCGAGGAGGTGGCGGTCGCGATCGCCGCCCAGATCGTCCAGGTCATGCGCTCCCCCAAACCAGCACCCGAGGAGGTCGCCGCCAAGTGAAGCTGGAGAACTCGTTCGAGGTGGCCGCGCCGCCGGAGAAGGCGTGGGACGCTCCTCATGGACGTCCCGCGCATCGTTCCGTGCATGCCCGGGGCGAAGCTCGACGAGGTCGTCGACGACGACCACTGGAAGGCGACGATGACGGTGAAGCTCGGCCCGATCGGGCTCACCTTCGCCACCGACGTCGAGCGCAAGGAGGCCGACGAGGCCAACCGCCGGGTCGTGCTCGGCGCCAACGCGCGCGAGACGCGCAACCGGGGCCGCGCCAGCGCGACCATCGAGTCCAGCCTCGCGCCGAGCAACGGAGGGACGAAGATCGACATCGTCACGGACCTCTCGCTCGCGGGCACGGTCGCGCAGTACGGGCGCGGGATGATCGAGGACATCTCCTCGCAGATGGTCACGAGCTTCGCGCAGTGCCTCGAAGCCCAGCTCGGAGACTCCGCCCACGAGGCGGAGCAGGCGGTCGCCGCCCAGGCGAAGCCGATCTCCGGGCTCTCGCTGTTCTTCGGCAGCCTCTGGCGCCGCATCCGCAGGATCGGAAGGAGGTCGAGTTGACACAGATCGCGATTTCGGTGAACGGAGAGAGCCACGAGGCGGAGGTCGAGCCGCGTCAGCTCCTCGTCTACTTCCTGCGCGAGCAGCTCGGGCTGACGGGCACGGTGGTCGGCTGCGACACGTCCTCGTGCGGCGCGTGCACGGTGCTGCTCGACGGCGAGTCGGTGAAGTCGTGCACGGTGCTCGCCGTCCAGGCGGACGGCCACGAGGTGACGACGATCGAGGGCATCGGCTCGATCGGCGACTACCACCCCGTCCAGCAGGCCTTCCACGAGCACGCACGGCCTCCAGTGCGGCTTCTGCACGCCCGGGATGGTGATGGCCACGGTCAGCCTGCTGGCCGAGAGCCCGAGCCCGAGCGACGACGGAGATCCGGCACGCGCTCGAGGGCAACCTCTGCCGCTGCACCGGCTACCAGAACATCGTCAAGGCGGTCAAGGCCGCCGCCGCGGCCTGAGGAGGGGGAGATGGCAGCCACCGAGACCGAGACCTACATCGGAAAGCCGGTCGCCCGCAAGGAGGACGCCGAGCTCCTCACCGGCCAGTCCCAGTTCATCGACGACCTCACCGTCCCGGGCATGGTCTGGGCCGCGGTCGTCCGCAGCCCGTACGCGCACGCGACGATCAAGAGCGTCGACGTCTCCGCGGCCCGCGAGGCCGAGGGAGTCGTCGCCGCCTTCTCGGGCGCCGACCTGGCCGACGACTGGGCCGCGACGCTCCCCTGCGTCTGGCTCGTCACCGAGGACACGAAGCAGCCGATGCACCGCCCGCTCGCGACCGACAAGGCGCGCTACCAGGGCGACGGCGTCGCGGTCGTCCTCGCCGAGACCCGCGCGCAGGCCAAGGACGCGGCCGAGCTGGTCGACGTCGAGTACGAGCAGCTTCCGGCGGTGATCGACCCGGAGAAGGCGCTCGAGGACGGCGCGCCGATCCTGCACGAGGAGTTCGGTACGAACCACTGCTTCACCTGGAAGCTCGAGGGCGGCGACGTCGAGGGCGTCTTCGGCAAGGCGCCCGTGACCGTGAAGGAGCGCTTCCGCCAGCAGCGCCTGATCCCGAACGCGATCGAGCCGCGCGGCGTGATCGCGCAGTACCAGCCCGCCCAGGACGAGTACACGCTCTGGTCGGCGACCCAGATCCCGCACATCCTGCGCTTCTGGCTCGGCGTCGTCCTCGGCGTCCCGGAGGCGCGCCTGCGCGTGATCGCCCCGGACGTCGGCGGCGGCTTCGGCTCGAAGCTGAACGTCTACGCCGAGGAGGCGCTCGCGCTCGTGCTCGCGAGGCGGGTCGGACGGCCGGTGAAGTGGATCGAGGAGCGCTCGGAGGGCTACCTCGCCACCATCCACGGCCGCGACCAGTGGCAGGAGATGGAGTACGCGGCCGACGAGGACGGGAAGATCCGCGGCGTCCGCGCCAAGCTCGTCGTCGGGCTCGGCGCCTACCTCCAGCTCGTCACCGCCGGCACGCCGATCCTCGGCGGCTGGGTCTACGGCGGGCCCTACGACATCGAGGCCTACTCGCTGGAGGTGATCGGCGCCTTCACGACGGCGACGCCGACCGACGCCTACCGCGGCGCGGGCCGGCCGGAGGCGACGTTCCTGATCGAGCGCACGGTGGACGCGCTCGCGCGCAAGCTCGACATGGACCCGGCCGAGCTCCGGCGCAAGAACTTCATCACCGAGTTCCCGCACACGCTCGCCTCCGGGCTCACGGTCGACTCCGGCGACTTCGTCGGCGCGCTCGACCGGGCGCTCGAGATGGCGGGCTACGAGGCGCTCCGCAAGGAGCAGGCCGAGCGGCGCGCGCGGGGCGACACGAAGGAGCTCGGCATCGGCTTCTCCACCTACACGGAGATGTGCGGCCTGGCGCCCTCCCGCATCCTCGGAGCGATCCTCTACGCCGCCGGAGGCTGGGACGCGGCCACGATCCGCTGCCTCCCGACCGGGAGCGTGGAGGTCTTCATCGGCACCTCGCCGCACGGGCAGGGCCACGTGACGACCTTCTCCCAGATCGTCGCCGAGCGGCTCGGCGTCCCCATCGACCAGGTCGAGATCGTCCACGGCGACACGACCACGATGCAGCTCGGCCTCGACACGTACGGGAGCCGCAGCCTCGCCGTCGGCGGCATCGCGCTCTACAACGCCGCCGAGAAGGTGATCGCGAAGGCGCGCGGCGTCGTCGCGCACCAGCTCGAGGTGTCCCCGGAGGACCTCCAGTACGACAACGGCACCTTCACCGTGGCCGGCACCGACAAGTCCATGACCGTGCAGGACGCGGCGCTGCAGGCCTTCGTCGCGCACGACCTGCCCGAGGGGATGGAGCCCGGGCTCGAGGCGACGTTCGTCTACGACCCGCCCAACTTCAGCTGGCCCGGCGGCGCGCACATCTGCGTCGTCGAGGTGGACACGGAGACGGGCGAGGTCGAGCTCGACCGCTACATCGCGGTGGACGAGATCGGCAACGTCATCAACCCGACGATCGTCGACGGGCAGATCCACGGAGGCGTCACGCAGGGGATCGCGCAGGCGCTCTGGGAGGAGGCGATCTACGACGACGACGGCAACCTGACGACCGGGTCGATGATCTCCTACCTCGTCCCCAGCGCCGCCGAGACGATCGACTACGAGCTCGACCGCGTCAACGCGCCGAGCCCGACGAACCCGCTCGGCGTCAAGGGAGTGGGGGAGACCGGCACGATCGCCTCGACGCCGGCGGTGATCAACGCGATCGTCGACGCCCTCTCCCCGTACGGCGTCACCGACGTCGAGATGCCCGCCAAGCCCGAGCGCGTCTGGCGCGCGATCCAGGAAGGAGGTGCGAAGTGATCCCGGCCAAGTTCGACTACGAGGTCGCCGAGTCCGTCGACCACGCGATCGAGCTCCTCGGCTCCGGCCGGGACGCGAAGCTCCTCGCGGGCGGCCACTCGCTCCTCCCGCTCATGCGGCTCCGGCTGGCGCGGCCCGAGTTGCTCGTCGACATCGGCCGCATCTCCGACCTCTCCTACGTGCGGGAGGACGGCGACGCGATCGCCGATCGGCGCGCTCACGCGCTACCGGGATCTGGAGCAGAGCGAGCTCCTCCGGGCCGAGTGCCCCATCCTCGCGTCCACGGCCGGGCTGGTCGGCGACCCGCAGGTTCGCCACCGCGGGACGATCGGCGGCTCGGTCGCCCACTGCGACCCGGCCTCCGACGCGCCGACGGTCCTGCTCGCGCTCGACGCCGAGCTCGTCGTGCGCGGGCCGGGCGGCGAGCGGCGCTGCTCCGTCGCGGACAGCTTCGGCGGCTTCCTGCAGACGGCTCTGGATCCCCAGGAGGTGCTGACCGAGATCCGCGTCCCCAAGACCGGTGCCGGCGGCTGGGCGTACCAGAAGTTCCACCGGCGGGCCCAGGACTGGGCGACGGTCGGCGTCGCGGCGGTGCGCATGAACGGCGGCGCCCACGTCGCGCCTGACCAACATGGGCGCGACCGCGCTCCGTGCGGGCGGCGTCGAGGAGGCGCTCGCCTCCGGCGCCGACCCGGCGACCGCTGCGGAGCGCGCGGCCGAGGGCACGAGCCCGCCGAGCGACCACAACGGCAGCTCCGAGTACCGCGAGCACCTGGCCCGCGTCCTCACGCGGCGGGCGCTCGAGGAGGCTCTGAGCTAAGGGAAGCGAACAAGCAGGGGCCCGGATGCCCCCAGAGCCGACGTACTTCGTCCAGATCGCCGACCCCGAGGAGCCGGAGCGCTGGCACACGGTCGCGCAGGTCGTCGGGCGCCCGCTGGCCGACGAGGTCGTCCGCCTCGCGCAGGGCTCCTACATGCGGACGACGGTGATGGCGGAGACCCACTTCCTTGCGCGCGCCGTCTCCCAGTCGCAACTCAAGCGCGACAAGCGACTCGCGCACGCGCAGTGGGAGCTGGGCATGGGCGAGCACCGCCACTACGGGCGCGCGCTCGTCGAGCGGGCGCGGTCGAACCTCGGCGCCCGCTAGGGCCATGCCCTGGGGTCAGGTCTTGCATTGCCACATTCGGCGCAGGATGCGTGAACGCAAGACCTGACCCCAGGACGGGGTGCCTGGGGCCGTGACTGATCCGGACGAGGCCGGCAAGTCGCTAGCCTGGTCCCGACCTTTGAGGGTCGAGATCTCGCGGGCCGGGGCCGACACTTGAAGGACGGGAATGCATAGGGGTCTCCTCAGGACTGCGGCGTTCGTCCTCATCTGCGTCGCGCTGGCTCTCGCCGGGAGCATCGTCGCGCTCAGAGCCGCTGCGCCGGAGTCGCGCGCGGTCACGCTCGGCACCGTCGACGTCCACGTCGTCCCGGCCCGGAGCGGCGAGGTCGACGTCTACGTCCCCGTGGTCGACTGGGGCGTTCGCGCCGAGCCCTACACGGCGCCCGTCGCGGTCGAGCTCGAGTTCCGCTCGCTCGACCGGGACGCCGCGCTGACGGCGCTTCGCTCGGGCGGGAGCGCGGATGCGAGCCTCGCCGGCCTCGAGGGCGAGCTGCGAGACGCAGTCGGGGACGGCCTGCGCCGGGCCGCCGCCTTCGCGCTCCTCGGCGGGCTCGTCGGCGGCCTGCTCGGCGGCGCCGTGATCGCGGTCTTCAGCCGCCGCCGCTGGCTTCTCCTCGGCCCGGCCGCGGGCCTGGCGGTGTCCTTCGCCGCCGTCGCGCTCGTCGGCGCGGGCGTGAGCCGGTTCGACTACGGCGCGCTCCGCGAGCCCACTTTCTACGCCCACGGCGACGAGCTGCCGCGGCTCCTGGAGTTCTCGGAGCGCGTGCTCGCAGCCGGCGAGGGCTACGACGACTCGTACGGCGACGCCGTCGAGGGGCTCACGCGGCTGATCGCCGTCGCAGGCGAGCGCGCCCAGGAGCCCGCGCAGATCGACCGTGCCATCGTCGTCGCCTCCGACCTCCATTCGAACACCCTCGTCCTGCCCGCGCTCGAGGGCTTCACGGGCGGCAAGCCGGTCTTCATGGTCGGCGACCTGACCCAGCGGGGCACGCGCTACGAGGCCGGAATCGTCCCCGGCGTCGCCCGCCTCGGCTCGCCGGTCGTCGCGGTGTCGGGGAACCACGACTCGCGGCAGCTGATGCTGGCAGCGGCACAGCGCGGCGTGGTCGTCCTCACCCGCAGCGGCCGCCTGCTCGCCGACGGGACGACGGACGGTGAGCCGGTCACGTCGGTCGCGGGCCTGCGCGTGGCCGGGTGGGACGATCCGGCCGAGAGCGCGGCCGGGACGTTCGAGGGCCACCTGCTCGAGCTGAAGGAGCAGGCCCTCCTGGACGCGCAACAGCAGTTCCTCGACTGGTTCTTCGCGCTGCCCGAGCGCCCCGACGTCGTCCTCGTCCACCGGCACTCGCTCGCGCACGCGCTGCTGAGCGAGCTCGCCCTGCAGGGCGGCGAGCCGGTGCTCGTCCTCACGGGCCACGACCACCACCAGCACGTGGAGACCCAGGGTGCGTCCGTCCTCGTCGACGGCGGCACGGTCGGCGCGGGAGGCCCCTTCGGCATGGGCGAGGACTTCTCCGGCTTCGCGCTCGTCCACCTCGACGCGGACGGCCGCGCCCGCGCCGTCGACCTGATCGAGGTCGAGCCGGCAACGGGCGCGGCGAGCGCGCACCGCGTCGTGCTGGGCGACGGCGAGCCCGCCGACGTCGCGGGCGAGGCCGGCGGCCACTAGCGCCACGAACCTCCCAAGTAACAGACTGTTACTTGGGGGCGTCCCGCCCCTCGATTACGCTGGACGGGTGGATGTTCTCACCCCGCGATCGCTGGACGAGGCGCTCGCGCTGAAGGCCGAGCGCCCGGACGCCGTGCCCATCCAGGGCGGGACGGACCTGATGGTCGCGCTCAACTTCGACCGCGCGCGCCCGGAGGCGATCCTGAACCTGAACGAGGTCGCCGAGCTGCGCGGCTGGTCGCGCGAGAACGGCTCGATACGCCTCGGCTCGGGGCTGACGTACGCCGAGGCGATGGAGGACGAGCTCGCCGGCCTCCTGCCCGCCCTGGCGGAGGCCTCGCGCACCGTCGGCTCCCCGCAGATCCGCAACCGCGGCACGATCGGCGGCAACCTCGGCACGGCCTCGCCGGCCGGCGACGCGCTGCCGCCGCTCCTCGTCGAGGGCGCCGAGGTCGAGGTGGCGAAGACCGGGGCGACGCGCACCCTCGCGCTGACCGAGTTCCTCGTCGGACCGAAGCGCAACGCGCTCGCCGACGACGAGCTGATCGTCGCCGTCCGGGTGACGCCGTCCAAGAGCCGCCAGACGTTCATGAAGGTCGGCCCGCGGAACGCGATGGTGATCGCCGTCTGCTCGCTCGCGCTCTCCGTCGACCGGGAGAAGGAGGAGATCAGGGCCGCCTTCGGCTCCGCCGGCCCGGTGCCAGCGCTCGTGACGGGCCCCCTGGCCGAGCGCGACGGGTTCCCCGAGCGCGTCGCGCAGGCCGCGAGCCCGATCGACGACGTGCGCGGGACGGCCGCGTACCGACGCCATGCGCTCCGGGTGTTGACCGGGCGCGCGCTGGAGAGGGTCCTGACGTGAAGATCGAGCTGACCGTCAACGGCGAGCGCCGCGAGGCCGAGGTCTGGGAGGGCGAGAGCCTCCTCTTCACGCTCCGCGAGCAGCTCGGCCTGCCCGGCTCGAAGAACGCCTGCGAGCAGGGCGAGTGCGGCTCCTGCTCGGTGCTCCTCGACGGCAAGCTCGTGTGCGCCTGCCTCGTCCTGGCCGTCCAGGCCGAGGGCCACGAGCTCGTCACCGTCGAGGGCCTGGCGAAGGAGGGGCAGCTGCATCCGGTGCAGGAGGCCTTCGCCGACACGGGCGCCGTCCAGTGCGGCTTCTGCACGCCGGGGCTCGTCGTCGCGACCGCCGCGCTGCTCGAGCGGAGCCCCGACCCCAGCGACGACGAGATCCGCGAGGCGCTCTCCGGCAATCTCTGCCGCTGCACCGGCTATCAGAAGATCTTCGACGCGGTGCGGGCCGCGGCAACTCCCGCGACGCCATGAGCACGCCTGCGCGCAAGCTCGAGGTCGGCCGCGTCGGCGAGGCGGTGCGCCGCGTCGACGCGATCCCCAAGGTGGCCGGCGAGTTCGCCTACTCGAGCGACCTCTACGCGGCCGGGATGCTGTGGGGCCACACCGTCCGCAGTCCGCACGCCCACGCCCTCATCACCGCGATCGACACGACCAGGGCGGCCGGCATGCCCGGCGTCCACGCCGTGCTCACGCACGAGGACGTCCCCGGCGAGAAGCGCTACGGCCTCGAGTTCCCCGACCAGCCGGTGCTCGCGTTCGACCGCGTCCGCTACTTCGGCGAGCCCGTCGTGATCGTCGCTGCGGAGCATCCCGAGCAGGCACGCCGCGCCGCCGAGCAGGTGCGGGTCGAGTACGAGCCGCTCGAGCCCGTCGTCGACCCCGAGCGCGCCACCGAGTCGGATCCCATCCACCCGCAGCGCTGGACGGACGGCCACGGCTACTCCGACGACCCGCGCCCGAACGTCGTCCGCACGATCCGCATCCGCCACGGCGATCCCGACGCGGAGGCCGAGGTCAGCGTCGAGGGGACGTACGAGCTCGGCATCCAGGACCAGGCCTTCCTCGGCCCGGAGTCCGGCCTGGCCGTCCCGGACGGCGAGGGCGGCGTCGACATCTACGTCGCCACGCAGTGGCTGCACGTCGACCGCGACCAGGTCGCGCCCTGCCTCGGCCTGACGCCGAACCGCGTCCGCATCCACCTCGCCGGCGTCGGCGGCGCGTTCGGCGGCCGCGAGGACCTCTCCATGCAGATCCACGGGGCCATGCTCGCGCTGCACACCAACCGCCCGGTGAAGTTCGTCTACAGCCGCGAGGAGTCGTTCGTCGGCCACATCCACCGCCACCCGGCGCGCATCTGGATGCGGCACAGCGGCAACCGCGACGGCCAGCTCGTCTCGGTGCAGGCGCGCATCCTCCTCGACGGCGGCGCGTACGCCTCGAGCTCGACCGCGGTCACCTCGAACGCGGCGGCGTTCGCGTGCGGGCCGTACGCCGTCCCCAACGCCTCGATCGACGCGACCTGCGTGTACACGAACAACCCGCCCTGCGGCGCCATGCGCGGCTTCGGCTCCGTCCAGTCCTGCTTCGCGCACGAGGCGCAGATGGACAAGCTCGCGGACGCGCTCGGCGTCGGCCGCGTCGACCTGCGGCTGCGCAACGCGCTCGCGCCCGGCGACGTGCTCCCGACCGGCCAGGTGGTGACCGGCTCCCTCCCGTCGCCGAGGTGATCCGGCGCTGCGCCGACATTCCCATCCCGGAGCCGGAGGAGCTGCCGCGCGACCCGATCCGCCTCCCCGGCGGCGCGGGCAACACCACGCGCGGCGAGGGCGTGCGCCGCGGCGTCGGCTTCGCGGTCGGCTTCAAGAACATCTGCTACTCGGAGGGCTTCGACGACTTCTGCGCCGCGCGCGTCCGCCTCTTCCCCGACGCCGAGGGCGAGCTCGTCGCCGAGGTCCACTCGGCCGCCGCCGAGGTCGGCCAGGGCGTCGTCAACGTCATGGCCCAGGTGGCCCGCACCGAGCTCGACGTCGAGAACGTGGTCATCGCGCCGCACTCGACCGTGACCGTGCAGTCGGCGGGCTCCTCCTCGGCTTCCCGCCAGACCTGGATGACCGCCGGCGCCGTCCAGCTCGCCTGCCGCGAGGTGCGCTCCGAGCTGGAGCGCCGCGGCGGCGCGCTCGAGCCCGGCGACGAGATCAGCGTCGAGCGCGTCTACCGCCATCCGCGCACGTACCCGCTCGACCCCGAGACCGGGCAGGTGGTCGGCGGCGAGCGCGCCCACGTGGCGTTTGCCTGCTCCGCCATGCGGGTAGTCGCGGAGGTGGACGTCGACCTCGGCCTGACCCGGGTGGTCTGGATCGGCACCGCGCAGGACGTCGGCCGGGCCGTCAACCCGCAGGCGGTGCAGGGCCAGATCGAAGGCGGGACCGCGCAGGGCCTCGGCCTCGCGCTCATGGAGGAGATCCAGACGAAGGACGGGCTGATCACGAACGCGAGCTTCACCGACTACCTGATCCCGACCGCGCTCGACATGCCGCCGATCTGGGCGGAGCTCGTCGAGGATCCCGAGCCCGACGCTCCCTACGGCGTCAAGGGCGTGGGGGAGCCGCCGACGGTCGTCTCCACGGCGGCGATCGTGGCGGCGCTCCGGAGCGCGAGCGGCCGCGAGCTGACGCGGGCACCCGTGCGGCCGGACGAGATCGTGGGGCTGGCGTGAGCGGCTTCACCCTCAAGAACCTCATGGACGTCGAGGACTCGGCGGTGAAGTTCGGGTTCTCCCCGCAGTTGGAGTCGCGCTTCGCCCGAGGCGCGCTCGAGACCGAGCGCGTCGGCCTCTCCTACCAGCGCCTGGCGCCGGACACCCGGGTGCCCTTCGGCCACCGGCACGGGTCGCAGGAGGAGATCTACGTGATCCTCGGCGGCAGCGGCCGCGCGAAGCTGGACGACGAGATCGTCGAGCTCAAGCCCTTCGACGCCCTCCGTGTCGCGCCCGAGGTGACGCGCGCCTTCGAGTCCGGGCCGGACGGCCTCGAGCTCCTCGCCTTCGGCTCGGGCGACGGCGGCCTCCAGGACGCCGAGGTCGAGCCCGGCTGGTGGAACGAGGACGGGGACACCTAGCCAAGCCATCCGCTTGGCGGGATCGGATCCGCGTCGCCTACCTCGATGAGCCACCGTTCTTCGTGCCATCCGCCGATGCTGGGACGCCGACTGGGTGCGACATCGAGCTTATCCAGCACGTTCTCGATGAACTCGGCGTCCTCAGTGTCGAGTTCGTCCTCACGACCTTTTCGGACCTGATCCCCGGCGTGATGCAGGGGCGATGGACCATCAACGTCCCGATGTTCGTAACCGAAGCGCGCGCCGAGCTCGTCGACTTCAGCCGACCCGTCTGGGTCGCTGGGGACGGATTCATCGTCCGAAACGCCGACGCGGAAAAGTGGACAAGCTACGAGGCGATCGCCGATGACCCGAGGGCCACGCTCGCGGTCGTCGGCGCCCAGATCCAGGAACAGACTGCTCTCCAGGCTGGCGTCCCACCGGAACGGATCATCTCGTTCCCGGATCAGCAAATCGCCGCGGAGGCCGTGAGGGCCGGACAAGCCGACGCGTTCGCCAGCACCGCGCCCGGCAATCGCGCCTACCTCGACCGGGCCGCCGACCTTACCCTCAGCTTCGTGCCCGACACTCCAAGCACGTCCCGCGCAGGTCTGCCGGTTGGCGCATTCTCCTTCGCCAAGACCACTCCCCAACTCACCGACGCAGTCAATTCCTCGCTCGACCGCTACCTCGGCACCAAGCAGCACCTCAAAATGATGAGCCGATACGGCTTCACCCGCCAAGACCTCGCGCCTGTCCTCTAGTGGCGCTGCCGCGCCGGCCTCCCTAGAGCGTGACGACGACCTTCGCGCCGGCGCCCTCGGCCTGGCGCTGCCACGCCTCGGCGACCCGCTCGAAGGGGAAGGTCTCGATCTCCACCTCGAGCTTGCCCTCGCGGGCGTACTCCAGCAGGCGCAGGTACTCGCGGTGCATGACCTCGCGCGGCGTCCCGAAGTTGGAGAAGCCGAGGATGTTCAGCTGCTTCCCGCGGACGTCGGCCGAGAGCAGCGGCGCGGCCGGCCCGGCGGACTGGCCGATGTTGACGATCCGCGCGCCCCGGGGCCGCAGCCGTCGCCGCAGCGACGACCGGCTCGCCCCAGAGCGGGTCGATCACGAGCGACGGCCCCTCGCCGCCGCAGGCCTCCTTCAGAAGGCTTCCGCCAGATCTCCCTCCTCGAGCGAGACCACGGCGTCCGCGCCCAGCCGCCGGGCCCGCTCCAACGCCTCCGGCCGCCGCCCTGCGGCGACCACGCGCCCGGCTCCGAGGATCCGCGCGCCCTGCATCGCCACGAGGCCGACAGTCCCGGTCGCGCCGAGAACCAGCACGGTCTCGCCCTCCTGAACCGGCGACCGGTAGGCCACCGGGAGCCAGCCAGCGACTCCCGCGATCCCGAGCGCCCCGGCGAGGGCCGGGTCGTAGCCGTCCGGCACGTGAACGACGACCTCCTCGGGCACCGACAGCAGCTCGGCCAGCGCGCCGCCGCGGCGCGTCCCCATCCCGGCCCCGTGGGCCCAGACGAGCGCGCCCGGCGGGAGCGTCTCCGCCTCCACCACACGGCCGACGCCCTCGCACCCGGGGACGTACGGGAGCGGCGGGCTGCCGCCGTAGAAGCGCCCCGCGCCGACGTTGATGTCGATCGGGTTCAGCGGGACGGCCAGCACCCGGATCAGGGCCTCGCCCTCGCCGCGCACGGGATCAGGCGCCTCGCCGATCTCGGGCGGGCGGCCGAGCTCCGTGATCAGGGCGGCGCGCAAGGCCGCCCGATTCTACGGAAGGCTCAGTGCACGATGTCCGCGACGATCCCCGGGTGCCGGGCGCGCCAGTTGGCGAGGTAGAAGCCGAGGTGGAGGCGCGCCTGCTCGGCCGTCGTGGCCGGCGGGGCGCTCACCTCGACCGTCATCTCGCCGGTCTGCGAGGCGCTGTAGTTGGCGCGCTTCAGCGACGCGAGGAGGTCGTGGACGAACGCAGGATTGGAGACGTGAACAGTCATTGCCGCAGAGACCCCAGAGACGGAGTGTGCGCCTGCGTCCGGAGGCCGGCAACTACCCGAAAGAAGAGAATCTCAGGTGTAGACGAGCTCGACTCAGGCACACAGTGGAGATCGGCGGCGCTGACACGCGGTAGTCACCCGTTGGAGTGATCCCGCGCAGAAGATCTCGCGCCTACGCTGCGTCCTGGAAGCGGCAATGAATCTGCGGGATCTCCCTCTGGGCAGCCTGATCGTGCGCGACGGCATCGCGCGCCCTGCCACCGTGCGCGACGCGCTCGTCGAGGCGCAGGAGACCGACCGCCGGCTCGGCGAGGTCATGCTGGAGCACGGCTGGATCCGTGAGCGCGACCTCGCGCGGCTGCTCGCCGAGCAGGAGAAGCTCGACTTCGTCGACCTCGCCAAGGTCGACCTCGACCAGGCCGCCGTGGACTACATCCCCGAGCCCCTTGCCCGGCGCGTGAAGGCGATCGGCTACGGCTTCGCCAACTCGGTGCTGCTCGTCGCCGTCGCCGACCCGACCGACGGCCGCGGGCTCGACGAGGTGCGCGAGGCCGCCGGCCGCCGCGTCCGCTTCAAGGTCGCGCTCCAGAGCGAGATCGAGTCGGCCCTGTACGACGCGTACGGCGAGCCGCTCACGGCCGCCGAGCCCGTCGCCTGACGAGACCACCCGGTCGCTCCAAAGGGCTGGCCCCGCGGTCGAATCCGTTTGCCTTGAAAGCTCCTCGCCTCGCGCGCAAGGGGGCGCGTCGGTGGAGTGCGGGCTTTGGGCCAGATTCTGAGGGCGGGGCCAGTGCCTGCAGTGTAGCTCGTCTCTGGATTCGCGGCTTACCGCCTGCGCGCGATACCGTTGCCGCGTGCCGGATCTCGCGCGACGGCTCGCGGTGGCGCGCGGCGACGAGCTCGCCGACGTCGTCATCCAGGGCGGACAGGTCTTCTCGGTCTTCACGCGCGAGTGGCTGGAGACGGACGTGGCGATCTGCGACGGCTTCGTCGCCGGCCTGGGCGAGTACGCGGGCAAGGAGGTGATCCACGCGGGCGGCAAGTACGTCGTGCCCGGCTTCGTGGACGCGCACATGCACCTGGAGTCGTCGAAGCTGCTCGTGGACGAGTTCGCGCGCCTCGTCCTCCCGCTCGGCACGACCGCCGTGGTCGCCGACCCGCACGAGATCGCCAACGTCCTCGGCACGGACGGCGTCCACTGGCTCGCCGACCTCTGCGCGGAGGTGCCGCTGGACGTCTTCTTCATGGCCTCGTCCTGCGTGCCGGCATCGATCTTCGAGTCACCGCGCCGCCCGCTGAACCGGGGCGACCTGGAGGGGCTCCTCCGGCGCCGGCGCGTGATCGGCCTCGCCGAGATGATGAACTTCCCCGGCGTCATCGCCGGCGACCCGCACGAGCTGGAGAAGCTCTCGCTCGCCACGACCCACGTGGACGGCCACGCGCCGGGCGTCCTCGGCAAGCAGCTGCAGGCCTACGCCGCCGCCGGCATCCGCTCCGACCACGAGTGCTTCACGCCCGAGGAGGGCCGCGAGCGCCTGCGCGCCGGGCATGTGGGTGCTGATCCGGGAGGCCTCGGCCGCGCGCAACCTCGCCGCGCTCCTGCCGCTCGTGGAGGAGTTCGGCCCGCACCGGCTCGCGTTCTGCACGGACGACCGCGAGCCCGAGCACATCGCCGAGGAGGGGCACATCAACTCGATGGTGCGCGACGCCGTCGCCCAGGGGACGGCCCCCGAGGACGCGCTCGTCATGGCCACGCTCAACCCCTGCCTCTGGCACGGGCTCACGCAGCTCGGCGCGCTCGCGCCCGGCTACCAGGCCGACGTCCTGATCCTGCCCGACCTCGAGCGCTTCGAGCCCGAGCTCGTCCTCAAGGCGGGGAAGCCGGTGGGGGAGATCGCGCGCCCCGAGGTGCCGGAGTGGGTGAAGTCCACCGTGAACGTCGAGCCGGTCGCGGTCAACGACTTCCGCATCCCGTGGGAGGGCGGCGCCGCCCGCGTGATCGGGCTCGTCGAGGGCCAGATCGTGACCGAGGCGCTGGAGGACGAGCCCCGCGTGGAGAACGGCTTCGCGGTCCCCGACCCGTCGCGCGACCTGCTGCAGATCGCCGTCGTCGAGCGGCACCTGTCCACCGGGCGCATCGGCCTCGGCTTCGTGCGCGGCTTCGGCCTCCAGAAGGGCGCGATGGCCTCGACGATCGCCCACGACGCGCACAACATCGTGGTCGTGGGCGCCGACGACGGCGACATGGCGCGCGCCGTCCAGCGCATCGCCGAGCTCGGCGGCGGCATCGTGGTCATCGAGAGCCGCGGCGTGAAGGCGGAGCTGCCCCTGCCCGTCGCCGGCCTGCTCTCGGACGCCCCGCTGGCGGAGGTCGTGGAGGCGAGCGAGGCCTGCGTCGAGGCCGCGCGCGAGCTCGGCTGCACCTACCCCTCGCCCTTCCAGACGATGGCATTCCTGGCGCTCTCGGTGATCCCCAAGCTGAAGATCACCGACCGCGGCCTCGTGGACGTCGACCGCTTCGAGCTCGTCCCGCTGGCCGCCGATATCCAGTAACTGGCTCTAATACGGGCCCCGCGCGCGGCCGATAGAGGTGACATGCCGCACACCGGAGCCTCCCCGCGGCGCGCAACCTGGGACGCCATCGCGCTCGCACTCGCGTTCCTGGCCGTCGACGCGCTCATCATCGTCGCCGTCCTCACGAATCTGATCGAGCGCTCCCAGGGCATCGTCACGGTGCTCGCGCTGGCCGCGATCGTCCTCCTCCTCTACCGAGACGACGTCGCGGAGGCCTTCGCCGCCGGCAACGAGAAGCTCGGCCTGTCGGTCGACGACCAGCCGGTGCGCCGAGCCCTCGACGTCGCTGGCAGCCGAGGAGGGCTGGAGGGTCGAGCAGGACTTCCTGAACGCCCACGGCCGCCGAATCGGCACCGTGGTGCATGGGCCTTCGGGCTCGTACCTGGTGGAGACCAGGAACCGCGCGTACCGCGTGGAGCACCTGGGCCGCGCGCGCCACCACGCAGCGTGGCTCCACGGCGAGGTCGGCGGCTGGGTCACGCCGGTGCTGTGCCTGGTGCAGCGAGACGACCGCCCGCATCGCCGAGACGGCGTCTGGATCATGGGCGTCGACCAGCTCGCCGGCTGGCTCAGGGCGCGGACGCCCCCGCGCGGGGCGCCCTCCTCAGAGGGGTAGCAGGCCGAAGAGCCGGCGCCGGCGGAGCCGACGCTCCTCGCGCGCCTTGGCCGCGGCTTCCCTCTTCTCGATCAGCCGCTCGAGTTCTTCCTGGCGCGCGTCGACCTCCCGGAGGAAGGCGTCCAGCTCTTCACGGCTCATCCGCTTCCGCTTCGTCATCGTCGTCCTCCCTGAGGATAGCCAGGGTCTGAGAGCACATCCGCCTGATGTCCGAGAGGGCCCGGAACATCGTGTCCACGTCGTGCTCGGTCAGCGCAGGCTTGGGTCCTCGCCAGAACACATCTGGATCGTCGTCGGCAGCCAGCCGGGCGGCAAGATGGCCAAAGGAGCCTAGGTCGCCGAGTAAGCCGAGAGCTGCAACAGCTCCCCGTCCAGCTCGAGCCCAGAACCGACGAGACCTTTGGCCGACACCCTGACATCCTCGCCGAGCCCGACCGAGGGCTCCCGCCGCCGCGGCGCGGCGAGCGCGGCCTCGACGAACTCCTCCAGCCGCGCTGCTCTCGCCGGCTCGCCGTCCTGCCGCTCCAAGCGTCGAGCAGGTAGGGGCCCGGGAGGTTCGCTTCGGGGCGCCGGCTCGGCCCGACGAGTGGGACGAGGTCGACGAGCTCTTCACGGACGCGAAGTGACATGGGACAATGGGACAGGTGGCGAGGACCGGTGCGCGATCCGCGCGCCGCGGCTGTGCTGCGGCGCTATTTCGAGCGATTCGGCGGATCGCTCCAGCCGCCCGTGCCGGTCGAGGCGATCGCCGAAGACCTCCTCGGCCTGAGCGTGGCCGAGTCGGAGTCGCTGGAGGTGTCGGGCATGCTGCTGCCGGGAGAGCGACCCGTCCGGGAAAACGAGGGTTCACGACAACCTTGACCATCACGGACCCGACGACCTCGACCAGCACAACCAGCTCGTCGGCTTCATCTGGGGCATCGCCGACGACGTGCTGCGCGACCTCTACGTGCGCGGCAAGTACCGCGACGTGATCCTGCCGATGACGGTCCTCCGGCGGCTCGACGCCGTGCTCGAGCCGACCAAGCAGGCCGTGCTCGAGATGAAGGCAGTCCTCGACGAGGCGCGGCATCGCGAACCAGGACGCGCCGCTGCGCGAGGCCGCCGGCCAGGCCTTCTACAACACCTCGACGTTCACGCTGCGCGACCTCCGAGTCGCGGACGAGCCAGCAGCAGCTGCGGCCGACTTCGAGGCCTACCTCGACGGCTTCTCGCCGAACGTCCAGGAGATCCTCGAGAAGTTCGAGTTCCGCAACCAGATCCCGCGGCTCTCGAAGGCCGACGCGCTCGGCGTCGCTGATCGAGAAGTTCCTCGACCCGTCGATCAACCTCAGCCCCAACCCGGTGCTGAACGGCGACGGGAGCGTCAAGCATCCCGGCCTCGACAACCACGCGATGGGCACGATCTTCGAGGAGCTGGTCCGGCGCTTCAACGAGGAGAACAACGAGGAGGCCGGCGAGCACTGGACGCCCCGCGACGTCGTCAGGCTCATGGCGAACCTGATCTTCCTGCCCGATCGCCGACGAGATCGAGTCCGGCACCTACCTGGTCTACGACGGCGCGCTGCGGCACCGGCGGCATGCTGACCGTCGCCGAGGAGACGCTGCTGCGACCTCGCCGCCGAACACGGCAAGGAAGTCTCGATCCACCTCTACGGCCAGGAGATCAACGCCGAGACCTACGCGATCTGCAAGGCCGACCTGCTGCTCAAGGGCGAGGGCGAGGCGGCGGACAACATCGTCGGCGGCCCGGAGCACTCGACGCTCTCGAACGACGCGTTCCCCTCCCGCGAGTTCGACTTCATGCTCTCCAATCCGCCCTACGGCAAGAGCTGGAAGAGCGACCTCGAGCGCATGGGCGGCAAGAACGGCATCCAGGATCCGCGCTTCGTCGTCGAGCACGACGGCGATCCGGAGTACTCGCTCGTCACCCGCTCGAGCGACGGCCAGATGCTCTTCCTCGCCAACCTGGTCTCGAAGATGAAGCACGACACGCCAGCTCGGCAGCCGGATCGCCGAGGTGCACAACGGCTCCTCGCTCTTCACCGGCGACGCGGGCCAGGGCGAGAGCAACATCCGCCGCTGGATCATCGAGAACGACTGGCTCGAGGCGATCGTCGCGCTGCCGCTGAACATGTTCTACAACACCGGCATCGCGACCTACATCTGGGTGCTCACCAACCGCAAGCCGGAGCACCGCCGGGGCAAGGTCCAGCTGATCGACGCGACGGAGTGGTTCAAGCCGCTGCGCAAGAACCTCGGCAAGAAGAACTGCGAGCTTTCCGACGAGACATCGAGCCGCATCTCGCGACGCGTTCCTCGCCTTCGAGGAGACCGAGCAGTCGAAGATCTTCCCGAACGAGCACTTCGGCTACCGGAAGGTCACCGTCGAGCGACCGCTCCGCCTGCGCGGCGCTCGATGCAGGACCGCGTCTACTCGGCCGAAGGAGATCAAGGAGCTGAAGGAGACGGCCGAGCGTCGACGAGGCCGCGCCCGCCGGTCATCCGGAAGGATCCACAAGCGCGGCGCGACGCCGACCCGCTGCGCGGCCTCTTCGAGGCGAAGATCGACGGGAAGACCGTCGTCGTCGAGTACGAGCCGGACCCCGACCTGCGCGACACCGAGCAGGTTCCGCTGCTCGAGGAGGGCGGCATCGAAGCGTTCATCGAGCGGGAAGTGCTGCCCTACGCCCCTGACGCCTGGTACGACCCGACGAGCGAGCAAGATCGGCTACGAGATCAGCTTCACGCGCTACTTCTACAAGCCGCAGCCACTGCGGCTCGCTCGAGGAGATCAGAGCGGACATCCTCGCGCTCGAGCGCGAGACGGAGGGCTCGTTGAGCGAGATCGTCGGAGGCGTTCGCATGATCGAGGGTCTGAAACCGTATCGCGCGCACGAAGACTCCGGCGCTGCCGTGGATCGGCGCATTGCCAGAGCACTGGCGAGTGCATGCGCGGCAAGTGCTCTTCTCCAAGAAGTTGACGAGCGTCCTGTCCGGCGATGAGGAGATGCTCTCGGTCTATCCCGAGACGGGATCGTAACGCCAAGCGCGAAGGAACGGCTCGACGAATGTCAGCTCGAACGCAGAGCTACAAGCTCGTGACGACCGGGCGACGTCGTCGCTACACACGATGTGAGCATGGATGGCGCGGTCGGCGTCGTCGAGACCCTGATCGGTAAGTCCTGCCTACGCGGTGTCTATCGTCCTCGAGCTCACGATGCTGAGCGCATCGGTACTTCGACTACGTGCTCCGGAACACTGCCGCGTCGAGTTCTGGGTCGGCGTTCGATCGTAGGCATCAGCGGTCCGCGCGACTTCGCCTAGTCCCGACGAGCCTTCGACTGTCAGCTCTGTCCGTGCCGCCGGTTGACGAACAGGCGTTATTGTCCGCTTCCTCGACCACGCCGACCGGCGGATCCGGCGCTACGATCCACGCCAAGCAGAAGCTGATCGCGCTGCTGAACGAGCAGAAGCAGGCCGTGATCCACCGCGCCGTCACACGCGGGCTCGACCCGCAACGTCCGGCTGAAGCCGTCGGGCGTGGACTGGCTCGGCGACGTGCCCGAGCATTGGGAGGTCTCCGATTAAGCGACGTACGAGCGTCCATCGGGAAGCGCTCACTCGAGCGACAGACGAGGCGCAGTATCTCGACTGCTGACGGACTCATGGACCGTCGTCAGGGAGATCGACCTTTCACGCGCCCTGCCACGGAGTCGCGACGACTCGTGCGGTCAAGCTAGCGACTACGGTTCGCGAAGTCGTGCGAGAGTCGGCACGCTGCGACGGCCTGACGCTGCAGCTTCCGCGATCAGCGAGACTGCAGCAGGCTCTGCTACTCGACTTCTCAGGTTCATCTGCGAACGAGACGGGTGCTGCCGCGGCTTCCAGTACTATCGATCCTCCAGCCGGAGCATGCGAGAGCGTCTCGGATGGCACGAGCTCGACCTTGCGACTCTACAGACGACGAAGCTCCCGATCCGCTGTCGCGTACCTCCGCCGGAGGAGCAACAGCGAATCACGGCCTACTCTCGAAGCCCGATGACGACATTACGCGGCATCGTCAGATGCGACTGCGCGAGATCGGCTGAGCTCCTGCGTGAATACCGCACCCGGCTGATCGCCGACGTCGTCACCGGCAAGCTCGACGTGCGCGAGGCCGCCGGCGCGGCTGCCGGACGAGGACGAAGAGCCGGAGCCGCTCGACGAGTCCGACGACGAGCTGAGTCGACGAGTCGGAGTCGACGAGCTGGAGGCGGTCGAGGCATGACGACCGACACGAGCGAGCGGGGCCTCGAAGAGCTGATCGTCCGGACGATGACCGGGCACATCGACGCTGTCGCCCTGCACGTCGCGCACCGAGACCTCCGTTCCGGTCGCCGGCGGCACCGGCTGGCTGCTCGGCGACCCGCAGGCACTACGACCGCGACTACTGCGTCGACCTCGTCCAGCTGCGTGGCTTCCTCGACGGCGACGCAGCCGAGGACCTCGTCGACGCGCTCGCGCTCGGCACCGACGGCCCGACGCGCCGGAAGTTCCTCGCCCGGCTCCAGGGCGAGATCACCAAGCGCGGCGTCATCGACGTGCTGCGGCAACGGCATCAAGCACGGGCCGCATCACGTCGACCTCTTCTACGGCACGCCGTCGCCGGGCAACGCGAAGGCGGTCGAGCTGTTCGCGCGCAACCGCTTCAGCGTCACGCGCCAGCTGCGCTACAGCACGGACGAGACGCAGCTCGCGCTCGACCTCGGCCTCTTCATCAACGGCCTGCCGGTCGCGACCTTCGAGCTCAAGAACAGCCTGACCAAGCAGACGGTCGACGACGCGGTCGAGCAGTACAAGCGCGACCGCGACCCGCGCGAGCTGCTGTTCGAGTTCGGGCGCTGCGTCGTCCACTTCGCCGTCGACGACGCCGGAGGTGCGGTTCTGCACGCACCTGAAGGGCAAGGCGTCGTGGTTCCTGCCGTTCAACCAGGGCTGGAACGACGGCGCCGGCAACCCGCCGAACCCGGACGGCCTCAAGACCGACTACCTCTGGAAGCAGATCCTGACGCCGCACGGGCTCACCGACATCCTCGAGAACTACGCGCAGGTCGTCGACGTCAAGGACGAGAAGACCGGCAAGAAGCAGCTCGACGCAGATCTTCCCGCGCTACCACCAGCTCGACGTCGTCCGGAAGCTGCTCGCCGACGCCGGCGAGCACGGCGCCGGGCGGCGCTACCTGATCCAGCACTCGGCGGGCAGCGGCAAGTCGAACTCGATCGCCTGGCTGGCGCACCAGCTGATCGGCCTCGAGCACGACGGCGAGGCCGCGTCTTCGACTCGATCATCGTCGTCACCGACCGCCGCATCCTCGACAAGCAGATCCGCGACACGATCAAGCAGTTCGCGCAGGTCGGCGCGACGGTCGGCGCCGTCCCGAGCGCTCGCGGCGAGCTGCGCGAGTTCATCGAGGGCGGCAAGAAGATCATCATCTCGACGGTCCAGAAGTTCCCGTTCATCCTCGACGAGATCGGCGACGACGCACCGCGAGCCGGAACTTCGCGATCGTCATCGACGAGGCGCACTCGAGCCAGGGCGGCAAGGCGCACCGCCGCGATGAACCAGGCGCTCGCCGAGGACGGCGGCGACGGACGAGGACGAGACGATCGAGGACGCGATCAACCGGCTCATGGAGTCGCGCAAGATGCTGCCGAACGCCAGCTACTTCGCCTTCACCGCGACGCCCGAAGAACAAGACGCTCGAGATCTTCGGCGAGCCGTTCACCCGAGGGCGGCGAGACGAAGCACCGGCCGTTCCACAGCTACACGATGAAGCAGGCGATCCAGGAGGGCTTCATCCTCGACGTGCTCGCGAGCTACACGCCGGTCGACAGCTACTACCGGCTCGTCAAGACGGTCGAGAGCGACCCCGAGTTCGACGCCAAGCGCGCGCGCAAGAAGCTGCGCGCGCTACGTCGAGAGCCACGACCACGCGATCCGCGTGAAGGCCGAGATCATGGTCGACCACTTCCACGAGCAGGTGCTCGCGCTGAACAAGATCGGCGGGCGAGGCGCGCGCGATGGTCGTCATGCAGCAGCATCGAGCGGGCGATCCAGTACTTCCACGCGATCAGCGCCTACCTCGAAGAGCGCAAGAGCCCGTACCGGGCGATCGTCGCCTTCTCGGGTGAGCACGAGTACGAGGGCAAGCAGGTCACCGAGGCGTCGCTCAACGGCTTCCCGTCGAGCAAGATCGCCGAGCAGATCCGGGAGGACCCGTACCGCTTCCTCGTCTGCGCCGACAAGTTCCAGACCGGCTACGACGAGCCGCTGCTGCACACGATGTACGTCGACAAGCCGCTCTCCGGCGTCAAGGCCGTGCAGACGCTCTCGCGGCTGAACCGCGCGCACCCGAAGAAGCACGACGTCTTCGTGCTCGACTTCCAGAACGACGCCGACACGATCGAGCAGCGCCTTCGCGCCCTACTACCGCACGACGATCCTCAGCGAGGAGACCGACCCGAACAAGCTGCACGACCTGAAGGCCGACCTCGACGGCTACCAGGTCTACGACGCGGCGCAGGTCGATCGAGTTCGTCGCGCTCTACCTCGACCGGCGCCGACCGCGACCAGCTCGACCCATCCTCGACGCCTGCGTGGCGGCCTACATCGAGGAGCTCGACGAGGACGGGCAGGTCGACTTCAAGGGCAAGGCCAAGGCGTTCGTCCGGACCTACGGCTTCCTCGCGTCGATCCTGCCGTACACGAACGCCGAGTGGGAGAAGCTCTCGATCTTCCTGAACTTCCTCATCCCGAAGCTGCCGGCGCCGAAGGAGGAGGACCTCTCGAAGGGCATCCTCGAGACGATCGACATGGACAGCTACCGCGTCGAGAAGCAGGCGGCGATGAAGATCCAGCTGGCCGACGAGGACGCCGAGATCGAGCCGGTGCCGACGAGCGGCGGCGGCGCAATGCCCGAGCCGGAGCTCGACCGCCTCTCGCAACATCCTCAAGACGTTCAACGAGCAGTTCGGCAACATCGACTGGACGGACGCCGACCGCATCGGCCGGCTCATCAGCGAGGAGATCCCGGCAGAAGGTCGCCGCCGATCCCGGCCTACCAGAACGCGCAGCAGAACAGCGACAAGCAGAACGCCCGCATCGAGCACGACAAGGCGCTCGGACGGGTGATGAACGCGCTGCTCAAGGACGACACCGAGCTCTTCAAGCAGTTCAGCGACAACGAGTCGTTCCGCAAGTGGCTGACCGACACGGTGTTTGCTGTGACGTACGAGCCGCCTGAGGCGGACGTCGCTTGAACGAAGCACGAATGGATCGGAAGGGAGTCAAGTGAAGGTCACCACGGTGCTCGACAAGATCGACGAGGGAGCGATGGCGCTCCCCGAGTTCCAGCGTGGATACGTCTGGAACCGAGCTCAGGTGCGCGGTCTGATGCATTCGCTCTACCGGCGTTACCCCGTCGGCGGCTTGATGACCTGGCTGACGAAGACCGAGACCGCTGACGCGCGGGGAGACGGCGCCCTTCAGCCCGGATATGTCTCTCTGCTTCTCGACGGCCAACAGCGGATGACAAGTCTCTACGGGATCATTCGCGGCCAGCCGCCTCGCTTCTTTGAGGGGAACGTCGATGCCTTCACAGGGCTCCGCTTCCATCTCGCCGAGGAGACCTTCGAGTTTTTCCAACCCGTGAAGATGAGGGACGATCCACTCTGGATCGACGTGACGACGGCGATGCAGCCCGGTGGAGACGAGGCCGTCATGACGGCGCTCGACGGGAGTGGAGATCCCGCTCAGCCCTATGGTTCTTGCGACGCGCATCGGTCGCTTGCGGGGGATCCTCGAGGTCGACCTTCTCGTCGAGGAGGTGACGGGCGAGGAGATGACGACGGATGTCGTGGTCGAGATCTTCAACCGCGTCAACTCAGGCGGCACGAAGCTCTCGAAGGGCGACCTGGCGCTTGCCCGTATCTGCGCGTCTTGGCCGGACGCCCGCGACCAGATGAAGCAGCGAATGGACGCGTGGCGCGACGCCGGGTTCTCGTTCAGCCTCGACTGGCTGCTCCGCAACGTCAACGCGATCGTCACCGGTCGCGCCGAGTTTTCCTACCTCGCAGACGTCGACGGGAAGACCTTTCAGGACGGACTCGCTCGGGCAGACCGCGCTGTCAACGAACTCCTCAATCTCGTGTCCGGACGCCTTGGGCTCGACCATCAGCGAGTGCTCGGTGGCTACGCCGCGTTTCCGCTTATGGCGCGGTATCTCGATGAACGTGGGTTCAAGCTTTCGGGTCGGGCCGAGCGCGACAAGTTCCTCTACTGGTACGTGAACAGTTTCCTTTGGGGACGGTACGCGGGCTCAACGGAAAGCGTTCTGAACGCCGATCTGAACGCACTTCAGGGCGACGGTGACCCGCTCGATCGCCTGATCGGGCTCCTCCGTCAGAGCAGAGGCGACCTTCGAGTATCCCCGGACGACTTCCGTGCGTGGAGCCGCGGCGCTCGCTTCTACCCACTCCTCTATCTCCTCTCCCGGGTCAACGACGTGAGGGACTGGGGCACTGGAGTTCCGCTTCGCAACGAGCTGCTCGGTAAGCTCGCCGGACTCGAGCTCCACCACATCTTCCCGAAGAACCTTCTGTACAAGGCCGGGCACTCGACACCTGAGGTGAACGCCCTTGCGAACTTCACATTCCTCACGAAGGCGACGAACCTCGAAGTCACGAACCGCGACCCCGTCGAGTACATCCCAAGTTACGAGGAGCGTCATCCGGGGGTTCTCGCGACGCACTGGATACCGATGGATCCGGAACTCTGGAGGATCGAGAACTACGGCGAGTTCTTGGCCGAGCGGCGGAGACTTCTGGCCGAGGCGTCCAACCGCTTCCTCGACGAGCTTGCTGGTGGCATGGCGCCCGAGTTCACGGCGGGCTCACCCGTCGTGGGCGACGAGGCTCAGCCCGTGGTGGTCGAGACCGCAGAGGACGATGAGTCGCGCATCCTTGCCGCGTGTCAGGAGTGGCTCCGAGAGCGCGGGCTCGCGGAGGGCATCGAGAACTTCGAGCTGGTCGAAGCCGAGGGAGGAGAGGCCCTCGCGATCTTCGACCTTGCCTGGCCGGAGGGTGTGCAGCTCGAGCTGACTGAGCCTGTCGCATTGCTCCTAAATGAGCCAGCGGAGGTCGGGCGCATCGCCGCCGAGCATGGATTCCGCTTCTTCACGACGGTAGAGGCGTTGAAGGTGTACTTGGAGAGCGAAGTGCTCGAGGCTGAGGCTGCGTGAACGGGTCGGCGGCGTCCGCTAGGTACGCAAGGATGACTGCGTGAGCGAGCCACCCATCCGCATCCGCTCTATCGGCCACTCGAATCACACGTTCGCCCACTTCGCCTCGCTCCTGGGACGCCACGAGATCGAGTGCGTCGTTGATGTCCGCTCGAGCCCGTGGTCAAGGTATGCGCCTCAGTTCAATCGAGAGGCTCTTGGCGCAGAGCTTGCAACCCACGGAATCGAGTACGTGTTCCTAGGTGCCGAGCTCGGGGGCCGGCCCGACGGGGACGCGCTCTATGACGACGAAGGGCACGTGCTCTACGGCGCTGTCGCGGCCACGCCAGGCTTCAAGGGCGGGATCGAAGCGCTCGAGGCGCAGGGTCGAGCTCGGAGAGTCGCAATCATGTGCAGCGAGGAAGACCCGACGGACTGCCATCGGCGACTGCTCGTCGCGCGTGTGCTGCAGCATCGCGGTGTACGGGTCAACCACATTCGCGGGGACGGGCGAGTGCAGTCCGAATCCGATCTCGAACCCGCGGCGTTCCAGGAGACGCTCTTCGCCGAGGAGGAGCCGTGGAGATCTACACGATCGGTTTCACACAAACGACCGCGCGCGACTTCTTCGGCCGGCTGAGGACGTGCCGGCGTCCGCCGGTTGATCGACGTCCGACTCAACAACGTCTCACAGCTCGCGGGATTCGCGAAGCGAGACGACCTGGCGTACTTCCTGGGCGCGCTTTGCGGCGTCGAGTACGTCCACGAGTCGCGGCTGGCGCCGACTCAGGAGCTTCTCGACGGCCTCAAGAAGCACAAGGGGGCGTGGTCCGACTACGAAGCAGGATTCGTTGAGCTGATGCGAAAACGGCGCATCGAGGACGTCCTGACGCCGGAGTTCTTCACCGGGCCGGGCGTCCTCCTCTGCAGCGAGGCCACCCCGCAGCACTGTCATCGACGGCTGATCGTCGAGTACCTCCAGCGCGTCTGGCCGGACGTCGGCATCTCGCCGGTTCATCTGTAAGGAAAGGCGCTGACCCCGCCGAAGACGGGGTGATGGAGATCGTGGTCAATCACCTCACTCGCATGCGCTCCGGCCACGTCTGCGTCGCGGGACTGGATCGGGAGGGGCAGCACATCCGGCCCGTCCTCGAGTACGAGCGCCTTCCGAGGGAGCTCACCGCGGATTACGGAGGGCCGTTCCGAGTGGGCGCGGTCGTCGAGATCGGCACCACACGGCCGCGTCCGGCGCCACCCGAGGTCGAGGATCATGTCTTCGACGCGGAGGCCGCGTACATGATTCGGATGGCTGATCCCGCGCGACTTTGGAGGTTCCTTGATGAGTTGTCCAGGCCGTCAATGAGGGAGATCTTCGGAGATACGTTGATTCGCGACGGTCGCACGGCTTCCATGCCGGTTGGAACGGGTGTTGCCTCTCTCGGGGTCTATCGACCTCAGAGCCGCGTCAGCGTGGATCGGAGCTACGGAAGGCTTCGCATTGTGATGACCGACGAAGACTTGGGACGGTTGTCGCTGCCTCTTACCGATCTCCGGCTCTACAACCTCGAGTCCGAGGCCATTGATGATCGTCGTGTCGAGGTTCTGGAGGATCGCCTACGAAGGAGAGAGGTCCTACTTTGCGTCGGCGTGGGCCGTCCGTGGGCACCTGAAGGTGAAGAGCCGCGCCACTGGCTCCAGGTGAACAACGTCCATCTGGATGACAATCCGCTCTGGCCGGAGTAGCTCGCGGTAAGAACGTGCGGCTCCTGCGATGACAATGGAGGTGTGCAATCGATCGACGGCCGCCTGTTTCGCTTCTCGCCGACCGACCTCAACGCCTTCCTGGCGTGCGAGCACCTGACCACGCTCCAGGTCGCGGTCGCTCGCGGCGAGCTCGAGAAGCCCTTCCGGCACAACCCGCACGCTGACCTCATCCGGCGCAAGGGGGACGAGCACGAGGCCGCCTACCTCGCCCGGCTCCGCGCCGAGGGGCGCGACGGTCACCGAGATCGACTTCGACGACCGCGACTGGGAGCGCGCCGCCCGCGAGACCGAGCGAGCCATCCGCGACGGAGCCGACGTCGTCTACCAGGCCGCCCTCACCGACGGCACCTGGCGCGGGTTCGCGGACTTCATCGAGCGCCGCGCCGACGGCGCCGGCTACGAGGTCGTCGACACCAAGCTCGCCCGCCTCGCCAAGCCGCAGCACGTGCTTCAGCTCTGCTTCTACACCGAGCAGCTCGCGCGGATCCAGGGGCGCGCGCCCGCAGGCCATGCACGTCGTCACGGGCATCGGGGGAGCGCGAGTCCTTCCGGCCGGACGACTTCTTCGCCTACTACCGCCGGCTCCGCGCGCGGTTTCTCGACGCGGTCGAGCGGCGGCGGCCGACCTACCCGTACCCGGTCGACTTCTGCGGGCTCTGCGACTTCCTCGCGCTCTGCAAGGAGCGCTGGGCCGAGGACGACCACCTCACGCTCGTCGCCGGCGTCTCGCGGCTCCAGGTCGAGCGGCTCCAGGCCGCCGGGCATCACGACGCTCGCAGGCCCTCGCCGAGGCCGACCCGGACACCAAGGTCCCGAGCATGCGCGCGTCCACCTTCGAGCGCCTCAACCACCAGGCCCGGCTCCAGCTCCACCACCGCCGCACGGGCGAGCACGACGATCGAGCACCTCCCCGAGGAGCCCGACCGCGGCTTCGCGCTCCTGCCGGAGCCGAGCCCGGGCGACGTCTGGCTCGACCTCGAGGGCGACCCGTGGTTCGAGCCGGCGCGCGGGCTCGAGTACCTCTTCGGCTGGGTCGAGCTCGGCGAGGACGGCGCGCCGCGCTACGAGCACGTCTGGGCGCGCGACCGGGACGCCGAGAAGCGCGGCTTCGAGCGGCTCGTCGACCACATCGTCGAGCGCCGCCGCCGCTTCCCGGGCATGCACGTCTACCACTACGCGCCGTACGAGCGCACCGCGCTCTCGCGGCTCATGGGCCAGCACGGCACGCGCGAGGAGGAGATCGACGACCTCCTCCGCGGCGAGGTGCTCGTCGACCTCTTCCGCGTGACGAAGCAGGCGCTGCGCGCGTCCGTGCCGAGCTACTCGATCAAGGAGGTCGAGAAGCTCTTCGGCTTCGAGCGCACGCGCCGAGGTCGGGGGCGGGGGAGAGTCGGTGACCGCGTTCGAGACGTGGCTCGAGACCGGAGGACGACTCGCTCCTCGACGGGATCCGCGACTACAACGAGGAGGACTGCGTCTCGCTCTACGAGCTGCACCAGTGGCTGCTGGAGCAGCGCCCGCCCGGCCCGTGGCGGCTGCCGCCGGACGAGCGCGAGCGGAGCGAGGAGGCCGAGGAGCGCGACGCCGAGCGGGCGCGCGTCCGCGACGCGCTCCTCGCCGGCGCGGAGGAGGGCGACCCCGACTGGCTCCTCGCGCACCTGCTCGACTACCACCAGCGCGAGGAGCGGCCGCAGTGGTGGGAGTACTTCTTCCACCGCGGGCTCGACGACGAGGAGCTCGTCACGAACCGGAACACGCTCGGCGGGCTCGTGCCCGACGGCGAGCCGTACAAGGTGAAGCAGTCCTGGTGGTACCCGTTCACCTTCGAGGCGCAGGAGCACCGGATCCACGGGGCCGGCGTCGACCCGCAGACCGAGCGCGGCTTCGACGTGGAGGTCGACAACGAGCACGGGACGCTCCAGCTCCGCTGGGGCCGCGAGCTGGCCGACGAGCCGCTCCCGGCCGCGCTCATCCCGCCGAAGCCGCTGTACGCGAAGGCGCAGCGGGCGGCGCTCCTCCGCTTCGCCGAGAACCGGGAGCGGTACCCGGCCGCGGTCGAGATCCTCGAGCGGCGCCCGCCGCGGGCGCGGCTGGACGGGACGCTCGACCGAGGCCGCGCTCAGCCTCGACGGGAGCTACCTCTTCGTGCAGGGGCCGCCCGGCTCCGGCAAGACGTGGAGCGGCGCGCGCGCGGCCCTCGCGCTCATGCGGGCGGGCCGGCGCGTCGGCGTGACGGCGCTGAGCCACAAGGCGATCCACAAGTTCCTCGACGACCTCGAGGAGGCGGCGCGTCGAGGAGGGCTACGAGTTCCGCGGGCCGGAAGAAGGGGAGCGGCGAGGGCCACTACGAGGGCCGCTTCGTCGACTGCACCGACTCGAACGACGCGATGCTCGACCCCGAGCTCCAGCTCCTCGCGGGGACGTCGTGGCTCTTCGCGCGCGAGGAGCTCGACCAGCACGTGGACACGCTCTTCGTCGACGAGGGCGGGCAGTTCGCGCTCGCCGACGCGATCGCCGTCGGCACCGCGGCGCGGAACCTCGTCCTCCTCGGCGACCCGAACCAGCTCCCGCAGGTCTCGCAGGGCTCGCACCCGCCGGGCGCGGAGGCGTCCGTGCTCGGCCACCTGCTCGGCGACGACGAGACCGTGCCGCCCGACCGCGGGCTCTTCCTCGAGCACACGTGGCGGCTGCGGCCGGAGGTGAACGCCTTCATCTCGGAGACGTTCTACGAGGGGCGCCTCGAGCCGGCGGCGGTCACCTCGACGCGCTCGATCGCGGCCGGGAACGGCGTGCGCTTCCTCGCCGTCCCGCACCAGGCGCACAGCCAGGCCGCGCCGGAGGAGGCGGCGGCGGTGCGCGCCGAGATCGAGCGCCTCGTCGGGACGCCGTACGTCGAGGACGGCGCCGAGCGGCCGCTCCGCTACGACGACTTCATCGTCGTCGCGCCCTACAACGCCCACGTCCGCCTGCTGCGGGAGGAGCTGCCCGAGGAGGTGCGGGTCGGCACGGTGGACAAGTTCCAGGGCCAGCAGGCCACGGTGTCGTTCTTCGCCATGGCGAGCTCGTCGGGCGAGGACGTCCCGCGCGGCCTCGACTTCCTCTTCTCCCGCAACCGGCTGAACGTCGCGGTCTCGCGGGCGAAGTGCCTGGCGTACGTGGTCGCGAGCCCGCGGCTCCTGGAGACGAGCTGCAAGACGGTGGAGCAGATGCGGCTGGTGAACGCCCTGTGCCGCTTCGTGGAGATCGCCGAGCGGCAGGGCCCCGCGTCGGGTTAGCGCTCCCCTGCTGTCGGGTGGGAAGACAGCGCTTCCCCAACCCGTCACGAAATCAGATGAGTACTCGATCGCCCATCACCTGGTCGGCTCCGGTAGGCCGGTACTCGTTCGAGGTCAGTGCCTACACCGGGTCGTTCGCGCAGTTTGCGTCTGCGTCCTCGAAGACCGACAAGGCGCGGGCGCGCAAGAACGCGACAGCCTTGCGCACTGCGCTCGCGGAGGAAGATGGAGGGCGGCAACAAATCACGCCGCTCGAGGCGGTCGAGAAGCTGGAGCACTCTGCCGATGCGGTCACCGATCGGGTCGAGCATGCTGACAAGCTGTTCAAGGCTCTGGCCGAGGACCGGCTCCTCGACCCCCGTCTCCTGACGGATGAGATCGGGTCGCTCCTCGGCCTGCTCGACCGTCTCGATCGCGACGGGCGGTACGAGGAGGAGATCCGCGTCGCCAAAGCGCTGCACGGGTTGTGCGTGCTGGCCTTTCGCTGGCTCGATCTCATTCGATCACTCCGCCGTGCGCTCGCCGCCGCGGACGCCATCGGCGACGAGGCTGGTCAGGCGTGGGCGTTGAACGAACTCGGAGCGCTGCACCTTTGTGCCGGCGATGCGAGGAGGGCCAGCGAGCATCTCGAGCGTGCGTCCCAGCTCTACGAGAAGCTCGGCGATGCAGCAGGTCGCTGCGCGACGCGTCACAACGTCGACAGTGCCCGGCGCGACGTCGCACGTCCCGTTCAGATCAAGGCACCGAGCCGGCTGCTCACAGCCGGCGGTTCCATCCGGCCGCTCGTCGCCGGCGTCGTCGGCGTCGCCGTGCTCGTCGGGCTCGGATTCAGGTTTGCTCCGCTGCCGACGAACGAGGACACAAACGATCTCGTCGCCACCATCGGCGCGAGGCCTTCGAACCCGAGTGCGAGCGCGGATGCGACGTTCTCCTTCTCGGCGGAAGGTGCGGAAGGATTCGAGTGCAAGCTCGACGATCGGGCCTTCAAGCGCTGTCGCAGCCCGGTGGCCTACGAGCACCTGAACGAGGGCGAGCACACCTTCCGCGTGAGGGCGACTGCGAAGGGAGAGCAGGGCCCCGTGACCCGATACGACTGGCGAATCGATCTCACGGCCCCGACGGCGACGATCACGGACGGACCTCCTGATCGCACAGCCGAGACGGGCGCGGACTTCTCGTTCACGGCGGGCGAGGACGTGAAGAGCTTCGAGTGCAAGCTCGACACCGATCCTTTCGCCGGTTGCACGAGCCCCAAGGGCTTCCTCGGCCCTCTTGAAGACGGCAAGCATGAGTTCGCCGTCCGCGCAATCGATCTCGCCGGCAACGTCGGGGCCGCCGAGACGTATCAGTGGAAAGTCTCGGCCAACAGAACGACGGTCGTCCCAGACATCGTCGGCCGGCCGCTTGCTCGCGGCATCGAGAAGCTCGCGGAGGCGCGACTGAGGTGGGAAGTGAAGCAGACCGCCTCGACACAGCCGCTGGGTCAGATAGTCGACCAGGACCCTGTCGCGCGCGATGAGGTTCCAGTCGGCTCGACTGTCGTGGTCTCGGTTTCAGAAGGGAGCGAGGTCGCCGTACCAAGTGTCCTCGGGCTGAGTGAAGACGAGGCAGTGGCCAAGCTCGAGTCGGAGGGGCTGCGGGCGCGCATCGTCCTAGCTGACTCGACCACGGTGCCCGAAGGCCATGTCTCCGCACAGAACCCGGATCCCGGTGCCGAGATCGCCGCGGGAGAGACCGTCGAAATCACGGTGTCACTCGGATCCGCTCTCATCGATCTCACGGTCCGCATTCCCGACGACGGTGTCGGCGTCTCGTGTCCAGCCGGCGGCGGAAGTTGTGTCACGACGGTCACATTCACTGTCACTAACCAGGGCAAGGGAGACCTCATGGAGCCCTTCGACGTGCTGGTCTCTGCCGACCCGGGCGAGCGAGAAACCGTTGCGTTTCGGGGCGGCCTTGTAGCAGGCGCGAGCGTGGAGCTCAAGGCAGAGCTCGGCCCCGGAGGAAACTGTTATGACCCCGACTGCTCCGTTCGCGTCGAGGTGGATCCTGATGGAAGAGTCCCTGAGGTGAACGAGCGAAATAACGTCGCGACCTGGGACGCCCGTGGGTAACAGCTCGTCCTAGCCGGCTCCGCTACAGCAGGCCTCAGCCGCGTAGAGGCGGTCACGCCCGCGATTGACCGGGCGAGCGCGCGCTGGTAGACCCGCAGCACTCCCGAGACAAGGAGGCTCTCATGGGCTGGATGGCACGCGTCGTTGTCCTTACGTCGATCGCGGCGGTCGCGGCCGGGGCGGGGTTCGCGCTCGCCGGCGACGACTCGCAGTCGGCAGCGGCCCACGGCCGCTCGAGTGGGCCGTTCGGGTTCAGCAAGGTCGTCTTCCTGAGCCACGTGAACACGGTCGGGATGCCGATCTTCCCCGGCGACCCCGACTTCGAGCTGGAGACGCTCTTCACCGTCGAGAACGACGGCTTCAAGCTCAACAAGATGACGATCGGCGAGCACTCGGGCACGCACTGGGGGGCGCCGTGCCACTTCAACGCGGGCGAGCGCTGCGCGGAGGACATGGCCGCTGAGGACTTCTTCCACCCTGCCGCGATCGTCGATGCGCGGAGGCAGTCGGCGAAGGACCCCGACTACGCGCTCACGGTCGCCGACCTCAAGCGGTTCGAGCGGAAGCACGGGCGCATCCCGAGGAACGCGATCGTCGTCATGTGGACGGGGTGGCAGGAGCGCTGGGACGATCCGGAGGCGTTCTTCAACCAGGACGCGGAGGGCGTCATGCACTTCCCCGGCATCTCGGTCGAGGCGACCGAGTGGCTGATCGACAACCGGCGGCTCGGCGGCCTCGGCATCGACACGCACGGCGTCGACCCGGGCTCCGACACGTCGTACGCGACGAACACGCTCCTCCTCCAGGGGCACCGCATCCACCTCGAGAACATGGCCGGCCTGGAGCAGATGCCCGCGAACGGCGGCTGGATCGTCGTGGGCGGCGTGCGGAACGAGGGCGGCTCGGGCTCGCCCGCGACCGTGTTCGGGCTCGTCCCCTAGGAGGTGAGTGATGCCCGACCGAGCCGTACCCTGGCTCGAGCGAGCATCCGAGACCGAGCGCCTGGCGATCGTCGCCAGGCTCCTGCCCGGCTCCCGCGAGCGGGCGAAGGAGATCCTCGCCGCCGGGCCCGCCCTACGAGCTCGGCGAGGCCGGCTTGCGGCGGCACAGCATCTTCCTCGCCGAGGAGTCGGTGGTCTTCGTCTTCGAGGGCTCGGACGTCGAAGCCCTGGTGAGCAGGCTGATCGCCGATCCGGCCAGCTCGGCTTCGTTCAGCGTCTGGGGGCCGCTCCTCGCGGGGACGCCGACGCTGGCGCGGGAGGAGTTCCACTGGGAGGGCGGGTAGCGCACGCGTACCGAGTCGAAGTCACGCCAGCTTGATGAGAGCGATGTAACTTTGAGGCCATGAAGCGGCTCCAGATCATGGTCGAGCTGATCCGTCGCCATGTTCGCGAGCGGCTGTCGCTGCCGCTGCGCGAGGATCCGCTCTGGGAGTTCGCCGGCGCGAGCGACGCCGAGCCGGTTGACGACATCGACGAGTTTCTCTACGGCTGGAACGCAAAGACGTGATCCTTGTCGACTGGCTCGCCGGCGGCCTCGTCGAGCTCAGGCCGGCGTAGCCGCCAGCGCCTGCAGCAGGTCGTCGGCGTAGCGCTCCAGCTTCGCCGGGCCGACGCCCGAGATCGTGCTGAGCTCCTCCCGGGTCTGCGGGCGGACCGCGGCGATCTCGTGGAGCGTCTTGTCGTGGAAGACGACGTACGCCGGCACCTCGTCGGCCTTCGCGCGCTCGGCTCGCCAGCGGCGTAGCGCCTCGAACTCCGGCGTCGACGCCGGCTTCTCGGCCTTCGGGCGGGCGAGCGCCCACGACGCCGAGCTCCGCAAGGAAGCGGCTCGGCTTCGCGCCCGCCGTCCACGTGATCGACAGCCACCGCTTCGCGCGCGTGATGCCGACGTAGAAGAGGCGGCGCTCCTCGGCCAGGCGCTCGGGGTCCTTCAGCGCCTTGCCGTACGGGAGCTCCTTCTCCTCCAGGCGCGGGAGGAAGACCGCCTCCCACTCCAGGCCCTTCGCTCGGTGGTACGTCAGGAGGTGGACGCCCCGGCCCTGGCTCTCGGCGCCGAAGCGGGCTTCCAGGTCGCGCAGGAAGTCGCCGACCGACGAGCCGGCCGGGAGCTGCTCCGCCAGCGCCAGCAGGCGGCCCAGGTCGGCCTGGCGCGTCAGCTCCTCCTCGCCCAGGCCCGACGGTGGGCTGGCGATCCAGCCTTGACGGCGCACGACCTCCGCGACCGCGCCCACCGCGGACGCGTCGCGGCGGTCTCGCAGCAGCCGCAGCGTCCGCTGCGCGGCCGGGCGCCGGATGAACGCCGCGCCCCGCACCTGGAACGGGATGCCGGCCAGCGCGAACGCCTCCTCGTAGTCCTCCGAGCGCGCGTTCAGGCGGTACAGGACGGCCATCTCCTCGTAGGGGACGCCCTCGCCGGCCAGGCGGCGTACCTGGCCGACGATGAACGCGGCCTCGGCGAGCCGGTCGGGCTGCACCAGCGCCAGCGGCTCCTCGCCGCCGGGCAGGACCGCCCGCAGCACCTTCTCCGAGCCGCCGAGCTCCGGGACCAGCCGGTTCGCGACCGACAGGATCTCCGGCGTCGAGCGGTAGTTCTCCTCCAGCCGCACCACCAGGGCCTCGGGGAACCGCGCAGGCATCCCCAGCAGGTACTCCGGCGTGGCGCCCGTGAACGAGTAGATCGACTGGTAGTCGTCGCCGACGACGCAGAGGTCGTCGCGGTCGCCGAGCCAGCGCTCGAGCAGCGTCTGCTGGAGGAGGTTGACGTCCTGGTACTCGTCCACCGTGAACGCGCGGTAGCGCTCGCGGAAGCCGGCCAGCGCCGCCTCGTCCTCGTCGTACATGCGGATCGCCAGCTCGAGCAGGTCCTCGAAGTCGACGAGCCCGCGCGCGGCCTTGCGCTCCTCGTAGGTGCGGAAGACGCGCTCCATCAGGTCGTCCGGGATCGGCGGCTCGTGGTCGCCCAGCTCGCGGCGGTACGTGGCCGGGGTCAGGCGGCGGTTCTTCGCCCACTCGATCTCGGTGGCCAGGTCGGCCAGCGGGCGGAAGCGGAACGCGCCCGGGCAGCGCCCGCGCGATCGGGAGCAGCACCGGCGCCTTCGACGGGAGCAGCTCGCCGAGCTCCTCGCCGCGGAAGTAGCGGAGCTGCGCCAGCGCGGCCGCGTGGAACGTGCGCGCGGGGACGCCGGAGGCGCCGAGCCGCGCCAGCCGCTCGCGCATCTCGTTCGCCGCCTTGTCCGTGAACGTGACGGCCAGGATCTCGCCGGGCGCGAAGGCTCCCGACGCCACCTGGTGCGCCACACGCCGCGTGATCGTCGTCGTCTTGCCCGAGCCCGCGCCCGCGAGGATGCAGACCGGGCCGCGCACGGCCTCGACCGCGCGCCGCTGCTCGGGGTTGAGCCCCGCGAAGACGTCCTCAGGCGCCACCGGGCCGAGACTAGCGGGCGCCCAGGAGGGCAGCTGCAAGGAAACTCGGCCGAAAGCGTAAGAATCCGACCGCGACGCGGGCCTAGGCGGCCGTGTCGGAGATCTCGTCCACGCGGCTCGCGTGGAAGAGCGCCTCGATCTCCGCGGCGGGCACCGGGCGGCTGAAGTAGAAGCCCTGCCCGAGGTCGCAGCCGTGGGCGAGGAGGAAGCGGCGCTGCTCCTCGGTCTCGATCCCCTCGGCGAGCGGCTCGAGGCCGAGGTTCCGGGCGAGCTGGACGATCGAGGCGGTGAGCACCGCGGTGCCCGCGTCGTCCTCGAGCCCGCCCACGAAGGAGCGGTCGATCTTCAGCATGCTGACCCGCATCTGGTTGAGCCGGCTGAGCGAGGAGTGGCCCGGCGCCGAAGTCGTCGATCGCGAGCCGGAGCCCGCGCTCGTGCAGCTCGGCGAGGACGAACTCCATGCTGCGCCGCCCGTCGAAGACGAACGCCGACTCGGTGAACTCGATCATGAGCCGGTCGGGGTTGAGGCCGAAGGTCTCGATCGTCGCGAGCACGTGGCGCATGGCGGTCGGCTGCCAGAAGGAGGGCGGCAGGTTGATGGAGACGTAGAGGTCGAGGCCGTCGTCGCGCCACGCGGAGGCCTGGCGGCAGGCCTCGCCGAGCACCCAGTCGCTGAGGCGGCCCATGAGGCCGGTGCGCTCGGCCAGCGGGAGGAAGTCTCCGGGAGGGACGAGCCGGCCGCCGTCCTGCCAGCGGATGAGCGCCTCGACGCCGATCATCTCCCCCGACTCGAGGCGGACGAGCGGCTGGTAGTGGAGGACGAGGCCGTCCTCGCGCTCGAGGGCGCCGCGGAGCCGGCCGGCCATCGAGAGCTGCGCCAGCGGGTTGTCGCCGTCGACCGCATAGATGAGGTACCGGTCGCGGCCGTCGTCCTTGGCCTTGTACATCGCCGCGTCTGCGTGCTTGAGCAGGGTGGCGGTGTCCGGAGCGTCGAGCGGGAACAGGCTGATGCCGATGCTCGCGCTCACGAAGATCTCGACGCCGGAGACGACGAACGGCTCGCGGAGCGACCGGCGGATCCTGCGGGCCACGGCCTCGGCCGCGTAGCGGACGCCGTCGAGGTCGAGCCGCCCCTCGGCCCGCTCCGCGCCGGACACGAGGAGGAGGAACTCGTCGCCGCCGTGGCGGGCCACCATCTCGTTCGAGCGCGTGGCGATGCGCAGGCGTTCGGCGACGGCGGCCAGGAGGTCGTCGCCGGCCTGGTGCCCGAAGCTGTCGTTGACGAGCTTGAAGTCGTCGAGGTCGACGAAGAGGACCGCGAGCGCGGACGGCCCGGACTCGCCGCCGCCGACCGCCTGCTCGAGGCGCTCCTGGAAGGCGACCCGGTTGGGAAGCCCGGTGAGGGCGTCGTGGTAGGCGATGTGCTGCAGCTGGCGCTGCGCGTCGGCGAGCGCCTCGGTCGCGCGCTTGCGGTCGGTGATCTCGACGACGATCCCGTCGACGAGCAGCCGCCCGTCCTCGGTTCGCCTCGGGTGCATGCGGTCCCAGACCCAGCGGGTGCGGGCGTCGTAGCCGACCAGGCGGTACTCGATCTCGAAGGGCTCGCCGCGCTCGATCGCCTGGTAGGAGGCCTCGTAGCGTGCGCGGTCGTCGGGGTGGACGGCCTCCTCCCAGGCCTCCTCGGGCGTCCGGTCGGTCGGCAGGGGCCCGAGCAGGCTCTCGAGGCCGGCGCCGATGAACGTGTTGCAGACGTAGGTCCCGTCCGGCTGCATCTCCATCTCGTAGAGGTGGATGGCGACCGTCCCGGCCACGCGCTGGAGGACGTCGCTCGTGGCGAGCGCTTCCGCGAGCGCGCGATGGTTGTCGTCGCTGGAGGTTTCGGGCATGGGCGTGGGCCGCACCGGCCTTTGCCCTCATCGGCAGGAGCGCCGGAAAAGTGAAGTCCCGGGACCAACTAGCATCGCGGCGTGCGCCCCAGGCCCGACCGGATCGAGCGCCTCCCCGAGCAGTACTTCGCGCAGCTCCTGGCGCGCGTGGCGGCCGCCGCGGCCGAGGAGGGGGACGAGGTCATCGACCTCGGGCGCGGCAACCCGGACATCGGGCCGCCCCAGCACGTCATCGACGCGCTCGGCCGGGCCGCGAACGACCACTCGGCGCACGGCTACCCGCCCTTCCGCGGCATCCCGGAGCTGAAGGAGGCCGTCGCCGCGCGCTACCGCGACGTCTACGGCGTCGAGCTCGACCCCGAGCGCGAGGTGGCGGTCGTGCCCGGGACGAAGACGGCGATCGTCGAGGTCGCGCTCTGCCTGGCGGAGCGGGGCGACACGATCCTGCTCCCCGACCCCGGCTATCCGGACTACACGTCGGGTGTCGCGCTCGCGGGCGCGCGCGAGGGGCGCGTGCGGCTCGACCCGGACGCGGGCTTCGCCCCTGACCTGGCGGGCGCCCCGCGCGACGGCGTGGCCGCGCTCTACCTCAACTACCCCTCGAACCCCTGCTCGGCCTCGGCGCCGCCGGGCGTCTTCGCGGAGACCGTGCGCTGGGCCGAGGAGACCGGCGCCGCCGTGCTGCACGACTTCGCCTACGCCGACCTGATGTTCGACGGGCTCGAGCCGCAGAGCTTCCTCGCGGAGCCGGGGGCGAAGGAGGTCGGCGCCGAGCTCTTCTCCATGTCCAAGAGCTACGGGATGGCCGGCTGGCGGCTCGGGTTCGTGGTCGGGAACGCGGAGCTCGTCGAGCGCGTCAACCTGCTCCAGGACCACGTGCGCGCGGGCGTCTTCCGGCCGGTCCAGGAGGCCGGTGTCGCCGCGCTCACCGGGCCGCAGGATTCCGTGGAGGAGCGGCGCGCGATCTACGAGCGGCGGCGCGACGAGGTCGTCGCGGCGATCCCGGGCACGCGCTCGGACTCGACCTTCTACGTCTGGTGGCGCCTGCCCGAGGGCCTGACGCCCGAGCGGATCCTCGCCGACTGGCGGGTCGCCGTGGCGCCCGGGGAAGGCTTCGGGCCGAGCGGCGCCGGCTGGGCGCGCATCTCGCTGGCCACGCCGGACGACCGCCTCGACGCGGGCCTGGCGCGCCTGCAGATGGCCCTCTACTAGGAGGGTTTGGCGAAATACAGTCTGTGCCGCCGGCCCGCGCTGCTCGCCCCGAGAGCGTCGTCCTCAGTCGCGCCCGTAGCCTCCGGCTACGAGCGCTCCCTGCGTCCTTGTCTCGGAACGACCATCACGTCCCGACGGCGAGCGGCATTCCGCCAAACCCTCCTAGCGATACCGGTAGACGATGCGGCCGCGCGTGAGGTCGTACGGGGAGATCTCGACCTTCACCCGGTCACCGGGGAAGATCTTGATCCGGAAGCGGCGCATCTTGCCGGCCGTGTAGCCGAGCACCTCCTGGCCGGAGTCGAGGGCCACCTTGAACATCCCGTTCGGGAAGGCCTCGACGACCTCGCCCTCCATCTCGAGCTTTTCTTCCTTTGTGGCTATCGCGTCACCTCCTTCATGCGCGGGAGAATAGCGCCCTACTCCACCGGCAGCGGCCGCGGGCCGACAGGGGCGGAATGGACGATCGAGGTGGTCGTCTGGCCGTAGAGGACGAAGCGGTCGAGGATCGGCTCGAGGTCCTCCATCGCGCGCAGGTGGAGCTTCACGAAGAAGCAGTCCTCGCCGGTGATCCGGTAGCACTCGACGACCTCGGGGATCTCGCGCGCGACCTCCGGGATCTTGTGCAGCTGCCGGGAGGCCGGGCGGACGCGGACGACGGCCGCCAGCGGGAAGCCGATCGTCTTCGGGTCGACCGTCGCGTGGTAGCCGGTGATGACGCCGGCGCGCTCCAGCCGTTGCACGCGCTCGGCGACGGCCGGGGCGGAGAGGCTGACGCGGCGGCCGAGCTCGGCCATCGAGAGGCGCGCCTCCGCCTGGAGCTCCTCGATGATCCGACGGTTGGTCTCGTCGATGAGCTGTGGTTCGTAGGCCATGATCTCAGAACTCCTTCTATGCGTAGGCGATCGGGCCAAAATGCCTTCGGGCGGCTATTTCGGGATCGTAGCCCAGCGGGGACACTTTCTCCATGGAGACGGCCTACGTCGTCCGCCGCCTCGACCGGGTGCCGCCGGCTACCTACTTCGTCGGGAGCGCGGTCTTCCACTACCTCGGCCCGGCGTTCGCGGTGCTCCTGTTCGCGCAGGTGGAGCCGCTCGGCGTCGCCTGGCTGCGGATCGCCAGCGCGGCGCTGATCTTCGCGGCGTGGCGGAGGCCGTGGCGGACGCTCGCGGCGCTCGACGTCCCGGGGCGGCGGCTCGTCGTCTCGATGGGCGCCGTCCTCGCGGTGATGAACGTCTGCTTCTACGTGTCCATCGACCGCCTGCCGCTGGGGACCGTCGCCGCGATCGAGTTCCTGCCGGTGATCCTGCTCGCGGCGATCGGCGCCCGCACCGCGCGGAACGGAGCGGCGCTCGCGCTGGCGGTGGGCGGCGTCTACCTGCTGACCGACGTCCAGCTCGCGGCCGAGCCCGTCGGGATGGCGTTCGCCTTCGCCAACGCGGGCCTCTTCGCCCTCTACATCGTCCTGGCCCACCGGGTCGCCCAGCACGGGGCCATGGCCGGGATCGACGGGCTCGCCGCGGCGATGCTGGTCGCGTGGGTCGTGGCGACGCCGCTGGGCGGCTGGGCCGCCGTGCCCGCGCTCACCGACCCGGTTCTGCTGCTGGCGGGGATCGGCGTCGGCGTGACCTCGTCCGTGATCCCGTACGTCTGCGACCAGCTGGCGATGGCGCGCATGCCGCGGGCGACCTACGCGCTCCTCGTCTCGCTGCTGCCGGCGACGGCCACGGTGATCGGGATCGTCGTCCTCGGCCAGATCCCGACGCCGGCCGAGGTGGCCGGCGTCGCCCTGGTGGTCGGCGGCGTCGGGATCCACCGGGAGCCGAGCTAGCCGACGGGCGTCCTACGATCGGACGATGGAGCCCGCGCTCGGCCGGCGGCTCTCCCGCTTGGCCCTCTCGCTCTGGTTCGCGCCGCCGGCGCTCGTTCTCGTCGCGGTATGGGGCGAGCTCGCGTGGGGCCCGACGTACTATGCGTTCGTGGCCGTGACCGTCGTCGTGCTCCTGATCGTCAGCCTGATGCGGGTGGACGGCCGGCGGCAACAGTAGCGGTGACACTCGGCCGCCGCCTCTTCCTCTGGGCGCTGGTCGTCTCACTCTGCATCACCGGCGTGCTGGCCATCGGCACGCTCCTCTTCTCGGAGTTCGGTGAGCGGAGCGACAAGATCCTGGGGACGACCGCGCTGCTCTCGCTCGCCAGCCTGCTCGCGCTTCCGGCCGGGGTCCTCCTCGACCGGCGGCGTGCGACCATCCTGGCCTGGGCGATCATCGCCTCCTGCGCGGCCGGATTCGTGCTCGCGATGGTGGCGGTCTGGGGGGAGGCTGCCGAGTGGGTCGACAAGCTCGCGTGGACGTTCGGCCTCGCCGCCGGCGCCGGCTCCCACGCAGCCGCGACCACGACGTGGCAGCGCCCCAGCGAGGGGCGGCGCCTTCGCGCCCTCTACGTCAGCGCCATCGTCCTCGTGGTCACGCTCGCCGTGCTGTTCGCCGTGCTCATCTGGGCCGAGGTCGACTCGGTGGGCTACGGCCGGATCCTCGGTGCGACGGCAGTCGCGGCCCTGCTGACGACGCTCCTCCAGCCGATCCTGCGGCGCATGGAGGCTCCCCCGGCGAGGCGCCCGCAGCTCGTCCTCACGCTCGACCGCGAGCCCACGGAGGAGGCCGTCGGCGCGGCGATCGAGGCGCTCGCCCGGCACGGCGTCCGGGCGGAACGGGGCTAGTCGAGGGATCCGCGCCGAGCCAGCCATTCAGCGGGCTGGCCGGTGACCCGGGCGATCAGGTCGAAGTGGCGGTCGTAGTGCAAGAGCGTTGCGCCATGTGTCTCGGCGATCGCGGCGATGAGCAGGTCGACGGGCTTGGGCCCGCGATGCTGGCTCCGATCGGCCAGCGCGCCCTGGATGAGCAAGGCACGAGCCTCTGTCCGTCGCGACAGCGCCAGGTGCGGCAACCCATCGAGCTCCCTGGCGAAGTCGACGAAATCGGCTTTGCCGCGGGCCGAGTGGAGGAGCTCGAGACGGACGGGCGTGCAGAGCGCCACCTCGTTCTGATCGATGAGCGCCGACCATCGCTCCGCCACGAGCCGGCTTCGATTCCAGGCGCTCGTATCCGCCAGGTAGCGGGCCACTACGGCTCGCGCAGACGCCGGAGCTCCTCCGGCGTGGGGCCGATGCCGCTCGTCTTGCTCCGGCGGATCCGATCCATGAGGCGGCGCCGCGCGGCGAGCGCGATCACCTCGTCGAGCGCGCCGTCGACGGTCTCCGCGAGCGTCTTCGTGCCCAGGATCTCGCGTGCCTCGGCCACCTTGCGCGGTCGATGACCAGAGAGGTCTTGTCCCGTTGCGGAGCATCGAGTATCGGCCGGGCCGCGGGCGGACTACGAGCTCCTAGCCGTCCGGCGCGCAACGGCGAGGTCCGCGTCCGGCCGGCAGACCGGCGCAGCGCAGCGCGATAGATTCTGTGGCGCGACTCCGTCGGCAGGCGCTCGCGTCCGCGATGTGCGGTCTCCGCGCGGTCCTTCGCGAGGTCAGACTCGCGCCGCCGGGCATGCGCTGCTCGCCCCGACGACATCGCGACCTCGGTCGCGACCGCGTCCAGCCTCCCGGCTCACCAGACGCTCCCGGCGTCCGTGCTTCGGAACTGAGCGGGGCGCCCCGACGGCGCGCCTGGCATTCCGCCTGGACCTCCGGCGGATCCGCGGAGGCTGCGCAGCGCCTCCGTGGCTCGGACCGATCCCTCCGTCGCGCACGCTCCTCTGCGCATGAGCGCGTCGCGAGCGGCGAAGGCGATGGCGTCCTGTACGCGGCGTCGATCGGTCGCCGCGATCGTCGACGCGCCGAGGATCGCCCGCGCCGGCGCGAGCGTCGTCGCGGTCGATGACCAGCGAGGTCTTGTCCTGATCTGGATATCTGTCCGGCCATGCTCGATATCCTAGCCGACGGAGAACTGTCGGACCGCGCCTAAGATGCCCATGGCGCGCACGCCGTTCGTCCACCTCCACGTCCACTCCGAGTACTCGATCCTCGACGGGGCCTGCCGGATTCCCGAGCTGGCCGCGCGCGCGGCCGAGCTCGAGATGCCGGCGGTCGCGCTCACGGACCACGGCAGCCTCGCCGGCGCGGTCGAGCTCTACCGCGAGGCGGGGAAGCAGGGCGTCAAGCCGCTCCTCGGCTGCGAGGTCTACGTCGCCGACGACCGGCTGGCGCAGAAGAAGGGCTATGCCCACCTCACCCTCCTCGCCGAGACGAACGAGGGCTACGCGAACCTGATCAAGCTCGCCTCGGCGGGCTACCTCGAGGGCTACTACTACAAGCCCCGCGTCGACTGGGACCTGCTCGCCGCGCACGGGAAGGGCCTGCTCGCGCTCTCCGGGTGCCTCTCCGGACGGGTCTGCAAGGCGCTGGAGAACGGGAACCGCGCCGAGGCCGAGGCGGAGGTGGCCCGGCTCGGCGACATCTTCGGGCGCGAGTCCGTCTACCTCGAGATCCAGGACGCGGGGCTGGAGGTGCAGAAGGGCATCAACGTCGCGCTGGCGGAGATCGCGGCCTCCACGGGGCTGCCGCTCGTCGCCACCGGAGACGTCCACTACCTGCGCCACGAGGACGCGCGCGCGCACGAGGCGCTGCTCTGCATCCAGTCCGGGGACACGCTGGCCAACCCGAACCACTGGCGCTTCGACACCGACCAGTTCTACTTCAAGACGCCGGAGGAGATGGCGCAGGACTTCGCCGGCTACCCGGAGGCGGTCGCGCGCACGCTCGAGATCGCCGAGCGCTGCTCCGTCTCGATCGAGCTCGGGGTCATCCGCCTGCCGCACTTCCCGACGCCGGACGGGCGCGACGCCTTCGACTACCTCGTCGAGCTGTGCGAGAAAGGCCTGCAGAAGCGGTACGGCACCGTGACCCCCGAGCTCCAGGAGCGGCTCCGCTTCGAGCTGAAGACGATCCGGGAGATGGGCTTCGCCGACTACTTCCTGATCGTCTGGGACTTCATCCGCTTCGCCAAGACGAACGGGATCGGGGTCGGCCCGGGGCGCGGGTCCGCGGCCGGCTCGATCGTCGCCTACTCGCTCGAGATCACCGACATCGACCCGATCAAGTACGACCTGCTCTTCGAGCGCTTCCTCAACCCCGGCCGCAAGTCGATGCCGGACATCGACATCGACTTCTCCGTGTACGGCCGCGACCAGGTGATCAACTACGTCGCCGACAAGTACGGGCGCGACCAGGTCGCCCAGATCATCACCTTCGGGACGATGATGGCGCGCGCCGCGGTGCGCGACGCCGGGCGCGTGCTCGACATCCCCTACGGGACGGTCGACAAGGTGGCGAAGCTGATCCCGGAAGGGCCCGAAGGTCTACCTGGACGACTGCCTGAAGCCCGGCGCCGAGCTGAAGCAGGCCTACGACGCCGACGAGATCGTGCGCCAGATCGTCGACCTGGCGAAGCCGCTCGAGGGGCTCGTCCGCCAGGACTCCATCCACGCCGCCGGCGTCGTCATCGGCGACCGCCCGCTGACGGAGTACCTGCCCCTGCAGCAGAAGGGCGCCGACCAGGAGCTCGTGACCCAGTTCGCGATGGAGGACGTGGAGGCGCTCGGCCTCCTGAAGATGGACTTCCTCGGCCTGCGGAACCTGGACGTGATCGACAAGGCCGTCGACCTCGTCGGCGGCATCGACATCGCCAGGATCCCGCTCGACGACCCGAAGACGTACGAGATGCTCGCGCGCGGGGAGTCGACCGGCGTCTTCCAGTTCGAGTCCTCGGGGATGCGCGAGGCCCTGCGCCTGGTGAGGCCGACCGAGTTCGAGGACCTGATCGCGCTGGTGGCCCTCTACCGGCCGGGCCCGATGGCCTACATCCCGGTCTACGGCAAGCGGAAGCACGGCCAGGAGCAGGTCAGCTTCCTCGACGACCGCCTGCGGCCGATCACGGAGCCGACGCTCGGCCTCTGCATCTACCAGGAGCAGTACATGGAGATCGCCAAGCAGCTCGCCGGCTTCTCGCCCGCCGAGGCCGACGACCTGCGCAAGGCGATCGGCAAGAAGATCCACAAGCTGATGGCGTCCTTGAAGGACAAGTTCCTGGAGGGGTGCGCGGCGAACGGCGTCACCCCGGCCGTGGCGACCCAGCTCTGGAAGGACATGGAGCAGGCGCAGGACTACTCCTTCAACAAGTCGCACGCCGCCTGCTACGGCCTGATCGCCTACCGCACGGCGTACCTGAAGGCGAACTGGCCGGCCGAGTACATGGCCGCGCTCATCTCCTCGGTGATGAACACGAAGGACAAGGTGCCGTTCTACGTGGCCGCCTGCGACGAGATGGGCATCGAGGTGGAGCCGCCCGACGTGAACGTCTCGGTCGAGGACTTCCGCGTCGTCGAGGGCAAGATCCGCTTCGGGCTCAATGCCGTCAAGAACGTGGGGGAGAGCGCGGTCCGCTCGATCCTCGCCGCGCGCGAGGAGGGCGGGCCGTTCCCGTCCATCTGGGACTTCTGCGAGCGCGTCGACCCACAGCAGGTGAACAAGCGCGCGCTCGAGAGCCTCGTCAAGTCCGGCGCGCTCGACTCGACCGGCGCGACGCGCAGGGGGATGCTCGACGTCCTCGAGGACGCGCTCAGCTCAGGTGGGCGCCTGATCGCCGACCGGCTCGCGGGCCAGAGCTCCATCTTCGACCTGGGTGAGGAGGCCGAGCCGGGCGACCGGCGGGCGCACCACCGCCCGATCCCGGCGGAGGAGTTCGAGAAGCGCGAGCTGCTCGCGCTCGAGAAGGAGAGCCTCGGCCTCTACGTCTCCGAGCACCCGCTCGACTCGGTGCGCGACCAGCTGCGACGCAAGACCGACTGCCGCCTGGCCGACGTCGAGCGCCGGCGCGACGGCGAGGTCGTCACCGTCGGCGGCATCGTCAGCGCGCTCAAGCAGCTGACGACGAAGAAGGGCGAGCCGATGGTGTTCCTCCGCCTCGACGACCTCTCGGGCTCGCTCGAGACCGTGGTCTTCAACTCCGTCTACACGGCCGCGCGCGAGCTGCTCGAGGCCGACCGCGTCCTCGTCGTCAAGGGCCGCGTCGATCACAAGGAGGGCGAGACGAAGCTGATCGCCCTCGAGATCGCGCCCTTCGAGGCCTCGTCGGACAAGGGCGAGGTGCGGCTCCGCCTCGACGCGCGCAAGGCGCCGGCCGGGACGATCCGCGAGCTGGCCGAGGTCGTCCGGCGCTTCCCGGGCGAGGCGGAGGTGCTGGTGGAGCTGGAGACCTCGGGCGGGCCGCAGGTCTACGCGTTCGGCCCGGAGTTCCGGGTGCGGCCCGAGCCGGACTTCCACGCCGAGGTGAAGGCGCTGCTCGGCGAGGCTGCGATCCGCTGACGGGCGCCCGCCGCCGGTGAGCGCGCCCGACGAGAGCCGCGCCATCCTCACCGACCGGCTCAGCCTGGAGCCCCTCAGGGTCGACGACGCGGACGAGCTGGCGGGCGTGCTCGGCGACGAGCGGCTGCACGAGTTCATCGGCGGCCGGCCCTTGACCGCCGTCGAGCTTCGTGAGCGTTACGCCGCGCTCGTGGCCGGCTCGCCGGTTCCCGGCGAGGAGTGGCTCAACTGGACCGTGCGCGCACGCGCGAACTCCGAGGCGCTCGGCACCCTGCAGGCAACCCTCAGGGCCCGCGGGGAGCGCCGAACCGCCCACGTCGCCTGGGTGATCGGAGTCCGCTGGCAGGGGCGCGGATTCGCCTCCGAAGCCGCCTGCGCACTCGTCGAGTGGCTGCGAGCGCGCGGCGTCGAGACCGTGATCGCCCATGTCCACCCCGAGCACGCGGCCTCCGCGACGGTCGCGGCGCGAGCCGGTCTTCGGCGGACCGGGGAGCGGGCGGACGGCGAAGACGTCTGGCGCACCCCCGAAGCCTGAGACTACGCGCGCTTGGCGCTGGCGACCGGCTGGCTGCGGCGGCGCCTCAGAGCGTCGAGCGCACGGCGGACGGCGCTCTGGCGCGCCTCGTAGACCTCGGGCTCGGCGTCGCGGACGGCGGCCGCCTGGTGCGGGCGGGCGCCCAGAAGCGAGCCTGCGACCGAGGCGAAGTGCAGATCCAGGAGTTCGTTCCTGTGGTTGCTCATGCACACAGGACGGGCGAGCGGGCCGCGATCTTCCCTGCGGTATGAGTTGCGGATGAAGCACGCCTCAACCGAGCACTTCCCCCGGTCGGGGGACAACCGCCGGCCGGTTCTAGCCGAATCTGGGAATAGATCAGCGGAAGGAACCCCCTTGATGCCTGCGGTAGAACTCGAACTTGACTTTGACCCCGAAGCGGAGCTCGTCAGGAGCTGGCGCACGGAGGAGCTCGAGCGGGCCGGATACCCGGCCCCCCAGGCCAGGGAGCTGGCCGACCTCACCTACGTCGACCTTCACCTGGCCACCGATCTCCTCCGCCAGGGCTGCTCCCACGAGCTGGCGCTGAAGATCCTGGTGTAGCCCCGTTCCGCGCGAGCGGCGCGTTGCTGAGCCGGTAGGCTCCCGCCCGTGCCCGCGCTGGGAGCACTAACTAGAGCTCCACTGGGCTCGTTTCCGAGCCCGTCGAGCGGCGAGATCGATCTGGGCCCGGTCCAGATCCATGCCTACGGGCTGATGCTTCTGCTCGGCATCGTCGCGGCCGTGTGGCTCACGGGCCGGCGCTGGACGGGCCGCTGGGCCTTCTGGCGCGACCCGGGCGGCGACCTCGTGTTCCGCGTCGCGATGTGGGGAGTGCTCGCCGGCATCGTCGGCGCGCGCCTCTACCACGTGATCACGAGCTGGAGCACCGTCGACGACGAGTGGTGGGAGCCCTTCGCGGTGTGGCAGGGCGGCCTCGGGGTCTGGGGCGGCATCGGCGCCGGCGTTCTCGTCGGCGCGTGGGTCGTCCACCGCTCGGGGGAGAGCGTCTACGCCTTCATGGACGCCGTCGCGCCCGGGCTCCTGCTCGCGCAGGCGATCGGCCGCTGGGGCAACTACTTCAACCAGGAGCTGTTCGGGAAGCCGAGCGACCTCCCGTGGGCGGTCGAGATCGACCAGCTCAACCGGCCGGCGGCCTATCTGGACGACCTGACCTTCCATCCGACGTTTCTCTACGAGTCGCTGTGGTGCCTGCTCGGCGTCGGCGTCCTGCTGCTCGTCGACAAGCGCTTCAACCTGAAGCCGCCGGGGCTCTTCGCGCTCTACGTCATCTGGTACTGCGTCGGCCGCTTCGCGATGGAGCTGCTGCGCGTCGACGAGGCGCACGAGTTCGCGGGGCTGCGCCTGAACGCCTGGGTTTCGATCGGGGTCTTCGTCCTCGCGCTCGTCGCGTTCGTCTGGTCGCAGCGGCGCAAGGATCCGGAACGCAGCCCGTCCGCGCCGCCCAAGCCGCCCGAAGGGCCGACCATGGCCGTCCCCAAGGGCCGCGTCCGGTAGCGCCTCTAGCATCGTGGCCATGGCGGTCGCGGTGCGCGAGCTACCCCTCGACCTCGACGCGTTCGAGGGGCCTTTCGACCTGCTTCTCACGCTCGTCCTCAGGGACGAGCTGGAGCTGCGGGACGTCGACGTGGCCGAGATCGTGCTGGCGTTCGTGGAATCGCGCGCTGAGCGCGGCCTGCTCGACCTCGAGGCCTGCGGCGAGTTTCTCGTGCTGGTGGCCGCGCTCCTCGAGCTCAAGGCGCGGGGGCTCTTCCCGGGCGAGGACTTCGACCTCGAGGGCCTCGACCCGGAGGAGGCCGCCGAGGAGCTGGCCGAGCGCCTGGCGGCCTTTCGCCGCTTCCGTGCGGCGGCGGGCTGGCTCGAGGAGCGGCTCGCAGCGGAGTCCGACCGCTACTTCCGCCTCGGTGCGGCCCCGCTCGCACCGGTGCCCACTCGACCGCTCGCCCGGCAGGACCCGGCCCAGCTGGCCGTGGCGCTGCGCGCGCTCGCGGTCGTCCCGCCGGAGCCGTCGCTCCGCCACCTCGTCCTCACCTACCCGCCGCTGTCGCGCTTCCTCGACCGCTTTCGCTCGCTGCTCGCCTCCCGCGGGCGCTTCGCGTTCGACAACGAGGTCGACCGCCTCTCGCGCGTCGAGCAGATCGTCGCCTTCCTCGCCCTCCTCGAGCTGCGCAAGCGCAACGAGGCGCGGATCGCGCAGGCGGGCCCCTTCGAGCCGATCACGGTATGGAACGCCTCCGCCTCGTAGAGAACCCGGTCGACCGGCTCGCGCGGACGATCGAGGCGCTGCTCGTCATCGCCTCCAGGCCGCTCTCCGTCGCGGAGCTCGCGGGCGTCACCGAGGAGGAAGAGGAGCGCGTCGAGACCGCGCTCGGCCTCATCGCGGGCCGCTTCCGCGAGGGCCGGAGCGGGGTGGTGCTCGAGCACGTCGCCGGCGGCTACGCCTTCCGCGCGGCGCGCGAGGCGGCGGAGGCCTGCGCGAGGCTCGTCGAGCGCCCCGTCCAGCGCGGGCTCACGCAGGCGTCGCTCGAGACGCTGGCCGTCGTCGCGTACCTCGGGCCGGTGTCGAGGCCGGAGATCGCTCGCATCCGGGGCGTCGCGGCAGATTCGGCGGTCGCCGGGCTCGTCGAGCGAGGCCTGATCGTGGAGGCCGGCCGGGAGCGGGAGGGAGGCGCCGTCCGCTACGAGACGACACCGCTCTTCGAGCGGATCTTCGGGTTGACGGACCGCTCGGAGCTCCCGGAGCTGGAGGAGCTCGCCGGGGACGTCGAGGAGCTGCGCTCGCGCCTCGAGGACGTCGCCCGCCGACCCGCCTGACGGCGATGGCGTTCATCAAGCCGATTGCCGAGGAGGACGCCACCGGCGACGTGGCCGCCCTCTACGAGGAGGACCGCGCCGACCAGGGGTACGTCTCGAACTCGCTCGCGATCTTCTCGCACCGGCCGGCTGTGGTCGCCGCCTGGATGGCGCTCAGGGAGGCGATCACGGCCCAGATGGACGCGCGCCGGTACGAGCTCGTCACCTTCGCCGCCGCCCGTCGGCTCCGCTCCAGCTACTGCATGCTCGCGCACGGGACCGTGCTGGCCGAGCGCTTCTTCGACGCGGCGGCCGTCCGGGAGATCGCGCTCGATCACCGAGCGGCCGGCCTCGAGCCGGTCGATGTGGCGATCATGGACCTGGCGGAGAAGGTCGCCGCCGACTCCACGTCAGTCACCCAGGAGGACGTCGACCGGTTGCGTGACCTCGGCCTGGCGGACGACGAGATCTTCGACGTCGTCGCGGCGGCTGCTGCGCGGAGCTTCTTCACCAAGGTCGTCGATTCCCTGGGTGCTCTGCCGGACGCCGCCTACGCGGAGCTCGACCCGGCCCTGCGCGACACGCTCACGGTCGGCCGCCCGATCGCGTCGAGCTAGCTCTCCCTCACGATCCGCTCGGCCTCCTCGCGCGTGAAGGCGCGAAGGGTCTCGGTCGTGACCTGGCCGTGCTTGGCGACCTCGATGAGGATCTGGTAGGCGGTCTCGTCGTCGGGCGCCTCGAAGATCTCGACCACGTCGTAGCGCCCCAGAGTCACGTAGGCGTCGAGCAGCTTGCCGCCGCGGGCCTCGATCGCCCGCTCCGCTTCTTCCACCCGGTCGCGCCAGGCGGGGATGCCGCCCATCCCCTGGGAGGTGAACTTCATCAGGGTGATGTAGATCGGCACGGCAGGATAATGACAGGGCTGTGCGCCTCAACGCATACTTGGCGCGGGCGGGAGTCGCCTCGCGCCGCGGCGCCGAGGAGCTGATCCGGGCCGGCCGCGTGCGCGTGAACGGGGAGGTTGCGGGGCTGGCGACGTTCGTCGAGCCCTCCGACCGGGTCGAGCTGGACGGCCGGCCGCTCGCGCCGGAGCCGCTCGCCTACGTCCTCCTGCACAAGCCCGCAGGCGTGGTCACGACGGCCAGCGACCCGCACGGCCGGCCGACGGTCGTCGACCTGGTCGGCCACCGGCAGCGGGTCGTGCCGGTCGGGCGGCTCGACGCGGACACCACCGGGGCGCTGCTCCTCACCAACGACGGCCCGCTCTCCCACCGGCTCGCCCACCCGCGCTACGAGGTGGACAAGGTCTACGAGGCCGAGGTCGAGGGTCAGCCCGACGACGACGCGCTGCGGCGGCTCGCCGAGGGCATCGAGCTCGACGACGGCAGGACCGCGCCCGCCTCCGTGCGCCGGCTCGGCCGGTCGACCCTGGAGCTGACGCTGCACGAGGGCCGCAAGCACCAGGTGAAGCGGATGTGCGAGGCGGTCGGCCACCCGGTGGACCGCCTGCACCGCAGCGGGTACGCGGGCCTGACGCTGGAGGGCGTCCCGCTCGGAGCCTGGCGCGAGCTCACCCCCGACGAGGTCGCGGCCCTGCGGGCCCTGACGATCTCCTCCTAGCGCCTAGCCTCGGTCCAGGGCGAGCGGCGCGCCCGTACGAACAGGAACTCCTCCACGTAGACGAGGCCGAACAGGCGGTCGAGGGCCGAGCGGCGGGAGCCGTCGACCAGCATCCATGCCTTCGCCGCGACGCCGAGCGCGGCGACGACGACCGAGGCCGCGATGAGGGCGCGCTCGAGCGCCCCGAAGTCGCCCTCGTCGCGGCCCGCGTACGCGAAGTAGGCGTTCAGCACCGCGAGCGCGACGAGGAAGGCGAGGACGGCCCGCGGAAGCGTCCGCCTCCACGAGGGCGGGGCTCCCGTCTCCTCGCGCACGAGCTCGATGTCGGCGGCCCGCATCCCGAGCGTCGCGCCTTGCGCCCAGTAGTAGGTGAAGTAGGCGACGATCGGCGCGGCGGCGATCAGCTGGGCGATGACGATCAACGTCACCCCCAGGATGACGCCCGGCTCTCCCGCGTCGAGGCTCGCCAGGCCGACCCCCTGGAAGATCCCGCCGACGATCGACGCGATCAGGAAGACCACCCAGCAGAGCACCCAGTCGATCGCGCCCGCTGCGAGGCGCCGGCGAAGGCGCGGATACATGGCCGAGTAGGAGCCGTCCGGCGCGATGTACACGGCGGCTCAGGGAGGGACGAAGCCGACTCGGTCGTACACCCGCGCGAGCGTCGCCTGCCGCGATCGCGTGCGCCTTGTCGGCGCCCTTCGCGAGGATCGCCCTGAGCTGCTCGGGATCACCGCGCAGCTCGCCGTAGCGGAGCCGGATCGGGTCGAGGAGCTCGACGACGGCCTCGGCGACCTCCTCCTTGAACTTCCCGTAGCCGGCGCCGTCGTAGCGGGCCTCGATCGCCTCGGGCGCCTCGCCGGTGGCGACGGCCATGATCTCGATCAGGTTCGACACGCCGGGCTTCTCCTCTGCGCGGACGACGTCGCGCCCCGAGTCGGTGACCGCCGAGCGCACCTTGCGCCTGATCGCGTCCGGCGGGTCGAGGACCTTGACGATGCCGAGATCCGAGGAGAGCGAGGTGGACATGCGGCTCCCCGGGTCCTGCAGGTCCATGATCTTCGCGCCGAGGTCGCCGTACGTCCCTTCGGGCACGACGAACGTCTCGCCGTAGCGCTGGTTGAAGCGCTGCGCGACGTCCCGCGCGAGCTCGAGATGCTGCCGCTGGTCCTCGCCGACCGGGACGACGTCGGCGTCGTAGAGGAGGATGTCGGCCGCCTGCAGCACGGGGTAGGTCAGGACCCCGACCGAGAAGCTCGTCTGCGCGGCCGACTTCTCCCGGAACTGCGGCATGCGCCGCAGCTCGCCGTAGGGCGTCATGCACTCCAGCACCCACGAGAGGCGCGGATGCTCGGGGACGTGGCTCTGGACGAAGAGCGTGCAGACATCCGGGTCGAGCCCGCAGGCGATCAGCAGCGCGGCCAGGTCGAGGGTCGACTCGCGCAGCTCCTCGGGCTCCTGCGGAAGGGTGATCGCGTGCAGGTCGACGATGGGGTGGAAGGCGTCCACCTCGTGCTGCTGGGCCACCCAGCGGCGGATGGCGCCCACGTAGTTGCCGAGGTGCTTCTCGCCCGTCGGCTGGATTCCGGAGAGAACGCGCACGTTGGCCCGATTATCCCTCACTAGACTGAGAGCCGATGGCAGCCACCAAGACAGCCTGGACGCCCTCCTCGTGGCGCTCGTTCACGGCCCTCCACCAGCCGGAGTGGCCGAGCGAGGAGCGCGCGGAGGCCGCCCGGGCGCGGCTGGCCGTCGTGCCGCCGCTCGTCTTCGCCGGCGAGGCGCGCCAGCTCAAGGCGTCGCTGGCCGAGGCGTCGCGCGGCCGCGCGTTCCTGCTCCAGGCCGGCGAGTGCGCCGAGTCGTTCCACGACCTGTCCGCCGTCCACATCCGCGAGAAGCTGAAGATCATGCTCCAGATGGCCGCCGTCCTGACGTACGGCGCGACGCTCCCGGTGGTGAAGGTCGGGCGCTTCGCCGGACAGCTGGCCAAGGCACGCTCGTCGGCGACCGAGGAGGTCGGCGGGGTCGAGATCCCCTCCTTCCGCGGGCACATGATCCACGACGACGCGCCGACGGCCGAGGCCCGCATCCCCGACCCCGACCGGATGGTGCAGGCGTACAACCACGCGACCGCGACGCTCAACCTCCTGCGCGCCTTCACGAAGGGCGGCTTCGCCGACCTCATGCGCGTCCACGAGTGGAACCAGGAGTTCGTCGCCTCCTCCCCGGAGGGGCGCCGCTACGAGCAGTTCGCGTCGGAGATCGAGCGCGCCCTCCGCTTCATGGCCGCCTGCGGGATCGACCTCTCCGCCGAGGCCCAGCTGCACCAGGTGGACGTCTGGACGAGCCACGAGGGCCTCGTCCTCGACTACGAGGAGGCGCTCACGCGGCGTGACTCGACGACGGGCGACTGGTACGACTGCTCCGCGCACATGCTCTGGATCGGGGAGCGGACGCGCCAGCCGGACGGCGCGCACGTGGAGTTCTTCGCCGGCGTCAACAACCCACTCGGCCTCAAGGTCGGGCCGACGGCCACCCCGGACGAGATCCTCGAGCTCTGCGAGCGCCTGAATCCGAGGCGTGAGCCGGGCCGCCTGACGCTGATCGCGCGCATGGGCGCGGAGCGGGTCTACGACCTCCTGCCGCCGATCCTGCGCGCGGTGCGAGAGTCCGGCCAGCCCGTGCTGTGGGCCTCCGACCCGATGCACGCGAACGTCTTCAAGACCGAGTCGGGCATCAAGACCCGCCGCTTCGACGCGATCATGGCCGAGATCGAGGGCTTCTTCGCAGCCTGCCGCAAGGAGCGCATCTGGCCGGGCGGCATCCACCTCGAGTTCACCGGGGAAGACGTGACCGAATGCCTCGGCGGCTCGGAGGCCGTGCTCGAGGAGCAGCTGAACGTCCGCTACATGACGCTCTGCGACCCGAGGCTCAACGCCCGCCAGTCGCTCGACCTCGCCTTCCGGCTCGCGGAGCTCCAGCGCCTGCGCGATCCGGGTCTGGATTAGTGGCTCACCAGGCGATACGCGCCTGCCCCTGCCCCGCGATCACGCGGCGCCAGGGCCCACCCTCGGCCTCGCCAAGGCATCCAGCCTTGGCAGCGGCCGAGTGCGAGCTCTGGCTTGGTGCTCGCGACGCAGGAGCGAGGCAGCATCACCTGGAGAGACACTAGTGCCCCTCCAGAAGCTCGCCATCGTCGGCACCGGGCTGATCGGCGCCTCGGTGGGCCTGGCCGCGAAGCACGCGGGCGTCGAGCACGTGGCCGGCTACGACGCCGATCCGGAGTTCCTCGCCGTGGCGGCGGAGCGCGGCGCGGTGGACGAGCCGGTCGGCAGCCTCGTCGCGGCCGTGGAGGAGGCGGAGCTCGTCGTCGTCGCCACGCCGGTGGCGAGCCTCGGCGAGAAGATCGGGGAGGCGCTGGACGCGGCCGGTCCGGGCGCCACCGTCACGGACGTGGGCTCCACCAAATCGGCGCTCTGCGCCGCCGTCCCGGACCGCGTGCGCTTCATCGGCGGCCATCCGGTCTGCGGCTCCGAGGCACGGGGGCCGGCGAACGGCAACGCCCAGCTCTTCGAGAGCGCGACCTGGTTCCTCACGCCCGTGGCCGAGACCGAGCCCGAGCGCTACCGGCTCCTGCACGGCTTCGTCTCGTCGCTCGGGGCCGTCCCCGTCGCGATCGACCCAACCGCGCACGACCGCCTGATGGCGCTGACGAGCCATCTCCCGCATGCGCTCGCGAACGTCGTGCTCAACCATGCGGGCTCGGTGCGCGTCGACGGCCACGAGCCGCTCGCGGCGGCGGGCGGGTCGATGCGGGACATGACGCGCGTGGCCGGCGCGAACCCGCGCATCTGGATCGACATCTTCCTCGACAACGCCGAGGAGCTCCGCGTCTCCCTCTCGGAGCACCGGCGGCGGGTCGAGGAGCTCGAGCGCGCGCTCGAGACGCGCGACGCAGGCTGGCTGGCGCGCTGGATCGGCGAGGCCGGGGGCAACAAGCGGCGCCTCCTGGCGGGGGCGTACGAGGACCCGGGCGCCATGCAGCGCGTGCGGGTGCACGTCCCCGACCGGCCGGGCGTCCTCTCCGGGATCACGCAGGCCCTCGGCGCGGAGCAGATCAACATCGAGGACTTCGAGCTCGACCACCTCTCGCCCGAGCGCGGCGGGACGCTCAACGTGCTGGTCGCGGGCGAAGCGGCCGCGCGCAAGGCGGCCGACCTGCTCGAGGCGCAGGGCTACTCCGTGATCGTGTCCCCCGCCTTCGAGGACTAGGTGCTCCTCCAGCATCACCCGAAGGGGCACTGATGAAGATCGAACCGGCTGCGTCGCTCGAGGGCGACATCGCCGTCCCGGGCGACAAGTCGATCTCCCACCGGGCGCTGCTGCTCGGCGCGATCGCGGACGGGGAGAGCGAGATCGACGGGTTCGGCGCGTCCAAGGACACGCTCTCGACGGCCGCGGCCGTCCGTGCCCTCGGGGCCGGGGTCGAGATGGAGGGCGATCGCGTTCGCGTCGAGGGCGCCGGCCTCCGCGGCCTCCGGGCGCCCGCCGGGCCGCTCGACTGCGGCAACGCCGGGACCCTGATGCGGCTCGCCCCCGGGATCCTCGCGGGGCAGGAGGGCCGCTTCGAGCTCGTCGGGGACGAGTCGTTGAGCCTGCGCCCGATGGAGCGCATCGCCGAGCCGCTGCGGGCGATGGGCGCTCGCGTGGAGACGACCGACGGCCACGCGCCCGTGGTCGTCCAGGGCGGCGAGCTGCAGCCGGTTCGCTGGGAGCTGCCGGTCGCGAGCGCGCAGGTGAAGTCGTGCGTCCTCCTCGCCGGGCTCTATGCGCAGGACGGGCCGACGGCCGCGGTCGAGCCGCACCCGAGCCGCGACCACACCGAGCGGATGCTCGAGGCGATGGGCGCGCGGGTCCAGCGAAAGCCGGGCGAGGCCGCCGTCTGGCCCGCGGAGCGGTTGCAGCCGCTGCGGCTGACGATTCCGGGCGACTTCTCCTCCGCGGCCCCGTTCGTCGTGGCCGCGACGCTGCTGGCGGGCTCGAAGCTGCGGCTGCACGGCGTGGGCCTGAACCCCACTCGCACGGGGCTCCTCGCCGTGCTGGAGCGCATGGGCGCCAGGATCGCCGTCTTCAACCGGCGGGCCGTCGCCGGCGAGCCGGTCGCCGACCTCGAGGTCGAAGCCGCGGAGCTCGTCGCCACGTCGATCGGGGCCGAGGAGGTGCCCGCGCTCGTCGACGAGCTGCCGCTGTTCGCGCTCGCGGCCGGGCTGGCGCACGGTACGAGCGTCGTCACCGGCGCCGCAGAGCTGCGGGTGAAGGAGTCGGACCGTGTCGAGAGCGTGAAGGACGCGCTCAGGCCGCTGGGCATCCACATCGAGACGTTCGCCGACGGCTTCCGGGTTCGCGGGGTCCCCACCCGGCCCAGGGGCGGGGGCACGATCGAGGCCCGCGGCGACCACCGGATCGCCATGCTGGGGGCGGTCGCTGGGCTCGTCTCGCGGGAGGGGGTCGAGCTCCAGGGCGCCGAGACCGTCGCTGTAAGCTTCCCCGACTTCTTCGCCATGCTGGACTCGCTCGCCATTCGATGAGCCCACTGGAGCACCCGTGATCGTCGCCATCGACGGCCCCGCCGGGTCCGGCAAGAGCACAGTCGCGCGCGGCCTCGCGGACCGGCTCGGCTTCCGCTATCTGGACACGGGAGCCATGTACCGGGCGCTCACGTGGCTCGCGCTCGAGGACGGTGTCGACCTGGAGGACGCGGCGACGCTCGAAGCCCTTGCGCTGGCGAATCCCGTCGTCTTCGACGGCGACCGCGTCTCGGTGCACGGGGAGGATGTCACCGAGGCGATCCGGGCCCCGCGCATCGACCGGGTCGTCTCGACGGTCGCGCGCCATCCGGGGGTGCGAACGGTCATGAAGGAGCGCCAGCGCGAACTGGCCGAGACGGGCGACGCCGTCATCGAGGGGCGCGACATCGGCACGGTCGTCTGCCCCGATGCCGAGGTGAAGGTCTACCTCGTCGCCGACACGAGAGAGCGCGCCCGCAGACGGCAGGCCGATCATCCCGACATCGGAGCCGAGGCACTCGCGACCGACCTCCGGCTCCGCGATCAGCGCGATGCGGCGCAGATGCAGGCGGCTCCCGACGCCGAGGAGATCGACACCACCGAGCTGACGATCGACGAGGTGCTCGACCGGATCGAGCGGCTCGTCGAGGAGCGAGCCCGCGCGTGAAGCCCGTCGACCTCGTCTACTGGCCCGTGGGGAAGGGCATCCTCGCGAGCATGACCCGCCTCGTCACCCCGATCCGCGCCTACGGGAAGGAGCGCGTCCCGCGCGAGGGCGGCGCCGTGCTCGCCGTCAACCACTTCAACTTCATCGACGTCCCCGTCGTCGGCACCGTCTGCCCGCGGCGGCTGGTCTTCGTGGCGAAGAGCGAGCTGTTCGACCACCCCGGGCTCTCCCAGCTCATCCGCGCGCACGGGACGCTGGCCGTGCGGCGCGGCGAGTCCGACCGCGACGCGCTGCGGCGCATGCGGGAGACGGTGCGCGAGAACGACATGCTCGGCCTTTTCGTCGAGGGCACGCGCCAGTTGACCGGCGTCCCGGGCGAGGCCAAGCCGGGCGCCGCCATGATCGCGATCTCGGAGGGAGTGCCGGTCGTCCCGGCGGCCATCCACGGCTCGCAGGACTGGAAGCTCGGCAACCGGGCGCCTGTCTCCGTGGCCTTCGGCGAGCCGATGCGCTTCGCCGAGCACCCGCGGAACTCGAAGGGCTACGCGGCCGCGACCGAGGAGATCCAGTCCGAGATCCGGCGCCTCTGGGAGTTCCTCGTGGAGATGCACGAGCTCGGCCGCCCGCGCCACGCCACGCCGCCGCGGCGCGAGAAAGTCCCTGCAAAGGTTCAGTAGATGACGCAAGCGCCGCTCCTGGGCGCGGCCGCCGTCGTCGGCTTCCCCAACGTCGGGAAGTCCACGCTCGTCAACCGCCTCACTGCCACGCGCGAGGCCGTCGTCTTCGAGACTCCCGGCGTGACCCGCGACCGCAAGGACGTCGTCTGCGAGTGGGCCGGCAAGCGCTTCGTCCTCGTCGACACCGGCGGCGTCGACGTCGCCGATCACTCGCCGCTGACCAAGCAGGTCGCCGAGCAGGCCCGTCGCGCGGTCGAGGAGGCGGACCTCGTCGTCTTCGTGGTCGACGCCAAGGCCGGGATCACACCGGGCGACGAGGAGGTTGCCGACATCCTCCGCCGCTCCGGCAAGCCCGTGATCGTCGTCGCCAACAAGGTCGACGACCCGTCGCGGGACGACGAGGCGCTCGAGTTCCACCGGCTCGGGCTCGGCGACCCCGTCCCGATCTCCGCGCTCCACGGGTACGGGACGGGCGACCTGCTCGACGAGATCGTCGCCCGGCTCCCCGGCGAGGGGAGGTCCGAGGTCGACGACGACGCGATCCGCGTCGCCGTGCTCGGGCGCCCCAACGTGGGCAAGTCGAGCCTCGTGAACGCCCTCGTCGGCCAGGAGCGCGTGATCGTCTCCGACCAGCCAGGAACGACGCGAGACTCGATCGACACCGTGCTCCAGCGAGGCGACAGGACGTTCGTCCTCGTGGACACGGCCGGGCTCCGCCGCAAGCGCCGTCACCGCCAGGGGATCGAGTACTTCTCGGAGCTCCGCGCCATCAAAGCCGCCGAGCGAGCCGATGTCGCCCTCGTGCTGATCGACTCCACGGAGGGGCTCGTCGACCAGGATCTCGCCGTCGCCGACGTCGCGCGCACCGCCGGCGACTCGACGCTCGTCGTCCTCTCGAAGTGGGACGCTGCCGAGGTTGGGATGGAGGACGTGCGCCCGCGCATCGAGAGCCGGCTGCGCCAGCGGCCGCCCCTGGCTGCTGTGTCCGCGAAGACGGGCCGGGGGGTCGGCAAGATCCTCGACCGGGTGGAGGAGCTCTTCACCAAGCACACGGCGCGCGTCCCGACCGCCCAGCTCAACAAGATCCTGCAGGAGCTGCGCGAGATCCGTCCCGGGCCGAGCAGGAACGGCCGCCGTCTCAACCTCCTCTACGGGACGCAGGTCTCCACTCGTCCGCCGCGCTTCCGCATCTTCGTGAACGATCCCGGGCTCGTCACGCGCGACTACGGCTACTGGGTCGAGAACCAGCTGCGCGAGCGCCTCGAGCTGCAGGGGGTGCCGGTGATCATCGACTTCGTCCGCCGCTCGTGAGCGGCTCGCGGAACGGAACGCCGTGAAGGTCGTCGTCGTGGGGGGAGGCTCGTGGGGCTCGGTCTTCGCCGCGCTCCTCGCCGAGCGCGGACACGACGTCACGCTCGCCTGCCGCGACCCGGAGCAGGCGCGCGCGATCAACGAGGCCGGGCGCAACCCGCGCTACATCTCCGACGCGGACCTCTCCGCCGTGACCGCAGCGAGCCTGGAGGAGGCCCCGGTTGCCGAAGCGGAGCTCGTCTGCCTGGCGGTGCCGAGCCGGGCCTTCCGCGCCGTCGCCGAGAGCCTGCCCGGCTCCGCCCCGGTGCTCAGCCTGACGAAGGGGCTCGACCCCGAGACCGGGCTACGCCTGTCGAGGGTCGTCCACGACCGGCCGGTGGCCGTCCTCTCGGGCCCGAATCACGCCGAAGAGATCGCTCAGGGGCTGCCGGCGGCGGCGGTGATCTCGAGCGAGGACGAGGCGCTCGCCGTCGAGCTGCAGCACGCGATCATCTCCACGCGCTTCCGCGTCTACCTGAACACCGATCTCGTCGGCGTCGAGCTCTGCGCCGCCGCCAAGAACGTCATGGCGCTCGCGGCGGGCGGGGTCGACGGCTTCGGCTTCGGCGACAACGCGAAGGCGGCCCTGATCACGCGCGGGCTCAGCGAGATGGCACGGCTGGGCGAGGCCTGCGGCGCGCGGGGCGAGACGTTCTCCGGCCTGGCGGGGATGGGCGACCTCATCGTCACGTGCTTCTCGCGCTACAGCCGCAACCGCCGCGCCGGCGAGCTGATCGCCCGCGGGCTCTCGCCGGAGGAGGCGAAGGAAGAGATCGGCATGGTCGTCGAGGGGCTGACGACTGCGCCCGTCCTCCGCGACCTGTCGAGGCGGCTCGGCGTCGAGCTCCCCCTCACCGAGGCCGTATGCGAGGTGCTCAGCGGCACGAGTGCACTCGACCTGGTCTCAGGATTGATGAGCCGAACGCCGACAGATGAGTAACGTGAAGCTCGTGCGCGTCATCCCGGCTCTGCTTGCCGCGCTTCTCCTGCCGCTCCTCGCCGGCTGCGGCAGCACCGGCGCGGCCGGGAGCGCGGCCTCGGCCGTGCCCGAGGACGTTGCCGTGTACGTCTCCGTCGATACGTCCTTCGAGGGCGGACAGTGGCGTGCCGTCTCCGACCTGCTGGCGAAGTTCCCGGACGGCGAGGGGGCGCTCGAGGAGCTGCTCGACAAGGCGGCCGCCGGCGCCGGGCTCTCCGGCGGCGACGGCCTGAAGGACGCGCTCGGCCCCGAGGTCGCAATCGCGGTCCTCGACGTCCCGCAAGGCCCGGGCCAGGCGGCTCCGGTCGTCCTGCTGACCCAGCCGGACGACGAGGACGCCTTCAGGAAGCTCGTGGAGGAGGGCGAGGCAGCCTTCGGCGAGGTGAACGGCTGGCAGGTCGTCGCCGACGACGAAGCGACGCTCGAGCGCTACCGCGACTCGCTCGACGGCCCCTCGCTCGAGGGCTCCGCCCAGTTCGAGGAGACGATGGACGATCTCGACGACGACGCCCTCGTCCACGCGTACGTGAACGGCGGCGCGCTCGTCCGCGCACTCGCGTCCCAGCCGGGCCTTCCGGCGGGCGCCCTCGGGATGCTCACGGGCCAGGAGGTGGGCTCGATCGGCGCCACCCTGAAGGCCGAAGGCGACGGCGTCCGCCTCGAGGGCCGGGTGGTCGCCCCGGCGCAGGCCGAGCAAGGCGCGGCCGCCGAGCCGTACGGCGCCGAGCTGCCCGAGGAGGTGCCGGGCGACGTCCTTGCCTACGTCTCCTTCAACGACCTCGGCGGGATGCTGACGGGCGCCGGCGGCGCGGGGCTCATGATGCTCGGGGTCGACCCGGCGGCGATCGGCGAGCTCTTCTCGGGCGAGAGCGCCCTCTACGTCCGAGCCGGCACGGCACAGCCCGCGGTCACCCTCGTCACGCGGGTCGAGGACGAGGCGGCGGCGCTGCGCACGGTCGAGGGGCTCCTCGGGCTCGCAGGCGCCCGGAAGGGCCAGATCGCATACGACGCCTTCGACGGCCTCCTCGTCGTCTCGACCTCCAGGGCGGAGATCGCCGCCCTGCGCGGCGACGGGCCGCGGCTCGACCAGGACGACGGCTTCGAGCAGGCGCTCGAGAGTGCCGGCCTGCCCGACGAGACGACCGGCTTCGGCTACGTGGACCTGCAGGCGGCCATTCCGCTGGTCCTCGGGCTCGCTACGACGCCCGGCGTCCAGATCCCCGACGTGCACGAGTACCTGGAACCACTCTCCAGCGTCGTCTTCTGGGGCTCGAGGTCGGGCTCGGTACAGCGCTTTTCCCTCTTCGTCGGCATCGAGTAGCCGCGGTCGGTAGCCTTCCGCCGATGGCCGCGCGTGACTATCTCTTCACGTCGGAATCGGTGACCGAGGGGCATCCGGACAAGGTCGCCGACCAGATCTCCGACACCGTCCTCGACGCGGTCGTCGGCGAGGACCCGAACGGCCGCGTGGCCTGCGAGACGCTGGTCACGACCGGCCTCGTCGTCGTCGCGGGCGAGATCACGACGGACACCTACGTCGACATCCCGCGGCTCGTGCGCGGCAGCCTGCACGAGATCGGCTACGACCGGGCCAAGTACGGCTTCGACGCCGAGACGTGCGGCGTGATCGTCTCCATCCACGACCAGTCGGCCGACATCGCGCTCGGCGTCGACACCTCGTACGAGGTGCAGCACGACCCCGACGACGACGACCCGCTCGACCGCATCGGCGCGGGCGACCAGGGGATGATGTTCGGGTACGCCTGCACGGAGACGGAGGAGCTGATGCCCCTCCCGATCATGCTGGCGCACCGCATCTGCCGCCGGCTCGCCGAGGTGCGGAAGGCCGACGTCCTGCCGTACCTGCGGCCCGACGGCAAGTCGCAGGTGACGGTGCGCTACGAGGTCGACGAGCGCGGGATCCACCGCCCGGTCGAGATCGAGCGCATCCTCGTCTCCACCCAGCACCGCGACGGTCTCGACGCCGACGCGCTCATCAAGCCCGACGTGATCGAGCACGTCCTCCATCCGATCCTCCCGCACGATCTCTACGACGAGCGGCGCTTCGAGAGGCGTGACTTCGTCCTCGTCAACCCGACCGGGAAGTTCGTCACCGGCGGGCCGATGGGGGACACCGGCCTCACCGGCAGGAAGATCGTGGTCGACACGTACGGCGGCGCCGCCCGGCACGGCGGCGGCGCCTTCTCCGGCAAGGACCCGACCAAGGTCGACCGCTCCGCCGCCTACGCGGCGCGCTACGTGGCGAAGAACGTCGTCGCCGCGGGCCTGGCCGACCGCTGCGAGGTGCAGGTCGCCTACGCGATCGGGGTCGCGCACCCCGTGTCGGTCTCCGTCGAGCCGTTCGGAACCGAGCGCATCCCGGCTGCGCGGATCGCCGACCTCGTCCTCGAGCACTTCGACCTGCGCCCGGGGGCGATCATCAAGCAGCTCGACCTCTGGCGGCCGATCTACTCGAAGACCGCCGCGTACGGCCACTTCGGCCGCGCCGACCACGACTTCACGTGGGAGCGCACGGACAAGGCCGACGCCCTCCGCGCCGCCGCCGGCCTCGCAGCCGAAGTCCCGGCTTCCTAGCGCGACCGCCCGCCGCGACCCGCCGAGGTCCGACCCAGAGCTTGTGTTCCACGGGCACAAGCCGGGGACAACGTCCCGAACGGACACGGGACGAGGCCGGCCACCGGTCTCGCCGGGCGGGCCGGAGCTTGTGCGCGTGAAACACAAGCGCCCGTGTCGGCGCGGACAGGAGGGCGGTGCCCGGGCGGGTCGGCCTACGCGGCCGGGCGGACGAAGAGGCCCGCTGCGGCCTTCTCGCCGATGGCGCGCTCGTCCCCGTCCACGGTGAGGGCGAACTGGCCCGCGGCCGGCTCAGCCCGGCGGAGCTCGACGTGCGTGCCGGGGACGAGGCCCTCGTCGTAGTACCAGTGGAGGAGGTCGCCGTCGTGCTCGGCGAGGCGGACGATCTCCGCGCTCTCGCCCTCGGAGAGCTCGTTCAGCGGCTTCAGCTCCCGGTTCTCGGCCTGCTCGAAGTTGACGTCGACCGGCCAGCCGTGCGGGCAGCGGTCGGGCTCGCCGAGCTGCTTCTCGATCCGCTCGACCATGTCGTCCGTGAACGTGTTCCCGAGCAGGTCGGCCTGCTCGTGCGCCTCGGCGGCCGTGTAGCCCATGAAGTCCGTCAGCAGCCGCTCGATGATCCGGTGCTTGCGGACGACGCGCTCGGCGATCTCGCGGCCCTGCTCGGTCAGGATCGCTTCCTTGTGCTCGCCGCGCTCGACGAGGCCGTCGGCCTCGAGCCGCTTCAGCATCTCCCCGGCCGAGGCCCGGGAGACGCCCAGCATGTCGGCGACACGGACCGCGAGCGTGGGCGCCCCTTTGGTCTCCGGCTTGTATTCCCCGATGGGAAAGGCCAGGAAGTAGATCGTCTCGAGATAGTCGTCGACGGTATGCCCAGCCGCCATGTCCGCGATGATCTTACCGTGGCCCGGTTTGCCTCCGTCGTGCCGCTCGTGTCGGCGCGCTCGCTCGCGCACCCCTTCACCTACCTCGCGGACGGGCTGGAGAAGGGCGCGGTCGTCTCCGTGCGCTTCGGCAAGGCGAGCCGCCGCGGCGTGGTCGTGGGGCTGGAGGACGAGGCTCCGCCGGAGGTCGACCCGGTCGCCGTCGAGAGCGTGCTCGGCGCCGTCCCTCCGCCCCTCGTCGACCTGGCCCTGTGGGTGGCGGAGTACTACGGCTCGACGCCGGCGAGGGCGCTCGGGCTCGTCGCGCCGGCCGCGCCGGCCCGCCGGAAAGGTGCGAGGCGGAGGAGCAGGGAGGACGAGCTGGAGGCCGAGGAGGCGCCGGCCGCCCCGAGCGAGCCCCAGGTCGCGGCGCTGGAGCGGATCGGCGCGGCCATGGACGAGGGGGGCGGTCCGTTCCTCCTCTACGGCGCGACCGGGAGCGGAAAGACCGAGGTGTACCTGCGCGCTTGCGAGGAGGCGCTCGCGCGCGGGCGGGGGGCGATCGTCCTCGTCCCCGAGATCGCGCTCACGCCGCAGGCGCTCGGCCGCTTCCGCGCCCGCTTCGGCGACCGCGTGGCCGTGCTCCACTCGGCCCTGACCGAGGCGGAGCGCCGGGACGAGCGCGAGCGGATCGCCTCCGGGGAGGCTCCGATCGTCGTCGGGGCGCGCTCCGCCGTGTTCGCGCCGGTTCCGAGCCTGGGGCTGATCTGCGTCGACGAGGAGCACGATGCGTCCTACAAGCAGGAGTCGGACCCGCGCTACGACGCGCGCACGGTGGCGGCGAAGCGGGCGGCGCTCGAGGGCGCGGTCGCCGTGTACGGCAGCGCGACTCCGCGGCCCGAGAGCTGGGAGACGCTGGAGCGGTTGGAGCTGGGCGGGCGGCTGGCCGGGCCGCTCCCGCGCGTGAAGGTCGTCGACCTGCGCCGCGAGGCCGGCTATCCGCTCTCGGCGCCGCTCCTCGCCGAGCTGGGCAAGCTCGCCGACCGCGGCGGCAAGGCCATCCTCCTCCTCAACCGGCGCGGGATCGCGCCCGCGCTCCACTGCCGCGCCTGCGGGCTCACGCTGCGCTGCCCGGACTGCGACGTCTCGCTCACGCTGCACGGAGACGGCCGGCTCCACTGCCACCACTGTGGCCGCCGCGAGCCGGCGCCCGAGCTGTGCCCGGCCTGCGGCGCCGCCGAGCTGGCGCGCCTGGGCGCGGGAACGGAGAAGCTGGAGACCGAGCTCGCCGTCCGGGTTCCGGAGCTGGAGCGCTTCCGCCTCGACGCGGACGTCGTCGCGCGTCCGGGCCGGCTCACGGACATCCTCGGCCGCTTCGCCGCGTGCGAGCGGGGTGTCCTGCTGGGGACGCAGATGGTGGCCAAAGGGCATCACTTCGCCGGCGTGGCGCTCGCTGCCGTCGTGGACGCCGACACGGCGCTGGGGCTCCCCGACTTCCGCGCCGAGGAGCGCACATTCCAGCTCGTGACGCAGCTCGCGGGGCGCAGCGGCCGGGACGCGCCGGGCCGGGTCCTCGTCCAGACCTTCCAGCCGGACGCCCGGCCGATCACGCTCGCCGCCAGGCACGACGTCGAGGAGTTCCTCGCGGGCGAGCTGCAGCGCAGGCGAGAGCTGGGCTATCCGCCGTTTCGCCACCTCGTCCGGATCGCCGTCTCGGGCCCGGGGCAGGCTGCGCCGACCCGGGTGCTCACGGAGCTCCACGCCGAGCTGGCCCGGGTGGAGGCCGCCGCCGACCTGCTCGGCCCGGCGCCGCTCCTGCGCCTGCGCGGCCGCCATCGCGCGCAGCTCCTCGTCAAGACCGAGTCGCCCCGGGCGGTGGCCTCGCACGCGGCGAGACTCCTCGCCGCAGCGGCGCCCGCGATGCGCCGGGACGGGCTCGCGGTCTCGGTGGACGTGGATCCGCAGGGGGTCTTCTAGGGCGCGCCTGAGGGTCAGAATCAGCTCGCAGTCGTGTTTCCGGCGAGCCTCGCTGTGGGAAGAACGCAGCCGACGTCAGCAACGGAAGGAACCGCATGGGAATCTTTGCGTGGATCATCCTGGGCCTGCTCGCCGGGCTCATCGCCAAGGCCCTGTTGCCGGGAGAGGATCCCGGCGGCATCATCGTCACGACCCTGCTCGGGATCGCAGGAGCCCTGATCGGCGGCTTCATCGTGAGGGCGCTCGGCTTCGGCGACCCGATCGACGAGTTCTTCGACCTCAGCACGTGGCTCGGCGCGATCGCGGGGTCGTGTCTGCTGCTCGCCGTCTACCGCGCGCTGTTCGGGGCCCGCCGCAGCACCAGAACCATCTAGACATCCGGCTTTATAGACTTCTTCCCTCGTGGGAGAGGTCGAAGGCCAGGTTCGCAGCGAGACGCTCGACGCCGAGCGAGACGCCCGGCGTCGAGCGGCGCTTGCCCAGATCCGGCAGTACCCCGACCCGGGCCTGCGGATGCGCGCGAACGAGGTGGAGGACGTGGACGACGCCGTCGCCGATCTCGTCGAGCGCATGACGAGGCTGATGCAGGAGGCCCGCGGCGTCGGCCTCGCGGCCCCGCAGGTCGGCGTCCTCCGGCGCATCCTCGTCTATCAGACCTCGGACGACGATCCCGTCGTGGCGCTCGTCAACCCTCGTCTCACCGGGAGCTCCGAGGAGCAGGAGACGGTGGACGAAGGCTGCCTGTCGCTCGGAGCCGCGTCCGTCGTCGTCCCGGTGTCGCGCCCGACGGCCGTCACCGTGGAGGCGACGACCGCGAGCGGGGAGCCGTTGACCGTCGAGGCCGACGGCCTCGAGGCCCGGGTGATCCAGCACGAGCTCGATCACCTCGACGGCGTGCTGATCATCGACCGGACGACCCCGGACGAGCGGCGCGGGGCGCTTGCCCAGCTGCGCCCGCAGCCGATCCTCGGGCCGCTCGTGTGATCCCGACCCTCCGTCCGGATTGAGCATCGCGGTCGCGGCGACCGGGACGTTCGGCGCGGGGATCCTCGACGGCCTCGCTTCCCGCCGCGAGATCGAGCTCCTGCTCACCAAGCCCGACAGCTCCCAGGGCCGCGGGCGCAAGAAGCTGCCGTCCCCGGCGAAGGAGGTGGCCGCCAGGCACGGCCTCGACGTGCAGCAGCCCGACCGCCTCACCGAGTTCCCCGGGGACGCGCGCATCGTGATCGTCGCCGACTACGGCGTGCTCATCCCGGAGAAGCTGCTGGCCGACCGTCTCTGGCTCAACGTCCATCCCTCGCTGCTCCCACGCTGGCGCGGCCCAGCGCCGGTCGAGCGGGCGATCATGGAGGGAGACCGCGAGACGGGGGTGACCATCCACCGGACGACGGCGCAGCTCGACGCCGGGCCGGTCGCCGCGCAGCGGCGCTTCCCCATCGGGCCCGAGGACGACGCCGGCGTCGTCTTCGAGCGCGCCACCCGGGTCGCCCTCGAGCTCCTCGACGAGGTGTTCGCGGAGCCGACCTTCGTCCCCCAGCCCGAGGTGGGCGTCACGTACGCCGAGAAGATCACCGCGGCCGACCGGGATCTCGACTGGTCTTTGCCGCCGGAGGAGAACCTCAACCGCATCCGCGCCCTGTCGCCGCACATCGGCGCCCGTGGGCTCGTCGAGGGCCGCCGCCTGATCATCTGGAGGGCGCGGCACGCGCAGGCCCGAGGCCGCCCTGGTGGCCGGGGGCATCGAGCCGCTCGAGGTGCAGCGCGAGGGCGGGCGCCGCATGACCACCGAGGAGTACGTCCGCGGCCTTCGGAAGTGACGTGACGGGCGCGAGGCGGGTCGCGCACGACGTCGTCCAGCGGGTCTTCGAGGAGGGGGCATACGCCGACCGGGCGTTCAGGAGCGCGGCCGAGCGCCTCGATCACCGCGACCGCGCCTTCGCCCAGCAGCTCGCCTACGGGACGGTGCAGCGCGTCCGCACGCTCGATCACGCGATCGAGGCGCTCGGCCGCCGCCCCGTCCGCAAGCTCGACCCGCCTGTCCGGGCTGCGCTCCGCCTCGGCGCCTACCAGCTCGCGTTCATGGGCGGCGTTCCGCCGCACGCGGCCGTGCACGAGACGGTCGAGCTCGTCCGGGCGTCACGGCTCGAGCGCGCCGTCGCCTTCACGAACGCCGTCATGCGGAGGCTGGCCGAAGGGCTTCCCGACCTGCTGGCCCGGCTACACGAGGAGACTCCGGCCGCCGCGGCCCTGCTGCATTCCTATCCCGACTGGATCGCGGAGACCTGGTGGCGCGAGCTCGGCGCGGACGACGCGCGCGCGCTCCTGCGGGCGCAGAACGAGCCGCCCGAGACGGCCGTGCGCACGCGGGACGGGCCCCAGGTCGTCGAGTCCATCCCGCCGGAGTGGGTCGAAAGCGGGTATGCGTGGCCGCAGAGCCGCGGCTCCCAGCTGGCCGGGGCGGCGGTCGGCGCGCGTCCCGGCGAGCGGATCCTCGACCTCTGCGCCGCCCCGGGCGGGAAGGCGACGCAGCTCGCCGCCGCCGGCGCCGAGGTGGTGGCGGTCGAGAAGCATCCGGGACGCGCGCGCGAGCTCGAGGAAAACGCGCGGCGCCTCGGAGTCGAGCTGACCGTGGTGAACGCGGACGCGCTCGAGCTTCCCGACGGCCTGGGCGCCTTCGACCGCGTCCTCGTCGACGCGCCGTGCTCGGGGCTCGGCGTTCTCAACTCGCGCCCCGACCTCCGCTGGCGCGCCGAGCCGCTTCCCGGCCTCCAGCTCGACCTCCTGCAGGCCGCCGCCGGCCGGGTGCGCCCGGGCGGCACGATCACGTACGCCGTCTGCACGATCAACCGGGCCGAGAACGAGGACGTCGTCGACGCGCTCGGCCTGCCGGTCGAGGAGCTCGGCGCGCACTGGCCGGACTATCGCCATCCGCGGCGGCCGGAGTTCCTCCTCACGCTCCCGCAGGTGCACGGGACGTCGGGCTTCTTCGTCGCCCGCGTGCGCAGGTAGTCGACCTACCGGCCGCTACTCGTAAGCTTCAGTCGTGGCCTGGCGCGACTGGATCCGGACGGTGGAGATCGAGCCGTCCGTCTACGCGGCCGACTTCGCGCGCCTCGGCGACCAGCTCCGGTACCTCCTGAACGCCGGCGCCCGCGTCTTCCACTTCGACGTGGGGGACGGGCATTTCGTCGAGCCGATCACGATCGGCCCCGTCGTCCTGCGGTCGATCGCACCCATGATCCACCAGGCGGGCGGCGTCATCGACTGCCACCTGATGGTCTCGAACCCGGAGCACCACTTCCCGCAGATCAAGGAGGCCGGCGGCGACAGCGTCACCTTCCACGTCGAGGCCTGCGAGGAGCCGTGGAACGCGATCGCGCTCGCGCGCTCGCACGAGCTGGGAGTCGGCGTCGCCTTCAATCCGGAGACCTCGGTGGAGGACGCCGTCGCGGCCTCCCTCGGCGCCGACCTCGTCCTCTGCATGAGCATCCATCCGGGGTACTCGGGCCAGGAGTTCATGCCGGAGGCGATTCCGCGCCTCCGCGAGCTGCGCGCACAGCTCCACGAGCGCGTGGTCGTGCAGGTCGACGGGGGGATCACGGCCGAGAACGTGCGCGCCGTGCACGAGGCCGGAGCGGAGGCGATCGTCGCCGGGACTGCCATCTTCGGCTACGAGGATCTGAGCCGTGCGTACAACCGCCTCGTCCGCGCTCTAGTTCCTGATGACTGACGAGCTGCGCCTCGCCCATGCCCTCCAGCTGGCCAGGCACGGGCTCGGGACGACGGCGCCGAATCCCGTCGTCGGAGCGATCCTCGTGCGGGACGGCGAGGTCGTCGGGAAGGGCTGGCACGAGCGGGCGGGAGGGCCGCATGCCGAGATCGTCGCACTCGACGAGGCCGGGGCGAAGGCGCGCGGGGCGACGCTCTACGTCACGCTCGAGCCCTGCGCGCATCACGGACGGACCCCGCCGTGCGTGGATGCGCTGATCGAGGCGGGAGTGGCGCGCGTCGTTGCAGCGGTCGCCGACCCGAACCCGAAGACGAACGGGCTGGGCTTCGAGCGGCTGCGGGCCGCCGGCATCGAGGTCGACCTGCCGGGAGGCCAGGTGGAGCGGCTCGCCCGCGAGCAAAACGAGGCGTATCGCACCTGGGTCTCGCAGCGGCGGCCGTTCGTGACCTACAAGGCAGCGCGTGACCCTGGACGGGCGCGTGCTCGTCCCCGGGGAGCGGTGGGTGACGGGCGAGGAGAGCCGCCGGCGGGTGCACGACCTGCGCGCACGCGTGGACGCGGTCGCGGTGGGGATGGGCACCGTCCGCGCCGACAATCCCGCGCTGACGGCCCGCGACGTCGGCGCCGAGCGGCAGCCGCGCCGGCTGGCCTTCGGGCGTGGGCCGCTGCCGGCGGGATCCGAGCTGGAGCTCGTCGAGGGCCCGCTGCAGGAGGAGCTGGCCCGCCTGGCGGAAGAGGGCGTGCAGTCGCTCCTCCTCGAGGGCGGCCCGACGCTCGCGACTGCGTTCGTCTCGGCGGGGCTGGTGGACAAGCTCATGCTCTTCGTCGCGCCGACGTTGTCCGGTCACGGGCCGCACTACCTCGGCGAGCTGCCCGAGCCGCTCACGTGCCCCGTGACCTACGGCGAGCGGGTCGGCGACGACTACCTCGTCACCGCCTACCTCCGCGAGCCTTGAATATCCTCGCCTGAGTGTTCACCGGCATCGTTCGCGAGCTCGGCACGGTCGAGGCGGTGGAGGAGGGTGGAGGAACCATCCGTCTGAGCGTGCGCGCTCCGGAGACGGCGAGAGACACGACGGTCGGCGACTCCGTGAGCGTGAACGGCGTCTGCCTGACCGCGGTGGCCGCAGGCGACGGGCTCATCGAGTTCGACGTCGTCCCCGAGACGCTGCGGCGCAGCTCGCTGGGGCGGCTCGAGCCGGGCGCGTCCGTCAACGTCGAGCCGGCCCTCCGGGCAGGCGAGCCGCTGGGCGGGCACATCGTCCAGGGCCACGTCGACGGTCTCGGGCGGGTGCGGCGCGCAGACGACGAGGGCCTCGAGATCGAGGCGCCCGCAGAGATCCTGCGCTACTGCGTCGAGAAGGGCTCGATCACCGTCGAGGGAGTGAGCCTCACCATCGCCGCGCTCGGCGAGGAGAGCTTCGGCGTGGCGCTGGTCCCGCACACGCGCGAGGTGACGACGCTCGGGACCGCGACGGAGGGCGACGAGCTGAACCTCGAAGTCGACGTGCTCGCCAAGCACGTCGAGCGCCTCCTCGAGCGCTGACCCACGAAGGCGGAGCCCCCGGGCGAGCCTCCCGGATACGATCTGAGAGAGATGAGCGCTCAGATGGAGACGAAGACGCCCTTCGCCACGATCGAGGAGGCGATCGAGGACATTCGCCAGGGGAAGCTCGTGGTGGTGGTCGACGCCGCCGATCGCGAGAACGAGGGCGACCTGACCATCGCCGCGCAATTCGCGACGCCCGAGGCGATCAACTTCATGGCCACCCACGCGCGCGGGCTCATCTGCCTCTGCCTGACGGAGGAGCGCTGCGACGAGCTCGCGCTCAGGCCGATGACGTACAACAACGAGACGCCCAACGAGACGGCGTTCACCGTCGCCATCGAGGCCCGCGAGGGCGTCACCACCGGGATCTCCGCCGCCGACCGCGCGCACACGATCCAGGTGGCGATCGACCCGACGAAGGGCCCCGGCGACCTCGTCCAGCCCGGCCATGTCTTCCCGCTTCGGGCGCGCCCGGGCGGCGTGCTGCAGCGGGCGGGCCAGACCGAGGCTGCCGTCGACCTCGCGCGCCTGGCGGGCCTGAACCCGGCCGGCGTCGTCTGCGAGATCATGAACGAGGACGGGACGATGGCACGCGTGCCGGACCTGGTCCCGTACTGCGAGCGGCACGGGCTCAAGCTCGTCACGGTCGAGGACCTGATCGAGTACCGGCGGCGGACGGAGAAGCTCGTCGAGCGCATGACCACCGTCCGGCTCCCGACCTCCTACGGGGACTTCGTCGCAGTGGCATTTCGCGAGACGCTCACCGGCAAGACGCACGTCGCGCTCGTCCGGGGAGACGTGGCCGGCGCGGAGGACGTGCTCGTCCGGGTGCACTCGGAGTGCCTGACGGGCGACGTCTTCCACTCCCTCCGCTGCGACTGCGGGGAGCAGCTCGAGCTCGCGCTCAGGCGGATCGCCGGCGAGGACCGCGGCGTCCTTCTCTACATGTCCCAGGAGGGTCGTGGAATCGGCCTCCTCGCCAAGCTGAAGGCCTACGAGCTGCAGGAGAACGGTCTGGACACGGTCGAGGCCAACATCGAGCTCGGCTTCCCGCCCGACGCGCGGGAGTACGGGATCGGCTCGCAGATCCTCTCCGAGCTGGGCCTCTCGACCATCCGGATCCTCACGAACAACCCGCGCAAGATCACCGGGATCGAGGCATTCGGGCTGAAGGTCGTCGAGCAGGTCCCCATCGAGGTGTCCCCGAACCTGGAGAACCGGCAGTACCTGGAGACCAAGCGCGACAAGCTCGGCCACCGGCTGCACCACCAGGAGCAGCGCTTCGAGGAGCCGGGGGACGAGCAATGAGCGACGGCCTGCGCGCCCCGGACCACGCCATCGGGCGGCTGCGGCTCCCGGACGGCGTGGGCGTGATCGAGGGCTCGCCCAACGGCGCCCGCCGCGCCGTCGGGATCGTCGTCGGCCGCTTCAACGGCCAGATCACCTCGCGCCTGCTCGAGGGGGCGATCGCGGCGCTCGAGGAGGCCGGCGTCGAGCGCGACCGCATCGACGTCGTCCCTGTGCCGGGGGCGTTCGAGCTGCCGCTCGGCGCGATGGCGCTCGCCCGGACGCGGCAGTACTCCTGTGTGATCGCGATCGGCTGCGTCATCCGCGGCGAGACGCCGCACTTCGACTACGTGGCCGGCGAGGCCGCGAGCGGGCTGCAGCTGGCCGCCCTCGAGACCGGGATCCCCGTCTCCTTCGGCGTCCTCACCTGCGACACGCGGGAGCAGGCCGAGGCCCGTGCCGGCGGGGCGCACGGGAACAAGGGCGCGGAGGCCGCGCGCTCCGCGCTCGAGATGGCCGACGTGTTCGGCCTGTTGCGCTCCCGGGCCGTCGAGTAGAGACGCCCGCCGCGGCGGCCGGGCATCTGGCTCTCGCTATACTCCTCCGCCGATGTCCAAGGTCTGCGCAGTCTGTGGGAAGGGCCCTTCGTTCGGTAACAACCGGAGCCACTCGATGGTGGCCACGAAGCGCCGCTTCAACCCCAACCTCCAGCGGGTTCGCATCCTCGTGAACGGAGCTGCCCGCAGGGCTTACGTCTGCGCCCGGTGTCTGAAGTCGGGCCGCGTCCAGAAGGCGGTCTAGACCTCGCGCGCGCGGCGCTGGCCGCGCTCGAGGCGAACCGCGCCCGCATCGACGACCTGAACGTGTACCCGGTTCCCGACGGGGACACGGGCACGAACATGACCCAGACCGTCCGGTCGGCCGTGGACGCGCTCGAGCGCGACTCCGAGGCCGACATCGGCCGCGCGGTGCTCATGGGAGCGCGCGGGAACTCCGGCGTCATCCTCTCCCAGCTCGTCGCCGGCGCCCTCCGGGAGCTGCCGGACGACGGCACGATCGACGCGCCCGCGCTCGCCCGGATGCTCCGCGGGGCCAGCGACGCCGGCTATGCGGCCGTTCGCAACCCGCAGGAGGGGACGATCCTGACCGTGGCACGCGTCCTCGCGGAGCGCGGGGAGGACGATCGCGGGCGACGGCCCGGCCGTCGAGGACGCCCTCGCAGACGTGCTCGCGGCGGGGGAGACCGCTCTCGAGCAGACGACGGAGCAGCTCGACATCCTCAAGCAGGCAGGCGTCGTCGATGCGGGCGCGGCGGGCCTGATCGAGATCGTCAGGGGCATCACGTCGTACCTGCGCGGAGAGGAGCTACCCGAGCCTGCGCCGCTTCTCGAGCCGATCCCGCTCGAGGCGATCCACCAGGAGCTTTCGAAGTTCCGGTACTGCACGTCGTTCTTCGTCGAGGGCGAGGACGTCGACCCCGGTGAGCTCGAGGCCGAGCTCCTGAAGTTGGGCGACTCGCTGCTCGTCGTGGGGGGCCCCGGCGCCGTGAAGGCGCACCTCCACACGGACGAGCCCGGGACCGTGCTCTCGCTCGCCACGTCCGTCGGCGTGATCGAGGAGGTGGACGTGAAGAACATGCACGTCCAGACGGTCGAGCGCTCGGAGCGCATCCTGATCGCGGAGGAGCTGGCTACGTGCGGAGCGGTCTCCGTGTGCGCGGGGGACGGCACCCGCAAGCTGTTCGAGAGCCTCGGCGCTCTCTGCGTCGAGGGTGGGCAGTCGATGAACCCGTCCACCGCGGACATCGTCGCTGCCATCGAGGCGCTGCCTGCCTTGGAGGCCGTCGTGCTTCCGAACAACAAGAACGTGATCCTCGCCGCCGAGCAGGCCGTCGGCGCGTCGTCGAAGCCTGCACGGGTCGTCCCCACGCGCTCGATTCTCGCCGGCCTCGGTGCGCTGGTCGCCTTCGACCCGAACCGGCCGGCCGACGAGAACGGGGCCGAGATGGAGGAGGCGGCCGCCGGCGTGCGCTCGGCGGCCGTGACGCGCGCCTCGCGCGACGCCGTCGTCGGTGACCTCGCGGTCGAGGAGGGACAGTTTCTCGGCCTGCTCGAAGGCGAGCCGGTGACGGTCGGCCCGGTTCTCCAGCCGGTCGCCCGTGACGTCCTGGAGCGCCTGCTCGAGGACGGCCCCGACGTGCTCACGATCCTGGTCGGCGAAGACGGCGAGGGAGTCGGCGACCTCGTCTCCTTCGTCCAGGAGGAGCACCCCGAGCTCGAGATCGAGGTTCACGACGGCGGCCAGCCGCACTATCCCCTTCTGTTCGGCGCGGAATAGACCGATACTCTGACCTGACGTGGCCAGCGAACCGATCACCGTCGTCCTCGTCGAGGACAACGACGTCTTTCGCGAGTCGCTCGAGCTTCTGCTCAGCACCGTGCCGGACATTCGGGTCGCCGCCGCCGTGCCTGACGGCCGGAGCGCGTTGCAGGTCTGCGCCCGCCTGCAGCCGGACGTCGTCCTGATGGACTACCGCCTCCCGGAGCTCGACGGCGTCGAGACGACCGGGGCGATCGGCGAGGCCTGCCCCACGGCTGCCGTCGTCGTCCTCACCGCGACTGCGGAGAGCGAGGAGATCGACGCGCTCTACGAGGCCGGCGCGGTCGCCTGCCTCACGAAGGACCGGGAGCTGGACGAGATCGTCGGCGCCGTGAGGGACGCCGCGGGACGCGGTGCAGCTCTCCGCTGAGAACACCGCCATCGTCCTCGACTCGACGGCCGACTGCCCGGACCCGCAGGCGCGCCATCGCAACTGGCGCATGGTCCCGCTCTACGTGCGCTTCGGCGACGAGACGTTTCGGGAGTACGTGGACATCGCGCCGGAGGAGTTCTACCGCAGGCTGAGGGAATCGCCCGAGCCTCCCAAGAGCTCGCAGCCGACCCCCGCCGACTTCGCGGCCGTCTACCAGGAGCTGAGCGGCTTCGAGCGGATCTTCGCGGTCCTGCTCTCCGCCAGGCTGTCCGGGACGTTCGAGAGCGCCCGCCTGGGCGCCGAGTCGATCGGAGACGAGCGGGTGACGCTCGTCGACTCGGGCGTCATCTGCGGCGGCGCCGTCATCCTCGCCGACGCGCTCCAGCGCCGCCTCGAACGCGGGACGACGGAGGAGGAGCTCCTCGCCGTCGTCGAGCGCTTCAAGGCCACGCGGGGCCTCCTCTTCACCGTCGAGACGCTGGAGTACCTGGTGCGCGGCGGCCGCGTCGGCAAGGCCTCCGGGCTCGCCGGGCAGCTCCTGAACGTGAAGCCGATCCTCCATTTCGACGACGGCGAGGTGGCGCCGCTCAAGCGCGTGCGCGGGCGTACGAAGGCGCTGGCGGAGTTCGAGTCCATGTTCCTCGAAGGCACCGAGGACTCGCCGGACCTCCACGTCGGCGTCGGCCACGCCGACGCGCCCGAGGACGCCGCAAAGCTCGTGGACCGTCTCCGCGCGGCGCGCCCCAGCGCGTCGCTCGACATCGTCACGACCCTCGGCCCTGTGATCGGCACGCACGGAGGCCCGGGCACGCTGGGCCTCTTCTGGTTCCAGGACGAACCGGTCTAGAGCGGCCGAGCTCGCTGGGCCATGGCCGACGCGGTCCCACACATGGGTTCCTCGGGGCGATGCCCACCGCCCAGGCAACGCGCATGGATAGCCGGAGCGAGCCCCACCGACGCGTCCCCAACGGCCACGCCCGGGGTCTGACCCCGGACGTGCCCTAAACGGCCGCGGTCCGGGCCAGGAGGGCGCGGATCTCGGCCTTCGGATCGTCGGTCACGGCGCTGCCGTGGTCGAGGCAGAGGACGGCGAAGTCGAGGTCGAGGAGGCCTTCGACGGTGCGGCGGGTCTGCGGTGGGTCGTCGTGGTACTGGAGGGGGACGAAGTCGAGCCCCCGCCCTCCGTAGTTCGTCAGCAGGTCCGAGCAGAAGAGCACTCGCGGGTCGCGCTCGAGCAGGAAGGAGAAGTGCACCTCCTCCGGGCCCGGCGTATGGACGGCGCGCAGCGCTCCGGGGAGCAGGTCGCCGACCCGGTAGCGCTCGTCGGGCTCCTCCTCCATCGGCCTCGTCCCCTCCGGCGCCCAGACGGGGGCGCCGAAGTCGCGCCGGTAGCGCCACGCCGAGCGCTGGTGGCACTGCGCCGTCAGGAGGATCGCGCTCACCGCTCCCAGCGAAGCGAGCGCGTCCGGGGCGAGCCGCACGGGATCGACGAGGACGACGTCGTCCGTCCCGGCGACCGCGTGCCCGGTGCTCTCGGCGCCCCCGATCCGCTCGTTGGCCACACCCCAGCGCCAGACTCCGGGGACGACCTCCTCCGCGGCCTCGGCGACGGCGTTCGGCTCTGCCATGCGGCGGTATCGTAGCCACCGTGCAGCACGTGACCCACTGGGACGACGTCCAGGGCCTTCGCCGCGACGTCGGGCACCTCGTCGCCACCTGGCGGAACCTCGGCCGGGCGGTCGGCACCCAGGGAGTCGGCGTGCAGCGGATCGACGTGGCGCCGGGCCGCTGGTCGACGCCCGCCCACGTCGAGGGTGCGTCCGAGGAGATCTTCTACGTCCTCGAGGGCTCGGGCCTCTCCTGGCAGGACGGCGCCGTCCACGAGATCGGCCCGGGGGACTGCCTCGTCCACCACCCCCACCAGGAGGCCCACACGCTGCGCGCCGGGCCCGAGGGGCTCAGCGTCCTCGCCTACGGACATCGAATCCGCCACGGCAACACCGTGCTCCCGCGCGCCGGAGTGGCCTGGATGTACCCCGCCTACGTCGACGTGACGACGATCGGAGAGCGGCGCCACCCGTTCAACCGCGAGGCCGAGGCCGGGGAGCCCGAGGTCGGTGAGCCGGCGGCGCGCCCGGCGTCGATCGTCAACGTCGCGGACGTCGAGCCGTACGTCGACGAGCACAACGAGTCGCTGATCTACGATCGCGATCTCGGCAGCGCCGCAGGCTCGGCCCGCACGGGCATCTCCCACGTGACCATTCCGGCCGGCCGGTTCGGCTACCCGCCGCACTGTCATTCCTCCGAAGAGGAGATCTTCGTCGTCCTCGGGGGCGAGGGGACGCTCCTGCTCGGCGACGAGGAGCACGCCGTCCGCCCCGGCAGCGTCGCCGGCCGCCCACCGGGATCGCGCGTCGCGCACGCCTTCAGGGCCGGCGCGGCCGATCTCACCTACCTCGCCTACGGCACCCGCGAGCCGAACGACATCGTCTACTACCCCCGCTCGGGCAAGGTGAGCCTGCGCGGCGTCGGCGTCATGGGGCGGATCGAGCCCCTGGGCTACTGGGACGGCGAGCCGTAGCCCCGGCCCCGACCGGGTTTGCCGGGGCGAGCACCGGCCCGCCGAGGGCTGCTCGCCGCCGGGTCGACCCCGACGCCTCCCTGGAGACGCTGCCCGGAGTCGGGCCGAAGGTCGCCGAGCGGCTGGAGCGGCTCGGGCTCCGCACCGTGCGCGACCTGGCCGAGCACGTTCCTCGCGCCTACCTCGACTGGGAGCAGGTGGCGAGCTTCGGCGACCTCTCGGCCGGCGAGGAGGCCACCGTGCGCTGCACGCTGGAGCGCATCCGCGTTCGCCCGACCAGGCGCCGGAACCTCAAGCTGGTGGAAGGCGTCGTCGTCGACGCGGCCGGCGTGCGCGAGACAGCCGTCTGGTTCAACCAGGCCTACCTGGCGAAGCTCCCGCCGGGCACCGAGCTCCTCCTGCACGGGACGCGGGAGCTCTCGGGCGGGTTCCGCGTCGCCCGCACCGAGATCCGCGGGACGGGCCTGCACACGGTCGGGCTCGTTCCGGAGTACCGCGCGAGCGAGGACGTGCCGTCGTACCGGCTCCGCGCGTTCGTCGACGCCGCGATGCCGCGCGTCCGCTTCCTCCCGGATCCGCTCCCCGCGCGCCTGCGCCAGGAGCAAGGGTTGCCGCTACGGGCCGACGCGCTCGTCGCCGCTCATCGTCCGCTCGACCGCGCCGAGGCGGAGGCGGCCCGCGAGCGGCTGGCGCTCGAGGAGCTCCTCGTCCTGCAGCTCGGCTTCCAGGAGCGGCGCCGCGCCCTCGAGGAGGAGGCGAGCGCTCCCGCCCTCCCCGACGACGCCGAGTTGATCGGGCGCTACTACGCGGTGCTGCCGTTCGAGCTCACGCCGGAGCAGCAGGCTGCGATCGGCGAGATCCGGCGGGATCTGGGCGACTCGAGGCCGATGCAGCGCCTCCTGCAGGGCGACGTGGGCTCCGGGAAGACCGTCGTCGCGCTCTACGCGCTCCTGCGCGCGGTCGAGGCGGGCCGCCAGGGCGCGCTGATGGCACCGACGGAGACCCTGGCCGAGCAGCACTTCCTGACGGTCGAAGGCATCTGCAACGAGCTCGGCGTTCGCTGCGAGCTCCTCACCAGCTCCGTCCCGGCCGCGCAGCGCCGCGCCGTGCGCGACCGTCTGGCCAGCGGGGAGACCGACCTCGCGGTCGGCACGCACGCCCTCATCCAGGAGGAGGTCGAGTTCCGCTCCCTCGCGGTCGCCGTCGTCGACGAGCAGCACCGCTTCGGCGTCGAGCAGCGGCGCGCGCTCGGCCGGACGACGCCGCACGTGCTCCACATGACCGCGACCCCGATCCCGCGCACGCTCGCACAGACGGTCTTCGGCGACCTCGACGTGACCGAGATCGCCAGGCCGCCCGCGAACCGCAAGCCCGTGATCACCAGCTGGGTGAGCCACGAGCGGAGCAGCACGGCGTACAAGCGCCTGCGTAGGCACCTCCACGACGGGCGCCAGGCCTACGTCGTCTGCCCGCTCGTCTCCGAATCCGAGACGATCGAGGCGCGTGCGGCCGAGCAGGAGGCCGAGCGCCTGCGGGCGGCCGAGCTCCACGGCTTCCGCGTCGGCTGCCTGCACGGGAAGCTCAGGACGGCCGAGCGGAGAGAGGTGATGGACGCGTTCAAGCGGCGGGAGCTCGACGTCCTCGTCGCCACGACCGTGATCGAGGTCGGCGTCGACGTCCCCAATGCGACGATCATGATCGTGCAGGAAGCCGACCGCTTCGGGCTCGCGCAGCTCCACCAGCTCAGGGGGCGAGTCGGCCGGGGCGCCGAGCAGTCCTACTGCCTGCTCGTCTCGCGTCCCAAGGAGGAGCTGACGGAGGATGCGGCCCGCAGGCTCGACGCCCTCGTGGAGACCTCCGACGGCTTCGAGCTGGCCGAGGTCGACCTGGAGCTCCGCGGCGAGGGGCAGCTGCTGGGCGTGCGCCAGTCCGGGCTCTCCGACCTAAAGTTCGTCCGGCTCTTGCGCGACCGGAAGCTCATCGTCACGGCACGAACCTGGGCCGAGCAGCTCGTGGACGAGGATCCGGCGATCCTCGAGCCGCTCAGCCGGGAGGCGGAGCGGGTTGAGGATAATCGCGGGTTCGCGTAAGGGCGCGCGCATCTTCGCGCCGAAGGGCCTGGACACGCGCCCCACGGGCGACCGTGTGCGCGAGGCCGTCTTCAACCTCATCGGACCGGTGGACGGGGCGGAGGTGCTCGACCTCTACGCGGGCTCCGGGGCGATGGGGCTCGAGGCGCTCTCCCGCGGGGCCGAGCGGGTGACCTTCGTCGAGTCCGACCGGGACGCGGCCGAGACGATCCTCCGCAACCTGGACAAGCTCGGGCTGGAGGGGGCGGTCGTCCTGCGCGAGGACGCGCGCCGCAAGCTGGCGGCCGACGCGGCGGGAGGCAGGCGTTACGATCTCGTGCTGGTCGACCCTCCCTATGCCATGCTCGCTCGTACCCTGCCGAACCTTGCCTCCCACCTGCCAACCGTCCTGGCGGACAACGGCGTCGTCGTCGTCGAGTCCGACGCGCGCGATGAGCCCGACCTGCCGCTTCCCAGGCGGACGAGCCGCCGCTACGGCTCGTCGCGGGTGACGGTCTTCGAGGCGTCCAGGTGAGCAATTCCGATCCCGTCACCTGCATCTGCCCGGGCAGCTATGACCCGGTCACGAACGGCCATCTCGACATCATCAGGCGGACGGCGGGCATCTTCGAGCGCGTGATCGTGGGGGTCGTGCGCGACCCCCAGCACAAGGCGACGATGTTCTCCGTGGACGAGCGGGTGGCCTTCCTGCGCGAGGCGCTCGCCGACGTCTCCAACGTGCAGGTGGAGGTCTTCTCCGAACTCGTCGTCGAGTTCGCGCGCCGCTTCGGCGCCCGCACGATGGTGAAGGGCCTGCGCGCCATCTCGGACTTCGAGTGGGAGTTCCAGATGCACCACCTGAACCGGAATCTCGCCCCCGAAGTCGAAACGATGTACCTGATGTCGAGCCCGCAGTACAGCTTCCTGTCTTCGAGCGGCGTGAAGGAGGTCGCCTCCTTCGGCGGCAACGTCGACGACCTGGTTCCGGAGCCCGTGGCGCGCCGTTTCCGCGAGCTCTTTCCGCAGGGTCGGCCCGGCGCGCCTGTCAGCCCGCAAGAGTAGACTGGCCCGCATGGACGTTCTCGTTCTCATCGACAAGCTCGACGACCTCGTGCACAACGCGAAGGCGGTTCCGCTCACCGATCAGGTCCGCATCGACCGCGAGGAGATCTACGACATCCTCGACCAGATGCGGGCGACGATCCCCGAGGAGATCAAGCAGGCCCGGTGGATCGTGAAGGAGCGCCAGGAGATGCTGGCCGAGGCCAAGCGCGAGGCCGACCGCATCCTGGGCGAGGCGCGCGAGCAGGCCGTTCGGGAGGCGTCGCAGACCGAGATCGCCAAGCTGGCCGAGCGCCAGGCGCAGGAGATCGTCGAGGAGGCCCGCCGCCAGGCGCGCGAGACGCGCCTCGAGATGGAGGACTGGGCGGACTCGATCCTCTCCACGCTCGAGGTCAACCTGGACAAGTTCCTCGGCGCCGTGCGGCGCGGCCGCGAGCGGCTCCACGAGCGCTCGCAGGAGACGGTCGTGGCCGACATGGCCGACGACCAGCAGCCCGTCTAAGCTCGCCCTAACCCGTTCGCTACGGTGAAGGTGTGACGATCTTCAACGTCCGCAACGCCAAGTTGCGCCCGGGCGACCAGCTCCGGGACGTCCACGCCGTGGACCTGGAGCCCCTCGAGCTCGGGGGCCAGCGCTACGTCCCGGTGCCGGAGAGCCCTGAGGCCGCCCTCACGCTGACGCGCACCAGCTCCGGCCTCGTCCTCGAGCTCGAGCTCGACGTGCGGATCCTCGGGCCCTGCGTGCGCTGTCTCGCCGACGCGGGGCTGGACGTGCACGTCGCCAGCCGCGAGTACCAGGCGACGAGCCCGGGGGAGTCCGATGAGCTCACGACCCCGTACCTCGCGGACGACAAGCTCGACCTCTCCGCGTGGGCTCACGACGCGGTCGCGCTCGCCCTTCCGGACAAGATCCTCTGCCGTGGCGACTGCGCCGGCCTCTGCCCGGTGTGCGGCAAGGATCTCAACCGCGAGCCGCACGAGCACGAGGGCGAGGAGGTCGACCCGCGCTGGGCAGCGCTCGCCGAACTGCGCGATCGCCTGTAGCGGCCAGCTATACTCAGCCGCCGCGATGGCCGTTCCGAAGCGAAAGACCTCCAAGTCGCGCCGCGACAAGCGGCGGGCGACGCACAAGGCGTCGGTCCCCGCACTCGTCGAGTGCCGGCAGTGCCACCAGCCGAAGCGGCCGCACCACGTCTGCCCGACCTGCGGCACCTACCGGGGCCGCGAGGTCGAGCCGCTCCGTACCTCCGCTCCGTAGCACCGTGACCCGATGACGCCCGTCCGGGTCGCCGTCGACGCCATGGGCGGCGATCGGGCGCCGGAGGAGATCGTCGCAGGCGCGCGTGCCGCGGCGTCCGCCGACGTCGTTCCGATCCTCTTCGGCCGGCGCGACGTGCTCGCGCCGATCGCGGGCGGCCTCGAGATCGTCCACGCCGACCAGGTGGTCGCGATGGACGAGAAGCCGTCCGAGGCCGTGCGCGAAAAGCGCGAGAGCTCACTCTTCCTCGCCTGCCGTGCGGTTCACGACGGCACGGCCGACGCGGTCGTGGGAGCCGGGAACACGGGCGCGATGCTCGCAGCCGGGCTCCTGGAGATCCGCCGGCTTCCGGACGTCCACCGGCCGGCGATCGCAGTCCCCATCCCCGCGCTCGGGGGCCCGTCGATCCTCATCGACTCCGGCGCCAACGCGGACGCGCGGCCCGAGCACCTGCTCCAGTTCGCACATATGGGAGCCGTCTTCGCCGAGGACATCGTCGGCCTCTCGAGCCCGACCGTCGCGCTTCTCTCCATCGGGGAGGAGCCGGAGAAGGGGAACAAGCTCGTCCGCGAGGCTCACGCCGAGCTGGCCGGCGCGCCGGGGCTTCGATTCGTCGGCAACGTCGAGGGCCGTGACCTCCTGCGCAAGGCGGCCGACGTGGTCGTCTGCGACGGCTTCACGGGGAACATGGCGCTGAAGCTGCTCGAGGGGACGATCCAGACGACGCTCGAGGCGTTTCGAGAGGAAGTGACCGGCTCGCTGCGCGGCAAGGTGGGCGGCCTGCTCATCCGTCCCGCGGCGCGCGCCATGCGGGCGCGCCTCGACCCGGACACCTACGGGGGGGCCTACCTCCTCGGCCTGCGCGGCCTCGTCGTCATCGCGCACGGCAACTCGTCGGCGACGGCGATCGCCAACGCCGTCCGTTATGCGGCACTCGGCGTGACCGGCGGGGTGGTCGACCGGGTGGCCGGGCGCCTGGCCACGCGCGTGCGCGAGGGCGCCGCCCCGTGAAACGATCTACCTCGATGCCCGGCCGGCACTTCTCACGCGCCGGATGACGCCTGCGACGCGGCGCCGGATCGTCGCGCTCGCCCTTGCGCGTACCAACCGGTACGCGACTGCGGACGACCACGGCGCCCGGCTTGGTCGCAGCCGCCCCCGACGCGCGTCAAGTACCGGCCGGGCATCGACGGGCGTGGTAGCATCCGGCGCCGTTCACGCTGGGTGTCCGAAACAGAGAAAGGCAGGGAGAGGAACAAGATGGCAGCTTCGCGCGAGGAGATCGCCGAGCGGGTGAAGGACGTTCTTGTCGAGCAGCTCGGGATCGAGGAGAGCGAGCTTACGGAGGAGGCGTCGTTCCAGGAAGATCTCGACGCCGACTCGCTGGACCTCGTCGAGCTCATCATGGAGCTCGAGGACCAGTTCGGGATCAAGATCTCGGACGAGGACGCCCAGCAGATCCAGACCGTCGGGCAGGCAGTCGACTACATCTTCTCCCACCAGTAACGAGGAGCAAGGGGGCTCGCTCCTCGCTCTGATCCGGGCGCTTCCGGAAGAGCGCCTTCGCCACGCCTTCACGCACGCCTCGTGGGCGCCGAGCCGCTCCGATTCCTACGAGCGGCTCGAGTTCCTCGGTGACAGCGTGCTCGGGCTCGCGATCGCCGAGGAGCTCTACGACCGCTTTCCGAACGAGGCGGAGGGGCAGCTGGCCAAGGTCCGCGCCCACGTCGTGTCGCGCCAGAGCTGCGCGCTCGTCGGCAAGCGGCTGGGGCTGGGAGAGCTCTTCGCGAGCAACGCCGGCGCCGTGGACTCGGACGAGCTCCTGCGCCTCTCGGCAAACCGCAACGTCCTCGCAGCGCTCGTCGAGGCCTGCCTCGGCGCGCTCTACCTCGAGCACGGCTTCGAGCCCATCCGCACGCCGATCGTAGAGGCCTTCCAGGAGCGCATCGACTACGCGCTCGAGGGCCACGTGGACTACAAGACGGAGCTCCAGGAAGAGCTTGCCCGCCGCGGGATGGCCGTCACCTACTCGGTCGTGACGGTCGAGGGGCCGCCGCACGACCGCAGCTTCACGTGCGCGGCAACGATCGACGGCGAGACCGTGGGCACCGGGCAGGGCGCGTCGAAGAAGGCGGCCGAGCAGTCGGCGGCCCGCGAGGCCCTGGAGAAGCTCGCGGCCGACTAGCCCTCGACGAGGAGGGCGGCGCCGATTGCGCCCGCGAGGTCGCCGAGCGCCGCCGGCATCAGCGCCGGAGGCCGCTCGTCGACGAAGAGGTGCGGCTGCATCGCCTCTGCGATCCGCTCGGCATAGGGCTGGCCGAGCCGCGTCCCCAGGCCGCCGCCGATGACGACGGCCTCGACGTCGAGCAGGTTCACCGCCGAGCCGATCCCGGCCCCGAGCGCGGCAACGGCACGGTGCATCAGTCCGATCGCCATCTCGTCGCCCTGTTCGAGCGCGGCGGCCCAGACTCCGCTCGTCAGCCGCACGCGCCCGCGCTTCTCCATCAACTCGAAGAGCGCGGTCTTGCGTCCCCGCTTGACCAGCTCCCGGGCCCGGGTCTCCATCGCTCCTCTGCCGGCGTACGCCTCCAGGCAGCCCCGGCGCCCGCACGGGCAGTGTGCGCCACCACGCCTGACGACCATGTGACCGATCTCGCCTGCCGCGCCTCGGCCGCGCCAGAGCTTTCGGTCGAGGACGATGCCGCCGCCGATCCCGGTTCCCCACCAGACGCCGAGCAGGGAGGCGTACGGCCTGCCGGCACCGAGCTCGGCCTCGGCTGCCACCGCCACCTTCACGTCGTTGTCGACCCGGACGGTCGAGCCGAGCGCCCCGGCCAGCATCGCGGCCAGCGGGAAGGACCTGTCCCAGTCGGGGAGGTTCCGGGCATGGGCGACCGTGCCCGCCTCCTGGTCGACGGCTCCCGGAGAGCCGACGCCGATTCCGGCGAGCTCCTCGAGGGCGACGCCGACCGACCCGGCTGCCTCCCGCACCGTCTCGGCGATCTCGGCCGCCACGGCCTCGGGCCCGCCCGTGCGGGGCGTCAAGTGCCGCGACTGGCCGACGACCGAGTTGTCGGCCGCGACCACCGCGGCGAGGATCTTCGTGCCTCCGAGGTCGACGCCGCCGCGGAAAGTCGCCATGGTCTCCTAGCGCCGGAGCCGGATCGAGTTCAGGTCGGCTGCCACGATCTCGTCGGCTCGGCTCGCCACGTCGTCGATGTCGTCGTGCTCGGCGTGGAGGTAGCGGCCCGAGAGCGCGTCGAGCCGCCCGGAGGCGAGCGCGCGGACGAGCCGCGGCGCCAGCTCCGGCGGCGTCCAGGGCGCGTCGTCGCCGAAGTTGTCGCCGATCAGCTCGGTGCGCACCAGCCCGGGGCTGATCGAGAAGACGGGGATGCCGTGCGGCGCGAGCTGGTTCGCGAGCGTCTCGCTGAAGCGGTGCACGGCGGCCTTGCTGGCGCTGTAGGCCGTCGAACGGCTGCCGGGCAGGTACGCGGCGCCACTCGCCACGTTGACGATCCGGCCGCCCCCGCGCTCGATCATGCCCGGGATGGCCGCCCGGCAGCAGAGGTAGACGCCGCGCACGTTGACCTCGAGGACGTGCCACCACTCGTCGGGGTCGACCTCCCAGGCCTTCTCCTCCCAGAGCGCGATGCCCGCGTTGTTGACGAGGACGTCGAGGGGCCCAAGTTCTTCCTCGGCCTGAGCGATCATCCGCTCGACGTCGGCACGGTCGGAGACGTCGGCCTCGATCGCGAGCCCGCCGATCTCGGCCGCGGTGGCCTCGACCTGCTCTCTCGTCCGCGCGGCGACGGTGACGCGCGCCCCTGCGCGGGCCAGCTCGAGCGCGATCCCGCGCCCGATCCCGCGGCCGCCGCCCGTGACGAGCGCGACCTTCCCCGCGAGCTCGGCCTCCGAGGACATCCTGCCCGGATCCTACGCTGATTGAGATGAGCACCGAGGACGAGAAGCGCCTCGCGGCGGAGGCTGCCGCCGAAGTGGTGGAGGAGGGCATGCTGGTGGGGCTCGGGACGGGCACGACCGTCGCCTACTTCCTCCCGGCCCTGGCCGGCCGTGGCCTGCGGCTACGGTGCGTCGCCACATCCCTGCAGACGGAGACGGCGGCGCGCGAGCTGGGACTGCGGGTCGAGCCCTTCGACGAGCTCGAGCGCCTCGACCTCGCGGTCGACGGCGCCGACCAGATCGCGCCGGACGGCTGGCTCGTCAAGGGCGGCGGCGGCGCGCACACGCGGGAGAAGGTCGTGGCGGCTGCCGCGGAGCGCTTCGTCGTCATCGCCTCATCCGACAAGCTCGTCCAGGTCGTCGCTCCGCCCGTCCCGCTGGAGATCCTCTCGTACGGGGTCCGCGCGACGCTCGCGCGCGTCGCCCCGGCCGACCTGAGGGGCGGGCCGCCCAGCCCCGACGGAGGGCTGATCGCGGACTACCGGGGCCCCGTCGAGAACCCCGCGGAGCTCGCAGCGCGGCTCTCCGCGACGCCCGGCGTCGTCGAGCACGGTCTCTTTCCGCCCGACCTCGTCTCCGAGGTGCTCGTCGGACGGGCGGGAGACGTCGAGCGCCTGGCGCTGTAGCGCAGTCCGCTCGAGCAGGGACTAAGCTCGCGCCAACGACCCGGAGGAGACCATGGCCTTCATCACCCGCGGCTTTCGCGGCCGGGGCGGGGGCGACGAGAGCGGGCGCATCCCGCCCGGCCAGTACGAGACCCATGACTTCCCCGTCCTCTCGGCCGGCCCGACGCCGCATACGCCGCTCGAGACCTGGAGCTTCACCATCTCCGAGGGAGGCGAGGAGCTCGCCCGCTGGAGCTGGGAGGAGTTCCGCGCGCTCCCGAGCGAGACGATCACCAAGGACATCCACTGCGTCACGAAGTGGTCGAAGCTGGACACGGACTGGGAAGGCGTGTCCGTGGACACGCTGCTCGAGGCCGTGGACACCGACGCCGCCTACGTGACGGCCTGGAGCGACGGCGGCTACACGACCAACCTCCCGCTCGAGGACGTCACCGGCGGCAAGGCCTGGGTGGCCTTCGGCTACGACGGCGAGCCGCTCGACCCCGAGCACGGCGGCCCGGCCCGCCTGCTCGTCCCGCACCTCTACTTCTGGAAGAGCGCCAAGTGGGTGCGCGGCCTGCGGCTCATGGACGAGGACGAGCCCGGCTTCTGGGAGTCCCTCGGCTACCACCTCTACGGAGACCCGTGGCAGGAGCAGCGGTACTGGGGCGACTAAGGGCTCCTAGCGGAATGACGAGCGATCCCGTCTGGCCGCGCTGGGCGGCCCGAGGCGGCGTCCTCAGTCGCACCCATACCTCTCCAGGTATGAGTGCTCCCTGCGTCCTTGCCTCGAACCACCCATCGCACCCAGCCTGGGGGCCATCATCCCGCTAGGAGCCCTACGCTGGCTGCTCGCGGAGGTCGTCGAGCTCGTCCGGGAGACACCGCGCGTCACGAGCCTCGTCCTCGACGTGCCCGGCTGGGCCGGCCATCGCCCCGGCCAGCACGTCGACGTGCGCTTGACCGCCGAGGACGGCTACCAGGCCGAGCGGAGCTACTCGATCGCCACGCCTGCCGAGGGCGAGCGCCTCGTGCTGACGGTCGAGGAGCTCGAGGACGGCGAGGTCTCGCCGTTCCTCACGGAGGAGCTGCGGCCGGGCGACCGCTTCGAGCTGCGCGGGCCGATCGGCGGTCATTTCGTCTGGGACGGCTCCGCGGGAGGCCCGTTGCACCTGGTGGCCGGAGGCTCCGGCGTCGTGCCCCTCATGGCCATGCTGCGCCATCGCGCCGCTGCCCGGGGCGAGGTGCCGGCGACCCTGCTCTACTCGTCCCGGACGCTCGACGACGTCATCTACCGCGAGGAGCTCGACCGGCTCGCCGCAGCCGATCCTGCGCTGGTGGTCGCATACACGCTGACGCGCGAGCAGCCGGGCGGCTGGGAGGGTTACGGCCGGCGGGTCGACGCCGAGATGCTCGCGGAGGTCTTCGGCGAGCCCGACCCGGAGGCGCTCGCGTTCGTCTGCGGCCCGACGCGCTTCGTCGAGGTGGCGGCCGACGGCCTCGTGGGCCTAGGCTACGAGCCGAGCCGGGTCCGGACCGAGCGGTTCGGCCCCAGCGGGAGGTAGTGATGGAGAGCGCCGACCTCAAGCTCGACGGAAACGCCATCGGCGGGCTTCTCGGCGAGGTCTTCGTCGGGGAGCTGACCGTTGCACGTTCGACGTGCGCGTCGTGCGGGGCGGTCCGGGAGGTCGGCGCGCTGTTCGTCTACGCGCACGCTCCCGGCGCCGTCGTGCGCTGCCCGGGCTGCGACGCCGTCCTGCTTCGCATCGTCAAGGGTGAGGGCCGCCTCTGGCTCGAGGTGCAGGGCGTCAGCTGCCTCGAGCTCCGCTCCGATGACTAGCACGCGCTCCTTCGAGGAGCGGGAGCAGGCGGCCCTGCGCCGCTGCGACGAGCAGATCGAGTGGTATTCGCGGCACTCCGCCCGGGAGTGGCGCTGGTTCGTCGGTGTGCAGACGGCGGCGGTCGTGCTTGCCGCAGCCACCCCGGTTCTGATTCTGTGGTCGTCCCTGCCGAAGGCCGTGCAGGCGCTTCCGGCAGCGCTCGCCTCGGTGGCGGCCGGCCTCGCGGGAACGTTTCGCTGGCTCCAGAACAAGACCCGGTGGAGCTACGCGGCCGAGGCGCTGAAGAGCGAGCGTGTCCTCTACGACACGCGAACGTCCCCGCACTATGGGCCCGAGGTCGCCGACGAGCTTGTCCTGGCCACCTTCGTGCGCAGGATGGAGGACATCTCCATGACCGAGGTCTCCGAGTGGAGGAGCGAGTTCTCGCGATCCGTCGCGTCCGAGTAGTCAGCCCGTCCGTTCGCGTCGTCAGACTTCGGCCTTCGTGTATCTCCGCTCCGTCAAGATCCGCGGCTTCAAGTCGTTTCCGGATCCGGTCGAGGTGCGCCTCGAGCCGGGCGTCGCCGTGGTCGTCGGCCCGAACGGCTCGGGCAAGTCGAACGTCTCCGACGCGATCGTCTGGGCCGCGGGGAGCCTGAGCCCGACGGAGCTCCGCGCCGAGAAGCCCGAGGACGTCCTCTACGCCGGCTCGAAGGACAGGCCGGCCGCGGACTGGTGCGAGGTCGAGCTCCTCTTCGACAACGAGGCGGGCGACGGGCCGCTGGACGTCGCGGAGCTCTCCGTCCTCAGGAGGCTGCACCGCGGCGGCGAGGGCGAGTACCTCGTCAACCGCGCGCGGGTGCGCCGCACCGACGTCGTCGAGCTCCTCGCCGACATCGGCCTCGCGGGCGAGCGGCATTCGATCATCGGCCAGGGCCGTGTCGAGGAGATCCTCGTCTCGAAGCCCCAGGAGCGCCGCGCCCTCGTGGAGGAGGCTGCCGGACTGGGCAAGTTCAAGCGCCGCCGTCACCGGGCCGAGCTGAAGCTGGCGCGCGTCCAGGTGCAGGTGGAGCGCGCGCGCGACCTCGAGGACGAGGTGCGCAAGCGCCTGCGCCCACTCGCTCTCCAGGCCAGCGCGGCCGAGCGTGCGGAGAAGATCGGCGTCGAGCTCGAGCTCCTGCGGACGCGCCTCGCCGCGGCCGAGCTCGAGGCCATCGACCGGCGCTTCGCCGACGTCGAGGAGCGGATGACCGAGGCCGCGCAGGAGCGCCGCCGCCGTGACGAGCGGCTCGAGGGCGTCCTGGGGGAGCGGCGGAAGGCGGAGGAGGGACTGGCCGAGGCGGCCGGGCGCCACGAGCAGGCGACCGCCGCTCTCTATCGCCTGCGGAGCGCGATCGAGCGCCTCGAGTTGCGCCGGGAGCGCGCCGAGGAGACGGCAGCGGCGCTGCGGGCGGATGCCGACCGCCCGCGCCTGCCGACTCCGCCCAAGCCTCCGAGCTACGAGCGGGCTCTGACCGCGGCCGGAGCGTGGGCGCCGGAGCGGGTCGAGCTCGGGGAGGCGGTGACCAGGCTCGAGCGCGCGCACGCCGAGCGGCGCGATGCCCTCGTCGCGCTCTCCGGCGGGGAGACCTGGTTCGCCGCGGACTCGGCGGCGGCTGCCCCCGACCCCGAGCCGTCGCGCCGGGAAGACGCGCTGCGCGAGCTCGCGGAGCTCGCCGGGAGAGCCGCAACGTCGTTCGGAGCCGCGGCGGAGCGGGCGGGGCGCCTCGAGCCGCCGCTCCGGGCGCGGGTCGACGCGGGCGGGAGCCGCGCCGGGGAGCTCGGCGGGGAGCTGAGGCGTCTGGGCGGGCTGGAGGCGGAGCTCCGGCGAGCCGCGTCGGAGGCCGCCGAGCGGCTCTCCGCGGTCGGGATCGAGCGCGCGCGCCTCGAGGCGGAGCGCGAGGAGGTGCTTCGCCGGCTCCCCGAGGACGCCGAGGCCGAGGCGCTCTCGCAGGAGGAGGCAGACGAGCTGCGCGTGCAGCTGGGGCGGCTCGAGCGCCGGCGGGAGGCGCTCGGCCAGGTGAACCCCCTCGCGGCCGAGGAGCACGCGCGGGAGAAGGCCAGGCTCGAGGAGCTGAGCGTGCAGCGGGAGGACCTGGAGCGTTCGCTGGCCGAGCTGGAGGCCCTCCGCGACGAGCTTGCCGAGACGGTGGAGCGGCGCTTCGAGGAGACGCTCGGCGAGGTCGAGCGCCACTTCGAGGAGGTTGCGGCCACGCTCTTCCCGGGCGGCCGCGGCCGGCTCCTGCGTGTCGAGGACGAGGACGGGGGCGAGCCCGGCATCGAGCTCGAGCTCCAGCCCGCGGGCAAGCGGGTCACGCGGTTGTCGCTGCTCTCCGGCGGCGAGAAGGCTCTGGGCGCGATCTCGTTCCTGTTCGCGCTCTTCCTCGCCCGGCCGTGCCCCTTCTACCTGCTCGACGAGGTCGAGGCCGCGCTCGACGACGCGAACATCGGGCGCTTCACGGAGCTCCTGCAGCGCTTCGCGGGCCGAGCGCAGTTCATCGTCGTCACCCATCAGAAGAGGACGATCGAGGCCGCGGATATCCTCTACGGCGTGACCATGGGCGCCGACGGGATCTCGCAGGTCGTCTCCAAGCGGCTGGAGGCTGCGCCGGAGGCCGAGGCGCTCAGCGCGTGACGCGCAGCTGGGCGGAGTTCCTCGGCGATCCCGAGGACGCTCCTGCGGAGGACGAGGAGAAGCGGCGCGGCTGGTTCGGCCGCCTGCGGGGGTCGCTGAGCGCAAGCCGGCAGGCTCTGACGCGCGAGCTCCTCTTCGACCCCGGAGACGAGGAGGCCTGGGAGCGGATCGAGGAGGCGCTGATCGCGGCCGACTGCGGCGTGCCGGCGACGGTCGAGATCGTGCGGCGTCTGGAGGAGCGCAAGCCCGCGAGCCAGGCGGAGCTCGTGGAGGGGCTGGAGGAGGTCGTTGCCGACCTCGTGGCCGTCGAGGGGCAGGAGCGGCTCGAGCTCGAAGGGCAGCCGACGGTCGTCCTCGTCGTCGGCGTCAACGGCACCGGGAAGACGACGACCATCGGCAAGCTCGCGTACCGGCTTCAGGATTCCGGCCGCTCGGTCGTGCTGGCCGCGGCGGACACGTTTCGAGCCGCCGCGGAGGAGCAGCTGGAGATCTGGGCCGAGCGCGCCGGGGCGGACTTCGTCGGCTCGCAACGCGGGGCAGACCCGGCAGCGGTGGCCTACGACGCGATCTCGGCGGCCGAGGCCCGCGGCCGAGACGTGGTCGTCGTCGACACGGCCGGGCGGCTCCACACGCAGACGAACCTGATGGAGGAGCTCGCCAAGGTCAGACGGGTGATCGCGGGCCGCCTCGAAGGGGCGCCGCACGAGACGCTCCTCGTCCTCGACGCCACCACGGGTCAGAACGGCTTGCGGCAGGCGAAGCTGTTCGACGAGGCCGTCGGGGTCACCGGCGTCGCCCTGACCAAGCTGGACGGGACGGCGAAGGGCGGCGTCGCCGTCGCCGTCACGCACGAGCTCGGCCTGCCCGTGAAGCTCGTGGGCGTGGGTGAGTCGCTCGACGACCTGCAGCCGTTCGACCCGCAGGACTTCGCGCGGGCGCTCGTCGGCCGCGATTGACCCGCTTCCTCCACGCTTCCGCGCGCCGGCTGCGCGCTTTTCGGCGCTAGGATCGAAGCGGGGGGCGCCCGGCCCTATCGGTCGGGTCCGGCCGGGACACGGCTCGAGCTGACAGGTGTGGGCGCCTAGCGCTCCACTCCGAACGCGATGTCCACGGTCGTGCGGAACTTCGTGATCTCGCCGTTCTCGACCACTGCGCTCATCTCGATCACGTGGGCGCCGCTGATGTCGCGCACGGTCTGGCCGGCCTCCTTCACAGCGACGCGCGCGGCGTCGGCGAAGCTCTCCTCCGACTGGCCGATGACCCGGATCACCTTGGCGATGTTCGCCATCGCAGTTCCTCCTTGGCTCTGGGAAGGTCTGGCGAGACGTAGACCCTCCTGGGTATGGAAAAGCACACGGCTACACTTCCCGCCGGCCCATGTTTGACACGCTTTCCGACAAGCTACAAGGCGCGCTTGGTGACCTGCGCAGCCGCGGCGTCCTCACCGAGGAGGACCTTTCCCGCGCGATGCGCGAGATCCGCCTCGCGTTGCTCGAGGCCGACGTCAACTTCAAGGTCGTCAAGGACTTCGTCGCCCGCGTGCGCGAGCGTGCCAACGGCGCCGCGGTGACGAAGAGCCTCTCGCCGGGCCAGGAGGTCGTGAGGATCGTCCACGAGGAGCTGACCGAGCTGATGGGCTCGGGCGGCTCGAAGCTCGCCTTCGCGGGACGCCCGCCGACGGTCATCCTGCTCGCGGGCCTCCAGGGAGCGGGAAAGACGACCGCCGCGGCCAAGCTCGCGCTCCTGCTCCGCAAGCAGGAGTCGAAGTCGCCCGCGCTCGTCGCCGCCGACCTCCAGCGACCGGCCGCGGTCGACCAGCTGGAGCAGCTCGGCAAGCAGATCCAGATCCCCGTCTACCTGGACCGCTCGACGAAGGACGCCGTCGCGGTCGCGCGCCACGGCATCGAGCAGGCGCAGGCCCAGGGGCGCGACGTGGTCATCGTCGACACCGCCGGCCGGCTCCAGATCGACGAGCCTCTGATGGAGGAGCTCGCCGCTGTCCGCAAGGCTGTCAAGCCGCACAACGTGCTGCTCGTCCTCGACGCGATGACCGGCCAGGAGGCCGTTGCGGTCGCCGAGGCGTTCCAGGAGCGGGTGGACTTCGACGGCGTCGTCCTGACGAAGCTCGACGGCGACGCGCGCGGCGGCGCCGCGCTCTCCGTCAAGGCCGTCACCGGCAAGCCGATCAAGCTCGCGTCAACCGGCGAGAAGCTCGACCAGATCGAGTACTTCCACCCCGACCGGATGGCGTCGCGCATCCTCGGCATGGGCGACGTGCTCACGCTGATCGAGCGCGCCGAGCAGGCCGCGGAGGCCGACGAGCAGGAGGAGATGGAGCGCCGCCTCCGGGCTGGGCAGTTCACGTTCGAGGACTTCCTGCAGAGCTACCGGATGATGCGGCGCATGGGGCCGCTCAAGTCGATCGTGGGCATGATCCCGGGGCTCGGCAAGCAGCTCCAGGGCGCCGACGTCGACGACCGGGAGCTGAGCAAGGTCGAGGCGATCGTGCTCTCGATGACGGTCGACGAGCGCCGCCGGCCCGAGATCATCAACGGACCGCGCCGAGCGCGGATCGCCAAGGGAAGCGGAACGACCGTACAGCAGGTCAATCAGCTGCTGACCGCACGCAAGCAGATGGCGAAGATGGTGAAGCAGATGGGGAAGGGCAAGATGCCCAATCTCCAGTCGATCGCAGCGGCGCAGAAGCGCCGCTAGGAGCAGAGGAAAGGACCGAATGGCAACTCGCATCAGACTGGCCCGCGTGGGCTCGAAGAAGAACCCGATCTACCGCGTCGTGGTCGCGGACGCGCGCTCGCCGCGCGACGGCCGCTTCATCGAGATCGTCGGGCGCTACAACCCGCAGACGAACCCGTCGACGATCTCCCTCGACGTGGAGAAGATCCAGGACTGGATCGGCAAGGGCGCCCAGCCGAGCGACTCAGTGAAGCGCCTCCTGAAGACCCAGGGCGTCTAGGGCTCGGCGTGGAGGAGATGCTCGAATACCTCGCGCGGAACCTCGTCGACCGGCCCGACGAGGTGCGTGTCGAGCGAACCGAGCGGGACGGCGCCGTCGTCCTGCGGCTGCACGTCGCCGAGGAGGACATCGGCAAGGTGATCGGCCGCCAGGGGCGTATCGCCAGGGCGCTCAGGACGCTCGTCCGCGCGAGCGGCGGGCGCCAGCACGAGCGCGCCCTGCTCGAGATCGTTGACGCCCGCTGACCCAGCGGGTGCCGACCGCTGGGTGGCCGTCGGGCGGGTCGGCCGGCCGCACGGGCTCGCGGGCGCATTCGTCGTCGAGCGGCCCAGCGACGACCCGGCCCGGTTCGCCAGGGGCGCGACGGTCTACGCCGCCCGGGAGCCGGCCACGGTGGTCGAGTCGAAGCGCTCCGGCGGGCGCCTCGTCGTCCGACTCGACCGGGACGTCCCGCGCGGGACGGCGCTCGAGCTCCCCGTCTCGGAGCTTCCCCCGCCGGGCGAGGACGAGTTCTACGTCTACCAGCTCGTCGGCATGACCGTCGTCGAGGAAGGTGGCCGGGTGCTCGGCGTCGTGCGGGATGTGGCGCCCGGCGTCGCGAACGACGTGCTCGAGCTCGAGGGCGGCGTGGCGCTGCCGATGGTTGAGGATTGTGTCCGGGCGGTCGATCTGGAGGGAGGCCGGATCGTGGTTGCGCCCGGGTTCGCGCCCGAAAGCTAATCTCGCACCCGTATGCAGATCGACGTCTTCACACTGCTTCCGCACGCCTTTTCCTGGCTGACCGAGCAGCGCCCGGTCGCGGCGGTGCTCGGCTCCGAGCTCGACCTGCGCTTCCTCAACTACCGCGACTACACGCCGCTCACCGGTGGCCAGGTGGACGACGAGCCGTACGGCGGCGGTGCCGGGATGGTGCTGCGCGTGGACGTCGTCTGTGCCGCGCTCGAGGCGGTCTACGGCGACACCGGCCGGCCGGCGTGTGGTCGCCTTCTCTCCACAGGGCCGCCAGCTCGACCAGGCGCTCGTCGAGGAGCTGGCCGCGGAGGAGGCGTTGACGCTTCTCTCCGCGCGCTTCGAGGGCTTCGACGAGCGCATCCTCGAGCACGTGGCGACCGACAGCGTCTCGATCGGCCCGTACGTGCTTTCCGGCGGCGAGCTGCCGGCGATGGTGCTGCTCGACGCAGTCTCGAGGCGCCTCCCCGGAGCTATCCGCGAGGAGAGCGGCGCCGTCGAGAGCTTCTCGGAGGCGCTCGGGGGCGGTCTCGAGTTCCCCCACTACACGCGGCCGGCCGAGTTTCGGGGCTGGCGTGTCCCGGACGTCCTTCTCTCCGGGAACCATGCGCTGATCGAGAGCTGGCGCCAGGAGCGAAGCAGGGAGCGGACACCCTCGTGATGGGCCCCTTGGAACGGCTCACCTCCTCGCTCCCGGCGCCGTGGGACACGATCGTGGACTGGGCGGTCACGATCACGATCGCCGTCGCGGCGGTGCTGGCGATCAAGGCGTGGGTCGTGAACCCGTACCGCATTCCCTCGTCCTCGATGGAGCCGACGCTTCACTGCGCGGCACCCGAGCGAGGGTGCGAAGCGGGCACGTCCGACCGCGTGCTCGCGAATCGCTTCATCTACCGCTTCCGCGACCCCGAGCGGGGCGACATCGTCGTCTTCCGGACTCCGGAGGAGGCGATCGAGCGCTGCGGCGCCGGCGGGACGTTCGTCAAGCGGCTGATCGGGATCCCGGGAGACCGGATCGCGATGACCCGCGGGGTGCTCCAGGTCAACGGGAAGCGCATGGACGAGCCGTACGTGAACGGAGGGCCGCCCGGCCTAGACTTCACCGAGCGGACGCTGGGCGCCGACGAGTACTTCATGATGGGCGACAACCGTGGGGAGTCCTGTGACAGCCGTCAGTGGGGAACCGTCACGCGGGCCGACCTGATCGGGCCCGTGTTTGCCGTGTACTGGCCCTTGACGCGGATCGGCCTGCGGTAGATGCGCGACCGGCTCATCCTGCACCCACGGACCTCGGCCGCCACGCTACGCCGGATCGTCACGCTCGCGGCCGCCGTCGACGAGCGCGGCAAGCGCCGGCCGGACCTCTAGGAGGCCGTCGTCCTTCGCACGAGGCTCGAATCGCTCCCCGCGCCCTGGCCGACGGTCATCGACTGGGTGATCACGATCGTGATCGCGGTCGCGGCCGTCCTCGCCATCAAGGCGTGGGTCGTCAACCCGTACAGGATCCCGTCCGCGTCCATGGAGCCGACGCTCCACTGCGCGGCACCCGAGCTGGCGCTGCGAAGCGGGCACCTCTGACCGCGTGCTGGCGAACCGCTTCGTCTACCGCTTCACCGACCCGGACCGCGGCGACGTCGTCGTCTTCCGGACGCCGCCCAAGGCCGAGCAGCTGTGCCCGGGCCCCGGAGGAGTGTTTGTCAAGCGCCTCATCGGCCTGCCGGGCGACACCATCGAGATCCGCGCCGGCCAGCTCTACGTGAACGGTGAGCCGTTGCCGGAGCCGTACGTCAACGGCGGCGAGGTCGGGGACGACTTCGGCCCCGTCACGGTCGAGGAGGGGCGCTACTTCATGATGGGCGACAACCGCTACGAGTCCTGCGACAGCCGCCAGTGGGGCACCGTCCCCCGCGACAACCTGATCGGCCCGGTCTTCGCGCGCTACTGGCCGGTGCAGCGGCTCGGCTTCCAGTAGACGCCTTTCGGCACAGTCCTGCGCGCCACGCGTGCGGATTTCCGCGCTAGGGTCGAAGCGGGGGGCCCCCGCGACTGTCCAAATCGGCCGCGGCCGCAGACCGCCTGTCGTGGAATTTCGCGACGGCAGGCGGCCTCCGGAGACGGAAGGTTCCGCTAGCATTCTCGCGCGGCTTCGGCCGCCCTTTTCATGACGACGCCGATCGACATCCTCGAGCGCAAGCAGTTGCGCGACGACATCCCGCAGTTCAAGGCCGGAGACACCGTACGCGTCCACTTCCAGGTGATCGAGGGCCAGCGCCGCCGCGTCCAGGTCTTCGAGGGGATCGTCATCAAGCGCCAGGGCGCCGGCGTCCGCGAGACGTTCACCGTCCGCAAGAACTCATTCGGCGTCGGCGTCGAGCGCACGTTCCCGCTCCACTCGCCGAAGATCGAGAGGATCGAGGTCATCTCGATCGGCGACGTCAACCGCGCCAAGCTCTACTACTTGCGGGAGAAAGTGGGCAAGAAGGCGCGCGTCCGCGAGAAGCAGCGGACCTAGCCGCTATCCTCGCGCCCGTGGCGATCATCCGCCGTCCGGGCCGCAAGCTTCTCGCCTACGACCGCCGTCTCGGCGTCCGCTTCGTCGCCGGCGCGGACGAGGCCGGCCGCGGGAGCCTGGCCGGGCCGCTCGTCACGGCGGGCGTCCTTCTCGACTACGAGCGCCTGCGCGACCACGCCGTCCGTCCGCTCGCGCTCCTGAACGACTCGAAGCAGGTGGATCCCGCGCAGCGCGAGGAGCTCTTCCGGGCGGTCGCGCGCTGCGCCACGCGCATCGCCGTCCGGGTGATCCCTCCCGGCGCCATCGACCGTGACGGCCTCCACCGCTCGAACCTCCGTGGCCTGCGTGAGGCTCTCGCGGCGCTCTCGCCCCCCGCCGAGGCGTGCCTGGTGGACGGCTTCCGGCTCGGGCCGCTCGCCCCGCCGCACGAGGCCGTCGTGGACGGAGACACGAAGAGCGCAGCGATCGCGGCCGCATCGATCGTCGCCAAGGTCGTCCGCGACCGTGCGATGCGCCGGCTCGACGCCGTCTTCCCCGGCTACGGCTTCGCGTCGCACGTGGGCTACATCACGCCGGGGCACTCGGCGATCGTGCGCCGGCTCGGGCCGAGCTCGATCCACCGCCGCTCCTTCGACGCGCGCTGCTATGCGGAGCTCGAGGACGACCTCGACGGCGCCGGGCTCCTCACGGCGGCTCGGGCCTGAGGCGGAGCGGCGGGTCCGCCGCCACTACCGGCTCCGGGGCTACCGCATCCTCGCCGCGAACGCCCGTGCAGCAGGCTACGAGCTGGATCTTGTCGTCCGGCGCGGCGGCACGGTGGTCGTCTGCGAGGTGAAAGCCCGCAGCGGGACGAGCTTTGGAGATCCACTGGAGGCGGTCGGGACGGAGAAGGCGCGCCGTGTGCGACGCGCCGCCGAGGCCTGGCTGGCGCTTCGGCCTGACCTCGCCGGGCTCGACGTCCGCTTCGAGGCGGTCGCCGTTCACGGCAGGCGCATCGAACGCGTCGGGTTCGACTAGGGACACCTCTGTGAGGAAACCGGCACGATCCGCGCGCCACTCGTGCGCCTTTCCTCCGTAGCCTCGAAGGCGTGCTCGCGCGCGCCGTCACCCATGCGCTCGTCGGCCTCGAGGCGAGGCCGGTCGAGGTCGAGGCCCACCTCCAACGGGGCGTGCCTGGCTTCGCCATCGTCGGGCTGCCGGACAAGGCGTGCCAGGAGGCCAAGGAACGCGTTCGCTCGGGGATCGTGAGCGCCGAGCTCGAGTGGCCGCTCCGGCGGATCACGGTCAACCTCGCGCCGGCCGGGCTGCGCAAGGAGGGCTCCGGCTACGACCTACCCATTGCTCTCGCGGTCCTCGCCGCCTCGCGCCAGATCCCGCCGGAGGCGCTCGCCGGGCATGCTGCCGTGGGAGAGCTCGCCCTCGACGGGCGGCTTCGGCCGGTGCCCGGAGCGATCGTGGCTGCCGAGGCGGCGCGCCGCGCTGGGCTCCCACGGCTGCTCTGCCCGCATGAGTCGGCGCCCGAGGCCGCCCTCGCCGGCATCGAGGCCGTGCCGCTCCGCCACCTCGCCGAGGCCGGAGCCTTTCTCCAGGGCCGCTTCCGGCCCGAGCCAGTGGAGCCGGCGACCGCGGCGACCAATGGCTCGTGGCCCGAGCTCGCAGAGGTACGGGGCCAGGAGCGGGGCAGGCGGGCTCTCGAGATCGTGGCGACCGGGCGCCACAACGTCCTGCTCGCAGGCCCGCCCGGCACCGGGAAGACGATGCTGGCACGCCGCCTGCCCGCGATCCTGCCCCCGCTGACGCTCGACCAGGCGCTCGAGGTCACGCGAATCCACTCGGTCGCCGGGATCCTCTCGGCGGCGCACCCCCTCGTGGACCGCCCGCCGTTTCGCGCCCCGCATCACACGGCCTCAGCCGCCGCCGTGGTCGGCGGGGGCCCCGGCCCGCGCCCCGGCGAGGTGAGCCTCGCCCATCACGGCGTGCTGCTCCTCGACGAGCTTCCCGAGTTCCACCGTCCCGTGCTGGAAGCGCTGCGCCAACCGCTGGAGGATGGCGTCGTAGCGGTCGCCCGGGCGGCCGGGCAGGCCGTCTTCCCGGCGCGCTTCGTGCTGGTCGCGACCATGAACCTCTGCCCGTGCGGTGCCCGGGGCGACCCGGCCGCCGAGTGCCGGTGCTCACCGCAGAAGCTCGCCGCCTACGGGATGAAGCTTTCGCGTGCCCTCCTGGATCGCTTCGACCTGGTCGTCCACGTACCCCGCCCGCGGGGGCGAGACCTCGACGCAGTGCCGGGTGAGCCGTCCGCCCGCGTTCGGGAGCGGGTGGAGCCCGCCGCGGAGCGGTTGAGCGAGCGGCGCCCGCGGCTGGGCCGTGAGGCGAGGGGGCTGCTCGTGCGTGCGGTGGACACGTTGCCCCTCTCGGGTCGCGGGCGGGCCCGAGTCGCCCGGGTCGCCGCCACGCTGGCGGCCCTCGCCGATGCAGAGGAGATCGAGGCCCAGCATGTCGCAGAGGCGCTCTCCTATCGCGCGCCGCCGGAGCTGTCGGCATGACCTATCCGGTCGTCTCGAGGGGAAGGCCGGGCTATCCATCGCTCCTCGCGGAGTTGCATGATCCACCGGCGCGCCTCCACCTGCGCGGAGGGCCTGCGGAGATCCTGGCCCGGACCTCGGTGGCGATCGTCGGCGCCCGGAGCTGCTCCCCGTACGGAGCCCAGGTCGCACGCGAGCTCGCGCGTGAGCTGGCGGCGGCCGGGGTCGTGGTCGTCAGCGGCCTCGCCCGTGGCGTGGACGGTGAGGCGCACCGTGGGGCACTGGCCGTAGGCGGGCTGACGGTCGCTGTCCTCGGTTGCGGGATCGACCGGGACTACCCGCAGGCGCACGCCGAGCTCGCCCGCCGCATCGTCGAGAGCGGCGGCCTCGTCGTCTCCGAGTATCCGCCCGGCGTGGAGCCGGCGCCGTGGCGGTTCCCGGCCAGGAATCGGATCGTCGCCGGCCTCGCACGCGCCGCCGTCGTCGTGGAGGCGCGCCGGCGCTCGGGGGCCCTCATCACCGCAGACTTCGCGCTCGAGCTGGGCCGCGAGGTCTTCGCCGTTCCGGGCGAGATCACCTCGGCCTTGAGCGAGGGTACGAACGACCTCATACGGCAGGGCGCGATCCCGCTCCTCGCCGCGGGTGACGTGCTCGAGGTGCTCGGGATCGACCCGACGCCCCCGGCGCCCCTCGTAAGCCTTTCACCGGAGGCGGAGGCGGTCCTGGCTGCGCTCGCGGGAGGGGCGCTCACGCTCGACGAGATCTCGCGGTCGGCCGCCGTGGGAAGCGCCGAAGTCGCGGTGGCGCTCACCGAGCTCGAGCTCGCAGGGCTCGCTGCCCAGGCCGACGGCCATTATCGGCGAACGACCGCGGGCCGGGGCCCTCCCGAGACCGCCGGCTAGCGTGGGGCGTGTCGCGAGCCCTAGTCGGGGAAGGACTCGGGCCGCTCCCGGGCTCTCGTGTGGAGCGCGTCGTCGATGTTGCGTCCGGTGACGATGAGGACAACCGGGCCGTCGACGTCGTCGAGCTGGGGAACTGCTGCGAGCGCGGCGCCCGCGGCTCCCTCGACGCGGATGCCCGCGTCGTCGTAGGCACCCACGGCGCGCGCGATCTCGCGCTCGGACACGAGGAGCATCCGGCTCGCCACCTCTCCCAGGACGTCCACGGCGAGTGGGATCGCGACGCGTACGGCGAGCCCGTCGGCGAACGTCGCCGAGCGGTCGCTCGTGACCGCGGCGCCGGCCTGCCAGGACTCGACCATCACGGGGGCTTCCTTCGCGGCGACCCCGATCCGGAGCGTCGCAGGTGCGCGGGCGGCCGCGCGGATCCCGATGCCGCCCAGGAGCGCGCCGTTCCCGACCGGGACGACGATCGCGGCCGGAGGCTCGTCGAGCTGGTCGAGGATCTCGTCCGCAATTGCGCCGTAGCCCTCGTACTGGGCCGTCTCGGCGCCGTCCTCGAAGAGGGGGGCTCCGCTTCGGGCGGCGTGGCGGCGCGCTTCGTCCTTCGCCTCGTCGAGGTCCGCCCCGACGAGCCTGACCTCGGCGCCGAGCCCACGGATGAGGTCGAGCTTGGCCTGCGCCGCGCCCTCCGGCGCGTAGACGACCGCGCGCAGCCCCAGCCGCTCCGCCGCCCAGGCCGTCGCGGCCCCGTGATTCCCGGTCGACGCCGTCACGACGGCTGTCCGTGCCCGCCGCACGGTAGGCGGTGAGGACGGGCAGCGCGCCGCGCCACTTGAAGGCGCCGAGCTCGTGGACGTCCTCACGCTTGAGGAGGAGCGGCCGCCCGCCTGCCAGCGACGGGGACGCGGCTTCGAGCGGGGTGGGAGGGATGGTCATCGGAAGAGCCGGCCGGGGTTCTCGGAACGCGCGCTCGCGAGCACAGCTTCTCCCAGGCCGGCAAGAGCCTGCAAGGTCGGGGCTGCCTCCACCACCGGGACGTCGCTTCCGAAGACGAGCCGCTCCTTCCCGAACGCCTCCAGGCAGAGCCCGAGCGCCCGCTCCCCGTAGGAAGCCGTGTCGAGGTGAATTCCCGGCCGGAGGCCGGCTGCGGGCTCACCGCCACGGGAGTGCAGGCGCTCGAGCTGCACGGGAGCCCCGCCGGCGAGCACTGCGAAGATGACGTCCACGTCCGACCGGCGCCCGGCTCCGTCGGCGAGCCAGGCGAAATAGGCAGCCTGCATCTGTGCCGTGTAGTCGACGACGGCCGCCCACCACGGCGGGGCGGCCGGCGGGGGTACATCCGGCGGCCCGGGGTGCACGAAGAGCACCTGCCCTGCCCGGGCGAGCTCGTCCGGGAGGCCTCCGAGGCCGGCGACGACCGCCTGTGCGGACACGCACGCCCCGGCGAAGCCGTCGAGACAGGTTCCGGCGGCCAGGGCGAGGAGCCGCCCGCCCGCAGCCCTGACGACGTCGCGGATCCCCTCGTGGTAGGCATCCCGCAGCTCCGGGTGCGCCTCGGTCTCGAGCGTGGGGGCGAGGGAGATGACGGCGACGTCGGTTCCGTCGCGGTCGAGGAGGTCGATGCGCTCGCCCAGGTCGTTGGCGCGCTCGTCGAACGGAAACGAGCCCTCGCGAAGCTCCAGTGTCCCACCGGCGACCCGAGGCGGCTCGCGACGCGACCGGAGCACGTCGACGAGCGGCGCAGGGAGGAGGTGCTGGTGGACGTCGAAGGTCGCCACGGCTCAGGTCACCGCGTACCGCTCGACGGCGTCCTCGTCGAGCTCGAAGCCGAGCCCGGGCCGGTCGGGGACGGCGAGGCGGCCTCCGCCATCCGGGCGCACCGGCTCGGTCAGCATGAAGTCACGGCGCTCCGGCGTCCAGCCGGGCGGGTCGAAGGGGAACTCCAGGAACGGGCCGCCTCCGGCACCCGCGGTCAGGTGAAGGTTGGCGAGCAAGCCGATCCCGTTCGTCCACGTGTGCGGCGTGAACCACCGTCCGCCGGCGAGCACGCGCTGAGCCAGCTCGCGCGCCCGGAGGAGCCCGATCGCCAGGACCGCGTCCGGCTGGTAGACGTCGAGCGCGTCGGCGTCGAGGTAGGCGTCCAGCTCGCGCTGCGTCCGGGCCATCTCGCCGCCCGCGATCCGGAGGCCGCGCTTCGCGCGGAGGCGGGCGAGCCCGGGGACGTCGTCGCCGGCGAGCGGCTCCTCCAGCCAGAGGGCGCCGAGCTCCTCGAGCCTCCCGGCGAGGCGGTCGACGGCCTCGAAGTCGAGGAGGGGCGCGACGTCCCCGGGCATGCGCCAGCCCTGGTTGAGGTCGACCATGAGCTCCAAGCTCGACCCGACGGCTTCTCGCACCGCTTCCACGGCCTGCAGGCCCTCCTCGACCCGCTCCTTGTCGATCCGGACCTTCAACGCGCCGAAGCCCTGCTCGCGCAGCTCGACCGCCGACTCGGCCCGCGCGGCGGCCGGCCGGCGATCGCCGGTCGACGCGTACGCCGGAACGCCGTCGAGGGCATCCCCGAGGAGCCGGGCGGCCGGCAGGCCCCGGGCCTTGCCGACGAGGTCCCACAAGGCCGCCTCGAGCGGCCAGTAGCGGCCGGCGTGGAAGGTGATCGTCTCGAGGACGCGGACGTGGCGTTCGACGTCGAGCGGGTCCCGGCCGACGAAGAGCTCCGCATAGCGGTCGAAGCCGTCCATCGTGTCGCCCGAGCCGATGCCCGTCAGGCCCTCGTCCGTGTCCACGTAGACGAGGGTCGCCTCGAACGCCCGCCGCGGCTCGGGATCCCACGCCGGGGCGAAGGGCGGGTCGAGCGGGTAGCGCAGGCGCCGGAGGCGGACGCCCGTGATCCTCACGAGCGCCGGAAGAAGGGGTTCTCGGGCTCGGCGCGGAGCGCCAGGAGCTCGTCGATCGCCGGGCGCCCCTCGGCCCCGGCCGCCAGCGCGTCCCGCGTCGCCTGGACGTTGCCGGAGTAGATCGCCTCCTCGTCCTCGGCGGCCCAGTCCACCCACACGGCCGCGATGAGGACGAGGTCGTCGACCTCATCCGCGGGGATCACGCCGCCGGAAACGGACTCGAGCACTCCCTGCGCGACGCCCGCCTGGGCCGCGCCCCACGTCAGCGCCGCATGCCGGTCGCCGCGAATGTCCGCCTTGTTCACGAACAGGGTCACGGGCTTCACGGGCAGATTCGGCCGGAGGACGGCGACGAAGGGGATGTGGCCCTGCCTCGGCGTTGCGAGCGCCGTGGCCCACGCCGTCTCCACGGGGCCTCCCTTGCGGCCGAGCACCGTGTTCACGTGGGCGGCGCTCGGCCCGCTGCCGGCGAAGCCCTCGCCGACGAGAGTCCGCTCGGCGAACCTCAGAAGGCGATCACCCCCCGCGCGACCTCGCCCGCGTTCATGGCGGCGAAGGCTTCGTTGATCTCGTCGAGCCCGTACTTTCGCGAGACCAGCGCATCCAGGTCGAGCCGGCCTTCCATGTAGAGGTCGATGACGAGCGGCATGTCGACATGAGGTCGACACGAGCCGTAGAAGCTCCCGGTCACGACCTTCTCCTCGCGGGGAAGCGACGGCGCCGGAAGCTCGGCCGTCGTCCCGACCGGGGGAATCCCGACCGACACGACCATGCCGCCGCGCCGCACGGCGTCGTAGGCCTGGGCGACGACTCCGGGCGCCCCGGCCGTGTCGAAGGCATAGTCGGCCCCGCGGCCGTCGGTGAGCTCGCGCAGGAGCAGGGCGACGTCGCCGGCGGTGGGATCGACAGCGTGCGTCGCGCCCAGCGCGAGCGCAGTCTCCCGCTTGAAGGCCACCGGGTCGGCGGCGACGATCGCGCGCGCTCCAGCGAGCCTGCAGCCGAGGATGGCCGAGAGCCCCACGCCGCCCGCCCCGTAGACGACGGCGGTGCTCCCGGGCTCGACCCGTGCCCGCAGGACGGCCGCTCCGAAGCCCGTCATGACCGCGCAGCCGACGAGCGCGGCGACGTCGAAGGACGCGTCCTTCCTGACACGGACGCAGCAGCTCTCCGGCACGACGCAGCGCTCGGCGAACGTCGAGAGGTAGGAGTAGTGGTACAGCGGCGTCCCGTTCTGGGAGAGCGCAAGCGTTCCGCCGGGCAACGTCCCCTCGAACATGTCCGCCATCGCCACGTCGCAGAGAACGCCGCGGCCCTGGACGCAGTAGAAGCACTCGCCGCAGAACGGAAGCCAGGAGAGGATGACGTGGTCCCCCTCCCCAACGGCCGTGACGCCTGGGCCGACCGCCTCGACGACGCCTGCCCCTTCATGGCCCAGCACCACGGGCAGCGGGTTGGGAGTCGCCCCGGTGATCACGTTCCAGTCGCTGTGGCAGACGCCGCTCGCCGCGATCTTGACGAGCACCTCCCCGGGCCCCGGGTCGGCCAGGTCGACGTCTTCGACCGTCAGAGGCTGGGCGATCTCCCGGAGGACGGCGGCGCGCATGCGCGCGATTCTACGGCGCGCCAGCCGCTAGGCTCGGCACGATGCGGATGCAGGCAGCCGTGCTGTGGGAGCCGGGGCGCCCCGTGGACATCCGCGAGGTGGAGCTGGCTGCGCCGAAGGAGGGGGAGGTGCTCGTCAAGATCGCCGCGTGCGGGGTGTGCGCGAGCGACCTGCACGTGGTCGACGGCGACCTGCCCGAGCCGCTGCCGCTCGTCGTCGGCCACGAGGCCTCGGGTGTCGTGGTCGAGACGGGCCCGGGCGTCGAGCGGCTCCGGGCCGGGGACCACGTCGTCCTCGCGCTGGTGCCCTCCTGCGGCGAGTGCGACAGCTGCCGGAAGGGCCGCCGGAACTTCTGCGAGCTCGGCGGCCGCATGGCCGCAACGGGAACGCTGGCGGACGGCACCTCGCGCCTCTCCGTGGAGGGGACGCCGCTCCATCACTTCAACTCGGTCTCCTCGTTTGCGGAGTATGCGGTCGTCCCCGAGTCGGTCGCGGTCGCGATCCGGCAGGACGTGCCGCTCGAGGTCGCAGCGCTGGTGGGGTGTGCGGCCCTGACCGGCTGGGGCGGCGTGACGAGGACGGCCGGCGTCGAGGCCGGCGCGAGTGTCGCCGTCTGGGGCTGCGGCGGCGTCGGGCTCTCGGCGATCCAGGCGGCGCGGCTGGCGGGCGCGAGCCCGATCGTCGCCGTCGACACGCGACCCGAGAAGCTCGAGCTGGCGGAGCGGCTGGGCGCGACCGCCACCGTCCAGGCGCGGCCGAGCGCCGACACCGGCCGGCGCGTCCGCCATGCCACCGGGGGCGGCCCGGACTACGCATTCGAGGCGATCGGCCTCCCGGAGACGATCCGCGAGGCGTGGGAGGCCGTCCGCCCGGGCGGGACCGCCGTCGTGCTCGGCCTGCCGCCGAAGGGCTCGACGCTCACGATCGACACCTGGGGCTTCATCAACGAGAAGACGTTGAAGGGCTGCTTCCTGGGCTCGGCCCAGATCGACGAGGACGTGCCGGCGCTCGTCGACCTCTTCGCCTCGGGCGACCTGCTCCTCGACGAGCTGGTCAGCGACCGCCTCGAGCTCGCAGGGCTCCCGCGTGCCTTCGAGCGGCTGCGCGCCGGCGACGCCGTCCGTCAGCTCGTCGTCTTCGGCTGACGAGGCCGCGCCGGCGGCGGCTCCGCCTGCAGGCGCCGCAGCTCGTCGACGGGGATGTGGCAGCGCAGGAAGTGGCCGGGGTCGACCTCCGCAAGCGGCGGCTCCTGCTCGTCGCAGATGGCGCCGAGGTAGCGCGGGCAGCGGGTGTGGAAGACGCAGCCGGCGGGCGGGTCGGCCGCGCTCGGGATCTCGCCCTCGAGCCTGATCCGGGCGCGCTCCTCGCCCTCGAGGGTCGGAACGGCCGAGAGGAGCGCCTCCGTGTACGGATGGTGCGGCGCGTTGAAAACGGTCTCCGCCGGCGCCGAGCTCCATCACGCGCCCGAGGTAGAGCACCACGATCCGGTCGGAGAGGTAGCGGACGACGCCGAGGTCGTGGGAGATGAAGAGGTACGTCACGCCCTCCTCGGACTGGAGGTCGACCAGCAGGTTGAGGATCGCCGCCTGCACGGACACGTCGAGCGCGGACGTCGGCTCGTCGCAGACGACGACGCGCGGGTCGCCCGCAAACGCGCGCCCGATCGCGACGCGCTGCTTGAGCCCGCCCGAGAGCTGCACCGGGCGAACGCTCAGGAGCCGCTCGTCGAAGCGGACCGACGAGGCGATCTCGCGCAGGCGCTCCTCGCGGCGTTCGCCTCGCACGCCGACGAGCTTCGTCAATGCGCGCCCGATGATGCGCCGAACCGACGAGCGGCGGTTGAGCGCCGAGTCGGGGTTCTGGAAGACCGTCTGGAGCGCCCGCACCTGCTCGTTGGAGCGCTTGACGATCCGGGGCGCGAGCTGCTCGCCGGCCAGCTCGACGGTCGAGCCCGAATCGGGAGCCGTCAGGCCGAGGAGGACCCGCGCCAGCGTCGTCTTGCCGCACCCCGACTCGCCGACGAGCCCCAGGGTCTCGCCCGCGCCGATGGCGAGGTCGACGTCGACCAGCGCCTGCACCCGGTTGCCCTCGTGGCTGTAGGTCTTGCTCGCATGCCCCAGCCTGACGATCGGCTCGCCGGCCGCGCTGCGGGCCGCAACCGGGGTCGAGGTCGTCGTGCGCGGTAGCTCGGCCGCCTTCTCGTGGAAGTGACAGCGGCTGAGATGTCCTCCGCCGATGGGGTGGAGGGGGGGCTCGTCCGTGTGGCAGATCTCCTTCGCGAGCCCGCACCGTTCCGCAAAGACGCAGCCGGGGAGCGGCGCGCCGAGCTGCGGCAGGTAGCCGGGGATCGTGTCGAGCCGGTCCCGATCCTTGCGCAGGCCGCCTCGCGGAATGCAGCGCAGGAGGCCGACCGTGTACGGGTGCCGCGGCTCGGTGAACACCGTCTCCGCTTCCCCCTCTTCGACCAGGCGCCCGGCGTACAGGACTCCGACCCGCTCGCACATCCGCCGGATCACGCCGAGGTTGTGGCTGATGAAGAGGACGCTCGTGCCGAACTCCTGCCGCAGTGTGGCGACGAGGTCGAGCACCTCCGCCTCGACGGTCGCGTCGAGCCCGGTCGTCGGCTCGTCGAGGATCAGCAGCGTCGGATCGGAGGCCAGGGCCATCGCGATCACGACTCGCTGCTGCCCGCCTCCGGAGAGCTGGTGCGGGTAGAGTCGCATCCCCCGGGCCGGGTCGGAGATCTGGACCTTGCGGAGCATGTCCTGCGCTCGCTCGAACGATTCGTCCTTGTCGGCGCCCATGAGCTGGAAGACCTCCGCGATCTGCGCGCCGATGCGGATGGACGGGTTCAGCGCCGCGCCGGGGTTCTGGTACACCATCGAGACCGTCGACGAACGCAGGCGGCGCACCTCCGCTGCGCTCATCGCGAGCAGGTCGGCGCCGTCGGCGCGGATCGAGCCCGAGACGACCCGGCCGTTCCGGGGCAGGTAGCACATGATCGTGAACGCGGCCGTGGTCTTCCCGCACCCGGACTCGCCGACGAGCCCGTACGACTCGCCCTTCCCGACGGTGAGCGTCAGCCCGCGCAAGACGGGCCGGTCCACGCCGCGCACCCGGTACACGACCTCGAGATCCTGGAGTTCGATCGCAGGCTCGGTCATCGCTCGAAGGTGTGGGCGATCGCGTCGGCGATCAGGTTGATGCCGATGATCAGCGTCGCGATGGCCAGGACCGGGAAGAGCACCGCCCACCACACGCCTGCGCTGATGAACGTGTAGTTCTCGGAGATGTCGGTGCCCCAGTCGGGGATGGAGGGGTCTGCGCCGAAGCCGAGGAAGGCGAGCGTCGCGATCGTGAAGATCGCGTAGCCGAGCCGGACGGTGAACTCGACGATGACCGGCCCCATCACGTTCGGGAGGATCTCCGCGAACATGATGTAGGGCCCGCGCTCGTTGCGCAGGCGCGCCGCCTGGACATAGTCCAGCTCGCGCTCGCTGAGGACCGCGGCCCGCACGGTCTTCGCGATGATCATCGCGAAGACGAGCCCGATCACGAGGATCAGGGTGATGCGCGACGGGCCGAGCGCAGCGATCGTGAGCAGCGCGATGATGATCACTGGAACCGAGAGCAGCGCGTCCACCAGGCGCATGACGGCCTCGTCGGCGAGGCCGCGGTAGTAGCCGGTGAAGAGGCCGATCGCGGTTCCCAGGACGGTGCCGAGCAGCGTCGCGAGCGGCGCCATGATCAGGATCTCGCGCGCACCGACGATCACGCGCGAGAGGACGTCCCGGCCGAGGCGGTCGCTGCCGAAGAGGTGGTCCCCGGAGGGAGCGGCCAGCTTGTTGAGGATGTCGTCGGCCTGCGGGTCCTGGGGAGCGATCATGGCCCCGAAGACGGCGCAGACGACCCAGAACCCGACGATCACGACCCCGAGGACGAACCCCGGCGAGCGGAAGAGCAGGCGCAGGCGCTCGCGGCGGGCGATGGTCGCCTCGTCGCGAGTCGGGATGATGATCGGCGCGCCTGGGTCCTCGATGATCGTCATTCGGCGCTCGAGTAGCGGATGCGGGGATTGAGGAGCGAGTAGGCGAGATCTGCCAGGAGCATGGCGACCAGGAACACGATGCCGACGATGAGCACGCTCGCCTCCAGCAGCGGCATGTCCTTCTGCCTCGAGGCCGTGACGATCAGCCGTCCCATGCCCGGGTAGTTGAAGAGCGTCTCGACGACGACAAGGCCGCCGATCAGGTAGCCGGTCTGCGTCGCCACCACGGCGATCGTGGGCAGGAGCGAGTTGCGGAGCACGTGCCGCCGGATGACCGTCCGCCGCGGCAGGCCCTTGAGCACCGCTGTCCGCGTGTAGTCGGCGTCCAGCGCCTCGATCATCCCGGCGCGGGTGATGCGTGCGATGTACCCGAAGAGGAGGAGGACGAGGACGACGGCGGGGAGGAAGAGGTACTTGAGCTGGGTCAGGAACCCGCTTCCCGGCGGCGCGTCCGCGCTCACGGGCAGGACGTCGAGCCACAGGCCGAAGACGAGGATGAGGATGATCCCGGTCACGAACTCCGGCAGAACCGACAGCGAGAGGCCGCCGATCGTGATCACGCGGTCTGTGAGCCGGTCGCGCCGCAGAGCAGCGACCACCCCGCCGAAGATGGCCAGCGGCACCACCAGCACGAACGCGAACGCCGCCAGCTTGAAGGAGTTGACGAGCGCGTTGCCGATCAGCTCGCTGACCGGGACGCCGAGCGCCAGCGAGCTGCCGAGGTCGCCGCCGAGCAGGCTCGTGATCCAGTCCCAGTACTGCTTCAGGAGCGGCTGGTCGGTGCCGAGCTTCTCGTTCAGCGCCTCCACAGCGGCCTGGTCCGCGAAGGGCCCGAGGATCCTCCGGCCGACGTTCCCTGGGAGGACCTGCGTGCCGAAGAAGACGATGACGCTCAGCAGGAAGAGCGTGATCGCCGCCAGTCCGAGCCGCTTGAGAAGGAACCGTGCCATCCCAGCCCCTACACACTAAGGCGGCCGGAGCCGGTCGGCCCCGGCCGCCTGGCTAGTGCCTCTCCAGGCAATGCGCGCCGTACTTCTGCCCCGCGATCACGCGGCGCCAGAGCCCGCCCTCGCCCTCACCAAGGCTCTCCAGCCTTGGCTTCGGTCGAGTGCGAACTCTGGCTTGGTGCTCGCGACGCAGAAGCACAGCAGCATCACCTGAAGGGGCACTGTTCATCGTGGGCTCAGGAGGTGAACCCGGCCTTCGAGAGGTCGAACTGGCCCGTCGCCGCCGAGACGGCGCCCTGCAGGGTCGGGACCGCAGCGCTGAGGAAGTTGTAGAAGTACGGGAAGATGATCGGCGTCTCGTCGAGCAGGAGCTCCTGGATCTGCTTGGCGACTCCGCGCTGAGACTCGACGTCGAGCGCGGCCACGTACTGGCGCACGAGCTCGTCGTAGGCGTCGTTCTTGAAGTGAGCGGAGTTCCACACGCCGACCTTCGGGTCGCCCGAGAGCGCGGCCGTCAGGTAGACGTTCGGGACCGGCCGGTGGCCGTAGTCGGTGATGCCCATGACCGAGTCGAGCCAGGTCGACTTGCCGTAGACCCCGTCGCCGTAGTACGTGCCGGCGTCGGTGATGTTGAGGTTGATCGTGACCCCGATCTCCTCCGCGTAGTTCTTGACGAGCTGCGCGAGATCCGGGATCTCGAAGCCGTCCCATGTGTCGAGCTGGACCTTGAAGCCTTCCTTGCCCGCGTCGGCGAGCAGCTGCTTCGCCTGCTCGATGTCCTGCTCCCTCTGGGGGACCGACGTGTCGGTGGACGGATACAGCGGCGCGAACGGGCTGTCGTTTCCGAGATCGGCCCGGCCCTCCCAGAGCCCGTCGACGAGCGCGTTCCGGTCGATCGAGAGGGCGATCGCCTGCCGCACGCGCTTGTCCGTGAACGGCTCCTTGTCGGTTCGCATGTGCAGCTGCCGGTGGGTGGCCGTGCTGACGCCGATGACCTGGATGTCCGGGTTGTCGAGGAGCGCTTTGCCCCCGGCCACCGAGAAGTGCTCGACGAAGTCGACCTCGCCGCCCTGGATGGCGAGCACCATCGGCCCTTCCTCGGCGTAGAACTTGACGTCGATCGTGTCGGGGTTCGCCTTCTCGCCCCAGTACGCATCGTTGCGGACGAAGGTCGCGCCCTGCTGGGGGGTGAAGTTCTGCAGCTTGAAGGGCCCGGTGCCCTCGAAGGTCGTGCCCCAGTCGGCCGGGTCCAGGTCGGCAGGGATGATGATCGCGTTGTAGTTCGCCGAGCTGACGAGCGTGGGGAAGTTGCCGTTGGGTGCGTCGAGGTTGAAGACGACGGTCGCGTCGTCGGGCGCCTCCGTGTTCCCGGGCGAGAGGACGCCGCCGAGCGCGGACTGGGCGTTCGCCGAGCCCCCGTCGGGATTGATCAGCTTCTCGAAGGTCGCGACGACGTCCTGTGCCGTCAGCGGCGCGCCGTTGTGGAAGGTAACCCCCTGCCGGATCGCGAACGTCCAGACCGATCCGTCCTCGTTCGGCTCCCAGCTCTCCGCGATTTTCGGCTGGAGCGCGAGGTTCTCGTCGGAGAACGAGAGATATTCCCCGGTGGAGCCGAGCATGCCGGCGCCGCCTTCATCCTGGACGAGGAGCGGGTTGGGCTCGGTCGTCGGCTGGATGAGCGCGACCCGGATCGTGCCGCCGGGCTGGACGGCTCCGGATGCGGTCGTCTCGGCCGCGCTGGTGTTGGCGGTGGTGTCGTCGTCATCGCCGCCGCAGGCGGCCGCGATGAACGAGAGGAGCGGCAGGGACATGCCCACCACCGTCCCTCGGCGCACGAGCTCGCGTCTTGTGATCTTCCCGAAGACGTACTCGTCGATCAGGTGGTTCTCGATCTCGGAGCGCTCGCGGCGCACCTCGTCGACCCGGCGCTGCGTCTCGTCCATGTGTTCTCCTTCCCCGGTGCTGGTGCGGCGGGTGAGCGCTCGCTTATAGCTCATCGCCGGGACACGGTCAATCTCGTCCGTGTCCGATTTCCTCGCGCTCGCGAGCTTCCCGACGTGATCGCTGGATTAGACGGCCTCCCCGGTTGGAAGTTGGCTCAGCCGCTCCAGCAGAAGCTCCACGAAGGCCGGCACGTCGACGTCGACCGCGACCTTCGCGTTCGGCTCGGGCAGGACGGTGCGGCGCCGCATGTCGACGACCGTGCGCCCGCGGCACAGGCCGCCTCCGACCTCGACCTCGACGTGGCGGTCGAGCGTTCGGAGAAGCCCGGGCCGAGCCACGTGAGCGACCGCGAGGGCGTCGTGCACCGGACAGCCGCCGTGGTCGTACGCCTCCTCGTAGTAACCGCCGTAGAAGTCGAGCATCGCGGCGACGGCGGCGCCGACCGGGCCTTGGCCGCGAAGCCGGTCGGCGTGCTCCGCCGTCAGCACCGCCCTGTTCGTGACGTCGAGGCCGACCATCGTCAGGTCGATTCCGCTCGCGAAGACGCGCGCGGCCGCCTCGGGGTCGACCCAGATGTTGAACTCGGCCGAGGGGGTCTGGTTGCCCTCGGCGATCGCGCCGCCCATGAGCACGATGCGGTCGAGCTTCGCGGCTGCCTCGGGATGCTCCGCGACGAGCAGCGCGACGTTCGTCAGCGGCCCCACCGGCACGAGCGTGACGGGGCGGTCCGAGGCGAGGATCCGCTCGGCGAGGAACTCGGCCGCATGCTGCGCGACGGGTCTGGCGCGCGGCGGGGGTAGGGCCGGGCCGTCGAGGCCTGTCTCACCGTGCGCGTCCGCTGCGACGACGAGGTCGCGGACGAGCGGCCGGTCGGCGCCGGCGGCGACGGGCACGTCGCCGCGACCGGCCAGCTCGAGCACGCGAATCGCGTTGGCCGTGACCTTGTCGAGCGTCTGGTTCCCGGCCACCGTCGTGACGCCCAGCAGCTCGAGCTCGGGGCTCGCCAGGGCGAGGAGGAGGGCGATGGCGTCGTCCTGGCCCGGATCGCAGTCGATGAGCACCGGGATCACGCGGTCAACGCCTCGGGGAGATCGATCTCGACCGCGACTCCTTCCGCGGCGCTCGCAAGCAGCGCATCGAGCGTCAGAGCGGTGACGACCGACTCCGCCAGGGTCGGCACCGGCGTCGCCTCGCCCCGGGCGGCGGCGGCGAAGCCTTCGAGCTCCAGCCGGTACGCGTCGACCACGGGCGCGGGAAAGCGCTCGACGTCGAAGACGCCCCAGCCGGCGCTGCGCGCCGCGACGACCTCGGTCGGGTGGTCGATCCGCCAGGCGACCGGAAGCCGGATGTGCCCGTGGGCGCCGTTGATCCTCAGCTCGTGGTTGAAGTCGCTTCTCATCGAGCTCTCGATCATGCCGACGAGCCCGTTCTCGTACTCGATCAGCCCGAACAGCCGTGCGACCGTGCCGTAGCGGTCGCTCGTGCTCGTCACCGACTGAGCCCGCCGCGGCAGGCCCCCGGCGAAGCGGTTGCACGCGTCGACGCAGTAGCAGGCGATGTCGTACGGCGCGCCGCCCCCGTATTCCAGGCGCTGACGCCAGTCCCGGCTCGGATCGTCCGGGGCGCTCTCCTCGGGGTCGAAGAGGCTGAACGCGGCGTGAATGCTGTCAACCTGGCCGATCGCCCCGGCGGCGAGCAGCTCGTCGATCCTGGCGATCGCGGGGTGGCGCCGGTACATGTACCCCTCGACCACGAGCGCGCCCGCGTCGGTTGCCGCGGTCCAGATGTCCAGGGCCTCGCTTCCGCTCAGCGCGAGCGCCTTCTCGCAGAGGATGGAGCGGACGCCCGCCTCGAGGCAGCCAAGCACCTGCTCGCGATGGAGGTTCGGCCAGGTTGCGAGGAGCACGCCGTCGAGCTCGTGCTCGCCGAGCATCGTCGTGTAGTCGCCGTACGCCGCTTCGCAGCCGTGGCGCCGGGCCCACTCCTCGGCGAGGTCGGCCCGGATGTCGGCGCACGCCACGATCTCAACCTCCGAAGACGCGGCGGCGCCTTGGGCGTGCCGCTCGGAGATCCCACCGCAGCCGACGATCCCGAGCCGGAACGCCACCTCAGGATGCGAGCGCGCTCGTCCGGATGAGCCCCCGCACCGGCTCCAGGTCCGGGAAGAGGGTGTCGCCCTCGTCGAGGAACGGCACGACCTTCCGGACATGCGCGTGGGCCACTCGCGTCCCCGCTCCGAGGCGAGCCGGGCGGCGCAGATCGACCGCCTGCGCCGCGATCACGAGCTCGATGGCGACCAGCGCCTCACCGAGCGCGACCATCTCGGCCAGGCGGCGGGCCGCGAGCGGCGCCATCGTCATGCGGTCCTCGATGCCTTCGGCATGGCTCGTGCTTACGAGCTCGAAGGAGACCGGCTGCGCGAGCAGGCGCGCCTCGGCAGTCAGCCCCTGGGCCGCGACACCGTGCTCGCCGAGCGAGTTCTCGGCCAGCCCCTGGCGCGGGGCGAGGCCGTCCGGGAGGCCGGTGAGCGGCCCCTGGAGGAGCTTCAGCAGCCGCTCCGCCGCGGACGTGAGCGCCGGGGCGAGCGCGATGCGGAGGAAGTCGAGCGCGGCGGCCAGCGGGAGGATCTCGAAGTTGGCGACCGAGACGATGCGGTCCTCGCCCGGGACGATGAGCGGGTTGTCCTGGGCTGCGTTGAGCTCGAGCCCGAGCTGACCCTGGGCGAAGGACAGCGCGTCTCGCAGGGCTCCGTGCACCTGCGGCAGGCAGCGGAACGAGAGCGGGTCCTGGAGGTTCCGGGCCGCTCCCGGCTCCCAGAGCGAGCTTCCTTCCAGAAGCGCCCGCAGGCGTGCGAGCGACTCGATGAGACCCGGGTACGGCCGGACGTCGCCGATGGCGGGGTGGAGCAGATTGAGGTTGGCCGCGAACGCCTCCAGGTCGAGCGCGCCCGCGATGTGCATCGCGTCGAGAAGCCGCTCGAGGTCCGCCACGGCGAGCGCGGCCATGCCCGTCGAGAACGCGTTCGAGTTCAGCAGGGCCAGCGCCTCCTTGGCCTCCAGCTCGGCGTCCGCGAAGAGGCCGTGCGCGAGGTCGGCCATCGCGGGGAGATCGGCCTGCCCGAGGGAGCCGAGGAGCCGCACCCGCGGGTGCTCGCCCGTGTTCAGGGCCGCGACCAGCCGCTCCGCGATCTCGGGCCGGGCACCCGGAGTCCCGCTCGCGAGCCCGTTGGCGAGGCGGACCATGGTCGCGCGCACGATCTCGGGCGGAGCGTCAGGGCCCGCGCCGATGAGATGGTTGGCGACCAGGGCGCGGTTGAACGAGCGGGCCTCGGCCGCGGTGACGCTGATCTTCTTCCGCGCGCCCACGCCGGTCGTCATCCCGTAGACGACGTCGCCGCGCTCGAGCGCGCGCTCGACGACCGCCCGGGTCTCGCGCATCCGCTCGACGGCGATCGGGGCGAGCTCGACCGGAGCGCCCTCGCGCGCGACGGCCACGACCTCGCGAACGGTGAGGCTCCGGCCGTCGAGGGCGACGGTGGTCATCCCCACACCTCTGCGGCCGTCTCGGCGATCGTCGCGAGCTTCGCCCGCTCGTCCTCGACCGTGAGCGCGTTGCCGAGGACAGACGTGGCGAATCCGCATTGCGGCGACAGGGCAAGCCGCTCCAGCGGCACCACGCGGGCGGCTTCCCGGATCCGGCCCGCGAGCTCCTCGACGGTCTCGCGCCGCGGAGTCTTCGTCGTCACCAGTCCGAGCACGCAGATCGTGTCGTCGCCCGAATGGGCCAGCGGCTCGAAGCCGCCGGAGCGGGCGTCGTCGTACTCGAGCAGGAGGCGCTGTGCCCGCACCCGGGGGAAGAGCCGCTCTGCCAGCCAGTCGTAGCCGCCCTCGACGAGCCAGCGGCTCGCCTGGTTGCCCCGGCACAGGTGGAAGCCGAAGGTCACCTCGGGATGATCGCCGATGACGGCGTTGTCGAGCTCGACGCCGAGGTCGAGCCAGCGCTCGGCCGGCCAGCCCCGGCTCTCGTAGAACTCCCGGTAGCGCGGATCGAGCAGCAGCGGGTAGTGCGGCGCGTCGAGCTGGATGTACGTCGCCCCGAGGTCGACGAGCTCGTCCACCTCCTCGCGCAGGATCTCGGCGACATCTCCGAGGAAGGACTCGAGCGTGGGGTAGGCCCCGCGGGACCGCTCGGGGTCGTAGAAGTTGGCAAAGAGGCTCGGGCTGGGAAGCGTCACCTTCAGGACGCGGTCGGTACGCCCGCGCGCATAGGCGAATTCCTCGCCGGAGAGCGAGCGCCGCCTGCGGAGGGTCCCGACGACGGCGATCGCCGGGCGCTCCACGGTCAGGTCGCCGAGCTCGTCCGAATGCCACTCGCCCCAGAGAAACGCGTCGAGGTCCCAGGCGCCGAAGCCGTCCACCGCCGCGGGAACCTGGCTCTGGAACGAGAGCCGGCGCATCTCGCCGTCGGTGACGACGGCCAGGCCGGCGCCCTCCTGGAGCGCGAGCGCTTCGTCCACCGCGCGGTCCTCGACGCTCTTGAACGCGGCCTGCGAGAGCTCGCCGGCAGCGAGGAGTGCCTGGGCGTCGAGCAGTTCGGCGGGCCTGAGGAGGCTTCCGACGACGTCGGTTCGGGCGTCGAGCACGCGGACAGCGTATGCAGATCGGTAGCATTTCCGGCTGCGCGGGGGCCGCGCGCTCCTCATGAGAAACATCCTCGTTCTGTGCCCGCAGGAGCGGGACCTGAAGGCGATTCGCGCTGCGGGCTTGGAAGACCGCTACAGCCTCCGCTTCGCGGGCTCGGACCTCGACCAGCTCGAGACCTTCGACCCCGAGGCCTTTCTGGACGACTGCGAGACGGTCCCGGCCGACGCCGTCGTGGGCACGAAGGACCAGTCGGCCCTCCTCGCCGCGCTCCTCGCCGAGCGCCGGGGACTCCCCGGGCCGAGCCCGCAGGCGCTGGTCTCCCTGCAGCACAAGCCGACCGCCCGCGCCGTTCAGCAGCTCGCCGCCCCCGAGGCGACGCCGAGCTTCGCCGTCCTCGACGGCCGCGTCCCCTTCGACATCCCCTTCTTCGTCAAGCCGGTCGTCGGACGCCTCTCCCAGAACGTCTTCCGGATCGACGACCCCCGCGAGCTGCTCGACCTGCACGAGATCGACCGCTATACGAGCCGCTATGCGGAGATCGCCGCCCTGGCCGGCGCCGACCCCGCCCACGCGCACGGCTTCCTCGCGGAGGAGCTGCTCTCCGGCGACGAGGTGACGCTCGAGGGATACGTGCGCGACGGGCACGTGACGACGATCGGCGTCACGGACTCGCTCAAGTACGAGGGGACGCTGAGCTTCGAGAGCTTCGTGTACCCGAGCGCGCTGCCCGACGTTCGTCTTGCGGAGCTCTCCGACGTCGCCGAGCGCGTCCTGCCGCGGCTCGGATTCGAGAGCGGCTTCTTCAACGTCGAGTTCTTCGTCCCCGAGAAAGGGCCCGCCCAGATCATCGAGGTGAACGGGCGCATCGCCTCGCAGTTCGCGCCGCTCGTCCAGGCGGTGCAAGGACGCTCGACCTACGACGCGCTCTTCCAGCTCGCGCTCGGCAACGACCCCGCCTGGCAATGCGAGGACGCGCCGGACGGAGTCGGCGTCAGCTACTGCCTCCGCGTCTTCGAAGACGCGTTCGTCGAAGCCGATCCCAGACCCCGAGCCCGACCTCGAGGTGCTCGTCCGCCCCGGCCTCTTCCTCTCCGACCAGGGCGTGAACGACGCCCAGAGCTACCGGCTCGCGATTCTGTACGGCGTCGGCGAGACGCGCGAGGAGGCCGTCGCGCTCTGCCGCGAGCGCGCTCGTGCGCTCAGGTTTCGGCTGGCGCCGGTGCCTGTTCGCTGACGGACTGCGGCGACTCGCCGCGAGCCTCCCGGTTCGAGATCCCGACGGCGCCGACGGCGGCGCCTGCGAACGCGAACGCAGCGGCGATGACCATGCCCGCCCGGAACCCGGCCTCGGACGCGTCGCGGAGCTCCGGTGAGGTCTGGCCCTTGGCCAGCGGCACAGCGCTCGCGTCGTCGGTGCGGGCGTCGAAGACCAGCGAGATGACGAGGCCGATCAGCGCCACGGCGACCAGGCTGCCGAGGCGCGAGACCGTGGAGTTGACGCCCGACGCGATCCCGGCGTAGCGCTCGGGGGCCGACTTGAGCGCCGTCGCCGTGATCGGCGCGACCATCATGGCGAGGCCGAGGGAGAAGAGCAGGAGCGCGGCGAGGCCGTATGTCCAGAACTCGTCCTGATCCTGGACGAGGCAGAAGACGAGCGTCCCCGCGCCGATCAGGGCGGGCCCGAGCGTCAGATAGAGACGTGGGCCGTGTCGGTCGGCAAGCCCGCCGAAGCGGGCGGCCAGAAGGATCATGACGACACTCGTCGGGATGTTGAGCAGCCCCGCCTCGAAGGGGGTGAACCCGAGGAACTGCAGGTAGAGCGTGAAGAAGACGATGAAGCCGTACAGCCCGGCGTAGACGAGGAACGTCTCCGCGTTCGCCGCCGCGAAGTTCCGCTCGCGGAAGAGGTCGAAGGGCAGCATGGGGTGGTCCACCCGGCGCTCGACGACGACGAAGGCGGCGAGCGCCGCGGCTCCCACGAGGAACGCCCACCAGATTCTTCCGAAGCCGTGGTCGGCACCCTCGACCAGGCCGTAGGTCAGGAGCCCGAAGCCGGCGGCGGCGAGGGCGGCCCCGGCGAGGTCGAGCCGCCCCGCGCGCGCGGGCGCCTGGTCTTCGCCACGGCCGAGATGGGCAAGCAGGACTGCGGCCGCGGCGAGCGGCAGGTTGAGGAGGAAGATCCAGCGCCAGGACACCCACTCGACGAGCGCACCGCCGGCCGGAGGGCCGAGGATGGTCGCGATGCTCGTAAAGGACGTCCAGAGCCCGATCGCGCGCCCGGAGTCCGCGCCGTAGGCGCCGCGCAGGAGCGCGAGCGAGTTCGTCGTCAGAAACGCGCCGGCTACCCCCTGCAGGGTCCGGGCCACGATCAGCACCGCCTCGTTCGGCGCGGCTCCGGCGACCAGCGAGGCGAGGGCGAAGCCCGCCGCTCCGGCGATGAACACCCGCCGCCGTCCGTACCGGTCTCCGATCGCGCCTCCGACCAGGTAGAGGGAGGCGAGGGCCAGCGAGTACGAGAGGAATACCCACTGCTGCCCGGTGAGCCCGAGGCTCAGATCCTCCTCGATGGTAGGAAGCGCCACGATCACGACGGTGGCGTCGATGAACGCGAGCGACGAGCCGAGGATCGTCGCCGCGAGCGTCAGGCGCCGCCGCGTGTCGGGCCCGAGCGTGTCCACGGAGCGGAGGATACGCTTCGGCGGGTGTTCCGAGGAGCTCTGGCGGGGGTGGTCGCCGCGGCTGCCTGGGCGGCGGCCGAGCCTGCGACCGCGCGCTTGTTCCGAACGCCCGTCGGCTATTCGGACGTCCGGCTCCTCGGTGCGCTGATCACCCGCGGCGGCCGCTCCTGGCGCACGGCGGGCCTCGGCGCTCACCTGGCCAACGGGGCGGCTTTCGGGGTCGTGTTCACGGGGCTGGGAGGACGGGGGTGGAAGCAGGGCCTCGCCGCGGCGCAGGTCGAGAACCTGGCGTTGTGGCCCGCGCTGACGGTCGTCGACCGCCTCCATCCGGACCGCCGCAGCGGCGCGTGGCCGCCGCTCGTGACGAACGGCCGCGTCTTCGCCTACGAGGCGGTGCTGCACGCGCTCTTCGGGATCGTCCTCGGGGCGCTTGCCCGGGACTAGACTCCCGGCGTGGAGCTCTGGCTCGCCATCGCGTCGCGGCGCGAGGTGCGCGACTACGCCGACCTACCGATTCCGGACGAGGTGCGGCTCCGGATCCTGGAGGCAGGCCGCCTGGCGGGCAGCGGGCGAAACGCCCAGCCGTGGCGGTTCATCGTCGTCGAGAGCCCGGAGCGCCGCGAGCAGCTCGCCGGGCTCGTGCACGCCTCGGGCAACGTCCGCGGGGCGCAGCTCGTGGTCGCGATCGCCGTGAGCGGGAAGGGGCCCGTCTCCTTCGACGCGGGCCGGTGTGCCCAGAACATGATGCTGGCGGCCTGGGACCAGGGGGTGGGCTCGTGCCCGAACGGCATGCCCGACCCCGACGCCGTCGCCGGCCTGCTCGGACTGGGGGAGGGCGAGCGGCCCGCGATCGTCCTCACGTTCGGCTACCCGGCGAGGCCGCGCGACGCGTCCAGCCGCTCGGCCGAGGAATGGAGCGCGCGGGCGAACCGCAAGCCGCTCGACGAGCTCGTCGACCGCGTCTAGCGCCGGCCCCAGGGCGCTTGTGTTCCACGCGCACAAGGCCCCACCCACGCATTTCTCGACGGCGTGGGACGCACCATCCCGACTGGAGGCCTTGTGCCGGTGAAACACAAGCGCTCGCCGCGCCGGGGGCTATCGTGCCCGCCGATGAGCACGCCCGAGGAGCTCCTCGCCGCCGCCGTCGGCGAGGCAATGTACGCCCGCGACGCGGCGTCACAGGCGCTCGGGATCGCGCTCGAGGAGGTTCGGCCAGGCCGTGCGCGCCTGCGGATGACGGTGCGCGCGGACATGCTCAACGGTCACGGGACGTGTCACGGCGGCCTGGTGTTCGCACTGGCCGACTCCGCCTTCGCGTTCGCGTGCAACTCGCACGACGTCGTCACGGTCGCCTCCGGGTGCTCGATCGAGTTCCTCGCACCGGCGCACGCCGGCGACGAGCTGGTGGCGGTGGCCGAGGAGCGCTTCCGCGAAGGCCGAAACGGCGTCTACGACGTCGACGTCCGCCGGGCCGACGGCGCACTCGTCGCGACCTTCCGAGGCCGCTCGGCGTCGGCCCGGGAGAGCGTCCTGGGCTAGCCGGCGTGCGACGGGGCGGCGTCCGATACGGGCGTCAAGATCGGCGTTACCGGCGACCACGCCGGTGCCCCGACGTCCCTTGGAGGTTCGCATGGACACCTGGCAGAAGTACGCAGCGGAGCTGCTCGGCACCTTCGTCCTCGTCTTCGGGGGCACGACGGCCATCATCGCCTCGACTGGGTCGGCCGCCTCGCTGGTGGCGATCGCGTTCGCCTTCGGTCTCGCCCTTCTGGCGGGGCTCTACGCGTTCGGCGAGGTGTCGGGCGGCCACTACAACCCGGCCGTCTCGCTGGCGATGTTCCTCGACGGGCGCCTCTCCAGCGCCGACCTCGTGAAGTACTGGGCGTCACAGTTCGCCGGCGGCGTCCTCGGCTCCCTCGCCCTGCTGATCGCGACGAGCAAGCTCGCGGTCAAGGCGACCGCGACGGTCCCCGGGCCGGACGGCGCCGGAACGGCGTTCCTGATCGAGTTTCTGTTCGCGGCGATCTTCGTGACCGTCATTCTCCAGGCGAGTGTCAGCGGTCGCTTTGGAGGAACCGCGCTGGTCGCGATCCCGTTGACCCTCGTCGCGGTGCACCTGGCCGCGATTCCGTTCAGCGGCTCGTCCGTCAACCCGGCCCGTTCGTTCGGCCCGGCGCTGGTCGGAAACACGTGGACGGACTTCTGGATCTATCTGATCGCGCCGCCGCTCGGCGCGGTGCTCGCGGTCGCGATCCACAAGTTCGTGCACGGAGGAGCCGAGGCGCCGACGGCCGCGACCGCGGAGGTCCTGCGCGAGCCGGATCGCCCGGCGACGTAGCCGTCGGGCGCCGCCGCGCCGGCTGGACCGTCACGAAGACCAGGAACAGCGCGAAGCCGACGGATGCAGGAACGGCACCGCGGGCTCCCAGCCCGCGCGGAGCACGGAGACCAGCGACGGGGGCGTGATCAGCACCGCCCCGCCGGCTGGGCGCGGGCTGGGCGCGACGTAGCCCGCGCCGGTCCAGCGTGAGGAGCCTGTCGCCGAGCACCAGGCGCGGCGCTCCTGCCCGAAGGACGTAGGTGCCGTCCGGGAGGTCGTCGAGCACGGCCTCGTGGTGACGCTGCTCTCGCGTGGTCGGATCGACGCGCTCGACGTGGAGCTGGGCGTCCATGGCGTCAGCCCCGACCTGCCCCGGATGCAGCGTGCGCCAGATCGCGCCGAAGCGGTCGTAGTCCTCGCGCCGGCAGAGCGCGCACGGTCGATGCCCGGCGGCGAAGGCGGTCGCCTCGTCGAGGAAGAAGAGCTCGGTGAAGCGGCCCGCCTGGAGCAGCGGCCGGCGCAGCCAGCCCCGGAACTGGAGGCGGCAGGCGATCCAGCGCCTGCCGTTGTAGCGCCGGCGGATGCGGCCGGTCTCGTCGTGGAGGCAGCCGCGGTTTCCGTAGACCAGGCCGCGGCCGGGGTCCGCGACGAGCTCGGAGAGCGGCGTGACCCGGTTTTGCAACGCCATCCGGCGGCAGGGTACGGTCTGCGAGCGCTCGGCCGTCAGCCCGTGCTGCGCCGCGAGCGCAGGAGCAGGAAGGCGCGTGTGAGGCGGCCGAGCCCGTATTCGTACGCAGCGGCACCAAGATTCGCGCCCGCGAGGAAGATGAGGGCCTCGTTGGAGGAGACGGAGCCGCTGACAAGAGCGGCGCCGAAGGCGCCGGCGTAGTACGGAGCCTCTTTCAGGAACTCGGTGGCCACGTAGCCCGCTGCTGCCGCGACTCGCCGTGCGCGCAGGCTGGCAGTCTTGAGCTTGGCCAGGTCGTACGCGGCTTTCGACAGCGCGTTCGTGCTCGTTCCTGTTTCCTCGAGGAGCGTTGCGTTCGCCGGGAGGTTGACCCGGAGGCCCGCGGCCCAGAGAACATAGGAACCGGCGAGGAATGCGAGGACGGGTCCGTGCCCGAGACCGCTCAGGAGGCCTGACGCGGCCAGGAGCACGCCGGCGGCGGTGGCGACCGCGTCCAGCGCATAGGTGGAGACGGCGGTCGCGGCGATGGTGACGAGCCATGCCCTCGCCCTCGAGATCCCACGGCGCCCACTGATGGGAACGACGATCGTCTCGGGTGCTTCCACGGCCTGCTCCTTCGCCTGAACGTACGTACCGTATGTACGTAGATACGTACGGTATGTATTCTGGGCTCCCAAGTCAAGCTCGGAAAGGACAGCACCGTGGCCGCTGACCGACAACCTGGGCGCTCGACGCTTCCGAAGCCCGAGGCACGCCAGCGCTACGTGGAGATCGGCGAGCTCGTCGCTCTGGAGCAGATCAGGACGGATTGCGAGCGAATCGACGAGCAGTCGATCGCGATCGGGCCGTTCGCCCGCCTCGACGCCAATGCGGTCGCCGCCCGGGACGGCAAGACGCGTGGCGCCATCACGAACCTGTTCGGCAGCCAGGCGGCCTTTCAGGCCGAGACGATGGCGCTCGCCCTCAGGGCAGGCGACTGGATCGAGCAGATCGAGTATCCGGAACCGGCCGAGTACACGACCGGAGATGAGTGGATCGACGCCGTCCTCGCGGGCGAATCCGTGCGAGGGCCGCAGCACGGGAGCGAGCCGGCTGTGAGCTATGCCTCGCTCTGGGCGCTGTGGCTGAGCGCGGTTCCGTACGGCCTCTGGAGCGAGGAGGTTCGCCGGCCCAGCTTGGAGGAGCACGTGCAGTGGCTGGAACGGTTGGAGCAGGTGCTCGCACATGCGCTCGAGCACTTCGACCTGGCCTTGCGCGAGGGCGTCACGGTCAACGATCTCGCCTGCGCGCTCGCGAGCATGGTCGAAGGGGTCTGGCTCAACCAGTGCCTGACCACCCGGCACCCGTCCGATCCCTCGGAGCCGATCGCGACGGTGCTGCGCCGCTCCGGCCGTCTCCTCTGGCGAGGCGCGATCGTGTCACGAGATGGCGCCGGGCCGTAGCAGGCGCCACCTTTGCATCCGCTCGAAAGGCCGGCCCGTCAAGCGGCGTCCGCAGGCCGGTAGACGAGGATGGTGACGCCGTCCCCGACCACCTTCGACTCGACCAGGCGCAGGGGCTTCTTGTCGCTCGTCTCGCCGAAGAGGCGCTTCCCCTTTCCGAGCACGACCGGGAAGACCATCAGCCGGAGCTCGTCGACGAGGTCGTGCTCGAGCAGCGCCTGCGCGAGCCGGGCGCTGCCGTGGACGACGATGTCGCCCTTCTGTTCCTGCTTCAGCTTCGCGACCTCTGCCGCGACGTCGCCCCTCAGCACCGTCGAGTTGTTCCACTCGGGCTCCTCCAGCGTCGAGGAGACGACGTACTTGGGCATGGCGTTGAACTTGTCGGCGAACTCCCCTTCCCTGGACGGCCAGGCCGCGGCAAAGCCCTCGTAAGTCTTTCGCCCCAGCAGCAAGGCCTCGGACGAGAGGGCTTCGTCGAGCTTGAACCTGTCGCCCTCCTCGCCGCGGGCGATCTCGAAAGTCCAACCTCCGTACTCGTAGTCCTCGCCTCCCCCGGGGGCCTCGATGACGCCGTCCAGCGAGATGAACTCGGTTACCACGATCCTTCCCATCAGAACCTCCTGGTCGTCCTAAAAGCGCTTTTGCGCCGAGCGGTACAGGCGCTGACCGAAGCCAACGGAGAAATCCCCGATCCTCGCTCGCTGCACGCGCTAAGCTCTGTGTAGCAAACGCTCCCCGACCTCCTTGACCCTTCACTCGGCCAATCTGGCCTGGAGGGCAGGAAAGGAGAGGTCGTGGAGACCGACGGTCGCAAGCAGAGCGTCTCCCGGACGGCCAACGACCGCATCTACAACGAGCTGTGGGGCTTTGGGGCTCAGGATGGAGCCTTCGTCTGTGAGTGCTGGGACTCGTGCATCGTGGAGGTCCCGATGACGCCGTCGGAGTTCGTGCGCCTCCGCGACCGGGGTGAGCTCGTCTACGCACCCGGCCACGACGGTGGGACACTGTCGGGATCGGCGGTCGATAGCGCCGGTCAGCCTTCGAGCTCCCCCAGCCTCAACTCGAGGAAGCGCCTTTCGGCGTCCGAGTGAACGAGCTCGAGCGCGCGGTCGTAGGCCGCACGGGCCTCGTCGACGCGGTCGAGCCGGCGGAGCAGCTCCGCGCGGGTCGCGTGCAGATAGTGGTAGCGGTCGAGCTCGAAGGCGCTCCACCAGGGCGAGCGCCGCCTCGACGTCGCCCGTTTCGGCCACGGCGACGGCCCGGTTGAGCTCCACGACCGCCGAGCCGGTGAGGCTTGCCAGCTCGCCCCTAAGACGAACGGTGGCCGAGGAATGGGACAGCCTGCCGGGAATGCTGCCCGGAGTCCAAGGAGACGTTCAGCCGACTCGGTACTTCAGGTGCGTAACGCCGGGCGCCTCGATCGCCCGGACCTGTTCGAGCTCGAGCTCGGTCCCGCCGAGGTTGTCGAGCAAGCGGGCGCCGTCCCCGAGGAGGAGGGGGACGACCGAGATCTCCAGCTCGTCGATCAGCCCGGCGGCGAGGTACTGCTGAGCGACGTCGGCGCCGCCGCCCAGCGAGACGTCCTGGCCGTCGGCGGCTTCCCTGGCCTGCTCGAGCGCGGACTCGATCCCGTCCGTGACGAAGTGGAAGGTGGTGCCTCCCTGCATCTCCAGAGGGTCGCGGGCGTGATGGGTGAGGACGAAGACCGGGTGGTGGAACGGCGGCTCCTCGCCCCACCAGCCCTTCCACGGGTTGTCCCCCCAAGGGCCGGGGCCGCCTCCGAACATGTTGCGGCCCATCACCGTCGCTCCCACATTCTCGAGCCACGCCTCGACGACCGGCGTGCTGGCGTTGACGTCGCCGCCCTCCTCGCCGTGCGGCTCGCGAAAGGCGGCCAGAGGGAGCAGCCATTGGTGAAGCTCCATGCCGCCCACGCCGAGCGGATTCTCTTCGCTTTGGCCAGGGCCGGCGACGAAGCCGTCGAGTGACATCGTGATGTTGAACCTGAGCTTGCTCATCGTGCCTCCCGGTGCTGGTCGCGTCACTCTGTTAGACGACGAGCGCCGCCGTAACTCATCGCTCGTGGCGGCTCAGGCAGCCTCCGCCTCGGACTCGACTTCGACGAGGTCGGGCGCCTCGCCCGCCGCCAGAATCGGCGGGCGAACGCGAACAGCAGTCACAAGCACGCCGAGGGCGGCCGCGATCACCGAGACGACGATCGCCGCCTGGAACCCGTCGAGCAGCCCCTGGGCCGAGCCGTCCGCGCCGGTCGCGGCGCTGTTCACCGCGGTTGCGACCGCGAGGATGAGCGCGCCGCCGAACTGGAACGACGTGCCCACGAGCCCGCCCGCCAGCCCCTGCTCTTCGGCCGCGATCCCGTTCGTCGCCGCGATGTTGAGCGGGCCGTAGGCCAGCGCGAACCCGAGGCCGGCGAAGACGAACGTCGGCAGCATCGCAGCGACATACCCCGAGTCGAGCCCGACCGGCAGGAAGAGGGCGTAGCCGATACCCGTCGAGGCCAGGCCTGCCGTGATCAGGCGCCTGCTACCGAAGCGCATAACGAGCGGCGCGATCCTGGGTGCCAGCAGAGCGACGAGGAACCCTCCGGGGAAGATCGCCAGACCGGTCTCGAGCGGCGACCAGCCGCGGAGCTGCTGCATGTAGAGGGTCGCGATGAACTGGAACCCGAACCAGCCGCCGATGAGCATCATCGCGCCCAGGTTCGCCTGCACGAGCGACGCCGAGCGCAGAATCCCGAGTCGCACGAGCGGCACGGCAGCTCGACGCTCGATCGCGACGAAGGCGCCCAGAATGGCGCCGACAGCGGCTAAAGAGAGAAGGGTGCGTGTCGAGCCCCAGCCCACCTCGGGCGCCTCGACGACCGTGAACACCAAGAGCAGCATGGTCGCGGTCAAGGTGACCGCGCCGGCGAGGTCGAAGGAGCGCGCCACCCGCGCGGTCCGCGAGTCCGAGGGGACGAGCCGGGTTCCGGCGAGGAGCGTGGCCAGCGCGATGGGCGCAGGCAGGAAGAACACCCAGCGCCAGCCGATCTCAGTCAGGAGACCGCCGAAAACGAGTCCGAGCGAGAACCCCGTCGCACCAGTGGCCGTATAGATCGAGATCGCTTTGTTGCGGGCAGGGCCTTCCGCGAAGCTCGTCGTGATTATCGAGAGGCCTGCGGGTGCCGTGAAGGCCGCACTCACGCCCTTGATGAAGCGGGTGGCGATGAGCAGCGAGCCGTCGTCGGCGAGCCCGCCGAGCGCGGAGGCCACGACGAAGACGCCGAGTGAGATCAGAAACACCCGCCGTCGCCCGAACAGATCGGCGGCGCGCCCGCCCAGCAGGAGGAACCCGCCGTAGCCGAGCACGTAGGCGCTGACGACCCACTGCAGCGAGCTAGTCGACATGTCCAGGTCCGTGCGGATCGACGGCAGGGCGACGCCGACCATCGAGACGTCCATGGAATCGAGGAAGATGGCGCCGCAGAGGACGAGCAGCATCCCCCAGACGCGGGTGCTGAACCGCTCGGCCGGGCTCTGCGGTGAGGCGAGTCGAAGAGTCATGGAGCGACCCTAGCCACAGCGACCAGCCTGGTACCAGAGTGTGTTTATCCAGGTATCAGCGCTACCCCTCTAGCCGTGTTCTCGTCTGCCATACTGGCTGGCAAATGGCGGTTTTCGAGGCCGAAACCGAGCCCGCGCCGACCGTCTCGCTGGCGGTGGCGAGCGGTACCGAGCTTCGCCGACGCGAGCTCGGGGCGTTCCTCCGCAGCCGCCGGGAGCGCATCAAGCCCGAGCAAGTCGGACTACGGCCGTCGCGGCGGCGGCGCACCCCTGGGCTGCGCCGCGAGGAGGTTGCTCAGCTCGCGGGCGTCGGGGTCACCTGGTACACGTGGCTGGAGCAGGGACGGGACATTCACCCCTCGGCGCAGGTGCTCGACGCGATCGCGAGAACGCTGCAGTTCGACCCGCACGAGCATTCGCACCTGTTCACGCTGGCGGGCCTGGCGACCACGACTATCGCCAACCAGTGTCTGCAGCTCTGCCCGACCGCGCAGCCGCTGATCGAACAGCTCGAGCCCTACCCCGCCTGCGTCGTCAACGACCGCCTCGACCTGTTGGCCTTCAACCGTGTCTATGCCAGCTTCTTCGGTGACCTCGACACGATCCCGATTGAGGACCGCAACCTCCTTTGGCTCTCCTTCACGCACCCTCGCTGGCGGGAGGTGATGGTCGACTGGAACGAGGACGTCGGGAGGTTGGTCGGCGAATACCGAGCCGGGATGGCCGAGCACCTCGACGAGCCCGCGTGGAAAACACTCGTGGCCCGCCTCCACCGAGCGTCTCCTCAGTTCACAGCAGTCTGGGAGCGCCACGATGTCCAAGGGGTGGAGAGCCGGACGAAGCGCGCCCTGCATCCGACCGCCGGCCTCCTCTCGCTCGACTACACGAATCTCTGGCTCGGCCAGCGTCTGGGCACCCGGATCGTGGCGTTCACACCCGCCGACGAGCGCACCCGCAAGCGACTCGAGAGCCTCCACGAGTCGCTTCTGAGCGCAGTCCAGGCGTAGGTCGAGCGCGGCGTCGCTCGTCGTCGTCGCGGCGGCGCTGGCGAATCGTGGCGAGACTGCTCCTCGGGGCGCTCCCGATCCTCCCTGTCGGCCGTTCGCTCTCGTCAAGCTGATCGCCGGGCTTGTCTCTGCCGTGGCGGAGCTTCTCGCCGAGATCTAGCCGCTCCGCGGCGTGAACGGCCGCAGCTCGTCCTGGCCCTCCTGGACGACGCCGTAGCTCGACTCCGGCACCTCGTTCCAGGCGCCCGCGAGGTCGCCGAGCGGCTCCGACACGATCAGGCGCGTCTCGTCCGAGAGCCCGTGGAGGATCGGGTTGTCCGGGTACTGCTCGTGCAGTGTGGCGACCGCGGTGCTGAAGAAAAGCGACCGCGACTTCCCCTCGCTCGAGTAGCGGAACGCCCACAAGCTGGAGCCGTCGGTCGTGGCCACCGTCATCTGGATGGGATGCTCGACCCCGTGGGCGCGGCCGGTCTCCTCGATGAAGCCGACCGCGCGCTCGACGGCGGCCGGCGGGTCGTCCTCGAGTCCGAAGGTGAGCGCGAGGTGGAAGAAGACCTCGGTGTCGGTGGAGCCTTCGATCTCTGCGTAGAGCGACGGGTCGACGGCGAGCTCGAGGTCGCGCTTCACGCTCGCGAACTCGCCGATGAAGCCGTTGTGCATCCAGAGCCACCGTCCATGACGGAAGGGGTGGCAGTTGGTCTGCTGGATGGCGCCCCCTGTCGAGGCGCGGATGTGGGCGAAGACGAGCGGCGAGACGAGGTGGCGGGCCAGGTCCTTGAGATTGCGGTCGTTCCACGCGGGCTCGATGCTGTGGAACACCCCCGGCGTGTCGCCGACGCCGTACCAGCCGATCCCGAACCCGTCGCCGTTCGTCGTCTCCGCGCCGAGCCTCGAGTGGAGGCTCTGGTCGATGAGCGAGTGCTTGGGCTTGAGGAGCAGCTCCTCGAGCAGCACCGGCGATCCGGAGTATGCGAGCCATCTGCACACGGTCTTCCTCCTCGTCGGGTAGTCCGCATTCAACTCGGAGCGGGCGCCAGCTGCATCGTCCGCTCCGGATGAAGCTGTCAGCCGCGCGGGCTCCAGGGATCGGGGAAATCCACGATTCCGGATGGTGAAACCCCTGACGCGGAGGCGGCCTGTGTCCCGTAGAAGGTGTCGTGATGACCGTCCGCGGCGCCACCTTCCTCGGAATCGGCAGCATGATCGGAGCCGGCATCTTCGCCCTCCTCGGCGAGGCCGGCGCCGTTGCGGGCGCCGCAGTCTGGATCTCGTTCCTGCTTGGCGGCATCGTGGCCTCGCTCCTCGGATACGTCTGCGTCAAGCTCGGCGCCCGCTTCCCGAGCTCGGGCGGGCTCATCACCTATCTGATCGAGGGATTCGGGAAGGGGCGGCTCGTCGGCATCGCCTCTTGGCTCGGGTACATCGCGGCGATCGTGATCGTCTGCTCGATGGTCGCCGTCTCGTTCGGCAGCTATGCGACCTCGCTCTTCATCGGCGACGACGCGCCGGGTTGGTGGGACAACGTCTTCGTCACCGCTCTCATCCTCACGATGGTGGCGGTGAACATGGTCGGCGCCACGTTCGTCGCGAGGGCCCAGTCGCTGATCGTCGTCGGCGTGCTCGCCGTGTTCGCCGTCTTCATCGTCGTAACGCTCTCCGACATCGACCTCGACCTGCTGGCCTTCAGCGGGTACCCGCCGTTCTCGAAGATCATCGCGAGCGTTGCCCTGACCTTCTTTGCCTACCTCGGCTTCAACGTCATCACCTTCACCGCCGGCGACCTGAAGAATCCCGCCCGCGACCTTCCCAGGGCGACGTTCGGGGCCCTCGGCGTCACGTCCGTCACGTACGTGCTGATCGCGCTCGGCGTGTTCGGCACGCTTACCGTCGCCGAGGTCATCCAGTACGGCGAGACCGCGATCGCGGAGGCTGCGCGGCCGACGCTCGGAGACGCGGGCTTCACGGTCATGGCCGTCGCCGCGCTGCTCTCGACCGCCGGCGCGACGAACGCGACGCTGTACGCCTCGTCGAACCTGACCGGGATGCTGGCACAGGAGCGTCTCTTCCCCGGCTTCTTCGGAGCGAGCACCCGGTTCCGCGCCAAGTCCGGGTTGTTCATCACCGCGGGACTGGTCCTCCTCGTCGCGAACCTCGTCGACCTCTCGTCGATCGCCTCGGTGGGGAGCGCGGTCGCGCTGATGATCTTCGTCCTCATCGGCGTGGCGGGGTTCCGGCGGCGAGCCGACACCGGCAGCAACGCCGTGATCGTCGTGCTGGCCATCGCCGTGACGGTGGTCGTGCTCGGGTTCTTCGCCGTCGACACGCTGCGGAACGCGCCCGAGACCTTCTACGCCATTATCGCGATCGGCGTCCTCGCCGTCGTGCTGGACGCCCTGTGGGTGCGTACCCGTGACAGACACGAGGGCACGTCGGCCGCGCCGTCCACGCCCTGAGGGCTCGGCTCAGGGGGAAGAGCCGGCCGCGCCGGGGCTCGCGGATTGCGCAGGTCGTGATCGAGATCCGCGGGACGGCTTGGTCGAGCGATCAGCCGCCTAGCCGAACGTGAACACGTAGGCCTCGACGCCTGGCGCGAGGAACGTGATCTCGAACGTGCGGTCAGTGATCGATCCTTGCTGCCGAACCAGCTGATAGAGCCGCGGTTGAACCAGCGTTCCATGGCCCTCTTCGTCGACGTCCAGCCCGTGGTCGGCTCCGGGGCGAGCTCCGTCGACGAGGACGCGGAATGGCACGGGTGCCCCTGGCGTCCGCGGTCGCATCACGAGGTGGACATCGCGAGCGTGGAAGCGAAACGCGATCCGCCCGTCGGCTCGATTGAGAACGCTCGCCCGCCTTTCGACCGTCCAGTCCCCGGACAGGCCCCAGGAGTTGAGCTTCAACGGATCCGGCACGACATATGCGCGAGGCTCGTCGAGCTCGGCGCCGCCGGGAGACGCAAAGCTGTGGCCTTGCTGGTAGCCGAGGTACGTCTCGGGAGATCCCAAGTTGTTCCAATCGGCCTGTGCCTCGAAACCGTCCGGAGCGAGGGAGACCAGATCGTCTCCGATGCCCTCGTGTCCCGCCTCGCCTAGCAACCGCTGGATGATCCTTTCGCATTCTTCGTATCCGCCCTCGCCGAACTGGTGGTGTCGGATCCGCCCTTCGGCGTCGGCGATGTACACGGCAGGCCAGTACCGATTGCTGAACGCCTCCCAGACCGCGTAGTCGGGGTCGAGTGCGATCGGATACGCGACGCTCATGTCTCTCGCGGCCTCGCGGACCTTGTCGGTGTCCCGCTCGAACGGGAACTCCGGCGTGTGGACGCCGACGACGACCAATCCCTGATCCTCGTACTTCTCGGCCCACGCGCGGACATAGCCGAGCGTGCGGAGCCAGTTGATGCAGGTGTACGTCCAGAAATCGGTCAGGACGACCTTCCCGCGCAGGTCCGCCTCGGTCAGGGGCGTGGAATTGAGCCAGCCGCTTGCCTCCTCGAAGCCAGGCAGGTGACCTTCGACCGGTAGGGCGGCCGTTCCGGCATTGCGTAGCCTGCCGAACAGGCTCACGTCCGGATCCCGCCCACGTCGAGGACAGCATCGGCGAAGGCCGCCGGGGCTTCCTGGGGAAGGTTGTGTCCGATGCCGCCCTCGATCGTCCGGTGCGAGTACGTGCCCGAGAACTTCATGGCATAGGCACTCGGGTCCGGATGGGGCGCACCGTTGGCATCACCCTCGAGCGTAATGGCGGGCACGGTGATGAAGGGACCTTCGGCGAGCCGTTTCTCCAGCTCATCGTACTCAGCCTCGCCTTCAGCCAGCCCCAGCCGCCAGCGATAGTTGTGAATCGCGATAGCGACGTGATCCGGGTTGTCGAAGGACGCTGCGCTGCGATCGAAGGTGGCGTCGTCGAAATTCCACTTCGGCGAAGCGGTTCGCCAGATGAGCTTCGCAAAGTCGCGCCGGTATTCGTCGTAACCGGCCCGACCGCGCTCGGTGGCGAAGTAGTACTGATACCACCACTGGAGCTCGGCCTCCGGCGGCAACGGCAGCCTGCCGGCTTCCTGGCTGCCGATCAGGTAGCCGCTCACCGCGACGAGCGCCCTGCAGCGCTCGGGCCAGAGCGCCGCGACGATGTCGGCCGTGCGCGCTCCCCAATCGAAGCCGGCCAGAATCGCGCTCTCGATCTCGAGGGCGTCCATGAAGGCGATGACGTCGAGAGCGAGCGCCGCTTGCTCGCCGTTGCGCAGCGTCTCGCCCGAGAGGAAGCGCGTCGTGCCGAAGCCCCGGAGGTGCGGAACGATCGCGCGGCAACCAGCCGCCGCCAACAGAGGGGCCACGTCGACGTAGCTGTGGATGTCGTAGGGCCAGCCATGCAGGAGAATCACAGCCGGGCCATCGGCAGGCCCCACCTCGGCGTAACCGACGTTCAGCAGGCCGGCATCGATCTGGTTGAGGCGGCCGAACGACCCGTCGGTCTCGGGCTCGGCCGTTTGCGTGTCTGCGACGTTCATCGATTCGGACCCGTTCGCGACTAGCGCGCGGCGGCACCTTGCGGCCTCGCGCCCTCCGCTGCGCCGTCCCCCTCGCGGTACGGAGCGAGGAACTCGGTCAGCGCCGCCAAGAGATCCTCGGGAGCCTGCTCGGCGACCCAGTGGCCGCCGGGAATGACCAGGGTCTGCACGTCGTCAGCAACGAGGTTCATCGTGTCCCCGACCATTTCGCCACTGCTCTCCGCTCCCCCGACCGCCAGGACGGGCATGGTCAGGCGCCGGGTCTTGCGCTGCTCGTTCTGCGCGATGGTGGCGCCGAACGCGCGGTAGAGCTCGAAGCTGCAGTGCAGCGCTTCGGCGTCGGAGGTGAGCGTGTCGACGTAGTACCTGACCGTGTCGTGGGGCAGCTTGTTCGTCCCTGCCGAGGCCGCGAACTCAGGGCCGAAGAAGATCCCTTCCCGTCCCCTGACGAGCGCTTCGTTCACCTCGGGGGCCAGCTGGTTGAAGGCGATGTGCCACAGCCGCTCGTTCAGCGGCGCGGGGAGGATGAGGGGTATTGAGGGAGAGATGCCCGGGAGGGGAGCCTCGGAGACGACCAGGCGGTCAAGCCGGTCGGGGTGATCCGCGGCCACCGCGTAGGAGATCACCATTCCGGTGTCGGTCCCATACAGGGCGAACCGCTCGTGCCCAAGCGCCTCCATCAGCGCGACCAGATCGCCGGCGAGGGTGCCCGAGTCGTACCCATCTGATGCTCTCTCGGACAGCCCGATGCCGCGCTGGTCGACCGCGATCACCTCGAAGTCCCGAGCCAGCGCGGGCATGAGCATGCGCCACGCATACCAGGTCTGGGGCCAGCCGTGGACCAGCAGGAGGGGTGGCCCCTGGCCTCCGACGACCGCGTGGAGACGCACGTCGCCGACGTCGACGTACCGGCTGGTGAACGTCTCGGTGAACCCCGCCGGCAGGTTCGGCGCGCCCGAGGCGGAGCCGGGTCCTTCGGGTGTGGATGGCGAGCTCATCAGTGTCTCCTTTCGGGAACGGGGTCAGTCTCTGCCGAAGAGCGACAGCAGCAAGAGAAAGACGTTGAGGATGTCGAGGAAGATCGACGCCGCGAGGAGCGGAGCGGTTCGGATGTCTTGCGTCCCCCGCAGCCGCTGGAAGTCGAATGCGGTCAGGGCCGCGAAAATCACCAGGCCGAGAACCGCGTAGATCAGGGAGCCGTTCGGGATCTGGACGAAGATCAACACGATTCCGAACAGGATCAGCGCGATCAGCGCCCAAAGGGCGACGCGCGCGATCGCCGAGAGGTCGCGGCGCGTTGTGTAGCCAAACGCCCCGAACCCGGCAATGAACAGCGCTGTCGCGCCGCCGGCCTGCCACAGGACCTGAGGATTCGTGCTCGCGTAATAGGCGAGTGTTGGGGCGACAGCCAGACCCATGAGGGCGCCGAAGGCGAACAGGAGGGTCACGGCGAGCCGCTCGGATCGCTGGGCCGCGACGTTCATCCCGAGAAGGACCCCGAAGGCCCCGACGAAGAAGAGCAGGCCCCAGCCATACGACACGTCGCGGCCGAGATACGCACCGAGTGCGAACAGGCCCGCGGTCGCAGCGACCAGGCCCATCGTCTGGCCGAGCAGGGCTCCGCTCTCGTCGCGGGTCAGCGGCGGGTGGGCGACTGCGATGGGTGTGCTCATGAGACTCTCCGGTCCGGATCCCTACCGCAGTGACCTGAATGCAGCTCGCACCTCGTCGGAGAAGAGCTCCGGCTCTTCCCATGCGGCGAAGTGCCCGCCTCTGTCGACCTCGTTGAAGTAGCTGACGTTGGGGTAGGAGTTCTCGACCCAGCTGCGCGGAGTCCGCCAGATCTCCCCGGGGAACGTGGTGAAACCGACCGGGAGCGAGACCTCCGGAGGAGCCTGGCCGGACGCGCGTGCCTGAGCCAGGGCTTGTCCGTCCTCCCAGTACGACCGTGCGGCCGAGGCGCCGGTGCCTGTCAGCCAGTAGAGCGTGATGTTGTCGACGATGTGGTCGCGGGTGAGATTGCCGGCGGGCTCCCCGTCGACGAAGGCGTGGGAGATCTTGTAGTAGCTGTCCGTGTCGTGGTCGAGCAGCCAGGCGGCCAGGGCGACGGGTGAATCCAGCAGGGCGTAGCCGATCGTCTGCGGCCGCGTGGCCATCTCCAGGAAGTAGCCGAAGCCGCTCTCCCTGAATGTCGCGAGCTGGTCCGCCGCGGCGCGTTCCTGCTCGGACTCCGCCGGCTGGGGGCCGGCCAGCACCGTCACGAGCAAGTTCATGTGGATGCCGCGCAGCCCCTCGGGCGCCTGCCGGCCCATCGCGTCGGTGACGGCGGCGCCTACGTCGCCGCCCTGGGCGACGTAGCGGGTGTAGCCGAGGCGGTGCATCAACTCCGCCCAGGCCTGCGCGACGCGACCGACGTTCCAGCCGAGCTCGGCGGGCTCGCCGGCGAAGCCGTAGCCGGGCAGCGACGGCAGCACGAGGTCGAACGCGTCCTCGGCGGCCCCGCCGTGCGCGGTCGGGTCCGTCAGCGGGCCGATGGTCTCGATCAGCTCGATGACTGAGCCGGGCCAACCGTGCGTCATGATCAGCGGCAGCGCGTTCTCGTGTTGTGACTTCACGTGGATGAAGTGGATGTCCACCCCGTCGATCTGGGTCGTGAACTGCGGCAGCGCGTTCAGCCGCGCCTCCACGCGCCCGAAGTCGTACTCGTTCGCCCAATAGTCCGCGAGCGCCCGTGTCGTCGCCAGCTGGACGCCCTGCGACCGATCCGTGACGAGCTCCTTGCTGGGCCAGCGCGTCGCCGCGATTCGGCGGCGCAGGTCGTCGAGCTGCTCCTGAGGAATCTCGACTTCGAAGGGCCGGATCTCGGTGGCGGTCTCGGCGGTGCTACTCATCAGTACCTCCATTCGTTCGCAGTGACCTGAACGCGGCTCGCAGCTCGGTCGTGAAGATCTCGGGCTCCTGCCAGGCCGCGAAGTGGTTGCCCGCGTCGACCTCGTTGAAGTAGATGAGATTGGGGTAGGCCTCCTCGGCCCAGCTCCGCGGCGCCTGATAGAGCTCGTTCGGGAAGACGCTGACGGCGGCCGGGACGGTGACGTTCTTGACGTCGAAGAAGCCGAGCGTGTTCTCCCAGTAGAGCCGGCCCGACGAGACGCCGGTGTTCGTCACCCAGGTCATCGTGATGTTGTCGAGGACCTCGTCGCGCGTGAGGTTGCCGACGGGCTCACCGCGGAAAGCGGCGGCGATGTCCTCGTAGCTGCGCTCGTCGTGGTCGAGCATCCACGCAGCCAGGGCGGCAGGCGAATCGGCGAGCCCGTACAAGGTCTGCGGATGCAACCCCATCTCGAGTGCATAGCCGATGCCCTTCGTAAAGAGGAAGCTGAGCCGGTCGTACGCCCGTTGCTCGTCGGCAGAGAGATCGGAGGGGGGCGGGTCGCCGGTCCCATAGACGTTCGAAGTGAGCGCCTTCGAGACGTCGGGCGGAACGGTGCCGGGCATGTTCGAGTGGATGCCGAGCAACTCCGGAGGTGCCTTCGCACCCATCACATCCGTGATCTGCGCACCCCAATCGCCGCCTTGCGCGACGAAGCGCGTGTAGCCGAGACGCCTCATCAGCGCGATCCAGGCCTCCGCGATGTGCACCGGGTCCCAGCCGGTCGCCGTCGGTTTTCCCGAGAACCCGTAGCCGGGCATCGACGGGACGACCACGTCGAACGCGTCCTCCGCGTCGCCGCCGTGTGCCGTCGGGTCGCTGAGCGGGCCGAGGACGTTCAGCATCTCGATGATCGACCCCGGCCAGCCGTGCGTGATGATGACCGGCAACGCGTTCTCGTGCTGCGACCTGACGTGGATGAAATGGATGTCGAGGCCGTCGATCTCCGTGACGAACTGCGGGACCGCGTTGAGCCTCGCCTCGACCCTCCCGAAGTCGTACTCGGAGCCCCAGTAGCGCACGAGCTCCTGCATCGTCGCGAGCTGCACGCCCTGTGTCTCGTCCGCGACGGTCTCCCTTTCTGGCCACCGCGTCGCGGCGATTCGGCGGCGAAGGTCGGCCAGTTCCTCTTCCGGAATGTCGACGTGGAAAGGACGGATCTCGATAGCAATCTCGGCGGTGCCGCTCATGACGACCTCCACTGTTGCTGGGGGGTTTCGACTGACCTCTCCCTGGTTAGGAAACCTCGCCCCACACTACCCTTGCCTGTCGGGCCCAAACAAGCAGCGACACCAGATCGACACCAGCGCCCCGGCGAACGCCTCGCCTCGCTGTTGCTAAATAGATAGCGGGCACATATGCTCGCTATCTATGAGAGAGCTCTTCCTCGCCCTGCTCAGCGACGAGCGTGCTCACGGGTACGAGCTGAAGCAGTCGTTGGAGCACGAGTTCGGCGATCTACTGCCGGCGCTCAACGCCGGCCAGATCTATTCGACGCTGGCCAGGCTCGAGCGCGATGGCCTCGTCGTCGGTCAGGCGGTGCCCGAGGACGGCCGCGGCAAGCGCGTGTACGAGCTGACGGATGCCGGCCGGGCCGCGCTCGCGGCCTGGATCGAGCTGCCCATCTCGGGCACGCGGCTCAAGGACGAGTTCTTCATGAAGTTCGTCGTCGTCGCGTCAGCTCATCTGGCGGAGCCGACGGAGCTTCTTGAGGGGCAGCGTCGCGAGTACCTGCAGTCGCTACGCGACCTGAACGCGCTCCTCGAGGCGGACGGGAAGGGGCCTGCGGCCGAGCTTCTGGTTGAGGGGGCGATCCTGCATCTGAAGGCCGACCTGGAGTGGCTTGAACTGATCGAGCAGCGAATCGCGCTGAAGGAGGAAGTCTGATGACCCCGGTACTCGAGGCGAAGAATCTCGCGAAGACGTACGAGACCGGCGGCGCGAAGGTGCTGGGTCTTCGCGGCGTCGACATCTCGATCGAGCGTGGTGAGTTCGTCGCGATCATGGGGCCGAGTGGGTGCGGGAAGTCGACGCTGCTCAATCTCCTCGCCGGACTCGATCGACCCACGGCGGGCGAGGTCTGGCTCGATGGGGAGCGGATCGACGGGTTGAGCGAGACGGATCTCGCGCGCCTCCGTCGTCGCAAGGTCGGGTTCGTGTTCCAGTTCTTCAACCTGGTGCCGACGTTGTCTGCGGTCGAGAACGTCGAGCTGCCGTTGCTCCTGGTCGGCCAGCGGCGCAGGGAGGCACGCCGGTCGGCGAACGAGCTGCTGAGCGAGCTCGGCATTCCCGAAAGGCACAGAGCCGCTCCGGCCCAGCTGTCGGGCGGCCAGCAGCAGCGGGTCGCGCTGGCGCGCGCGCTCGCGAACCAGCCCGACGTCATCCTCGCTGACGAGCCGACCGGCAACCTCGACTCGGCGGCCGCGCGCGACGTTCTCGGCCTGCTTCGCGCTGCCCGGGATCGCGGGCAGACGCTGCTGCTCGTCACGCACGACGCGAGCGTCGCCTCGGCAGCGGACCGGGTGATCACGCTCCGCGACGGGCTGGTGGCCGACGAGACCCAGCTGGCCGCGGCCCGCCAGGTCGCTCCGCTGCTCGAGCTGCAGGGCCCGCAATGACCGTGCTGCTGTTCAAGCTGGCGTTCGCGGGCATCCGCTCCCGGCTGCTCGCAAGTGGGCTCACGATCGCGATCGCGGGAGCAGCGGCCGCCATGATCGTGCTCGCCCTGGAGGTCCGCTCGAGCGGGCTCGATCCCTGGCAGCGGACCTTCACCGCCGCCAACGGGGCACACGTGCTCGCGTTCGTCCCCACAGAAGCCGACGCTCGCGCGCTCGCCAAGCTGCCCGGCGTGACCGAACGCGGCGCGCCGGTCCCGCTCGTGCGGGCGACGGTCGGGCCGCGCGGAAGCACCGATCGGGTGGATCTCGCCGGCCTGAGTGGCCGCACAGCCGTGAACATGCCCGTGCTGACCGCCGGCTCGCAGTTGCGTGAGGACGGGATCGTGCTCGAACGCAGCCTTGCGAACGCACTCGGCATCGAGGTCGGCGCCATGCTGGCAGTTACGAGCGGACGCGGCACGATCGAGCTCCCGGTGCTCGGGACGGCGGTCGTACCCAACCAGGCGCGCTACCCGCGCAGCAACCCCGGCCTGGCCTGGGTCACCCCCGCCACGCTCGAACGCGTCGAACCCGATCGCGCCCGCTGGCGCTGGACGCAGGCGCTTCGACTGGCGAATCCGTCCGTCGCCGCGGCGTTCACCGAACAGGCGGCAGCAGGCTTCCGACAACAACCGGGGCTCTACTTCGAGACCTGGCAAGACCAGCGCGACAACGCCCTCGGCGATGCACAGGGCACGCAGGTGATCGTGACGATGTTCACGTTCCTGCTTCTGATCGTCGCCTTCGTCGTCGTCGGGATCCTCGTCGGCGCCCGCGCCAGCGACCAGCACCGTGAGATCGGCCTGTTGAAGGCGGCCGGCTTCACCCCGCGCCAGGTCGGCGCCGTCTTCGCGCTCGAGTCCACCGCGCTTGGTCTCGTCGCCGCGGCCCTCGGCTTCGCGCTCGGGATGATCCTTGCGCCCCGCCTCGCCGCACCCAGCGCCGAAACGCTGCTCGGCTCACCAACGATCGCGGCAAATCCCTGGCACATCCTCGTCGCCAGCTGTGTCGTCCTTCCCGTGCTGCTAGCCGGAGCCTTGACCTCCACCCGCCGCAGCACCCGCTTCAGCGTCCTCGAGGCGATCCGCGCCGGCACCTCGTCTCCGCCGAATTCACGGCTTGCGCGCGCGGTCGCCCGATCCGTCCTGCCATTGACGATCGGGCTCGGGCTCAAAGACCTACTCGCACGAAGACGCAGGGCGCTCCTCCTCGCAGCCGCGATCGCGCTGACCGGCGCGGTGGTGGTCACTGCGCTCTCGCTCGACGCGACACTCGACGCGCAGCCGGCCGGCGAAGCCAGCGACTTCCCGGATGAGCTGCTGCTCCTCATCTACACCCTCGACACCGTGTTGCTGCTGATCACCGCCACCACGCTCGTCGCAGTCGTCCTGCTGTCGGTCCGCGAGCGGATTCGCGACTACGGCGTGCTCAAGGCGATCGGCCTTACGCCCAGGCAGATCACCTCGACCGTCGTCAGCGCCCACGCCGTCCTCGCGTTGGTCGCTTCGCTCCTCGCCGTCCCGCTCGGCATCGGGCTCTACCTCGCCATGTACAGAATCGCGGGCGACACGACCGAGGACGCCGTCGTCGCGCCGTGGTGGTCGCTCGCTCTGATCCCGATCGGCACCGTGCTCGTCGTCGTCGTCGCGACCAGCCTCCCAGCCCGGCTAGCCACCCGAATCCGCACCGCCGATGCGCTTCGCTACGAATGAAAGGCTCGGGCGGGAGCCTATACCCACCGCATCCTGGAGCTCGTGCAAGTCACCCCGAACGATAACGGCCGATTTGCGGGACTTTTGCAGAGCGCTCTGACGGACTCGAACCGTCGACCCCCTCCTTACCATCGAGGTTCAGGGACAGGAAGCACGGGCACGGCAGGGTCACCAATGCCACGGAAACCAAGCAATCCAGAGGGATCTGACGGCGAGAGGTAGCCCGCGAGTGGACGCGGTGGTCGGCTGATGTTCGCGCCACGTTCGCACGGCATGTTGCGGTCCAAGGCAACCGTTGATCTATGTCTCGGAGCGCGGCACGTCAACGTCGACGAGGTGGGCGACGACGGGCTCGCCTTCGGAGAGCGCGGTCGCGTGTTGCTGGTAGGCGCGGTCGGTTCCGGTGAGTCGTTCGTGGTGTTGGCGGAGATGCTCTTCCCAGGAGGGGACGACGAAGAGCTCGACGAAGGTGTCGTCGTGCTCCCCGTCGCGGTACAAGGCCCAGCTGACGGCGCCGGTTCGAAGGCGTGAACCGCGCACGCGTGCCATCGCTTCGACGAACGGCGGCTGGTTGGCGGTGGGGACTCGGTAGCTGACGGTGACCGTGATGGTTCTGCCGTCGGGGTCGAGGTCCGAGGCGAGTTGGGGCTCGGGCCAGTAGACGACGGTGCTTCGGTTCATGCCGCTCGTCTCGAGGAACGGCCAGATGCGGATGCTCGCGGCTGCGACGGCGGCGGAGCCGGCGGCGATCAGCAGCGCCTGGACGAGCCCGAGGAGGCCGGCGAGGGCGCCGAAGACGAGCGCGCCGAGCGCCTGGCTGCCGAAGAGGACGATCGTGTAGGCGGCGAGGCTGCGGCCGCGGACCCAGGCGGGTAGGAACAGCTGCAGCGAGGCGTTGAGCGTCGAGAGCACGACCACCCAGGCGACTCCGGCCGGGATCAGTAACAGCAGCACGGGAACGGCGTCGTGGAGCAGCGCGACCGCGGCCAGCACCAGCGCGTAGGAGCCGCTTGCCAGCGTGACCAGGGTGTTGATCGAGAGGCGGGTGCGGACGCGGGGGAGCACGAGTGCTCCTGCGATCGCGCCGAGCCCGAGCGTGGCGAGCAGGAGCCCGTACCCGCCAGAGCCGAGCCCGAGCCGGTGCGAGGCGATCAGGGGCAGGAGCGCGAAGAGCGAGCTTGCCGGGACGAGGAACAGGGCGGCGCGCAGCAGGATCCGCCTCACGACCGGGGCGTTGCGGACGTAACGCGAACCGGCCCTGAGAGCGGGGACGAAGCGCTCAGGGCGCGGCCGTTCGGTGTTCGTCGGGCGCCAGAGCGCGACCACGACCGCGTAGCAGAGGGCGGTCGCCGCCGCGACCGTGAACGTCGTTCCAACGCCGGCGGTGGCGACGAGCACGCCGGCGATCGCCGGGCCGAGAGCGCGTGCGACGTTGATGCTGATCGAGTTGAGCGCCGAGGCTGCGGGTATCTCGTCCCGCGGGACAAGCTCGGGAACGAGCGACTGGTATGCGGGCGTTCCGAGCGCCGCGCCTGTGCCGAGCATGAAGACGAGCAGCAGCAGAAGCGCGGGCGGCATCAGCTGGGCGAAGGTGAGCGCGGCCAGCACCGCGCCGAGTCCGGCCGCAGTCGCCTGCACGGTGATCAGGATCAGCCTGCGATCGAGCGTGTCGGCGAGGACGCCAGCGACGAGGCCGAACAGCACGTACGGGAGCGTGGTCGCCACCTGCACGAGCGAGACGAGGATCGACGCGTGCGGTTGGGAGACGAGCAGCCACTGCGCACCGACGGTCTGGAACCAGACGCCGGTCAGACCGACGAGCGCTGCGAGCCAGAGAGCACGGAAGGAGCCGGACCGAAGTGGGCCCCAGGCAGACGGACTCGTGTCTGCAGAGCCCGGAGAAGCCGTCGTCGCTCCCATGGCGGGGAGCGTGCTCGTTCGTTCCGACCGCGTCAATCGGCGTCCGGGTCTTGCCTTCGTCCAGAAGTTCTGATATAAGAAACCGTAAGTTCAGTTTTGAAAAGGAGGAATCATGCAGACGCCAGCGATGACCGACCACTTCGACGGCGACGACTACAACCTGCGCGTGCTGATCGAGCGGATGGAGCGGATGGACCGTTCCGAGCGCGAGATCGAGGCGGCCGTCCGGGAGGCCTCCGGCTGCCTCGCGTACCCGGCCAGCCCGCGCTGGGCGGCGCGGCGGCGCCCGCCGCTACAGGCGATCGGACGGCGACTGCGGGGCAGTGGTCGGCTGTGGAAGAGAGAGGAGGGCTCACGGTGACGACGGTCGGCTTCGTCGGTCTCGGCCACATGGGCGGCAACATGGCGGCCCGCCTCCACTCGGCTGGCTATGAGGTCTACGGCAACGAGCGCGAGCGCGAACACGCCCGCGCCCTCGAGGAGGCCGGCCTAAGCTGGCGCGACACGCCGCGCGAGGTGGCGGAGGCCGCCGAGATCGTCCTCACCTCGCTTCCCGACGACGAGGCCCTGGAGTCGGCCGCCTCCGGCCCTAACGGAATCCTCGCGGGGCTCGCCGCCGACAAGGTCTGGGTCGACGTCAGTACCGTCAGCCCGCGAGTGAGCCGGGGGCTGGCCGAACGGGCAAGCGAGCGCGGTGCTGCACTGCTGGATGCGCCGGTGTCCGGGAGCGTCCCGCAGGTGCAGTCGGGAACGCTGACGATCATGGTCGGCGGCGACGACGATGCCTATCGCCGCGTCGAGCCGGTCCTGCGCGAGCTCGGCACGCCCACGCACGTCGGCGAGAACGGACACGGACTCGCCCTCAAGCTCGCGATCAACATCAGCCTCGCCGTGCAGATGCTCGCCTACTCCGAAGGCCTGCTGCTGGCGACCCGCTGCGGAGTCGACCCGACGGTCGCGACCCGGGTGATGACCGAGAGCCCGATCGGCTCGCCGATGCTGAAGGCGCGCGCTCCGCTCGTTCTCGACCTCCCTGAAGAGGCGTGGTTCGACGTCGGCCTCATGCACAAGGACATCGCGTTGGCGCTGGCGCTGGGGCGAGAGCTCGACCTCCTGCTCGCGTCAGCCGACGCCGCGGACGGGGCGCTCTCGCAGGCCGAGCGGCTCGGCTATGGGCGGCGCGACATTGCAGCGCTCTACAAGGCGCTCGGAAACCTTCCGGCGCAATGAGCGAGTCCGTCGCCAGTGAGCAGAAGCGGCGGGGCCGGCCCCGCAGCGAGAAGGCGCGCACGGCGATCCTCGAGGCCGCCTCGGAGCTGTTGCTCGAGCAGGGTCTCGAGGCGGTGAGCATGGACGAGGTCGCCGAACGCGCCGGTGTGAGCAAGGCCACGATCTACCGCTGGTGGCCGAGCAAGGAGACGCTCGCCCTCGATGCGCTCTACCAAGAGTGGGATACCGCCCGGCCCGAGCCGCCAGACACCGGCTCGCTCCGAGCCGACCTGCTCGCACTCCTTCGACCCTGGATCCGGCGCGTCCGCGCACGCCCCTACGGGCGCGTGGTTGCGGAGTTGGTCGCCGAAGCCCAGACCGATCCCGAGTTCGCGTCGATCTACCACGCGCGGTTCGTCGCGCCACGGCGCGAGCCGGCCCGCGCGCTCCTCAGACGCGCGATCGATCGCGGCGAGCTCTCCCCAGATATCGACGTCGATCTCGCGCTCGACCTCGTCTACGGCCCGCTCTACCACCGACTCCTGCACGGCCACGCCCCCCTCAACGACCGCTTCGTCGAAGACGTCGTCGACGCTGTGCTAGCCGGCCTCGGCGTCGTCTCGACACCGTAAGCAAGCTTGGCGGCGCTCACGGCTTCCGCGGATCTCCCGCCGGCCTCCGTCGGCGCCGAGCACCTCGAAGTCCTTGTTGACGAAGATGTGGTGCGGCCAGCTGACCCCGATGTTTTGGGTCGTCAGGGCTCGACCGGCAAACGGCAGCGGCATGTCCGGACGCTCGCAAAGAACCTACTCAAGCTCTCGCTGGCGCTCTGGACGTTCGCCGAGGTGCCCGATGTGGAGCCGACCAACAACGCGGCCGAGCGCGGCCTGCGCGCCGCCGTCATCTACCGCAAGCTCTCCCCCGGCAGCCGCTCCCAAGGCGGTGAATCACCTGACGGGCTCCATCGAACCCGACACAGGCGTCGACCGTCCCGTGCCTCGGGAGCGCAGCCTTTCAGTAGCATCGGGCCGTGCGCGAGTTGCGTCCGGGCCTGTGGCACTGGCAGGCACGCCATCCCGACTGGGAGCCGAGCGAGCCGTGGGACCCGAACGTCTCGTCCTACGCGATCGACGACGGCGAACACCTGCTGCTGTTCGACCCGCTGGGCGTACCGACTGAGATCGAGGCGCTCGCGACCGAGCGTGAGACGGCGATCGTGCTCACCGCTCCATGGCACGAGCGAGACTCGGAGCAGCTGGTGGAGCGGCTGGGCGTGCCGGTGTACACGCCTCTCCCCGACACCGCGCAATACCTCAAGGACACGTACGGCATCACCGCCGAGCAGGCCGGCGACGGCTCTCCCGATGTCGTCTGGCTGCTCCGCGAGAACAAAGGCGAGGCGCGCCCCTACTCTGCGGGCGACCGGTTGCCGTTTGGTGCCGACGTGTTCCCCGGCCATAAGCCGAACGACGCCGTGATATGGATCGAGAGCGAGCGGGTGGTGATCTCCGGCGATACGCTCGTCGACTTCGGCAGCGGCCTCGAGATCAACGAGCGGTGGCTCCGCCCCGGCGTGACGCGCGAGGAGATCGCCGCGGGGTTGCGCCCGCTGCTCGACTTGCCGGTCGAGCACGTGCTTGCCACACACGGCGGGCCCACCGATCGGGCCGCCCTCGAGCGCGCGTTGTCTGCCTCGTAGACCGCACAAGAGCCCAGTCGCGGAACATTCCCGAACTCAACACTGGCCCAGGCAAGAGGCTTCTATGGCGCCGTCGCCCTACCGGCGACCAACGTTACGGCAGACTGCGACCAGCAGGTCCTCTCGTCTCCAAGAGGCCGAACACGTCAACGGCGTCTCGACGCGAAAGCCCGATAAACGGCTCCCATCCGCGCCCTCAGAGGCTCCACGCCGACTGAACACATACGGAAAAGTGCCGACGTGCGGCGTCTTTGCAAAGCCCTCTGACGGACTCGAACCGTCGACCCCCTCCTTACCATGCGCTCCGATCGGCAACTGGTCGCAACCGGTGGCAACGGTTTTGGCTTGGTTGGGCCGTTTTCGGGGCACTCCCATTTGCCACCGGTTGCCACTGGTTGCGACCGCTAGGCTCCATAAACGCTCCATCCCGGCGGCGCAATCCCTGCGAGGAAGCCGAATTCAACGGCAGTCACGGTCCGGATCGAGCGTTGACCATGTTTCTGTAGAGAGGGGGGTCGAGTTGGCTAGCACCGCGGCTGCGGTGCCACCCGGTGACGCGCAACCGCCGTCGGTTCGACGAGTAGCGGTGCGGTCGGGCATGTAGTCCAGCTTGCCCGGTGACACGGTCGTCGTGGCGGCGCCACCGATTAGTTGTGGGGCGCCTGCGGGTCTGAACGGGCAGAACAATCGAACGACCCTCAGACGAGGCGTCGGCTTGTTGCGTACATTCAGCCGCTCGCAGACGAGGGAAGGAGACGCCGTGTCCGCGACCGTTCTCTACATGTCCATGTCGCTCGACGGATTCATCGCCGGGTCGAATGAGGAACCGGGCAGTCTGCACGAGTGGGTGATGACGGGCGGCGACGTCGACCTCGAGGCCGTCCGCCGGTCGGGTGGTGTCAACGGCCAGGTCGTCGAAGAGTTCATGTCCACTGGCGCGGTCGTCGCTGGCCGGCGGACGTTCGAGCCTGCCGGCGGCTGGGGCGGCGACCATCACGACGGCGTGCCGATCTGGGTTTTTTGCCGCCACGAGCCCGGTATCGACGTGAGCAAGTGGCCGCTGGTCACTTACGTGGACGACGTCACGAGCGCGATGACTCAAGCCAAGGAGGCGGCGGGCGATGAGAACGTGTTGGTCCACGGCGCCGCCACCGCGCAGCTCGCGCTCGCCGCCGGCGTTCTCGACGAACTCGAGCTCCACGTCATCCCGGTGCTCTTCGGCCAAGGGCGCCGTCTGTTCGAGGGCCTCGCCGCCGAGCAGATCGAGCTAGAGCGCACCCGGATCCTCGAGGGGGAGGGCGGTGTCACCCACATGCATTACCGGGTCCGGCGCTGAGCGCAGCAAATTGAGCGCGATCACCCACCTCTTCGCCGGTGTTCCGGTATCCGATCTCGACACGAGCATCGATTGGTACACGCGGTTCTTCGGCCGAACCCTGGACAGTCGGGTCGGGGACGAGGTGCTCTGGGAGATCGACGAGCACGCCTGGCTCTTCATCGAGCCGAACGCGGCGCGGGCGGGCGCGGGCCGCATCACGCTCGCCGTCGCCGGTCTCGACGCGCTCCTCGAGCGCCTCGCCGCCCAGGGCATCGAGCACGAACCGATCGAGACCTATTCGAACGGCGTCCGTCACGTGAACGTGCCCGATCCGGACGGGAACGCGATCGCGTTCGCAGAGCCGCCGGACGCTGCGAGCGCGTCACCTCGATCGGTCGGAACCGGGGCTTCGCCCTCGATGACCGATCCCCCACAGCGGGAGGAGGCGTGAAAGTGGGCGAGCGCATGATCGAAGCGAACGGCGTCGAGCTGTGGGCGGAGTCTTTCGGCCGACCGGCCGACCCGCCCATCCTCCTGATCATGGGCATCGGCGCATCGATGCTCTGGTGGGAGGAGGGCTTCTGCCGGCTGCTGGTCGAGGGAGGGCGTTTCGTGATCCGCTACGACCACCGGGACACGGGCCGCTCGGTCACCTATGAGCCGGGGCGTCCGGAATACACCGGCGCTGACCTGATCGCCGACGCTGTCGGCGTCCTCGACGGATACGGGATCCCGGCTGCGCACGTGGTTGGCGTCTCGGCCGGCGGTGCCTTCGCGCAGCTGCTCGCACTCGCCTATCCCGATCGCGTGCTCTCGCTCGTCCTGATTAGCACGTCGCCTGCGACGCCGGGCGAGCGTGGGCTCCCGTCGGCTAGAGAGGCGTACCAGCGGTTCGTGACGAGCGCGACCGTGGACTGGTCGGACGAGAGGTCGGTGGTCGAGTATCTGGTGGGCTACGCGCGCGTGCTCGCAGGAGGCGTGCGCCCGTTCGACGAGGCTGCGATCCAAGAGCTTGTCCGCCGGGACGTCGAGCGCGCGCACAACATCGCCGCCTCCGAGAACCACGGCCTGGCCGCGGAGGGCGAGATGCCGCGCGAGCCGCTGTCCACGATCGCCGTCCCCACATTGGTGATCCACGGCAGGGCGGATCCGATGTTCCCGCTCGAGCACGGAGAGGCGCTCGCCCGGGAGATCCCCGGTGCACGGCTGCTCACGCTCGAGGGAACGGGACACGGAGTCGAGCGAGCCGACTGGGAGACCATCGCCCGCGCCATCCTCACGCGCACCGTCCCCGGCGATCCTGGCAGGTGACGTGGCGGAGCTCGAGCGGACTGACGGGTCGACCGAGGGTGGGCGGTGAACGCCGATACGTTCATTGAGGTCGCCGACGATTGCCCGGCGGTTCACGCCCTCATTGATTTCAGCAACGAGGTCGGACTTCGCTACCGCGGCCCGGGTCCCTGCCTATCGAAACAGGCTCTTAGACGGTGCGGGGTCGCCACGGCTCGTGCTCGTGCGTGAGCCAGACGAGCTCGGGGTCGAGCGCAAGGACCCGCTGCCGGCCTTCGGTGGGCGGCTCGTCGAACTCGCCGAACCACACCGCTACGTCGCCGCCGACGATGACCGGGCGCCCGCCGGTCTCGACGACGACCATCTGCATGCCGCGTGTGTGGCCCGGCGCCGGGACGAGTCGGAGCCCGGGCAGCAGCTCGTGCTCGCCGTCGACCGGCACGTACTGCACGCCGGGCGCCTCGACCCACTCGCGAATGGTGTAGTCGTCCTCGCTGCGCGCGTCGTCGAGCTCCCGACGCTGGACATAGATCGGCTTGCCGGCGAAGAGGTGGTTGCCGCCGCAGTGGTCGGCATGCAGGTGTGTGTTGACGACGATGTCGATGCCGGCGAGATCGATGCTTTGCTCGCTCAGCGGCCGGAGGCGGGGATCCATGTCGGCCATCGCCGGGTGCAGCTCCGTCATGCCGGTGTCGACCAGCACGCGCGCGTCGGGATGGTCGATGACGTGCACATAGACGGGCATCCGCTCGCCCTCGACCGAAAGGTCGGCAACGAAGACTGGCGTGATCGTGGGCGCTATCACCAACCAACCTCTCAGTTGCCCACCGCTGGGTCGGGCATGAACTCGCGGATCTCTTGAGCACAGCGGCAGGCGGCCGCGATCTTCGCCGCCCACTCCACGGCCGCCTCCCGAGAGGACACGTCGAGGACGGTGAACCCTCCGTTGAACTCCCTGGTCTGCGGGTACGTGCCAGCGGTGATCGTCCCGTCGCCGGCCACCATGACGGGATCGACGTCCTCGGCCAGTCCGCCGCCGAACACCCACACGCCTGCGTCCATGGCCTCCTGGACGACCGCATGAGCAGCCTCTCCCACGGCGGGGAACTCCTCCTGGGGGATGTGATGCATCGCATCGCTGGGGAACGAGATCAGGTACCGCGTCATCTCACGACTCTTTTCATGGCGGCCTGCTCCGGCCGCATCTCAGCCTGGCTCCGTACGAGGTAGAGACTGACAAGCCACCGAAGACTCATCGCTCCTCCGGCCGATCCGGGTTCAATTCGTCAGGGGACACTCCAGAACGCCGGCCCAGTCGTGGGTCATCTCGCGCACGCACAGGCGATGACGACCGTACCCCTACCCATCCGCCGGTCGTCCCAGCGCCCGCCGCGACCGCACGAGCGTGATCACGAACCCGATAGCACCGATAGCCATCAGCCCCACACCGAAGTCTGTCCAGCCCAGAGCGATAATCAAAGCGCCAAGCAGAATGGCCCCGACCTCACCGGCTAGCTCAGCCCACGCCTGCGCCCGTTTCGACGGCCGCTTCAGCTCGCTCATCACGGGGGGACTGTAATCGCGCAAAGTGACCGCTTTGCATCGCGCGAGCCGACCTCGAGAATCTGGGACACCCTCTTCGTCAGCCGTCACGACCCCAAAATCGTCAGCAGAATCCCTGCGTCGAGCCCGCGGGAAGCTCTCGAGAGACTCCCGCACGCTCGCACAGGGGGCGGTCTTGTAGCCCGGCCGCAGGCTTGGTCACCGCGGAAGCGGGTTCGGGCCCGTCGCGGTGACGAGGCGCTGCGGCACCCAGTCGTCGACGTGGATGAAGCCCTCGAAGCGCCCTTCCTCGTCCTCGACGACGTCGAAGAAGGAGCGCCGGTAGAACTTCACGTGGGTGAAGTCCTCGAACAGCACGTAGACCGGCTCGACATCGGGACTCTGGAACTGCTGCCCCGTCAGCGCGACCCGATGCACTCGCGAGAACTCGTCGAACTCCTCACCGACGACGACGCCGAGGTGCTCGAGGCCCATCCGGTAGACGCGCTGGTGAACGGGCGGGATGAGCTCGATGCGCGAGACCGGAGTCCCACCGAGGACATCGAGCGGCTCGGCGAGCACGAGCAAGGAGATCGGACGCCCGTTCCAGACGCTCTCGCGGTTCGACCTCGCATGGCGCTCGAGAAGCGTCCGCTGATGGACGTAGAGGTCCCACTCGGCGACGCGGACGGCGAGGTGGCTGAGCGGGTAGGGCGCGATGTCGATGCCGCGGGCAGAAAGACGGTCGCGTTGCATTGCCGCGAAGGCTCGATAGTCCCCGATGATGTCGGCGATCGGATCAGACGTCGTCACGTGGCATTCTCCGCCGCCATCGTATGAGACGCACGGCCGGACGAGCGGGGCCGCTTTGTCCTCGTCAAGAGACTCCCGCACGCTGGGGCAAGTGAGCGTCCTCGGCCTTCCGCGCAACCGGCCAGTTGACCGGGCACCGATGACTTCCGGGCGAAAGTCGCGTCTGATGCACTAGCGACAGGCCGCAGGCGCCGCGGTCACGCGAGCGCTGCGGCCCGGAGAGGAGCTGCACCATGACGAAGGTGGTCGCGATCATGTCGATGTCTCTCGACGGGTACGTTGCCGACGCAAACGACGGGGTCGCCGAGGTTTTCGACTGGTACTTCGCCTCGGGCGACGTCGAGGTCCCCACAGCGAGCACGAGATCGGGCATGACGTTCCAGGTCTCGCCGCCGAGCGCCGAGCACCTGAGGGGTTTGGTGGCTGAGATCGGCGCGATGCTCACCGGTCGGCGCACGTTCGAGCGCGCCGACGGCTGGGGCGGCCAGCACCCGTGGGATGTGCCCGCTTTCGTCGCCACCCACCACGTGCCCGAAGGCTGGCCACGGCCCGGCTCGACAGTCGAGTTCGTCACCGACGGCATCGAAAGCGCCGTTGCTCGAGCGAAATCGGCTGCCGGCCCGAAGTCCGTGGGAGTGCACGGCGCGCAAACGATCCAGCAGTGCCTGGACGCCGGGCTGCTCGACGAGATCCACATCGATCTGGCTGCTGTGTTGCTAGGCGCAGGAGTGCGGCTGTTCGACCATCTCGCGAACACACCGGCCGTCCTCGGGAATCCGACTGTCGTCACCGGTGTGGGTGTCACGCATCTGCGCTATCCCGTGCACACGTCGTAGACCATCGGCGGCTCAGGGGCCATTCCCGCACACTCGGGCAGCCGTCAGTCCTTGCGCCTCAGCCGACGTGAGCGACTTCGTACCACTAGCACCGCTCAGGCGTCATCCCCGAACTGGTGCAGCCGAGGGCAGTTGGGGTCATGCATCGAGTCGGAGCACGACCTCGTCCGTTTCCTCGTTACGCCCATGAGCGAACCCGCGCCCCTCGCCCACGATCAAAAAACCGCACTTCATCAACACACGAATCGAGGCGGCGTTGTCGCTCGCAGCGCGAGCGTAAAGCGGACGGGTTGCCTCCAGCTGCAAGAACTCTTGTAGGGCACGCGTGGCAATGCCGCGGCCCCAATCTTCACGGCCGATCCAATAGGTGACCTCGCGGTGACCCTCCAAGTCGAAGCTCGCAATGTGACCCACGACTCGACCGTCGATCTCGACGACCCTGTTCGTTGTAGAGCGGTCGCTCCTCAGTCGCGCCCACCGTCGCTCGAAGTTCGTTCGATCATCGGCGTCCGGCGGGGTGAACGCGGCCATCCGGATAGCGTCGGGATCCCTCGAGTGCTCGAACAGCACGCCGAGATCACGATCTTCGATCTCGCGCAGGACAAGCGCGTGCGGGTCGATCATTGCGTTGCTAACTTAGCATGCTAAGCTAGCGCGGTGCAACAAGATCTGAGCCGTAACCTGCACGCGCTCACGGCGCGCCTCGACCGAGCAGCGGACGCGATCTTGCGCGCCGAGGCAGGTCTGTCCTATTCACGCTTTCTGGCTCTGTTCATGGTCCGATCATTGGGCGCCGATACGCAGCGCGCTCTCGCCGAGCGGCTGGGGGTGAGCGAGCCCTCGGTGAGCCGGATGACTCGTGTGTTGGCAGAGGAGGGGCTGTTGCAGGTCGTCGCAGACCGGGGAGGCGGAAATCGCCGCCAGCTCACCCTTACCCCGGCCGGCGAGCGTCTCGTGCATCGCTGGGGCGGCCATCTGGAGGAGCGATTCGCGGCGCTCGTTGAAGACGCCGGGGTTCCGTACCGAACGTACGCCGACTACACCCGACGCCTGCTTGAGCAGCTCGATGCGCTCGAAGCGCCGTCGGGCAACCGGGGACGAGTTCGCCGATGACAGGCGCGATGGAGCCCACCCGGTCGACGGTTCGGTCCTTGGACGGCACCGCGATTGCCTACGACAGCTTCGGCGCAGGGAAGGGCGTGGTCGTGATCGGCGGAGCCCTTCGAACCGCCCGTGACTACCTTCCATTTGCCCGCGCGCTCGCGCGGTCCTTTGCCGTCCATGTGATCGAGCGCCGCGGCCGGGGCGCGAGCGGCCCCCAAGGCCTGGACTACAGCATCGACAAAGAGGTCGAGGACCTCATCGCCGTCCAGACGGCGACCGGCGCCGACGCGGTCTTCGGCCACAGCTACGGCGGGCTGATTGCGCTCGAGGCCGCGCGGCGCTCCGCGGTGTTCTTCCAGGTAGCGGCCTACGAGCCAGGTGTGTCTGTCCGTGGCTCGATCGGTGTCGACTGGATGCCGCGCTATCGCGAGCTTCTCGCCGCAGGCGACGCCCGGGGCGCCTTCGCGTCGATGGTCCGCCAAGGCGGCTCCGCACCGACCCCGCTCGGCAGGCTGCCGTTGTGGTGTGTGCGACTAATCCTGCGCCTGGCGATCAGCCGGCGCCGCTGGCAAGAGATGTCGCCGTTGCTCGAAGCGAACTTCGCCGAGCACGAGCAGGTCGCGCGGCTCGACGACGGCACGGTCGACCGCTACTCCTCGATCCGCGCACGAGTGTTGCTCCTCGGCGGGCAGAAGAGTCCACGGTTCGTCACAACGGAACTCTTCGACGCCCTTCAGCGCACGATCCCGGATTCGGATGCCAAGATCATCGACGGACTCGACCATCTGGCACCGGACGAGAAGGCACCGGAGCTTGTCGCAGACCACGTGCGGAGCTACCTGTCAGGGCTCGAATCGGAGCCAGCCGCGAGAGCCGCGACGCCACAGGCTTCGCTTTCGGATTCCCGCTCATCACGGAGGCACGCATGAGCACGAACGCTCACCCGGCAGCGCTGGTCGGGAGCCTCCTCGCGCAGCTGATCGACGGCTACATCTTCGGCTGCCGAGGAGCAGCACCTTGCTAGCGTCGATCCCATGACCCAAGGGCTCCGAACCTTCTTGACCTTTCAAGACGGTGCCGCCACCGCGGCACTCGATCTCTACCGGGACGTTTTCGACGACTTCGAACTCATCGAGATCGACCACTACGGTCAGGGCGACGGCGGACCCGAAGGCACGGTCAAGGCCGCGAGGTTCCGTCTCGCCGACAGCGAGTTCAGCTGTGCCGACAGCCCCATCGGTCATGAGTGGGGGTTTACTCCAGCCGTGTCACTCTGGATCGACTGCGACGACACCAGCGAACTCGAGCGACTCTTCGATCGGCTCTCCGATGGCGGCGAGGTGTTCATGCCCCTCAACGACTACGGGTTCAGTACCCGCTTTGGCTGGGTGGGTGATCGCTACGGGGTGACCTGGCAGCTCAACCTGCCATGACGGCGAACACTCCACACCCGGCGCCGGAGTTCCCCGGACCTGCTCACGGAACTTCCCCATGCTCGTCGGTGGTGAGAGAGGCGCTGAGAGAGGTCTCCGTCACCCTCGCCTACTGCGATATCGCCGTCGACGCCCGACCGGTATGGGCGCCACCATCCTGAGGAAGAGCTCTGGAATGTCGTAGAGGGCGCAGCTGTCCCTGTCTTCGAGGGCCATGAGCGCCGTGCCGCACCGGGAGCTCTGGCAGGCTCTGCGCATCCAAGCCTGCCACCGACGAGGAGGGGATCATGAGGGTAACCGGCATAACCGCGAACCTCCCGGTTGCCGACATAGCGACTGCGAGCGAGTTCTACCGGGAGTACCTGGGGCTGAGCGTGGAGGCGATGAACCTCGGCTGGGTGGCCAGGTACACCTCAGCGGACGGGCGGGCCTCGGTACAGCTCGTAACCGGCGATGCCAGCGCGCCGCAGGATTCCGTCATCTCGGTGCACGTCGGCTCCGACGTGGACGAGGCATACGCCGAGGCTCGCCGGCGTGGGTACGAGATCGTACATCCGCTGACCGATGAACCTTGGGGCGTGCGGCGATTCTTCGTCCGGGCTCCCGATGGCAACATCCTCAACATCGTCAGTCATTCAGACGAGTAGGCTTTGTCCGCCGGCTCCAGGAGAAGGTCTTCGAGGGCGGCGAGCTCGAACCGGTGTGCCCACTGCCTGAGCTGTTCCTGGTCGACGACTCCATTCCCGAGCGCAGCTAACCTACGGCGAGCGGCTGCGGCGAGAGGGCCGCCGTGTCGACGCACGCGAGCAGCTGAAGGCGGCCCTGGACGCGTTCGAGACAATGGGCGCGCGGGGCTTTGCCGACCGCGCCCGACGGGAGCTGCTGGCTACGGGAGAGACGGTGCGGAAGCGGACCGACCCGACGCGCGACGAACTGACGCCGCAAGAGGCGCAGATCGCGCGTCTGGCCTCCGACAGGCTCACGAACCCGGAAATCGCGGCGCAGCTTTACCTCAGTCCGCGCACGGTCGAATACCACCTGCGCAAGGTATTCCAGAAGCTCGGCATCAGCTCGCGCCGGGAGCTCGCGAATGCGCTGCCCTACAGGAGGTCCGAGTTGAGCCCCGTGTTGCGCACAACACGGTAGTTCGTGGCCCCCCGAGGCGTTGGCAAGACGGCTCTGCTCGCCGTACGTGGCCGAACCAGCCTCCGCTGGAGGCTCGCGCGTGTCCGCGGAGCCGAGTTGCAGCGAGCGTTGGCGCGTCACCGCTGCCCCGCCACTTGATGGAGGAGCGAGACGGGCTACGATCGCGCGTCGGCGGACCCTCGCAGCACGTTGTTGGGACCAGACGGTGCCATGCGTTCGGGCTGAGGTCCGCATCCGTGGACAAGAGCAGTCTCGCCCGTCTCGTGCCCGCCGTCGTCTCGTACCGAGTCCCCGCCGTCGTCCGGCGGGGACTCGGGGATGTCGATCGGAACTTGCGCTACACCATCCGGGGTCTCACCCGGACGTGAGCGCGCCAGGCCGGCCACTAGCTGCTCGCGGGGCTTGAGGGTATCTAGTCGGCCCGCAAGAGGGCTTTCTCAGACCTGAAAGCTCCATAAACGGCTCCATACCCACCGCATCCTGGAGCTCGTGCAAGTCAATCCGAAGGATAAAGCCGCGATTTGCGGGGCTTTTGCAGAGCCCTCTGACGGACTCGAACCGTCGACCCCCTCCTTACCATGGAGGTGCTCTACCAACTGAGCTAAGAGGGCGCTCGTGGTCATCGTAGCGAGGGTTTCCCGAAGCCGTACACCGGCTAAGCTGCCCGGCGTGAGTGCGAACGCGAGCGAGCCCCGAGGGATTCGCGCCTCGACGCGGCGTGTGGTCGGGCACGCGCGGTCGATCGCGCACCTCGAGAAGGAGCTCGCCGCTCTCGAGCTGAGGAAGAAGGCGGCCTCGCTGGGCGCCGGCGCGGGGCTCGGCATCGCGGCCGGTGTCATGGCTTTCTACGCCGTGGCCTTTGCCTTCGCGACGATCGCGGCCGCGCTCGCTCTCGTCGTCGACTGGTGGCTGGCGCTGCTGATCGTCTTCGGCATCCTGCTGCTGCTGACGCTGATCCTCGGGCTGCTCGCGAAGAGGATGATGAAGAAGGGAACGCCGCTCGCGCCCGAGCAGGCGATCGAAGAGGCACGGCTCACGAAGCAGGTCATCCGGAGCGGCCATGGCGGATAACGGGCGCAGCGCCGAAGAGATCCGGCGGCAGCTGGCAACCGAGCGGAACCAGCTCGTGGACGCGCTCGCGGACCTGCGTGAGGACGTGCACAGCGCGCGCCGGATCCCGATGATCGTCGGCGGCGCGCTCGTCGCGGGGATCGCAGCGGTGGCGGCGCTGAAGGCCGTGCGGCGCCACGCCCGCGCCGGCTAGGCCTACCCCGAACGCGGGATGGTCCTAGCTCCGCGGCGGGATCGTGCGTGCGCCCTGGGCGGTCGATGCGAGTGAGTGCTCTCCCCGACCCGAAAGGAACCACGCATGTCGCATCTCCGCGTGCTCTCGATTCGTTTCGCCGTCGCCGGCGCTCTCGTGCTCGCCGCGCTCCCCGCCGCCGGCTGGAAGTGGGGCGGGTAGCGCTCCTTCACGCAGCCTGCTCGGCTAGCGCCCCTCCGTCGGGGCGCTAGCCGCCTTTCAGGGCGAGAACCTCGGCGGGCTTGACGCCCTTGACGAAGACGGCGACGACCTGCGGGTCGAACTGCGTGCCCGCGCACCGCTCGAGCTCGGCAACGGCGTCGTCATGGTCCAGGTGCGACTGGTAGACGCGGTCGCTCGTCATCGCGTCGTAGGCGTCCGCGACGAAGAGGATCCGCGCGCCGAGCGGGATCTCCTCGCCGCCCAGGCCGTGCGGATAGCCCCGGCCGTCCCAGCGCTCGTGATGGTGGAGCACCCAGGCCGAGACGGGCTCGACGCCGAGCGAGCGCAGCATCCGGTAGCCGATCTGCGGGTGTCGTCGCAGGACGAGGGCCTCGGATTCGCTCAGGGGCCCGGGCTTGCGGAGGATCTCCTCCGGGATCGCCAGCTTGCCGAGGTCGTGGAGGCTGCCGGCGAGGCGCACGAGCTCGACCTCCTCCGCCGCGAGGCCGAGGAGGCCGGCAACCCGGGCCGCGAGCTCGGCGACGACATAGGAGTGGCGGCCGGTGTACGCGTCGCGCTCGTCCACGGCGTGGGCCAGGCTGGCGGCCGCCCTGAGGCGAGCGTCGCGGTCCGGGGCATCGCCGAGGCCCGCAAAGCTCGGCAGCTCTCGGAGGTCCGGGTGGTACGCGCGCACGCGGCTCTTCCCCTGCTCCTTGGCGAGATAGAGAGCCTGGTCGGCGACGGTGACGATCTCGGACCGGTCGAGCCCGACCTGGGGGTAGGTGACGACGCCCGCCGAGAGCCGGATGGTCAGCCCCGGCGCCGCCTGGAGGAGGCCCACGCGCCGGATGATGCCGTCGGCGACCGCGATCGCCTCGTGCTCGTCCCGGCCCGGAAGCAGGAGCGCGAACTCGTCGCCGCCGATCCGGAATGCCTCCCCGTCCTGCCGCAGCCGGCTGGCCACCTGCGCGAGGACGTGGTCGCCCTTCGGGTGCCCGAGCCTGTCGTTCACCTCCTTGAAGTTGTCGATGTCGAGCATGCAGACGCTCAGCGGCAAGCCCTTCTCCTCGGCCTCGGTCACGTCGTGCGCGAGGCGGTCGTGGAAGTGACGGTGGTTGCCGAGCCCCGTGAGGGGGTCGGTGAGCGCGAGCCGCATGGCTGCGAGCTCGCGGAACACCGAGCGCTGGTAGAGGGCAATCGCCGCGAGCGGCCCGACGAGCGCTGCCGAGAGGAACGGCGACCGGTCCCAGAGCACCGCGAGCATGAGCGTCAGCGAGGCCATGATCGCGAACGCGATGAAGGTCGACGAGACCGCGCGCCTGAGCAGGGAGACGAATCCGTCCCGCGCCCAGCGGCTCACGACTGCCGCCACGAGCGGGATGTTGACCGCGTAGAACGCGGTCGAGGCAAGGGCGACCTCGAGCGCGAGCCAGCCGAAGCCGTCGTCGGGGATCACCGCGCAGACGGCGCCGGCCGCCGCGGCCGCGAGCGCATAGACCGAGCTGTTGTAGAGGACCCGGATGGCCGGCTGGCGCCGGATCACCTCCACGAGCAACTGGGTCACGAGGCCCACGACGATCGCCGGCGCCCAGCCGTAGATCGTCGCCGTCCCGACGATGAACACCGTGGCGAGCGACGTGCCTCCCACGGGAACGTTCGCGATCGGGACGGGGAAGGCCTCGACGAACGTGGCCGCGACGAGCAGCGCCATCATCCCGGCGAGAGTCGCCGGAGACGGCTCCAGTGCGGCGAGCGCCGAGAGTGCGAGCACCGTGACGAGCGTCCCGCCGAAGACGACGGGGGCGACGATCGGCAGGAGGCGAACCGTCTCCCTGGACACCCGAATTTGCCGCGCGTCCTCCGCGCGGGACTGGGCGATCGTCTGCGTGCCGGCCATCAGCGCCCCTTCTCCTGCCGGCCCGGGGCTCGGGCCGGTTGGTGGCGCCGCAGAACTTCCGTGTCACCTTCGATTAAGCCACGCTTTCTCCTCGTGTCAAAGCGGTGCGTCCGCCTGCGGGAGGATCCTGTGACTTGGCGACGGCTTCGCACCAGGGGAGGACGGCATCATGGTCGATGGGAATCGGTCACCCGGCGGTATCTGGGCGACGCAGTGGATGGCGCTCGCCTATGTCCTGCTCCTGGCGGTGAACGTCTGGCTTCTGTGGTTTCTCCCCGAGGCGCCGCCGAGCGAAAAGGTGTCGTTCGTGCTGGCACTGATCGGTCTCTACAGCCTTGCTCTGAACTTCTCGAGCGGCTCGGGCCTGACCGAGACCTTCCCGGGCTGGCTCGACCAGGCGACGTCACCCAGCGTGCGTGACTTCACTGCAAGTGCCTTCCGGGTCACGGGCTTGGCGTTCTTTTCGGCCGGGCTCTTCATCCGGGGCTTTCCGCCGCCGATGCTGGCTCGGTTGCGCTTCGTCGCCGTCGTTCTGGCGATACCTCTCTGGCTGGTCGTGGTGGTGGTGACACTCGTGGTCTCGGTGGCCTATCTCGTCGTCGTCGTGCCGCTGGCTTACGCCGCCTACCTGTTCGCGTCGATCGCGCTCGACGCGATCGAGAGTGCTCCGGCTGACTCCGATGACGCACAAGTTGCTCGACCAATCCAGGAGGCCGTAAGCGCGCATCGCGCTCAGCTGCGGACGCTGGTTGTCGGCGTGCCCGCAACGGTCCTGGGCATCGGAACGACCGCCTACTCGTTCTTCCCCTAGGTCGCAGTCTCGACTGCATGCTGCGATCCTTACCGCATGGACGCACCGCGCGACGTCTCCGATCCGGTCTCCGGCCAGCGCTGGGTCTTCAGGCGCACCGGGGCCGAGACGGGCGGGGAGCTGCTCGAGGCCGACCTCTACGTGAGCGCCGGCGGCTTCGTCCGCTCGCACGCCCACCCGACGCAGGAGGAGACGTTCACGGGAGTGAGCGGGACGTTCGTGCTCGACATCGCCGGCGAGACGCGGGCGCTCGGGCCGGGGGAGAGCGTCGTCATCCCACCGCGGACGCCGCACGGGTTCCGGGACGCGCCCGGGCCGGCACAGCTGCTCGTCGCCGTTCGCCCCGCGCTCGCCCTGGACGACTACTTCCGGGCCTACCTGGGCCTCTCGCGTGACGGGCGCATCCGCCTACCGGCCTCCGGGCTCCCGCGCGGGCTCCTGCAGATCGCGCTGGTGATGGACCGCTATGCGCCGGAGATCGCCGCGCCGGGGATCCCGCTCGGGCTGCAGCGACACCTCTGGCGGGCCCTGGCCGCGCTCGGCCGGAGGCGCGGGAAGAGCGCCTCCTTCCCGGAGTACGGCGCGCCCTAGCGCTTCAGGCGTTCGACGAAGCGCTCGCCGAGCTTCCGCACGATGGCGAAGGGAGGCGTGAGCGCCGCCATGACCTTTCCGGTCGTCGTGCGCGGGTCGGCGAAGATGCCGAGCTGCTCCAGGATCTTCGCCTTGTCGTAGTACGTCCGCTCGAGCGCCAGCATCCCCTTGTCGTCGAAGCTGTAGAGGGCGCAGACGCGCGACTCCATGCGCTTCCCCATCGCCGGCAGCCCGCGCCAGTCGCCCAGGTGCGTCCCCGAGACGGTGACCTCGAGGATCACGAAGCGGTCGGTGACGTGGCGGTCGTGCACCTCGATTCCGAGGTCGGGGAACGCGGCCAGGAGCTCGTCGTAGTGGTGGCGGATCCCGTCGCGTCCCGAGAACTGCTCGTCCCACGGGACGTCGTCGAAGTCCGGGTTCTCGCCCCAGGTCTTCATGATCTTCTCGAGGTCGCGCTCGACCTCGGCCTGCACGTGCTCGTCGACGAGCTTGATGCGGGCTTCGGTGGAAAGAGGGTCGGCGCTCATGGTGTCCTGGCTCGGCGGGGCGATCCTATCGTCTCCGGCGAGCGTAGACTGTCGTGCTACGCCGAGCGTCACCGATTCTCTCCCCGCGCCACTCGCCGAGCGCTTCCTCGCGCTCCGGGCGGCGCTCGACGCCAAGATCCCGGCGAAGCAGCTCGACCGGAACCTGCTCGTCGGCACCTGGAACCTGCGCGCCTTCGGCGGGCTCACCGACAAGTGGCAGGCCGAGAAGGGCGACGAGCCGGTGCGCGATCTCTTCGACGTCCGCTGCATCGCCGAGATCGTCTCCCGCTTCGACGTGGTCGCCATCCAGGAGGTGCGGGGGAACCTGACCGCGCTCCAGACCCTGTTGCAGGCCCTCGGCCCCAACTGGGCGACGATCATGACCGACGTCACACGCGGCAAGGCGGGCAACAACGAGCGGATGGCCTTCGCCTTCGACCTGCGACGCGTGCGGCCGTCAGGGCTCGCGGGCGAGCTCGTCGTCGCCATCGAGACCGGCACGTCGGTCAAGCCGACAGGCCTGGACCGCCAGTTCGCCCGCACTCCCTATGCGGTCAGCTTCGCGGCCGATCGCATCCAGCTCACGCTCGTCACGCTCCACGTCCTCTACGGGGAGGAGACGGCGCGAGCCGCCGAGCTGAGGGAGATCGCCGCCTGGCTGGCGCGCTGGGCCAAGGAGGAGCGCCAGTGGAACCAGAACCTGATCGCGCTCGGGGACTTCAACATCGACCGGCAGGGCGACCCGCTCTTCGACGCCTTCACCTCCACCGGGATCCAGCCGGCGCCGCAGCTGAACGACGTGCCGCGCACGATCTTCGGAGATCCCGGTGACAGCAAGTTCTACGACCAGATCGCCTGGTTCGTCGACGAGGCCCGCGGCCCGGTGCTGGGGCTCGAGGACGCCGCCGCCGGGGGCTTCGACTTCGTGCCGCTGCTCGAGGCCGGCAGGACCAAGACCGAGCTCTCCTGGAAGCTCTCCGACCACTACCCGCTCTGGGTGGAGTTCGCCGTCCGCTGAGCCACGCGACGCAGCACGGAGGGGCGTCCCTGAACCGGCTCGCGGCGAGCGCGACGACCCACTGCCTGACCGGCTGCGCCATCGGCGAGGTGCTCGGATTCGTGATCGCGACCGCGCTCGGCTGGGGCAACTTGGCGACGATCGTCCTGGCGATCGTGCTCGCGTTCTTCTTCGGCTACCTGCTGACGAGCCTGCCGCTGCTCCGCTCCGGGCCTCTCCGTGCGGGAGGTCGTCCCCATCGCCCTCGCCGCGGACACGATCTCGATCACGATCATGGAGCTCGTCGACAACGGCGTCCTCCTCGTCTATCCGGGAGCGATGGACGCCGGGCTCGGCGACGTCCTCTTCTGGTGGACGCTCGGCCTTGCGCTCGCCGTGGCGTGGGTGATCACGTTCCCCGCCAACCGCTGGCTGATCGCCCGCGGCCGGGGCCACGCGGTCGTCCACTCCCACCACTAGGAGGGTTTGGCGGAATGTCGCTCGACACAGCCGTATTTCGGCGAGCCACCACTAGGCAGCGAGCCGACTCTCGGCGAGCTCGCGGCGAACCGCGGCAACCTCGTGCGGGCGGTTGGCGAGGAGCGCGGCCACCAGCGTGCCGTCGCGGGCGTGGTAGCGGGCGGAGAACGAGCCGGGGCCGCCCTCGAGGACGACGCTGGCCCAGCCGACGGCGTGGCCGACGTGCTGTAGCCGCATTCCGAACTGGTCCGACCAGAAGTAGGGGACGTCGTCTGCGGACGCGCTGCGGCCGAGGATCGCCCTCGCGACCGCCGCTCCCTGAGCCGCGGCGCTCGTCCAGTGCTCGGTTCGGACGTGCCGGGCAACCGAGGGCCGCCAGACCGTTGCGGCGTCGCCGCACGCGTAGACGCCCGGCTGGGCGGTGCGGCCGCAGGCATCGGTCTCGACCGGCCCTCCTCCGAGAAGCTCGGTGGCCGGCTCCGCCCCGACCGCGACGAGCGCGGCGGTGCACGCGACCTCGGTCCCGCACGCGAGCGCGAGCGCGCGAGTGCGCCCGGCCGCCGTCCTGCGCAGCCCCTCCACCGCCGCGCCGGTGCGGAGATCGACCCCTGCCGACCGGTAGCGCTCGGCGAGGACCCGGCCGACGTCGTCGCCGAGGAGCGCCTGAAACGGCAGGGCCCCGGCCTCGAGCAGGGAGACCTCCGCGCCGAGCTCCACGGCCGTCGACGCGACCTCCGCGCCGACGAATCCGGCACCAACGATGGCGAGGCCGCGGCCAGGCGCCAGGGCAGAGCCGAGGACCTTCGCGTCCGCGAGCGTGCGGAGCACGTGAACCCCGGCGCCTCCCTCGAGCGCCGCGACGCGCCGCGGGCGCGCTCCGGTCGCGAGGACGAGGGCATCCCAGCGGATCGGCCCCGCGTCGGTCCGGGCGACGCGACGACGGGTGTCGATCCGCTGGACCCGCGTTCCGAGGCGAAGCTCGATCTCTCGCTCCCGCCAGAACTCGTCAGGGCGCAGACGGATCTCGTCGCGCCGCCCGGCGAGGAGCTCCTTCGAGAGCGCAGGACGCTCGTACGGTGGATGCTGCTCCTCGCCCACGAGCACGACGTCCCCCGTGAAGCCCTCGGCGCGAAGGACCTCGGCGCAACGACTCCCCGCAAGGCCGGCCCCGACGATCAGGACACGGCGGGGGGTCATGCCGCCTCCCGGCCCTGCTCGTCGAGGACGATGATCGCGCCCATCGGGCACGAGCGGGCGGCCTCGAGCGCGGCGTCGGCGTCGGTCTCCTCCACCAGGGTGACGGCGATGCCGTCGTCGCCGAGGCGGAAGTGCGCGGGCGCGGCGTCCACGCAGGAGCCGAAGCCGCTACAGAGCGACCTGTCGATCTCGATGCGGTACATGTCGGGGACCTCCTTGGGTCGGTGGGACGAGCACTCGCCAGACGACGGCCGAGAGAACCGCCCCGACCGCGGCGCCGTAGAGCGCTAGCGCCCAGGTCTGACCGCTGTCGGTGCCGGCGGCGAGGCCGTGGAGCGTGGCGAGCGCGAACACGAGATACGTGAACCAGTGCAACCCGCGCCAGGCCTTCGTGCCGATGCGCCTGCGCAGCGGGAAGGAGATGTAGATGAGCACCATCAGCTCGGCGGCGAGAACTCCAAGCGCGGTCGCGACCGGCCGATAGGGGGCGCTGCCGGGTACGAGGAGCGCTCCGAGGCCGATGTCGACGGTGTCGTCGAGGACGAGAGCCGCGGCGTGGAGCACCAGAGCCCCGAGCCCGAGCAGGGCGAGGAAGCGGTGCACGTCCACGATCACCGCCGGGCTGACCGAACGTCCGAACGGGCGCGCCTTGAGCACGAGCCCGGCGAGGACCGACGCGGTGACGAGCGCGTACGCGACGAGCCCGCTCGCCCGCGCGAGCAGCCAGAAGGTCGGGTCGCTCTTCACGCCAGCCCTCCCGCGAGCACCGTCCGGCCGTCGCGCGTGACGAGGACGGCCGGGATCTCGAGCTCGTCGGCCTCTGCCGCCGCGCTCTCGGCGTCCCCCGCCAGGAACAGCGCCTTGGCGAGGACCTCCGCCTCGATCGCGGTGGGGGCGAGGGCCGTGACGCGGAGCAGGTCGCCCTCGGCGGGGCGCCCGGTGGCGGGGTCGATCAGGTGGTGCCGCTCGCCCTCCGGGCCGGCCCAGCGACGACGGTCGCGGCCCGAGGTCGCGAGCGCGCACTCGCGCACCTCGAGGGTGATGGTCCCCGCCGAGGTCTCGACACCGATCGGCCATGGCTTTCCGGTGACCGCAATGTCCCCGCCGGCGTCGACGACAGCCGGGCCGACGCCGGCCAGGATCCGGAGGGCGCTGTCGACGGCGAAACCCTTCCCGATTCCGCCGAGGTCGAGCTTGACGCCGGGATCGAGTGCGATGGAGCCGCTCTCGCGGTCGACCTTCACTCCGCCGCCGCACGCCGTTTCGAGCCCGGTCGGTGCGCCGTCTCGGGCGGAAACAAGCTCGAAGGTGCGGTCGTAGCCCGCCGCGACGAGCGCGTCGTGCACGGTCGGGTCGAACCGACCCGCCGTCCGCTCGCGCGCGTCCAGGGCCGCCCCGACGACCGCGAGCAGGTCCGGCCCGGCCGTGAGCTCGCCGCGGCGGTTGAGACACGAGAGCTGCGAGTCCGGGAGGAAGCGGGAGAGTAGCCCTTCCAGTCGCCGAAACTCGGCCTCCGCGGCGCGGAGGGCGTCGTCCTCTGGCCCGGCGTCGAGGTGGAGCTCGACGTCCGTCCCCATGGCGCGGAAGGCGTGCCGGGTCACGAGGTCTTCGTCGTCGCGACGGGCGGGACGGTGACGATGCGCACGCTCGGCGCGGCGGGGGGCGGCTGCTCGGCGCGCTGCTTGGTGAGGCGGCGGACGAGCTGGGCGTCCTGCTTGAGCTGCCGCTCGTACGCGGCGAGGGTCGCCGGCCGGGGATCGCTGGCTGCCGCGGGCGGTTGTCGTGGTCGGCCAGGGGGCCGCGGCGATGCCCGCCCAGGCGAGGAAGAGGCCCAGAATGGACGCGGCCAGCGCGTACAGGCGGGCGACGTGGCTAGTCATCGTCTCCCTCTTCCTCCTCGTGCTCGAACTCGTCGGAGCCCGAGGCGGTCTGGGGTGCGGCGACGCGCGTGATCACCGTGGCCGGCAGGGCCTGGCGCGCGGACGGCTTCTTCGCGAGCTGCTTGCGGAGCTTCGCCTCGAAGCGGTCGAGCGCGCGGAGCCGGGCTTCGAGCGCAGACTCGGACACCGCAGCCGGCGCCGGTGCGCTCGCGGCGGTCGGCTGGCCCAGGTCGACCGTTCGCACGAATGCGAAGAGCCCGGACACCGCGGCCGCGGCGAGCAGGACGACGATGAAGAATGTGTGCTTCCGGGCCATCGAGAACCTCCTTGTCGATACCTCCGACCGTAGGGCGGCCACGGTCTAGCGCGGGCGAAGCCAGGGCAAAGGTTCTCCCAGGCGACGGTGAAGTTTTGGTCCTGTTGAACCAGGGTCGTGCTGCGACTAGGCTGGCGGCGCCAGGTAATCCGGGGAGGAGGGCCAGTGATCACGAAGCAGTTCCGGCGCGCCGGCGTCTACGCCGTCGCGCTCACCGTTCTGATGGGGGTCTTCGCGACCACCGCATCGGCGAACCGCTACACGCCCGGAGCTCCCGGGCTCGGGGACCCGTTCTTCCCGAACGCGGGGAACGGAGGCTACGACGTCCGCCACTACGCGCTCGACATCGACTTCGACCCGGCCACGGACCTCCTCGTCGGCAAGGTGACGATCGTCGCCGAGGCGACTCAGGGCTTGAAGACGTTCAACCTCGACCTGCGCGAGTTTCTCGCGGTCTCGAGCATCGAAGTGGGAACGAAGAAAGGCTTCAAGATGGAGCCGGCCGAGTGGTCGCGCGACGGCCAGGAGCTCACGGTCTCGCCGCGCAAGAAGATCAAGGACGGAGCCGGCTTCTCGGTGGTCGTCGAGTACGCCGGCATCGTCGAGCCGATCACCGACCCGGACGACTCCATCGAGGGCTTCGTCCCCACGAGCGACGGCGCCTACGTCGTCAACGAGCCGCAGGGCTCCCCGGGGTGGTACCCGTCGAACGACAACCCGAACGACAAGGCGCTCTTCGACATCTCGGTGACCGTGCCGCAGGGGCTGACGGCGCTCGCCAACGGCGTGCTCGTCTCCTCGACGACGGCGAACGGGAAGACGACGTGGAAGTGGAGCCACTCGAGCCCGATGGCGACGTACCTGGCCACGGCGACTCTGGGGAGCTTCGACCTCACCCAGTCGGCGCTCCCGGACGGCACGCCCAACTACGTCGCCGTCGACCCGACGATCACGTCGAGCCGCGCGGTGCTGTCGCGGATCCCGGCGATCCACGAGTACTTCAGCTCGGTGTTCGGGCCGTACCCGTTCGACGCGACCGGCGCCGTCGTCGATCGTGCGCCGAACGTCGGCTACGCGCTCGAGACGCAGACGAAGCCGAACTACGCCTCCATGCCGAGTGAGGCGACGCTCGCGCACGAGATCGCCCACCAGTGGTACGGCGACTCGGTCTCGCTCGAGATCTGGCCCGACATGTGGCTGAACGAGGGCTTCGCCACGTTCTCGGAGTGGCTCTGGACGGAGCATCTCGGAACCCGGACGGCCCAGCAGGCGTTCAACACGCAGTACAGCCGGCCCGCGACGAGCTCGTTCTGGCAGACCCCGCCGGACGCGCTCCCGTCGGCTGCCGTTCTCTTCTCGACGCCGGTCTACCAGCGCGGGGCGATGACGCTGCAGGCACTCCGGGTGAAGATCGGCGACCTGGCGTTCTTCCAGCTCATCCGCGACTGGGCGACCGACAACCGCTACGGCAACGTCTCGACGGCGGACTTCATCGCCGCCGCCGAGGCGGCGTCCGGGATGGACCTGGACGACTTCTTCGACGTCTGGCTCTTCCAGCCGGGCAAGCCGACCAGCTGGTAGCAGGAGTGGGGAGGGCGCCGTCCGCCGGGGCGGCGCCCTCTCGATCCCGGACAGCGGTGTACCATGAGTAGACCGGGTGCGCCCCTTCGGCGCTTCGAGCTTCCCCGAGAGGTCTCCGTTCCCGGATCATCGAACTGAGGAAGGGAGACACCCATGTCCGTGTCTTTCGAGACGACCAGGAGCGTCCTGCGCCCCCATGACCGGTAACGGCAAGTCCACCAGGGACGACCGCCTCGTCGACAACCAGCGAAGCTTCCGTTCCGCCTCCGACCGGTTCCAGGACCTCGTCATCGTCGAGGAGCAGCGGCTGGTGCCGTTCCTCTGCGAGTGCGCAGATCGTGGCTGCACCGGCCGTATCCACGCGACGATCGGCGAGTTCGAGACGGCCCACGAGACCCCCGTCGGCTCCTTCGTGCTGCCGGGCCACAACCGCGGCGCCGGCGAGAAGGTCCTCTCGCAGGAGCAGCGGTTCGACATCGTGAGCCGGACCTGAGACGAAGGGGATCCGGGTGGCGAGAGTGGAGATCGGCGGTCGAAGGCAGGGCCAGGACGTATGGGCTCGCTGGGTCGACGGGCGCGTCCAGGGAGACCGCGGCTTCCTGAAGGCCGCAGGCCTCGACCCCGACACGCCATTCGAGGACCCGCACGCGTTCGTCGAGCTGGTCGAGGGCCTTCTGGACGCGGGGACGGCGACGGTCGTCCTCGACCTGCCGCCCGGGACGGAGCCCGCAGCGGACAGCTAGTCGGAGGCGACGGCTAGGACGTTCGGCAGACGATCTTGCCGGCGTACCGCTCGCCGTCGGGCATGAGCTCGGCATGGGTGACGAGGCAAGTTCCGTACTTGGTCTCGATCGGCTCGCCTTCGTCGGGAAGGCCCAGCAGCTCGACGTCCTGGAAATCTTCCCAGCCGGGGCCCTCGATCGTCACCGTGAAGCTCAGCACCGGGCACATGATTGCAGCAGCGCGCCGAGGTCGTGGAACGGCGCCTCACTCGAAATGGGCCACCGGGCTGACCTTCTCCGCAGTGAACGTGAGGATCCCCTCGAAGACGATTGGGAGCTCGGTGAGAAGGCCGAGAGCCTCACCCTCTGTCTCCACGTCCATGAAGGCAATGATCCCCACCGACTCGCCGACCTTGAACATCGGCTCGAGGAGAATGCGCTTTTGGACGAGATCCCAGGCGTCAGGGCTGACTTCGTGTTCATGAACCCAGTCGATGAACTCGTCTCGGGTGACGGCATCGGAAAGCGTCCCGTTGACCAGGACTCGCTTTTGGTTCGGCATCGACGATCACTCCTTGGCTCGCGGCGGTCTACGCTCGGCCGGCCGACCGTAGCAGCGGCCGGCTCGAGGATGCGACGGGCGGCGACCGCTTCGCTACCAGCTCGTCACAAGAGCGTTACACCCCGGGCCGCCGAAGCGCTCGGGGTGACCGTCGGCGTCGCCTGCAGCTCCCCAGCTCTTTCCCCGAACTGTCACCGCATCGGAACACGGCGGCCGAAGCACCTGCGTTAACGTCGGCGAGTCCCTCCCCCTGCCCGAGTTGGGACACCGACCGTGGCGGGTGTCGGCTTTGGCTCAGATGCCTGGGCGGCCCGCGCCAGGCGGCGCCCTTCAAGCCGACATCCGCCCGTCGCCGGCAGCCACGATGACCGGACGGCCTCGGCGACGCCATCGTCTCCGCACAGCAAGCGGGCCCCACAAGGGGCCCGCCTGCTTCGAGGAGGGGTGTGTCAGGCTGCCGCCGGGCCGGGCCGGTGCCGGACGCTGAGAAGAACCAGGCCGCCGGCCACCGCGAGCGCCAGCGCGCCGACTGCGCCGACCAACGCGTCGCCCCAGTCGAAGGGGCTGGGCGAACGCACTGCCGTCACCCGGGCCGCCGGGTAGTCCTGGGGAAGCGCCCGCCGGTAGCCCGCGAGCGTGTACGCGCCGGGCTTCGGGACGATGACCTTGTCGTCGCCGACGATGAAGCCGGCGCCCCTCGGGGAGAGCACCTTGTCGTCGCCGTGGATGACGGCGGTCGAAGCGCCACCCGTCGTGGCGATCACCTTGTCGTCGCCGTGGATGACCACGGTGGCGCCGGAAGCCTGCGTCCCCTGCGAGACGGAGCTCCCGCCCGTTGCCGTCCCGGACTCGTCGACTCGAGCCTGCGCCGCCGGAGCGACGAAGGCTGCAACCGCGAGCCCGAGCACGAGACGCCGGAGAATCCAGGTCCTTCGCTCTTTCCGCATGTCCTTCTCCCTTTCCGCGAGCCAGACGCCATGTCTGTGCTGTCGGCCACAAGACGCCCGTGGGCACGTTTGTCTTCCCACCGTGCCTGGGCACTTCCGGCGGAGTGACATAGCGCACGAAACGTGCAATGGTGGCCGAGGCTGTGGAGACGGCCACCCAGTTGTTGGATTGCCAGAGAGGGAGGCGCACATGCACGGTCGCGTAGCGAGGTACGGATACACGGGCGCGACCCGCATGATCTTGCCCGACGGGCGGAAGCGGGGATGCTGCCTGTCTTCCAGTCGCAGCCCTGCTTCAAGGGCTACTCGCTCCTCGAGAGCGACGGGGAGATCATCTCGATCAGCTCGTGGGACTCTGCGGCGAGTGCCGACGCGGCGAACTCACTCGCCGCCGAATGGATCACGGAAAACATGGCCGGCGAGATCGAGCTCAAAGAGGCCCACCTCGGCGAGTTTCTCTTCAGCACGGTCCTGGGGCTCAGCACGAAGGCCGGCTCCACGGCCTGACGCGACGAACAAGGGCAAGACGGCGGGCGTCCTCCGGGAGCGCCCGTCGGCAATTTTCGGGGCGGTGACCCGGCTCGGGTTCCAGGGCTTGTCTTCACAGGGCCGCCAGGACTCGAACCTGGAACCCTCGCGCCGACGCGCGGGATGGAGGTTCTGGCCGAGGGCCGGATGTCAGGCGCCGCTCTTCAGAGCGATGATCCGCCGGTACGAAGCGCGGAGGCGCGCCCCGCTGATCCGGCCCGCCTGAGCGGCGCCGAGGAGAGAGCGGTACACGGCTCGGGATGAAGCCTCGGATCCGGTCAGGAGGAGCAGGTCGGTTCCGGCCCCGGCGGCGCGGACCGCAACCAGTTCGGTGGGCAGTCCCCGCGTGCCAGCTGCGGCGTCGAGGGAGTCGGTGACGGTCACGCCCTCGAACCCGAGGTTCCCTCGCAACAAGGTCGTCCCGATCGCGTGCGACCAGCCGGCGGCGTGGCGGCGATCGTAGGCGTCGTAGACGGCGTTCGAGAGCATGATCAGCGGGACGCCGACCGCCACCGCTCGGCGGTAAGGGCCGAGCCCGGGCGCGAGCCGGCTCCGAGTCGCGGAAATGCGCACGGCGAAGTCGTCCGTGTTGCGCGTCGCAAAGCCAAGGCCGGGGAAGTGCTTCATCGCGGCGAGCGCGTGACCCTCGCCGAGACCGGCGGCGAAGGCGTTGGCGAGGCGTGTCGTCTTCCCGGCGCTGAACGACCAGGTTCGCCCCTGCTTGTACACGAAGGACGCGGTCGTGGCGGGCACGTCGGCCACGGGGGCGAAGTCGGTGTTCACGCCGAGATCGCGGAGGGCGGCGCCGGTCCGCCTCCCCTGCCTGCGCGCGATCGTGCTCGAGCCGAGCTCGCCCATCCGCGGGGGCGAGAGCGTCGGCGGGATCCAGGAGACCGTCTTCACGGCTCCGCCCTCTTGGTCGACTGCGATCAGCAGCCTGGGTCGGCCACCAGCGGTCGCCGCCTGTTGCAGGCGGCTCGTGATCCTGCGCAGCTGCACCGCCGTTGCGAAGTTGTCGCGGTGGATGAGGACGCCGCCGATCCGTCCCAGGCGGACGCGGCGGAGCAGAGACGGCGATGGGGTGGTGCCGTTCATGCTCACAAAGAGCTTCTGGCCGATGAGCTGCGCCAGCGTCGGCGCCGACGCGTGTCGGGCGGCGACCGCGTCCCCGGCGAGCGTCATGTCGCCGCAGCCGGCGACCGCGAAGGCGGCCGCGAGACCGACGGCGAGCGCCCTGGTCACGGCCGCGAGGCACGCGCGCTCGGCTCGGCTGCGCACAGATCGTCGATTCCGGACGAACGCTGACCGACGGCGTCCCCTTCGTCGGGCGCGAAGGTGAGCCCCATCGCGCTCGATGCACAGACGGCGGAGCTCGAAGTGGAACCTCGCTTGAAGGAGAGTCACTGGCGAATGTTCACACTGCGCGCCAGTCGCGCGCCAGTGGGCACCCACTAGAGCGGTCTTGTGCTGGCCTGAGCGGAGCAACGAGAGTCCCCCTGAGACGCCGCGATCCCGCTCGCGGTGCGGGAAAGGGGGTTGCCTAAGGGGACAGGAGGCGAGTGGCGCTATGACCCTCCCGGTCGACCGCCGTAGGCGAGTTCACGGATGGAAGCGGAGCCGGTCGACGATCTTGTCGATCGTCTTGCGCTCGGCACGGAACGCAACTCCGACGAGGTCGAGGTCGTCCGCAGCGACGCCGGAGACGGCGGCGCGGTTCGCCTCGTCGTGATTCGTGGCGAAGAGCTCGTTGGTGTAGATCGCCGGCGTGACGCCACGACCCATCGCGCGCTCATAGGCGCGCCGCAGCGCGGCACGGTCAGCCTCGTAGACGAGCACGGGTTGGACGAACATCGGCAGGTACTCGTTCCCCGACGCGTCCCGGTACGGCGGTCCGACGACGCCCGGCACGCTTCCCGCGATGCCGCTGACGAGAAACGCGGTCACGTTCGTCTTCTGCCAGACGGCGAGGTCGTCGCGGAGGACGACGGCGATCTTGGTATCGAACTGCATCTCGCGCGCGTTACGAAGCCTCGGGCGATCTGCTCGCGGCGGTACGAGGAGCGGCGAGCAGCGTAGCGTTGCACACTGTTGCACGCCCTGTGAAACGCAAAAGAGGCCCGGCCCGGTGTCGGGCCTCTCTCTGTCCCCACCGAACGCTAGAGCGTCTTCTGAAAGGTGAAGCGCGGGCGCGCTGACGGCGGCGAAGTCCGGGCTCTGCCTCGAACCGCCTCTATGAAGAGGGGCCGAACTGTGCGAGGGTCGCGATGGTGGCGGGGTCCGAGGGGAACGCGGCCGCAGCGTTCCCTCTGATAGGCACCCGCCACCCACACGGGGCGACTCGCGCGCAAGGGAGTCGCCCTTCGTGTGGCCGGAGGGCCCGGCGCTCGCCTAGGCGCGGGCGCTTCCGCTCGCCGGATGGCGTAGCGCCGTGGAGTAGAGTGTCCCCCATGCATAGCCTCATCGAAAGAATCCGCAAGCTGTTTGGGCGCGGCCCGAAGACGTAGCCGCAGCGGCCGCCTCCGACGTCGAGGCGGCGAAAGGCAGGATCGACGAGGACTTGGCCTCGAGCACATGGCCGCCAGTGAGAGTGAAGTACTTGCGCAAGAGCTGAGCGCCCTGGGTCAGAGCCTCCGCGACATTGAGAAGCGTCTGAGCGACGTCGAGAAGGTGAACGGGCGATTGGAGCAAGCTGCGCTGTCGACGGCCCGCGCTTTGGAGGAGCTCTCAGCGCACTGGGACGCGGTCGCTGCGGCGATGCGCCGCGGCGAAGAGTCAGCCTGAGCGTGCCCGAGTTCACCCTGAGCATCGAGACGCCCGAGGAAACGACGAGCGACGAGGACGTCTGGCCGCGCGTCGAGGAGACGATGCGCACGAGTCCCAACGTCAGCGGTGCCAGAACCGTCTTCCACCGCGATAACGGAGTGATCTCGTCGAGGTTCCAGGTCGAAGCCGACACGCTCGAAGATGCCCAGACGATCGGAATCCGCGTCTTCGTCGACGCGCTCTGGCTCGCCGGCCTGAACGGTGAAGGGCTCTGGCGCATCGTCGAAGCCGACCAAGTGGCCGAATGGCCGCGTAGCGGTCCCTAGGCACAGCGGCGCTGCGAGGTTTCGGAGCGCCGCTATCCCGTGGATCCGATTACGGGCCTCGGCCAAGAGCTACGGCACGGTTACGGCTCGGCGATGGTCGCGCCAGCTAAGCCCGCTCGGCAGGATCGCAGGGGGAGCCGCGCTTCGGGGCGGTTTCCCTTTTGGGGAAGTCGTGGGGAAAAGTGTTCTCCCTGTAGCGGATTCCTGCCCCCTTGCTGCGGTAGAGAGCCGGTAGACGAGAGGCGCCGCAACCCCGCGTCTAATGCGGGATTCCGGCTTGCCTACGAGGGACAGGGCCGCCAGGACTCGAACCTGGAACCCCCGGTTTTGGAGACCGGTGCTCTGCCAATTGAGCTACGGCCCTAGGCGAGGAGGCATTGTACCGAGGTGCGTCGCAGGCCCCTCGGAGCGCTCTTCGCGGTTCTCGCCCTCGGCTTCCTACTGCTCGGCCTCTACGCGGCCGACGCCGGCGGCGCCGCCTGGGTGATCGCGGCCGCTTCGGTCTTGCTCGCCTTGTGGATGGGCGAGCTGGCGTTCAGGATGCTCAGGTAGGAAAAGCGCCGATATCTCGCGAAAGCCGCTTCTCCTTCTATCCTCTGCGGCGATGGTCGAGCGGGCTATGGACACTCAAGCACTCTGGCACGAGTTCAAGCGGACGAATGACCGCGCGCTTCGCGACCGGCTCATCCTCACGTACGCACCGCTCGTGAAGTACGTCGCGGGCCGTCTCGGCAGTGGGCTTCCGGCCCATGTCGAGGAGGGCGATCTCGTCTCGTACGGCCTTCTCGGCCTCATCGGCGCCATCGAGCGCTTCGACCCGGACCGGGACATCAAGTTCGAGACCTATGCGATCGCGCGCATCAAGGGCTCGATCATCGACGAGCTGCGCTCCATGGACTGGGTGCCGCGCTCCGTGCGCGCCCGGGCGCGTGACATCGAGCGCACGATCGCCCAGCTGGAGGCCAAGCTGACGCGCGCGCCGACCGACGAGGAGATCGCCAACTCTCTCGGCATCACCGAGGAGGAGTTCCAGGACTCGCTGCTCGAGATCTCGCGAACGTCGATCGCGGCGCTCGACGAGCTCTGGACCAGCTCGTCCCACGGCGGAGACCCGGTGGCCCTGATCGACACGATCGAGGATCCGCAGGCGGCCGAGCCCCAGGCGGCCATGGCCCACACCGAGCTCCGAGAGGCGCTGGGCGAGGCGATCGCCCGCCTCCCTGAGCGGGAGAAGCTCGTCGTGACGCTCTACTACTACGAGGAGCTGACGCTTCGCGAGATCGGCGAGGTGCTCGGCGTGACCGAGTCGCGCGTCTCCCAGCTGCACACGAAGGCGATCCTCCGCCTCAAGGCCAGGCTCTCGGCGACGCTCACCCGCGCCACGCGCGACTAGCCCGGGCGCCACTCGTAGCGCGCGTCCGGCTCCTGCTCCTCGTTCCCGGTCCCGTCCGTCACCTCGAGGAGCCGAAGGCCGCGGCGCTCGTAGAAGCGCCGCGCGCGGGTGTTGCGCTGGAAGACCCAGAGGCTGAAGCCGTCAGGGCGCAGTTGCATCGCCCTCGCAAGGAGCGCGGTCCCAACCCCGCACCCCTGGACGTCGGGACGGACGTACAGGTGTGCGAGGACGTTCCCGTCGAGTGCCGCGAACCCGGCCAAACGGCCCTCCGCCTCGGCGACGACCACCTCCTGCTCGGGGAGGACGACGTCTCCGATCCACGCGCGAATCTCGTCGTCGTCGTGCCGGGCCGGGAGAAAGGCCATCGCCTCGGCGCGGGACAGGAGGAACACGTCGGCGACCTCGGAGACGTCCCCCGGCCTCGCTCCGCGGAGCACGAGTTCCATCCCCGCATCTTCCCTGCTTGCAGGGCCAAGTCGCTAGACTCGCCAGTCCGTGCCGCAGTTCGAGCCGAGCAAGATTCGGAACGTTGCCGTCGTCGGCCACCGGGGGACGGGCAAGACCTCGCTGGTCGAGGCGATGCTCTTCCAGGCCGGCGCGACGAACCGCCTCGGCTCCGTCGAGGGGTCGTCGACCGTCTCGGATTGGGACGAGGAGGAGCAGCGCCGCCAGATGTCGCTGGCCGCCTCGGTCTGCCACGCCCAGTGGCAGGACCGGAAGATCAACCTCGTCGACACGCCAGGCGACCCGGGCTTCCAGGCGGACACGCTGGCCTCGCTGCGGGTCGTCGAGGGCGCCCTCTTCGCAGTCAACGGCGTCAACGGCGTCGAGGTGCAGACGACGCGCCTCTGGGAGCGGGCGGAGGCGCTCGACCTCTGCCGCGTGGTCTTCGTAACCATGCTCGACCGCGAGCGCGCGGACTTCTTCTCGGCGCTCGAGCAGCTCCGCGGGCAGCTCTCCGACCGCTGCGTCGCCGTCCAGCTCCCGATCGGGCACGAGCACGAGCTGACGGGGATAGTCGACCTCTTCCACATGCGTGCCTACCTGGATCCCGGCGCCGACCGCGAGTCGAAGCCTGTGGGCATCCCCGAGGGTATTGCCGCGCAGGCCGCCGAGTACCGCGAGCAGCTCGTCGACTCGGTCGTCGAGACCGACGAGGCGCTGATGGAGCGCTACCTGGAGGAGGGGGATGTCTCGGGCGACGAGCTCGCCGCCGCGCTCAAGAACGCGGTCGTGTCCGGCGACCTCTTCCCGGTCACGTGCGGCGTCCCGACGAAGAACCTCGGCACGACCGGCCTCCTGGATCTCCTGGTGGAGGGGATCCCGTCGCCGGCGAAGAAGCCGCTGGAGGCCGGCGTGGACGGAGGCGGGCCCGCGGCGTTCATCTTCAAGACGGTCGCCGACCCGTTCGCCGGGCGCATCAACGTCTTCCGCGTGCTCTCGGGCACGCTCTCGTCCGACTCCAACCTCGTCAACTCGCGCACCCACGGCAAGGAGCGCGTCGGGCAGCTGCTGGTGCTGCAAGGCAAGGACCACGAGCCCGCGCAGGACTTCGGCGAGGGCGACATCGGCGCCGTCGCCAAGCTCAAGGAGACCGGCACCGGCGACGTGCTCCTCACCGAGGACAAGGCGATCGAGCTGGCGCCGCTCGACTTCCCGCAGCCGGTGATGAGCTTCGCGATCACGCCGAAGGCGAAAGGGGACGAGGAGAAGATGGCCGCGGCGCTCCGGCGGCTGCACGAGGAAGACCCGACGCTGACGCTCCGCCGTGACGAGCAGACCGGCGAGCAGCTGCTCGGAGGGCTCTCGCAGATTCACGTCGAGGTGGCCGTCGACCGTTTGAAGCGCCGCTTCGGCGTCGAGGTCGACCTGCACCAGCCGCGGGTGCCGTACCTCGAGACGATCCGCAAGGAGTCTCGCGCGCAGGGCCGGTACAAGAAGCAGACGGGCGGTCGCGGCCAGTTCGGCGACTGTCAGATCGTCCTGGAGCCCCTGGCCGGCCACGAGGGGTACGAGTTCGTGGACAAGATCGTCGGCGGCGTCATCCCGCAGAGCTTCCGCCCGGCGGTCGACAAGGGCATCCAGGAGGCCATGATCCACGGCGAGCTCGCGGGCGCGCCGGTGACCGGCCTGCGAGTCCTCCTCGTCGACGGCTCGTACCACTCGGTCGACTCCTCCGAGATGGCGTTCAAGATCGCCGGCTCGATGGCCTTCAAGAGCGCGTACGAGAAGGCCGACCCCGTTCTGCTCGAGCCGATCATGTCGCTGGAGGCCGTCGTGCCCGACGACAGCGTGGGCGCCGTCAACGGCGATCTCAACTCCCGCCGGGGCCGGCTTCTGGGGATGGAGCCGGCGGGCGCCGGGATGACGACGATCAAGGCCGAGGTGCCCATGGCGGACGTGCTCACGTACTCTCAGTCGCTCACCTCGTTGACAGGAGGGCGCGGGGACTACACGCTGGCGTTCCTCCGCTACGAGGAAGTGCCGGCGCACATCGCGCAAAAGATCATGGAAGAGACGAAGAAGGCGCGAGAGGAATGACCGTCGTTCGCAAGCAGCACGTCCAGCGCACGTGCGCGATCTGCCACCGCACGCTGCTCATGGGCGAGCGCGCCGTGCGCTTCACTCCCGGTGGTGGCGACGACTGGGTCGACGTCTGCGCGCTCTGCACCACCACGGCGGACGACCACGGCTGGGTGAAGGAGGGGAGCCCGACGACGCCGATCGTGCCCGAGACGCGCCGACGCCGACGGTTCGGCGGCCTGGCCTCGCTCCTGGACACGCGTCGAGCCGAGCCGGAGCAGCGCGTCCCCGAGCCGATGTACCGCCGTCTCTCCCCGGAGGAGCAGGCGATGGTCGAGGCGGCCGAGCTCTTCAACGACAGCGCCTACCGGCGCACGATCGCCGGGATCGCCAAGAGCCTGGGTGACGCCCGCGTCAGCCTTCTGTCGCTCTCCGGCGTGAACCCCGAGGTCGTGATCACCGTCGCCTGGGACATCTCCTGGTACCAGTACCGCGTCTCGCCCGAGTCGCCGCAGCACGTCCGGCTGGCCGAACGAGGCTACGAGCTCGAGGACCTCGACCCCCGCTTCACGCAGTGGAACGGCCATCTGGCGGGCGACGGTCGGGTCACGCCGGACATTCCACGGCTGTAGTGCGGCTGCGCGGATGCCGATAGAGATCCCGTGATCTACTGCGTCATCCCCCAGGAGCTCGAGGAGACTCTCTACGACAAGCTCGTCGAGCACTACAAGGACAACCCGAACGTCGAGGTGATCGTCGACCGCCGCTCGGGCCCCGACCGGCGCCGCAACGGGCACGGTCCTCCGGAGGGCGAGCATCGCACCATCCGCGACCGCCGCCGCGCGCGTCCGGGGACGTTCCCGTCGGTCGATCCTCCCGACGACGCCTCCGAGTAGCCTCGGGGCCCCGCCGAGCTGCGCGGCCCGTCGGGCTACGGCTGGGACCGAGCCCCGGCCCGAACCTCATCGCTCTCGACCCTGCGGAGCCGCAGCATCGCCACGACCCCTAGAGCGGGCCCCGGCGCGAGGAACGCAAACGCCCAGCGCCAGCCGACGGCGTCCGCGAAGAAGGGCATCAGCCAGATCGTCGCCACGGTCAGCGTGAACCCGACCGCGAGCTGCATCGTCAGGGCGGTCCCCACGTACGCCTGATCGGCGTGCTCCGTGACGAGCGTCGAGAACTGCGCCGAGTCGGCGACGACGGTGAAGCCCCAGATCAACCCGACGAGGAGGACGACCCACGCGGGCGCGTCCAGGAAGAGCCCGATCACGAGCGCGCACGTGCCCGAGACGCCCAGCGCCAGCGCGGTGGTCTCCGGCCGGCCGATCCGGTCGCCGAGGATCCCGCCGACCCAGCAGCCGAGCGCGCCTGCGGAGATGACCGCGAAGGTCGCGTAGGCGGCGCCGGCCCCGGGGTCCACCGCCGACGAGTAGAAGACGACGAACCACGCCCACATGGCGTAGAGCTCCCACATGTGGCCGAAGTAGCCCAGGCTGGCGAGCCGGACGCCGCGGTTGGCGAAGACCCGGCGCGCCTGGTGCGGGTCGAACACGGCCGGCGGGAAGGGATACGGCCCGTCCCTGACGGCCAGCGCGAGCAGGCCTCCGGCGAAGGTGAGCGCAGAGGTGGCGTAGACGACGGTCTGCCAGTCGAGGCCTCCGAGCGCGTTGACGAGGTGGGGGGTCGCGGAGCCGAGCGTCAGCGCGCCGACGAGTATCCCGAGAGCCGTCCCGCGTCCGCGGCGAAACCACGTCGCCATCAGCTTCAGCGCGGGCGGGTAGACACCGGCGAGGAAGAAGCCGGTGAGGAAACGGAGCGGAATCGCCTGCCCCGCGCCAGAGACGACCGCGAGCAGCGCGTTGGCGCCCGCGGCTCCGGTCGCGCCGACGAGGATGACGAGCGCGGGGCGGGATCATGTCGGCGACGTTCAGGACGGTCGAGACCAGGGCCCCGGCGACGAACCCGAGCTGCACCGCGATCGTCAGCCACGCGGCGGCGGTGCTGCTGAGGTCCCACTCCTCGCGAAGTTGCGGCACGACCGCGCTCGCCGAGAACCACGTCGTCATGGAGAGCACGAGCGCGATCGCCAGGATCGCCAGCGCCCGCCGGCGGCCGGGCGCTAGATCGGCTCGGTCCATACGAGCGCCGTACCGTCGAGGACGACCGTTCCCTCCTGATTCGCAATCGTCGTGCGGAGCCTCGTGATCGGCTTGTCCTCGCGCGCCTCCAGCACCTCGACCTCGGCGGTGATCTCGTCGCCGGGCCTGACGGGTGCCTTGAAGCTCCAGTCCACGTGGAGGAAGACGCTCCCGGGTCCGGGGAGGTCTTCGGCCACGACGGCGTTCAGCAGGCCCGTGGTCACCCCGCCCTGGACGATGAGGCCGCCGAAGCGCGAGCGCGCCGCGGCCTCCTCGTCGTAGTGGAGCGGGTTGCGGTCGCCGGTCAGCTCCGTGAAGAGCGCGATGTCCTCCGTGCGCACCCTGCGGGTGCGGCTGGCCTTGTCGCCGACGGTGGGCATGGTGCGAAGCCTAGAATCGACGGCGGAAAAACGACAAGGAGCGAGATGGCGACCGCAGCGACAGAGACTTCGAAGAACTACATCGGCGGCGAGTGGGTGGACGCCTCCGGCGACGACACGTTCGAGACGACCAACCCCGCGACCGGCGAGACGCTGGGGACGTTCCCGCGCTCGTCCGAGGCCGACGTCGACCGGGCCGTCGAGGCTGCCAAGACGGCCTACGAGAGCTGGCGGCTGACTCCGGCACCGCGCCGGGGCGAGGTCCTCTTCCGCGTCGCGCAGCGGTTCGTGGAGCACAAGGACGAGCTGACCGAGCTGATGGTGCGCGAGATGGGCAAGGTGCGCGCCGAGGCCGGCGGCGACGTCCAGGAAGCCATCGACATGACCTTCTACATGGCCGGCGAGGGCCGCCGTCTCTTCGGGCAGACGACGCCGTCGGAGATGCCCGACAAGTTCCAGATGAGCGTCCGCATGCCGGTCGGGGTCGTCGGCGCGATCACGCCGTGGAACTTCCCCATCGCCATCCCGAGCTGGAAGATCGCGCCTGCGCTCGTCTGCGGCAACACCGTCGTCTTCAAGCCGGCGCGCGACACGCCGCTGCTCGGCCAGCGCTTCGTGGAGATCTTCGAGGAGGCCGGGCTGCCGCCGGGCGTCCTCAACATCGTGCACGGCGGGGGCGAGCAGGTCGGCGAGCGCCTGGTCAAGCACCCCGACGTGCCGCTGATCTCGCTCACCGGCTCGCGCGAGGTCGGGATCAAGACCGCCGAGAACGGCGCCGCCTACCTCAAGCACATCCACCTCGAGCTCGGCGGCAAGAACGCCATCATCGTCATGGACGACGCCGACCTCGACCTCGCCGTCGAGGGGATCATCTGGTCGGCGTTCGGCACCTCGGGTCAGCGCTGCACCGCTGCGAGCCGCGTCATCGCGGGCAAGGCCGTCTACGACGCGCTCGCCTCCAAGCTCGTCGAGCAGACCGAGAAGCTGCGCCTCGGCGACGGGCTCGAGGAGTCGACCGACGTAGGCCCGGTCGTGAATCGCTCGGCGCTGGAGAAGATCCACTCGTACACGGAGATCGGCACGGACGAGGGCGCGACGCTCCTCACCGGCGGCGAGGTCGCCACCGAGAACGGGCTCGACAAGGGCTCCTTCTACCGGCCGACGATCTTCGGCGACGTCGAGCCGGGCATGCGGATCGCCCAGGAAGAGATCTTCGGCCCGACGACCGCGCTCATCCGGGCGACCGACGTCGACGAGGCGATCAGGATCGCCAACGGCATCGAGTTCGGGCTCTCGTCGTCGATCTTCACCCGCGACGTGAACAAGGCGTTCAAGGCCATGCGCGACCTGAACGCCGGCATCACCTACATCAACGCCGGCACCACCGGCGCCGAGGTGCACCTGCCCTTCGGCGGGACGAAGGGCACCGGCAACGGCCATCGCGAGGCGGGGCAGGCGGCGCTCGACTTCTACACGGAGTGGAAGTCGATCTACGTCGATTACTCCGGCAAGCTCCAGCGCGCGCAGATCGACTAGGTGTCCCTCCAGGCAATGCAAGCCGCACTTCTGCCCCGCGAGCACGCGGCGCCAGAGTCCACCCTCGCCCTCACCAAGGCTTCCTCAGCCTTGACTTCGGTCGAGTGCGAACTCCGGCTTGGTGCCCGCGACGCAGAAGCACAGCGGCATCACCTGAGGGAACACTGAGTGGCCCTGATGCTGCAGAAGGTCAACCTCGCCGAGAAGCTCGCGAGCTTCGACGAGCCGTTCAGCCCGCGGATCGTCGGCTACTACAACGACACGAAGATCCAGGTCGCCAAGACGAAGGGCCCCTTCGTCTGGCACTCGCACCCGGACACGGACGACCTCTTCCTCGTGCTCAAGGGGAGGCTGACGGTCGAGCTGCGGGACGGCGCGGTCGAGGTGGGGGAGGGCGAGCTGCTCGTCGTCCCGCGCGGCGTCGAGCACCGGCCGGTGGCCGATGAGGAGGCGCACGTCCTGCTCCTCGAGCTGCACGGCACCCCGAACACCGGTGACGCCGACGCCGAGCCTGCCCCCGAGGTCGAGATCTGAATCGGAAGCTCGTCGTCTTCGTGCCGCGCGAGGCGCTCGACGGCGTCCGCGCGGCGCTCTTCGCCGCAGGGGCGGGCCGGATCGGCGCCTACGAGCGCTGCTCGTGGTACACGGCCGGGACCGGCACGTACTTCGGCGGCGAGGGAACGGCGCCGACGCTCGGGGGGGCCGGACGCGAGGAGCGCGTGGCCGAGCTCAGACTCGAGACGATCTATCCGGTCGAGCGCGAGGCCGATGTCGTGGCCGCGCTCCGGGCCGCGCATCCCTACGAGGAGCCTGCGTTCGACCTCTACGCGCTCGTCGAGCCGCCCGCATGAAGGCCCGGCTCTTCACGGACGGCGGAGCCCGGGGAAATCCCGGCCCGGCGGCGTCCGCCTACGTCATCGAGGCCGACGACCGGACGGTGCTCGCCGCTCACGGCGAGACGATCGGCATCGCCACGAACAACGTCGCCGAGTATCGCGCGCTCCTCGCCGGGCTCGAGAAGGCGCTCGACCTCGGCGTGGACGAGCTCGAGGTCGTCTCCGACTCCGAGCTTCTCGTCAAGCAGATGCGCGGCGAGTACAAGGTGAAGAACGCCGCCCTCCGGGAGCTCTCGCTGCGCGCCGCCCGGGTTGCGGGCGAGATCGGCGACGTCCACTACACGGCGGTCCGCCGCGAGCACAACGAGCTGGCCGACAGCCTCGTCAACGAAGCGCTCGACGCCGCGACTTGAACCGCGCCGACCCGCGCCTCATGCTTCGCCGTGCCGGAAGGGAGTGGAGCATGTCAGTGCGACGAGGGCCGGCGGCGTGACCGTCGCCGTTCCCGTGGGCAACCGGCTGCGCGCGCTGCGGAAGGAGCGCGGCATGACGATCCCGCAGCTTGCCGCCGCGACCGGGCTGACGAACGGATTCATCAGCCAGCTCGAGCGCGACCTCACGTCGGCGTCCCTCTCGTCGCTCGCAAGCATCGCCGCGGCGCTCGACGTTCGCCTCGGCCACATCGTGGACGGCACGCCGGCCGGCGAGGCTCAGCAGGTTCTCATCCTCCGGGGCCAGGGAGCACCTGCTCCTGTCGGCGTCAGACGAGATGCGCTTCCACGTCACCGAGTCGCGGATCGAGCCGCGCGCAAGCGCCGGAGAGGAGCTCTACACGCTCCCGGCGGACGTGGAGATCGTCCACGTCGTCGAGGGCTCGCTGGAGCTTCAGGTCGAAAGGACGACGCACCTCCTGGGGGCCGGTGACTCGTTCACCTACAAGCCACGCGACCCCCACACGTGGCGCAACCCGTCGGACACCGAGCCCGCGGTCGTCCTGTGGTTGGCCGTCCCGAACCCGTACGCCCGGCTATAATCGGCCCGCCGTGCGGATGTAGCTCAGTTGGCTAGAGCGTCTGCTTGCCATGCAGAAGGTCGTGGGTTCGAGTCCCATCATCCGCTCTCAGGAAGCCCCCGGAAACGGGGGCTTTCTGTTGGCTTGGGGCAGACGCCGGCGACCTTCTGCAAGCGTTCTGCAAGCACTCCCCGGCCGGCGCTTCCTAAGCCTCGAACTGGTCACGTCCAAGCAAAGGCTCGTGCGAATCCTCGCCGAAGACTCGAGTCCGAAAGGCGCTCCTGAGTGGCTAGCCGAGTTCACTTCTTGGAAAAATGCGGTGAGCGCCGACCGGATCGGCGTTCCGCTTCGACTGTGCCGCCGGAGGGTCGCGCTCGGATGCGGATCGACGAGATGCTGGAGGCCGCCGGCTGGGCGGTGCAGGACGCGCGGGCCGTGAACCTCGCCCCTTCCCGGGGTGTGGCGGTGCGAGAGTTCGTGATGAAGCGGCCGCACGGCCGCGCCGACTACCTGCTGTTCCTCGACGGTTCCGCGGCGGGCGTGGTGGAGGCGAAGAAAGAGGGCGAGACGCTCACCGGGGTCGAGCATCAGAGCGCGAAGTACGTCGACGGCCTACCGGCGCCCGCTCACGCAACTCCAACGAATAATTCCTCGGGGCTCCCATCGACGGAGCATCTCCTTCCCCCAGGACGGAGCCTGGTTCGGGAGCCTCCAAGAAACCCAGGGTGGATCGTGCAGACAAACGAGCAGAGCCGAATCGACGGGCTGCGCGCCGTCTCGATCCTGGCGCTCTTCGCTCGTCGCCCTGCTGTTCACGCGAGGCATCCCGACGGTACAGCCCGGGGCGCAAACCAAGCCCAGCTCACTACCGACATAGCCGACTCTCGCACCCGCGTCGCGCATGCATCAAGGCCGGCGCTGCCCGCCCTGCCTACCTTGGTGTGCAGCGGGGGTTTGCTCTTCCGTGACGCCTCGAGCGGTCGCCGGCTACTCCGCTGTAGTGCGTGCTGGCACGCTGTCGCCGCGCGTTCGTAGTACGGCGACGATGGCGATCACGAGGTAGCCGAACGCGGCCACCCTTGGGGCGAAGACTGCGAGCACGATCACGCCGACGTAGAAGCCGATGTTCGGCGTGGCCGCGAGGGTGATCGCATTAATCTCCTTCTCGGTCACCTCGGGCTTGAGAACGCGGCGGTCGCGGAGTATCGAGGCCCACATCACCCCGAGGAGGACTGAGATCACGAGCAGCGTCCCACCGTAGAAGATCACTGCCGCTCGCTCCGCGTCGGTGTCATGGATCGCTTCGGCCATCAGCTTGGTCGGGAAGGGCAGAAACGACACCGCCATCAGCAGCAGGAGGTTGATCAGCAGCAGCTCCCTGTTGGCGTACTGCAAGCGCCGGAAGATGCCGTGGTGTGCACCCCAGATCCCTCCGATCGTGATGAAGCTCGTCACATAGGCCAGGTAGGACGGCCACTGGTGGGCGATGCCGCCCCAAAGATCGGTGAACGCCGACTCGGGAACGCTGATCTCGAGGATGAGCAGCGTGATCGCGATCGCGAAGACGCCGTCACTGAACGCCTCCATTCGGCCGGTGCCCCAGTAGTTACCCACCCTGACTCACTTCAGCTTTCGGACGCAACGCGCCTGCGCCGCTCGCGCGCGACGTCGACGCGGGGATAGTAGGCTCGGCGGTCACGCACCGAGCCTACTCCAGCTCTGAGCCTAAGACGTGCCGGCTACCTCGGAGGAGCCGACACGTTCGACCGCTCACTGGCCCTTTTCGCCGAAGCCTACGCCGACCAGAACGAACGCGACCACAAGACACTCACCGACGCGGTCAGCGCGGGGAAGATCACGGCAGAAACCGGAGTGTAGGCACATATGTGGGCCTCCTCGAACCCGACGTCAGACACCTCGGCGCAGTACCGGCCGTGCCAGCGCAGCGCAGCCCGCCGAAACCGGCGAGGCTCGTCGACGACTAGGAGGACGAGCTCGAGCGCGTCCGGGAGGCTGACGAAGTCGAGCTCGGTCGCTGCGGCGAATGCCACGGTTGCGTTCTGCAAGTCGAGGGCGCGCCGGAACCGAGTGTACGGAGAGCCCTGCGAGGTCACGAACAGATGTTCTCACGATTCGCCGTAGCGTTGGCGCCGCGCGCGCGTCCGAGCCCTCGACGCCGTGTGCCAATCGTGCGCCGCGGCGGCCCTTCGTGACCCTCCGTGAGCCGGAGCACGCTCGGCCGGCGAAGGGGCCACTTCCCGTTTTTGGTTGGCCGCGCCGTGGAGCCCTCAGATCGTCTTTTCATAGAAGACGCTGGTCTCGATTGCTTGCGCGGACATGCTGACGTACTCACCGAACGCGTCGCAGCGCTCAAAGCCGGCGCGCACGTAGAACTCGATGGCTTCGGCCTGATACATGCCGGTTTCGAGCCGGAGAATTGAGTATCCCGCTCGCTTCGCTTCTGCTTCTAGATGTCGGAGCACGGCCGTCGCCACACCCTGCCGTTGGGCTGTCGGCCGGGTGAACATCCGCTTCACTTCGGCGAAACCGTCGCAGAAGGCGACGCCGCCGCAGCCCACAGCGACACCGTCGACTCGTGCGGCGAAGAACCGCACGTTGCTGTCGAACAGTCGCTCGAGCGGCAGCGCGTGATGCTGCTCTGGCAGGTAGGGACCGCTTAGAGCCCGATCCAACTCGGCCACAAGTTGCCGAATCTCGTCGCTCGCGACCGATACCCGCTCGATCGTCAGATCCACCAGTTGCTCCTCGCCGCTGCCACTGCGCAGCGTAGCCTGGAGTGGCAGTCTGATCCAGAGCTCTGGCGGTGAGTGGCGCGCACCGTCCGATTGCAGCTCCGCTCCCGCCGCTTTCGGCTCGGTGAGCCGGATCCGGCCGACCTCCTCCATACACTCAGCCGCACCATGGCCTCCGCAGGCAGTCGCCGCATAGAGCTCCTCGTGCCGGTGCGGACGCTGCTCGTCGTCGGCGCGGCCGTGGGTATCTTCGCCGCCTTCGAGGCGATCGGCGACACCTTCCTGATCGTGTTCGTCGGAATCTTCCTCGCACTCGTCTTCGAGTACCCCGTGCGGTTCGTGATGGCCAAGACGCACAGGTCGAGGGGGCTCGCGGCCACGGTCACGGTGCTCGGCACCGCGATAGCGCTCACGGCTCTGCTCCTCCTCTTGCTGGTCCCGATCGTCGGCAGCGTGCGCGACTACCTCCAGCAGCTCCCGACGGTCGTCGAGGATCTCCGCAGCCAGGACGGACTCCACTGGCTCGGCGACACAGGCGCTGCGGGCAACGTGCAGGACGGCGCCCAGACGGTGTCGGTTTCCGTCCCCGACGCGATCTCAAAGGTCCTCGGCATCGCCGGGGACTTCTTCGGCGTCTTCCTGGCGGGCTTCACGATCCTCTTCATCTGCCTCTTCCTGCTCAGCGACATCGCGAACCTCAAGCGCGCGCTCGCGAGCGTGCTCATGCCGAAGCAGGAAGAGCAGTGGATGCCGGTGTGGGATCGCGTCACCGAGGTGGTCTCACGCTGGGCGATCGGCGTCGTCGTCATCGCGACGATCGCCGGGACCTTGCAGGGACTGACGGCGTGGCTGCTCGGGTCGAGCTACGCCATCGCGCTCGGAGTGATCGCGGGCCTCTTCGACACGATCCCGAACCTCGGTGCCACGCTCGCCGGCTTCATCCTCGTGCCGACGCTCTGGGCCGAGGAGGGCCTCACCGCGGCGATCATCATGCTCGTCGTCATCCTCGTCTACCAGCAGGTCGAGAACAACATCCTCACTCCGAAGATCCAGGGCAAGGCCGTGCAGCTCTCGGGCTTCTTCATCATCGTCGCGGTCACGCTCTTCGGGGCGCTGCTCGGCGTCTTGGGCGCTCTGACCGCCGTCCCGCTCGCCGCGACACTCCAGATCGTCGTCCAGGAACTGACCAAGGCACGCCGCGCCGAGGTCGCCGAGGCCAAGGCGGTCCTGCAGGTTCCAGCGGACGCATAGGGCGCAGGCTTGCCTCGCAGTCGAGCGTTTCGCAGGCGCAGGGTCTCCTCCTTGTCGACGACATACTTCGGCAGGTGGGAGGATCGGAGACCTTGCCCGACGCGCACCTGTCGCCTGAGACGCTCTTGCAGCTCGCGCCCGGCGTGCGGACGCGCTTCGATGCGGCGGGGCATGTCCTGCTCGATGCGCCGGACGGGACGGTCGTCGACCTCGGGCCCCGCGGCTACGCGACCCTGTCGCTGTTCGCGCAGCCGCTCGCCCTCGGGGAGGCGATCGATCGGCTCGAGCGCGAGGCGCCTTCCACCGACTTCGCGCCGACGATGAACGTCGTCAACATGCTGATCGAGGAAGGCGCTCTCGTGCGGCCGGGCGCCGGCCGGGGGCCTGCGAGCGGCTGGGCCGACCCGGTGGAGCACGCCCGGATGCTGCACGACGACCGCAGGACGGGCGACTACCTCACCGCGCTCGTCACGGCGGTACGGCCGGGAGACGTCGTGCTCGACATCGGCACCGGGAGCGGGGTGCTCGCCGTCGCCGCGGCTCGGGCCGGCGCACGTCGCGTCTACGCGGTCGAGGCCAGCGACATTGCAGAGGTCGCCGGGCGGGTCTTCGCCGCCAACGGGGTCACGGATACGGTCACGCTCGTTCCGGGCTGGTCGCGCGAGATCGAGCTGCCGGAGCCGGCCGACCTGCTGGTTGCGGAGATCATCGGCAACGAGCCGCTCGAGGAAGAGATCCTCGAGACAACGCTCGACGCCCGTCGGCGCCTGCTGAAACCCGACGCACGGCTGATCCCGCAGGCGCTGACGCTTCTGGCGCGGCCGCTTCGCCTCCCGGACGGCGACGCCAGGCAGCGTGCGATCGGGCGGGCGGCGGTCGAGCGCTGGCGGCGGCTGTACGACATGGAGTTCCAACCGTTGCTGGACGCCGCTCTCCCGGGCCCCGTCAACATGCCCACCGAGGCCGAGGTGGTCGCCGCCTGGCCGCCCGTGGGCCCGCCGGTCACTCTCGCGGCGCTGGATCTGGCGACGCTCTCAGAGGCCTCGGTGCGCGTCTCCGCCGACCTCGTCGTCGACGAGCCGGGCACGGTGAATGCCGTCGCCGTCACGTTCCGCGCAGCTCTCTACGGGGCGATCGAGCACACCCTCGATCCCTGGACTTGGCCGACCTCCAGCTGGGCGACCTCGGTGTGGGTGCTCCCCGACCCGCTGCAGGTGGGTTCGGGCGCCGCGTTGCGTGTGCACTACACCCGCCGCGTGCAGGGAGCCCCCGATGGGCTCACCTGCGAGATCGTCCAGAGGGGATGAAGTCCTGATCACGGCACCCGTGTACGATCGCGGCACGATGGCGCTCTTCGCCTCACCAGATCCGTGATCTGAAGTTCGTCCCACGAGGAATGGAGGCTGCAATGGGAATGGTTCGTCGACGAACGCGCCGCCGGACGATGCTGGTTGCCGGTGGAGCGGCGTACGCGGCCGGCAGAGCTACCAGAGGGGGCGGCGACGAGTACGAGGAGGCTCCCCCTGCGGCGCCGCCGCCTCCCGCCCCGACGAGCGGAGCAACCGACGCCGACGAGATCCAGCGCCTGGCGGAGCTGCACACTTCCGGCGCGCTGTCCGACGAGGAGTTCGCCGCCGCCAAGGCCAAGGTCCTCGGCATCTAGACCCGACGCGAGAGAAGGAGGAGCGGTTATGGCTCGGAATGGTCGTGCCGGCGTGCTGGAGCGCGCCCTCGAGGCCTGCTTCAACGGCGAGGTCGACGCCTTGCCGGAGCTGTTCGCCGACGATGTGAGTGGCTGGTCGCCGAACATGCTGATCGCCTCGCGCGACGAGCTGGCAGAAGTGGTCGCGGAGCGCGAGGCAAGCCTCTCGAACATGTCCGCGAGGATCGACGCTCTCGACGTCGTCGGGAACAAGGGCTACGCCGAGTACCGGGTGACTGCGGTCTTCTCGGGCCCGTTCGTGATCGACGAGGACACCGTGATCGAGCCGAACGGCCGCGAGATCCTGCTCGGGGCTGTGTTCGTGGCGGAGTTCAGCGGGGACACGATCTCTGCGTTCCGGAACTACTTCGACAACGCGGCGCTGCTGGAGCAGATGATCGTCCCCTAGGACCTATCCCACCCGGCTCAACCGGTGGACGGCCCCCACAGCCTTGTCGTCGAGGACTCGCCGGACCCGGCGGACCTGGCGCTGCTCGAAGAGCGGGTCGCTGCCGCTGCCATCGCCGCCGCCGGCCTGGGCGACGACGACGGAGTTCGGGATCTTCGTCCGGGACGACGACGGCCGGGTTGTCGCCGGCATCTCCGGCATCACGTGGGGCGGGTGCTGTGAGCTCCAGGCGATGTGGGTCGACGAGCCGCTCCGCGGTCGCGGGCTGGCTCGGGCCCTCATGGCCGGAGCAGAAGCCGAAGCCCGGCGGCGGGGCTGCACGCTCGTCCAGTTCCGCGCCTACGACCTGCTGGCGCCCGGCCTCTACGGGCGGCTCGGCTACGAGACCGTCGGGGTGATCGAGGGCTGTCCGGCCGGGAGCACCGCCCGCTGGTACCGCAAGGATCTGTAAGGCCGGGCGACATTGACCCATCCGTTCTGGAGTAGGTTTCGTCGTCCCGAACGCGAGGAGGAACGATGGCCGTTGCATTCGTCGTTGAGATCGCCGGCATGACGACCGAGATCTACGACCAAGTCATGGACAACCTGAACTGGGATCGTGAGGAGCTGCCCGCGGGTCTCATCTCCCACTACGCCAGCGAGATGCCTGGGGGTCTCTTCATCTTCGACGTCTGGGAGAGTGCTGAAGACTGGCAACGTTTCGCCGAGACCCGCCTCGGCGCTGCGATGGAGGCAGCAACAGGCCAGGCGCCGGCGCTGGAGCCAAGCTTCTACCCGATCCACCGCGAGACGCATCGATAGGACGTCCGTAGATCGGCGCAGGTACGAGCCCGGACCGGGGCCTCTGATCGCCGTGGCGCTCTCGGAGCCGCGTAAGCCGGAAGTCGAATCGAGGGGAAGACCGCCCTCTGCTTCCCCGTCCTGCGTTGAAGGGCAGCTTTCGAAGGAGGGGGAGATGGAACAGTACGGGGTCAACTGCAAGATCGACGTTCGCGCGCGGCGCCTCCGGTGATGTTCGCGGAGCTCGAACGCTGCAGCCGCTGCCACCAGCGCTACCCGGCGCCGTTCGGCCACCGGTGCCCGCAGGCGTCGTTCACGGCCCAGCGCGAAGACGAGTTCGAGGCGGCGTTCTGGTCCTGGTTGGAAACCGGCGAGGGCCGGTTCGCGGCGTACCTGGCCCGCAGGCAGCGGGCCGACTAGCGCGATCTAGACGTCCTCATCGAGCCTGCGCGCGAGGTACCGCTCGAGGTCCGGGCCGTTCGGATTGGCGAGCACGTCCTCGATCCAGGCGCGTCGCTCGAAGTCGACGATGGCCAGCTCCCAGACGCACCCCGCGGGCTGGTTCTCCACCTGGATGAAGGCGGAGGGGTCGTCCTTCGGGCTGACGTGGATGCGCTGGTGGAGCTCGTTCTCGGACTGCCACCAGTAGACGAGCGCGATGCCGACCGCGCGCGCGTCGTGCGCGGTGGCGAAGGCGATCCCGTAGCGGTCGTCGGCCACCGGCGGCTGGGGGAGGACCGAGGCGGCGAGGTCGCGGGTCGCCTCGAGGAGCTCCGGCCTGGGCTCGCGGCCGTTCACGGCGATGCCGTAGAGCTTCAACTGCCAGCCCGCCACCTCATCCCGGCGGACGAAGCGGACGTGGCGTGGCTTGTACGGGGACTCGAGCGTGTTCGCGAGGGCTGTCATGCGCCCTTCAACGCGCGGGCGCGTTCAGTTCTTCCGTGCCCGAGCGGGTGGAACTCGGGCTAAAGCCCCCGGGCGAAGCTGCCGAAAACTAGGACCGGTTCCGACGTGAGGCCGCAACACGCCGGGACCTCCCAGGAATCGGGCCGCCGCGCAAGGCGGCCCTTTTCTTTCCGCGGAGCCGGTCGGCGTGGGCTAGCTCTCGAGGCGGCGGCGCAGCTCGTCGAGCGGGATCGTCGCGGGCTCGTAGCCCTCGTGCCGGAGGGCTTCCTCGAGGTTCGCGATCAGGGCATCGCGAAACGCGAGGTCGGCCTCGGCTTTGGCGACGATGTCGTCGAGCCGGCCGCGCACGAGCGGAAGCTCCTGGGCCGCTTCCACCCAGCCTTGCGGCGCGGGCGGAAGAGCCTTGATCAGCTCTGCGAGGCGTTGTTCGTCGTAGGCGGTCATCGGGTTTCCGTCAACTCGACGCGCCAGGGGCTGGGTTTCTTCCCTCGAATATCTCCCTGAGCCGAGCGAGGCAGCGGGAGATCCGGCTGGCGATCGTGCCCGAAGGGATGTCGAGCGCGGCGCCGATCGTCTGGTAGCTCTCGTCGCGGGCGAAGAAGCGATCGAGGATCTCCTGGCAGTTTTCCGTCAGCTCCGCCATCGCCTCGTGGACGGCGAAGGACTCATCGATGGTCGACATGGCCTCGTCGATGCCGCCCGGCATGGTGTCGGGATCGACGATGTCCTCGCGGGAGCTCGAGCGGAGATGGTCGATGCAGAGGCGCCGCGTCAGCTGCCCGATCCAGGGGCGGATGGCCTCGTCGTCGCGCAGCTTCTCCAGGTGCTGATAGGCGCGGGCGAAGACCTCCTGAAAGACCTCCTCCGAGTCCTCGGGTCGCAGCCGGAACGCCTGGGAGCAGATGGCGAAGACGTAGCGCGAGAAGCGCGCGACGAGCTCACGCCAGGCATCCTCGTCGCCCCCGCGGCACCGGGCGACGAGCTGAGCATCCGGGAGAGATGCGAGCTGCACTGCCAGGAGTATGAAACCGGAATGTTCGCTTGGAGGGAAGATTCTGCACCTCTCGGCCGTCGTGTGGACGGTGAAAGGAGGCCCGAATGCTTCAGCCTGACACCCATCTCGACGTCGTCCGGGAACGCCACAGCGACCTGCTTCGCCTCGCGCGGACGGGAGAGCTGGCGACCCGGCTCGGCACCGCACGGCGTGAGGAGCGCCGCTCGTTCCTCGCGCGGCTGCGGGCCGAGCGGCGGGCAGGCCCGACGCCGACGCCCGCCACGTCCGCGTAGCCCTTGCGGGAAAAGGGTGGAGCCCCGGTAGGGGGCCGGGGCTCCGGCCCACCAACGCGGTATCAACCCCGGGACAAGGTTCGCGTCGGTGGGCGTGGGTCGTATTCTGCGCAAATCTGTCGTATCCTCTCAACCCAAGGCGCGTCGAAAAGTACGCTCGATACGATGTTTTCGTGCCGGCGCGGTGGCCGAGTGGTTAGGCAGAGGCCTGCAAAGCCTCGAACACCGGTTCGAATCCGGTCCGCGCCTTGACAGCTATGGATGCGAACGGGGAGCCCCAGGAGAGGTCCCGGACGCGCTCCATGGCCCGCTCGCGGTCGAGCCGCCTGAGGTAAATCTGCGTCGTCTCCATCTTCGAGTGGCCCATCAGCCGCTGCAGCGCCTCGACCTCGCCGGGGTGCGTCTCTAGGAAGCGCACGGCGAACGCCGCGCGGAGGGAGTGGGGGTGGACCTCGACGCCCGCCCGCTCGCCCAGGTTCTTGACCGTGCGCCAGATGATCCGGTCATCACGATCACCCTCGCGCCGCTGCCCTCGCGCCATCGGGATCACGTAGCTCTCAGGGCTTGCGCCGATCGCGCCCTCGCCGATCGCCGTCCGAAGCAAGCCGGCGAACTCCTCCGGGATCGGCTTCGTGATGACCTTGCCGCCCTTCTCTCGGAAGCGCATCGTGCCCCGGTCGAGGTCGACGTCGCGCCTACGAAGGTTCGAAGCCGCCTTACGGCGCGGTCCGAGGTAGGCGAGCGTCGAGAGACAGAGCAGCTCAGTCCAGGTCTGGCAGGCGTCGAACAGCCGGCGCACGTCCGCGCCCGAGACGGTCGTCACGTCGAGGTCATCCGGGTTGGGCCGGCGCGGCGGCTTGATCCGATCCATCGGGTTGCGAGGGATCTCGTCAATCTCGTAGAGCCAGCCGAAGAAGCTCTTGAGAACGCTGATCGAGTGCCGCATCGTGTTCGGATGCCTGTCGCGCCAGCGGTCAAGGTGAGCGCGACAGTCGTCCTCAGTCACGTCGGTTACGGTCCCTCTGTCAACAGGGACCTCAACCGTTCGTCCTGGAAGCCGCCACTGCTCTTCAACCCCTCGCGGAAACCGTCAATACCTGCCGCTCCAGCGCCGTTGACGAGCTGGGCACCGCGCCGCGCAGTTGCGTCGTCGCGACGTATCTTCGACTCGCACCCGGCGCAGAGCGACACTCGCCGCCACGATCGGCGGAACTGGCGACGACCACCTCGGTGCGCTGAAGCGCCGCTGTTCGGCCGCGTCCGCCCGGCGGCGCCTCGGGACGTCTCGACAGCAGCCGCCGTGTGCCCGACGTCCCGCACGACTCAGGGCACTCGCGCGAGCATCCCGCAGTTGCTCGATCTGCGCCGCAGCTCAGCCGTGAGCGCGGCGCGCGGCCGGTTCGCGGCCATGAGCCCTCGTCGCCTTCCTCGGAAACACCGGTTCGAATCCTCCCGCCTGAGGTTTGTCCTCGAACCGCGTTCCCAGGACAGGTCGCGGACACGGTCCAAAAGCCGCTGATGCTCCATCGCTCGCAGGTAGCGCTGCGTCGTCTCCATCCGAGCGTGTCCAAGCAGCCGCTCCAGATGGCCTTAGAGGTCGAATCGAAATGAAGGGACCCGCTCCCTGACGACGAAGGCCGTCGGCATTCGTCGTCAAGCTGGGAGGGGTGCCGATGGCTGCCGCGCCGTGGATCGTTCCCGACGAGTTGTGGGAGCTCGTCGAGCCGCTTCTGCCCGTGAGGGAGCGGCGCTTTCGCTATCCGGGTCGCAAGCGACTCCCCGATCGGGAGGCGCTGCAGGGGATCCTGTTCGTGTTGCACACGGGGATGGCGTGGCGCCATCTGCCGCTCGAGCTCGGCTTCGGCTCGGGCGCGACCTGCTACCGCCGTCTGGATGAGTGGCAGCGAGCCGGGGTGTGGGAGGCGCTGCACGCGCTCCTGCTCGCGCGCCTGCGGGCGGCGGGGGAGATCGAGTGGTCGCGCGCGATCGCCGACTCGAGCCAGATCCAGGCGAAAAAGGGGGCTCCCAGACGGGCCCGAGCCCGGTGGACAGAGGCCGTGCGGGCTCCAAGCACCACCTCCTCGTCGAGGCGAGCGGTCTCCCTCTCGCCTGGCGCCTGACGGGCGGCAACCGCAACGACGTCACGCAGCTGCTCCCGCTCCTGGACGCCGTACCGGCGGTGCGCGGCCTGGTCGGCCGTCCCCGACGGCGTCCCGAGCAGCTGAGCGCCGATCGCGGCTACGACCACGACAAGTACCGTCGTCTCCTGCGCGAGCGGGGCATCAAGCCCGAGATCGCCCGCCGTGAGAGCGGACACGGCTCCGGGCTCGGTCGCGCCCGCTGGGTCGTCGAGCGCACCTTCGCCTGGCTGCACCAGTTCAAGCGCCTGCTCGTCCGCTACGACCGTCGCGCCGAGATCCACGAGGCCTTCCTCGCGCTCGGCTGCTGCCTCGTCTGCTTCAGGAGGCTTCAGAACTCATTGTGATTCGAGCTCTAAGGGCACGATCCGGTGCCCACTTCAAATCTTGTGCGGGTTCCGACTCCCGCCGCCACCACCACTAGGCGCCACTGCGGGTAGCACGCTCGGATGCGCGAGTGTGCGGGAATGTTCCTCGGACCTCTCGTCGACTCGCCCTGGGTGTGCGCGTTAATGTTGCTCGCTAGAAGGTGACGGTCCAGCCTTCCCGGTGCCCGTCGGCGGCCGTATAGGCGACACCGGTGACCTTCAGGCCGGCAGCGTCCAGGAGTGTGATCAGGCCGCCGTCATTGCCCAGGTGCGCGGGATCGATCACCGAGACCTCGAGCACCTCTCCTGGGCCCAGGCCCGCGGCCGGCAGTGGGAACGTTCGCTTGAGCCGGTCGGCGATCCGCCAGCCTGTGAGATCGACGGCGCTCGGTGATGCGTTCATGAGGAGTACCGTCTCCCGCTCGGGCGCGGGCCCGACGGGGTTGACCATCGCGGCGAGGATCCGCATCGGGATGGCGTCGCCCGACGGCAGGCCCTCGATCGCGTGGCCGGTCACGTCATCGGTGTGCCACGCCTGGCTCTGAAAGGCGAGGAAGATCCCGATCCAGCGCGACACCCCCGGGAAGTGAATAAGGAGGCCGCCGTCCTGCCAGACGCCGTCGTCGCCCTCGAAGCGCGGATCGTTGCCCTGGTTCATGTGGATGTCGTGCACGCCGTTCCCTGGCGCGAAGCCGAACACCTTGTCCGGCCGTGCGGCCTCCGGGCCCCAGCGCTGGCCGAACGCGTAGACGCGGGCGGAGGGATCATCGATCGCCCGCGTGACGTGGGCGTCGAGCACGTCCGCGAGGTCGTTGTCAGGCCCTTCGGCATCGGGGGGCAGGGGGCGCATCTGCGCCGGGTCGAACAGGTTGCCGCGCACGTAGTCCAGGCTGGCGGCCCCCGGGGCGGTTGGAAGGTCGTGCCAGCCCGGGGCGAGCGACTCCAGTCCGGCCGTGACTGGATGCCGGAAGTCGTCGTCGAGGAGGTACAGCAGTTCGGACGGCGCCGACTGCGACTTGACGTTGACGGCGATCCGGAAATCGACGCCGTCGCCGTCGACCACGCGGATCTGGAAATGCGGCGTGTCCGACGAACCCTCTCGGCGCCGTTCGACGGCGTTGCCCCGCAGAACACCGTAGCCTTTCAACGGCACGATCCACCCCCGTTGGTAGACGCCGGGCGCTGCGCACGCGCGAACGCCGATCGCGACCCTAGCATGAGGCACGTTTCCGAGCCCACGCGCTTCGAGCGCGCCAAGCTAGTGCGCGGCGTGGTGGAGCTGCACGCCGAGCGGCGGGAGCAGCTGGCTGAGATCACCGGCCGCGATAGGGAAGCCCAGTGAGCAGCCGCTCGACGAGATCGACCTCTGCGTCGACATCTACGGGTACTACGCGGACAACGGGCCGGATCTGATGAAGGATGAGCCGATCGAGCTGCTCGCCGGTGAGGGCACCGTCGCGATCCATATTTCGCTCAACCAAGCCGATGGAGGCGGCGGGAATCGAACCCGCGCAAGATTTCAATCGGACGTACGAGGGGCCAGCGAGTGCCCAGTCGCGTGCGCGAGTGTTCCGGAATGACGCCTGAGCATGAGCTGTACTCTCGCTGAATGCGACCCGTTCGGTACTCCATCAACGTCACATTGGACGGGTGCTGCGATCATCGTGCAATCCCCGCGGACGAAGACTTGCATCGTCACGCGGTCGAGATCCTCAACCAGGCCGATGCCCTTCTCTTTGGCCGGGTGACTTACGAAATGATGGAATCAGCGTGGCGGCCGCCGGCGCCGACGGGAGCGAGACCTGATTGGATGGAACCCTTCGCCCAGACGATCAACGCGGCAAAGAAGTACGTCGTGTCGAGCACCCTGGAGCAGGTCGATTGGAACGCGGAACTCGTGCGCGGGGATCTGGGCAAGGCCGTAGAGCAACTCAAGCGGGAGTCGGGCCAGGGACTGCTCGTGGGAGGCGTGGAGCTCCCGCTGGCGTTGACGGAGTTGGGATTGATCGATGAGTACGAGTTCGTGGTGCATCCCAGGCTCGCGGGCCACGGGCCGACGTTGTTCGCGGGGCTATCGAAGCATGTCGACTTGAAGCTCGTGAGCCGGCTGGAGTTCGACTCGGGGGCAGTCGCGATGCGGTACGAGCCGAGAAGGTAGCCATCGGGCTTGCTAGCCGGAGCCGGACCACGAATCGAGAAGGCAGTAGCTCCCGTGGCGCACAGAGTTCGCCGTCGAATGTCTCGGGGACGCTTCCGACAGCAATCGTGCTCGCCTGGGGCCAGTGTTCGCGAATGACGCCCGAGCGCGTTTGGGCGTCAGCCGATTTGCTCGGCCAGCCCGAGGAGAATGCCCTCGGGGCCTCGGACGTAGCAGAGCCGATACACGTCCTTGTACTGGACCACTTCGTCGACGAGCTGCGCGCCATGCTCGCGGAGCCGGGCCAGCGTATCGTCGAGGTCGTCCACCGCGAACATGACGCGGAGGTAGCCGAGGGCGTTTACCGGTGCGTTCCGGTGATCGGCGACCGGAGGCGGCGTGAGAAAGCGCGAGAGTTCGATCCTGCCGTGGCCGTCCGGCATACGCATCATGGCGATCTCGACGCGCTGGTCGCGCAGTCCGGTGACGCGCCCTGACCAATCTCCTTCGATCATGGTTCGCCCCTCGAGTTCGAGGCCCAGCTCGGTGAAAAAAGAGATAGCGGCATCAAGCGACTCCACCACGATGCCGACGTTGTCCATCCGTTGAAGCGCCACGCGGCCATTGTCGCGGATCGCAAAGATCGCCCGTGCCCGCAGGGTACGTGGGGTCAGACGTCCGTACCGTTGCGCCAGCGTTCAGGAATGTCCCCCGACCCGAATCGAGCTGCACGGCTGCTTGGGGGCGCCTAGGTGCGCGGCGCGTACTCGACGCTCCCGAACGGCCAGTCGGACCCGAGCCACTCACTCACGACGCGCCAGAGCGGCGTGTCTAGCTGCGCGTGGCTCGCCCGTACCCAGGAGAGCGCACGGGCGTCGTAGTCGCTGTCGGGCAGCGGGTAGATGTAAACGCACCCGATCACGTCGCGGCTCGCCGGATCGAGCACCGTGTACGTGAACCCCGTCCGGTTGCGAAAGTCGTCGGCATGGCGCTGCAGGTCTGCCCGGTTCTCGTCCGGCGTCATCTCCCGCGGCCAGCTGCTGTCCTCCCATCCGGGCGTCGCGTGGATGTGCTCCCCCGACGAGGTCCACGCGTCGTAGTCCTGGTCGTTGTGCTCGGGGTCGAGCGGCTCGAGCACGAACTGCGGCGTCTCGAGCCGCCGAGGGACGTCGAAGTCGCGCGGGACGAACGCCTCCACGCGACCGATCGTAGAACCTTGGCTCAAGGGGCGCCGGGCAAGCGAATCGTCACCTGCGCGAGTGTGCGGGAATGTTCCTGGAGGTCCTGACGCTAACGAGACTCTTGGGGAGAGTCCTCTAGTGCCTGGACCGGCCCGGCTGCCCTCCGGACTGCTGTCGCTAACGCTTCTCCCTTCTTCGCCTGGCCGAGAGACTGCGAGGATCGGCCGATCGCTTCGAGGGCCTCGTGCTGTTGCTTCATCATGGCCTCATAGAAGAAGTTGAGCTGCTCGAGCGTTCGGTTGTATATCCTGCAGAACACGCCGGCGATGAGCTCAGTCGACACGCCCCCGACCCCGGTGAGGTACGTCGTGCGCCGGTCGCCTGTGACGCGGTGGTCAGTGGACGCTGAAACGGGCAAGCCTCGATGTTCACGTCCACGTGCAGCAGTGCGAAGCCCGCGACGCGACCACTCGTAGCGGCTGTAGCTCTGCCGCTGCCCGCGCGGCCGCTCGCGAGAGGCTCGTGACGCCAAAGCACCTTCCGATCGCGGAGCGGGCACGGCGGACGATCCCCGCCAGCCGGCCCGGCCCCAGACGTTGGTCTCGCGCCGTGCGCGCAGGATCGCCTCTTCCTCGGACGCTGTCAGGCGCCGTGGCTGCGTGGCGCGAGTCGACGAGGAGCGTCAGCGAGCGCGGAGGCGACTCGACCACCCTCGAGCCAGCGATGCCACCAGCGGTGCCGCCGTCGTACCGGCGAGACGCTGAAAGCCGCGGCGGCCGCCTTCAGCGATCAGGCCTTCCTCGATCGTGCGGACAGCTTCGCGCCGGCCAGCCAGTCCGAGCTTCCCGTTAGCGTGCAGATTCATCACGGCCCTCCTTTAGGAGCAGGTCTTGGCAGACCCGCACAGCCTCAAAGGAATGTGCCGTGAAACTCCTCGGCGTGTCCACCGGGTGCCCGGCGATCGCCTAGCCGAGGACGTGCGCACTCGCCGGACGTCGGCTGACTTCCGCGCTCCATCTTGTGAAGTGGCGTAGGGTGGACGGCACAACAACACGTTCCGCCAGAGGAGGAGACAATGGTCCTGGCAACGGCGAAGATTCAGGATTTCGACCGCTTCTGGAATACCTTCTCAACCAAGGGCGCTGAGAAACGAAAGCAGCACGGTTGCAAGGGGGCGCACGTTTTTCGGGATCCAAACGAAAGCGACCGGGTTTGGGCTATCTTCGACTGGGACGAGGCGGGCTGGCAAAGCTTCACCTCGGACCCTGATGTCCCGGCGATCTTTCAGGAAGCCGGGTTTACGCAAGGACCGCCCAAGTCGGCGGAGTTCCTCCGCCAGCACGACGCCTAGAGAGGCCCGCGCGACTCCAACTGATCCTTCGATGCGCCGCCGACTGGGATCGGGCCGAACAGCGGGGCCAAGAAAGGACTAGAGACCCAGGCGTGATGCGCCGGGTCCCAGCCCGTGGTCGGGCCTTCGTTGAATCTCCCCATGAAGACTGACCTCCGGGGGCCGGCCACAGCCCTCTGGCCTGCGCCAGCGTCCTGTCCCCCGAGCGTCGAGTTACGTTGCTGGTACAAGGGAAGGCTCTAGGGCCCGCCCTCGAGCTGCTGGCTAGCGCGGGCGCATGCGAGGGTGCGGTCGATTGTGCTGGTCGATCTCGTCGGCGGACACGACGACCTCCAACCCCGACCCATCCGCGTTCAGCAGCGCGATCTCGCGCATCTCATCGTCATCCCCGGTGACGTAGGTGAAGACGATCCGGCCGTCGGATGTCCACGTCGGCTGGCTCGCCCGTTCCTCGCCCGCGCCAAACGATGTGAGCGAGGCCCGCTCACTGCCGTTGGACCTGATCGTGTACAAGTTCGTGGGGTCGTCGGTGGACTCGACCCCGCCGATGTCGTAGTCGCCGAACACGATCAGATCCTCGGTCGGGTGCCAGTCGACTCGACTGTACTGACCGACCTCGGTGATCTCGTCGGGAGCCGACCAGGTGTCCCCGGTCCGACGGACGACGGCCACCGTGCCGCCGTCGTAGGCAGCGCCGGTGAAGTGGTCGACGTTGAGCGCCATCGCCTGGCCGTCAGGCGACCAGCGAGGGAAGCTGTGCAACCGGCCGTCGGCTCGGGCGAGCTCGCCTGCGATCGTGAGCTCGCCGCTGGCGACGTCGACGATGGCGAGCACCGAGCGAGTCGGCGCCACCTGGTTCGGGTCACCGTCGTAGCCCACCATGGCGATCTCGGAGCCATCTCGTGACCACGCCGGGTTCTCCCAGAACAACCCTTCGAGGTCGGCCGGAGGCGATTCGACCAGGGGGCGGGGGTCTTCGCCCTGGACATCCGTGATGACGGTCGACGATAGGCCGTCGTGCTGCACGTACGCGATCTCGGACCCGTCGGGTGACCAATCGGGGTGGTTCTGGTCGCCGGGCGGCCCGAGGATGACGTGGCTGCCGGTGCCGTCCGCGCGGATGAGGCTGATGCCCCGAGGGACGCCCTGGAAGGCGATCCACTCTTCGCCGTCGCCGAGAACCGGCGCGGCGGTCGTGGTCGTCGTCGAGCGCGGCTCCGTCGTCGTGGCCGACGACGCACCATCGTCGTCGGACGACGAGCAGGCACCCTATGACAAGACCAGGAAGGCGGCTACCGATGCGCCCACCACGCGGTGCCTAATGCGAGCAACATTAACGCGCACACCCAGGGCGAGAGGCTACGAGAGGTTCGAGGAACCATTCCCGCACACTCGCGCGAGCGTGTCCTCACCTGTGACGTACAGCGCCGGTTGAAATCTTGCGCGGGTTCGATCCCAGCCGGCGCAGAAGTCTGACGCAGACCCACCACCCCGTCCCAGTGAGGGTGGATGGGTCAGGCGGGTGAACAAGCGAGTCAGAGCAGCATTCCCGAGCCGCCCTCGTGTGCCGCGCGGGCACTCTTGCCCCTGCCGGGGCAACGCGTACCCGCCGCGCCACATCAGGGAGCCCTAGCCGCTGTCGGACCGCGAACGAACGCCGCGACCCGCTTCCCGGTCCTTGCCCTCGATCCGAGGCATCGGGACGTAGCCGCGACTCGCAGCGCCAGACGACCCGCGGCCGTCAACCGCTGAGCCAGGCGAGCTGCCCCGCGACCACGTCCCAGCGCACCGACGCCTCGCGGCCGACGACACGGTGGAAGACGATGCCATCGGGTTCCGCGACGGCGATCCACTTGCCGTTCGGCGACCAGTCCGCGTACACGCCTTTGAACGTCCGCGGGGCCTCGCCCTGGAAGCAGCCGAGGTCGGTAAGCCGGACAACGTCGCCGCTGACCGAGAGGGCCGCGCAGTTGTCGGGCGCAAGGTCGCCCGGGATCGTGGGAAAGCGGTCGGGCCCGCTCGGCGGCAGGCTCGCCGTGCCCACCAGGTGTCCGCCCTCGTAGCGGTCGACCCGCCGTCCGTCGACGAGGATGGCGAGTGAGCCGTCGACGCCCCACGCGAAGTGCCAGACAGGTCCGCGGGCTCTCAGCAGCGGGCGCCCGCCGACCACGATCTCCTGCCGGTCGTTCACAGACGCCAACGCGCCGCTCGGATCGTAAGCCCACGGACACTGCTCAAGACGCTTCGGCCGCTTTCCGCGCGAGAGCTCGAACCCGGACCGGCCGTCGCACCAGGCGAGCGCCGCGCCGTCCGGGCTCCAGGCGGGATTCCAGTCCCCCAGGTAGTCACCGAAGCTCGCCCGCGGGTGCGCGAGGTCGAGAATGCTGAAGTGCCTCTTGGAACTGCCCCAGTCGTCGTGCACGCTGTATGCGACGCGCGTCCCGACGCGCGGGGCGTAAAGCTCGCAATTCGTCTCCAGTCGGGGGATGTGAAGCATTCGGCCCGAGCGGAGGTCGATGGCCCGAAGCTCGCAGGCGCCGGGGGCGGTGAAGGCGAGGAGACCCGACGCGGCCCCGCCCGGCAGCCGCCACGTCGACGGCTCACCCTCATCAGTCGTGGTGGTCGGTGTTTGACCGGCCTGTGCCTCCGCGGCCGTCGTCGCCGATGCCTCACGCTCATCCGTCGTCGCGGCAGTCGCCGCTCGACCGTCCCGCGCCTCCTCGGCCGTCCGGTCGCGAAGCGCGTCTGTGAGCGCGACCGCGCCGAGCGCGACCACGGCGGCCACAATCGCGAGATCCCGCGCTCTCCGGCGGCGAAGCAACTTCACGAATGTCTGCAGCCATCATGCGCGCTTTCGCGAGGGCACACAAATAGACACCGCTTTGGTACGAGCAGGAACTTGATCGAGTTCTTCAAAGTCGCGCGGGCGCCCTTGCCCCGTCCGGGGCAACGCGTGCCCGCCACGCGACATCAGGGAGCCCTGGCCGCTGTCGCCCGACGAGGAACGCCGCGACCGCTTCTCGATCCTCGTCCTCGATCCGAGGCATCGGAACGTAGCCGCGACTCGCCGCCCAGACGATCCGCGCCAATCGAGCGAGTCGCATCGACGCGCCGGCAGCGCGACCGAGCCACGGGCGACGTAGAACACGCGCTGCCCTGCCTTCGAACGGAGCCAGTCGCCGGCCGCCTCCTTGCTCAGGTATTTCGACAGGTAACGCGCCACGCGGCCGCCCTGCTCGGGCCCCTGGTACTGGCGCTGCTTCGAGCTTTCAAGTCGCTGTCAGATCTGGGTTGAAACGCGCGAAATCGTCTCTTACGCTCGTCGGACTCGACGGGAAAGGAGAGAAGCTGCCGATGGAAGCCGACCAGAGGAATGCTCGGATCTTCGGAGTTCTGTACCTCATCACGTTCCTCACTTCGATACCGGCGCTCGCTCTCTACCAGCCGGTTCTCGACGACCCAGCCGCGTACATCGCCGGTGGCGGCCACGACAACCAGATCTACCTCGGAGTGCTCCTCGAGCTCCTGCTCATCATCGCGAACGTCGGGACAGCCGTCGTGGTGTACCCGATCCTGAGGCGCCAGAACGAGATCCTCTCGCTCGGCTATGTCACCGCTCGCCTCGTCGAGTGCACGTTCATCGCCGCCGGCATCATCTTCGTGCTCGGGATCGTGAGCCTGCGTCAAGACAATCCGGATGCCTCGGCGCTGGCCGTCTCGCTCGCCGCGCTCAAGGACTGGACGTTCCTGCTCGGCCCCGGCTTCATCGTCGGCTGGGGCAACGGACTGATCCTCGGCTACCTGATGTACAGCTCCCGCCTGGTGCCACGGGGCATGGCGTGGCTGGGCCTCATCGGTGGCCCACTGATCATCCTCTCGGGGATCGGCACGCTATTCGACGCCTGGGACGCAGGCAGCACAGTGCCGGCCATCACGGTGATCCCCGAGTTTCTGTGGGAGCTGTCGCTCGGGATCTACTGCTCCGTGAAGGGTTTCAAGCGGGATTCTCCGATTCTCGCGCCGGCCGCGCGTTTGAGGCAACAGGAAGGTGGCTAGCGAGCCCATTGGTGCTCGAACCATGACGCTCTAACACAAGCGCTAACGGCTGACGACCTGCGACGCGGGTTCGATTCCCGCCGGCACAGAAGCTTGACGCAGCCCCACCACCCGTTCCGTGTGAGGGTGGGTGGGCCAGGCGGGTGAGCCATCGAGCAACACGCTCGATAGTCTCAGGTTCAGTTTCTGGGAGCGGACGTCGCTGGACAGCACATCGAGTTCTCCAGGAGGTTGGATGACCGAGCGGTCGATCGACGCCGACGCCTTCAACGCGTTCGAGGCGACTGGATGGGCCACGGCGGCAGCGGGCTACCACAGATTCTTCGGTCCGATCACGAGTCGGGTGGTCGACCCGCTTCTCAATGCGGCCTCCGTTGGTTCTGGCACGAGAATGCTCGATGTCGCGACGGGCCCCGGGTACGTCGCAGCAGTTGCCGCTCAGCGGGGAGCGTCGGTTGTGGGCCTCGACGTCGCGCCAGAGATGGTTGCCCTCGCACGGGGACTCCATCCAGGGATCGAGTTTCACCAGGGCAACGCGGAGCGGCCGGCCTTCGCGGATGCCTCGTTCGATGCCGTCGTCGGCAACTTCGTCGTCCTTCACCTCGGTCGTCCTGACCAGGCGGTAGCGGAGTTTGCGCGCGTGCTCGCACCGGGTGGGCGAGTTGCACTCTCCACGTGGGATATGCCCGGGCAGGCACGCCTGTTCGGCGTCTTCGTAGAAGCCGCCGAGGAGGCCGGCGCGTCCCCGCCTACCGATATCCCGACAGGGCCGCCGTTCTTCCGCTTCTCCGACGGGGATGAGTTCGCCCGGCTACTGGGCGATGCGGGTCTGTGCGACGTCGAGGTCCGTACGCTTGGATTCACCCAGGGGATCGGGGGGCCAGACGAGCTCTGGGACGGGTTGCTCGGCGGGACCGTGCGAACGCGCGCTCTTATCCTTGCTCAGACGGATGAGATGCGCACGCGTATCCGGGCCGTTTTCGACGAACTCGTTCGCGTCCACGCCGCAGCCGATCACCTCGACGTTCCGGTGTCGGTGAAGCTCGCGTCCGGCAGAAAGCCGTCGGCCGAGGTGCTTGCCTAGGTCTCCGTGTGGGCGGCGGGCGCCCTTGCCCCATCCGGGGCAACGCCTGCCCGCCGCGCCACATCAGAGAGACCTGGCGGCTGTCGGCCCGCGTATGAACGCCGCTACAGCCGCCCGCTTCTCGTCCTCTATCCGAGGCATCGGGACGTAACCACGACTCGCCGCCCAGACGATCCGCGCGAGTCGAGCCAGCCGCATCGACGCCCCGGCAGCGCGACCGAGCCAGGGAGCGACGTAGAACACCCGCTGCCCTGCCTTCGCGCGCAGCCAGTCGCCGGCCGCCTCCTTGCTCAGGTACTTCGAGAGGTAACGCGCCACGTGTCCGGCCTGCTCGCGCCCCTGGTACTGCCGCTGCTTCCAGAGCGCGTGGTTGTAGCGATCCACGAAGCCGAGGCCGTGCGCGGCCGCCTTCCGCGCGAGCGCGTTCACGAAGAAGCGGGCGAATGCCTTCTCGAGCTTCGAGCAATGGCCCAGGACAAGATGAGCGTGATCGAGCCCGCGGCGTTGCGGTTCGAGGGTCGTGACCAAAGTGCAGACCGATGGATCGCCTTGCAGCCTCGTGCGCCCGAGCAGGGATTGCCGCGATGTCCGTTCCCATCGCAGTCCCACCAGCCCGGCCGATGCCCTTGCGTCACGGCAACGACGAGGAACGGCCCGCCGTGCATCTCCAACGCTCTGCGAATAACGGCCTCGCGATCGAACGCGGTCCGCGCCGTATGCTCTCCGCGTGACACTCAGCAAGCGCTTCGCCGTCACGCTCGCCGCCTTCGTCACGACTCTGCCGTTGGCCGCTTGCGGCGGGGAGGAGGACGGGGATGAGAGCGCCGGCACCGGCGGCGTCGGCCCTGAGGCTGCCAACACCCTAGGCGCCAGCACCGGAGGCGCCGGCGGTGAAATGCGCCTCACGCTGACGGACGACGATTGCACCTATGAAGGGGACGAGACGCCGGCGGCGGGGATGTTCACGATCGAGGTCGAGAACCAGACCGAGTACTTCGGGGCCTTCGCGATCGCCGGAATTGCCGAGGGCTCCACGATCGACGACCTCCAGCCGTTCCTCGAGGAGGCGAGCCAGCAGTTCCAGGAGAATGGAACGCTTCCCGACCCGCCTGCGTTCTATTCGCAGATGGTCCGCTCCGGCGTCGAGGCCGGAGCGAGCGGCTCCCTGCCGGTCGACGTGCCCGCCGGGACGTACGCCCTGATGTGCTTCATCGACGACCTGCCGACCTGGGAGGTCCATGCGGCCGCGCAGCTCGACGTGAGCGAGTAGGTCGCAGCCACCTGAGGTGGGCGTGTAGGTTGCTGCTTCCGGGCTAGGCCCGGCGAAGGGGAGGCAACCGTGAACGTCGCGATCTTCGGTGCGCTCAACCGGCGTCCATTCCCGCAGGGTTGGACGAAGGAGACCCTCCTCGCGATTCTCGGGGGCATCGACATCGACCTGTCGAGCAGTCCGCCGGGCCCTTCTGCCCGGCTGACGGCGATTGCGATCCTCGGTGGGATCAAGATTCTCGTCGCGCCCGGGACGCGTGTTTCGGTCAGCGGCTTCGCCCTGTTCGGCGGCCGCGAGGTGAAGGTTTCTCAGCGGGGCGACGGCCCCGAGATCAAGCTGAACCTCTGGGCCCTCCTCGGCGGCATCGAGGTCACGGAGGCGGAGCCGAACGCTCCCGACTGAGCCGGCGGCCGAGGGCCGAAACGAGGCCTCGCTGCGGGTGCCCAGGCAAGGGATCCGGCGCTCAAGTCGGAGCTTGTGCGTGCCGATACAGCCGGCGAGGTCCTCTCCTCCCGGGCACGGGGATGACGGCAACCACTCTCGCGCCCGGTAACGCCCGGAGCGGCGACGATCCCCCTCGTCGCCGCTTCTCTTTGTGCGGCGAGGGGGCTCTCGCGAGCGAGGGGCTACGCGGCGGAGCCCAGGCCCGGCCGGAGATCGGCCGGGGCAGCTGCGCGGACGTCGGACTCGCCGTGCCAGCGCGCGACGCTCGACGACCAGCCCTGGCGGGCGTGGTAGGTGCAGACGAAGTAGGTCTCGCCGTCGGCCGCGGTCACGTCACGGGTGCCTGCCCGGTCACACCGGCGGTTCTCGAGTCGGTAGTAGCCCTCGCAGCGCTCCATGCCTCTCTGACTTCGGCACGGTGCGGTGTCTTCCTCAACCCTCGTTCTCGTGAAGTCGCCGTCGCCAGGCCTCGCCGGCCGCGCGGCCCTCGGGGGTGGCGAGGAAGTGGTCGAGCGGGACGTGGAGGAAGGCACCGCGGGCCTCGGCCACGATCTCGTCGCCGTCGCGCAGGTCGGCGTCGATGTGGATCCGCCGGCCCCGGCTGTCCGTCACCCAGGCGGCCAGCGCAAGCTCGTGGTTGATGAAGACCGGGCGGCGGTAGCGGACGAAGATCCGGGCCGTCACCGCGGGAAAGCGATGCCAGGTCGCGAGCAGCCCGGCGGCCTCGTCCAGTGCCGCGGCGACGAGGCCGCCGTGGACGATCCCGGGCCCTGCCTGATGGTGCTCGCTGAAGGTCACGATCGCCTGGTAGCGCTCGATTCCTTCCTCGGTCGGCTGCGGGAGGTGGAGCCCGCGCGGGTTGTCGCCGCATCCCCAGCACGCCGGGTCGTGGTGAGGCGGGACCGCCAGGGACACGTCGCTAGCGCAGGCCGCCGCGCTCGAAGTGCGCGCGGTAGAAGTTCTCGGAGCCGGCGGTGGCCATGGCGGCGCTCGCCGAGATCTCCAGCGAGAGGGTCGCGGCTGCGACGATCTGCGCCAGGCGATAGACCTTGCCCGGCCCGTCGCAGCCCAGGAGCCGGAGCCAGGAACGGGCGTAGGGGAGCGTCGTCCCACCGCCGACGGTTGCGACCTCGAGGCTCGCGAGGCGCATGGAGACGTGCAGGCCGCCGTCGACGCGATGCGCCGTGCCGTGGGCCATCGAGCTCGTCCCGACCATGCCGATGTCCTGCCCGGTGGCGGTGAAGAGGGCGGCGATCGCCGTCGCCGGCGTGAACGCGACGGACTGCATGCCGGATGCGACCGCTCCGTGCGTCCCGACGAAGGCGAGCTCGGCCAGATCGTCGATCGACGTCTTCAGCACGCGGCGCACAGCCTCGTCCGTGAGGGTGGCCTCGGCGACGACCGTCTTCCCGTGGCCGCCACGCTCGAAGTAGCGCGCGGAGGGCTTCTTGTCGCCGCCCATGTTCCCCTCGAGCATCGCCCGCTGCGGCCGGACCGGCGAGCGCTCGAGCACGAAGCCCTGGTTGAGCGCGTAGGAGTTGCGGGTGATCATGTTCATCCCGCAGGCGTCCCCGGTCGTGTAGGCGTACATCACGTGACACATCGGGCCGACGACGTGGGTCTCCACCTCGCGCAGCTTCGCGTGCTTGGAGAGGTTGGCGACGGGCTCCGAGGCGAGCCAGGACTTCATGTCCTCGAGTTGCGTCTCGACCCACCTCGAGAACTCGACGGCCTGCGCGACGTCGGCGAAGAGGAAGGCGGAGGCGCGCGTGATCCGGTCCTTGAGGACGTAGGTGCGGAAGCCGCCCGACTCGCCGACGGCCCGGGCGCCTCGGTAGAGGGAGATCGACAGCCCTCCCTCCGTGTTGGCGAGCGGGACGTAGACGCCTTCGTGCCGGCGGCCACGCTCGACGAGGCGACCCTCCGGCTCCTGCAGCTCGTAGTCCCCGAGCTCGACGTCCACCGGGCCGACGACCGCGACCGGCACCATCGCGACGCCCGTCACGGCCTCCGTGGCGCCCGCAAACGGTGCGAGGTCGTGTTCGAAGACCTCTCGCTCGCCGTCGAGGCGCGGAGCGAGCTCGTCCTGCCGCGCGCGAATCGAATCGGGGTCGTTCTTGCGGGGCCAGCGCCGGAGCTCCACGACCCTCAGCTTAAGGCTCCCAGGGGCGCATGCGGGGGAGCCAGCGTGGAACGTTGGCCCGGTAGGCCGCGTACTCCTGGCCGAAACGGCGGCGAAGGCCGGGCTCCTCGACGAGCGGGAGGTAGACAGCGTTCACCGCGAAGACGGCCGCGAACCAGAGCAGCAGCGGGAGGGAGCCGAGGAGTATCGCCTCGCCGAGCAGGATGGCGAGCACGCCGGTGATCATCGGGTTTCGGACGTGCCGGTACGGGCCGGCGACGACGAGGTGCGAGGTGGCGTCCCAAGGAGCGAGTGTCCCCCGGCCGACCCTGACGAAGAGCGCCACCGTCCAGGCCACGAGCGCGAGCCCGAGGACGACCAGGAGAAGCCCTGGCAGCGCGCGGAGCCAGTGGAAGGATGCCGAGCCGCTGCGCCAGACGATGATCCCGGGCAGCACGAGCGTGACGACGACGGGCAGGAGGGCGACCGCCCGGACGTGGCGCCACGCGCTCATGGGCGGATCATGCCCGCCGTTCGGTTACGCTCCCCGGCCGTGGCCGTGACACTGATGGACGGAAAGGCGCTGGCCGCCAAGGTGCGGGCGGAAGTGGCCCGCGACGTCGGGGCTCTCGGTCGCCCGGTCGGCCTTGCGACCGTGCTGGTCGGCGAGGACCAGGCCTCGGCGCTCTACGTTCGGCGTAAGCAGGAGGCGTGCGAGGAAGTCGGCATCGAGCCGATCCATCACGAGCTTTCCGCCGAGACGACCGAGGACGAGCTCCTCGCTCTGGTCGCGGGCCTGAACACCGACGATCGCGTCACCGGGATCCTCGTCCAGCTGCCGTTGCCCGGGCACATGGACGAAGGCCGGGTCATCCGCGCGATCGCGCCGATCAAGGACGTCGACGGCTTCCACCCGGTGAGCGCCGGCCACCTGCTCCAGGGAGAGCCCACCTTCGTGGCGGCCACGCCGGCGGGGATCATGGAGATCCTGCGCGCGTACGACATCCCGCTCGAAGGGGCGCGGGCCGTTGTCGTCGGGCGCTCGAACATCGTGGGCAAGCCGATGGCGCTGCTGCTCCTGGCCGAGAACGCCACCGTGACCATGTGCCACAGCCGGACTCGCGACCTACCCGGTGTCGTCCGGGAGGCGGACGTCGTCGTCGCCGCCGTCGGGCGGGCAGCGATGGTGACCGGCGACATGGTGAAGGAGGGCGCGACCGTGATCGACGTCGGCATCAACCGGGTCGACGGAAAGGTCGTCGGGGACGTGGCCGAGGATGTCCGCGAGGTCGCCGGACACCTGACGCCGGTGCCGGGGGGCGTCGGGCCGATGACGATCGCCAGCCTGCTCCGCAACACGGTTCGTGCAGCCGAATACCAGGCCGGCAAGCTTGCCTTCCCGACCGGCTGAGGTTACGCTGCGCGCGCCGCGCGACGTGCGGTTATGGCCGGATGCGGCGGCTCGAAGCCGGGCCGTCGTTTGTTGTATGAAGGAGGGAAAGTTCGTTGGCTGAGGGCACCGTCAAGTGGTTCTCGAACGAGAAGGGCTACGGGTTCATCGAGCGCGAGGGGGGAGACGACGTCTTCGTGCACCACAGCGCCATCGAGATGGACGGATACCGCACCCTTACTGAAGGCCAGCGCGTCCAATTCGACGTCGACCAGGGCGACAAGGGCCTGCAGGCAAAGAACGTTACGCTGCTCTAGCCAGCGAAGGTTCGATTGCCGCGACGGGCCCCTCCCCGGGGCCCGTCGCATTTCCACGGTTGGTTTCTGTGCTCCCCCCAGGGATGTTGCGCTGTTTCTGCCGCGCGAAAAGACCCGCAGGAAAGGACGCAGGGAGCCTGCGTAGTGACAACTACGTGGGCGACTGAGGACGCAGCCTGCGGGAGCTTTGCAGCCGGCAGAAGCAGGGCAGGCATTCCTGGGAGGGGCACTAGACTGGAGGCCGGATGGCGATCACGAGAGAGGATGTGCTGCACGTCGCCGCGCTGGCGCGCATCGAGATTCCCGAGGACGACGTCGACGCCGTGCGCGACCAGCTCGGGGCGATCCTCGAGGCGGTGGGCAAGGTGTCCGAGCTCGACCTGAGCGAGGTGGCTCCGATGACGCATCCGCTCGAGCTCGTGAACGAGTGGGCGGAGGACGAGCCGCGGCCCTCCCTGTCGCGGGAGGAGGCGCTCGGCAACGCGCCGGACCCGTCCGACGGCGCCTTCCGAGTGCCGGCGGTCGGCGGGTGAGCCCGTTGCGCTTTCGTCACGCCTCGTTGCAGTCTCGTCACGATCTGCGCACCACGCGCGCGCTTTTGCTCGTTACGCTCGAAGCGGGTGGAGGCACGGGGTGGCCCCACAGACGGCCGAGGCGGACATGGCGGTGATCGACACCCTGAGGCTGACGGCCGAAGACGCGGCAGGGCTCCTCGAGCGCGGTGAGGTCTCCGGCGACGAGCTCTCCGGTGCCTACGTCGCGGCGATCGAGGCACGCGACCCCGAGCTGCACGCCTTTCTCCACGTCGTCGGTGAGACGGGCGAGGGCGTCCCGATCGCGCACAAGGACGTGATCACGACGAAGGGGATTCCCACGACAGCCGGCTCCAAGATCCTGGTGGGCTACACGCCGGTCTTCGACTCGACGGTCGCCGCCCGCTGCAAGGCGGCGGGCCTGCCCATCCTCGGTAAGACCAATCTGGATGAGTTCGCCATGGGGTCGTCCACGGAGAACTCGGCCTTCGGCCCGACCCGGAACCCGTGGGACCCCGAGCGCGTGCCCGGCGGCTCCTCCGGAGGCTCGGCGGCGGCGGTCGCGGCCGGCCTCGCACCCTGGGCGCTCGGCACCGACACCGGCGGCTCCGTGAAGCAGCCGGCCTCGCTCTGCGGCGTGGTCGGCCTGCGACCGACCTACGGCACGGTCTCCCGCTACGGGATCGTCGCCTTCGCGTCGAGCCTCGACCAGGTCGGCCCGCTGACGAAGACCGTGCGCGACAACGCCAGGCTCTATGCGCTCATCGCCGGCAAGGATCCCTGCGACTCCACCACCGTGGAGCTACCCGAGCCCGTGGTGATCCCCGAGAGCGAGGATCTCAGCGGCATCCGCATCGGCGTCCCGAAGGAGATGAACGAAGCCGAGGGCATCGACCCCGGCGTCAGCGAGAGCGTCAACGCAGCCATCAGCCTCGCCGCGGAGCTCGGGGCCGAGATCGAGGAGACGAGCCTCCCGCGCTCGGTCGAGTACGGGCTCGCCTGCTACTACCTGGTGGCTCCGGCCGAGGCGAGCTCGAACCTCGCGCGCTACGACGGCGTCCGCTACGGCTTCCGCGCCGGCATCGACGGGGATCTCACGGAGCTCTACTCGCGCACCCGCTGGGAGGGCTTCGGCGCCGAGCCCAAGCGCCGCATCCTGCTGGGCACCTACGCGCTCTCCGCCGGGTACTACGACGCCTACTACGGCCAGGCGCAGAAGGTCCGCACCGTGATCGCCCAGGAGCATGCGGCGGCCTTCGAGCGGTTTGACCTCCTGATCAGTCCCACGTCCCCGACGGTCGCCTTCCGGATCGGCGAGAAGGCCGAGAACCCACTCGCGATGTACCTCTCAGACGTGCTCACGATCCCCTCGAACATGGCCGGCCTGCCCGGCCTGTCGATCCCGTCCGGCCTCTCCGACGGCCTGCCCGTCGGCCTGCAGCTGATCGGCCCCCAGTTCTCGGAAAACACCCTCTTCCGCGTAGGCCACGCCCTCGAGCGGGCGATCGGCTTCGACTACGTCCCGGAGCGGCTGCGATGACCTGGGAAGCAGTCATCGGCCTGGAGATCCACGTCCAGCTGAAGACGCGGACCAAGATGTTCTGTCGCTGCGAGAACGTCTGGGGCGAGGAGCCGAACACGCGCACGTGCCCGGTCTGCCTCGCGCACCCGGGGACCTTGCCCGTGCCCAACCGGACGGCGATCGAGTGGGCGGTCAAGCTCGGCCTCGCGCTCGACTGCGAGATCGCGCCGCGCTCCCTCTTCCACCGGAAGAACTACTTCTACCCGGACCTGCCCAAGGGCTACCAGATCTCCCAGTACGACCTCCCGCTCGCCTCGGAAGGGCGCTTCGTCGTGCCCGGTCCCGACGGCGACCGCGAGGTCGGCATCGTCCGCGCGCATCTCGAGGAAGACGCTGCGAAGACGATCCACGTAGGCGGTGAGGGCGGGCGCATCCAGGGCGCCGATCACTCGCTGGTCGACTTCAACCGGGGCGGCACGCCGCTCGTCGAGATCGTGGCCGAGCCCGACATCCGCTCCGGGGACGAGGCGCGGCGCTTCCTGCAGCTCCTCCGCCAGACCGTTGTCGAGCTCGAAATCTCCGACGCCGAGATGGAGAAGGGCTCGCTGCGCTGCGACGCCAACGTCTCCGTGCGCGAGGTCGGCGAGGAGGGCTACCGGACGAAGACCGAGCTCAAGAACATGAACTCCTTCAAATTCGTCGCGGACGGGATCGCCGCCGAGGTCGAGCGCCAGGTCGCGCTCTACGAGTCCAGGCAGGAAATCGTGCAGCAGACGCTCCACTTCGACCCCCAGGCGGGCACGATCGCGCCGCTCCGCTCCAAGGAGGAGGCGCACGACTACCGCTACTTCCCGGAGCCGGACCTGGTCGCGATCGAGCCCCCGGAGGAGATGGTGGAGCGGGCACGCGCGGAGATCGGCGAGCTCCCGGGCGCGCGAATCCGGCGTCTCGAGCAGGAGGTGGACTTCGACCTCGCATACGGCCTCGTCACCAGCGGGCGCGACGAGTTGTATGCGCGCGTGCCCGGCGACGACCGGCGCGCGGTCGCCAACGTGCTCATGAACCAGCTTGCCGCGGCGGGCGTCGACCCGGCGAACGTGAACGGCGCCGAGCTCGGCAAGCTCGTGGAGGCGCGCGACACCATCCCGCGACAGGCGTTCCTCGACGCGTTGGCGGCCAGCGCCGACCCGGATTTCGCCGCCGATCGCTACCTCGGCGAGACCACGGTCTCGGACGCCTCGGAGCTCGACCCGGTGATCGACGGCATCCTGGCCGCGAATCCCGGTCAGGTCGAGGCCTACCGGGGCGGCAAGGAAGGACTGCTGGGGTTCTTCGTCGGCCAGGTGATGCACGAGACGCAGGGCAAGGCCGACCCGCGCGTCGTGAACGAGCGGCTGCGCGAGAAGCTCCGAACGTGAGCGCCGAGCCCGTCCGCCTGCTCTGGGAGCGGATGGAGGCGCGCGACTGGGACGGCGTCGCGGCCCAGCTCCACCCCGACCTGGTCGTCGACTGGCCGAACACGGCGGAGCGGATGCGCGGCCGCGACAGCTACCTCGCCGTGCAGCAGGAGTATCCAGAGGGCTGGCACATCGAGGTGCTCCGCATCGTCGACGGCGGGGACACCGTCGTCTCCGAGGTGCGCGTCGACCAGGGCGGCAGCCGCTTCTTCGCGGTCTCGTTCTTCGAGCTCGCCGGGGGAAGGATCGCCCGCGCCGTCGAGTACTGGTCCGACGGCGAGCCCGCGCCGGCGCCGGAGTGGCGCGCCCGCTGGATGGAGCCGCTCTGAACGGCCTCGAGATCCGGCACGCCGAGCCGGCGGACCATGCGCGCGTGCTGGCGGTGCTCGACGAGTGGTGGGGAGGGCGGCAGATGCGGGACATGCTTCCCAAGCTCTTCTTCGTCCACTTCCGGGAGACGTCGTTCGTCGCCGAGCGCAACGGCGGGCTGGCCGGCTTCCTCGTCGGCTTCCTCTCGCAGGCCGAGCCGGACGAGGCGTACGTCCACTTCGTCGGGGTCAGCCCGCAAGAGCGCGGCTCGGGGCTCGGGCGCGAGCTCTACGAGCGGTTCTTCGCCGCGGCCCGCGCACGCGGGCGGCGCCGGGTGAGCTGCGTCACCTCCCCGGCGAACGGCGGCTCGCTGGCCTTCCACACGGCCATCGGATTCGAGCCGAGCCGCCCGCAGGCGGCCTACGACGGCCCGGGTGAGGACCGGATCGTGCTCACGCGCTCCATCTGAGCCCGGCGGCGCGGCCACAAGAGCCAGGCGGTGATGGTCGCCGCGAGGACCGACCCGCCGAGGCCGAGGGCGAGGTCGCCGAGGGTGTCGGTATAGGCGGTCTCGAGCTCGGGCGAGTTGCGGATGAAGGTGACGTACTCGGCGAACTCCCACAGGATCGCCGTGACGGCGCCGAAGCCGACGCAGAGCCCGAACGTCGTCAGCCGGCCCAGCGGGAGGCGGAGCAGGAGCTGGCCGAACGCGGCGACGATCAGGGCCCAGTTGACGAAGTGGTTGGCGTCGTCCCACCAGTCGATCGAGTCGTAGAGATCGAGCGCGTTGCCGGCCGTGTCGATGAGGAACGGCAGCGTCCAGAGGATGTCGAGCGCATAGGGATACGGGCTCGGCCGCCGCCGCGAGACGAGCCACCAGACGGCGGGGACGACGAGCACCGCGATCGGGTAGGCGATCGCCCGGCCGCCCATCGCCTTGCCCTCGAACTGGGGCGAGTCCGGAAAGACCACGGCAAAGAGGAGGATCCCGAGGAGAGCGGCCTTGAGGCCGACGTCCAGCCACAGGGGCCAGCGGCGCATGGCCCCGGCATCGTCCTGGATTCGCACGCCGCCGTCCAGGCCGAGGTTGCTCTGACCGACGGGCGGTTCGTCAGCCGGCGGTGGGAGCGGCGGCCGAGCCCGGGTCGCGGCGGGCCCGGGGGGAGTAGACGAAGCCTGCGTACAGGAGGACGGCCGCGAGCGCCACGAACGCGGCGGTCTCGGCAACGCCCAGGCCCGCCAGCCCGCTGCCCGCGGCGGCGACGGCGACTCCGGCGACGATGAGCGCGTTCCCCACCGGACGCTGCCGGATCGTGAGGAGCGCGACGACGATCACCGCGAGCGTCCCCAGGGTGTTGCCGAGCACGGCGAGGAGGCGCGCCGGGACGAAGTCGAGATAGTCCTGCGCCTCCGGGATGGAGTCGCCGGCGACAGGGGAGGTGAGGGGGACCGCGATCGCGACGCCGACGGCGAGACCGGTGTAGACGAGTCCGAGCGGGGCGGCCCAGCGCCTGCCGACGAGGAGCAGCGAGCCGACGCCGAGGAGCGGAGCCGTGAGCAGGCCGCCGAAGAGGTAGTAGGCGCGGAACACGGCGTCGCTCCAGCCGGAGGCGGCGCCCCAGGCCAGCGCGGCCGACGCGGCCGCATACGCACCGAGGGCAGCGGCCCAGGCGGCGAGCTGCGGGGCGCCCCGCTCGCGCCAGCGTCGGGCCAGCAGGCCGCAGAGGCGGAGCGCGAGCAGGGCGGCGGCGAACGCAAGGAGCGCTTCCATGGTGTCCGCGTCAGTTAACCTCACGTTCCATGCCGGAGAAGCGCTATCTGGTCACGCCGGGGCCGACGCCGGTTCCGCCGGAGGTCCTGGCCGCGACCGCGCTGCCGATGATCCACCATCGGTCGGCCGACTTCCGGGAGACCTTCACGCGGGTGCTCGACCGCCTGCAGGCGGTGTACCGGACCGAAAACGACGTCCTCCTCTTCACCTCGGCTGGTACCGCGGCAATGGAGTCGGCCGTGGCCAACGTCTGCTCGCCCGGCGACCGCGTGCTCGTCGTCTCGCATGGCTACTTCGGAGAGCGCTGGGCGGCGATCGCCGAGGGCTACGGCCTCGACGTCGATCACGTCCGCTACGAGTGGGGTGAGCTTCCCAACGCCGACGAGATCGGCTCGCGCCTGGAGGAGATCGGCGGGGCGAAGGTCGTCTACCTGACGCACTCCGACACCTCCACCGGCGGCGTCGCGGACGTCCAGGCGACCGCCGAGCGGATCGCCGACTCGGACGCGCTCGTTGCCGTCGACGCCATCTCGAGCCTGGCCGCGGTTCCACTCGAGACGGACGACTGGGGCTTCGACATCGTGCTCACGAGCTCGCACAAGGCGTTGATGTGCCCCGCCGGCCTGGCCTTCGCGGCCATCTCGCCGGCCGCGCTGGAGGCGACCGAGGCCGCGTCGCTCCCGCGCTACTACATGGATTGGCAACGCGCGATCGGGGCGCAGGCCAAGGGCGAGACTCCGTTCTCGACGGCGATCTCGCTGGTCCGCGGGCTCGACGTCGCCCTCGACATGATCCTCGCAGACGGCCTCGACGCCGCCCACGCGAGGCACCTGCGGCTTGGGCGGGCCGCTCGTGCCGGGGTCAAGGCCATGGGGCTGGAGCTCTTCTCGCCGGATGCCGACAGCTCGGCCGTGGTCACGGCGATCCGCATGCCGGAGGACGTGGACGGCCAGGCAATCGTGGCCTCGATGCGCGAGAGCTCCGGCGTCACGATCATCGGGGGGCAGGGCCAGCTGCGCGGCAAGATCGTCCGCTTCGGCCACATCGGCTACGTCGACGTGTACGACGTCGCCGCCGCGCTCGCCGCGCTCGAGCGCGCGCTCGTGGAAGTCGGCGCCGACGTCGAGCGGGGAACGGCGATTCCCGCTGCGCTCGACGCGCACGCCGAGCCAGTCGCGGCGTGAGAGTCCTCAGAACTCGTTTCGAGATGACGCCTCGTCGCCGGGGTGCGCCGGACGAGCGCGAGACAAGGACGCAGGGCGCGGTCGTGACCGGAGGCTACGGGCGCAACCGAGGACGCAGGATCGTGCCGGCCGGGGCGGCCCGGCGGCACAGGGCTTCGTCTTGAAACGGGTTCTGATCAGGGAGCCGATCGCGGAGGCCGGAATCGACCTCCTGCGAGAGCGCTTCGAGGTCGACGTCGTGCCGGACGGCGACCTGGCGGCGCAGATCGGCTCCTACGACGCGATCATCATCCGCAGCGCGACGAAGCTCACAGCCGACCTGATCGAGCGCGCCGAGCGGCTGAAGGTGATCGGCAGGGCCGGTGTGGGGGTGGACAACGTCGACCTCGCGGCCGCGTCGAAGCGCGGGATCGTCGTCGCCAACGCCCCCCAGTCGACCGTCGTCTCGGCGGCCGAGCACACGCTCGGCCTCCTCCTCGCGCTGACCCGGCAGATTCCGCAGGCGCACGGCGCCCTCAAGGAGGGCCGCTGGGAGCGGTCGCGCTTCGCCGGGCTCGAGCTGGCCGACAAGTCGCTCGGGCTCATCGGCTTCGGCCGGATCGGACAACAGGTCGCCCGCCGCGCGCGCGGCTTCGAGATGCGGGTGCTCGCGTACGACCCGTACGTCGCCCCGGAGCGCTTCCGCGAGCTCGGCGTGGAGCGGGCCGAGAGCCTGGAGGGCCTGTTCGCCGAGGCGGACTTCGTCTCGCTGCACTCGACGCTCACACCCGAGACGCGCGGCCTGATCGGCCGTGCCGAGATCGCCAAGATGAAGGACGGCGTCCGCATCGTCAACGTCGCCCGCGGCGAGCTTGTCGACGAGGACGCGCTCCTCGAAGCCCTGCGGAGTGGGAAGGTGGCCGGGGCGGCTCTCGATGTCTTCGCCGAGGAGCCCTATGCAGGCGCGCTCCTCGAGCTGCCGAACGTCGTCGTCACGCCGCACCTGGCGGCCTCGACGCAGGAGGCGCAGGACCGCGCGGGGCTCATCGTCGCAGAGCAGGTCGCGGCGGCCCTCGAAGGCGGCGTGGTCACGAACGCCCTGAACGTCCCGGCCGTCGCGGCGGAGGACCTCGACGCGCTCGGCCCGTTCATCCCGCTCGCGGCAGATCTGGGCGCGCTCGCGATCGAGCTCGCCGGAGGCACCGCGGAGCGGCTCGACTTCCGCTACCTCGGCGAGCTCGCCGAGCGCGACACGCGCCTGCTCACCGTCGCAGCCTTGAACGGCGCGTTTCGAGGGCGCGTCGAGGAGCCGGTCAACTACGTCAACGCGCCGCTGGTGGCCGAGGAGCGCGGCATCGAGGTGCGCGAGGAGAAGCGCCGCGCCTCCCGTCACTTCAAGAATCTCATCACCGTGACCGCGGTCGCCGGGGAGGAGGAGTTCATGGTCGGCGGCACGGTCACGGGCAGGGACGACGAGCCTCGGCTCGTTCGCGCGCTCGGCTACGACGTGGAGATCGCGATCGAGCCGCTGATGCTCTTCGTCGTCAACGACGACCGGCCGGGCCGGATCGGTCGCCTGGGGACGATTCTCGGTGAGGCGGAGGTCAACATCGCCAACATGGCCGTCTCCCGAAACCGACCTCGCTCGCGGGCGCTGATGGTCCTCACCCTGGACACCCCGATTCCGGAGGAGGTCCTCGACCGGATCCGCTCCGAGCCCGGACTGATGGACCCGCGTGCGATCGCCCTCGAGCAAGGAGAGGGAGACGAGCCCTCCTGACGACTGGCCCGAGGCCGTCCAACGGGTCGCAGCCGTGCTCCGGGAGAGCCGCGTCGAGGCCCGGATCGAAGAGTTCGTCGACGGCACGCCGACGGCAGCCGACGCCGCCAAGGCGACCGGGGCGCCGATCGAGCAGATCGTGAAGTCGCTCGTCTTCTCGTGCGACGGGCGCGCGATCGTCGTCATGGTCCCGGGCGACGCCCGCGCCGACACTGCGAGGATCGGCGCGGCCGCAGGCTGCGAGCGCGTGAAGGCGGTCGGCGCGGACGCGGTCGAGGGGCTGACCGGCTTTCCGCCAGGAGGCGTCGCACCCTTCCCGCTGCCCGGTATCGAGACGGTGCTGATCGAGCGCACGCTCCTCGGCCACGAGGTCGTCTGGATCGGCGCCGGCTCGGACCGGCACATGGCATCGCTCGCTCCGAGCGACCTGGCCCGGTTGGCGCGTGCGCGCCCCGCCCAACTCACCGTGGAGTAACCTTCGATCCATGAAGGCGACCGAGAAGATCTGGATGAACGGAGAGCTCGTCGACTGGGCTGACGCGACCGTGCACGTCGGCGCGCACGGGCTCCATTACGGCTCCGGGGTGTTCGAGGGGATCCGTTGCTACGAGACCGATGCAGGTCCCGCGGTGTTCCGCCTCACCGACCACCTCAAGCGCCTGCACCAGTCCGCTGCGCTTCTGCACATGGAGCTGCCGTATTCCGTCGAGGAGCTGCGCCTGGCGACCCACGAGCTGATCGGGGTGAACGGCCTCAGCGAGTGCTACCTGCGCCCGATCGCGTTCTACGGTTTCGGGGAGCTCGGAGTCCATCCAGGCACGAACCCCGTCGACGTCGTCCTCATGACCTGGCCGTGGGGCGCCTATCTCGGCGAGGACGCCCTCGCGAAGGGCATCCGCGCCAAGGTGTCCTCGTGGAAGCGCGTCGGGCCGAACACGATCCCGCACGCGGCCAAGGCCACCGGCATCTACCTCAACTCGATGCTCGCCGTGATCGAGGCCACTCGCGCCGGTTACGAGGAGGCCATCCTCCTCACCGACGACGGTTACGTCGCCGACGGCTCGGGCGAGAACATCTTCGTCGTCAAGGACGAGATCATCTCGACACCGGACCTCTCCGCCTCCATCCTCCCGGGGATCACCCGTCAGGCCGTGATCGAGATCGCCCAGACGCTGGGGTACGCGGTGCACGAGCGGAAGCTGATCCGCTCCGACCTCTACGTCGCCGACGAGCTCTTCATGTGCGGCACCGCGGCGGAGGTCACGCCGGTCCGCTCGGTCGACGACCACGAGATCGGCGACCCGGGCCCGGTGACAAAGGCGATCCAGGACGTCTTCTTCGAGGTCGTCCGCGGTCGCGACGAACGCTTCTCGCGGTGGCTCGAGTACGCGGAGAAGACTCCGGCCGCGCCGGGATCCTGAGCTCGACCAGCCCGATCGGTCTTTCCGCGCCCTGGATCGACGGGCGCGAGGAGGAGCTCGTGCTCGAAGCGCTCCGCTCGGGCCGGCTCTCGCTCGGGCCGATGGTCGACCGCTTCGAGGAGGCCCTCGCCGCGCGCGTGGGCGCGCCCTACGTCGCCGCGCTGTCGAGCGGAACCGCGGGCCTGCACCTCTGCATGCGGCTTGCGGGGATCGGTCCCGGCGACGAGGTGGTGACGACGCCCTTCTCCTTCGTGGCCTCGGCGAACTGCGTCCTCTACGAGGGCGCGACGCCGGTGTTCGCCGACATCGACCCGAGGACACTGAACCTCGACCCGGCCGCCGTCGAGGCGGCGATCACGCCGCGGACGAAGGCGATCCTGCCCGTCCACATCTTCGGATACCCGGCCGAGCTGGCCGAGCTCGAGGCAATTGCGGAGCGCCACGGACTCGCGATCGTCGAGGACGCGTGCGAAGCGCTCGGCGCCGAGTACCGCGGCCGACCGGTGGGCTCCTCGGGCCGCCCGGCCGTCTTCGCGTTCTACCCGAACAAGCAGATGACGACGGGGGAGGGGGGAGCCGTCGCGGTCTCCTCCGAGGAGGAGTGGTCGCTCCTGAAGAGCCTCTCCAACCAGGGCCGCAGCGACTCCGGCGAATGGCTGACGCACTCCCATCTGGGCTACAACTACCGCCTTGACGACCTCTCGGCAGCACTCGGCCTGGCCCAGCTCGAGCGGCTGGACGAGATCCTCGCCGCCCGCGCCGACGTCGCCGCTCGCTACGCAGAGCTCCTGGGCCGCGTCGACGGTGTGCAACCGCCGCTGCCGGACGACCCCGAGCACCGTCGCTCCTGGTTCGTCTACGTGATCACGCTCGCCCGCGGGACCGATCGGAACGGCGTCATGGCCCGCTTGGCGGAGGAGGGCGTGGCCTCGAAGCCGTACCTGCCCTCGATCCACCTGCAGCCGTACCACCGCGAGCGCTTCGGCTACCGCGAGGGCATGCTCCCGGTTTCCGAGGATGCGAGCGCGCGGACCTTGGCGCTGCCGTTCCACTCGCGCCTGCCGGCGGAGGACCAGGAGCGCGTGGTTCACGCCCTGGCCCGGGCGCTCGGCTAGCCGGCACTCTTTCGGCACGGTTGCGCTTCCCACGTGTGCATGGCTCGGCGATAGGCTCGAGCCATGGGTCGGGGAGGTGGGTCTCCCTTTTCCCGGGGGCGCGTGAAGATGGCAGGCGGGACGCGTGGCCGCTGGCCCGTCCTCCCGCTTGCGATAATCCCCGCATGGCGGACGTCGCGCCCCGCATGGTCTTCCTCGGCTTCGGCAAGTACGCCCGCGCGGACAAGATCTACGCTCTCGAGCCGATCCGCGGCGAGGACCGGGGCGGAGGCAAGCGGACGCTGGTCTGGGTGGACGGCATCTCGGACGCGATCGTCGCCAGCCGCACCGAGCGGACGATCCTGCACGAGATGGGCCAGGACGTCGCCGCCGGCTCGCGCCTCCTCGACGAGGCGCTGGCGTTCGCGGAACGGATCGCCGAGGACGCCGACAAGGGACGCGTAGACCTGGGCGACCTCGGCCGGCGGGCCCGCAAGCTCCTCGAGGCACAGCGCCAGGCCGGCCGAGGCCGAACAGCTCTTTTGACCACTCTCACGCGCGAGTTCTTCGCGCGCAGCGTCCACGAGGTCGCTCCCGAGCTGGTCGGCTGCACGCTGCTCGTCGACGGTGTCGGCGGGCGGATCGTCGAGGTGGAGGCCTACGCGCCGGACGATCCCGCCAGCCACGGCTATCGCGGCCCGACGCCGCGCAACCGCGCGATGTTCGGGCCGGCGGGCCACGCCTACGTCTACCGCTCCTACGGCGTCCACTGGTGCCTGAACCTCGTCTGCGCAGGCGAGGGCGTAGCCGAGGCGATTCTCGTGCGGGCGCTCGAGCCGACCGCCGGGCGGGAGCGGATGCGCGCCCGGCGCGGAGTCGACGCCGAACGCCTCCTCTGCGCCGGGCCGGGGCGCCTGTGTCAGGCGCTCGGCGTGACGGGCGCGCTCGACGGGCACGAGCTCGACCGCCCGCCGTTCGAGCTGCAGGCGGCGGAGCACGCCGTCGAGGTGGCGTGCGGCCTCCGGGTGGGAATCACGCGCGCGGCGGACCTCCCATGGCGCTACGGGCTCGCGGGCTCACGCTTCCTCAGCCGCAGGCTCTAGGAGGGTTTGACGAAATCCGGCTGTGCCGCCGGGCCGCGCTGCTCGCCCCGATGCTGCGTCCTCGGTCGCGCCCGTAGCTCGTCGCTACGAGCACTCCCTGCGTCCTTGCCTCGGAACGACCATCGCACCCCGGCGACGAGCGACATTCCGCCAAACCCTCCTAGGCTGCCGTGGCGCCCTTCGCCTCCCAGTACCGGTTCAACGCGCCCTGGACCTTCACGAACCAGACGATCGCCGGAATCAGGAAGACTCCGAACGGGAACAGCCAGAGCCCAGTCCACCCCGAGACCGGCGGCTCCTGCCCGTCCTTGCGGTACATCTTCCCGAGCTCCGAGGGGATCACGAACGCCATCACCGGGGTGAGGAGGATCCAGATGACGAGGGCGAGCACTCCACCGAGACCCTCTCCCGTGTGCTTGCCCATCTCCTCCGCGGTCTTGTAGACCCAGTACCAGCTGTAGAAGCCGAGGGTGACGATGTACAGCAGGATCCCGAAGCCGATTCCACGAGGGTGCCCGAGCGGGCCGGTGTTGCCGGACGGGGTTGCGACGACAGACGCTTCCATTGCACCTCCTTGTGCCGGCGGACTGTGTCACCGGCGAGACCTGCTCGTCAACCGCGAGAGACGACGAGGCGCACGGTCATGTTCCGCGTCGCCGCGAGGCCGGCGCGCGGGAACTGCGCGACGACGACCCCCGGGCGCCCGCCGTCCACGTAGATCTGAACGACGCCCGCCAGGCGGCGGTTGGCAAGCTTCCTTCGGGCCTTCGCGATGTTCATGCCGACCACGTCCGGGACCCTGCCGTTGCCGGCTCGGGGGAGGAAGATCCGGACCGTGCTCCAGGAGGAGAGCGTCCCCGACTTCGGCTTCTGGTCGATGACGCGGCCGAGCTTCTGGCCCGGCTTCGCCGGTCGCCAGATGACGTCCGCGGTCAGCGGCATCGAGTAGAGCCGGGCCTTCGCCTCGGTCAGGTTCGAGCCGATGACGTTGGGGACGTCGACCTCGTTCGGCTTACACGTGGCCTCCGCGTCCGGGCCCGAGCCGACGAAGTAGAGGATCTGCCGGGACCCGCGGCAGTTTCCGTTGTCCAGGAGCACCTTGTTGTTCCGGTTGACGACCTGCAGAGGCACGACCTGGTCGTAGGACGGGTAGGGGAAGCTCTCCGGCGGCTCGTCGAGGTGAGCGAGCGCCCGTTTCGCAAAGGCCTGCCAGATGAGCGCGGGAAGCGTGCCTCCCGCGACGGGATCGCCCTCGAACTCCGTCTCCATCGGTTGGAGCCTGTCCGCGTATCCCACCCAGACGGCGACGGCGAGCTGGGGCGTGTAGCCGACGAACCACGCGTCACCGTAGTTCTCGGTCGTCCCGGTCTTGCCGGCGACCGGCCGGTCCGCAAGGGCCGCGCGATGGCCGGTTCCCTCCGTCACGACGCGCTGGAGGATCGAGGTGACCATGGCGGCGTCGTTGGGGTCGAGTACCTTCTTGGCGACCGCATCGTTCGAGTCCGCTCGGCGGCCGGCTTCCTCGACGCGCAGGACGGCCCGCGGCACGTTCCCGAGCACCGATCCGTCGACGCGCTCGCCCCCGTTGGCAAGGCTGGCGAAGGCACGGGCCATCTCGAGCGGGCTGACGGCCTCGACTCCGAGCCCGATGGCGAAGTAGTCGTCGAGCTGGCGCGTGACGCCGAGCCGGTTCGCCATGTTGGCGACGTTCTTCGGCCCGACCTGCGCGGTCAGTTGCGCGTAGACCGAGTTGTCGGAATGGATCGTCGCCTCCTGCAGGTCGATCGGCCCGAGGTAGGAGCCTTCGTAGTTGTTCACGGACCAGAGCTTGTCCCCGAGGTTGATGACGGTCGGTTCGGACGTGAAGACCGTCTGGGGCGAGATGCCCTGCTCGACGGCCGTCGTCAGCACGAACGGCTTGAACGCCGACCCTGTCTGCCGCTGGCCCTGGACTGCGAGGTTGAACTGGCTCTTGCGGAAGTTCGCGCCGCCGTACATCGCCAGCACCCGGCCGTCCCGCGGGTCGATCGCGACGAGTGCGGCCTGCGGGCCGTTGGGATCGGGCAGCCACCTGTCGATCGTCTCGCGCGCGAGCTGCTGAAGCCCGAGGTCGATGGAGGTGTAGACCTTGAGCCCACCGCCGAAGACCTCGCCGGAGCCGTAGTACGGGATCAGCTGCTGCTTCACGTACTCCGCGAAGTAGCCGACCTTCCCCCGGTAGCCCGGGAGGCCGATGTCCTCGGGCCGCGGCAGCGGTGACTCGTCGGCGGTGCGATAGTCGGCGGCCGTGATCAGGCCCTGCTCGAGCATGAGGCGGAGGACGGTCGTGCGCCGTACCTTGGCCGCGTCGGGGTCCACGGCGGGGTCGTAGGCGCCCGGGCTCGCCGGAAGGCCTGCGAGGAGCGCGCTCTCCGGAAGCGTGAGCTCCTTGGCGGGCTTGTCGAAGTAGACGCGCGAGGCCATCTCGATCCCGTACGCGCCGTTCCCGAAGTAGATCGTGTTCAGGTACGCCGTCAGGATCCGGTCCTTCGACCAGCGCTGCTCGAGCTGCCAGGCGAGCGCCGCCTCCTTGAGCTTGCGGCTCACCGTGCGCTCCTGCTGCGTGTACTGGTTCTTGACGAACTGCTGCGTGATCGTCGAGCCGCCCTGGACGATGTCCTGCGAGCGGACGTCGGCCCAGACCGCGCGCGCCATGCCCTGGAAGTCGACCCCGCGATGCTCCCAGAACCGGCGGTCCTCGACAGCGACGATCGCCTGCTTCATGACCGGGGAGATCTGCTCCGAGCGGACGACGATGCGGCTCTCGGAGCCGCGCAGGACGGCGAGCACCGTCTTCCCATCGGAGGCGTAGATGTAGCCGAGCCTCTCGGTGCGCCGCTCCTTGCCGGGCTCGAGCTGCGGGAGCTCGCTCGCGACCGAGCTGACGAGGCCATACGTGAACGACACCGTCATCACACAGGCGATGACGGTGAGGAGCGCGAGGAACCGAAGCTTGCGGATCCGGCGAGGGCGCCTAGGGGCGCCGCGCCTACGTCTTCCGAGCAGCACGAAGTCGCGAATTCTAACGACGGCCGGTCGGCTTCCGAGCCGGACCCGACGGGCTACGCGGCCTGCTCGCTCGTGATGATCGGCGACTGCGTCGGCTGGTCGACGCCGCCGGACGGTTCGACCGTCACGGCAACGATGGCGCCCTCGGGCACGTCCGTGCCGAGGGGGACGACGGTCGCTCGCTCGTCGCCGCCCGAGAAGAGGCCTGCCGGGACCGGCTGGTCGCCCTGGATCACCCACGCCTCGTAGGTGTGGCCGGCCGGAGCCTCATCGAGCCCAAAGAGGAGCAGGGAGCCCTCCTGGGTCTCGCTGTCGACGACGAGCACGCCGTTCGCCCCGTCGAGCGGGATCCGCTCGGCGTTCGGGTTCGCGAGCATGATTGTCACCTCGTCGGCCCGGTGCTGGCTCGCCTGGAGGTCGTCGACCTGCTGCGAGAGGTCGGCCGCCCAGAACGCCAGGGCGAGCGAGGCGCAGCCCGCGGCCACCGCGGCGCCGACCGCGATCGGGAGCGCCCAGCGGCGGCGAGGCCGCTCGGCGGCGATGGTCGGCCGCTCGCTCGCCGCCTGCGTGAGGATGCGGTTCCAGAGGACCGGCGACGGAGCCGGCGCGTCGACGTCGTAGGCCAGCTCGGCCGCGGCCGCCTGGAACGAGGCCACGTTCTCACGGCACTCGGCGCAGCGCGCGAGGTGCTCCTCGAAGGCCTCGAGCTCGTCGGAGTCGAGGGCATCCAGGGCGTAGGCGGCGCTCAGGTCGCATACCGCCGGGGTGTTCGCCCTCGGCCTGGTCACGCTCCTGCTGTCCCGCTTCATCGTCCCCGAGCAGCTCTACCCCTGGCTGACTCTGGCGTCGGGAGTCCTCGTCGTCGGCGTCGGAGCGGCGGTCCTCGCCGGCCGGGTGCGCCGCGCCCGGACCCATGACCACCACCACCACTCACACGACCACTCGCACTCGCCCGGCCACGGCTTCGGCCGCGGCGGCCTCCTCGGGGTCGGCGGGGCCGCCGGCCTGCTGCCGTGTCCCTCGGCGCTCGTCGTCCTGCTGAGCGCCATCGCGCTCAACCGGGTCGGCTTCGGCCTCGCCCTGATCGTCGCGTTCAGCGTCGGCCTCGCCGCCACGATCGGCCTGGTCGCCGTCCTCGCCCGCCGGGCCTTCCGCCGGCTCTCGCTCCACGGGCGCCTCGTCCGTGCCCTGCCCGCCGCGAGCGCTCTCCTCATCCTCGCAGTCGGAGTGGGCAGTTACCGTCAACGCTCTCCCGGAGGTTCTCTGATGTTCGGACTCGACGACCGAATCGCCGCCCTCTCGAACGGGGGCTCCGTCTGGATCGTGCTCGCGGTAGCAGTGCTCCTCGGCCTCCGGCACGCCACGGATCCCGATCACCTCGCGGCTGTCTCGACCCTCGTTGCCTCCGGCCGCGAGCGCGCTGGCCGCCGGGCGGGCCGGCTCGGCCTCGCCTGGGGGCTGGGGCACGGCCTGACCCTCTTCGCCTTCGGGCTTCCCATTCTGCTTCTCGACAGCTACCTCCCGGAGCGCGTCCAGCAGGGCGCCGAGACGGCCATAGCGGCCGTGATCCTCTACCTCGCCCTCCGCCTGCTCCTCCGCTGGCGGCGCGGCGAGTTCCACAGCCACGCGCACAAGCACGGGGAGGAGGAGCACACGCACGCGCACAAGACTCACGAGCACCGGCATCCGCGGACGGGTCTCGGCGCGTTCGGCATCGGCCTCGTCCATGGAATGGGCGGGAGCGCCGGGGTCGGCATCCTGCTCGTCGCGTCGATCGAGTCGACGGCGCTCGCGGTCGCGTCCCTCGGGCTTCTCGCGGTCTTCACGGCGGCCTCGATGACGCTGCTTTCGGGAGGGTTCGGCCGGACGCTCGTCACCCGGCCCGTTGGCGCGGCGTTCGGGGCGGTTGCCCCGGTGCTCGGCACCGCGAGCCTCGCCTTCGGGATCTGGTACGCCACCTCCGCCTGGAGCCTGACCCCCTATCCCTTCTAGAACCCTATGATCGGGGGCGGCCATGGCCGCCCCCGATCTCATCCACGACCTGACACGCAACGCCGTCGACGTGCTCCCCGACGGGGAGCTCCAGCGCAAGCTCGCGACCGGTCGGCCCCTGCGCGTCAAGCTCGGGATCGACGTCACCGCCCCGCACGTCCACGTCGGCCACGCGATCCCGCTCCAGCGGATGGCGGCGTTCCAGCGGGCCGGCCACGTCGGCGTCCTCATCATCGGCGACTACACGACGCGGATCGGCGACCCGTCCGGCCGCTCCAGCGAGCGCCCGATCCTCTCCGACGAGGAGATCGACACGAACGCGCAGACCTACCTCGCAGCAGGCCGCGCAGATCGTGGACACGAGCCCGGAACGGCTCGAGGTGCGGATGAACGGCGAGTGGCTCGCGATCCTCGACTTCGCCGAAGTCGTTCGGCTCACGCGGACGATTACGGTGGCACGCCTGCTCGAGCGCGACGACTTCCAGAAGCGGTTCGAGTCGAAGAGCCCGATCTCGGTCTCCGAGCTCCTCTACCCGTTCATGCAGGCCTACGATTCGGTCGCGATCCAGGCCGACGTCGAGCTTGGCGGCACCGACCAGCTCTACAACCTGCTCGCGGGGCGCGAGGTCATGCAGGCGTACGGGCTCGAGCCGCAGGTGGTCCTGACGACACCGCTCCTCATCGGGCTCGACGGGCGAAAGATGAGCGCGTCACTCGGCAACTACATCGGTCTCACGGACCCGCCGGAGCAACAGTTCGGCAAGACCATGCGGATCTCCGACGAGCTTCTGCCCGAGTATTACCGACTCGTGATGGAGTCCGACGTCGACCCGACCACTCTCGACCCGCTCGAGGCGAAGCTCGACCTGGCGCGCTTCGTCGTCCGGCGCTCGCACGGGGAGGAGGCAGCGCGCGACGCGGAGGCGCATTTCACGCGGGTCGTGCGCGAGGGCCAGCCGCCGGAGGAGGTCAGGGAGATCGAGCTGCCACCCGGGGACCCTGTGCACCTGCCGGCCCTCATCCGCGAGACCTTCGGGCTGTCGACAAGCGAGGCGCGGCGCCTGATCGCGCAGGGCGGCGTGAAGCTCGACGGCGCGCCCACAGCCGATCTCGACGTGCCGCGAGCCTCCCTGGAGGGGGCCGTCCTGCAGGTAGGAAAGCGCCAGTTTGCAAGGCTTCGAGCTGCCTGAGGGGCCGCTCGCCGCCTTGCTTGACAGCCTCCTCGTCGTTGCTATCATTGTTCGGCCGCCTAAACGGCTGCACGGAAACCGGCAACCCCACGAGACAACGGAGAGCCCTTCAGCGAAGCCTGATACGACCGAGTATCACTTCTCTCCAAGGGCCTCCTGCGCGAAGTGGAGGCCTTTTTCGTGCCGGCCACGAGGCACCGGTCTTTGAAAACTCAACAGCGTGTACGTCGAGAACCTCGCGCGCTTCGGCGCGGGAGGTCAATGAACCCGTCTCCTCTCTACGAGGGGACTTTGAGCTCAAGCTCGAAAATGAACCGTTAGCAACCAGGCCTTCGGGTCTGACTGCGAAAGGTCTTCACGGAGAGTTTGATCCTGGCTCAGGACGAACGCTGGCGGCGCGCCTAACACATGCAAGTCGAGCGAGAACCAGGGCTTCGGCCCTGGGGAAAGCGGCGAACGGGTGAGTAACACGTGGGTAACCTGCCCTCGGCACCGGGATAGCCCGGGGAAACTCGGATTAATACCGGACAGCCTCATGAGCCCTCGGGCGAATGAGAAAAGGTGGCTTCGGCTTCCGGCTGAGGATGGGCCCGCGGCCGATTAGCTTGTTGGTGAGGTAATGGCTCACCAAGGCTCCGATCGGTAGCTGGTCTGAGAGGACGATCAGCCACACTGGGACTGAGACACGGCCCAGACTCCTACGGGAGGCAGCAGTGGGGAATCTTGCGCAATGGGCGAAAGCCTGACGCAGCGACGCCGCGTGCGGGAAGAAGGCCTTCGGGTTGTAAACCGCTTTCAGGAGGGACGAGGCCACTCGGGTTAATAGCCCAGAGGGTGACGGTACCTCCAGAAGAAGCCCCGGCTAACTACGTGCCAGCAGCCGCGGTAATACGTAGGGGGCTAGCGTTGTCCGGATTTATTGGGCGTAAAGAGCGCGTAGGCGGCCGAGTAAGTCCGACGTGAAATCTGGAGGCTCAACCTCCAGCGGTCGTTGGAAACTACTCGGCTAGAGTCCGGAAGAGGAGAGTGGAATTCCTGGTGTAGCGGTGAAATGCGCAGATATCAGGAAGAACACCGATGGCGAAAGCAGCTCTCTGGGACGGTACTGACGCTGAGGCGCGAAAGCGTGGGGAGCGAACAGGATTAGATACCCTGGTAGTCCACGCCGTAAACGATGGGTGCTAGGTGTGGGCGGTGTCGACTCCGCCCGTGCCGAAGCTAACGCATTAAGCACCCCGCCTGGGGAGTACGGCCGCAAGGCTAAAACTCAAAGGAATTGACGGGGGCCCGCACAAGCAGCGGAGCATGTGGTTTAATTCGACGCAACGCGAAGAACCTTACCAGGGCTTGACATGCACGGGAATGTCGTAGAAATACGGCAGCCCTTCGGGGCTCGTGCACAGGTGGTGCATGGCTGTCGTCAGCTCGTGTCGTGAGATGTTGGGTTAAGTCCCGCAACGAGCGCAACCCCTGTCCTTAGTTGCCAGCGGATAATGCCGGGGACTCTAGGGAGACTGCCGGTGACAAACCGGAGGAAGGTGGGGATGACGTCAAGTCATCATGCCCCTTATGTCCTGGGCTACACACGTGCTACATTGGCCGGTACAAAGGGCTGCAAACCCGTGAGGGGGAGCGAATCCCAAAAAGCCGGTCCCGGTTCGGATTGGAGGCTGAAACTCGCCTCCATGAAGGCGGAGTTGCTAGTAATCGCGGATCAGCAACGCCGCGGTGAATACGTTCTCGGGCCTTGTACACACCGCCCGTCACACCACGAAAGCCGGCAACACCCGAAGCCGGTGTCCTAACCCGCAAGGGAGGGAGCCGTCGAAGGTGGGGTTGGTGATTGGGGTGAAGTCGTAACAAGGTAGCCGTAGCGGAAGCTGCGGCTGGATCACCTCCTTTCTAGGGAACGCGGGAGCTCCAACTCCCGCAGGCGCCCGGCTCGTTTCGATGTTTCGAGAAGCTGTTCTAGTGGATCGATTCGTCCGATGCCCGGGCTCGCCTAGAATCTACGTCGACCTCGACGATCACTACACGCTGTTGAGTTTTGAGAGACCGGCCTCAGGCCAGGCTCTTCTCGAGCGGGGTCGCCCGCGCGCACCTTGAAAACTCCATAGCGGCAAACACGGTGTTCTTCATGATCAAGAGACAAAGGGCACACGGTGGATGCCTTGGCGCCAGGAGCCGATGAAGGACGTGGGCGGCTGCGATAAGCCCGGGTGAGGAGCTGACCATCCTTTGACCCCGGGATTTCCGAATGGGGAAACCTGCGTGCGGTAATGCGCACGTGTCCCTGCCTGAATACATAGGGCAGGGACGGCAAGCCGGTGAACTGAAACATCTTAGTAACCGGAGGAAAGGAAAGAAACCTCGACTCCCTTAGTAGTGGCGAGCGAAAGGGGAAGAGCCCAAACCCGCGTGTCGTGATAGACGGCAGTCGTTGTCACGCGGGGGTTGTAGGGCTCGTCTGGATCCGTCTGCCGGCGGGTCGGGAAGTTACAAAATCAATCGTTAGTCGAAGTGGGTGGAAACTCACGCCACAGAAGGTAATAGCCCTGTAGGCGAAAGCGATTGGTCTTCCTGGACGAGCTCCTGAGTACGGCCGGGCACGAGAAACCCGGTCGGAACCTGCGGGGACCACCCCGTAAGGCTAAGTACTCCCTGGCGACCGATAGTGAACTAGTACCGTGAGGGAAAGGTGAAAAGCACCCCGGAAGGGGAGTGAAATAGTACCTGAAACCGTGTGCTTACAAGCGGTCGGAGCAGGCTTTGTCCTGTGACGGCGTGCCTTTTGCATAATGAGCCAGCGAGTTGCTGTTCGACGGCAAGGTTAAGGAAACGGAGCCGTAGCGAAAGCGAGTCCGAATAGGGCGATTTAGTCGTCGGATGCAGACCCGAAACTGAGTGATCTACCCATGGGCAGGTTGAAGCGGGGGTAAGACCCCGTGGAGGACCGAACCGACTTAGGTTAAAAACTGAGCGGATGACCTGTGGGTCGGAGTGAAAGGCTAATCAAACTCAGAGATATCTGGTTCTCCCCGAAATATATTTAGGTATAGCGTCACGCGTTCAGCGTCGGCTGTAGAGCACTGCTTGGGCTAGGGGGCCTACCAGCTTACCGAACTCAGGCAAACTCCGAATACCGACGTTCCAGAGCGTGGCAGTCAGAGTGCGGGGGATAAGCTTCGTGCTCAAAAGGGAAACAGCCCAGACCGTCGGCTAAGGTCCCTAATTTCTGGCTAAGTGGGAAACGATGTCTGATTGCCGAGACAACCAGGAGGTTGGCTTAGAAGCAGCCATTCCTTTAAAGAGTGCGTAACAGCTCACTGGTCAAGTGTTCGGGCGCGGACAATGTAACGGGGCTCAAGCCAGGAACCGAAGCCACGGACTTCGAGCTCTGCTCGGAGTGGTAGGGGAGCGTTCCCACGCCGGCGAAGCGGCGGCGTAAGCCAGCCGTGGAGGCGTGGGAAGTGAGAATGCTGGCACGAGTAACGAAAGAGGGGCGAGAAACCCCTCCGCCGAATGCCCAAGGGTTCCTGAGTAAAGCTAATCTGCTCAGGGTTAGTCGGGACCTAAGCCGAGGCCGAAAGGCGTAGGCGATGGACAACCGGTTGATATTCCGGTACCACGTACCCACCGCTTGACCGAAGGGGGGACGGGGTAGGCTAAGGAAACCCAGGCGCTGGTCGTCCTGGGGTAACCGCGTAGGGCGGCTGATAGGTAAATCCGTCAGCCATCAAGCCTGAGACGGGATGCCGAGCCCTTAACCGGGCGAAGTTCCTAAAGCCATGCCTCCGAGAAAATCCTCTAGGAAGGTGGGGCGTGCCCGTACCTAAACCGACACAGGTGGGCAAGTAGAGAATACTCAGGCGATCGGAAGAACCCTCGTTAAGGAACTCGGCAAAATGGCCCCGTAACTTCGGGAGAAGGGGCGCCCCGGTAGGGTGAGGATTCTTCGCGAATCCGAGCCCGAGGGGGCCGCAGTGAAACGGCCCAAGCGACTGTTTACCAAAAACACAGGTCTCTGCGAAGTCGAAAGACGACGTATAGGGGCTGACGCCTGCCCGGTGCCGGAAGGTCACGCGGAGAGGTTAGCCATTCGGCGAAGCCTCAAAGCCAAGCCCCGGTAAACGGCGGCCGTAACTATAACGGTCCTAAGGTAGCGAAATTCCTTGTCGGGTAAGTTCCGACCTGCACGAATGGCGTAACGACTTGGGCGCTGTCTCAACGAGGGATCCGGTGAAACTGTAGTCTCGGTGAAGATACCGAGTACCCGTGGTTGGACGGAAAGACCCCGTGAACCTTTACTGCAGCTTGATGTTGGAGTCTGGGATACGTTGTCCAGGATAGGTGGGAGCCTATGAAGCGGAGGCGCCAGCCTTCGTGGAGGCAACCTTGGGATACCACCCTTCGTGTTCTGGGCTTCTAACCCGATGCCGTAATCCGGGTCGGGAACAGCGTCAGGTGGGCAGTTTGACTGGGGCGGTCGCCTCCTAAAATGTAACGGAGGCGCGCAAAGGTTCCCTCAGCACGGTTGGAAATCGTGCGTAGAGTGTAAAGGCAGAAGGGAGCTTGACTGCGAGACTGACAAGTCGAGCAGGTGCGAAAGCAGGCCTTAGTGATCCGGCGGTAGAGAGTGGAATTGCCGTCGCTCAACGGATAAAAGGTACTCCGGGGATAACAGGCTCATCCTTCCCAAGAGTCCACATCGACGGAAGGGTTTGGCACCTCGATGTCGGCTCGTCGCATCCTGGGGCTGGAGTAGGTCCCAAGGGTTGGGCTGTTCGCCCATTAAAGCGGTACGCGAGCTGGGTTCAGAACGTCGTGAGACAGTTCGGTCCCTATCCACCATGGGCGTTGGAGGCTTGAGAGGAGTCGTCCCTAGTACGAGAGGACCGGGACGAACAGACCTCTGGTGTATCAGTCGTCGTGCCAACGGCGCTGCTGATTAGCCACGTCTGGATGGGATAACCGCTGAAAGCATCTAAGCGGGAAGCCCACCTCGAGATGAGGCCTCCCATCCCCTCGAGGGAGTAAGGGTCGTGGGAGACCACCACGTTGATAGGCGGGACGTGCAAGCACAGCAATGTGTTCAGCGGACCCGTACTAATCACCCGAGGTCTTGATTTGAACACCGTAAAAAAGTCGCTATGGAGTTTTGAGGGTGTGCGGAGAATCCCGGCACACGTGCCTCACAATTTCCGGTGGTCATAGCGGCGGGGAAACACCTCTTCCCATTCCGAACAGAGAAGTTAAGCCCGCCCGCGCCGATGGTACTCGGAGGGCAACCTCCCGGGAGAGTAGGTCGCCGCCGGTTTTTCTTGAAAGGGGTCGCCGACAGGCGGCCCCTTTTTCAGTGGTCCGGGTCGCCGGCTACGGCGCGACGATGCAGGGCTTGAATGTTCGCTCGCGCCGGAGCGCGCGGGAGTCGGCGCCCGGCTGATCGCGCATCCATTCGAAGACGACGATGTGCCGGCTGGTCGCGCCGCCCTCGTCTGCGAAGGGGAAGAACCACTGCGTCCAGTGGATGATGCCGCGCTCGCCCTCGAGCGCCGAGTTCTTCGTGGTCCGGCGCTGGCGCTGCACCGTGGACCATTCACCGGTGCCCTCGTCACGGATCTGGCGGGTGAAGGTGAGCCGCACGAAGCCGTTGACCGGGCTCGTCTTCCAGCGTGTGTGCGCAAGGATGACGCTGGGGTCATGGCCGACGATGCCGCAGCCGTCGCGCCTCGCCTCCCACTGGAACGGCCCCTTCGTGCCAGACCAGCCGGCGAAGGGATGGGCGGCCGCCCACTCCGCACAGGCGAGCGCGAGCAAGGCCACACACACCGTAAAGGTGGCGAAGCGACGCCTTCTTCGCCGAGTCATGTGCCTCCTTCGTCCGTCCGAGCGGACGGTAGCCGCAGGTTCGGGTGAGAGATTACACACGGCCGGGAGGAGAAGAGGCGGGCCACCCGGCGCTCAGGCCGCCCGCAGCTTCTCGCGCCATTCCGGGTCGAGCGCGCGCAGGCGGGCCACGCGCTTGCTCACCGGCGGGTGGGTCGAGAACATCGCCGCCAGCCCGGCGTGCTCGAACGGGTTGACGATGTAGAGCGGCTCGGTCACTGGGCTCGCCTGGAAGCGGACGAGCTCCTCCGCCTGCTCGATGCGGATGAGGGCGTCGGCAAGCGGATGCGGCGAGCCGCAGATCTCAGCGGCGCGCAGGTCCGCTGCGAGCTCGCGCTTCGGCGAGAGGAAGACCTGGACGATGCTCGCGGCGACCGGTCCCAGGACAAAGAGGAGACCGCGCTCCAGAAAGCCGCCGATCCGGCTCGCCTCGATGAGCCAACCCGCGATCAGGACGACGGGCGTCTGCACGAGGCCGTCGCGGTGACGGGCGTGCGCAAGCTCGTGCCCGAGCACGCCCTCGAGCTCGGCAGGCGTGAGCAGGGTGATCAGGCCCTGGGTGAAGGCGATCCCCGACGACCCGCTGCCACGGCCGACGGAGAGCGCCCGCGGGTGCCCGTCGGAGATGATGTAGAGCTTGGGCCGTTCCACGCGCGCGACGAGCGCGAGGCGCTCGACCGTCGAGTGGAGCGCGGGCGACTCGGCCAGATGCAGCTCGCGAGCGCCGAGCGAGGCGAGGACGACGCGCGGCCCGTACCAGTAGACGGTCGCAGCCATGAGGAGGCCGACGACGAGGAAGACGCTTCCCAGGCGCACCCCTTCGATCCACCACCCGAGCGCGAACAGTCCGCCGGCGAGAGCGCCGTAGAGGAGGAGCGCCTTGGCGATGTTGCGCGCCGCGAGAAGCGTGCCGCGCACCTGAGCTAGGCGTCGGCGTCGCCTTCGCCCTCGGCCAGGCCGCGTGGCGGCCAGTCGGGCTCGGGAGCGTCGCACCGGCTCGAACAGTGGAGGGAGGCGATGTTCTGGAGCGGAATGAGGATGTGGCCGTTGAGCTCGAGGTGGGGGACGCCGGCGACGGCGCAATAGGCGGTGAGAGTGCCTTCCTGGTACTCGCCGCCGAAGAGCTCCACTTCGACCTGCTCGCCGGTGTACTTGTGCGTGTAGTCCTCCACGGGCTCAGTCTAGCCGGGAGATCCTGCCGCTCTCGACGGCTACGCGGGTCAGGCGGGCGTTCGGCTCGACTCGGTGGAGCTTGCGGTAGGCGTGCACGTCCATCCCGTCCCCCGCGGCCAGGATCGCCCGGATCGGGCCGCCGTGGGAGACGACGAGGAGCTCTTCACCGGGGTGCGCTTCCGCGATCTGCAGGAGCGCAGTGAGCACGCGCGCGGCCATGTCGGCGTAGCTCTCGCCGTCCTCCCAGCCCTCGCCGCCGTCGAGCCAGCGCCGGAAGGCATCCGGGAACCTCGCTTCCACCTCGTCGCGGCTGAGGCCCGCCCAGCCGCCGACATCGACCTCGCGGAGCTCCTCGCGGGGCACGGGCTCGAGGCCGGTGCGCGCGCCGACGATCGCCGCCGTGTCGAGCGCCCGGCGGAGGGGGCTGGAGTAGATGGCGCTCAGCGTCGCGATCGCGGCGAGCTCGGCCGCCAGGGCTTCGGCCTGTCGTCGCCCGAGCTCCGTCAACGGACGGTCGCTGTGCCCCTGGAAGCGGTTGGCCGCGTTCCAGTCGCTCTCGCCGTGGCGGGCCAGGTAGACCGTCGTCACTCGGGAAGCCTGCGGATCACGGCCTCCTCGCCCTCGCTGAAGGCGCGGCGCCGCTCCTCGTCGGCGGGGTCGACCATGTGGCCGTCTCGGCCGATGTAGCCACCTCTTCCCCCGACCACGAGCAGGACGAGGGTCTCCTCGCCGGCATTCCAGACCTTGCGCGGTGACGTCGACTCGACGTGGCAGATGCTCCCCGGGCCGAGCTCGAAGCGCTCCCCCTCGACCTCGAAGCCGGCCAGGCCTCGATGGACGAAGTACAGCTCGTCCTGCTCGTCGTGGAAGTGCTCGAACCAGCCGGTCTGCGGGGGCAGCACCATCCCGTTGACGCCGAATGCGGTCACCCCGAGGGCCTGTCTGACCTTCCGGAAGACGCCGGTCCCGAACTCGTCGAGCGAGCCGTAGGCAAACGACATACGCGCATGGTAGGAGGTCCGGCACCGCGTGCCGCGGCGGTTGTCAGCAGGTAAACGAGTGGATACTGTCTTGGGGGATGGTCTGCGGTCGGGGAAGGTCGCTCCTGCTTGCTGCGGCGGTGCTGGTGTCCCTCGTGGGAGCCGGAACGGCACGCGCCGGCACCAGCACGGTCCCGGACGCCGACGACGTGTCCGGCAGGCTCGACATCAGCTCTGCTTCGGACGGGCATGCGGGGACGAAGACGGTCACGCACACGATCCGGACGTTCGCCGCCTGGCCGGTCGGGCTGATCGGGCCGCGCACGCCCAACTACTTCCTGCTCGAGCTCTCGACCGATGCCGATCCGGCGCCCGAGCGTAGCGTCCTCATCGTCTCGAGCGCGGGCCACATGGTCGGTCTGCTCTTCGGCCCGAACTCGAGGTTCATCACCAGCGTGCACGCGTCCCGGCCGAACCGGCACACGGTGAAGGTGTCCATTCCACGCAGCCGCCTGGGAAATCCGGCCGGCTACAAGTGGCAGGCCTTCTCGTTCTTCCGGGCGCCGGGCGCCTGCCACGCAGGCTGCCAGGACCGCGCGCCCGACGGCACCACGCGGGTGCTGCACGATCTCAGAGCGCCCACCATCGACTTTCCGGCGCAGCCCGTGCCGGCGGACGTGGGCTACGACGTCAACTTCTCCGTCGCCGACACGGGCGGCTCCGGCGTGGCGAGCTGGAGCCTCCAGCACCGTCTTTTCGGGACGACGACCTGGGCCGAGGTCGACAACGGAAACTCCGGAGGGCCGCAGGTCTCCCCTCAGCTGTCCGCCGAGGACCAGGACGACCAGTTCCGCGTGGTCGCGACCGACGGCCACGGCAACACCCGGACGAGCCTGGTCAGGACCGTCTCCGTCCCCGTCGACGACGACTCCTTCACCTACGCCGGCACGTGGGCGACCGGCGGCTCGATCACCGACTTCCTCGGCACGCTGCACACCTCGACGGACACGAGCGCGACGGCGACCTACATCTTCAACGGCAGCTACGTGGCCCTCGTCGCTCCGGGCGGGACGGGAACGGCCAGGGTCACCATCAACGGTTCGAACCCGGTCGTCGTCCACCGGGGCTCCTTCAGCGGGCCGCGCCGGATCGTCTTCCAGCGCTCGCTCGCGAACGCCGCGGAGCGCACGCTCAAGGTCGAGGTCATGGGCGGGACGTTCGTCCTCGACGGGATCATCGTCCGTTAGCCCCGCAGCCGCTCGGTAGGCTTCCGCGCGGTGGAACTCGGGCTCCAGAATCGCGTCTGCGTCGTCACCGGCTCCACCGCCGGCATCGGCCTGGAGACGGCACGGATGCTCGTCGCCGAGGGTGCCAAGGTCGTCGTGTCCGGCCGCGACCCGGAGCGCGTCGAGGCGGCCCGCGCGGAGGTGGGCGCCGCGCTCGGCGTTCCCGGCGACCTCTCGAAGCCCGAGGCGCCCGGTCAGCTGATCACGCCGCGCCGAGACCGCCCTCGGCCAGGTCGACTGTCTAGTCAACAACGTCGGCGTCGCCGTGCAGGTGGGCTTCGACGAGCTCACCGACGACGACTGGGAGTCGATGTGGCAGCTGAACGTCATGAGCTACGTGCGCGCCATCCAGGCGGCCTTGCCGGGGATGCGGGGCCGGGGCTCGGGGCGCATCGTCAACGTCAGCTCGACGGCCGGGAAGCGGCCCTCGACGTCGATGCCGGACTACAGCGTCACGAAGGCCGCGGTGCTCTCGCTCTCACGGCTCGTTGCCGACGTCTACGCGGCCGACGGCATCCTCTGCAATGCGGTGACCCCGGGGCCGACCGCGTCGCCGGCGTGGCTCGCTCCAGGCGGTCTCGCCGACCAGGCGGCGCAGCGCTCCGGCAAGAGCCGGGAGGAGGTTCTCGCGGGCGTGGCCAAGGGCCGCCCGCTCGGGCGCCTCGCGAAGCCCGAGGAGATCGCCGCGGTGATCGTCTTCCTGTGCTCGGACCGTGCCAGCTACGTCACAGGATCCGCGTGGAGCGCGGACGGGGGCACGGTCCCCATCATCATCTAGCGGTAGCGTTGACGGCATGCCCGACGTAGCAGGGAGGGTGGCGGACGCCTTCGAGGCTCGCGTCCGCGAGCAGGAGGAGACCTGGCTCTCCCCGCTCGCCGTGCGGTCGTACGAGACGCGCGGCCGGGCCTTCGCCGAGGAGGAGGAATGCCGCCTGCGAACGCCGTTCCAGCGCGACCGCGACCGCATCGTCCACTGCAAGACCTTCCGCCGGCTGAAGCACAAGACCCAGGTCTTCATCGACCCGCAGGGCGATCACTACCGCACGCGGCTCACCCACACGCTGGAGACGGCCGGGATGGCGCGGACGGTGGCGCGCGCGCTGCGGCTCAACGAAGACCTCACGGAGGCGATCGCGCTCGGTCACGACCTCGGCCACGCGCCGTTCGGGCACACCGGCGAGGAGGCGCTCGACGAGGCGGCGTCGGAGCGCTTCGGCCGTCGCTTCCGCCACAACGAGCAGTCGCTGCGGGTGGTCGAGGTGCTGGAGCGCGACGGACGGGGGCTGAACCTCACCGTGGAGACGCGCGACGGCATCCTCAACCACACCGGCTCGGGCGAGCCGGCCACGCTCGAGGGGAAGATCGTGCGCCTCGTCGACCGGGTGGCCTACATCAACCACGACATCGACGACGCCGTGCGCGCCGGCGTGCTCCGGCCCGAGGAGCTGCCGCAGGAGCAGATCGCGCTGCTCGGTGAGAGAGGCTCGCGGCGAATCGACACGCTCGTTCACGACCTGGTCGAGGCCTCCGCGGCCGCCGGTGACATCGTCCAGAGCGAGGAAATCGGCCGAGCCATGCTCGACCTGCGCACCTTCATGTTCGAGCGCGTCTACCTCGGGCCGGACGCCCAGGAGCAGCGCGCGCTCGCCACCGGCACCATCCGGCGCATCTTCGAGCGGCTGGCCGACCACCCGGAGGAGCTCCCGCCGGACCGCCCCGGGGACCTTCCCGAGCGGGTGACCGACTACGTGTCCGGCATGACGGACCGGTTCGCGCTCGCATGGCGATAATCGCCCAGAGCTCCCTCGACCAGGTGAAGGCCGCTGCGGACATGGTCGAGATCGTCGGCGCACGCACGCAGCTCAGGAAGGTCGGCGCGCGCTGGACGGGACGCTGCCCCTTCCACGAAGAGCGGACGCCGAGCTTCTCGGTGAACGCCGCGGACAAGCTCTTCTACTGCTTCGGCTGCGGCATGAAGGGGGACCTGATCACCTTCGTGAAGGAGACCGAGGGCCTGGACTTCGTCGGCGCGATCGAATGGCTCGCCGAGCGCTATCGCATCCCGCTCGCCTACGAGGAGACCTCGCCGCAGGCCGAGGCGAAGCGCGAGCGCCGCGGGCGGCTGCTCTCCCTGCTCGAGCAGGCGGCCGCGTACTACCAGCGGAACCTCTGGGACTCGTCTGCGGGCGCTCCCATGCTGGAGTACCTGGCTCAGCGGGGGCTCGAGCCCGACGTGTGCCGCGAGTACCGGTTGGGTCTCTCGCCCGGCGGGACGCTCCTGGCCGAGAAGGCGCGCGCGAAGGGGTTTGCGCAGGAGGAGCTCGTGGCGGCCGGCCTCGTCAACCGGCGCGGCAACGACTACTACGCGGGGAGGCTCATCTTCCCGCTCGCCGACGCCCGCGGGAGGGTGCTCGGCTTCGGCGCCAGGCGCATGCGCGAGGACGACCCCATCCCCGCGAAGTACGTCAACTCGCCCGAGGGCGAGCTCTTCCGCAAGGGCTCGATCGTCTACGGGCTCGACCGGGCGCGCTCGGCGATCACCAAGGAGGACCGCGCGATCGTCGTCGAGGGCTACACCGACGTCCTGGCGCTGCACCAGGCGGGTCTACCGGCGACCGTGGCGTCCATGGGGACGGCCCTCACCGAGCCACAGCTCAAGGAGCTCCGCCGCCTCACGAGACATCTGTACCTCTGCTTCGACGCCGACGCGGCGGGCGAGGCCGCCACGGTTCGAGGCATGGAGCTCGCCGTTCAGGCCGGGTTGGACGTGCGGGTCGTTCCCCTGCCCGCGGGCCAGGATCCGGCTGATGCGGTGGACGGCTTCGAGGAGCGTCTGGCGGGGTCCGTCGGGTATCTCTTGCACCGCGTGAAGCTCGAGATCGCGAACGCGCCGAAGCAGGAGGCGTTCGAATCCGTCCAGCCGTTGATCGAGGCTGCCTCACCCGGGCCTGACCGGGACGAGGCTGCACGCTACGCATCTGATCGGCTCGGAGTGCCACTGCGGATTGCGGGAGGAAGCGCGAGGGCCTTCGGCGAGGCGCGGCGGAAAGTGCTTGGCGCGGGCGAGCGGCTCGAGCGCGACTTCCTCGCCATCTGCGCGGCCCGGCCCGAGTTGGCGGAGCGGTACCTGCACGAGCTGGACGACCGCCACTTCGACAATCCGCTCCACCAGCGCCTGCGCGCGTACCTGGCCGGCGAGGCGGATCCGGACGAGGAGTTGGTCGGCCTGCGGGCTGAGCTGGACGCGACGGTGGCCGACGAAGGCCTTGACGAGGACGTCGCGCGGGAGCTCTTCCTCCGGCTCGAGGAGCGGCTCGTCATGCGCGAGCTCGCCGACCTGTCGGGCGAGGATCTGGCTCGAACCGTCGAGCTGCAGGGAGTCCTGGCCCGGATCCGGGACGCGCTGCAGAAGGTCGAAAGCGAGAGCCGCTAGACTTTTCCGGCCGACCGATCCCCGGTAGCTCAATTGGCAGAGCATCCGGCTGTTAACCGGAGGGTTGTTGGTTCGAGTCCAACCCGGGGAGTAGAGAGAGCCCCGCAAAGGCGGGGGTTTTTGTTGCCGGGGGAGGCAGCGGCGGGGCTATCCGCTACCGGTTTCACTACCTGGCCGCGGGCTAGCCCTTCTTGATCTTGTCGACCGCGTAGCGGCTGATGCCGTAGCGATCGGCAAGCACCTGGCGCGACTCGCTCGACTTGCGGATGCGGTCGATTGCGTAGCGCGAGAGGCCGTGCTTCGCGGCCATCTGCTTCCTGGTCGTCATGCGTTCCTCCTCTCAGGGCCGAACATGCGCTCCTCGCCGCGGGCGGCGGCGCCGGGGAAGAGCACCTGGGCGGCGTGGATGTACCGCTCCGTGATCGCCCCCTGCGAGTGGCCCGCCTTGAGCTGCACGTACGCCTGCGGGTTGCCCGCGGCCGCCTCATGCGTGAGCGCCGTATGCCGGAGGTCGTGCCAGGGCCGGAACGGCTTGACGATCCCTGCTCGCTTGAGCGCCGGGAGCATGTAGCCGCGGGAGAGCCGGGAGGGATCGAGCGGGGAGCCGAGCGCCGGGTGGCAGAACACGAGGGAGTCGTCGGAACGGTAGCGGCTCGCCTGCCATTGCTCTTCGTAGGACGGCCGCGGTGCGGGGGCCGAGTTCGAGCATGCGCCGGGAGGCCCGCGATTTGGGCGTCGTGAACTGGCCGCGGACGAGGGCCTGCCGGACGTGCAGGCGGGCCTCGAGCAGCTCGACGTCTAGCCAGCGGAGGGCGAGCAGCTCTCCTCGGCGGAGAGCCGAGCCGAGGGCCACTTCGACCATGCGCCGGGCGATGCCCCACCAGGCGCGCTCGGCCTCGGCGGCCTCCTGCTCTAGCTCGTGGTCGGCGGCGAGGAGGCGGGCGATCTCCGCCTCGGAGAGGACGCTCATCTCGGGCGGCTCGGCCCGCGGCGCCTCGACCTCATCGAGGGGGCTGCGGGCGACGAGCCGCCAGCGGCGGGCGACCTTGAACATGACTCGGAGGAGGCCGAGGTGGTTGCTGATCGTCTTCGGGGAGAGCCCTGCGGCGGCCTGCTCGGCGATGTAGCCGTCTACGTCGGCGGGCTCGATGGCCGCGAGCGGGAGCGGGCCGAAGTACGGCCGCAGGTGGCGCCTGAGCGTGAGGCGGTAGTCAACGAGCGTCGACGCCTTGAGGTTCCGCCCGGGCAGGTAGTCGGCTTCGAAGCGGTCGGCGTAGGCGGCGAAGGAGAGGCGCTCGGGCTTGCGCCAGCGGTCGCGCTCGACGGCCTGTAGGCGCTTGCCGAGCTCCCGCTCGGCGCGTTGCTCGTTCCATTCCGGCTCGCGGCCGAGGCGCTCCCACACCTGCTGGCCGGAGGCGTCCCGGTACTTGATCGACCATGAGGCGGAGTGCTTCCACTGGCGGCGGACGGCTGCGGCCCCGCTAGGCATCTACTCCACCTCCTCGGCCGCGGGGAACTCGCGGCGGAAGCCCTCGGGCCGCTGCTCATCGTCGGCCTTGCAACGGGAGGCCGCCACGGCCTCGCGCAGCCCGGAGACGGTCTTGGGGGAACCCGGGTCGTCGAGGCTCGTGGGGATGCCGAGGCGCTCGGCCTCGCGGCAGAGGCGGTCGTGCTCCTCCGCCTCCGCCCGCCAATCGGCGGCCTTTCCGGTCGGCGTCAGGGGCATGGAAGCCTCCTCTCCGCGCCGCGGCCCCCAAGGTAGGCGATGCAGCCGCCCGCCCCAGGGGCCGGGCGCGTAGCGGGTCGAGCGGTAGGTGCGCGGGCTGCATCCGCACACCTTGATGTCTACGCTGACAACGTTCGAATCGCAAGCACTCACGCCGGAGCCTTCGGCTGGTGCTTGCGCCACTGCCCGGCCCGCTGCCCCTCGAGCCACGCGAGGACGGCCTCGCGCTCGTAGCGGACGTACCGGCCGAGGCGTAGGTGCGGCATGCGCCCGGCGCGGCTCTCTTGCCGCACCCACGACTCGGGCACCGAGAGCAGCTCGGCCACTTTCTCCGGCGGTGAGGAGCCGGTCGCTCAAGCGGCCTGCGGCTCTTCTCCCTCGAACTCCCGCTCGGCCTTGTCGGCGAACTCGGCTGCGCCCGGGGGGTGGCCGGCGAGGACTGCCAGTTCGAGGTAGGACGCCGCGCGGGGCGAGCGGACGTGCTCATTTTGGCGGGCCATCTCCAGCGCCCAGGCGATCACGGCTTGGGCATCGCGCCTCGCGACAAGCTCGCGGATGTGGACGCCGAGCTGGTCTGCCACGCGCTCAGCGGCTTCCCAGTCTGGGACGATCCCGCTCTTCACCTCGGTTGCCGTTGCCATCGTGCTACCTCCTCCTATCGGCCGGGCTTCGCCCGGCGGTTGCTCAGAACGGGATGTCTGCATCGAGGCTTGCGGCCTCCTCCTGGGCCTCGAGGGCGAGCTGAGCAAGGCGCTCAACCTCCTCATCGGGGGGCTGCTCATCCGGGGCGGCTGCCTCGGAGGCCGAGGCACCCTCTGGGGGCCGGGGGCTGCCTGGGGGGTGCCTCTCGGGTACCCCCTTCGGGGGCGGGGGTACCGGGGCACCCCCCTCAGCCATGTCCCCCTCTGCCCTGGGTGCCCTGGGCTGCCCCAGGGTGCCCTGGCCAGCCAGGGCACCCTCTCGGAGCCGCCAGCACTTCGCATCTCGCGCGCGGCCCTCAGGCCCTACGGCGTACTCGAAAACCTCCTCGCGCTGTAGCTCGAGGAGGGCCTCTCGCACCCCTTCCTCAGCGCCGCCTATGCCGCCGCGCAGGGCGACGTAGTTGGGCGCCGAGCGGTCGGCATCTTGTGCCCCCGGCTTCTTCTTCCACTCGCGGAGCGTCCGCCAAGCGCCGTCCTCCCCAAGGGCGAGCAGTTCGGCGCGGAGGTCGCGCTGCGCCGGGTCGGGTGCGAGGCGGAACAACTCGTCGTCGGAGTAGAGGAGGTCGAGGCGCTGCCCGGTGCGGATTCCGCTGCGCCGGCCGCGCGCCTTGAGCACGTGGAGGCGGGAGCGCCCCTCCTCCACCAGCTCGAGCCCCAGGATCACCTCGGGGTCGCGGGCGAACACGGAGGAGCCGAAGAGCTCGTCCACCGTGAAGCCGCGGTTGCCCTCGCCCTGCTTGCGGCGGTGGGTGTCCATGAGGAGCGCGAAGCCGTAGGTGTTCACCCAGCGGCGCGTGAGCCGCACGAGCGGGCGGGCCTCCTGCTCCTCACGCGAGTCGGCCGCGTGCAGCTTGTAGAAGGGGTCGGCCCGCACGATGTCGTAGGGCTTCGCGGCGATCACGCGCTCCAACTCGCGCAGGTGCTCGGCCTCGCGGTCGATGGCGAGGCCTTCGGGGATGGGCGCGTAGTCGAGGAGTTCCGTTTCCTCGGCCAGGCCCACGGCCGCGAGTTGCTCCTGGATATCTTCGAGGTGCTGCTCGAGGTCGAGTACGAGCACGCGGCGGCCGCCCTCCACCGGCCAGCCGAGGAACTCGCCCCCGAGCACGGCGGCGGCGAGCGCCTGGGCTCCCAGCGTCGTCTTGCCGTGCCCGGTCGTGGCGCCCAGGAGCGTGATCGGCCGCGGCGGAGGAACGGCCCCACGAGGTCCGAGCCCTCCTCGGGGAGCGGCAGCGCACAAAGGTCGGCGGCGCTGTAGACGTCGATGCGGAACGGCGCGGCCTCCTCGGCCGGTGCTCCCGCTGGGGCAGGGCCGCTCTCGGCCGCTCCCTCCGAGTGGAAGGGAGCGCGCACGGAGAGCGCGAGCGCGATGTCCTCCGTGAGGGTCACGTCAGGCCCCTCGAGCGGCATCCCGAGCGCGGCGAGGGCGTTTGGCGCCAGCCGCTTCCGCGGGACGCTCAACCCTCGTATCAGGGCCGTTGCGGCGTCGGGGTCGGCCGCCAGGACCATCCCGGCCCAATAGAAACGCTCCACGGCCGGAGGGGGCGGGCCTACCGGCTCGGAGCCGATGAACTCCGGCTCGGCGCTCACGCGGCCCTGCTCCAACTGCCGGGCCTCGCGGCGGAGCTCGGCCTCTCGGCGCTCGAGCAGCGCGAGGCGCTTTCGCGCTTCCTGGTTGATCTTCGAGCGGAGCCAGCGCCGCAGCTCGGGCGTGAGAGCGATGGCCGCGCCGTTGCCGTTGGCATCCTTAGGGGCGTCGGCGGCGCCGGCCTTGGTGAGTGACCAGCGCCAGCGGCCCTCTGCCCCGAGCCCGCCGACGCGAGTCGAGGTGATGGGCAGGCAAGCTCGTGCCCGGACGACCGAGCGCCAGGAGACGCCTGTCTCCCGAGTCGAGCGCCCGCAGCTCACGTACTGTCGGCAGGGCCAGCCGCAAGGCGCCGGCGGAGGAGGGCGGAGGCGCAGGCGACCGCGCTCGCCGTCGCCTGCCCCAAAGGCGGGTCAGGCTCGGGTTCTGATGAGGAGGGCGGCGCCCGGCGACTGGCGCCGCGGCGGCTCTGCGGCCGAGCCGGAGCGGGGCGCCGCTCTCGCGGGCGAGCAGCGGCCTTCGGCCCTTGCCGCTTCGCCCCTTGCGGGGCAACGACTGCGAAAGAGCTCCGGCGCCCGACCAGGTGCCTGATCGGGCGGTCGCCCTGGCGTGCGCTCCGGACGGTGTACCCGCCCGTCCCGTCAGGCTCGAACACCGGCGAGCGGGCTAGTTCAGTTCGTGTGCCCATTCGTCTCGCTCTCGTATGTAGGGCCTGCCAGGCCATGCCGCGACGGTAGCAGGGGCAGCGGCCGGGCCTAGATGCCAAGCGCCCGCCGTTTGGGCGAGCGCCGGGCCGATCTGGCAGGCCGAGTCACATGAGAGCGAGACTCGTTGTGTTGGACCCTAGCGGCGCCTCCGGCCAGGGCCTCTAGGAGTCCGTCATCTGCCCCTGTTAGCCTGCCGCCGGACCGGGGGGTACGGGGGGGATAGGCTCCCGGCATGGGCGAGGCAATCCAGCCGACCTGGGCGACCCGCGACCTGCCGATCCTCCGGGCCGCGCTGCGGCGCCTCGACGCCGGCGAGGACTTCCCCGAGCTAGAGGACATCCGCGCAGAGCTCGGCTTCTCTGGGGACAGGCTCCGCTCCGGCCTTCGGGCGCTGGAGAGCGCCGAACCCCCGTATATCGCGGTGGGGTACGCGTCGGGTTGGGGGAAGACCGAGCGAGCGGCCACGTCGAGGCCGTCTCCGAGCGCGCCCGCCGCGAGCTCGGCGCCTGGCCGTCCGCGGACGAACTCGTCGACCGCCTCGTTGCGGCGCTCGAGAAGGCGGCAGAGGAGAGCACGTCGGCCGAGGAGAAGGGACGCCTCCATAGCGCGGCGAGCACCATCGCGGGGATGGCGCGCGACGTCGCGGTCGGGGTCATCTCCGCGCGGATTGGCCAGCTTTAGCACCGGCCCTCGGACTCGTGACTACGTAGGAGGCGCTGCCGCGATGGGTTCGACACGCCGGAAGTACATCCACCAGATCATGTCGAAGAGTTCGATCCGCGAGCGATCCGGCTCAATCGCATGAAGCTTGAGCCAGGCCGCCGTGTTTTCAGGTCGGGTTAGGTCTAGGGCGATCCAGTCAAGTGCCTCTTTGATGCGCGCCGGCGCCTTGACCGTGTCTGCAAGAGCTCGTTTCTCGGGCCAGAGAGGGTTCATGAACACGCCGAAGATCGCCTGGTTGTCGAGAACAGGAATCAGAGCAGGCCGTTTCTTGTGGAGCGTCTTCGTCGCCAAGGACGCGCCGACCCATGGCCAGCTCGTCATTGTCCCAATGACGCTTGCAAGGAGCATGCGTTCGTCGTCCGTCGTTTCCTCAAGTGCCTTCTCCGGAGCGAGCGTAGATCGAGTTCGGCACCGTTCCTCGCCACGCTAGTCGCCGCTCCTGCTGCGACTCGCGAGTTGATCAGCATCGTGACCGCGAGATCCTCGACCAAAAGCCGATCCCTCGGGGTTACTGATTCGTACTCAAGGTAGAGCTGGCCCCAGTCCCTCTCCTTCTCGCGCCATTCGCCCAGCAGGACGTCAGCGCCCGCAACCGGCCGGTCGATCCTTCCAGCTCCGAGGATGAGCTTCATGGGACCTACACCGTGGCGAACCGTACAGACGGCGAGCGCATGAGCCCGGCGGCTTACCGGCCTTCGGCCTAGTGGTCCTACCCCACGGGTCGCTTCTCAGCCGCTTCGGCTCGACGAAGCATCAGGGCAGGGCTCCCTGGCCGGGCCGGGCAGCTTGGCGCGAGAGAACGCGCGAGCGCGGCTTCGCCTCGGTACCTCAACGATTCGGCTTGGTCCGTCGCCCACCACGATCTGAGAAACTACGACGGTCAAATGCGCTTTGAGGTGGTAACGGGCGATGCGACCGCTCTTGAGGGAGATGTTCTCGCTCTCAAGTACGCGCAGGCGCCCTACGGTCTCGACGCCTACGTGGCGGACTACTGTCGAAGGCCGGCGTTCCGGAAAACCAACTGAGACCGCGGCCGGGCAGCTTTCGCCTTCTGGCATCGCCACCTGGGGTAACAGCGGGTCACGTCCTTCTCGTGGGCGTCGATGACCTTTGGAGCTTCGGCTACGAGCAGATCCGGCTCTTCTCCCGAAAAGTCATGGCCTCACTCGCAGGAGAGCTGCCTCGTGCGCGACGTGTACTCGTGACGATCCACGGGCCGGGCTACGGCCTTGACGAGAACGAGGCATTCGAATTCTAGCTCGCCGGATTTCTCGACGCGGTCGAGACGTCCGACGTGCCCGAGGCCCTCGAGACCATCACGTTCGTGGAGCGGAATGGGGGTCGTGCGGAGCGGCTCAGCGTAGCCCTCGGTCGGCTCTTGAGCGGTCCCAACTAGAGCCTGGAGAAACTCTCACTGAGTCGGCAAACCCCGTAGTTAACCGGAGGGTTGTTGGTTCGAGTCCAACCCGGGGAGTAGACCGAAGCCCTGCGCCTGCAGGGCTTTTTCGTCCCGAAGCCCGCTTGCTCACCGGACGGCGCGCCCCCCGGCACCGAGTGAAGCGCCGCGGTCAACCCCGGAAGGGTGACGCAGTCAACTCCCTCGGAGGGGGACCGGGCGGGCGTGGGAAGCCGAAACTTGAGGGCATAGAGGAGATCTCCAGCGGGGCCCCGATGCGGCGGGGGCAATCCGGGAAGAGATTTCCACCCAAAAGGGAACGGGGCATGCGGCGCCCCGTTTTCCGTTTAAGGGCCGGTTCTACTCCCCGACGACCTGGACGAGCCAGCGCCGGTCGCGGGAGCGGTCGAGCTCGATGAAGAGGACGCGCTGCCACGTGCCGAGGCAGAGCTCGCCGTCGCGGACGGGGATCGACTCGCCGGCGGGCCCGAGGAGCATGGCCATGCAGTGGGAGTGGCCGTTGCCGAACTCCATGTCCTCGGGGCAGATGTTCTCGGTGCGGCGATCCCAGTCGTCGTGGGCGTAGTACTTCTCGCTGGGCACGAGCCGCCGGAGCATCCGGATGAAGTCCTCGAGGAAGCCGGTCTCGAACTCGTTCACCCGCACCATGCAGGTGGTGTGCGGCGAGTAGACGGCGGCGATGCCGTCCAGGACCCCGCTCTCGGCCACGGCGTCGCGGACCTCTTCGGTGATGTCGCGGATTTCGAGGCCGCCCCGCGTGCGCAAGCTCCGCTCCGCCTGAAAGACCTTCACTCTGTGGGCCTCCGCGCCGGGCCCGTGGACGGCACCGTGAAGCTCCGGGACATGCGGCACTATTCTTACCATCCCGACGCAAGTACGCGAGAGGAACCGTCGGCCGGGGGCGGTGCCAAGGTCGAGATCCGGCCGCGGGCCCGTAGCTCAGCTGGTTAGAGCAGCGGACTCATAATCCGTTGGTCCCTGGTTCGAATCCAGGCGGGCCCACAACGAAAGCCCCCGCACGCGGGGGCTTTCCTTCATCCCGGTCTGCGGGGGCCTCTCCACTCGGCCCACCGCTCGCCGCGGTGGTGGGTCTCGACGGCGGCCACGCGGGAGAGCTTTTCGCTGGCTCGCCTACTCGGCCTGGAGCAGGTTGTACACCTCCATGGGCTCGAGGCCCGGAGGAGGCCAATCGCGGTTGAAGGTGTCGGGGCCCATGACCTTCTGGAGGGCCGGCGCTAGACGCTCGTCGCGGAAGCGACGATACGCCTCTTCCGATTCCCAGACCTCCATCACTCGCAGCTTGCCCTCATAGAGCCCGGCCGCGTGAAGGATCGCGCCGGTCGGCGTCTCGTCCCCAATCTCGGCAGCGACGGCGTCGTAAGCCTCGAGATCGACGCCCTCGACAGTCTGTACGTATCCCCATGCCATGGCTGTGCTCCTTTCGGCTGGGAGGAGATCTGCGCAAGCCTCTCATCCATGGAATCCGCAGTCCACCCGGCACCGTCCACCGGCGCGGACTCGAGCGGGCGAGTGAAGCGTTGATCAGGCGAGCTAGCTGCGAGCGGCGCGTCGACTCATGCTCCGTTGGCTCACACGAACAGCGTGAGGTCGGGCTCGCGCTCGCCGCGCAGGAGCTCCAGGTCCACCTCGGTGCACGCGATCCCGCGCGCGGAGGCGAGGGTCGCCGCCTGCGGCTGGATGCGCTGGGCGGCGAGGATGCCCCGGCATGCAGCCTTGGCGGTGTCCTCGCGAATGCGCTCGAGGTAGCGGGAGAGCTGCTCGACCGCGTCGATCGTGCCTACGCGCTTGATCTCGACGGCCACCCATTCCTCGCCCTCGCGGCACATGAGGTCGACCGGGCCGATGTCGGTCGGCCACTCGCGGCGGACGAGGCGGAGCCGCTCGCCGAGGGCCTCCGGCTGCGCCGCGAGCGCCTCCTGGAGGTCGCGCTCGACACCGTCCTTGGCGAGCGGGGCCGCCTCGCCCATCTCGTGGACGTCATCGCTCAGCACTTCGTGCACGACGATCTCCAGACGGTCTTCGCTCTTGCCGGCCCGCTTGCGGACGACCAGGCGCTCGATGGGATCGCCCTCTTCCTCGATCACCGTCGGAGGAGTCATCCAGTTGAGCGGCTTGTAGCCGCCCGCGTCCGCGTGGACGAGCACCGAGCCGTCCGCCTTCAGCACGAGTAGTCGCGTCGACGGCGGCAGATAGGCGTTCAGGCGGCCGGAGTAGACGACCTCGCAGCGGGCAACGACGAGACGCACGGGGCGGACACCGTATCGGCCCTTTCGGACATGTCCGTCCGGCGGCGGGCTAGGCGGCGGGCGCACGACCGAGAACCGACGCAGACGGAGTCGCCGTACCGGCCCAGCTCGTCAAGGCGCAGCTCGAGCATCGTCCACCAGGCCCGCGTCGGCGAATTGGCCGCTGAGCTGCGCCGTCCAGGCACGCCGCGGCTAGTCTCAGGTGCGTGAAGCAGCTGCTCGAGCGGCTCGCCACGGGCGTCATCGTCGGCGACGGCGGCACCGGCGCGTTCCTGAGCGCGGCGGTGCCCCGGCTGCGCTGCCCGGAGGAGGCGAACCTGAAGGCCCCCGAGGCTGTGATCAGCCTCCACACCGGGTTCATCCGGGCCGGCGCCGAGCTGATCGAGACGAACACCTTCGGCGCCAACCGGCGGAAGCTCTCTGCCCAGTACCTGGACGACCGGCTCGAGGAGATTGTCGAGCGGGGCGTGAAGCTGGCGCGGGAGGCGCGTGAGGTCGCCGGCCGGCCGGTGCTCGTCGGGGGCGCGATCGGGCCGCTCGGCGACCTGGAGGGGACGACGGGAGCGGACGACGCCTACGAGGTCTTCCACGAGCAGGCACGGTTGCTCGAGGGGCGCGGAGTCGACCTCTTCCTCGTGGAGACGTTCTACGAGCTGGACGAGCTCGAGACCGCGATCCGCGCGGTGCAGGCCGTGTCCTCGCTGCCGATCATCGCCCAGCTGACCTTCGACGAGGACGCTGAGACGCTCGCCGGTGTCACCGCGCGCGCCGCGGTGGAGCGGCTGCGGGCGCTCGGAGTTGCGGCGGCGGGGGCGAACTGCGGACTCGGCCCGCAGGCGGCGCTCGCTGCGCTGGGGGAGATGGCCGCGCACGCCGACGGCCTCCCGCTCACCGCGCAGCCGAATGTGGGCCTGCCCAGCCGGTCGGGAGGACGGATCGTGTACCCGAACGCGACGCCCGACTACTTCGCCGAGTTCGCCGCGCAGGCGCGACGCCTGGGCGCGAAGGTGATCGGCGGCTGCTGCGGCACGACACCGGCCCAGATCGCCGCCATCCGCGGCGCGGTCGAGGAGGGCCGCGAGCCTCGCGTCCCGCTCTTCGTCAGCGAGCGCGACGTCGCCGTGACCCACGCGCCTTCCGCCGGGCGCACGCTGCTCCAGGAGCGACTCGAGGCCGAGGAGTGGGTCGTGTCGGTCGAGCTCGACCCGCCCAAGGGAACGAACATGGAGGCGATGCTCGCGGTCGCGGCGCGCCTGCGCGCCTCGGGCACCGTGCACGTGGTCGACGTGAACGACAACCCGATGGCGCGCGCGCGTCTCTCGGCGCTCATGGCCGCCGTGGTCGTCGAGCGCGTCGCCGGGATCGAGACGATCCCGCACGTCACGCCGCGCGATGCGTCCGCGATGGGGCTTCAGTCCCAGCTGCTCGGTGCGCACGCCCAGGGCGTCCGGAACGTGCTCGCGGTCACCGGCGACCCGCCGCATGTCGGCGACTACCCCGGATCCAGCGGCGTCTACGACGTCGATGCGATCGGGCTCGTGTCGCTTCTCGCCCACCTGAACCGCGGAGAGGACTTCTCCGGGAAGGCCATCGACGCGCCCACGTCGTTCTACGTCGGTGCTGCGGTCAACCCCTCGGCGGAGGACCTCGACCGGGAGATCGAGCGCTTCCGGGCCAAGGTCGACGCCGGCGCGCGCTTCGCGATGACCCAGGCGCTCTTCGACCCCGAGTACCTCGACCGCTTCCTCGACCGTCTGGGCGGGGAGTCCCCGGTTCCTCTGCTGGTCGGGGTCTGGCCGCTGACCAGCTACCAGCTCGCCTTGCGCCTCCACAACGAGGTGCCGGGGATCACCATCCCGGTCGCCGTCCAGGAGCGCCTAGCCGCCGCGGGCGCCGAGGCGCGCGCGGTGGGCTTCGAGCTGGCTCGGGAGCTTGTCGAAGACGTGCGGCCGCGGGTGGGCGGCATCTACATCATCCCGCCCTTCAAGGAGCCGGGCGCGGCCCTTGAGCTGCTCTCGGCATAGATAAACTCTCTCCATGGCCGAGCTCGGAACCATGCGCGTCAAGAGCGGTCTCGCCGAGATGCTCAAGGGCGGCGTGATCATGGATGTGACCAGCGCCGACCAGGCGCAGATCGCCGAGGAAGCCGGCGCGGTGGCGGTGATGGCCCTCGAGCGCGTGCCCGCCGACATCCGTGCCGAGGGCGGAGTCGCCCGTATGGCCGACCCGACCAAGATCCGTGAGATCCAGGAGACGGTCTCGATCCCCGTGATGGCGAAGGCGCGCATCGGCCACTTCGTCGAGGCGCAGATCCTCGAGGCCCTCGAGGTCGACTACATCGACGAGAGCGAGGTGCTGACGCCCGCCGACGAGCGCCATCACATCGACAAGTGGGACTTCCGCGTCCCCTTCGTCTGCGGCTGCCGGAACCTGGGCGAGGCACTGCGGCGCCTGAGCGAGGGCGCGGCCATGATCCGCACGAAGGGCGAGGCGGGCACCGGCGACATCGTCAACGCCGTGCGCCACATGCGCGCAGTCTTCGGCGACATCCGCCGTCTGGGGACGCTCTCCCCGGAGGAGCTGTACACGGAGGCGAAGGAGCTGCAGGCCCCGATCGAGCTCGTGCGCTGGGTGGCCGAGAACGGGCGCCTGCCGGTCGTCACCTTCACCGCGGGCGGGATCGCGACGCCGGCGGACGCCGCCCTTTGCATGCAGCTGGGCGCGGACGGGGTCTTCGTCGGCTCCGGCATCTTCAAGTCCTCCGACCCCCTGGCGCGCGCCAAGGCGATCGTCGAGGCCACGACGCACTTTGCCGACCCCGAAATCCTCGCCCGCGTCTCCACCGGCCTGGGCGAGCCGATGCGCGGCCTCGACGCGGCCGCTCTCGCCCCCGAGCAGCTGCTCGAGACGCGCGGCTGGTAGCGCGCGAAATCGGCGCGCTCAGGTCACACACGCGTGATGATTTCGCGCGTAGGCTCGAAGGCGGGGGACAGGGGCCGAAGGCCCCCGGGGGTACAGTTTCACGGGAATGAGCGACCCGCCCCGCATCGGCGTCCTGGCGGTTCAGGGCAACTTTCGCGAGCACGCGGCGATGCTGCGTCGGCTCGGCGCGGACCCGGTCGAGGTGCGGAAGGCCGAGCAGCTCGACGGGCTCGACGGGCTCGTCGTGCCTGGAGGGGAATCGACCGCCATCCACCGTCTCATGCTGGTCTATGGACTGGAGGAGCCGATCGCGCGGTTCGAAGGACCGATCTTCGGAACCTGCGCCGGGATGATCCTCTTCGACCGGAGCCACCTCGGCCTGCTCGACCTGGACGCGACGCGGAACGCCTACGGGCGGCAGGTGGCGAGCTTCGAGGCCGACGTCGAGCTGGCCGGTGAGGAAGAGCCGATCCGGGGCGTCTTCATCCGCGCCCCGCGGATCGCGGAGATCGGGGCCGAGGTCGAGGTGCTCGGCCGCCTCGAGGGCGAGCCGGTCCTCGTCCGTGAGGGTCGGGTTCTCGCTGCCTCGTTCCACCCGGAGCTCACCCAGGACACGCGGGTGCACGAGCGCTTCCTGGAGATGGTCAGGGAGGAACAGCGTGTCCGGGCATAGCAAGTCAACGTGGGGGAACCCCTGGTTCCCCCACGAGCCCCCTCCTCAAGTCGCGAGCCGGGAGGTTGCGGTTGTCGGGTCATAGCAAGTGGTCGAGCATCAAGCACAAGAAGGGTGCCGCCGACGCGAAGCGTGGAAAGCTCTTCTCCAAGCTGACGCGGGCGATCATCGTCGCCGCGCGCGAGGGCGGCCCCGACCCGGACGGCAACGCCACGCTCGCCACGGCGATCCAGAAGGCCCGCGACAACTCGATGCCGAAGGACAACATCGAGCGCGCGATCGCGCGGGGCGCGGGCGCCTCGGCCGACGGTGACTCCTACGAGACGGTGACGTACGAGGGCTACGGTGCCGGCGGAGTCGCCGTCTTCGTGGAGGCTCTGACGGACAACCGGAACCGGACCGCAGCCGAGGTGCGTCACACCTTCGCCAAGAACGACGGCAACCTCGGGACGAGCGGCGCGGTGGCGTGGCTTTTCGAGCGGAAGGGCGTCGTCATCGCGTCCGCCGGCTCGACCGACGAGGACGAGCTGATGCTCGCCGCCGCGGACGGGGGTGCAGAGGACGTCGAGCTCGACGGCTCGAGCTACCAGGTGATCTCGGCTCCAGATGACCTGGCGGCGGTGCGGGCAGCACTCGACCAGGCCGCCATCCCGTACGAGTCCGCCGAGGTGACCATGCTTCCGAAGACGACCGTCGCGGTCGAGGACGAGAGCACCGCGAAGAAGCTGATCCGGCTCATGGACGCCCTCGAGGAGAACGACGACGTCCAGGCCGTGTACGCGAACTTCGACATCCCCGAGGGGATCCTCGAAGCCGCCGCCGCGTAGGGGTCGTCCTCCAGTTCGTCCGGGCTCGCGCCGATACTGTCGGTGCGGCCATGCAGATCGAGATCAGCGACCCCGCCTACATGGAGTCCCTTCGGGCGCACCTGCAGCTCGAGGGCTGTCCCAGCGAGCGCCGGACGGACGAGATCTTCGAAGTCCGGGTGCTCTGGTCGCCCGGAGAGCCCATGACCGACGCCGAGATGAGGGCGAAGGTCTTCGGCCACCTCCGCGCGTGGTGCGCGGACAACCCGGGCGTCAAGACGAACATCCTCTCCTAGCCGGACACCCGGGGAGGAACGTCCGGGCCGGCGCCTAACCTCGGCTCGTGAAGGTCCTCGGCATCGACCCGGGAACAGCAGCGTGCGGATTCGGCATCGTGCATGCAAGCGGCGGCCGCCTCCAGGCGGTGGAGTACGGCTGGTGGGAGACGTCGCCCCGCGAGGCGCCGCAGGCTCGGCTGAAGCGGATCCACGACGAAGTGGCGGAGCTCATCGCCCGGCACGAGCCGGAGGCCGTCGCGCTCGAGGAGTCCTTCGTCGGCGCCGACGCCCGTATCGCGCTCTCCGTCGGGCAGGCACGCGGCGCCGTGCTCGTCGCCTGCGCGGTCGCTGAGGTGTCCTGCGCGGAGTACCCGCCGGCAACGGTGAAGCAGGCCGTCTGCGGCTACGGACGGGCGGAGAAGGATCAGGTGCAGCGCATGGTGCGCGCGGTGCTGGGATTGGACGAGATCCCGCGCCCGCACCACGCCGCCGACGCCCTCGCGGTCGCGATCTGCCATGCGCTGGCGCCTCCCCTCCTGGCGGTCGCGGGGGGCCGCAGGTGATCGCGCGGCTGCGCGGCAAGCCGGTCGCGCGCGACGCCGACGGGCTCGTGCTCGACGTCGGCGGCGTCGGCTACCGCCTGTACGCGACTCCCTCGGCGCTGCAGAAGGCCGACGGCTCCGAGGAGGCCGTGCTCGAGACGCACCTGCACGTCCGCGAGGACGCGCTGCAGCTCTACGGCTTCGCCGACACGGCCGAGCGCGAGCTCTTCGAGCAGCTCCTCGCCGTTTCCGGCGTCGGCCCGAAGGTCGCGCTGGCGATCGTCTCCGGCTACTCGCCCGCCGAGCTCCGCCGGGCGATCGTGCGCGAGGATGCCGCCCTCTTCCAGACGATTCCGGGCATCGGCAAGAAGACCGCCGAGCGCGTGGTGCTCGAGCTGAGGGAGCGGATCGCGCCGCTCGTCGCCGTCGACGGGGCGCCTCACCTCGGTCCCGGCGACGGCCATGTGGTCGCGCGGGACGCGCTGGTCGAGCTCGGCTACTCGCCGGCCGAGGCCGAGCAGCGCCTCGCCGAAACCGATCCAGACCTTCCGCCGGCGGAAAGAGTCCGCCAGGCGCTTCGTGCGGCATGAGCGAGCGCGTGACCACCGCGGTGCTCGCACCCGACGAGGAGGAGCTCGACGGCTCCTTGCGCCCGCGATCGCTCGACGAGTTCGTCGGGCAGGAGCGGGTCAAGGAGCAGCTCGCGATCGCGCTCGAGGCGGCCAAGAGGAGGGGGGAGGCGCTCGACCACGTTCTCCTTGCGGGCCCACCCGGCCTGGGCAAGACCAGCCTCGCCTACATCGTGCGCGAGGAGCTCGGCGTCGGGCTGCGAAGCGTGGCCGGCCCCGCGCTCGAGCGGAAGGGCGACATGGCCGCGATCCTCACGTCGCTCGAGGAGCGCGACGTCCTCTTCATCGACGAGATCCACCGGCTGAACCGCGCGGTGGAGGAGATCCTGTACCCGGCGCTGGAGGACTTCCGCCTCGACATCATCGTCGGCCAGGGGCCGGCCGCCCGGACGCTGACGCTCGACCTGCCGCACTTCACGCTCGTCGGCGCGACGACCCGCACCGGCCTGCTGACCACACCGCTTCGCGACCGCTTCGGGATGACGTACCGCCTGGAGCACTACGAGCCGGAGGAGCTGGCCCGCATCGTGCGCCGCTCGGCCCGCATCCTCGACCTCGAGGTCGCTCCCGAGGCCGCCGAGGAGATCGCCAGGCGCGCGCGCGGCACGCCGCGCGTGGCGAACCGGATCCTGCGACGGGTGCGTGACGTCGCCGAGGTGCGCCACGACGGCGCGGTCACGCTCGAGGTCGCCCGCGAGGCGCTGGTGCTGCTCGAGGTGGACGGCCACGGCCTCGAGCGGGTCGACCGGGAGCTGCTGCACGCAGTCGTGAAGAAGTTCGACGGAGGGCCGGTCGGGCTCTCGACCCTGGCGGTGGCGCTCGGGGAGGAGCAAGACACGATCGAGGACGTCTACGAGCCCTACCTCCTCCAGCTCGGCCTGATCCAGCGAACCCCGCGGGGCCGGATCGTCACGAAGCTCGGGCGCGCCTACGTCAGCGGCGTCGCGGTCGAGGACGCCCTGTTCTAACGGAAGGCGGACGCGTGTCCGCAGGATCCCGACGACCCCGACGTGTGGTACGTGGACAGCATCGACACCCAGCCGGGCCAGCCTGGTTCCGGCGAGGATTGGTCCACGCCTGCGAGCGGGCGCTGGTGCTACGCGCTCTGGACGGTCAGCGCGGAGCTCTTCGGCCGGCGCAGCAGGCCCCCGGCGACGATCGTCGTCGACTACCCGTAGCTCAGCGCCGGAACTGAAGCTCGTGCCAGGAGGGCACCGGCGCGAGCTCGAGTAGGGCGCGGCCACCGTCAGGCTCGCGGTAGCCGAACTCGGCCGCCTCGCCGTCCCAGTCGATCTCGAGGCGGTTCTCCTTCACGCGCTGGTCGAGCCAGGCGCCGCGGAAGATGAGCTTGCGAAGCCAGTAGACGAGCGACTCGTCGTTCACGAGCGCCACCCGCTCCCAGTGGCGGACGAGGTATTCCCCGAGCCCGCTCTGGGGGTCGTCGATCCGTCCGTGGGCGGTCAGCTCGACGAGGTCGGCGGTCTCGGCCTCCTCGAGCTCGCCGGGCTGGACGAGCCCCAGCCGCACCGCGGCCGCGTTCACACGCTGCTCGAAATCGATGCCGTTGAAGCTGAAGCGGTAGCCGAGGAACTCGACGACGTAGTCGTCCCCCGAGGTGTAGTTCGACTCGCTCACCCCGATCTGAGGATAGCCGTGGCCTTCCGTGCGCGCACCGGGAGCCGGTCCGTCCGACCCGCTCCCTACCGTGGAACGCGATGCACGAGGGCACCTGGACGATGCGTCCGTGCCCCCGCAGGGAGGTACGGGAGCTCGCCACGGCGCTCGGCGTCGGCGAAGCGACGGCAGGCGTCCTCGTCCGGCGGGGCTACGGCGACCCCGAGACGGCGCGGGCGTTCCTGGCCGCCGAGCCGCCGGGGCACGACCCGTTCCTGCTCGGGGACGTGGGGCCCGCCTGCGCTCTCATCCGCGAGACGATCGCAGCCGGGAAGCGCATCTGCGTCCACGGTGACTACGACGTGGACGGGATCTGCGCGACCGCGCTGGCCGTCACCGCCCTGCGCGGTCTCGGCGCGGACGTCGTCTGGCACCTCCCGAGCCGCTTCGAGGAGGGATACGGAGTCTCGCGCGAGACCCTCGCGCGCCTGGCGGAGGAGGAGTGCGCGCTCGTCCTCACGGTGGACTGCGGGATCACCGCCGTGGAGGAGATCGCCGAGGCGCGGGCGGCGGGGCTCGACGTCATCGTCACCGACCACCACCGGCCGGGCGAGACGCTGCCCGACTGCCCGATCGTGGCCACGAGGCCGTCGGACTACCCGTTCCCCGAGCTTTGCGGCACCGGGGTCGTCTTCAAGCTGCTGGAGGCGCTCGGGGCCGACGACCTCGAGCGGCACCTCGACCTGGTCGCGCTCGCCACGGTCGCGGACGTCGTTCCGCTGCTCGACGAGAACCGGGCGCTCGTGGCCGCCGGCATGCGGCGGCTGGCGCGCACCGACAAGCCGGGCCTGCAGGCGCTCATGCGGGTCGGCGGAGTCGATCCGGCCGCACTCGACACCGGCTCGATCGCGTTCCGGCTCGCTCCCCGCATCAACGCGGCAGGGCGCCTCGGCCACCCCGGCGCCGCCCTCGAGCTCTTACTGACGGACGACGAGGCGGAGGCGAAGCGGCTGGCGGGCGAGCTCGAGACGCTCAATCGCGACCGCCAGGCGGTGGAGGACAGAATCCTGCGGGACGCGATCCGCCAGGTCGAGGAGTGGCCGGAGCCGAAGCGCCGCCGTCTCGGCTACGTGATCGCGGGCGAGGAGTGGCACCGGGGCGTCATCGGCATCGTCGCGTCGAGGCTCGTCGAGCGCTTCCACCGTCCGGTCGTCCTGATCGCCGGCGGCGAGGCGGGCGAGGACTGGGTCGGCTCGGGGCGCTCGGTGTCGTCCTTCGACCTTCACGGGGCGCTCGGAGCGTGCTCCCACCTGCTCGGGCGCTGGGGGGGACACCGTGCGGCCGCGGGGCTCTCCATCGCGCCGGAGAACGTCGAGGCGTTCGCGCAGGCTTTCGCCGAGCACGCGGCTGGCGCTCTCTCGCTGGAGGATCTCCGGCCCGTGACGCCGGTCGACGCGGTCGTGCGCGGCAGCGAGCTGACGCTCGGCCTCTGCGAGGAGCTGGAGCGCCTCGCACCGTTCGGTCTCGGCAACCCGAACGTGACGCTGCTCGCAGTCGGCACCGAGCTGTCCGAGCTGGATGCGATCGGAGAGGGGAAGCACTTGCGCCTCGCGGTCACCGCAGCCGGCGCCCGCTCGGGGGCGATCGCGTTCGGCCGCGGCTCGGCGCTCGACCGGTTCCGCCGGCCGGGCCGCTACGACGTCGCGTTCAAGCTGGCCGCCAACCGCTGGAACGGCACGGTCACGCCGCAGCTCGTCGTTCGCGAGATCTTCGAGACGCCCGCGCGCTTCGAGGAGCTCAGGCGCATGCTCCAGGCCGAGTGGAAGGCCGGGCCGGAGCGGTGGAGCCCGTGGGCGCGTGAGGTCTTCGCGGAGCTCGGGCTCGACGAGGAGGCCGACGGCTGGCGCCCGCTGGTGGAGTCGGCCGCGTTCCTGGCCGCGCTCCGCGAGGAGACGGCGGCCGCAGCCGCCTAGTGCCCCCAACGGGGGCCGGAGTCGCCGACCCAGGAAGCTAAGATGGGCTCATGGCGGGTCAGGTGCTCACCGTGTCCGCCGAGCGGCACCGCGAGCTGTTCGACCAGCTCGTGGCGGATGTGGCGGCGTACAACCCCGATGTCGATCGGGACCTCCTCGAGCGCGCATATCGCTTCGCCTCGGAGGCCCACGAGCACCAGCAGCGCAGAAGCGGGGAGGACTTCATCCTCCATCCGCTCGGCGTCGCCCTGATCCTCGCCGAGCTTCGGAGCGACGACGCAACGGTCGCCGCCGGGATCCTCCACGACGTCGTCGAGGACACCGCCGCGACCATCGAGCAGGTGCGCGAGGAGTTCGGGGACGAGGTCGCCCGGCTCGTCGAAGGCGTCACCAAGCTGACCCGGATCCACTTCCAGAGCCGCGAGCAGGCCCAGGCCGAGAACTACCGCAAGATGATCGTGGCGATGGCCGAGGACCATCGCGTCATCCTGATCAAGCTGGCCGACCGCCTCCACAACATGCGGACGATCGAGTACCTCGGCAAGCAGAAGCAGCTCCAGAAGGCGCGCGAGACGCTGGAGGTCTACGCGCCGCTCGCCCACCGCCTGGGCATCCACACGATCAAGTGGGAGCTCGAGGACCTCGCCTTCCAGACCCTGCACCCGCGCAAGTACGCCGAGATCCAGGCGATGGTGAACGAGCGCCGGGCCGAGCGCGAGAAGTACGTCGACGGCGCAGGCAAGGTGCTCAAGCGCGAGCTGGACAAGGTCGGCATCCCCGCCGAGGTCTCCTCACGGGCGAAGCACTTCTACTCCATCTACGAGAAGATGGTGAAGCGCGGGAAGGAGTTCAACGAGATCTACGACCTGACCGCGATGCGCGTCCTCGTCGACCGGGAGGGCAAGGAGGGCGAGCGCGACTGCTACGGCGCCCTCGGGGTGATCCATTCGCTCTGGAAGCCGATGCCGGGCCGGTTCAAGGACTACGTGGCCATGCCCAAGTTCAACATGTACCGCTCACTGCACACGACGGTGATCGGGCCGGAGGGCAAGCCGCTCGAGATCCAGGTGCGGACGAGCGACATGCACAAGACTGCCGAGAAGGGCATCGCCGCGCACTGGCTCTACAAGGGCGCGAAGGGCAAGAAGGCGGCCGAGGCCGAGCTCGCCTGGATGAAGCAGCTCGCCGACTGGCAGCGCGAGGAGACCGACTCTCGCGAGCTCGTGCGCGTCTTCCCCGAGCTGGCCCTCGACGAGGTCTACGTCTTCACGCCCAAGGGCGAGGTGAAGAGCCTCCCGGGCGGCTCGACGCCGATCGACTTTGCCTACTCCGTGCACACGGACGTCGGTCACCGCACGGTCGGTGCGAAGGTCAACGGCCGCATCGTCCCGCTGCACTACCGGCTGAAGAGCGGTGATTTCGTCGAGATCCTGACCTCGAAGCAGACGAGCCGCGGCCCCTCGCGGGACTGGCTCTCGCTGGCCGTTTCCTCACGCGCCCGCAACAAGATCCGCCAGTGGTACAGCCGGGAGACGCGCGAGGTCGCCGAGCAGCGCGGCCGTGACGCGCTCGAGAACGCGCTCAAGCAGCACAACCTCCCGTACAAGAAGGTCGCGGGCTCGCCGCTCCTCGCCGAGATCATCCGCGAGATGGGCTTCAAGAAGGCCGAGGACTTCTACCTCGCCCTCGGCTCCGGAAAGCTCCAGGTCTCCCAGGTCGCCAACAAGGTTCTCCACCGCCTCAAGACCGAGGGCGTGGTCGAGGAAGAAGCGCTTCCCCGCAAGCCCAAGGCGCGCGAGGCGGTCGCTTCGGGGAACTTCGGCATCCACGTCCCCGGCGTCGAGGACGTGCTCGTGCGTCTCGCCAAGTGCTGCACCCCCGTGCCGGGAGACGAGATCGCCGGCTACATCTCGCTCGGCAAGGGCATCACCATCCACCGGCTCGACTGTCCCAACGTGAAGGCGCTGATGCGGAACCCCGAGCGGTTCACGCCGGTCGAGTGGGACGGCGGCGCCTCGCAGAGCTTCCGGGTGCAGATCGCAGTCGTGTCCTGGGATCGCCCGCGCCTGCTCGAGGACGTGGCGCGCACGTTCGCGGAGCACGGGACGAACATCGTCGAGTACGGCGGCCACGTCGAGGACCAGATGGCCAAGAACTGGTACGTGGCCGAGGTGGGCGACATCAAGGCGCTGCGGGCGCTCCTCGGCTCGCTCCGGAACCTCGAATCGGTCTTCGACGCCTTCCGTGTGACGCCGTCCTGATGGCCGACGACGACCGCCTCGCTCTCCTCAGCGAGCTGGAGCGGTCGGACGAGGCGATCATGGCCGAACTGGCGGAGCTCGACGAGTTGTACGCGGCCGTCGAAGACCTGCGCGAGCGAGCCGTCGAGCTGGCGAGCTCCTCGCTCGCCTCCCCGAAGAGCGCCCCGCCGCAGCCGCAGGCTGTCCAGGAGGCCGAGCGGGCGCTCGCGGAGGCCCGCACGACGGCGGGCACGCCGCCGAGGAGCTGGCGAGGGCCGAGGCCGAAGGCGACGTGGAAAGCATCGCAGCTGCGCGTCGCTTCGAGCTCCGGGCGCGTGACCATCTTTACATCACCGAGCGGAATGCCGCTGCGGCCCGTGAGCATGCCGCCGAGGTCGAGGCCCGAGCAGCGGCGGCCGGCCGGGAGCTGGGCGAGCTGGAGGCACGTGCGCGGGAGCTCGCAGCAACGCTGAGGCGGAAGCCGCGGCTGACCGAGGAGGCGGTGGCCGAGCCCGGCACGGGCCCGCAAGCCCTGGCCGACTGGGGGACACAGGCACGCGCGGCGCTGCTCGTCGCCCGCAATCAGCTCGCCACCGAGAGGGATGCCGTCGTACGGCAGGCACTCGAGCTGGGAGCGCTGCTTCTCGGCGAGACGCTCCCCCAGACGAGCGCCGCCCAGGTCGGCCGGCGCGTCGAGCGCGAGCTCGACCCCCGCTAGGAGCTCCGCGTCCCTCGTTCGAGGGACGCCATCACCCGTTTGCGCCACTCGATCGAGTGATCGGTACCTCGTTCGGGGGATGCGATCTCGCTGAGGACGGCCGACGGACCGTGCGAGACGTCACATGCGCAACGGCCTCGACCCACGTGATCGTGGCCTCGGTCGCCAGGCGGCCGGGCTCGAGCTCGTGATCGTCCTCGCGACGGTCACGCTCGTGGCCGCCCTCGGCCAGCCGGAGGCGGTCGGCCGGGACGACTGGATCGCCTTCGCCGTCCTTCTCCCGCTCGTCACGATCGCCCACCTGCTCGGCGCCGACCGGACGAAGCACCAGGGGTCGCAGCTCTCGCTCGCCCCGATCTTCACGGCCGTCCTCATCCTTCCCCCGTCGCTCACGACGCTCCTCATCGCCCTCGCGGTCGTCCCCGAATGGATCCGGAAGCGGAGCGACTGGTACATCGTCGTCTTCAACGTCTGCAACCTCGTCGCGCCGGCGCTGCTCGCCCGCGCCGTCTTCGACGCTGTCGAGGGCAGCACGTCCCTGGGCTGGACGGTCGGCGCCGGCCTCGCGATCGTCGCCTTTCTCCTGCTCCACTACGGCCTGCTCGCCACCGTGCTCCACTTCGCACGGGGCGTGAAGGCCGCCGACACCATTCGCCTCGACTGCGTCCTCATCGACGCCGGCCTGCTCTCGCTGGGCGCGATCGCGGCGGCGCTCTGGGGCGATTACCCGGGTCTCGTGGCCCTGACGCTCCTGCCGCTCGCGCTCGCCTACCGCTCGCTTGCCATCCCGGCGCTGGTCGAGGCCACCCGCATCGAGCCGAAGACCGGCCTCTACAACCTCCGCCACTTCCAGGCGGCGCTGGGCCAGGAGCTCGGCCGCGCGGGCCGCTTCGACCGGCCGCTGGCCCTGCTGATGGTCGACGTCGATCACCTGCGGGAGATCAACACAGCGCACGGGCACATGGCCGGTGACCGCGCCCTCGTCGGGGTCGCCGAGGCGCTCAAGCGGGCGACGCGCGAGTACGACGTCGCGGCACGATTCGGCGGCGACGAGTTCTGCGTCCTCCTCCCCGAGACCGACCTCGAGGGCGCGCTCGTCGTCGCCGAGCGCATGCGCTCCTTCGTCGAGGAGGCGACGCGCGAGGCCCACGTGCCCGTGACGGTCTCCATCGGAGCGGTCGCGCACCGCGGTCCCGGTGTCAACGCCGAGGAGCTGATCGCGGTTGCCGACCGGGCCGCCTACCAGGCGAAGGCGAGCGGGCGAAACGCGATCGCGGCTGCGCCCCCGATCGGCCCGGTCGAGCAGGCCGAGCGCCTGCTGGCGGACGCGGCCGACCGGAACTAGGGCTGCCAGCCCTCGCCGCCGGTGTCCCAGCCGACGAGGCAGTGCGGCGAGATGAGGAGCGCGACGCGCTCGAGGAACGCCCTGTCCTCGGCTCCGAAGGCGCCACGGGACGTCCGAGTCGATGTCGATCTCGCCCACGACCCGGCCCTCGTAGGCGATCGGGACGACGATCTCGCTGCGCGTCGAGGCGAAGCAGGCGAGGTAGCGGTCGTCGGCGTTGACGTCGTCGACGATCTCCGTGACGCCGCTTGCTGCGGCGGCCCCGCAGATTCCCTGGCCGATCGGGATGCGGACATGCTCCGTGGCCTGCGGTCCCCTCCACGGCCCGAGGACGAGATCGTCTCCCTCCACGAGGTAGATCCCGACCCACGAGTAGCCCTCGAAGCGGTCGTGCAGCACCTCCACGGTCTTGCGCAGGACCTCGTCCGCCTCGGACTCGCGGTTGACGAAGCGGTCGACGGCCTCCAAGGCGCTGCGGTAGGTGTCGGTGGTCGCGCTCACTCGACCGGCACCGCGAGCTCGAGGTCGGCGCCCTCGAAGGCGGCCACGGCGCGCCGGTAGTCGTCGGAGATGGGCGTCGGGCGCCGCTCGGGCACGGCGACGAGCACCATGGTCTGCTCGGCCGTGCACATGAGGACGTCGTCCTCGACCCGGTAGACGCAGAGCTCGTAGGAGATGCTCGTGACGCCGATCCGCTTCGTCCGCACGAAGACCTCGAGCAGGTCGTCGAAGCGCGCCGGCGCCTCGTACACGACCGTTGACGCCCGCATGACGAAGTCCTTGCCGACGGCCTCCCGGCGGAGGAGCCCGAGGTGCCGCTCGTACTCCACGCGGGCGAGGTCGAAGTAGGGCAGGTAGCGCCCGTAGTAGACGATCCCCTGGGCGTCCGTGTCGGAGAAGCCGACGCGCGCGAAGGCGGAGAACTTGAACGGCGGCTTGCGGTCGGTCGGGCTGGCCGAGCTCCACCCCCGGATCCTACTCGGGAGCCTGGTTGACCCATGTCGAGCGATCTGCGAACCTTCCCCCGTTTCATCCACCCGGGAGCAAGGGGGAAGTATGAAGAGATGGGTTCTATTCGCCTGCGCCCTGGCCGCAGGTTTCGCGCTCACAGGGAGCGCGCTCGCGGCCAGCAAGCAGAAGCTCGACCTCTACACGGTGACGGTCGACGCGGCGACCGCCGGCCAGCTCGCCCGCGACGGCTACGACATCGCCTCCGTGCGGCAGGTGACCGCCGGTGTCCAGGTCGACCTCGTCCTCTCGCCGTCCGAGCGCGCGGCGCTCGTGGGAGACGGCGTGAAGGTGAAGCTCCTGCGCGACAACAAGGGCCGGACCGCGAGCCAGCGGGCGCGCCTGCAGGCCGTGGGCGGCTACAACGTCTGGCGCTCGTGGGACGAGCCGGGCGGGATCCGCGACGAGATGGTCCAGCTCGCCCACGACAACCCGCAGATCCTCAAGCTCGAGGTGACTCGGGCACACGCTGCAGGGGCGCGAGATCCTCGCGCTCAAGATGACGCAGGGCGCACGCGGGATCGCGGACGGCTCGCGGCCGGCGGTCATGTACATGTCGAACATCCACGCCCGCGAGTGGATCTCCGTCGAGGTCAACCGCCGCCTGCTCAACTGGTTCGTCGACGGCTGGCGGTCGAACGACCGGAACGTGCGGAAGTGGCTCAAGACGCGCGAGATCTGGTTCGTGCTCTCGGCCAACCCGGACGGGTACCAGTACACGTTCGACGTCGAGCGCCTCTGGCGGAAGAACCTCCGCGACAACAACGGCGACGGCCAGATCACGAACGGTGACGGCGTCGACCTCAACCGCAACTACGACAGCAAGTGGAACTGGGACGACGAGGGCTCGAACTCGGTCGTTCGCAAGCGAGACCTACCGCGGCACCTCGCCGGCCTCCGAGCCGGAGACGGTCGCTCTCGCAGAACCTCATCAAGCGGATCGGGTTCGAGTTCCTGCTCACGTACCACTCGTACGGGCCTCTGCTCCTCTACCCGTACGGATGGCAGGTCCAGACCCCGTCGGCGGACGACCCGCTCTTCGTCGCCTACACGGGGACCGACGCGAATCCGGCCGTCCCCGGCTTCGACCCCGGCGTCGCGGCCGACCTCTACATGACGAACGGGACGACCGACGACTACTCCTACGCCGAGACCGGGGCGCTGAGCTGGACGCCCGAGCTGGACGAGGGCTGCGCCGGCTGCGGCTTCGAGTTCCCCGACGACGAGGCGCTGGTGCAGGCCGAGTTCGAGCAAGAACCTTCCGTTCGCGCTCGACCTCGTCCGCTCCGCGCTGGATCCGTCGCATCCGCAGTCGCACCTCAAGAACCACGTCGAGGACTTCTACCTCGACATGTCCCAGAACGACCCGGAGAAGACGAACAACCCGATGAGCGACTTCACCTTCGATGTCTCCTACGGCGACCCGCAGGCCGTGAGGGTGCTCGCCAAGCGGAGCGCCGGCAAGGTGGAGCTCAAGTACCAGATCAACGGCGGCCCCGTCCGCACCAGGCAGACCTCCGAGTGGGAGGGCGGTGACCGCTGGGGAGCCGAGGGCGACGTCTACTACCACATCGTCCAGGGCTTCGTGACCGGAACGGAGCCGGGCGACACGGTGAAGGTGTGGTTCAAGGGCAGGCACGGCTCGAAGAGCGAGTCGTTCGAGTACACGGCGGTGTCCGAGTCGGACAACGACGTCCTCGTCCTCGCGGCCGAGGACTACACGGGCATCTCGCCGGCGCAGGCGCCCGGACCGCACTACCTGAGCTACTACACCGACGCACTGGACGCCAACGGGATCGGCTACGACGTCTACGACGTCGACGCCAACGGGCGGACCGCTCCGACCCTCCTCGGGGTCCTCTCGCACTACGACGCCGTCGTCTGGTACACGGGCGACGACGTCATCACCCGTGACCCCGGCATGGTCGGCGGCACCGCGTCGCGCCTCGCGAACGACGAGATGCTTGCGGCCCGGGCGTTCCTGAACGAGGGCGGCGGCCTGCTCTACACGGGCAAGTACGCCGGTCTCGAGTACGCCGGCGGCTACGCGTTCGACCTCGAGGGCAATAGGGCCTGTGGGGTCGATCCGGAAGCCAGCTGCCAGCCGCTGTCCGACGACTTCCTCCAGTACTACCTCGGCGCCTACGTCTTCAACCTCGGGGCGGGGAGCAACCCCGACACCGGGGATGCGTACGGCGTCAACGGCGTCGCCGACCCGTTCACCGGGGCGAGTTGGGGGCTCAACGGTGACAGCGCCGGAAACCAGGACAACGCCAACTCGTTCATCACGACGAGCGGGATCCTCCCCGTGTCCACGTACCCGCAGTTCACGAGCTGGGCGGCGGCGCGGTACGACCGGCCCGGAGGGCCGTTCGACCCGCACAGCGGCACCCACTACGTGTACTCCCAGATCGCGGACGTCTCCTACAAGCAGCTGACGCGGACGGTCGACGTCCCGGCCGGCGGTGGGGAGCTCTCGTTCTGGACGTCGTACGACACCGAGCAGGACTGGGACTACCTCTTCGTCGAGGCCCGGACGCCCGGTGGCAACGATTGGACGACGCTGCCGGACCTGAACAACCACACCGCGACGAGCACGGGCGAGAGCTGCCCGGCGGGCTGGAACGAGCTCCATCCGCAGCTCGACCACTACCAGACGTTCGACGGCACGAGCTGCACGTCCACCGGGACGACCGGCGCGTGGAACGCCGCCACCGGCTCGGCAGGCGGGTGGCAGGAGTGGCGTGTCGACCTCGGCGCCTGGGCCGGCGGGCAGGTCGAGATTTCGATCTCGTACGCCTCCGACTGGGGCACGCAGGGGCTCGGTGTGTTCGTCGACGACATCGTCACGCCGACGGGCGCGGGCTCGACCTCGTTCGAGGACGACGCCGATCCGATGGACGGCTGGACGCAGACCGGGCCGCCCCCGGGGAGCGCCCCCAACTCGAACACGTGGGTCCGCACCGACGCGGCCGGCTTCCCCGAGGGAGCCGTCGTGGCCTCGGCGCCTCCTGACGTCGAGTACAGGACGCTCTACATGGGCTTCGGCTTCGAGGGCGTCGACGGGCCAGTCGCCCGAGCCGACGTCATGGGTAGGTCGATGGACTTCCTGCTCGGGCCGTAACGGCCGACGCAGCGACGTCTCTGCGAGGGCGGGGCTTCGGCCCCGCCCTCGCCATCTCGGAGGTCAGGCCCCCGAGATGACGGCCAGGGCCTCGTCCCGCCTGCGCTCCATCAGCTCGGGGTCGAGCGCCTCGAGGTTGAGCCGCAGGAGCGGCTCGGTGTTCGAGGGCCGGACGTTCATGTGCCAGCCCTCGCCGGTGATCGAGATGCCGTCGAGGTGGGAGACGTCGCCCTGGTCGGCGAAGTGCTCCTTCAAGCGCTGGAGGGTGAGCGCGACGTCCTCGACCGGGGTGTTGAGCTCTCCGGTGAGGAAGTAGCGCTCGCGGAACGGGCGCAGGATCTCGGACAGCTTCTGCCCGCGCTTCGAGACGAGCTCCAGCATGAGCAGCGCGGGGATCGTCCCCGAGTCGGCCTGGTAGAAGTCGCGGAAGTAGTAGTGGCCGCTGACCTCGCCGGCGAAGACGGCGTCGACCTCCCGCATCAGGAGCTTGATGAACGCGTGCCCGACGCGGCTCATGACGGCCTTGCCGCCGAGCCGTTCGACCGTCTCGCGGACGGCCCAGCTCGCGCGGACGTCGTAGATGATCGTCCCGCCCGGCTCCCTCTCCAGCATCGCCTCGGCCAGAAGCGCGGTCACGAAGTCCCCGGGCACGAACTCGCCTGTGTCGTCCACGAAGAAGCAGCGGTCGGCGTCGCCGTCGAAGGCGATGCCGAGGTCGGCGCTCTCCTCCACGACCTTGCGGATGATGAACTGCCGGTTCTCCTCGAGGAGGGGGTTCGGCTGGTGGTTGGGGAACGTGCCGTCGGGCTCGAAGAAGCAGCGCACCGCGTCGACCGGCAGGCGGTCGAGGATGGGCGCCAGCATTGCGCCGGCCATCCCGTTCGCGGCGTCGATGACCACCCGGAGCGGCTTGACCGCTGCCGGGTCGATGAAGCCGATGACCTTGTCGACGAAGCCGGGGTAGACGTCGCGCGCCTCGACCTTCCCGGACACGTCCGGGGTCTGACCCCGGGACACGTCCTGGAGGGACAGTGCGCGGTCGCGGACCTCCAGCAGGCCCGAGTCGGCGCCGACCGGCAGGGCGCCGCGGCGCACGATCTTCGCCCCCGTGTAGTCCTTGGGGTTGTGCGAGGCGGTGATCGTGGCGCCGCCGTCGAGGCCGAGCTCGCCGACGGCGTGGTAGAGCATCTCCGTCCCGATCATCCCGATGTCGAGCACGTCGGCACCGGCCTCTGCCGCGCCGCGCACGAAGGCCTCCTGCATGGCGGGGGAGGAGAGGCGCATGTCCCGCCCGACGGCGATCGCCTTCGGCCCGAACTGCTCGACGTAGGCGCGGCCGATCGCCCGGGCGCCCTCCTCGTCGAGCTCGACGGGATAGATCCCCCGGACGTCGTATGCCTTGAAGACCTTGGGGTCTAGGGCCATGCCTCGGCGAGTTTACGCCGAGTCGACTCCAGGGCCTCCGGCATCACCCTCACGTCTGCGAGCACCGGCATGAAGTTCGTGTCGCCGGCCCAGCGGGGGACGACGTGCTCGTGGACGTGGTCGACGATGCCCGCGCCGGCGATCCGTCCGAGGTTCCAGCCCAGGTTGAAGCCCTGCGGCGCCATGACCTCCGTGAGGACGCCGGTGGCCGTCGCGGCCAGCCTGTGGATCTCCACCGCCTCCTCGTCTGCGAGCCCCGCGAAGTCCCCCGAGTGCCGGTACGGCGCGACCATGAGATGGCCCGAGGCGTACGGGAAGCGGTTCAGGAGCACGAAGGCCAGCTCGCCGCGATGGACGACGAGGCCCGCCTCGTCGTCGAGCCCCGGGGCGCGGCAGAAGACGCAACCGTCCTGCTGGTCGGCGCTCTGGATGTACTCCAGCCGCCACGGTGCCCACAGCTGCCTCAAAACCATCCTCGCAGGCGGAAGAAGACGAGCAGCCCGATGACGGTGAGGACCTCGAGCCCGATACCGAAGAGCACGAAGGCCTGCCAGCTGGCCACTTCGCCGACCATCCACGCGAAGTTCTGCCCGAAGAAGCCGGTCACGAACGAGAGGGGCAGGAAGATGGTCGCGATCACCGTGAGCTGCTTGGTCGTCACGTTGAGCCGGTTGGAGGACGTGGAGAGGTATGCGTCGATGGTGGCGTTCATGAGCTCACGGTTGCCGTCGATCGCCTCGACGAGACGGGCGAGGTGGTCGTAGACGTCGCGGAAGTAGCGCTCGTCCTCGACGGTCAGCCCCGGTAGCTCGGCGCCGGCTCCGGTGAGTCGCGCGAGCATGTCCCGCTGCGGCGAGACGACCTTCCGCAGGCGCACGAGCCGGCGCTTCATCTTGAAGATGTCCTCCAGGTGCTCGGGCTTGGGGGAGGCGAACATGTGGTCCTCGATCAGGTCGAGCCGTCCCTCGAGATGCTCCAGGACGGGGAAGAAGCCGTCCACGAGCCGGTCGAGCACCTCGTAGAGGAGGCGCGGTCCGCGCGGGAGGAGCGAGAGGTCGCGCTCGAACCGCGCCCGCAGCGCGTCGAGCTCCGGCGAGTCGTCGCGGCGCACCGTGACCAGGTAGTGCTCGGAGTAGAAGCAGTGCACCTCGACGAGGCCGTCCTCGTCGGGGGAAGCGCCGTAGGCGACGAGGAACACGAAGTCCTCGTAGTCCTCGACCTTGGGCCGCTGGCCGAATGCCTCCGAGTCCTCGATCGCGAGCGGGTGAAACCCGAACGGGTCCCGGAGGAGGTCGAGATCCTCCGGGGTTGGGTCGTACAGATCGAGCCAGAAGCACTGGCGCGCGCCGAGGAGCCCGGCAACGGACTCGCGTATGCCGGCCGCCTCCGACCGGGACCCAGTCGGGGCAACCAGGTAGGGGCTCACAGCCAGCGGCGCCAGCGGAAGAGCGCCAGCAGCCCCAGGCCGATGGCCGCCATCGAGACCACGATCACCCAGAAGGCCTCGATCTCGCCCTCGCCGGGGACACCGACGTTCATCCCGAAGACGCCGGTGATGAGGGTGAGCGGCAGGAGGATCACAGTGACGACCGTGAGCAGCTGCAGCCGGTACTGCTGCTTGTGCGAGATGAAGGCCTCGTTCGTCGACTCGAGGCCCTCGATGACCTCCTTGAAGTTGTCCAGGAGGTCCCAGATCCGCTCGGCAGCGTCGACGATGTCGTCGAAGTAGAGCTCGAGGTCCTCGGGCAGGAAGCGCTGCGTCGAGCGCTCGAGCATGCGCAGCGTCGCCCGCTCGGGCTTGATGATCTTGCGGTAGGCGATGATCTCCTGCTTCGCGTTCGAGATGTCGCGCACGACGTCCTCGGAGCGCTCCTCGAAGATGCCCGCCTCGATCGCGTCGAGCTTGCCCCCGACCTTGTCCAGGATCGGGAAGCAGTAGTCGAAGAGGTCGTCGAGGACCTGGTAGAGCAGGTAGCCGGAGCCCTTGAACAGCTCGTTTCGCAGCTCCGGATCGCCCTCGCAGCGCCGGAAGAGGTAGGAGACCGGCAGCAGCTCGACGTTCGGCAGCGTGATCAGGAAGTCCTGGCCGAGGAAGACGTCCAGCTCCGCGGCGTTCAGACGGCGCACGGCCTTGTCGTAGAAGGGGAAGTGGAGGACGAGGAAGATGTAGTCCGGGTACTCGTCGATCTTCGGCCGCTGCCGCTTCGAGAGGACGTCCTCGATGTCGAGCTCGTGGAAGCCGAAGCGGTCGGCGAGGTAGGCGACCTCGAGGGCGCCGGGCCGCTCGGCGTGAACCCAGGTCAGGCCCTCAGCGGAGAGCTCGGAGATGCGCGGCTCGGTCCGCTCGACGACGTCGCCCGCTACACCGCGGGCTCGTCCTCGCCGAAGGCGTGGGAGCGTCGGCCGTGCCATAGGTACTGAGGGGATCGTCCAGTTGCATCTCCAAGTACGCGATTCTACTGGCAATCCCTCGCCGCGGATCGACGATAATTCGCGCGTGATCGTCGATTGCGCCGTGTACGAGGACGGCCGCCGTCTCCCCGGCGATCTGGCGGTCGATGATGCGTACGAGGCCATCCGCGCCGACAAGGCATTTGCCTGGATCGGCCTCGTCAACCCGACCGTGCCCGAGTTCGACTCGGTGCAGCGCGAGTTCGCCCTCCACGAGCTTGCGGTCGAGGACGCGGTCAAGGCGCACCAGCGACCGAAGCTCGAGACCTACGACGACTCGCTGTTCCTCGTCCTCAGGACGGCACGGTTGGCGGGGGGCGACGACGTCGTGAAGTTCGGGGAGATCCTCGTCTTCGTCGGCGAGAGCTTCGTGATCACCGTCCGGCACGGCACGACGTCGCTGCACGACGTTCGGCTGCAGCTGGAGGAGCGTCCGGACCTCCTCGAAGCCGGACCGGGCGCCGTCCTCTGGGCTGTCGTCGACCGGGTCGTGGACGACTACGTCCCGGTGATCGACGGGCTCGACCAGGCGATCCGGAAACTGGAAGGAGACGTGTTCTCCGCCTCGCGGAGCAACCCCGCCGAACGCATCTACAACCTCAAACGCGAGGTGTTGGAGCTGCACGACGCCGTCACGCCGCTGCTCGATCCGCTCGACGACCTTGCTGTCGGCCGGTACGACCTCGTCCCGGCGGCCGTCCAGCCGTATTTCCGCGACGTCCACGACCACCTGCTGCGCGTCGTCGACCAGGTCGAGGGGTTCCGCGACCTGCTCACGAGCGTGCTCGCCGCAAACCTGACGCAGGCGAGCGTTCGCCAGAACGAGGACGTGCGGAGGATCTCGGCCTGGGCGGCAATCGTCGCGGTGCCGACCGCGATCGCGGGGATCTACGGCATGAACTTCGACAACATGCCGGGACTCGACTCGCGCTTCGGGTTCGCGATCGTCATCGCCGTCATTGCCGCCGCCTGCGCCGCGCTCTACTGGAACTTCCGGCGCCGGGGCTGGCTCTGAGCTGGGGACGCGAAATGCGCCTGGTAGGAATCGAACCTACGACCTCGCGCTCCGGAGGCGCGCGCTCTATCCCCTGAGCTACAGGCGCGGAGGGGCTTAGTGTACCCGGGGTGAAGCTCACCCACCGACGCGCGACTCTCCAGCTCGCGGAGCCCTTCACGATCTCGCGGGAGACGACCGTCGAGGAGCACGTCCTCTGGGTCGAGGTCGAGCACGGCGGGGCCTCGGGCTTTGGTGAGGCGCAGCCGCAGTCCCACTACGGCGAGAGCGTCGAGGGCGCTGAGGCGTTCCTGGACGAGACCGCCGCGGTCCTCGGGGAGGATCCCTTCGCGCTCGAGGCGGTGGGCCTCCGCCTGGCGGAGCTGGAGGGGAACCATGCTGCGAAGTCGGCGATCGACGCGGCGCTGCACGACCTCTGCGGGAAGCTCGTGGGGGAGCCCACGTGGCGGCTGCTCGGCCTCGAGCGCGGCGGGCCTCCGACCTCGTGGACGATCTGGCTCGGCGATCCGGACGACATGGCCCGGCGCGCCGGCCTCGTCGACCCGCGCTTCCGCCGTCTGAAGCTGAAGCTGGGCGGCCGCGACGGGCTCGACGTCGAGCGCGTGCGCGCGGTGCGCGCCGTCACCGACCTGCCGCTCCAGGTGGACGTCAACGAGTACTGGGAGCTGGACGAGGCACTCGAGTCGGTGCCGGAGCTGGCCGCGCTCGGCGTCCAGTACGTGGAGCAGCCGCTGCCCGCCGGCGACCCCGGCGGAGAGCGCCTGAAGCGGGAATCCCCGCTCCCCATCTACCTCGACGAGGACGTGCACACGCTGGCGACCGTGGCTGCCTGCGCCGACCGGGCGCACGGGATCAACATCAAGCTGGCGAAGAGCGGCGGCATCCGCGAGGCGGTGCGCATGGCGCACGCCGCCCGCGCCCTCGGGCTCGGCGTCATGCTCGGCTGCATGATCGAATCCGGGCTCGGCATCGCTGCGGCGGCTCAGATCGGCAGTCTCTGTGACCACCTCGACCTCGACGGCAACCTGCTGATCGCCGACGACCCGTGGCCGGGGATCGAGTTTGCCGACGGCGTCCAGATGCCGTCGGCCGAACCAGGACTGGGAGTCCATGAAGCGGTATCTCGCCCTCGCTGAGGAGTACTCCGGCGACGACCACTACGGGAAGACCACGTACGGAATCATCCGGTACGGGTCCGACCCGGTCGTCGCGGTGCTCGACTCGACGCGTGCCGGAGAGACGGTCGAAGGGGTTCCCGTGGTGGCCACCGTCGCAGACGCGCTGGCCTACGAGCCCACCGTTGCGCTGGTCGGCGTGGCTGTCGCGGGCGGACGGCTCCCTCCGGTCTGGCGCGGCATCCTCCGGGCGGCGATCGAGGCGGGCCTGGACGTCGAGGCGGGGATGCACGAGTTCCTCGCCGACGACCCCGAGCTCGCCGCGCTCGCGCGCGAGCACGGTGTCGAGCTCCGCGACTACCGCCGCCCGCCGGCCGACCTGAGCGTCCCCACCGGCGAGAACCTCACGCACGGCGCCGCCGTCGTCCTCACCGTCGGCTCCGACTGCGCGGTCGGGAAGAAGACGGTCGCTGTCGAGCTCGACCGTGCGGCCCGAGCGCGCGGCCTGGCCTCGGTGTTCGTGCCCACCGGCCAGACCGGGATCATGATCGAGGGCTGGGGCATCGCCGTCGACGCCGTCGTCTCGGACTTCCTGGCCGGGGCGGGGGAGAGGCTCGTCGTCGAAGGCGCCAAGCGGGGAGACCTGCTCTTCGTGGAAGGCCAGGGCTCGATCGTCCACCCGCAGTTCTCGGGAGTCACCCTCGGCCTCTACCACGGGAGCGTGCCGCATGTCCTGGTGCTGGTGCACCGCGCCGGGGACACGGAGATCGAAGGCGTGCCCGGGCATCCGATCCCTCCGCTCGGCGAGCTCGTCGACCTCTACGAGCGACTGGCGCTGCCCGTCCGGCCCGCCCGGGTGGTGGCGATAGCGCTCAACACGGGCCGGTTGGACGAGGACGCGGCCCGCGCCGCGATCGCGGCGGCCGAGGCCGAGACGGGCCTGCCCACCGACGATCCTGTCCGTTTCGGCAGCGAACGGCTGCTCGCAGCCGTCTTGAAGGGTTTGCCGTCGGGTATAACGGGCCGATGACCGACCCGCGCGTCGACCGCCTCGCGGACCTGCTCGTCGACTACTCGCTCGCGCTGCGAGAAGGTCAGGTCGTGCGCGTCGACAGCCTGGACGCCGGCGCGCCCCTCGTTCTGGCGCTCTACCGAGCCGCGCTTCGGGCGGGCGCGCTCCCGTACACGAACGTCGGCCTCTCGGGCCTCGGCGAGTCGCTCTTCCTCCACGGCTCCGACGAGCAGCTCACGTATCTCTCGCCGATCCAGTGGGAGGAGATCGAGCAGCTCGACGCGCTCGTGACCATCTGGTCCGAGACGAACACGCGGGCCCTCTCGCGCGTCGATCCGACACGCCACGCGGCCTACATCTCCGCGCAGCGGAAGCTCTCCAACCGCCGCTGGGAACGCATCTCGAAGGGCGAGATGAGCTGGGTCGGGACCTTGTTTCCCACGAACGCGCACGCCCAGGAGGCCGAGATGTCGCTCGCCGAGTACGAGGCCTTCGTCTTCGATGCCTGCCACGTGCACGAGGACGACCCGGCTTCGCACTGGCGCGCGACCTCCACCCACCTTTCGGCCCGCGCGAGCGAGCTGGGCGGCGTCCGCGAGCTCCGGATCGTCGGGCCCGACACCGACCTCCGCCTCGGGGTCGAGGGACGGACCTGGATGGCCGCCGACGGCCGCTACAACATGCCCGACGGGGAGGTGTTCACGAGCCCGGTGGAGACGCAGACCGAGGGCGAGATCCGCTACACGTTCCCGGCCGTCTACCACGGCCGTGAGGTGGAGGACGTCCTCCTGCGCTTCGAGGGCGGACGCGTCGTCCACGCCAAGGCCTCACGCGGGGACGACTATCTCCAGTCACTGCTCGAGATGGACGCGGGCGCCCGCGTCCTCGGCGAGGTCGCCTTCGGCCTGAACTACGAGATCGACCGCTTCACCCGCAACATCCTCTTCGACGAGAAGATCGGCGGAACGATGCACCTGGCGCTCGGCTCGGGCTTTCCGCAGGCCGGCGGCCAGAACACTTCGGGCCTGCACTGGGACATGATCTGCGACCTCCGGGACGAGGGAGAGGTCTCCGCCGACGGCGAGCTGATCTGGAAGGACGGCCGCTTCCTGGCCGAGCCCGCGCTCCAGGTGGTCGAAAGCGGGGTCCGTGGCTGAGACCAGCCGCGTCGAGCGTCTGGCGGGCGTCCTCGTCGACTACTCGACCAGAGTGCGGAAGGGCGACCTCGTCTGCATCGACACGGGGCCCGCCGCTGCTCCCCTCGTCCGCGAGGTCTGGCAGAGGGTGCTCGAGGCCGGCGGTCACCCGCACCTACGTCTTGACGTCGACGGCGCTCCGGAGCTGCTCCTGCGGGAAGGCACCGACGCCCAGCTCGACTGGGTGAGCCCGCTGCGGCGGGCCGAGGTCGAGCGCGCCGACGTTCGGATCGCCATCGAGGCCGACGTCAACACCCGCGCGAACTCGGGAGTCGACCCGGAGCGGCAGGCGCACGCCGAGCGGGCGCGGGAACCGCTTCGCCGCATCCACTTCGCGCGGGCAAGCGCCGGTGACCTCCGGGCCGTCGTCACCCTCTTCCCGACGGATGCCGCGGCCCAGGACGCCGACATGTCGCTGGCGGAGTACGAGGATTTCGTCTACCACGCCGGCCTGCTCGACCGCGACGACCCGGTCGCCGAGTGGGAAGCCCTCGGCCGAACCTTTCGCCGCCTCGCGGAGTGGCTCGACGAGCGGAAGGAGATCCGCGTCGTCGGAGAGGGGACGGACCTGACGCTTGGGGTCGAGGGACGCACGTGGGTTCCCTGCGACGGCCTCGAGAACTTCCCGGACGGCGAGGTCTTCACGGGCCCGGTCGAGACGAAGGTCGACGGCACGATCCGGTTCAGCTATCCCGCCAGCTATGCCGGGCGTCGCGTCAGCGGGGTCGAGCTGGAGTTCCGGGCCGGCGAGGTGGTCCGGGCCGAAGCGGCCGCGGGCGAGACGTTCCTGCGCGAGATGCTGGCCCTGGACGAGGGGGCCCGGCGGGCAGGCGAGTTCTCGTTCGGCCTGAACGACGCGGTCGGCGAGTTCACAGGGCACACGCTGTTCGACGAGAAGATCGGCGGCACAGTTCACCTGGCGCTCGGAGCGTCGTATCCGGAATCCGGGGGAAAGGTGCACTCGGCGCTCCACTGGGACCTCGTCTGCGACCTCCGGACGGGCAGCGAGGTGTACGCCGACGGCGACCTCGTCTACCGCGACGGGCGCTTCGTCGACGGTCTCATCTGATCGCGCAGGCCGGGGACACGATTCCGCAGTACGGGCGAGATCGCCGGCAGGGGTGGCGTCCATCCGATCGGGTGGGTACCATACGAACACATGTTCGCTTTGCGTCCGTTCCTGCTCCTCTGCGCCCTCGTCGGCGTGCTCCTGCTCGCGGTCGCCAGGCCCTCCAGCGGCTCCGGCACCGAGGAGCGCTACGTCGTGCGGGCAGGAGACACCCTCTGGGAGCTCGCCTCCGATCGCTACGGCGGGGATCCGCGAGAGGGCGTGTGGCGGATCCGCGAGCGCAACGGCCTGCACGCGGCGGTGCTGCAGGCGGGGATGATCCTCTACCTGCCCGCCGGGGCGGGTGGTGCCTAGCGTGAGGTCTGACTAGCCGACCGCGCGGACGTCGGCGTCTACGTCCTCGTCCCCGGCGCCGAGCTCGCCCGGTCGCTTCCGTACAACCGAGAAGAACGCGTCGACGACCTCCGGGACGAACTGGGTCCCGCGACCCTCACGAACCTCGGCGAATGCCTCGTCCAGGTCGAGGGCCCGGTGATACGGCCGTTCGGTGGTCATGGCGTCCCACGCGTCGGCCAGGCCGACGACGGCAGCGGGCAGCGGGATCTCGGTGCCGGCCAAGCCATCGGGGTAGCCGCGACCGTCCCACCGCTCGTGGTGATGGCGGATGATCGGTACCGCAGTCTCGCAGGCGGCCGAGCTTGGCGACGATGCGCGCGCCTTCGGCGGAATGCTCCTTGATCCGCTCGTACTCCTCGGGCGTGAGCCGGTCGGGCTTCGTCAGGATCGAGTCCGGGACCGCGAGCTTGCCGATGTCGTGGAACATGCCCCCGAAGCGGAGTGCCTCGAGCTCCTTCGGAGTGAACCCGAGCTCTTCGCCGACGGCGACGGCGATCCGCTGCACGCGCAGCGAGTGTCCTGCCGTGTACGGGTCCTTGGCCTCGACCGTCGCGTTCAGGGTCTCCACCGCCTCGAGGGCGCTCTCCTCCAGGCGTCGATACGACTCGGCCAGCGCCCGTGACCGCTCGCGGACTACCTCGGTCTGGCGCGTCAGGGTCTGCGAAGCGTTGCGCACCAGGAGCGCGAGCGCGAGCCAGAGGAGCGCGAAGACAGCGGCCGTGGCGACCCAGATGAGCCGGCGCCGGTCGGCGATCGAGGCCTCGAGGGGAGCCGCGTCCGCGTAGATCTCGTATGCCCCGACGACCTCCCCGCCGGCGCGGATCGGAGCGTAGACCTCCAGGAGCTCGTCGATGCCCAGTGCCTCGGCGGTGTCCTCCTCCTCGGGAAGGGCTTCGAGGTGGCCGTCCGCCTTCCCGGTCTCGATCGCCTCGAGCAGCTCCCCGTCGAGCGGGTAGGTGCGGCCGATCCGCTCGGGGTCGAGCCGCGTCCAGGCGAGTATCCCTTCGTCCGTCCACACCTTGACGTTGACGACATTCGGGCGACGCGCGAGGTCGTCCTCGATCACGGCTGTCGCGTCGGCGTCGACGACGACCTCGCCGTCTCGGACGAGGTGCGGGCCGACGACGGCATCCGTGTACTGGGCGAGGCTGGACTCGGCGTCCGCCACCGCCTGGCTTCTGAGCGCGGCGGTCAGCAGGGTCCCGAGGACGACGGCGCCCGCTGCGAGGATGACGGCGCTGAGCAGGAGAAACGCTCGAAGAAGGGTCAGCGAGCGCGAAACAAGCTCGGGCAGGGAAGGACGCGCCACAGCCCGAGACGTATCGGCTCGTGCGAAAGGAAACTTGGGCGAGGCCACCCGTAGACTGAGGCCGTGGACCTCGACCTTGTCTTCCTGGGAACCTCCGGCTCCGTGCCGACGGCCCGGCGCGGGCTGTCCTGCACGCTCGTGCGCCGCGGGGGCGAGCGCATGCTCGTGGACTGCGGAGAGGGAACGCAGCGCCAGCTCCTGCGTTCGACGGTCGGCCTGATCGAGCTTCCCGAGATCTTCCTCACCCACTATCACGCCGACCACTATCTCGGCCTCCCGGGGATGCTGAAGACGTTCGCGCTTCGAGGCCGTGAGGTCCCGCTCACGGTCTACGGGCCGCCGGGGCTGAAGGACCTCTTCGGCGGCCTGCAGCGGATCTTCGGAAAGCTGACCTACCCCGTCGAGCTCGTCGAGCTCCGCGACGGCGACGTGCTCGACCGCGGCGAGTACCGCATCCTCGTCTTCCGCGTCCTCCACGGCGCGGCTGCGAACGGCTACGCCTTCGCCGAGGTCCCCAGGCCGGGCCGCTTCGACGTCCAGGCCGCCCGCTCGCTCGGCGTCCCCGAGGGCCCCCTGTTCGGGCGCCTGCAGGCCGGCGAGACCGTGGAGGTCCCCGGCGGGGAAGAGGTGCGCGCTGAGCAGGTCCTGGGGTCCCCACGGCCCGGCCGGAAGGTCGTCCTGACCGGTGACACCGCACCGGCGGCGAGCGTGCTCGAGGTCGCGCACGAGGCCGATGTCCTGGTGCACGAGGCGACCTTCGCGGAGGAGGAGCGCGAGCGCGCCGACGAGACGCTCCACTCGACCGCGGCAGGCGCCGCCGCGCTCGCGAAGGCGGCCGAGGTGCGGCTCCTCGCGCTGACCCACCTGTCGAACCGCTACTTCGGGCCCGAGCTCGCACGGGAGGCGCGCGAGATCTTCCCGGAGACGGTCGTCCCGAGAGACTTCGATATCATCGAGGTTCGGTTCCAGGAACGGGGTGGTCCCCGACTCGTCAAGGCGGGAGCGCGAACCGCGCGGGAGGAGGCCGAGCCACGTGGCGAGCATGGTGCAGGTGGCGGTGGCAGGGGACCTCACGGAGGCGGAGGAGATCCAGACGATCCTCCAGTCGGCGGGGATCCCGTCGGAGCTTCACCCCGCGGTCGAGCAGCATCCGGCGGCACTCGCTGACGCGCCCCAGAAGGTGCTCGTCCCGGAGACGTCACTCGAGGAGGCGCAGCACGCCATCGAGTCCATGACGGATCCCGACGAGCTCATTGGCGGCCGCTAGCTCGTCCTTCCCCGACTTCGGCCCCCTCGCGGACGACTACGACCGGCTGCGGCCGGTGGACGAGAACTGGTGGGAGCTCGTCGACATCCTCATGACAGAGGGCGACCTGCGCGGCCGTCGCGTTCTCGACGTCGGCTGCGGGACCGGCCGCCTCGCGCTCGCCCTCGCCGAAAAGGGCGCGAAGGTCTGGGGCGTGGACTCGTCCGAGGAGATGCTCGCCCAAGCGAGGGCGGTCACCGGGCAGCGCGTCGGCCTGAAGCTGGGCCGTGCGGAGTCGCTTCCCTTCAAGGACGGCTGGTTCGAGCGCGCCGTCCTTCGCCTGGTCGTCCACCTGCTCGACCGGCCGCGCGCCCTGCCGGAGCTCGTCCGCGTCCTCGCGCCGGGCGGGCGCGCGGTCGTCGGGACCTTCACGCCCGGTCACTTCGAGTGGTTCTGGCTGACATCGGTGTTTCCCGAGGTCGCGGAGCTCGACCTCGTGCGCTTCCCGACCCCCGAGGCCCTGGCCGAGGAGCTGGCGGCCGCGGGCTTCGCCTCGGTGCGGATCCGCACGGTGCCGCAGCGAGGCCGGCTCAGCCGCGAGCAGGCACTGGAGCGGATTCGCGGGCGCTACATCTCGACCTTGCGGCTCCTCGACGAGGAGACCTTCGCGGCCGGCCTGGCACGGGCCGAGCGCGAGCTTCCCGAGACGATCGAGACGCCGCTCGAGTGGGCGATCGTCACCGCCGAGACGCCGGGCCCTCAGTAGACGAGAGTCGTGTCCGCCCAGGCGGCGAGCTCGACGAGCCGCGCCGGCGGAGCCAGCTCGACGCCGCCCGTCGTGCTCCCGTCGACGCCGCGCGCCTTGCTCGACAGGCCGGAGAGAGCGACGGGCACGCCCGCCTCCGTCAGCGCCTGCCAGTGCTCGGCGACGGAGCCGGTCCCGATCCCGTGCGCCGCCTCTGCCGTCTCCGGCCGGACCAGCTGGACGGCGTCGCCGGCCAGGAAGAGACGGACCTCGTGGCCCTCGTCCGCCGCTGTGCGCGCCACCAGGAACGCGAGCGCCGCCCGCGTCGGGTTCTCCGGGCCGGTCGCCAGGTTGACGAACAGCCGCACGCTACTCCTCCTCCGCCATCCCGAGGATGTCGTCCCGGGAGAGCTTGCCGACCATCTCCGGATGGTTGCCCTCCACGTGCGCCTCCACCCGCGTCACGAGCTCGCCGTCGCTCTCCGCGCGCACGATCTCGCCGCATTCGCAGTTGACCACCTTGCTCACGATCGGCCTCCTTCGCTCGCAGGACACGGCCATTGTCGCTCCGCCCGCTTGGGGATACCTTGGGGAAACGTTGGGGAGCGACACGAGGACGAGGATCCAGCTCTGCGGGCGTCTCGTCGCCGAGCTGGAAGGCCGGCGGGTGGAGGCAGATCTCCCCGGCCGGCAGGGCCGGCTGCTCTTCGCGTACCTCGCGGCGGGCCGGTCGCGCCGCGCGACCCGCTCGGAGCTGGTGGCGGCTCTCTGGCCGGAAGGCGCACCGGATGCCGCCGACGCCTCGCTGGCTGCGCTCCTCTCCAAGCTCCGCCGCGTCCTCGGGCCGGAGGCGCTGGAGGGCAAGACCGAGCTGCGCCTCGCCCTGCCTCCCGATGCCTGGATCGACGTCGAGGCAGCCGGAGTCGCCGTGCACAGGGCCGAGTCGGCGGTCGCGCTCGGGGACTGGAAGCCGGCCTGGGCTCCCGCGCGCACGGCCCTCTACGTCGCGAACCGGGGCTTTCTTCCCGGCTACGAGGCACCGTGGATCGACGAGCGACGGAGGTGGCTCGACGACGTGCGCCTGCGGGCGCTCGAGTGCGTCGGAACGGTCGGACTCCACATGGGAGGCACCGAGCTCGCGGCGGCCGAACGAGGCGGCCGCACGCTGATCGAGGCCGCGCCGTTTCGGGAGAGCGGCTACCGGCTGCTCATGGAGGCGCTCGAGGCGCGGGACAACATCGCCGAGGCCCTGCGCGTCTACGACGGGCTCCGAGTGCTGCTGAGAGACGAGCTCGGAGTCGCCCCGGGCCAGGCGGCGCAGGAGCTCCACCGCCGCCTGCTCGCCCAGTTGGACGCCATCCGCCCGGGAGGCTAGGCTTCCAGCGCACCTTTAACCCGGTCCGGAGAGGCCGGAAAGGAGTGGCTGGTGGCTGCGCCTGCACAGGCGGAACGCGTTCTGCTGGACGGAGAGGCTCTCCGGCGCACGATCGTTCGCATCGCGCACGAGGTCGTCGAGCGGAACCCCGATCTCGGGCGCACGGCCCTCGTCGGGATCCATACCCGCGGCGTCCCCTTCGCGCAGCGGCTCCGGCGCGAGATCGAGGGGTTCACCGAGCAGGATGTCGCACTCGGAACGCTCGACATCACCTTTCACCGGGACGACGTCCTCGCGCGCGACGGCAACGGGCCGCTCCATCCGCAGCCGGTCGTCCGCGCCACACGCCTCGACTTCCCCCTCGAGGGGATGACGTGCGTGCTCTGCGACGACGTCCTCTACACGGGCCGCACGATCCGCGCTGCGATCGACGCCCTCTTCGACTACGGGCGCCCCGCCCGCGTCCAGCTCGCCGTGCTCGTCGACCGCGGCCACCGCGAGCTCCCGATCCGCCCCGACTACGTGGGCAAGAACCTTCCGACCTCGCACGGGGAGCGCGTCCAGGTGCAGCTCCTCGAGGTGGACGAGGTCGACCGCGTCCTGCTCGTCCCAACCCCCGAGAAGTGAGGAAGCCGATGGCCGACGTCCGTCCACTGCTCCGTTCGGAGCTCCTGCCGCCGAAGAGCTCCGCCCGCAGGCACCTGATCTCGATCGCCGACCTGACGCGCGAGGACGTGGAACGGCTGCTGGCACTCTCGCGCACCTTCGCGCGCTCGCTCGAGCGGGACGTCAAGAAGCTGCCGACGCTGCGCGGCCGCACGGTGGTGAATCTCTTCTTCGAGTCCTCGACCCGGACGTCGTCGAGCTTCGAGCTCGCCGCGAAGCGGCTCTCGGCCGACGTCATGTCGATCAAGTCCTCCGGCTCGGCGGTCGACAAGGGCGAATCCCTCAAGGACACGCTCCTGACGATCGGCGCCTACGACCCGGACGTGGTCGTCATCCGCCACGCGCAGATCGGCGCGCCCCACCTGGCCACCCGCTTCACGCCCGCGCACGTGGTCAACGCCGGCGACGGCAAGCACCAGCACCCGACGCAGGCCCTGCTCGACCTCTACACGCTGGACGAGGATCTCGGCGGGATCGAGGGGCTGCACGTGGCCATCGTCGGCGACGTCCTGCACTCACGCGTGGCGCGGTCGAACATCCAGGCGCTCGTCCTCATGGGAGCGCGCGTGACGCTGGTCGGCCCGCCGCCGCTCATCCCGCGCGGCATCGACGCCCTGGGCTGCGAGTGCTCGCACGACATCCGCGACATCAAGGAGGCCGACGTCGTCTACGTCCTCCGCATGCAGCGTGAGCGCATGCTCGAAGGCGCCAACTACGTCCCCAGCCTGCGGGAGTACACGGCGCAATGGGGAGTGACGCCCGACCGTCTCCGGCCCGGGCAGAAGGTCATGCACCCGGGGCCGATGAACCGCGGCGTCGAGATCGCCGCGGCCGTCGCCGACTCGGCCGAGTCCCTGGTCGAGCGCCAGGTCCGCAGCGGGCTCGTCGTCCGCATGGCCGTCCTCTACGACCTGCTCACGCAGGGCCCCGTCGAGATCAAGGTCGCCGAGATCGAGGAGGTGGCGTGATGCCGGCGCTGTTCGGCAAGAACGGCCGCCGGGACTCCCTCGTCTTCGAGAACGTCCGTGTCGTCGACTCGACCACGGGCATCGACGAGGCGCTGACGGTGCGGGTCGAGGAGGGTGTGATCACCGCGATCGAGCCGGCCTCCGCCCCCGCGAACGGGAAGGTGCTGGCGCCGGCGTTCGTCGACCCGCACGTCCACCTGCGCACGCCCGGCCGCGAGGACGAGGAGGATCTCGCCTCGGGCACGCGCGCCGCGGCCGCCGGCGGCTACTGCGCCATCCTCGCCATGCCCAACACGGACCCGGTGGTCGACTCGGCCTCCGTCCTCGGCGCCCTCACGGAGCAGGCGGAGCGCGAGGCGGAGATTCCCGTCGGCTTCCTGGCGGCGATCACCAAGGCGCAGGGGGGCACCGAGCTGACCGAGATGGTCGCGCTCGCCGAGCGCGGTGCCGTCGGCTTCACCGACGACGGCCGCCCGGTGGTGGCGCCCGGCCTGATCCGCCGGGCGCTGCAGTACAGCGCCGCGGCCGCCAGGCCGGTGGCGGTGCACTGCGAGGAGCCGACCCTGTCTCGCGGGGGCCACGTCCACGAGGGCCTCGTCTCGGCGGAGATCGGATTCGGCGGCTACCCCTCGGTCGCCGAGAGCGTCATGGTCGGCCGCGACCTGGCCCTCGCGGGGTACGAGGAGCGCCCTCTCCACCTACTGCACCTCTCGGCCAAGGAGTCGGTCGACGAGCTCCGGCGCGCCCGCGCGGCCGGGATCCAGGCGACCGCCGAGGTCACGCCGCACCACCTCTGCCTCACGGACGACGCCGTTCGCTCGCTCGACCCCAACGTGAAGATGAACCCGCCGCTCCGGGCGGACGACGACCGCGCCGCCCTCATCGACGCGCTCCTCGACGGGACGATCGAGGCGATCGCGACCGATCACGCGCCGCATGCCCGCGAGGAGAAGGAGGTCCCCTTCGAGGAGGCGCCCTTCGGCGTCACCGGCCTGGAGACCAGCTTCTCGGCCCTTTACACGCAACTCGTCGAGCCGGGCGTCGTCCCGCTCGAGACGCTGCTCGAGCGCCTGAGCGCGGGGCCGGCACGGATCTACGGCCTCGAGGCCCCGACGATCGCGGTCGGCGCGCAGGCCAATCTGGTCCTGCTCGACCTCGACGCGGCCTGGCACGTCGACGAGGGCTCCTTCAAGTCGAAGTCCGCCAACTCGTGGCTGCTCGGGTCGAGGCTGCACGGCCGCGTGCTCAAGACCGTCGCCGCGGGGAAGGTGGTCTACGAAGGTTGAGCGGCTTCCTCGTCCTCGAGGACGGCTCGGTCTTCCGGGGCCGGTCGGTGGGCGCGCTCGGCGTCGCCCACGGCGAGGCCGTCTTCACGACGGCGATGACCGGCTACCAGGAGGTCGTGACCGACCCCAGCTTCTCGGAGCAGCTCGTGGCCTTCACGGCGCCGATGATCGGCAACTACGGCGTCTCGCCGCAGCGGTCGGAGTCGTCGCGCTCGCACGCGCGCGCAGTGTTGATGCGGCAGGCGACCGGTTCGGACTGGACGCGCTGGCTCCAGGGGCAGGGGATCGTGGCCCTCGAGGAGATCGACACGCGGGCGCTCGTCATCCGGCTCCGAGAGCGCGGCGCCATGCGGGCCGCGGCCGTCGCCGGGGCCGCGTCGTTCGAGCAGGTGCTGGCCGATGTCCGCGCCCAGGCCCCCATGGCCGGGCGCGCCCTCGTCGCCGGCGTCTCCACCCGCGAGCCCTATCGGATCGGCCACGGGGACGTCCGGGTCGCGCTGCTCGACTACGGCTGCAAGCGGTCGATCGTCGACCGCCTGGCCGCCGCCGGCGCCGAGGTGACCGTCTGGCCCCACCAGACCGACGCCGACACGATCCTCGCCTCGCGGCCGAACGGCCTCCTCCTCTGCAACGGGCCGGGCGACCCGGCCGCGCTCGCGGGGGAGGTCGACGTCGTCCGGGAGCTGCTCGGGCGGGTGCCGATCCTCGGCATCTGCCTCGGGCACCAGCTGCTGGCGCAGGCGGCCGGCTTCGAGACCTTCAAGCTCCCGTTCGGGCACAGGGGCGCCAACCATCCCGTGCTCGAGCTGGCGACCGGCCGGGTCCTCGTCACCAGCCAGAACCACGGTTTCGCGGTGAAGGGCGACGGGGCCGCAGTGACGCACGTCTCGCTCTACGACGGCACCGTCGAGGGCCTCGCCCTCCCCGACGAGCACGCCCGTTCGCTCCAGTTCCACCCGGAGGCGGGCCCCGGCCCGCACGATGCCTGGCCCGAGATCGAGGCCTGGGTCGAGGAGCTCGGCTATGCCGCGGCGGCCTGACCTCACCTCGGTGTGCGTGATCGGCGCCGGGCCGATCGTGATCGGGCAGGCGTGCGAGTTCGACTACTCCGGCAGCCAGGCGCTGAAGGTCCTGCGCGCCGAGGGCTTCCGGACGATCGTCGTCAACTCGAACCCGGCGACGATCATGACCGACGCCGGGTTCGCCGACCGCACCTACCTCGAGCCTCTCGATCTCGAGGGCGTCACCGGCGTCCTCGAGCGCGAGCGTCCCGACGCGCTGCTGCCGACCCTCGGCGGGCAGACCGCGCTCAACCTCGCGCGCCACCTGGCGGAGGACGGGGTGCTCGACGACCTCGGGATCGAGCTCGTCGGCGCGAGCTACGAGGCCATCTGCCGCGCGGAGGACCGGGGGCTCTTCCGCGAGACGATGGAGGGCGTCGGGTTGCGCGTGCCGGAATCCGTCGTCGTCACCTCGCCCGAGGAGCTGCCCGACGCCCTCTCGTTCCCACTGATCCTGCGCCCGGCCTTCACGCTCGGAGGTCACGGCGGCGGCATCGCGCGCTCACCGGAGGAGCTCGAGCAGAAGCTCGAGCGGGCCCTCAGCGAGAGCCCGGTGCGCCAGGTGCTCGTGGAGGAGTCACTCGTCGGCTGGGACGAGTTCGAGCTCGAGGTCATGCGGGACGTCAACGACAACGTCGTCGTCGTCTGCTCGATCGAGAACCTCGACCCGATGGGCGTGCACACGGGCGACTCGGTCACGGTCGCGCCCCAGATGACCCTTTCGGACGAGGCGTTCCAGGAGCTTCGCGACGCGGCGGCTCAAGTGATCCGCGCCGTCGGCGTCGAGACCGGCGGCTCCAACATCCAGTTTGCGCGCGAGCGCGGGAGCGGCGAGCTGCGGGTGATCGAGATGAACCCGCGCGTCTCGCGCTCGTCGGCGCTCGCCAGCAAGGCGACGGGCTACCCGATCGCCAAGGTGGCCGCGAAGCTCGCCGTCGGCTACACGCTCGACGAGATTCCCAACGACCTCACCCGGACGACGCCGGCCAGCTTCGAACCGACGCTCGACTATGTCGTCGTCAAGTTCCCCCGCTTCGCCTTCGAGAAGTTCCCCGGCGCCGACGAGGAGCTCGGGACGCAGATGAAGTCGGTAGGCGAGGCGATGGGCATCGGGCGGACCTTCACCGAGGCGTTCCTGAAGGCGATGCGCTCGCGCGAGCTCGACGCCGGCGCCCAGACGCCGTGGGCCACGCTCGACGATCTCCCGGAGGGCCTGCATCCCTGGTTCCGCGAGCAGCTGACTGCGGCGCGGAACGCTCTCGCGGCGACGCGCGCCGGCTCCGACCTCGTCGAGACCGACTGGCTCCGGCTGAAGCGGGCCGGCTGGTCGGACGCCGATCTCGCCGACGCCTGGGGCTCGACCGAGGACGAGGTGCGCCGTGGGCGGCGCTCGTGGGGCGTTCGGCCGTCGTACCGCCGGGTGGACTCCTGCGCCGCCGAGGTGGAGGCGAGCTCGAACTACCTGTACTCGACCTGGGGCGAGGAGGACGAGTCCCGACCGGACGGCGAGCGCCCGCGCGTCGTCATCCTCGGCTCGGGCCCGAACCGGATCGGCCAGGGCATCGAGTTCGACTACTGCTGCGTGCACGCCACGAGGACGCTCTCGGCGCTCGGATACGAGACGGTGATGGTCAACTGCAATCCCGAGACGGTCTCGACGGACTACGACACCTCCGACCGCCTCTACTTCGAGCCGCTGCGGGTCGAGGAGGTCCTGGAGATCTGCGCCCGGGAGCGGCCCGAGGGGGTCGTCATCCAGTTCGGAGGGCAGACGCCGCTCAAGCTCGCGCGGGCGCTGGAGGACGAGGGGATCCGGATCCTCGGGACTCCGTACGAAGCCGTCGACCTCGCCGAGGACCGCGAGCGATTCGCCGACCTGTGCGGGCGCCTGGGGATCGACGTCCCGGCGTGGCGCATGGCCGACGACCCGGCGGCCGCCGTCGACGCGGCCGAGGCGGTCGGCTATCCGGTGCTGGTGCGGCCGTCCTACGTGCTCGGCGGGCGGCGGATGCGGGTGTGCTACGGGCCGGAGGACGTCGTCCGCGCGGCCGAGGGAGCGGGCCGGGTGCTGGTCGACCGCTTCCTCGAAGGCGCGGTCGAGCTCGACGTCGACGCCCTCTGCGACGGCGAGGAGACTTGGGTGGCGGCGCTCATGGAGCACGTCGAGGAGGCCGGGGTTCACTCAGGCGACTCGTCCTGCGTCCTGCCGCCGGTCGGGCTTCCCGAGAAGGTGCTCGGGCAGTGCGTCGACACGGTGACCCGGCTGGCGCCGGCGCTCGGCGTCGTCGGGCTGATCAACGTGCAGCTTGCGCTGCAGGACGGCCGCCTCTATGTCCTCGAGGCGAACCCGCGTGCCTCGCGCACGGTGCCGTTCGTCTCCAAGGCCCTCGGCGTCAACCTCGTCGCGGCGGCCTGCCGCCTGGCGGCGGGCGCCCGCCTGGCCGAGGTGCACGTGGCCGGCCGCGAGCTGCCCGCGCACGTCTCCGTGAAGGCCTCCGTCTTTCCGTTCGCCCGCTTCCCGGGGGCCGACGCCGTGCTCGGGCCCGAGATGCGCTCGACGGGGGAGGTGATGGCCAGCGCGCCCGACTTCCCGACCGCGTTCGCCAAGGCCGAGCGCGCCGCCGGGCGCCCCCTGCCCGGCGCGGGCACCGCGTTCCTATCCGTGCGCGAGGGGGACAAGCCCGCCGCGGTCGTCCTCGGGCAGAGCCTCGCGGCGCTGGGGTTCGCGCTTTGCGCCACCGGAGGGACCGCGTCGGCGCTGGCGGCTGCAGGGCTCGCCGTGACCCGCGTCCGCAAGGTCTCGGAGGAGGGCGACGGGCCGACGGTCGTGGACCTCGTCCGTCGCCGCAAGGTCGAGCTCGTGATCAACACTCCCGACGGCCGCGGTGCGCGCTCCGACGGCTACCTGATCCGCGAGGCCGCGCTGCTGGCGCGAGTTCCGTGCGTGACCACGATCTCAGGCGCCGCGGCCGCGGTCGAGGCGATCGCCCGCGCCACCCAAGGCGAGACCCTCTCCCTCCAGGAACGTGTCGCCCGCCCGGCTTAGAGTCCTCGCCGTCGAGGGTGTCGGGCCGTACGCGCTCGTCCGCCTGCGCCGCGATCGTTTGGAACCGGGGATCCCCGGCCAGTTCTTCATGCTCCGTCCTCGCGGCCTGCTCCTGCCGCGGCCCATGAGCCTCTGCCTGGCGCCGCCGGGCGAGCTCGCCTTCCTCGTCGATCCGATCGGGCCTGGGACGCGCGCCCTCGCGGAGCTCGAGGCGGGGGAGGACGTGGACGTCCTGGGCCCGCTCGGCAACGGGTTCGACCTCGACCTCGAGCGGCCGCTGCTCGTGGGCGGCGGCATCGGCGTGGCGCCCTTCCCGTATCTCTCGGAGCGCCTCGGCGGCCCGCCTGCGGTGCTGGGCTTCCGCACGGCCCGCCACGCCGAGGCGGCGGCGCTGGTCCCGAACGCGGAGGTCGTGCTCGAGCCCACGTACGTCACCGAGGCGCTCGAGCCCGGCTTCGACGTCCTCGCCTGCGGCCCCGAGCCGATGCTCGAGGCAGTGCGCCGCCTGGCCCCCGAGGCCCAGCTCGCCTGGGAGGCGCCGATGGCCTGCGGCTACGGGGCCTGCTACGGCTGCGCCGTCGAGATCGACGGCCGCCTGGCGAGGCTCTGCGTCGAAGGCCCTGTCCTCGGCGGCCACGCCCGGGGTCTGACCCCTGTCGTGTCCGGAAAGGCCGTCGTCGCGTGATCCTCAACGCCTCCGGCTGCCTGGACGCGCTCACCGCGCCCGGGGTCGCGTGCGAGCTGGACGTCTACGTGACCAAGACGGTGACGCCGCTGCCGCGCGAGGGGAACGCGCCGGTGCGGATCGCCGAGACCGACGTGGGGATGCTGAACTCGATCGGCCTCGCCAATCCGGGCATCGACCGCTTCCTCGCCGAAGTCCTCCCGCACCTGCTGGAGCTCGGCCCGCCGGTCTGGGTCTCGGTGGGCGGGTTCGCGGCCGAGGAGTACGCCGATCTCTGCGCGCGCCTGGACGGGACCGGGGCGGCCGCGCTCGAGCTCAACCTCTCGTGCCCGAACGTCGCCGCGCCCGAGGACGAGGCTACGGCAATCGTCTCGGCCGCCCGCGCCGTCACTTCCAAGCCGCTCTTCGCCAAGCTCGCGCCGGGGCTTCCAGACCTGCCTGCCGTGGCGAAGGCCGCCGCGGCCGCGGGTGCGGACGGACTGTCGCTGGTGAACACGATTCGCGGTCTCGCGCTCGACCCGGAGACTCTGCGGCCGCGGCTCGGAACGGCGTCGGGCGGCCTCTCGGGCCCCGCTCTGAGGCCGGTCGCGCTCGCCGCGGTTTACGCCGCCTACCGGGCGACGGGGCTCCCGATCGTGGGCATGGGCGGAATCGAGAGCGGGACCCATGCGCTCGAGCTGATCGCAGCCGGCGCGGCGGCCGTCGCGCTCGGCACGGTGCTCTTCGCCGATCCGGGCGCGCCCGCGCGGGTCCGGCGGGAGCTCGAGGCCGCCGCCGCCCGCCGCGGCTTTGCCGAGCCGCTCGCCGCGCTGGGCGCGGCGCACGCCGACCAAGGCACCCCGCGACCGGCTCCTGTTGCCAGCCTTGCCGACGCCGGGTGGAAAGGGTCCGGACGGGTTGGGTTGAAGGTCTGAGGGGCGCTGTTAGAATGCCGCGCCATGCAAGGCACCAAGACGCAGGTCCAGGCTCCCCTCCGCTCACTGGACCAGCGAATGGAGGCGCTCCGGCGCGCGAATGAGATCCGCGTGAAGCGGGCGAAGCTCAAGAAGGATCTCAAGGCCGGCTCGGTGCAGATCGAGTTCATCCTCCGGAACCCGCCGGAGTACGTGGAGACCGCGAAGGTCTTCGACATCCTCATGGCCGTCCCGAAGTTCGGGCGCGTGAAGGCTGCCCGCTTCCTGAACCAGTGCCGGATCAGCCAGTCGAAGACCGTGGGCGGACTCTCCGACCGCCAGCGCGCCGAGCTGGTCGCACTGCTCCGCCGCTGACGGTGCGGCCACGGCTCTTCGTCGTCACCGGACCCTCCGGCGCCGGCAAGGGCACGTTGATCCGGAGGCTCGTCGGGGACCGCTCCGACCTTGCCGTCGCAGTATCGGCGACGACCCGCGCCCGCCGGCCCGGTGAGGAGGACGGCCGCGACTACCACTTCCTCACCGAGGACGAGTTCCAGCGCCGCGTCGACGCCGGAGAGTTCCTCGAACACGTCGAGTACGTCTCTGGGCACCGCTACGGGACCCTCCGCGAGGAGGTCGACCGGATCCTGGGCTCCGGGCGCAGCGCGATCCTCGAGCTCGAGACGGAAGGCGCGAAAGAGGTTCAGCGCACGTCGCCGGACGCGGTGACGATCTTCGTCCAGGCGCCGAGCTTCGCCGAGCTCGAGCGCCGGCTGCGCGAGCGGGCGACCGAGAGCGCCGGAGAGATCGGCGAGCGCCTCGACCTGGCGCGCCGGCAAGCCGAGGAAGCGGGCGACTTCGACCACGTCGTCACGAACGACGACGTGGGCCGCGCGGTGGCCGAGCTGGGGGCCATCGTCGACCGGGCGCTCAGGGAGCCGAGCGCTGCAGGTAAGCTTCGGGCGCCATGATGTATCCGCGAATCGATGATCTCCTCGCCGCAGCAGGCGGCTCGCGCTACGCGGTCGTGATCGCGGCGGCCAAGCGGGCGAGGCAGATCAACAACTATCACCACCAGCTCGGCGAGGGCACGTTCGACGATTTCGCGCCTCCGCTCGTCGAGTCCAGGTCGAAGAACTACCTGACCATGGCCCTCGAGGAAGTCGCCGAGGGCAAGATCACCGTCTCGTACCAGTAGCCCTCGGGCAACGAGGCCCACGGTGGCTCGGGTTCTCTTAGGCGTGACCGGTGGGATCGCCGCCTACAAGGCGTGCGATCTCCTCCGGCTGCTCGTCAAGGACGGGCACGAGGTGACGCCGGTGCTCACGCCGGACGCCGAGCGCTTCGTCACGGCGCACACCTTCGAGGCGCTCGCTCGCAAGGAGGCCGCGCGCGACCTCTATCCCCATCTGACGGATGCGGACCTGCTCGTGATCGCGCCGCTCTCCGCCAACACGCTCGCCAAGCTCGCCCGGGGCCTCGCCGACAACGTGCTCACCCAGGCGGCGCTCGCCGTCCGCGGGCCCGTCCTCGTCGCCCCCGCGATGAACGTGCGCATGTGGGAGCACCCGGCGACCCAGGAGAACGTGCGCCTGCTCGTCGAGCGCGGCGTGCACCTCATCGGCCCCGACGAGGGTGAGCTGGCCGAGGGCGAGCACGGTGCCGGACGCATGAGCGAGCCTGAGGACATCTTCGCCCGTTGCCTGGAGCTCCTCGGCGCCGTCGGGCCGCTACGCGGCAAGAGCGTGCTCGTGAGCGCGGGAGGGACCCGGGAGCCGCTCGACTCGGTCCGGTACGTCGGAAATCGCTCCTCCGGGAAGATGGGCGTCGCCGTGGCCTGCGAGGCGCGGCGGCGAGGGGCGGACGTGACCCTCGTCGCCTCGAACCTCGCGGTGGCCACCCCTGACGGCGTCGAGGTCGTCCAGGCGCCGACGGCCGCCGACCTCGCCCGGGAGGTGCTCGCCCGCGACGACGCGGACGTCGTCGTCATGGCCGCGGCCGTGGCCGACTACCGCCCGGCCGAACCGGCCGGCGGCAAGCGCTCGAAGGACACCGACGTGTGGACTGTCGAGCTGGAGCCGACCGAGGACGTGCTGGCCGAGCTGGGGCGCCGCAAGCAGAACGGCCAGCTGCTGGTCGGGTTCGCCGCCGACGAGGGCGAGGACGGCCTAGTGCGGGCCCGCACGAAGTTGACCAACAAGCGCGGGAACCTCTTCGTCTACAACGACGTATCTCGTTCTGACATCGGGTTCGAGTCGGATTGGAACGAGCTCGTCCTCATCACCCAGGCAGGCGAACGGGCGGTGAGCAGGCGAAGCAAGGAGGAATGTGCTGTGGCTATCCTCGATGAAGTCGAGGCTCTGCTGAGAGGGGTGTAGATGGACGATCAAGCCGTCGAAGCGAAGCAGGGTGTGGAGGCGTCGAACGCGGCGGCACTCGCACAGAGGATCGTCGTCAACCTTCGCCGCGTCATCCACGCGCCCGACGACACCCTCGAGTTCTCGGTCCTCTGCCTGCTCTCGGAGGGTCACCTGATCATCGAAGACTTCCCCGGCGTCGGGAAGACGACCCTCGCGAAGTCGATCGCCCGGTCGGTCGACTGCTCGTTCTCCCGCCTTCAGTTCACGCCCGACCTGCTCCCGTCGGACGTCACGGGCGTCAACGTCTTCAACCAGCGCTCGAACGAGTTCGAGTTCAGGCCCGGGCCGGTGTTCGCGAACATCCTGCTCGTCGACGAGATCAACCGCGCCTCGCCGAAGACCCAGTCCGCGCTGCTCGAGTGCATGCAGGAGCGCCAGGTGACGATCGACGGCGTCTCGTACCAGCTCGCTCCGCCCTTCATGGTCATGGCGACGCAGAACCCGATCGAGTACGAGGGCACCTATCCGCTGCCCGAGGCCGAGCTCGATCGCTTCACGATGCGGATCGCGATCGGCTACCCGCCCCTGGCTGACGAGGCGCGCATGCTCTCCGAGAACGCCGCCGAGACGCCGCTCGACGCCCTCGAGTGCGTGGCGAGCGCGCAGGAGGTGCTCGCCGCGATCGAGAGCGCCCGGAACGTCTTCGTGGAGGACAGCCTCAACCGCTACGTGGTCGCGGTGCTCCGCCACACCCGTTCCGACTCGCGGCTCTATCTCGGCGCCAGCCCGCGTGCCGGCCTCGCGCTGCTTCGCGTCGCCAAGGCGCGGGCGCTCGTAGCCGGCCGCGAGTTCGTCGAGCCTGACGACGTCAAGACCGTCGCCCCGACGGTGCTCGCGCACCGGCTCATCCTCTCCCCGGAGGCACGCTCCGGCGGTCTCGACGCGGAGGAGCTCGTCCGGGACATCATCGAGCGGACGCCCGTCCCGGTCTAGAGGATCGAGGCTCCGTGCTAACCGACCGGGGCCGCTGGATCCTCGCCCTCGGAGGCGGCATCTACCTGGCCGCCTGGGCCCTCGGGTCGAAGGCGCTGTATCCGGTCGCGCTCGGCCTCATCCTGGCTGTCCTGGCGGCCGCGCTCTGGGTGCGCTTTCTCAAGCGCCCCATGACCCTGCGCCGGAACCTGGGACGCGCGGACCGGCTTGCCGGCGACGACATCTCGGTTCAGCTCGAGCTGGACGAGGACGGCGTCGTCCCCTCGGGCACCCTCCTCCTGCGGGAGCACATCGCCAGGCTGGGCGAGCGCGAGACGCCGCTCGTCCGCCGGCACGGGCGCCTGCGGGGCCGCTACCTGCTGCGCCGCGTGCCACGTGGCCGCTATCCGATCGAGGAGACGGAGGTGGTGATCGAAGATCCGTTCGGCCTCGAGCGGATCACGGTCGAGCTGCCCTCCAACGCCTCGATCCTCGTCTATCCGCGGCTCGTCGACGTCGACCGGCTCTTCTCGGACTCGGGCGGCCGCACGCCCGAGGGGCGGCGCCTCCTCCTGCAGCGGGCGTCTGGATTCGACCTCCACAGCGTGCGGGACTACCAGCAGGGCGAGTCGCTCCGGCGCGTCCACTGGCCCACGACCGCCAAGCGCGGGCAGCTGATGGTGAAGGAGCTGGAGGACTCCCCACGCGACGAGGCGGCGGTGCTGCTCGACGCGGACGCGAGCGTCGTCGTCGGGAGCCCGCACGACTCCAGCTTCGAGCTGGCCGTCCGCGCGGCCGGCTCCATCCTTCGGTCGCATGCCAGCCGCGGCCGGCGGGCGGCGCTCGTCGTCAACAGCCTGAGGCCCGTCTACCAGCGCGTCCACTCCTTCGACGGCGACTGGCACCGGGCGCTCGAGATCCTCGCCGCGGTCGAAGCAGACGGCCATGCGCCGGCCGCCAACATGCTCGCGGACGAGGGCGGCCCGGCCGCGCGAGCGGTCGAGCTGACCGTGGTGACCTCGGTGCTCTCCCCGCGCCTGGTCGATCGGCTCGCGCACCGGGCGCTCGCGAAACACGGTGCGAGCCTCGTCTACGTCGACCCCGCGAGCTTCGTCAAGGAAGCAGCCGACGTCGCCCCGGCCGTCGGAGCGCAACTCCTTCGCCTCGAGCGCGCAGGCGTGCCCACCCTCGTCCTCCGTCGAGGCGACGACCTGGCGGCGAGGCTGTCCGCCGGAGAGCTCCGGGCAGTTGGCTAGACGCATCGCGCTCGTCGCGCTCGTCGCGGCCGTCGTCAGCGTCTCGTGGCTCCGCCTCGAGACGCTCTCCGCCCCCTGGGACGACTGGCTGCCGATGGTCCTGCTCGCGCTCCCGCCCATCGCGGCCGTCGGGCTCGGCCGCTCGCGGCTCGTCGTCGCGGCGGTGCTCGCGCTCTCGACCCTCCTGGCGGCAGCGCTCGCCTCGGACATTCCGCTCTCCGACGCCCGCCCGACTGATGCGCAGCGCGACTTCTTCGGGCCGGTGCTCGACGGGATCCGCCAGGGCGTCCTCGACTTCTACGAGACCCAGCTGCCGTTCGACCGCATCGACTTCCCCTTCATGCACACCGTCGTCCTGCTCGCGATCTTCGGCTTCACCGCGGTCATCGGCATGCTCGTGATGGCGCGCAGGCCGGTCGGCGCGGCCCTCGCGCTCGTGGTGGCCGTCGCCTGGCCGGCGACGCTGGACCCCGGCTCCACCCCGGTGCGCACGGGCGTGTTCGCACTCGTCGGGGTGCTCGCGATCCTCTTCCTTCTGCGGCGGGAGGAGCCGGCCCGTGGCCTCGTCCAGGCCGGTACGGTCGCGCTCGTGCTCGTCGTGCTCGCCGGCATCCTCTCCACATCCGAGGCCGTGGCGAAGCCTGCCTTCCTCCCCTGGCAGACCTGGGATCCCTACGACCGGCCGACGGAGCCGGTCTCCGTCTCCTACGTGTGGCAGGCGAACTACGACGGAATCAAGTTCCCGGAGAAACCGACCACCGTCATGAAGGTGAAGGCCTCGGGCCCGAAGCGCTCCCTCTACTGGCGGGCGACGACCCTCGACGACTACACGGGCCAGATCTGGGACGAAGACCTCCAGCTCGGGGACGCGGAGCAACGCGACCAGATCGACGCCGGCGGTCCGCTCCTCCCCGAGCCCGCCGCCGACGAAGAGGGCTGGGTGCGACAGGACTTCACCGTCGAAGCCCTGCGCGACACGCACCTGCTCGCCTCGGCCCAGCCCGTGCGCTGGAGGCCGGGGACCGAGGCCCCGGTGGCCGATGCGAACGGCGACGTCGTTGTCGTCCCGGACTCGCTCCGGCGCAACCAGCGCTACTCCGTGTGGAGCTACGTCCCGCGGCCCAAGCCGAGCGAGCTGAACACGTTCCGCGGCGACTACCCGGAGGCGGCGGACCGCTACCTCGAAGTCGTGTACCAGCCCGTCCCTGAATGGGGCACGCCGAACCGAGACACGCTGATGGCCGTCTTCTTCGGGGCCTCCGACGAGTTCGAGATCACGGCGCTCGAATCCGTCTACGAGGCCGCGCTCGGCGTGACGAGCGGTGCGCAGTCCCCGTACGAGGCCGCGGCGCTCCTCGAGACGTGGTTCCGGGAGGCCGGCGGCTTCACCTACGACGAGCAGCCGCCCACCCCGATCGGGGGCACGCCCGCGCTCGTCGCCTTCGTCAACGAGGACAAGCGTGGTTACTGCCAGCACTACGCGGGGGCGATGGCTCTCATGCTCCGGCTGCTCGGCGTTCCCTCGCGCGTCGCGGTCGGCTTCACGAGCGGCTCGTACAACAAGGGGAACAAGGAGTGGACGGTCAAGGACACGAACGCACACGCCTGGGTGGAGGTGTGGTTCCCCGAGGTCGGCTGGATCCCCTTCGACCCGACTCCGGGACGAGGCCAGCTGACGGCCACGTACGCGCTCTCGTCCGGCGCGTTCAACGCCGGTGACGCGGCCAACATCGGCTTCGACGACCGGCTCGAGGGCATCTCGCCGACCCAGGCCGAAGCGCTCCGAGCACGCGCCGAGCGGCCGGGTCTCGAGGGCACCGTCATCGGCAGCGGCTCGAGCGGCGCCTTCACGGTCGTCCGCGACCGCGGCCCGAGCCTCTTCGTCCTGGTCGCGCTCGTGCTGGCAGGGGCGTTCGCGGGCGTCGTCGTCCTCAAGGCGATCAGGCGCAGCGCGAGGTTCGCCTCCCGAGATCCGCGGGCACTCGCCTCGGCCTGCCGCCGGGACGTGGTCGGCTATCTCGCGGACCAGGGAGTCGACCTCCCGCCGAGCGCGACGCTGCCGGAGATCGGGGCGATGCTGGAGCGCTTCTACTCGATCGACGCCAAGCCGTTCGTCCGTGACGTCACGCTCGCCCGCTTCGGGCCGCCGGCGCAGACGGGCGAAGCGCTACGCAGGGCCCGCCGCGAGCTCCGCGACATCCGCCGCGGCCTGCGCCGCCGGCTCGGGGTGCTCAGCCGCCTCCGCGGGGCAGCGAGCCTGCGCTCGCTTTCGGTCTAGCTTTCGACACTCGGCAGACCGAGTCGCTTGCCGTATCGTGCGAGGAGACCCATGAGCGAGACGTACGACCTCTATCGTCAGGGCCGCGAGCACCTCGCGGCCGGCCAGGCCGCCCAGGCGACCGTCGCCCTGGAGAAGGCGAAGAAGCGCGAGCCGCGCAAGGCCTCCATCCGCGAGGCGCTCGGGATCGCCTACTACCGCATCCGTCGGTTCGCCGACGCCGAGAAGGAGTTCCGGACGATCCTGGAGCTCGAGCCGGTCGACCACTACGCGCACTTCGCGCTGGGGCGCTGCCTGGAGAAGCAGGGCCGCCCGGACGAGGCAGTCGGCCACTACCGGCTGGCGAGCTTCTTCCGCCCGCAGAGCCGGGACTACCGGCAGGCGCTCGCGAAGCTCCAGAGCCAGCACGCCGCGCAGTAGGCGTCCGTGCGAGCCGTCGTCCAGCGGGTGAGCGGGGCGCAGGTCCTCGTCGAGGGCGAAACGGTCGGGGAAGTCGGCCACGGCCTCTGCGTGCTCCTCGGCGTCGCCGCGGACGACGACCGTGCGGTCGCCGCCCGGCTGGCAGGGAAGGTCGCGCGCCTGCGGATCTTCGAGAACGAGGCGGGCAAGTTCGACCGAAGCGTTCTCGACGTCCACGGCGGCGCGCTCGTCGTCAGCCAGTTCACGCTGATCGCGGACACCGCCAAGGGGAACCGGCCGAGCTTCACGGCCGCTGCCCCTCCCGAGCAGGCCGAGCAGCTCTACGAGGCCTTCTGCGACGCGCTGGGAAACGAGGGACTGGACGTGGGGAGAGGGCGCTTCGGAGCCCGGATGCTCGTCGAGATCGCAAACGACGGGCCGGTGACGATCGTCCTCGATGCAAACGGCACGAACCCGGCGGAAGGCTCCGAGCCGCTGCTATCCTGACCGGGACATTTCCCCACGTTCGGAAATGGGCGCGCGGCGCCCATTTTTTGCGAGAAGGAACGAATGCAGGTCTACGAGAAGGAGCGACAGATCCAGCGCGAGGTTGCAGCGACGGTCGAGGAGCGGTTGCCGGACGTGGATGTCCTGGCGGCCGAGCTCAGCGGTCCCGAGCGGCTCACCGTGTACATCGACCACCCCGCCGGGGTGGACCACGCGCTGTGCGAACAGGTCACCGACGTGCTCCGCAGCTACCTCGACCGGTACACGCTCGACGTCTCCTCGCCGGGGCTCGAGCGCCCGCTCCGGACGCCCGCGCACTTCGGCGGCGTCCTGGGCCGGCGAGCCGCGATCCGCACCAGCACGGAGATCGCGGGGCGCAAGCGCTTCCGCGGCGAGGTGGTGGCCGCCGACGAGGACGGGGTCACCCTCGCAACCGGTGGGGAGCGCGTCGAGATCCCGTACGAGGCGATCGCACGCGGCAATCTCATCGACGAGGGATAAGGAAGGAACCATGAGCCGGGAGATCCTGGAAGCGGTCAGACAGATCGAGAAGGAGAAGGGCATCGAGGACGAAACGCTCGTCCGCGCGCTCGAGGACGCCCTGCTCGCGGCCTACAAGAAGACGCCGGGCGCCGCACGGCACGCGCAGGTCGAGCTCGACCGCGTGAGCGGCGACTTCCGCGTCTGGTCGATCGAGCTGCCCCCGGACGTCGAGGAGCGCCTGCTCGACGAGGCGCGCGAGCGCGCCATCACGGAGCTCGAGGTCGCCGAGGCCGAGAACGGCGAGCGCTCGCACACGCTCATCTCGGACGACGACCTCGCGATCGACTGGTCCGACATCGACCCTGCGCTCGTGAAGCGCAGCGACGTGACCCCCGAGAACTTCGGCCGCATCGCCGCGCAGACGGCGAAGCAGGTCATCCTGCAGCGGATCCGCGAGGCCGAGCGCGAGATGATGTACGACGAGTACGTCGACCGTGTGGGCGAGGTCGTCACGGGCATCGTCCAGCAGGCCGGCGACCGCAACAACGTCCTCGTCGACCTCGGCAAGGTCGAGGCGCTCCTGCCGCGCTCGGAGCAGGTGGACGGCGAGCGCTACGAGCAGGGGAGCCGCATCAAGGCGGTCATCACCGAGGTGCGCTCCGGGACGAAGGGCCCGCAGGTCATCCTGTCACGTCGCGATCCGGAGCTGATCAGGACGCTCTTCGAGCTCGAGGTGCCCGAGATCGCCGACGGCCTCGTCGAGATCCGCGGCGTCGCGCGCGAGCCCGGCTACCGCTCGAAGATCGCGGTCGAGTCGCACGTCCAGGGCGTCGACCCGGTCGGCGCCTGCGTCGGCCCGCGCGGCTCGCGCGTCCGCATGGTCGTGTCCGAGCTCCGCGGCGAGAAGATCGACATCATCCCGTGGAACCCCGAGCCCGCGCGCTTCGTGGCGAAGGCGCTCTCGCCGGCCCGCGTCCGTGAGGTGCTCGTCGACGACGAGACCATGGAGGCGACGGTCGTCGTCCCCGACGACCAGCTCTCGCTGGCGATCGGCAAGGAGGGCCTGAACGCCCGCCTCGCCGCGCGCCTGACCGGCTGGAAGATCGACATCGTCTCGGAGAGCGAGTTCGCCCGCACGGAGGCCGAGGCGGCCTTCGGCGGAGGCGCCGACGAGGAGTTCACGGGCCGCTGCGCCGCCGTGCTCTCGACCGGCAAGCGCTGTCCGAACACGTCGATCCCGGGCTCGCGCTACTGCGGGATTCCGGCCCACCGCGAGCTCGCCGCCCGCGAGGAGGCCGGGGAGACTCTCGACCCGTCCGAGGCCGTCCCGGTGGGCGGCTTCGAGGAGCCGGAGGAGGAGGCCGAGGTCGTCGAGGCGGCCGCCGGAGCCGAGGAGGAAGAGCAGCCTGCGCCGTGAGCGACCCCAGGAGGACGTGCGTCGGCTGCGGGCGCAAGGCTCCCCAGGGGGAGCTCGTGCGCTTCGTGGCGCCGGCGGGTGTGCTCGAGCGAGACGACGAGCGGCGGCTGCCGGGCCGGGGCGCCTACACCTGCAGGCGGCCTTCGTGCTTCGAGAAGGCGGAGTCGCGCCGGGCCTTCGCCCGCACGCTCAGGCGCACCGTCACCATCCCATCGAGTTTGAAAGCGTCTATAGGAGAGGAATAGGCTCGAACCGTGGCTGATCGTCAAAGACCGCTGAGACCGCGTGGAGGCGCGCCGGGAGGCCGCGGCAAGCGCCGCGTCGTCATCGACACGCAGGCCGCGCGCCCGCGTCCGGATCGCCCGCAGCGCGACGGCGTCAAGCAGCCGCCGCGCGAGACGCCGGCGACGCCCGCCCAGCAGACCGGTCCCGTCAAGGTCAACTCGGGCGCGACCGTCAAGGAGCTGTCGGCTGCTCTCGGCGTGCCGGTGCCCGAGATCATCAAGGTCATGATGGGCGTCGGGGAGATGGTGACGATCACGCAGACCCTTCCCGACGATGCGATCGAGCTCGTCGCGAACGAGCTCAAGAAGGAAGTCGAGATCAAGCACGCCGACGAGGAGGAGCTCGAGCCGGAGACCTACGAGGACGACCCCGACGATCTGACCGCGCGCCCGCCCGTGGTCACGATCATGGGACACGTCGACCACGGCAAGACGACGCTGCTCGACGCGATCCGCGAGAGCGCGGTCGTCGAGACCGAGGCCGGCGGGATCACGCAGCACATCGGCGCCTACCAGGTCGACCACGACGGCAGGCGCATCACCTTCCTCGACACTCCGGGCCACGAGGCGTTCACCGCTCTCCGCGCGCGCGGCGCCAAGGTGACGGACATCGCAGTCCTCGTCGTGGCCGCCGACGACGGCGTCATGCCGCAGACGGTGGAGTCCATCAACCACGCGCGCGCGGCCGAGGTGCCGGTGCTCGTCGCCGTCAACAAGATCGACAAGCCCGACTCCAACCCGCAGAAGGTCCGCCAGGAGCTCGTCACGCACGACCTTCAGCCGGAGGAGTGGGGCGGGACCACGCAGTTCGCCGACGTCTCCGCCAAGACCGGCGAGGGCATCGACGACCTGCTCGAGAAGATCCTCCTGGTCGCGGACGCCGAGCTGGAGCTCGACGCCAACGCCAAGGCCGAGGCCTCCGGGCCGATCATCGAGAGCCGGCTGGACATCGGCCGCGGCCCCGTGGCCACCATGCTCGTCTCGCGCGGCACGCTCCGGGTCGGCGACGCCATCGTCGCCGGCGACGCCTGGGGGAAGGTGCGCGCGCTGCTCGACTTCCGCGGCGAGAAGGTCAAGGAGGCCGGGCCCGGCACGCCGGTCGAGATCCTCGGCTTCGACAAGCCTCCGTCGGCCGGCGAGCACGCCCACGTCGTCGAGAACGAGCGCCAGGCGCGCCACCTCGCGCAGCTCCGCGGCCAGCGCCTGCGCACCGAGCAGCTCGCGCGGACCGCGAAGAAGGGCGTCTCCCTGGAAGAGCTCTTCACGCAGATGGAGGAGGGCGCGCTCCGCGAGCTGAACATCATCGTCAAGGCGGACGTGCAGGGCTCCATCGAGGCCGTCGTCGGCGAGCTCGCCAAGATCGACCACCCCGAGGTGGGCGTCAACGTCATCCACACGGGCATCGGCGCGATCACCGAGGGCGACGTCATGCTCGCCTCGGCCTCGAACGCGGTCGTGATCGGCTTCAACGTCCGCCCGAACGCCGAGGCGCGGGCTTTGGCCGAGCGCGAGGGCGTCGACCTGCGTACCTACCGCGTCATCTACCAGCTCACGGACGACATCCGCCAGGCGCTCGTCGGCATGCTCGCGCCGGAGACGCGCGAGGACATCCTCGGCGAGGCCGAGGTGCGGGCGCTCTTCCGCGCCTCCCGCCTCGGCGTCATCGCCGGCTGCTACGTCACCCGCGGCACGATCCGGCGGAACGCCCAGGTGCGTGTGATCCGCGAGGGCACCGTCATCTACGAGACGACGATCGCGGGCCTCAAGCGCTTCAAGGACGACGTCCGCGAGGTGCAGGAGGGCTTCGAGTGCGGCATCCTCCTCGACGGCTTCAACGACGTGAAGGAAGGCGACGTCCTCGAGGCTTACGAGACGCAGGAGATCGAGCGCACCGACCTCTCGGTCGCAGGGAACGGCGGCGCCCCGGACGAGCCGGAGGCGGACGACTCGGAGTAGGCGGGGCGATGGGCTCCGGCTACGTCGGGATCCTGTCCGCGGAGCTGCACTTCCCGGACAACCACTCTCTCAAGGGGAAGCGGAAGGAGCTCCTGTCCGTGAAGGCGCAGCTGCAGCGGCGCTTCGGCGCGTCCGTGGCCGAGGTCGACCACCACGAGGTGTGGCAGCGCGCCCGGCTGACGCTCGCCTGCGTCGCCCGCGGGCACGCCGAGCTGATCGGGCTCCTGGACGGCGCCGAGCGCTACCTCGCCTCCCAGGCCTTCGAGCTCACCCGGGTCGAGCGCGAGGTGGTGACCCTCGATGACTGAGCGCATGCGGCGCGTCAACGAGGCGCTTCGCGAGGTGCTCTCCGAGGAGATCGGGGCGCTGAAGGACCCGCGCATCGGCTTTGTCACGGTCACCGGGGTGAAGACCAGCTCCGATCTTCGCCAGGCGACGGTGTACGTGAGCGTCCTCGGCTCCGCGCGCAAGCGGAAGGCCTCGCTCGACGGGCTCGAGTCCTCGCACGGCGTCCTCCAGGCGGCCGTGAACCGCGAGCTCCACCTCAAGCGAACGCCCCAGTTGAGCTTTCAGTACGATCCGACGATAGAAGAGGGGGTGCGGCTAACCAGGCTCATCGATGAGCTTGCCCCAGACGACAACCCACAAGGATGACCTCGCAGCGGTCGCAGATGTAATCCGGTCGAACGACCGGTTCCTGGTCACGACCCACGAGAACCCCGACGGCGACGCCCTTGGCTCGATCCTCGCGATGAAGCTCGCGCTCGAGCAGCTGGGCAAGGACGCCGTCCTCTATCTGTCCGGGATCATCCCGCTTCCGCACGAGTACGCCTTCATGCCCCTGGACGGGCTCACCCGGACGCCTCCGGAGGACTCCGCCGAGCGCATCGTCCTGGCCCTCGACTGCGCCAACGAACGCCGGCTCGGCCCCGATCCGGAGCTCGTCGCGCGGGCGCCTCTCGTGGTCGACGTCGACCACCATCACGACAACTCGTGCTTCGGCAAGGTCAACCTGATCGTCGCCGACGCATCCTCGACCGGCGAGATCCTCTACGACCTCTTCCAGGAGCTCGGCGTCCGCCTGACCTCCGAGATCGCCGAGGCGCTCTACATCGCCCTCGTCACCGACACGGGCCGCTTCCAGTACACGAACACGACGCCGAAGACGCTGCGCATCGCCGCGGAGCTCGTCGAGGCGGGCGCGAACGTCCACCAGGTCTTTCAGGACGTCTACGAGAACGTCGCCTTCGCCAAGATCAAGCTGGTCGCGCGCGCGCTCGAGAAGGCACGCGTCTACGAGGGGGGGCGCGTGATCGTGGCCGACCTCGAGCGGTCGGACTTCGAGGCGGCCGGAGCGGAGGAGCCGTTCGCCGAGGGCATCATCGACTACCTGCGGGCGGTCGAAGGAGCCGAGGTCGTCGCCCTCATCCGCGAGCCGCCCACCCAGAACGGCCCCACGCGGCGCGTCAGCCTGCGCACCCGGGCCGAGGGGATCGACGTCTCCGCGATCGCCCGCAAGAGCGGCGGCGGCGGCCATCGCCAGGCCGCAGGCTTCTCGAGCGAGGCCTCGACGGAGGAGATCGTCGACTTCATCCGCCGCGAGTACCTCGAGCAGGCCCCGGCATCCACCTAGCCGGCGCCGCGACCGCGCCGTCGCGTGCGAGCGGCCGAACCCGCTTGTGTTCCACGGGCACAAGCGAACAGGCACGTCCCATCCGGCCGGTGCCGGGAGGAGCGAGGCGCTTCCGAGGGGCGGGGAGGTCCTTGTGACGGTGAAACACAAGCGCGGTTCGTAGACTGGCGCGCTGTGCGGGCTCAGCCGACATCCGGGCTCGTCCTGGTCGACAAGCCGGCCGGGCCGTCCTCGTTCGCCGTCGTGGCCGACCTGCGCCGGCGCTACGGCACGAAGGCGGGGCACGCCGGGACGCTGGACCCGCTCGCGACCGGCCTCCTGCTCGTCCTGCTCGGCCGGGGGACGCGGCTCGCGCGCTACCTCGTCGGGCTGGACAAGCGCTACCGCACCGAGATCCGGCTCGGCCTGCGCACGTCGACCGGCGACGGGGAGGGGGAGGTCGTGGAGGAGACGCCGATCGCCTCAGAAGCCGACATCCTCGCGCTCGAGGGTGAGGTCGAGCTGCCCATCCCGGCGGCCTCCGCGGTGAAGATCGACGGCGAGCGCGCCTACCGCCTGCACCGCCGGGGCGTGGCCGTGGAGATGCCGGTGCGCAGCTCCACGATCCACGAGCTCCGGATCGCCCGCTACGAGCCGCCGCTCGTCGAGCTCGACCTGTACGTCTCGAGCGGGACGTACGTGCGCGCGATCGCCGACGTGCTCGGCGGCCACTGCCGCTGGCTTCGCCGAACGGCCGTCGGCAGCTTCCGGGTCGAGGACGCTGACGAGGAGCGCGTGCTACCGCTACTCGCGGCGCTCGTCGATCTGCCGGAGCGCCGCCTCGACGAGACCGAGGCGGCGCTGGTGCGCTCCGGCCGCGCGCTCCCAGGAGCGGGGGAGGGGCCGACCGCCCTCTGGACGGGCGACGGCGAGCTGGTGGCGGTCGGACAGGCCGCCGACGGGACGATCAGGCCCGAGACCGTCGTCGGATGAGGCTCCTCCGGGAGCGCGATTTCCGGAACTTCTGGCTCGCTCTGTCCGTGTCGCTGCTCGGCGACCAGATCGCCTTCATCGCGGTCCCGCTCCTCGCCGTCCTCGTCCTCGACGCGGGGCCGGGCCAGATGGGCCTCCTGGGCGCCGCGGCGCTCGTCCCGCACCTGCTCTTCTCGCTCCCGGCAGGCGTCTGGCTCGACCGAGTGGCCAGTCGACGGAGGGTCATGGTCGCGGCCGACCTTGGACGAGCCGCGCTCGTCGGGACGATCCCGCTCGCCTACGCGCTCGACGACCTCACGCTCGGCCAGCTGTACGCGGTCGCGTTCCTCTCCGGCTCCCTCGCTGTCTTCTTCGACCTCTCGTATCCGACCCTGTTCGTCTCCTTGACGTCGCGTGAGCGCTACGTCGAGGGCAACTCGCTCGTCCACGGCAGCCGCTCGTTCTCCGCCGTCGCGGGCCCGTCGCTCGGTGGTCTACTCGTGCAACTGTTCAGCGCGCCCTTTGCGTTGCTCGCGGACGCCGTCTCGTTCCTCGTGTCCGCCGTCTTCCTGGGGCGCGCGCAGGCTGAGGAGCCGCCGCTCGAGCCCGAGGAGGGATCGGGCCTGCGTGCCCGCCTGGCGGTAGGCCTCCGCTTCATCGCGCGGAACCCGATCTTCAGGCCGACGCTCACGGCCGTGGCGACGCTGAACTTCTTCAACTACGCCTTCCACGCGCTGTTCGTCCTCTATGCCACCCGGGCGCTCGGCGTCGACGCGGGCACGCTCGGGCTCGTGCTCGGTGCGGGGGCCGTCGGCGGCATTCTCGGCGCTGTCATCGCCGGGCGGGTCGGTCGCTCGCTCGGCGTCGGGAGAGCATTCCTGCTCGGGTGCGTGCTCTTCCCGGCGCCGCTCGTGCTCGTCCCGCTGGCGGAGGGGCCGCGCCCGCTGATCCTGGGAATGCTCTTCGCCGCCGAGTTCCTCTCGGGAATGGGCGTCATGATTCTCGACATCAACGTCGGCTCGATCATGTTCGCGCTCACGCCCGACCGCCTTCGCTCGCGGGCGACGGGGGCGTTCAACTTCGTCAACTGGGGGATCCGTCCGCTCGGTTCGCTCGCGGGGGGTGCGCTCGGGGCGGCGATCGGCGTGCGCCCGACCCTGTGGGTGGCGACCGTGGGAGCTCTGGCCGGCGCGCTCTGGCTCCTGCCCTCGCCGGTGCCGGCGTTGCGCGAGCTGCCGGAGGAGGCGCCGTGATCGTCGCCCGGTCCCCAGCCGAGCTCGAGCCGGCCCGGCGGGCGGTCGCACTCGGCACGTTCGACGGCGTCCACCTCGGGCACCGAGCGGTGATCGAGGCGGCGAAGGCGACCGGGCTCCGGTCGACGGTCCTGACGTTCGAGCCCCATCCACGCCTCGTGCTCGGCTACGACGTGCAGCTCCTGTCGACCTTCGACCGCCGCGTGGAGCTGATCGAGGAGGCCGGCCCCGACGAGCTGCTCGTCGTCGAGTTCACGCAGGAGCTGTCCCGCCGGGAGCCCGAGGAGTTCGTGGCCGAGTACCTGACCCGCATCGGCGCGCACGTGGTCATCGCGGGGGAGAACTTCCGCTTCGGCGCCGGGCGCCGCGGCGACGTTGCGCTCCTCCGCTCGCTGGGGCTGGACGTTCGCCCCGTCCCCCTCCTCGAGGGCGTCTCGTCGAGCGGGATCAGAGAGCTCGTGCGCGAGGGAGATCTCCGAGCCGCGGCAGCCCTCCTGGGGAGGCCCTTCGAGCTGGAGGGCGAGGTCGTCTACGGCGACCAGCGCGGCGGGACGCTCGGCTTCCCGACCGCAAACCTCTCGCCCGAGCGCCACGCGCTCGTGCCCGCGTACGGCATCTACGCGGGCGAGGCGCTCGGCCACCGCGTCGCCGCCTCGATCGGCGTCAACCCGCACTACGGCGGCGACGAGCGGCGGATCGAGGCCTTCCTGCTCGACTTCGACGGCGACCTGTACGGCAGCCGCCTGCGGCTCGAGTTGTGGGAGCGCCTGCGCGAGGAGCGCGCGTTCGAGAGCGAGGAGGACCTGGTGGCCCAGATCGCCGCGGACGTCGAGGCCGCCCGTGCGGCCGAGCGGCCGGCCTAGCCCAGCGGCAGAGCCAGGCCACTGCGGCGAGGATCGGCTCCCGCTCCCGTCCTCCCCACGACGCTGACGCCGCCGAAGTAGTGGTGGAGCTCGTTCCACAGGCGGACGTCGTAGCCCTCCGACCGCAGGGCGTCGACCGCCGCGTCCTCGAAGCCGGGCTCGAGGTGGACGATCTCCCCGGTGGAGTGAAGCCGCGGGCGGTCGACGGCGTCTTGCGGCATGAGGCCCTCGTCCAGGATCCCCGAGAGCACCTGCGCCAGCGCGGGGCGAAGGCGCGTTCCCCCGGCCGCTCCACCCGCAAGCACGAGGCCGTCGTCGTCGAGCGCGACGGTCGGCGCCATCATGCTCGCCATCCGCCCCCCGGGCTCCAGCGGGCCGATGAGCAGATCGGACTCGCCGAGCATGCTGTTCAGGTGGACGTCGTAGCCGGGCAGGAAATCGCCGGAGCCGAGCCCGAGGCTCGTCGTGAGCACACACGCGCTCCCGCCCGGGTCGACGACGCAGAGGTTGGTCGTGTGCTCGTAGGTGCGGCCGCTGTAGAGCGGGGCCGCGAGGACGCGCGCGAGGGCAAGCGCGCGCTCGGCCGGCTCGGCGCCGCTGAGCGGAGGAAAATCGACGAGGTTGCCCACCACGTCCGAGAAACCGCCCCGCGTCTGGATGTGCACGCCCGCGTAGGAGGCCTCGGCCGGCGGGAGCCACGCCACCCGGTAGGCGGCCAGGTCCTCCGGCGTGACCAGGCCCCCGCGCTCCTCCATGAGCTGGAGCAGGGCCTCGGCGAGCGTGCCCTCGTAGAAGCTACGGGCCCCCTCGGCCGCGATCACCTCGAGCGCCGCGGCGAGGCCCGGCTGGTCGAGCCGGTCTCCCGCCTCCAGGAGCAGTCCGCCGGGCGCGTAGAGGCGGCCTCCCTCGCGCATGGTCATCACCGGTGCGAGCATGGCGAGGCACTTGGCGTGCGCGGGCGGCATCGGCACGCCGTCCTGGGCGAGCCGGAGCGCCGGTTGCACGACTCGGGCCCAGGGGAGGCGGCCGGCGCGGCGCCAGAGCTCGTCGAGACCGGCGGGGACGCCCGGGACGGCGCACGTCGCGGCACCGACGAAGTAGTGGACGAGCTCCTCGCCGAAGGGGACGGCAAGCTCCTCCAGGTCCGGGGTCTCCCGCGGGCGGCCGAGCCCGGGCACCGCCACGAAGAAGTCCAGCACCTCCGCGCGGTCGCTCCCTGCCTCCACCCAGACGGCGTAGCCGCCTCCCGCGATCCCGGTCATCACCGTTTCCGCCACGCACGAGGCGAGCGCGGCCGCCACCGCCGCGTCGGCGGCCGAACCGCCCTCGGCGAGGATCTCGAGGCCGGCCTCGGCCGTCGCAGGGTGGCCTGCGGCAACACCTGGGGGTACCTGCACCTTTGCTAGCCTACGTCGGTCGTGACCCTCACGAAGGACGCAAAGAGCGAGATTTTCGACCGCCACGGGCGGTCGACCGGCGACACCGGCTCTCCCCAGGTGCAGATTGCCCTGCTCACGAAGCGGATCGAACAGCTGACCGAGCACCTGCGCACGCACCGGAAGGATCACCACAGCCGCCGCGGGCTCCTGAAGCTCGTCGGCAGGCGCCGAAGGTTGCTCAACTACCTGCAGAAGCGCGACCTCGAGGGTTATCGCGCGCTGATTCAAGAACTCGGCCTGAGGAGGTAGGCGGAACTCCCGAGCTCCCCGCCCGCCCCTGACAGGGCCAAGACCTGGGAGACCCAGGTGGAAGTTTGAGGGAGATCCTCGGGACACCGTCCCGGCCGGGGCTGCCTCAAACCTCCGCCTCCGTCTCCCGCAAGGAAGAAGGAGGACACATGAGCACGATCGCACCAGAGGTAACGTCGGTCACGGCTGCAATCGGCCGCGACGAGATCACGTTCGAGACGGGCAAGCTGGCCAAGCAGGCCGACGGCGCCGTCGTCGTCAGGAGCGGGGACACGATGGTCCTCGCGACGGCCCAGGGCCGCCTCGAGGCGCGGGAGGGCGCGGACTTCTTCCCGCTCACCGTCGACGTCGAGGAGCGGATGTACGCGGCCGGCAAGATCCCCGGCGGCTTCTTCAAGCGCGAGGGACGCCCGACCGAGAAGGCGATCCTCACCGCCCGCATGATCGACCGCCCGATCCGGCCGCTCTGGCCGAAGGGCTTCCGGAACGAGGTGCAGGTCATCTGCACCACGCTCTCGGCCGACCTGATCACCCCGCACGACATCCTGGCCATCAACGGCGCCTCGGCCGCGCTGATGATCTCGCCGCTTCCCTTCCTCGGCCCCGTGGGCGCGGTCCGGATCGGCGTCCTCGACGGGCAGCTGGTCGTCAACCCGACGCTCCCCGACATCGAGACCTCCGAGCTCGACCTGATCGTGGTCGGGACGAAGGAAGGCCTGACGATGGTCGAGGCGGGCGCGAACGAGGTGCGCGAGGACACGCTCCTCGAGGCCTTCGAGCTTGCCCACGCCGAGATCAAGAAGCTCTGCGAGCTCCAGGAGGAGCTGCGCGCGCAGGCGGGCAAGCCCAAGTGGCTCGACCCCGAGCTCACCGACGAGCTCGAGAACTCCCACGGCGAGCGCATCTTCGCGCGCATCCACGCCGAAGGCCTCCGCGAGGCTGCAGCCGAGGTCGACGCGATCGTCGTCGAGCTCTGCCCGCCGATCTCGATCGACTCGACGGAGGAGGACATCGTCCGCGAGACCCAGGTCCGGGCCAGCCTCGAGGCGATCCTCGAGCGCCGGCGGCTCGAGGCCGTCATGGCCCCGGTCCGCGCGCAGTTCGAGGACGACCTCCGCGCCCTGACCGACCACGAGCAGGACTCGAAGCAGCTCCGGTCGGCCAAGCGCCACCTGCTCTTCGAGCGCATACTCGAGACCTCCGAGCTGCCGTTCCCGGTCGGGCCGGCGACGGTCGAGGGCGAGGCGCCGTCCGTCAAGGACAGCCTCACGCGGGGCTACGTCAAGAAGGCGGCCGAGGCGATCTACAAGGATCTGATCCGCCGGAAGATCGCCGTCGAGAAGCGCCGCCCGGACGGCCGCGCCACCGACGAGATCAGGCCGATCGCCTGCGAGGTGGGCGTCTCCGCCCGCACGCACGGCTCGGCGCTCTTCACTCGCGGCCAGACGCAGATCATGACGCTCCTCACGCTCGGCACCGCCAAGGAGGGGCAGCGCATCGACGACCTCTCCCTCGAGTCCGAGCGCCGCTACATGCACCACTACAACTTCCCGCCCTACTCGGTCGGGGAGACGGGCTTCATGCGCGGCCCCAAGCGCCGCGACATCGGCCACGGGGCGCTTGCGCAGCGCGCGCTCGAGCCGATGATCCCGCCGCTCGACGAGTTCCCGTACACGATCCGCCTCGTCTCGGAGACGCTCGAGTCGAACGGCTCGTCCTCGATGGGCTCGGTCTGCGGCTCGACGCTCGCGCTCATGGACGCCGGCGTGCCGATCAAGAGGCCCGTCAGCGGGATCGCCATGGGCCTCGTCAAGGAGGGCGACGAGCACGTCATCCTCACCGACATCCAGGGCGCCGAGGATCACCTGGGCGACATGGACTTCAAGGTCGCCGGCTCCCGCGAGGGCATCACCGCCCTGCAGATGGACATCAAGATCACCGGCGTCACGCAGGAGATCATGCGGAACGCGCTCGAGCAGGCCAAGCGGGCCCGCGAGTTCATCCTCGACAAGATGGCCGAGGCCATCTCCGAGTCCCGCACCGAGCTCGCGGCCCACGCGCCGCGGATCACGACGATCTCCATCGACCCCGAGCAGATCGGCCTCATCATCGGCAAGGGCGGCGAGACGATCCGCGGCCTCGAGTCCGACTACGAGGTGCAGATCGACATCGAGGAGGACGGCACGATCCTCATCTACGCGACCGAGGGCGAGAAGGCCGACGCCGCGATCGCCGCGATCCAGGCTCTCACCAAGGAGCCCGAGGTCGGCGACACGTACACCGGCAAGGTCGTGAAGACCACCGACTTCGGCGCCTTCGTCGAGCTGAAGAAGGGCACCGACGGCCTGCTCCACGTCTCCAACGTGGGCCCCGGCCGGGTCGGCCACATCGAGGACGTCATCAGCCGCGGAGACGTGCTGGACGTCGTCGTGCAGGAGGTCGACAAGGCCCGCGGCCGGATCGGCCTCAAGCTCGTCGGCAAGCACGAGAACGGCGTCGTCGTCCAGCCCGAGGAGCTGATCGAGCGGGCGAAGGACGCCCCTCCGCGCGAGCGGCGCGAGCGCGAGGGCGGCGACCGTGGGCGGCGCGGCCCCCGCCGGAATCCCAACTAGCTCTTCAGCGTGAGCGCTGGGCGGCGGCGACGCCGCCCAGCACGAGCGCCCCGCCCACGGCGAGCCAGAGAGTGACCGGCTCGTCCAGGATCACCGCGCCGATCAACACGGCCAGGGGCGAGATCAGGTACGTGTACGTGACCGCCCGCGTGGCGCCGAGCCCGCGCAGGCCGATGTTCCAGCCGATGTAGCCGAGGAACGTGGAGACGACGCCGAGGTAGAGCACGAGGATCGCGTCCTCCGCGGAGATGCCCGTAACCGAGTCGAGGGTGCTGGCACTGACGAACGGCAGGAGGAAGACGGTGCCGACGAGGCTCGTCGCGGCGGTCAGCGCGAGCAGGTCGTAACGCCCCAGCAGCGGCTTCAGGAGCACGTTGTAGAAGGCGAAGGCCGCCGGCGCGGCGAGCACGATCAGGGGGCCCTTCGCGTTCGCGAACGAGAGCTCCGCGCCTGCGCCGAGCAGGACGACGATCGCGACCCCCGCGAAGGCGACCGCGAGCCAGGCCGCCCGGCGCAGGCTGGCGTGCTCGAGCCCGAAGGCCGTCGCGAGCACGAGGGTCAGCGCGGGGGAGAGCGCCACCACGAGCGCAGCGGTTCCAGCGGTCGTGTACTTCGTGCCCACGTTGAGCGAGATGTGGTAGCCGACGACCACGCAGACGCCGACCGCTGCGAGCCTCAGGCCGTCCCGCCGCGTCAGGCCCGGCAGCCCCCCGGCCCGCCAGAGGATGAAGAGGAAGCCGGGCGCGGCTACGAGGTAGCGCAGGATGGCGACGTCCTCCGCCGCGAAGCCGTGGTCGAGCAGCGCCTTGATTACCGAGAACGCGCTCGCCCAGACGACCACGACCGCCAGGAGCGCGCCGTGCGCCGTGGCCGTCCTACGCTCGAGCGTGAGCGCGGTCTCCATCCGGGGAGTTAAACCAGGAGCGCCGCCGGTCTGTGAGACGGCCATAATGCTGCGGTGCCTCGCTACGACGCGATCGTCGCGGGCGCCGGGCCCGCGGGCTCGACGTGCGCGTATCGCCTCGCCTCGGCGGGGGCGTCTGTCCTCGTGCTCGACCGCGCCCGCTTTCCGCGCGACAAGCCTTGCGGCGGAGGGGTCACCGGCCGGGCGGCCCGTCTGCTCCCGTTCTCCATCGCTCCCGTGGTCGAGGACACCGTCACCTCGGTTCGGATGCGCCTCCGCTACGGCAGCTGGTTCGAGCGCGGCGGGAACGATCCGCTCGTGCTCATGACGCAACGCGTGCGGCTGGACGCCCTCCTCCTCGAGCAGGCCCTGAGCGCCGGAGCGGAGCTGCGAGACGGCGTGAAGGTGACGGCCGTCGAGGCCGGCCCGGACGGGGTCGAGGTGACGGCCGGCGGCGAGAGGCTCCACGCGGAGGCGCTCGTCGCCGCCGACGGGGTCAACGGCGTCTGCGCGAAGGCGCTCGGGCTGGGAGGGAACCAGGCGGTCGGCGTCGCGCTCGAGGGGAACGTTCCCTATGAGCGGCTCGGCGACGGCTATCGCGGCCGGGCCGTCCTCGAGCTGGGGATCGTCCCCGGTGGCTACGGCTGGGTGTTCCCCAAGGGGGATCACGCCAACATCGGGATCGGAGGCTGGGAGCGCGAGGGGCCGCGCCTGCGCGAGAGCCTGCGCGAGCTGTGCGCCATCCACGGAGTCGAGGCGGACGACCTCGAGAGCCTGCGCGGCTTTCGGCTTCCGCTCCGCTCGCCTCGCTCGACGCTAGCCCGCGGCCGGGCGGCTGTGGTCGGCGACGCGGCGGGCCTCGTGGACCCAGTGTCGGGGGACGGGATGTTCGAGGCGTTCCTGTCCGGGAAGCTGGCCGCGGAGGCGGTCGGCGACCTGCTTGCCGGACATGACGAAAGCCTGGCTCCCTACGGCGAGCGGCTGGCCGGCCAGCTCGGAACCCACCTGTGGGCCTCCTGGGGCGTGAAGGCCGCTCTCGACCGCTTCCCGCGCACGACGTTCCGCCTCGCGCGCTCCCGGATCGTCTGGAACACCGTGGAGCGGCTCGTCCGAGGCGAGATCCAGGACGTGAGCGCCGCCCGCGGCCTTGCCCGGCCCCCGCTCAAGGCTCTCGCGGCGCTGGCCCGGGTCGCCGGCAACCCGGGAGGAGCCTTCAGGCAGGCCTGATCCCTACCATGCGACCGTGCAGAACTACCTGCTGACGACGCTCGACAGCGGCACCCGGGTCGTCACGGAGCCGCTTCCGTCGGTCCGCTCGGTTGCCATCGGCTTCTGGATCGGCACCGGCTCCCGCGACGAGGACGACACGCACGCGGGCCTCAGCCACTTTCTCGAGCATCTGCTCTTCAAGGGGACGGCCTCCTACTCGGCGCAGGAGGTGGCGGAGATCTTCGACACGCTCGGCGGCGAGCTCAACGCGGCGACAGCGCGCGACTACACCGTCGTCTACGCACGCGTCCTCGACGAGCATCTCGAGACGGCCCTGGACGTCATGACCGACATGGTCTTCGCGCCGAGCCTGGTCGACATCGACGCGGAGCGGGCAGTCGTGCTCGAGGAGATCGCCATGGTCGAGGACTCGCCGCATGAGCTGATCTTCGACCTCGTGACGAAAGCCGTCTTCGGCCGGCACGCCCTCGGCAGGCCCGTTCTCGGCTCGGCGGACGTGATCTCCTCGGTGTCGCGGCGCTCGCTCGCCGCCTATCACCGCCGCCGCTACCGGCCCGACAACGTCGTCGTGGCCGCCGCCGGGAGCATCGACCACGACGTGCTCGTGGGTCTCGTGGACGGCATGCGCGCCAAGGCTGCGGCCCCGCCGGCGCGAAAGCCCTCCGCCCGAAGCCCGTTCGTCGCGCCGCCGAAGCCCTCGCTGGTCTTCCAGCAGAAGCCGACTGAGCAGTACCACGTCTGCCTGTCGGCGCCCGGCATCGCGCGCTCCGACCGCCGGCGCTTCACCGCGTCGATCCTCGACAGCGTCCTGGGCGGCTCCGCCTCCTCGCGCCTGTTCCAGGAGATCAGGGACAAGCGCGGTCTCGCCTACGCCGTGTACACGTTCTCGTCGCAGTACGCCGACACGGGCCAGATCGGCGTCTACGTCGGGACGCGCGAGGAAAACCTGGCGGAGTGCCTTCGGATCGTGTCCGAGCAGATCGAGGACATCGCAGAGCACGGGCCGGCCGCCGACGAGCTGGCGCGGGCGAGGGAGAACCTGAAGGGCAGGATCATGCTCTCCATGGAGATGACCTCCAACCGGATGAGCCGCCTCGGCAAGTCGCTGATCACGGACAGCGAGCTCCTGGGGCTCGACCGCATCCTCGCGGAGATCGAGGCGGTCGACGTGGATGCCGTCGCGCAGCTCGCCGAGGTGCTGCTGCCTGCGGATGCATTCTCAGTCGCCGCGATCGGGCCCGATGAGGAGCGTCTCCTCGAGGCCGTCGGGCCCGTCTGCCCGGGGCTCGCGGAGCGCGCCGCGGCGTGAAGGTCCTGCTGCTGGGCGGAGGCGGCAAGGTCGGCTCCGCCCTGCGACCGCGCCTGACCGAAGCCGGTCACCAGGTGACGGCCGTCGGGAGCGGCGACGACTGGGATCCCGGCGGGCACGACGCTGCGGTCGACTTCACCGTCGCGGCGGCCGTCCGGGCCAACGTCGAGCGCTGTCTCTCCGCCGGCGTTCCCACCGTGGTGGGCACCACCGGGCTGGGCGCCGGCGACCTCGCCGCGTTCGACGCGCTCGCACGCGAGCGGGGGGTGGCGTGCTTCGTCGCCCCGAACTTCGCGCTCGGCGCCGTCCTGATGCTGCGCTTCGCGGCCGAGGCCGGGCGCCACTTCCCGCGGGCGGAGATCGTCGAGCTCCACCATGAGACGAAGCTGGACGCACCGTCTGGCACGGCGAAGGCGACCGCCGAGCTGCTCCCCGGCGACGTCCCGATCCACTCGGTCCGCCTCCCGGGCCTCGTCGCCCACCAGGAGGTCCTCTTCGGGGACGAGGGCCAGCTGCTGACGATCCGCCACGACACGCTCTCGCGCGAGGCGTTCGTGCCGGGAGTGCTGCTGGCGCTGGAGCGGCTGGGGTCGCTCCCGCCGGGCCTCACGGTCGGGCTCGACATCCTCCTGGACTAGTAGGAGGGCGCAGGGCCGTCCGACGGCTCTGGCAGCATGGTGTTCGCCCGGCCCCGGGAGGCGTGAGCTTCCGCCGGAGCTGTCCGTCCGACCCTCCTGATACAGATCCTGCTCCCTTCGACGCAGGAGAGAGCCCATGAAGGGGCACGTAGCCCTCGTTCGCGAGCAGGGCGTGAGGTTCGCAGTGGTGGTCGTCCGGCCGTCCGTCATGAGCGGCCTGAAGCGTGAGAGAGACGCTGCGGTTCGGGCGTTCTCGAGCGAGTTCGGCGTTCCCGCGATCCTGATGGTCCAGAACTCACGCGGCACGCCGACGTACTACGGCCGGGAGGATCTCGTCAGGTTCCTGGCGGACGTCCCAGTCGAGCAGCTGCCCTGGCGAGAGTTCACCATGCAGGCCGCCTGACGCGCTCAGGGCGCCACGGTTCAGCTTGTCCAGCGGGCCGATTACAATGCGATCCGTGCTCGGCGAGGTACTGACAGCCGTCGTCACGCCCTTCCGTGCGGACGGATCTGTCGACCTGGACGCGTTTCAGCGCCTGTGCACGCACCTCGTGGACACGGGCTCCGACGGCGTCGTCGTCGCCGGAACCACGGGCGAGGCACCGACGCTGACCGACGAGGAGCGCCTGGCGCTCTTCGCCGCCGCGGTCGAGACGGTCGGCGACCGCGCGACGGTGATCGCCGGCACGGGCACGTACTCGACTGCCCACTCCGTCCACCTGACGGGCCAGGCGCACGAGCTCGGGGTCGACGGCTTCCTCGTCGTCACGCCCTACTACAACAAGCCTCCCGTGGCCGGAATCCTGGCTCATTTCCGCGCGATCGCCGAGGCTACCGACCGGCCGATCGTGGTCTACAACATCCCGCAGCGCGTGGTCGTCAACCTCGAGCCCGAGACGCTCGCGAAGCTCGCGGAGATCCCGAACGTCGTCGCCGTCAAGCAGGCGACGACCGACCCGGGCCAGGCCCGTCGTATCCTGAAGGAGACCGACCTCGCCCTCTACGCCGGCAACGACGACCTCCTGCTCCCGTTCCTGGAGCTGGGAGGCGTGGGCGGGATCCTCGTCTACACGCACCTCGTCGGGCCGCGGGTGCGCGAGCTGGTGACACGGTTCAAGGACGGCGACGTCGAGGGCGCCCGCGCCATCGACGCCGAGCTCCGACCGGTGATCGAGGCGCTCGCCGTGACCACGAACCCCATTCCGGTCAAGGCGGCCCTCGCCATGGTCGGCCACGACGTGGGCGGCCTGCGGCTCCCGCTCGTCGAGGCCTCGGACGAGGCGAAGGGCCTCATCCGCGACACCCTCGAGCGCGCCGGCGTCCTCGCCGTCGCCAGGGCCTAGGAGGGTTCGGCGCAGGAGCGGCTGTGGCGTCGGGCCGCGCTGTTCGCCCCGATGCTGCGTCCTCAGTCCCGCCCGTAGCCTCCGGCTACGAACGCTCCCTGCGTCCTTGTCTCGGAACGACCATCGCACCCCGCCGACGAGCGATCCTCCGCCAAACCCTCCTAACCCAGCTCGAGGCCGCGGGCCAGGTACTTCAGGCCGGAATCGACGTTCGTCGTCGCCACGCGCGCCCCGGGGCCGAGGCGCTCCGCCAGCTCGAGCGCGACCGCGATGTTCGCGCCGGTCGAGGGCCCGCAGAGGAGCCCTTCGAGCTTCGCGGCCCGGGCGGCCGTCGCGAACGCCTCCGCCTCCGGGACGGCGAAGACCTCCTCGAAGTCCTCGCGGGAGAGGAGCGGCGGCCAGAACCCGACGCCGCCGCCCTCGATGTGGTGCGTCCCGGAGTGGCCAGCCGAGATCGCGGGCGACTCGGCCGGCTCGATGACGGCGCGGTAGACGGACGGGATCGTCTGCCGAAGCGCGCGGGTGACGCCGAGGAAGCAGCCGGCGGTGCCCACGTAGCAGCAGAACGCGTCGACGCGGTTGTCGAGCTGCTCGGCCAGCTCGGCCCCGAGCTCCGCGTAGCCGGCGACCATGTCCTCGTTCCGGAACTGGTCGGTGGCGTAGCCGTCGACCTCCTCGACGATCTCGGCCGCGCGCTCCATGAGGCGGGGGATCAGGTCGCCGGTGATGCCCTCGGGGCTGGGGAGGACGTCGAGCTCGGCGCCGAAAGCGCGCATCGTCTGCAGCTTCTCCGGCGCGAACGCGTCCGAGGTGACGATCCGCAGCGGGTAGCCCTTGACGGCGCAGACGAACGCGAGCGAGGAGCCCGTGCTCCCGCCGGTGTACTCCACCACCGTCTGCCCGGGCGCGAGGCGCCCCGACCGCTCGGCACCCTCGATCATGGCCAGGGCCATGCGATCCTTGTAGGAGCCGGTCGGGTTCGCCGACTCGAGCTTGAGCCAGACCTCGGCGCGACCGGGGCCGGCGAGGCGCTCGAGGCGCACCACGGGCGTCTTGCCGATCGCCCCGAGCAGCGCCGGGCGCGCGTCGCTTGCTTCCATGCGGCCCACGGTATCCAACCGGGGCGAGGTCGTCCGGCCGCAGCCCGGAAGTAGACTGCGGCAGATGTCCGAGAGCACACGGATCGTCCCGCTCGGCGGTCTGGGCGAGGTCGGGAAGAACATGACGGTCGTCGAATGCGACGACGGGATCGTCGTCATCGACGCGGGATTGTCCTTCCCGCGCGACGAGCATCTCGGTGTCGACCTCGTTCTCCCCGACTTCGAGTACCTGCGCGAGCGGCAAGACGAGATCCGCGCCGTCGTCCTGACACACGGGCACGAGGATCACGTCGGCGCCCTCCCGTACCTCATGCGCGAGGTGGGCGTCCCGGAGATCTGGGCCACCCGCCTGACGCTCGGCCTGGTGAAGTCGAAGCTCGACGAGCACGGCCTCCTGCGCGGGGCCGAGCTGATCGAGATCGAGCCTGAGAAAGGCGCAGTCGCAGTCGGTCCGTATCAGGTCGAGTTCGTCCGGATGGCGCATTCGATCCCCGACGCGGTGGCGGTCGCGCTCGAGACGCCGGGCGGGCTGGTCGTCGCGACCGGCGACTACAAGATCGACCACACGCCCGTGGACGGCTTCCGGACCGACCTCGGCAAGCTCGCCGAGCTCGGAAACCGTGGCGTCGACCTCCTGCTGGGCGACTCGACGAACGCCGAGCGGCCGGGAGTCACCGAGTCGGAGCGGACGGTGGGGGAGGTCTTCCGGCACCTGATCCCGCTGCGGAACGGCCGCGTCCTCGTCGCCTCCTTCGCGTCGAACATCCACCGCGTGCAGCAGGCGATCGACGTCGCGGCCGAGACCGGGAGGAAGGTCTGCCTGGTCGGCCGCTCGCTCCGCAAGAACGTCAACATCTCCCGGAACCTCGGCTACCTGGACGTGAGCGACGAGCTGCTCGTCAAGCCCGACGAGCTCGATCTGCTCCGGCCGGAGGAGACGATGATCCTCTGCACCGGCAGCCAGGGCGAGCCGATGTCCGCGCTCACGCGGATGGCCTACCACGATCACCCGCACGTGGCCATCGAGGAGGGCGACACGGTCATCATCTCCGCCAAGCCGGTGCCGGGGAACGAGCTGCGCGTCCACGACACCATCAACCGGCTTGCCAAGTCCGGCGCCGAGGTGCTGCACCAGGAGATCGCCCCGGTACACGTGTCGGGGCACGGGAACGCGGAGGAGATCCGCACGATCCTCGCCCTGCTCCGGCCGCACAACGTCATGCCCGTCCACGGCGAGTTCCGCATGCTCGCAGCGCAGGCACGCCTCGCGCGCGACGCAGGAGTTCCCGCGGACCGGATCGTCCTCGCGGAGAACGGCTCCGTCGTCGAGCTCAGGGGCGGCATCGCCCGGCTCGTCGACCAGCTCGAGGTCGGGAGCACGTTCGTCGACGGCCTCGGCGTGGGGGACGTCCAGGACGTGTCCCTCCGCGACCGCCGCCACCTCTCCGAGGACGGCGTGCTCATCGTTGTCGCCACGGTCGGGTCGCAGAACGGCCGTGAGTTCGCCGCGCCCGAGGTCATCTCCCGGGGGTTCGCCGAGTCCGATTCCCTGCTCGAGGAGGCGCGCCGCGAGGCGGAGCGCACCATCGAGGAGTGCCTCGCGCAGGACGTGGTCGAGCTGAAGCTCCTCCAGGAGCACCTGCACGACAACATCGGGAAGCTCGTCGCCGAGCGCACGGGCCGCCGGCCGATGATCCTCCCGGTCGTCGTCGAGGTCTAGCCGAGCGCCTCGGGCAGCGGCTCCGGAGCCCTCCGGCTCGCCTCACCCGTTGCAGTGATTTTCGCCGCACATGCGGCCCTTTCACCCGTTCGGGCTCGACCCCCGAAGCGGCGCCGCCGATCTCCTGGGAGTCATGGCGCTGCGGCGTCACATGACCCATGACACCCGGAGGTAGGAGTCCTCATGCCAACTGCTCTGCCCATCGCCAATCCCTTCCGGCTCGCCGTTGCGCTCGGCGCAGGCGCTGCTGCTCGCGCTCGCATTCGCCGTCCCCTCAGCCCATGCGGGCGTGCGGGATTCCGACCACGACGGGATGCCGAACCGGTGGGAGCGCGCTCACGAGTCTGAGCCCGTATCACGCGAACGCGGGCGGCGATCCCGACCGCGACAGGCTCGTCAACCTCCGCGAGTACCGGCAGCACACCAATCCGCGGCGCGAGGACACCGACCGGGACGGCGTCGACTGACGGCGACGAGGTGCGCGTGTTCGGCAGCGATCCGGTCGACCCCGACGGCGACGGCGACGGCAAGCGCGACGGCGACGAGGACCGCAACCACGACGGCACGAAGAACGAGGACGAGGATGACCCCATGGAGCCGTGCGCGGCCGACGACGACGACAGCGACCACGACGGCGTCGCGAACGAGGACGAGAACGAGCAGGAGACGCGCCCGCTCGACCCGGACTCGGACGACGACGGCGTGAAGGACGGCGACGAGGACGCCGACGACGACGGCATCGAGAACGAGGACGAGGACGACAACGGCGACGACGCCTGCGAAGGCGATCGCGACGGCGACGGTGTCGACCAGGAGGACGAGAACGACGCGCTGGGCGCGGTCGTCTCCTTCGATTCCGGAACCGGCCTCCTCGTGATCCAGACCGAGGAAGGACAGCTCGTCGGAACGGTCACTGGCGAGACGGTGCTCCAGTGGAGCGACTGCGACTGCGCCGACGAGGGCGACCCGTCCGCGGCGGCGCTCGTCGAGGGCGCCAAGATCGAGACCGCCCTCCTCGAGGAAGGCGTCTTCGACAAGATCAAGCTTCTCTGCGACGAGAACGGCGAGGGCAGAGGATCCGGTCCCGAGCCCGACGTCGGCGGAGACTGATCAGGGCTCCAGCGAGAGCGGCTACTCGCCCCAGCGGAAGCCCGTCGCGCTCGGCTGGGGCGGGAGCGGGCTCGTGGGCAGGCCCGGCGGCGGGTCGTTGCGGTGGATGTTGAACGCCGCCGGGGCCACGTCGTTCGGCGTCACCGGGTGGAAGAGCGAGGCCAGGTGCTGGATCTGGCCCCGGCCGGGGCCGAGCTCCCACTGGCCGCCGCCGTAGATGGCGATTCCGTGCTCGGCGCAGTGGTCGTAGCCGTCGAAGAGGCGCTGCACGCTACCGAAGCGCGATGGCTTGAAGTTCAGCGTCCGCGGGGGGAAGGGGAGGCCCTCGATGTCGGCGACCGAGTGGATGGGCGCGTCCCAGGTGATCCGGTCGCGGTGCGGCTCGAGGACCGGCGCGGTCTGGTCGTTCAGGTCGGGATCCTCGATCCACGCCGACGGGAAGCCCTCGGCGACCAGGCGGTAGAGCTCGGGATCGCCCGACTGGTCTACGGGCGTGCCTTTGTAGGCGCCCTTGAGATCGGTCGTGTCGACGGCGCCGGTCTCCGCCAGGGCCGCCACGAGCGCCTCGTCCCACTCGCTGGTCGGGTCGACCTTGAAGCGGAGGTCGGGGTAGCGCGCCAGGAGGCCCGGGATCGGGTCGAGCGCCGGAGGCTTCTCGAGCCGCAGCGAGACGACGAACGTGACCGGCTGCGGCTCGCGCCCGACCGCCTCGCCCAGCGGGATGCCGGCCTGGCGGAGGGCGAGGTCGAGAGCTGCGCTCTCGTAGGCCCAGCGCCGGTAGTCGAGGAACGCCGGCATGCCCGGGTCCGAGGGGAAGAGCGAGAGGCGCTCCAGGAGCTGGGAGAAGCTGTCCAGCGTGTGCCTGCCGGCGAGGGGGAGCTTCGGCCCCTCGGCCTGCAGGGCGACGTGGTCTTCGTTGGAGTACGTGACGTCCTCGCCGACGCCCTCGTGCCCGCCGCCCTCGAGGTGGATCACGGTCGTCAGCCGGGTGAACTCCGGCGAGGCCTGCACCTCGAGCCCCTCGAGCCCGTACGACTCGATCTCGAGCGGCAGGTCGCGGACGCGGTCGTAGGTCGCCATCCCCCGGGAACGGTACGCGTTCGGCCCCAGTTGGTGTACTAGTTAGGGCATGAGCGAGACGAACTGCGGCGGCTGGCCCGACCTCATGCGCGGCTACGGCGTGTCCGACCGGACGACGAACCGTCTGATCAACTCGCTGACCGCGAGCGAGGTGGCCGGGCTGGCGTTCTGCCGCCTCCTCGAGCGGTGGGCCAAGGGGGAGCCGGATCCCTGCACGCCCGAGCGACGCCAGGCTGCCTTCCGCCGCGCCGCCGAGCGCGCAGAGACCGCCCTCACCGGCCTCGAAGGCCCGCTCGGCCGCTACCTCCTGGAGCTCGAGCCCGCCGGCGCCGAGGGGCGCTCCTGGTACGGCGAGCCCGGGCCGGGGGAGGTCGTCGTGTGGGACGGCGTCCTCAAGAAGGCCGGCGTGGTGGCGGCCCCTCACCGCGTGGCGCACGCCTACCTCGAGCTGGCCGTGCTCGTCCGCGCTCTCCAGGGCCTTGCGGACTCGGCCCGGCTCGCGTCCGCGCCCGACCGCGAGTCGCTCTGGGCCGGCCTCTTCGACCTGCGCGAGAACCTGCTCGACGGCGCTCTCGACGATCTGCGCGCCCTTGCCGCCTAGTAGTGCCCCTCCGAGGCTGAACCGCCTGAATGGGCACTAGCGTCGCCGTCGTCGGCTCGATCAACCTCGACCTCGTCGCAACGGTTCCCCGACTCCCGAGACCGGGGGAGACGCTGACGGGCGCCGAGCTCGACTACGTCCCGGGAGGGAAGGGCGCGAACCAGGCCGTGGCGGCCGCCCGGCTGGGGGCGGAGGTTCGCTTCGTGGGTGCGGTCGGCGACGACGACTTCGGGCGCCGGGCGGCAACCGAGCTCCGCGCCGCGGACGTCGACCTCTCCGGGCTGCAGGTCGTCCACGCGCCGACGGGGGTCGCGCTCATCCTCGTCGACGAGTCCGGAGAGAACCAGATCGTCGTCGTCCCGGGCGCCAACCACGCGCTCGTCCCCGGGCGAATCGCGGTGGGGGCGCCCGACGCTCTCGTCTCGCAGCTCGAGATCTCAGACGAGGCCATCGAGGCGGCGATCCGGCAGACCGGCGCCTTCTTCTGCCTCAACGCCGCGCCCGCCCGTCCGGTATCCCAGGCGATCCTGGAGCGGGCCGACCTGATCGTGGCCAACTCGCTCGAGGTCGAGGCCCTCGGCTCGAGTCCCCTGGGGACGCTCTTCGCAGTCACCCTGGGCGCGGACGGCGCGCTTCTGCTCGAAGACGGAGTGGAGGTCGCGCGGGCGGTGCCGCCGCTCGTCGAGGCGGTCGACGGGACGGCCGCGGGCGACGCGTTCACGGCCTGCCTGGTCGTCTCCCTGCTCGAGGGCCGCGACCGCGAGGAGGCGCTCCGGCGGGCCTGTGCGGCGGGAGCGATCGCCGCCTCCCGGCCGGGCGCGCAGCCCTCGCTGCCCACGGCGGCGGAGGTTGACGAGATACTGCGCGCGACGTGAGCGACGCCACGCCGATCCTGCTCGACTGCGATCCCGGCCACGACGACGCCATCGCTCTCCTCCTGGCGTTGGCGAGCCCCGAACTGGATCTCCTCGGCGTGACGACGGTCGCCGGCAACCAGACGCTGCCGAAGACCACCGCGAACGCTCTCCGCGTCCTCGAGTTCGTCGGCCGGGGCGACGTGCCGGTCGCGGCCGGCGCCGACCGTCCGCTCGCGCGCGAGCTCTTCGTCGCCGCCTACGTGCACGGGGAGTCGGGGCTCGACGGGCCCGCGCTCCCGGAGCCACGGGGTGCGCCCGTCGAGCAGCACGCAGTGGACTTCCTCGCCGAGAAGATTCTCGCCTCCGAGCGCCCGGTGACGCTGGTCCCCGTCGGCCCCCTGACGAACATCGCGCTCCTGCTCGCCCGCCACCCGGCGGCCGCCGGGAACGTGGAGCGCATCGTCATCATGGGCGGGGCGATCGCTGAGGGAAACGTGACGCCGGCCGCGGAGTTCAACGTCTACGTCGATCCCGAAGCTGCGTGGCGGGTCTTCCGGAGCGGCCTGCCGCTGACGATGATCGGCCTCGACGTCACGCACAAGGCGCTCATGACCGCGGTTCACGCCGAGCGCCTGCGGGCCTCCGGGCCCGCGGGGAGGATGGTGGCGGAGCTGTACGACTTCTTCGTCGGCTACCACCGGAAGACGTACGGTTTCGAGGGCGCCCCGATCCACGACGCGGTCGCAGTCGCGCAGGTCCTCCGGCCCGGGATCGTGGAGACCCTGCACCGGCACGTCGACGTGGACTGCGAGTCCCAGCTTTGCCGCGGCCGGACGGTCGTCGACCTCTGGCACCGGACCGGGGAGGAGCCGAACGCCGACGTCGGGGTAGGCATCGACGCCGACGGCTTCCTCGAGCTGCTCTGCGAGCGCATCGGCTCGCTCTAACGGCCTGGTTGCAGGAGCGGCCTGCCGGGCCGCGAAACACGGCTGAGCATGGCGCCGAAGAAGCGTCCATCTCGGGTTCGCCCCAGGTCGCCCGCCCGCGTGCGCAAGAAGAAGCGCGCGCGGCGCCAGCGCGCCCACGGAAACCACGACCTGCTCGGCCTCGGGCTGCTCTGCACCGGGCTCTTTCTCGCGGTCGTCACCTGGCTGGAGGGGAACGGGGGCATCGTCGGCACGACCATCGCCGACTGGCTGGACGCGCTCTTCGGCACGGGGCGGATCGGCGTGCCGGTCGTCTTCCTCGTGCTCGGCGCCCTCATGATCGCGCGGGCGTCGCTCGTCGACGTCCGGCCCTTCCGCACCGGGCTCGTCCTCCTGGCGATCGGCTCCCTCGTCCTCCTCGGCGAGGAGCGCGGCGGCGCCTTCGGCACCGGCTTCGACACGGTCTTCGGCCGCCTGGTCGGCGGCACGGGAACCTTCATCCTCGGCCTCTTCCTCTGCTGGGGCGGAGCTCTCCTCCTCACGGGCGCCTCCCTGGGCGCCATCCTCCGCCGCTCCGCGCGGGTCGCCCGCGACACCGCCGGCGCCGCCCGGCGCACGGTCACAGCGGCCCGCGTCCCGTCCCGGGACGACCTGCCGTGGGGCCAGACGCTCGACGACGTCTCCAACGGCCACGCACCGGCGCTCCCTCCGGTCGACGGCGAGGAGGCCTACCCCGACGTCGTCGGGGACGCGCCCGCGCAGCAGCCCGTGCTCGTCGACCAGCTGACGCGCGTCGACGAGGCCGAGCTCGCGCTCGAGACGGACGACGTCCCCGAGCCTCCGACGCTCTTCGACTCGCCCAGCAGCGAGCAGCACCTCGCCTACCGGCTTCCCGACGCCAACGTCCTGCGGCGCTCGCGCCCGCACGAGGGCCAGCCCGGAAAGGCCGCCGAGCGCACCGCCGAGGCGCTCCTCCAGGCGCTGGGGAACTTCGGGATCGACGCGACCCTCGTCGGGCAGGTCGTCGGCCCGCGCGTGACGCGCTACGAGCTGCAGCTCGCGCCGGGCACGAAGGTCGGTAAGGTGGCCGCGCTCAGGGACGACCTCGCCTACGCGCTCGCGACCACCGAGATCCGCATCCTCGCGCCGATCCCCGGCAAGCAGGCCGTAGGGGTCGAGGTTCCCAACCTGGCCCCGAACATCGTCACCCTCGGGGACATCTTCGACGAGCTCCCGTCCCCGTCGAGCCCTCTCTCCGTCTGGCTCGGCAAGGACATCTCGGGCGCGTCCGTCTCGGCCGACCTCGCGCGCATGCCGCACATCCTCATCGCCGGCACGACCGGCTCGGGCAAGTCGGGCTGCATCAACACGATGTTGTGCTCGATCCTCCTGCGCGCCACCCCGGACGAGGTGCGCATGATCCTCATGGACCCGAAGCGGGTCGAGCTGGGCCTGTACGAGTCGATCCCGCATTTGCTGACCCCCGTCGTCTCGAGCCCGAAGCAGGCCTCCGCCGTGCTCACGAACGTCCTCGCCGAGATGGAGCGCCGCTACGAGCGCATGAGCCTGGCCCGGGCGCGGAACCTCTCCGAGCTGAACCGCGCGCTGCGCAAGCGCGGGGAGGCGCAGCTCCCGTACCTCCTGGTCGTCATCGACGAGCTGGCCGACCTGATGATGGTCTCCCCGCAGGAGGTGGAGGACGCCGTCATCCGGCTCGCGCAGAAGTCCCGGGCCGTCGGCATCCATCTGGTGCTCGCCACGCAGCGGCCCTCCGTGGACGTCATCACCGGGATGATCAAGGCGAACGTCCCCTCCCGGATCGCGTTCGCCGTCTCCAGCCAGACCGACAGCCGCGTCATCCTCGACACCTCCGGAGCCGAGAGCCTGCTGGGGCAGGGCGACATGCTCTTCAAGCCGCTCGGGACGTCGCGCCTCCAGCGGGTCCAGGGCGCCTACGTCAGCGAGGAGGAGATCGCGCTCGTCGTCGAGCAGTGCCGGAGCCAGCGGCCCCAGGAGCTCGACGAGTCGCTGCTCGAGCCGCCCGAGGCGGCCCACGCCGCCGGCGACGGGGACGAGGACTTCGACCCCGACGAGGACCCGCTCCTCGACAAGGCGATCGAGATCGTCGTTCAGACCCAGACGGCGTCGGTCTCGCTCCTCCAGCGGCGCCTCCGGGTCGGCTACACGCGGGCGGGCCGCCTGGTGGACATGCTCGAGCGGCGCGGGATCATCTCCGGGTACGAAGGCTCCAAGCCTCGCCGCGTGCTCGTGGGCGAGGGCGACCTCGACCGCGTGCTCCAAGAGACCGCGTCGTAGCGCCGCTAACGAACCGGGTCTCGCCGACGTCCTAGAAATGGGGTCCCAGGAGGGGTAGCATCCTGCGATTCCACTCGACGGCATGGGCGAAAGAGGAGGTTCCGTGAACGCAAGGAGAAAGCTGCCGTGGCTCCTGGTGCTTTCGGTCACGCTCGCTCTCGCGCTCGTCGCAGCAGGTTGCGGCGGCGACGACGACGAGACAACCGGCGCAGAGTCGACGCCCGCGGACACAGGCACGGGCGAAGCGGCCGCCCCGGGCGCAGGCATCAAGGTCGGTCTCGTGACGGACATCGGCGGCCTGAACGACCGCGGGTTCAACTCGTTGGCGAATCAGGGCCTCGAGCAGGCCGCCGCCGAGATCGGCGTCGAGACCCGCGTGCTCGAGTCGAAGTCCGACGCCGACTACATCCCCAACCTCTCCACGCTGGCGGAGGAGGGCTACGACCTCGTGATCTCGGTCGGCTTCCTCATGGGCGAAGCGACCCATCAGGCGGCTGAGGCGTTCCCGGACACGAACTTCGCGATCATCGACTTCGGCTACGGCGGGGAAGGCTGCGAGGACACGAACTCGTGCGAGCTGCCCAATCTCCAGGGCCTTGTCTTCAAGGAGCAGGAGACCGGCTATCTCGTCGGTTATCTCGCAGGGCTCGTCTCCGAGTCCGGCACGGTGTCCAGCGTCGGCGGCATCAAGATCCCACCTGTGGATCGGTTCATCGCCGGCTTCCAGAAGGGCGCCAAGGACGCGAATCCCGCCATCAAGACGCTGAACGCCTATTCCGAGGACTTCGTCGACCAGGCGAAGTGCAAGGAGGTGGCGTTGGATCAGATCGCCGAAGGCTCCGACGTCGTCTTCCAGGTGGCAGGCGGCTGCGGTCTCGGCGCACTCGACGCGGCCTCCGAGAAGGGCGTCTGGGGTATCGGCGTCGACGCCGACCAGGCGTTCCTCGGCGACCACGTCCTGACGAGCGCGCTCAAGCGCGTCGACCAGGCCGTGTACCAGACGATCGACGCACTCGTCGCCGGCAGCTTCACGGGCGGCGGGGTCAGCGTGTTCGGTCTCGCCGAGGAGGGGGTCGGCCTGGGTGAGGTGTCTCCGAACGCACCGCAGGACGCGGTCGACAAGACCCTCGAGCAGATCCCGCTGATCATCTCCGGAGAGATCGAGGTTCCGGACACACTCGAGTAACACTCGCAACCGAGTCGCCAGGGGCGGGCAGGAGCCCGCCCCTGGCACCGTCGGATGACCGAACCTCCTCTTCTCGAGCTCAAGGGAATCACCAAGCGCTTCCCCGGGGTCGTCGCCAACGACCACGTGGGCTTCGACCTCGTCAAGGGCGAGGTTCACGCCCTGCTCGGCGAGAACGGAGCGGGCAAGTCCACCCTCATGAACATCCTGTACGGGCTCTACCACCCGGACGAGGGCGAGATCCGCCTGCGCGGCGAGCCGCTCCGCATCGACTCCCCGAGAGTGGCGATCGACGCGGGGATCGGAATGGTGCACCAGCACTTCATGCTCATCCCGGTGATGTCGGTTGCGGAGAACATCGTGCTCGCGATGGAGCCGCGGAAGGGTCCCTTCCTCGACCACGCGACGGCGAACGAGCGCGTGCTGGACATCTCGAAGCGTTTTGGCCTGGCGGTGCGCCCGGACGCCAAGATCGAGTCGATCTCCGTCGGCATGCAGCAGCGCGTCGAGATCCTGAAGGCGCTCTACCGCGGGGCCGAGATCCTCATCCTCGACGAGCCGACGGCCGTCCTCACGCCGCAAGAGGCGCTGGAGCTGTTCAGCATCATCCGCTCTCTCCAGGCCGAGGGGAAGTCGATCATCTTCATCACCCACAAGCTCGGCGAGGTGCTCGAGATCGCCGACCGCATCACCGTCCTCCGGCGCGGTAAGACGATCGAGACCGTCCCTCGCGAAGGCGCCACCGAGGAGGGCCTGGCCCGCCTCATGGTCGGCCGCGAGGTGCTCCTGCGCGTGGAGAAGACGCACGCGGAGCCGGGCGAGCCGCTCCTCACCGTCGAGGACCTGCGCGTGCACGACGAACGTGGCCTCGAGGCCGTTCGCGGCATCTCCCTGCAGGTCCGGGCCGGCGAGATCGTCGGTGTCGCCGGGGTGGACGGGAACGGCCAGACGGAGCTCGTCGAAGCCATCACCGGCCTCCGGCATATCGATGCGGGCCGGATCGTGGCCGCCGGCAAGGACGTGACGAGCGAAGGCGCGCGGGGCTGCCTCGAGGCCGGCGTTGGCCACATCCCCGAGGACCGGCAACGCCGCGGGCTCGTGCTCGACTTCACGCTCGCCGAGAACATCGCCCTCAAGGACTACTGCGAGGAGCCCGACTCGAAGTGGGGCTGGCTCTTCCCAAAGCGACTCGTCGCCCGCGCGGCGCGGCTGCTCAAGGAGTTCGACGTGCGCGGCGGGGGTCCACTGACGCCCGCGGCCTCGCTCTCCGGCGGCAACCAGCAGAAGGTCATCGTCGCGCGCGAGGTCTCGCGCGACCCGCGCATCCTCGTGGCCGCGCAGCCGACGCGCGGGCTCGACGTCGGCGCCATCGAGTTCGTCCACCGGCGCCTCGTCGCCGAGCGGGACGAGGGGCGCGCCATCCTGCTCGTCTCGTTCGAGCTCGACGAGATCCTCTCCCTTTCCGACCGCATCCTCGTCGTCTACGAGGGGCGTGTCGTCGGCGAGTACCCGCCCAGCGTCTCCGAGGAGGATCTCGGTCTCGCCATGCTGGGCGCGCGCCGGGAGGCGGTCGCGTGAGCGAGGCCACGCCCCCGCCGGCGACGCCGCCCGAGCCGCCGCCGGAAGGGCCGCCCGCCGGGTCGGTCACCGGCCTGCAGGCCTTCTACGACCGCGCCGGGGGGCTCCTCGTCCCGGTCCTGGCGGCCCTGCTCGCCTTCCTGATCGGCGGCCTCGCCGTCGCCGTCACCGAGAAGAGCCTCACGGCGCCGTTCGAGGCCTACAAGGCGATCTTCGCGGGGACGGGCCTGACCTGGTTCATCCCCGGCGGGAACACTGCCGAGGAGGCGCGGGACCTCCAGCAGACGCTTCTGATCACGACGCCCCTGATCCTCACGGCCCTCGCGGTCGCGTTCGCCTTCCGCTGCGGCATGTTCAACATCGGCGGGCAGGGGCAGTACTGGGTCGGCATGCTCACCGCGATCTGGTTCGGCACACATTTCTCGGGCGCGCCGCCCGTCGTCCACGTGACCCTGACGCTCGTCGCCGGCATCTTCGCCGGCGCCGTCTGGGGCGGCATCGCCGGCCTCCTGAAGGCGACCACGGGTGCGCACGAGGTCATCTCCACGATCATGCTCAACTGGATCGCCATCTGGACGGGGAAGTGGTTGTTAGAAGCGCCCGACGGCTTTCTGCAGGGCGCCGACCCCAGCTTGCCGCGGTCCGACAACATCCTCGACTCGGCGAAGCTGCCGGTCATCTGGGGAGCCCTGCAGCCGCTGCACGCGGGCATCTTCATCGCCCTCTTCGCGCTGCTCGTCTACCACCTCCTGCTCAACCGGACGACGCTCGGTTACGAGGTGCGCGCCGTCGGCTTCAACCCCGACGCGGCCGCCTACGGGGGCATCTCGGTGAAGCGGAACTACTTCCTCGCCCTCGCCATCGCCGGCGCGTTCGCCGGCCTCGCGGGCGCCATCGACCTGCTCGGCTGGAAGTACCGCCTGACGAGCACCGAGTTCGACGCGAACTTCTACGGCTTCACCGGCATCGCCGTGGCGCTCCTCGGCCGGAACAAGGCGATCGGCATCCTCTTCGCGGCGCTGCTCTTCGGATCGCTCATCGTCGGCACCTCACCGCGGCAGCTCGATCCCGACGTCTTCAACCCGGAGCTGGCAACGAACCTCGCCACCATCATTCAGGCGCTGATCATCGCCTTCGTCGGCGCCGAGTTCCTGATCCTCTACATCTGGCGCGCGAGACGGAAGGTGGGGTTCGGGCCCCGACGCGCCGAGCCGGAGAAAGCCTGAGTCGTGAGCACGGTCGAAGACACCCGCGAGACGACCGCCGACCGCCTGCGCCGGCTGGGGGAGCCCCGGTCGCTCGCCATCGCCGGCATCTGCCTCGGCGTGCTCGGCTTCTGGCTCTCGCTCCCGCCCTTCACGCTCCGCAACGTCACGCTTCCGGCCGCCCTCGCCGTGCTCGGCGCCATGCTCGGCCTCTGGGCGCTGACGCGCGGCGAGCGGAAGCTCGGCATCTGGGCCATCCTGGTCTCGCTCCTGGCCGTCCTGGGCACGTTCTGGTTCCAGGGCGAGGAGTCCGCCGAGCTGGAGTCGGTGTTCAGCATCGGCCTGCTGGCGGCGACCCTCCGCTTCGCCACGCCGCTCGCGTTCGCCGCGATGGGCGGCATCTTCTGCGAGCGCTCGGGCGTCGTGAACATCGGGCTCGAGGGGATGATGCTCTCGGGCGCGTTCTTCGGGATCGTCGTGACCGCCGAGACCGGCCAGTGGGAGCTCGGCCTTCTGGGGGCCATGGCCGCGGGGGCGACGCTCGCGGCCATCCACGCTTTCCTCTGCATCCACCTGCGCGCCGACCAGATCATCAGTGGCTTCGCGATCAACTTCCTCGCCCTCGGGCTGACCGGCTATCTCTTCCGCTCGTTCTACGGGACGCGCGGGACGCCGGAGCTCGCGGAGGAGATCCCGGACGTGAAGCTGCCGTTCATCCAGGACATCCCGTTCATCGGGGACATCTTCGGCCAGCTCAACCTGATGATCTGGCTGATGTTCCTCACCGTCTTCCTCTCGTGGGTGGTCCTCTTCAAGACGCCGCTCGGCCTCCGGATCCGGTCCGTCGGCGAGCATCCCCGGGCGGCGGACACGGTGGGCATCTCCGTCTTCAAGATCCGCTACGCCGCGGTCATCCTCTCCGGCGTGCTCGCCGGCCTGGGCGGCGCTTACCTGTCCTTCGGGTTCGGGAACGCCTTCAACGAGAACATGACCGCGGGCCGCGGCTACATCGCCCTCGCGGCCGTGATCTTCGGCAACTGGCGGCCGTTCGGGGCCTTCGGCGCGTGTCTCCTGTTCGGCTTCTCGAGCGCGCTCGCGCTGCGGCTTCAGGACTCGCCGCTCCTGCCCTCCGACCTTGCCTCCGCCAACCTCCTCCAGACCCTGCCGTACGTTCTCACGCTCGTCGCGCTCGTGGGCGTGGTCGGGCGCTCGCGAGGCCCTGCAGCTGCTGGCCGTCCCTACATCAAGCAGTAGCCCGGAGAGGATTCGGGTGAGGAACACGAAGGCCGTCCTGGCCGTCGTCACGGCGCTGCTCTCCTTCGCGGTCCTCGGGGGCGCGGTCTTCGCCGCCCGTCACTACGGGGAGGTGCGGCTCCAGGACGCGGTCGTGGCCGTGCCTGTCGCGTTCGTGCTCGCGCTCGCCTCCGTGCTCCTCAACCGCCGCGCCCGGGCGGAGCACCAGCGGACGCTGGGCCGGAGCGGAAGCAGGGGCTTCCTCGCGCTCGCCCGCGTGCTCGGAACCGTCGCCTTCCTGCTCGCCCTGACGGCGGCGCTGGCGCTCGCGGTTTTCGCCGTCTTGGTGCTCGTGCTCGAATAAGCGGGCGCCGGGCGGCCACCCCGCTACAATCCACCACTCGTGTTCGAGATCGGCAACAGCCTTCGAGAGGCTCGTTTGCGGCAGGGTCTCGAGATCCCCCGGATCGAGGCTGAAACGAAGATCCGCGGGAAGTACCTCAGAGCCCTCGAAGAGGAGGAGTTCGAGGTGCTGCCGGGAGACACGTACGTGAAGGGCTTCCTGCGGACGTACGCGGACTACCTGGGCCTCGACGGACAGCTCTACCTCGACGAGTACAACTCGCGCTTCACCACCTCGGAAGAGGTCACGGTGGCGCAGTCGGCATCGCCGAGGCGGCCCCAGCGCAGGCGGATGGAGTCGAACTTCGTCGTCGTCGCCCTGGCCGGGATCGTGGCGGTGACCGTGCTCGTCGTGGTGGGCCTCGCCGGGATCGGGTCCGACTCCGACAACGACGCTCCGCTTTTGGGCACGACCACCGAGCCGACGACCACCGCTGACTCGCCGGGCACGACCACGACCGGAGCGGCGGCGGAGGACGATATCTCGGAGCGTGCGAAGCTCGTCCTCACCGCAGCTCGTGGAGACTCGTTCCTCCAGGTGCGCAACGGCGGCGTGAACGGCAAGCTGCTCTGGGAGGGGACGCTCGAGCAGGGGCAGACGCAACGGTTCCTCAAGTACCACCGCCTCTGGCTCGAGCTGGACGATCCCCAGAACCTGAACGCGAAGCTGAACGGGCAGCGCGTCGAGCTTCCCTCGCAGGCGGCCGTCGTCCTCGTGACTCCGAACCGCGTTCGCACGCTGTCGACCGGCTCGTAGTGGCCAGGCCCCGAGCGGTCGTCGTGCTCACGGGCAGCGAGCTCGTGCGCGGGGACAAGGCCGACGCCAACGGCGCCTTCCTCGCCCGCGAGCTGACGGCGCTGGGCCTCGAGCCGACCCGAATCCTCGTCGTCGGAGACGACCCGGCCGAGCTCGAGCGGGCCGTGCGCGAAGCGGTCGAAGCCGACGTCTGCGTCCTGTCGGGCGGCCTCGGCCCGACGCATGACGACCGCACGGTCGAGACGCTAGCGCGGGTCGCCGGGCGGGAGCTCCGCGTCGACGAGGCGCTGGCCGCGGAGATCGAAGGGGTCTCGCGGGCCGTCGCCGAGCGGCTCGCAAGGCCGTACGCCGACTTCGCGCCCGGTGTTCGCAAGCAGGCGTCGCTCCCCGCGGGGGGCGTCGCTCTCGGGCTCGCAGGCACCGCACCTGCCGTTTTCCTGGAGCTCGACGGGAGGATCGCCGTGGCGCTCCCGGGCCCGCCCAACGAGCTGCGGCGCCTCTGGCCGTGCGTCCTCGAAGCGGATGCGTTGAAGCGCCTGCTCGAGCGTGTCGAGCTGCCGCGCCACCGGGTGCTCCGCTTCTTCGGCCCGAGCGAGTCCGTGGTGGCGAGCGCTCTCGACGAGGCCGGTGGAGAGCGCGACGGCCTGGAGGTGACGGTCTGTGCCCACGATCTCGAGATCCGGGTCGACCTGTTCGAGCGGACCGGGGGAGAGGAGCCGGCGCTTCGGGTCGAGGCTGCGCTCCGGGAGCGTTTCGGAGCTGAGCTCTTCGCCGAGGACGACCGCCCGGTCGCGGAGCTCGTGCTCGAGCGTTGCCGCGCCCTCGGGCTCACGCTCGCGACGGCAGAGTCGTGCACCGGCGGGCTCGTGGGCGCTCGCCTCACCGACGTCGCCGGCGCGAGCGACGTCTTCCTCGGCGGAATCGTCGCCTACTCGAACGAGGCGAAGATGCGCCAGCTCGGTGTCCCGGCTCGGGTGCTGGAGCGTCACGGGGCAGTCTCGGAGGAAGCCGCGGAGGCCATGGCCGAAGGGGCCCGCGCAGCGTTGCGCGCGGACGTCGCTGTGTCGGTGACGGGGATCGCTGGGCCCGGAGGCGGGACCCCGGAGAAGCCGGTCGGCCTCGTCTTCATCTCCGCCGCCGCACCCGGGGCCGGCACCACCGAGCGCGTCGTCCTCTCCGGCGACCGCGAGGCAGTCCGGGCCCGTGCCACCGCGCTCGCTCTGCACACGCTCAGGCGACTTCTGTGACAGTCGGTCACACCCGCGCGTGACCTCGCCGGGTAGCGTCGAGGGGCATGAGCGCCTCCGCCTCTTCACCGCCCTTACGCTCCCCGCGGACACCGTCGAGCGCCTCGTCGCCTGGCAGCGCAGCGAGCTCGCGGGCGCCCGCGAAACGCGGCTCGTGCCGCCCGAGAACCTCCACGTCACGCTCGCGTTTCTCGGCGGCAGGCCCTCCTCCGACGTCGACGGCGTGGTCGAGGCCCTGCGAGAGGCCGCGCTGGCGGCCGAGCGCCCGATGCTCGCGGTCTCGAAGTACCGGGAGACCCGCAGCGTCGGCATGCTCCAGCTCGAGGACGAGGGCGGGCGCGCGACCCGGCTCGCAGCGGCGGTCGGGGAGAAGCTCGAACGGCTCGGGGTCTACGAGCGCGAGGGCCGACGGTGGCTCCCGCACGTGACCGTCCTCCGCTTCCGCCGGCCCCCTCGGCTGGCCCCGCCGCTCCCCGAGCTCGGGCCGGTCAGTCCGTCCGAAGTGGCTCTCTATCATTCGGTGCTGCGGCCATCCGGGGCGCAGTACGAGATTCTCCGATCGGTTCCTCTGGGAGGTTGACGTCGTGACCGACTCCACTCGCGAAAACGCCCTTGACGCGGCGCTGAGCCAGATCGAGCGCACGTTCGGGAAGGGCTCGGTCATGAAGATGAGCGACCAGGCGCAGGTCTCCATTCCGTCCATCTCGACGGGCGCGCTCTCGCTGGACGTCGCACTGGGCATCGGCGGCCTCCCGCGGGGCCGGGTCGTGGAGATCTTCGGCCCGGAGTCCTCGGGCAAGACGACGCTCGTCTACCACGTCATCGCGGAGGCGCAGCGGCGCGGCGGGATCTGCGCCTTCATCGACGCCGAGCACGCGATGGACCCTGCCTACGCACGGCGGATCGGCGTCAACATCGACGACCTCCTCGTCTCGCAGCCCGACAACGGCGAGCAGGCGCTCGAGATCGCGGAGCTCCTCATCCGCAGCGGCGCGCTCGACGTCGTCGCCGTGGACTCGGTCGCCGCGCTCACCCCCAAGGCCGAGATCGAGGGTGAGATGGGGGACAGCCACGTCGGCCTCCAGGCGAGGCTGATGAGCCAGGCGCTCCGCAAGCTGGCGGGAACCCTCAACCGGACCGGGACGGTGGCGCTCTTCACGAACCAGCTCCGCGAGAAGATCGGGGTCATGTTCGGCAGCCCGGAGACGACCCCGGGCGGCCGCGCCCTCAAGTTCTACTCGTCCGTCCGCCTCGACATCCGGCGCATCGAGACCCTCAAGGAGGGCGTCGAGGCGATCGGGAACCGCGTGCGGGTCAAGGTCGTGAAGAACAAGGTCGCCCCGCCGTTCAAGCAAGCCGAGTTCGACATCATCTACGGCGACGGCATCTCCTGGGAGGGAAGCGTCCTCGACGTCGGGCTCGAGCGAAAGCTCGTGCAGAAGTCCGGCTCGTACTTCAGCTTCGCCGACGAGCGCCTCGGCCAGGGCCGGCAGAACGCCACCGCGTTCCTGAGGGAGCACCCCGACGTCACCGATGGCATCCTGCGCGCGGTCCAATCCGAGCTCGGGCCCGACGCGGTCGTCTCGTCCCGGCTCCTGCCCGTGGACGAGAGCGCGAAGGTCGCCGCCGCCGCGGCCCAGGCGGCTGAGGCAGACCGAGAGGCCGAGGCCGGCGTCGAGGTCGAGGCCGAGAAGGCCGCCGCCTCAGCGAGCTGAGCCGCGTGGGGGACGCGCCCCCGAGGCTGACCGCCGTTCGCCGTGTCCGCTCCGGGCGGGTGGAGCTCGAGGTCGACGGAGAGCGCTGGCGGCGGGTTCCCGCCGACGTCGTCCTGCGCTGCGGCCTGGCACCGGGCGTCGAGCTCGACCGCCCCCTCCTTCGCGCCGTACGCCGGGAGCTGATGCGCGTGGAGGCTCTGGACGCCGCTGCGCGAGTCGTCGCGCGCCGCGATGTGTCGGCTCGCGCCCTCCTGGAGCGCCTCGCCGCCCGCGGCGTTCGCGCGCCCGCCGCAGAGGGCGCCCTGGTCACGCTGGCGCGCGTCGGCGTGGTCGACGACGCGCGCACTGCCCGAAGCCGCGCGCAGGCGCTCGCCGACCGCGGGTGGGGGAACGCAGCCGTCGCCGCGCGGCTGGCGGGGGAAGGGTTCGGTGACGGCGACGTGCAGGCGGCGCTCGCCGGGCTCGCGCCCGAGGAGGAGCGCGCGCAACCGCTCGCGGACCGGGCGGGGGGCTTGCGCGCCGCCTGGAAGCTGCTCGCCCGACGAGGTTTCGCCCACGAGACGATCGAGGACGTGCTCGGCGCTCTGGACGAGGACCGCTGACCCCGGTTACCATGGTGGGACCTCAAGCATGACTTGCCTGCATCGGAACGGCTTTTGGCCGAATCGGACTGGGACCGACATACACCTCGACACAAAACACGTAACGGCCCGCAGCACCTTGGTGGGAGGGAGCACTCGAGCGGAGACCTAGTCCGCTGTGAGGCGTGCCTGCGGGGCCGCCGATTCACCGAAACCGCCGTTCCTACGGGCTTAAACGTAGGAGCGAGCAATGGGAACTTCCATCGGCCTCCTGATCCTCGGGATCGTGCTCGGCGTGCTCGCCGGCGGTCTCGTCGGGACGCGCATGCTCGTCACGCGCCGCGCAGCCGCGGCCGCGGCCGAGTCCGACCGCGTCACGACGGACGCCGCCCGGGCGGCCGACGCGATCCGCCGCGAGGCTCAGGTCGAGGCTCGCGAGCTTGCTCTCAAGCTCCGAGCCGAAGTCGAGCAGGAGCTGAAGGACAAGCGCTCGGAGATCGCCAAGATCGAGGAGCGGGTGATCACGAAGGAAGAGGAGATCGACCGCAAGCTCACCGAGATCGAGCGCCGCGAGCAGGGGCTCCTGGATCGCGAGGTGCACCTCAAGCAGCTCCAGGACGAGACGAAAACGGCCAAGGACGACCAGCTCAAGGAGCTCCAGCGCATCTCCGGGCTCACGATCGAAGAGGCCAAGAAGCAGGTGCTCGAGCGCTCCGAGGAGCTGGTTCGCCACGACCTCGGGCGTATGGTGCGCCAGCTCGAGGAGGAGGCCCGCACCGACGCGAAGCGTCGCGCCCGGAACCTCGTCGCCGACGCGCTTCAGCGCGTCGCGGCCAGTCACGCCGCCGAGACGACGGTCTCGATCGTCGAGCTGCCGTCCGACGACATGAAGGGCCGCATCATCGGCCGCGAGGGGCGGAACATCCGCGCCCTCGAGAACCTCACCGGAGTGGACTTCATCATCGACGACACGCCGCAGGCGGTCGTCCTCTCGTCCTTCGACGGCGTTCGCCGTGAGGTCGCCAAGCTGACCCTGGCGAAGCTCGTCGAGGACGGCCGCATCCACCCGTCCCGCATCGAGGAGATGTACTACCGCTCGAAGGCGGAGATCGACGACCACATCCGCCAGGCCGGCGAGCAGGCGGTCTTCGAGGCGAACTGCGGGAAGATGCACGAGGAGCTCGTGAAGGTCCTCGGCCGCCTGCGCTACCGGACGAGCTACGGGCAGAACATCCTCAAGCACTCCCTCGAGTGCGCCCACCTGGCGGGCGTGATGGCGGCCGAACTGGGCGCCAACGTCAAGACGGCGAAGCGCGCCGCGCTGCTCCACGACGTCGGCAAGGCGATGACGCACGAAGTCGAGGGCTCGCACGCGGTCATCTCCGCGCAGATGGCCAAGCGCTACGGCGAGTCCCAGGCGGTCGTCCATGCCGTCGAGGCCCACCACTACGAGGTGCAGCCGCAGACCGTGGAGGCCGTGCTCGTCATCTCCGCCGATGCGATCTCGGCATCACGGCCCGGTGCCCGCGGAGAGAGCCTGGAGCACTACATCAAACGCCTCGAGACGCTCGAGAAGATCGCGTCGGAGAAGAAGGGTGTCGAACGGGTCTACGCGCTGCAGGCCGGCCGTGAGATCCGGGTGATGGTGAAGCCCACCGACATCGACGACGACGCAGCGATCCTGCTCTCACACGAGATCGCCCGCGAGATCGAAGGCCAGCTCGAATACCCGGGCCAGATCAAGGTGACGGTCATTCGCGAGAGCCGCGCCGTCGAGTTCGCCAAGTAGGCGGCTCGACGGCGCGGCCTCGCTCTCATTCGCGCAGCGAGAAGCGGGCGACCTGAGGCTCGTGGTCGCTCGCCTGGTCGGCGAATTCCGAGTTCACGTGCACGACGTCGTAGATGGTCAGCGACCTGAAGAGGTGCCGGCTGGTGAGGAGCTGGTCGAGCACCTGTGAGTTGCCTTCGAACACGTACGTGTACCGCTCGCGTCGCGGGAGCGTGAGGAGGAGGTTCTCGAGCACTCCTCCTTGCAGGATCTGGAGCGTCTCGGAGAACTCGAAGTCGTTCAGGTCTCCGAGCACGATCACGTCTGCGCGGCGATCGACGGCGAGGAGGTCGTCCACGAAGCCGTTGACGATCGCCGCCTGTGCGTGTCGCTGCGACGCCGTGATCTGGTTCGGTGGCTGGAAGCGGCCGAAGAGCGGATCGTCGCCACCCTTGGAGTTGAAGTGGTTGGCGATCACGAACAGCGTCCGGTTCCGGTACCGGAACTCGCCCACGAGCGGCTTACGGCTCGCGTTGAACGCCGGGTTCGTGGGGTCGATGCGGCCGGGGCTGAACGTCAGCTCGGGCCCGTTCGTGCCTACGACGACCCCCGTCGCGGCTGTGGACGTGCCGCCCGGCCGGTCGACGAACGACAGGCCCCGGTCGGTGCGGAAGATGAAGCCGACGCGGATGTTCCCGCCCGGCTCGCCTCCGTCCTGGTTGTTCACCGGGTCGATCTGGCGGTATTCGTAGAGCGGTCCGCCCGCGGCCTGGATGGCGGAGATGAGCAACTCGAGTGTCGGGCCGCCGTCCGTCGTCCCGTCGTTCACGGGGCCGTTTGCATCCTGGATCTCCTCCAGCGCCAGCAAGTCAGGCGCCTTGAGGTTGTTGACGATCAGATCCGCCAGCTCCGCGAACTTCGCCGGGCCGTCGCCCGGGTCGAGGTTCTCGACGTTGAAGGTCGCGACCGCGATCTCATGGTTGCCGGCGGCCTTCGCGGACTCCCGCTTGAGCCCGCCCGAGACGCTCGAGACCGGCTCCGAGACGTCGAGCTTGAAGTTGCCGAAGCTGTAGTCGAGGATCCCGACGACCGGCCCCCTGAAGCGATCGCCGACGTCCAGGAGGGGCACCGGCATGAAGCGGTCGTCGAGGTGGATCCGCTCGGGGTTGAAGTCGTTCGCCCGGACGACGACGCCGCCCCGAGTCGTCTTGACGCTCGCGCGCTCGCCCGCGTCCCCCACGACCGGGATCTCGCCGAAGGCGTTCGTCGGCCCGACCACCCGCGCCCTGTTCACCCGGACGCGCATCGACTCGAAGCTCTCGTAGAAGTCGATCCCGTCCTGGGCGGGGTCGAAGACCCGCTCGTCTCCACGTCGCCCGAGACGTCGTCCTCGATCACCTCGTCCGGCGGGACGCGCCCGCCCTTGCCGATGACGCCCGGCCCGGGCAGCGGGTTGCCGCTCGAGAGGATCTCGACCACGGGTGACGTGAGCTCGGTCTGCGTCAGGTTGCTTCCGGTTGCGCCGCCGGGCCGGAACTCGGTCACGAACCCGTCGACCCGGACCGAGTCGCCGACGGCGACGGAGGGCGCAGCCGATGTGAAGACGAACAGGCCCTCAGACGTGGCCGGGTCGCCGTCCGGATCCGGATCCTGGTAGAAGAAGCCGTTCGAGACGAGTGCGGTCACGACGCCCGGGACGTCCGAGACAGCCTGGCCCTCGAGCGGCGACCGGTGAGCGGCTCCCTGGATCTCGTGGATGCGCCGAGTCGGGCCGACAGTCGTGAAGGACCAGGCGAAGTCGCCCGCCATCGAATCCGGAGGATCGTCGGCGTCGATGTCGGAGACCTGGGCGCCGACGATCGTCGTCGTGCAGGTCTCGCCCGGCGCAAAGTCGACGTCGGGAGCGAGCGTGAAGGTCGTGGGCCCGCCGCTCGCGACGGCCGTGTGCGCACCGCTGAGAGCGCACGAGATCGTGAACCACGCTCCGGCGACCGAAACGGGCTCGCTGAACGTCAGGGTCACGTCAGAGCTGGGGGAAACGCCCGTCGCTCCGGCCGTGGGCGACGTCGCCACGACCTGCGGGGCGGCGTCCGCCACCACCGCGGAATGTGCGCCGAGACCGGAGAAGTCGTCGGTCGCGAAGCCGTCCCATTCCACCGCAGGATCGAAGACGTCGGTCGGGTTCGAGTCGCCCGCTTCGATCGCGCTCTTGCGCCGGAGCGTGTTGTCGGCCGTGCTCGTGAGGCCGGTGCCCCATTCCGTGCCGGGATCGACGCCGAGCTGGCCGATCGCGTCGACCAGGGTCGAGCCGCGCCGAAGCACGACGACGTCATCGCCGTTGAACCACCCGGACCCGTTCGTCTGGTCGGCCTGCGCGAGGACCGGGGCGCTGGCCGCGCTCTGTGCGAGCACGAAGACGTCGCCTGCGGCAACGGTGCCCACGAGCGAGATCGTGAGCGAGCACGTCGCGCTCCCGTTGAAGCACATCTGGACCGCGTAGCTGTTCGCAGCCAGATCGATCGGCGCACCGGTGCCGTTGTAGATCTCCAAGGCCTTGTTGTTGCTCGTCCCCTCGACGTACTCCGAGAAGAAGAGCTCCGTCGGCGCCGCCCGCGCGCTGCCGGGCGCGATGACGAGCGGGAGGACGACGGCCACCACCAGCAGGACGGGGAGCAAGCGTCCCCGCGACTTCGACCACCTCGACATGTGAAACCCCCAGGGCTGAGACGGACTCGTGCGATCGTAAACCGCAGGTCAGGGGGGGACAAGGCCGTTTACGACCCCGCTACAGTTTCCGCGGATGAAGCGCTACCACGTGACGACATTCGGGTGTCAGATGAACGCCCACGACTCCGAACGAATCAAGGGCTTGCTCGAGTCGCTCGGCCTCGGCGAAGCGCTCTCGCCGGAGGAGGCCGACGTCATCGTCTTCAACACCTGCACCGTCCGCGAGAAGCCCGACCAGCGCTTCGCCGCGCACCTCGCGCAGGCAGCCGCGCTGAAGAGGTCCGACCCCGAGCGCGTCATCGCTGTCGGAGGCTGCTACGCAGAGGCGCAGCGCGAGCGCATCTTCGAGCTCTACCCGTACGTCGACGTCGCCTTCGGTCCCGGATCGATCCCGCATCTCGGCGACTGGATCGGCGCCGGCGGGCTCGGCGTCGAGCGCGGCCGCTTCGCCGAGTGGGGCACCTTCGCAGGCGACCTGCCGTCGCGCCGCTCGCGGACGTTCCAGGCCTGGGTGCAGATCTCCATGGGCTGCAACTCGGTCTGCTCGTACTGCATCGTCCCGGCCGTTCGCGGCCGCGAGCAGAGCCGGCGGCCCGGCGAGATCGTCGCCGAGGTGGCGAGCCTTGCTGCGGACGGCGTGCGCGAGGTGACGCTGCTCGGGCAGAACGTGAACTCCTGGGGCCGGGACCTCCTTCCCGACGTCCACACCGAGTTCGGTGAGCTGCTCCGTGCGGTCGACGCCGTCCCGGGAATCGACCGCATTCGTTTCACCAGCCCGCATCCCAAGGATTTCCGGACGCCGGTCGTCGAGGCGATGGCCGAGTGTGCGGCCGTCTGCGAGCACACGCACCTGCCGCTTCAGTCGGGCTCGACGCGCGTCCTCAAGCGCATGCGCCGCACGTACGGTCGAGACCGCTACCTGGCGCTGGTGGCGCGCCTCCGGGAGGCGATCCCGGACCTGGCGCTTACCACGGACATCATTGTGGGATTCCCGGGCGAGACGGAGGACGACTTCCGCGAGACGCTCGAGGTCGTAGAGGAGGTGCGCTACGACGGCGCGTTCACCTTCGTCTACAGCCCGCGACAGGGCACGGAGGCCGCGACGATGCCGGACCAGGTGCCCGAGGAGCTCAAGCGCGAGCGCATCGAGCGCCTCATCGACGTCGTCCAGCGGATCGCACGCGAGCGAAACGAAGAGCGCATCGGCGGGATCGAGGAGGTGCTCGTCGAGGGCCCGAGCCGCACCGACCCACGGCTCAGTCGCGGGCGCACGCGGCGGAACACCACGGTCAACTTCACCGGTCACGCCGAGCCAGGCGAGCTCGTCCCGGTCCTGATCGAGGCGGCGACGTCGACGACGCTCGCGGGCGCGGCGCAAGTCGTCGCACTCACCGACACGCTTCCGTGACGATTTCGCGCACCACGCGTGCGCGCTGCCGCGTTACGCTCGAAGCGGAGGGAGGCCCGCGGCCGGCCCCTCCACCGTAGTGGGCATCGCCTCTTCAGCCCAGGGCCAGACTGGCCTTGTCCTTGCCGTCTTCGGCCCGACCGCCTCCGGCAAGAGCGCCGTGGCCGAGGCGCTGGCCGAACGCATCCCGGCCGAGGTCATCTCCGCCGACGCGATGCAGGCCTACCGTGGGCTGCCGATCCTGACGAATCAGCCCGGGCGGCCGACACGGCTCGTCGGCATCTGGCCGCTCCACCACGAAGGGTCGGTGGGTGACTACCAGCGCCTCGCGCACGCCGCCGTCGACGAGGCTCTCGCCACCGGGCGGACGCCGATCGTGGCGGGGGGGACGGGCCTCTACCTGCGCGCCGCTCTCGCCGAGCTCGACCTGCCGCCGGCGCCGCCGACGGGAGCCCGCGAGCGCTGGGAGCTCCTCTACGACGAGGCGGGAGCGGAGGCCGCCCACGCCACCCTGGCCGAGCGCGATCCGGCCGCGGCTGCGGCCGTCCACCCGAACGACCGCCGCCGCGTCGTGCGCGCGCTCGAGCTGGCCGACGCCGGCGGCTCACTGGCGCCGGCGCAGAACCGCCTGTGGACCGACGACACCCGCCACCCGACGATCGTGATCGGCCTCGACGTCCAGGCCGAGACGCTGGCAAGCCGGATCGATGAGCGGACCCGCGCCATGGTCGCGCGCGGTGTCGAGGACGAGGTGGCCCGCGCCCTCGCGGAACCGCTCTCCGCCACGGCGCGCAAGGTGATCGGACTCGAGGAGTTCGGCACGCTCCCGCGCGAGGAGGCCGTCGCCGCCGTCGCGCGGAGGACGCGGCAGTATGCCGCCTACCAGCGCAAGTGGCTCCGCCGGATCCCGGGCGTTGTTAGCGTTCGCGCCGATCGTCCTCCGGACGCGGTCGCCGATGAGATTCTCGAAGTGGCACGGGCTCGCCAACGACTACCTGCTCGTCGAGCGGGCTGAGGTCGGCTTCCCGCTGGAGGCTCCGCTCGTCCGGCGGCTCTGCGACTACCACGTGGGGATCGGCTCCGACGGGATCCTCGAGGTGGTGGCGGCGGACGGCCCTCACGCCGAGATCGTCATCTGGAACCCCGACGGCTCGACGGCCGAGCTGTCGGGGAACGGAACGCGCATCGCAGCCCGCTGGCTCGCGCGCCGGAGCGGCGCCGACGAGGTCGTGGTCGCCGTCGGGCCGCGCGAGGTCGTGGCGCGGATGCGCGGCGGGCTCATGGTGGAGACGGAGATGGGCAAGGTCGAGGTCGGGCCGATGGAGACGCTCGCCGTGAACGGGTCCGAGCTCGAGTTCACACCGGTCTCGGTTGGGAACCCGCACGCCGTCATCAGGCGAGACCCCGATCGGGCAGACCTCCTGCGCCTCGGCCCGCTCGTCGAGAACCACGAGCGCTTCCCCGCGCGCACCAACGTCCAGCTCGTCCGCGTCGACTCGCCAAGTGAGGCGACCGTCGGCGTCTGGGAGCGCGGAGCGGGGGAGACGCTCTCCTCCGGCACGAGCGCCGTCGCCGTCGCAGGCGCCGCGGTCGCGAACGGCTGGGCCGAGAGCCCGGTGACGATCCACCTCGCCGGGGGCGACATGCGCGTCGAGCTCGACGAGGCCTTCAACGCCCGCCTCACGGGCGCCGCGCAGGAGATCTGCTCCGGAGAGGTCTCCCCGGAGCTCCTGCAGGAGCTGGAGAGCTCATGAGGTTCGCGCAGCGCCTCGACGCGGTGCCGCCGTACCTGTTCGCGGAGATCGAGCGGCGGATCGAGGCGATGAGGGCGGACGGCGTCGACGTCATCTCGCTCGGCATCGGCGACCCCGACCTGCCGACGCCCGCCCCGGTCGTCGAGGCGCTGCAGCGCGCGGTCGAGAACCCGGCGATGCACCAGTATCCGTCGAACCGTGGCCTACCCGCCTTTCGGGAGGCCGTCGCCGGGTTCTACGCCGATCGCTTCGGCGTCGACGTCGACCCGGGCACGGAGGTGATTCCCGTCCTGGGAGGCAAGGAGGCGGTCGCACACGTCGCACTCGCCTGCCTCGACCCGGGCGACATCGGGCTCTCGCCGGACCCCGGCTACCCGCCGTACACGTCGGGGCCCGTGTTCTCGGGCGCGGAGGTGCACTACCTCCCGCTCCGGGAGGAGAACGCGTTCATGCCGGACCTCGACGCGATTTCAGCGGAAACCGCGGACCGAGCCAATCTCCTTTACTTCAACTATCCCAACAACCCGACGGGGGCAGTCGTCGCGGACGGCTTCTTCGAGCACGCCGTCGCCTTCGCGCGGGAGCGCGACCTCATCGCGATCCACGACTCCGCCTACACCGAGATCGCGTTCGACGGTTACCGGCCGCCGAGCTTCCTCGGCACGCCGGGGGCGAAGGACGTGGGAGCCGAGATCTTCTCGCTCTCGAAGGGATGGAACATGACCGGCTGGCGCGTCGGCTGGATCGCCGGCAACGGGGAGGTCGTGGAGCGGTACCGGCAGCTCAAGACCAACCTCGACTCCGGGATGTTCGACGCGCTCCAGCTCGCGGGCGTGGCGGCGCTGACCGACGCGCGAGACTTCCCGCGGGAGATGTCCGAGGTCTACCGTCGCCGCCGCGACCTGCTGATCGACGCGCTCCGGGCGATCGGGATCGCCGCCGACCCTCCCCGGGCGACACCGTATCTCTGGATCCGGGTGCCCGAGGGCCACGACTCGGCAAGCTTCACCGAGCTCGTGCTCGAGCAGGCGGCCGTGATCGTGTCGCCCGGCCCCTCGTTCGGGCCTTCCGGCGAAGGCTACGTCCGCATCTCGCTCACCGTCCCGGACGAGCGCCTCGAGGAGGCCGCCGGCCGGATCGCGTCCTCGCTCCGCGTCGAATCCCGGGCATAATCGCGCTGTGAGCCACCACCAGCCGGACCCCGCGCCCGGAGCGGAGCCCGAGCGCGGATTCGTCGTTGCCGTGCTGGGCCCCGGAGTGGACGAGGACGACGAGCTCGGCGAGCTGCGCGAGCTTCTGCGCACGGCCGGCGTCGCCCCGGTCGGAGAGCTCGTCCAGCGCCGGCCTGCCCCGGATCCACGCACCTACGTGGGGAAAGGCAAGCTCGAGGAGCTCAAGCAGCTCGTCAAGGACTCGGACGCCGAGTCGCTCATCGTCGACGACGAGCTCGATCCCGGTCAGCAGCGGCGCCTGGAGGACGCGCTGAGCGCACGCGTGATCGACCGCACGCAGCTCATCCTCGACATCTTCGCCCAGCACGCCCGCAGCGCCGAGGGCAAGCTCCAGGTCGAGCTGGCGCAGCTCGAGTACAACCTCCCGCGGATGCGCGGCATGTGGCAGCACCTCGAGCGGCTGGGAGGCGGCATCGGCACGCGCGGGCCCGGCGAGTCCCAGCTCGAGACGGATCGCCGGATCGCGCGCCGCCGCGTCGGCATCCTCAAGCGGCGGCTGCGCGACCTCGAGCAGCGGCGCGCCGTCCAGCGGAAGGCGCGTGAGCAGTCTGCGGTGCCCGTCGTCGCGCTCGCGGGGTATACGAACGCGGGCAAGTCGACGCTCCTGAACGCGCTCACCCACGCGGACGCCTCCGTGAACGACCGGCTCTTCGAGACCCTCGACCCGACGACCCGGGGCTTCGAGCAGGACGGGCGCCGCTACCTCGTGACCGACACGGTGGGCTTCATCCGCCGCCTGCCCCACCAGCTGGTGGAGGGCTTCGCGGCGACGCTCGAGGAGACGCTCCTCGCCGACCTCGTCCTCCACGTCGCCGACGCGTCCCTGCCGGATGAGCGCCTGGAGGAGACGATCGCGGCCGTGGACTCGGTGCTGTCCGGAATCGGGGCCGACGAGCTCCCGGTCGAGCTCGTGCTCAACAAGATCGACCGCGTCGACCCGCTTGGCCGCCGGCGGCTGAGGAATCGCTTCCCGGACGCGCTGCAGATCTCGGCGCAGGCCGGGGAAGGGCTTCCCGAGCTCCGCGCGCGCATCGCGGAGCGCTTCGCCGGCCGCTTCCGGCCCGTGCGCCTGCTCGTTCCCTACGACCACGGCCGCGTCCTCAAGGAGCTCTACGACCTGGGAGCGCCCATCGAGGAGCGTGTCGACCGCGCAGACGGGGTCCTCGTCCACGCGCGCCTGCCGGAGCGCGAACTGGCCCGCTACGCGCCCTACCTCATCGCGGAGGCGCCCGTCGCCGAGGTGACCGAGGTGCACGAGGCATGATCGAGCTGGCGGTCGTCCGACTGCGCGAGGAGGCCACGCTGCCGGAGCGGGCCTACGCCGGGGACGCGGGGCTCGACCTCTGCAGCTGCGAGCGCGTGGAGCTCGCCCCCGGGGAGCGCGCCGTCGTTCCCACGGGGCTCGCGGTCGCCATTCCGGAGGGCTTCGCCGGCTTCGTCCAGCCTCGCTCCGGCCTCGCCGCCCGCCACGGGATCACGGTCGTCAACTCACCCGGCCTGATCGACTCCGGCTACCGCGGCGAGATCCGCGTCGTCCTACTCAACACCGACCGGGAGCACGCCTTCGTCGCCAAGCCCGGGGACCGCGTCGCGCAGCTGGTCGTGCTGCCCGTGCCCGAGGTCGAGCTGATCGAGCTGGACGAGCTGCCTGCGAGCGAGCGCGGGATCCGCGGCTTCGGCTCCTCCCGCACCTGACATGGAGCCGCGCATCCGTGTGTCCGCGATCCTGCGGCGCGAGAGCCGGGTGCTCCTCGTCCGGCACGAGAAGCAGGGGCGCGAGTACTGGCTGCTCCCCGGCGGGGGTGTGAACCTGGGGGAGACGCTCCTGGACGCGGTGAAGCGCGAGCTCGCGGAGGAGGTCGGGATCGAGGACGACTTCCTGCTCGAGGGCCCGGTGGCCCTCGCCGACTCGATCTCCCCGCCGGGCTGGCCCGCCAAGCACGTCGTGCACATCGTCTTCGCCGGCTACCTCGGCGACCGCTCGCTCGAGCGCGTGACCTCCGGGGACGCGGCCGTGCGAAACCACCGGCTCTTCGACGTGGAGGAGCTGGCCGGGCTCGCTCTCCACCCGCCGATGCAGCGATTCCTTTCCCGCTGGCAGCCGGGGGACCCCACGGTCTATCTCGGCCCCCTCTGGGCCCCATAAAGCGCGCCTCGGCGCCGATCACTCGATCGAGTGAATCTGCGCCCGCTCACTCGAACAGGGGACGTTGGGAGCGCGCTTCATCCCTAGCGTCGGGTGTGGGAATTGGATCTGCGGCCCGTGCCCAGCGCGGAGAGAGGAACGAGAGAGGAACTATGCGGCTCAACGGCTCGTCGAAGGGGGAAACCCGGTCGAGCGCCCTCTGGGGGAAGCCCTCCAAGGGGGAGACACGCTCCAGCGCTCTGTGGGGTAAGGGCGGTCGGGGTGTCGCGCTCATGCTCAGCATCGCCGTCGTCCTGGGTGCGCCCGTGGCGGCCGGTGCCGGGAGATCCTCCAACTCGCATGACACAAGAATCACGGCGTACCTTTCGCCCGGCCTCCTCGAAGAGGCGCAGGCCCGCCCCAACGCAACGTTCGACGTCATCGTCCAGGGCTCGCGCGGCGAGACCTCGGCGGCGGTGGCGACGGACGTCGCCTCTGCGCGCAAGTCCGACCCCGGCAAGGGCATCGGCGTGCGCAAGCGCTTCCGCGCGGTCAGCGGCGTCGCCGCCCAGCTGACCGGCCGGCAGATCCTGCGGCTGGCCAGGCGGCCCGACGTCCGGGCGGTCACGAGCGACGCGCCCGTCGTCCTGTCCGGATACTGGAGCAGCCAGCGCTGGCCTTACGTCGCCGGGCTCTACGGAGTCTGGAATCAGGCGGCCGCCGCGAACGCACCGGCGATTGCCATCGTGGACTCCGGCATCCAGGCAAGCCGGTCGGACTTCGGCAACCGCGTGGTCGCGCAGGTGAGCATGACCTCACTGCAGCCGAACTCGCCCGGAGACGGTCGGGGCCACGGCACCTTCGTCGCCGGCATCGCTGCCGGCGGGGCCGATCGGTACGCCGGCGGCTCGCCCAAGTCGAACATCGTCTCCATCGACGTGATGGACGACAACGGCATGGCGATGACGCGCGACGTCATCGCGGCCGCGGACTGGATCCTCGCTCACAAAGATCAGTACAACATCCGCGTCGCCAACTTCTCGCTGCACAACTCCACGCCTGCGAGCGTCTTCTACGACCCGCTCGACCGGGCGGTCGAGAAGCTCTGGTTCAACGGCGTCGTGGTCGTGGCGGCCTCGGGGAACTACGGCGTGAACGGCACTCCCGGCGGCGTCACGTTCGCTCCCGGCAACGATCCCTTCGTGATCACCGTCGGCGCCGCCGACGTCAACGGCTCGGTGACGACGAGCGACGACTTCGCGGCTCCGTGGTCGGCCTGGGGCTACACGCTCGACGGCTTCGCCAAGCCCGAGCTCGCGGCTCCCGGCCGCTACATGACGGGCCCCGTTCCCAGCGCGTCCACCCTCGTCAGCGAGCGGCCGACGAACGTGAAGTCGCTCGGGTACATGGAGCTGTCCGGTACGTCGTTCGCCGCCCCGGTCGTGGCTGCCGCCGCGGCGCAGGTGCTCGCCCGCCATCCGAGCTGGACTCCGGATCAGGTCAAGGGCGCGCTCATGCTCTCCGCGAAGGACACGCCCGCTGCCACCCCCGGCTCGCTCGGCGTCGGCATGGTCGACGCGACCAGGGCCGCGGCGGTCTCGAGCCCGCCGAACCCGAACGCGGCGCTGAACCAGTTCGTCGGCCCGGCCGGCGACGGTAGCGGCCCGATGTTCAACGCGGCCAGCTGGGCCAACGTCGCCCTGAGCGACGCCTCCTGGGCGTCGGCCTCCTGGGCGTCGGCCTCCTGGGCTTCCGCTTCCTGGGCGAACGCCTCCTGGGCGTCCGCGTCCTGGGCAGACGCCTCCTGGGCGTCCGCCTCCTGGGCCTCCGCGTCCTGGGCAGACGCCTCCTGGGCGTCCGCCTCCTGGGCCTCCGCCTCCTGGGCGTCGGCCTCCTGGGCGGACAACGCCGAAGGCGAGCTGAGCGACGACGGCGAGCTCATCGACGACAGCGAGCTCCTCGAGCTCGGCGTCGGCGAGTAGCACCGAGCCATCCGAACTACGAGCCCCGGGGCCCGGTCAGGCCCGGGGCTCACCTTTCCGGGTGATCCTTTTGGGTGTCCCTCGAACGGGGGACGCCCGCACCCCTGGCAGAGCCTACGTTCAGCCCATGGCTCTGCGGCCGGACTGCGCGTTGGCGTGGGCAAAAGCCCCTCTCGACCTGGATCAGGACCCGTGAGCACGGTCCCGAGCGAGCTCGCCGGCGAACGCCCGCCGAACGACGCGGATCGCTCGGAGCCGTCCTCGCTGCAGCCGCGCGCAAAAGCCTTCCTGTATGCGATCGGGACGCTCGCCGCCGCGGCCGCGGCGGTTCCGTTCGCCCACCTGTCGCTGCAGACCGACGGCTGGCTCACCTTCATCGTCCTGGCGACGTGCGCCGCGGTGGCGCAGCTCTTCGTCGTCCGCACTCCGCGCGACCAGAGCTACCACACGACGATCGTCTTCCTGATCCCCGGCGTCCTCCTGCTGCCGCCCGAGCTGATCGCGCTCCTCGGGGTCGTCTACGGGATCCCGGAATGGCTGAAGATCCGCTACGCCTGGTACATCCAGGCGTTCAACATCGCCAACCACACGCTCAACGGCCTGGCGGCGTGGGGGGCGGTCGAGGTCGTCCGCAACGCAGGTTTCGGGCCGGACCTCGAGTTCGCCCTCTCCGGCCTCGTTGCCGTCGTCGTCTTCGTCTCGCTGAATCACCTCCTCCTCGCGACGATGCTCCACCTCGCGCGCGGACACTCACTGCGAGGCACCGGCCTCTTCTCGACGGAGAGCCTCTCCACGGACTTCGTGCTCGCCATGCTCGGCGTCGCGCTCGCAGGCCTCTGGGACTGGAACCCACTGCTCCTGCCCATGGCCATCGCCCCGCTCCTCCTCATCCATCGCTCGCTGAGCGTCCCCGCGCTCCAGCAGGAGGCGCGGGTCGACCCGAAGACCGGCCTCTTCAACGCCCGCCACTTCGCCGGCGCGCTCCGCGAGGAGCTCGAGCGCGCCCAGCGGTCGGAGACTCCCCTGTCGGTGATCATGGCCGACCTCGACCTGCTGCGGGAGATCAACAACGCGTACGGGCACCTCGCCGGCGACGCCGTCCTGCGTGGAATCGCCTCCGTCTTCCAGATGCACCTGCGGCACTCCGACATTCCCGCCCGCTTCGGCGGCGAGGAGTTCGCGATCCTGCTCCCGGAGACGACCCCGCAGGAGGCGCTCGAGATCGCCGAGCGCATCCGCCGCGCCGTGGCGGAGGAGCAGTTCGAGGTGGAAACGTCGAGTGAGCCGATCACGGCAACCATCTCGCTCGGGATTGCCGGCTACCCCAAGGACGGCGCCGATCCGAACGAGCTGATCCACCAGGCCGACCTGGCCGTCTACCGCGCGAAGCTCCAGGGCCGGAACCGCGTCCTCGGCGCCAGCTCGGAGCCCGTGCTCCTGCCGCCTGAGCGCAAGGCCCGGCTCGCGGCCGTCCCGGACGACACCGCCTACTCCAAGGCAACCGCCGCCACGCTCACGATCCCCGAGCTCCCCGTGGACACCTCCCCCGAGGGCGGCGGCCGCCCTCAGCAGCGGCCGCACACGCCGGCCGGGCCGCGCTTCGTGGCCCTCTCGCGGAGCCTGGCCTTTCTCGTCGTCGCGGTCAGCGTCGGCGGCATCACCGCCGGCGCACTCGGCTTCGTCTTCGGCGGCACGGGCGACATCCTCGGCCTGCTCGCGGTCATCGCGCTCGTCGCGGGCGGCCAGGCGCTCGCGCTCGAGCTCGACGGTGGGTCGATCTCGGTCAGCGCCGTCGGGGCGCTCGCCGGCGCTGCAATCGCGGGGCCGAAGGCCGCGCTCCCGCTCGCCGTTGCGATCGCGGCGGTGGAGTGGAGCTCCCGGCGTACGCCCGCCTATCAACTCCTCTTCAACATCGGCGCGCTCTCCTTCGCGAGCCTGGCGGCGGCCGCGGTCTTCAGCCTCGGGGGCTCGGACGGGTTCGAGATGCTCGTCACCGCCGCGGCAGGCCTCGTCGCCGGCGGCGTGTACTTCGTCGTCAACACCGGGCTCCTGTCCGGCGCCATGGCGCTCGAAGGGCACGACAGCTGGCGGCGGGTGTGGAACGAGCGCTTCTCCTGGCTCCTCCCGCACTACGTCGCGTTCGGAGCCGTCGGAGGGGCGATCGCGCTCTCCTACCAGGCGATCGGGCTCTACGGCCTCGCCGTCTTCGTGCTCCCGCTGCTCCTCATGCGCAAGACGATGGCCGCCTACCTGGGCCACACCGAGAAGTCGACCAAGAAGCTCCGCGAGGCCGCCGAGACGATCCGCAGCCAGAACGTCTCCCTCGAGCAGGCCAACCGGCTCCTGAAGGAGCGCTCCACGGCCGCGATGGAGAGCCTCTCCGCGACCGTGGACGCCCGCGACGCGTACACGGCAGGTCACTCGCGCCGCGTTCAGCAGCTCGCGCTCGCGATCGGCCGGGAGCTCGCGCTCTCGCAGGCCGAGCTCGACCTCCTCGGACACGCCGCCCTCTTCCACGACATCGGCAAGCTCGCCATCCCGGACTCGGTCCTGCTCAAGCCCTCCGCGCTCTCGAGCGACGAGTGGGCCCTCATGCAGCGCCACGCCGAGGAAGGAGCGCGCATCATCGACCGGCTCGGCTTCCTGGACGACGCGGTGCCCGCCATCCGGCACCACCACGAGCGCTGGGACGGGGCCGGCTACCCCGACGGGCTGTCCGGCGAGGAGATCCCGCTGGGCGCCCGCATCATTCACGTCGCGGACGCGCTCGACTCGATGCTGACCAACCGGATCTACCGCGCGGCGCGGCCCGCGGCCGAGGCGCTCGAGGAGCTTCGCGAGGGCGGCGGCAGCCAGTTCTGCCCGAGGTGCGTGGGCGCGCTCGAGCGCCTGCTCGAGGCCGAGCAGGGGCCGACGCAACCGGCGACGTCGTCGCTCGCCGCAGCGTCCTAGCGGCGCTCCGGCCCGGTCGGACCTGAGACGATAGAGGGCGGTGAACCGCCCGCTTCGCTCTGCCGAGCTCCAGCTGCGGGCTGCGCGGCACATCCTGCCGCGGGCTCCGCTCTCACGCAGCCGTTTCGGGCGCCTGGACGACCGGCTCGTCTTCGTCGTGGGCAGCCCGCGCTCGGGGACCACCTTCCTCGCCGGCTCGATCGGGTCGCTTCCCGGCTTCATCGATCTCGGCGAGGTCGCACCTCTCAAGGCCGCCATCCCCGGCTTGTCGTCGCTGGGCCCCGCCGAGGCGGCACCGGCGATCCGGCGCATCCTCACGCGCGCGCGGCGCCTCGGCCTGACCGGCAGCCTGCGGCCGGTCGAGCAGACTCCCGAGGCCGCGTTCGCGCTGCCTGCGATCGTCCGCGCGTTCCCGGAGGCGCGGATCGTCCACGTCCTCCGGGATGGGCGCGACGTCGCCTGCTCGCTCCTCGAGCGCGGCTGGCTGCGCGCGGGGCGGGTGGGAGGGGACGATGCCGGACATCCCTTCGGCTCCTCGGCCCGCTTCTGGGTCGAGCCGGAGAGGCGCGGCGAGTTCGTGCAGGTGAGCGACGCGCGACGCGCCGCGTGGGCCTGGCGCCGCTACGTCACCGCCATCCGGGCGTCGGGGGTTCCGGTCTTCGAGGTCCGCTACGAGCGTCTCACGAGGGAGCCGGCGGCAGTCGCTGTCGACCTCGCGCGCAAGCTGAGCGCCCCCGAAGCACCGCTGGCCTCGGCGCTCGGGGAGGCCTACGGCAGCTCCGTGGGCAGGCACGGCTTCGACCTGGACGAAGAGGAGCTCGACGACGTGCTCGCCGAGTCCGGCGACCTGCTTCGGGAGCTCGGGTACTTGCGGGACGACTAACCTGCTCGCCTACACTTTCGGCCGAGGAGCTCCGTGCCTCGTTACTCCGAAGCCCAGATCCTCGCCGAGCTCGCCGCCTGCGCGAAGCGGCTCGGACGCTCGCCGACCATGCGCGAGTTCTCGGGCGACCCGGAGGTACGTATCCATCCACAGACGGTCGTGGAGCGCTTCGGTAGCTGGAACAGGGCCAAGCGGCGCGCGGGTCTCGTCCCTCGGCGCTTTGCGACGACGGACGAGCTCCTCGCGCAGCTCGGCGCACTCGGGGAGAAGCTCGGTCGCACACCGACCGGGCGTGACCTCGACGACCGCCGTGCGAGCCTCCCGTCGAAGTCCCTCTACTGGCACCGGTTCGGCTCGCTCTCGAACGCGTTGAGGGCGGCGGGCTTCGACGTCCCACAGCCCGCCGAGCGGGCGGAGCGGGCGCTGATCGAGGGTGAGCGGCTCTCGCGCCGCCTGGGCCGTCTCCCTCGCTTCGCCGATTGGAAGCGCGCGCACAGGCAGAGCCCGACGATGCTCTCCGAGTGGCAGGTCTACAGGCTCTTCGCGACGGGCCGCGGCGGCTGGGAGTCGTTCCGCTTCGCGCTCCGCGAGCGCCTGGCCCGGAGCGGGGTGGAGGTCGGGCCCGACGGACGCCTCGTGCAGGACCGCTAGCGGGCGCCGGCGGCGGCCGTCGCGATCACGGCCAGGCGGGCAAGGCAGGAGCGCGACTCCTCGGGCGCCCGGACGGGCGGAAGGAGCGACTCCTCGACGAAGGTGCGATCCGGCTCGAACGACGACGTCCGCCGGATGGCCCCGTCGGCGACCGCCAGCAACGTTCCCTCGCCCAGCTCGCGCTTGCGGAGCCGCACGGCCGCGTAGCGCTCCACCAGATCGAGAGCCTGGCGCGTCGAGGCGAAGAAGAGCTCGTAGCGGCCTTCCCCGAGCCAGAGGGGGCGGCCGATCCCGCGCGCGAGATGAAGGATCTCGCCGTCGCGCTCGTCGAGCCAGGCGGCGGCCATGGAGCCGTGGAGCTCCTCGAGGGCGGCCGGCCGGCTGGACGCGTCTTCTGCGAGCGCGAAGATGGCCTCGGAGTCGACCGTCATCCCGGGCTCGGCGCGGTCGAAGCCGTGCCGCGCCAGGATCTCCTCGTCGTTCGCGATGATCCCGTTGTGGACACCGACGACCGTCCCGTGCCGGATCGGGTGGTTGTTGGCGATGAGGCTGGGGTGGCCCTTCGTGTAGTCGCGGACGTGCACGAGCACCTCGCGGACGCCGGACGGCACGGCGAGCCGATCGAGGAGGGCACTGGCCCCGCCGCGCTGCTTGTGCACCGCGAGGGGGAGGCCAGGGCCTCGATACGCGTAGCCGACGGCGTCGGAGCCGCGCTCGGAGATCGCAGCCAGCAGCGTCTGGGTCGCGAGGGTCTGATCGACCGGCGACTCGCCGCTCAGGCTATATCCAGCAATTCCGCACACGTTCCGCTCACCGATCCTAGGTGGATCTCCGGACGATCGTCTGGCCCGCAGCGGCCGCAACGGCCGACTCCCGTCGAATGAATAGACAGTACCACCCTCGACGGAGAACGGAATTCTGTTCATCCCCCTAATCGGTGGCAGTCGCTCAAGCCGCCCACCGGCACCGCCGATACGGGGTGCGTGGAGCACTTGCCTGCGGAACTCCCGAACCAGCCTGAGCGCGCCGAGACCGAAGAGCCGAAGCTCGAGCTCGTCCCCGACCCCGTCGACGCCGAGGAGGCAGACGAGGACGAGGAGGATGAGGAGGAGGAGGCCGAGGTCGTGGTCGAGGCTCCTGCTCCCACGCAGGACCCGCTCAAGCTCTACGTGCGCCAGATCGGCGACGGGCCACTCCTGACCCCGGCCGAGGAGCGCGAGCTCGCCCGGCGCAAGGACGAGGGCGACGAGTGGGCCAAGCGCCGCCTGATCGAGTGCAACCTGCGCCTCGTGATGTCGATCACGCGCAACTACGTCAACTCCGGCGTGCCGCTCCTGGACCTGATTCAGGAAGGGAACCTGGGCCTGATCCGCGCGGTGGAGAAGTTCGACTACCGCATGGGCTTCAAGCTCTCCACCTACGCGACGTGGTGGATCCGCCAGGCCGTGACCCGCGCGATCGCCGACCAGGGCCGGACGATCCGCCTGCCCGTACACGTCGTCGACCAGGTCCGCCGCGTCATGCGGGCACGCCGCATCCTCACGCAGAAGTTGAATCGTGACCCGCTTCCCGAGGAGATCGCTGTGGAGAGCGGCCTGGACGTGAAGCGCGTCAACGAGCTCTTCGACCTCGTGGAAGATCCCGTCAGCCTCGAGACTCCCGTCGGCGACGGTGACTCGATGTACGGCGACATGCTCGAGGACGAGAACTCCGAGCAACCCGCCGACGCCCTCGCCAAGCTCCTGCGCGGGGTCGAGCTCCAGGAGGCGCTCTCGTCGCTCAACGAGCGGATGCGCCACGTGCTGGAGCTGCGCTTCGGCCTGAACGGCCAGATTCCCAAGACGCTCGAAGAGGTCGGCGCCGAGCTGGGGGTGACGCGCGAGCGCGTCCGCCAGCTGGAGTCCCGCGCCCTCCGCGAGCTGCAGGCCGTCGCGCCGGAGCTCCGCCTCTACCTTCGCACCGAATAGCCGCCGGACCCGCTCCGACCGCTAGCGTGAAGCCATGAACGGCTTCGTCGACGTCCACTCGCACGTCGTCCCCTCGGGCGACGACGGCGCTCGGTCCGTGGAGGCCGGCCTGGGGCTCTGCCTCGAGGCCTCCAGGCGCGGGACGCGCGTCCTCTACGGCACCCCGCACGTCTGGCCCTCGCTGCCGCTGACCCCGAAGCGGGAGAAGATCGTGCGCGCCGCCCACGCGGAGATGGCGCCGCTCCTCGCCGGCCACGGCCTCGACCTCCGGCTCGGCTGGGAGCTGACGCCGTCCGAGCGCCTCCTCGAAGAGGATCCCGTCCGCTATCGCCTCGGCGACCTGCCCGTCGTCCTCATGGAGGTGCCCTTCCACGGCTCTCTCGCGCTCGCTGAGCGCCTCGGGGAGCACATCGAGGGCTCCGGGCTGACCCCGATCGTCGCTCATCCCGAGCGCGCGGAGGGCGTGCGGGCAGAGATGGCGGCAGTGGCCTCGTTCCGCGAGCGCGGCTGGCTGATCCAGGTGAACGCGACGAGCCTCCTGGGCGCCCACGGACCCGACCAGGAGGAGGCGGCCTGGCGCATCGTGCGCGGCGGCCTCGCCGACCTCGTCGCGTCAGACGGCCACCGGACCTCACGACCGCCGCACCTCGACGAGGCGCACCGGCTCGTGCGCGCGCGCCTGGGGGAGGGCGCCGACGCCCTCTTCGACGGAACGGCGCTAGCGGGTCGCGACCGCTTCGATCTCGCGCAGCGAGGCTAGGCGCGAGAGCGACTCGATCTCGATCTGCCGCACGCGCTCGCGCGTGATCCCGAGGCGGCGGCCGATGTGCTCCAGGGTGTGCGGCTCCTCGCCGCGGAGCCCGTAGCGCAGCTCGAGCACGCGACGGTCACGCTCCGGAAGAGACTGCAGCGCGCGATCGAGCGCCTCCTTCTGCAGCCGCTTCTCCGTGACCTCGTCGGGGAGGGGGTCGTCGCCGGCGACGAGATCGCCGAAGACGGCGTCCTCCTGCTCACCGATCGGCTGATCGAGGCTCGTCGAGGCCCGGGCCGCGGCGCGCACCTCGATCGCCTGCTGGAGCGGCAGCCCAGCCTCGTCGGCGATCTCTTCGAGCGACGGCTCGCGGGCCAGCTGTGTCCACAGGTGCCGCTCGGCACGGTGCATCTTCTGCATCCGCTCGACGACGTGCACCGGGACGCGGATCGTCCGTGCCTTGTCCGCGATCGCGCGGGCAACGGCCTGGCGGATCCACCAGGTCGCGTAGGTGGAGAACTTGAGCCCGCGCTGCCACTCGAACTTCTCGACGGCGCGGATGAGGCCGAACATGCCTTCCTGGATGAGGTCGAGGAACGGCAGCCCCTGGTTGCGGTAGTTCTTGGCGATCGAGACGACGAGGCGCAGGTTGCACTCGATCATGCGCTTCTTCGCCTCCATGTCCCCGCGCTCGATCCGCTTGGAGAGCTCCACCTCGTCGGCGGCCGTCAGGAGCGGGTGGCGTCCGATCTCCCGGAGGAAGAGCTGCAGCGCGTCCGTCGTCGTCTCCAGCGTCTCCGTCCCGGGAACCACGGGAGCGGGCTCCTTCTGACGGTCGACCACCTCGATGCCGCGCTCCTCGAGCTCCTTGTGCAGGGCTTCGACATCTCCGGGATCGAGGTCGAGGAGCTCGAGCGCCTCGCGGAGCTCGACGAGCTCGACGACGCCCGACGCGTCGCCGCGCTCCAGCAAAGGCTGAAGCTCGTCGTGCTGGCCGACGATCGAGCGCTCGTCAGGCATTCGGCAGTGGCGGGAGCTGGGTCACTAACAGGGATTAGGAAGCCGGCCGCCGGCAGGCGTGCCGGGATTACCCTACCCGTCGCAGCGGCCAAGTCAAACTCCGGGCCTCGATTTCCGACGCACGATAACGGGCGTTATGTCAAGTCGAAGCGGCTCTCAGCCCAGGGGCCTCAGGAGCCCCCGCCCCGCGAACCCGACGAGCCGGTCGAGGGCCGCGGCGTACTCAGCCGTAACCGCCGGGGCCGAGCGGAGCGCCCAGAGAGTCTCGGCGTTGGCCCAGGCGGCCTCGCGAGCGCGCGAGACCTTCCACATGGCGACGGCGTCGTCGACGTTGCCGAGCGAGCGGTCGACGTGGCCGTAGACGCCGGTGGCGAAGTCGGCCTTCACGCGCTCCTCCGTCTTCTCCAGCAGCTCGTTGACGAGCGTGAAGTCGCGGTAGGTGACGCCGCTCCGGTCGGGCTCGAGATCGAGCGCCTTCCACGTCTCGACGAGCGCGAACGGAAGATCGCGGTTGATGTGGGCGTTCATGCCGGCCACCGCAAACTGGAGCGGCGCGATCCTCTTCCTGCTACGGGCCTCGAACAGCGGCGCCCAGGCCTTCGGGACGGCGCCCGGCGCCTTCGTCCAGTCGCGCAGAGCGCGGAAGAAGAGATTCGCGAAGACGACGTCGAGCCAGCGGAGGAAGCGGGTGTCTCCGTAGGGCCCGCCGGGCAGCGCTCCCTCCTCCAGGTCCTCCGTGACAGACCGGTAGAGGCGCAGGAACCAGGCGACGCCGTCGCCGGGCGGAAGCACGTCCTCGAGCGCTTGCAGGAGTGTCACGACATCGTCGATCCGGCGTGGGAAGCGGCCTGCCAGGAGCCGGTCGACCGTCATGCGACCGCGGCCAGGCCCAGAAAGCGCGCCGCCTCCTCCACCACCTCGTCGTCGAGCCGGATCTCCCCGACGTCCGCGACCTCCAGCGCCTCCAGGGCGCGGTCGAACAGGGTCACGTTCGCCCACTGGGGCTCGAAGGTGGACCACCAGCGGAGGCCGACGGCGTCGCGGTGCCGCTCGTGCAGAGCCGCTGCGTCGCCCTGCGTGCGGGGACGCTCGTGCGTCGCGACGAGTGACGGCCGGAGCTCCTCCGCGGCCAGGACGAGCGGCTCGTCCAGGTCGACGAGCAGCGCGCCCTCGGCGAGCTCGAGCGCCGCGAGCGCGAGCGGGAGGCGTCCGCGGAGCAGATCGGCGGCGGCGAGCTGGGTGCCGCCGAATCGCGCCAGCTGCTCGACGATCACCGACACGGGCTCCTCCGAGACGTACAGGCAGCCGTAGCGCTCCGGCGCGTCATGCCGGCCGTCACCCTGGAGCATTCGCGGAAACCAGAGCGCCCCTCCCTGCGCCTCGGGGCGGGCGGCGCCGTCCCAGGGGAAGCACCGGTACAGGGTCACGCGAACGACCCGGCCCGCTCCTGGCGGAGCGCGGCCAGCAGCTCCTGCGTCCCCCCCGCCCTGATCACGTCGATGGGACGGCGGTTCCGCAGGTGCGGGTTGAGGCCGAAGAGCCAGCGCTCGGCCGTCTCGGGCTCGTAGAGGCGCAGGAGAAACGAGATCGCAAGCTCGAGCAGGTCGAGCCGCTCCGCGTTGGCCGGGTCGATGCCCTGACCTCGCTTCCAGCGGCTCACCTGGGCCGGGCTGACACCGAGCGCGTCCGCAAGCCGGCGCTGCGAGCCGAAGTCCTCAGTGAGAGCCTGCACCTTGAGCGCGGTCGCAACCGGCATGGCTCGCATCCTAACGCAACGAAAAGCGTTGCGCGCCTGACTCGGACGTGCTTGCGGCGCAGCCTGGGAGGAAATACCGTGCCCGAACCACGATGCTGCTCGAGCCGATCGACCCAAACGAACGTTTCCGCGATAGGCGCAGGCAGTCTCGTCGTCGAAGAGCGACACGACGCGTGCTCGCGCTCGCCGTCGTGGCGATCGCGGCCGCCGTCTCGGCGCTCGGGATGACCTTCCTCAACGGCTGGGGTGGCAAGAGGCCAGGGCTCGCCGCGTCGACGCCCGCGGTCACTGAGAGCACCACCACCGCGCCGAGCCGGCCCGAGCCCGCCCCGCTCCCGGCCGAGATCCGGGGAGTACACGTCACGGCGGCGCTCGCCTCGCTCGACGGCAAGCTGGACGAGTATCTCTCGCTGACGCAGCAGGGCTTGACAGCACTCGAGCTCGACGTGAAGGACGAGAACGGCGAGGTCGGCTTCCGGCGAGGCGCGCCGGCGCTCGCCAGAGCCATCGGCTCCGCGGAGCGGTACTACGACGCGCGGGAGGCGGCGAAGAAGGCCGAGTCCGCCGGCGTCTACCTGATCGGGCGCGTGGTCGTCTTCGAGGATCCGATTCTCTCCGCCAAGCGCCCGCAGATGGCGATCAAGCGCCGCGGCGGCGGCGAGTGGACGAACAGCGCCGGCCTCGGGTGGACGAACCCGTACGACAAGCGCGTCTGGAAGTACAACGTCGACGTCGCCGTCGCGGCCGCGAAGGCCGGCTTCGACGAGATCATGTTCGACTACGTCCGCTTCCCGACCGACGGGGACATGTCGGCTGCGGTGTTCCCGGGCAAGCGCAAGGAGCGGAAGACCGTCACGATCTCGGACTTCGTCAAGTACGCGCGCAGTCGGCTCGAGCCGCTCGGGGCGCGCGTCTCGGCCGCGGTCTTCGGGCTCACGGCGACCCGCGAGATGGGAATCGGCCAGAAGCCGCGCCAGCTGGCGCAGAGCCTCGATGCCATCTACCCGATGGTCTATCCCTCGCACTTCGGGCCCGGCGAGTACTCGCTGGACGACCCGAACGCCGTCCCCGGGGTGACCGTCGCCCGGGCCCTCCGCGACTTTCGCCGCGTGCTCCGCGGGCGCGACACGCTCCTCGTCCCCTGGCTGCAGGACTTCTCGCTGGGGCGCGACTACAGCCTCGACGACGTCCGGGCACAGATCCTCGCCGCCCGGGACGCAAACGCCGGGGGCTTCCTCCTCTGGAACCCGACCGGCGTCTACAGTAAGCCTGCGCTCGCGGGACCGTAGGCGCCGAGCCGACTTCCACAACTCTGCCCACAGGCCCGCACTGGACTTGTGGAAAATGTGGAAAAATGAACTTTCCGCAAATTGCGGGGAACACGAGCCGGGAGTCCTTGCGTCCGGGTGTAGACCTGTCTAGATTCCCCCTTGCGCCGAGCACGGAGCGCGAGTAGGTCGAAGCCCCACCGGGCGGCCGTAGGCGGAAGCCGAAAGTTGGTCGGAGGGGTGGACGAAAGCGCAACCGGCTCGGCGAATTTTTTTGGTCCGACATCGTGCGGTCGTTAGACTCGGCTCCCGATGGAATTCCCTCCTCGGCCTCCAGCGTTCAGCCCCGGATTCCAGTCCTTCCTCTGGGGCGTGATCCTCGGCGGCTACGTGTGGATCGGCCTGCTGGCGATCGGCATCGGCGGCGGGAGCGCGTTCCTCTTCGCACTGGTCGCCGGCGTCCTGGTCTTCTTCTTCGTCCGCCTGTGCGGCGAGGACCAGCTCCGGCGCTAGCTTCTCAGAGGGCGCAGAGCGGCAGGGCGGGCTCGTCCGGCCCGCGCGGGCGAACAAGGGCCCCGACGAGGAACTCGGCGAGGTCGCAGCCCACCTCGAGCTCGAGGCGCACGCGCCCGCTCGGCCCTTCGGCGCCGGTCAGCCGCTCGAGCGCGGCAAAATGACGGAGGAGCCGAGGCGCGCCCCGGCCATGGAGATCTTGAGCCGGTGCGGCGTCCATGCCCTTTCGGTATCGGCGCTCCGCTGCTTCCCGCACGATCCCTGGCGTGAGTGAAGGAGGTCCGCCCTACCGGTCAGCGGCGGTGTCCCGCTCGCGAACGACGGTCTCCTCGTCGCCGACGACGTCCTCGCTTCGGTAGTCGTGGATCTCCTCCTCGGGCACCGCGGCGCGCTCGACCACGCGCGTCCGCGGCCCTCGTGTGTCGAACGTGAACGCGAAGACGATGCCCAGCCCGAAGGCGAGCACGCCCTGGAAGAGGATGAGGTCCTCGGCGACCCCGCCGAGGCCGAGGTCGCGGATCCAGCCTGCCACCCGGTCGCCCTCCCCGGTGTCCGTCGGCCGCGTGGCGACGAGGATCCCTCCCACGGCGACCAGCGTGGGCAGGAACGCGAGGAAGAAGACGCCGGGGCTGATCGTCGGGGCCCCCCACTTCGTCCAGCCGCCCAGGAGCTGGGAGATGCCCAGGCACGCCCCGGCGCCCGCGAGGATCCCCATGGCCGCCCAGTAGTCGCCCGTCGATCCCAGGTCGAACTGCGTCGCGAGCCACACCAGGAAGCCGGCCGCGGCGACCCCGAGGAGGGTCGTCAGCCCGCGCACAACCGGCGGGCTCCCCCAGACGTGCTCCCGCTCGACCACCGGGTCGCCCGCCGCAACCGCGCGATCTCGTCGTCCTCTTCGAAACATGCTGCTCTCACCTCGCTGGCGTCGTTGTCCGGGGGACGTTGTGCCCGTTCTCGGGCGCCCGTAATCGCCCGCCTACGCGGCGAGGTCCCGGCGGCTCGCGTCGAAGACGCCGGAGAGGAGCTGCTCGCGGAAGGCGGAGAGCGCCTGCTCCCGGTCGTGAGCGAAGATGTGCTCGACGACGCCCACGCGACGGTCGTTGTAGAAGGGCACGTCCACGTGCTCGCGGCTGACGACGTTGACGGTCGTGTGCGCGCACGTCGGGCATTCCACCGCGAGGCCGAGCTCCTGCCCGCCCTCCGAGAGGACCCGGAAGGAGGACGGGGTGACAGGCCGCGGACGCTCCTCCGGGTAGCAGAAGAAGCTCCAGGGCCACTGACCGGACTTGATCCGCCTCGCTGCAAGGTCGAGCAGATCGAGAGCGGCCGACTCGAGCCGCGCCGTCATCAGGTTCAGGAAGGCCGCATCCGTCCCCGCCAGCGGCGCCCAGTCGAGCTCGTCGTGCGTGACGAGCCCGTCGTGCTCTCCGTCGCAATCGCAGGCGAACGTGATCTTGAAGACGGCTGGGCTCGCGGCGCCGGGCAGGCGCTCGAGGACGCGGAAGCGCGAGAGCGGGATGCTGACGTCGCCTCGCACGGGGCACGCGAACGTGTACCGCCCGGTGAGCTGGTCGTACATCGGAGTTCGAATTATGTATCGGCAGGGAGGACGCGCCTCCACACCGGCTTTGTTACTCCGAGTACTTGATCAGCGAGCAGACGTCGTAGCCCTCGAGCTTCTCGCGGCCGTTCAGGAACTCGAGCTCGATCACGAACGCGAGCCCGACGACCGTCCCGCCGAGCTGCTCGACGAGGTCGATCTTGGCCTTCGCGGTCCCCCCGGTCGCCAGGAGGTCGTCGTGGATCAGCACGCGGTCGCCGTTCGAGATCGCGTCGGCGTGCAGCTCCAGGGCGTCGAAGCCGTACTCCAGGGCGTACTTGGCGCTGATCGTTCGCCAGGGAAGCTTGCCCGGCTTGCGCGCGGCGACGAAGCCGCAGCCGAGCCTGTACGCGAGCGCGGCGCCGAGGATGAAGCCCCGGGCCTCGGCTCCGAGGATCAGATCGGGCTTGCGCGGCTCGGCGAACTCGGCCAGGCGCTCGACCGTCTCGTGCAGCGCCTCGGGGTCGGCGAGCAGCGGCATGATGTCCTTGAAGACGATCCCGCGCTTCGGGAAGTCCGGGATGTCCCGGATCTTGGACGCGAGGTCGACCGTCACGGCCGCGGAACGATACCCCGAAGCGCGCGCCAGAACAGGAGGTTCGAAAGCTCCTGCGACAGGGCCGCGAGCGTCTCGAGGTTCTCGAGGCCCGCATGGCGCTTCTCCGGGTTCGGCGAGCGGAGCTCGGGGGCGACGATGCGCTCCAGCAGGTCGGCCTCGTTGTCGGCCCAGCGCCTGAAGGTGGCCAGGTTCCTGGGCGCGACCCCGTAGCGGGCAAGGCGCGCGCAGGCGGCGGCCACGTCCACGTCACGCTCGGGGAAGGTCCTGTCGCCGTCCACGGCGCGAGGCTCCACCAGCCCGTACTCCTCCAGGTCGCGCACGAACGCCGCGTCGACGCCTGCCCGCTCGCAGAGCGTGGCGAGGTCGACCTCGTCCTCCGGCGCCTGCAGGCCCGTCGCGCGCGCGCGCTCACGGCGGCGCGGCGCCCCGGCGGCCAGCTCCTGCCGGATGACTCGAAGCGGCAGGAACTCGTCGCGCTGGAGGCGCAGGATCGTCTCGAGCCGCTCGACGTCTTCCTCGGTGAACAGGCGGTAGCCGCCTTGCGTCCGGCGCGGCGCCAGGAGCCCCTGGTCCTCGAGGTAGCGGATCTTCGAGATGGAGATGTCGGGAAACTCGTCCCGGAGCCGGCTGCAGACCGCCCCGATCGTGAGCGGGCGCCCAGGGCCGATATCGGCTGCTGCGGTCGCCATCAGCGCTAGCTCTCCAGGAAGGTCAGCTTGTACTTGCCGATCTGCACCTCGTCGCCGTCCTCGAGCTTGGCGCTCTCCACCCGGCGGCGGTTCACGTAGGTGCCGTTGAGGCTGCCCTCGTCGTGGAGCGTGAAGCCGTCCGGGCCGCGGGTGACGACGGCATGGCGCCGCGACACCGTCACGTCGTCGAGGAAGATCTCGCACTCCGGCCCGCGTCCGAGGGACGTGCGGTCCTGCTCGAGCGCGAACGTCTCGCCGGCACGGCCGCCGCCCGAACGGACGACGAGCGCAGGCCCCTCGATGCGGAGCTCGGCGAGCGAGAGGCCTTCCTCCTCGGCCTCCTCTTCAGGGGTGAACGTCATCGTCGTGTGGGCGCCCTGCTCCTCGCGGATCAGCAGCGCTCCGCACTTCGAGCAGTAGTTGGCGGCTTCCGGATTCTGAAAGCCGCACTCCGGGCAGTGGACGTAGGTCACCGCTCCGCCGCGTCGAGCTCCTCGTCCGTCGGGGGCGGCGCCTTCGAGGCGAGGATCGCTGCCAGCTTGTCGACGTCGATCTCGTGGAGGGGGCTGTCTTCGTCCCCCACCTGCTTCTGGAGGCGCGCCTGGAGCTCGGCCCGGAGGATGTCGATCTTGCCGTGCAGCAGACGGCGCTCGTAGGACACCTTGTGCTCCTCGACCATCAGCTCGCGGATCAGGTCGCGCAGCTCCTGGTCGGACAGGGTTCCAAGATCAGGCAGGGCTTCCACGCGGCAACTCCAGGGATCGGGGACGGCGGGCGACCACACAGTAAACCAGCTGGAGCCTCATCCATCAACCTCGACTTGAGGGTTGGCGGCTTGCTAGGCCTCGTCCGTCTCGTCTTCCTGGGCCACGATCTCCTCGACGAGGCCCATGAACTCGGACTCGAGCGACGCGCCGTCCGCCGGGGTCTTCCCCTCCGCGTAGATGTGGACGAGCGGCTCGTCCGGGTCGGGCAGCACCTGCGCCCAGCCGCGGTCGTCGTAGACCTTGATCCCGTCCGTGACGTCGACTTCCTTCCCCTTCGTGCGCTCCGTGAGGATGCGCATGACCGCCCCCTTGCGGGCCCACGGGCACCGCACCTGGTGGTGCACGACCGCGGACTCCGGAAGCTCGCCGACGATCTCGGACAGCGACCTCTCCACCGGTGCGAGGAGCTCGAGCAGCTTGCAGAGGCTCGCCATCCCGTCGTACGCGGGCACGAAGTCCGGGAAGACGAACCCGCCGCCAACCGACCCGGCGAAGATGACGCCGTCGCCTGCCGCCGCCGTGGTCAAGGCCGACAGCGAGTGCGGCGTGCGCTGCACCTGGAGGTCGGTGCCCTGCACGAGCTCGTCGACGAGGCTCGTGACCGTGGTCGGGAAGGCCAGGCGGCCGCGCTTCCCGTCGGACGCGAGCAGGCGGAGGAACAGGAGGAGCTCCTGCTCCACCGGAACCTCGCGGGCCTTGTCGTCGACGAGGAAGATCCGCTCGGCGGCGGGGTCCAGGACGGCGCCGAGGTCGGCGCCGACCGCCTCCACGAGGCGCTTGGCCTGGCCCATCGACTCCGCGAGCGTCGCGCTCTCTCCCGCCTGCCGCCGCTCGCTGACGTAGGCGTGCGAGGCGACCGCCTCGACGTCGAGAGCCCCCAGCACCTGGGGCAGGACGAGCGACGCTGCCGAGAAGGCGTAGTCGACGACGATGCGGAACCTGCGCCGACGGATCGCCTCGATGTCGAGCGTGGCCAGGAGGTCCTGGACGTAGGTCTCCGCCGTCCTGGCGGAATAGGTGATCTCCCCCACCTCGTTCCACGACGCCCGGCGGAATTCCTGGCGGGAGAAGTGCTTGTCGATCTCCTTCACGAGCGCGGGCGACGCCGGGGTGCCCGGCGGCTCGAAGATCCGGATCTGCACGATCTCGGGGTCGTTCGAGCCCGGCTGCACATGGATGCCCGCGTCGAAGCCTTCGGTCTTGAGGAAGTGCCTGTTCACGGCGGACGGCATCACCTGGAGATCGGCCGCGTGCACCCCGGCCGAGTTGACGCCGGCGATGAGCGCGCGCCGGATGAGGCGGCACGAGGCCGAGGCGGCCCGGCTCGTGACGACGCGGTCGCCGCGGTCGAGGGCGGTGCCGAGCGCGAGCCCGAGCCGGAGGGCCGTCTCGGGAGTCAGGTCGACGTCGATCCTGCCGGAGACCCCGTCGAGCCCGATCAGGCGCGACGAGAGCCGCGACTCCCAGATGAGGTGCCGATCGACCAGGGAGCCGGACTCCACCTCCTTGAACGGGTAGATGCGCACGCCCGGCATGACGACGCTCTCCTCGCCGATCGTGCAGTTGTCCCCGACCGCGACGCCCTCGTGCAGGCGCGCATGCGGACGGATGTCGCACGCACGACCGACGATCGCGCCCTCGATGACCGCGCTGCGTCCGATCGACGTCGAGGAGTCGACCACGGAGCGCGCCGTGCGGGCATGGTCGGCGAGCGTGACGCTCGGCATCAGGACCGAGTACGGGCCGACGGACGCGCGGGGGGCGATACGGCAGTAGTTGCCGATGAACGCCGGCGCCTCCACCGACTCGAGGTCCTCGAGCCCGACCCCCTCCCCCACCCAGACGTTGCCGCGGAGCCGGATCCCCGGGATGCTCAGGCGCACGCGCTCGTCGAGCGCGTCGAAGTTGGCCTGGCGGTACTGGTCGAGGTTTCCGATGTCCTGCCAGTAGCCCTCGCAGACGTAGCCGTAGAGCGGCCTCCCCATCTCGAGCAGGAGCGGGAAGAGCTCCTTCGAGAAGTCGTACGGCGTGTCGGCCGGGACGTGGCGCAGGACCTCGGGCTCGAGCACGTAGATGCCGGTGTTGATCGTGTCCGTGAACACCTGGCCCCAGCTGGGCTTCTCGAGGAAGCGCTCGACGCGGCCGTCCTGGTCGGTCACGACGATCCCGAACTCGAGCGGATTGGGAACGCTCTTCAGGCCGATCGTGACCATGGCGCCCTTCTCCTTGTGGAAGCGGACGAGGGCGCCAAGGTCGATGTCGCAGAGGGCGTCGCCGGAGATGACGAGGAACGTCTCTTCGAGCGCCTCCTCGGCGAGCTTCACCGACCCGGCCGTCCCGGCGGGCGACTCTTCCACCGAGTAACGGATCGAGACGCCGTAGGCTTCGCCGTCGCCGAAGTAGCCGCGGATGGCCTGCGGCATGAACGCAAGCGTCACGATGACATCGTCGAAGCCGTGCTCCCGCAGCAGGTCGAGGATGTGCTCCATGCACGGCTTGCCGACGATCGGCACCATCGGCTTCGGCTGATTGGACGTGAGCGGGCGCAGGCGCGTGCCCTCGCCCCCCGCCATCACGACCCCTTTCACGACTCCACCGCCCTCAGGGCGCCCGCGACGTAGAACACGGCGGCCAGGACCGCCAGCCCGACGCCGATCCAGAAGAGCCAGAGCGGCCACTCGGTGCCCTTGTCCGAAGCGATCACGCCCGTGATGGCCGCGTAGAGCACCCACGTGGCGGCCTTGCCGAGCATGGAGACGGAGAACTCGTAGCCACGATCCTTCACGACCCGGTAGCCGGCGATGAGCAGGGCGTCGCGGGCGAGCACGATTGCGAGCGCGAGCCACGGAAGACGGTCGTCCAGGCAGAGGAGCAGAACCGCGGCGTCGATCATCAGCCGGTCGGCGAGCGGGTCGGCGAACTTGCCGAACTCGGACTCGACGCGCCAGCGGCGTGCGAGGAACCCGTCGACCTGATCCGTGAACGCCGCGGCGGCGAAGAGCGCCGCAAGCGCGTAGCTCCCTTCGCCGTCTGTCCGGAGCAGCAGGACGACGAAGACCGGGATGGCGACGAGGCGCAGGACCGTGAGCGCGTTCGGCAGCTGTGCGAGCGGTGCGGGAACCACGCGTGTGGCCATTCTCGGACCGAATGGTAACGTCGCCGCGATGTCCTCTCGCCCGGCGCTCCCCGGATTCGTCAACGCGCACAGCCACGCGTTCCAGCGATCGCTGCGCGGCAAGGTGGAAGGCGGGGACTTCTGGGCCTGGCGGGAGTCCATGTTGGACGTGGCCCGGGGTCTGACCCCTGGACAGGTCCGGAAGGACTACGCGGACGACGTACCGGGAGATGCACGCGGCCGGCTACACGGCCGTCGGCGAGTTCCATTACGTCGGCTTCGCCGAGGCCCAGGCGGCCGTCGAAGCCGCGCGGGAGGCCGGCGTCGAGCTCGTCCTCCTCCTCGCCGCCTACGGCCGCGGAGGGCTCGACCGGTTCCGGCAGGAGTCCGTCGCCGACTACCTCCGGCAGGTGGAGGCGCTCGGGGCCGGCGGTGCCCGTGTCGGCCTCGCCCCCCACTCCGTCCGCGCCTGCCCCCGCGACTGGCTCGAGGAGATCGGCGCGCTACGCCGAGCGCGACGGCCTCGTCCTCCACGTCCACGCCGACGAGCAGCCGCGGGAGATCGAGGAGTGCCTTGCCGAGCACGGGCTCCGACCCATCGAGCTGCTCGCCGCCACGGGCTGCCTCGGGCCGCGCACGACGGTCGTGCACGCCACACATGCCGACGAGGACGAGCTCGACCTCCTTGCCGAGCACGGCGCCGGCGTTTGCCTCTGCCCCACGACCGAGGCCAACCTCGGCGACGGCTTCCCGCCGCTCGCCGGCCTCCTCGAGCGCGGGCATCCCGCTCTCCATCGGCTCCGACTCGAACGTCAGGATCGACCCGCTCGAGGAGCTGCGCGAGCTCGAGGGCACCGCGCGCCGGCAGGAGCTGCGCCGCAACGTCATCCCGGTCGAGCAGCTGCTGGAGATCGGCTCGGCGGGCGGCGCGCGGGCGCTCGGGCTCGACGAGTGGCCCGGCGTCGAGGTCGACCTCGACCATCCGTCCCTCGCGCGGCGTCGCGGCCAGACGACGTGCCCGCGGCGCTCGTGCACGGCTGCGGCGCCGACGTCTTCCGGAACTAGCCTTTCGCCAGCTCCTTCGAGCGCTGCATCGCCGCCTGGATGGCGTTGAGGAATGCGGCGCGCACCCCGGCCTGCTCGAGCTCGCGGATGGCCGCGATGGTCGTTCCGCCCGGAGAGGTGACGGCCTCGCGAAGCTCGACCGGGTGCATGCGCTCGTCGCGAAGCAGCTTGGCCGTGCCGAGCATGGTCTGGACGACGAGGTCGGTGGAGATCTCGCGCGAGAGACCGAGGAGGATCCCGGCCTCGATCATCGACTCCGCGAGGAGCGCGAAGTAGGCGGGCCCCGAGCCGGAGACCGCCGTGATCGGCGTCCATGTACGGCTCGTCGACGCGCACCGCGCGACCGACGCTCGAGAGCACCTCCTCCGCCCGAGCAAGGTGCTCCTCGCCGGCGTGGGCCCCGGCACAGATGCCGGCCATGCCCTCGTGGACGGTCATGGGCGTGTTCGGCATGGCCCGGACGACCGGGACGCCGTCGCGAAGGTGCTTCTCGATCAGGGCGGTCGGGATCGCAGCGGCGATGGAGATGATCGTCTGCTCGGAGGTGACGGCGCCGCCGATCTCCCCGAGGAGGCCCTCGATGTCCTGCGGCTTCACGCCGATGACGACGATGCCGGCGCGCTCCACCGCCTCGGCGTTGTCGAGCGTCGTCCGGATCCCGTAGCGCTCGGAAAGGTCCTGGAGGCGCTCCTGGTGGCGCGCCGTGGCGACGATCTCGCCCGGCTCCCGCCAGCCCGAGGAGATCACGCCGGAGATGAGCGCCTCGCCGGCCTTCCCGGCTCCGAGCACGGCCAGCGTTCGTCCAGCCTCAGCCATCGCCTGCGAACCCTACCGCGCAGCAGGCGGCTACATCTTGGCTTCGACGTTGACGCAGGCGGTCGATCGACTGGTCGTAGCGGTAGCGGTCGTATCCGCGGCCGCCGTTCACGTGATCGTGCGTTCCGTCGCGGGCCCAGATCCAGTCGGCGCCGTCGCCGCCCTGGAGGACGTCCATGCCGCTGTCCCCCTGGATGCGGTCGTTGCCCGGGCCGGCGCGGATGATGTCGTTCCCGGAGTTCCCGCCGATCGTGTCGTTCCCGGCCAGGCCGCAGATCACGTCGGCGCCTGCCGTCCCCTGCAGGAGGTCCGGGCCCGAGGTGCCGACGACCGTGCACGGCTTCTTCAGGTTGGGGTTGTGGCCCGACGCGACGTAGGGCTGCACGGCGAGCGCGACGGCGAAGCCGAAGAATGCGAGTCCCAGGACGAGGACGCGAACGCGCATGGACACAGGTATCGGCTGATGCGCCGATCGTCACGATCCCTCGTCCTGGGGGACTTGCCGATCAGGAGAACCGCCGCTGAAGTTGGAGGATCGTGCGCACGTAGACGCGCGTATCGCGAAGGAGCCCGTGCCGCCGCACGCTCCGAAGCCCCTGGTAGTACGCGGCGAGCGCGAGCCGCTTGTCCCAGTTGAACTCCCGCAGGAGATGGCGGAGGAACACGACGCCGACGCGGATGTTCCCCGTCGCGGTGCGCGCGAACTGGCGGCCCGTGAGCACGTCCTCGACGAAGCGCCACGTCGCGGGCATCACCTGCATCACCCCCCAAGCCCCGGTCGCCGAGACCGCGTTCCAGTGGAACCCCGACTCCATCCAGGCGAGGGCGCGCACGAGGCTCGGGCTGACGCCGTAGTAGCGCGCCCAGTACCCGAGCATCGTCCGCACCTCGTCTCGGCTCGCGCCGGCGGCCCGAGCCGGCGATCCCCGCTTCCGTGCGGCCACCTTGCCCGTGAGGGCCCGCGTGGTGGCCGGTCCGACCATTCCGTCCGCCGCGAGGCCGGCTCGATCCTGGAAGCGGCGCACCGCCACCTGCGTGTTCCGCCCGTAGACCCCGTCGATCCCCCCGGCCTGGACGCCGCGCCGCGAAAGCAGGAACTGCAGGACGGAGACGTCCCAGCCGACCATCCCGCGCCGCATCAGGCGACGCCCGAAGAGCGGCCGGCCGAGCTTCCCGAGCTCGGCGCGGGTCCGCGGCCCGGTGACGCCGTCGACCTGGAGCCCCTGGCGGCGCTGGAACGCCCGCACGGCCCGGGCGGTCTGGGGACCGAGGATGCCGTCGATCGGCCCGCGGTAGAGACCGTGGGCCCGCAACGCGACCTGGGCTCCGGCGACGTGCGGCGCCAGGACCGCAGGTGCGGGCGCCGCCGCGACGAGGGCGGCCAGGACGGATGCGAACGCGACGTACCTTCCGGTTCGCATGCGGGGTCCTTGGCCCCTGCCCCGCGTTTTCCTTCCTCGGGAGAGGAAGGGGTAAGCGGGCCGTACCCCCTTGGCCTAGGGAGGCCCGCTCACCCTGGGGAACGCAGCAAGAGCTGCATCCCGGCGACACACGACCTGCGGCCGAGTCGCGCGCCGCCCCGCTGAGGATAGCGACCGAGCCGGCCTGGTGGTAGCGGGTCTTGGCCCCGGGCAGCGCTTGCGCTACGCGTCCCCCATGATCTGCGGACGCTTCGCCTCGATCCGCGACAGCACCGCCAGCCGGGAGCGCGCGAGCGCCAACAGGTCATCTTCCGAGGCGCAGATCTCGCACCGCACGACGTGGACGTCGCCCTCCGCGTCCCGCGTCACGATCACGTCGGCGGTCGGCCCGAAGGAGACGCTGGTGAGGAGAACGGCGGTGTCCGTCTGGAGTGTGGCGCGGGTGCCCGTGGCGAAGTCCACGATGTCGACGGCGCCGTCGGCTCCCGGCGCGGCCGCGAGCGCGCCGTTCGAGGAGACCGAGCCGCCGTCGAACGAGCCGGCGACGGACGACAGGAGCGTCCCGTCGGCTGCAGAGAACACCGCCGCCCGGTTGGAGAACGTCGCGAGCGCGAGCCGTCCGCCGTCGCCGAAGGCGAACCCGTCAATCTCTTCGCCCGGGCGCCCGAGGAAGGCGATCGGCTCGCCGGTCGTCGCGTCCCACAGGCGGGCGTTCGAGCGCCAGCTCGTGAGCAGGCGCCGTCCGTCCGGGCTGAACGACGCGTCAGGTGGAACGAGGTCGCGCGCGTCCTGGACGAGCGGCCCCGCGTCGCGAAGCACTGCCACCGTCTTGCCGGAGACCGTTTCCACCACCTCGAGGCTTCCGCCGCGAATGGCGAGCGCAACGGTCCCACCCGGGTTGAGCGCGAGCACCTCCCCCAGCCCGGGCAGCCGTTCGCCGCCGGTCGTTCGCCACACGTCTCCCCCGACGGCCACCAGCCGGCCGTTCGCGTCGAGCGTGAGCGAGCCTCCGGAACGCAGCTCGCGCAACGGAGCGCGCCGGTCCAGCCGCCACACGGCGGAGCCGTACGTCTCGTTGCGGTATCGGACACACCCGTTCGGGGAGCTCGCCGCGGCGACGGTCTTCCCGTCGCCGCTGAGGGCCGCCCACCCGACGTTCCGTCGGTTCGCCGCCGGCCGCCCGGGTGGAGTCAGCGTCGCGACGCGGCTCCCGCCGACGGTCCAGACTCCTGCGCCCCCGGCGGCACGGGCGAGCACGTGCGTCCCGTCGCTGGTCAGAAGCGGGTCGAAGTCGGGAACACAGCTGTTCGGCCGGAAGCCCGTGCGGAGCGGCACGCTCGTGGGCGACCGCGCGACCACGACCTCCCCGTTCCACGCCATCGCCGCGAGCATGCCTCCCGCAGGCGCGAAGGCCAGCGCGTTCGTCCAGCCCGTGCCGACGGCCCCGACCTGCTTGCGTGCTGCGACGTCCCAGATCCGGACGTTGCCGTCGGCGTTCGCAAGTGCAACGAGTCTGCCGTCGTGGCTGAAGGCCGCGCCGGGCGAGAACTCCGTGTACACCGGTCCACCGCCCATCCCGGCACTAAGGCTGCCGAAACCTGGGAAGGCGGCGATCTGCCTGCCGGTCGCCGACCGCCAGACGCCGGCGCCGCCGTCGTCGCCGACGGCTAGCACGAGCCTGCCGTCGGAGCTGAAGACCACGCCGCCGGCACGACCTAGGTCGGCCACCCGCGCGCGCTCTCCGACGCTCCAGAGAGTCGCGTCCGCGTTGCCGTCGATCGTCGCGACAAACCGCCCGTCGGGACTGATCGCAGCGGTATCCACGACCGGCAGCCTCGTGAGCAGGCGTCCCGAGCCGGCGTCCCAGACTCGCGCCTGCGTGCCGTCGGAGAACGTGACGACGCGGTTGCCCTCGGCACTGAAGAGGGCATGCGTGCCGGGCTGAGGGCGCATCTCGAGGGAGACCGCGTCGCCGGCCGGCACCTCCTCGAGCAGGACAGCGCGGCGGACGGCGACCGCCGCACGTGGGACTCCGCGCGAGAAGCCGACGCCGATCACGCGCCGGCCGCGCGGCGCGGGCAGCGTGTGGAGCACGGCGCCCGTGCGGAGGTCGAGGACGCGAGCCTCGCGGCTCCGCCCCGCGACCAGGAGCCGGCCGTGCTGCGCGAACATCGTGGCTCTCGTGGCAGCCGCCGCCGCGCGGCCCGTGTCGCTCCGCCAGACGTGGAGCACGTCGTCCGGAGTGAGCCCGACAAGGTGGCCCCCGTCGTCGCTGAAGTCGAGGGCGTCGAAGCGCGCGCCGGAGTTCGCCTTCGCGTCGGAGCCGATGACGTAGGCGACCGGGTTGGCGAGGAGCGCCCGCCGAAGCGCGCTCCTCGCCTCGGGAGTCCGGTGCGTTTCCATTGCGCTGACCGCGTCGGCGAGCGCGGCGTCTGGAGCCGAATCGAGCGCCTCCGAGGCCTGCGCTGCGAACGCCTGCGAGCGCGCGATCTCTGCGCGTTCGTTCGCCAGGTTGCGCTGCAGAAGCGCGACGATGCCGAGCGACACGGACACGACGAGCGCGAGCGAGACGCTTCCGAGGATGATGCGCTGCCGCCTCGTCGACGCACGCCGGCTCGCGAACAGGTACTCCCGCTGGAGCTCCGTCGGAACCGGCTCCTTTCCCGCGTTCGCGGTGAGCTGCTGGAGCGCGTCCTCGAGATCGCGGCCGCGCAGGAGCAGGCTCGAGTCGCGCCGCTCGTCCCACTCCACCGCGCGAACGAGCAGCCGCGTATGCACCTCTGCCCAGGCAAGGTCGGTGTCGAGCGCGTCGAGGACCTTCGCGAAAGCCGCCGGACGCTCGTCGTCGGTGCGGCACCAGACCCAGTTGAGCTGGCGGAGGGCCTCGGGCGCCTGCGCCGGGTCGGCGCCGTCGCAGGCGATCGGCACGATCCGCTTGCCGCGCTCTCCCGCATGGCGAAGCTCATCCAGGGAGTACTGCGACGCGAGCGAGTTACGGCTGATGACGAAGACGAAGCTCTCGGCCGCGTCGATGCTGTCGTCGATGTCCTCCTCCCACTGAGAGGCGGGCGGGATGTCCTCCCAGTCGACCCAGACGTCCTTGCCGCGGCCGGTCAGGAATGCGTGCAGCTCGCGAACGAAGGCGCCGTCCGCGCGCGAATACGAGATGAACACGTCTGCCAAGAGGCCAGTCTAGGCCCGCAGAGTCGGATGGGGCACCCGAGAGCGATTCGCAGCACGGAACGAGAAAAGCCCCGCCAAGACCGGGGCTTTTCCTCATCGGGGCGCCGAGATTTGAACTCGGGACCTCTAGTCCCCCAGACTAGCGCGCTAACCAGGCTGCGCCACGCCCCGCGACGCGGTTCATCCTAGCGCGGGATCGCCGGGCGGGTGGGCAACCTCCCTCGGGGGGCCTCCGACAAGCCGCCGAGGCCGCGTCGGGGCCGCTTCCCGCCGCGGGGTACCCGGCTGGGGCCCCGAATACCCCGCTGCGCTACCCCGGTGTGGCTCCCCCGGGGCGACGACCGGGTTGCCCCGCCCCGCGCGGTTCGGCACAATCACGACTCCAGGGACACGAGCTTGCGGACGTACACGATCACAGAGGCTGCGGAGCTGACCGGCGTGAGCCGGAAGGCGATTGCGCGACGTGTCGAGCGCGGCTCGCTCCGCTCCGTCGTCAGGAACGGCCGACGGCGCATCCCCCGCTCCGAGCTCGTCCGGGCGGGGCTCCTCGGCGACGGCGAGCAGCAGCCCCGGCAGGACGACCCCGCGGCCCCGTTCCTCCCCCGCCCCGCCGAGGGAGGGGCGCTGGCCGAGACCGGGACGAACGAGGACATGCTCGCCGCGCTCTTCCGCGAGGTCCTCGACCGCTTCGAGCGCCAGTCCCAGGAGATCGCGCAGTACCGGGCGCTCACGGTGCAGGCGGAGAGCCTCCGCCTGACGAGCGAGCTCGCCGACCTGCGCGTGCGCCTCGCCGAGCTCGAGCGACAGCCGCAGCAGGCCGAGACCGCCCAACCGCAGCAGGCCCAGCAGCAGGCCCAGCATGCGGTCGCGAGCGACCTCGGGCGCCGCGTCAGCGAGCTCACCAAGCAGGTCGAGGAGCTCTCCAAGCGCGAAATCTGGCTCCCGCCGCAGGCTTCGCCCCCTGCCCAGCCCGCGGCCACGCCGATGCCGGCGGCCCAGCCACGCCCGGCGGCTCCGCCTCAGCCGGTGCGCCGGGTGGCGCCGGCTCCGCGCACCTTCCACATCTCGCGCACCAAGCGGTTCGTCCTCGAGGCAGCCTTCATCGTCGCGGTCGCGGTCATCGTCTGGCAGGCTGCCCTGCCCACGCCGGCGATCGCGGTGGCAATGGGGATCGCCTGGACGCTCGTGGCCGTCGTCGAGTGGATCTCGTCCGACCGGCCGGACCGGCGCTAGAGCCCGTCAAGGCGTCGCGCCTCGACGCCGATAGCAGGGAGGTCATGCCTGCGGGCGAACCACCCCGTATGAAGACCTGGCGCTCGCTCCGCCAGCCGCTCGCCAGCACGGTCGCCCTGGCGCTCGTCGCGGTCGCTCTCGTGCTGATCCTGCTTCGGGTTGCGGCAGGGAGCTAACCCTAAAGTCGAGCTTTAGCTCTCGAGCCGGCGATAGAGCCGGTCGACCAGCTCGGGCATCCGCTCGAGCCGGTCGGTGATGACGCGGATGCGGTACTCCTGGAAGTGCGCCGGCTCGACCTTGAGCGCCTTGGCCAGGTTCTCGATGACGTCGTTGGACGGCACCGGCCGGTTGCCGTGCACCAGGTGGTTGAGGTAGCCGGCGGAGAGCCCGGTCTTCGCCGCCAGGCCGCGGTAGGTGACTCCTCGCTCTGCCATCAGGGACTGGACCGTCTCGCCGAACGGCTGGGTCGAGAAGCGGCGCTTCCTCGCCATCAGAGGACCTCCTTGACGTGGTCGACGAGCCCGTCGACGGCGACGCGTTCCTCCGACCGGTCCGATCGCTTCAGCACGTCGGCACGGCCGTCCTCGAGCGTCTTCTTCCCGACCGTGACCCGGACCGGGCAACCGAGCAGGTCGGCGTCGGCGAACTTCTCCCCCGGTCTCAGGTCGCGGTCGTCGAGGAGAACCTCGAGCCCGGCCGTCTCGAGCTCTCCGGCGACGCGCTCGGCGATCGTGACCGCCTCCGGCCCCGCGGCGCCGATGGAGACGACCTCGACCTCGTACGGAGCCAGCGAGCGCGGCCAGGCGATCCCGTGCTCGTCGTGGCGCTGCTCGACGGCGGCCGCCATGATCCGTCCGGGCCCGATCCCGTAGCTCCCCATCACGAGCGGCCGCTCCACGCCGTCCTCGTCGAGGAACCTCGCGCCCAGCGGCTCCGAGTAGTGCGTGCCGAGCTTGAAGATGTGTCCGACCTCGAGCGCGGTCTGGAAGCGCAACCGGCCCCCGCACTTCGGGCACGTGTCGCCCTCGCGCGGCTCGCGGATGTCGGCGAAGCGTGCCTCGAAGTCGCGCCCGTGCTCGACGCCTCGCAGATGCCAGCCCGTCCGGTTGGCACCGACCACGAACTGTCCTTCGCGGAGCGTCTCGTCGGCGAGGACCTCGCCCTGGAAGCCCACGGGGCCGATCGAGCCCGGGTCGGCGCCGAACGCCTGGCGGATCTCGGCCTCGGAGGCAGGGCGGATCGTCGTCCCGAGGGCGGCCGTCATCTTCGCCTCCTCGAGCCGGTCGTCTCCGCGGACCAGCGCGAGGACGAGCGTGCCGTCCTGCTTCACGACCGGCATGGCCTTCGAGGTCGCGGCGGAGTCGATGCCCAGGAACTCGGCGAGCGCCTCGATCGTCGTGGCACCGGGAGTCTCGACCTCGGCGGGCGCGTCCAGCCGCTCGGGGAACTCCGGGCCGCGCGGGATCCCGCGCGCCACCTCGAGGTCGGCAGCGTAGTCGCCGTTCTCACAGGTGACGAGGGTGTTCTCGCCCGAGCCCGACGGCGCGAGGAAGTCCACCGACTCGCTCCCGCCCATCATCCCCGACTCGGCCTGGACGGCGTAGTACTCGAGCCCGCAGCGCTCGAAGATCCGGTGGTACGCGCCCTCGTGCAGGCGGAAGCTCTTCTCCAGGCCCTCCTCGTCGCGGTCGAACGAGTACGAGTCCTTCATGATGAACTCCCGCACCCGGATCAGGCCGGCGCGGGGACGCGGCTCGTCGCGAACCTTGGTCTGGAAGTGGTAGAGGATCTGCGGGAGCTGCCGGTACGAGGAGATCTCCCGCGCGTGGTAGGTGACAGTCTCCTCGTGCGTCATCGCGAGGACGAACGGCCGGCCCATCCTGTCTTCGGTCTTCCAGAGCTCGGGAATGTCGTAGCGGCCGCTCGCCTGCCAGAGCTCGGCCGGCGTGACGACCGGCATGAACATCTCCTGGCCGCCGATCGCGTTGATCTCCTCGCGGACGATCTGCACCGCCTTCTCGTGCACGCGCCAGCCGAGGGGCAGGAACGACCAGAGGCCCGCGCTCACCTGGCGGATGAAGCCGCCGCGGACGAGCAGGCGGTGGCTGGCCGCCTCGGCATCGCCCGGGTCTTCCCGCAGCGTCGGGATGAAGAGCTCTGAGGCGCGCGCCATCAGGATGGGCGCTGGGCCGCTTCGGCCATCAGCTGGGCCGCGGGCTTGGCGAGCTTCAGGCGCTTCGGCCGGACCATGCCGCCCTCGATCCAGACGTCGATCTCGCGGAAGAGCTCCTCGACGAGCCCCTCCGACTCGACCTTTCGGAGCACGCGGCCGTGCGCGTAGATGAAGCCGGTCTCCCGTCCGCCCGCGACTCCGAAGTCCGCGTCGCCGGCCTCCCCCGGGCCGTTCACGGCGCAGCCCATGACGGCCACCTCGAAGGCCTGCGGGTAGGCGCGCAGCCGCTCCTCGACCTCCTCGGCGAGATTCCAGACGCCGACGTTGTCGCGCCCGCACGATGGGCAGGCGATCATGATCGGCCCACGCTCGCGCAGTCCCAGTGCCTTCAGGATCTCCCAGGCGACCTTGACCTCCTCGACCGGGTCGGCGGTCAGCGAGATGCGGATGGTGTCGCCGATGCCGTCCATCAGGAGGCTCCCGACGCCGATGGCGCTCTTGATCGCTCCGGACGCGGGCGTGCCCGCCTCGGTGACCCCGAGATGAAGCGGGTACGGGACCTTCTCCGAAAGCATCCGGTACGCGCGGATCATCGTCGGAACCGAGCTCGACTTCACGGAGATCTTGAAGTCGTAGTAGTCCATGCTCTCGAGCAGGCGCACCTGCTCCAGCGCTTCCTCGACGAGCGCCTCGGCCGTGTCCTCCCGGGCCAGCTCGAGCAGGTGCTTGGGGAGCGAGCCGGAGTTGGCGCCGATCCGCATGGGGATCCCCCGCGCCTTGGCGGCCTCGACCACGGCCGCGACCTTGTCCGGGCCGCCGATGTTCCCGGGGTTGATGCGCACCGCGGCCACCCCGGCGTCCACGGCCTTGAGCGCGAGGGACGCGTTGAAGTGGATGTCCGCGATCACCGGGATCGGCGAGAGGTAGACCAGCTTGGGGAGCGCCGCCGCGTCCTCGTTCTTCGGGACGGCGACCCGGACGACCTCGCAGCCGGCGGAGACGAGCTCGCCGATCTGCGCCATGGTGGCATCGACGTCGTGCGTCTTGGTCAGGGTCATCGACTGCACGACGACGGGCGCGCCACCGCCGATCGGGACGTTGCCGACCTTGATCTGCCGCTCGCTCGCCATCGCGGGAAAGTCTAACGGCGAGCGCTGTCCGCTCCCGCTCGTGATCGACTACTCGAGCGGCTACTACCCGCGGAGGCCGGCCTGCGTCCCGCTCATCGCCGAGGTAGACGGCGCCGCGACCCAGGTCCGCCGCGGCATCGGGCGCGCCTGCCCGTCGGGAGGTAGGTTCCGCACGGACGATGGCGACGGTGTTCTCCTTCAGGCCGATGGCTCAGGCCGACGCGGAGGCGATCGCGCTCTGGCACTACCCTGAGCCGTACTCCTTCTACGACTGGGCCGAGGATCCGGACGACCTGGCCGAACTCCTCGACCCGGCGCGGCGGAGCGAGGCGTACGTCGCCGTCGACGACGCCGACGGGGCCCTGATCGGCTTCTTCTCCTTCAAGGAAGCCGATCCCCGGACCATCCAGGTCGGCCTCGGCCTCCATCCGGACTTCACCGGCAGGGGCCTCGGCGGAACGTTCCTCTCGGCAGGGCTCGACCACGCCCGTTCGCGTTTCCAGCCTGAAGGCTTCGTGCTCTCGGTGGCCACGTTCAACCGGCGCGCGATTGCCGTGTACGAGCGGGCCGGGTTTGCGCCCGTCCGCGTCTACGAGCACGCGACGAACGGCGGCGTCTGGGAGTTCGTCGAGATGAGGCGACCCGCGCGCTAGCCGCCGCGGAGCCGTTCGATGTCGTTCGACAGGCCGATGACGAAGAGGACGAGGACGAGCGCGATCCCGATCATCGAGAAGCGCTCGTAGGCCTCGCGCGGGATCGCCCGGCCGCGAATCCGCTCGGCGATCGAGAAGGCGATGTGCCCGCCGTCGAGAGGGAGCAGCGGGAGCAGGTTCAGCAGCGCGAGCGAGAGGCTGATGAAGGCCAGGACCTCGAGGTAGTAGCGGAACCCGACTTCGAGCGACTCGCTCGAGACGGCGGTGATCCCGACCACGCTCGCGACCTCGTCGCGGCCCTCGCCGGTGACGAGGCGCCCCAGCGAGGAGATGATCGCCTTCGTCACCTCCCACGTCGCATCGAACGCACGTCGCGTCGCCTCCAGCGGGCCGTAGCTCTCGTAGTCGAGGCTGAACGCGAAGCCGAGGCGGTACACCTGGTCTTCCTGGTCGAGCTTCGGCGTGCCCTCGAGGTCGACCTGCGAGCCGTCCCGCGTGACAGTGACGGTCACCGGCTCGCCGCCGCTGTCGCGGATCGCCTCCGCCAGGTCGGCGGACTCGCCCTTCGTGCCGTTGACGGCGACGATCTCGTCGCCTGCCTGGATTCCCATGGCGGCCGCCGGAGATCCCACCGTCACCTCGTCCACCGTCCGCGACGCACCGGTGGGCACGCCGAGCATGAAGACGACCGCGAGCGCGACGACCGCGAAGAGGTAGTTCGTTGCCGGGCCGGCGAGGATGACGGCGACCCGCTTCCAGGTCGGCGCGCGCCAGTACGCCTCCCGCGAGAGCGCGTCGTCCAGGTCGGTGAGCCCGCGGTCGGCGACCTTGCGCGAGCCTTCGGAGAGATCGGCGCGTTCGACCTCCGCGCGCAGCTCGGCCATCCCGGCCCGGGCGTCGTCGAACCGCTCCTCGGTGACCGCCTGCTCCACGGGGGCGGCCGCGTCGGCCAGCGAGGGCGCCTCCTTCCGGGCCGGCTCCAGGTGCGCGTCGAGGTCGCCGGCGGCAGGCTTGTGCATCCCGGGGATCTTCACGTAGCCGCCCAGCGGGATGGCGCCGATCCCGTATTCGATGCCGTTGCGCGTCCATTTCACGAGCGCGGGCGGAAAGAAGATGTAGAACTTGCGCGGCTTCATCTTCACCGCGAGCGCCGTGACGAAGTGGCCGGCCTCGTGGATGAGGATGAGGAAGGCCAGGCCTCCTATCGCGGCGGCAAGGTTCACAGACCTAGTGAACCAGCTCGCGCGTGAGCGCCGACGCAATGCGCCGAGCCTCGGCGTCCATCGCGGTCAGCTCCGCGAGGTCTCGCGCCGGGGGGCAGTCGATCTGCGCGAGCGTCCGCTCGACGACGTCGGCGATCCCGAGGAACGGCAGCTCGCCGTCCAGGAACGCGGCAACGGCGACTTCGTTCGCGGCGTTGAGCGCGCACGGCGCGGTGTCGCCGGCCTCGCCTGCGGCGCGCGCGAGCGCGAGGCACGGGAACGCGTCCAGGTCCGGGGCGCGAAACTCCAGGATCATGCCCGCGGCCAGGTCGAGCGGCTCGATCGGGGTCTCCGCGCGCTCCGGATAGGTCAACGCGTAGGAGATGGGGACGCGCATGTCCGGGTAGCCCAGGTGCGCCAGGGAAGCGCCGTCCCGGAAGCGCACGAGCGCATGGACGACCGACGTCGGGTGGACGACGACCTCGATCCGCTCGTAGGGGAGGTCGAACAGGAAATGCGCCTCGATCAGCTCCAGGCCCTTGTTCATCAACGTGGCCGAGTCGACCGTGATCTTCGGGCCCATCCTCCAGGTCGGATGTGCAAGCGCCTCGAGCGCCGTGACCTCGGCGAGGTCCGCCCGGCTGCGGCCCCGGAACGGGCCGCCTGAAGCCGTGAGGACGAGCGAGTCCACCGTGTCCGACGGCTGCCCGTCGAGGAGCTGGAAGGCGGCGGAATGCTCGGAGTCGACGGGAAGGAGCCGCCCTCCACCCCGCTTCCAGGCGGAGACCGCCAGGTCGCCCCCGGCCACGAGGCTCTCCTTGTTCGCCAGGGCCAGGTCGACGCCCCGCTCGAGCGCCCACAGGGTGGCCGGCAGGCCGGCGAAGCCGACGACGGCGTTGAGGACGACGTCCGGCTCGGCCCGGTCGAGGAGCTCGGTCGCATCGCCCCCGACCTGCGTCAGCGGCGCGAGCCCGTCGATCGGGGTCGAGCCGGAAGCTGCCGCGACCAGCTCCAGCTCGGGATGACCGGCCACGATCTCGAGCGCCTGGCGCCCGATCGAGCCCGTGGCGCCGAGGAGGGCGATGCGCTTCATCCCGGCCAGTGTAGAGACGGCATCCGTTAGCCCTGCGTCAGGGCGAGGACGGCGAAGTACGCGGCCGGGACGGCGAAGACGATCGAGTCGACACGGTCGAGGACGCCGCCGTGGCCCAGGAGGATGCGGCCCGAGTCCTTCACGCCGAGGTCCCGCTTCACCATCGACTCGAAGAGGTCGCCCGCGACCGACGCGAGGACGATCACGCCTCCGAGGAAGAACGCCTCCCAGCCGTCGATCCCGATCGGCTCGTGGTTCAGCGCCAGGTAGGTCGTGAGGACCCCGCCGACGATTCCGGCGAGGAAGCCCTCCCACGTCTTCCCCGGCGAGATGCCGGGCGCCATCTTGTGCCGGCCGGCGAGGCGGCCTCCGACGTACGCGAACGTGTCGGCCACGAACACGGTCACGAGCACCGTGATCAGGAGGAGCCGCCCGTCCGGCTCCAGGTCGCGCAGGAGGATGAGGAAGCCGAGCCCGAGGCCGATCCACGCGGCGCCGAGCACCGTCGCCGCCACCGCGACGGTCGTCGACTGCCGCGTCTCCGAGACGGCGGCGAAGACGAAGGCGAGGAGCAGCGAGAGCATGAAGCCGCCCAGCATCCACTCGGGCCCGCCCAGGGAGGCCCCGAGCACGGCGGCGAGCGCCCCGCCGTAGCCGGCCAGGACGAGCGGGCGAAGCGCCCGGGCCATCTGGTACAGCTCGTGCAGCGCGAGCAGAGCAGCCGGCGCGGCGAGGGCAAACAGCGCCCAGCTTCCGTAGTACGCCGCGAAGAGCACGAGCGGAAGACCCGCCGCGATGACGGCGATCCGGCTGAGCAACGGGCTCACCGTCCGCCGAAGCGCCGGCGGCGGCTCGCATACTGGGCGAGCGCCTCCCGGAGCTGGCGCTCTCCGAAATCGGGCCAGAGGGTTTCGACGAAGACAAGCTCGGTGTACGCGAGCTGCCAGAGGAGGAAGTTGGAGATGCGCAGCTCCCCGGACGTGCGGATGAGGAGGTCGGGCTCGGGCATCTCCGGGGCGTAGAGCCGCGCCGCGATCGCGTTCTCGTCGATGTCGCGCGGGTCGACTCCCTCCTCGACCAGCCGCCGCGCCGCTTCGACGATCTCCGCGCGCCCGCCGTAGTCGAAGGCGACCCAGAGCTGGAGCCGCTCGTTCGTCGCCGTGCCCGCCTCGAGGCGCTCGATCTTGGCCCGGAGAGTCGGATTGGCGCGGTCACGGCGGCCGATGAAGCGCGTCCGGACGCCCTCTCGCGCGAGATCAGGGAGCTCGCGCTCGATCGTCTCGACGAAGATCTCCATGAGCGCGTCCACCTCGTCGGAGGGGCGCGACCAGTTCTCGGTGGAGAACGCGTAGACGCAGAGCGACTCGACGCCGAGGTCGATGGCGGCCTCGACCGTGCGCCGAAGCGCCCGGGTCCCGGCCCGGTGCCCGGCGGCCACGGGCAGCCGGCGCCGCCTGGCCCAGCGGCCGTTCCCGTCCATGATGATCGCCACGGAGCGGGCCGCATCAGGGAGCTCGCGCTCGCCGGCGGGCTTGAGGCCCCGAAGCGTCCGCAGTCTCGTCAGGAGGTTCACGTCTCTGAGCCTGGGGCCGGAGGCCTCAGACCTCCATGATCTCCTCTTCTTTGCGCTTGAGGACCTCGTCGATCTTCGCGATGTGCTCGTCGGTGAGCTTCTGGGCACGCTCCTCGGCCCGGCGCTCCTCGTCGTCGCCGACGTCTCCGTCCTTGACGAGCTCCTTCAAGTGGTGCATGCAGTCGCGGCGGACGTTGCGGACGGCGACCCTCCCCTCCTCGGCGAGGTGGCGGACGACCTTGACGAGCTCCTTGCGACGCTCCTCGGTCAACTGCGGGATCGGCAGGCGAATGACCTTGCCGTCGTTCGAGGGCGTCAGGCCGAGCTCCGATTCCTGGAGCGCCCGCTCGATCGTCTTGATCGAGCTCGGGTCGTAGGGCTGGATCGTGAGCAGCCTCGGTTCGGGCACGTTGATGGTGGAGAGCTGGTTGAGAGGCGTCTCCTGGCCGTAGTAGTCGACCCGCACGCGGTCGAGGAGGGCCGCCGAGGCACGACCGGTCCGGATGGTGTTGAACTCGTGCGCGGTCGCCTCGACCGACTTGTCCATGCGACGCTTCGCGTCGTCCAGCAGGTCTTCGATCATGCATCCCTCCGGGGCGTCGAGATGATCGTGCCGATGCGCTCGCCTACGACGACGCGTTCGATCGTGCCAGGCTCGTCGAGGCCGAAGACGTAGATCGGCAGCCCGTTGTCCATGCACAGCGTGAGCGCGGTCGTGTCCATCACCTTGAGGCCGCGCTCGATCGCCTCGAGGTGGGTCAGCTCGGGGAGGAAGCTCGCGTTCGGGTCGACCGCGGGGTCACCGTCGTAGACGCCGTCCACGCCGTTCTTGCCCATGAGCATGGCGTCGGCACCGATCTCCAGCGCCCTCAGGGCCGCCGCGGTGTCGGTCGTGAAGAACGGGTTCCCGGTGCCCGCGGCGAAGATGACCACGCGGCCCTTCTCCAGGTGGCGGATCGCCCGGCGGCGGATGTAGGGCTCGGCGACCTCGCTGACCGTGATCGCCGAGAGGACGCGGGTGTGCGCCCCCATCCGCTCGAGCGCGTCCTGCACCGTCAGACAGTTGAGCACGGTGGCGAGCATGCCTGCGTAGTCGGCCGTGGCCCGGTCCATGCCCTCGGCCGTCGCCTTCATGCCGCGGTAGATGTTCCCGGCGCCGATGACGATGCCGGTCTCGACGCCGAGGTCGCTCACGCGCTTCACCTCGGCGGCAAGCGAGTCGACCTTCTCCGGGCTCATGCCGTAGGGCTGGTCGCCCAGGAGCGCCTCGCCCGAGAGCTTGAGGAGAACGCGCCGGAAGGCCGCGCCGTCCGGCGCCGGCCTCCCGGCTACTTCACTCTCCGAAGGCGCGCTCACTCGGAGCCGACGTTATAGCGCACGAACGCCTTCACGTCGGCATCGCGCTCGGCGAGCGCCTGGCCGACCGTCAGGTTCGGGTCGTGTACCCAGGCCTGGTCGAGCAGGACGCTCTGCGCGAAGAACCGCTTGGCGAGCATGCCCTCGACGATCTTCCCACGGACCTCCTCGGGCTTCGACTCGACCTCGGGGAGCTTCTCGTAGATGGCGCGCTCGCCGGCGACCTCGGTCTCGGGGACCTCTTCCCGGGTGAGGTACACGGGCTTCGCCGCGGCGATGTGCATCGCGACCATGCGCGCGAGCTCGGGCGTCGCCTTCGCGTGGACGAGGACGCCGATCTTCTGCGCGGGCGGGTGAATGTAGTCGGCGACGACCTCGCCCTCCCCCGTGGCCTCGAACCGCGTGGCTCCGACGACGACGATGTTTTCGCCCAGCTTCGCGACGAGCTCGACCCGCTCGTCTTCGAGCGCTTCGGCGGCGTCAGGTCCTTCCAGCCAGACGACGTCGAGCACGTGCTGCGCGAAGTCGAGGAACTCCTCGTTCCCCGACACGGGCTCGGTCTCGCAGCCGACGGCCACGATCGCGCCCTTCGCGTCGTGCACGCGCGAGACGACCTTGCCTTCGGTCGTCTCTCGCCCGGCGCGCTTGCCCGCCTCGGCGAGGCCCTTCTCGCGCAGCGACTGCCTGGCGGCCTCGAGGTCGCCGCCGGACTCGACGAGCGCGCGCTTGCAGTCCATCATCCCGGCGCCGGTGAGGTCGCGGAGCTCCTTGACGAGCGCTGCAGGGATCGCTGTGGTGCTCACCGGCCCTCCTCCCCACTCGCGTCGGGAGCCTCTTCGGGTGCGGGCGCCTCCGCCACGGCGACGGCCGCAGCCTCAGGCTCTAGCTGGCCCTCCGCGGCGGCGGGCGGTGCCTCCGGCTCCGGCTCGGGCTCGGTGCTCGGGCTGCTCGGGCTGCGCGGCCATCTCCTCGGGTGTGACCTTCGACTTGCCGGCCTCGATCGCGTTCGCGATCACGCGCACGATGAGGCTGCAGGAGCGGATGGCGTCGTCGTTCCCCGGGATGACGTAGTCGGCGTCGTCCGGATCGCAGTTCGTGTCGACCAGAGCGATGACCGGCAGCCCGAGGCGTCGCGCCTCGCGCACCGCCAGCTGCTCCTTGCGGAGGTCGACGACGAAGACGGCGTCCGGGACCGACTTCATGTCGGCGACGCCGCCCAGGTTGACCTCGAGCTTCTCGAGCTCGTTCATCATCGAGATGCGCTCCTTCGAGGGCAGAAGCTCGAGCTGGCCCTCGTCGCGGAGGCGCCGCAGCTCGTGCAGGCGCGCAATGCGCTCCGAGATGGTCCGCCAGTTGGTGAGCAGGCCGCCGAGCCAGCGGTGGTTCACGAACGGCATGCCGACGCGCGCAGCCTCCTCGGCGATCGAGTCCTGGGATTGCTTCTTGGTGCCCACGAACAGGATCGAGCCTCCGCGCTCGGACACGTTGCGCGCGTAGGCCGCAGCCTGCTCGGTCAAGTCGAGGGTCTGCTGCAGGTCGATGATGTAGATGCCGCCCCGCTCCGTGAAGATGAAGCGGCGCATCTTTGGATTCCAGCGGCGGGTCTGGTGGCCGAAGTGAACTCCGGCCTCCAGCAGCTCTCGCATGGAGACGACGGACACTGAATTTCCTCCTCGGTTCCTTGGTCTGGGGCCGGCGGCAACGGGTGGAACCGAGCAGAGTGCCCGGCACCGCCACCCGCGTGCTTCCGCCGGGTCGGGTGCAGAAACTCCAGGCATTCTAGCCGACGCCCTCCGTACTCTGGGACGCGTGCACGGGGTCGTGAGGCTGTCGGCGTGGGACCTGGCCGTGGAGTGCGTCGACGAGGCGCTCGCCTCCGGTGCCGTGCCCTCGCTGGAGCGGCTCGGCAGGCTGGGCCAGCTGGGCTCCCTTCCCTCCTTCATCGCAGCGCTCGGAGAAGCGGACGACGCGGTGGAGCTGGCGGCCGACTTCGCGCGGGAGCGCGAGAGCCTGGGCCTCGGCCCGGAGGAGGTTGCGTCCGAGTTGCTCATGCTCGGTCGGGTGCTCGAGCGGCACGGGGAGACCGAGGCGCGGGCGGAGGTCGACCGGTGCCTCGTCGGCTACGTCGGGCGCGTGACGGCGGAGCTGGCCGACTGCGCCCGCCGCGACCCGCTCACCGGGCTCCTGAACCACCGCGCCTTCCACGCGCAGCTCTCGGCCGAAACGGCGCGGGCACGCCGTTACCGCGGCCGGGTCGCCCTCGTCCTCTTCGACCTCGACCACTTCAAGGAGACGAACGACCACAAGGGACACCAGGAGGGCGACAGGCTCCTACGGGCCTTCGCGACGGCGCTCGCCGGGACACTGCGTGAGACGGACGCGGCGGGCCGAGTCGGCGGCGACGAGTTCGCCGCTCTCCTCCTCGCAGCGGGCCCGGCGGACGTGGACGCGGTCGTCGCCCGGCTCCGCGACAGGCTCCCCGAAGGCCTCTCCGTCAGCGCGGGCGCCGCCCACCTCCCGGAGGAATGCTCACTGGCGCACCAGCTCCTGGAGGTCGCCGACCAGCGCCTCTACTCGGACAAGACCGCCCGGGCCGCGTAGGGGAGCAGAGGTTCCCGGGCATGTCCACTCCGGACACGTCCGGGGTCTGACCCCGGACGTGGGCGAAGGGGACACTGGTTCGTCCCCAGGAGCTGTGGAGAGCGGCTAGAAGAGGCGCTCGACGGCGGTCGTCTTGTCCGCCTTGTCCTTGCGCGCCCGGTCGGTGCCGGCGCCGCCCTTGACGACCGTCTCCTTCGCGCCGTCGCGCGAGAAGAGGGCGTCGTTCCCGTCCCCGCCGTCGAACTTGTCGATGCCCCCGCCGCCGGTGAGCGAGTCGTTGCCCACGCCGCCGCAGATGACGTCCTTGCCGCCCTTGCCGTCGATCTTGTCGTTCCCGCCGAGGCCGACGATGACGTCCGCGCCGGAGCCGCCGTTGATCACGTTCGGCAGGTCCGTCCCGATCTTCGTCGCCGGGAGGCCCATGCACGTGGGCGTCGCCGCCCCGTAGACGACGAGCTCGGCGAGGTCCATGTACTGCGCGTCACCGTGGTTGGACGTGATCGTGAAGCGCACGTAGCGGACGGCCTTGCGGAGCGTGATCGCCACCGCGTTCAGCTGGTGGGCCTGGCCGAGCGTGAACGTCCCGGTCTTCACCACCGTCCAGGAGCCGCTCGCCGCCGTCTTCGACGTCTCGATCTTGTAGCCCTGCGCCGAGGCCGTGTCCGCATCGCCGCAGACCGCGCCGGGGTCGACGGCGAAGGAGCTCACGTCGACGTAGGAGGGAAGCTTCACGGTGATGGAGCGGGCGCCCGCCGGCGAGAGGTTGGGCTTCACGGTCGACCAGCCCGTCGCGACCGACTGGTCGATGGCGTGCGCCGGCCCGCAGCCGTAGGAGGTGAAGTTCGGGCCGGTGAAGGCGTGGATCCGCGCCCCTCCGTCGTAGGCCGCCCAGTCCCGTCGGAGGCTGAAGTCGGCCGAGCCCTGCGTGTCGGCGACCACGTCGACGTCCGCCCCCACGTCGCGATCGAATCCCGCCTTCGACGCGACGACCTGCGGATACGTCCCGACCGGGACGTTCGCGATCGAGTACTGGCCGAGGGCATCGGTCGTGTCGACGAGCTGGAGGCCCGCGAACTGGACGTGGACGCCGGCGAGCGGCTTGCCCGTGTCGATGTCCGTCACCGTCCCGGCCAGCGAGCCGACGCCGTCCGCCGGGTCCGGGGGAAGCGCGAAGCTCTCGATCGGCACCGCGTCGTCGGCGTCCTCCGTCGCGGCGAAGTAGCCCATGCCGCGGGCGGCGAAGACTTGCCAGATCGTTGTCTCGTGGTCGGCGCGGCCGTCCCAGGACTCCGACCTCGTTGGCCTGCAGGATCGCGTTGCGCATGTCGAGGAACGACGGGTTCGCCGGCGACAGCCGCATGCCCTCGGTGACGAGGAAGCGCGTGTCCCCGACTCCGACGGCTGACTGCCGGAGGTCCCAGAGCGTCTGCGCCCAGATCTCGCCGTCCGCGTGCACCTCGGCGCCGCCGGAGCTGACGTGGCCCATGTCGCCGAAGGTGTAGCCGCCCTGCGACCCGGTGTCGTCGCCGCCGGGGCAGGCCGCGGTCGCAGCCGCGAGCGGGCAGTCGAGCCCTTCGGTGCGCATCGACGGCCGGTTGTTCCCGACATAGCGGTCGAGCTTGACGTCACCGACCGCGCCGGTGTTCGGTGCGAAGCCCGCGCCGACCAGGAAGTCCATCGCGTACCAGTCGCTCCAGCCCTCGCCCATGGCGCCGGACTGGAAGGAGTCGAGGGCGCCCCAGCCGTCCGCGTAGGTGATCAGGCGGTTGGAGAGCCCGTGCGTGTACTCGTGGTAGACGACCGCTCGCGTCGTCGCCCCCGTTCACGTCGGGCGTCGGGTCGGTGTTGATGTTCCCCGTGAAGGAGGTGAACAGGTACATCTGCATGACCGGGGAATGCCCGTCCGGTGGCGTGAACATGTTGGCGTTGTTCACGTGGACGACGTCCGGCATGTGCACGTCGAGGAACTGGCCGGAGACCCCGGTGTCCGCCCCGTCGCCGGCGTGGGCGACCACCTTGTCGACGTCCTCGAAGTTCTGCGTCGTCCAGGCGATGTCCGGGTCGTCCTGCAGGTGGTCGTGGAAGCGGTTCACGAAGTAGAAGACCTGGACGGCGTTCTGGCGGCGGTTGTTGTACCAGCCTGGCGGCATCGGGAAGGGCCCGTTCGTGGTGCTGTCCCACGAGCACGAGCTCGTGTAGGCCGGCGCGCAGAGCCCGGCCGCATGCGTGTAGTCGTTGAAGCTCCAGGGGAGCGTGGGGTTCGTCTCCTCGTTCCCGCCCACGCCTCCACCCCCGGATGCATCGGGGGCGTCGTTGTCGTTCCAGTCCGAGAAGACGTGCGCGTTCGGCCCGGTCAGCGTCGTGGTCGACGTGAGCCAGCCCGGCCCGGTGAAGTCGCGCGACGTCTGCGTCCCCCCCGAGGCGGCGCCCGGGTAGTAGTCCCACGCCAGGCCGGTGACGTCCTCGACCTTGTTGTCACTCCGCAGCACGCGACCCGTTCCGGCGTCGACGAGGGACGTGTAGACCTCGTCGGAGTCGGCAGCCGCCGTCACGCGCCACGCGAGGCGCACGCCTCGGCCCGTGTCGACGAGGACGAGCGCGGCGCTGTGGCCCCCGGCGAAACGCGTCGCCCTCGCCGCGCCGCGAGCTGCCGCGAGCGGACGGGGCGACCCGGCCGCCGGGTGCCCGCCGGCGCGGAGCGCGACCGAGACAGCCCGGCTTGCGTCGACCGAGACCGCCTGGGCGGGCAGAGTAAGGTCCGGCACGGGCGAGCCCATGACGTTCACGATCCGCCCGTCCGCGGTCACGCTCGCACGCAGGTCGTTCGCAAAGGCCGGGACGCCGCCGGCCTCCTGCGCCCAGAGAAGGTGACGGACGCCGAACGCGTCGGTCTCGTCGCGCACGAGCCGCAGCCCGGCGAGGTCGTCGTCGTCGAGCTTGAAGACCGCCTCGTTGGCGCGCACGTAGCCCAGGACGACGTCGACCGCATCTCCGGCGGACGGCTCCGTGAGGAAGCCGTCGAGCCGGGCGACCACGCGGGGCGTGCCGGTGAGTGGGTCGACGTCGACGACGCCCTGCAGGCCGAGCGAGGCTCGCAGGTCCTCAGCGGGCTCGGGCGCGCGCGCAGCGGTGGCGGCGGATACGCCGAGCAGGAGCAGCGACGCCAGCGTCGCTGCAGGCACACGGAAGCGACGGGGCGGCTGCAGAGAAGTCACGGGTGGTGAACCCCTGACTGACGCTAACTTCGGTCAGAGCGACCGGCGTCCCCCGTTCGAGCCATGTCGAGCGCCGTCGCGAGATCCGGCGGAAGCGGCGAGGCGACATCCACCGCCTCGCCGGTGAACGGATGCGGGAAGGCGAGGCGAGCGGCGTGCAGGAACTGGCGCCCGAGGCCGAGGTCGCCGGGCACGCCGTAGATCGGGTCGCCGGACACCGGCAGGTCGACGGCGGCGAGGTGGACGCGGATCTGGTGAGTCCTGCCCGTCTCCAGCCGGACGCGCAGGAGCGCGTGAACGGGCAGCAGCTCGACCACCTCGAAGCTCGTCGCGGCATCCCGCGGCGTGTCGGTGTCGAGCGAGTGGCGGGTGGGATCGCGGCGGTCGCGGCCGATCGGGGCCTCGATCCTCCCGGCGCGCGAGCGGGGACGGCCGCGGACGAGCGCCAGGTACTCCCGCACGAGCTCCCGCTTGCGCAGAAGCCGCTGGAGCCGCCTGTGCGCCTCGTCCGAGCGGGCGACGACGAGGAGGCCGGACGTGTCGCGGTCGAGCCGGTGCACGATTCCCGGGCGCTCCGGCTCGTCACCACCTTCGATCGCCTGGGAGAGCAGCCCGTGCACGACGGTGCCGTGCGCATGCCCCGCCGACGGGTGTACGACCACGCCGGCGGGCTTGTCCACCACGAGGAGGTGCTCGTCCTCGTAGGCGATGCGGAGGCCCTCGACCGGCTCCGGCTCGAGCTCCGTCTCGCGGCGCGGCGGGAGCTCGACCTCCAGCTCCTCCCCGCCCGCGAGCCGGTGGCTCTTCGGCCGCTTCGCCCCGTCGACCAGCACGTCGCCGTCCCCCAGGAGGCGCTCGGCCGCGGCGCGCGAGCCCACGCCCTCACACGCCGCGAGGAAGCGGTCGAGCCGCTCGCCGGCCGCCTCAGGCGGGACGACGAGCTTCAGAGCTCGAACCAAGCTGAAGCCTCGAGTCGCCGCGACGAAGCGTCATCCTGCTTCGAGCTCTCATCCCGTGGTCTTGGGAGCCGTGCGGCGCAGCCGTGGCTGGCGCTCGGCGGAGACCAGCGCCGCCAGGAGGATCGTCACGCCGACGACGATGAACGAGTCGGCGAGGTTGAAGGCGGGCCAGAAGCGAAGGTCGAGGAAGTCGGTGACGTGCCCGAGGCGAAGCCGGTCGATCAGGTTCGCGATGCTCCCGCCCACGAGCAGCCCCAGCGCGACCGGGAGCACCGGATGCCTGGCCCCCGAGCGGGCGAAGTAGAAGAGCATCCAGACGACCGCGACCGCCGTGAGGACGGTGACGATCGTCGCCCAGCTCGAGAAGAGCCCGAAGGCGATCCCGGGGTTCGTCACGTGCCGGATCTCCAGCGGGCCGACGACGTGCACCGACTCGCCGAACTCGAGCTGGCTGACGACGATCTGCTTCGTCACCTGGTCGGCGACGACGGCGGCGAACGCCACCGCGAGCAGGCCGAACCAGTGGAACGGCGTGGCCGACAGCGACCGCTCCACCATGGAGATCGGCACGCGTCCGTCCGTGGCTGAGCCGACGCGAACGTCGATCAGCCTCGCCGACGGGTTGACTAGGCCCTCTCGGCGAGACGCTGGCAGTCGATACACCTCGTTGCGTACGGGAGAGCCTCGAGCCGATCCTCGGCGATCTGCTTCCCGCAGACCGAGCACGTCCCGAACGTCCCGTTCTCGATTCGGCCGAGCGCCTCGTCGATCCCGTGCAACACGTGCTCGGAGTTCTCCTCCAGCGTGGAGTCGATCTCCCGGTTCAGCGTCGCGGTGGCGGAGTCGGCGAGGTGGTTGTCGTACGTCTCCTCCTCGGTCTCTTCCTCGAACGACCGCGAGTTGGACTCGTGCAGGTGCTCGATCGTCGACGCGACCCGATCACGCTCGTCGACGAGGATCTTCCGGAAGTGCTCGGTGTCCACCTACCGAGTATATCCGGGTGGTTTGCGGCCTCTGAGGGGATCAGGCGGCCTCGCCGGGCTCGCCGCGGGCACCGACCGGCTCGCCCTCGAGGCGCTCCAGGGCGGAGGCCAGGAAGGCCCGAAACTCGGCCCGGACGTCGGTCTCGAGGGCGCGGAGACGGCGGATCTCGTCCCGCACGCGCTGCTCCTCGGCCTCTGCGGCGGCCGCGATCTCCCGCGCCTTCGCGCGGGCCTCCTCCACGATCAGATCGGCCTCGTGATGTGCGCGCGCCCTGAGCTCGTCGGCCATGCGCTCGGCCGAGAGGAGCGTGTTCCGCAGGGCCTCCTCGATCTCACGCTGGCGCCGGAGCTCGCTCTCGAGGCGCTCGATCTCGTCGCGGAGGTCGGCCCGGTCGCGCCACACGTCCTCGTAGCTCGAGGCGATGTCGTCGAGCAGGCGATCGACCCCCGGGCGTTCGTAGCCGAGCGGCCGACGGCCGATCCGGACATGGCGGATCTCGACAGGGGTGAGGGACATCCCGGCGAGTCCTTCGCCGCGGCGCCCCGCTTTCCTACAGGGCGCTGAGCCCGCGCTGGATCAGGGAGTGGACGATCGAGAGGACGATGATCGCCACGATCGGCGACAGGTCGAGCCCGAGCCCGCCGAGGTTCAGCTGCGGGATGAAGCGCCGGAAGAGGCGCAGGTAGGGGTTGACGACGTCGTAGAGGAACCGCTGGATCCGGTTCAGGGTCGTGTTGTAGGGGAGCGGCACCCAGCTGGTGATGATGTAGGCCAGGATGCAGATCAGGTAGACGTAGTACAGGGCGGCCACGAAGCCCTTGGCCGTCGAGATCGCATCCGCGAGAAGCATCGCGCGAGAAACCTACCGCGCGGAGCGGCTCGAACCTAACTAGGCCTGGTTGAAGAAGCCGCGGTCGATGAGGCGCGCGCGCTCCTCGGCCGAGACCTCGACGTTGCGCGGGGTCAGGAGGAAGACCTTGTCCGCGACGCGCTGCATGCTCCCGCCGAGCGCGTAGGTGAGCCCGCTCGAGAAGTCGATCAGGCGCTTCGAGAGCTCCGGGTCGGCGCTCTGCAGGTTGACGATCACGGGCACGGAGTCCTTGAACTTGTCCGCGATCGACTGTGCGTCGTTGAAGCTCCGCGGGACGACGAGGTGCACCTTGACCGAGGCGGCCGCGACGGCCTCGAGCCGCCGGCTGCTCGGCGAGCGCATGACCGCCGTCTGCGCGCCCGCCTGCGCGTCGGGCTCGGACCAGTCCTCGAACTCGTCGCGCTGGCGCGCGGCGGCCTTCGGGTTCAGGCGCCGGACGTTCTGGCGATCGCGATCGTAGGTGCGCTCGAGCTCCTCCTCGGCCGCATACGCCTCCTCGTCCCAGTACTCGTTCTCCTCGACGATGCCGAAGTAGACGAGCGCTCGGCTCCAGACGTCTCCGAGTCCCATAACGCCAGAACGATACTAGTCGTACAGAACGGAGCCCACTCGCACGAGCGTGGCACCCTCCTCGGCGGCGACCCGGTAGTCCTGGGACGTCCCCATCGAGAGCTCCCCGAGCCCGTGCTCAGCGGCCAGCTCGCGGAGCCGGCGAAAGTACGGCCGCGACGCCTCCGCGTCGTCGGCCAGCGGCGGCATCGTCATCAGGCCACGGACGTCGACGCCGAGCATCTGCGCCTCGGCGAGGAAGCCGGAGAGCTCTGCGGGAGCCACACCGGACTTCGTCGCCTCGCCGGAGAGATTGACCTCGACGAGCGCCGGGATCGTCAGCCGCCCGGCCGCGGAGAGGCTCGAGAGCGAGTGGCAGAGCTCGCAGAGCTCCGACACGTCGCGCGCCTTGCGCGACTGAAGGTGGCCGATGAAGTGCCAGCGGAAGCTGGCCGCGTAGCGGGCATGCTTGGCGGCGAGGTCCTGCAGGCGGTTCTCCCCCACGACCTCGACACCCGCCTCGGCCAGGGCGGACAGGTCGTCAACCGAGACGTACTTCGTCGCCGCGACGACGGTGACGTCGGGACCGACCTCTTTGCGGATGCGCTCGTAGTTGGCGCGGAGGGTCTCAGCGGAGAGCGGCAACGATCCCCTGGCGGCCCGTTCGGCCCCGGTCGCGGCGGTGTGAGAAGAAGAGGCCCTCCTCACAGGACGTGCACAGGCCGACCCGCTCTACTGTCTCGCACCCCGCTGCCCGGAGCACTCGCTCGGCCGCCTCCGCGAGGTCGAGATGTCGCCCCGTGACGACGTCGGCGCCGAAGCGCTCGCGGAAGGGCTGCGCCACTTCGTGCCCCACCTCGTAGCAGCAGGCGCCGATTCCGGGCCCGATCGCAGCGGCGAGCTTGCCGCCGCCCAGCGCAACGGCGCCGGCCTCGACGATTCCGGCAAGGAGACCACGCCAGCCGACGTGAAGCGCGGCAACGGCCGGTTCGCCACTCGCGCGCACGATCGCGACCGGTAGGCAGTCCGCGGCGAGCAGCATCAGCCCTCGCCCCGGCTCGTCCGTCCAGAGGCCGTCGCAGCGCTCGAACTCGAGCCCCGGCGTGACGATTCCCCGGCCGTCGGCCCGCACGACCTCGGCGCCGTGCATCTGCCAGGCCATGGTCGCCGTCTCGGGCTCGACGCCGAGCTTCGCGCAGAGCCGCCTGCGGTTCCTGCGGACGTTCTCCGGGTCGTCGTCGGTGAGGACGCCGAGGTTGAGCGACTCGAACGGCCCTTCACTGACTCCGCCGAGCCGGCTCGAGAACGCGACGCGGTACGGCCCGGGAGCCTGCCACTCGAAGAGGGTCATACGTTCACGATATTGACCATCACACGCGTGGTCTCGTCGAGGATCTCGCCGAAGACGTCCCAGAAGCGGTCGTTGAAGACGAAGATCAACGCGAAGAGGGCGAGCATCCCGACCTGGTCGAGCTGCGCCCAGCGCGCGTGCATCGCGCGGGGCATCACGGCCGCGACGATCCGGGAGCCGTCGAGCGGCGGGATCGGGATCAGGTTGAAGAGCCCCAGGACGACGTTGACCTGATAGGCGTAGGCGAGCACCCTGAAGGCGGTCCCGGTCAGGTCGCCGTGGACGAGGATCGCGATACACGCGAGGGCAAGGATCAGGTTCGTCGCCGGCCCGGCCGCGGCCACGATCGCCATGTCGACCTGCGGCCGCCGAAAGTGGCGTGGGTTGATCATCACCGGCTTCGCCCAGCCGAAGATGAAGGTGGACACGAAGGCCGTGATCGCGAACATCGCCGTGCCGAGCGGGTCGAGGTGAACGATCGGGTTGAAGCTCAGCCGACCGTCCGCGCGCGGGGACGGGTCCCCGAGCCAGGTCGCCACGTACGCGTGAGCCAGCTCGTGCAGCACGAGGCTCAGAAGGAGGAGCGGCGCCAGGTAGAGGAAGGTCTCGAGGCTCAAGCCGCGGTACCGATGAGCTCGCGCGCGGCAGCGAGCTCGGCCTCGCGGCCTCCGACCTCGCCGTTCAGCTTGCGCCGCAGCACCTCGTCGAGCACCTCGCCCACCTGCGGGGACTCGCCGAGGCCCAGCTCGGCGAGGTCGGCGCCCGAGATCTCCAGCTGGACGTCGCGGAGCTCGTCGAAGTACCGCTCCAGGCGGGAGCGCACCTCGTCGCCCGCGCCGGCCATGGCCATGAGGATCCCGTCCGGGTCATGAGGCTCGGCCAGCGCGCGGAGCGCGGCGGGCTCCTCCGTGCCCGCGACGAGCTCGCGCAGCCGGGGAGCCACCGTGACGGCGTCGGCGATCCGGTCGGCGTCCCGGCGCCGCAGGCGGAGGCGCTCGAACCAGTCGTAGAGCTCGTCCGAGGGCAGCCGGCGCGCGAGCGCAGCCAGCCGCGGCCGCCACAGGGGCAGGTCCGGTGCGAAGCGCGCCCGCAGCCCGTCCAGCTCCGCGACGAGCGCGACGGCGTCCTCCCCGGCCTCGAGGTGCGGATGGATCGCCCGGTCCAGCTGGAGCTCGGCCAGGCGCCGCAGGGTGCCCGCGACCTCCTCCTCGGACAGCAGCGCCTCCAGCTCGTCCCGGAGCCGGGCCGAGGACAGCTCGCCGACCAGCTCCATCTCCACGCAGGCACGCGCCAGGCCCAGCGTGTGCGCCTCCATGCGGAAGCCGTGGCGGTTCTCGTAGCGGATCGCGCGGAACAGGCGCGTGGGATCGTCGATGAAGGAGAGGTTGTGGAGCACGCGGAGGACGCGGGCCTCGAGGTCGCGCAGGCCGCCGAAGAAGTCCACCAGCCGCCCGAAGTCCTCCCCCTTCAGCGACACGGCCAGCGCGTTGATCGTGAAGTCCCGCCGGAAGAGGTCCTGGCGGATGGAGGCCTGCTCGACAGCCGGGAGGGCGCCCGGGTAGTCGTAGAACTCCGTCCGGGCGGTCGCGACGTCCACGCGCCCCTCGTCGTAGACGACCACGGCGGTCCCGAACTTGTCGTGCGGCACGACGCGGCCCCCGAGCGCCTTCGCCAGGGCGCGCCCGAACGCGATCCCGTCGCCCTCGACGGCGATGTCCACGTCGAAGCTCGGCTCGTCCATGAGGAGGTCGCGCACGGCGCCGCCGACGAGGTAGACGCCCTCGAACCCCTCCCCCACCGCCTGCACCGCCTCGAAGACCCGCTCCAGGCCGGGGAGGCCGAGGAGCCGGTCGCGAAGGTCGAGCCCGGCAGGCACCTCCTCCTCGGCCAGCGGCTCGCCGAGCGCCCGCAGCAGGTCGCTCCGCGCGACGACGCCCACGACCTCGTCCCCCCGGAGGACGGCGACGCGGCCGGCGTCGGAGCTCCGGAGCAGGCGGGTGAGCACCGGGACCGGAGTGTCCTCCGCGCAGGTGGCGACCTCCGTGCTCATCACGCTCTTCACGGGCGCGTGCGAGAGCCCGTGCGCGATGGCCTGGTCGAGGTGCTCGCGCGTGACGTTGCCGGCAAGGCGCCGCTCGTCGCCGACGAGGATTCCGCTCTGGCGGTGACGCTGGCACTGCACCATCGCCTCGGACACGCTGTCGTCCGGCCCGACGAAGCGCGCGGGGCGCGACATGATCTCCGCCGCGGTGGGCACGGGCCGGGCCGCCTTCGGAAGCGCGGCGAGAACGAGCTCTCGCGCCTCCGCAAGCGGGCCGTGGTGCACCGCCGAGGCAGCCTGTGAGTGGCCGCCGCCCCCGAGCGCCGCTGCGATGACCGCCGCGTCCAGCTCGGGGGTGGTCGTCCGGACGACGCAGAAGACACGCCGGTCCATCTCGACGAGGCAGACGAGCGCCCGCGCATCGGTGAGATCGACGATCTTGTGTGCGAGGTTGGAGACGCCGTCCACGTACGCGGGCCAGGAGACCGGCGCCAGCAGCACCTCGAGCCCCGCGACGACGTGGGTCTCCAGTCCGGAGACGAGCGCGTCCAGGAGCGCCCGCTCCTCCTCGGCGAGCGGGGAGCGGAGGAACTGCGCGACCATCTCCTGCCGGGCCCCGTGGCGCAGGCACCACGCGAGGGCCTCGGCGTCCCGCACGCCCACTCCCGGGTAGCCGAGCGAGCCCGTGTCCTCGTGGATCCCGAGTGCGAAGACCGTCGCCTCGAGGGGCGAGACGACGATCTCCCGCTCCGCCAGGATCCCGACCATCGTCGTCGTGAGGGCACCGTCCTCCGAGAGGACGAGGTTCTCGGGCTTCACCCAGTCGGGCGTCTCGCCGGCGTGGTGGTCGAAGACGACGGCCTCGACACCGGGGTCGCGTGCGACGCGCTCGAACTCGCCCAGGCGCTCGGGGTGGACGGTCTCGACCACGATGAGCCGCCGGACGGCGTCGAGGTCGACCCGGCCCGCCTCGAGCAGCTCCAGCTCGTCCGCGTGCAGGCGGTAGAACTCCCGGACGTTCCGGTTCAGCGACCCGGACAGCGCGATCGCCGCGCCCGGATAGAGCCGGCGCGCGGCCAGCATGGCCGCGAGCGCGTCGAAGTCCGTGTTGGCGTGGGAGACGATGACGTCCACGCGTCAAGGTTAGACCCGCGGAGCCCTATCCCCCCTTCTGGGGATGCGTTTCCGACCCCCTCGTCTCACGGTGCGTTGGGGGTCTGCCGCAAACAGTGTCCCGAACACCGCGCATCGTTCTCGCAGCGCTCACGGTCGCGCTCGTCGCAGTCGTGCCCGCCGGAGGCGCGCTCGTCGCGCCGGTCCTGACGGGCCCCGACTCCGGCGCGACCGTGGACGCGCTGCCCGCGTTCAGGTGGGATCCGGTCGAGGACGCCGGAAGCTACACCTTCGAGTTCTCCGGCGATCCGGCGTTCAACTCGACGCACGCGATCATCACCACGAAGAACACGCGGGCGACGCTGAAGACCCTCTTCCCGAACGGCACCTACTACTGGCGGGTGCGCGCCCTCTCCGGGACCGGAGCCCTGGGCGACTGGTCCGAGGTCCGGGAGCTGGAGATGGAGTGGGCGGCGAATCCCTCGCTGCAGACGCCGGCCGAGGGAGCGACGATCTCCTATCCGGCCGAGGCGCTCGAGCTGAAATGGGACGTCGTGCCCGGCGCCTCCAAGTACCTCGTGAAGGTGGCCACCGACCCTGAGCTCGGCTCCCTCCTCTGGGACGGCGATCCGGTCGAGACGGCGGCGACCCAGTTCACGCTCAGCGAGCCGCTCGCCGCGGGAACGTACTACTGGGGAATCGTCCCGCAGGACGCCGAGGGTCACGAAGGCGAGCCCTCGGAGGTGAGGTCGTTCGTCTGGGACTGGCCGTCGGAGACGACGCCGAACGTCACCGATCTCGTCGCCGCGTCGGAGGTCTACGACCCGCAGTTCTCCTGGGATCCCGTGCCGGGCGCCGCGGGCTATGACGTCGAGATCAACTTCTCGTCGGACTGGAGCGAGGGCTCGAAGGTCTGCTGCACCCCGATCAAGGGGCAGATCGACACCCTCGGCACCGCGTTCACGCCCGCGATCATCCTCGCCAACAACACGTACTACTGGCGTGTCCGGGCGATCGACGCCGGCAACAACGCCGGCGTCTGGAACGACGGCCCGACCTTCACCAAGACGTTCGACAACGTCCCGCCGGTCACCGCGCCGAGCATCAAGAACCTGCGCGTCCGCGACAACGTCGCCGACCCGGCGACGGATGCCGACGGCGGCTCGGCCGTCGTCGACACGGACGTCCCCATCGTCGCCTGGGATGCAGTGCCCGGAGCGTCCGGCTACAAGGTGATGGTGACCGCGTATGCCGGCGGGATCTGCGACTGGAGCGCCTTTACACGCTGGGAGAAGGAGACTTCCGCCACCGCCTGGACGCCTCTTGGATGGAGCCGCAGCGCCGGCGATCCCTACCCGTCCGATGTCGACATCTCGACCGACGCGACCACGGCCCTGGTCGCGGGCACGGAGTACTGCGTTCGCGTCCAGGCACTCGACCGGCCGTCGGACGGCGACCCGTTCGGGGCCGTCGCCGGAGACTGGGCCTACCTGCCGGCCAACAACCAGCCGGCTTTCAAATGGAATGGCCCGCCCGCATCGACCGCGTGCAGCCCGTGCACCATGTCCGGCTCCGACTACGGCGCACCCCTCACCGGCACGTCGGTGGGCTTCATGCCGCTGTTCACGTGGCTGCCGATCTCCGGCGCGGAGAGCTACTACGTGCTCGTCGCCCGAGATCCCAACTTCACGAACGTCGTCGACTACGCGTACACGCGCATTCCGGCCTACGCCCCGCGCTTGTTCTCGGGGTCGATCGGGTACGCGGACGAAACCACGCTCTACTACTGGGCCGTCCTCCCGGCCGACAACGCGAACGGAAGCGGCGTCTCCGCCGAGCCGTTGACCAGCGGCGCGCAGAGCTTCACGAAGCAGTCGACGCCGCCGACGCTCGTCAGCCCGGTCTCCTCCGCGATCGTCGACACGCCGGCGACGGTGTTCCACTGGCAGCCGGTGAGCGGCGTCCAGAACTACCGCATCCAGGTGTCCCAGAACCCGAGCTTCTCGGGGACGCACCTGACGAACGTCGTCACGGACTCCACGGCGTTCACGAGCAACACGACCTACCCGGCGGACACCGCCCTCTACTGGCGGGTGCGCGCCGAGGCCGAGGACGGGCCTGCGAACGTCGTGGCGCTGACGTGGTCGGCGACCGGCACCTTCACGAAGCAGCTGCCGAAGCCGGTCCTCGACCCGAGCAACCCCACCAACGGCGCGTTCCTGCCGACCGTCAAGTGGTCGCCGGTCCCGGGCGCGATCTCGTACGACCTCCGCCTCGTCGAGCCGGACGGCGACCTGAAGACCTTCACGAAGATCCCCGCCGCGGCTGGCGCGTTCACCAAGATGACGGGCGTCGGCATCTTCACCTGGCAGGTGCGGGCGAACTTCCCGACCGACACCGTGAACCCGACGCCGGGGCCGTACTCCCTCCCGGGGACCTTCAACCACACGCTCCCCGAGCCTGCGAACCCTGCCGAGGAGACCGGCGTCAGCCGGCTGCTGCTCAGCTGGGATCCCCGCCCGCGGGCCGACGAGTACCGCGTGCAGATCTCTACCCGCGCTGACTTCGCGACCACCGTCGAGTCCACGACCACGCAGACGACGGCGTACGCGCCGCTGCTCACGAGCACCGTCTACACGGCCGGCGGCACCTTCTACTGGCGCGTCGCCATGATCGACGCCGACTCGAACCTCGGCGACTACACGGGCGTCCGCTCGTTCACGCTCCCGGCGATCCCCAACCCGGGAGGCGGCGGCGGCCCGCCGACCGTCCAGAAGTTCAAGGTCATGTCCACCGGCTATCCCGTGCGGAACAAGACGAAGACCGTGACGCTGACCGTGCGAAACGCCACCTTCCAGGCGGTCCAGGGCGCGAGCGTCCGCGTCTCGGGCGCCGGGGTCAAGGCCGCCACGAAGACGAGCAACGCCGACGGCAAGGTCGTCTTCAAGATCCGCGCCACCAAGTACCCGGGCAAGGTGACGTTCAGGGTCACCAAGACCGGCTTCACCGCCCTGAACCACGTCAAGACGGTCAGACCCGTCTAGCTGCGCCGGGCGACGACCGCGATCTCGATGCGCGCCCCGGACGGGAGCGCGGCGATCTGGACGGTGGCCCTCGCCGGGATACGGCTCGGAGAGGTGACGCGAGTAGACCTCGTTCATCGCCTGGAAGTCCTGCAGGTCGATCAGGAAGATCGAGGTCATGACGACGTCGTCGAGCGAGGAGCCCGCCTCCTCGAGAATCGCCGAGAGGTTTTTCATCACCTGCTCGGTCTGCTCGACGATGCCTCCCTCGACGACGTGGCCCTGGGCAGGGTCGACCCCCAGCTGGCCGGAGACGAAGACGAGCTCGCCGGCGACGATTCCCTGCGAGTAGGGCGCTCCCTGGAAGGGCGCCGGGGCCTTCTCGGTCCTCACCGCACGCTTGTCGCTCATGAGCCACCCACCCTTTCGATGCTTGCGCCGAGCGCGCGCAGGCGCGCGTCGATCCGTTCGTAGCCGCGGTCGATCTGCCCGATGTTCCCGATCGTCGAGCGCCCCTCCGCGCAGAGGCTTGCGATCAGCATCGCCATCCCGGCGCGGATGTCCGGGCTCTCCATCCGCTCCCCGTAGAGCCGCGTCGGCCCGTTGACGACTGCGCGGTGCGGGTCGCACAGGATGATCCGCGCGCCCATCGTCACCAGCTTGTCCACGAAGAAGAGCCGGTTCTCGAACATCTTCTCGAAGATGAGCACGGTGCCCCGGGCCTGGGTCGCGACCGCGACGGCGATCGAGGTCAAGTCGGCCGGGAACGCCGGCCACGGGCCGTCCTCGACCTTGGGGATCTGGGCGCCGAGGTCGTCCCGAATGACGAGCTCCTGCCCGCCGGGAACGCGGACCGAGCCTCCCTCCGAGTGCCACTCCACGCCGAGGCGCTCGAAGCCGTGCCAGACGCCGAGCATGTGCTCGGGGACGACGTCCTCGATCACGATCTCGCCCTCCGTGACCGCACCGAGGCCGACGAAGCTCGCCACCTCGATGTGGTCGGGGCAGATGCGCCACTCTCCGCCTCCCAGACGGTCGACGCCGTGGATCGTGAGCACGTTCGACCCGATCCCGTCGATCTTGGCTCCGAGCTCGACGAGGAAGCGGCAGAGATCCTGCACGTGCGGCTCGCAGGCGGCGTTCACGATCGTGGTCTCGCCCTCGGCCAGAGCGGCGGCCATGACCGCGTTCTCGGTCCCGGTCACCGACGCCTCGTCGAGGAAGACCTGCGTCCCGACGAGCCGCTTCGCCTTCATGTGCAGGCGCCGGTCGGCCTGGATCTCGGCGCCGAGCCGAGAGAAGGCGTGGATGTGGGTGTCGAGCCGGCGTCGCCCGATCACATCGCCGCCGGGCGGCGGCACGATTGCCTCGCCCCAACGCGCCAGCAGCGGGCCGGCCAGGAGGATCGAAGCGCGAATGCGCGTGCAGAGCTCCGCGTCGAGCTCGTGCTTGCGGACGTCCTCGGCGACGATGCGCACGACGCCTTCGCCGGGCTCCTCGACCTCCACGCCGAGGTCGGCCACGAGCTCGAGCATGGCCTCGACGTCTCGGATGGCCGGGACGTTCGTGAGCGTGACCGGCTCGTCCGTCAGCAGGGCAGCTGCGATGATCGGAAGCGCGGCATTCTTGTTCCCCGCGGCGCGAATGCTTCCGCGAAGGGGACGACCGCCTTCGATGACGAAGGACTCCATCAGGGTGTCGGCGACAACGGTCTCGGGCACAGAGTCTTGCTCACAGCTCGCATGGCCGAAGCGACCCAGGAGGCTATCCTAAACGCCCCGATGGACGTGACCCGTGACCGCGCCTGGGAGACCCTGACCCGCTACACGCAGAGTGAGGCGCTCCGCCGGCATGCGCTCGCCGTCGAGGCCTGCGTCGGCTTCTACGCCCGCGAGTACGGCGAGGACGAGGAGCTCTGGCGCGCCGTCGCGCTTCTGCACGACTTCGACTACGAGATCCACCCCACGCTCGACGAGCACCCGCAGGACGGAGCGCCGATCCTCCGCGAGGAAGGCTGGCCCGACGAGGTCGTCGACGCCGTCCTCTCGCACGCCGAGCATCTCCAGATGCCACGGGACACCCAGCTCAGGAAGACCCTCTTCGCCTGCGACGAGCTGGCCGGCTTCGTGCACGCCTGCGGGCTCGTGCGCCCGGACGGAATCGCGACCCTCGAGCCGAAGTCGGTGAAGAAGAAGCTCAAGCAACCGTCGTTCGCCGCCGGCGTCCACCGCGACGAGGTGTACGCAGGTGCGGAGCTCCTCGGCCTCGAGCTCGACGACCACATTCGCAACGTCGTCGCGGCCATGCGGCCCATCGCAGCCGAGCTCGGCCTCCGAACCGAGGCCGCGTAGGTCCCTCGCCGTGCCGTTTCGGCAGCGCCCGGCCCGCTCCGAGGACGCCGATGCGATCGCCCGGATCTACAACGAGGGGATCGAGGACCGGCTGGCGACGTTCGAGACGCGCCCGCGGTCGGCCGAGGAGGTCGGCCGGTGGATCGTCGACGGCTTCCCGCTCGTGGTCGTCGAGCAGGGCGATGCGGTCGTCGCCTGGGCTTCGGCCGCGCCCTACCGGCCGGGCCGCGAGGCCTACGCCGGCATCGGCGAATTCTCGGTCTACGTCGCCCGGTCGGAACGAGGCCGCGGAGCAGGCCGCGCGGCGATGGAGGCGCTCGTCGTCGAGGCGCGAGCCCGGGGCTTCTGGAAGCTTCTGAGCCGCATCTTCCCGGAGAACGCCGCCAGCCTCGCCCTCTGCAGGGCACTGGGCTTCCGCGAGGTCGGCGTGTACCGGCGGCACGCGAAGCTGGACGGCGCCTGGCGCGACGTGGTCGTCGTCGAGCTGCTGCTCGACGGCTAGGAGGGTTTGGCGGAATGTCGCTCGTCGCCGGGGTGCGATGGTCGTTCCGAGGCAAGGACGCAGGGAGCGCTCGTAGCCGGAGGCTACGGGCGCGACCGAGGACGTAGCATCGGGGCGAGCAGCGCGGCCCGGCGGCACAGCGCGCGTTTCGTCAAACCCTCCTGGCTAGACGAGGAGGCGCGCCCGAGCTCTCCGGGCCAGCGGCTTCATGTCGTCCGGGTTCAGCGCCGACGTGTGGCAGAAGCCCGTCACGGCAGCAAGCACGTTGCGCGACTGCGTGATGACGGTCGTGAACCGGTACGAGCCCTCGCGCGACTCGAAGGTGACCACGATGCCGACGAAGCCCCGCCCGGCGCCCTGCAGCGGCTGAGCCTGGACGCCCTGCACCTGCAGGCCGGTCTCCTTCGCGATCTCGTCCACGAGCTTGTGCGCGTAGGCCTGCCTGCCCTCCGCCCTCCCGAGGCGGAGGTACGCGTTCGTCGCGTCCGCCTTCGTGCGGTAGAGCTGCGTCTCCACCCGCAGCTTGATCAGGTGCGAGCCACCGACCCGGACGTCCTCGAAGACCCGGTAGTAGGTGAGGTAGTCGTCGTTGGTCGCGCGTCCCTCGCTGGCGGCGACCGCGCCCGGCGCGACGTCTTTCGCCGAGGCGGTCAGAGCGGGAAGCTTCTCCTGGCCGGCGAACGCTGCCTTCTGCGTCTCGTCAGGCTCGGGAGGCGCCGGCTTCGCCCCGATCCGCCCCGCGAGCACGTCCTGGACGCGCTGGTCGAGCTTGACCGCCAGGGCCCGTGCCTCGCCCTGCGCGTCCTCCGTGTCGGCCCGGGCGACGAGCGCGACGCCGATGACCTGCTCGCGGCGGAAGGCGACCGCGGTGAGGTAGAGCCTCTTCTTCCCGAACGTCGAGGTCGCCAGTTGCCCCTCGGCCTCGTCCCCGACCCCGGTCACCTCGAAGCTCGTCACACCCGAGAGCTTGGAGCCGTCGTCCTGCTTTCCCTGGAAGCGCTGGAGGTCGCCCAGCTCCTTGTGGAGGTACTGGGCCGCGTAGACCGTGTCCTCCATGAGCTCGACCTCGGTGCCGACGATGACGACGCCTCGCGGCTTCTTCGCCGAAACGAGGTTCGTCCCACCGTAGTAGGCCGCGTGGCCGCCCAGGCGGCCCGCGCTTCGCACCGACTTCCCGGTGTCCTCGGGGTCGAGCGTGTCCGCGGCGGCTTCGGCGTTGTCGACCGGGCCTCCGTCTCCGTCGGCCTTCAGGCCCTGGGCGACCGTGCCGAGCTCGGCCTGCGGCAGCACCATGGCCGCCAGCTGCGCCTTCGTGATCTTCGGCTGTTCGGCGGCGTCGCGGGAATCGTTTCCGCCCAGGCCGCACCCCGCCAGCACGAGGGCGCCGGCGAGGACCAGGCCCCGCAGGATTCGCGGCATACGGACCCCTTCGGCTCGGCGCGGGGAGAGCTAAAGCCCCAGAACGAGGCGTTCGAGGTCGTCCTCGCTCGTCCAGAAGCCGCACGAAGCGCGCAGGAGGCCCAGGCCCGGGAGATCGCGGATGACCACGCCCTGCTCCGCCAGCCGCTCGACCGTCGGTCTCGGTCTCGTCCGACCTCCACGAGACGAGCGTCGCCTGGCCGGGCTCCGTCACCACCTCGGCACCGTGCTCGAGCGAGCAGGGCCCGGCAGCGCTCGGCGACCTCGCGGGCGCGCGCGAAGCGCTCCTCACCCGCCTCCGCGGCGAAGGCGAAGGAGGCGAGCAGCCCCGCGACAGAAGCCGGCGAGATCCACGAGCCCTCGAAGCGCGCCGCGCCGTCGCGGAGCTCGTAGTCCGGCAGCTTCCACGAGAAGTACGAGGGGAACGCGACGCGGCAGTCGTCCAGCCGCTCGCGGCCGACGTAGAGCGCTCCCGTGGCCGCCGGGCCGAGCAGCCACTTCTGCGCGGAGACCGTGTAGAAGTCGGCCCCGAGCTCCTCCACGTCGACCGGGATGGCCCCGGCGCCCTGGGCGCCGTCGACGAGCACGGGCACCCCGTGGCCGGCGAGCTCGCGGACCGGCAGCACGGCCCCCGTGATCCACGAGACGTGCGAGAGCGCGATCAGGCGCGTCCTGGGAGTGATCGCGGCCTGGATCGCCCCCAGGATGTCTGCGGCGGGAAGGTCTCTGATCGCGGCGATCCGGAGAGGGGCACCCGCCGCAACCAGGCCGCCGAAGAGTCCCGGGTGCTCCGAGTCGGTCGTCACGACCTCGTCCTCCGGGCCGATGGCCAGCCCGCGCAGGACGATGTTGCACCCCTCGGTCGTGGACGCGGTCAAGGCAACCTGCTCCGCGGGTGTGCCGAGGAGCGCGGCGAACGAGCCGCGCAGCTCTTCCCGGTCGGCCAGCACCTCGCTCGAAGTACGCGTGGCTCGACCGCCCCTCCTCGAGCTCCCGGCGCTCGACGGCCTGCATGGCCTCGACGGTCGCGCGCGGAAGCGGGCCGAACGTGCCGGTGTTCAGGTACGCGTAGCGCTCGAGCACCGGCAGGCCGCGGCGGACGGCTACGAGGTCGATGCGATCACCGCTTCCACCGGCGCGTGGTCGGAAAGGACCGCGCCGTTCACGCGCCGCCGCTCCTCCGCCCACGGCTCGGGGCCGCGCTCGCAGCTCGAAGCCGCGGGCGAGAATCTGGTCGATCCCCTCGATGGGCTCCGTGAAGCCCGGCACCGGGTGGTGCTCGACGTTGAAATCGCCGAAGAGAACGCACCGCTCCGCACCCGCGAGGAAGGACGCGGCACGCTCGATCTCCTCTGCGACCCGGCTCTGGTCGGGGTCGTTCGAAGCGTGCAGGTTGGCCAGGACAACCCGCTCACCGCGCGCCTCGACCTCGAGGGCGTGGCACACGCGCCGCTGGCCACCGCGGAGGAGCCAGTCCTTCCGCGACAGCCCGGGATTGAGGACGAAGCGCCGGTGCTGTCCAACCTCGAAATGCGGGTTGACGAGCAGCGCGTTCGCCTGGCCGGTGAGGCTCGAGCGGAAGCGCTCGGGGTCGGCGTCGGTCACGCGCCGCGCGAGGGGCCCGAGGAGCGCCGGCATCGTCTTGGCCCAGGACGCCTTCATGCTGCTCCAGCCTTCCAGGCGCGTGACCGCCCAGAGCGGTACCTCCTGCAGCGCGACGACGTCGGGCGCGTCCGCGGTCACGAGCCGCACCATCTGCTCGAGGCGGAGTGTCGACGACGGGGGGTCCGTCCTCCCGTGGTAGAGGTTCCAGCTGCGGACGAGAAGGCGCAACTCGCCGTTTAGTCTAGGAGCGTGCGAGGGCGCTTCGTCGACCTCGTCGAGCGCCAGCTGGAGCTGTTCGAGGCCGAGAGTGCCGACCTCCTCCAGGACTGCCGGAAGGCGCTCGACGCCTACAACTCCGCGTCGAAGGACGAGGCGGAAGAGCTCTACGGCGACTACGTCGACACCGTCGACCTCGCCCGCGATGCCCTCCTCGAGTACCGCGACACCTACGCTCGCACGCTGGACGCAGAGGCCGCCGAGGCCTACGAGGACGTGTTCAACGACCTCGCCCGCAAGCGCCTCCCGAGGCTCGGGCTCGAGCTCGACTAGCCCCCTCCGGGGCGTTGACGCCCCCGAAGCTGCGATTACCGTGCGATCGACCCTTGGAGGGGGCGACGCGAAAGGGGCATCCATGAGGGGCAGGATCATTGTTGCGGTTGCGGCGAGCGTGGTTGCGGCAGCCTTCGTCCCGACGGCCGGGGCGAGCGGGTTCTCCAACCTGCAGCCCGGAGACAGAACCGCCGACCTGCGGGAGCGGGTTCCGGTCAACGTCGTGTTCGTCGGATTCGAGCCCGGGCAGGTCAAGAAGTCGGAGTTTCTGGCGGGGCTGCCCGGCCGGTACAAGCCGATCATCCGCTCACGGCTCTACTACGGGCTCGTCGAGGAGCTCGGCATCGACTACCGCTACGACGTCGACGTCACCTACACGGGCGCGTCGTGGGAGAACGCCTTCTTCAGCGCCCTGAAGGGACTGGCGACGCCGGCCGATCGAACCTTCTTCCAGGACGTCTACAACGAGCAGGACGGCACGCGCGACGTCGGCCAGAACCACTTCATCGACGCCCCGTCGGTCGAGAAGTGGCTGATCGACCACGCTCCCTCAGGCGTCAATACCCGTGAGAACACGATCTTCTTCGTCAACTGGTGGGGCCGCTCGGACTTCATCGACCACCTCTACACGAAGATCGGCGAGCCCGATCCCGACACCGGCCACGACTTCGGCCTCCTGAACGAGAGCCGCAAGATCATCGCCTGGGGCGGCACGACGCCCGACGACGAGGAGACGGGCCTCGGCCCGCGCGGCGAGCGGCGCGTCTGGTTCTTCGACCTCTCCGCCGGTCCCGAGCTCTGGGGCGGCAACTTCGACATCACGAACGCGGACCTCGACGACGACGACGAGCCGGACTACAGGATCCCCGTCGCCTGGGAGTACGCCCCCGGCGGCTACCGCTCGCCGAGCGCCTTGACAGGCGACCTCAGCCTGGTGGCCCGCTACGCGGCCATCAACCTCTCTTCACCTCGTCGCCGATCTACCCGCCGGACCTCACGCCCGAGCTCCTGCCGTCGGTGGTCAACCTCGACCTCAACACCTACGAGGCCTGGGAGGGCGTCGACGCGAGCGCGCTCTACCAGAAGCCGTCCTACCTGCGGCACGAGCTGGGCGAGCTGTTCCCGGACTTCCCCCTCACGAGCGACACGCAGGATCTCAAGCTCCGCGGGAAGGCCAAGCAGTGCTACCTGGCGTGGCTCGCCGACGAGCCGTGCTACGACGACCGGCCGCAGTACCCGGCCTTCGCCAACCTGTTCCTCTTCCACGCGCTGAACATCGAGGACTTCATCGACCAGAGCCTCAGGCGCAGCGGGAAGAGCAGGGTCTACGAGGCGCCCGCGTTCAACTACGCGACCAGCGACGAGCTTGCCAGCCCGTTCCTCGGCTACGCGGACGACAACTACGTCGACGGGACGCAGAGCTTCATCCACAACTGGGTCTCCCCCGATGTGGTCGAGGCCGGCTACGGGCTCACGACGACCCAGATCCACGAGTACGGCCATCACTTCGGGATGAGCCACCCGCACGACGGCTTCGACTGGGAGTCCGGGGTCGACTACGAGCCCACCGGCCCGCTCTTCTTCGCCTGGGCCACCGACGAGCACAACTCGATAATGAGCTACATCGACCTGAACTGGGACTTCAGCCAGTTCGACCGGGACAACGCGGCGCGCTTCCAGGCCGCGGGGTTCATCGCGAACGCGAACGTGATCGCAGGCGAGATCCTGGCGAGCAGGAAGGCCGGCCGGGCCGGGAGCTTCCTTGCTGCGGCCGACGCGGCGGTGGGCCGGGCCGAGAGGGCGATGGCCGCGCACGACTACGACAGGACGTGGTTCGCGGCGCGGGCAGCGTACGAGCTCGTCCTCCAGGGAGCCGACCGCGCCGGGGTCGACGTGAAGGCGAGCCACAACGGCTGGGCCGTCCTACCGCGGGTGACGAGCCCCGAGGGCGCCAACGCCGTCGTCGGGTATGCGGCCTTCGACCGGATCGGGCCGGGCACGAAGCGCTGGCAGGACTAGACGGATAGCGCAGGCGCGGAGATCCCGACCGGGGCTCTCCGCGCCTAGCGCATGATGCGGAAGAAGCCCTGGGGCGCGAGCCCCGCGATGCGCCGCGTAAGCGGATCGACGGAGCGCCCGACGTCTTCCCGGCTCTCCTTGCGCTTCACGGCCGCCCGGACGACGAAGCCCCCGAGGAAGCGGATCGGCTCGGGCGGGAAGCGGCCGGCCACGCCGCGGTTGAGACCGGCGCCCGACCATTCGTCCTCGCGCCCGAGCGCGCTCGAGGCGAGGATCTTGCCGGCGGTGAGGGTCGGGGCGACGCCGTTCCCCGAGTAACCGCCTCCGTAGACGATCGGAACGCTCCCGGGCAGCCGGCCGAAGACGGGCGCGCCGTCGATCGTGCGGTCGATCGGCCCGCCCCAGGCGTGCGTGACGTCGACGCCCTCCGCGTACGGAACCAGCCGAGCGAGATCCCGGCTCAGCCGTTGCTCGGCCGAAGCGCTGTAGGCGAAGAGCTCGTCGTCCACCCGGCCGCCGTAGGCATGGCGGTGGCCGCCCTGACCGAACGCAATCCGGCCGTCCTGCGTCGTCCGGTAGTAGTGCACCATCAGGCGGCAGTTCGAGATCGACTCGCCCCCGCTCCAGCCGGCCTCCCGGAGCCGCTCCGGCATGGGCGCGGTGGCGATCATGTCGCTGGAGACGGGCACGACGGCTCGCTTCAGCTCCGGGATGCCGGCGAGCCAGGCGCCCAAGGAGAGGACGATCGCGCCGGCCTGCACGGAGCCGGCTCGCGTGCGGACGACTCCCCGTTCCCGGTCGAGCTCCACCATCGGCGAGTGCTCGAAGACGCGCACGCCCCGCGCCACGGCGACGCGCCGCAGGCCGCGTGCGAGGAGCGCCGGCTGCACGGTCGCCGCCCCGGCCTCGTAGGCGGCGCCGAGGTGGACCGGCGATCCGGTCCGGCGCTGCACCTCCTCGGCGGAGAGGATCTCGAACGGCCGCTCGCCGGCGCGCGCCGCGGCATCGACAGCGCCCTCCCACGACCCGAGCTGAGCCGGGGAAGTCGCGGTCCAGAGCCAGCCGCCGCGGTGGTAGTGCGCGTCGATCCCCTCGCGCTCGCAGAAGGCGCCCAGCTCGTCGACCGCCTGCACCGAGATCCGCACGAGGCGGAAGGCCTCCTCCTCGCCGACGCGCTTGATCAGCGTCTCGACCTTGGGCCACCACGACAGGGCGAAGCCGCCGTTTCGCCCCGAGGGCCCGCCGCCGCAGATGTCTGCCTCCACGAGCGCGATCGACGCACCCGGCTCGAGCTCGGCGATCCGCAGGGCCGTCCACAGGCCCGTATAGCCGCCGCCGACGACGCAGACATCGGCGCGAATGGCCTCGACGAGCTCCGAGGAATCGACACCGTCCTCGGCCGCGAGCGCTTCCTGGAGCCAGAGCGACCGGGGGGCCACGGCCCGAAATCTAGATGACTGTCTCGGCCGAGCGGTCGGGTGAACCGACGACGACGCTCCGGGCGGGTCGGAGCAGGACCCCCGCAGAATGGCGACCGCCCCTCGCTTGACAACTGTAGGGGACTTCACCGCCCGCCGAAGTGATGCGCGGCCGGCATGGCGCCGCGCACCTCTGCGTCGCCGGCCACCCGGCGGGCGAGCGGCGCGAGCGAGGCGAATTCGGCCACGAGGACGTTCCGATTCCGGCCGACCCGCTCGAAGCGGCCGCGCGCGAGCAGGAGCGGCTCCCCGCGCACGAGGGCGCGGTAGCGCTCGTACACGGGCGGCGGGACGATCAGGTTCATCTGGCCGTGCTCGTCCTCGATCAGCATGAAGACGACCCCGCTCGCGGTGGCCGGCCGCTGCCGCGCGACGACGAGGCCGGCCACGGAGACCCGGGCACCGTGCTGCGCCTCCTCCAGCTCCGGGCTCGACAGCACCTCCCCGGGCAGGTGCGGCCGCAGCAGCTCGAGCGGATGGAGCCCGACGGACAGGCTCGTGAGCCGGTAGTCGGCGAGCATCCGCTCCCACGGCGTCTGCTCGGCCAGCTCGGGGATCTCGCTCGTCGGCTCGAGAGGGAGCGCCAGCTGCCGGTCGGCGCCCCCGGAGCCGGCACTTGTCGACCGGGGCGCAAGCCCCAGGCGCCAGAGGAGCTGGCGCCTGGGCCAGCCGAAGGAATCGCAGGCCCCGCTCGCGACCAGTGCTTCCAGCGCGGGCCGGTCGAGCGGCGCCCGCCGCGTGAGGTCGGCGACGCTCCCGAAGGGGCCGCCGGCATCGCGCTCCTCCACGAGCGCCACGGCGGGCCCCTCCCCAAGGCCTTTCACGTAGCCGAGCCCGACGCGGACGACGCCGCCCTGGAGCCGGCACTTCGCGGCGCTCCGGTTCACGTCCGGCGGCAGCACCTCGACGCCGCGGCGCTGAGCGTCCCGGACCAGGCTCGCGGGCGGGTAGAAGCCCATCGGCTGCGCATTCAGGAGCGAGCAGAGGAACTCGTCCGGATAGTGGTGGCGGAGCCAGGCCGACTGGTAGGCGAGGAGCGCGAAGGCAGCCGCGTGCGACTTGGGGAAGCCGAAGGACGCGAAGCCGGTCAGCTTCGAGAAGACGAGCTCCGCGGTCTCGAGGCCGGCTCCGTTTCGGAGCGCGCCCTCGATGAAGCGCTGGCGGTGCGCCTCGATCGCGTCCTGGCTCCGCTTGCGGCTCATCGCACGGCGAAGCCCTTCGGCCTCGCCCACCGAGAAGCCGGCAAGCGCCATGGCCACGTCGAGCACCTGATCCTGGAAGATGATCGCGCCCAGCGTCTCGCGCAGCGGCTCGGCGAGGGACGGATGGTCGTAGGGCGGCTCGTAGCCGGGGTCCTCCCGCTTGCGCTGCCTCCGCTCGATGTACGGGTGCACGGCCTTGCCCTGGATCGGCCCCGGGCGCACGAGGGCGACCTGGATCGTGAGGTCGTCGAGGTTCTCGGGGCGCGTGCGCAGGAGGCTCTGCATCTGTGCGCGGCTCTCGATCTGGAAGAGGCCGACCGTGTCCGCATCCTGGATCTCCCTGTAGACGCCGGGGTCGTCGAGCGGGATGCGGGAGAGATCGATCGGCTTCCCGCGCAGGAGCGCGATCTGCTCCACGCACTCCTCGACCGCGGAGAGCATCCCCAGGCCGAGCAGGTCGATCTTGAGGAAGCCGGCGTCGGCGCAGGAGTCCTTGTCCCACTGGCAGTTCTGGCGGCCCTCCATCGCCGCCGGCTCGACGGGGACGAGCTCGACGAGCGGCCGCGAGGAGATGACCATGCCGCCCGGATGCTGCGACAGGTGGCGCGGCAGCCCGGCGATCTCGCCGCAGAGCTCCCGGAAGGCCCGCCAGCGCGGCGAGACCAGGCGCGCGTCGGCCCCGGGCACGAGCTCCATCTCCTCCCCCACCTTGCGCGCGTTCCACCCGTCCGAGACGCGCGCAAGCCGCTCGAGCTCGGCCTGCGGGAGCCCGAGCGCCTTGCCCACGTCGCGGATCGCGCCGCGCGCGCGGTAGGTGGAGAAGCTCGCCACGAGCGCCGAGTGCTCGCGGCCGTAGCGCTCCGTGACGGCGACGATCAGCTTCTCCCGGATGTCGCGCGGGAAGTCCAGGTCGATGTCGGGGACGGACGAGAGCTCCCGGTTCAGGAAGCGGCCGAGCGAAAGGCCGGCATCCACCGGGTCCACGTGCGAGAGCCCGGTGAGGTAGCAGACGATCGAGCCGACCGAGCTTCCCCGCCCGCGCCCCGGCGGCAGCAGGTGGCGCGGCGAGCCGGGGCCGCGCACCTCCGCTGCGACGTCGCGCGCCAGCTCGAGCACCTCCCAGTGGAGAAGGAAGAAGCCGGAGAGGCCGAGCTCGGCGATCAGCGCCAGCTCCTCGCGCAGGCGTTCGTCCGCCCGGGTGCGGAGCAGGTGCGGCGCGTGGCGGTAGCGCTCCTCGAAGGCCCGGCGGCAGACCTCCGCCAGCTGGACGTCGGCCGGCGTCGGGCCGTCCGAGAAGTCCGGGTAGCGGTAGCCGAGCTCGTGCGTCAGGTCGAACGTGAGCCGCTCGGCGAGCTCGACGGTCGTCCGGATCGCGTCGCGGTCGTCCGGAAAGCGGCCGGCGACCTCCCCGGGGGACAGGAGGACGCTCTCGCCGTTCCCCCGCCGCTCGGGCTCGCAGCCCTCGAGAGACATGCGGTTCTTGATCGCGACGAGGACGTCCTGGAGATGGGTCCGGCGCGGATGGTGGGCATGTACGTCGCCGGTGGCGACCGTGCGGACCCCGAGGGTCTCTGCGAGCGCTCGAAGGGCGGCGTTCCGGCGCGCGTCGCCCCGCTCGTAGGGGCGCTGGAGCTCGACGTAGAAGCGGTCGTGGCCGAACGCGCGGGCGAGTTGGGCGGCGGCGTTGGGGTCGCGCACGGCGAGCCCGTGCCGTGCGCAGCCCGAGAGGCACACGAGGCCCTCGTTCTGCTCGGCGAGGAGCACGGGGTCGAGGCGCGGGCTCAGCCGCTCGTGGGCGTGCGCGGCAGTGAGGAGGCGGCAGAGGTTCGCATAGCCGCTCGGCGTCTCGACCAGGAGCGTGACGTGGGAGCCGTCGGCGAGCGTCACCTCCGCGCCGGTGATGGAGCGCAGGCCGAGCGCCTTGGCCGCGTAGGCGAACTCGAGCGAGCCGTACACCCCGTCGTGGTCGGTGAGCGCCAGGGCCTGGTAGCCGAGCTCGACCGCCCGCGCGACCAGCTCCTCGGGCTGGGAGGCGCCGTCGAGGAACGAGTAGGCGGAGTGGCAGTGGAGCTCGACGTATTCCGGCACGATCACGTCACGCTTCCGGCTCGGTCCGTGCGCCACCCGTGCGGATTTCGGCTGTACGCTCGAAAGCGGGTGGTGGGAGAGGGGTGCCCCTGGAGTTGACGGGCGAGGAGGCATGACTTCGAAAGACGCAGGCCCTGCGAGGCCCTCCTAGGCGCTCTGCCGGAACCACGTCGCCGCTCGCCTCGTCCCGGAAGACCACGACGTTCCGCCCGGTCTCGAGCAGGGCCTCGAAGTAGCGCCGCTCCACCGGCTGCTCCGTCCACCAGCGGTCGACCACCAGCCACTCCTCGCGCAGCGAGGCCACGCGCACCCGGTCGATCGCCGCCGGCATCCCGTCCTCGCAGGCCACGAGCGCCGGGCGCGGCTCGTTCAGTCGTCGCGCGGAACGAGAATGGCCCGGCTCTCCGGGATGCGCGACCACGGCGCGACCTCCACGACGGTGCAGACCGCGTCCAGACCCACCGCCGCGCGTGCCTGCCGGAGCCCCACGCGCAGGCGCTCCCGCAGACGGCTGCCGCGGGGGCGGATCAGCTCGGCCTGTGTCCCGACCGACTCCGTCAGCTCCCCCAGCTCGAGCCGAAGCTCCGCCGTGGGCGCCGGCAGCTCCGCAAGCTTGGACTGGAGCGCGAGCCGAAGGCGGTCGGGCTCCGCCGTCGGCTCGCGCAGCGTCAGCGAGCGCCGCCAGGAGCCTCCCCCGACGAGCTTCGCCGAGAGGGCGAGCTGCCTGGGAGCCCGGCCCGCCCGCTCCGGGCGGGCGAGCAGGCGCTCGACGAGCGCCGCCAGTGCCCGCGCGAGCGTGAGCTCGTTCGCCACCGGCTCCGGGAAGGAGAGCGTCTCGGCGATCTCGGCCGGCGGCCGACGCGGCTCGACGGAAGCATCCCCCTCCCCCTCGCCTCGGGCGAGCTGCCATGCTTCCGCTCCGTCCGCGCCGAGCCGGTCCGCGACCGCACGCCCCGGGCAAGCGGGCCAGCTCGCCGAGACGCTTGACGCCGAGCTCCGAGAGCTCCTCCCGCCGCTCCGGCGAGAGCGGGAGGAGGTCGAGCGGGAGCGGCTCGAGGAAGAGGTGCGCCTCGCCGTCGTCGATGACGAGCGCCCGGCCGGCCGGCGCCACGGTCGCCGCCGCCAGCGCCGCGAAGCGCCGGGACGCCGCCCCCACACGAGCCCCCCACTCCTCCCCGACCGCGTCGAGCGCCCGCCGGAGCGCCTGCTGGAGCCCTCCGGCCAGCCGCTCCACCCCCCGCGTCTCGAAGTAGACGCAGCCCGGCTCGACCGGCTCGACCGCAAAGCCGGCCTCCTCGAGCCGCCGCAACACGGCCTCCCAGGCCTCCTCCACCCCGGCCGGATCCTGCTCGACCAGCTCCAGCTGCGGGCACATGGCGAGCGCCTCGGAGAGGCGCATCCCCGGCCGAACACCCGCGGTCTGAGCGGTGCGAGTGCAGGAGCCGAGCAACGGCCGCGCCCCCGGCACCGGCGCGAGCGCGACGGGCTTGCCCTTCAGCTCGGGCCGCCGGAGCAACGGAGTCCTGAGAGTGAAGCCCGGAATCGAGAGACAGGCGATCATGGGAACGTTTGTTCTACACGAACACACGTTCTCCTGTCAAGCTGGGGACTATCCCATCTCTGTAGTGACCGTTTCCGCTGGAGTCAGGACTAGGTCAGGCTCACTTCGCCGAATACCTGTCAGAGAACGGGTCGGGCGATCGTGAGTTATCCTCTCGCTCAGAGTGTTCAGCGCCCACGTCTTGATCCAGCATGTCGTCGCCGCGCCAGGCGCAACGCTGGACCCGACGCACGGGAGAGGAGGCTAGCCCTCGACTCGCAAGCGCCGTCAGGCGCCGGAACGTGAGATGAGGGCGACCCGAAAGGTCGCCTTTTCTCGTCTTGCGGCCGACAACAACGCTGATGCTTCTGACCATCACCCTCGAGCGAGCTCCTGCGACCGATCTGGGCTACTTGCTGCACAAGCATCCCGACCGCGTGCAGGACTTCTCGCTGCCGTTCGGCTCCGCGCACGTCTTCTATCCGGAGGCCACCGAGGAGCGCTGCACTGCTGGGCTCCTGCTCGATGTCGATCCAGTCGGGCTGATCCGGCGGGGGGTGAAGTTCCCGCGCCTGGATCAATACGTGAACGACAGGCCATACGTTGCTTCCTCGTTCATGAGCGTGGCCATTTCGCGCGTCTTCGGCTCGGCGCTCTCCGGCAAGTGCACCGCGCGTCCGGACCTACCGGCTGAGAGGCTCCCGTTCCGGGCGAAGCTCGCCGTTGTCCCGTGCGCAGCAGGCGAGGGTCTTCTGCGCCGGCTGTTCGAGCCGCTCGGCTATGTGGTGCACACGATCAACCATCCGCTCGACGAGGTGTTCCCGGAATGGGGCGAGAGTCGGTACTTCACGGTCGAGCTCGAAGGCCAGCTCACCCTCTCGGAGCTCCTCACACATCTGTACGTGCTCATCCCCGTGCTCGATGCAGAGAAGCACTACTGGGTTGGCGACGACGAGGTCGAGAAGCTCTTGCGCCGCGGAGAGGGGTGGCTCCCCGGACACCCTGAACGTGAACTCATAGTCAACCGCTACCTGAAGTACCAGCGTTCGCTCACGAGTGAGGCGCTCGCGCGTCTCTTCGCAGACGAGGATGTCGACCCGGATCTCGGTGGGCAGGAGCGTGCGGCCGAGGAGGAGGCCGTGGAGGAACCGTTGCGCCTGAACGAGCAACGGATCGGTGCAGTCGTGGCGGTACTCAGAGCCGCCGGTGCGAAGCGCGTACTCGATGTCGGCTGCGGCAGCGGCAAGCTGATCGCCGCCTTGCTCAAGGATCAGGACTTTGCGGAGATCGTCGGTGTTGACATCTCGCACCGCGCCCTCGAGATCGCGCAATCGCGGCTGCGACTCGACCGCCTGGCACCGCGGCAGCGCGACCGCATCACGCTCTTTCAAACCGCCCTCACCTACCGTGACCGCCGCCTGGCAGGGTTCGACGCGGCGGCGGCGGTGGAGGTGATCGAGCACCTTGACGTCCCGCGGCTGCGGAGCTTCGAGCGCGTGCTCTTCGCCGAAGCAAGTCCAGGCGCCGTCGTTGTGACGACGCCGAACCGTGAGTACAACGTGCGTTTCGAGGGGCTGCCGGCCGGCCGCTTCCGCCACCGCGACCATCGGTTCGAATGGACACGGGCCGAATTCGAGGACTGGTCGGGCGAGGTGGCCGGTCGCTTCGGCTACGGCGTCCGCTTCCTTCCTGTGGGCCCCGTTGACGCCGAGGTCGGCTCCCCGACGCAGATGGCGGTGTTCGAGTCGGCATGAGCGACGGACGCACGCTGACGATCCCGGCGCTCTCGCTCGTCGTCCTCATCGGCGCGTCCGGCTCGGGAAAGTCCACCTTCGCACGCACCCACTTCCTTCCGACCGAGGTGCTCTCGTCGGACTTCTGCCGCGGGCTTGTCTCCGACGACGAGAACGATCAGGCCGCCACGAAGGATGCCTTCGAGCTCCTCCACTTCATCGCAGCCAAGCGGCTGGCCGCCGGGCGGCTGACCGTGATCGACGCGACCAGCGTCAAGCGCGAGGATCGCAAGCCGCTCGTCGAGCTGGCGCGGAGGTTCCACGTGCTTCCGGTCGCGATCGTGCTCAACCTGCCCGAGAAGCTCGCGCACGCACGCAACCGAGACCGCCCCGACCGCCAGTTCGGGCCACACGTCGTTCGCAACCAGACGCGCGAGCTTCGCCGCTCGCTGAAGGGCCTCCAGCGGGAAGGCTTCCGCCATGTGCACGTGCTCTCGAGCCCGGAGGAGATCGAGGCAGTCGCGATCGAGCGCACCAGGCTCTGGAACGACCGCCGTGACGAGGCAGGGCCCTTCGACCTCATCGGCGACGTCCATGGCTGCTGCGACGAGCTCGAGCAGCTTCTCGGCGAGCTCGGCTACGAGGTGGTCGAAGATCGCAAGGGCGAGTTCCCCGACGGCGGGCCCGTATACGCACATCCGGAGGGCCGGCGGGCGATCTTCGTCGGCGACCTCGTCGACCGCGGGCCGCGGATCCTCGACTCGGTCGGGCTTGTGCGCAACATGGTCGAGGCCGGCCACGCCGCCTGCGTTCCCGGCAATCACGACATGAAGCTCGTCCGCAAGCTCCGCGGGCGCGACGTGCAGATCACGCACGGGCTCGACCGATACGCTCGCCGAGATCGAGGCGCTGCCCGACGACCGACGCGAGCCCGCGGAGAAGGAGCTGGTCCGCTTTCTGGACGGCCTCGTAAGCCACTACGTTTTCGACGAGGGGCGGCTCGTGGTCGCCCACGCGGGCATGAAAGAGGAGATGCAGGGCCGCGGATCTGGCAAGGTGCGCGACTTCGCCCTCTACGGCGAGACTACCGGGGAGACCGATGAGTTCGGCCTGCCTGTCCGCTGGAACTGGGCCGCCGAGTACCGCGGGCAGGCGATGGTCGTCTACGGCCACACTCCGGTTCCGGAGCCCGAATGGCTCAACCGCACGATCAACATCGACACTGGCTGCGTCTTCGGCGGACGGCTAACCGCGCTTCGTTACCCCGAGAAGGATCTCGTGAGCGTGCCCGCGGCAGCGACCTACTCCGAGCCGGCCAAGCCGTTCCTTCCCGAGGACGAGCAGCCACCCACGCTCACCGCCCAGCAGCGCGAAGACGAGCTCCTCGACATCGAGGATGTGCTCGGGAAGCGCCTCATCTCGACGCGACTCTCCCGCTCGGTGACCATCCGCGAGGAAAACGCGATCGCCGCCCTCGAGGTCATGGGCCGTTTCGCCGTCGACCCGCGCTGGCTTGTCTACCTGCCGCCCACCGTCTCACCCTCCGAGACGAGTACCGAGCCAGGCCTCCTCGAGCATCCGGCAGACGCGTTCGCCTACTACCGCCAGGCCGGTGTCCCGCGGGTCATCTGCGAGGAGAAGCACATGGGCTCGCGCGCGATCATCGTCCTCTGCCAAGAGCGAGGAGGCGGCCCGAAGCCGCTTCGGCGTAGTGGACGACGGCATGGGCGTCTGCTACACACGCACCGGCCGGCGTTTCTTCGACGAGGCCGAGCTCGAGGCGACATTCCTGACACGCGTCCGCGACGCCGCCGACGCGGCCGGACTCTTCGAGCTCGCTTGGGACCGACTGGATCGTCCTCGACGGAGAGCTGATGCCGTGGTCAGCGAAGGCCCAGGAGCTCCTCCGCCAACAGTACGCCGCCGTTGGCGCGGCCGCCCGTTTCGCCCTCGCCGCCGCCGTGCCCGCTCTGGCTGCAGCCGGAGATGGGGCGATGCGCTCTGCTCGAGCGCTACCGGACGCGCGCGACGGACGCCGGCCTCTTCGTGGATGCCTACCGACGCTACTGCTGGCCGGTCCGCTCACTCGACGACCTCAGCTTTGCTCCCTTCCACCTCCTCGCCTCCGAAGGCGTCGTGCACATCGACAAGGACCACGTCTGGCACATGAGCACGCTCGCCGAGCTCGCCGACGCCGACACCCAGCTCCTCCAAGCCACAAAGCACCTCGTCGTCGACACCACCGACCCGGAAAGCGAGAAGGCGGGAACCGCGTGGTGGACCGAGCTGACCGAGGCAGGTGGCGAGGGTATGGTCGCGAAGCCCATCGATTTCGTTGCGCGCGGTCGCCGTGGCCTCGTCCAGCCTGCTCTCAAGTGCCGCGGCCGCGAGTACCTGAGAATCATCTACGGCCCGGAGTACACCGAGCCAGAGAACCTCGAGCGGCTCCGCTCGCGCGGAGTCGGACGGAAGCGCTCCCTCGCCGAGCGCGAATTCGCGCTTGGCATCGAAGCACTCGAACGCTTCGTCCGCAACGAGCCACTGCGACGCGTCCATGAGTGCGTCTTCGGCGTGCTCGCTCTCGAGACGGAGCCCGTAGACCCGCGCCTGTAACCGCTCGCCGAGCTAGCGGGGCTACCCGTCGCTCGCGGGTCTCGGTGGAACGTGAATGCATTCTGATCGTCACAGGGAGTATCTGGCCCTAGTCCTAGGTTGGGGCGGAACGGTCAGGTGAAACTGTCCGTGCGAGCAGCACGGACCGGGGGCCACGTGAGCGGCCCCCGGCCGTAGGCTCGGTCGCCCGCTAGGCCGACGAGCCCGGTGCCTGAGCCGCGCTGGCGTCGAGCACGCCGTCGAGCCAGCTGTCGATCGAGGCGGCCACCTCGTCCCAGCCCTCGGCCGCCATGAGCAGATGCGGCCGGCCCTCGAACTCGACGTACTCGGTCCGCGCCGGCGACCGCTCGTACTTCTCGTACTGCTTCCGGGCGAGCGAGGCCGGCACCGTGTGGTCCTTCTCCGCCCCGACGATGAGCAGCGGCGCGCGCTCCTCGTTCTTGAAGTGAACCTCGGTCGGGGGGTTGAGATGGAAGTTCGCGAAGCCCGCCTCGTAGAAGATGCGCCCCGTCTCCGGCACGGCGTAGCGCTCGTAGGCGACTGCCGCCTCCTCGGGCGAGAACGTGTTCACGAACCCGTACGTGAACTCCTCGAGCGTCAGCGTGACGATGCCGTTCCGCTTCGACGGATGCGCGAGGGCAGGCGCGGCGGCCTTGAGCGACGAGAAGGGCAGCACGAGGATGCCCTTCGGCGGGGCCGGGCTGATCGCGACGCCGGCTCGGCCGAGCCCGCGATCGAGCAGCAGCTCCACGATGAGGCCGCCGAACGAGTGGCCGATCAGGACGGGCGGCTCGGCGAGCGCGTTGATCTGCTCCTCGTAGTGGTCGACGATCTCCGTGATGCCGAGCCCCTTGAGCTCCTCCGCGTCCTCCCTGAGCTGCTCGACGTCTCCGCTCTTGCGCGGCCACTCGGGTGTCGAGACGTCGAAGCCGCGGCTCTCGAAGTACTCGGCGAAGTTGTCCCAGCTGTTCGCCGAGAGCCACGCCCCGTGAATCAGCATCAGCGGGATCCGGTCACGATCAGTCGGTGCAGTTGCCACGACGGTTCCTCCTGGCTCGTTGACGCCAACCACGTTACGTCCTGGCGCCGCCAGGAGAAAGATCGGAATCGCACCTTCGCCCGCATACCAGTGCGCTGCCGGCAGGGCGGCCAGGAGCGGCTCGAGAGCCCGTCCAGCACGTGCTCAGGTCACGGTCCCTGCCCCACGCCCCTGGAGACCGCGTTGCGGCCCGGAGCTCATCGGTCGGCGAGCGCGCCCGCGATCTCGCCGAAGACGGCTGTGTGCAGGTCCACGTCCTCCTCGGTGGTCGCCGGGGACATCAGCGCCATGTTGTGGAACGGCGTCAGGAGGATGCCCCGGTTGAGCACGTAGAGGTGGATCAGCCGGTCGAGCAGGTGGTCGACGCCGGCGGCGGCCTCGCTGCCGGTGACCGGGCGGTCGCGCCGGAACAGGTACTCGACCCGGCAGCCGAGGCGCGTGACGTGCCACGGCAGGTCGTTCTCGTCGATGACGCCCTGCACCCCCAGCTCGAACCGCTCCCCCAGCTCGATCATCCGGGCGAACGCGTCCTCGGTGAGCACGTGCTCGAGCGTGGCCTGGACGGCGGCCAGCGAGAGGACGTTCGCCGCGAGCGTGCCTCCGATGCCGCCGACATCGGACTCGTCGCGGCCGATCGCGGCTTCGATGCGGTCCGCGACCGCCTCCGAGAAGCCGTAGGCCGCCGACGGGATGCCGCTGCCGATCGCCTTGCCGACGGTGAGCAGGTCCGGCTCGAGCCCGTGCGCGCGGGTGTAGCCGCCGGGGCCCGCGCAGAGCGTGTGCGTCTCGTCGATGATCAGGAGCGTCCCCGTCTCCCGCGTGACCTCGCGCAGGGCGGCGTGGAAGCCCGGCTGCGGATGGACGATCCCGATGTTGGTGAGCGCGGGCTCGGCGAGCACGCACGCGACGTCACCGTGCCCCAGCTCCCGGCGGAGCGCCTCGACGTCGTTCCATTCGACCACGCGCGTGGTCTCGGCGAGCGGGACCGGCGGGCCGATGTTCGCCTCGCGCTCGACGACTTCACCGTCACGGAGCGTCGCGAACGACTCGTCGACGGTGCCGTGGTAGCACCAGTTGAAGACGAGGATCTTCGGCCGGCCCGTGACGTGGCGGGCGAGCCGGATCGCGAAGCGGTTCGCATCCGTGGCGGTGAGCGCGAATTGCCACCGGGCCAACCCGAACCGCCGCGTCAGCTCCTCGGCCACCCAGAGCGCCTCCTCGCTCGGGAGCATGAGGGTGATCCCGCGGGCGGCCTGCGCCGCCACCGCGCGGACGACCGGCTCGGGCGAATGCCCCGTCATCGCGCCCGTGTCGCCGAGGCAGAAGTCGACGTACTCGTGCCCGTCGACGTCGCGGAAGCGTGCGCCCGCAGCCTCGGCGGCATAGACGGGATACGCGCCGGGCCAGCGGACCATCCAGTGCATGGGGACGCCGGCGAGCAGGGACGCGGACGCCCGCCGCGACAGCTCCCCCGAGCGCGGGTGCTCGCGCTGGAACCGCTCGAGCTCGCGCTCGAGCAGCTCCGCCGCTCGCTCGTGGACGCCGTCCATGGCGCCGCTATTGGATCACGTCACGAGGCGTCGAGCGCGGGCATCACCGTGCCGGTGGCGAGATCGACGTGCAGGATCTTGCCGGCGTAGTCCGCGACGAGCAGGTTGCCCTCGTTCGCGAGGGCGACGTCCATCGGCGTGATGCCTTCCTTGTCGCCGTCGACGATCGTCGTGATGACGCCGTCCGTGTCGATCCTGCGGACGGAGTTCCCCTCGACGTCGACGAAGTAGATCCGGTCCTGCTCGTCCACCTCGAAGTGCACCGGCATGAATGTCGCGGCGAGCGCGGGGCCGCCGTCGCCGGTCGAGGACTCGCCCTTCCCCTTGCCCGCCACGCGCGTGATGATCCCGGTCTCGGAGTCGACGCGCCGGATCCGCGTCCACTGGGCGATGATGAGGTCGCCGTCCGAGGCGAGCCCGACGCCGTGCGGCGCCCAGAGCGTGGCCTCCGTCGCGGGCCCGCCGTCCCCGCCCGCGCCGATCTTGCCGTTGCCGGCCACGGTCGAGATCGTCCCGTCGGTCAGGTCGACTTTGCGCACCGTGTTCCAGCTCGTGATGTACAGCGCGCCCTTGCCGTCGAGCGCGAGCGCCTGCGGCTCCGGGACGCCGGCTTCCGTCGCCGGGCCGCCGTCGCCGGTCGGCTCCGCCGAGCCGTCGCCCGCGACCGTCTCGACGGTGCCGGTCTTGGCGTCGATGCGCTCGACGCGGTTCGCCTTCCACTCGGAGACGTAGACGTTCCCGTCGGCGTCGACCTCGACGTCGACCGGCGAGGACACCTGCGCGAGCTCGACCGTCTTTCCCGAAGGCTGGATCCGAAGGACGCGCTGGGAGTCGAAGTCGGTGGCAACCCACGATCCGTCCGGGCTGACGGCGAAGCCCCAGATCGTGTCCGCGGCGGGAACCGAGCTCTCGACCGTCGGCGCTGCGGAGCCGGTGTCGGCCGACCGCTGCGCGTCCTCGCCGCTACACGCGGCGGCGAGGACGGCAACGGCGAGGACTGCGAGGGAGGAACGCTGTGTGCGAGTCATGCACCCGGTACACCGCCCGTCCGGGGAGGGTCACGGCTCGAGCGACTCGGCGATCGCGACAGCCTCGTCGCGCGTCAGGTGGCCTTCGAGGCGGTACGCGACGGGCCCGTTCGACCAGAGCAGGACGTTCGCGCCGACGCGGAGCGCCTCCTTGTGCCGCTTGAGGTCGGCGCCGATGAACGTGTACGTCGCCTGCGTCGGGCCCTCGAGCCAGACCGCCGGCCGGCCGTCGACCTCGAGCCCCTCGGCGCGGCCGCCCGGCCCGGCCACCTCGTAGTCGGCGCTGCTCAGGTCGCCGCGCCACTGCGTCAGGAGCAGGCGCGGGCTCTCCTCGCTCCCCGCGATCAGGATGACGATCCCGCCGACGACGTCGCTGCGGTAGTAGACGAGGTCGGGGCGCTCGAGCTCCCCCCGGGTCGGAACCCGAACGGTGAACGACGCCCGCGAGCGGGCCGACTCGAGGCTCGCGGGCTCGCCGAGATACGACGGCGCCACATCGAGCTCGAACGGGCGCAGCTGCGGGACGCGCTCCACGCTGAGCCCCGGGATGTGCGCGATCAGGTCGCCGACTGCCGAGCGAGCGCCCGGCGTCGCGGCGACGGCGGCCAGCGCGGCCGCGAGCACGGCCGCCAGCGCCACACGGTGCCGGAACAAGGGCTCCCGCCGCGCGCGCAGCTCCGGGAGCAGCGCGTCGACGATCGCGGGCGTCCGCGGGAAGGCGAAGTCCTCCGAGGACTCGTGCAGCAGCCGCTCGAGCTCAGGCGTCACGGTCGAGCTCCTCTCCGAGCCGCTCGAGCGCGCGGCTGATGCGCATCTTGGCGGCGCCCGTCCGCACCCCGAGGGCAGCGGCGACCTCGTCGACGGACAGGTCGAGGACGTAGCGGCCGACGATCGCGATCCGGTCGGCGGGCGCGAGGCGCGCGATGGCGGCGACGAGGCGCGTCCTCGTCTCGGTCGCGAGGACGTGCGACTCCGGGGACTCCACCGCCCACGGTCCCGGCAGCTCTAAGGCGACGCGCCCCTCGTGGTGAGCCCGCCGCCCGGCCGCGCGGCGCCGGTTCCTCGCCTCGTTGGCGACGATCTGGAGGAGCCACGGCCGGAACGGGAGGCCGATGTGGAAGCGCCCGATCGACCGGTGCGCCTTGAGGAATGCGTCCTGGACGGCATCCTGCGCCTCGGCGCTCGAGCCGGTCACGAGCCAGGCGGTGCGGAAGGCGAGCTCCTCGTGCATACGCAACAGGGCCTCGAAGGCCGCGGCGTCGCCGAGCTTGGCCCGCGCGGCGAGCGCGGCGTCGTCAGGCTGGTGCGTCACGTCCCGGAACGGATACACCTCCCGGACGGTCGAGGTCACACCCCGGCTCACAGGAGCCCGCGCACCCACCCGCCGTCCACCGCGAACGCGCCGCCCGTGATGTAGCCGGCGCGCTCCGAGGCCAGGAACGCGGCCAGCGCCGCGAACTCCTCCGGCTCGGCCAGCCGCCCCAGCGGGATCGACGCCTCCAGCCGGGCCTGGATCTCTGCCGGGTCCACCCCCTCGCGCTCGGCGTTGGCGCGGTTCAGCTCCGTGACGCGCTCGGTGGCCGTGTAGCCGGGGAGGATCGTGTTCACGGTGATCCCGAAGGTCGCCACCTCGCGCGCGAGCGTGGCCGCGAAGCCGGTCACCGCCGCCCGGAGGCTGTTCGAGAGGATGAGGTTGTCGACCGGCTGCTTCACGGCGACCGAGGTCACGGCGAGGATCCGCCCCCACCCCCGCTCCTTCATGGACGGCAGCGCGGCGGTGGCGAGCTCGACGGTGCTCCGGAGCAGGAGCGCGGTCGCGCGGTCCCAGTCCTCGAGCGAGAGCGTGTCGTGCGTGCCCGCGGGCGGGCCGCCCGTGTTCGCCACGAGGACGTCGAGGCGGCCGAAGCGCTCGAGGGTCGCCTCGACGACGCGCGTCGGCTCGCCGGGGACGGCGAGATCTGCGGCGACGGCCAGTACATCGGGCGAGATCTCGCCGGCGACCGCGGCCAGCCGCTCCGCGTCCCGTGAGCAGAGGGCGAGCGAGGCACCTTCGGCCGCGAGCTCGTCGGCGATCGCGCGACCGAGTCCCCGGCTCGCGCCGCAGACGAGCGCGACCTTGCCGTCGAGCCCGAGGTTCACGTGCGCCTGAGGTAGACGTCGGAGCCGTCGAGCCAGTCCTGGCGCGGCGGACAGAAGACGTCGACGTCCAGCGTGTCCTCGAGCGCCTGCGCCTCGTGCGGGAGCCAGGAGGGGATGTGCAGCACCTCGCCCGCGTGGACATCGACCACCTCGGACTTGTCCTCACCGAGCCAGAAGCGGAGCACGCCGTCGAGGATGTAGGTCAGCTGCTCGTTCTCGTGCGAGTGCTGCGGGACGATGCAGTCCTTGTCGAGGTAGACGTGCGCGAGCATCATCCGCTCGGTCGTGACGAGGCGCCGGTGCAGGTCCGGCTTGAGCTCCTCCTTCGGCATGTCCTCCCAGCGGTAGTGGGTCGTCCCCAGGCTGCTCACGCTTCGCTCCCTTCCTCGCTGTCGGAAGCGGATCGTCTCACACGCGCCGCGGCGTCCGCCCGGCCCGCGAGGAAGGCGCCCAGACGCAGGTACGCGGCCGAGTCGCGCTCCTGCGAGATGGCAACGAAGCGGCGGTCGCCCGCGCCGAGCAGCGCCGCCACGTGATATCTGCGGTCGAACGGGTCGCGGGCCTCGCCCGAGGCGATCCGGCCCCAGCCGTCGGCGCCCTCGACCTCCGAGGTTCCCCGCTCGAGCCGCTCCGCGGCGTCGTCGGGCTCGACCGGCGGCACGACGAGGCACACCCGGTCGAGGAGCCCCAGCTCCCGGAGCGTCGCCAGCTCCACCGTGAGCCCGTGGCCCTTCCCCAGGATGACGACGATGTACGCGGCCTCGGCCATCTCGGCCTTCACCGCCGTGAGCCAGTCCTCGCCGACGATGAGATCCCTGGACGCGCCGAGCTCCGTCTGGCCCGTGCCCGGCCTCGCGATCGCCACGACCGGGCCGAGCTGGGTGAAGGCGCGGACGACGACATCCTCGAACAGCTCGTGGCGCGTCGGGATCAGCTGCTCGAAACCGCGCCGGGACTTGCGGCGGCTCGGCACCTCGAGCCCGTCGTCCACGAACGACCGCAGCAGGAGCACCTCGGGCACGCCCCGGTCGCGTGCCCAGTCGCGCCGCGCGGCGTCGCGAGCCGCCCGGACGCGGCGCCCGACGATCGGCACGGTGGCCAGGCCGGCCAGGGCGAGCACCTTGCTCGTCAGCTGCGACGTGAGGTCGAGGTCGCCGTTCGTCCCGAGGAAGAGCGCTCCGCCTGCGATTGCGACGCCGGCGAGGCCCACGAGGTAGAGCCCCGAGCGCAGGTCGATGTCGGCGTACCACGCCGCGTAGCCCGGCGACGCGCCGCGACCCGCCGCGTGGCGCCAGGCGAGCGCAGCCGCCCCGACCACGAGCAGCATGGCGGCGACGAGGGCGAACGGCGACCCCGTCGGCAGGCCCGGCCCCAGGCCGAAGAGCGCCTCGGCGAGGTCGAAGGCGATCGCGGCGGCGACGGTCCAGCGGGCGGCGCGGGCCCACGGATCCTTCTGGCCGCGACCGAGCCAGACGAGGGCGAACGCCACTCCCACCGCGCCCCAGACGAGCGACGAAATCCAGAGGGAGCGCGTCAGCGCCGGGATGGCGACCGCGAGCGCGAGCACGAGCGCTGTGAACCAGGCGGCCGCGCTCGGCCCGAACGGCAGCGCCAGCGAGTCGAGGTCGACCCGCTCGACCCCCGGCGCGAGGTCTGCGAGCGGGTCCGGCTCGGAGACGAGCGGTCGCGGCGGCGGCTTGCGCTTCCGCAAGCCGAGCAGCGAGAGCGGCAGCACGACGACGAGGTACACGAGCAGCTTCAGCACGTTGAAGGCCAGCCAGACGAGGACCCACGCGAGGTACGCAATCCCCCACAGCACCGGCAGGAGGAGGAAGGGGCCGAGGGAGATGACCTCCCACCAGAGCACCCGGGCCGTCGCGACGGACGCCTCGACCTGCTCCGCCGTCGTGTCCGCGAGCTCGGCGCGGCGGCCGGGATGACCCGGATCCGTCACGGTCAGCGCGACGACGAAGCGGTCGCCGACGGCGAACGTGCGCGCGGCCGTCGAGCTCGGAAACGTCCGGTCGGCGAGCTCGCTCGCCGCCTGTTTCGCGTCGTCGACCTCGGCGATCCCGACCGCGACGACGCTCCCGGAGCCCTCCTGCCAGCTGCGCACCGTGACGTCGTCGGACAGTCCGGCGAGGGTGGTCCGCAGGTCGGCGACGTCCTCGGCCTCCCGCGACGTCCTTCGCTGCTGCCGCGCCTCCTCGGCTGGAGAGGTATCGCCGAAGCCCCGCCGCACAGCGACGACCTCGTGGCGCACCTCGAGCGGCAGCGGCACCAGCTGCCACGAGCGGTAGACGCCCGGGACCCCTTCGTAGACGGGGTCGAGCCGCGCGATGGCGAGCACGGTCATGAGACCGGCGATGCCCGCGACGACGAGCGGGGCTACCTGACCGCCGAGGCCGCGCCTGCTCCGCCTGGTCAGTGGAGTTATTCCGGCGGCGGAGCCGGCGCCCGTCATCGCCTAGCGCTTGACGATCCTGAACCGGGCCGACTTCGCGACGGAGCTGTACCCGTCGTCGAGGAGCAGCCGTACCTCGTAGAGGCCCGGGCGCAGCGGCCAGGTGCCGTCGCCGGTCGCCGACGTCCCGGAGAAGGTCGTCGTCCCCTCGATCGCCGTCTTCGTGTAGTCGTAGAGCAGATAGCCGTCGTTGCCGCAGTAGCCGGTGTTGCAGCCCGGCGTCGCGTACGCCGTCCTGCTGCCGGGCTTGACGCGGTAGATCGCCAGCCAGTCCCAGCGCATGCCGCGCGCGTTCGACCACGAGACGTCGATCGGCTCACCCTTCTCGTAGACGCGGCGCGACGTGGACACCTTCGCCGGCTCGCCCGGCCGGTAGAGCCAGAACGGGGCGCGGGAAAGCTCGTCACCGTGCCGGTCGAGCAGCACCGTCTCGTAGGCGCCGCGCCGAAGACCTGCGGTCGAGAAGGTCAAAGTCCCGTCCTCGGCGAAGGTCAGCAGCTCGGCGACGGGGTCGTCGGTCCCGGCGGCGACGAGCGCCACGCGCTCGCCCGTCCGGCCGGAGGCGTGGAAGACGACCGAGAGGCTCTGGCCGATCGAAAGCCGGCGCGTCTCGGGGGCGACGAACACGGGTGGGTCGCCGGGCCGGAGGGCGAAGGTCGACACGACGCCGCGGTGATCGGTCGGGTACGGCTTGACGCCGATGTCCACGTCGGGGCCGCCACGCTCGCCGACGATCTCGCTCGCCACCGTCCGGGCCGGGCCGGCGACGAGCACCCAGTCGATGCGGTCGAAGACGTCGTCGGGGACGGCCTCGGGGCCACCAGGTGTCCAGGTGAACCCGGGCACCGCCACCGGGTCGGGGTGCACCTCGCGGTAGGGGTCGCGGAAGCCCGCGTCCGCGTACGCGCGGCTCACCGGCCAGTCGAACGGGAAGGGGACCTCGTCGCGGACGGCGGCGACGGCCGGCGTCCAGTCGAGGTGCGAGGGCGAGTTGAAGTCGCCGGGGACGAACACCGGGATGCCCCGCTCCGCGAGTCCCGGCAGCCGGGCGAGCTGCTGCTGGACGGCCGGTAGCCGGGTCGTTCGCTCCAGCTCGTCGAGCTCGGCCGCCGTGCCGCCGTCGCGCACGAGGTAGGGCCCGTAGGGATCCGAGGGCAGGTGGGAGTTCGAGATCGCCACCACCCGGCCGGGCCCCAGCTCGACGTAGACGTAGAGGCCGCGGCCCTCGGGCGGGTCGATCAGCCGGTAGCGGGAGATCACCTGCGTGCGTTCGCTCGCGTGCCACCCGAGCGCGCGGGCGATGCGGGAGGTCGAGTGCTCCCCCTCCTCGAGCCCGACCACGTCGGCACCCGAGGCGCGGATCGTCTCCACCACCTTGGCGAGGGTCGCGTCGCAACCGCGACGCTTCGTGCACCAGTCGCCCGTCCGCAGGTCGAGCTCGTCGCCTCCGTAGAAGATGTTGAAGGTCATCACGCGCAGGCGGACCGAGCCCCGGCCGCCGTCGTCCTGCGCTGCCGGTGCAGCGGCGGCCAGCGTCCCGCAGGCCAGGGCCGCGACGACGAGTAGCCGCACGGCCCGCCAGATGACTCGATGCGCGGTGATAGGCACGAGACCGTAAGCCGCGCCGGAGTGCGTGTCAACGACCAGGAAGAGACCGCGCTGCTCGACCGTCCTGAAAGCATGAGTGGAAAGGCACAAGCATCGGCAGGCGCGCACTTCGAGGTGCCGAGCCAGTCGGGCGGGTCGATCAACAACGTCGGCGGGAATCTCTACGTCGGCGGGGGCCGTAGGCGCAGCGGGTCGATCGGGCGCGCGGTGGCCGCGCTCGGGCTCGGGCTCTTCTTCGCCGGCCTGTCCCTGCTCGGCGCGGCCGGCGTCTTCGTCTACAGCCACACGGACTGGACGGCGAACGCGGTCGACCCAGAGATTCCCGGCTACGCGATCCAGGCGGTCGGGCTGACCCTGGCCGGGATCGTCCTGAACCGCTTCGGCAGGCTGTTCGCCGGTCACTGAGGAAGCGATGGCGACCTTCGAGATCGGCAGCCAGAACGCCGGCTCGATCCAGAACGTCGGCGGCGACCTCACGATCGAGCAGCTGAACGTCGAGGCTTCCTGGAGCGCGGACGAGGTTCGGCAGGAGCTCGCCGTCCTCCGAGAGCTGCTGGACGGTGTGCAGCTTCCGTACCCGGCGCGAGTCGCGGCGGAAGGAGCGCTCGCGGCCGCCCAGGGGGAGGCCGCGAGCCCGGCGCCCGACCGGGCGCGGATCTCGCAGCTCCTGCAACGGGCCACGCAGGTCCTCGGCGACGCAGACGCCCTCTCGAAGACCGGGACGGGCCTCGTCGAGGCCTTGCGGCGCACGGCAACCGTGCTCGGGCCGGCGGGCAAGGCGCTCCTCCTGGCGCTGGCGCTCTAGGCGGAGGGCCGACGGCGGATTTGCCTGCGCGTCCACGGATGGGCCAACCCGCCGACGGCGATTCCGATCGACCACGCGAAGAGGTTGACCGTGATGATCCACAGGACGAAGCCCGGCTCCCAGTAGCGGCCGAGCCAGTAGGTGCAGTCGGAGCACCCCTCCGGAGGCGTGTCGGTCGGCGCCTGGAGGAACGCCAGGAGGAGGATGAGGCCCGCCAGGACGAACCCGAGGACCGCGACGAGGAAGAGGCGCCACGGGGTTCGCCCGCCGAGCGCCACCAAGAGCGCTGCGATCACGAACGCCGCGCCCCCGAAGTACGCCAGGAAGATCAGGGCGTCCACGAACCTCAGTATGCGCCCGGGCGCGGCGCGCGCCTACAATCCAGGGATGGGAGTCGCGTACAGCTCCCCCGACTCGCCGCTGACCCGGATCACCGTCGTCTACCGCTGCCCGTGCGGCGCGGCCGTGTCCGAGGTTGGACGGCACGCGGGCGACCTGCCGACCGGCTGGGAGCGCGGCTCCGACGACGCCTGCATCTGCGCGCACTGCGTCGAGCTGAAGCGCAGCGGCAAGCTGCCGAGCGCCGGCTCCTGAAGCACTAGGCCACGAGCTCGGCTGCGGATCCCTCCATGCGCGCGAGCCTCGGGACGACGTCCAGCACGCTCTCGCGGGCGCAGTAGGCGATGTCCTCGGCGAGCCGGGCGTGCTCGGGGTTCTCCGACGACCCGAGCGCCTCCTCGGCGGCGGCGAACGACCGGGCGAGCCGCACCGCCGCCTCGGCCGCATCGGATCGCTCGCCGCCTACGAGCTCCGCGATCCGGCCTGCGCAGTATGCGTCGTCGATCGTGAACCGGCCCTGCAGGCCGGCACACACGACCTCCACGTCTCGCCCCTCCCGCGCGGCCGCTGCCACCGACTCCAGGTTGAGCAGGCTGCCGACGAGCACGGTCTCGGCGCTCGCCGCCGCCGTGAGGATCGCACGGGTGCCGTTCGTCGTCGTGAGGATCAGCGTCTCGCCCAGGGGCTCGGTGAACTCGCGCGGCGAGTTCCCGAGGTCGAAGCCGGGGATCGCGACGGCCTTCCGCTCGCCGCCCAGCACTGCCCCGCCGAGGCGCTCGCGCAGCTCGAGCGCCTCTTCGATCTCGGCGCAGCAAAGGACTCGGCGGTAGCCGGACGCGAGCGCCTGGGCGATCGTGGAGGTCGCGCGGAGGACGTCGACGACGATCGCCGTGGGCGCGCGCTCGGCCTCTGCGGGCGTGAAGGCGACGTGCACGCGCATCGGCTCGTGACCTTACACGGCGCGGCTACGATGGCTCGAATGGCCACCCCGGAGCAGACGCAGACGCGGACGTGCTACCGCCATCCGGGACGCGAGACCGCCGTCAGCTGCTCCAACTGCGGCCGGCCGATCTGCCACGACTGCATGGTGTACGCCGCCGTGGGGATCAAGTGCCCCGACTGTGCGGGTCAGCCCACAGGCGCGCGTGCCGCCAAACGGCGACTCGGCCGCGCGGCGGGCGCCGGGACCGGGGCGCTCGTCACGAAGACTCTCATCGGGGTCAACGTCGTCGTCTACCTGATCTCGATCGCGCAGGGCTCGGGCGGCCTCGGGCCGGCGAGGTCGTTCATCGACCGCTGGGCCCTGAACGGCTTCGCCGTCTCCGAGGGCGAGTGGTACCGGTTGATCACGAGCGCGTTCCTGCACGCGAGCCTGCTCCACCTCGCCTTCAACATGCTCATGCTGTGGTGGTTCGGCCAGGCGCTGGAGGCAGCGCTGGGCCGCGGCCGCTTCCTCGGCGTGTACCTCGTCTCGGCCCTCGCGGGCTCGGCGGGCGCCCTTCTCCTGAGCGGTGAGTTCGTCAACACCGTCGGCGCGTCGGGCGCGGTCTTCGGGATCCTCGGCGCCGGCCTCGTGCTGGAGCGGCGGCAGATCTACGTCTTCGGCGGCGGCGCGCTCTTCATCATCGTCCTCAACATCGCGTTCACCTTCGCCTCCTCGAACATCTCCATCGGCGGCCACCTGGGCGGGTTGATCGGAGGCATCCTCGCGATGCTCGCCCTCTCGGTCGCGGGCAGGCATCCGGTCTACGGCCGCCTCGATCTCTACTCGATCCTCGCCCTCACCGCGGTCGGCGCCGGCAGCGTGTTCGTCGCCTGGCTCGCCGTCCGCGGCTACTCCTGAGCCGGGAACCTTTCGGGCCGCTCTCCGTCCAAGGCGACGATGAAGCAGATCCGGCTGCTCGCGCTCGTCGCCGTCCTCGGCCTCTCCGCCTGTGGCACCGGCCCGGAGACGGGCTCCGACACGCCGGCCGGGAACCCGGAAGGCGCCGCGCTCCCGGACGTCGCCCGCGTCGCCTGCGAGAAGGACGGGGTCCGCATCGAGACGCCCTCCGTCAAGCCACAGCCGGACGGCGTTCACTTGGAGATCCTGAACAACGCCGGTAGCGAGCGCTCCTTCTCGATCTCGAGCGCCGACGGCGGCGGTATGGGCCTCGGCGCCTCGCCAGGGACGTCCACGCAGGTCGTCGACATCGAGCCGGGAACGCTCACCGTCGCCTGCGGCGACCCGGCGACCGAGCCCGACGCCGGCGAGCCGCTGGAAGTGGTCGACAAGGACGCCGTCTGGGTCTCCACGCGGCTGAGCTGCCCGGAGCGGTTCTCCGAGGTCGCCGACTACGCCGTCGGCGCGCGCGGCGAGACCAGCGACCCGCTCGAGGCGGCGCGGAAGGCGGTCGAAGGCTACGGGCTCGAGCCGGACGACGTCTTCGAGCGTGCCGGCTACCCGAAGGCGGAGACCGCCAGGGTGCGCCTCGTCCGCGGCGGCGAGCTGCTCGCGGTCGTCGACCTCATAGACGACGGCACCGGCAAGTGGCTGGTGAGCATGGTCAACGGCTGCTCGTCGCTCGAGGGCTAGGAGGGTTTGGGAACGTCGCTCGGCATAGCTGCGTTTCGTCAAACCCTCCTACTAGCCGCTAGCCCCCGACCTGAACCGTGGTGACGCCCCGCTCGGCGAGGGCGGCCTGGGCCGCGGCCAGGCGGGCGAGCGGAACCCGGTAGGGCGAGCAGGAGACGTAGGTCAGGCCGAGCTGATGGCAGAACGCGACCGAGCGCGCGTCGCCGCCGTGCTCTCCGCAGATGCCGAGGTTGATCTCCGGACGGACGCCGCGCGCCCGCTCCACGGCGATCCGCATCAGGTCGCCGACACCGCTCACGTCCAGGGTCTCGAACGGATTCGCGTCCAGGATGCGGTCCTCGAGATAGCGCGTGAGGAACTTGCCCTCCGCGTCGTCGCGGGAGAACCCGAGCGTCGTCTGGGTCAGATCGTTCGTCCCGAAGCTGAAGAAGTCGGCCTCGACGGCGATCTCGTCCGCGCGCACGCAGGCGCGCGGGAGCTCGATCATCGTCCCGATGTGGTAGTCGAGCTGCCGCGAGGCCTGCTCGAGCTCGGCCGAGGCGGTGTCCAGCGTCAGCCGGCGCAGGCGCCTGAGCTCCTCGGCGAAGCCCACGAGCGGGTGCATGATCTCGACGAGCGGAGCCTCGCCGTCGCGCTCGGCAACGGCCAGCGCGGCGCGCACGATCGCCCTCACCTGCATCTCGTAGATCTCCGGATACATGAGACCGAGCCGGCAGCCGCGCGTCCCGAGCATCGGGTTCGACTCGCGGAGCGCACGGATGCGGCGCGCCATCTCCTCCGAGTCGGCCTCCTCGAGCGGCGGCAGGAACTCGTGCAGCGGGGGGTCGAGCAGGCGGATCGTGACCGGCAGCCCGGCCATCGCCGCGAAGATGCCCTCGAAGTCGGCCTGCTGGAAGGGGAGCAGGCGCTCGAGCTCCCGGCGGCGCTCGTCCTCCGTGGTCGCCAGGATCATCGCCTGCACATGCGGTAGGCGCTCCTCGGCCATGAACATGTGCTCGGTGCGGCAGAGGCCGATGCCCTCGGCGCCGAACTCCCGAGCCTTGACCGCGTCCTCGGGGGTGTCGGCGTTCGCGCGAACGCGCAGGCGGCGCATCCCGTCGGTCCAGCCGAGCAGCGTCTCGAAATGCTCGTCGATCTGCGGCGGGACGAGCGCGACCTCGCCCACGATCACGTCGCCCGTGCCGCCGTCGATCGTGAGCACGTCGCCCTCGGCCAGCTCCTGCTCGTCGAGCCGGATGCGCCGCGCGGTGAGGTCGATGGTGAGCGCCTCGCAGCCGGAGACGCACGGCTTCCCCATCCCGCGCGCGACCACGGCCGCGTGGGAGGTCATGCCCCCGTGGGCGGTGAGCACGCCGCGCGCCTCGATGATCCCGTGGATGTCGTCCGGCGTCGTCTCGGTGCGGACGAGGATGACCGCTTCCCCGGCCCGTCCCTGCTCCTGCGCCCGGTCGGCGTCGAGGGCGATCCTCCCGGTCGCGGCGCCGGGCGAGGCGTTGAGCCCCTTCGCGGCCACGTCGTAGGCGGCCCCGGGGTCGATCATCGGGTGGAGGAGCTGGTCCAGCTGCCCCGGGTCGACGCGGGCGACCGCCTCCTCCTGCGTGAGCAGGCCTTCGGAGACCATCTCGACCGCGATCCGCAGGGCCGCCGCCGCCGTCCGCTTCCCCGACCGCGTCTGGAGGATGTAGAGCGTGCCGCCCTCGACCGTGAACTCGATGTCCTGCATCTCGCGGTAGTGCTCCTCGAGGCGCGCCATCGTCGCGGCCAGCTGCTCGAACGCCTCCGGGAAGTGCTCCTTCATGGCCTCGATCGGCTCGGGGGTGCGAATGCCGGCGACGACGTCCTCACCTTGCGCGTTCACGAGGAACTCGCCCCACATGCCGGGCTGCGCCGGTCGAGGGGTCGCGGGTGAAGGCGACTCCGGTGCTCGAGTCGTCGCCCTTGTTCCCGAAGACCATCTGGACGACGCTCACGGCGGTGCCGAGGTCGTCCGGGATCCCGTTCGCGCGGCGGTAGACCTGCGCGCGCGGTGTCTCCCAGGAGTCGAAGACCGCCCGCACCGCCTGCTCGAGCTGCTCGTGCGCTTCCTGCGGGAACGGGCCGCCGGCGTGCTCGGCGTAGATCTGCCGGAAGCGGCCGACGAGCTCGCGCAGGTCGCCCGCGTCGAGGTCGACGTCGTGGGCGACGTCGCGCTCGGCCTTGAGGGCCGCCAGCTCGCGCTCGAAGAGGTGCCCGTCCACGCCGGCGACGACGTCGCCGAACATCTGCAGCAGCCGCCGGTAGGCGTCGAAGGCGAAGCGCTCGTTGCCGGTCGAGCGCGCGAGCCCCTCGACCGCGTCGTCGTTCAGCCCGAGGTTGAGAATCGTGTCCATCATTCCCGGCATCGACACCGCCCCACCCGAGCGCACGGAGACGAGCAGCGGGTCGCTCGAGTCGCCGAAGCGCTTGCCCGTCGCCTCCTCCAGCCGCACGACGGCGCGTTCGATCTCCGCCGAGAGCCCCTCCGGGAAGACGCCGCCGAGCCGCATGAACTCCCGACAGGCCTCGGTCGTGACCGTGAACCCGGCGGGGACGGGGAGCCCGATCGCCGTCATCTCGGCCAGGCCGACGCCCTTGCCGCCCAGCAGCTCGCGGCCGAGCCCGCCCCCGGAGGAGAAGTCGTAGACGTAGTGCGTGTCCATCGCCCTGACGTGAATTCTCCCATCGGCCGCGTTTCCGTGCACGAACAGGATCCCCCGGCAGGGGAATAGCGCCTCCTGCGACCGTCGACCATGGTCAGAAGGCGGGCTAGGCAGACGCGGGGCGCCGCAGCCTACGTCTCGGCCCGAGAGAGAGGCGGTCGTGGCACCACGGGCCGCCTCTTCCTTTTAAGGGGCCTCGGTCGTGGAGCCGCCCTCGCGCCGGTGCGCGAACCACTCGATGAGCCGGATACCGACCCAGACCGGGGTGAAGAGGACGTAGAAGACGAACAGGCCGGCGGCGAGCAGGAACATCCAGAACGGCCACCAGAACCAGGGGATGGGCGGCTTCTGCCTCACCGCGCCGCCTCGGCGTCCAGTCGGCGCTCCTCGACGAGGCGGACGATGCGCCGGGCGGTCTCCTCGATGGCCAGGTTCGAGACCTCGATCACCGGGCAGCCGAGCCGCTTGTGGACGGACTCCGCGTACTCGAGCTCGTCGTAGATCTCCGCCAGGTCGGCGTAGCGCCCGCCGCCGCCCATCCCGCGGACCCGCTCGCCGCGAATCGCCGCCAGCGCCTCCGCGTCGATGGTCAGGCCGACGAGCTTGGCGCGATCGATCTTCCAGAGCTCCCCAGGTGGGTCGATGCCCTTGACGATCGGAACGTTCGCGGTCTTGTACCCCAGGTACGCGAGGTACATCGAGAGCGGCGTCTTCGAGCTCCGGGACACGCCGACGAGGACGATGTCCGCCTCGGCCAGCTCGCGCGCGCCGGCGCCGTCGTCGTAGCGGACGGCGAACTCGATGGCGGCGATCCGCTTGAAGTAGCTGGAGTCGAGCACGGTGGGCGCCCCCGGACGACTGATGGCCGGGGATCCGGAGACGCGGGCCACCGCCTCGATCGGATGCCCGAGGAGATCGCAGTAGTGGAGGCGGTAGCGCTTGCACAGAGCGCGCATGACCTCCCGCAGCTCGGGCTCGACCAGCGTGAAGAGGACGACGGCACGCCGGCCGCGCGCCCGCGCCGCCGCCAGATGGACGTCCTCGACCGCGGCGATCCGCGGATGTCGCACGACCTCGAACTCCTGGCCGGGGAACTGCGCCTCGACCGCCTCGACGACCCGCGCAGCCGTCTCCCCCGTCGAGTCGGAGACCACGTGCAGCTCGACCAGGTCGGACATCGAGCTACCGCGGGATCTGCGAGAGGTCGCCGAGCGCGCCCACAGCGTCGCGCACGTCGAGGAGGAGGCGCAGGCGGTTGGCCCGGACCCGCTCGTCCTCGGCCATCACGAGCACCTCGTCGAAGAAGCGGTCGACGGGCGGGCCCAGCTCGGCGGCCGCGGCGATCGCCGCCGGGAAGTCTCCCTCGGCGACGGCCGCCTCGATGCGCGGCGACGCCTCGCCGAGCGTCTCGATCAGCGCCAGCTCGGCCTCGTCCGTCGCCAGTGCCGGGTCGAGCACGCCTGCCGCGCCGTCCGCCTTGCCGGCGAGGCGGTTGGAACGGTCGAAGGCGACGTAGGCGCGGTCGAAGTCGTCCGAAGAGGACTCGGCCGCGAGCGTCCGTGCGAGCTCGGCGACGGCGCCGAGCTCCGTCACCCCGCCGGCGCGCGCCGCGCGCACGAACTCGACCGGGACGTCGAGGATGCCTTCCAGCCGTTCGAAGACGAAGTCGGCGACGTCTGCCGGGTCGTCCTTCACCTCGGCCTGCTGCTCCACGAGCAGCCCGACGTCCCGCTGCACGAGCGCACCGACGTCGATGGCAAGCCCGGACTCGACGGCGATCCGGCAGAGGCCGATGGCGGCGCGGCGCAGGCCGTGCGGGTCGCGAGAGCCGGTCGGCCGCTGGCCGAGTGCGAAGGAGACCGTGAGGTTGTCGACCCTTTCCGCGGCGGCGAGCACGCGCCCGGGCTCGGTCTGCGGGAGCGGGCCGTCGGCGGAGTCGGGGAGGTACTGCTCCTCGATCGCGACGCAGACCCCCTCCGGAAAGCCTGCGAGCCGCGCGTACTCGGCACCGATGTGGCCCTCGAGGTCGGGGAACTCGCGCACGAGCTCGGCGGCCTGGTCGGCCTTCGCCAGACGCGCCGCCTCGTGCGAGGCCTCGCCGCCGCCCAGCTCGCCCACGAGGTCCTGAAGCCGCGCCGCCTTGTCGGCGAAGCTTCCCGCGCCCGCGAAGAAGGTGATCGAGCCAAGCTCCTCCGCCAGCGACTCGATCCCCTTCGCGACGTCTCGCTCGAACGTGAAGTGGGCATCCTCGAGCCGCCCTTCGAGCACGCGCTCGTTTCCGGCGATCACGACCTCCGGCTCCCCGCCGTTGGCGACGAAGGCGAAACGGGCGCCCTCGAGCGGGAAGTAGCGCTGATGCGACTGCATGGCCGTCTCGACGACGCGGGCGGGCAGCTCCAGGAAGCGCTCGTCGAAGCGCCCCTCGAGGACGATCGGGCTCTCGACGAGGAAGATCACCTCCTCGATGACCCCGGCCGGGTCACGCCAGCCGCCGATGCCGTCCAGGCCCTGGAGGATCTGGCGCCGGCGTTCCTTCTGCTCCGGCTCGACGCCCGCGGCCCGCAGCGTCTCGACGTAGGCATCGGCCTTGGCCAGCTCGACCTCGTCACCGGTGAAGCGGTGACCGTAGGTCAGGTGCCCGGACTCGATGCCGGCCACCTCGAACCTGATCGTCTCCTTGTCGAGCTTGGCGCAGAGCCAGCGGACGGGCCGCGAGAAGCGCAGGCCGTCCTTCTCCCAGACCATCGACTTGCCGAAGCCGAGCCCGCGCACGATCGCCTCCAGCCGCTCGGGCAGGGCCTCGGCGACCGGCCGGCCCGGAACGACCACCCCGAGGAAGCCGTCTCGCACCTCGAGGTCGTCCTCGGAGACCCCCTGCTTGCGCGCGAAGCCGGCGGCGGCTTTCTCCCGCAGATGCTCCGGCGGCCCCTGCACCCAGCGATCGGGCTCGCGCTCGGCGACCTCGGGAACGAGAAGCGCGAGCCGCCGGGGCCCGACGAGCACGCTTCCGCCCTCCCCCAGCTCGGGCAGCCAGCGCTCGCGGAGCTGGGCCTCGGCCTCCCGGCAGGCGGAGGCGGGCAGCTCCTCGCAGCCGATCTCAAACAGCAGGCTCGGCAAGGGACTCCACGTAGAGCTCGGCGACGCTGCGCGCGAGCTTGCGGACGCGGCCGATGTAGGCGGCGCGCTCCGTCACGGAGATCGCCCCGCGCGCGTCGAGCAGGTTGAACGCGTGCGAGCACTTGAGCACCTGGTCGTAGGCGGGCAGCGGCAGCTCGAGCTCGACGAGCGGCGGCACTCGGCCTCGTGCTCGCCGAAGCGCCGCACGAGCACGTCCACCGGCGCGGCCTCGAAGTTGTAGATCGACCACTGGCGCTCGTTCTCGCGGTAGACGTCGCCCCAGGTGACGCCGGGCGCCCACTCGAGCTCGAAGGCGCTCCGCTTGTCCTGGAGGAACATGGCCAGCCGCTCGAGGCCGTACGTGATCTCCGCCGGGACCAGGTCGAGCTCGAGCCCGCCGAGCTGCTGGAAGTACGTGAACTGCGTCACCTCCATGCCGTCCACCCAGACCTCCCAGCCGAGCCCCCACGCGCCGAGCGTCGGGCCCTCCCAGTCGTCCTCGACGAGCCGCACGTCGTGCTTCGTGCCAGGTCGATCCCGACCGCCTCGAGCGAGGCGAAGTAGCGGTCGAGCACGTCCTCCGGCGCCGGCTTCAGGACGACCTGGTACTGGTAGTAGCTGCTGGAAGCGGAACGGGTTCTGGCCGTAGCGGCCGTCGGTCGGCCGGATGGACGGCTCGACGTAGGCCGTCTTCCAGGGCGCGGGCCCGAGGCAGCGGAGGAACGTCGCCGGGTTGAACGTCCCGGCGCCGACTTCGGTGTGGTACGGCTGCATGAGGACGCACCCCTCGTCCGCCCAGTAGCGCTGCAGGCGGGCGATCAGGTCCTGGAAGTTGAGCGCGCCCATGAGACGCACCATGGTACTTAGAGCTCCTACCAACGAGGAGCGATGCCGGGCCATCATTCTGTTAGGAGCTCTAGAGTTGTGCGAGCGTTCGCAGGCGGAAGCCGCCGTGCTCCTCGTACGACGACTCGATCACGCGCAGGCACTGCCGGAGGGCGTCCTCGGCAAGACCGGTCCCGGCCGCGCCCGCCAGAGGCTGCTCGAGCAGCGACCGGATCCCCAGGAAGCCGGCCTCCGAGATCGGCAGCGCGCCGGACCCGCAGTCTCCGCAGACGGCTCCCCCCGCCCGCGCCGAGAAGGCGACGAGCGGCTTCGACTCCCCGCACGCTGCGCAGCTCGCCAGGTGCGGCAGGTAGCCCGAGAGCCACAGGAGCTTCAGCTGGAACGAGAGCACGAGCGGCTCGAGCGCCGGCTGCGCAGGCAGCTCCGCCTCCACGCCGTCGAGGAGGTCGAGGAAGCGCGTGAGCGCGTGGAAGGCGGGCGGCTGCGCCTCCTCCTCGACGAAGAGCCTGAGCACGGCCTCCAGCCCGATGTGACCGACCGCGAGCCGGTACGGGTCGGTGCGGGAGCGGTCGTGGGAGCGGACGAGCTCTGCGCCGCGCACCGTGTGCAGGTCGCCGCGGCCCTCGTGGAGAAGGAGCTCGACGTGGGAGAGCGGCTCGAGGCGCGCCCCGAAGCGCGAGCGCGTCTTCCGCACGCCCTTGGCGATCGCGCCGACCCGCCCCTTGTCCAGCGTGTAGAGGTGGAGCACGCAGTCCGCCTCGGAGAAGCGGATGGAGCGGAGCACGACCGCCTCGGTCGTGAGCGTGCGCGACGACATGCGGCCACTCTAGTCGCTCCCTCGGGGGAATCAACGCCGTCTCGCAGACGTTTTCCCTGGTAATGGCCAGGATCGAGATGTACACGACCGGGTGGTGCGGCTACTGCGACCGTGCGCGGGCCCTCCTCCGCGAGCGCGGCCTCGCGTACGAGGAGATCACCCTCGACGACGACCCGGCGTTCCGGGCGAGGCTGCTCGACCTCACCGGGCACTGGACGGTGCCGCAGATCCTGGTCGACGGGAAGCCGATCGGCGGCTTCACCGAGCTCTGGGAGCTCGACCGCCGGGGGCTCCTCGACGGGCTCGCGGCCTAGAAGGAGGGTTTTGCGAAATACAGTCTGTGCCGCCGGCCCGCGCTGGTCGCCCCGAGAGCGTCGTCCTCAGTCGCGCCCGTAGCCTCCGGCTACGAGCGCTCCCTGCGTCCTTGTCTCGGAACGACCATCACGTCCCGACGGCGAGCGGCATTCCGCCAAACCCTCCTAGAAGTACCGTCCTCCTGGCTCCCAGCGGCGGCGGCTCAGGTCGGTGACGAACTCGCCTCCTCTGGTCACCGCGTAGGAGAGGGCGACCGCGGGGACGACGCCGCCGAGGACGATCACCACGACCCAGTCCCACGTGTAGAGCGCCCCGAGCGTGACGCTCAGCACCACGTAGAAGGCGGCAACGAGCAGGCGCGCCATTGCCCGACGAGGATAGCGCGAATGCGGTCGGTCAGCCGTCCGGCGCCAGGCGCTCCGCCAGGTAGGCCAGGCCGAGCGGATAGCGGTACTCGATCGCCATGTGCGTCCCGTCGAAGAGCTCGAAGCGGACGTCCGTGACTCCGACCTGCGCCAACGCGCGGCGAAAGGCCTCGGCGCCGAGGTCGAGGTAGTACTCGTCGCGCGTCCCCGCGTCGATGTAGATGGCCTTCAGGGAACGAAGCGCGTCCGCGCGCTCGGGCGCCATCCGCACGGGGTCCCACTCGAGCCAGCGCGCCCAGACGTCCTCGTCCAGCTCGCCGGTGTCGACGTCGAACGGGAGGTGCACCGTGCCGTCGGCGTCGGTCGAGTAGCAGGCGGCCATGCACCAGCTGTTCAAGAGCACGTCGTCGCTCGCCTTCGAGAGCGCCGGCCGCGAGTGGAAGTCCTCCCAGAAGCGGTCGAACGAGCCCTCGTACTCGTCGCGGAGGTGGCGGACCGCGTCCCGGACCTCCGGCAGGTAGCACGTCTCGAAGAGCGCATCGCCCGCGTGGGTCGCCAGGCCGCCGAAGAGGTCGGGCCGGAGCATCGGCGTGACCATCGCTCCGTAGCCGCCGCTGGACTTCCCCGCGATCCCGCGGTGCGCCGCCGCCGCGAGCGTGCGGTAGCGCCCGTCCACCCAGGGGACGACCTCGTCGCAGAGGTACGTGTGGTAGTTGCCCGTCCCCGGCGAGTCGAGGAACTGGCTCCCCCCGAGCGACGTCCAGCGTCCACCCAGACGACGATCGCCGGCGGCGCCCCGCCCGTGGCGAAGAGCTCGTCGAGCGAGCTCCGGGAAGTTCCGGCGGAACGGCGAGCGGTTCCGCCACATGTCGAGCTGGCCGGTGAGGCCCTGGATCATGTAGACGGCTGGGGTACCGGCGGTCGGGCTCGTCGTCGTAGCCCGGCGGCAGGTAGACCCAGAGCGGTCGCTCGTGCGGATCGCCGAGCGGGTTCCCGCGCAGCGCCTCGCTCGCGAAGACCGTCTCCTCGAAGCGGCCGGCGGGCTCGAAGGACCAGGGCTCCATGCGCCTGATGCTAGTCGCGCGGCTGGCAGGTCGGGCAGTACCAAGTGCCGCGGCCGGCGACGCGCGTCTTGGCGATCGGCGTGCCGCAGCGGTCACACGGCTCGTCCGCCCGGCCGTAGACACGGAACTCGTGCTGCATCCGCCCCCGGCTCCCGTCGGCGCCCCGGTAGTCGCGGAGCGTCGCTCCCTGGCGGCGGATGCCGAGCCGGAGCGCCTTGCGGACGGCCTCGCGGAGCGCCGCCACCTGCTCGTCGTCGAGCTCGCCGGCCGGCGTGAGCGGATTGAGGCCTGCGTACCAGAGCGCCTCGTCCGCGTAGATGTTCCCGATTCCCGCCGCGGCCCGCTGGTCGAGGAGCGCCGCCTTCACCGGAGCCCGGCGGCCTGCGAGCGAGCGGCCGAGGCTCGAGGCCGTGAAGGAGCGGCCGAGCGGCTCCACGCCCAGCCGGCGTGCTGCGAAGTACCCCTCGAGCTCCCCCGGCTCGAGCAGCTCCCAGGTGCCGAAACGGCGGACGTCCCTGTAGGCGACGTCCGAGCCGTCGTCCAACCCGACGACAGCCCGCACGTGCGGATCGTCCTCGTACCCCGGAGGCGCCGGATGCAGGACGTTCCCCGTCATCCGCAGGTGGACGAGGAGGTGCCGCCCGCTTTCGAGCACGACAACCAGATACTTGCCTCGTCGGCGCACGCCGGCGACGCGTTCGCCCTCGAGCGCGGCCGCCACGTGCTCGGGAGGCTCCGGCCTCGTCAGCCGGGGATCGCGGATCTCGACACGCTCGAGCCTCCTCCCCGTCAGGTCCGGTGCGAGCCTGGAGCGGATCGTCTCGACCTCGGGCAGCTCGGGCACGAAGGATCAGCCGTTCAGGAGAGGACGTCGAGGACGATCGGCCTCCGCTCGGGCTCCTCGCCTCCGATGCGGTAGCAGGCCGCGATCTCGGCCACGGCCCGGGCGGCTGACTCCTCGTCGCGTGCGTGCACCTCCGCGAGCGGCTCGCCGTCCGCGACCCGGTCGCCGCGCTTGGCCAGGCAGACGACTCCGACTGCGTGATCCACGGCGTCCTCCTTGCGCACCCGGCCGGCACCGAGGTGGAGCGCGGCCAGCCCCACGTCCGTCGTCGCAATCGACTGGACGAAGCCCGCCACCGGTGCCGGCACGGGTCGAACCACCGCCGCCCGCGGGAGGGCCTCCCGGCGGGGGTCGCCGCCCTGCGCGCGAACCCAGCGGTCGTACAGCTCCCGGGCCGAGCCGCCGGCGACGGCGTCCTCGGCCAGGCCGCGGCCCTCCTCCACGCCGACGCCCAGGTCCGAGAGCGCGAGCAGGTGCGCCGCTGCTCCGGCAACCAGCTCGGCCAGGTCCGGCGGGCCCGAGTCCTCGAGGGCGTCGAGGGCCTCGGCAATCTCGAGCGCGTTCCCGACCGCGCGACCGAGCGGCTGGTCCATGTCGGTCAGCTCGCAGACGACCTCCCGGCCGGCCAACCGGCCGAGCTCGACCATGGTGCGGGCGAGGTCGCGCGCCTCGTCGAGCGTCTTCATGAAAGCGCCGTCGCCCACCTTGACGTCGAGGACGATCGCGTCTGCGCCGCCCGCGATCTTCTTCGACATGATCGACGAGGCGATCAGAGGGATGATGTCGACGGTCGCGGTCACGTCCCTGAGGGCGTAGAGCTTCTTGTCCGCGGGCACGAGATCGGCGGTCTGGCCGACGATCGCGAGCCCGATCTCCTTGACCTGGCGGATGAACTCGTCCCCGTCCAGCTCGATCCGGAAGCCGGGGATCGACTCGAGCTTGTCGAGGGTCCCGCCGGTGTGCCCGAGCCCGCGGCCGCTCATCTTGGCGAACGGCACCCCGCAGGCGGCGACGATTGGCCCGATCACGAGCGAGGCCTTGTCGCCGACCCCGCCCGTCGAGTGCTTGTCGACCACCTTTCGGCCGAGCGCGGACAGGTCGATCGTCTCCCCGCTCTGCACCATCGCATCCGTCAGCGCGTGGGTCTCCGCCGGCGTCAACCCCTGGAAGAAGACGGCCATGCAGAACGCGGCCATCTGGTAGTCGGGGACTTCGTCTCTCGCGTAGGCGAGGACGAGCTCGGAAAGCTCCTCTCCGGACAGCTCGTCCCCGTCCCGCTTCCGCTGGATCAGCTCCGCGGGGGGGATCACGGCTGCAGGACGGGAGTTCCCGGAATCCCGCGGCCCGGCGCCTTGCCGCCGAGCCACGCGTTCACCGTCGCGCCGACGTCGGCGAACTCGCCGTCGTGGCGCCGCCCGGCCGCGTTCCGCCCGGCCGCGTAGGCGAGGAAGAGCGCGTGCTCGCGCGAGTGGTCGGTGGAGGGCGTCGTCGGATCGCAGCCGTGATCGGAGGTGAGGATGAAGAGGTCCCCGGGCCGGAGGGCGTCCAGCAGGTCGGGGAGCCGCCGGTCGAAGTCCTGCAGGCAGCGGTGGAAGTTCACGGGGTCGTTGCGATGGCCCCAGAGCATGTCCGTCTCGACGAGGTTGACGAAGATGAAGCCGTTCTCCAGCTCCCGCAGGAAGGTCTCGGTCTGCCTGATCCCGTCGCCGTTCGACTTCGTCGGGTGCGCGTGGTCGATGTCGACCCCGGCGAAGATGTCGGGGATCTTGCCGACGCCGTACACCTCGTTGCCGGCCTCGCGCACGAGCGTCAGGTAGTTGGGCTGCCGCGGTCGGAGCGACCAATCGTGGCGGTTCGGCGTTCGCGTGTAGCTCCCCGGCTCGCCGCTGAAGGGACGCGCGATCACCCGCCCGACGGCGTGCTTCCCGGTGAGGATCTCGCGCGCGATCCCGCTCGCCTCGTACAGTTCCTCCAGCGGGATCGTCTCCTCGTGCGCAGCGATCTGGAAGACGGAGTCGGCGGAGGTGTAGACGATCCACTTGCCGGTCCGCTGGTGCTCCTCGCCGAGCTCCTCGATGATCTCGGTCCCGGAGGCGGCCTTGTTGCCGAGCACACCGCGTCCGGTGCGGTGCGCGAACTCCTCGATCACCCCGAACGGGAAGCCGTGCGGATAGGTCGGCATGGCGACCGGCGTGACGATCCCCATCAGCTCCCAGTGGCCGGTGGTCGTGTCCTTGCCCTTGGAGCGCTCGAACAGGCGGCCGGCGACCGCGGGGGCGCCGTCCAGGGGAGGGCAGCCCTCCAGATCCTCGATGTTTCCGAAGCCGAGGTGCTCGAGGTTGGGGAGGTCGAGGCCGCCGACGGCCTTCGCGACGTTGCCCAGGGTGTTCGACCCTTCGTCGCCGTACTCGTGCGCGTCCGGCAGCTCGCCCGCACCAACCGCGTCCAGCACAATCACGCAGGCGCGCGGCATAGGGCTATTCTACGGTGGTCATGGACACCGTCCTCGGGCTTTTCGGCATGGCGCTCTGGATCGCGACCACCATCGGCATCGCAGCCGGCGTCACGTACGTCGTCATCAAGCTCTTCCCGGGCGACGATGACCTGAAGCCGAAATCGCAGTCGTCGCAGCCCTGATCCCTACGCGACGGGCTCGAGCGGGAGCACCTGCTCGAGCGGCGAGTACTCGAGGCCGTGCGCGTCCGCGACGGCCTGGTACGTCAGCTTCCCCTCGACGACGTTCACGCCGCGGGCCAGCGCGCGATCGCGGCTGACCGCCTCGCGGAAGCCGTGGTCTGCGATCGCCTCGACGTACGGCAGCGTGACGTTGGTCAGCGCGAAGGTCGACGTGATGGGTACGGCGCCGGGCATGTTCGCGACGCAGTAGTGGACGATGCCGTCGACGACGTACGTCGGGTCCGAGTGCGTGGTCGGCCTGGAGCACTCGAAGCAGCCGCCCTGGTCGATGGCCACGTCCACGAGCACCGCCCCAGGCTTCAGCCCCGCGAGCATCTCGCGCGTGATCAGCTTCGGGGCGCGCGCTCCGGGGATGAGCACGGCACCGATGATCAGGTCGGCGTCGGCGGCGGCAAGCTCGATCTCGAGACGGTTCGACATCGCGAGCGTGATCCGGCCGTCGAGCATCATCTCGAGGTCCCGCATCCGCTCGACCGACTTGTCGAGGATCCAGACGTCGGCCTGCATCCCGACGGCGATGAGCGCCGCGTTGTAGCCGACGATCCCGCCGCCGAGGACGACGACCTTCGCCGGCGGCACGCCGGGCACGCCGCCGAGCAGGAGGCCGCGGCCGCCCTGAGCCTTCTCGAGCGCCCAGGCGCCCATCTGGGTCGCCAGCCGTCCGGCGACCTCGCTCATCGGTGCGAGCAACGGCAGCTTGCCGTCGTCGGTCTCGACCGTCTCGTAGGCGATGCACGTCGCGCCGCTCGCGAGCAGGGCCTGCGTCAGCGGCTCGTCCGCCGCGAGGTGGAGGTACGTGAAGAGGATCGACCCCTCGCGCAGCCGCCCGTACTCCTCGGGGAGCGGCTCCTTCACCTTCAAGACCATGTCGGCGCCGGCCCAGACCTCGTCCACGCTGACGATGCGGGCACCGACCGACTCGTAGTCAGAGTCCGGGAAGGCACTGCCGACGCCGGCGCCCGCCTCGACGACGACGTCGTGCCCGCGCTGCCTCAGCTCGCCCGCGCCGGCGGGCGTGAGCGCGACCCGGTACTCGTCCTGCTTGATCTCCTTGGCGACGCCGATGCGCATGAGGCGCGCCAACGATAGCCGAACGGGGGCTCCCGGATGGCCTCATTTGCACGGGGTTCTTTGCCGCGCGGGCGAACGTCAGGAGACGAGGCCGCGCGCGAGCGCGCCCGCGGCATACGCAGCCGCGAAGAACCACGGTTCCTCGTCCGCGCCGCGGCCCATATGCGAGAGAGGGAGCCCCTCGCACGCGGAACGCCAGTCGGACGCGTCCACGATCTCGACCTCGCCCACCTCGGCCGGGACCTCGAGCCCTTCGGGCCAGGCCACGAGCACCTCTCCCCGGATGAGCTCGAGCACTGCAAGCGTATGGTGGGAGAGGCCACGGTGCCGCTCGCGCCCGTCGGCGCTCGAGACGCGAGGCGCCAGCACCGGACGGCCGCCGAGGGCACCGGCTGCGTTGACGGCGTCTGCCGCCGCCACGGCGCCGTGACCGAAGCGCGAGCCCGTCCCCACCACCCCGGGGCCGATCGCGCACACGACCGCGTCCAGCCCCAGGGCGGCGCAGGCGACCAGCGCCGAGGCGGGCGAGACGCACTCGAGCTCTCCACCGACGCAGGGCCCGACCGCTACGGTCGTCCTCAGGTACTCCCGCTCCCGCAGGCACCGCACCGTGTCGGACAACGCCACGGGCAGCGCGCCGCCGGCGAGCTGGACGTAGGCGACCGCGAGCCCACGGCCCAGGCCGGCGCACAGCGGTGCGACCTGGCTGTGCAGCGAGCAACAGACGACCGGGAGGCCGCCGAGGCCGTCAGGCGGATCGTCGTCGCTCCAGCCCTCCTCGACGTGGAGAGCGGCGTGTTGGAGCGGCGTGTACGGCAGCTTCATGACGTGCGCACCCGCCTGCGCCGGGAGCCCGAGCCCCCGCGTCAGGTTCGCGTGCAGGACGTCGAAGCCGCCGGAGCCGAGCCCGAGCTCGACGGACTGGACGTTGACGAGCACGTCGTCGCCGAGCGCGACCGGGCCGGTCAGCTCCGGGTACGCCACACAGGGCCTGCCGTCGACCTCGAGCCTGACGAGGCCGTCGTGGCGCTCCGTGATCGCCGTCACCGTGCCTCGCCGAAGCGTGACCGGCACGCGCTCAGGCCTCGCGGGCCGCGGCGACGAGCTCGAGCGTGACGCCGACCATCGCTTCGAGGTCGGCGACTGCGATCTCCTCCTCGGCGGTGTGGACGTTCGCCATCCCGTTGGCGACGTTGACGCAGTGGAGGCCGCGCTCGTTGAACACGTTCGCGTCGGCACCCCCGCCCACCTCGACCTCACGAGGCGTGAATCCTGCGCGCTCGAGCGCCGTTCGGGCGAGCGCGAGCGCCGGATCGTCGGGTGCGAGCCTGTAGCCGCGGTACTTGTCCTCCACCGTCGCCTCCACCTCGCATTCGGAGACCGCCGCCGCGAAGGAGAACGAGTCGAGCATCTCCTGCAGGAGCTCCGCGAGCTTTCGCTCGTCGCGCGACCGCGCCTCCACCGCCACCCGGCAGTGGGCCGGGACGACGTTGAGCGCGCTCCCGCCCTCGATCAGGCCGACGTTCGCGGTCGTCTCGTCGTCGATCCGGCCGAGGCGGAGATCGGAGATCGCGCGGGCGGCGGCGAGGATGGCGGAGCGCCCGTCCTCGGGGTTGATCCCCGCATGCGCCGGCCGGCCGGTGAAGAGAACATGGATCGCACGCCCGGACGGTGCGGCCACGACGATCTCGCCAACCGCTCCCGCGTAGTCGTAGACGAAGCCGACGCGCGCCTGGAGACGAGACGCATCGAAGGCGAACGCCCCCTCGAGACCCGTCTCCTCACGGGTGGTGAAGAGGAGCTCGACCCCTGCGTGCGGACGGCCCTCGGCGAGGAGGAGCCGGGTCGCCTCGAGCAGCACGGCCACGGCAGCCTTGTCGTCGGCGCCGAGGATCGTCCCGGCGCCGTTGGTGACGACGCCGTCCTCGACGACGGGCTCGATCGGGCCCGACGGCGGCACGGTGTCGAGGTGCGCGCACAGGAAGATCCGCTCGCCGGTCTCTCCCTCGGGCGCCGGCAGGCGCGCGAGCAGGTTGCCGACCGCGTCCGCCTCGACCTCGACGCCGAGGTCGCGCAGGTACGCGCGCACGTGCTCGGCGACCGCACCCTCGTCCCCGGACGGGCTCGGGATGGCCGCGAGCTCCAGGAAGAGCGGCAGCACGTCCGAGGCCCAGGTGGTCGTCACGCGCCCGATTCTAGGGATCGCACCCGGGGACGAGCCGGCACACACTCGTGACACTTCCGTGTGCAATCGGCGCGCAGCAGAGCGGCAGCGATACAGCACAAGAGAACTCGAGGCCGAAGAAAGTAAGCTGCCCAGCCTTGGACTATCGAGAAAGCAAGCTCGAACGTCGAAGAAGCTGGTTCGGGCTAAAGAGGCACGCCAAGCGCTTCCTCGCCCTTCGTGTACCGCACTCGCTCCTGCGTCTGGCCCTTCGATTCTTCCCGGAGGTTCGGCAGACCGGCCGGCTTCCGGCACCCGCCCGTCTTCGGGAGGTTCGAGGCTTCGCACGAGCAGGCTCGTTCGTGATGGTCAGGCCAGACCGGTGCGAAGTTGCCAAGGAGCTCTACTGGGGAGAAGGCCGGCGGCCGAGGCCCCCGGATCGGCTCGCGATCGAGCTCTTCGCAGGGCTGGCCGAACGCTCCGACGTCATGCTCGACATCGGCGCGTACACGGGCATTTTCACGCTGGTTGGGACCGGAGTAAATCCTCATCTCAGCGCCCAGGCGTTCGAGATCGTCCCGGAGGTCTTCGAGGTGCTGCGCGAGAACTGCCAGCGGAACAACGTCTTATCGCGCACGACGCTTCATCTCGCCGGTGTCGGCGCACCCGGCGACACGATGAAGGTTCCCACGTCCACCAGCGGTTCCGCGCTTCCCTCCTACTACTCGAGGTCAACGCATTTCGATGACGGCGTCGATGTCACGTTCGTTTCGCTGGACTCCCTGCTCGACACCATTCCGCCCGAGAGCAGGGTGGTCATGAAGATCGACGTCGAGGGCACGGAAGACACTGTGCTTCGGTACGGGCAGGGATTCCTCGCTTCTTTGAAGCCGGACATCCTCTGCGAAGTGCTCGAGGGCGTCGCGAACGCCGCCGAGCTCGAGCGGCTGCTCTCCCCACAGGGATACGAGCTCTACCTCGTCCGCGACGCCGACCTTCTCCCGAGGCGTGAGCTGAGGCCCGATCCGAGGTTCCGTGACTGGCTCTTCACGACGATGAGCGTCGACGAGCTCGCCACGGCCGGCGTTCCGATCGGACCAGGCAGCGGTGCGAAGTCGCCCGCCTAACTGCCCTTCGCGGGGCAGAAGAACCCCGACTGCCAGAACCACATGCGAGGCTTTGCCCGTACAGGTCGCCCGCTCGACCTGAGGTCGGTGAGGTTCCCCAAACAGGAGCTAGCGATTCGCCGTCTCGGCGACCCGGCCCCGTTCCCGGGCGCGGGTCAACGCGGCGCCGACGAAGTCGCGGAAGAGCGGCGCCGGGCGGGTCGGGCGCGACTTGAACTCCGGGTGGAACTGGCTGGCGACGAACCACGGGTGATCCGGGAGCTCGACGACCTCCACGAGCCGGCCGGCCTGGAACGTCCCGGACACGACCAGCCCCTGCTCGACCAGCCGCGGCCGGAAGTGGTTGTTCACCTCGTAGCGGTGTCGATGGCGCTCGTGGATGACCCCCTCGCCGTAGGCGGCGTGCGCCCTCGTGCCCTCGACGAGGTCGACGGCGTCGGCGCCGAGGCGCATGGTGCCGCCCAGGTCCTCGATCTCCTTCTGCTCGGGCAGGAGGTCGATGACCGGGTACGGCGTCTCCGGATCCATCTCGGTCGAGTTGGCGCCCTCCAGGCCGCAGACATGCCGGGCGAACTCGGAGACGGCGACCTGCATCCCCAGGCAGATCCCGAGGTACGGAATCCCACGCTCGCGCGCGACCCGGCAGGCCATGATCTTCCCCTCCCAGCCGCGCGAGCCGAAGCCGCCGGGAACGAGCACGCCGTCGACTTCGTCGAGCTCGGCAGCGGCTTCCTCGAGGCTCATCCCCTCCGCGTCGAACCAGCGCACGTTCACGCCGACGCCGTGCTGGATCCCTGCGTGCTTCAGGGCCTCATGGACGGAGAGATAGGCGTCGTGGAGCTTGACGTACTTGCCGACGAGCGCGATCTCGACCTCGCCGCTCCGCTTCGCGATCCGGTCGGCAAGCTGGTCCCACTCCTCCAGCTCCGGCTCGACGTCGGGCAGGCCCAGCTTGCGGACGACGAGCGCGTCGAGCCCCTCCTCGCGAAGCGCCTGGGGAACGAGGTAGACGTCGCTCACGTCCTCGTTGGCGATGACGGCGCCGGGGTCGACGTCGGCAAAGAGCGCGATCTTCTCGCGAATCTCACGCGACAGGCGGTCCTTCGAGCGGCAGATGACCACGTCCGGATGGATACCGATGCGGCGGAGCTCGTTGACGGAGTGCTGCGTCGGCTTCGTCTTCAGCTCGCCCGCCGTCTCGATGAAGGGCACGAAGGTGACGTGGAGATAGACGACGTTCTCGGGCCCGACTTCGCGGCGGAACTGCCTGATCGCCTCGAGGAACGGGAGCGACTCGATGTCTCCGACCGTGCCGCCGATCTCGGAGATGACCACGTCGGTGTCGCTGACGTCGGCCACCCGCCGGATCCGGGCCTTGATCTCGTTGGTGATGTGCGGGATGACCTGGACGGTCGAGCCCAGGTACTCGCCCTTGCGCTCCTTGCGGATGACCGCGTACCAGATCGAGCCGGACGTGTGGTTGGCGTTCCGCCCGAGGTTCTCGTCCACGAAGCGCTCGTAGTGGCCGATGTCGAGGTCGGTCTCGGCGCCGTCCTCCGTGACGAAGACCTCGCCGTGCTGGAACGGGCTCATGGTGCCCGGGTCGACGTTGATGTAGGGATCGAACTTCTGCACCTGCACTCGCAGGCCGCGCGCCTTCAGCAGGCGGCCGAGCGACGCAGCGCTGATGCCCTTGCCCAGCGACGAGACGACGCCGCCGGTCACGAAGACGTACTTCGTCGGCCGCTCTCTCACCGCAGGCGCCCCAGGCGGTCCAGCTCGCGCAGGCCCGGCGTCCGCTCGATCAGGCGGCCGATCGACGTGCGCTCTCCGAGGAGGTTCAGGCCTGCGAGCGTCCCGATCGCGGCCCAGCGTGCAAATCCGTGGAAGCGGTCCACGGACTTCAACCCTAGCATGGCTCCGAACGCATTCGATCCCGCATCCCCCAGCATGGCCCTCTCCGCGAGATCGTAGGGAAGGAGGAGGACGGCCCGACCGAACGGCGCGTGTAGCGGCCCGGCGGCGAGAAGGTACGCCTTCAGGCACCGCCCGGGCCGGGTGTCCAGCTGGTTGAGGAAGTTCGCGGACAGTGCGAAGAGCAGCGCCCCGCTGACGCTCCGAGTCCGCCAGAGCCCGACGAGCGGGATGCCGACGGCCTTGAGGACGCCGGTGGTCCTGCGGGCACGAAGGTGCTCGCGGACGCCGCGCTCCTCGCCGGCGAAGGCATCGTCCAGGAAGCCGAACAGCGTGACGAGCGCGATCCCGGGGTCGCTCTGCGTTGAAGTTGACCCACCCGAAGAGCGGCAGCCGGAGCCCGCGGTAATTGACGCCGAGCGGCCCCGCCGCGAGGATCGCGTCGACGAGCTGGCGGCCGCGATGGAAGAAGCCGGCGGCGTCGCGACCCGTGGCCCGGTGGTCGAGATCGAGCTCCACCTCCTCGAAGGCGAGGCCCGCCCGGAGCGCGTCGATCGTCATCCGCACCTCGGCGCCGAAGCCCGGCGCCAGCGGGAAGCAGGCCTCCCGCGCCCGCGTCCCGAGGAGGCGCTGGCCCGAGAGCGGCTCGCGCGGCGCGGTGCCCGTCCGCAGGCGCACGAGCTCGCGCCCGACGCGCTTTGCGATCCCGAAGCCTCCGCCCACGCGACGGCTGAACGCGGCGACTGCGAGATCGGCCTCGCTCTCGGCGAGAGGGCGCAGCGAGCCGCGGAGGTCCGCGTCGGCCAGGAGCAGTGGCCCCGGCGGCGCGGCGCGCTCGCCGGCGGAGAGCGCCTCGCCCTTTCCGAGCCGCTCGACGCGAAGCACGACCGCTCCAGCCGCCTCGGCGCGCTCCGCGGTCCGATCCTCCGAGCGCCCGTCGACGACGATCACGTCGGCGTCCGGGAAGTCGCGACGGAGGGCGGCGACGGTCTCGCCGATCCACTCCTCCTCGTTCCGAGCGGGAACGATGATCGTCAGGCCCTCGGGCCTCGCGGCGCTATTCACCCTCGACCGAGAGGGGCTCGATCGGCGGAATGACGCCGTCCGTCGCGCCGTCGCCGAAGCCGTAGTGGCCCGGCCCGGCGCCGGCGAGCAGCAGTGCGAGGGCGAGGCGGCCGGCCGAGACGTCGACGTCGTCCACGCTGGAGATCCCCTGGTCGCGGTAGGCCTCGAGGATCGAGGGTGGATCCTCCGTGCGGGCCACGCCGACAACCGGGATGCCGGCGCTGTCCAGGCCGCTCACGATGCCTTCCATGAGCGACGACGTCGCTGCGGCCTCCGCCGCCGCGTTCGCGGCGTCGCCGTCCCCGTCCTCGGGCGGCGTCCAGGTCGTGACGACCACGACGGCGTCGATCGACTCCGACGGCGAGCCCGACTGCTCCTCGACGAGCTGCGACTGGAGGACCGTCCACAGCGTCTCGTCGCCCTCGGCGATCTCGCGCCCGAGCTCTCGTCCGAGGTCCGAGAAGTCGCCCTCGTCGCCGACGTAGCCCGTGAGCAGCTCGTCGCTCTCCAGCGCGGCGCCGAGCTCGGTGGCGTCGACGGGGACGTCGAGCGCGACGACCCTCGCCGGGGCGCCTCCGTCGGCGTCTGCGAGAGCGCCCTCGACGTCGGCGCGCAGCCCGCCGTCAGCAGGGCCGAGGAAGACGACGGCGATGTTCTTGCCCTCGAGCCGGCCGTCCATGAGCGTCGGGTACGAGCGGGCGAAGAGCTCCTCCGACCCCTGGTCCTGCTCCGTGGCGGCCTGGGCGGCGGCACGGGCCTCGTCGAGATCCTTCTGCAGGTTCTCGTTCTCGAGCTTCAGGTTCTGCAGCTCGATGTCCTCGCCGGCGTCGGTGACCTTTCCGGAGACGGCCACCCCGAGGAGGATCCCCACGGCGAGCGCGACGAAGACGGCCGCCAGCGAAGCTACGTGGTAGCGGAGGCCGAACATCCGGCATCAGCCTAGATGCTAGAGCGTCGCCGCAGTCTGGCAGAGGTCGCGCAGGCGGGTCAGCGCCTGCTTCGGAAGCCCGCGCGCGCCCTCGAGGACCAGGCGGTGCCAGGGCCCGGACACGTACGTCGTCGCTCGCGTCCGTCCCGTCCCCGCGTTGTCGAGACGCACGCCGGCGTCGATCTGCTGCTTGAGGTCGTGCCAGCTCAGCTCCCACCCCTCGAGCACGCGCGTGAGCACGATCAGCCCCTGACCTTCCGGCTTGCGGAGCAACCCTGGTGCGTAGCTGCGGACGACCTCCCAGCGGGCGTTCTCGACAAGCCCGCGGCGGTCCGGCTTCACGCCGGTGTACGAGGGCCACCAGTCCGGCAGGTGGTACGGCTCCGAGACGAGCGCCCACACGTCTCGGCGGTCGGACTGGAGCTCGCCCGTCGCCTCGTAGAGGCTCATTCGATCCCGACGAGGGACCGCAGGCGCTCGACGAGCGTGGAGACGAGGTCGCGCAGCTCGGGCGAGGCGATCAGCACCGCGGCGACGACGGCGATCGAGGCGAGCGTGAACGCGAGCACCATGCCCACGCCGACGCGAGGGCGGAAGAGCCGCGAGACGCCTCGCGCGTCCACGAGCTTCTCCCCCACCTTGAGGCGCGTGAGAAACGTCGAGGACATTCCCGCGCGGTTGCGCTCGAGGAACTCGATCAGGTTGAGGCGGGTGCCCACCGCGACGATCAGCTCCGCGCCCTTCTCGTACGCGAGCAGCATGGCCGCGTCCTCGGAGATCCCCGGGGTCGGCAGGACCGTCGACGAGAGGCCGAGCCGGTCGAGCCGGTCCCGTCCCGGCGCGCGGCCGTCGGGATAGGCGTGGACGACGAGCTCCGCTCCCGAGAGCAGCGTCTTGTCCGAGACCGAGTCCATGTCGCCGACGATGACGTCGGGCTTGTAGCCCGCCGCCACCAGCGCGTCCGCGCCGCCGTCCACCCCGATCAGCACGGGCTTGAAGTCGCCGATGTAGGGACCGACGATCGACAGGTCGCGCTTCGTCTCGGCGCTCCGCGCGACCACGAGCGCGTGCCGGTCGCGGAAGCGCGTCTGCAGCTGGGGCATCTGCACGCCCTCGGAGAGAATGGCCGTCTCCTCCCGCAGGTGCCGGAGCGTGTTCTCGGCGAAGGCCTCGAGCGCCTCGCTGACGCGGCTGCGCTGCTCGGCGAGATCGCGCGAGAGCTCCTCCGCCCCGCGCTCGCGGCCGGCGGCCAGCCGCGAGCCGTTCCGGAAGAGGCTGGAGCCGCGGACGACGAGCGGCTCGCCGTCCTTCACGTCCTCGAAAAGCTCGGCACCCGGAGCGTCGATCAGGCAGACGCCGCCCTCCACGAGCGCGAGCGGGCCGGCGTTCGGATAGTCGCCGGTCGACGAGGGCGCGACGTTGACCACCACCCGCACGCCGGTCTCCAGGAGCTCCTCGGCCGAGATCCGGTCGAGGTTCGGGTGGTCGATGATGGCGATGTCGTCCGGCCCGAGGCGCTTGACGAGGCGCTTCGTTCGCTTGTCCAGCCTCGCAGTCCCGGTGAACTCGACGAAGGTCAACTGCGGCGTACCGTGGAGAGGAACTCGGCGCCGCCCAGCATACGCTCCAGCTCGTCCTTCCGCTCGGCGTCCGAGAGCCGTTCGATGTGGGTATGGATCGGGTCGCCCGGCACCTTCTCCACGCGGAAATGCGCCTCGGCCACGCTGGCGATCTGCGGAAGGTGCGTGATCGTCAGGAGCTGCGCGCTCCCGGCCAGCCGGGCGAGCGCGTCCGCGACCGCGTGGGCCGTCTGCCCGCCGATGCCGGCGTCGATCTCGTCGAAGACGATGGTCGGCTCGCCGGCCGAGGCGTGGGCGACGGCGCGCAGCGCGAGGGCGATACGCGAGAGCTCGCCGCCGGAGGCGGTCTCGGCCGCGGGAGCAAAAGGCAGGCCGGTGTTCGGACGAACGAGGAAGGAGACGGCGTCCCGGCCGGTGGGCCCGAGCTCGCGCTCGGCAAGGTCGGCCCGGAACTCGCCGTCGCCCATCCCGAGCCCCTGGAGCTCCTCGGCGACGGCACCTGCGAACGCGGGGGCTGCCTCTGCACGCGCCGCAGAAAGCGCCGCGGCGAGCTCTCCGGCGCGCTCTTCCGCCGCCGCGACCGCGCGTTCCGCAGCCTGCAGCGGATCGACGCCGGCCTCGACCTGCTCCAGCTCGATGCGTGCGGCGGCGGCGCGCGCAAGCAGGTCGTCGGTGCTCGCCGCGCCGAAGCGCCGGCGCGCGTCGGCGATCCGCTCGAGCTCGGCCTCGACCGCCTTCGAGCCGGCCCGGCTCGGCCTCGAGGGAGGCCAGGAACGCCCGCAGCGTCGACGTGGCCTCGCGGACGCGGATCTCGGCTTCGCCGAGGTCGGCCGCGATCTCCCCCAGCTCGGGCGCGAGCGCGGCCACCGCCTCGAGCGCACGCACCGCCTCCCCCACTCGCTCCGCAGCGCCCGGGGCCTCAGCCCGTTCGGGGTCGAGCGCCTCGGCGCCCGCGGACGCGGCCTCGGCCAGCTCGGTCACGTGGCGCAGCCGCTCGCGGGCGGCCAGGAGAGCCTCCTCGTCGCCGGCCTCCATTCCGTCCGTTCGGGCCACGAGCTCCGCAAGCTCCTCGAGCCGCTGCGCCTGCCCCGCCGCCGCGCCGGCTACCTCTTCACGGGCACGGCGCGCGCTGATCAGCTCCCGCCAGGCGCGCTGAAGCTCCCCGCGACGGCGAAGCTGTTCCTCGCCCACGAAGGCGTCGAGGACGTCGAGCTGGTGCGACGGCCGGGCGAGGCGGCGCTGCTCGAACTGGCCCGACATGGCCAGGAGCCGCTCGACGAGAGTCGCCAGGTCCTCGCGCGGCACGGCCCGCCCCCAGGCGTAGGCGCGGGTGCGCCCGTCCGCGAAGACGCGGCGGGCGGCCACCAGGCCCTCCTCCCCCGCCGGCCGCAGCTCGGCGATCGCCTCGAGCTCCGGGTCGTCGAGAAGCCCGTCCGGAAGATCGAGCTCGGCCTCGACATAGGCCTCCTCGGCCCCGGGCCCGAGATAGGCGGCATCGCCCGGAGCGCCGAGGAGAAGGCCGACCGCCTGCGCCAGGATCGTCTTCCCGGCCCCCGTCTCGCCGGTGATCGCGTTCAGGCCAGGCGCGAACGCCAGGTCCGCCTCGCGGATGAGGACGAAGCTCTCGATGCGGAGGCGGCGGAGCATTCCGCTACGGGAACACTTCGTGGTAGCGCGTGAAGAACGTGACCTCCGGAAGAACGGCGAGCCGGCAGTTGTCCGGGCCGAGCAGCACCGCGATGTCCTCACTCCGCTCCAGGTCGCCCACCGGGTGCCCGTCCACGAGCACGGTCACCGGCACTTCCTTGGAGCGGTTGGTGACGCGAAGGTCGAGGCCGCGCGGCACGACGAGCGCCCGGGCGCGCAGGGAATGCGGCGCGACGAACGTCATCACCATCGCCTCGAGCCCCCACATGAGGACGGGGCCGCCGTTGGAGAGGTTGTACGCGGTGGAGCCCGACGGCGTGCAGCAGATCATGCCGTCGCAGGGCTGGTCGCCCAGCTCCTCGCCGGCAACCTCCCAGCCGAGCTCCACCATGCGCCCGGGCCTCGAGCTCGTGACGACCACGTCGTTCACTGCCGGATGCGTCTCGCCGTCGAAGCTCACCTCGAGCGTGCAGAGGTCGACGACCCGGAACTCGCCCGCGAGGGCCCGGGCCAGGGCAGTGTCGAGCTGGTCGCCGTCTGCGGAGGTGAGGAAGCCGACGCGGCCGAAGTTGATGCCGAACACGGGGACTCCGGTGCCGAGCGCAGCGCGGAGCGCCCGCAGCATCGTCCCGTCGCCGCCGAGCACGACCAGGAGGTCGAGGTCGCCGTCCTCGAGGGAGCCGATCTCGACGCCCGCGGCGGCAGTGACCTCGTCCACGCGGCCGACGGCTTTCTCGCTGACCTCCGGGCGACCGTGCGTGGCCATGACCCCGATCTTGCGCACGGGCCCGCTCACGGCTCGTCCCGGCCGGCGTCGGCGAGCTGGACGAAGAACTCGCGGTTCCCCTTCGGCCCGCGCACGGGCGACTCGGCGACCCCGAGCACCAGTGCTCCCCAATCCGGCGCACGGGCGATCACGTCGTCGACGACCCGGCGCTGCACCTCGGGGTCACGGACGACGCCGCCCTTGCCCACGTCGGCGGGTCCCGCCTCGAACTGGGGCTTGACCAGCACGAGAGCCCGCCAGCCCGCTGCGGCGCACGCGAGCGCCGGGGGCAGCGCCTTGGAGAGCCCGATGAACGACACGTCGCAGACGACGAAGGTCGGGCGAAAAGGGAGCTCTTCGCAGTGGAGCTCACGCACGTTCGTCCGCTCGAGCACGGTCACGCGCGGATCCTCGCGCAGCTTCGGGTGGAGCTGGCCGTAGCCGACGTCGAGCGCGATCGCCCGCGCGGCTCCGGCCTGGAGGAGGCAGTCCGTGAACCCGCCCGTCGAGGCGCCGACGTCGAGCACGTCCTCGTCGGTCACGTCGACGCCGAGCTGCTCCAGCGCACCGGCGAGCTTCTCGCCACCCCGCGAGACGAACCGCGCGCCCTCGGCCACCTCGAGCTCGGCGCCCTCGTCGACCTGCTCGCCCGCCTTGGAATGACCCTTGACCCGGCCGGCCAGCACGAGCGCCTGGGCCTGCGAGCGCGTCTCGGCCAGCCCGCGCTCGACGAGCAGCACATCCAGGCGCTTCTTGGCGCTCATGGCGAGAGCGTACCCCGTCAGCCTCCGGGCGAACTGTCACGAATGAGGACGTGGAAGGGCGCCACGGGCGCGGCTCATGCCGGCGTGAGCCTGGTCTCGATCGTCGTCCACGGCGCCTTGGCCAGACCACGGCGGAGCTCACGCTCGTCTGCGAAAGCCTCCGTGAGGAGCCGGCCTTCGCAGACGAGGGTGACGGCGTCGGCGCGGAAAGGCCACGGGGCGACCGTCACGCGCGTGGGATCGCCGTCCACCGGCACGAGCGTGTGCCCGGCCGCGGTCCGCTCCTTCTGCACGCCGTGCAGGAACGCCAGCGAGAGGCCGTCCCACGTGAAGATCAGCTCACGGTTGCGCTCGACGGCCGCCGTCGTCGAGTGGGCGCCGTAGCGCGGGTCTCCACGGAGCGATTCCAGCACCCGTGCCTGGAAGTCGCGCTCCCGCTCGAGATACGACTCGAGGGCGCGCCGGACGTCCTCGTCGCCGCCCGGCGGAAAGCGCTCGACCAGAAGCGTCCCGTGCAGCGAGACGAGAAGCGCGGCGTAGCGTGACTGCGGCAGGAGCTGAGTCGCGGCGCCGGACCACAGCTCCAGCCGGCGCAGGCGGGGGAGCGCGGAGAACGTGTACGGCAGGCCGGTCTGCGGGTCGCGCTCCGGCGAGCGCTCCCAGCCGATCCAGGCGATGTCGTGCTGGTCTGCGGCGAGGCAGACCTCCTCCCACGGCTCGAACGACTCCGCCCAGGCGCGCGCGAGCTGCCCGGACACCCAGGCGTGCGCAGGCTGTCCGATCACGATGGTGCCTGCGGGGACGGGTCGGTGCAGCATCAGTCAGCTCTGGCGGTCGTGGATGGTGGCGACGAGCTCGGCGAGCACCGACGTGTCGGCCGGCAGGCTCTCGAGCCGCTCGTTGACGCGGTCCCTCGCCTCGTCCGCCAGCTCTCTGGCGTGGTCGAGGCCGTGCAGCGAGACGTACGTCACCTTTCCGGCGGCCTCGTCCTTGCCCGGTGTCTTCCCGAGCTCCTCCGCGGTGCCGGTCGCGTCGAGGATGTCGTCGACGATCTGGAAGAGGACTCCGAGCTCGTCTCCGAAGGCACGCCACGGCGCCTCCTCCTCCCGGGAGAGGCGCGCCACGGCGGTCGCGGTCGTCACGCCGGCGCGCAGGAGCCGGCCGGTCTTCAGCGCGTGCAGGCGCCGAAGCCCGTCTGCGTCCAGCCCACCGTTGCTGGTCACGTCCAGGTACTGGCCGCCGATCATGCCGAGCGTGGCGTCCGCGAGCTCGCGCGCGACGTCGGGTGACGGGTACCGGAGCGCGAGGCGGAAGGCCTCGGCAAGCAGCGCGTCGCCGGCGAGGATCGCGACGTCTTCGCCGAAGCGAACGTGTGAGCTCGGCTGCCCCCGCCGCAGGTCGTCGTCGTCGAGCGCGGGCAGGTCGTCGTGGACGAGGCTGAAGGTGTGGACGAGCTCGAGCGAGCACCCGGCCGGAAGCAGCTCGGACGGATCCAGGCCGAGCGCCTCGCCCGTCGCGAGGCAGAGAACCGGCCGGATGCGCTTGCCGCCGCCGAGGAGCGAGTAGCGAAGCGCCTCCTCCAACCTTCCCAGCTCGTCCGCGAAGGGGAGCTCGGCGAGGAAGCCCTCGGCCAGCTCGCGCAGGGCGTCAGGCCGATGCATCGGCCTCCCTGCGCGCCCGCTCCACCTCTGCCTGCACCTCCTTGGCGAGGTCGGCGAGATCCTGGAGGATCTGCACGGCCCGCTCCGGATCGTCCGCCCCTTCCAGCTCGGCCCGGGTGGCCTCGACCTTTTCGAGAAGCTCCTGGAGGCGGGCGACGGCGTCGGGCTCGCTCACGTCTGCCTCGCCTCCCGTGCGACCCGCCCGAGAATGCCGTTGACGAGGCGGCCGGCATCCTCGCTCGCGTAGCGCTTGGCGAGGGAGACGGCCTCGTCGATGGCGACCTCGACCGGTACGTCGCCGCGGTCGAGCTCGAAGAGGCCCATGCGGACGATGTTCCGCTCGACGACGCCGAGCCTGTCGGCCGGCCAGTCATCCGAGGCAGCGGTGATGCGGCGGTCGAGCTCCTCGGCGCTCGCGGCGACCCCCTCGGCCAGCTCGAGGGCGAACGGGTCGACCTCCCCGCCGTGGAGGCTCACGAGCGGCTGTCCGGTGAGATCCCACTGGTAGAGGAGCTCGAGGGCCGTTCGGCGCGCTGCGTGGCGGCTCGTCACGACACCTCCGGCGCGAGCGAGCGGAACGACGGCCCGGCCTCTGCGATGAACTCGGTGGTGTAGTCCCCGCTCGTGAACGGCTCGCTCTCCAGGATGTCGATCGCCAGCTCTCGCGTCGTCGGAACTCCCTCGAGCTCGAATTCTGTCAGCGCGCGGCGGGCGCGGCGGACTGCGGCCGGCCGATCCTCGGCCCAGACGATCACCTTCGCGACGAGCGAGTCGTAGAAGGGCGGGATGACGTACCCGTCGACGACATGGGTGTCGACCCGGACCCCGGGGCCGAGCGGGGGGCGGAAGCGCGTCACGATCCCCGGCGCGGGCATGAAGTCGCGCGAGGGGTCCTCCGCGTTGATGCGCAGCTCGATCGCGTGCCCGCGCAGCTCGGCGCGCCCGCTCCGGGGCAGCCCCTCGCCGGCGGCGATCCTGAGCTGCGCCTGCGCGAGGTCGATGCCGGTGATCAGCTCGGTGACGGGATGCTCGACCTGCAGGCGCGTGTTCATCTCGATGAAGTAGAAGTGGCCCTCGTCGTCGAGGAGGAACTCGATCGTCCCGGCACCGCGGTAGCGAAGAGCCTCGGTGGCGCGGCACGAGGCGTCCTCCATCCGGGCGCGAAGCTCCGGCGAGACGGCCGGCGACGGGCCCTCCTCGACGAGCTTCTGGTGCCGGCGCTGGATGGAGCAGTCGCGCTCGCCGAGCGTCAGCACCTGTCCCTCGCCGTCCCCCAGCACCTGGATCTCGACGTGGCGGGCACCGACGATCGCACGCTCGACGTAGAGCGATCCGTCCGAGAACGCCGCCTCGGCCTCGGCTGCAGCCGTCTGGAAGGCGGTGTCGAGCTCGTCCGGCGAGCCGACCAGGCGCATCCCGCGGCCCCCGCCGCCTGCCGCCGCCTTCAGCAGGAGCGGAAAGCCGGCGTCTGCGGCGAGAGCCGGGCCTGCTCGAGCGTCGCCGCTCCGTTCGACCCGGGGACGAGCGGGAGCCCTGCGGCGGCGGCCGCCTCCTTCGCGCGGATCTTGTCCCCCATGATCTCGATCGACTCCGGCCGTGGGCCGACGAAGACGAGGTCGTTGTCCTCACATGCGGCTGCGAACTCCGCGTTCTCGGCCAGGAAGCCCCAGCCCGGATGAACCGCCTCGCAGCCGGTGGTCGTGGCCGCGGCGACGAGGGACGGGATGTTGAGGTAGCTCTGCGCGGCGGGAGGCGGGCCGACATGCACGGCCTCGTCGGCCAGACGGACGTGCAGCGAGTCGCGGTCGGCGGTGGAGTAGACGGCGACCGCCTCGACCCCCACCTCGTGGCAGGCCCGGACGATCCGGACGGCCACCTCGCCCCGGTTGGCGATCAGGACGCGCGTGAACACCGGCGCCGCCGTGCCTGGGTCGTCACGATTCGCGGCGCCTCTCGGCACGATCCGCGCGCCACGCGTGCGCATTTCGTCGTTACGCTCGAAAGCGGGTGGAGGGAGGGGTGCCCCAATGGATTAAGGACCGCTCCGAGTGCCACTAGAGTGCGTCGAGCGGTCGTCCGTTCAGCGGCTCGAGCTCGAAGAGGAGGTCGCCGTACTGCACGGGGGCGGCATTCTCGACGCAGATGCGCCGGACTACGCCCTCCGACTCGGACTTGACCTCGTTCATGAGCTTCATCGCCTCGAGAATGCAGAGCGTCTGTCCGAGCTCGACCGTGTCGCCCTCCTCCACGAACGCCGGCGCGCCGGGCTGGGGCGCCCGGTAGAACGTGCCCACCATGGGCGACTCGACCCGGATGACGTCGTTCCGGGGCGGATCCGTCGTCCCCTCCGGCTCCTCGTGGACGGGGGCGCTGAGCGGCCCCGCCGGGACGGGGACCTCGCCGCGCTCGTCGCTCCGCCGCACGGTGACGCGCAGCTCTCCCTCTTCGATCGTCACCTCGCCGATGCCCGACTCCTGCACGACTTTGATGATCTCGCGGAGCCGCTCGGCCTCCCCCGGGGCCAGCCCGGCCGTCTCGGACTCGTCTCGACGGCCGCGCGAGCGGACGGAGCGCAAGAGCGGCTCGGCGTCCTCGCCGTACAGCCCCAGAAGGAGGAGCTCCTCCTCGCTCGCCGCCAGGCCCTGGGCGTCCGCCCGCAGCTCCTCGAGTGCCTCCGGCGGCTCCTCGGCCTCGTCGACGCCTTCACCCAGCAGCTCCACGGCTCGCCGGACAGTCGGGTCGACCTCGGCCGGAGGCGTCCCGTAGCGACCCTCCACGAGGTCTCGGAGCTCGTCGACGACGAAGCGCCAGCGCTGCGCGGAGAGGACATGCAGAAGCGCCTGCGAGCCCAGGATCTGCCCGATCGGGGAGGCAAGCGGCGGCCAGCCGCACTCGCGGCGGATCGTGGTCAGCTCCCCGAGGACCTCGTCGAGCCGGTCGGCCGATCCATGGTCGCGCAGGCGCGCGTCGAGCTCCGCGACGAGGCCGGCCGGAAGCGCGTACTCGGCGGCCCGCACGGCCACGCGAGGCGAGAGCGGCGGCACCGGCTCGTCGCCGAGCGCCTCGTCCACGAGCTCCGACCCGCGCCAGAGCCGTTCGAGATCGACACCGGTGTCGAGCCCCACGCCGGCGAGCGACTGGGTCAGGGCCTCCGCGGAGACCCGGTGGAGCGAGAGCGCGATCGGGTACAACGCGACCGCGATCAGCTCGGCACCGGCCCGCACCGCCTCGATCGCCGCCGCGAGCCCCACGCCCCCGGCGCCCTGGCAGTGGAGGCCGACGGGCAGGCCGCTCGCCTCCTTCACGCGCTCGACAAGCTCGCGGGCCTTGGCCGGGTCCAGCGAGCTGGCGGGGTCGTGGATCAGCACGCGCGAGGCACCCAGGTCGGTGAGCTGGTGGGCGCGCTCCAGCAGCACCTCCGTCTCCCCCGTCGGGCCCGGGCTGTGCACCAGGCCGACGGAGAGCTCCTTGCCGGCGTTGCGGATCGCGTCGGCGGCCTCGCGCAGGTTCGTGAGGTCGTTGAGCGGGTCGTGGAGGCGGAAGACGTCGATCCCGCTCCCGGCTGCGCTCGCGACGAAGCGGCGCACAAGATCGCCCGAGACCGGGCGGGATCCGACGAGAAAGCGCCCGCGAAGCGCCATTCCCAGCGGAGTCGAGCAGCGCGCGCGAACCGAGCGGATCCGCTCCCACGGGCTCTCGACTCCCCGTCTGACGGCACTGTCGAAGCAGCCGCCGCCGGAGATCTCCAGGCAGGCGAACCCGGCCTTGTCGAGCTCGGCGGCCAGCTCGTAGAGCCCCGCCGCGGAGACGCGGTCGGCAAGCGGCTCCTGCGAGAGGAGCCGGATCGTCGTGTCGACGAGTTGCGGCACAGCCAGTGCCCCTAGGCCCGTGAGATGTAGCGGCGCTCGCGCGTGTCGACCTTGATGCGATCGCCGACGTTGACGAAAAGCGGGACCTGCACGACGGCGCCCGTCTCCAGCGTCGCCGGCTTCGTGACGTTCGAGACGGTGTCGCCGCGGACGCCGGGCTCGGTCTCGGTCACCCCCAGCTCGACGGACGCGGGCAACTGCACGCCCGCCGGGCTTCCGTCGACGACGAGGAGCTGCACCGTGGACGACGGCTGCAGGAAGTCGAGCTCCTCCTCGACGTCCCCGCGCGGCAGGGTCAGCTGCTCGAAGGTCTCCTCGTCCATGAAGACGACGTCGTCGCCGGCGTCGTAGAGGTACTGGACGTTCTTCGTCTCCGTGCGGATGCGCGGCATCTTCTCGCCGGCGCGGAAGGTCTTGTCGACGACCGCGCCCGTGCCGATGCTCTTCAGCTTCGTGCGCACGAAGGCGCCGCCCTTCCCAGGCTTGACGTGCTGGAACTCGACGATGCGCCAGACCTGCCCGTCCAGCTCGACGTGCATGCCGTTCTTGAACTGGTTGGTGGAGACCGTCTCGGCCACGGCGGGACAGTTTAGTGTCCCGCCGGGTGATGCCGCCCATCGCCCGGCGGGGCACTCAATTGAGCGTCAGCAGGTCCTTGGTGAAGCTGGAGAGAACCTCCGGCCCGCTCTCGCCCACGACCACCAGGTCTTCGATGCGGACGCCGCCCTCGCCGGCGAGGTAGACGCCCGGCTCGACCGTGACGACGTTCCGGGCGACGAGCCGGTCCGTGGACGCCGGCCGCAGGACCGGCTGCTCGTGGACCTCGAGGCCGACACCGTGGCCGAGCCCGTGGAGCACCGGCGCCAAGCCGGATTCCTCGATCTCGGCGCGCGCGATCGCGTCGAGCTCGGCGCCGGTTGCGCCTGAGCGGACGGCCATGAGCGAGTGCTCCTGGGCCGAGCGGCACAGAGCGTAGGCGCGCTGGAGGGCGTCCGGAAGCGGGCCGGTGGCGAACGTCCGCGTGCAGTCGGCGCAGTAGCCGCCGACCTGAGCGCCTGCGTCGACGATCACCGTCTCCCCCGGCCCGATCCTCCGCCGGCCGGGGTGGTGATGCGGCAGCGCCGCGTTCGGGCCGGAGCCGACGATCACCGGGAACGCAAGCCCTTCCGCGCCCTCCTCCCGCAGCGCCTGCTCCATCCACCACGCGACCTCGGCCTCGCTCCGGCCGACGAGCTCCTGGCGCGCGAGCCGCTCGTACGCGGCGTCCGTGACCCGGGCCGCGCGCCTGATCGCCTCGAGCTCGGCTTCGTCCTTGACCGCCCGGAGCCCGCTGACGACGCCGGTGGTCGGCACGAGCTCGGTGCCGTCCTGCGCGAGCGAGTCGAAGCCCGCCACCGTGACCTGGTCGGCCTCGAATGCCACCGGCGCCTCGGCGAGCTCTCCGAGGCGAGCGCCGATCCAGCCGAGCAGGTCACGCTCGGCCAGCACGACCTCGGCGCCCTCCAGCCCCTTGGCGGCTTCGAGATAGCGGCCGTCGGTGGCGACGACGAGGCGGTCGCGGCCGACGACGAGCGCAGCGTTCGAGCTGTCGAAGCCCGTGAGGTAGCGGAGGTTGACGGGCCTCGTCACGAGGAAGCTTGCCGCCCCCAGTCCCTCCAGCGCGGCGCGCAGCCGCTCGACGCGTTCGCTCACGCTTGCTCCTTGATGTAGGCGAGCGCCTCCCGGTACCCCTCCGGCCCCTTGCCGATGATCCGGTGCGCGACCACGTCGGCGATGACCGAGTGCCGGCGCCACTCCTCGCGCTCCTCGATGTTCGAGAGGTGCACCTCGACGACCGGTACCGAGCAGAGCTCGAGCGCGTCCCTGATCGCGTAGCTGTAGTGCGACCACGCGCCCGGGTTGACGATCAGCCCTCCGGCCCAGCCGCGCGCGTCGTGGCACCACTCGACGTACTGGCCCTCGTGGTTCGTCTGGAAGCAGCGGGCGGTGCAGCCGAGCTCACGGGCCCACTGGTAGATGCGCGTCTCGAGCTCACCAAGGCCCATGCCGCCGTAGAGCTCAGGATCGCGCGCCTCGAGGACGTCGAGATTGACGCCGTTCAGGACGGCCACCTGCACGCGGCGAGTCTACTCGCGGACAACGCCGAGCAACCCTTCCCAGCGAGCGCGGCGGGGTCGTCGACGTCGATCTCTGCGGTGCGGGCCTCGATACGGGCGCGCAGACCGGTCCCGTCGACGAAGCCGGCGTACGCGGGAGCGCCGACCACGAAGGCCGCGGGCACGGGGAACCCCGCCTAGCCGAAATGTTGGGACTGAGCGAGCAGGAGATCCGCGAGCGGCTCCAGGAGGAGCTGATCCGCGCGATGCGCTCCGAGGGCGAGGCGCCGACGATCCACGCGTTCGCCCACAGCGTCGCGCGCATCCTCGAGGAGGACCACCTCCGGATGGTCGAGCAGCTCGAGCGCGCCGGCGTTCGGCTCGACGAGCCGGCTGCTCACGTCGGCTGATGCGCCGCCTCGTCATCGTCGCTCCGCTGGCGCCCGATGCGCGGAAGCATGCCCGGGAATTGCTCGCGTCCGGCCCTCCGTTCGACCCGGATCTCACGGGCTTCACGCGCCACGGCGTCTACGCGTCGGACGACGAGATCGTCTTCGTCTTCGAGGGCGCCGCCGACGTCGAGTGGGAGGTTGACGATCTGCTCGGAGACGCCCTCCACCCAGGCATTGCCGAGGCGGTGGAGGCGTGGCGCCCGCTGCTCGCGGCGCCACCGCGCGTCGCCCGCGAGACGTACTACTGGACGCGTGAGGAGGCCGGCCTGTGACCGTCCGAGACGTGATGACCGTCGACGTCGCCTACGTGGGGCCGAACGCCACCCTGAAGCAGGTGGCCGAGCTTCTGGTGGAGCGCAGCATCTCCGGCGTGCCCGTCGTCGACGCGGAGCACCGAGTGATCGGCGTCGTCTCCGAGTCGGACATCATCGTCAAGGGCGTGACGAGGCCGGTGATGGGCGACCTGTTCGCCAGGCTCTCGGGGCGCGAGACGGCGGACGAGCGTCGCCGGAACGCGACCACCGCCTACGAGGCGATGACCGAGCCCGCCCTGACGATCGAGCCGGACCGCCCGATCAGCGACGCGGCCCGCGTCATGCTCGACGCCGGCGTGAACCGCCTGCCGGTCGTGGCAGACGGCCGCCTCGCCGGGATCGTCACGCGCGCGGACCTGGTGCGCGCATTCGTCCGGCCCGACGGGGAGATCTGGGAGGAGCTTCGCACCGACCTCGCCGCCCGGCGGCTCTCGCTCTCGCCTGACGACCTCGAGATCGACGTCCGCGGCGGGCAGGAGACGATCCGGGGCGAGGCGGCGAGCGCAGAGGCAATCGCCCTGCTCGAGACCGCAGTTCGACATGTTCCCGGCGTCGTCTCGGTCGACTGCTCGCAGGTCGCCGCGTCCGAATGGGCGGAAGGGGACGAGTCGTGACGGTGCCGCGAGACCGGATCTGGGTCGACTCCCACGCGGTGGGCGGCCGCCGGCGTCTCGGCGAGATCGTCGAGGTTCTCGGAACGCCGGATCGCGTCCGCTATCGCGTGCGGTGGGAAGACGGCCGGGAAACGATCGTCTACCCGGGAAGCGACGCCTCCGTCTCACTATCGGGCGGGAAGGCGCCGAAGCGGCCTCCCGAGAAGGTCGGGCGCCGCGCGAAGAAGGCCCCGGCACCTCGCCCGTCGGCGCCGACCGGCCCGAGGGCGGCGCCGGGCGACCGGCTCGTGATTAGCTCCCATCACCTCGGCGAGCCGCGGCCAGACGCCGAGATCCTCGAGGTCCTCGGGCCCGAGGGAGGGCCGCCTTTCCGCGTCCGCTGGGACACGGGGGCCGAGAGCCTCTTCTTCCCGGGGAGCGATGTTGCCGTCGAGCACTTCGAGGCGCCGAAAGGACGGGGGCCGCGGCGCGCGGCGCGAGGCAAGCGGAGCGCCTGAGCTCAGCTCCCCCCTGTCGCGCAGATCGCAGTCACGACGAGCCGCCAGGCAGTGGTGGTGGGGACGAACGCTTGCGCCCGCGCCGTCCACCCCGTCTGTCCGTCGGCAGGAGCGCTCTCGACGATCGCGACGCCGCTCGTCGTTCCCTCCAGAGACGCGCCGCCTCCGATCACGATCGTGTCGGCCGGACAGGACGCCGTGACGGGCCCCTTCGCCTCGTCGGTGTTCGAGTCGCTCTGGGCCTGCACCAGCGTCACGCCGGACAGGTAGGCCGCTGCTGCCACGCCTCCGAGCTTGCCCGCGTTCTTCGCGCTCTTGGCCGAGGGGACTTGTCCCAGCGTCGATTCGTCGATGCTCGCCCCAGTGAGCGAGTCAGGCGCCACTTTCACGTCCGTGACCGCACCGTCGGTGAGGGCGTCCGCCGTGACCGCACCTGCCGCTAGCTTCTCAGCGGTCACCGCTCCGTCCTGGAGTGCACTCGTCCCGACGCTGTCGTCCGCAGGCCTCGCCGTCGACGCCGCTTCGACGTCGCGGTTCAGAGCACGAGCGCGACCACGAGGGCGACGACTGCGACGACGAGGAGCACGGCCAGCGCGAGCGCGGCCACGGCAAGCTGGCGATTCGCCCCGATCCGTCGTTCCTCCTCCGCCAGCCGCTCCTCGAGCCCGCGCTCGGGCGAGCCCGGTGGATACCGCGAGGCGGGCGTCGGGTCGTTGGGTGGGCGTCCCTGTGTGCTCATCGTGCCTCCGCTGCTCGGATCGATGCTGAGAAAGAGGGCGCTGTCTCCCGGCATTCGCTCCTCGGGCGAGGGCTCCTGCGGCGAGTCCGCGGCCGGGTGTGCTCAGTAGTTGCCGAACAGGCGATCAGCGCACCCACCGCCGCCCCGGCTCCCCCTCGAGGGAAGCATTTCCGGCCGGACCCTGACATGTCTCGCCTTCTCCCCTTCCTTCGCCCGGGCCGATCTCGCCGCAGGCCGCGGCCGCCGGAGCTGCTGCTCTTCGCAGGACGCTCCAATCCCGATCTCGCGCGCTGGATCGCGGCGCAGCTCGGAACCTCCCTCGGCGCGATCGACTTCGAGACGTTCTCCAACGGCGAGATGTACTGTCGCTTCGAACAGTCGGTCCGGGGAGGCGACGTCTTCCTGCTCCGTTCGTGCTCGCCGCCCGTCAACTACCATCTCGTCGAGTTCCTCCCATGATCGACGCCGCCCGGCTCGCCTCGGCGGCGCGGCTCGTCGCCGAGCTTCTCCAGACCGCCGGAGCCGACCGTGTGCTGACGATGGACCTCCACGCCGGGCAGATCCAGGGCTTCTTCCGGATCCCCGTCGACCATATGACCGCGCTGCCGATCCTCGTCGACCACTACCGCGCCGCGGGCCCGCGACACGCTGGTGGTCGTCTCGCCCGATCTCGGCCGCGTGAAGCTCGCACGGACGGTCAGCCAGCTCCTCGACGCCGACTTCGCGGTCGTCACCAAGACTCGGCCCGCGCACGAGGTCGCGGAGGCGGCCGAGGTGATCGGCAACGTGCGCGGGAAGATCGTGCTCATGGGCGACGACATGATCGTGACCGGCGGGACGCTCGTCACCGCCACGGAGGCCGTCCTCGCGGCCGGCGCACGGGAAGTGCGCGCCTTCGCCACACACGGCCTCTTCGTGCCTGGAGCGCTCGCGAGCCTCGAGGGCGCCGGCATCGCCGAGATCGTCGTGACGGACACCGTCTCGCTCGGCGGCAGCTCCACGGAGCGGCTCAGGGTGCTCTCGTCCGCGGAGGTCTTTGCCGAGACGATCGAGAGCGTGTTCACCGCGGGGTCGGTCTCCGCCATCTTCGGCGGCCTCAACCAGCGTTCTGAGCGATCGCGGAGAACCCGCACGCCGGATCCGCGTCCACCCCGACCCGGCAGGGCCCGCATGGCACGATAATCGGCTCGTTGTGGCTTACGCACCGATCCTGAAGCCCGTCGAGGGCTGGACGGTGGCGCCGAATCTCGTCGACTACGAGACCGAGCGCGCCGGCGACTTCTGGGCGCGCGCCCGCGAGGGCCTGGACGGCCTGCCGGGCGGAGGTCTCAACATCGCTCACGAAGCCGTCGACCGCCACGTGGCCGCGGGCCGCGGAGACAAGCTGGCACTCCGCTGGCTCGGCAAGAAGGGCGCCGTCCGCGACTTCACGTTCGCCGACCTGCACGTGCTCACGAATCGCTTCGCGAACGCCCTCGACTCCCTCGGGATCGGCCCGGGTGACATCGTCTGCACGCTCGCCGGCCGAATTCCCGAGCTGTACGTCACCGCGCTCGGAACCCTCAAGCACCGCAGCGTGTTCTCCCCCCTCTTCTCGGCGTTCGGCCCGGAGCCGATTCGCACCCGCCTCACGATCGGCAGGGCCAAGGTCCTCGTCACGACCGAGACTCTGTACCGCCGGAAGGTGGCAGCCCTCCTCGACTCGCTTCCGGACCTCGAGCACGTCGTCCTCGTCGGCGAGCAGGGCACGGCCACGAGTGTCCCCGGCACCGAGGATTACGGCCGGTTGCTGATCGCGGCGGCCGACGACTACGAGATCGGTCCCACCGCCCCCGACGACGTGGCGCTCGTCCACTTCACGAGCGGAACGACCGGCACCCCGAAGGGCGCCGTCCACGTGCACGAGGCTGTCGTCGGCCACCACGCGACCGGAAGGCTCGCGCTCGACCTCCATGACGACGACGTCTTCTGGTGCACGGCCGATCCCGGATGGGTCACCGGGACGTCGTACGGGATCGTCTCCCCGCTCACCACCGGGGTCACGCGCACGTGGAGACCGCCGTGCCGTCGGGGGCAAGGATCGCGACCAGCGCAGAGTACGGGGCCTGCTCGTCGAACCGGTCGGGGACGAGACTCGTCAGCCAGTCCGTGTTCGAGCCTGCGAGGAACTCCTCTGTGTCGAGCTGGACGACGAGCTCCAGAGCACCTACCCCGATCGGGACGGCGGTCACGGTGCCGAGCTGCAGGCCTTCGGCCTCGGCGCGGGCAACCACGGCTTGTCCCAGCGTCCGAAGCTCAGCCGGCGTCCGGTGCACCCCTCCTTCCGGGTCGAAGGCCCCCCGGCGGCGGACCGCTCCGCGCGCCCGGAGCTCGGTCCAGACGATCTGCGGCTCCCCGTCCAGGACTGCAGCCGCGACGTCGTCGGTAAAGAGCTCGGCCAGCCATTCGCCCTCCAGATCGTCCACGCCGGGGCGCCCGCCGGCTGCGTCGACGGTCATGCTCCGCCCCTCTGCACGATCGGCGAAGACGACCGAGGCGATCGGGTTCTTGGCTCCCAGGCGCCTCAGAGCGTCACGCACCGCCGCCGCCTCTGCCGGCGAGGCGCCCTCGACGGCGACCTCGTCCGCAGCGGTCTCGTCCGGAGCCACCAGCACCACCTCGACCGGATGGGTGGAATCCGCCGCCTGCTTGGGCTCACCAGTTTGGCTTCCGCAGGCTGAGAGCGCGGTGGCGAGCGCGACCATCCACGCTCCGAGCCACCACGCTCTCACGAGACCACCCTGTGGAGTTAGACGCCGGTCGGGCGAACTTGTTCCTAGTCCTGGACGAGCGCAGCCAGGGCGGCGCGGGCATCGGCGTCCGAAACGCTCGTGACCACGGGCTTCCCCGGCGCCTCGAGCAGGACGAAGACGCCCTCGCCCTTCTTGTCCCGCTTGAGGGCGGCCCACGCGGTGTCGAGGTCGGCCTCGACCGGCTGCGGGCGGAGCACCTCCTCCACGGCGTCCGTCGGTTGGCCAGCGAGTCGCAACGCGGCGAGAAGCCCGAGCGCAACCGCCTCGCCGTGCGAGACGCGATAGCCCGAGCCGGCCTCGAGCGCATGCGCGAACGTGTGCCCGAGGTTGAGCCACGCCCGCCGGCCCTCCGTCTCGAACGGGTCGGAGAGGACGATCCCGGCCTTGTAGGCGGCGCACGCGCGGATCATCTCCTCCTCAGGCAGCGCCCAGACCTCCCGGCCCGCGAGCAGCCCCGTCTTGACCACCTCGGCCATGCCGGCGCGGCGCTCCCGCTCCGGCAGGGTGGCGAGGACGTCTGGATCGACGATCACCTGCGCCGGGAAATGGAAGGCGCCGGCGAGGTTCTTGCCGGCGGCGGTGTTGATCCCCGTCTTGCCGCCGATGGCCGCGTCGACCTGGCCGGTGAGCGTCGTCGGCACGGCGAGCCAGCGGATGCCGCGCAGGTACGTGGCGGCGGCGAAGCCCGCGACGTCGGTCGTCGAGCCTCCCCCGAACGCGACGATCGTCCCGTCCCGCCCGAGCGTGAGCTCGCTCCAGAGCCGCTCGACGACTGCGAGAGTCTTGGCCCCCTCGCCGGCCGGAAGACGGTGCACCGGGCCTTCCGTCGGCGCGGGGTGAAGCTCGAGCACCCGCTCGTCCGCCACGATCGCGACCTCGCCTGACGGAGCCTCGAGGTCGCCGAAGCGGATGCCGAGGGAGGCGTGCAGGGTTTCCTCGGTGTCGCGGGCGACGGCGTCGGCTGTTTCCGCATAGACGGCCTGCCGCGATTCGTAGAGCTTGCGAAAATCTTCTTCCCGCTGGGCCAGCGGCCGGTCCGAGCCGCGAACCCGCTTCCACGCGGTCTCGACTCCCACGTCGATGTAGACGGTGAAGGCCCGGGCGCGCAGCCGCTCGCGGTTCAGCGGCGAGAGAACCGCGCCGCCGCCCAGGGCGACCACCGAGTCGGGCCCCGCCAGTGCCTCGGAGAGCGTCTCCTCCTCGATCCGCCGGAAGTCGGCCTCGCCGCGCTCGAAGAGCTCCGGGATGGGGCCGTGGCGCCGCTCGATCAACCGGTCGAGGTCGACGAACGGCCGCGCGGCCAGCTCGGCGACGCGGGCGCCCACGGTCGACTTCCCGGCCCCCATGAAGCCGGCGAGCGCGAGGTGCCGCCCTAGCGCGCCGACCAGGGGATCCGCTCCACGTACGCGCGCCAGGCCCCCACGAAGTCCTCGAGCGCGTCGCCGCCGAACTTCTCGGTCGCGGCGCGCGCGAGCTCGAAAGCGACGCACGCCTCGGCGACGACGGCGAGAGCCTCGACGGCGGCCACGTCGGAGCGCTCGACGAGGGCGTTCGCCGGCTCGCCCGTCTCGAGGTCGGCGGAGCGCAGCGGCTTCATCAGGGTCGGCAGCGGCTTCATGGCCGCGCGGACGACGATCTCCTCGCCGTTCGACACACCCGCCTCGAGGCCGCCGGCACGGTTCGTCCTGCGGTAGTAGCCGCGCTCGTCGCGGAAGATCTCGTCGTGCGCGGCAGAGCCGCGGAGCTCGGCGAGCCCGAAGCCGTCGCCCATCTCGACGCCCTTCACGGCCTGGGTGCCCATCAGCGTCCAGGCGAGCCGGGCGTCGAGGCGCTCCTCCTTCGTCGCGTAGGAGCCGAGCCCGGGCGGGACGCCGCGGGCGCACACCTCGACGACGCCGCCCACCGTGTCCCGGTCCGCGCGCGCCTTGTCGATGCGGGCCTCCAGCTCGAGCGTCGCGATGCTGCTCACGATCTCGACCCCGATCTTGCCGAGAAGCGCCTTCGCGACGCCGCCGGCCGCCACGATCGCCGCCGTGTGCCTCGCGCTCGCCCGCTCGAGGGCGTTCCGCACGTCGTCGAGGCCGTACTTCATGACGCCCGCCAGGTCGGCGTGGCCGGGACGCGGGAGGGTCACCGGCTCCCGTCCCTTGCCGGTCGGCTCGCCTTCCGGCGGCCACGAGCTCATCCCCCACGTCCAGTTCTTGTGGTCGCGATTCCTGACGACGAGCGCGAGCGGCGTCCCCAGCGTGCGCCCGTGCCGGAGACCGGCGAGCACCTCCACCTCGTCGGTCTCGATCTGCTGGCGGGGGCTGCGCCCGTACCCTTGCTGACGCCTCCGCAGGTCGTTCTCGATCGCCGCCCGCTCGAGCTCGAGACCGGCCGGGAGACCGGTCAGGATCGCGACGAGCGCAGGCCCGTGCGACTCGCCGGCCGTGGTGAGCGTGAGCGTCATGGCGAAAGAGTACGAACTGCGGCGTTCATGAGCTCTTTCGGCGCCGCCAACCCGGTCCAGCGCTCGAAGGACGCGGCGCCCTGGCCGACGAGGACGTCGAGGCCGTCGACGACCCGCTCGCACCCGGCCGCCCGCGCCGCCGCGATCAGCGCCGTGTCGACTCCGTCCGGCCGGTAGGCCATGTCCACGACCTGGCGGACGCCGGCGAGGTCGACGAGGAGCTCGTCGCGAACGGGCGTCGCGTTGAGGACGAGATCGGCGTCGCCGGAGGACGGCGGCCACGCGTCGTCGGCCTCGACCCGCCGGGCAGGCGCGAGCCCGCGCAACCGGACGGCCAGCGCATGCGCGCGCTCGGGCGAGCGCGCCGCCACCCGGAGCGCCTCGCTGCCGGCGTCGACGAGCGCCGTTGCCACCGCCTGGGCGGCCCCGCCCGCGCCCAGGATCAGCACCCTGGCCCCCTGCGCCTCGACAGCGTCCGTCACCGCGAGTCCGTCGGTGCTCGACCCGAGCACCCGGCCGTCCCGGATCACGAGGGTGTTCACGGACCCGGCGCGCTCGGCGACGGAGTCGAGCTCGTCGCAATAGGCGAGTACCCCGGTCTTGTGCGGGATGGTGACGTTGGCGCCCTTGAAGCCCAGCGCGACGAGCCCGGCGACGGCCGTCTCGAGCCGCCCCGGCTCGACGCCGAGGGCGACGTAAGACCAGTCGAGCCCGGCCGCCTCGAAGGCAGCATTCTGCATCCGTGGCGAGAGCGAGTCTCTGAGCGGATGGCGGAGCAGCCCGACGAGCGTCGTCGTCCCGCTCAGCACTGCAGCCCCCTACGGCTGTAGGCGTCGAACTTCGCTTTGCTCACCGTGAAGTAGTGGCTCTTGCAGTCCGGCTTCCTGACGAAGTAGAGGAAGTCGACCTTGGCCGGGTGCGCCGCGGCCTGCATGGAGGCCAGGCCCGGGTTCGAGATCGGCGTGGGCGTCAGCCCGGGCCGCGTGCGCGTGTTGTACGGATGATCGTTGTCGAGCTGACTCTGCAAGATCGCCTGCGTCGGCGGGATGTCGTACCCGTATCTGATCGTGGCGTCGATCCCGAGCGGCATCCCCGCCTTGAGCCGGTTGTAGATCACCGCTGCCACGAGCGCGCGCTCGCGCGGGACCTGCACCTCCTTCTCGATCATCGAGGCGATGATGAGCACGTCGTAGGGGGTCAGGTTCTTCGAGCGCGCGTAGGCCATGTCGACCTCCGACCAGGCGCGCCCGAACGCCTCGAGCTGATCGGCGACGAGCTGCTGCGAGGTCGTGTCCTCGTTGAAGTCGTAGGTCGCGGGGAAGAGAAAGCCCTCGAGGTTCGGCGCGTCCGAGTTCTTGAAGCCGGCGGGCAGGTTCGTCGTCTGCTCGGTCGCGGCCAGATACGCCTTGGGCTCCAGCGACGTCACGATCCCGCGTTCGTCCTCGGCGATCTTGTTCACGGCGGTGATGCGACGCGCCATCTCCTTCCGGGTGAAGCCCTCCGGGAAGACGATGCGCAGGATCGGCTTGGGAGGGGCAGTGTCGACCAGGCCCGTCGCGGACTCGACCTCGCCCGCGCCGCCGGCGTCGAACCCGACGCCGACGACCGCCCAGGCGATCGCCGCTGCCAGGCCGAAGCCCACGACGACACCGAGGAGCGCAGCAATCCTCCCGCCGCGCCTCCGCCGGTAGTCGCTCCTCACGCGGGGCGGGCGCTGGCCTTCCACTGCAGATAGCTCGTGAGCAGGTGGGCTGCCGCGACGGCGTCCTCCGCAGCGCGCGTGTCCCCCGCCTGGCGGGCGAGGGCGGTGGTGAACCGCTCGTCGAAGCTCTCGACGGGAAGATCGGTGGCCGCGCGCAGCCGCTCGACGAAGCGCTCGGTCTCCTCGGCTTGCAGTCCGTGCTCGCCGCGCAGGGTGACGGGAAGGCCCACGACGATCCGCTCGACGTTCTCCGCCTTCGCCAGCTCGAGGACGCGGGCGAGGCCCGCGTCGGACCCTGCGCGCTGGACGACCTCGAGCGGCCGGGCGACGGTGCCGGTGGGATCGGACACGGCGACGCCGGTCCGTGCGGAGCCGTAGTCGAGTGCGAGCACCTTCACCGCGGAGCGATTCTAGATGTCTGGCCGGTGCTCCCCGGGCTTGTCGGGGGCGGGTGCGACCAAGCCGGGCGCCGCGATCGTCCGCTGCCCGTACCGGCTGGTACGGGCAAGGGCGAGCGCGACGATCCGGCGCCGCGTCGCGGCCGTCATCCGCGAGCGCGGGGGGTGCCAGTCAGGCATCTGGGTTGCGGCGGACGTTGCTACCGCTCAGCTCAGGGCGTCGAGCAGGACTTTCTCGGCCTCTGCCAGGGCCTCGCCGAGCTTCTCCGGCTCCTTGCCCCCGGCGCGCGCCATGGTCGGCCGCCCTCCCCCGCCTCCGCCGACGAGCGCAGCCGCCTGGCGCACGACCTGCACGGCATCGATCCCGCGCTCTTCGAGCGAGCGATCGATGCTGACGACGAGGTGGACGCGCCCGTCGTCACGGGTGCCGAGCACGACCGCCGCAGGTGCGTGCTTCTGCCGCAGCTTGTCCGAGAGCTCGAGCAGCGCGTCCGGCGTGGAGTCGGCAACCTCCATGACGATCACCTCGACGTCGCCCGCCTGGCTACGCCGTTCGTCGAGGACCTCGGGGCCCGCCGCCGTGCCGGGCTTCTGCTTCGCCTCCTTCCTGACGCGCTCGAGCTCGCCACGGAGCTCCTCCGCCTCGTGCGCGCGGCCCCGCAGAAAGGCGTACGCGTCCCCCGACGTCACGGCTTCGATCCGTCTCACGCCCGAGCCGACCGAGCTCTCCGAGAGAAGGGCAAACGGCCCGATCTCGGCCGTGGAGCGGACATGCGTGCCGCCGCACAGCTCACGGGAGAAGCCGTCCACCTCGACCACGCGGACGACGTCGCCGTACTTCTCGCCGAAGAGCATCATCGCACCGAGCTTGCGCGCCTCGTCGATCGGCGTCAGGAACGCGCGGACGGGGCGGTTCTCGAACACCCGCTCGTTGACGATCTCCTCGACCTGTTCCCGCTCCTCGTGCGTGAGAGCCTGCGAATGCGTGAAGTCGAAGCGGAGCTTGTCCGGGCGCACGGCGGAGCCGGCCTGGCGCACGTGGTCGCCGAGGACGTCCTGGAGCGCCTTGTGCAGCAGGTGCGTCGCGGTGTGGTTCGTCATCGTCGGGAAGCGCACCTTCCACGGCACGACCGCGCGCACGCGGTCGCCGGCGGCGAAGCCCTCGCCCTCGAAGGCGAGCGCCTGGTCGTCGCCGAAGCGGTAGGCGGCGACGAGGTCGGCCCGCGCGCCCTCCTTCTCGATCCAGCCCTGGTCGCTCACCTGGCCGCCGCCCTCGGGGTAGAAGGGAGACTCGCGCAGCTTGGCGAGGAAGACCCCGTCGTCCAGCTCCTCCAGCGCGCCGACCTGCGTGAGCACCTCGGTCCGCTCGTAGCCGACGAACTCCGTCCGGAAGCCCGCGGCGCGCGAGAACTCGGCAGCCCGCTCGACCAGGGCGGCTCCCGCCGCGCTTCCGCGCGACACCTCACGATGCTCGGCCATCAGGCGCGTGAACTCGTCGAGGTCCACGGTCAGGCCCCGCTCCCGTGCAAGCTCGACGGTCATCTCGATCGGGAAGCCGTACGTCGCCTGGAGGACGAAGGCGTCCTCGCCGCTGATCGCGCCCTTGGCCGCGGCGTCCTCGAAGAGCTTCAGGCCGCGCGCGAGCGTCTCGCCGAACTTCTCCTCCTCGGCCTGGAGAATGCGCGCGATCCCCTCACGGTGCTCCACCAGCTCGGGGTAGACGCCGCCCATCTGCTCCACGACGACGTCGGCGAGGCGCGGGAGGAAGCGCTCGAGCCCGATGTCACGCCCGTGGACGACCGCGCGGCGGATGACGCGGCGGAGCACGTAGCCGCGGCCTTCGTTGGAGGGGGTGACGCCGTCGGCGACGAGGAACGTCATCGCGCGGCCGTGATCGGCCAGGACACGGTGCGCCTTGGTCGCCACATCGGACTCGCCGTAGCGCGTCCCGGTCTCGACGGCGACCCAGTCCATGATGTGCCGGAACCCGTCCGTCTCGTAGACGGAATGGACGTCCTGGAGCACCGCCGCCCCGCGCTCGACGCCGAGGCCGGTGTCGATGTTCTGGCTGGGGAGCGGAGTCAGCGTCCCGTCCTCCGCGAGGTCGAACTCCATGAAGACGAGGTTCCAGAACTCGAGGAAGCGATCGCACTCGCATCCCGGCGCGCAGTCGGGCCGGTCGCAGCCGTGCTCGGGGCCGCGGTCGTAGTAGAGCTCGGAGCACGGGCCGCACGGCCCGGTGGGGCCGGCCTGCCAGAAGTTCTCCGAGCGCGGAAGGCGCGTGATCCGCTCGGGCGGGACGCCCATGCGCTCCCAGGCGGCGACGGCGACGGCGTCCTCGCCCAGCGCGAGCTCGGGGTCGCCGGCGAAGACGGTCGTCCACAGGCGCTCCCGGTCGAGCTGCATGTGCTCGGTGACGAACTCCCACGCGAGCTCGACCGCGCCGTCCTTGAAGTACTCGCCGACCGAGAAGTTGCCGAGCATCTCGAAGAAGGTCAGGTGCCGCGCGGTGAGGCCGACCTCGTCGATGTCCGTGGTGCGAAAGCACTTCTGCACCGTCACGAGGAGCCGCGCGGGCGGTTCCTCGAGACCGAGGAAATAGGGCTTCAGCGGCTGCATCCCGGCCGTGGTCAGCAGGACGGACGGGTCGTAGGTCGCGGGCACGAGCGACGCCGACGGCAGCCGGCCGTGCAACTTCGACTCGAAGAAGGAGAGAAAGCCCTCGCGAAGCTCGGCGGACGTTCTCATGGCGCGATCGTACCGGCGACACGGGGCCCCCCGGACGGCCGCAGGGCGGCGGGAGGGGCGCCGGCGAGGCGCCCCTCCCGCCCGAGCTCAGCTGAAGATGGGGCCCGCGTCGCGGAAGGCGGCGCCGACCTCCTTGGCCTGGTCGGGCGTGTACGGCACGGCGACCACATAGCGTGTGAAGTCGTAGCGCTCGAACTCCCTGGTCGTGACGGTTCCTTCGAACGCATAGACGGGGATGAGGGCGCCCTGCGTCTCGCGGGGCGGCAGCGCGTAGTAGCCGAGTCGCAGGTCCCGGTACACGACCTGGGACCCGTCGGAGGGCAGCTCCGCAAACGCCGGATCGCGACGCAGGAGGTCGAACGCGGCCTCGGCCGGCAGGAGCTCGAGCTCGGCCTCCGCCTTGGGGGCGCGCCAGAACTTGTACATCTCGGCGGGCGCTTTGCCGCCCGCGTACGTGACCTGGATCTTCGCGCCCGGCCCCAGCACCGGCAGGCCCTCGAGCTCATAGCGATAGTTGACGTGGACGGCGATCGGATGCTCCTCGGCGTTGCGCGTCTTGCGGTTGGCCCGGGCGAACATCGCGTGCGTGATCGAGTCCACTGCAGCACCCTTCGTCTGGACCTTGCGCGCGCGGAGGAACGCCGCCGCGAGCTTGGGCGCCGCGGCGTCGTCCGGCAGAGCGGGCCGACCCCCGTTGCCGCCCGACTCGGCGGTGCCGTTGGAGAGCGTGCTCCACCGAATCGAGTCGCTTGCAAGGAACACTTCGAGCGTCGCCCGGCGGTCGCGGAAGATGATCCGCGAGCCGGCGTCCTGCGGCTTGCTCTTAACCCCGTGGAGCGCCGCGAGCTTCGCGATCCGGGCGTCCGTCAGCTTCGGGAACGGGGTGCGGTACAGGGTGATGCGGTCGCGGTCGAGGCTGATCTTGGGGAACTGGAACAGGTCTGCCATCTCATCACCTCAGCAGCTGTCGCGGAGATAGAAGAGGGTAGTCGGCGACGACGGGTCGGGCGAGACGAAACCCTTGCCCCACCAGTGGTCGTCGAACGTGTTCGTCCCGCCCGAGTCTGCGCGGAGGTATGCGTACTCCGTGTCGGAGTCCTCGGTCTCCTGGCACGCCTTTCGCCAGGCGTCGCGGACGCGGTCGCCGTTGTTGAGGTTCTCGGCGAGGTAGCGGCCTCGCTTCGACTCGTCACGGGTCGTCGTGTGGAACCCGAGGATGTAGTGCAGGCCCTTGAAGACCGGCCATCCCCAGCGGTTGAAGACGGCTCCGTTGTCCCACTTCAGGACCTCGCAGGCGTCGAGCGTGAGCCACTCGAGGTTGTTGTTGCCGAGCCGGAGCTCGTCCGCCTTCGCCGTGCCGTCGTCGTGCGTGGCGACGCCGAAGAACGGGCCCGACGAGCTGCCGTGTCCGGAGAAGAACGCGATGTCGACAGTGTCGATCCAGGTGTTGTCCGTCCCGGTCGCGGGCGAGCCCGCTCCGCTCTCCTCGAAGTCCTGATCCCAGGCAAGGTCGTCGCCCCAGTTGAAGCGGCGGACGCCCGAGAGCGTGTTGAGGAGCCCCTCGGCCTGCGCCTGCGTGTTCGACAGGTTGGCGGCCCGCCCGTGGTACTGCTTGACCCACTCGATGCCGATATCTGCCATGCGGCTCGCCTCCAATCGGAGTAGCGTTTGCGACGGATACGTCGCGCCGCGGCTGCTCTTCCCTTCGCCGCACAGCGGCGGAGCCACAGACGGGGTCAGTCCGGCCCGTCGAGTATCCGCCTCGACTCCGCCGACGTCAACCCGCCTCGCGGGAGCCCCGCTCGCTCACCGTGATCTCCGCTCGAACCTTCTCCAGCGAGCGGCGGATGAGGCGCGAGACGTGCATCTGGGAGATCCCGACCTGCGCGGCGATCTGCGACTGGGTGAGGCCCTCCCAGAAACGCAGCCGGATGATCTGCCGCTCGCGCGCGTCGAGGACGTCGAGCCCCGGTGCGAGCACCGCCCGGTCCTCGCTGACCTCGTACCCGTGCTCGAGCTCCCCCAGGGACTCGAGCGGATCGAGCTCGCCGTCTTCTGCGTGGCCTGACGGCGCTGACAAGGACACGGTCGTGTACGCCTGGCCCGATTCCAGCGCCTCGAGCACCTCTTCCTCGGTGACGCCTGCTCCCTCGGCCAGCTCGGGGATCGTCGGCGAGCGCTCGAGCTCGACCGTCAGCCGCTCGAGCAGCTGCGAGAGCCGCACATTGAGCTCCTGGAGCCCGCGCGGAACCCGGATCGACCAGCCCTTGTCGCGGAAGTGGCGCTTGATCTCGCCGATGATGTTCGGGGTCGCGTAGGTGGTGAGCTCGACCCCGCGGTCGACGTCGAACCGGTCGATGGCCTTGATCAGGCCGATGGAGCCGACCTGCACGAGATCGTCAAGCTGTTCGCCCCGGTTTGCGTAGCGGCGCGCGAGCGAGCGCACGAGCGGCAGGTACTGCTCGATGAGCTGCTCGCGCGCCTCGAGGTCGTCCCGTTCGTGGTACCGGCGCAGGAGCTCGCGGTCGGTCTTCCCCCCGGCCGTCCTCACACGGGCTCTCGCGGCTCGGGCTTCGTCATCGGCACGCGCTTCTCCAGTCGGAGCCTGCGCTCGCCGTCGACGTCTTCGAGGATCACCTTCTCGACGAGGGTCGAGAGCAGCCGAGACAGCGAGATGCCGTCGCCCGGCGCGCGGTCGAGGTCGCCCTGCAGCTCGGCGGGATCGAGCGGGCCGATCGTCATGGCCACCGAGTCGGCCTCGACGAAGAGGCGCACGGTGACCTCGTCCCCGGCGACGTACCCGTCCCGCTCGAGGACGCTCTCGAGCGCAAGCTGGAGATCTTCGAGGTGCTCGTAGGAAAGGTCGAGCCGGGCGGCGAGCCCGCCGACGACGAGTCGTGCGACGCCGTGGTACGGCTTTGCGTGCGGGAGGGAGAGCGTGATCGCGTCAGCGCTCAGGGCCGGCGCCACCTCCACGGAGCTCGTCCGCAATCTCCTCTTCCCGTCGGTGGGCCGCCTCTCGGCCGGCCTCGTAGGCACGCCGCGGGCTCTTGCGGGTGCGCAGGGAGGCCAAGGCGTGGGCGATTCCCTCGGCGAGGCCGGCGATCTTCTGGACGGGCCGCGTGATGGCGAGCGTCACCGCCCGGACGGCCGTGTCCACGCTGTCGGCGATGTCGACTGCGCTGTCGGTCACCCGGTCCGCCTTGTCCAGCTGCGCGTTCACTCGCTGAATCGTTCCCCCCGCCTCGTTGATGACGGGAAGCACTTCCCGCTCGAGGCCCTGGAGAAACGACGTCAGCCGTCCGATGGTTCCGCCCAGGCGCACGAGCACGTACGTGAGCCCGATCGCGACCAGCACGCAGAAGACGCTGAGCGCGATCCAGAGCGCGTCGATGGCTTCGAACGCCAGCGGCATACGTCGGCAGTCTACTCAGCAGGCGGAGGTGATCAGGCCCGCGCCGACCACCGCGCCGTCCTCGTAGAGCACGGCCGCCTGCCCCGTCGCGACGCCGTAGACCGGCTGGTCGAGCGAAAGCCGGAAGCCGCGCCCGGCCGGCTCGACGCGCGCGGGCGCGGACGGCGAGCGGTAGCGGAGCTTCGCCTCGACCCGCTCCACCGGAACGAATAGGCGCCCCGAGCGCACCGCGACCGACGTCCGGCCGAGCGACTCACGCGGCCCGACGACAACCGTGTTCGTCCGCGGGCTCGTCTTGAGGGTGTAGAGGGGCTCTCCTGTGGAGACGCCGAGGCCGCGGCGCTGGCCCGAGGTGAAGCGCCAGAAGCCGTCGTGCCTCCCGAGCTCGTTGCCGGACTCGTCGACGATCCGCCCCTCCTCCGGCGCGAGCCCATGGCGCGCGAGGAAGTCCCGGTAGTCGCCTCCGGCGAGAAAGCAAGCCTCCTGGCTCTCGACGCGCGCGGCGACCGCGAGCCCCGCAGCACGGGCGCGTGCTCGTGTCTCCTCCTTCGTCTGCTCGCCGAGCGGGAACCAGACCCGGTCGAGGAAGCGAGGGTCGAGACGGGCCAGCATGTAGGACTGATCCTTGACCGGGTCGGCCGCGCGGGCGAGGAGCAGCCGGCCGCGATGGCTCCGCAGGCGCGCGTAGTGGCCGGTCGCAAGCCGCGCGGCGCCGATCCGGCGGCCGAAGGCAAACAGCGACGCGAAGCGGAAGCTCCCGTTGCAACGGACGCACGGGTTCGGCGTCTCCCCCTTCTCGTAGCCCGTCACGAAGGGCGCCACGACGGCGCGGCGGAAATGCTCGCGGAGGTCCAGCGTGATGTGCGGGAGGCCGAGCGCATGGCAGGTCTCCCGGGCCGCGGCGACGGCCGCCGGCGAGCAACAGGCGCGTTCGCCGTCAGGCCCGGCCGGATCGGTCCAGAGCCGGAGCGTGACGCCCACGGGCTCGTGCCCTGCAGCATGCGCCTCGAGGAGCGCCACCGCGCTGTCGACTCCTCCGCTCATGGCGACGGCCACCCGGTTCGCGTCGGGCCGGGCCCGGACGGCTGGGCCGAGAGCATCGTGCAAGGCGTCGAGGCCGAGCGGCGCCCCCGGCACGGCGGCGGCCTCGAGGAGCGTCAGCCCGCGGACGGCCTCGCAGAGCTCGCCGACGCCGGCGCCCTCGCCGCGAGCGGCGTCGACCCGCCCCCGCGTGACGGTGAGCGAGACCCAGGCGAGATCGTCGCCCCGGGCGGCGTTCCCGATCAGCTCTGCCGTGGCCATCGAAGAAGATAGTGCTCCACCCCGCCGATGAAGCGTCGTGCGTGAGGAACCTGGCCATGCCAGGTGGGTGCCCTACCGACCCGAGGGCCGGACGCGAGCTCCCTCTCAGTAGGTGTTGGTTCTACATGTGCGCACGTCGCCACGCACGGAGTCGAGCACTGGCCTCACTCTAGCGCAGCTCCGCGCCGAGTCTGAGCCGACCCCTCCCCACACCTGTCCCGGGCGGCCACGTCAGGGGTCTGACCCCGGACATGGCTCGGGCAGCCATGCCCGCGCGGCGGAACGAACGCGGCCCGCTGGACGTGCGGCAAGAGAATCTCCTGCTCGCGGGCGAAGGGCCACGGCTCGCTCGGCCGTGGCCGGGGTCTGACCCCGGGCACGGCCGCCCAGGACGATCCTGCGTCCCCAGGAAGTGTGGATCCCTATTCGGCGAAGCGCCAGCGGACCGTCGTCTCGCCGGCGACGCCGAGCTCCTGCGCGAGCGCGGGAGTCAGGTCGAAGGCCTGGCCGGCGTCGACCGGGCCGCGTTCGACCACGTCCGCCTCCGCGCGGCGACCCTGGTGCTCGACGAGAATCTTCGCACCGCACGGAAGCACCGGGTGAGCGATTCCGATCGTGTCCGGCGTGACGGTGACGCCGCAGGTCGTCGGCTCCCCGGTGGGCTCGAACACGCCGACGGAGGCGCTCTCCCACTCCACGACCGCCGTAGGCGGTGCCGCGGCGTCCGAGTCATCCCCGATCTGGCTGAGAGCAATGGCACCGAGCGCGCCGACGAGGGCGACACCGGCTAGGGCAGCCTGCCGCCGCGCCAGCGCAGCGTTCATCAGCCCGCGTGCTCGAGCAGCTCGCCGAACGACTCCCGGACAAGGCCGTCGAACTCGGTCGGGAGCGACCCGTCCGGCGTCGCGAACTGCCGCAGGTGGACGAACAGATACGACCACTCCTCGTACCGAACCGGGTCGCGCTGGGCCTCGTCACGCGCGCGCCGCTCGAGATCCCAGAGGTTCCAGCGCCGCGGCTGGGCCGTCACCCGCGTACGCATGTCGATGACGTCGGGGGCGGCAGCCGCGGGGCGGACGGGCTGTGGGACTTCCGGCTCGACCGGCGGTGGAGGCGGCGGAGGCGTGGGCACAGGGCGAAGGGCCGGCCGCGGCTGCTGCACCGGCGGTTCGGGCGGCGGCACGGGAACGGGCTCCACAACCGGCACGCGCTCCGGCTCCGCGACCGGCTCCACGACCGGTGGGAGGGGCTCCGGCTCGGGGGCGGGCACCGGCGCGTCGACCGGCGCGGGAGGAAGCATTGGTACCGGCGGCTCCGCAAGAGCAGGCTCCTCGACCGGCACCGGCGGCGGCGCGTCGGCCGCCGGCGACTCGGCGACGGGCGGTGCAAGAGGCGGCGGCACCGGAGTGAGAGCAAGCTCCCCCTCCTCGGCGTCGCCGTCGTCCGCCGCGAGGCGCATGACGTCCTGGCGCCAGGACAGCCATTCGATCGCCCACGCCACGAGGAGGGCGCCGGCCATCACGATGATGACCAGCAGCGGCCGCAGCTCGGCCAGCCACAGGGCGAGCGCGACCGTCAGGAGAAAGCCCGCGAGCGCGAGAAGGCGGAAGATCGAGCGCCTGTCAGGCACGCTCCGGCGCCGGCACCCCGTCTACGACGGCGCCGGGCTGTCGTCCTCGCTCGGCCCCCCGTGCTCGGTGGACTCCTCCGCGAGAGCATCCTCCGCGGTGGCTTCCGGCTCGAAGGCCGGTTCGTCGTGCGGCTCAGGTGGAGACGGCTCGGGCTCCGGCTCGACGACGGCAGGCTCGTCGGCGGGAGTCGAAGGGGGGGTCGACAGTGCGCCGCGCCGCGCGCCCACGCTGGTCTCGGCGGCCTTGACGATCGCGTCGACCGCCTCGTGGATCGCCGCGTCTCCGTGACCCGCGGCGGAGAGGAGCTGCTCTGCGCCCATGCGGGCTCGCTGGACGATCAGCTCGGCCTGCGCACGTGCCCAGTCGAGCGTCTGCTCGACCTCCGCGCGTGCGGAGTTCGTGAGCTCGGTCGCCTGGTGCCGGGATTGCTCGGTCAGGCGGCTGCCCCGAGCCTCGGCCTCGCGCAGCTCTGCGGTCGCGTCACGGTTGGCCTTCGTGAGGATCTCGCGGGACTCCTTCCGCGACGCGCTCAGGATCTCCGTGCGCTGACGCTCGGTCTCCTGGCGAATCCTGGCGATCTCGGCCTCCTGCTGCTGGAGCTCCATCTGCTTCTCGCGGATCTCCTGCTCGGCACGGCCGACCTGCGTCGCGGCCGCGTCCTGAGCATCGCGCTCGATCGTGTCGGCGAACTCGGCGGCCGCGCGCACGATGTGCAAGGCGTCCATCCGGACAGCGTGTCCCGAGGGCTCGGTGATGGCACTCTTCGGCGCGGCCTGGAGCACGCGAAGATTCGCCTGCAGGGAGGTGACGTGCCGCCGGAAGGCGTCGAACGCCTCCTGCACCTTCGCACGCTCGTAGCCGTCCGTCGAGCTCGGAAGATCCTCGATCTTCGGTAGGGGCGTGAGGCCCGGCTGGGCCCGACCCGGTTCCTGCGTGGACATGTTCGCTACGCCTCCCCTCCGCGTTCTGACCGCGGGCTCGACACAAGTATGCCTTTCCTCATCGGCTAGATCGCAAGGGTTCCTTTAGAGCGCACTCAATCCGGCTGCACACGGAGCTGAATTCCAAGCTCCCGCAACAGTTCCTCCTCGACCTCGGACGGCGCGCCGCTCATCGGATCGACACCCGCCTGGTTCTTGGGGAACGCGATCATGTCGCGGAGGTTCGGCTCGCGGCCGAGCGCCATCAGGATCCGCTCGATGCCGAAGGCGATGCCGCCGTGCGGGGGCGCGCCCATTGCGAGCGCGTCGAGCAGGAAGCCGAACTTGCGCCGCTGCTCCTCCGCGGAGAGCTGGAGCACCGAGAACACCTGCGCCTGGAGCTCCTGCTCGTGGATCCGGAAGGAGCCGCCGCCGATCTCGATCCCGTTGACGACGAGGTCGTACGCGTGCGCGATCGCCGCCCCGGGGTCGGACGCGACCAGCTGCTCGGAACCGGGGGCCGGCCGCGTGAACGGATGATGCACCGCCTTCCAGCGCTCGGCGTCGTCGTCCCATTCGAACATCGGGAAGTCGGTGACCCAGACGAAGCTCCAGGCCTCGTCGTCGATCAGCTCGAGCTCGCGCCCCAGGTGCAGGCGGAGCGCGCCGAGGACGCGCGCGGCCACCGCCGGCTCGTCCGCCGCGAAGAGCACGGTCGAGCCGGGCTCCGAGCGGAAGAGCGCCAGCTCGTCCTCCGACAGGAACTTCGCGATCGGCGAGCGCACGTCGCCGTCCTCCGGGTAGACCAGATACGCGAGCCCCTTCGCCCCCCACTCCTTGGCGAACGCCTCGAGCCGCTCCAGTTCCGCGCGCGAGAACGCCTGCGGGACGCGGATGAACCGCACCGCGGCGGCGTTGGCGAAGACGCCGAGCTCCGACCCGCGCGTGGCCTCGGTCGCGTCTTCGATCTCGAGCCCGAAGCGGAGATCGGGCTTGTCGCTCCCGAAGCGCGCCTGTGCCTCGGCGTGCGTGATCCGCGGGAAGGGCGCGTCCAGCTCGTCGCCGGCGCCGTCGCGCCAGACGCCCGCGCACATCCGCTCCATCAGAGCGAAGAGGAACTCCTGGTCGGGGAACGCCATCTCGACGTCGAGCTGAGTGATCTCCTGCACGCGATCAGCGCGGAGGTCCTCGTCCCGGAAGCAGATCGCGATCTGGTAGTAGCGGTCGAAGCCCCCGATCACGAGCAGCTGCTTGAGGATCTGGGGCGACTGCGGCAGCGCGTAGAAGCGACCCTTCTGGAGCCGGCTGGGGACGATGAAGTCGCGTGCCCCTTCAGGCGTCGGCTTGAAGAGGATCGGCGTCTGGATGTCGAGGAAGGCGTCGGCCTCCATCACGCGCCGGATGGTGGCGACCGTGCCGGCGCGCAGCCTGAGGTTGCGCTGCATCTTCGGCCTGCGGAGGTCGAGCCACCGGTAGCGCAGCCGCAGGGTCTCGTCGACGCCCTCCTCGTCCAGCTGGAAGGGGAGCGGCACGCTGGGCGAGACGATCTCCAGCCCATCGACCTGCAGCTCGACCTCGCCCGTCGGCAGGTCGGGGTTCACGTTCTCCGGCGCACGCCTGACCACGTCGCCCTCGGCGCGCAGGACGAACTCGTTGCGGATCGAGTGCGCGGCCTCGGCCGCCGCCGGCGCGCGCTCCGGGTTGATGACGAGCTGGCAGAGCCCGCTCGCGTCGCGCAGGTCGACGAAGACGAGGCCCCCGTGATCGCGCCTCGTGTCCACCCAGCCGGCGAGCGTCAGCCTCCGACCGACCTGCTCGGGGCCGACCTCACCGCACATGAGGTCGCGCCACGTCATCCAAGGAGCTCCTCGAGCTCGGCCAGGGAGCGGACCCGAACGTCCTCCCGGCCCGGGCGGCGCAGGACCTGGCCGTCGCTCTCCACCACGAGCGTCGCGAGTGCGCCGAGACGCCCCGCCTGGGTCAGCTGGCCCTTGAGTGACCGCCCGGCGTAATCCGAGTCGCCCCGCAGCCCTCGTGCGCGGAGCGTGGCGAGCCAGGGAAGGATCTCGCGGCGCCGGCTCAGGTCGGCGAAGGCGATGAACAGGTCGACCGGCTCGGGCTCGACCGCGGCGGTGCTCGACGTCGTCATCCGCTCGACGCCGGCCGCCCAGCCGACGCCGGGCGTCGCCGGTCCGCCTATCTCCTCGATGAGGTAGTCGTAGCGGCCCCCGGCACAGATCGACGCCTGGGCGGCGTCGAGGCCCTCGTTCACAAACTCGAACACCGTCCGCGTGTAGTAGTCGAGCCCGCGCACGAGCGTCGGCGCCAGCTCGTACTCGATCCCGTAGGCGTCGAGGAAGCCGCGCACCTCGGCGAAGTGCTCGCGGCAGGCGGAGCAGAGCGAGTTGCCGATCCTCGGCGCGTCGGCCAGGATGCGGCGAACGGCGTCGCTCTTGGTGTCGAAGACGCGGAGCGGGCTCACGGCTGCGCGGCGCCGCGTCTCCTCGTCGAGCTCTTCCCGGTGCTCCCCGAGAAACGCCTGCAGCCGCTCGACGTACGCGGGCCGGCACTCGCGGTCGCCGATCGAGTTGAGCTCGAGCCGGGTGTGCCCGACCTCGGCGCGGCGCTCGATCTCGATGAAGAGCTGGATCAGCTCCGCGTCCACGGCGGGGTCGTCGGAGCCCATCGCCTCGAATCCGATCTGCCAGAACTCGCGGTAGCGGCCTTTCTGGGGAGCCGCGTACCGGAACATCGGGCCGACGTAATACGTCTTGACCGGCTGCGGCTCGCGGTGCAGGCCGTGCTCGAGGTACGCGCGCGCGACCGGCGCAGTCCCCTCGGGCCGGAGCGTGAGCGAGCGTCCACTCCGGTCCTCGAACGTGTACATCTCCTTCTGGACGACGTCCGAGCCCTGTCCGGACGTCCGGGAGAAGAGCTCGGTGTCCTCGAAGGTCGGCGTCACGATCAGTCCGTACCCGTAGTCGTCAGCGGTCGACCTGGCCGCACCGAGGACCCTGAGGCGCCGCGGCTGGTCCGCAGGCAGGACGTCGAGAGTGCCCCGCGGTGCCTTGATCTTCACTGCGCGGCAGCCCGAAGCTCGGCCAGGAACGGGTTGGTCGCGAGCTCGCGCTCGAGGGTGGTGGCCGGTCCGTGGCCCGGGTAGACGACGGTCTCCGGCGGGAGCCGCTCGACGAGCATGCGGATCGAGTCCAGCAGCGCATCCCAGCTCGCCCCGGGGCGATCCGTGCGCCCGACCGAGCCCGCGAAGAGAACGTCTCCCGAGAAGAGGGAGCCGTCCGCAGCGAAGGCGAGGTGGCCGGCAGTGTGGCCCGGGACCGGCAGCGTCTGGAAATCGATCCCGGCGAGCTCGAGACGCTCGTCGCCTCCCAGGAGAACCTCCGGAGAGTGGCCGCGGATGCTGACGTCGATCCCGATCGAGCGGAAGTCGCCGGGACGCTCGAGCTGCTCGCGCTCCGCGGCGGGCATGTGCACCGGCGCGCCCGTCGCCTCGGCGAGCTCCGCGACGCCCGACACGTGGTCCACGTCGCCGTGAGTCACCAGGATCGCGACGCAGCGTGCGCCCGCGAGGGCCTGCTGGATCCGAGCCGTCTCACCGGGCCAGCCCGGGTCGACGACGACTGCCTCGGCGGCGCCGGGGCGGCGGACGACGTAGCAGTTCGACTGGTACGCGCCCAGGGGAAGCTGCTCGACCTGGAGGGCCATCGGAGCGTGAGTCTACTTGCGCCTCCACGGCCGCCCATGGGCATGCCACAACGCTTCCGGGCAACTAGACTTGGCTCCGATGGAGACCTGGATGCTCGCGGAGATCGAGACGCCGGGCGGAAGTCGGTCGCCGGTCGTGCTCCGCAGCGAGGACGAGGCGCGGGCCGTCTTGGTCGGGCTCGACCCGGGCCAGTCGCTCGGCGACCATCAGGTCAAGGAACACGCGTGGATCGTCGTCGTTGCGGGCTCCGCGACCTTCCGGGCCGGCGACGACGTGATCGAGGCCCCGGCGGGCACTCTGGCCCGCTTCGAACCCGACGAACGGCACTCGGTTCACACCGAGAGCGGCGCGAAGCTCCTTCTCCTGCTCGCCCCGTGGCCCGGGCCGGGCCACTATCGGGGCCAGGAACGGGCCGAGTCGCTCGGGTAGCGTCGGCTCCTAGCGGCGGCGCTGTGCGCCGCGTTCCTTCTCGTAGCGGCGCCAGAGCATCCGGTAGACGAAGGCGTCCACCACGTAGCTGAACGGCATGAAGAAGGCAAGAAGCAGGGCGGTCTGGAAGAAGACCGTCACGAGCACGTTCTGGGCCTCGTCCTTGGCCAGGAGATAGATGACGATCGCCATGAGCGGCGCGAAGATGGCCGTGCGCCGCAGCACCCGCCTGAACGACGGCTTCGGGACCGGGTTCCCGTGGCGGTCGAGCGGCCCGAGCGGCTGCTTGGCCGGCTTGCCGTTCTTCGGCGCAACCAGGTCCGTCTCGCGGGGGCTTTCCAGAACCTCCTCGCCCTCGTCCGTCTCGAGCACGTACTCGTACTCGTGCCGCTGGAGCTTCTCCCGGCGCCGCCGCTGCTTCTTGCTCGCCACCGCTATGCGACTTCCATGAGCACGCCGATGAGCACGACGACGCCGATGAGCCCGGCAGCCGCGACGAACGCGCCCGGATTCCAGACGAGATCGTTGTCCTGCCGGTAGCGGGACTTGCGCCGCCCGCCGTGGCCGTGGGCGTCGGCGGCCTCGGCGGCGGGGTCGGATCGAGGACGGCCCGCTGTCAGGCTCAGCGCGATCCCCACGCCGGCCAGGCCGGCCGCGACGAATGCCAGCGGCACCCACCAGCTCACCGACTCAACGCTCCCATACGACCTCTCCCTCCTTGACCACCTTAGCGACGTGCTCTCCCCCCAGATGGTAAGGGAGGTAGCGCCAGTCGGAGCCGTCCAGCAGAACGATGTCCGCGGCGTATCCGGGCTCGAGGCGGCCAAGACGATCCGCCCGGCCGAGCACGTGCGCGGAGTTGACCGTGCACGCCGACAACGCCTCCGCCGGGGAGAGGCCGAGCTGCGTGCAAGCCAGGCTCATGACCACCGGGAGGCTCTCGCAGAAGGCGCTCCCCGGATTGAAGTCGGTCGCCAGGGCGACGATCGCGCCCGCGTCGGCCAGGCCTCGGGCCGGGGGCATCGGCCGGCCCAGATAGAGCGCCGCAACCGGGAGGAGCACGGCAGCGACCTCGCTCGCCGCGAGCGTGCGCACTCCGTCCGGACCGGTCGCCTCCAGGTGGTCGACGCTTCGGGCTCCGAGCTCGACCGCCAAGGCGACTCCGCCGAGCTCTGTGAACTGGTCGGCGTGCAGGCGAAGCGCGAGCCCGGCCTCGCCGCAGGCCTCCAGGTAGCGCCGTGCCTGCGCGAGGTCGAAGGCGCCCCGCTCGACGAACACGTCCGCCGCCTCGGCGAGCAAAGCCGCCTCCGGCAGGACCTCGGCGAGCGCAAAGTCGAGATACGCGTCGCCGTCCGGGAACTCCGGCGGGATCGCGTGCGCTCCGAGCCACGTCGGAATCCCACCCGCACGCGCGATCGCGCGGAGCTGCGCGAGCTCCGTCTCCCGGTCGAGCCCGTAGCCCGACTTCGCCTCGAACGTGGTCGTGCCGTGGGCGAGCATCCAGCCACGATGTCGCTCGAGAGCGGCGGCCAGGCCGTCCTCGCCCGCGGCGCGTGTGGCCCGCACCGTGGCCAGGATGCCCCCGCCGGCGGCGTGAAGCTCCTCGTACGTCGCCCCGCGAGCACGGAGCTCGAACTCGGCGACGCGGTCGCCGGCGAAGCACGCGTGCGTGTGACAGTCGACCAGGCCCGGCACGGCTGCGAAACCGCGCCCGTCCAGCTCCAGCAGATCGGCGGGGAGCGCCTCGGCGCGGAGCTCCGACATGCGGCCGCTCGCGACGATCCGCGCTCCGTCACAGAGAACGTAGGCGTTCGGGACGACACGCAGCTCACCCAGAGCCCGGCCCCGCAGGGGCCCAGGCCCTCCGGCGGGGGTGACGACCTGCGCGAGGTCACGGACGAGGAGCGCCGGCATCGCCGCGCGTCAGTCGTCGCGGCCGGGCACGCGCAGCCCGTGCTCGCGCGCTGCGTCGAGCGCCTCTTCGTACCCCGCGTCCGCATGGCGGAGCACGCCGGTGCCCGGATCGGTCGTCAGCACACGCTCAAGGCGCTCCGCTGAGTCGTCGGACCCGTCGGCGACAACGACCATGCCGGCGTGAATCGAGTTGCCGATTCCCACGCCGCCGCCGTGGTGAACGCTCACCCAGGTCGCGCCCGCCGCCGTGTTCAGGAGCGCATTGAGGATCGGCCAGTCGGCGATCGCGTCGGAACCGTCTCGCATCGCCTCGGTCTCCCGGTAGGGCGAGGCGACGGAGCCCGAGTCGAGGTGGTCGCGTCCGATGACGACCGGGGCCGAGACGAGACCGTCGCGGACGAGCTCGTTGATGGCAAGACCCGCCTTCGCACGATCGCCGTAGCCGAGCCAGCAGATGCGCGCCGGCAGGCCCTGGAAGGCCACGCGGCCCGGGGCGAGCTCGAGCCAGCGCTGAAGCAGGAGGTCGTTCGGGAAGAGCGCTCGCAGCGCCCCGTCGATCACTGCGATGTCCTCCGGGTCTCCCGACAGCACGGCCCAGCGGAAGGGACCGACGCCGCGGCAGAAGAGCGGCCGGATATAGGCCGGGACGAAGCCCGGGTATGTGAAAGCGTCCTCGACCCCTGCCTGTTGTGCCTCCCCTCGAAGATTGTTGCCGTAATCGAAAACATAGCTCCCGGCACGGACGAACTCGAGCATTCCTCGAACATGGCTCACAATCGACCCGGAGGCGCGACGGAGGTACTCCTCCGGGTCGCGCTCCCGAAGCTCGGCGGCCGCTTCCACCGAGAGGCCGATGGGGACGTAGCCGTTCAGGGGATCGTGAGCGGCGGTCTGGTCGGTCACGAGATCGAAGGGCTCGCCGCGCCGAGCAAGCTCGGGCACGACCTCGGCTGCGTTGCCGAGCAGAGCGACCGAAAGCGCCCTCCCCTCCTCGGCCGCCCCGCGCACGCGCGCGAGCGCGTCGTCCAGGGAAGCCGTCGCCTCGTCCAGGTAGCGGCCGGCAAGCCGCCGCTCGATACGGCTCGGATCGACCTCGACGCACAGCATCGCGGCGCCGGCCATCGTGGCGGCGAGCGGTTGCGCTCCCCCCATGCCGCCCAGCCCCGCCGTGAGAATCGTCCGCCCGCTCAGGTCGGATGTGCCGAAGTGCGTCTCACCCGCCGCCGCGAAGGTCTGGTACGTCCCCTGGAGGATCCCCTGGGTGCCGATGTAGATCCAGCTCCCGGCCGTCATCTGGCCGAACATCGTCAGCCCCAGTGCCTCGAGGCGCCGGAACTCGTCCCAGGTCGCCCAGCGTGGCACGAGCAGCGAGTTCGCGATCAGGACGCGCGGAGCACCGGAGTGGGTCTTGAAGATGCCGACCGGCTTCCCACTCTGTACGAGGAGCGTTTCGTCGTCGCCGAGATCGAGGAGACAGCGGACGATCGCCTTGAGCGCGCGGTGGTCTCGCGCGGCCTTGCCGGAGCCGCCGTACACGATCAGCTTCTCCGGATGCTCGGCGACGTCGGGATCGAGGTTGTTGAGGAGCATGCGAAGCGGCGCCTCCGTCTGCCAGGAACGCGCGTTCAGCGCCGCCCCTCTCGGCGCGCGCACAGACGTCAAGTCACCGCAGAGCTCCTCGACGAGCGCCTCGATCGCGGTTGCCCGGGTCACGCGAGCGTCCCCACCTCACGCTCGACGGCCGCCACCAGCTCTCCGCCTCGGATCGCAACGGCCAGGGACTCGATGTCGCCCGAGAGGGGGCGGTCCTCGATCACCGTGGGCGAGAGCGAGCGCACGAATCCGTGCGCGGCACGGGCCCCGGCGCCGGGTTCGAGCGGTGCCAGGAACTCGATGCCCTGCGCCCCGGCGAGGAGCTCGATGGCCAGCGCCCGCTCGGCGTTGGCGAGCACCTGGAGGCACTTGAGCGCCGAGGCGTTCCCCATCGAGACGTGGTCCTCCTGTCCGGCGCTCGTCGGGATGGAGTCGACTCCCGCGGGATGGCACAGCACCTTGTTCTCGCTGACGAGCGCCGCGGCGACGTACTGGGGGATCATGAACCCGGAGTTGAGCCCGCCGTCGTGCGTGAGAAAGGCGGGCAGGCCGTCCGAGAGCGACGGGTTCGTCAGCCGCTCGACCCGCCGTTCGGAGATGGACGCGAACTCGGCGAGAGCCATCGCGGCGGCGTCGAGGGCGAAGGCGAGCGGCTGGCCGTGGAAGTTGCCGTTCGAGACGAGCTCGTCGAGCTCGACGAGGACGAGCGGGTTGTCGGTGGCCGCGTTGAGCTCGACCGAGACCGTCGTCCGGGCATAGGCGAGCAGGTCGCGGCTCGCGCCGTGGACCTGCGGGGCGCAGCGAAGCGAGTAGGCGTCCTGCACCTTGTCGCACCAGCGGTGTGCCTCGAGGATCGCAGACCCCTCGAGCAGCCGGAGAACGTTCGCGGCCGAAGCGCGCTGCCCCTCGAGCGGCCGCAGGTCGTGGATCTGCGGCAGGAAGCTCGTGCGCGAGCCCTGCAGCGCCTCGAGCGACAGCGCGCAGGCGATGTCGGCGGTCTTCGCCAGCCGGCCGGCGCGCACGAGCACGAGTGCGCCCGCTGCGGCCATGAACTGCGTCCCGTTGATGAGTGACAGCCCCTCCTTGGCCTCGAGCCGGACGGGCTCGAGGCCCACGCTGGCGAGGGCCTCCGCGCCCGGGAGCTCCTCGCCGTCGACCGCCGCCACGCCTTCACCCACCAGCGGGAGCGCGAGATGGGCGAGCGGTGCGAGGTCACCGGACGCCCCGACGGAGCCCCGGCTGGGAACGACGGGCGTCAACCCCCGGTTCAGACAGGCGAGCAGGAGCTCGACGGTCTCGGGACGCGCGCCCGAGTAGCCCTTCGCGAGCGTGTTGGCACGCAGCAGCATCGCGGCCCTGACGATCTCGCGCGGATACGGGTCGCCGACGCCGCAGGCGTGGCTCCGTAAGAGCCGCAACTGAAGCTCGGCCGCGAGCTCGGGCGGGATCGTCTTCGAGACGAAGCGGCCGAAGCCGGTGTTGATCCCGTAGGTGTGCTCGCCGGCATCAGCGCTCGCGACGCGCTCGACCAGCTGCCTCGCGGCGCCGAGCTTGCGCCTGCCCTCGTCGGCCAGCACGGCTTCGGCGCCTTCGACGGCCACGGCCCAGACGTCCGCCAGCGTCAGGTCGTCCCCGGTCAGCGACACGGCGGTCGTGAGCGCCATCGAGGCAAGTGTATTGAGCCGCGTCGGGCCCGCCTACCCGGGTCCACCCGGGCGAGGCCGGCACGAGCGCGACAACCGTCCACCGCGATCGCAGCCAGTGCATCGATCCCTCCTCGCTGTCGTCCCGAGCGCCCCCGCAGAAGCGGAGCTAGAGCCTAGCTCGGGTCCGCCCAGGGGCCAACGCCACCTACCCGGTCGACCGCGATCCGCAGGCGGACTCCGGGCGGTGGGTCCGGCATCGGCGGGAACTCCACGTTCGGCCCGAGGTAGGTGTGCGCGAGCTCCTGGAGGAGCTCCGGCGCGCCGCCTTCCTCGATCGTCGCCCGGCCGTGGACGACGAGGTACTCCCGCAGCCCCATCGGGTTCGTCTCCGCGGTCTCGACCGACAGCGCGACCCTCGGGTCGCGGCGGATGTTGCGCAGCTTCTGCTGCTCGAAGAGATGGCCGGAGACGATGTCGTCTCCGTCCAGCCCGACCCAGACGATCGCCACCTGCGGGCTGCCGTCCGGGTTGATCGTCACCAGGTGGGCGAGCCCATCGGACTCGAGGATCGCCCGCGCACTCTCGGGGAGGACGCTCATCTGCCCTCCTTAGTCTACGGACGATGGCCGATCCGGTTACGAACGAACCCGAGGAGGCCGCCTGGGCGCCGTGCCGCCGCCGCGAAGCGCGCTCGATCTGCTGCAGCGGGGCGACTTTTGGCTGTGCGGCGCCCACGCGGCCTCGTCCTGATCGCGCCGCTCTTCGCCGTGGTCGAGCCGGAGCTCGTGTTCGCGGGCGCCGCGCTCACGGTGCCGCTGGTGGCCGCCGCCTGCGCCGCCTGGGCGCTTGCTAACCGTCGAGAAGTCGCAGCTCCAGCACCCGCGACGGGTCGAAGCCCTCGATCCCGAGCTGCGAGCCGGCCGCCTCGACGGCGACTCCCGCCGGCATGAGGCCGACAAGCTCCGACCCGGCGACCTCGATCCCACGCGCCTCCGCCTCGGCGACGATTCGGCCGACGACGTCGACAAGCGACGCCGCCTGCCAGTCCGTCACGTTCATGCTCACCTGGACGAGCCCTGCCCTCGGGAGGTCGAGCCCGAGCGCACGCACGCCTGGAAAGCCTCCGTCGCGCTCGCGCACGAGACGGGCTATCTGCCGCGCCGCCTCGACGTCGTCGGAGCGCAGGTTGACGTTGAACGCGACGAGCGGCCTGCGCACACCGACGAGAACGGCGCCTGCGCCAGGATCCAGCCGGTCCGGCCCCCGGTCAGGGCGCAGCTCCCCGGCGTCGATCCGGCGCTGGAGCTCCTCGGGACCGCCGGAACGGAAGAACGCGGGCTCGCGTCCGTCCTCGGTCAGCCGGCCGTAGAAGAAGACCGGCAACCCGAGCTCGCCGGCGACGCGGTCGGCGAGGGCCAGCGCCGCCTCGCGCGCGGCCGGCTCCGCCTCTGGCTCGAGGGGCACGAGAGGAACGACGTCGGCGGCGCCCACGCGCGGGTGAGCCCCCTCGTGCTCCCGGAGGTCGATCCGCTCGGCCGCGGTCGCGATTCCCACGAGCAAGGTCTCGACGAGCTGCGCTCCGCTCCCGACCAGGGTGAACACCGAGCGGTGGTGGTCCCAGTCCGTGTGGACGTCGAGGAGACGCGCCGGGCCGGAGAAGGCTTCCCTCAGCTCGGCCAGGACGGCCTCGTCACGGCCTTCGGAGACGTTGGGGACGGATTCGAGCGGCAGCGCCACCCGCGGAGCTTACGAAAGCGCCGCTCGGGACACGGAACTGCCGGGACTAGACTCGACGTTGAGTCCTCTGGTGGCTGATTCGCACCCCTATCTGCGTACCTTCGTCCGCCTGCTCGGCTTCCTGCGGCCGTACCGCTGGTCTCTGGCCGTGTCGATCGTCCTCGCCGTTGCCTCACAGGCTGCCGCGGTCGCCATCGCGTTCCTCACGGGAGACGCGCTGGAGAGCACGGTCGAGTCGCAGAACCGCAGCCAGCTCTGGGCGATCGCGCTCGCCATCCTGCTCGTCGGGGCGGCACGGGCGCTGTTCATGGCGGGCAGGCGGCTGATCTCGGGCCGGCAGGCGCTCGGCGTCGAGTACGACCTGCGCGACGAGATCTACGCGAAGCTCCTGCGCCTCTCGTTCGGCTTCTTCGACCGGCATCAGACCGGTCAGCTCATGTCCCGCGCGACCGTGGACCTCCAGTCGGTGCGCTTCTTCCTCGGCTACGGCCTCATCTTCCTGTTCCAGCACGTGCTGACGGTCGTCGGCGTCACGATCGTGCTGTTCATCGTCGACTGGAAGCTGGCACTCGCCGCGACGGCGTTCACGCCCGTCCTCATCTTCCTCGCGTACCGCTACTCGCACGTGTCCCACCCCGTCCTGCGCGACGTGCAGCAGAGGATGGCGGACGTCGCGACCGTCGCCGAGGAGAACATCGTCGGCGTCCACGTCGTCAAGTCGTTCGCGCAGGAGCGCAACGAGGCCGCCAAGTTCGGCGACAAGACCGAGGGCGTCTTCCGGCGCTCCATCGACGCGAACAAGCAGCGCGCGATCTACGTGCCGCTCCTGTCGTTCCTCCCCCTGGTGGCTCAGGCGACGGTGCTCCTCTACGGCGGTCGCATGGTGGCGAGCGGCGAGTTGGCGCTCAACTCGTTCTTCGCCTTCAACGTGCTCGTCCTGATGCTGGTGATGCCGCTGCGGATGCTCGGCATGTGGATCGGCCAGGCCCAGCGCGCGACCGCTTCGGGCGAGCGGATCTTCGAGGTGATCGACGAGGCCGAGGACGTGAAGGACGCGCCGGGCGCGCAGGAGCTTCCGCCCGGAGAGGGGCAGATCGCCTTCGAGCGAGCCGGCTTCGCCTATTCGGCGGGCCGGCCGGTCCTCGAGGAGATCGATCTCGAGATCGCTCCCGGGCGGACGATCGCGCTGATCGGGCACACGGGCTCGGGGAAGACAACGCTTGCATCGCTGGTTCCGCGCTTCTACGACGTCACGGAGGGCCGGGTCACGATCGACGGTGTCGACGTCCGCGACGTTCGCCTGGCCTCGCTCCGGCGCGCGATCGGGATCGTCGCCCAGGATCCGTTCCTCTTCTCGGCGAGCGTGCGCGAGAACATCGCGTTCGGGGCTCCCGACGCCTCCGACGACGACGTGGTGCGGGCCGCCCGCCTCGCCCAGGCGCACGAGTTCATCGAGGCGCTGCCCGACGGGTACGACACCGTGATCGGCGAGCGCGGCATCACGCTGTCAGGTGGCCAGCGCCAGCGGGTCGCGATCGCCCGGGCGCTCATCCTCGACCCGCGGATCCTCATCCTCGACGACGCGACTGCTTCCGTGGACGCGACCACCGAGGCCCGCATCCGCCTGGGGTTGCGGGAGGCGATGAAGGGCCGGACGACGCTGATCGTGGCCCACAGGCTGTCGACGATCGCGCTCGCCGACGAGCTCGTCGTCCTCGACCGCGGACGGATTGCCGCCCGCGGAACGCAGGCGGAGCTGCTCGAGAGCAGCGCCGTGTTCCGGGAGATCTACGAGCACGGGCTGCTCGAGCGGGAGTTCGCCGAGCGCGTGGAGGCGGCGGGAGCATGAGCCTGAAAAGCCGACGCGCTTTCGGCGCAGATCCGTATCCCACCCGTGCGCATTTCGGCGATAGGCTCGAGGCCAACGGGTCGGGGAGGTGGGTCTCCCTTTTCTCGGGCGCGTGTGTAAGGAAGGCACTCGAGGGGCGGCGGCGCTCGTGAAGGTCTGGCAGGCCGGATCCCACCTGACGATGGAGCGCGGCGGCGAGGTGAAGGACTGGTCCTGGGCGCAGACGGCCCGGCGGATCTCGACGCTCGCGCGTCTGACTGCTCCCTACCGCGCGCGCACCGCCCTTGCGGTCGTCTCGCTCGTGGCGGCGACGCTCACCGCGCTCGTGCCGCCCCTCCTGGCGAAGTTCGCGATCGACGACGGCGTCACCGACGGGAACATGGAGGCGCTGACGGTCATCGTCGCCCTCTTCGTCCTGGCCGGCCTGGCCAACCTGGTGACGAGCATGGCCCAGACCTACTTCACCGGCTGGACGGGGGAGCGCATCCTCGCCGACCTCCGCAACACGCTGTTCCACCACCTCCAGCGGCTCTCGCTGGGTTATTTCGAGCGAAACCGCGCCGGCGTGGTCATCAGCCGCCTCACCAACGACGTCGAGGCGCTCGACCAGCTCGTCACCGACGGCGTGACGAGCCTCTTTCAGAACACGCTGATGCTGATCGGCTCGGCCGTGATCCTCTTCCTGCTCGACTGGCGCCTCGCGCTCGCCGCGCTCGCGGTCTTCCCGCTGATGGCGATCGCGACGAGCATGTTCCGCCGCCGCTCGACGCGCGCATACCGGGCGGTGCGCGAGCGCCTGGGCCTCGTCACCGCCACGCTCGCGGAGGACATCGCCGGCATGAGGGTCGTGCAGTCGTTCACGCGCGAGGCGACCAACCAGCGCCAGTTCCGCTCCGTCAACAACCGCTACCGCGACTCGAACCAGGAGACCGTCGTCCTGAACGGCCTCTACTTCCCGTTCGTCGACTTCCTCGCGGCCCTGTCGACGGCCATCGTTCTCGGCTTCGGCGGCTGGCTCACGCTGGAAGGCCAGATGACGGTCGGCACGCTCTTCGCGTTCCTGCTCTACCTCTCGAACTTCTTCGACCCGGTGCAGCAGCTGTCCCAGCTGTACAACACGCTGCTCTCGGCCGTGGCCGCGCTCGACAAGATCATGGACGTCATGGACGAGGAGCCCGAGATCGTCGACCGGGCCGACGCCCGGCCGCTGCCGTCGATCGAGGGTCACGTCCGCTTCGACGGCGGTCCGCTTCGGCTACGGTGCCGGGCCCGAGATCCTGCACGGGATCGACCTCGACGTCCCCGCCGGGACGACCGTCGCGCTCGTCGGGCACACGGGCGCGGGGAAGTCGACCATCGCCAAGCTGCTCGCACGCTTCTACGATCCGCGCGAGGGCCGCATCGACGATCGACGGGCACGATCTCAGCGGCGTCACCCAGGAGAGCCTCCGGCGCCAGCTCGGAATCGTCCCGCAGGAGGGCTTCCTCTTCGCGGGAACCGTCCGCGACAACATCGCCTTCGGCCGCCCCGACGCCAGTGACGACGACGTCGCCGCCGCCGCGCGGGCCGTGGGCGCGGACGAGTTCATCCTCGAGCTCGAGGACGGCTACGGCACCGAGGTCGCCGAGCGCGGCGCGCGCCTCTCCCTCGGGCAGCGCCAGCTGGTCGCTTTCGCGCGCGCCCTCCTCGCCGACCCGCGCATCCTGATCCTCGACGAGGCGACGTCGAGCGTGGACATCGGCACCGAGCGCCGGATCGAGATCGCGCTCCGGCGGCTGCTCGCAGGGCGGACTGCGTTCATCATCGCGCATCGCCTCTCGACCATCCGCCGCGCGGACCTGATCGTCGTCCTCGAGCACGGCAAGATCGTCGAGCAGGGAACCCACGACGAGCTCGTGGAGCTCGGCGGCCGCTACCGGTCGCTCTACGGCGACTGGGCCGCTGCCGCCTAGCGCGCCAGCCGACCGCTGTCATAAGCTCCCGCCTGTGAATCCGCTCAGCGGCGTGTTCGGTGAGGCATGGGGGCTGTACAAGGCTCACTGGCGCCACTTCTTCTCGATCGCGGTCATCGTCTTCTTAATCCTCGCCGTGGTCGGAGTCGTGCTGGCGTGGCTGCTCGGCTGGCTCGGCGTGCTCATCGGCTTCTTCATCAGCCTCGCCGGCACGTTCTGGCTCCAGGGCGCGTTGATCGAGGCCGTGAGGGACGTGCGCGACGGCCGCGCAGACCTCTCGGTGTCCGAGACGTTCAGCCGCGTCTACCCGAAGCTCTGGACGATCGTCGGCGCCGGCCTCCTGCTCGGCCTGGCCATCACGGTCGGACTCTTCTTGCTGATCGTCCCGGGTCTGTTCCTGATGACGATCTGGATCGCCGTCATCCCCGCGATCGTCCTCGAGGACCGGGGTGTCGGCGAGTCCTTCGGGCGCAGCCGCGACCTCGTCCGCGGGAACGGCTGGAACGTCTTCGGCGTGATCATCCTCACGGTCCTGATCCTGATCGGGGTCGGCATCGTGATCAGCCTCGTCCTCTCGCCACTCGACGATTGGCTCGGCAGCCTGGTTCAGCAGATCGTCGGCAACACGATCGTGACGCCGTTCATCGTCGCGGTCTGGACGCTCGTCTACTACCGGCTGAGGAGCCGGGAGGAGACGGCGGCCGAACCGGCAGCGGCGCCCGAGCCCGTCGCCTAGCCTTCGCGCCCGGCCGGTGTAGGCTCCGGGCGGGATGAGCGAGCTCGACCCGACCGCCGAGGAGCGCATCGAGGACCCGGTCGCGAAGGAGGCCGAGCGCGAGGCGCTGCTGACGCCCGCGCAGGCGATCGAGCGCATGCGCATCAGGGTGCCGCCGCGCGCGAACAAGAAGCTCCGCCTTCTCGTCGAGCGCGTGAACGCCGACCCGCAGCTGAAGGCGTGGTGGCACGTGGCGAACATCAACGCGGTCAAGCGGCTCGAGATCAACGACCACTCCTGGGTGCACATCCAGATCGTGGCCAACATCGCGCTCAAGCTCCTGCGCCAGCTGGCCAAGAACGGGGTCGAGCCGGGCGTCGTGCGCGACTACGGGATGAGCCCAGGACGACGCCGAGGTCGTCGTCGCGCTGGGTGCCTTCCTCCACTGCGTCGGGATGGCGGTGCACCGTGACCGCCATGAGGACTGGAGCCTCTTCCTCGCCCAGCCCAAGATGCAGCGAGCTCCTCGAGGGCCTCTACGAGGAGCCCGACCTGACCGTGGTGGCGTCCGAGGTCCTGCAGGCGATCACGAGCCACCGCCAGGACGGCAAGCCGCTGACGCTCGAGGCCGGGATCGTCCGGGTGGCCGACGCGCTCGACATGGCCGAGGGCCGCTCGCGCATCCCGTTCCAGCACGGCCGCGTCTCGATCCACTCGCTCTCGGCGGCCGCCATCGAAGGCGTCGAGATCCGCGACGGCGAGGGAGCCCCTGTCCTGATCGAGATCACGATGAACAACTCGTCGGGCATCTACCAGGTCGACGAGCTCCTGAAGGCGAAGCTGCGCGGCTCCGGCCTCGAGCCCTACGTCGAGGTGGTCGCCCACATCGACACCGAGGCCGAGAAGAGCCTGATCCCGCTCTACAAGCTGGAGCTCTGAGGCCGGGCGGCTACAATGCCCGGGCCGTTGCGGGGTCGTCTAACGGTAGGACGCCCGGCTCTGGACCGGGTAGTCTAGGTTCGAATCCTAGCCCCGCAGCCTCGCAAAAGCCCCGCTCAGGCGGGGTTTTTCGTCCCGCCACGCTTCTGCAGGACGCCTGCGCCGAAGTCACGTCGAAGGGCCGCCCACACGGCGGGGCGCTCTGGCATCACCGTCCAGAAGTTGGCAGACTCGCGGCCTCAACTGCAAGGAAAGGAGACATGATGAGGCAGGAGCTCTCCGGCTGGCGCACGTTCTCGGGAGTCATCTTCTACCTCGTCGGCGTGTTCAACGTCATCGGGGGGCTCGCGGCGCTCTTCAAGGACGAGATCTTCGTCGTCGGAAAGGACGGCCTCCTGGTCGCCGACTACACGACGTGGGGCTGGTTTCTCCTCATCGTCGGACTGCTGCAGCTCGCCGTCGGAGTCGGGATCTTCCGCGGCCGCGGGTGGGGCCGCGTGCTCGGAGTCATCCTCGCGTCGCTGAGCGCGATGCTCCACATTGCCTTCCTCGTCGCGTTCCCGGCCTTCAGCCTGATCACGATCACGCTCGCGGTCGTCGTCATCTACGGGCTGATCGTCCCGGACGAGCAGAGCGCCTGAGCCCGTGGAAGCGGGGCCCGCCCCAAGCCCGCGGACGAGGGCCGGCTGGATCACGTTCGCGGGCGTCTACCTGCTCGTCGCAGGCGCGATGAATGGGATCTGGGGCTTTGCTGCGCTCACCGATCGGAAGGTGCTCCTCGAGGAAGGCCTGGCCTGGTCGACTCTCACGGCCTGGGGCTGGGTCTCGGTCGCTGTTGCCGCGCTCCAGCTGAGCGCCGGCGCGCTCGTGCTCGCCCGGCGGCTCGTCGGCCGCGCCCTTGCCGTCGTGATCGCGCTCGCCGGCCTGTTCGTGAACTTCCTGGCCATCGGCGCCTATCCGATCTGGTCGATCCTGGCGCTGGTCGCCAACGGCCTCGTCCTCTGGGCGGTCACCGTCTACGGAGACGCGTTCGATTGAATGTCGAGATGGAGACGCGGGCGAAGCTCGACGGTATGGCCTGGATCCCGGGCGGCGAGTTCCTCATGGGCTCCGAGGAGTTCTATCCCGAGGAGACGCCGGTCCGAACCGTGGCCGTCGACGGCTTCTGGATGGACGAGCGGCCGGTCACCGCGGGGGAGTTCCGCCGCTTCGCGCGTGAGACGGGCTACGTCACGGTCGCCGAGCGCCCGCTCGACCCGGTCGAGTACCCCGAAGCGGATCCCGACCTGCTCGTGCCGGGGTCGCTGGTCTTCTCGAAGACGCCGGGGCCCGTGCCGCTCGACGACTACGCCAACTGGTGGGCCTACGTCCCGGGCGCGTACTGGAAGCGGCCGGGCGGCCCCGGGACGACGATCAACGGCCGCGACCGGCACCCGGTCGTGCACGTCGCCTACGAGGACGCCGCGGCCTACGCGGCGTGGGCGGGCAAGGAGCTCCCGACGGAGGCCGAGTGGGAGTGCGCCGCCCGCGGCGGGCTCGAGGGCGCGCCGTTCGTCTGGGGAGACGAGCACTTCCCCGGGGGGAAGCCGGCGGCAAACACCTGGCAGGGCGAGTTTCCGTGGCAGAACCTGAAGGCGGACGGCTTCGAGGGCACGTCGCCGGTCGGGAGCTTTACGCCGAACGGCTTCGGCCTCTTCGACATGGCCGGCAACGTCTGGGAGTGGACTTCCGATTTCTTCACGGCCCATCCGGCAGACACGGAGGAGAAGCCGTGCTGCCTGCCGCGGAACCCACGCATCACGACTCCGGACGAGACCGTGGCGGAAGGGCGGCCCGATGCGAGCATCCCCCGTCGTGTGATCAAGGGGGGCTCGCACCTCTGCGCCCCCAACTACTGCCTTCGCTACCGCCCTGCGGCCCGGCAGGCCGAGGCCGTCGACACGTCGACGAGCCACATCGGCTTCCGCTGCATCGTGCGGCCTTGACGATCTCCCCGACGCGATGACCGCCGCGTTCGCCTGGGGAGCCATCGCCGCCTCGTCGCTGATCCTGGGCGGCCTGCTCGCACTGACGTTCCGCATCAGCGGCCGCCTTCTCGGCCTCGTCATGGGGTTCGGCGCGGGCGTTCTCATCAGCGCGGTCGCGTACGAGCTCGTCGAGGAGGCCTTCTCCACCGGAGGAGGCAGCTGGGTGGCGGCGGGCCTCTTCGCGGGCGCCTTGACGTTCTTCGCCGGCGACGAGCTGATCGAGCGCACAGGAGGCGGGCAAGCGCAAGAGCATGGGGGGCGAGCAGGAGGAGGGAACCGCCCTCGCGATCGTGCTCGGCATCGTCCTCGACGGCATCCCGGAGTCCGTGGTGATCGGGCTCACGCTGCTCGAGGGCGGCAGCGTCAGCGTGGCCGTGCTCGTGGCCGTGTTCCTCTCCAACCTGCCCGAGTCGGTGGCGGCGACCAGCGGCCTCGTGGTGGCGGGCTGGCGCCGGAGCCACATCATGGGGCTCTGGGCGCTCGTCACGCTCGTTTCGGCGCTCGCGGCCCTCGCCGGCTACGGGCTCTTCGGCAGCGCCTCGCCGGACACGGTCGCGTTCGTCCTCGCCTTCGCCGGCGGGGCGATCCTGACCATGCTGGCCGAGACGATGATCCCCGAGGCCTACCTTCGCGGCGGCAGGGCGGTGGGCCTGGCGACGACCCTGGGCTTCGGGGTCGCGTTCGCCGTCTCGGCACTCGACTAGGAGCCGCCCGGGCCAAAGGGAGACCCGCGCCGGAGCACGATGGCGGCCCTCTGAGTCGGCCGCGTCAAGGTGGCGCTCCCCGCGGGTCTGAGGCAAGTCTCCGCCTCGAGACGGCCGCCGTCAACCGGTCCACGTTTCCCCCGTCGGGAGCACGACGGGATGGCCCGGCCGCGCGATCCTGAGACCACCGGGGCCCCGCCAGGCGGTCTCGGCGAGGAGGGAGGCCGCGTCTGGCGGCAGGTCGCGCCTCGCCGAGGGGCGGCACTCTTCCCAGAGCCGCCCCTCGACCTCCTCACTCCGAACTTTGGACTAGGTAAGCCTCGACCTCGGTGCGTTGCCAGGCACGGCGGGCGTGTGAGATAAGCGGGGCGTCCCGAGGAGCCTTCGGGATTCGCCGCGTGAGGGGAGCACGGCGAAGGACTCGGGCATGCTGGGAGGCTCGGCGTTCGGGCCGCAGAACGCCGGGCCTCCTTCTGCCTCTATCACCGTCCGGCATGCCCTTGAAATCTCATGAGCTTTTCCGCACAATCTAGCCTGCGCACGCAGGCTTTCCGATCGTCCGTCGGATAGCGAGCGCAGACAGAGGCCGGCGGCCCGGCCTCTGTCTCTTTGCCGGCGGACGACTCGAGGGATCGGCTACGCTGTCCGCCGTCACGGCGCATTCGTCTAGTGGCCTAGGACGCCGCCCTCTCACGGCGGTAGCACGGGTTCGAATCCCGTATGCGCCTCCTCCGAAAAGCCCCGCTCAGGCGGGGTTTTTCTCGTTCTCGGGTCGGGCGTGCTCCGGCTTACGGAGGGTCACGAAGGGGCTCCCAGGCGCACGATTGGCACACGATTGGCACACGGCCGCGAGTCCCCGGACGGCGTTGCGCGACGCCAACGCGGCGGCGAATCGTGAGAACATCTGTTCGTGACTTCGCAGGGCTCGCCCTACGCCCGCTTCCGCCGCGCCCTCGACTCGCGCAATGCGACAGTGGCGTTCGCCACGGCGACAGAGCTCGACTTCGTGAGCCTTCCGGACGCGCTCGAGCTCGTCCTCCTCCTGGTCGACGATCCGGGTTCGCGGCGCGCTCGCTGGCACGCGCTACTGCGCCGAGGTTCCGGACGTTGGGTTCGAGGAGGCCCATGCGGTGCTCGCCTGTCTCGCCGGCTTGGCGGGTCCGCGACCCAAGCCCTCGGCGGCTGCGCTGGCCGAACTGGTGGGCCGCCGCGGGCTCGAGCGGGCACGCGGGACGCTGATTCAGTGGTCCTCTTGAACCGATGCCGAAGGTATGCGAGCCTCACGGCTGTTGGGCGCCAAGGGGAGCGCAGGAGTCATCGGCGACGAGCGAGGAGGTGCCGTCTGCCTCGTATCTTCATCAGCTATCGGCGAGATGATGACCCTTCAGCGGCTGGCAGGCTCTATGACTCTCTAGAAGAGCACTTTGGCGCCGAGCACGTGTTCATGGATGTCGACGCCATCGAGCCGGGAGTGAACTTCAAGGAGCTGATTGAGGAGTCGCTCGCCGAAGTGGAGGCGCTAATTGCGGTGATCGGGCGAGGTTGGTTGACCACGGTGGATGCCGATGGACAAAGACGTCTGGACGACGAGCGCGATTTTGTCCGCCTGGAAATCGCACAGGCGCTCGATCGAAACATCCGAGTAGTTCCGGTCCTCGTGAACGGCGCCGGTTTGCCCCGCGCCGCGGACCTTCCCGCCGATCTCGTCGGACTCACCGATCGAAACGCTCTGGAGTTGAAGCAGACCGAGTGGAAGGCCGGTGTGGCTCGATTGGTGACCTCGCTTGAGCGCCTCATCGGCCCCGTTGCCAGTGAGCCGGCCTCCTCGGATAGGCCGACAGCCGAGGCACCGGTTGCCGGTGAGCCGGTCCGCCTCCTGGCTGGACCGGCAGCCGAAGCGCCATGGTTCCTCCTGAAATGGTTGAACCCAGGGGAAGAGCTAGAGGACTGGTTCGACATCTACTTGGATGCGGAGAGGGAAACCCACATGGTCGTGGCCCTCACGGCAACTCGTATGTTTTCCTCGGACGAAGAGCACGCCAGACGGGCCAGAACACCGATGGCCCGTATCGACTTCGCCGACGTCACGTCCATTGGGGAGGCCGAAACTGCCATCGGGGCGCCTCTTGGTCCCGATGGTCTGAGGCTCTTCCTCAAGAACGGCGGTTGGTTCGAGTTCATCCCGCGCGGCGATAGAAAGAAGGTGCTCGCCGAGCTCCAATCCCGCGCAACGGCCGCATCGTCGTAGACCACGGTTGCTCTCGGACTACCCTGACCCACGCCCCGGCTAGAGGCAGGCTAGGGCTTCGCCGGCCGGATGCCTATATCGGAAACAGCCGCGGCTCCGGAGGAAGCCAACCCTCGGAGCCCACTCGATCAGCACCGCGCTCGCCGCTGATCTGCTATCCAGGGATGAGCGGGGCCAGACTGAACCCAGTCCCCGGGGTGAAAGTCCTCTTCGAGTTGGCCGCAGCCGGAGAGGGCGGGTCTGGCCCCGCGACTACATATACAGACGCGGGGCCAGGCCGGTTTCAAGGGCACGGGGGACGGCTTTAACCTTAGGGCTAGGGTTTTCTCGGCGCCCCGGACTGCTTTTAACCTTAAGGCTAGGGTTCTCTCGGGTCTCTCGGCGCCGTCGCCTGATGCTGTCTCACGCTAGGGGGCCAAACGGAAACGGGGTAACTCCATGGCCCACGGTTGATGGCAGCGAACGGTTCAGTGCGCGTCCGCCTCCCCGCCCCACTCCAGCTCGATCGCCTTGGCAACCTCCCTGAACACGATCCCGACAGGCCATCGCTTGGCAGGCAACGAAGTGCTCGTCGTCCAGAGGGGCACGCTCAGCATGCCACTCCGCCAGGAGCTCGTACTCGCTTGACTTCGTCCTCCGTAGCCCGCCGAGACTCATCGGCGGCGCTCCCGGTCGCGCTCCTTCAACCGCTCGAGCACGGCGCGCAAGTGCGGGTTCAGCTCGCTACCGGGAGCGATCTGGCCCCTGCTACCGGAGTCCGGCTTTCCAACAGCCTTCGGCGGTACACGGGTTCGAATCCCGTATGCGCCTCTAGGGCTCGCGGCTGTAACCCGAGCCCCCTGGAGAGGTCTCCAACGGCCTCCATCGCCTTCGACCGATTCAGCCGCCCGCAGGTAGACCTGCGTCGTGTCGATACGCGAATGCGCGCAAACGTGCCCCTCCTGTCCCGGGGTAGCCACGGCTGCTTTCCACGAACTCCCGCCCCCACGGGCGCTGGGCCCTCCGGAGGAAGAGGAAGCGCGCCGGGCACGGGTGATTAATGTCGCGCTTGCCGCCACGCGCGTCGGCGCGACCGCGTACACCGTTGTCCTGGGCCACGGCCAACGACCAGGAACCGTGAGTCAGCGCGAATGGGGCAGCCCGTGAAGGAGGTACGCGTTGACCGCCTCCTCCCTGCCCTTCACCCGCAGCCCCGGAACGGCCTCGACGATGCTGCCCTCCGGGAGCGCCCGACGGGTCTCGGCGCCGATCAGCACGCCGCCCTCGGGTGCCTCGCCCTCGAGCCGCGATGCCGTGTTGACCGTGTCGCCCACGACCACATAGCTGACGAACCCGTCGCCGCCCATCTCGCGCACAGACGCGAGGCCGCTGTTCACGCCGACGCGCAGCCGAGGCCATCCGGGGTTGGCCTCCGCGATGGCGGTCAGTTCCCGCTGGATCGCGAGCGCAGCCTGGGCGGCTCGCAAGGCGTGATCGGGCTGGTCGTCTCGCGTGTTGAAGGTGACCATCATGCCGTCGCCCATGAACTTCTCGACGTCGCCCCCGAACCTAAGCGTGATCATCGGTACCGCGGCGGCGTAGTACGTGTCGAGCACCCTTGCGACGTCCGCGGGGTTCGCGCGCTCGGCGAACGCCGTGAAGCCGGCGAGGTCGCTGAAGAGGATGCTCACCGGTTGCACCCGCTCGCGCGTGGTGGACAGGTAGAGCGTGCGGAACCGCTCGTCGCGCCACTGACGGTGCGCGGCGTAGCTGACCGCGGCGTACGCCGTCACGATGAGGCCGTGCCACTCCCACCAGCTCGCGTGCCAGGCGCGTTCGCCGGTCAGCGCCACGCCGATCATCGCCTGGGCCAGGAGGGCGAAGCAGGCGATCACGCTCGCTTGGAGCAGCGCTATCCGCCCGCGATAGACGTACCAGTAGCGGGTCGCCGCCACGGCGTAGGCGAGCCCGCCGAGCGCCGCCATCGCCGTGATCAGGCCATTAGACCCGCCTTCGCTGTAGAGGTCGTCCAGCGGCGGCATCTCGATGACCGTCCAGACGAACCACACGGCCAGGGCGCCCAGCACCGTCCGGCGCAGCGCCACGCGGTGCCGAACGACGAACGGCGCAAACGAAGGACGCACATCAACGAACCCCGAAGCGAAAGCGAAGAGCGAAGCGAGGACCAGGCCGACGGGATTCGCGACTTTGAACCCCGCGTACTCGTGCGTGAACAGCACTCCTGCGGTCCCAAGCGCGTGCAGGCCGAGGAAACCGCCCGTCGCGAGGAAGGCGAGCGAGATCAGCTGGACGCGGGCGTCGCCGCGGCGGTTCGCCGCTTCCCCGGCGGCAACGGCGAGTAGCGAGACGCCGATGCCGACCGTCAAGAACACGGTGAAGTGGACCTGTGGATTCGACCAGTTCGGATCGAGCTGCTCGCGCAGCACGAGCGAGACGAGGCCGACGAGCGGCAGCGCCCCGACCAGGACCCAGGCGGCTGCCGCGAGGGCGTTGCGCCGGCGTCGCCCGTCGCTCGGGGCGAGGGTCACGCGCGGTACAGGAAGCTCGGCGGTACTCACGACCCGAACGTACAGGGTCGCTAGGGCAAGGTCGGTGCGGCCAGCACTAGTAATTGGTACGGCCAGCACGACCGGGGGCGCCACCCGAAAGTTAGCGAGCGCGGCGCTTGTCCTCCACGATCCCTGATCCCGTGCGGCTCCACCATGAGATTGTGGACGCTGTGCCTTAAGACCTTCAAGTCAGACACATGACCCTTTCTTCGGATGGCCGTTCGGGGCATCGCCAGCCGACCCTCTCTCGCCTACCCTCCTTCTATCCATGCTCGTGTGCTCGTCCCCTGAGCTCGTCCCTTGGAGGCCGAACTTCTCCAGCTCAGGGCAGGCAAGCCCGCGCTGGACGCGCCTTGCTTGCGACGGCGAGGAGCTGACGATGGCCGACGAGGGGCCAAAGTGGGCGGCGCTACTCGTCACCATTGGACTCGCGATATCGCTCGTCCCGATTCTTCTCCGGGTCCTACCGCCCCTGGCGAAGGACGCGACGACCAACGAACCCCATCCCGACTACTGCGTCACCGTCGTGGGGATGTTCCTCTACGTCGTGGTCGTCGCCGGAATCCTCGTTTTGCTCGACGTCACGTAGATCGACCATCGCGTGGGCCAGCGTTCGGGAATGTCACCCGAGACCTGAGCGATTGTGTCGGAGCGGTGACACTTGTTTTATCCAGGCCGACAAGGGGTAGTCTGGCGCCGAGTCCCCGCCCAAGGAGGTCCTCATGCCCACGACGAGTCTGCTCCCTGACGTCGGGATCGAGCTTCGGGAGGGTAACGCCGAGGTTGGCGATGTGAGCTTGCATTACGTCGAGGCCGGCGATGGGCCGCTGATCGTTCTGCTGCACGGCTTCCCGGAGTTTTGGTTCGGCTGGCGGCTCCAGATCGCGCCGCTCGCCGCGGCGGGCTATCGGGTCGTCGCGCCCGACACGCGTGGCTACAACCTCTCATCGAAGCCAGAGGGCTTCGAGGCCTACGGCGTCGACCTGCTCGCCGCCGACATTCGCGCTCTCATCGGAGCGCTCGGTGCCGAGTCCGCGCTGTTGGTCGGTCACGACTGGGGCGGATCCATCGCCTGGACGACCGCGATGAACCACCCCGAGGTGGTCGAGCGACTCGCCATCCTCAACGCCGCTCATCCGCGGCGGCTCTCGCAGGGACTGCACCACCCGAACCAGCTGCGGAAGTCCTGGTACTTCTTCTTCTTCGCGCTGCCGGGACTGCCCGAGGAGGTGGTGCACCTCAGAGACTGGCACTTCTATCGGCACTTCCTGGAAGACGCGAACCCGCCTTACACCGACCAGGAGATCGAGCGCTACGTCGAGGCGTGGTCGCAGCCAGGGGCATCGGCCGCGATGATCGACTACTACCGCGCCTCGGTACGACAGTCCCAGAAGGAAGCCGCGGCAAAGCTTCGCCCGATCTCGGCGCCGACACTGGTCATCTGGGGGGAGCGCGATTCCTACCTCGGCTCCGACCTCGCCGAGCCCGAACGCGACGACGTACCCAACCTCGACCGCGTGGAGCGCCTGCCCGACGCGTCGCACTGGGTGCACCACGACGAGGCGGAACGAGTCAACCAGCTGCTTATCGACTTCTTCGCCCCCGCCGCATAGGCGCCCAAGCGAGCTGAGACGACATGGTCGAGTTCCGTGGCTGGTGGATCGTCCTAGACACTGTTTGTTGGATTTTCATCCTGATCGTCTTCGGGATGGGCGTGTTCGGTGCGTGGCCCCCGTCGCCTTGGGGCGGGATCTTCATTGCCGGAGTCGTGCTCGCATGTCTCATCGAACTCTGGGCCTGGAGGAGCATTCGGACCAAGAGAGGCTCGCCTAATGCAGACGCGAGCTAACTGAAGCCGCTGGAGGCGGCGGGAATCGAACCCGCGTCCGAGCCTCCCCGCGCTCTATGACGCCCGCCGCCGCCACTCGACGCTCGGCTACCGACGCCAGAGGTCTCGAGAATGATCAAGAAGGAACCCCAGACGGCCGTCGCTGTCTCACGCCAGGGGCCAAACGGAAACGGGGTAACTCCATGGCCCCACCGTTGATGGCCGCAAACGGTTCAGTGCGCGTCCGCCTCCTCGCCCCACCCCAGCTCGATCGCCTCGGCAACCTCCCTGAGCACGATCCCGACCACGACCAGTGCCTGGCAGGCGACGAAGTGATCCTCGTCGAGCGGAGCCCGCTCGGCATGCCACTCCGCCGGGAGCTCGTACTCGCCCGACTTCGTCCGTAGAAGCTCGCCGAGACTCATCTGCGGCGCTCCCGGTCGCGCTCCTTCAACCGCTCGAGGACGGCCCGCAAGTGCGAGTTCGGCTCGCTACCGGGAGCGATCTGGCCCCTGCTACCGGAGTCCGGCTTTCCAACAGCCTTCGGCGGTAGCACGGGTTCGAATCCCGTATGCGCCTCTCGCGTCCCTTTCGTAGAGCCGAATCCGCTTGGTTGAGCGGTTCATACGCTCCGGAAACGTCGGGAAAGCTCACGGACCGCTCCCCTGGGCGCTCCCCTCGGAATCGGGCCGTGGGGACCGTCAGAATCGGGCCGTGACCGCGGGGAGCTACTACTCCCGCGGAGTCGCCGTGGAGGCAGAAGCACGGTTCGATGTCCATGATGGTGTCCAGCCTTGTAGCGGTCACGGCTGCTCAGCGGCAACGGAACGTTGCCTCGTGATCGTCTGCTTCTGAGAAGGGAGCGATATGACAACTCAGTCCACAGTGGTCGTCCTGATCAACGGGTTTGGGGTGCTCTTCGTGATACTCAACTCGTTCGGGTTGGGCCTCAGGCTCACGATCGGCAAGCTGCTGGCCGAGGCCTTTACCCATTGGAAGATCGCCGTGTGGGCGTTGGTGATCAATTTCGTCATCATCCCGCTCCTGTTCATCGGCTATCTGCTGACGATAGCCTCGTCCATTCCTGACGAGATCAAGGTCGGGTTCTGTGTCGCAGCCCTGTGTGCAGGCATGCCTTTC
>CAVOUB010000002.1:0-228688 GCA_963699495.1 uncultured Actinomycetes bacterium | reverse complement strand
CCTACGCGGGCCCGGAGGGCCGCATCACCGCCTACTACGTGACTCCTGCAGGCGACGGCCCGTTCCCGGCGGTCGTCTTCATGCACGGCAGCCCCGGCCAGCGCGTCACGTTCATGGGCGAGGCGATCGAGCTCGCCCAGCGCGGCATCGCCTCGGTCCTGCCCGATGCCCCGTTCGCGCGGCCCCCGCGCCCTCCCGACGTCGACTTCACCGACGGCGACCCCGCCCGCCTCAGCCAGCTGGTCGTGGAGCTCCGCCGCGCGGTGGACTTCCTCGTGGAGCAGGAGGACGTCGATCCGAGCCGGCTGGCCTACATCGGGCACAGCTGGGGCGGCTCACTCGGTGCCAACTTCGCCGGAGTCGAGCGCCGCGTCGGCTCCTTCGTCCTCATGTCGGGCGTGCCGAGGCTGAGCGAGCATCTGCTGCGGATCGGCGAGGAGCGGGGCCTGGAGGGACTGGAGGGCTACGCGGAGCTGATCGAGCCGTACGACGCGGTCGAGTACCTGGGCGACGTCGCCCCGAACGCGGTGTACTTCCAGTTCGGCGAGCAGGACGAGGCGCCGACCCCGGAGCAGGGCCAAGAGCAGGCGGACGCAGCGAGCGAGCCGAAGAGGATCGACTTCTACGACGCGGATCACGACCTGAACGCGCAGGCGCGGGCGGACCGGGCGAACTGGCTAGTCGAGCGGTTCGGGCTGGACAGCTAGGGGATCGCCGCGTGGTTGCCCGAACTCGCTCTGCATGAGCGACGGGACTCGCGATCGGCAACAGCGCTCATGGGAAATGGGCGGCGAGATCCCTGCACCTTGTCAAGAGCAACGTTGGTTGGCACACTAGATGAGGTTTTCCCCGCGAGGCGTCCTCCGCGGGACCACGGTCACGTGGCCGACCAAACCGAGCACCAGGACGCAAGTAGCACCGCTGATCTGCGCGGCGCGGCCGACTTTCGGATTTTTCTCAGCTACCGCCGCGAGGACGCGTCCGGTCACGCTGGCCGCCTGTTCGACTTTCTGTGTTACGGAGGCGTAGGTCGTGAAGATCCCGGCTTCCGTAGAGACCAGATCTTCATGGACATCGACACGATGGCCCCAGGTGTCGACTTCCGCCGCGTCATCGAGGAGGCTGTCGGCTCCTGTGATGTCTTTATCGCGGTCATCGGTAGGCGGTGGCTGAACGCGGTCGACCCAAAGGGGCGGCGCCGACTCGACAACCCGCAAGACTTTGTGCGCCTAGAGATTGAGGCGGCTCTTGAGCGCGACATCCCGGTCGTCCCGGCGCTGGTTCAAGGGGCTGAGATGCCAAGCGTCGAGGAGTTGCCTGAAACGTTCCAGGCGTTCGTTCACCGCAACGCCGTGGAGCTTAGTGACGCACGCTGGTCATATGACGTCGGCAGGCTGGTCGCGTGGCTCAAGAAGGTCGAGGAGGAAAAGACACGGGAGCAAGCGAAGCGGGAACAGGCCGAGCGTGCCGAGCGCGAACGGGCCGATGAGGAACGGCTCGAAAGAGAGCGCGCCGAGCGAGTGGCGGCCGAACGAGCCGAGCACGAGCGCGAAGAACGAGCAAGACTGGAGAAGGAGCAGGCTGACCAGGCCGAGAAGGAGCGCGCCGAGCGGGAGGAAGCTGAGAAGGACCCGGCGGAGCGCGAGAGGCATGGCGCTCTTCCCTTTCCGACTGAAGCTGCACGTCAGCGGGAGGACCGCCAGCACGGGGCGCGCGGGCGCGAGCGGTTACGAGAACGAACGGCGTCCGTACCACCTGGAATCCACACGGAGGGCCATGAGCGGCGGCGCCTCAGCCGAAAGCACGTGCTCTTTGCCTCGGCGCTCCTTGCCCTCGCCATCGCGGGGATCGCCAGTGCGCTGGTCCTGGTCTCGACTCCGAAGAGAGGCGGCTACCGAAGGATTGACAACGACACGGCCTGCGACGGGGGACGCGGTCTTGCCCAAGTCGGGCGACGCCGACGGTGACAGGTTGCCCGATGCTGAAGATCCATTCGCGCTCGATCCCGAAGAGGGGAAGGAACTTCCAGTCACCTTGACCTTCGACGATCCGATGGCCGGCACGGTTCAGAATTCCGGCTTCACTGGGTTGATGACCAATGGGACGACCCCCTACGACGAGCTCTTCGATCCGGACAACGTGACTGTTGATCACGGGAGGTTCAAGGTCAGCCCCGTCGGACAGGGAAGTGCGCTCGAAGAGGAGAACGACCAGCGAAATGCCTTCCAGTTCGGGATCCGCGTGCCGCACGAGCCGTTCACGGCCCACGCCCGTCTGGTCGAACCCTTTGCGGATGACGGGCCGGAAGAAGGGCAGGCTATGGGCCTCTTCGTCGGGACCGGGGATCAGGAAAACTATGTGAGGCTTGCCGTTGGTGGCGGCAAGGGAGTGAGGTTTCTGGGCGAGTATGGGGGAGTGAGCAAGTACTCCAAAGCGGAGGCGCTAGAGCTCCCGGGGCCCGATGTCGTTGATCTCTATCTGACGATCGACCCGGGGGCGATGACGATCCAGGCGCAGGTCTGGAAAACGGAGGACGGCGTAACGAGTCTCGTCCCCACGCCTTCTTTTCGTCGGAGGAAGATCCCGGCCCGCTGGATCGACGGCGGCAAGGCGCTCGCGGTGGGAATCATCTCCACCCGCGGTAACTCTGCCCAATTCGCAGCAACCTGGGGTCTCGTCAAGGTTTGCAAGGGCGAGCCTCGGAAGATCACAGGCCATGTTCCGGGGACGACCACGGAAACGCCCACGACCACGGAAACGCCCACGACCACGGAAACGCCTACGGTAGCCACTGAGCTCGTCCCGGACGTGATCGGCCAGCAGGAGACAACGCCAGGGCCGTGCTCGAGGCCGCCGGGTTCCGGCCGCGCCTGATCCTCCAGGACGTCGCCGACCCGACTCAGGAAGGCATCGTGCTGACCAGGACCCGCAGGGAAACTCGCAAGCGCCCCCGGCTCGACGGTGACGATCGTCGTCGGTCAGTTCGTCTAGGGCTCAGAACATGCACGAAGAAGCGAACGATCCGGATTTCTCCGGCTCACGGGACAGCTCTCCGGCCGAGCGTCCACGCTTCGTAGCCCATCGCTCAACGTCGTCCCGCGTCCAAAAGACACCCCCGCCTGAGGCGCACCGCCGGCTCGGGCGCATGGCCGTCTAGACGTCCTCGAGGAGCCACACCGGCCCCTGTCGGAGGCTACGGTCATCGCGTTCCACCGTACGCGAGGCTTGCGTTTGTCAAGCCCCGGCTTACCAAACGCTTACCGCCAGCCGGGCAAGGAGAGGTCGCCTCTCGGCTCTTCCATAGAAAAACCCCGTCTGGCGGGGCTTTCGTGAGGTGGGCGGTACTGGGCTCGAACCAGTGACCCCCAGCTTGTCGAGCTGGTGCTCTCCCAACTGAGCTAACCGCCCTCGGCGCGCATTGTAACCGCAGGCTCGCGCAGGCTGAGGACGAACGCCGACAAGAGGGCGCCGGCGATCAGGATCCAGCCGGCGAGCTCTGCGCCTTCCTCGAGGACGACCTCGAGCTCGTAGACGACCGAGCTCCGGTCGAAGCCGGCGCGGACGACGGCTGCCGAGAGCAGCTCGAAGGCGACCGCCGCCACGAGCAGGGCGATGCCGACGAGCAGGAAGCGGGCCTGCCGCACCGGCAGCCTCCGGGCCACGTGGCGGAGGGCGAGGAGGAACGCGGCCAGGAGCGGCAGGTAGACGAGCGGCCAGAAGACCCGCGCCGGCTCCCAGCGGACGAGGCTGTCGGCCCGGTCGGCGAGGTCGCCGACACGTTCGTGGATTCCGAGCTGATCGTCCAGGGACAGGTACGCCGCCGTCCCGGCGACGAACCAGAGGAGCGCCCGCGAACGGGGCATCACGGTCGTCAGCAGCACGGCCCCCAGCGCCACCGCGACCGTGGCGGCCACGCTGGCCCACGAGAAGACGCTGACGTCGCTGTCCGCCAGCAGGATCTCGACGCTGCGGTCGAAGGCCCAGAAATCGACCAGGTCGACCGCCGTCTGGACGGCCACGCCGGCCGTCGCGGCGACGAGCGCGGCGGTCAAGATCCAGGAGGCGACCTCCGCTGCCCGGTCGGGCGCTTCGGCGAGTCGGACGCCCACAAGGCGCCGGGGCGTTTCCACCACAGCCATCCCTCGCACCAAAGCGGCAGCGAGGTGGAAGTGCAAGCCCGCGTCAGTTCAGGTCACGCAGGCGACTTGACCGACTCGACGTAGCCGCGCACGTCGGCCACCGGCTCCGAGTACGCCTCGCCGAGAGCCTCCTCCATCCGGCTCATGTACTCCTCGGTCCACGCGGGGAACTCGTAGTCGACCGCGCGGAGGAACTCGAGCGTGGCCGCCAGGCGCATGTCCGCGATCGACGGGCTGTCGCCGCCGATGAACGGCCGGTCGGCGAGGAAGAACACGCGGTAGCACTCGAGCGGCCCGGCGAGGGCGTCCTGGGCGTCCTGCTGCGCCTTCGCCTTCAGCGCGTCGTCGGCGTCCGAGGTGCCGACCTCGCCCGGGTACTGCCCGAAGCCGAGCGTCGGGTAGGTGGCGCGCGCGAGCAGCGGATAGAAGGTGCCGATCAGGTAGAACATCGCGCTGTCGACCATCGCCCGCTCGCCCGGCTCGGTCGGATAGAACTGGTCGAGGCCGTGCTTGTTGCAGAGGTACTGCATGATCGCGCAGCTCTCCCAGAGCGCGCCTCTCGGCAAGCCCTCCTCCTCGAGGAGCGGCGTGAGGTCGGCCGGGTCCTTGGCCAGGAACTCCGGCGTCGACTTCTTGCCCCAGACGTCCAGCTCCTCGAACTCGAGGCCGGCGGCCCGGACGAAGATGCGAGCGGTGAGGTTGTTCACGCTCGGCTTCAGGATGCTCAGCGTGTTGGCGGGCATGTGTTCCTCCTGGGTCTCTAGCTGTACGGGTCCTTGGGCGATCGGTCCTCCGAGAGCGACGCTCGCGATCGCCCGACGAGCGCCTCGATGGCGTCGGCCAGGTGCTCCTGGTCGATGTTGTGGTCGCCCCGTTCCACCCGGAGCTTGTGCGACTCGAGCAGCACGTCGGCGTGGGTGAAGCCGAACGGGGGCTCGAAGCGGTACGAGGCGAGCTCGATCAAGAGACCGAGCGGGTCCTCGAAGTAGATCGAGTCCATGAAACCGCGGTCCTTGGGGCCGCTGTGGCGGATCCCCCGCTCGTCCAGGCGCTCGACCACCTGCTTGAAGGTGGCCTGCGAGAGCGCGAACGCAACGTGGTGGACGCAGCCGATCTCGGTGGACGTCCGCGCCGGGTCGGGCACGCGGTCCTCGTTGGTGAAGACCGTGATGAGCCGCCCGTCACCGGGATCGAAGTAGAGGTGGCTCTCGGACTCGTTGTCGAGGTTCGGCTGCTCGAAGACGAAGGGCATGCCGAGGACGCCTTCCCAGAAGTCGATCGACGTCTGCCGGTTCGCCCCGACGATCGTGATGTGGTGGACGCCCTCGCTCTGGACCTTGCGCACGGCCGCCTCTACCGCTCGACGAGCATCGACTTGTACTCGCTGCGCTGCAAGCTGCCCCACGGCACGAGCTCGACCTCGGACTGAACCAGGAGCACGGCGCGGATCCTCTCACCAATTGCTTGCGCGAGCAACGGATCATCGTCGCTCCCGCGCGCGAGCTCGACGGAAACCGGCAGCGGCGGGTCCTGATTCACGCCGGACGACGTCGGCCTGACGAGGACGTGGCCGCTCACGGCCGGGGCGAAGGCGCTCACGACCTCGCGAACCGCCGAAGGGAAGACGTTCACGCCCCGCACGATGAGCATGTCGTCCGTGCGCCCGACGCAGCGGACGCGCGGACCGGTCCTCCCGCACCTGCACGGGCTCGCCCGCACCTCGACGTGGTCGCGCGTCCGGAAGCGCAGGAGCGGCGCCGCGCGATGCCTGAGATGCGTCAGCACGAGCTCGCCGGCGGCGCCGTCCTCGAGCTCGAGCGCCTTGCCCGTGCCGGGATCGATGAGCTCGGCGTGGACGAAGCCGCGGGCGCCCAGGTGCATGCCGTCCTGCTCCTCGCACTCTCCCCAGAGCGACGGGCCGATGTCGCCGATGCCCATCGCCTCGGTGACCCGCGCGCCCCAGCCCTCCTCGAGCTTCGCGCGGAACGCCGGCTCGCCCCCACCCGGCTCGCCCGCGACGAGGACGCGCTCGACGCTGGACCTGCGCAGGTCCATCCCCCGCTCCAGCGCGCACTCGACGAGGTAGGCGGCGTAGGACGGCGTCAGCACGGCCGCCTCGGGCCTGAGCAGCCCGATCGCGATGAGGAGGCGCTCGGTGTTCCCCGTCCCGACCGGGATGTGGCAGAGGCCGATGCGCTCGAAGGCGGTGAGCGCCGCCCCGGCGACGAACGGGCCGGCGTTGTAGGTCGAGACCACCCGCTGCCCCGCGACCACGCCGGACGCTGCGTAGCTCCGCGCCGACCCCGTCACCCAGTTCTCGAGATCGCCCGCCGTCAGCGGGAGGTAGGTCGGGGTGCCGGTGGTGCCGCTCGTCGAGTAGATCCGGACGATCTCGGAAGGCTCGGCAGCGAAGTGGGAGCCGAATGGGTTCTCGGGGGTGGCCGTCGCCTTGAGCTCGCTCTTGTCGGTGAGCGGGAGCTGCGCGATCTCGCCGAGCCCGCCGGCGGCCTCGGCGGAGGCGACGCCCGCGGCCGGGAGCTTCTCGCGGTAGAAAGGCGAGCGCTCCAACAGGTACTCCACCTGCGCGCGGTAGCTCCGGTCGTCGAGCTCGAGCTGCTCGGCCCACGGGCGCGCCTCGACGTCCGGAGCGAGCATCAGTCCGGATCGCCCCCGGCTGCCGGCCGGTACTCGACCGCCTCCTCCGCGGCGCCCGCCAGCAGGAACCCGAGCGGTCGCTCTCGCTCCTCGGCCAGGTGGGCGAGCAGGCCTGCCGTCCGCGCCAGGATCGGGATCGCCTTCACCGCGTCGGTCGAGAACCCGAGATCGAGCATGACCGCGGCGATCGGCAACGACACGTTCAGCGGCAGCGGCTTCCCCCACGTCACGGCGACGGAGTCGCGCAGGCACCGCGCGAGGAGAACGTGCGGCCCGCTCACGCCGCGCTCGTCCGCGAGCTCGAGGATCCGCTCGGCGCGCGGGTCGACCGGCCGATGCACGGGGTGGCCGAAGCCCGGCACCTTGCCGCCGGCCTGGTGGATCGTGCGCGCGGTCCGGTCGGCCACCGCCGCGGGCTCCTCGCCGGCGACCACCTCTTCCTGCGCCTCCGCGAGGAGGCGCGCGCAGGCCTCGGACGTGCCGAGGACGACCGGACCGCAGCCGAGGATGCCTGCGGCGACGGCCCCGTGCAGCGATTCGGGATCGGCGGCGAGCGTCATGCGAGCCGCGACGTTGCTCGGCATCAGCCCGTGCTCCGCGATGCTCACGAGGAGCAGGTCGAGGAAGAAGCGCCGGTCCTCGGTTGCCTCCTCGCCGGTGAGGAGGAGATGGAAGTACTCCGTGAAGCTCATCCGGCCCATGAGGTCACCGCAGAGATCTCGACCCCGCACCTCGACCCGGTCCGGATAGGCCTGGCTGATGGAGCTGACGGGCCTCGGGCGCTCGCTCGGCACTCCGGCGACGCTACGTAATCGGACGCCCGAGCGTCAAGCCGGTCAGCGCGCTCGCTCGTACCTCAGGCTCACGCCCTCCGTGTCCTCGGCGCGCTCGACCGACACCAGGCGGAAGCGGCGCAGCGGGAAGTCGCCGTCCGCGAGCGAAGGGCCGCGGCCGACGAACGTCGGGGCCAGGGTCAAGATCAGCTCGTCCAGACGGTCGACCGCGAGGAATTGCGCGGCGAGGTTGCCGCCGCCGATCAGCCAGACGCGCTCCAGGCCCGCCGCCTCGAGCTCCGAGACCAGCTCGGCGACGTTGCCGCCGAAGCGGCGAATGTCGCCGCCCTCGATGTCCGGCAGGTCGTCGCGGTGCGTGACGAGCCACAGCGGCCGGTCGCCGTACGGCCATGGGTAGGCGGTCATGAACTCGTACGTACGCGCGCCCACGACCAGGCCGTCGATGCCGGCCAGGAACTCCGCGTAGCCGTGGTCGCCAGCCTCGCTGGAGAGCGTTCCGAGGAACCGCAGATCGTGCTCCGGCCCGGCGATGCGGCCGTCGAGGCCGGCGGCGACGTAGTAGACGATCCGCACTAGAGCCCGTCGAAGGCGTGCCGGCCCAGGAGCTCGAGCGGGTCGATCAGCTTGCCGTGCCTCCACGCCTGGAAGTGGAGGTGCGTGCCCGTGCAGGAGCCGGTGCAGCCGGCCCGGCCGATGATCTGTCGCGCCGTGACGACCTCGCCCCGCTTGACGAAGGCGCGTGCGAGATGTGCGTACATCGTCACGATCCCGCCCTCGTGGCGGACCTTGATCACGAAGCCGTAGCCCGAGTTGTCCTTCAGCCACCCCACGTGGGTCACGACGCCCACGCGCGTGGCGCGCACGCGCGTCTCGGCCCAGCCCTCGATGTCGATGCCGTCGTGCATCCGCCCCCAGCGCGGGCCGAACGGCGACCCCAGCGGGCCGTCCATGGGGACGAGCCAGCGCGCCTCCCGGTAGGAGTCGGCGGGGGATTCTTCATAGCCGGCCAGCGCGGGCGATGCGAGGACGGAGCAACAAAAAAGGCCCACGAGCAGGGCCTTAACTCGAATCACGGGGCGAAACGCTAGCAGAAGCTCAGAACCCGTTCTGAGATGACGCCTCGCCGCCGGGCCGGCTCAGGGCTTCGTTTCGGAACGGGTTCTTAGAAGATCTCCGGGCACCAGGGCTTCACGTCGGTGCGGAAAAGCGCGTCCGCGCGGGCGACGGCGCCTTCCGAGACCTCCTCCAGCCGGCCGGCGCGCAGGAGATCCGCGAACGTGAAGCCCCCGAGGAAGGCCGACGCGAGGGACGCCGCTGGAAGCCGGAGGTCCGGGTCGGCCCTCGTCTTCGAGCCGTCGAGCGCGAAGCGCGCCTCGTTCCACGGACAGAACGTGTCCGAGACCTCGAGGACGAGCTCCCCGTCACCGGCGTACGAGCGCCCGGCAAGCGCGGCGCCGACGTCGACGAGACGCAGCCACAGGCCGTCGCCGACCCGGAAGCGCATCCGCCCCTGGTCGAGCAGCAAGAGGAAGAGCGGATGGTCGAGAGGCAGGAGCATGGCCTCGATGCGGGGCATCCAGTCGATGTCGAGGAGGTAGCGCCACACGGCAGCCGTGGCGGCCGGGTCGGCTCCCATCGCCTCGACGACCACGGTGGCGCCGGAGGGAGATCCGTCCGCGTAGGCGAAGTTGAGCCGGTAGAGCGCGTAGGCCTCGCACCGTCCATCGAGCTCGAGCGCGACGAAGGCGAGCTCGCCGCCCCCGGCTCGCCTCCACTCCGGGTCGTCGAGGATGCGCTTGTCCCACCACTCGGGCGTGCGCGCGATCATCCCGGGTGTCTCGGCGGCCACGCGGTCGTAGGCCTGCGGGAAGAGCGCCCGCGCCTCGTCGCGATCGACGACTCGCATCGTCCCGGGCCATTCGATCGGGCGGACGAAGTCCGTGTGCGTGCGCGGGATCTCCATGTCGCCGCAGAGCGAGGCCGGCCCGTAGCCGAAGCGGCCGTAGATCCCGCCCTCCGAGGCCCAGAGGACGGCAAGCGGCTCGCCGCGTGCGTGGACGTCATCGAGCTGGGCGCGCATGAGCTCCCGCAGGATCCCGCGGCGACGGTGCGTGGGCAGGACGCCGACCACCGTCACCCCGGCCGTGCCCATCGGCCCGCCCGGCACGGTGACCTCGAGTGGGAACGCTCCCGCGCTGCCGACGAACTGCCCCCCTTCGGCCGCAACGTGCATGCGCCCCTCCGGGATCAGGGGCAGGATCCGCTCCGCGCGCTCCTGGGCAGGGCCGAGCGGGGCCCCGAAGTAGTGCCAGATCGGTGCGAGCGCTTCGACGCGCTCGTCGCGCCCGGCCGTGCGGATCTCGATGCTCAGAGGACCTTCTCCAGCGGCGCGTAGTCGAGCATGAGGCGGCGCTCGGCGCCGTCCTGCGCGAAGCGGACGGTAACGATCCCGTCGCCCTCGATGCGAACGACGACACCCTCGCCGAGCGTCGAGTGGCGGACCGAGTCGCCCGTCGAGAGGTCGGGCGCGCGGCCGCTCGGCGCAAGCGACGCACGCGGCGCGTTGTAGCCCGTCCACGAGGTCGGCCGCAGGCGCTCCCGCTCCACCTCGTCCTCGGGGAGCTCCTCGAGGAAGCGGCTCGGGCTGCGGTAGTCGCGCGAGCCCCAGAGCGAGCGCGTCGCGGCGTGCGTCAGCGTCAGCCGCTCCTGGGCCCGCGTCAGCCCGACGTATGCGAGCCGCCGCTCCTCCTCGATGCCCTGCTCCTCGATCGAGCGCGCGTGCGGGAAGACGCCCTCCTCCATCCCCACGAGGAAGACCGACCGGAACTCGAGGCCCTTGGCGTTGTGGAGCGTCATCAGCGTCACGCGGCTCCCCTCCTCGGCGAGCGCGTCCTGGTCGGAGAACAGCGAGATCTGCTGGAGGAACTCCGACAGGCTCGGGTTGGCGGCCGCGGCCTGGTACTCGAGGGCGACGCCGCCGAGCTCGAGCAGGTTCTCGACCCGGCCCTGCGCCTCGATCGTGCGCTCGGCCTGGAGCGTCTCGAGGTAGCCGGTGCGGTCGAGCACCCTTTCCAGGAGCTCGGGCACCGTGAGCTCGAGCGCGCCGGCCATCAGCGACTGCAGCAGCGTGTGCAGGCGCTGCACTGCCTTGAGCGGCGCGGCGCCGACGCCGGCCTCCTCGGCGTGGCCCAGCGCCTCGAAGAGGGAGAGGCCCTGCGCGTCCGCGTAGACCTGGAGGCGCGCGATGGAGGCGTCGCCGATGCCGCGGCGCGGCCTGTTGGCGATGCGGACGAGCGAGACGCCGTCGAACGGGTTGTCGATCACCTGGAGGTAGGCGACCGCGTCCTTGATCTCGGCGCGCTCGTAGAAGCGCGGGCCGCCGATCACCTGGTACGGGATCTCCTGGCGCACGAGCACGTCTTCGAGCACGCGCGACTGCGCGTTCGTCCGGTAGAAGACCGCGATCTCGGCGCCGGCGTAGCCCTCGTCGATCAGTCCGGCGATCTCGGAGGCGACGTAGCGCGCCTCGGCGTGCTCGTCCTCGACCTCGATGGCGCGCACGGGATCGCCCTCGCCCAGCTCGCTGAAGAGGTTCTTCGGCTTGCGCTCACGGTTGTTCGCGATCAGGGAGTTGGCGGCGCGGAGGATCGCGTTGGTGGAGCGGTAGTTCTGCTCGAGCGCGATCGTCTGCGCCCCGCCGAAGTCGCGCTCGAACTCGAGGATGTTGCGGATGTCGGCTCCGCGGAAGGCGTAGATCGACTGGTCGGGGTCGCCGACCGCGAATACGTTCCCGTGCTTGCCGGCGAGGAGCTGGAGGAGCCGGTACTGCGCGTGGTTCGTGTCCTGGTACTCGTCCACGAGGATGTAACGGAAGGCCTTCTGCCACTTCTCCCGCGCGTCCGGGTGGTTCTCGAGCACCTCGACGGTTCGCATGATCAGGTCGTCGAAGTCCATCGCGTTCGAGGTGAGCAGGCGGCTTTGGTAGCGCATGTAGACCGCGGCCACGGTCTGCTCGTAGAAGGAGCCGACGCGACGGGCGTACTCCTCGGGACCGACGAGCTGGTTCTTGGCGTTGGAGATCTGGGCGTGGATTCCGCGCGGGACGAAGCGCTTGGGGTCCCACCCCTCCTCCTCCACGATCGCTTTCACGACGCGCACCTGGTCGGCCTGGTCGTAGATCGTGAAGTTGGACTTGTAGGCCAGGCGCGGCGCCTCCCGGCGGAGGATCCGGCCGCACGCGGCGTGGAACGTCATCACCCACATGCGCTGCGCCACGTCTCCGACGACGGTCTCGAGCCGGCGCTTCATCTCGCCGGCGGCCTTGTTCGTGAACGTGATCGCGAGGATCTCGTTCGGCTTCACCCCGCAGGCCGCGACGAGGTGCGCGATGCGGTGGGTGAGCACGCGCGTCTTCCCCGAGCCTGCCCCCGCGACGACCAGCACTGGGCCCTCGGTCGCGAGGACGGCCTCGCGCTGGGCGGGGTTCAGATCGGCGAGGTACTGCTCGGGGGAGCTCACAGCCATCGCGTCGATGGTATCCGCCTGCGCCGCCGTCTCCGCAGGCGTCCGTGGACGTGTCTCGGACGGCCACGCCCGGGGTCTGACCCCGGGCGTGGCCCTTTCGCCCCCGGCCCCGTGGAGGCCGGCGACACGCCTTGTCGCTGCGTGCAGTGACTTTGCCGCCGGTCGTGTCCTCTCGGGCCACGTCAGGGGTCTGACCCCTGACGTGGCTGCGGGGGACGTGGCCCTAGAAGAAGAACTGGCGCCAGGCGGTCCACCAGTCTTCGGCCCGCGAGGCGATGGTGACCGGGTCGACGAGCTCGACACCGTGGCGGAAGCGATGCCGGGCGGCGAGGTCGGGGGAGGTGAAGACGGCCACGATCTCGCAGGGGTTGCCCGGATCGTAGGGAGCGACGGTCACACGCTTCTCGACCGCCTCCTTCGCCGCCGACTCGATCAGGGCGCGGGCGCGAACGGGCGGCAGGTTGCGCGCGCTGTGGCGACCGAGGCCCCGCTTGACGGCGACGGTGACGAGCTCGGGCCCGAGCAGATCGGTTGCCTCCCGGCAGGCGACGTCGTCGCCGGTAACGAGCACGACCGGGCAGCCCCAGGTCCCGCAGAGGGCGGCGTTGATGCCCGTCTCGCCGACGGAGACGCCGTTGAAGCGCAGGTCGCGGAAGTCGCGACCCGAGATCGTGTGGCTCATGACGGCCCGGTCGGTGCCGGCCTTCGCATGCATCGCGATGAAGAGGGCGGCGTCGCAGCCCTGCTCGAGGAACTCGGTGTATTCCGTCCACTCGTCCTGGACGACCCACTCGCAGTCGGGGTCGAGCAGCTCGGGGACGAGGGAGTTGAACGTCCAGCCCTTGCCGGCCCCGTGGCAGTCCATGACGACGATCTCCGTCGCCCCGGCCGCCTTCGCGCCCCGAACCGCGGCGTTGATCTCCTCGGTGTAGAGCTTGCGCGCCTCCTCGTAGAGCGGCTCGCCGCCCTCCACCTGCTCCCATTTGACGACCCCCGACACGCCCTCCATGTCGCTGACCACGAAGACCCTCATCTCACCTCCCCATCCGTTCCTCGAGCGCTGCCTCGACCCAGGCGGCCGCCTCCCCGAGCGCTTCGGGGTCGGCGGACTTGAGCACGACCTCGACCTCCGGGCCCGTGTCCAGGAACGACGGGTAGCTGCCGACGGTCACGGCCGGATGGCGCTGGGTCGCCTCTTCGAGCACCGAGACGATCTGCCCCTCTCCGGTCGCGTAGCGACGGCGCCAGGCGCCGATCGGCTCGCCCCGGAAGCGGTCGGCCAGCGTCTCGAACATCGCCTCCATCTCCCGCGGCAGACCCGGCAGGACGTGGACGTTGCCGAGCACGAACCCCGGCGCGCCGCCGAGCGGGTTCGTGAGCGGTGCGGCGCCCTTCGGGATGCGCGCCCAGCGGGCTGCGTAGTCGCCGAGGCCGCGCGCGTCGAACCTCTCCCGCAGCGACTCGGCGAGCTCGGGGATCTCCTCGGTCGAGACCTCGAACGCCTTGGCCACCGCCTCGCGTGTCAGGTCGTCAGGCGTCCCGCCGAGCCCGCCGGTGACGATGACGACGGTCGCGCGGCCCATCTCGGCCCGCAGGAACTCGGCGACCTCCTCCACCGAGTCGCGGACGGCGGCCAGGAGGCGAACCTCCAGCCCGAGCTCGGCCAGCCGGCGGGCGAGCCAGGACGCGTTCGTGTTCTCGACGTCGCCGAAGACGATCTCGTTGCCCACCGTGAGCACGACTGCGGTCGCCCGGAGGGTCATCCGCGCGAGTATAGGACGGCGTTGACGAGGGGCACGACCGCAGACCCGTGGTGCCAGTCGACGATGCTGACGCCGGCGGGCCTCTCCATCCAGTCGCGGTAGAGTCAGGACACGGGCTGCTCGGCCTCGACCTGCGGCCGCAGGGGGACGACGGCGATGCCTGCGCCCTCATCGGTGACGACCCGCACCGAGGCGCCGAAGTGGCGCGCGATCAGCTGCTCGGTCAGGACCTCGTGGGGCGGCCCGCTCGCCTGCTCACGGCCGCCGTCCATGAGCAGGAGCCGGTCCGCGTACTGGCCCGCGTGGGTGAGGTCGTGCATCGCGCTCAGGACGGTCAGGCCTCCCCGGGCGCGGAGTGAGGCCACCAGCTCGAGCACCTGCTGCTGCGCGCCCACGTCCAGGGCGCTCGTGGGCTCGTCGAGGAGAAGGAGCGACGCGTCCTGCGCCACGGCGCGCGCCAGCACGGCGCGCTGGCGCTCGCCACCGCTCAGCGAGCCGAGTCGGCGGTCGACCAGGTGCGCCCCGTCCAGCCGGGCCAGCGCCGAGCGGGCGGCGGCGACGTCGCGCGGGCCCGGGCTCCCCGCGTAGCCGAGGTGCGGCGTCCGCCCGAGCACGACGTACTCGAGCACGCTCGCGTCCGGCGGGATCACGGGGATCTGCGGCACGACCGCAACCCGCCGGGCGGTGGCGCGACGGCCCAGCGACGACACCTCGGCTCCCTGGACCTGAATCGACCCGGCGTACGGCACGAGGCCTGCGACCGCGCGGAGCAGGGTCGTCTTCCCGGCGCCGTTCGGGCCGATCAGCCCCAGCCATTCACCCTCCTCCAACGAGAAGCCGAGCCCGTCCACGACCTGGACGCCGTCGAGGGTGACGCCGACTCCTCGGAGGTTGAGCGTCACGGCCCCACCGTCCGGGTCGTGCGCAGGACGACCGCGAAGAACGGTGCGCCGAGGAACGCGGTGACGACGCCGATCGGAAGCTGCGCCGGGGCGATCACGGTCCGGGACACGAGATCCATGAGGACGAGGAACCCCGCGCCGAACACGAGCGAGAGCGGGAGGACGGCGCGGTAGCTCGTGCCCACCATGAGCCGGATGGCGTGCGGGACGATGATCCCCACGAACGCGATCAGCCCGCTGAATGCGACCGCCGCCGCAGTCCCGAGGGTCGCCGCCACCACGACGAGCAGGCGCACGCGCGTCACGGGGACGCCGAGGCTGGCCGCCTCGTCGTCCCCGACCGCGAGGACGTCCAGGAGCCGCCGGTGCCAGAGCAGGACCGCCGAGCTCAGGACGACGTACGGGAGGACGATGAGGACGTCGGTCCACCCGGAGGTCTCGAGCTGGCCGAGGATCCAGCTGTAGACCTCCTGCACCGTCTCCGCGTGCCGCTGCTGCACGAACGTCTGCAGGGCGGTGAAGAACGCGGCAACGGTCACGCCGGCCAGGATCAACGTCGTCGTCCCGCGCCCGCCGGCCGAACGGCCGAGCAGGTAGGCGACGGCGACGCCGAGCGTCGCGCCCGCGAACGCGGCGATCGGCCGCAGGTCGAGGCCGCCGTCACCGCCCAGGTCGTAGGCGATGACGACCGTCGCGCCGAGGCCGGCGCCGGCCGCCGCCCCCAGGAGGTAGGGGTCGGCGAGCGGGTTCCGGAAGACCCCCTGGTACGCGCCGCCTGCGGAGGCGAGCATGGCGCCGACGAGGAGGCCGAGCGCCACCCGGGGAGCGCGCAGCTCCCAGAGGATGGCGTCCTGGGTGTCCGAGAACGGCGACTCCACCCCGAGAAACGGGACGTGGCTCAGCACCTCGCGCGTGACCGCACCGATACCGAGGTCGACCGGCCCGAGCGCGAGCCCGAGCAATGTCGCGACGACGACGAACGCGGCGGCCGTCAGGGCCCAGCCCACGGAGACGGCGCGCGGCACTACCTTTCCCCCGGCCCCGACAGCGACTGCGCGATCGAGCGCGGCGAAGTCCACGGTTCGCGGGCCCCAGCGCGACGCGATGTCGTCGTCGGCCTCGACGATGTTGCCCTGCGTGACCGCGTCGATCTGCTTCCAGCCCGGACGCTTCGCCACCGTGGCGGCGGTCTGCTCGCAGCACTTCGTGTCGGCGAGGACGATCAGGTCCGGGTTCGCGTCGACGATGAACTCCGCCGTGAGCTGCGGGTAGCCGCCGGCGGCCCCAGCCGGCGCCTCGTCGGCGATGTTCGTGAGTCCGAGGAGCGCGTAGACGCTGCCGATGAACGTCTCCGAAGTGACCGAGTAGAAGTCGGGCCCGAGCTCGTGGTAGACGGTCGCACCGCCCCCACCGGCCGCCTCCGCCAGCTCCGAGAGCTCCGCTTGCATGGACTCCACGACGTTCGCGGCCTCGTCGACATGTCCGGTCGCCTGGCCGAGCGTCTCGATCTGCTCGTAGGCGCCCTGGAGGTCCGGGGGAGCGTCCTGGAGCAGCACCGGGATGTCGAGCTTCTCCAGGCCGTCGACGAGCCCGCCCGGGTCGTACGCTGCGATGACGAGGTCGGGCTCGTAGCCCGCGATCGCCTCGACGTTCGGCTGGAAGCCCGAGAGGTCGGTGACGGGCGCCTCCGCCGGATAGTTGGACTGTTCGTCCACGGCGATCACCTGGTCGCCGGCGCCGATCGCGAAGAGCGACTCGGTGGCGGTCGCCGAGAGGGAGACGATCTCGTCGGGCTGCTCCTCCAGCGTGACCGAGCCGTTGTCGGCGGCGACGGTAACCGGGAAGGCCGGCAGCTCCGGCGTGGTGTCGGCGACGGCGGACGACGTGGCCGGCGGGGCGGCGGTCGTATCGTCGTCGTCTCCGGCGCACGCGACCAGGCCGAGGGCGAGCAGGACAGCCAGGAGGGCTGCGAGAGGACGGTGGCGCACGTTTCCTCCTTCCGCGAGGGGAACGGGTCTCGGCGAGCGTCAGGTCTTCTGACTCGGGGCTCCCCCCTTCGCCGCCTTCCCAGCTCGCAGGCCAGTGGCATCTCGGCGAAGGAGCGTCTCCCCTCACAGCGGCGGGACCGTGCCGGACTCGCACCGGCTTCCCTTAGCCGCTCGCCTTTCTTGTCGGTCCGAGCATATCGCTTGGTTAGGCTGGCGGTCTCGTGGTCGCGGGCCGTCTCAGCCTCTGGCTCCCGGTCGTCCTCTGGGCGGCCCTGATCTTCGCGCTCTCGTCGATCTCCGGCCTCGGCACCGGGCTGGGGACCTGGGACGTCGTGCTGCGGAAGCTCGCCCACGCCGCGGAGTACGCCGTGCTCGGCGCCCTTCTCTTCCGCGCCCTCCGGCGGGAGCCGCTCGCCATCCTCGCCGGCTCTGCCTATGCGGTGACCGACGAGGTGCACCAGGCCTTCGTGTCCGGGCGGCACGGATCACCCGTCGACTGGCTGATCGACACGGTCGGCGTGGTCGCCGGCGTCTTGCTCTACGCGCGCTGGGTGGGCTCGCGGCCGTGAAGGCGGTCGCGGTCGACCTCGACGCGCTCGGAGACACGCGGACGCTCTGGCGCGACTTCCTCGCCGACACGGCGCGGCGCTTCGCCTCGATCACGCCCCTCGACCCGGACACGCTCCCGGACGACCGTGCCGCGGCCGCGAAGGAGCTCGACCGCTGGGCCGAGGCCGGCGTCGGGGACTGGCGTGTCGCACTCGAGCGCTTCGCCGAGGATCGCGCTCCCGTCTACCTGCGCCCGAGCGCCGACGCGCTGGGCGCGCTCCGCACGCTGAGCGCGGCCGGGGTCAGGGTCGGCGTCTACACCGATGCGCCCGAGCCGCTGGCGCGGACCGCCCTGGCCCACCTGGGCGCCGAGCGGCGCGTCGACGCGCTGGAGACCGGTGCCGGCGCCCGCGAGCGGCTCGTGGCAAGCCTCGGAGGCGAGGTGGAGGTTGCCGGGACCCTCGCGGAGCTGGTTAAGATCAGCTCAGATGGCGTCTGACGGGAAGCACCTCGACGACCGCCAGCTCGATGCGATCCTCGAGCGGCTCGACCGCCTCTGCGACGAGGTGCACGCGCTCAACCGGCGCCTCGACACGAACGACCAGCTGCAGCGCATCGTGGCGGAGCTCGGAAGCCTCAACGAGGCGCTGCAGGCGCTCGCCTACGCGGCGCTCGGCTCCCAGGGCCCGCAGGTCCGCCGCCGCCGCTCCGCCTAGCCGGAGGCGAGAGCCACGGCGCTAGCCGTGGATCGAGGCGATGATCGGGATGATCAGGATGGCGACGATGTTGGCGATCTTGATCATCGGGTTGATCGCCGGGCCGGCCGTGTCCTTGCAGGGATCGCCGACGGTGTCGCCGGTGACGGCCGCGGCGTGGGCCTCCGAGCCCTTGCCGCCGTAGGCGCCGTCCTCGATCAGCTTCTTCGCGTTGTCCCAGGCGCCGCCGCCGGAGGTCATGGAGATGGCGAGGAAGATCCCGGTCACGATCGTGCCGATCAGGAGCCCGCCGAGCGCCTCCGGGCTGATGATCCCGACGACGATCGGGATCACGACGGGAATGAGCGCGGGCACGAGCATCTTCTTGATCGCCGCGTTCGTGACGATGTCGACGCAGCGGCTGTAGTCCGGCCGCCCGGTGCCCTCGAGGATCCCCGGGATCTCGCGGAACTGGCGGCGCACCTCGTCCACCACCAGGCCGCCCACCCGGCCGACCGCCTGCATGGCCAGCGAGGCGAAGAGGAACGGCATCAGCCCGCCGATGAAGAGGCCCGCGATCACCCACGGGTTGGTGAGGACGAACAGGCTCGGCACGCCCTCCTCCGCGAGGCCGCGGGCGTACTCGTCGAAGAGGATGAGGGCCGCGAGGCCGGCCGAGCCGATGGCGTAGCCCTTCGTGACGGCCTTCGTCGTGTTCCCGACGGCGTCGAGCGGGTCGGTGATGCCGCGCACGGACTCGTCCAGATCGGCCATCTCGGCGATGCCGCCGGCATTGTCCGTCACCGGCCCGTACGCATCCAGCGCGACGATCAGGCCCGTCATGGAGAGCTGCGCCATGACGGCGACGCCGATGCCGTAGAGGCTGTCGCCGGAAGCCTTGTAGGCCGCGACGACCCCGATCGCGATCACGATCACCGGCAGCGCGGTGGCCTGCATGCCGACGGCGAGCCCCTCGATGATGTTCGTCGCGTGCCCGGTCTGCGACGAGCGCGCGATCGACTTGACCGGGCCCCAGCGCGTGCCCGTGTAGTACTCGGTGATGGCCACGAGCAGGAAGGTGATGGCCAGGCCGATGAGCGACGAGATGTAGAGCTGGCCGAAATTGAAGCTTACCGTCGTCGAAGGCCATCATCACCGGGATGAAGCCGAGCGCCGAGAGCACCGTGGCGACGGCGACAGCCTTGTAGAGCGCGTTCATGATCGAGCCGCCACGGCCGACGCGGGCGAACCAGATGCCGATCGCGGAGGCGAGGATCGCGACGCCTCCGATCGCGAGCGGGAGGAGGGGGAGCCCGCCGGCCGGGAAGGCGGTGCCGAGCAGCATCACCGCGACCGCGGTGACCGCGTAGGTCTCGAAGAGGTCGGCCGCCATCCCGGCGCAGTCGCCGACGTTGTCGCCGACGTTGTCGGCGATCACGGCCGGGTTGCGCGGGTCGTCCTCGGGGATGCCGGCCTCGATCTTCCCGACCAGGTCGGCGCCGACGTCGGCGGCCTTCGTGTAGATGCCGCCGCCGAGCCGGGCGAAGACCGAGATGAGCGAGCCGCCGAAGGCGAGGCCGATCAGGTCGTCGATCGCGTCCTCCTGCGAGACGTCGAACCAGCTCGTGAGCACGCCGTAGTAGCCGGCGACGCCGAAGAGGCCGAGGCCGACGACGAGCAGGCCCGTGACCGAGCCGGCCCGGAACGCGACGTTGAGGGCGGGGGTGAGCCCCCGCTTGGCCGCTTCCGCCGTGCGGACGTTCGCGCGCACCGCGACGTTCATGCCGATGAAGCCCGCGGCCGCCGAGAACGTCGCGCCGACCAGGAAGCCGACCGCGGTGCCCCAGCCGAGCTGGTTGTAGAAGCCGATCAGCAGGAAGGGGACGATCGCGACGATCCCGATCGTCATGTACTGCCGGCGGAGGTACGCCGCAGCGCCCTCCTGGACGGCGCGCGCGATCTCGCGCATGCGCTCGGAGCCGGCGGGCTGCTTGAGGATCCACCACGTCAGGTAGAGCCCGACGCCGATCCCGAAGAGCGCGCACAGGAGCGCGAACAGGACGGTGTGGTTCTGGAAGAAGTCGGTCACGGCTGCAACGAAACAGGCCGCTGCGCTGGGCCGGATGCTGCTCGATCCCCTCGGCCCAGCCCGGAAACGGCCGCGCGGAGTTTTATCACACTAGAACCGGGCTCCGCGCAGAGCAGTCGCGCACAGATGCTCCTCCGGCTGCGGCGGAATCTTCGGGATGACCGCGAACAGGAGCTCGCGCAGGCGCGCGTTGTTCTCGTTGAAGACGGTGACGACCTGCTCGTGCGAAACGGGCGCGGCGCCCTCGACCCCGACGTCGTGGTCGGTGACCATTGAGATGTTGGCGTAGCAGAGCTCCAGCTCGCGGGCCAGGAAGCCCTCGGGGTAGGCGGTCATGTTGATCGTGTCCCAGCCGGCGTCCTGGAACCACCTCGACTCGGCCCGGCTGGAGAAGCGCGGGCCCTGGATCACGACGACGGTGCCGCCGTCGCGAACGGTGATCCCGAGGTCACGGGCGGTATCCACGAGGAGGCTCCTCAGGTCGGGGCAGTACGGGTCGGCGGCCGAGACGTGGGTCGTCTCGGGGCCGTCGTAGAACGTGTCCTCGCGCCCGCTCGTCCGGTCGACGAACTGGTCGCAGACGACGAACTCGCCCAGCTGGAGCTCGGCCTTCAGCGCGCCGGACGCGTTGGGGCCGATGATCCGGCGGACGCCGAGCTCCTTCATCGCCCAGACGTTCGCGCGGTACGGGATCGCGTGCGGCGGCAGCTCGTGCTCGAGCCCATGCCGCGGCAGGAAGGCGACGCGACGCCCGCCGACCTCGCCGATGGTGAACGGCGCCGAGGGTGTCCCGTACGGCGTCTCGACCTCGACCTCTTCGACATCGTCGAGGAACGAGTAGAAGCCCGAGCCCCCGAAGACGCCGATCTCAGCTGTCGGCGTCACCCGTCTCCTGCGCGGCCTTGGCGTAGGCGAGCTGGAGGTTGGCGATCTGATCCTCGAAGCCCTTCACGAGCTCCGGGGTCAGAAAGTCCTCGAGCACCGGGATGAGCGCCTGCATCGTCTCGATGGCGAGCGCCGTCTGGCCGAGGTCGCGCACCTCGCGAGAGTCCTCCGTGAGCCCGAGCCGCCGGTAGCCGATCGACGAGACGTGCACCAGCGTGTTCACGACCACGTCCTCCACCCGGAGCTTGCGGAGCTCGTCTGCGAGCTCGCGGGCGATCGCCTCCTGCTCGAGCTCTTCTTCGTATTCGGACTCAGACATGAACCGGCTCCAGGATCTCCCGGGCGTAGATCTCGGCGAACGTCTCCCCCGCCTCGTAGCGTGCCAGCTGGCGCTCGGACGCGCTGACGGCCGGGACGTTCAGGAAGGAGGCGGCGCCGAGCTCCTCGGCCACGGGCAGCGTCCACTCGATCAGCCGCTCGATCTCGGCGCGGGCCGAGCGCACCTCTCCCGTGTCGAGGTCGATCAGCTCTCCGGAGAGCCCGTACCGGATGGCGCGCCAGAAGTTCTCCTCGAGCAGGCGGTGAGGATGCTCGGGAAGCGGCTCGCCCTCGTCGACGGCGCGCGCGATCCGGGCCGTGAGCGCGAACATGAGCGCCGCCAGCGCCTGCGCCTCGCCGAGGTCGGGCTGGCCGTCGCAGATCCGGATCTCGACGGTCGGGAAGGCCAGGTGCGGCCGCACGCTCCACCAGAGCTGCGTGTGCTCCGTGATCGAGCCGGTGTCGTACAGGAAGCGGACGTAGCGCTCGTACTCGTGCCAGTTGCCGAACGCATCCGGGATCCCGCAGCGCGGAAACATCCGAGTGAAGATCTGCGAGCGGGCCGAGTGGAGGTACGTGTTCACCCCCTCGACGAACGGCGAGCTGCCGGAGTAGGCGAGCAGGTGGGGCAGGTAGGTGCGCAGGCCGTCGTTGACGCGGATCGCCCGATCGGCACCCTGGATGCCCACGTGGACGTGCAGCCCGAAGCTGTTGTTGCGCCAGACCACGTAGCGCAGGATCTCGTCGTTGCGGCGGTAATGGGGCGTGTCGATGATCCGCTGCTCCTGCCACGGGCTCCAGGGATGCGTGCCGGTGGCGCCGAGGAGGACGTCGAAGCGCCCGGCCAGCTCGAGCAGCTGCCGGCGGCGTTCCGTCATCGTCGCGGCGGCCTCGGCGAACGTCTCGCACCGGCCCGTGCGCACCTCGATCTCCGAGGCGATCAGCTCGCCGACGAGGTGCTCCTCGAGCGGTGTCCCCCCGGCGCCAGCCTGCAGCTCCTCGAAGCGGTTGACGAGCCCGAGGGTCTCCGGATCGAGGATGGCGAACTCCTCCTCGACTGCGACCGTGAAGTCGCGCCCGGACTCGAACGCCTCCCGGGCGCTCGTGATCTGCTCCTCGGGAGTCAGTTTCTGGGCCTCACCCACGGCGCGAAAGTATCAAAGCAGCCGAGGTAACCCCCCTGCGAGCGGGGGTAGCCGCGCGGGATGAGAACCTTCACCGGGATGGATGCCGACGACGTCCTCGTCCGGCGCGCGCAGAAGGGCGACCGCTTCGCGTTCGAGAAGCTCGTGGAGAGCCACGAGCAGCGCATGTACACCCTCGCCGCCCGCGTGCTCGGCTCGCGCGAGGACGCCGCCGACGCCGTGCAGGAGGCGCTCATCCGCGCGTGGCTCGCGCTCCCGAAGTTCCGCGGCGACGCCCGCTTCTCGACCTGGCTGTACCGCATCGTCGTCAACTCGGCGCACGACGTCCGCGCGAAGCGCCGGGAGCGGGTCGTCGAGGAGCCCCCGGAGCTGGTCGATCCTCGCGACCGCTTCGCCGAGCAGGAGCTGTCGGGCGAGCTCCAGCGCGCGCTCGACGGGCTGGACGAGGGCTACCGGGTCGCGGTCGTCCTCTACGACGTGCTCGGCTGCTCCTACGCCGAGATCGCCGAGATGACCGGAGTGCCCGAGGGTACGGTGAAGTCGCGGATCTTCCGTGGGCGCAGCGAGCTGGCCGAGCGGCTGGGAACCGCAGTGGAGCGAACGGAGTCAAACGACTGATGGCCGAGAAGCATCCGGACGAGCTCGAGCTGCTCTCCTTCGTCGAGGAGGAGCTGGACGACGGCGCGCGCCGCGAGGTCGCGGAGCACCTCGTCGCCTGCCGGACGTGCGCGGGTCAGATCCGCCGGCTCGAGACCGCGCGAGACGCGCTCCGGGCCGCTCCCCTCCTCGAGCTGCCGGAGCAGCGGCGCGCAGAGATCATGGCCGGGCTCCCCGAGCGGCGCGACCCCTGGCGCCGGTTCAGGCCCGCGAAGCGGGTGCTCGTGATCGCCGTGCCGGTCGCGGCTGCGGCGGCCCTCGCGGGCGTCTTCGTCCTGGCCGGAACGCCGCTCGGCGGGAGCGGGGACAGCGACGAATCCGCTGCCGGCGGCGGCCGCGACGCCGCAGCGACGATGATGGAGCAGGCCCCTGAAAGCACCAGGTCGGAGGCGGTGCCGGAGCTGGACAAGGCGGCGACACTCGTCCGTAGCGCGCAGGGGCCGGCGGCCGAGATCGTGCGCATGCTCGAGAGCAAGGGGATCCGCGCCCGGGCGGAGTCGTCCCATTCCGTCCTCGCCGAAGCCCCCGCCGGCAAGGTGCGCGCCGCGCTCACCGCCCGCCCCGACGGCGACGTCGCAGTCTACATCCAGGAGCCGTAAGCGTCAGATCTGCGCCGCTTGCGGCGCGTCGGCCTTGCGAGCGACCGACGAAGCATGTGCGGATCGCAACCGGGACGCCCGCGCTACCGACGAGGGGGCTCCCCGGACGGTAACGGCAACCTGCCAGGCCGCCGTTACGGGCGGGATAGCGCCGACCGCGTCCTGGGCGGCTTTCGCGCTCCGACGCTACTTGACCGTGAAGTCTGCGTACATGCCCCCCGCGTAGTGCCCGGGCAGGTTGCAGACGAGGGCGTACTTCCCAGCCGCCAGTACGAGCTCCAGCGTCTTCGACTCGCCAACGGGGAGGTCGGCTACCTCGTCGACTGCGCCGCTCTCGTCGGCCTCGCCGTCCGTGCCGAGGTTCGCGGCACCCTTGTCCGTCTTGATCACGACCATCTCGTGCACAAGCGTGCCCTCGTTCTTCACCTCGAACGTCACCGTGCCGGCGGAGATCTCCGTCGGCTCCGGCGTCATCGCATACTCCGATGGGGTTCCCATCGTCACCTCGACGGTACCGTCTCCGCCGCCCCCATCCCCACCGCCGCATCCGGCTGCGAGGGTGATCATCGCAACCAGCCCCACGAAAGTCCCTGTGACGGTTCTCATCTCGCTGCCGAGTATGAGACGCGTCGCATGCAGCGCCATCAGTAGCTGCGCGTATCCGCGCTCAGGTGTAAGTACTGAGAGGTGGACACGTCCGATGGCCCAAGGAACCGACGCGTCCGTGACCTTGATCTGCTGGCCGGTCGGCCGGCTACCCAAGCGCCCCGCAGATGGGCGCGGCGCGAGTTCCGGCCCTCTCGGAAGCGTGCCGGCTTCGTGACTCGCTGCGCCTGCACGACCTACTGCACTACGCCGTCTCCCGTCTCATCGAGCAGGGGCGAACGTCCTCCCCGTCTCCAAGGTGGCGGGCAGGCGAGGGCGAGATCACCCTCGACGTATACGCGCACCTGTTCAGGGAAGGGCTCGTCGAGGTAGACGGGCCGCTCTCGTCAGCGGCCGTGTCCGCGTCGCCACGCGGGGACGCGCCGGCCGGGTCTAGGTCAGATAGAAGTAGAGCGCGTAGAGGAGCTCGACCGCGGGGCTCGTCGTGTGCACGGTGACGTCGTGGGGGACGTCGAGGAGCGCCTCCGTGTAGTTGAAGATGATCTTCACGCCGGCCTCGACGACGTCGTCCGCGACCTGCTGTGCCGCGTCGGGCGGGACGGCGAGGACGGCGACGATGATGTTCTTCTCGCGGATCTGCTCGCGGAGCTCCTCGTACGCGGTGATCGTCGTTCCCCCGATCGGCTCGCCGACCTTGCTCCGGTCGGTGTCGAACGCCGCGGAGATGTTGAACCCGTGGTCGGCGAAGATCGTCGAGCTCGCGATCGCCTGGCCGAGCCGGCCGCCGCCGAAGAGCACGATGTTGTGCTGACCCTGCGTCCGGAGGATCTTCCGGAGCTCGGCGATCAGGCTGTCGATGTTGTAGCCGACGCCGCGCTTCCCGAACTTGCCGAAGGACGAGAGGTCACGGCGGATCTGGGTGGCGTTGATGTTCGTGTACTCGCTGATCTCCTGGGAGGAGATGCGGTCCTTGCCCATCTTGCGGGCCTGGGTGAGGACGCGGAGGTACTGCGAGAGGCGCGCCGCGACGCCGACGGTGAGGCGCTCTCCCACTCTCGTACCCCCCTCACTCGCAATTCTCAATGCCATGAGCTGGACACAATAACGACGCCTTCGACTCGTCGGCGCAGTTGCCGTCTGCCTTCCGTCAACCTCCGAGACGCCTGCGCAGGCCGTCCGGATGGACGAAGTACGTGAACGCCTCCTGCCCGTCCACGGCGACGACGGGGATCCGCTCGCGGTAGGCCCGCTCCAGCTCTGGATCTCCGTCGATCTCCACTTCCACGAGCTGGAAGGGGATCTCCTCGCGCACGGCCGCCAGCACCCGCTGCGCGCTCTCGCACAGGTGGCAGCCGCGCGCCTGGTAGATCGTGACGATCCGCTCGGCCACGAGCGCTACGGGTAGAGGCCGCGGGTCGTCGTCGCCTCGGCGACGCGGCCGACCGCGCACACATAGGCCGCCTGGCGCAGGGAGATCGACCGTTCCTCGCTGATCCGCCAGGTTTCGGCGAACGCGCGCGTGATGATGTCGTTCAGCTTCGCGTTCACCTCCGACTCCTTCCAGAAGTACTCCTGGAGACCCTGCACCCATTCGAAGTACGAGACGACGACTCCCCCCGCATTCGCCAGGACGTCGGGGAGGACGAGGACGCCGCGCTCCTCGAGGATGTGGTCGGCCTCCGGCGTCACCGGGCCGTTCGCGCCCTCGACGATGACTTTTGCGTTGACGCGGCCGGCGTTCCCGGCGTCGACGGCGTGCTCGAGGGCGCACGGGGCGAAGACGTCGCAATCGACGGCGATCAGCTCCTCGTTCGTGATGGGCTCGGTCCCGGGAAGGCCCTCCAGGACGCCGTGCTGGGCCTTGTGGGCGATCGCCGCCCCGACGTCGATCCCGGCCGGGTTGCGGATCCCTCCCGCCGAGTCCGAGGCGGCCACGATGACGGCGCCGTCGGCGGCGAGGATGCGCGCGAGGTTGCGGCCGACATTCCCGAACCCCTGGACGGCGACCCGGCGGCCCGAAACCGGCTGGCCGCGCTTGCGCAGCGCCTCGCGCAGCACGAAGGCCGCCCCGCGCGCCGTGGCCTCGACCCTCCCCAGCGAGCCTCCGACCTCGAGCGGCTTTCCGGTGACGACCCCGAGCACCGAGTAGCCCTTGTTCATGGAGTACGTGTCGAAGATCCACGCCATCTCGCGAGGGCTCGTGCCGACGTCGGGCGCGGGGATGTCCATCTCCGGGCCGATCAGGTTGATGATCTCGGTCGTGTAGCGGCGCGTCATGCGCTCGAGCTCGCCCAGGGACATGCTCTTCGGGTCGCAGACGACGGCGCCCTTCGCGCCGCCGAAGGGGAGGCCCATCAGGGCGCACTTCCAGGTCATCCACATGGCGAGCGCCTTCGTCTCCCGGAAGGTGACGGCCGGGTGGTAGCGGATCCCGCCCTTCGACGGCCCCCGCGCAACGTTGTGGCTGACCCGGTAGCCCTCGAACACCTGGACGGAGCCGTCGTCCATGCGCGTAGGAATCGAGACGGTGACGGCCTTCTTGCATTCCGAGAGCACGTTCAGCATGGCCTCGTCGAGGCCGATCAGCTCGCAAACACGCCGGAGCTGGCTGCGCGCCATCTCCCACGGGTCCTCCTTCAGGTGCGAAGGAGTGGGTGCCGCCAGCGTGGCCACTACCGCCTCACTAGCGCCGAATGGAGAACACGGCTTCGGCGGTGGACGGCTGGGCGCCGTCTTCGCCGTCGACCGGGTAGGCGCGCAGGCGGAGGACGTAGACGCCGTCGGGGAGGACCTTCCCCTGGGGGCCGCGCCCGGTCAGCCCGAATGCGTAGCGACCCGGGAGGACATCGCGGAGCCGGGCGAGCACCCCGAGCTTCCTCCCCTCGGCCGTCCAGAGCTCGAGCTCGAGGACGCCGACAGGCTCGATCATCTCGCCGTCGAGTGCCGTATCCACCCGGCCCGCACGAAAGGCCAGAACGACCGGCGCCCGGTCCGAAGGCGAGAACTCATGGTGCGAGAGCTGCACGTCCCCGACGAGCGGGGCGCGATCGGCCTCGCGGCGGGCGATCGCCCAGGGGACGCGCACAGGCTGAGTGCCGTCCGCGGAGACGACGATGACGCCGCCCGCTCCTGCCGGCGTCTCCTCGCCGGCGGCGACGCCGATGGTGATGTCCTCGGCCGCGCCGGGCTCGAGTGTGAGCTGCGCGGGCTTTGCCGAGAAGGAGAGCGCCGGGGGCGCCGGCCCGTCGGCGAGGAGCCCCAACGACAGGGTCAACGGCCGGCTGGAGACGTTCCGGACGGTCAGGACGCGCGCCGCGCTCCATCCTGGTCCCTCGGCCCGGCCGAACGCGAGCGTGGCGGGCTCGACGGCGATCTCGGCCGTCGCGGCGTGGGTCGGGTCGACCAGGCCCCCGCCCTGCGCCGTCACGGGCAGCGCCAGGTTGCCGCGCCTCAGGCGGCCGCCGCTGCCGACGAGCGCGCTCTTGAGGTCGAGAGCCGACAGGTTCGGCCGCGCCTCGGCGACGAGGGCCGCGGCTCCCGCCACCACGGCTGCAGCCGCGCTCGAGCCGGTGACGGTCGCGAAGCCGTCGCCGCCCGCGTTCGCGGTCGCAAGGCCGACACCGGGCGCGACCAGGTCCGGCTTCACGCGCCCGTCGAAGGACACCCCACCGGAGGAGAAGGCGGCCACGTCCATGAGCGCGGCGTTGGGGAGAGCCTCGGACGTGCCCAGCTCCAGCACACCGCCGTCCTGGAGCGCGTCGTTTCCGGCCTCTGCAGGAACAGCGAGGACGGGGACGCCGACACCGTCGAGATCCAGCGAGCCGGCGGGAAGGTTCGTGCCCGAGACGAGCACGGCGGACGCTCCGGCCTCGGTCGCGTTGCGCACGCGGCGCTCGACCGCACCGGCCTCCGCCTGCACGACGACCGCCTTGCCGGCGACCAGGCTCACGCCGTTCGTCCCGAAGTAGTCGCCCAGCACATCGCCAGTGGCCGGGGCATCAGCCGGCCGGTCCGGCTGCGCCAGGGTCGGGCCGAGAACCGCCGCGACGTCGAAGCGGAGCGCCTGTTGCGGCCCGACCGAGCCGAGGACCCGCACCGGCTCGTCCAGCACCTTGTCGGAGCCGACGCGAAGCTCGGCGTCCGCCTGCAGCACTTCGCGGCGCGCGTCGAGCGTCCCGACGGCAAGAGCCTCCGACGCCGCCGCCGGCGCCGCGACGCTGCCGAACCCGGGGCCCGGCCGCCCGTCGTTCCCGACGGGAGCGACCACGAGCGTCCCCAGCTGGGTCGCGCCTGCGACGGCGCGCGACTCCGGACTGTCGGCGAATGCCGCGTACGGCTGCACGCCTCCGACCAGCGCAATCGCGACGCCGTCTTCGACGTCGCCGTCGCCGTCGGGGTCCACCGCCCGCTCGAGCCCGGCGAGCAGCAGGTCGCCGCGCCCGAGCACCGCCCAGCTGCCGTCGGCAGTCTGGAGCCAGCCCATGACGCGGATCGGGAGCACCTGCGCCCCGGGCGCAACCCCCTGCAGGCCGGAGGGCCCGTCGTGCCCGACCAGCAGGCCCGCCAGCCGCGTTCCGTGTGCCTCGACCACGCCGGGCTCATCGGGCTTCGCCTCCGGCGCGGCGTTCCGGTCCCCGTCGACGACGTCGAACCCGCGCGCAACGCGCCCGCGGAGATACCCGTGGCGCCGGTCCACGCCGGTGTCGAGCAAGGCGATCGTGACGCCGTTCCCGCTGAAGCCCGGCAGCGAGACCCCGCTGCCGCCGTCCTGGCCGGGCTGGAGGTCACTCCCGACCATGGTCTCAGCCGTGGGCGCGGCCGGGTACACCGTCCGCACGGGATAGACGCCGGCGACGTCGTGTGCGCGCTCCAGCTCGGCGAGAGCACGTGGGCCGACCAGCGCCGAGAAGCCGTTGAACGTCCGCGTGAAGACCTGATCGCGCACGACGCGGACCTGCCGGTCACGCAGGCCGGCGAGGAGGAGCTGCTGCGCGCCCTCGGCCTCCGCCGTCCACTGCCGCTGCTGGTCGGCGCCCGGCGCCTCCTCGGCCGCGGCCATTCTGTCCGCGAGCGAGGGCGAGCTCAGCACGACCAGAACGCGCTGCTTCTGCTCCGGCGCGGCCCTGGGGCGGTCGCCGAAGACGCCGTGCCAGGCCTTCGCGGCCGTGCGCGCGACGGTATCTCCCGCTCCCTCCACGGTGCCCGCGAGCACGAGCCCGGTCGCCACGAGCGCGAGCGCCGCGAGCGTCGTGGTGCGTACAGCCTCAGGCCGCCGTGGCATACGCATCCAACGCAAGATACTCGGGAAACGGGACGGGCTGTGTGAAACGTGCGGCCGACGCGATCATGGCTGCGTTATCGGTACAGAGGGCCAGGGGCGCAAGAGCGGCGTCGGCGAGCGCGTCCCGCAGCCCGGAGTTCGCGGCGACCCCCCCGACCACCGCGATCCGCTCGGCGCCGAGCTCACTGGCGGCCGCGCGGGTCCGGCCGACGAGCGCGCGCACGATGGCGCGCTGGTAGGAGGCGGCCAGGTCGGCGCGACGCCGTTCCAGCTCGTCGGTCGGGAGATCGCGCACGGCGTAGAGCAAGGCGGTCTTGAGCCCGGAGAAGGAGAAGTCGAAGCCGGGAACGCGCGCGACCGGGAACGAGTACGCCTCCGGGTTCCCTTCCTGCGCCGCGCGGTCGAGCGCCGCCCCGCCGGGATAGCCGAGGCCGAGGAGGCGCGCGCCCTTGTCGAAGGCCTCGCCGGCGGCGTCGTCGAGCGTCGTCCCGACGATCTCCTGGTCAGAATGCGACCGGACGTCGAGCAGCAGCGTGTGGCCCCCGCTCGCGAGCAGGCAGAGAAACGGCGGCTCCACCGGCTCCGGCCGAAGGTAGAGCGACGCAACGTGGCCGTGCAGGTGGTCGACGGGGTGGAGGGGCAGGCGGCGGGACCAGGCGACCGCCTTCGCGGCGGAGAGCCCGACCAGCAGCGCGCCGATCAGCCCAGGGCCGCTCGTGACCGCCACCGCGTCGACGTCGTCCAGCGAGGCCTCCGCCTGTTCGAGCGCCTCCGTGAGGACGGGCGCGGCAAGCTCGAGATGGCGGCGGGAGGCCACCTCCGGGACGACGCCGCCGTAGCGCGCGTGCAGCTCGGCCTGGGAGGCGACGACGTTCGCGCGCACGTCGCCGTCCTGCGTGACGAGCGCGACCGCGGTCTCGTCGCAGGACGTCTCGATCCCGAGGATCACGGGCCTGCCTCGCCGCTCTCTTCGGGGAGGGGGTCCTTCCACATGATCAGGGCGTCCTCGCGGTTGTCCGTGTAGTAGCCGCGCCGCACGCCGCTCGTCTCGAAGCTCCAGCGCTCGTAGAGGGCGATGGCGCCCTTGTTGGAGGTGCGGACCTCGAGCGTGTACCCGCGGTGCCGGTCGCCCGCCGTCAGCTCGAAGAGAGCGCCGAGCAGCCGGCTGCCGATGCCCGAGCGCCGGCGAAGGTCGTGGACGGCGAGGTTCATGATGTGCCAGGCGTCCACGTAGCGCGAGACGATCAGGTAGCCCGCGAGCCGCTCGTCTTCGTCGAACGCGCCGAGGCAGATCGACGACGGCTTGGCGAGCTCGCCCGCGAACATCGAGCGGGACCACGGCGTCGGGTAGACACGCTGTTCGATCCGCTCGATGTCGGAGAGGTCTCCGAGCGTCAAGCGGCGGATGTCGACGCGCACCCGCTCGAGGTCGATCATCGCTCCAGCGCCCTCTCGGCGTCGGGGGCGCGAAGGTAGATCGGCTCGGCAGCGTCGCCGGGGCCGAAGTCGCGTGCGAGGAGCGCGTGACTGCGCGCCCAGGGCACGTGCTCAGGAGCTTCGTCGGGCGGCACGAGGCCCCCGCGCTCGGAGATCTGCCCACGGTAGCGAACAGCACCGTCGCCGACGTACGTCCGCCCTCGTTCGACCTCGAGGTCGACCGCGGCGAGGCAGCGCGGCTCTCCGCCGACGAGCGTGAAGACCTCGCTCCGCTTCCCGTCGATGACCGGAACGGCCCCCGGGGAGCCTGCCGCCAGCGCGTCCAGCGTCGAGACGCCGGCAACCGGGACGCCCAGGGAGATGGCGAGGGTGCGTGCGGTGACGAGGCCCATGCGCAGCCCGGTGTAGCTTCCGGGGCCCGTGCCGACCGCGATGCCGTCGACGTCGTTCGCGTCGAGGCCGGTCTCCTGCAGGAGCTCCTCCGCGTCCTTCAGCACCCTGACCGCACGCGAAGCTCGCTCCCCGAGTACCTCGTCGTCCCGGACGAGCGCGACCGTGGCCACGTCGGTGGCAGTGTCAAACGCGAGGGTCAGCACCTGAGGATATGCGTATTTCCAGGGCTTTTTCGGAGGCTTCGAGAGCAATCAGTCTATGCGCCTGCCCCTGGTGCCGCAACCGGACACTGACTCGTGCCGGCGGCAGAAAGCCCTCCCCGGCCTCCGGCCACTCGACGAACACGACCGCGTCCTCGAAGTAGCGCTCGAGATCGCCCCACTCGGCGTCGGACATGCCGTCGAACCGGTAGAGGTCGAGGTGCGACACGTCAGGCTCACCGGGGTAGCGGTGCCCGATCGTGTAGGACGGGCTCGTCACGGGCCCGTCGATGCCGAGCGCCCGCGCGGCGCCGCGCACGAAGGTCGTCTTGCCCGTGCCGAGCTCCCCTGAGACCGCCACGACGTCGCCGGGCTCGAGCTCCCGGGCGACCGCAGCGCCGATGCGCTCGGTCTCCCCGGGCGAGGACGACTCGAGCTCGACCATGGCGCCCAGACTAGCTAGGCCTGGAGGGCTTGGCGGAACCCTGCTCGTCGTCGGGGTGCGAGCAGCGCCGGCCCGGCGGCGCAGCTGCGTTTCGGCGAGCCCTCCTAAAAGAGGCCGAGCTGCTCGTCCGGCGGCACGGCCGCGGCCGGGCTGAGCACGGCCGCTGGAAACGGGATCACCTGGGCCTCTGCGGGAGGAACCACTCCCGGCACGCCCGACAGGAGCTCCGGGATGCGGCTGAAGTCTTCCTCGAGGGTCTTCAGCATTGCAGGCGTGTAGAGCGCCGCCGCCGGATGGTAGATCGGGTAGAGCGTGACCCGCCGGCCGCCGACGAGCGCCTCCTGCGGGCGCCCGTGCACGCGCGTGATCCCGGTCGGCTTGCCGGACAGGAGCTTCGTGGCGAAGTTGCCGAGGGTGGCGACGAGCTTCGGCTGGATCAGCTCCAGCTTGCGGAAGAGATGGCTCTCGCAGGCCTCGATCTCGTCAGGCTGCGGATCCCGGTTCCCGGGAGGCCTGCACATGAGCACGTTCGTGATGTACACGTCCTTGCGCGAGAGCTCGATGCCCTCGAGCAGCCGGTCGAGGAGCTTCCCCGCCGAGCCCACGAACGGGTAGCCCTGCTTGTCCTCGTGGAAGCCCGGAGCCTCGCCGACGAACATGAGGTCGGCATCCGGGTCGCCGATGCCGTAGACGACCTGGGTGCGCCCCTGCGCGAGGCGGCAGCGGGTGCAGCCGGAGGTCTCGGCGGCGTGCGCCTCGAGCGCGGCCCGGCGGCTCAGCGCGTCAGGCTCAGCAGCCACACGCCCCGCCGCAACAACCGCCTCCGCCACCGCCAAAGCTTGGGCTCGGAAGGGATTGCCCGGCGGTGCCGGTGGCTCCATGAGCCGCGAACACGGAGAGCTGGCGCGCAACCCGCGAGGCGCCGCAGTCGGGACAGGGCGGATCGGCCGCGCTCATCCCGACGAGCTCCTCGAAGTGCGACTCGCACTCCATGCACACAAACTCGTAGATCGGCATCGCCGACGGAGTGTAGGCAGGTCCCCGGATGCACCGCAACCTGCCTCTACGCTCTCGTCATGGAGCAGGCCGTCATCCTCTTCGACTCCCGCTGCGGGTTCTGCCGCCGGTCCGTCTCGAGGTTCCTCGCCTGGGACCGGCACGGGCGGCTGCGGCCCGTGGCGCTCCAGGACCCGGAGGCCGACGAGCTCCTCGGCGGCATGGGCGAGGTGCGAAAGATGGCGTCCTGGCACCTGGTCACGGCGGACGGCCGGGTCTATTCGGCGGGCGCAGCCTTCCCGCCGCTGCTCCGGCTCCTTCCAGGCGGCCGGCCCCTGGCCGCGCTCGCGGCAGCCTTCCCCGGCCTGACGGAGCGCGGCTACGAGTGGGTCGCCCGCACCCGCGGGCCGCGCCGTTAGCCGTCCCTCGATGGAGGGATCTGACTGAGGAGACTGCTCGGGGGCTCCGAGGAATCGGACATGAGCGCGAGCGACGTGATCAGGCAGGCTCTGGCCGCCTATCGAGCCTGGTGGCTCCACCTCCTGCCGCTGACGGCTGCGTTCTTCCTCGCCGTCGGCGCCGTCTGCGTCATCCTGGCAATGGCGCTCGGGGAGGTCGGCTACCTCTACGCGAACGTGATCGCCTTCCTGGCCGGTGCGTGGGCCCTGGCCATGTTCGTCGACGCCGTGGCCGCGATCGAAGAGCCGACCGCCGACCGCTCGCTCCCGGGCCGCGTCCGCGCGGTCCTCCCCTACGCGGGAACGCTCTTCGTCGTCTGGATCCTCTTCGTCGCCGGGATCTCCGTCGGCCTGATGCTGTTCGTCGTGCCCGGCTTGGTCTTCTACACCTGGTGGGCGCTCGTCGTCCCGGTCGTCGTCCTCGAGCGCAAGGGAGTCGAGGCGTCGTTCTCCCGCAGCCGGAGGCTCGTCGCCGGCCGGGGTCGAATCGTCTTCGGAACGCTCTTCGTGAGCGGGGCGCTCTCGCTCGTGCCCACCCTCGCCCTCTACCTGCTCGCACAGTCGCTCCCGCTCTCCGCGGACGCCGCGGACCTGGCCACGCAGCTCGCGGCCTCGAGCATCTGCCTGCCCTTCATCGCCCTCTGCCAGACGGTTCTCTACGCCGACCTGCGCTCGAGCTTTCCCGCCCCGATCCCGGACTCGTGGGTCGGGAGCTACGCGCCGGCTCCAGAGCGCTAACCCTCCTAAATCGCGCAGCTCGCGCGGCCGCGCTTGACCAGGTACTGCTGGTGGTACTCCTCGGCGCGCCAGAACTCCGACGCCGGCTCGACCTCGGTGGCCACGGGCCTCGTGTAGCGGGCCTGGACGCGCGCCCTGGACGCAAGCGCCTTCTCCTCCTGCTCGGGCGAGTGGAAGAAGACCACCGAGCGGTACTGGCGGCCGACGTCGGGGCCCTGCCGGTTCCGCTGCGTCGGGTCGTGCGCCGACCAGAACGTGTTCAGGAGCGTCTCGTAGGAGACCTCGGCGGGATCGAACTCGACCTGGACGACCTCGGCGTGGCCGGTGCGATCGGTGCAGACCTGCTCGTAGGTCGGGTTCGGGACGTCCCCGCCCATGTAGCCGACGGCAGTGTCCTTGACGCCCGGGACGTTGCGGAAGTCCACCTCGACGCCCCAGAAACAGCCGGCGCCGAACGTCGCAGTCTCAGTCATTCTTCGCTCCCTCCTCGCGCTCGAGGTCGAGCGCGGCCGAGTTGATGCAGTAGCGGAGACCCGTAGGCTGCGGCCCGTCCGGGAAGACGTGGCCGAGATGGCCGCCGCACGCGGCGCAGTGCACCTCGGTGCGCGGCATCAGCAGGCTCCAGTCCCGCTCCGTCTCGACTGCCTGCTCGTCGGCCGGCTCGTAGAAGCTCGGCCAGCCCGAGCCGGAGTCGTACTTCGTCTCCGACGAGAAGAGCTCGGCTCCGCAGCCTGCGCAGCGGTAGGTGCCTGGCTCCTTGGTGTCGTGATAGGCGCCGGTGAAGGCGCGCTCCGTGCCGTGCTTGCGGAGGACGCGGTACTGCTCCGGCGTCAGCTCCGCCTGCCACTCCTGCTCGCTCTTGTCGATCTTCTCCGTCATGCCGTAAGGCTAGCCAGCGACCGCTAAGCTATCGAGTGCCCGGTATCCCCCGAGGAACTGGAGCCCGAGATGGAATTCACGTCAGCCTGTGTCGTCGGCGCCGGACGCGTCGGCTCCGCCCTGGCCGCGCGGCTCTCCGAGTCGCTGCCCACGCGCCTGACCGGCCACGAGCTGGAGGTCGGCGACGCGGACCTCGTCGTCCTCTGCGTTCCCGACCGGGTCATCCCCGAAGTGGCCGCCGCCATCCCGGCGGGCCCCTGGATCGCACACACGAGCGGGGCCGGCACGCTCGCTTCGCTCGACCCCCACTTCCGCCGCTTCAGCCTCCATCCATTGCAGACGATCGTCCGCGACCGCGGCCCCGAGCAGCTCGACGGCGCCTGGGCGGCTGTGAGCGGCGAGAGCGAGGAGGCCGTGCGGGCCGGTTTTCGGCTGGCGCGATCTGCTGCGTCTCCAGCCCCTTCGAGCTGGCCGACGAGGACCGCCTCGTCTACCACGCGGGCGCCGTGATGGCCCAGAGCTTCCTCGTCGCGCTCCACCGCGCCGCGAGCGGGCTCCTCGAGGACGCCGGGGCACCCCCGGAGGCGCTGCTCCCGCTCATGCAGCGGACGATGGAGAACGACTTCGAGCTGACCGGTCCGATCACTCGCGGTGACTGGGAGACGATCGAACGCCATCTCGAGGTGATCCGGGAGCGCCGGCCCGAGCTGGAGCCGATGTACCGCGCGCTCACCGGACATGATGACCTCGGCGGTCGCCGCGCGGTGATCACGCACCGGACGGTCGCCGGGCTCCGCGAGGCGCTCGAGCCTGTCCGCGCGGGCTCACGCGTCGGGCTCGTGCCCACGATGGGCGCCCTCCACGCAGGCCACGAGGCGCTGGTCCGCCGCGCGCGCGAGGAGTGCGACGTCGTCGTGGCGAGCATCTTCGTCAACCCGGCGCAGTTCGGACCGCTCGAGGACCTCGAGCGCTATCCGCGTGACGAGAAGAGGGACGCCGAGCTGGCCGCCGGCTGGGGCGTCGACCACCTCTTCGTCCCACCGGTCGCTGAGATGTACCCGCCCGGGTTCCAGACCTGGGTGGACGTCGAGGCGATCGCGGAGGACCTCGAAGGCGCCGGGCGGCCCGGGCACTTTCGCGGCGTCGCCACCGTCTGCCTCAAGCTCTTCAACATCGTCCGCCCCGACCGGGCCTACTTCGGCCGCAAGGACGCGCAGCAGGCCGTGCTCGTGGAGCGGCTCGTGCGCGATCTCGACCTGGAGGTCGAGATCCGCGTCGTGCCGACCGTGCGCGACGCCGACGGCATCGCCGTCAGCTCACGCAACGCGTCCCTCTCGGCGGGCGAGCGTCAGGCCGCACAGGCGCTTCCCCGCGCGCTCGAGGCCGGCGCAGAGGCCCACCGGCGCCACGAGGACGCCGCGGCGGCGGCCAGAGCGGTGCTCGCGGAGGAGCCGCTGCTCGACCCGGAGTACGTCGAGGTTGCGCCCCTCGACGGCCGCGTCTACCTTCTGGCTGCGGTTCGCGCCGGCCGCACCCGCCTGATCGACAACGTCATCCTCGAAGGAGACCCGGAGTGACGAGCAGGCCCGAGGCCAACGGGAAGCTTCCCCTCACCGAGCTGGGCGAGATGACTGGGCGCGGCGAGCGCATCGTCATGGTCACCGCCTACGACTACCCCAGCGGGCGCCTCGCCGATGCGGCCGGGATGGACCTGATCCTCGTGGGCGACTCCGCTGCGATGACCGTGCTCGGCCACTCCACCACCGTCCCCGCGACGATGGAGGAGATGCTGATGCTCACGCGCGCGGTCACGCGCGGGGCGCACCGCGCCCTGGTCATCGCCGACATGCCTTTCGGCTCGTTCCAGGTCTCGGACGAAGACGCGGTTCGCAACGCCATCCGGTTCGTCAAGGAAGCCGGCGCGGACGCAGTGAAGCTCGAGGGCGCCGGGCCCAGCCTCTCCCGCGTGGCCGCCCTCGTCGGCGCGGGGATCCCGGTCATGGGCCACCTCGGGCTGACACCGCAGTCGGCGACCCTGCTCGGCGGGTTCCGCGCGCAGGGCAAGACAGCCGAGAAGGCGCGCCAGCTGCTCGAGGACGCGGTCGCGCTGGAGCGTGCGGGCTGCTTCTCGATCGTGCTGGAGGCGGTGCCCGCGCCGGTCGCGGCGCGGATCAGCGAGGAGCTGGCCGTCCCCACGATCGGGATCGGCTCCGGGGCCGGGTGCGACGGCCAGGTGCTCGTCCTCCACGACCTGCTCGGCCTCTACGACGGTGACTCGCCGCGCTTCACCAAGCGCTACGCGGAGATCGGCGCAGCGGTCCAGGAGGCGCTCGAGCGCTTCGCCGCCGACGTGCGCTCCGGTGCGTTCCCGAGCGAAGAGCACACCTACCCGATGCCCGAGGACGAGGTGGCGGCGTTTCTCAGCGACTCGACAGCGGCGCCACGATCGCAACCGTGAAGATGAGGATCGCGAGCACGGGCAGGGCGACGGCGACGCCCGCGCGCAGCGGCCGCCAGCGCTCGACGACGGCGATCCCGTAGATCAGCAGGCCGAACGCCCAGAGCACGAACGCGCCCTCGGCGAGGTCGAAGAGGAACGGGCCGATGCCCGTGTCGTCGCCGCCCGTGCGGAACGAGTCGGTGCCGTACACCAGGAGCCGGGCCGGCCAGACCAGCACGAGCCCGAGCACGGTCGGCACCGCCGCGAACGCCAGGATGTGCCGGGCGCGTCGGTAGCTCCCCTGCGAGCCCGCCCCGCGCAGGCCCAGGAAGAGCAGGGCGCCGCCGATCCAGTACGCCGCGAATCCGTAGATCGCGCCCGTCAGGAAGACGAGCACCGCGACGACCGCCATGCTGTCGTCGACGAGGCTCTCGTCCAGGAGCTTGCCGGTCTCGGGCGCGAGCAGGACGGCCGCGATGCCCGCGAGGACGACGATCGCCAGGATCGGCTCCTGCCGCGCCTCTACCTCCCGCGGAGACTCGTCCCGGAGCGCGGCGAAGACCGGTCGCGGAGCCTGGAAGATCGCCAGCGTCCGCAGCCACCAGCGCTTCTCGGGGCTCTGCTCGGGAGCAGGCTGCACCTCGGCGTTCACGCGAGGAGCGTACCGCGTGGGCTCAGGCGCCCAGCGCGGGGTCGATCTCGATCTCCGTCGACGACGTCGCGAACGTCGCGACCAGCACGACGGCGATCAAGACCTGGAGGAGGATCCACCCGGCGGACGCCCACGCCCAGGTTCGCAGCTGGCCGCGCTTGCGCTCGTTCCGCTGGCCGCTCATGAGGATGAGCGCTGCGATCAGCGAGATGACCGGGAAGAAGAACGTTGCGATCGCGGCCCCGAGGACGGCGGGAGCCGGATACTCGTCGTCGGCACGCGGAGCGGCCGAAGGCTCCATCGTCATGCCCCGAAGATAGCCCTCCACGCGGCCGGAGTGAAGCCTGCAGGAGGGCTGACCCTTACGTGCGCTGTGCCGAGGACGTCTACCGACTGAGGATGGCGTTCGCGGCGAACCCGCCAGCAAGCGCACCGAGAACTCCGAGAACGAGGGCGAGCGCTCCGATGGTCGGGAACGCTTCGACGCAGACACCATCGCACTCAGGGCCTTGGTTGAGCCAGATACCCACGAACCCGGTTGCCACGAAGGCGGCCGCAAACCCGAGGATGGCAGCGAGAGCGATTGCAACGCACCGCACGCCCCGAGCCTACGCAGCCGCGGCCGCCGCGCTCGGCAGGAGCTCCCGCAGGAACTGGCCCGTGTAGCTCTCCTCGACGTCGGCGACCTGCTCGGGCGTCCCGCTGGCGATCACCTCGCCGCCGGCCTCGCCGCCCTCCGGGCCGAGGTCCACGAGCCAGTCCGCCTGCTTGATCACGTCGAGGTTGTGCTCGATCACGAGCACGGTGTTGCCGGCGTCCACGAGCCGCTGCAGCACCTCGAGGAGCTTCTCGATGTCGGCGAAGTGGAGCCCGGTCGTGGGCTCGTCGAGGATGTAGAGCGTCCTGCCGGTCGCCACCTTCGAGAGCTCGGAGGAGAGCTTCACGCGCTGGGCCTCGCCGCCGGAGAGCGTTGTCGCGGGCTGCCCCAGCTTGATGTAGTCGAGCCCGACGTCGTGCAGCGTCTGCAGCCGCCGGCGGATCTTCGGGATCTTGGCGAAGAAGGCGAGCGCCTCCTCGACCGACATCTCGAGGACGTCCGCGATCGACTTCCCCTTGAAGCGCACCTCGAGCGTCTCGCGGTTGTAGCGCTTCCCGCCGCACGTCTCGCACGGGACGTAGACGTCCGGGAGGAAGTGCATCTCGATCTTGATCGTGCCGTCGCCCTTGCACGTCTCGCAGCGGCCGCCGCGGACGTTGAACGAGAACCGCCCCGGCTTGTAGCCGCGCACCTTCGCATCCGGAGTCTGCGAGTAGAGCTCGCGGATGTGGTCGAAGAGCTTCGTGTAGGTCGCCGGGTTCGAACGCGGTGTGCGGCCGATCGGCGACTGGTCGATGTCGATCACCTTGTCGAAGCAGTCGATCCCCTCGACCGCGTCGTGGTCGCCGGGCTTAACCCGCATGCGGTGGAGCCGGTTGGCGAGCGCCTTGTAGACGATCTCGTTGACCAACGTGGACTTGCCCGAGCCGGACACGCCCGTGACCGCCACGAACTTTGCGACCGGGAACTCGACGTCGATGTTCTTGAGGTTGTGCATGCGCGCACCGAGGACGCGGAACGCGCCCAGGTCGTCGGTGCGCCGCTCCGGGACGGCGATCTCCCGCGCGCGCGAGAGGAACTGGCCGGTGATCGACGCCTTGTTCTTCTCCACCTGCTTCGCTGCGCCCTCGGCGACGACGTGGCCGCCGTGCTCGCCCGCGCCGGGGCCCATGTCCACAAGCCAGTCCGCGGCGCGCATCATCTGCTCGTCGTGCTCGACCACGAGCACGGTGTTTCCCAGGTCGCGCAGGCGCTCGAGCGTCGTGATCAGCTTCGCGTTGTCGCGCTGGTGGAGCCCGATCGAGGGCTCGTCGAGGATGTAGAGGACGCCGACCAGCTGCGAGCCGATCTGCGTGGCGAGCCGCAGCCGCTGAGCCTCGCCGCCCGAGAGCGTCGAGGCCGCCCGGTCGAGCTGCAGGTAGCCGACGCCGACGTTGTCGAGGAACGTCAGCCGCTCGCGGATCTCCTTGATGATCCGCGCGCCGATCAGCTGCTCGGTCTCGGTCAGCTCGAGCCCGTCGAGGAACTCGATCGCGCGCGTGACGGACAGCTTCGTCAGCTCGTGGATGTTCTTCCCGCCGACGGTGACCGCGAGCACCTCGGGCTTGAGCCGCGCGCCGCCGCACGCCGGGCAGGGGCGGAAGCTCATGTACTCCTCGATCCGCTCGCGCTGCTGCGAGGAGTCGGTCTCCTTGTAGCGGCGCTCGAGGCTGGTGACGATCCCCTCGAAGGCAAGCATGTACGCCCGCCGCCGGCCCATCCGGTTCCGGTACGTGACGTAGATCTTGTCGCCGTTCGTCCCGTACAGGAACAGGTTCTGCTGCTCCTCGGTCAGGTCCTGCCACGGCTTGTCGACGTCGATCTCGTAGCGCTCGGCGATCGCCTGGATGATCGACTCGTAGTAGCTCGAGCTCCCCACCGACCAGGGGACGAGCGCGCCCTCGCTGACGGAGAGGCTCGGGTCGGGGACGAGCAGGTCGGGGTCGATCTCCTGCTGGGCGCCCAGCCCGGTGCAGCGGGGGCAGGCCCCGTGCGGCGAGTTGAAGGAGAAGACGCGCGGCTGCAGCTCCGGCAGGCCGACGCCGTGCTCGGGGCAGGCGAAGCGCTCGGAGAACGTCAGCGTGTCGCCGTCGACGACGTCGATGGCCACCAGCCGGTCCGCGAGTGAGAGCGCCGTCTCGACGGAGTCCGTCAGCCGGTGGCGCAGGTCCTCCTTCATCACCAGCCGGTCGACGACCACCTCGATCGTGTGCTTGAGCTTCTTGTCGAGCTCGATCTCCTCGTCGAGGTCGCGCTGCTCCCCGTCCACCTTCACGCGCGTGAAGCCCTCCCCGCGCAGCTGCTCGAGGAGATCCTTGTACTCGCCCTTGCGATCGCGGACGACCGGGGCGTTCACGGTGAACTTCGTCGACTCGGGAAGCCGCAGCACCTGGTCGACGATCGACTCGATGGACTGGCCGGCGATCGGCCGGCCGCAGATCGGGCAGTGCGGCCGCCCGGCGCGCGCGTACAGGAGGCGGAGGTAGTCGTAGATCTCCGTCACCGTGCCCACCGTCGAGCGCGGGTTTCGCGAGGTCGTCTTCTGGTCGATCGAGATCGCCGGCGAGAGCCCGTCGATCGAATCGACGTCGGGCTTCTCCATCATCTGCAGGAACTGGCGGGCGTAGGCGGAGAGCGACTCCACGTACCGCCGCTGGCCCTCGGCGTAGATCGTGTCGAAGGCAAGCGAGGACTTCCCGGACCCGGAGAGCCCCGTCACGCAGATCAGCGCATTGCGAGGAAGCCGGACGGTGACGTCCTTGAGGTTGTGCTCCCGGGCGCCGTGAACGACGAGCTCGTCAGCCGCCATCAGCCCAGTCTAGCCCTGCGACCGGATAGAACAGACGTTCGTGTGCGGCCGCTCAGGCAAGTCCGGCCTGCGCCTGTGCGAGCTGCCGCTGCGAACTCCTGCGCCAGCCTGCCGAGCTCGTCGCCGATTCGCCGACCGGCAGGATCGTCGACCGGCGCGAACACTGAGCGCACACGGTCGAGGAGAGGCCGAAGCGGTGGCGCCGGCGCGCGGTCCGTGGCCCACAGCGCCTGGCTCGAGCTGGCGGCGAGCAGCGCGAGCGCGGAATCGAGGCAGTCGGCGGCAACGCGTTCCTTGCGGTAGGCCAGAAACGTCGGCGACGCCGACGTCGTTCTGCGCATCGCCGATTCCGGACGGCAGCAGAGTCGCGGATGCCGCAGTCCGCGCATCCTCGAGAAAGCTCCCCGCGACCCAGCCCAGCAGGTTCGTCTTGCCGCCGCCCCCGCCCGGCCGCTCCAGCAGCGGGGGAAGCTCGCTCGTCGCGCCCACGTGCATCGCCGTGACGTGGCGCTCGGCGAGGAAGACCACGTCAGCCCAAGCTGCCGCCAGCGCGCTCATCGCGGGATAGACCATCCCGTTGTGGTAGCCGCCGGTCGAGATCGCCCGGCCGAGCGGGTGTCGCTCGTCCGGCGGCACGTAGACCGGGTTGTCCGTCACCGAACGCAGCGAGACGGTCGCTGCGTGCTCGATGGCGCCCACGGCGCGGTGCGCCTGGCCGAGAACGCGCGGGAGGATCCTGTAGCTGACGGGTGCCTGGTGGTCTAGGCGATCGGTTTCCAGAGCGCCTTCCAGGAAAGCGCGGAGCCCATGCAGGGCGGCGATCTCGTTCTCGTCTTCCCAGAGGTCCTCCAGCGCCTCGTCGTAGGCGTCGAGCGGGGCGCCAAACGCCTCGATGGAGAGCGCGAAGATCCTTTCGGCCGCGTGCAGGCGATGACGGGCCGAAAGCGCGACGTCCGCTGCGAGTGCCGCGGCGCACGGCGAACCGTTGACGAGCGCCATCGTCTCCCCCTCCTCGAAGTCGCCTTCGATCGCGTTCATGAGCGGAGCGAGCGTCAGGATCTCGCCGGCGGCGACGTGCCCGCCGAGCGGAAGCTCGGGCAGCGGGCCGTCGAGCAGCGCCGCGATCCGCTCCGCGATCACCGGCCGCGTCTTGGCGTTGCCCTCGACGAAGTTCGCCAGCCGCGCGAACACGATCCCGCGCGCTAGGTGCTCCTCGAGGACGCCGCCTCCGCCGAAGCTGGGGCTCCAGCTTCCGCGCAGCTTGTCGGCATATCCGCGCTGCTCGTCCGGGGCCAGAGCCCGGCCCACCTCGATTCCCGGACGCGTCGTCGTCCCGTAGATGAACGCCGTGCGATCGGAGTCCAGAAGCGCGACGAACGACGCGCGCGTGGCCTCCATCCGTTCCACGGCCCGCGGTCCGATCCGCACGTTCTCACCGCCGAGCGCCACGCGGCGGAAATTCTCCAGCGTGAAGTCCGCACGGGTGTCGACGACGACGGTCATCCACGGACGATCATAGGGCCGTCAAATGTGCCGGCCGGGGTGCTTTGGGGCGTTTACGAGCTCACTACCTCACCGTCGACTCCGGTTTCCCAGGGATTCGGGGAGCGCTAGGCGATCAGCTTTCGGATCCGGCGCGCGTCCGGGACGTACGGGACCTCGAAGTCGCCTGCGACGAGCGTCCCGTAGCCGAGGAGGCGGCCGAGGATGCCCTGCTCGAACTCGAGGGCCGGCGCCTGCGCGAGCGCCACCGACGCGGAGCGGCGGCGGGCGATCCCGTAGGCGACCGTGAGCTTCTTCGTGGTCAGGAGCAGGCGCGTCCGGTCCCAGCGGAGCACGGCCCGGAAGGCGAGCAGCGCCCCCAGGGCGAGGAGGGCGGCGCCGACGATGCCGACGATCCAGTAGGTCTGGCCGACGAAGAGGAGCACCGCGCCGGCGCCGCCGAGCCCCAGCGGCCGGAGCAGCGGCTGGACCAGGGCAATCCCGTGCGGGCGCGCGTCGAGTCGAACCTCTTCGCCGGGGTCGAGCTCGGGCATTCGGCGGCCTTCGCCGGACGCCACGCCGGTCCTGCCGCTATGCCCTGCGCCAGCGGCCGAAGATCAGGCCGCCCAGCGTGAAGCCGAGGCCGAACGTGCCGACCGCGAACGCGCCGACCGCGAGCGTCTTGCGCCACGCCGAGAGGCGCTGCCAGCGGCCGAGGACCTCCTGCTCCTCGGGCGAGAGCGGCTCGCCGCGCCGCTTCTTGCGCTCTGCCGCACCGGCCCGGAGGCCGAGATACATGTCGTCGAAGATCTCGCCAGGTTCGTCGACCATGCTCTCACTATAGTCTGCCCGCCCGATGCCAAACCTCCGCGTGCTGCACGTTTCCGACCTTCATGCCGGAACGCACGAGGAGCCCGAGGTCGAGGCGGACCTGGTCGAGCTGGTGCGGAGGACGGACCCGGAGGTCGTCCTGGCCACCGGCGATCTCGCGCATCGCAACAAGCGGGAGCAGCAGGAGCGGGCGGCACGGCTCCTGCGCTCGCTGGAGCGGCCGCTCGTCGTCGTCCCCGGCAACCACGACATCCCGCCCTGGCCTCCGGGGCGGTTCCTGCACCCGTTCGACGAGTTCCGGCGCCAGTGGCCCGAGGTCGAGCCGGTCTACCGCTCGGACCGGCTCGTGGTCTGCGGCCTCAACTCCGTGCGGCCGTGGAAGCATCAGGGGGGCGCCCTGCGCCGCGAGCAGCTCGAGCGCGCCGTCCGGGCCCTGGCCGAGGCGCCTCCGGGGGCCCTCCGCGTCGTCGCGCTCCACCACCATCTCGTCGGCGCTCCCTGGCGGAGCCGCAAGCGGCCGGTCGCCCGCCGGGGCTCCGTGCTCGGCTCGCTCGTGGACGCCGGCGCCGAGCTGATCGTGTCCGGCCACGCCCACCAGAGCGCCGTCAGCGAGCGGCGGGAGTTCGAGGTCGCCGACGGAGCCTTGCGGGGCGCGACCGTCGTCACGGCCCCTGGCCTGGGCCAGCCGCGACCGCGCCGCCGCGGTGAGGCGCGCGGCCTCCATCTCTTCGAGGCGGACGAGCGGACGCTGCGCGTGCTCACCTACGCCTGGGCCGACCACCGCTGGGCGCAGATCGCCGACCGCCGCTTCCCGCGCGGAACCGAGCCGCTCAGCGCGATCGGCTGAGCGGCTCGGCCCGCGAAGGTGATGTTCAGCGGTTGCGGATGTCCACCCAGACGAGCCGGTGGTCCGAGCTCGGGAAGGGGAAGACGCCTGTCAGCCGGAAGAGCGGGTCGCTCTGGAGCGGCCAGAAGACCGCGGAGTCGACGATCTTCATGGACTTGCGCGGGAGGACGTAGTCCGCGCGCAGGTTGCCGGGTGCGGTGTCGGCGAAGTCCGCGGTGTCGAACTTCGGGTCGCCCTTGTGCGTCGTGTTCGCGCCGCCCTGGAGGAGCGAGGCCTCGACGGCGCCCTTGCTGGTCGGGGTCTTCTTCGTGTTCACCAGCGGATGGTCGAGCAGCAGCTGGGCCGAGCCGGGGATGCTGTCGCCGTCGACCGGGTCGGAGTTCTGGTCGCCGGCGATCACGAAGCGCGAGTACTGCTTTAGACCGCCCCGGCCCCCGTTGTCGTCGTAGATGTAGAAGCTGGCCGGCCCGGGCGTGATGTAGTCGGCCCAGAGGCGGATCTCGTCGTAGTTCCGGGTGCCGTTGCGATCCTCCGGCCCGTCGAAGACCGGCGGAGTCGGATGGCTGACGAGGAAGTGAATCGTGTCGCCGTCAACGCGGATGGGCACGTCCCAGTGACTCTTGGACGAGAGGCGGAAGACAGCCAGCTCCGCCGGCGAGTACCAGTCGGCAGGCGCGGGCGTCGCCGGGTCGTCCGGGAGGCGCGCGCCGGGCATGTCCTTCCAGAGGAAGTTCTGGAAGGTGCGGATCTTCGAGTAGAGGATCGGGTGCTGCGAGTAGACGGCCATCCCGAACTGACCCGGGAAGAAGCCGAAGCCGTAGGCGTCGTCCGGGCCGCCGATCACGCCGTTGTTGTTGAAGTCGAACCCCGAGGGGATGCCCGTGTTCGAGGGCGCGGTGTAGCGGTAGGGATAGAAGATGGGGCTGGCACCGTTCTGGCCCAACGACAGGTAGTTGTCCTGGAACAAGCGCAGCGCGACGTGGCCCGAGTCGAAGTCGAACTCGTTGATCAGGAGCACCTCGGGCCGCGCCCGCTGGATGATCTCCGCCACGGTGCGAGCCTGGGCGTTCGCGGGCGTCGACAGGTCGGCGATCAGCTGACCCTCGAAGTTGCGGTTGAGCGACGCGTTGAAGGTGGCAAAGCGGATGCGCTCGCCGCTGGCGATCGCCGGCGGGACGAGCGTGAGCACGACGAGCGCAGCAAGGCACAGGGCAAGCCACAACCGACGCCGCCCGGACTGACGATTTCCCACCATCTCAGCTCCTTTCTCGAGCCCTCGACCTGGCACGGAGGGGCGCCGCGCCCGGATCCGAGCGCAGCGATGTTGTGTCAGATCCGTCCCGGGGAGGGACCAGGCGACGGTATCGCTCTCTGAGGCGCCTGACAACGCCCAGCCGAAAGGTTTGCCAGGTCGAAACCCGGGCGACACCGGCTCTCAACCGCCCGCACCGAGCCGCTCAGCACTATCGGCTCAGGTCCGCCCGGAGGCTCCGGAAGCCGTGATCGTGAGTCGGTGCCGTACGTCAGCCGCATCGAGTCAGTGACCACGTCGCCGGCCGCTACCGGGCGGTAATCGCGCTAGGGTCGAGGGCCGACGAACATGCGCACGACCGAAGTGATCGGGAGAGACGCCGAGCTGGAACGGACGGTGGACTTCCTCGACGCCCTCGCGGCCGGCTCGAGCGGGCTCGTGATCGAGGGAGAGGCAGGTGCCGGAAAGACCACGCTCTGGCTCGCCGCGGTGGAGGAGGCGCGCAAGCGGGGCTGCCGCGTGCTCGAGACCCGGCCCGCGGAGGCGGAGGCGGGGCTGCCGTTCGCGGGTCTCGGCGACCTGGTCGGAGGCACGCTCGACGAGGTGCTCAGCGAGCTGCCGGAGCCGCAGGCCGATGCACTCCGGGTCGCGCTCCTGCTCGCACCGCCGAGGGACACGCCCCCAGACGAGCGCGCTGTCGCGGTGGCCGTGCTCGGCATACTCCGCGAGCTCGCGCGCGTAGGCCCCGTGCTGGTCGCCGTCGACGACGTCCAGTGGCTCGATCCCCCGTCGGCCAAGGTCGCGTCGTTCGCGTGGCGGCGGCTGCGGGAGGAGCCGGTCGGGCTCCTGCTCGCGCACCGCCTCGGCACCGACGCCCCGGCCGGGCTCGTCGAAGACGAGCGCTTCTCCTCGCTCCTGGTCGGTCCGCTCGCGCTCGGCGCCGTGCACAGGCTGCTGCACGCGCGGCTGGACCTCGTCCTGCCGCGGCCGGCGCTGCGCCGGGTCCACGAGGTGAGCGGCGGCAACCCGTTCTTCGGCCTCGAGCTCGGCCGCGCGCTGCAGGCACACGAGGCCGAGCTCTCGCCGGGCGAGCCGCTGCCGGTCCCCGGCCGGCTCCAGGAGCTCGTTCGCTCCCGGCTCGAGGCACTGCCGCCGGCGAGCCGCGAGGTCCTCGCCGCGGCCGCGGCGCTCTCTCAGCCGACGGTCGGGCTTCTCGCCGCCGCCGTCGCCGACGGAGAGAGAGCCCTCCGACCCGCGCTCGACGCCCAGGTGATCGAGCTCGAGAACGACCACGTCCGCTTCACCCACCCGTTGCTCGCCTCTGCGGCGTACCAGAGCCTCGACCCGATCGGGCGCCGCGAGCTCCACCGGCGCCTCGCGGAGCTCGTCCCCGACGCGGACGAGCGCGCCCGCCACCTCGCTCTCTCGACCGACGCTCCGGATTCCGACATTGCGCGGGCCCTCGAGGAGGCAGCGGAGCACGCGCGGGCCCGGGGCGCGACCGCGACGGCCGCCGAGCTGTGCGAGGATGCCCGTCGGCTGACGCCGCTCGACCGCCCGGACGACGCGCACCGCCGGACGGTGGCGGCGGCTCGCTACCGCTTCGTCGCGGGCGACACGATGAGAGCCCGTGAGCTGTTCGAGCAGGCGCTGGCGGCGGCGCGCACGGGTGACGCCCGCGCAGCGGCGCTCGTGAGCCTCGCACAACTGGCCCGCTTCGAAGGAGACCAGCCGCAGAGCGCGGCGCTCGCGGGGCAGGCGCTCGGGCAGCCGGGGACGGGCGACCGGGTGCGCGCGGAAGCGGCGGGGGGCCTCGCCAACGCGCTCTTCTACATGCGCGAGGAGCTCGAGAGCGCACTCGAGCACGCCACCCTCGCGGCCGACCTGGCGGCGCGCCTGGGCGCCGTCGCTCTCCAGGCTCAGTTGCTGACCGAGCAGGGCATCGTCGAGGCGCTACTCGGACGCCCGACCGCTGCCGCGACCTTGCGGGCCGCCGGCGAGCTGGGTCCTGACCCCGAGCGCGTCGTCGATTCGCCACGCCATGCCTGGGCGCTGTACCTGTCCTGGACCGACGAGTGCGAGGACGGGGCTGCGCGGCTGCGCCAAACCCACGAGGACGCCCGGGGGCGCGGCGACGAGTCCTCGGTCTCGATGATCCTCGCGAACCTCGCAGTGGCGGAGTATCTGACGGGACGCTGGCAGGAGGCAGCACGTGTCGCCGAGGAAGGGTACGAGGTGGCGCTGCAAACGGCACAGCGGCCGCAGCAGGCGTGGGCGCTCTCCATCCAGGCGCTCGTGCGGGCGTCGCTCGGCCGGGAGGCCGAGGCCAGAGCCGACGCGGCGGAGGCGCTCACGCTCGCCGGCGAGCGCGGGATGGAGGTGGCGAGGATCCATGCGGTGTGGGCGCTCGGCCTGCTCGAGCTCTCGCTCGAGCGACCGGAGGAGGCCGCCCGCCTGCTCGCTCCGCAGCGAGAGCGGCTACTCGCGGCCGGAGTCGGTGAGCCGGGCTCGGTCCGCTTCGTCCCCGACGAAATCGAGGCGCTCATCGCGCTCGGACGGCTGGACGAGGCAGTGGAGCGTCTCGAGTGGCTCGAGGAGCGAGGCCGCGCGCTCGATCGCGCCTCGGCGCTGGCCGCCGGCTTCCGCTGCCGCGGGCTGCTCCTGGCAGCAACAGGCGAGAGAGAAGGCGCCGTCGCGGCGTTCGAGCAAGCTCTGGCACAACACGCGCGCGTGCCCATGCCGTTCGACCGCGCCCGCACGCTCCTGGCTCTCGGTGCAGCGCAGCGGCGGGCCAAGCGCAAGCGGGACGCGCGGGCGACCCTGGACGAGGCGGTGCAGGTCTTCGAGGAGCTCGGCGCGACACTCTGGGCGCAGAAAGCCCGAGTCGAGCTCGGCCGGATCGGCGGCAGAGCCGCATCTCACGACGAGCTGACGCCGACGGAGCGTCGGGTCGCCGAGCTCGTCGCAGAGGGGCGAACGAACAAGGAGGTGGCCGGGGAGCTGTTCGTGAGCGCCCGCACGGTCGAGTTCCATCTCTCGCACGTGTATCGCAAGCTCGGCCTCCGCTCGCGCGCCGAGCTGGCGCGCCGGTTCCCAGGGTAGAAGCGGGCAAAGCCTGGGGGTTTGCCTGTTTCCGGCCGGCCGGGGCCTGCCTACGGTGGACGGCATTGTCGTTCTAAAGGGAGGTCACGATGAAGCTGCGCATTGCTGGGGTTGTCCTGGCGGTCTCGCTGGCGGCCCTCTTGCTGCCGGGCCTCGCAGACTCGTCCGGGCGGCGAGCGATCACGATCCAGTTCGAGAAGGACTGCCCGGAGCTCACCTGCGAGGAGACCGCCTCGAGCCCGGTGGACGTCAGCACGGTGGTCACGCCCGTGGATCTCGAGGGCCAGATCTTTCACTACACGGCCGTGGAGACGCTCTCGTCCTCGCGCGGCTCCGTCACCGTGAGCCTCGTCGGCATCCTCAAGCTGGACAAGGAGCCGGATGTCACCCTCCTGAACGGTTGGGTGGTACGCGGCTCCTGGAACGGTGTCGCCCTTGCGGGGGGAAAGGTGCAGGCACGCGCAAGCAGAGTCGGAGACACCACGGTGTTCGCAGGCTGGGTCCGGATCAAGCCTCCTCGGGCCGGTTGATGCCGAGGTACCTCGCCGAGTCGTACCTGCCGAAGGCGGGCCCGGGCGACCTGGAGAAGGCGGCCGCCCGGGCCAGCACGGCCGCGGAGGAGATGTCCCGCGCCGGGAGCACCGTGCGCTATCTCCGCTCCATCTTCGTGCCGGGGGACGAGACCTGGTTCCTGCTCTACGAGGCCCCGTCGGCGGCTGCTGTCGTCGAGGCCGGCGCACGCGCGGGCATCACGATCGAGCGCGTGGCGGATGCGGTGGTCACCGAAAGGAACGAGCCGTGAGGGATGGACCGCTTCACGGTTCCCGATACCTACACGAGGTGGGAACGATGAGAGCGTTACTCGCAACGCTAGCCACCCTCGCACTCCTCGCCGGAGGCGGCGGATGCGGGGGAAGCGAAGACACGCCGGCTGCCGAGAGCGGCTCGGCTCCGGCGCCCAAGCCGGCGCAGGGACCCACCGTCGACGAGATCGAGGTCGGGCATCTGCCCACCGCGGTCGCGGTCGCCGGGGGATCCGTCTGGGTCGCCAACACGCAGGACGATACGGTCACACGAATCGATCCGATCTCGCTGACGGCTGTCGGCGAGCCGATCCTCGTCGCCAAGGAGCCGGTCAGCCTCGCCGCCGGCGAGGGCGCGATCTGGGTGGCGAACATGGTGGGAGACTCGGTCGTTCGGATCGATCCGGAGTCGGGGCAGGTCGTGGGGAAGCCGATCCCGGTGGGTGACCGACCGCTGGCAGTCGCAGTCGGCGAGGGGTCGGTCTGGGCCTTCAACTCCCTCGCCGGAACCGTCATCCGCATCGACCCGAAGTCGGGCAAGGTGCTCTCCGAGTCGCCCCGCCTCGTGGGCCGCTCCGGGACGCCCGACTTCGCGGGGCTCGCCGTGGCGGACGGGTCGGCCTGGGTCTCGAGCCCGAGCGAGGGCACGGTGGTTCGCCTCGACGTGGCGACGAACCGGCGGGACAAGCCGATCCGTGTGGGAGCCGGCCCCTTCGGCCTCGCAGTCGCCGATGGGACCGTCTGGGTCGCCAACTACGACGACGGCACCGTGACGCGCATCGACGCGCGGACGGGCAAGGTGGCCGGCACGATCACCGTTGGAGGGCAGCCGATCGCCGTGACGGTGGGTGACGACGGGGCCGTCTGGGTGGCAAGCGCGGACGGCAGGCTCGTGCAGATCGACCCCGAGTCGGACGCCGTCGTCGGCGAGCCTGTCAAGGTCGGATCGAGGCCCCAGGGCGTCGCCGCCGGCGAGGGCGCCGTCTGGGTCGTGAACCAGTTCGACAACACGCTCTCACGCGTGGAAACGTGAACTCACACAGAGGCGTGAGCTGAGCATCCGCCGAGCCGGCCGCTAAGCGGCGGGCTCGGCGGTCGCCTGGAGCTCGCGGCGGAGGTCCTTGAGCTCGTCGCGGAGCTTGGCCGCGTACTCGAAGCGGAGCTCCTCGGCGGCGGCGTACATCTCCTCCTCGAGCGTGACCACGAGCTTCTCCAGCTCCTCGCTGGACATGCCCTCGACCTGGCGCTGGCCGCGGCGCCGGCGGCCCGGGACGTGCGGGGCCGACTCGAGCGAGAGGAACTCGGCGATGTCGGAGACGCCCTTGACGATCGACTCCGGCGTGATTCCGTGCTCCTCGTTGTAGCGGAGCTGGATGTCGCGCCTGCGCGTCGTCTCGTCGATGGCGCCCTTGATCGCCTCGGTCAGCTTGTCGGCGTACATGACGACCTTGCCGTTGACGTTCCTCGCCGCGCGCCCGATCGTCTGGATCAGCGCGGTCTGACCGCGGAGGAAGCCCTCCTTGTCGGCGTCGAGGATGGCGACGAGCGAGACCTCCGGCAGGTCGAGCCCCTCGCGCAGGAGGTTGACGCCGACGAGGACGTCGTACTCGCCCAGGCGCAGCTCGCGGATGATCTTGATGCGGTCGAGCGTGTCCACCTCGGAATGGAGGTAGCGCGTGCGCACGCCCGACTCGAGCAGGTAGTCGGTCAGGTCCTCGGCCATCTTCTTCGTCAGCGTCGTGACGAGGACGCGCTCGCCCGCCTCCTCGCGCCGCCTGATCTCGTTCAGGAGGTCGTCGATCTGGTTCTTCGTGGGGCGCAGCTCCACATCGGGGTCGACGACCCCGGTCGGGCGGATGATCTGCTCGGCCACGTTCGTGGAGTTGCGCAGCTCGAACGCCCCCGGCGTCGCGGAGACGAAGAGCAGCTGCGGCGCCCGCTCCAGGAACTCGTCGAAGCGGAGCGGCCGGTTGTCCAATGCGGACGGGAGCCGGAAGCCGTGCTCGACCAGCGTCTCCTTGCGCGAGCGGTCGCCCTCGTACATGCCGCCGATCTGCGGCACGGTCTGGTGCGACTCGTCGATCATGACGAGGAACTCGTCGCCGAAGAAGTCGAGCAGGGTGTGCGGCGGCGTCCCGGGAGCGCGGTTGTCGAGGATCCGCGAGTAGTTCTCGATCCCGTTGCAGTAGCCGAGCTCCTGCAGCATCTCCAGGTCGTACTCCGTGCGCTGCCGGATCCGGTGCGCCTCGAGCAGCTTCCCCTGCGAGTCGAAGAGGTTGACCTGCTCCTGGAGCTCGTGCTTGATCTCGCCGACGGCGCGCTCGATCGTGTCCCGCGAGGTGACGTACTGGGTCGCCGGGAAGATGGCGAGGTGCTCGAGGCGAGCGTAGATCTCGCCCGAGAGCGGGTCGAAGTGCGTGACCTGCTCCACCTCGTCGCCGAAGAACGAGATGCGGTAGGCGGACTCCATATGGGCGGGCTGCACCTCGACGACGTCGCCCCGGACCCGGAAGCGCCCTCGCCCGAGGATGGAGTCGTTGCGGGCGTACTGGATGTCGACCAGCTTCCGCAGCATCACGTCCCGGTCGATCTCCTGGCCGACCCCGAGCGCGACCGTCTTCTCCTCGTAGGCCTCGGGCGAGCCGATGCCGTAGATGCAGGAGACCGAGGCGACGATGAGCACGTCCTTGCGGGCCAGGAGCGCCGCGGTCGCCGCGTGCCGGAGCCGGTCGATGTCGTCGTTGATCGACGCGTCCTTCTCGATGTAGAGGTCTGCCTGCGGGACGTAGGCCTCGGGCTGGTAGTAGTCGTAGTAGGAAACGAAGTACTCGACCGCGCTGTCCGGAAGGAACTCGCGGAACTCGTTGCAGAGCTGCGCGGCGAGCGTCTTGTTGTGCGCGATCACGAGCGTCGGGCGCTGCACCTGCTCGGCGATCCACGCCATCGCCGCCGTCTTGCCCGTCCCGGTCGCCCCGAGCAGGGTCTGGAAGCGGTCGCCGCGCTTGATCGACTCGGACAGCGCGGCGATCGCCTGCGGCTGGTCGCCCGTCGGCCGGTAGGCCTCGGATACGCGGAAGGGCGGCACGACGATCATCCTAGCCAGCGCTCATCCGGCGCTTGAAGGCCGCTGCCGGAAGTCGTACGGTCCCGTCAATCTCTCCGAGGAGGTAGTCGAGTGCGCATCGCCCCGCTCGTCATCGTGACCTTGGCCCTTGCCCTCCCAGCTACCGCGCTCGCTGCGCCCGCGAACGACGACTTCGCCAACGCGATCGACCTGAACACGGCCGAGGACGAGTTCGTCTTCGGCTCGAATGTCGGGGCCACGAAGGAGGCCGGCGAGCCGGATCACGCCGGCAACGCCGGCGGGAAGTCCGTCTGGTTCACGTGGACGGCGCCGCTCGACGGCAGCGTCCCGCACGTCGCCGTGATCTCCGACGCGCTCTTCGACACGGTGCTCGGCGTCTACACGGGGACGGCCGTGAACGCCCTGACGGAAGTGGCTTCGAACGACGACACGAACGTGGGCGGGTCGAGCGTCAGCTTCCCGACCATCGCCGGGACGACCTACCGGATCGCGATCGACGGGTTCGCCGGCAAGGCGGGCATCTTTCTCGTCGCCGCCGTGCCGTCGCCGGCGAACGACAACTTCTCGGAGGCGATCGCCCTGACGGGAGCGTCGGGCACCCGCACCGACGACACGCTCGACGGGTCAACGACGGAGCTGGGCGAGCAGCCCTTCGGCGCCGAGTCGAGCACCTGGTATTCGTGGCAGCCGCCGGCGGACGGCACGTACAAGGTGTCGACCTTCGGCAGTCGCGGAGTCGACACCGTCCTGGCGGTGTACGAGGGAACCAGCGTCGAGTCGCTCGTCGAGCTGGGCTCCAACGACGACGACCCGGATCGCGGCTGCTGCTCGAGCTGGCTCCCGCTCGTGGACGCCGAAGCGTCCAAGACCTACATGATCCAGATCACGCCTCTGGAAGGACTGTTCGACACCACCCGGATCACGCTCAGCTGGGGCCCGCTGGTCCTCGGATCGCCCGGCGGGGAAACGCTCACCGGAACACCCGGCGCCGAGGAGATCCGCGGCCTGGGCGGCGGCGACCTCATCCTCGGCGGCGGCGGAGCGGACCTGATCTTCGGAGGCGGCGGCAACGACGTGATGAACGGACAGGGAGGCTCCGACCTGATCTTCGACCGCCACGGCCGGGACGTCCTGCGCGGCGCCGGGGGCGCCGACTCGCTGGATGCCCGCGACCGCGCCCGAGGCGACCAGCTGATCGGCGGCCCGGGCCCCGACGCGTGCAACGGCGATCGCACCGACCTGAAGCGGGGCTGCCCCTAGGCCGTTCTGCTGCTCCACCGCCTCAGCCGATACTCTCGCGCCATGCGCGCGAGGGGTCCCGTCAGCTGCGCACTCGCGATCCTGGCCGCGCTCGCGCTGGCTCACGCGGCGCAGGCGCAGCAGCCCAGCATCGTGCTCGTCCTCACCGACGACCAGCGCTTCGACACGATCGAGCAGATGCCGACCGTGCAGTCCAAACTGGTCGGCCACGGCGTCGACTTCACGAATGCGTTCGTCGTCAACCCGCTCTGCTGCCCCAGCCGGGCGAGCATCCTCACGGGTCAGTACTCGCACACCACCGGCGTCTACTCCAACCAGGGGAAGTACGGCGGCTTCCACGTCTTCCGGGACGCGAGCACGATCGCGACGACGCTGCAGGCGGCCGGCTATCAGACGGCCCACTTCGGCAAGTACCTGAACGGCTACGCCGGCACCTACGTCCCGCCCGGCTGGTCGCGCTGGGCGGCCTTCATCACCACCGGCTCGAATCTCTACTACGACTTCACCCTCAACGAGGACGGAGCCCTCGTCCCGTACAACGGGCTCGGCAACTACTCGACGGACGTCCTCGCGGACAAGGCCGCGGACTTCATCAGGAGCGCGAGTGGCCCGCTCTTCGTCGTCTTCGCCCCGACGGCCCCGCACCTGCCGGCGGTGCCGGCTCGGCGGCACGAAGGCGCCTTTGCCGGCATGGAGCCGTGGCGCCCGCCCAACTACAACGAGGAGGACGTCTCCGACAAGCCGGCGTTCGCGCAGGCCCGCCCGCTCTGGGACGAAGCGCGCCAGGCCCTGGAGGACGGGCTGCACGAGAAGCAGCTCGAGTCCCTGCTCGCGGTGGACGACGCGGTGGGGGAGCTCGTCGACGCGCTGGCGGACACGGGTCGCCTTCACAACACGCTGGTCGCCTTCACGTCCGACAACGGGCTCTCCTGGGGCGAGAACCGCTGGAACTCGAAGTACGTCGCGGACGAGTCCTCCATCCGGGTGCCGCTGGTCATCCGCTACGACCCGCTCGCCGGCGCCCCCCGGAAGGAGTCGCGCCTGGCGCTCAACATCGACCTCGCCCCGACCTTCGCCGCTGTGGCCGGGGCGCCCTTCCCGGCGGAGGGCCGCAGCCTCGAGCCCCTCCTGGGGGACCCCGTGGATCTCTGGAGGAATCTGTTCCTCGTCGAGCACATGGGCCCCTTCGCGCCTCCCTACTGTGCGCTGCGGCGCCCGGCGCTGAAGTACGTCCAGTACTCGACCGGCGAGGAGGAGCTCTACAACCTCGCCGCCGACCCCTACGAGCTCGAGAACCTGGCAGGGCGGCCCGCGTATCGCGAGCTCCGCCATGTCCAGCGCATGCGCCTGCGCAAGCTCTGCAGCCCACCTCCGCCGCGGCTGACCCTGCTCGGCTACTGCACCCGCGAGGGCACCCCCAAGCGGAACGTGCTCGTGGGCAGCCCGTGGTTCGACTACATCTGCGCGAAGGGCGGCAACGACCGGATCGAGCCCCGTGCCGGCCGAGACGTCGTGCTCGCCGGGGACGGAAATGACGTCATCCTCGCCCGGGGAGGCGCACGCGACACGATCCACTGCGGGAGCGGCCGCGACCGTGTCGTCGCAGACCGGTCCGACGTGGTCGCCCGGGACTGCGAGGTCGTTCGGCTCTAGTCGAGCCCGAGCTCGTCCGCGTAGGCGCGCGCGTAGACGTCGCGCGCCTCGAGGACGTTGTCGACGAACTCGCGCGTCTCCGGGAAGGGGATCCCCTCCTCGCCCTCGGCGATCCATTCGTCCACGTTGGCCTGCCCGGCGTTGTACGCGGCCAGCGCGAGCCGCTCGTCGTCGTACTTGCGCAGGAGGCGGCGGAGGTAGAAGGAGCCGTAGCGGACGTTGATCTCCGGGTCGTAGAGGTCGTCGACCTCGAAGCGGTTGCCGCCGGTGAGCTGCGCGATCCCTTCGGCCGTGTCGGGGAGGAGCTGCATGAGGCCCAGCGCGCCCGAGGACGAGCGCGCGTTGGGGTCGAACTTGCTCTCGCGGTAGATGACTGCGGCGAGCAGAGCCGGGTCGAGCTCGTACTGCTCGGCGTGCCCGCGGACGATGTGCTCGTACTCGAGCGGGTAGCGGAGCCGCGCGTACCAGGCCGGCTTCGTATCCTCAACGTAGAAGACCCCCACCGCGAGGGCGGCCAGGAGCACCACGCCGCTGAAGACGAGTCTCATCTGGAGAGAGTGGCGACCACGCCGGACACGAACTGGTCGAGATCGGCGAGCGTCCCGTCGTTGACGTAGGCGAAGTCTGCCCGCTTCAGCTTCTCCTCCTCGGGAAGCAGGCGCTGCTCCCGCTCGCGCAGCGGGCCGATGCGACGCGAGATCCGCACCTCCGGCGAGGCGGTGACGACGACCACCTTGTCGAAGCGGGTCTCACCTCCGACCTCGTAGAGGAGCGGCACCTCGGTCACGCACACCGCGGGCGGGGTCGGAAGCTCGGCCAGCTCCTCGCGCCACTTCAGGTAGCCGGCGACGACGCGCGGATGGAGGAGCTGCTCGAGCCAGGCGAGCGCGGGCCGGTCGGAGAAGACGACCTTTCCCACCTTGGCGCGGTCGATCTCGCCGTCGGGGCCCAGCACCTCTGGCCCGAAGCGCTCGAGGACGGCCTCCTTCACCGCGGGGTCCTCGCGCAGCAGCCTGTGCACGATCTCGTCGCTCGAGATCACCGCGGCACCGTGCTTCGCGAACAGGCGTAGAGCCGTCGACTTGCCGGCTCCGATCCCGCCCGTGATCGCTACCGCGACTGGGCGGTGGCTACCGGGGCTCGTCGTCGTCGGGCTCGCCGGCCTCGGCGGGAGCCTCGTCCGCGACCGTGGGGCCCGTTTCGGGAGCCGGCGGGTCGCCTTCCTCGGCCTGCTGCTCGCCGGGAGCGTCGGTCTCGGTCTCCGCGATCGCTTCCTCAGCGACGGCCTCGACCTCGGCCTCCACGATCGCCTCTTCGACGATCGCCTCCTCGACGGCCTCGTCCTCGGCCTCGGCGATCGCCTCCTCGACGATAGACTCCTCGGCGGCCTCCAGGTCGGCCTCGGAGACGTCGTCTGCCGCGGCGCCCTCGACGAAGACCTCGTCCGAGAGGCGGAGCTCGGGAGCGTCCTCGCCGATGCCCGGTCGCGCGGACTCTCCGTCCTCGACGCGCTTGAGCGACAGCGAGAGGCGCCGGCGCTCGGCGTCCATCTCGATGATCTTCGCCCGGAGGGTCTCGCCCTGCTGGACGACCTCACGTGGGTTCTCGACATGATGCGCGGCGAGCTCGGAGATGTGCACGAGCCCCTCGACGCCCGGGATGACCTCGACGAACGCGCCGAAGGTGACGACCTTCGTGACCCGTCCCTCGACGACGTCTCCCTGCTGGTAGGTGTCGATGACCTGCTGCCACGGATCGGACTGCGTCTGCTTGAGCCCGAGCGAGATCCGCTGGCGGTCGCGGTCGATGTCGAGCACCTTGACCTTGACCTCCTGCCCGATCTCGAGCAGCTCGGACGGATGGTTGACGTGGCTCCAGGAGAGCTCGGAGATGTGGATGAGGCCGTCGATGCCCTCGAGGTCGACGAACGCGCCGAAGTCGACGATGTTCGAGATCGTGCCCTCGACGACGTCGCCGGGCGAGAGCCGGTCGAGGATCGCCTGCCGCATCTCGCGCCGCTCCTCCTCGAGCACCGCACGGCGGGAGAGGACGACGTTGTTGCGGCTGCGATTCAGCTCGATCACCTTGCAGCGCAGCGTCTGGCTCATGAACTCGTCCAGGTCCTGGACGCGCCGGATGTCGACCAGGGACGCGGGCAGGAAGCCGCGCACGCCGAGGTCGAGGATGAGCCCGCCCTTCACGACCTCGATGACGATTCCCTCCACGGGCTCGCCGCTCTCGGCAGCGCCCTCGATGCGCTTCCACGCCATCTCGAAGCGGGCGCGCTTCTTCGACAGGATCAGGCGCCCCTCGGCGTCCTCCTTCGTCATCACGAGCGCGTCGATCTCGTCGCCGAGGTTCACCTCGTCGGCCGGGTTGACCGACCGGCGGATCGAGAGCTCGGAGACTGGGATGACCCCTTCGGACTTGTAGCCGATGTCGACCAGGACCTCGTCCTTGTCCACGCGCACGACCTTGCCGCGCACGACCTCCCCCTCGTTGATGACGGGGAAGGTGGAGTCGTAGTCGGGGATCAGCTCGCCGTCAGGACCACGGGTCCAGACGTCGTCGTCTGTCTTCGAGATGTCTGCTTCGGTAGTCGTGTCGTTCGAAACCATGCGGGATCGCGCATTATAGCCAGCACTCCGTGAAAGGCCGCGACCTCCTCATCCTGGGCGCGGTGCTGCTCGTGGGCGGCATCGCCCTCGCGGATTCCCTCCGTTCCGGACGAGACCCGCATCGAGGTCAGGCCGACCACGACCGCGACCGGCGAGACCCAGCCGACGGGGACAGGGGCCGAGGTGGACGAGAATCTCGGTCGCGCGTTCTTCCCGGCGGTCACCGGTGCGCCCGGCTCCATCGTGCTGGCCCAGACGGGCTCGTGCGCGATCCGCGAGTTCGACCTCCCGACCGGGCTCGAGCTCCCGAACGTCGTCGCGCGCTCGACCTGCCAGCTCTGGGCCGCTCCGGTGACCGCGAAGGTCGCGGTCGGAGTCGGGGAGCCGGTGGGGGACGCCGTCCCGTTCCGCTTCCTCGACCTCGGCCGGCCCAACCGCGACCTGGGATCCTCGGAGGCGGCCTTCGGGTTCCTCATCTGGAGCGACGACGGGCAGCGCGCTGCCTGGTGCAACCGCCGGCTCGTGGGGATCGACCTCGAGCTCGCCGGCCGGCGGCGGCAGCTGGACGGGTGCCCGGCCGCGTACACGCCGGCGGGCGAGATCGTCTATGCGCGGGGCGACCGGCTCTACATCGGCGACCGCCCCGGGCTGCGGGCCTCGGGAGGGATCACGCACGTCCACTACGGGAGCGACGGCTCCGTGGCCGTCGTCGTCGAAGGACGCCGGATCGAGCGATACGTCGGCCGCCGCCTGACCGCCGCCCTCGATCTGCCCGCGCGCTACGAGGGCCGGCTGCCGGAGCTCTCTCCGGACAACTGCTCGGCGGCGTTCCGAGCCGGCGACCGCATCCGCGTGCTCGACGTCGGGCTGCTCCCAGCTCGGCCCGAGCGGCACCATCTTCCCCGGCCATGCGGCCTCGTGGTCACCGGACGGCCGCTGGATCGTGATCGGCGGGCCGACGGAGGTGACGTTCTACGACCTCGCCGGCGACAAGCGAGCCCGTCGAGTGGCCGATCGGCGCGGCCGAGATCGTCTGGCGCCGGAGCTGAGGTCAGCGGTCGAGCGCGTACCAGACGACGTCGTGGCCGTGCCAGGGCGTCTCGCCGCGCTCCGTCAGGCCGAGACGCTCCATGACCGCCCGCGAGCGGCGGTTCGCCGGGAGTCGTGATCGAGATGAGCTGCGGGTCGGCGAGGTGCTCGCGCCAGCACTCGACGGCGGCACCGCCCGCCTCGGTCGCGAGGCCGCGCCCCCACCAGTCCCGGTGGAGCACCCAGCCGACCTCGACCGGGCTCTCGCACGTCCGGGGTCAGACCCCGGACGTGGCCACCTGGGACGGTGTCGCGCCGCGGTTCGGCTCCCGGCCACGGGCGGGCCGGGGGCGCCGCCGGGCGGGCCGTGCCTACGGGAGCCATGCCAGGGGTCAGACCCAGGACGTGGCCGGTGGGGTCAGCTCTTCGCTTCGTTCCAGTCGTCGCCGACGCCGATCTCGACCGTCATCGGCGGGTCGAGCGGGTACGCGCCGCACATCTCCTCGCGCACCAGGTCGCGCACGGCCGAGGTCTCGACCTCGGGCACCTCGAGCAGGAGCTCGTCGTGCACCTGGAGCACGAGCCGCGCGGCGCGGCCCTCCTCGCGCAGGCGCCGGTGGATGGCGACCATGGCCGCCTTGATCACGTCCGCCGCCGTCCCCTGCATGACCGAGTTGACCGCCAGGCGCTCGCCGAGCGAGCGCGTCTGCCGGTTCCGCGCCTTCAGCTCCGGAATCGGCCGCCGCCTGCCGAACAGCGTCGTCACGTAGCCGTCGCGCTCGGCCTGCTCGATCGTCCGCTGGATGAAGTCCTGGACGTGCGGGAAGCGCGCCAGGTACGTGTCGATATAGGTCTGCGCCTCCTCGCGCGGGATGTCGAGGTTCTCCGAAAGCCCGAACGAGGAGATGCCGTAGATGATCCCGAAGTTGACCATCTTCGCCACGTTCCGCTCGTCCTTCGTCAGCTCGGAGCGCTCCTTCCCCAGCACCTCGGCGGCCGTCGCCGCGTGGATGTCCTCGCCGGCGGCGAACGCCTCCCGGAGCTTCGGCTCGCCGGAGACATGGGCGAGGATCCGCAGCTCGACCTGGGAGTAGTCGGCCGAGAGGAGCCGGAAGCCCGGCTCGGCGACGAACGCGCTCCGGATCTCGCGGCCGAGCTCGGTGCGGATCGGGATCGCCTGCAGGTTCGGGTTCGAGGTGGACAGCCGTCCGGTCGACGCGACCGCCTGGTTGAAGTGCGTGTGCAGGCGCCCGTCGGCCGGGGAGATCAGGCTCGGCAGCGGCTCGAGGTAGGTGTTCAGGAGCTTCGAGTACTCTCGCCACTCCTCGATCACGGCCACGATCTCGTGCTCGTCGCGGATCGCCGCGGAGCACGCGTGAGTCGGTCGAGTAGCCGGTCTTCCCCTTGCGCCCGGCGGTCAGCCCGAGCACCTCGAAGAGGATGCGCGCGACCTGCTGGGTCGAGCCGAGCATGAAATCCTCGCCGGCCAGCTCGTGCGCCCGCGCCTCGAGCTCCTCGACGCGATCGGCCAGGCGCGCCGTGATCTCCCCCATGCGGTACGTGTCGATGCGCACGCCGACGTCCTCCATGGCGGCGAGAACACCGGTCAGCGGCAGCTCGACGTTCCGGTAGAGCGGGTCGAGACCGCGCTCGGCGATCCGCGCGCGGAGCTGCGGCTCGAGGCGCAGCGTCGCCGCGGCGTGACGGACGAGCGCGGCCGTCTCCTCGTCCGCCGCCGGCTCGGGCACGAGCTCCACCCCGTACTCCGCGGCGAGGTCGTCCAGCAGGTACGAGGAGCGTCCCGGCTCGATCAGGTAGGCCATCAGCAGCGTGTCGTCGACCGCCTCGAGCCGGGACGCCTTCGCGTCGTGGACGACGAGGGCAGCGTCGCGGAGGCGCCCGACGAGATCGGGCGTCCACCCGCCGACGACCACCTCCTCGCCGGCGCGCGCGAGCGCGAAGCGGTCGCCCTCCACGGCCAGGGCCGCCGGGCCGACGACCGGCTCGAGCTCGCCTTCGCGCCAGGGGACGTCCGACGCCCGTGACCTCGGCCGGCGCCGCCGGCAGCGCCTCGTCCAGCTCGTCCACGCGGCGAAGCAGGTTGCGGAACTCGAAGCGGCGGAAGATCTCCTTGAGCTGCGAGCGGTCCGGGCGGCGAGAGCACGAGCTTCGCCGGGTCGACGTCGAGAGACAGGTCGCGCCGCATCGTCGCCAGCTCCTTCGAGGCCCGCGCCTGGTCGGCGTGCTCGCGGAGGGACTTCGCGCGTCCCGGCGAGAGCTCGTCCACGTGCTCGAGCACAGCCTCGAGGGAGCCGTACTGCGAGATCAGCTGGCCCGCGGTCTTGTCCCCGATGCCCGGAACGCCGGGGATGTTGTCGGACGTGTCCCCCTTGAGCCCGATGAAGTCCGGCACCTGCTCGGGCGTGACGCCGTAGCGCGCGAAGACGCGCTCGGGCGTGTAGACGTGGACGTCCGCGACGCCGCGCGGCGTCATCATCAGGCAGACGTTCTCGGTGCAGAGCTGGAAGGCGTCGCGGTCGGTCGAGACGACACACGTCTTGACCCCGGCCTCGTCGGCCCGCGTCGCGAGCGTCGCGATGACGTCGTCGGCCTCCCAGCCCTCGAACTCCAGGTTCTTGTACCCGAAGGCCTCGACGATCGGGCGGAAGTGCGGGAACTGCTCCCGCAGGAGGTCCGGCATCGGCCGCCGGTCGATCTTGTACTCGGCGTCGAGCTCCTTGCGATGCACCGGGCTCGTGTCCCAGGCGACCGCGACGCCCTTCGGCTTGTAGTCGGAGAGGAGCTTGAAGAGCATGTTCGTGAAGCCCAGGAGCGCGTTCGTCGGGAAGCCCTCCGTGGTCGCCAGCTCCTCGGGCAGGGCGAAGTACGCCCTGTACGCGAGGTTGTTGCCGTCGACGAGGAAGAGCTCGGACTCGCGCGCAGGGCCGTCGTCGAGCTGGAGCTCGGCGCCGGTCAGCGTCTTCGGCATTCCCCGAGTCTAGTGCCCTGGGAGGAAGCGGCCGAGCGGCGCCCGGAGGCGCCGGGGAGCGCTATTCCTCGCCGAGGTAGGCCTTGCGGACCTGCGGGTTCTTGGCGAGCGCCTTCGCGTCGTCGGAGAGGGCGATGTGGCCCGTCTCCATGACGTAGCCGCGGTTCGCGACGTCGAGCGCCATCAGGGCGTTCTGCTCGACGAGCAGGATCGGCGTGCCCTGCTGGTTGATCTCGACGACGATCTCGAAGATCCTCTCGACGAAGATCGGCGCGAGGCCCATCGAGGGCTCGTCGAGCATGAGCAGCTGCGGGCGGGCCATCAGCGCGCGGCCCATCGCCACCATCTGCTGCTCGCCGCCCGAGAGCGTCCCGGCCTTCTGCGTCTTGCGCTCGGAGAGGCGCGGGAAGAGCGTCGTAGACGCGCTCGAGGTCGTCCTTGATCTCCGAGCGGTCGCTGCGCTGGAACGCGCCCATCTCGAGGTTCTCGAGGACGCTCATGCGCGGGAAGAGCTTGCGGCCCTCGGGCGACTGCGCCACGCCCATGCGCCACGATCTTGTGCGGCGAGGCGCTCGTGATGTTCTCGCCCTTGAAGCTGATCGTGCCGCGCCGCGGGTGGTTCAGGCCGTTGATCGAGCGGAGCGTCGTCGACTTGCCGGCGCCGTTGGCGCCGATGAGCGTGACGATCTCGCCTTCGTTCACCTGGATCGAGATGCCCTTGAGCGCGTGGATGGAGCCGTAGTACGTGTGGATGTCGTCGACGTCCAGGATGACGTTGCCGTTGCCGCCGCCCGCCGGCCGGGGCGCCGGGATCGCGGGCTCGGGGTGCCGGCTGCTCCGGCGCCTGCTGCGGCTCGGGGACCTGCTCGCTCACGAGCCCTCCCCTCCCGTGGTCGCCGCCTTGCCGAGGTAGGCCTCGATGACGCGCTCGTCCTTCTGGATCTCGGCGGGAGGCCCCTCCGCGATCTTCTCGCCGTAGTCGAGCACGGTCACCCGGTCGGAGATGCCCATGACCACCTTCATGTCGTGCTCGATCATGAGCACCGTCAGGCCCTGCGTCTCGCGCAGCATGGCGACGAACTCGGTGAACGCCGCCGTCTCCTGCGGGTTCATCCCGGCGGTCGGCTCGTCCAGCAGGAGGAGCTTCGGCCCGGTCGCGAGGGCGCGAGCCACCTCGAGCCGGCGCTGGTCGCCGTACGGCAGGTTGCGCGCGAGCGTGTTGTCGCGGTTCTTGAGCCCGCAGAACTCGAGCAGCTCGTGGGCCTGCTCGTGCGCCTCCTTCTCCTCGCGGCGCACGCGCGGGAGCCTGAAGATCGAGCCGAGGATGCCGCCCTTGAGACGATGGTGCATGCCGACGAGGACGTTCTCGAGCGCCGTCATGTACTCGAACAGGCGGATGTTCTGGAACGTCCGCCCGACGCCGAGCTTCGTGACGACGTGCGGAGGCTTGTCGGTCACGTCGTTGCCGTCGAAGTCGATCAGCCCCGACGTCGGCTTGTAGACGCCGGTGAGCATGTTGAAGAAGGTCGTCTTCCCGGCCCCGTTCGGGCCGATGAGGCTGACGATCGAGCCCTGGGGGATGGAGAAGTCGACGTCGTTGACTGCGACGAGGCCCCCGAACTCCTTCCGCACCTGCTGTGCGATGAGGATGTCTTCGGCCACTACTCGTGCCGCTCCCCGTACAGGGTGTCGGTGGGCAGGTCGCCCTCCTCGAGCTCGCGCCTGCGTCTGCCCTCCGGTATCAGGCCGACGGGCCGGAACAGCATCATCAGCACGATGATGATCCCGTAGATCCCGAACTGGTACTTCGCGACCTCGAAGTTGAGCGGCGTCTCGTTGTTCAGCCAGCTGCCGAGGTTCGCGAGGCCCTCCTGGTTCAGGTACGTGAGGATGGCGCCCGCGAGGACGACGCCCCAGACGCTGCCCATGCCGCCCAGGATGACCATGCAGAGCAGGAAGACCGAGATGTTGAAGAAGAACTCGCTCGGGAAGGCACCGCCCTTGAAGCTCGCGTAGTAGGCCCCGGCCACGCCGCCGAAGAAGGCGCCGAGCGCATAGGCGGCGGTCTTCGTGCGCATGAGCGGGACGCCCATCGCGGCCGCTGCGGTCTCGTCCTCGCGGATGGCGATCCAGGCGCGGCCGAGCCTCGAGTCGCGGAGGCGGATCGAGCAGAAGATCGTGATCAGGAGCAGCACGAGCGCGCCCCAGTAGAAGAGGTTGATCTTGTCGAACGACTGCTGGAAGCTCACCGGCAGGCCCGAGCGAGTCGTTGAGCGCCTGGCCGAAGCCCGGCGAGTCGATCGGGTTGATCCCGAACGTCCCCGCCGTGAGGTTGAAGCCGTGGAGGTTGTCGGCGTTGCGCACGAACTGCGGGATGATCTCGCCGAAGCCGAGCGTCACGATCGCCAGGTAGTCCCCGCGCAGGCGCAAGGTCGGCAGGCCGATGAGGATGCCCGCGATCGCCGTGAGGCACCCGGCGACGAGGAGCACGATCCACAGGTTGATATGGATGCCCCTCAGATCCGGTCCGACGCCGGACGAGAAGACGTGCACCTTCACCTGCTGGAAGTGCCCCGACGCGAGCCAGCCTGCGGTGTAGGCGCCGACCGCGTAGAACGCGACGTAGCCCAGGTCGAGCAGGCCCGCGTAGCCGACGACCATGTTGAGGCCGACGGCCATCATCATGAAGACGATCATGATCACGGCGGTGCTCACGCTCGGCCACTCGCGGAAGACGGGGATGCTCATGTCTCCGAGGAACTCCTCGTAGAAGACGGGATAGAGCGCGGCCAGCGCGAGCGCGGCGAGCCCGATGACTATCCCGGTCGGGAACCTCGACCCTCTCGGCTTCCCGACAGCCGGCGTGGGTGGGCCCTCCGTGGTGGACATCAGGCGCCCTCGGGGGTCCGCTCGCCGAGGAGCCCCTCGGGGCGGAAGACGAGGATCGCGATGAGGATCCCGAACACGATCGAGCGCGTCCAGTCGCTCCCCGGCGCGAAGATCGAGAGGCCCTCGTTGAAGGCCTGGATGAACCCGATGATCAGGCCGCCGAGCGTCGCGCCGGCGAGGTTCCCGATGCCGCCGAGGACGGCCGCCGTGAACGCGATCAGCCCCAGCTCGAAGCCTGTGTCGTACCGAATCTGGAACTGGAGCACGTAGAGAACGCCCGCGGCGCCGGCCAGCCCGCCGGCGAGCAGGAACGTGAACGAGATCGTGCGGTTGACGTTGATGCCCATCATCGCGGCGGCGTCCTGGTCCTGCGCCGTCGCCCGCATCGCCTTGCCCTGCTTCGTCGAGCGGACGAGCCAGGTGAGCAGCAGCAGGACGGGGATCGTGATGAGCACGACCGAAAGCTTGTTCCAGCTCATCGAGACGTTGCCGATCGTGAACGCGGGGCCCGCGGAGATCAGCTGCGGCGAGTCCCGGTAGTCAACCCCGTAGAAGTAGAGCGAGATGTTCTGGACGATGAACGACATCCCGACCGCGCTGATCAGCATCGTCAGGCGCGGCTGGTCCCGCAGCCTGCGATAGCCGAGGAACTCGATCGTGACGTTGATTCCCGCTCCGAAGAGCATCGTCAGCGCGATCGTCGTCAGGAGGCCGATGGCGATGACGTAGGCGGCCTCGTTCCCGCTGAGATCCAGCAGGCTGATCATGATCGAGCTCGCGACGAGCCCCGACAGCGCGAAGACGTCGCCGTGCGCGAAGTTGATCAGCTGCAGGATTCCGTAGACGAGCGTGTAGCCGAGCGCGACGAGCGCGTAGACCGAGCCCGTCGTCAGGCCGATGAGGGCGACGTTCGCGAATGACTCGGGACTGTCGATCAGGTTGACGAGCAACCAGACCGCGACCAGGGCGACCAAGACGAGCCCGATGATCGAGAGCACGTCCGGGCCCTTTCGCCGGGCCCCCAGACGCTGCTCTTTCCCTGCTTGGACCGTCATCGCGAGGATGCCTCGGGAGAGAGCTGGGGGAGGGCCGAAGCCCTCCCCCAGATCGTCACCGAGTAGGCGTTAGGTGCCCCTCGCAGCGTCGACATTCTCCGGCTTTGGAGAGATGACCGTCTCGGGAACGAGGGTGTCCTGGCCCACGTAGATCGTGAAGCCGACGACCGCGCCGCTCGCAAGAGCCGGGTCGCCGTTCTCGTTGATCTCGAAGTCGCCGAGGAAGCCGCCCGTGACCTTGGTCGCGAACACCTGCGCGATGACGTCCGCGCGGTTGTAGTCCGGGGCCGAGTTCGCGATAGCGTCGAGCATGACCTCAGCAGCCTGGGCGCCGTACACCGCGTACGGGTCGACCGGGTCGCCGCCGAGCGTCGGCTCGAACTCGGCGATGAAGTCCGCGGCCGCGCCGGTGAACTCCTCGGTCGGAATGCCGGCGACCGAGAAGAAGGCGTCCTGCGTGTTGGCGACACCCGCCTCGTCGATCGTCTGCTGCGTCGTGAAGCCGTCAGGCATGTAGAGCTTCACGGCGCCGTCGTTCGCGCCCAGGACCTTGACCTTGTCCTTGATCACCTGGGCGCCGTTCTCGTCGATCAGGCCGCCGAGGAAGAGACCGTCCGCCCCGGAGTCCTTGACCTTGGTCATCAGCGCCTCGTAGTTCGAGGCCTTCGGATCCCACGCCTCGAAGCCGACGACCTCGATGCCGAGGTGCTCGGCCGCGTTCCGCGTGTTCGTCGCGACGCCGAGGCCGTAGGCCTCCTTGTCGTTGAGGATGTACAGCTTCGTCGTGCCCTCCGCCTGCATGAACTCGGCCTGAGCCGCGCCCTGGTAGGCGTCGTGGGCGACGACGCGGGCGTAGTTGCGCGTGCCGGCCGGGTAGTACTTGTCCGGCTCGTCATCCGCGCAGCCCGGTCCGCCCTCGGTCAGGCAGACGAACGTGTTCGCAGGCGAGACCATGGCGACGCCGCCGCCCGGGGCCTGGTTGAGCACCGGGATGATGATCGCGGCGCAGCCCGAGTTGAACGTGCCGATGACGCCGTAGAGGCTGGCGTTCTCGGCGTACGCGTTCGCGTTCTGGCTGCACTTGCCCGGATCCCACTTGCCGGCCTGGGCCGTCGAGTCGTCGCAGGACTGGTAGCCGACATTCACCGCACCGGCCTTCCAGTCACGCGACTTCAGGACCTGCTTGATCGCGCCGACGATCTGCAGGGTCTGCGTGCGCGAGGACCCCTGCAGGGGCAGGTCGGAAGCGATCAGTACCTGCGGATCGCCTTCGCCCTCGAACTCGATGTCGGTGCACGATGCCGACGGCAACGGTGTGACCGGCGCGAGCTCCGGCGACTGCTTCGCCCCGGTGTCCGATCCGCCTGTGCCCGCTGGGGTCGTCTCGTCGTCGTCGCCGCCACAGCCCACCGCCGCGAAGGCGAACGCGCCGACAAGCAGCACGAGTAATGCCAAAATCGTCCTTCTTCTCACTACTCCTCCTCTTCGCCCGATTCCTGTTTCGGCGCTGCACCCGGCGAGCACCGTTCGAAGGTGTCCGCGATTATGAACCCGGGTTCAACGCCCTTGCAACCCCCTCTCGATACGATGAGCCGTAGTGGAGCGCGCCGAAGTGGCGGAACTGGAAGACGCGCTGGACTCAAAATCCAGTGGGGCTCTGCCCCGTGCGGGTTCGAACCCCGCCTTCGGCATCCTTGGCCACCTCCTCATGCGCGTTCGGGTCCATCGTTCGAGACGGGTGTCCAAAGAGACGACCGGCCCCCGCCGAAGTTAGGTAGATGAGCAAACGGGTTGCACTTCTGACCGGCGGAGGGGACTGCCCCGGTCTAAACGCAGTCATCCGGGCGGTGACGAGGCGCTCGCTCGACCGCGGCTACGAGGTCGTCGGCGTCCGGGAAGGGTGGCGCGGCCTGGTCGAGGGGAAGTTCGAGCCGCTCGACGACCGCGCGATCTCGGGCATCCTCCCGCGCGGAGGCACGATCCTCGGCACCACCCGCACGAACCCGTACAAGGTCGAGGACGGCGTCGATCGTGTGCTCGCGCACTTCGCCGCCGAGCGACTCGACGCGCTCGTGGCGATCGGCGGCGAGGACACCCTGGGCGTCGCCGCGCGCCTCCACGAGGAGCGCGACTTCCCGGTCGTGGGCGTGCCCAAGACGATCGACAACGACCTGTCCGCCACCGACTACACGTTCGGGTTCGACACCGCTTTGACGGTCGCGACCGAGGCGATCGACCGCCTGCACACGACCGCCGAGTCGCACAACCGTGTGATGGTCGTCGAGGTGATGGGCCGCCACACGGGCTGGATCGCGGTCATGAGCGGCATGGCCGGCGGCGCCGACGTGATCCTGATCCCGGAGCACCCGATCACGATCGAGGAGGCCTGCGCGGACATCCGGCGGCGCCACGAGCGGGGCAAGGACTTCTCCATCGTCGTCGTGAGTGAGGGCTACGAGCTCACGTACGACTCAGGCGAGAAGCGGCAGATCGCGCAGGAGGCCGCGACAGACCAGTTCGGACACGTCCGCCTGGGCGGCATCGGCGAAATCCTCGCCGCGGAGATCGAGGCGCGGACCGGCTACGAGACCCGCGTCACCGTCCTCGGCCACGTCCAGCGCGGCGGCACGCCGACCCCGCGCGATCGCATCCTGGCCACCCGCTTCGGCCTGAAGGCCGCCGACCTCGTCCACGAGGGCCGCTGGGGCACGATGGCCGCGCTCCGCGGCGACGACATCGTGGACGTGTCCCTGCGCGACGCGGTGGCCGAGCTGAAGACCGTCCCGCCCGAGTTCTACGAGGCGGCGAAGGTCTTCTTCGGCTAGGGAGGGCGTGACGGAACGCGCGCTGTGCCGCCCGGCGACGAGCGACGTTCCGCCAAGCCCTCCTGGCTAGCGCCCGGCCTCCGGGCCGTGCACGAGCTCCTCGAGGATCGCTTCGAACTCGGGGTCGCGGGCCAGGCCGTGGACGAGGATCGCGTCGACCCCTGCCCGCTCGAGCGCCAGCACCTGGTCGTGGGAGACGATCCGCGCTTCCGAGACGACGAGCTTGCCTGCGGGGACGTCGGCGAGCAGGTCGAGAGTCCGCTCGAGGTCCTCCTCGTCGTCGTCGAGGCCGCGCTCCGAGATGAGGACGATCTCGGGGTCGACGTGCTCCAGGACCTCCTCGAGCTCCTCCTCCGCGCGCACCTCCACCACGAAGTCGAGGTCGAGCTCGTACGCGACGGCGTACAGCTCCGCCAGCCGGTCCTCGTCGGGGACCGCCTGGTAGGCGGCGACGACCGCGTCGGCGCCGGCGGCCGAGACCGCCTCGGGGTCGCCGTTCCGCGCGACGATCGGGAGCCCGGTTTGCGCCCGCACGCGGGCGACGTCCTCGGCCCGGACCGCGACCGCTTCGGCGCCCGCCGCCTCCGCGAGCGCGGCGAGTGCCTCGACGTCGCCCTCCAGCACGGGGATGACGGAGATGCCGTCGCCCTCGGAGATCGCCTGGCTGAAACGGCTCACGAAGGAGGGAGCTTAGATGCCCGGATGCCTGGACGCCTAGACGCCGATCGGGTGCCAGACGGTCTTCAGCTCCAGGAACGAGGCCGCGTGCCACGGCGACTGCCCCTCCCCGTTGCGGACGACGCGCTTGACGTTGTCCGCGGCGAGGCGCTCGAGCTCCGCGAGGTCGTCCGTCACGCCGGCGAGGTCGATGGCGTTCACGTCCATGTGCCCGGCCAGCACCGGCGAGAGCTCGCGCTTGCGCCCGGTCAGCACGTTGACGACGCCGCCGGGGACGTCCGACGTGGCCAGGACCTCGGCGAGCGTCACCGCCGCCAGCGGGCGGTGCTCAGAGGCGATGACGACTGCCACGTTCCCGCCGACCACCGCGGGCGCGAGGCGCGACACGAGCCCGGCCAGCGGCGGCTCCTCGGGCGCAACGATCCCGACGACCCCGGTCGGTTCCGGCACCGTGAAGTTGAAGTAGGGGCCGGCCACGGGGTTCGAGGCGCCGAGTACCTGCGCGAGCTTGTCGGCCCAGCCTGCGTACCAGACCCAGCGGTCGATCGCGGCATCGACTTCGGCCTCGTCGCCGGTCAGCTCCGCGAACTCGGCCTTGCGCCCCTCCATCATCTCGGCGACGCGGTACAGGACCTGACCCCGGTTGTACGCGGTCATCCCGGCCCAGCCGGGGAAGGCGCCGCGGGCCAGACGGACGGCGTCGCGGACGTCCTTGCGCGAGGCGAGCGCGACGTTCGCGCCCTCGACCTCGTAGGTGCGCCCCGACTCCGAACGGGGGAACTTGCCGCCCAGGTAGAGCTTGTAGGTCTTCTTGACGGGGAGCCGGCTCATTCGTCGAACGTCAGGTAGGGCCCGAGCCCGTGGAGGCCGCCCTCGCGGCCGAAGCCGGACTCCTTGTAGCCGCCGAAGGGCGAGGTGGGGTCGAAGCGGTTGTACGTGTTCGCCCAGATGACGCCTGCGCGCAGGCGCTGCGCCATGGAGAGGATGCGCGAGCCCTTCTCCGTCCACACGCCGGCGGACAGGCCGTACGGCGTGTTGTTCGCCTTCTCGACCGCCTCGTCGGGCGTCCGGAACGTGAGCACGGAGAGGACCGGCCCGAAGATCTCCTCCTGCGCGATCCGGTAGCTCTGCGCGACGTTGGTGAACACGGTCGGCGGGAACCACCACCCCTTCTCGGGGAGCCGGCACGGCGGCTGGTAGATCTCCGCGCCTTCCTCCTCGCCGCTGGCCACGAGCTCCTTGATGCGCTCGAGCTGCTCGCGGGAGTTGATGGCGCCCACGTCGGTGTTCTTGTCGAGCGGGTCGCCCACCCGGAGCGTTCCCATCCGGCGCTTCAGCTTGGCGAGGACCTCCTCGTACACGGACTCCTGCACGAAGAGGCGCGAGCCGGCGCAGCAGACATGACCCTGGTTGAAGTAGATGCCGTTGATGATCCCCTCGACGGCCTGGTCGAGCGGGGCGTCGTCGAAGATCACGTTCGCAGCCTTGCCGCCGAGCTCGAGCGTCAGCTTCTTCCCCGTGCCCGCGAGGGCGCGCATGATCTCCTTGCCCACCTCGGTCGAGCCGGTGAACGCGATCTTGTCCACGTCGGGATGCTTGACGAGCTCTCCGCCCGCGCGCCCGTCGCCGGTGACGATGTTGACCACCCCGGCGGGGAGCTCGGCCTGGCGCAGGACGTCGGCGAAGAGGAGCGCCGTCAGCGGGGTCGACTCGGCCGGCTTGAGCACGACGGTGTTCCCGGCCGCGAGCGCCGGCGCGATCTTCCAGGACAGCATGAGGAGCGGGAAGTTCCAGGGGATGATCTGCCCGGCGACCCCGATCGGCCTCGGCTTGCGGTTCGGGAACGCGTACTCGAGCTTGTCGGCCCAGCCCGCGTAGTAGAAGAAGTGCGCCGCCGAGAGCGGCAGGTCGACGTCGCGGGACTCGCGGATCGGCTTGCCGCCGTCGAGGGACTCGAGCACCGCGAACTCGCGCGAGCGCTCCTGCAGGATGCGCGCGATGCGGAAGAGATACTTCGCCCGCTCGCTCGAGGGCAGGTCCGACCACCCGTTCGCAAACGCGTCGCGCGCGGAGCGGACGGCGAGGTCGACGTCGTCGGGACCGGCATAGGCGACCTCAGCCAGCGGCTCCTCGTCGCGCGGAGAGATGCTCGGCGCGTACTCCGCCGAGACGGGCTCGACCCACTCGCCGCCCACGAACAGGCCGTAGCGGTCCTCGAGGCGCACGATGTCCCGCGACTCCGGGGCGGGCGCGTACTCGAAGGCGGAGGGGACCGGCGAGCGGTCCTGGCGTTTCTCGACCTCGGCCATCAGTCGATCGTGAAGTAGTCGGGGCTCTGGTAGCGGCCCGTGCGCTCCTTGCGGATCTGCATGAGCACGTCGTTCAAAAGGGACGAGGCGCCGAAGCGGAAGAGGTCGGGCGTGAGCCACTCGGGCCCGAGCGTCTCGTTGACGAGGACGAGGTACTGCACCGCCTGCTTCGAATGGCGGATGCCGCCGGCAGGCTTCATGCCGATCTTCTTGCCGGTCTCCTCGTAGACGTCGCGGATCGCCTCGAGCATCACGAGCGTGACGGGCAGCGTCGCGGCGGGCTGGATCTTCCCGGTGGACGTCTTGATGAAGTCCGCGCCACCGGCGATCGCGAGCAGGCTGGCCCGGCGAACGTTGTCGTACGTTCCGAGCTCGCCCGTCTCGAGGATCACCTTCAGGTGCGCCCGCCCGCTCACCTCCTTCACCCTCCGGACCTCGTCGTACACCTTCGCGTAGTGACCCGAGAGGAAGGCGCCCCGGTCGATGACCATGTCGATCTCGTCGGCGCCCAGCTCGGCGACGCGCGCAGCCTCTTCCACCTTCAGCTCGGTCGGCACCTGCCCGGAGGGGAAGGCCGTCGCCACGGAGGCGACCTTGACGCCGCTCCCACGGAGGCGTTCGAGCGCGTGCGGGACGAGGTTCGGGTAGACGCACACCGCCGCGACGGACGGGACCGTCAGGTCGGCGGGGTCGGGCCGTATCGCCTTGGAGCTGAGCGCCGCAACCTTGCCAGGCGTGTCGGCGCCCTCGAGCGTCGTCAGGTCCATCATCCGGACCGCGAGGTCGAGAGCGAACAGCTTGGACTCCCGCTTGATCGAGCGGGACGCGAGCGCAGCCGCGCGCTGCTCGACGGCGACCTGGTCGACGGAGCCGATGCGCGGGAGCCGGGGCTCGAGGGGGAGCTCGAACCCGCTCGGCAAGGCGGGTGCCTGCGCCATGCAGGAAGTGTAGCCCTCCCGTAATCTCGTCCCGTGCCGCCGTTCGCGCTCGCCGCGGGCCTCGCCGAGGCCGCCAATGTCCTCCGGGAGGCGGGGAACCGGATCGTCGGGATCCCCGAGATCGCGGGGAGCCTGGCGGGCGGGCGCAGGCCGAAGAAGCTGCGCATCCGCGTCGTCATCCTGCGGGACGAGGAGGGAAAGCCGGTCGCCACCCCCGAGGACGTGGAGCCGAGCCTCGTCGAGGCGCGCCGCGTGCTCCGCGGGACGCTGGCGATCGACCTCCTCCCCGCGGCCGATCCCCTCGCCCGCACCCTCGACGTCCCGGCACCACCGTCCGCGCTCGACTCCCCGTGCGCCGAAGGCTCCTGGCGCGCCGACTTCGGCGACGGGGGCGCGTTCTTCCGCCGGAACCTGGAGCCGGGGACGGTCACGGGCTCCGGCGGGCCGATCACGGTCTTCGTCGTGCGGGACGTGCTCGGGAAGGCCGGCTGCTCGCTCGGCCCGCTCGTCGACCACGTCACCGTGGACCGGACCGCCCTCCAGGGCAAGCGCCTGCGCGTCCTCGCGCACGAGCTCGGCCACGCCTGCGGGCTGCCGCACTCCAACGCCGTGGAGAACCTGATGCTCCCGAAGGGCATGGGCGAGCGCCTGCAGCCCTGGCAGATTGCGGTCTTCCGCAGCTCGCGGCACGTCACGTACCGCTGAATCAACCCTCAGCTCCGCCGGGGTTCGTGCCGATCAAGAGGAGCATGAAGCGCCCGATGAGCACGAAGGCGGCCATCGTCGGCTTCGCGGCATCCCTCGCCGGATTCGCGGTCGCGTCGGTCGCGTACTTCGGCCCGCGCCGCTAGCGTCGATCCCGAGCCGGCCTCGTAGGATGACGGCTGTGCTGTGGACCTTCGTCCCGGTCGCCGTGCTCCTCACCCTAACGCCCGGGCCGTCGACCGCGCTCGTCGCCAGGGCGAAGCGCTCGCTGGCGAGCAGCCGGCTCGCGAAGCGCGTCGAGCAGCTGACCGGCGCCGTCCTCCTCGCCGTCGCGGGACGCCTGGCGCTCGAGAGCCGTTAGTCAGGAGGACGCCAAGCCCTGCTAGGCCGCGACGAGCTCGTCGACGAGCGGGGTCGTGTCCAGCGGGTCGTAGCCGATCCGGTCGGCGATCTCCTCGCTCGTCGGGCGAGTGCCTTCGGCGAACAGCGCTCGCAGGAGCTCGCCGGTCTCCGGCCGCCGCCACCAGTCCTCGCCGACCGTCTCCCGGAGGTGGGCCCGCAGCTGCGCCGTGCGAATCCAGGCGCGCAGGTAGTCGGCCGAGTAGAAGTCGCCGTCCATGTCCGCGAGGTAGCCGTCCGCGCGGTAGCGGAAGCCGACCGCGGCGCGCAGGTTGTCCTCGTAGGTCTGGGCGTAGTCGTTGGCATTCTCGAAGTCGGCCCAGAACTCGAGCTCGTAGGCGAGCTTCGCCGCGTAGCGCCGGAAGAGCAGCACCTCCAGGAAGCGAGCCGCCTCGGTCCGCTCTGCGTCCTCGGCGTCCGTGAGGCCGAAGTGGAGGGAATGCCAGCCCGGCTCGCGCGTGATCGACTCGATCAGGAACGAGTAGATCTCGGTGAGGGCGTGGTCGCGCGAGAGGCGGCGGAAGGTGTACGGGAGCTCGGGGTCGAGCCCGGCGTAGTGGAGCGCGTGCCCGGCCTCGTGGAGGAACGCCTGGTAGTCGTGCAGCCCGCCCTGCGCTCGGGTGATGAGGTGGACGACCGTGGGCGGGTCGGACGCGATCACGCAGGCCCGGGGGCTCTTCTGCGGACGGTCGTCCAGGTCGAGCTTGATGTGGTCGTTCGCGGCCAGGTCGAAGCCGAGGCTCGAGAGCGTCTCCAGGCAGATGGGCACGCGACCGGTCCTTCGCGTACAGGTCCGCGAGCGGAGACATCCGGCGGAGGTACGAGACGTGGTACGAGGCGGGCTCGGCCTCTCGCGCCGGGCCGAGGATGCGGTCGAGCCACTCCTCCCGCATGGGCTGCCACGACTCGTCCTGCAGGCGCGCCGCCTCGGCGAGCGCATCGGAGAGGGCGTGGAGGTCGATGTTCTTCCGCGCGGCGCTGCGCCCTACCGGGTCGGGATCTCCGGAGAGCTCGGCATCGAGAGCTTCGGCCTTCTGCATCAGCCCGTACCGCGGGCAGTTGAAGCGAGCCGACGCGTCCGACGCCAGGTTCCCCAGCTCTTCGCGCGCCGCGTAGTCTTCGAGGATCGCGAGCTGCGCCTGCGCGGATCGAAGCGGGAGCGAGTCTCCGCGAAACTCGACGCGCTCGGCGAGGAGGGCGTTCTCGAGCTTGTCGGACTCCTCGACGAGCTCGCGGGCGATCAGGCCCCCGGCCGCCGCCTCGCGGAGGCGGTAGAGGCGCTCGCGCGCCTCGCCCCGGGCCTGCTCCTCCGCCTCCTGGAGCGCGTCGTGCTGCTCGCGCGTGAAGAGATCCGCGTAGCGCTCGACGATCGCGGCCTGCTCGCTCGTCTCCTTCTCGCCGACCCGGACCGCCCGGCCCTCCTCGGAGCGCTCGTACAGATATCGCGCGAGCTCCGCCTCGAATTCGTCCGGTGTCCTGACAACCACCATCGCACCCCCCACGGTCTGGTCTAGATCCCAAGCCTTTCGAGCGCCCCTTCATCCCGGCGCCACCTCGGCCGCACCTTCACACGGAGCTCGAGGAACACCGGGCGCCCCAGGAGCGATTCGACCTCCGGCCTGGCGCGTGTTCCGATCGTGCGGATCATACTGCCGCCCTTGCCGACGACGATTCCTTTCTGGGATTCCGTCTCCACCCAGACCTGCGCGCTCACCCGGCCGGCGTCGGCGTCGAGCTCCTCGAGCTCGACCGAGATCGCGTGCGGGACCTCCTCCCGGGTCAGCTCGAGCGCCTTCTCGCGGACGACCTCGGCGATCCGGGCCTCGAGCGGGAGATCGGTCCGCTGGCCCTCCTCGAAGTACCGCGGGCCCTCGGGCAGCAGGCCGGCCAGATCCGCGCGCAGCGGCTCGAGGCCGTCGCCGGTGAGCGCGCTGATCGGATGGAGGGCATGGAAGTCGCCCAACGCTGCGACCTCGAGGATCTGCTCGGCGATCCGGTGCGGCTTGACGCGGTCGACCTTGTTCAGCGCGACGATCACGGGCGGGCCCGTGCCGAAGACGCGCTCGGCGATGAAGCGGTCGCCCGGGCCGATCTTCTCGTCGGCCGGCAGGACGAAGAGGTAGCCGTCGACGTCGTGCAGGGCCTCGTCGACCGTCCGCTGCATCCGCTCGGTGAGCGCATCGCGCGGCCGCTGGAACCCCGGGAGGTCGACCAGCACCAGCTGGTACGGCTCGCCGTCGAGCTCGCCATCCACCACCGCCGAGATCCGGCGGCGAGTCGTCTGCGGCTTGTCCGAGACGATTGCCACCTTGTCGCCCGCCAGCGCGTTCACGAGCGTCGACTTCCCGACGTTCGGGCGCCCCGCGACCGCGACGAACCCTGACTTCACAAGACGAACGAGTCCGGAAGAAGCTCGTCGGGACGGCGGGTGAGGATCTCGCCCTCGTGCAGGAAGATCACGCGGTCGACTCCGAACTCGTGCAGCCATTGCCGGCACCCGCCGCACGGCGAGGCCGTGACGGCGACCGCCTCGACGTCCCCCGGCTTCACGCCCTCCGCGGCAGCGCGGGCGAGAGCGCAGCGCTCCGCGCAGACGCCGAGCGGGTAGGAAGCGTTCTCGACGTTGACGCCCGTGACCACCCGGCCGTCCCGAAGCAGCGCGGCCGCCCCGACGTGGAAGTTCGAGTACGGCGCATACGCGTTCGCGGCGGCCGCCTGGGCGAGCTCGACGAGCTCCTGGTCGGTCACGCGAGCACCTGGAAGAGGATCATCGTGACGAGCGTACCGATCACGGCCCCGAAGACGACCTCCGACGTCGTGTGGATGCCGGACTCGACGCGCGTCTGCGCGACCAGCAACGCCATGATCAGCGCGACGAAGGAGACGACGACGCGCTCGTCCTCGTCGACGATGAACGTGATCGCGGTGAAGCCGCCGAACGCCAGCGCGGCATGGCCGGACGGAAGGCCGCCCGAGAGCGGCGTCCCGCGCCCGGTCAGCGCCTTGCTCGCGATCACGATCAGGATGATGAGGATGAGCGCGATCAGCGTCAGGTTGCTGGGCGCCTCCCGCAGGCGGTTGACCAGGCGGGAGCTCGGGGTCGAGAGCCGGTCGGCGAAGACGAGGTAGCCGATCACGACCGCGTTGACGGCGGCGATCAGCACGGCGCCGGCGGCGATGTCCTTCGCCACCTTGGCCAGGGGTCGAACGAGGTCGTCGCGAGGTCGATGGTCGCCTCGATCGCGGTGTTGACCATCTCGGCGATCAGGACGAAGGAGATGGCCACCAGGAGCGCCATCAGCTCGAGCTTCGTGACGCCGTAGGAGAACGCGAGGATGAGCACGATCGTCGCGAGCGCGAAGTGGATCCGCATGTTGCGCTGGGTCCTGAGGACGTGGATGACGCCCTCGAAGGCCCAGTTGAGGCTCTGGAGGATCCGCGGCGTGCGCCGGGCGCGCGGCGTCTCTCGGTCCGGCGAGGCGCTCATGCCTCGTGAATTCGCTCTCGGCGCTCCATCTCCGTTCCGTGGTCGTAGCCGAGGAGATGGAGCAGCCCGTGGACGAGCGGCGCGCGCCAGGCATCGCCGACCACCTGGGGACAGAGCACGACGTCCCCGAGCTGCCGGGGCACGCCGGCCGGAAGCTCGTCGCGGCCGTCGATCGGGAAGGAGAGCACGTCCGTCGCCTCGTCGATCCCCAGGTGCTCCCGCTTCAGGTCGCGCATCCGCTCCGGCCGCTCGAAGGCGACGCCGAGGTCCCCGTCGTCGATCCCCTCCGCGGCGAGCACGCGCCGGGCAACGTCGGCGACCGCAGCCTCGTCGACCGCCGCGCCGCTCTCGTTGGCGATCTCGATCCGGATCACCGGCGCCGCTGCGTGCCCGTCTCCTCAGCGTGGCGCTTGTACGCCTCCACGATGCGCTGGACGAGCACGTGGCGGACCACGTCCTGGTTGCCGAACTCGACGAAGTCGATGCCGTCGATGTCCCCGAGGATCTGCCGCACGTGGATGAGCCCGGAGGCCTGGGCCTGCGGAAGGTCGACCTGGGTCACGTCACCCGTGACCACCACCTTGGAGCCGAACCCCAGCCGGGTCAGGAACATCTGCATCTGCTCGGGCGTCGTGTTCTGCGCCTCGTCGAGGATGATGAACGAGTCGTTGAGCGTGCGCCCGCGCATGAACGCGAGGGGCGCGACCTCGATCGTGCCTCGCTCCATGTAGGCGTTCAGGCGGTCGGCGTCGAGCATGTCGTAGAGGGCGTCGAAGAGCGGCCGCAGGTACGGGTCGACCTTGGCCAGCATGTCCCCCGGGAGAAAGCCCAGCCGCTCCCCGGCCTCCACCGCGGGCCGCGTGAGGATGAGCCGGTTGACATCCCGGTCGGCCAGGGCCGCGACGGCGAGCGCCATGGCGAGGTACGTCTTCCCGGTGCCGGCAGGCCCGATCCCGAACGTGATCGTCCCCGAGCGGATCGCATCCACGTAGCGCTTCTGGTTCACGGTCTTCGGCGTGATCTTCTTGCCGCGGTGCCGCCAGACGACGTCCTCGAAGATCTCGCGCGGATCCTTGGCGGCGTCGAGCGCCGCAAGCACGGCGTCGACGGTGCTCGGCCCGATCGCGTGGCCACCCTCGACGAGGTCGACCAGCTCGTCGATGACGAGCCGCGCCTCGCCGACCTTGCCGTCGTCACCCTCGAGCGTGAGCTGGTTGCCGCGGAGCCGGATCGCGCACCCCATCCGGTCTCGCAGCGCGCCCAGGATCCCGTCGTCGACGGTGGCGAGCTCGGCGGCTACCTCGTTGGAGACCGAAAGGACCTGCTGCAACGATCAAAGTCTAGTTGCCTGACCGGCACGCCCCCGCCCGGGGCGCGCACGCACGGCCGGCGCCCGCCGGAGTCCCCCCACCGGGGGTCCTAGCGCGGAGAGGCGAACGCGTGGCGCGCGGATTCGTGCCGGAAGACGCCCAGCTCAGGCAAGCTTCTCGCGCACGAGCTGGCTGACCTCCGAGCCGTCGGCGCGGCCGGCCACCTGCGGCATCACGTCGGCCATCACACGGCCGAGATCGCGGAGCGACGTCGCCCCCGTCTCGGCGATCGCGTCGTCGACGATCCGCTCGATCGCCGTCTCGTCGAGCGGGTCCGGCATGAACTCCTCGATGATCTCGAGCTCGTCCTCCTCCTTGTCGGCCTGCTCCTCGCGCCCCGCCGCACGAAACGCCTCCGCCGCCTCGGCCCGGCGCTTGCGCTCCCGCTGCAGGACCTGCAGCTCCTCGTCCTCCTTCAGCGGCCGGCCGAGCTCCTTCTCGGCCGCCCGCAGCGACGCAAGCGTGAGGCGGAGCGTGTCGGTGCGCAGCTGGTCGCGCGCCTTCATGGCGTCCTTGATCTCGTCCTCGATCTCCGCGATCAGGCTCATTCGAACCCCCCCAGGGCCGGGTCTCCGCCCAGGATGTGCCAGTGGAGGTGGAAGACCGTCTGCCCGCCCCCGGGGCCGACGTTGACGACGACGCGATAGTCGTCGAGCCCCGCCTCGCGCGCGGTCGCAGCCACGAATTGGAGCATGTCCTTCGCCTCCTCACCGCCGAACTCGCCGACGTCGCGGAAGCTCTCGACGTGCCGCTCGGGGATGACGAGGAGGTGCACGGGAGCCTTCGGGTAGATGTCCCGGATAGCGGCGAAGCCGTCGGTCTTGCGCACGTGATCCCCTTCCACGTAGAGGTGGCAGAAGAGGCAGTCAGACTCGGACACCGACGACTCCTTCCTCGCTCACGTCCACCGCCCTGGCCTGCACGAGCCCACCGACGCGGGCGTTCACGAGCCAGGGAGTGTAGTCGTCTCCATATCCTCGGCCCGGCCGGTCGACGAGCACGAGGTCCCTGGCGCCGACCTTCGCCCGCCAGCGGCGCCTGCAGAGCTCGGCCGACAGCTCCCGCAGGCGCGCGCTGCGCTCCTTCTTCACGCGGTCGGGGACCGTGTCGGTCGCAGCCGTCCTCGTGCCTGGGCGCGGCGAATACGGGAAGACGTGCACCTTCGTGAGGCCCGCCTCCTCGACGACCCTCAGCGTCCGCTCGAAGGCGGCCTCGTCCTCGGTCGGGAAGCCGACGATGACGTCGGCCGTCAGGTTGAAGCCCTCCGCACGGGCGACGCGCCTGAGGTACGTCGCGACGGAGTACCGCCTCCCCATCGCCTCGAGCACGCGGTCGTCGCCGGACTGGAGCGGGACGTGCAGGTGCGGCGAGACGGCCGGCGTCTCGTTCATCGCGGCGATCAGCTCCTCGCTCAGGTGATTGACCTCGATCGAGGAGAGGCGCAGCCGCTCGAGCCCGGGCGTCCCACCCGCCTCCCGCACGAGCCGCGGCAAGTCGAAGCCGGCCGCGCGATCGCGATAGCAGCCCAGGTTGATCCCGGTGAGGACGACTTCCCGATGGCCGTGATCGACCCGCCGCCGAACCTCGGCGAGTACGGCCTCCGCCGCCCTGCTCCGCGAGGCACCGCGCACCTGCGGGATGACGCAGAACGCGCAGGAGAAGCTGCAGCCGTCCTGCACCTTCACGAACGCCCTGATCCGGTCGAGGCCGACGTCGGCGCGGACGCAGCCGATCGCGCCGACGTCCCGGGCCACGAACTCGGGCGTCCGCTCACCGGGGAGGCGGACGACGGTCACGTTCGCGGGCAGGTCCGCGAACGCGTCGCCGGTGAGGTTTGCCCCACAGCCCGTCACGTACACGCGCTTCGCCCCGCGCGCGGCCCGCCTCGCGGCCTGCCTCGACTTGCGGACAGCCTCGTTGGTGACGCAGCACGCATTGACGACGGCGACGTCGACCGCGTCGTGGGCCTCGACATGTCCGTCCGCCACCAGCCGCTCGCGGATCTCCTGGACATCCGTATGCGAAACCTTGCAGCCGAGGAAGTCGACGGTGAAGGTGGCCACGAGAGGGCCGATGCTAGCCCACGTGCGCGAACCGGTCCAGCCTCCGGAGGACCGCGAATGCGACGGCACCGGCGAGAGTGAGCACGATGCCCGCGACGAGCCAGGGGAGGGGATCGTGGCCGCCGCAGGTGAACGAGGACGAGGGGTCGTCCGCCGAGACGCTTATGCCGCCCGGCGGGCACGGCTCGTAGTCGCGGTTGAGCGCCCAGATCAGGAGACAGACGAGGCCCGCGCCGGAGATGAGACCGAGCGCGGTGGGCCAGTACCGCGACCCGCGCGCAACGGCCCAGAGCGCGACCAGCGCGAACGGAAGCACGAACAACCCGATCGAGAGCGCGCTGACAAGAGAGAAGGCCAGCAGGATGCCCGCGCCGACCCAGGCGCCGAACCAGCGCCAGCCCCAGCCGCTCTGCATCGAGCTGCCAGTCTAGCCCTCGGCCCGTACCAGGAGATCGGCGGCCCACTCGCCGGCCACGCGCCGCTCGCCGCGCTGCCACCCCCGGGGCGAAGGCCACTCCTCGGCGAGATACCCCGAGGCGACCACGACCTCACCGGAAAAGCGCTCGGCGACCCGCTCGACGGGCTCCCGGGCGATGTTGGCGACCGCGATCTCGACCGTCGGAAGCGGGTCGGACAGCACATCGGCGAGACGGACGTCGACCTCGACCTCGTTCGCAGCCGCGTTCGCCGTGGCCGCCTCGACGGCCAACTCGTCATTGTCGAGCGCGACGACCGGGGCGAAGCCGAGCTTTGCGGCAGCGACTGCGACGACCCCGGAGCCGCAACCGACGTCGGCGATGCCGGCCGGCGCCAGGCCGAGCAGGAGCTCCAGGCACAGGCGGGTCGTGGCGTGGGCGCCGGTCCCGAACGCGCGGCCGGGGTCGACGACGATCGCGGTCGCATCGGGATCGCTTGCCTCCCAGGAGGGGCCGATCCAGAGCGGGCCGATCCGCACGGGCTGATGAAACCGTCTCCAGCCGTCCTCCCAGCCGACCTCGACCTCCAGCTCGTGCACGGGTCCGAGCCCGCTCAGCAGGGCGGCCGCGTCCGGCCGCTCCGTGTAGGCGGCGAGCTCGACCGCCTCGTCCGCCTCGCGCTCCTCGAACCCCTCGGGGAACAGGTCGACCATCGCGGCGCGCGCCTCCTCGGCGCGCTCGGCCGAGACGGTGACGGCCACCCGGCGAAGGCTGCTCAGCGGAACACGGAGCGGAGCCTTTCGAAGAAGCCCCCCTCCGACCCGTAGTTGCGCTCGTGCTCGCTTCGCGCGAACTCGTCGAGGAGCTTGCGCTGCTCGTCCGTGAGGTGGGCGGGAATGGCAACGTTGACGAGCACCCGATGATCGCCACGACCTCGTCCCTGCAGGACGGGCATGCCCTTGCCCCGGAGGACCCTGATCTCGCCCGGCTGCGTTCCCGGGGCGAACTCGAGCTCCTGGTCGCCGTCGAGGGTCGCGACCGGGACCGTCGTACCGAGAGCGGCCTGGGTCATCGTCAGGTCGACGGTCGTGACGATGTCGTTCCCGTCACGTATGAAGCGGGGATCGGGCCGGACGTTGACCAGGACGTAGACGTCGCCGGCGCGGCCGCCCACGAGACCCGCGTGCCCTTCCCCGCCCAGGCGGATTCGCTGGCCGTCGTGGATTCCCGGCGGGATCTCCACCTCGAGCTCACGCTGCTCGGTGAGACGGCCGGTGCCCGAGCAGTCCTCACAGGGCGTCTCGACGATCTCCCCGGTGCCGCCGCACCGCGGGCAGGCCTGGGTGCGCACGACCTGTCCGAAGAAGGAGTTCGAGACCGACTGGAGGCGGCCGGCTCCTCCGCATCCCACGCAGGCCGTCGGTGACGTTCCGGGAGCCGCGCCTGTCCCGTGGCAGGTCGCGCAGTCGGTGACGGCGGGGAACAGCACGGTGCGCTTCGCCCCCTCGGCCGCCTCCGGGAGCTCGATCTCGACCTCGGCGAGGATGTCGGCGCCGCGCGCGGAGCGTCGCCCCGGGCGGCCGCCGAGGCCTCCGAAGAGATCATCGCCGAAGAAGGCGGAGAAGAGGTCGCCCAGGCTCCCGAAGTCAAAGTCCGTGGGTCTGAAGCCGCCCGTCTGCAACCCCTCGTGGCCGAAGCGGTCGTAGAGCTCACGGGTCTCGGCCTTCGAAAGGACCTCGTAGGCCTCCGCGGCCTCGCGAAACCGTTCCTGGGCCTCCGGGTGGTCGGAGACGTCGGGGTGGAGCTCACGCGCCAGCCGACGGAACGCCGACTTGATCGCGCGCTCGTCCGCGTCGCGCGGGAGGCCGAGGATCTCGTAGTAGTCGCGCGTGGTAGCCACGGTCGTAGGGTACTCCGGCCCCTTGCGGGAGCCGCTCCGCTCAGCTCTCGTAGAGCTCCTCGACGAAGCGGGAGAGCTCGCGCGCGGCCGAGCGGACCGCTGCGATGGCCTTCTCGTAGTCCATCCGCGTCGGGCCGAGGAGGCTGACCGTGCCGAGGTTCAGGTGCTGGAGGCCGTACGGAGCGCCGACGAGCGAGACGCCGACGAGGTCCGGGTCGTCGAGGTCCCGGCCGACCCGTACGAACGCGCGCTTGGAGCCCAGGCTCGCCCGCAGGAGGTCGAGCACGGCCGCCCGCTGCTCGAGCACCTCCAGCACATGCCGGTACGTCCGTAGCTCGTCGGCTCGGAACTCGTCGAGCACGCCGGCCGTCCCGCCGACGTACAGCGTTTGCTCCTCGGCCTCGAGGGCCGCGGTGAACGCGGGGCGCAGCCGGTGCAGGAACGTCCGCTCTCGCTCGGACAGCGCGGCGTCCTCGAAGCGGCTCCGCAGGAGACGCGCGCCGAGCCTGAGGCCGGCCAGGGTCTCGTTCAGGTACTGGCCCGCCCAGTCCGCGAGGCCCGCGTCGACGGGCTCGTCGAACGTGACGAGCCGCTTCGTCACCCCTCCCGTCGACGTGATCACGACGGCCATGACGACGTGCGGCTGCAGGAGCAGCACCTCGACGTGCCGGACGATCGTCGTCTCGAGCGGCGGTGCGGACACGAGCGCCAGCAGGTGCGTGAGGTCCGCCAGGGCCTCGGTCGTCGTCCGGAGAGCCGAGTCGACCTGGCTCTCGACTCCCGAGAGATCGAGGTCGAGGGCCGACGGCGGAGGCTCGAGCCGATCGAGCAGCCGATCGACGAACAGACGGTAGCCGGCATCCGTCGGGACGCGCCCCGCAGACGTGTGCGGGTGCGTGAGCAGGCCCTGTTCCTCGAGGACCGCGAGCTCGTACCGCACCGTCGAGGGCGAGACGCCGAGCCCCGCCCGCTCGACCAGCGCCTTCGACCCCACCGGTGAGCCCGTGGCGACGTACTCCTCGACCACACGGGCGAGGATCAGCTCCTGCCGCTGGCTGAGACGAAGCTCTTGCGCGTCCGTCATTGTCCTAAATTGTACTTTTTGCAGGGCTTTCAGCCATCAGCTCCGCCGTCACACCGCCGCCCAGGAAGCGGCCTCGCCGGGTGAGGGCGAGCCCGCCCTCGCGCACCTCGGCCAGGCCGAGTCGCTCCATGCGGGCCAGCGCCGCCCCGTCCACGGCGCCTTCGACCCCTGCGAGCGACACCGGCTCGTCCAGGCGCAGGCCCAGGAGCAGGCGCTCGCGCCGCACCACGTCCGGCTCGAGGGGCTCCTCCTCCCGCGGCGGCCGCCTCCCCGCGCCGAGCGCGGCCTGATACCCGAGCAGGCTGGGACGGTTCCGCCAGCGCAGCCCGTTCACGGTCGAGACGGCTCCGATCCCGATGCCCAGGTAGTCACGGCCTCGCCAGTAGCCGAGGTTGTGGCGGGCCTGCCGACCCGGGCGGCAGAAATTCGCCGTCTCATACCAGCGGTAGCCGGCACCGACAAGCATCTCCACCACGAGCTCGAAGTAGCCCTCCATCGCCTCAGCCTGGCGCGTGAGCTCGTCGCCGAACGCGTAGGTGAAGCGCGTGCCGGGTTTCGCCTCGAGCTCGTAGCACGAAAGGTGCTCCGGGCCCAGCGCGATCGCCTCTGCAAGGTCGAGGCCCAGGTCGGCGGGGCTCTGGCCGGGGATCCCGTAGATGAGGTCCAGCGAGATGTTGTCAAACCCGGCATCACGCAGATGGTAGAAGGCGCGGCGGACGACATCAGGGCCCGCTTGCCGCTCGAGAACGGCGAGCAAGTCCGGCTGAAAACTCTGGGCGCCGAGCGATACGCGGGTGACGCCGGCCGCCCGGAGGAGCGCGGCGAGCGCAGGCGTCACCGTCTCGGGGTTCGCCTCGACCGTGATCTCCTCGGCGCGCGGGAGCGCGGCGAGCAGCCGGGCAAGCTCGACTGGCTCGGTAAACGTCGGCGTGCCCCCGCCGAGGAACACCGTCTCCACCTCGCCGGCGAGGAAGCCCCGCTCTAGCTCCAGCTCGGCGAGCAGCGCGTCGACGTAGGCCCCGTGACCCTCGACCTGACCGACCAGCGTCACGAAGTCGCAGTAGCCGCAGCGGTGTCCGCAGAACGGCAAGTGAACGTAGAGATGGCGGGCGCCCGCGCTCACTTGCGATCTCCGTCGAGGTTGAGCACGGCGAGGAAGGCCTCCTGGGGCACCTCCACGGACCCGACCTGCTTCATCCGCTTCTTCCCCTTCTTCTGCCGCTCCAGCAGCTTGCGTTTGCGGGTGATGTCGCCCCCGTAGCACTTCGCGAGCACGTCCTTGCGCCGCGCCTTGATCGTCTCGCGCGCGACGATGCGAGATCCGATCGCAGCCTGCACGGGCACGTCGAACATCTGACGAGGGATCTCCTGGCGCAGGCGGTCGACGAGCGCCCGTCCACGGGGGTACGCGCCGTCACGGTGGACGATCAGGCTGAGCGCGTCCACCGGGTCGCCCGCGAGCAGCACGTCCAGGCGAACGAGGTCGCCGGGCTCGAAGCCGATAACGTCGTAGTCGAAGCTCGCGTACCCCTTCGTGCGGCTCTTCAGCTGGTCGTAGTAGTCGTAGACGATCTCGGCGAGCGGCAGGTCGTATGCGAGGAGGACGCGCTGCTCGCTCAGGTACTCCATGTGGTGGAAGCGGCCGCGGCGCTCGTTGTTCAGCTCCATCACGGAGCCGACGTAGTCCTTGGGGACGATCGTGATCGCCCGGATGTACGGCTCCTCGACGAGCTCGACCTCGCGCGGCATGTCGGCCGGGTTGTGCACCTCGAGCTCCTCGCCGGCCTTCGTCAGCACGCGGTAGGCCACGTTGGGCGCGGTGACGAGGAGGTCCAGGTCGAACTCCCGCTCGAGACGCTCGCGCACGATCTCCATGTGCAAGAGCCCGAGGAACCCACATCGGAACCCAAAGCCGAGCGCCTGGGAGGTCTCCGGCTCGTAGAAGAGCGAGGCGTCGTTCAGCTTCAGCTTCTCAAGCGCGTCGCGGAGGGAAGGGTAGTCGTCCGACTCGGTCGGGAAGAGCCCGGCGAAGACCGTCGGTTTCACGTCCTTGTAACCGGGAAGCGGTTCGGCCGCCGCGCGGTCCTGTGCGGTCAGGGTGTCGCCGACGCGCAGCCGGCTGACGTCCTTCAGGCCGGTGACGACGTAGCCGACCTCCCCTGCCTCGAGCGTCGGCGTCGGGCGGCGGTCGGGCGAGAAGAAGCCGAGCTCCTCGGCCTCGAAGCGGGTCCCGGCCGCCATGGCGCGGAGCCGCTGTCGGGTCGTGAAGCGCCCGTCCACCATGCGCACGAAGGCGACGACGCCGCGGTACTGGTCGTAGGACGAGTCGAACACGAGCGCCCTCGGCGACGCTTCAGGATCGCCCTCCGGCGGCGGGATCCGAGCGACGATCGCGTCGAGCACCTCCTCGATCCCTTCGCCCGTCTTCGCCGAGATGCGGAGCACGCGGTCGGCACTCTCGCCGACCAACTGGGCGACCTCCGCTGCGGCTGCGTCCGGGTCCGCCTGCGGGAGGTCGATCTTGTTCACGACCGGGACGATCTCGAGGTCGTTCTCGATCGTGAGGTAGGCGTTCGCCAGCGTCTGGGCCTCGATCCCCTGCGCAGCGTCCACGACCAGCACCGCTCCCTCGCAGGCCTGGAGCGCGCGGGAGACCTCGTAGGTGAAGTCGACGTGACCCGGGGTGTCGATCAGGTTCAGCTGGTGCCCACGCCAGAGAACCCGTACCGCCTGGGCCTTGATCGTGATGCCGCGCTCGCGCTCGAGCTCCATCGAGTCAAGTACCTGCTCCCGCATCTCACGCTGCGAAAGCGTCTGCGTGACCTCGAGGATGCGGTCGGCGAGCGTCGACTTCCCGTGGTCGATGTGGGCGACGATGGAGAAATTGCGGATGCTCTCGAGGCTGCTCATGGGGGTTCGCTAGTCCGTTGTACCGGATCGGCGCCTGAGTGAGAGCAGCGCCTGGAGCTCGCGGAGGTGCAGCAGGGAGACGCCGACGAGGAAGACGGCGGCTCCCGAGAGGATCCCAAGGCCGACCGACAAAGGCCGGACCCCCCGCACCTGAGCCCGGCGGCGCTGGGTCAGCATCCGCGCTCACGCGGCGAGAATAGGCCAGCGACCAGAGCATGCGGCCTCCTGCTAGGATTTCCGGCGGCCCGCTGGGGCCTTTTTCTCGCGTATGCCGAACATCAAGCAGCAGAAGCGCCGCGTCTCGATCGCCGCCCGCCAGCGGCTCGAAAACCTGCGCTACCGGTCCTCCGCGAAGACGCTGTACAAGCGCCTCGAGACGGCGGTGGCCGAAGGAGACGGGGACGCCGTGTCCCAGGCCCACCGCGAGCTCGTGCGCTGTCTCGACCGGGCTGCTGCGAACCGCGCGATGCATCCGAATCGGGCGGCACGGAAGAAGTCCCAGGCCGCGCGTCTCGTCGCCGGCCCGCAGTCCTGAGAACCGGCACGGAGCCGTGACGATTTCGTCGCGGACCGCGCACCACGCGTGCGCTTTTCGACGTTAGGCTGGAAAGCGGGTGGTGGGATGGGGTGCCCCGGAGTCACCAGGCAAGCTTGCGATGAGCAACAGCTCGTGCCGGCCTAGCGCCGGGCGGCGTCCGGCGCCCGCACGAGCTCGATGATCGTCCGCTCGAGCTCCAGCTCGCCTGACAGGCGGCTGGCGCCCTTGAGCGCGGCGTCCAGGGCTGCGAGCCGGACCACGGCCTCGTCCAGCTCGTCGCGCGTGTAGTTGTCGGCATGCCCGAGGGCCTTGCGGACGCGGAACTCATGCTTACGGACACGCTTGGCGATGTCCCTCGCGCCGAGGCCTTCCTCCGCGAGGGCCTGCGCCTGCCGGACAAGGCTGACCTGCGAGGACAGGCGCATCGCCACCACAAAGGGGTCAGAGCCGTGCTCGAGGTCGGACTGGCAGGCAGTCAGCGCGCCGGGGAGGTCGCGCGCACCCCAAGCATCCATTATCGCCCAGGCCGAAGCCTCCTGGGCCGGCGCAGCGACGAGCTCCACTTCTCGCCTGCCCACCGGGTCGCCGTCCGCCCAGGCGGCCAGCTTCTCGACCTCGGTCGCGAGCGCTGTGACGTCCTCACCGACGATCTCGACCAGTGCTCTTGCCGCTTCGCGATCCACCTGGACGCCGAGCCGCTCGAACTGGGCGCGCACCCAGGTCGGAAGGTCACGCGGCCGTGGCACTTCGAAGGTGAGCACCTCGCCCGATTTGGCGCAGAGGGCCGGCAGCGACGAGCCCTTCAACTCGCCGGCGACCAGTGCGAGGACAGCCCCGATGACCGGGTCGGCGAGGTAGCGCGCGACGGCCTCCTCATCCGGCTTCTTCCAGCGCTCGACCTCCTCGACGACCACGAGGCGTCCGCCCTCGCCGGCGAAGAGGCCGAGCGAGTTCATCGCCGCGACGGCCTCGTCGCCTCCGACGCTCTCCGCCGAGAGGGTCTCGATCGATTCGGGCCCGAAGCGGGAGCGCAGACGTTCGAGCGCGCGGCGGATCTTCGGGCGGTCGCCCCCGGTGAGAAGGTAGATCGGGAGGAGCTCGCTCTGCGCCACCGGAGGCAAGCATAGTCAGCGCTCCTCCCTGACCGAGATGCGGGCGCCGTCGGTCTCGATCGTGACCCGACCGTCCTGATCCGTGCGGTACACGGCGAGATCCGGGAACCCCCGGAGGGTGGCCATCGTGGAGGGCGTCGGATGCCCGTAGTCGTTCCCGCGGCCGACCGAGACGACGGCGACGTCGGGGCGAACCAGCTCGAGGAGCTTCGGGAGGAACGCGTCGGCGGAGCCGTGGTGGGCGACCTTCAGGATCTCGACCGGAGGAGGCCTGATCGGAACGGTGACGTCGCCCTCGGCGTCGGCGGTCAAGAGCGCGTCGACGTCGCCGTACGACGCGACGAGGACGACGGCGTAGTTGTTCGGGTCGGCGCCGCGGGGCGCGTCGTCGCGTGGCCAGAGAATGCGAACCAGCAGGCGTCCGACGCTGAAGCTGCGCCCGGCCCTCGCGACGAGGACAGGGATGTGGCGCTTCCTTGCAACGGCGAGGGCCGCAGCCTCGTATTCGCTGGGCGCGGGAATCCTCGGGTCGACGACTGCTCGCACGTCGGTCTGTTCGAGCACGTCGGCGGCACCGCCCACGTGATCACGTTGGGGATGGGTCAGGACGAGCGCTTCGAGGCGGTCGACTCCGAGCTCGTCGAGCTGGCCGGCGACGTCCGCCTCGGGCGGGCCCTGGTCGACGAGGACCGCGCCCTCCGCCACCTGAAGGAGGACGGCGTCGCCCTGGCCGACGTCGAGGACGGTGATTCGCAGCCCCTGAGGGGGCGTCGGGCCCTCACCGGGGATGCTCCGCCACGCGACCGTGAGCGCGACGACCAGGCTCGCCAACGCGGCAGCGCGCCAGAGGCGCGGCCCGCGCATCCGGAGAAAGAGAACGACCAGAAGCGCCGCCGCCGTTAGCAGGCCGAGCGCCTCGAGCGAGCTCGCCTGCGCGTACGGCAGGCCGCCGACGAACCGAGCGCAGACGGCGAGATAGCCGGCGAGCCAGGAGTCGATCCACACCAGGGCGGCAGCCGCCTCCGGGTCGAGCGGGTGCAGCGCCGAGGCGGCCAGCGCAAGCCCGAGCAGAGGCCCGACCACCGGTGCCGCAAGCGCGTTGGCGAGCACCGAGTACACGGGGACGGCGCCGAAGTGGAGCCACAGCACCGGAGCAGTCACCAGCCCGCAGGCAGCCGAGAGCGACACCACCTCGGCGAGGCGCCCCGGAAGCGGATAGCCCTCGAGCCGCCGGCCGATCCACGGGACGAGAACGAAGATCGCAGCGACGGCCGTGAACGAGAGCTGAAAACCGGGCTCGAGCAGGCCGTACGGGTTCCACGCCAGGAGGACCGCGGCTCCGACAAGCAGGAAGTACCAGCGGTCGCGCGGACGCGAGCTGAGCCAGGCGAGCGACGCGAGCCCGCCGGCGACGCCCGCGCGGACGACCGACGGCTGCCAGCCGACCGCGAGGACGTAGGCCGCCACCGTTGCGAGCGCGCCTGCCTCGCCGAGCCAGCGGGGCAGCCCGAGAGTCCAGACGAGGAGGATCGTTCCGGCAACGACATAGGCCACGTTCTGGCCGGAAACGGCCAGAAGGTGATACAGACCGGAGGCCCGGAAGCGATCGCGCAGCTCCTCGTCGAGCCCTTCGTCCTCACCCAGGACGACGCCGGCGAGCACGGCCCGGCGCTCACCCGCGGGGAGGCTCTCGAGCGAGTCGAAGACGGCCCGGCGGAGCCGGTCGGCCACGCCGCCGATCCCGCCACGGCTCCCGACCACTCGGTAGCTGCTCGCCCTCAGGACGACGTGAATCCCCTGCCTGCGGAGATAGCCCGCCTCGTCGAAGCCGCCGTCCTCGTCCGGAGGTCGCGGCTCGGCCACGGTCGCGACGATCTCGAGCACCGCGCCCTGCGGCGGGGATCGTTGGGGCGGGAGGTCGAGCCGCGCGCGCTCGTCCAGCTCAATGCCACCGAAGCGCACGACGTGAACGGGGACGCGAAGCGCGAACTCGCCGCGGCGCGGCGGGCCCGTCACCTCGACGCGGGCGAGCGCGGCCCGTCCGACGTCCGCCTCGAGCAGGCTGCGGTCGAGGGCATCAAGGCGGACGCTGCCCCACCAGAGGCCGGCCACGAGAAGTGCGGCGCCAAGCAGCGGGATACGACCGGCGTCGGCACCGAGACCCAGGAGGCCGAGCAGAGCCGCGCCGAGAGCGAGGCCTGCGTGGGCCTCGCGGAGGAGGAGGGCGAGCGCGAGGCCCACGCAGAGAGTCGCGCCGAGTAGGTGCGGCGCCGGGACTCGTTCGAGGCGGCCGAGCAGCTGCCGTCGCACGGTTCAGAGATCCACGAGTGGTCGAAGTTGCTCGAGCCGCGCCGGCCCGATCCCGGGGACTGCGTCGAGCTCGTCGACCGAGCGGAACGCGCCGTTCGCCTCCCGGTAGTCGAGGATCTGCTGCGCCGTCACCGGGCCGACGCCGGGGAGCTCGTCGAGCTGCTCGAGAGTCGCCGAGTTCAGATGCACCTTCCCGCCGGGGGCGGCCGCATCCGGCCCCTCGGAGCCGACCGCCTCCACGCTTCCCTGGAGCGGTACGACGACTTGTTGCCCGTCGGCGAGAGGAGCCGCGAGGTTGACGAGGTCGAGCGCCGCCCGCGGCTTCGCTCCGCCCGCCTCGGCGATAGCGTCGTCGACGCGGCTGCCCTCCGGGAGGCGATAGAGCCCCGGCTGGGAGACCGCGCCCGCAACGTGGACGACGACCTCGCGCGGGGGTGCCTCCTCGACCTCGAACGCGACCGATTGCGTTGGGCCGGCCGGCCGAGCCTGCCCGCCGCCGAGCGCGACGCGCCCTGCGATCGTCAGGACGACGAGCAGCGCGACCGCGTAGGCGAGCGCCCGGGTCCGCGAGATCGTCGGCATGCGCACGGCTCAGCGCGGGCCCGCATAGCTGACCACGAGACGTGGGCGCAGGGCGGGATCCGGGTAGCTCGCAGACGGGCCGTACGGGCCGCTGACCCCGTAATCCTCGTCACCGTCCTGCAGCTTCAGGAGAATTCCGTTGTTGGCCACGAGCCGCCCGTGCCAGGAGCGAACGAGCGGCGTCACGTTCCAGGAGAGCCACTGGGCATGCGGCGCGGAGAAGACGACCGCCGTGTCGAGAACACGCTCGTCGAACTCGGGCTCGCGCTCCCCGAACCAGCTGGTCGACAGGATCCTGTGCGCATCGAGTACCGCGCCGGGAGCCGTGCAGGGCCGGCTCGCGCGCCCGGAAGCGACGCAGACGCCGTCGTAGTAGATGCGCAGCTCGGCCGCGGTGATCGTCGCGCCCGCGGGAATCTCGACCAGCGAGAAGCGCAGGCCGGCCCGCCACACCTTGTCGTCGACACCCCCGATCGGAAGCCGGGGCCCGTCGTCTCGGAAGCACCGCCAATCCCAGTCGTAGCCCCAGTCGCAGGCGAAGGGGAACCCGACGTCGGCGCTCGGCGGGATCGAAACCGTCGAGCCGACGCCGGGCGCTGGGGCAGTCAGACCGAGAGCAGAAAGAGCCAACAGGAGCAGGGCTCGTCGCATGCCCCCGATGCTGCCGGGGAAACGCGCGCAGGTGGCGCGCAGATCGTGACGAGAGGCTCCCCGCCACGTGCCGAAATGTGCCCTGACCGGCTAGCGGACGATGCAGGGGCCCGACGAGACCGGCCGCAGGCGCTCGCCCGCCGCAGCCAGCACCAGGTCGACGGGAACCGCATAGCCACCGCGGTGATCGCGCGTTCCCCCGAAGATCATCGCCACGACCCGGCCGCGGCGGTCGACCACCGGCCCCCCACTCTCGCCGGGCTGGACAGCGCCCCGCAGCGGCACGACGACGCGTGGACGGGTGCCACGACCGTAGGCGTCGGGAGAGAGCACGGTGCGCGCCGAGCCCGCCGTGGCCGCCGTCGCCGTCAGCGGGCCGTTTCGGGGGTAGCCGAGGAGAGCAACCGGCCGCTGGCGGTCGCCGCGCGTGTTCGTCGCGAGCGGCGAGGTCTCCAGGCCGCGCACGCGCAGCAGCGCGATGTCGTTCGTGGCGTCCACGTACACAGGCCGAGCCGAGAGCGCCTCGCCGTCGGGGGCGAGCAGGCGCGTGCTCGTGTGCCCGGCAATCACATGAGCGTTGGTGGCTACCAGTCCCGGCCGGACGACCCAGCCCGAGCCCTGGGTGCCCACGCCGCACGCCGTTCCCAGCAGCTTCACGACGGAGCTTGCGGCAGCCCGCGCGCCCGGGCTTTCGACGACGCTCGGGTCGGGCGGCGGCAGCGCCTCTTCGAACCCGGGGAGCAGCGGCAGCGGATCGAAGCGGTTCAGCGCCTGGAGCACGCGGTCGGGCGGCACCGCGCTGAGGAGCCTGGGCAGAATCGCCGAGCCGCGCACCTCCGCGCGGAGGCCGAGGGCCGGCTGCTGGAGTGCCAGCACCGCGAGGAGCCACGCGATCCCGACCGCGATCAGCCCGCCGAGCAGGATCCCGCCGATCCGGTCCAGCGTCGCGAGCGGCGGATGCGTCGAGAGGAAGAGGCGGACGGGTCGGCCGAGCGCCCCCGCGAGCGTCCCCAGGAGGAACGCGCCGGCAAGCGCGCCGATGAGGCCGGCGACCGGCAACCACGCCGAGTTGTCCGAGAGGAAGTACGGCGCGAGGATCGACCCCAGGACGGCGCCCAGCGCCAGGCCACCCAGCGAGAGCGCCTGGGCAGCCAGGCCGCGGTGAGCCCCGAGAATGGAGAAGGCCGCGACCCCGAGCAGCAGGAGAACGTCGACGACGTTCACCAGCACAGGGTACGGAAGGCCCTTGCTAGACGACGAGGTTGACGAGCTTGCCCGGGACGACGATCTCCTTGCGGATCTCCTTGCCGTCCACGTGCGCACGCACGCGCGGGAGCTCCTTCGCGCGTGCGACGAGCTCGGGCTCAGAGAGGCCCACGGGCACCTTGACCTTGTCCCGGACCCTGCCGTTCACCTGCACGACGAGCTCGAACGTGTCCCGCTCGAGCAGCGCCGGGTCGGCCTGCAGCCACGGGGCCTCCCACAGGCGCTCGTGGCCGAGCCGCTCCCAGAGCTCCTCGGCCAGATGGGGAGCGTAGGGCTGGATCAGGCTGACCGCGGTCTCGGTCGCGAAGCGCACCTCGCCGGCACGGTCCGGGTCGTCCTTGACGTGGTAGATCTCGTTGACCAGCTCGATCACCGCCGCGATCGGCGTGTTGAACTGGAACCGGCGGGTGATGTCGTCCCCGACCTTGGCGATCGCCTCGTGCGCACGGCGGACGAGCGGCCCGTCGGCGGGCAGGTCGACCGGACCGCGCTCGGCGGCCTCCAGCCCCAGCCGCCAGAGGCGGCCGAGGAAGCGCGCCATGCCCTCGATGCCGGTGTCCTGCCACTCGATGTCGTCCTCGGCCGGGCCCATGTAGAGGATGTAGAGGCGGACCGAGTCGGCCCCGTACTGCGCGATCAGGTCGTCGGGGCTGAGGACGTTCCCCTTCGACTTGGACATCTTCGCGCCCAGGTAGTGGATCATCCCCTGCGTGAAGAGGCGCAGGAACGGCTCGCGGAAGCCGAGCAGCCCGAGGTCGTTCAGCACCTTCACGAAGAAGCGCGCATAGAGCAGGTGCAGGATCGCGTGCTCGACGCCCCCGATGTACTGGTTGACGGGCAGCCAGTAGTCGGCGATGGCGCGGTTCCACGGCTCCTGGTCGTTGCGTGCGTCGCAGTAGCGGATGAAGTACCACGACGAGTCGACGAACGTGTCCATCGTGTCGGTCTCTCGGTGCGCCGCCCCGCCGCAGCGCGGGCAGGTCGTGTGCACCCAGTCCTCGGCCGCGGCGAGCGGCGAGCGGCCCTTGGGCAGGTACTCCTCCACCTCGGGCAGAAGGACGGGCAGGTCCTCCTCGGGGACCGGGATCATGCCGCACTTCTCGCAGTAGAGGATCGGGATCGGGCAACCCCAGTAGCGCTGGCGCGAGAGCAGCCAGTCGCGCAGGCGGTAGCCGACCGTCGCTCGGCCAAGGCCCCGCGACTCGAGCCACTCGACGATCGCCCGCTTCGCCTCGTCGGCCGGCAGGCCCGTGAACTGCGCCGAGTCGACCAGCCGTTCGCCCTCGGAATGCGGGACGTACGTGCCCTCCTCCCACTCCTCGTCCGCGGGCGCGACGACCACCTTGACGGGCAGCTCGTACCGCTGCGCGAACTGGAAGTCGCGCTCGTCGTGAGCGGGGACGGCCATGATCGCGCCCGTCCCGTACTCCATGAGGACATACTCCGCGACCCAGATGGGGATGCGCTGCTCGTTGACGGGGTTCGTGACGAACGCGCCCGTGAAGACGCCGGTCTTCTCCTTCTCCGGGTCGGCGCGCTCGATCGAGGAGCGGGAGGCCGCGTGGCGGACGTACTCGAGGACCTCGGCCTCGTGCGGTGTCCCCTCGACGAGCCTGGGCACGAGCGGGTGCTCGGGCGAGAGCACGAAGAACGTCGCGCCGAAGAGCGTGTCGGGGCGGGTCGTGAAGACCGGGATCTCCTCGTCGAGCTCCTCGACCCGGAAGATGACCTCCGCGCCCTCCGAGCGCCCGATCCAGTTGCGCTGCATCGTCAGCACGTGCTCTGGCCACGACTCGAGCAGGCTCATCTCCTCCAGGAGCCGGTCTGCATAGGCGGTGATGCGGAAGAACCATTGCTCCAGGTTCCGCCGCTCCACCTCGGCTCCGCAGCGCTCGCAGCGGCCGTCGATCACCTGCTCGTTCGCCAGCACGGTCTGGTCATTGGGGCACCAGTTGACGGGCGCCTCCTTGCGGTAGGCCAGGCCCTGCTCGAAGAACTTGAGGAAGAGCCACTGCGTCCAGCGGTAGTAGGACGGCTCGTGGGTCGAAACCTCGCGGTCCCAGTCGATCGCCCACCCCATCCGGTGCATCTGCTCGCGGATCGCGGCGATGTTGCGCTCGGTGACGAGGCGGGGATGGCCGCCTTCGCGGATGGCGGCGTTCTCGGCCGGCAGGCCGAACGCGTCGTAGCCCATCGGCCGCAGCACGCGGAAGCCCATGCGGCGCCGGACGCGGGCGAGGACGTCGCCGAGCGTGTAGTTCTTGACGTGCCCCATGTGCAGCTCGCCCGACGGGTACGGGAGCATCTCGAGCACATAGGTGTGCTCCTCGTCCATCTCGTCGGGACCGGCCGGGTTGGGGACCGAGAACGCACGCTCGCGCGCCCACGTGTCCTGCCACTTCAGCTCGGTCGCCTGCGGGTCGTATCGTTCCATCGGTCTCCAGTAACAAAACGCCTCTCGGGAGAGAGGCGCGTGGGAGTGCCGGGCGGCTCCGGCGGCCGCCTGCGCGCTCCCTGACTCAGAGAATGAGAGTTGCCACTTCGGGCACGAAGTCTAGCGAGGCGTTCGGCGCTGGCAGAATCCGGGCCGTGATCTCCACGTACTCGATCGTCGCGTGCGATCTCGAGGCGCGCGAGTGGGGCGTCGCCGTTCAGTCGAAGTTCCTGGCGGTCGGCGCCGCGGTGCCGGCCGCGGAGCCCGAGGTCGGCGCGATAGCGACGCAGGCCTGGGCGAACCTCGCCTACCGGCCGGACGGCCTCGGGCTCCTGCGGGAGGGGTATTCCGCGGAGGAGGTTGTGCGCACGCTCGTAGGCGCCGACGAGGGCCGCGAGCACCGTCAGGTCGGGGTCGTGGACGGGCGCGGGCAGGCGGCGACCTACACCGGCTCCGACTGCCTCGAGTGGGCCGGCGGGACGACGGGCGCCTGCTACGCGGCCCAGGGGAACATCCTCGTCTCGGCCGCGACCGTCGAGGCGCTGGCCTCGTCGTTCGAGGGCTCCACGCGTGGGCTCCTCGCGGAACGGCTGCTGGGCTGCCTCACCGCGGCCCAGGCCGCGGGCGGCGACCGGCGCGGACAGCAGTCGGCCGCGCTCCTCGTCGTCCGCAGGGACGGAGGCTACGGGGGGACGAGCGACGTCGTGGCGGACCTTCGCGTCGACGACCACCCGCGGCCGGTCGAGGAGCTCGAGCGGATCTACCGGCTGCACGACCTCCTCTTCGGTCAGACGCCCGACGACCAGTGGCTCGAAGTGGACGAGGCGCTGGCCGCCGAGCTGCGGATGCGCCTCGCCGCGCTCGGATTCGCCGACGCCGAGCTCGCCGAGGCCTTCGCCGCGTGGGCGGCCACCGAGAACCTCGAGGAGCGCGTCCGCGGCGCCGAGCGCATCGACCCGGTCGTCCTCGAGCAGCTGCGCGCCCGCTAGCCGCCGCGGTACGACCCGCGCCGGCTGCGATCATCCGGTGGATGGACACCGAGCGGCCGCGAGAGATCGAGCCCGAGCTCCCCGGCGAGGAGGACGCGGACCATCCGGTCACGTCGCTCGAGCTCTTCTTCGACCTCGTCTTCGTCTTCGCGATCACGCAGGTGACCGGCTATATGTCCGACGACCCGACCTGGACCGGGGTCGGGGAGGGGCTGCTGATCCTGGCGGCGCTCTGGTGGGCCTGGGGCGCCTATGCCTGGTTGACCAACGAGATCGATCCGGACGAGGGCTCGGCGCGGCTGGCGATGTTCGGGGCGATGGCGGCGATGTTCGTCGCCGCGCTCGCCGTGCCTCAGGCCTTCGGATCCGACGCCGTGCTCTTCGGGCTCGCCTACTTCGCCGTGCGGGCGATGCACATCGTGCTGTTCGCCGAGGCCACGCCGAACGTGGACGTCAGGCAGGCCACCTTCCGACTGGCCCGCACGGCGATTCCCGGGCCGGCGCTCCTGATCGTGGCCGGCTTCCTGGACGGGCCCGCCCAGATCGCCCTCTGGCTCGTCGCGCTGACGATCGACTATTCCGGCCCGTACGTCTTCGGGGTCCGCGGCTTCTCCATCTCGGCCGGGCACTTCGCGGAGCGCTACGGCCTCATCGTTATCATCGCCCTCGGCGAGTCGATCGTCGCGATCGGGATCGGCGCCTCCGGGATCGAGCTCGACCCGGCGGTCGTGCTCGCCGCGATCCTGGGGCTCGTCCTCGCCTGCGCGCTCTGGTGGGCGTACTTCGACATCGTGGCGCACGTGGCGCGCAAGAAGCTGATGGAAGCGCACGGCCACGAGCGCGCGCGGCTGGCGCGCGACTCGTACAGCTATCTCCACCTGCCGATGTTCGCCGGCATCGTCCTTGCCGCCCTCGGTGCCAAGAAGGTGATCGCGCACGTGAACGATCCGCTCGACACGGTTCCCGCGTTCGCGCTCTGCGGCGGCGTCGCGATCTACCTCCTCAGCCACGACGCGATTCGCTACCGGAGCGTCCGCAGCGTCAACCCACGGCGCTGCCTGGCCGCCGCGGCCTGCGCTGCTCTCATCCCGGCTGCGACCCGCGTGGACGGAATCGTCGCGCTCGCGCTCGTAGCGGCTGTGTGCACCGCGCTGATCGCGTACGAGACGCTGCGCCTCAGAGACGCCCGCGCGCGGATCCGCACGGCCGTCTGAGGCGCCGCAGCTCAGCCCTGCGGCCGAGGAGGAACTGACGAAACGCGCGCTGTGTCGAACGACGTTCCGCCAATCCCTCCTAAGCGGCTGCGGCGCCCCGGACGGCCCTGAACAGACGGCGGGCACGGCGCGGGCGCTTGGCGCGCAGGCTCGTGGCCGCGGCGCGCTCACGCTCGAGCTCGGCACCGACTTGCCTGTGGCGGGTTTCGAACTGGGTGACGGAGAGATAGGTCATTGCGAAGAGCCCTGCTGGTTTCATGCAGCCATCCAACCAGCGGCCGGAGCCCGGCGCAGTGCGGCGGCCAGGCGTCTCGCGGTGCGGATAGCCGCACGGAAGACGCGAGAGCCCGCTGCGGCCAGCGGGCTCTCGCCTTCGTGTAGTCCGGAGCACCGCCTGCGGCAGCGGGCTCTCTGAAGCATCGAACGTAAGGCTTGTATCGGACGGATCGAGCGGCTCCTGGAGTCCTCCGAGAGAGGGACTTGGAAAACGCTCTCGAAAAGTGCTCCCGCATGCGCGTCGACGTCAACAAGCGCTTCGACCTCTGGTACGAGCGGCTGACGCTGTTTCGCGCGGTGCGCCTGATCATGGTGGTCGCGATCCTCCTGGTCCTCCTGGCCGGAGCGCTGGAGCGAATCGTCGAGCCGGAGACGTTCACCAGCCTCGGGCTCTCGTACTGGTGGGCGGTCATGACGGTGACGACGGTCGGCTACGGCGACATCGTCCCCGTATCGCCCGAAGGCCGGGTCGTTGCGAGCCTGCTCATGCTCGTCGGCCTCGGCCTCATCCCGACGCTGACGAGCGTCGTGGTCTCCACCCTGATCGGGAAGCGCACGCGGGCCCAGCAGGAGCAGCTCGACCAGCAGGGCAAGGAGCATGCCGAGGCGCTCGCGCGGATCGAGGCCCACCTGGCCCGCATCGACGGCCCGGACGAGCCCCCCGCCAAGCCGGCCTCGGCCTGACTACCCAGCCGCTCGAACGACGCAGCGAAACCCGATGTGGCTCATGCCGGTGTCGATCATCTGCGGACGCCGGGCCGCGGGCCGGTACCGCATGCAGTAGCTGTCGGCGCAGAGGTACGAGCCCCCCTTGATCACCTTGCGCGGAATCGGGAACTGCGGCTGCGCGGGGTCGTAGCTGTCCTCGGGCCCGGGCGCGCAGCAGGCGGGGCCCTGGACGGCCCCGGGGGTCGGGACGTACCAGTCGGTCGTCCACTCCCAGACGTTGCCGGCCATGTCGTGCAGCCCGTAGCCATTGGGCGGGTACGAGCCGACGGGCGCCCTCGCGCCGTAGCCCTCGTCGCTGCGCCAGGGGAACTCGCCGTGCCAGTAGTTGGCGAGTCGCTCGCCTGGCGCCTCGGGCTCGTCGCCCCAGACGAAAGCCTTTCCCTCGAGGCCGCCGCGAGCGGCCCGCTCCCACTCGGCCTCGGTCGGGAGAGACTTTCCGGCCCAGGCTGCGTAGGCCTCGGCATCCTCGTTGGCGACGTGGACAACCGGCTCGTCCTCGCGCCCCGCGAGCGAGCTGTGCGGCCCGTCCGGCCGGCGCCAGCACGCCCCCGGCGTCCACGTCCACCACTGGTCGATGTGCCGCAGGTCGACCGGCCCCGGCGTCCTCGTGAAGACGAGCGAGCCCGGGACGAGGTTCTCGGCCGGCGCGCCGGGGAAGTCCTCCGGGTCGAGCGGCCGCTCGGCGACCGTGACGTAGCCGGTCGCCTCCACGAACGCGGCGAACTCGCGGTTCGTCGTCACGGACGCGTCGATCCAGAACTCGTCCACGGCGACACGGCGCGCGGGCGCCTCCTCGGGGTAGTGGCGGTCGGAGCCCATCACGAACTCCCCGGCCGGTATCCGGATTCTGTTCAGTGCCCCGAGGTGAGCACGGCCTCGAGCTTCGCGACCGCCTGGTCGATCGTGAAGCTCGCCGCCTTCTGCCGCGGCGGGAACTCGACGAACGTCGCGAGGAACTGCGTCATCACGAAGGTCGCCGCCAGGGCGATGTAGTCGTTGTCGAGGAACCAGTCGTAGTAGGTGTTCGAGGTGACGTCCGCCCGCTCGAACGGGTCGGTGCGAAGGTTGAACAGCTTCGGGACGCGCAGCGCGACGAACGGCTCCGCCCAGATCTGCAGCGTCCCCTGCACCCGCTGCTCCATGAAGACGACCTTCCAGTTGTCGAACCGCAGCGCCAGCACGTCGCCGTCGTCGGAGAAGTAGACGAAGCCCGGGCGCGGGCTCTTGTCGACCTCGCCGGTGAGGTACGGCAGCAGGTTGTAGCCGTCGATGTGCACCTTGAACGTCGTGTCGCCGGCGGTGTGGCCGGCCTTCAGCTTGTCGACGATCTCGGGCTCGCCCGCGGCGGCGAGGAACGTGGGCAGCCAGTCGTGGTGCTGGACGATCTCGTTCGAGACGACGCCTGCCGGGATCCTGCCCGGCCAGCGGATCAGCTCCGGGACGCGGAAGGCGCCTTCCCAGTTCGTGTTCTTCTCGCTGCGGAAGGGCGTCATCCCGCCGTCCGGCCACGTGTTCATGTGCGGCCCGTTGTCGGTCGAGTAGATGACGATCGTGTTCTCCGCGATCCCCAGTTCGTCGAGCTTGTCGAGCAGGGCGCCCACGACCTTGTCGTGGTCGATCATCGTGTCGTGGTACGGCGACTGCCAGCGCCCGGCCTGCCCGAGGCTCTCCGGCTTCGGATGTGTGCGGAGGTGCATGTGGGTGGTGTTGAACCAGACGAAGAACGGCGTCTCCGAGGCGTGCTGGCGGCCGATGAAGTCGAGCGTGTGCTCGAGCACTTCGTCGTCGATCGTCTCCATCCGCTTCTTCGTCAGCGGGCCGGTGTCCTCGATGCGCTGCTTGCGACGCGGCCCCAGCGCGGCTCCTCCGTCGCGTCGTCCTCGTCGGTCGCCCACGAGTGCAGGACGCCCCGCGGCCCGAAGCGCTCGCGGAAGTGCGGGAAGTCGGCCGCCGGCGGCCAGTTCGGCAGCTCAGGCTCCTCCTCGGCGTTCAGGTGGTAGAGGTTGCCGAAGAACTCGTCGAAGCCGTGGGCGGTCGGGAGGAACGCGTTCTTGTCGCCGAGGTGGTTCTTCCCGAACTGCCCGGTTGCGTAGCCGAGCGGCTTCAGCAGCTCGGCGATCGTCGGGTCCTCCGCCTGCAGGCCGACGTCGGATCCCGGCACGCCGACCTTGCTGAGGCCGGTGCGAAACACGCTCTGGCCGGTGATGAACGACGATCGCCCTGCCGTGCAGCTCTGCTCGCCGTAGGAGTCGGTGAAGCGCATCCCCTCGTCGGCGATCCGGTCGATGTTCGGCGTCCGGTACCCCATCAGCCCGTCGCTGTAGCAGCTCAGGTTCGTGATCCCGATGTCGTCGCCCCAGATCACGAGGATGTTCGGCTTCTCTGCCTCAGGCCTGCGTTCCCCCACTCCCTCGGACGACGGTCCGGTCCTGTGCGCGGCGGCCAGAATGCGTCGGAATGGAGCCAGCGGGATTCGAACCCGCGACCTCTTGGCTGCCAGCCAAGCGCTCTCCCAGCTGAGCTATGGCCCCGCGACGGCCAAACTGTAGCGCGGCCTACCCGGCGACGGCGAGCTCGACCGAGGGGACGTCGCCCCAGAGCTCCTCGAGGCGGTAGTACTCCCGCGCCTCGGGCGTGAAGACGTGCAGGACGACGTCGAGGTAGTCGGCGAGGATCCAGGTCGCCTCACGCTCGCCGGCGACGGTGCGCGGGACGACTCCCTCTTCCTTCTTCAGGCGCTCGCGGACCTCGTCGTAGACGGCCTTCGTCTGGCGCGGGTTCTGCCCTGTGCAGACGACGAAGAAGTCCGTGTAGGAACACACGGGCCGCATGTCGAGGATGACGACGTCGGCGGCGAGCTTCTCCTGGGCGAGAGCCGCAATTCTGCGCGCGTGCTCGATCGGCGTCAGTGGCCTGGCATCTCCTGGGTCAACGGTCTCAGCGTAGCTGTGCCCTCCGGGACGGGTCAACAGCCCTCATGGTAGAGGCCCCGCTCGACAATGAGGCGCGCAACCGCCGGCGGGACGAGGTCGTCCACCCGCTCGCCGCCGGCGAGGCGTGCGCGCAGGTCGGTGGAGGAGACGTCGAGCGCGGGAATCTCGAACAGCTCGACCCGCTCCGGATGCCGCAACGCGGCGAGCACGGGCCGAAGGCGCTCGCGCGGAAACCCGGGACGCGTGGCGACGCCGAGACGGACGTGCTCGAGCACCTCGTCCGGCTCCTTCCAGGTGAGGAACCCCGCGAACTCGTCGGCGCCGACGAGGAAGACGGTGTCCTCGGGGACGGAGGCGCCGGCCCGCAGCGAGTCGACGGTGAAGGCGTGGTCGTCGCGCCGGACCTCGGCGAGCGGAACGTCGGCGAAGGCCGCGCGCGCGAGCTCGAGGCGCGCCTCGACCGGCGTCCCGACCGGCTTGTGCCCGGGCTCGGCGACGACCAGGACCACCAGGCGGTCGAGGCCGAAGCGCTCGATCGCCTCCCGCGCCAGCACGACGTGGCCTCTGTGCGGAGGATCGAAGGCGCCGCCGAGCAGCCCGGTCGTCACTCGTCCTCGAACTCCACCACGGCGTCGGGCTTGACGCCGGCGGCGCGGAGCTCCTCCTCGGTCGCCTCGCCGCGCACCCGATAGCCGCGCGGCGTGCGAAAGATGCGGAAGCGGCGCTGTCGCGGCGGTCGCGGCCGGTAGACGAGGAAGTCCACCAGCTCGGTGTCCTCGACCGGCGTTGGTGCGCTCTCCGGGATCAGGTCGAAGAGCGTGCGCTTGAGCTCGTCGATCCCACGGCCGGTCACGGCCGAGGTGGCGACGACCTCGAGCACGCGTGCGTCGTCCACGTCGAGGCTCGGGGGCTCCTGCAGCAGGTCGGCCTTGTTGAGGATCACGATCTGCGGCCGCTCGGCCAGGCCTGCGCCGTAGGCGGCGAGCTCGCGGTTGATGGCATGGAAGCGCGCCTCGGCGTCCTCCTGAGCGTCGATCACGTGCAGGAAGAGCCGGGCGCGCTCGAGGTGGGCGAGGAACTCGTCCCCGAGGCCGACGCCCTCGCTCGCGCCCTCCAGGAGACCGGGCACGTCCGCGACGGTCAGCTGCCGACCGTCGGGCGCCTCGACCGTGCCGAGGACCGGCGCGATCGTCGTGAACGGGTAGTCGGCCACCTTCGGCTTCGCGTTGGAGATGCGCCGCAGCAGCGAGGACTTGCCGGCGTTGGGGAACCCGAGCAGCGCAGCGTCGGCCAGGAGCTTCAGCCGCAGCTCGAGCGCCGCCTCCTCCCCGACCGAGCCGAGCTCGGCCAGGCGCGGGGCCTGATGGGTCGGGGTGGCGAAGCGGCGGTTGCCGGCGCCTCCCCGGCCGCCGTGCGCGACGACCACGCGCGCCCCGCCGTGCGCGAGGTCTGCGAGCAGGCGCCCGTCCTCGTCCAGCACCTGGGTGCCGACGGGCACGCCGAGCTCGACGTCCTCACCGTCCGCGCCCCGCCTGTTCGAGCCCTCTCCGTGCCGCCCGCGCTTCGCCTCGAAACGGGTGCTGCGGTGGAAGTAGGAGAGGTCGCGCAGATCGGCGTCGGCCACGAGGACGACGTCGCCCCCGTGCCCCCCGTCGCCGCCGTCGGGCCCTCCCTTCGGCACGAACTTCTCGCGCCGGAAGCTGAGCGAGCCGTCGCCGCCGCGGCCGCCCTTGACGCGGATCCGCGCGCGGTCGTGGAACACGGACGCCCCTAGAGGACGGACACGACCCGACCCGCGCCGCCCGCCCGGAAGGCAACCTTCCCGTCGCGGGTGGCGAAGATCGTGTGGTCGCGGCCGAGACCCGTGCCCTGGCCGGGCCGGAAGCGCGTGCCGCGCTGGCGGACGACGATCATCCCCGCCTTGATCTCCTGGCCGTCGAAGACCTTGACGCCGAGCCGTTTGGACTCGGAGTCGCGGCCGTTCTTCGACGAGCCCAATCCCTTCTTGTGAGCCATTCCTCTACTCCTCGACCGTCTTCTTCGCCGGGCTCTTCCTGGCCGGCGCCTTCTTCTCGGTCGCCGCTGCGGGCTTGCGCGCGCGCGCGACCGGCTTCTTCTCGGCTGCGGGCTCCGCCTCGATCGTGGCCGCCGTCTCCTTCTTGGCGGCAGTCGAGCGCGTCCGAGCGGCCCCGATCGACTGCACCTCGATGCGCGTCAGGCTCGCCCGGAAGCCGTTGCGGCGCTTGTAGCCGGTGCGCCGCTTGTGCTTGCCGATGATGATCTTCTTGCCCTTGACGTGCTCGGCGACCTTGACGGTCACCTGCTGCCCCTTCAGGTCCGACCCGAGCTTCGCGTCCCCGTCTCCGCCGAGCATGACGAGGTGAGGGTGAAAGGTCTTGCCCTCGTCGTGCGGGACCCGGTCCACGAGCAGCCGCTGGCCTTCCCGCACGCGGTACTGCTTGTTCCCGATGGAGATGACTGCGTAGCTCATAGACAGGAAACGAGCGGGCCTGGCCCGCTTCGGCAGACAGTCTAGCCAGCGTCCTCCACCGTCGCAATCGCCTCGGCACCACCGTCCACGGCCGGCTTCTTCTTGCGCCGGCGCCCCCCGCGGCTGCCGCGGCGGGTCTTCTTCTTCGGCTTCTCCTCGGAGGGAGCGTCGCCGTTTGCGGCCGGTTCCGCGGCCTCGGCGACGGCCTCGACCGGTTCCGCGGCCGGCGGCGCCCCGCCCTCGGGCTCGGCCTCGCCCGTCCCGTCGACGGCAGGCGCGACCGCAGCCTTCTTCTTGCGTCCGCGCCCGCCGCGGCTGCCGCGGCGCGTCTTCTTCTTCGGCTTCTCGGCGGGCTGGTCGCCGTCGGCGCTCGGCTCTTGAGCGGCGGCGACGGCCTCCGGCGCCTCGTCGACGCCCTCGATCAGCGCCTCGTCGAGGGCCACGACGGCTGCCGGCGCGGCTTTCCGCGCCCGCGTCCTCGGCTTGGCCGCCTCCACCCCGGCCGTCGACGCGGCCCTCGGGGCGAGGCCCTCGATCTCGGATGCCTTCCCCTCGGCGAGGACGGCGAAGCGGTCGAGACGGAACGACTTCTTCGTCTTGAAGGCGAAGCGGCGGCCGGTCTCCTTCTCCAGCTCCTCCAGGCGCTCGCCGTTCGGGCCGATCAGGATCGCCGCGACGTCGGAGTGCAGCTCGACGACGAAGGCCTCGGCCTTCGACGCGGCAACGTGCCTGCGGAGCTTGCGCTCGACCTCGACTGCGCGCGTCTCAGCGGAGACCACGACGCCCGTGGACTCGCAGGTCGGGCACTTGTCCGTGAGGATCTCGCGGGGCCCGTCGGTGACGTTCTGGCGCGTCATCTCGACGAGCCCGAGCGGGGAGATCTCGACGACGTACGTCTTCGTCCGGTCGCGCGCGAGCTCGGCGTTGAGCGCGCCCTCCACCAGCTGGCGGTTCTTCGGGTTCGCCATGTCGATGAAGTCGATGACGATGATCCCGCCGATGTCGCGCAACCTCAGCTGGCGCACGACCTCGGTGACGGCCTCGAGGTTGTTCTTCGTGATGGTGTCCTCGAGCCGGGCGTTGGACGACTTGCCCCGGCCGCCGACGAAGCGGCCGGTGTTGACGTCGATGACCGTGAACGCCTCGGCGTAGTCGAAGACGAGGTAGCCGCCGGAGGGAAGGTCGACCCGGCGCGAGAGCGTTGAGTTCACGGCCTCGAGCACGCCGGAGTGCTCCAGCAAGGGCTCCTTGCCGCTGTAGCGCTCGACGCGCGCGGCCAGCTCGGGCGACGTGCGCTTCAGGTAGGCGACGATCTTCCGGTACGTGCGCTCGTGGTCGACCACGACCCGCTCGAAGTCGCGGATGAAGAGATCGCGGACGATGCGGAGCGGAAGCTCGGCTTCCTGGTAGACGAGCGCCGGTGCCGGGACGCGCGCCGCGCGGCCGCGGATGGACGACCACAGCTTCAGGAGCAGCTTGAGGTCGCCGGACAGCTCCTCCTCGGAGGCGCCCTCCGCGGCAGTGCGGACGATGAGCCCTCCCTCGGGCAGGTCGAGGCCCTTGCAGATGGCCTTCAGGCGCTCGCGCTCCTCGTCGTCGAGGCGCCGCGAGACGCCGATTCCGTCGCCGTAGGGCGTGTAGACCAGGAAGCGGCCGGGGAGCGAGACCTCCGTCGTCAGGCGGGCGCCCTTCGTGCCCATCGGGTCCTTGACCGTCTGGACGAGCACCTCCTGGCCGCGGGAGATGAGTTCCTGGATGCGCTTGCCGTGGCGCTTCCCTTCCAGCTCGGGCACGACGATCTCGTCCACGTAGAGGAAGCCGTTGCGGTCGAGGCCGATGTCGACGAACGAGGCCTCCATGCCCGGGAGGACGTTGTCGACGACTCCCTTGTAGATGTTGCCCGCGATCGAGCGATGGGACGGCCGGCCGAGATAGACCTCGGCGACCTTCCCGTCCTCGAGGACGGCGACGGTCTGCTCGAGGACCTCGACGGAGATCAGGATCTCCTTCTTGACGTCCGGGACCACGATCCGGGGCGTCGACGCGGGCTTGCGTGCAGGCGTGCGCTTGCGCTCGCGCTTCGGCTCCTCCCGCCCTCTCTCCTTGGCGGTTGTCGCAGCCTTCCTGGCCCCTGCGGGCTGCTTCGTCCTCGCGGCCGGAGCCGGCGCCTCGACTTCGGCGACGGCCGTCTCGGCCTTCTTCTTCCGCCCGCGCCCGCCGCGGCTTCCGCGGCGGCGGCGCGCCGGCTTGCGCTCGGCCTCAGCAGTGTCTTGCCGGGCCGGCTCCTCTTGCTCGAGCGCCTCGGGAGCGGCGGCCTCGTTCGGCGCCTCCTCCCCGCGCTTCCAACGAAACCAGGTCACGTCGGTGGACTCCTTTCGGGCGCACGCCGCGCTCGGCGCGGAATTCGCGCTCGCCGAGCCGCAGGGTGTCTGCCACAAATCTCATGTGATTTCCGCGCCTGTTCCCGCCTGCCCAAATCCGGGCTGGATGGTCCATGCGCATCCCTCTCAGCCTAGCAGCAGGCGCCTACGCGGCCGCGGGGCGGAGCCCCGTGCGCTTGCGCTCGACCGCGCGCAGCCGCTGGTTGAGACGGGCCCAGGCCCAGGGCTCGACCTCGTCGTAGCGCCCCGTCTCGGCCTCCGCCTGGGTCGCTTCCAGGTACTCGAACCAGGCGTCTGCCTCCTCGATCAGGAGCGCTTCGTGCCGCTCTTCCCTCTCCATGCGCGAGAAGGCTAGGACCAGGACCGGACGGACCGCTCGATCATCCTCGTGCCACCCGCCGCGAAGTAGGCTGCGGCGGCCTCTCCGACTGCGAGGGTGGCCGCGTAGGCGACCCCTCCCTTCACCGCCCAGCCGAAGCCGGGAACGAGCCCGACGAGCTGACGGGCGACCGTCCTGAAGCCGAGACCCGCGGCGACCACCGACAGGACCTCGAAGGCGCGCTCCTTGTCCAGCTCCTCGCCGTAGGCGGCGGCGATGCGGAGCACCATGCGGATCTGGTTCAGGGTCAGCACCGGGAAGTCCGCGCCGGGAATGAAGATGGCGACCCCGAGCACGCCGTTCTGAAGCGCGAAGCGCTTGATCGTGTGCTGCGCCACGGGCTCACGGAGGGCCGGGATCCGCGCGGCGAGATGGTGGGCGGAGTCGCCCGCCCGCTCGGCGACCCGCTCGGCGATGACGTCGACGGGAAGCGGCTCGCCCGGCGGCACCGGGACGACGTCTGTGTCGAGGACGTAGGGGACGTGCGGCGGCTCCCCGGCCGGCGCGCCGAAGAGGACGCAGACGATCCCGACCCGTTTCCGGGCGGCGAGCTGAAAGGCCTTCTCGTCCTCCTCGCTCGGAGCGGAACCGTCGACCGCCCACAGGAGGACGTTCGCGCCCTCGAGGTCGTAGGCGGTCGGCGCCCGCCCGGGGAGGTCGCGGATCGCCTCCGGGTCGGCGCCCTCGGCGAACACCGCCTGGATCGCTGCCGCGTGCTCCGGCGCGCCTCCGACGAGGAGGGGGCGCAGGTCCTCGTCGGTGACGCGGAGCTCCTTGACGACACCGAGAACGGCTCCCGGGCTGAGCGGAAGCTTTCGCATCGCTACCGCGCCCCGGCCAGCCTGCCGCGCACGTGGATGGCCTCGAGCAGGCCGACGAGGATCAACGTCGTCAGGAGCGAGCTGCCTCCGTAGGAGACGAGCGGGAGCGGGATGCCCGTGACCGGCGCGATCCCGATGGTCATGCCCACGTTGATGAAGAGCTGGATGAGGAGCGCGAAGACGATCGTCCCGGCCAGGATGGCGGAGAAGAGATCCTTCCCCACCGCCACGATCTTGATCGCACGCCAGATGATGACGGCGTAGAGCAGGAGCAGGATCGAGGCGCCCAGGAAGCCGCGCTGCTCGGCGAGCGACGAAAAGATGAAGTCGGTCGAGTGCTCGGGGAGGTAGTTGAACTTGGTCTGGGTGGCGTTGGCCTCGCCGCGCCCGTCGAGTCCGCCGGAGCCCACCGCCGTGATCGACTGGTTCACGTTGTAGGTGGAGCCGCTCGGGTCGACGTCCGGGTCGACGAAGCCGATCAGGCGCTCCCGCTGGTACGGCTCCAGGACATCGATGCCGGCCGACGGGAGGAACCACAGGAGCGCGGCGGCCGCGAGGCCGGCGACGATCGCGAGGACCGCCAGGTGACGCCAGGGCGTCCCGCCGAAGAAGAGGGCGCCGAGCACGATCGCCGCGTAGATGAGGGTCGTCCCGAAGTCAGGCTCCTTGAAGACGAGCACCATGAGCGGCAGGGCGATCCCGAGGACCCCCAGGGTCGTGCCCCAGTCCGCGACCCGGTGCCGGCGCTCGGCCACGAAGCCGGCCAGCGCCACCGCGAGCGCGATCTTGCCCAGCTCCGACGGCTGGAAGTTGAAGAAGCCGATCTCGATCCAGCGCTTCGAGCCGCGCACCTCCTGCGCGAGGACGAACACGGAGACGAGCAGGACGAGGGAGAGCCCGTAGAGCGGCCAGCGGGCGCGCCGGTAGACATCCGGGTCGACCGCTGCGGAGATCGCAAGCAGCAGGCCTCCGACGGCCACGTAGATCATCTGCCTGAAGACGTAGTAGCCGGGGTCGCCGGCAACGTCGTTCTGCGTCACGGACTCGAGCACCCACAGCCCGTAGGCGACGAGCCCTCCCGTCGCCAGCAGGAGGAGATAGTCGACGTGGCGGAGGAACGCTCCGATCTCCCAGGCGACGGCCTGGGCGCTCGTCGGCTGGTGCACGCGGTTGACAGGGGTGGCCATGGTCGGTGGCCTCAGTCGCTCTGCTGGATGACGGCCGAGTAGGTGCCCGGCTTGACGTTGAAGTACTTCTCGAAGATCTGGAGCGCCACCGGCGCCGCCGCGGTGCCGCCGTGACCGCCGTTCTCGATCAATGCGCAGACGGCGATCTCGGGCGCCTCGTACGGCCCGTAGCCGCACCACCAGGACTGATCGCGCAGGCCGGTGAAGCCCGGCAGCTGGACGAACTTCTCCGCCGTTCCGGTCTTGCCCGCGATGCCGACCGGGAAGCCCCCGAAGACCGACTGCGACGTCCCGTAGCTCGCGTGCGTGGCGTCGTAGAGGGACTGCTGGACGACGCTGAGCGAGTAGGGATCGAGATCGAGGTCACGCGCCGGCTTCGGCATGTACGGCCGCAGCACGACCGGGGGCTCGCCCTCGTTCCGAGGCTCCTCCACGCTCTTGACGAGGTGGGGCTCGACGAGCTTGCCGCCGTTCGCGATCATCGCGTAGCCGCGCGCCATCTGGAGCGGGCTCACGAGCAGGTCGCCCTGGCCGATGGCCAGCTGGACGGAGTCTCCGCTCGTCCAGATCTTGTCGATCTCGGTCTTGAAGGTCTTGCGGCGCCAGTTCGGGGTGGGCACGAGGCCCTCGGCCTCCGGACCGAGGTCGATGCCCGTGCCCGAGCCGAAGCCCATCGTCCTCGACCAGCGCTGGAGCGGCGAGTCCTTGCGCTCGTAGAAGCGCATGCCGACCTTGTAGAAGAAGGTGTCGCACGAGTTTGCGAGCGCGGTCGAGACGGTCATGGGCTCGTTCTTGTACGGGTCCCAGTTCCTGAAGGTCTGGCCGTCGATGACCTCTTCGCCCGTGCACTGAATGACCTCGTCGGGCCTGAGCAAACCTTCCTGGAGCGCGGCGAGGGCGACGAACGGCTTGAACGAGGAGCCCGGCGGATAGCCACCTGCGATCGCGCGGTTCAGCGTCGGGTAGTTCGCGCTCTTGTCCGCGAGCCGCTTGAGGTCCTTCTCCTCGACCCGCCCGACGTAGATGCTCGGGTCGAACGTGGGGTTCGAGGCGAGGGCGAGGATCTCGCCTGTATCCACGTCCATGGCGACGGCGGCGCCGCCGTCGGCCGCCCATTCGCCCTGGTCGTGAGCAAGTCGGATCCCGTAGGCGAGCGCGTCCTCGGTGGCACGTTGCAGGTCGGCGTCGAGCGTGAGGCGGATGTTGTCCCCGGCCTCGGGCAGCTGGCTGAACTCCCGCTCGCTGGTGATCCGCCCGAGCGCGTCGACGAAGACGCGGCCCTCGCCGCGCACCCCGCGGAGGTAGCTGTCGTAGACCGCCTCGATCCCGGTCTGGCCGATCCGGTCGCCGGCGGCGTAGCCCTGGTCGGCCTTCTGCTCGAGCTGCTCCGCGCTGATCTCGCCGACGTGGCCGAGGATCTGGGCTGCCAGGGTGCCTTGCTCGTAGTTCCGCAGATACGTCTCGGTGATCTGGACCCCCGGGAACTCGCTCTGGTGCTCCATCAGGTAGGCGGTCCTGGACTCGCCCACGCCGGTGTCGATGGTCACGGGCGTCAGCGGATCGCTCTCGAGGCGCTGCTCGACCTTCGAGCGCACGTTCCTCACCCTGAGGCCGAGGAGGCGCGACAGGCGGCGTACCATCTGGTCGCGCTGGACGATGGGCACGTTCTCCAGGGCCGCGGGCCAGATCTGCACGAGCGTGCCGGGCTTGTTGGAGACGAGGACGTCGCCGTCCCGGTCGACGATCGACCCGCGGGGCGCGATCACGCCGAAGCTGCGGATCTGGTTGTTGTTGGCGTTTTCGAGGTAGCGCTCACCGGAGATCACCTGGAGCGCCCACAGGCGGAAGAAGAGCGCGCAGAAGACGACGAGGGCGACGACGCCGAGGATCCCGACCCGCAACGCCATCTGCGAGCCGAAGCGATACGGCTCCTCCACCCGGGGGTCGGGCGGGAGGTAGGCAGGCTTCCGGGTCCCGGAGTCCTTCGCGACGCTAGACAGCCGGGGTCACCTCCCGGCGCACGACGAGCCGTGGCGGTAGGGCCCTCGCACAGAGCCCGTAGATCGGGTACGCGAGGAGCATGTTGAAGGCCAGCGTCGGCAGGAGCACGGCGAGGAAGAGCTGCGAGGCGGGGATCGTCTCGCCGAGCATGAAGTGGAGCACCGCCGAGCCCAGCGTCACGCCGATCGTCCCGAGCGCCACCGCGATCAGGAGCGGATGGGCGGACGAGCGGGTCGTCGCCTCCCCGAAGCGCCCGGTCCAGTAGCCCGTGACGGTGAGGAGGAGCGAGGTCAGGCCGAAGGTCCCGAACGAGGCGGTGTCGAGGACGAGGCCGGCCAGGAAGCCCGAGACGGCGCCGAACGTCGGCCCGCGCAGGAGCGAGACCGAGATGAGGGTGACGAGGACGACGTCGGGGTGCGCCTCTCCGACCTCGATCCAGTCGGCGAGGGAGACCTGCACGATGGCGGCCAGCAGGACGAGGCCTCCCGCCTTGAATGCGTCGATGCCCGTCACGGCCGCGTCTTCTGCCCCTGTTGCCTCCTGGAGTTCGCCTTCGCGTTGCGCGGGCGCTCCTGCTGCGGCTTCTCGAGCAGCACGATCACCATGGAGAGCGAGTCGAAATCGACCAGGGGCGTGATCTGGACGCGCTTGAACAGGTCGACGTCCTGCTGGCCGACGGACTCGACGATCCCGATCGGGATCCCGCGCGGGAAGAGCGATTCGAACTTCTCCGTCTTCCACCCCGAGGTGACGACGGTGTCGGCCTCCTCCACCATCTCGTCCTTCTCGACACGGTCGAGGATGAGCGAGGACGAGCTGGCACCGTGCTTGACCACACCTGCCGCGCCGCTCTCGAGCACGACCGCCGACACGGCGCTCGACTGGTCGGTGATGAGCGTGATCCGCGCAGTCGAGTCGGTGACGTCGGTGACCAGGCCGACGAGACCCTCCTCGGTGACCACCGGCGCGTTCTTCTTGATGCCGTCCCCGGAGCCGGCGGAGATCATGATCTCCTGCTGGTACGGCGACGGCGGGCGGGCGATGATGCGCGCGACGACCGGCTCGAAGTCCGCCGGGAAGTCGGGCCCCGCGATGTAGGCGGCGATGTCGCTCTGGACGGCGCTTTCCCGGGCCGCGGTCTCGAGCTCGATCAGCGCCGCCCGCATTCTCTTGTTCTCCTCGCGCAGCTTCTCGTTCTCGTCCTTCGCGCCCAGGAGGTCGGACATCCAGGCCCAGCCGTCCCGGAAGGGGCGCGCGACGCGTTCGCCGGCCACCTCGAACGGCATCAGCACGGAGACGCCGATCCGCTGAGAGGCGTGCAGCGGGCCCTCGGAGGACTCCCGGAAGTAGACGGTGATCAGGCCGAGCGAGACGAGGACGAGCACGGCTGCGACGAGCCGCGCTCTGAAAGCGCGTCCCGTTCGCGAGGTAGGGCCCTCACCGCGCCGGACAGGTGCGTCCAGCACCGGGAGCCGTGCTGTTCGCTGCCGAGGCACGGAACAGACCAGTGTAGTGAATCGCCCGGCGCGCGCGAACCGGAGGCGACCCGGCTTCCTAGCGGCGGCGGCCGTTCCGCTGGCGAGCCTTCGCCGAGCGGTGAATGACCTCGAACTCCTCGAGGCTGCGCCCGGAACCGACGGCGACGCAGGTCAGCGGGGACTCGGCGAGCTGCACGGGCATCTGCGTCTCGTCCCGGAGCCGGTCCGCGAGGCCCGTAAGGAGGGCGCCGCCGCCTGCGAGGACGATGCCCCGGTCCATGATGTCGGCGGCCAGCTCGGGCGGCGTCTTGTCGAGGGTCGACTTGATCGCGTCGATGATCTGCCCGACCGGCTCGTCCAGGGCGCGGCGGGTCTCCTCGGACGTGATGACGACGGTTTTCGGGAGGCCCGTGAGCATGTCGCGGCCCCGAACCTCGGCCGAGACCTCCTGCGGGAGCTCCCACGCAGAGCCGATCTCGAGCTTCAGCTCCTCGGCCGTCTGCTGGCCGATCAGGAGCTTGTACTCCTTCTTGATGTGGGCCATGATCGCCTCGTCCATCTCGTCCCCGCCCACACGGATGGACTGGGAGACGACGATGCCGCCCAGCGAGATGACGGCCACCTCGGTGGTGCCGCCGCCGATGTCCACGATCATGTTCCCGGTCGGCTCGGAGACCGGAAGGCCGGCGCCGATGGCGGCGGCCATCGGCTCCTCGATCAGGTAGGCCTGGCGGGCCCCGGCGGAGAGCGTGGCTTCCTCGACGGCGCGCTTCTCGACCCCGGTGACGCCGCTGGGGACGCAGACCACGACGCGCGGGTGGGCAAAGCGATTGTGGTGCACCTTCTGGATGAAGTGCCGGAGCATCTGCTCGGTCACGTCGAAGTCGGCGATGACCCCGTCCTTCAGCGGCCGGATCGCCGAGATCGTGCCGGGGGTGCGGCCGAGCATCCGCTTGGCCTCGATCCCCACCGCGTGCACCTCGCCGGTGCGCTGGTCGATGGCGACCACGGACGGCTCGGAGAGCACGATCCCGCGCCCGCGCACGTAGACGAGGGTGTTGGCAGTGCCAAGGTCGACGGCCATCTCCCGCCCGCCGAACCCCGTCAAGTAGCCCCAGAAGCTCATAGAACCCCGCTGAGTGTAACGACTGGCCTGAGCGCGTCCACTGCGGCCACGTCCGGGGTCTGACCCCGGACGTGGCTCGGAAGGCAGGCGATTCTGACTCGAACCTGTGAAAACCCGCTGAGACTGCTTCGGCGGGGTCTACGCTCGGCCGTATGCCGAGATCACCCCGCCTTCAGCTCGCCGGAGGGATCTTCCACGTGACGAATCGAGGAAATCGGCGGCAGGGCATCTTCCTCGATTCGGAGGATCATCTCGGGTTTCTCTCGCTTCTCGACCAGTTGGCCGGGCGGCGAGGATGGCGCGGTTACAGCTATTGCCTCATGCCGAATCACTACCACCTCGTCCTTGAGACTCCCGGGCCGGATCTGTCGGTCGGCATGCAGTGGCTCAACGGCCGATTCGCCCAGGCCTTCAACCACCGTCACGCCCGCGACGGCCACCTCTTCCAGGGACGATTTCATTCGCTCCTCGTCGAGAGCGACTGGCACCTCCTGGAGCTCTCGCGCTACCTGGCGCTCAATCCGGTGAACGCCCGGCTTTGCAAGCATCCCGGCGAGTGGCCGTGGAGCAGCTATCCGGCCGTGGCCGGCCTTGAACCGCCGAGAAGGTTCCTCGCACCTCGCCGTGTCCTGAAGCATTTCGGTCAGACCCCGCAAGCGGCGCGGTCTCGATTCGAGGAGTTCGTCAACGATTCGCGGAGCTGACCGGAGGGGACACGTCAGGGGTCTGACCCCGAGCGCGGCCGCTGGGGACGAGTCAGCCGACCCCGTAGGCGCCCGGGAGGCGGTCCGCGAGGAGGCGGACCAGGAGCGCTGCCGGGAGGCCGACGACGTTGAGGTAGTCGCCGTCGACGCGGTCGACCAGGCCCGCTCCGCGTCCCTGGATGGCATAGCCGCCAGCGCGGCCGCGCCACTCCCCCGCGGCGACGTAGGACTCCACGTCCCTGGGCGTCAGCGGCCGGAAGGTCACCCGCGTCTCTTCGTGCTCGACGGCCTCCCACCCCGGCGCGAGGAGGCACAGGCCGGAGACGACGATGTGCGTACGCCCGCCGAGGAGCCTGAGCATCGCGGCCGCCTCCTCCTCGTTCGCAGGCTTCCCGAGGACGCGATTCCCGACCACGACCGCCGTGTCCACGCCGAGCACAGGCCGCTCGCCCGCCAGGCTCGCAACGGATCGCGCCTTCCCAACCGCGTGGGCACGCACGAGCTCCACGTGCCCTGAGGCGCCGTCGTCCTGCTCCTCGTACCGGCGGCGCCACGACCTCGAAAGGCAGGCCGAGCTGCTCCAGGATGGCCCGGCGCTGAGGAGACGTCGATGCCAGGAGCAGCGGGGGGCTCACCGCTTGCGCGCCCGCCAGATCTCCTCCGACGGCCACCGCCGCGCCCATTCGAGCGAGACGAAGTCCCACTGACCGGACGAGCCTCCCTCAGGCGCTTGAAGCTCGACGAGATCCTCGACGGCGAGCCCACTCGAGTCGAGGAGTCGAATCATCTCGCCGTGAGGGAGGTGGAACTCGACCTCGTCCCCGAGCTCTGGCCATTCGAATCTGAGCATTCCGAACTGACTCCAGACCAGATGCTCTCCGACCTTCTCGTCGTCCCCCGAGCAGAGCATCAAGAGGACGCTGGTCGTCATCATTACGAGCCGTCCGCCGGAACGGAGCAGGCGAGCTGCTTCAGGGATCCACCGGTGAGGGTCGCACCACACGCTGGCGCCGTACTCGGAGAGGACGAGGTCGAAGGTCGCGTCGGGCAGCGGCACCTCCTCCGCGCTCGCCCGCAGCAGCGGGAACTCGAGTCCGAACTCCCGCTGGAGACTCAGCGCGTTCTCGAGCTGGCGCTCGGAGATGTCGACGCCGACTGGTCGTGCCCCTGCCCGCGCCAGCCACGCCGACCAGTAGGCGGTTCCGCAGCCGAGCTCGACGACGTCCTTCCCCTCGACGTCCGGAAGAATGCGGAGCTCGCGCTCGGGAACGGCCCAGATGCCCCAGTGCGGTCTCCTCACTGGCCCAAGCACGCTTCCCGTGCTCGGCGTACTCGGGCGCCCACGACGTTCCAGGCCGCGCGGTTGCGGCGGGCGTGCTCGGGAAGCTCAGACAAGCTCGCCGTCGGAGAACCAAAGCGCGATCTCGCGCTCCGCCGACGCGGGAGAGTCCGAGCCATGCACGAGGTTGTCGGGCATGGCGAGCGCGAAGTCACCGCGGATCGTGCCCGGCGCAGAGTCGACGGGGTTGGTCGCGCCCATGGTCGTTCGCACGACCTTGATGGCGGACTCGCCTTCGAGGACGAGCGCGAGCGTCGGCGACGACGTGATGAACTCGACGAGCTCGCCGAAGAACGGCTTCTCTCGGTGCTCGGCGTAGTGCGCCTCCGCAAGCTTTCGGTCGACGAGGACGAGCTTCGCCCCACGGATGTCGAGCCCCCGCCGCTCGAGGCGCGCGAGGATCTGCCCGGCCAGCCGACGCTGCATCGCGTCCGGCTTGATCAGGACGAGGGTGCGTTCCGCCATGCGTCGGTTCGGCGTTCCTCGGCCTCGTCGCGCTTCTTCGCCTTCCAGAAGATCCAACAGATGTAGCCCAGCACGCCCCAGGGGACGAGCATGGCGACCAGCGCGACCAGGGTGATGGCGAGCGAGCCGGCGTCGTCGTGCATCGCGTGCTGGGCGAGGAGGATCCCCACCCCGTCAGGTTAACCCGAAAGGTTCTCGACCGCGCGCGGCGATTCGACGGGAGTCTCGCAGAACGGGCACATCTGCCAGAGCGGCTCGAGCGGTGCCTTGCACCGCCTGCAGGAGTCCTTCAGCTTCGTCGTGCAGACCGGGCAGGCGAGGAACGTCGACTCGATCGCAGCCCGGCAGACCGGGCAGCGCTCGGCCACGTCGAGGCTGTCCTCCATCGCCTTGATCTCGAGCTCCCGTTCGCGCACGTCCTCGATGTACTCGGGCGGCCGGAAGAACATGTAGAGGAGCGGCCCGACGAACGGCGGGAAGATGCCGAGCGCGACGGCCATGGCGAGCAGCCACGGATCGTCGATGCGCCGCCGGGCGTCCTTGTAGACCCAGTACGCCGAGGCCAGCCAGAAGACGACCAGGAAGAAGAGCGTCACGTTGCGGACGACCAGCCACTCCTCCGAGTCGAAGAAGTCGCCGACGAAGTTCAGCGGATCGCTGTCGTCCGTCGTAGTCGTCTGTGCGAGTAAGAGGTGTAGACGCGTCACAACAAGATCTTCCCAACGAACCACCCGGCGCCAAACGCGATGGCAACGATCGCGAAGAGCACGACCGCCACGAGCACGAAGACGCTCAGCCGCTCGCCGACGCTTGCCATGGTAGACACGAAGGCCGGACGGAGGCCAGGTCAGCGAGCAGATAGAGGGATCCGGTCACGAGCAGCGCGCCCTCGCCGCCCGCGAGCTCACGGCCGCGCGCGAGGGCCCGAAGCGGCTCCTCGACGACCTCGACGCGCCCGAAGAAGCGCCGCGCGACCGCCGCCAGCTCGTCGGCCGGAAGCGCGCGGGGGCTCGACGACGCCGTCGCGACGAGCATGTCGCCGAGGGCCGAGAGCGCGGCGAGCATGCCCGCCGCATCCTTGTCCGCGAGGATCGAGGCGACGACCACCCAGTCCGCACGCGGGACGCGCGTGAGCAGGTAGCCGACGCCGGCCAGGTTGTGCGCGCCGTCCCAGATCTCGAGTGGAGACTCGCCGACGCGCTCGAGTCGGCCGGGCACGTGGACGTGCTCGAGCGGCGCCGGGTCGACCGTGCGGCCGAGGAACGACTCGACGGCGGCGTGTGCGAGAACTCCACTCGAGCCGGCGACGACCGTGACCCCTCCGGCTCCGGCCACGCGCGCGAGCTCCTCCCACTCGGGCTCGCCGAGAACGACCAGAGCCCCCGGCTGGACGACGGCCAGCTTCTCGACCGCGATCTCCTCGCGGGTCGACCCGAGAACGTCGGTGTGCTCGAGGCCGACGTTCGTGAGCACGACGACCGGGGCTTGCAGGACGTTGGTCGCATCGTGCCGCCCGCCGAGGCCCGCCTCGACGACCGCGGCCTCGACGCCCGCGTCCGCGAACCCGGCGAGAGCGGCGGCCGTCAACGCCTCGAACTGCGTGCCGCCGACGGCCTCGGCGCCGGCGCGGACTCGCCCCAGAAGAGCCTCCAGGTCGGCCTCCTCGCCGCCGACCCGGATCCGCTCTGCCCAGGAGACGACGTGCGGCGAGGTGTAGGCGCCCGCGCACACGCCCTCGGCGACGAGCAGCGCCTCGGCCGAGCGCGCTGTGGTCGTCTTCCCGTTCGTCCCCACGACGTGGATCGCGCGGAAGGCCTCCTGGGGATTGCCAAGGCGCGCCAGCAGCTCCCGCATCCGCCCCAGCCCGAACTCCTCGGGCCAGGGGCTCAGCGACTCGAGCCAGGCGACGTTGCTAGTCGCCGAGCGCATCGAGCTCGCGCCGGTAGCGCGCCAGCTTGTCGCGCTCGCCCTCGACGACCTCGGGCGGCGCGTTTGCGACGAAGTTCTCGTTGGAGAGCATGCCCTCGGAACGGGCGACCTCCTGGCGCAGGCGGCCGACCTCCCCTTCGCGGCTCCCGTTCAGTGGAAGCTGCTCCTGGCGGACGACTGCCTCGAAGATGCGGCGCTCGTCGTCGGCCAGCTCGACTAGCACCCCGCTGCGCCGGGCGATCTCGGCCGCATCGCGGACGTGCTCGAGCGCGTCCGCGCTCCCGGCGAATCGCTCGTCGCGCTCCGGCCACGGCGAGACGATCAGGCGCGCCTCGCGCGCGGGCAGCTGCGTCCAGATCTCCTCGGTCACGTGCGGCATGACCGGGTGCAGGAGGGCGACAAGGCGCTCGAGGGCGGCGAGCGCCGTTGCGGCCGCGTCGGGGTCGTCCTCGTAGAGCCGCGGCTTGATCGCCTCGGCGTACCAGTCGCAGAAGTCATCGAAGGTGAGGGAGTAGAGGGTCTTGACCGCGGCGGCGAAGTCGAACCGCTCCCAGGCCGCCTCCACCTCCCCCTGCGCCGCGTCGAGCCGGGCAAGGATCCACCGCTCCTCGAGCGCCTGCGGACGAGCATCCGGCCGCGCGCCTTCCGCGTTCATGAGGATGAGGCGCGACACGTTCCAGAGCTTGGTCGCGAGCTTCCGCCCTTCCACGATCGCGCCCTCTGCGAAGCGGACGTCCTGGGTGGAGGACATCTTCATGAGCCCGTAGCGAGTCGCGTCCGCCCCGTGCGCGTCGATCAGCTCGAGCGGGTCGATGCCGGTGCCCAGGCTCTTCGACATCCGGCGGCCGTCGGTCGCCAGCACCGTCGAGTGGATGATCACGTCGTGGAAGGGGACGTCGCCGACGAGCTCGATCCCCGACCAGATCATGCGGTTCACCCAGAGGCGGATGATCTCGCGCGCGGTCGAGTTGACGTCGCCGGGGTAGTAGCGCCGCAGGTCCTCCGTGTCCTCCGGCCAGCCGAGCGTTGCGAACGGCCAGAGCGCAGAGGAGAACCAGGTGTCCAGCACGTCGGGGTCGCGCTCGAGCTCGGCCGACCCGCACTCCGCGCACTGCTCGGGCGACGGCCAGGCGCAGCTGGCGTGCCCGTTCGGGCAGTACCAGATGGGCAGCTGGTGCCCCCACCAGAGCTGGCGGGAGACGTTCCAGTCCGGGATCTCCTCGAGCGACCTGATCGCGAACTGATGCTGCGACTCCGGGTGGTAGCGGACGCGCCGCTCGCGCAGCGCCTCGAGGGCCGGCTTACGCGGCTCCTCCATCGCCAGCCACCACTGAAGCGAGACGAGCGGCTCGATCCTGGTGTGGCAGCGCTCGCAGGTGCCGACGTTGTGGCGGTACGGCTCCTGCCTCTCCAGCTGGTCGTGCTCCCGCAACCACTCGACGACCGCCGCGTCCGCCTCCTTCTGCGTGCGCCCGGCAAGCTCGCCCGCGTTCTCGTTCATGCGGCCGTCCGGGCCGATTACGGTGAGGACGGGCAACCCGTGGCGGCGCCCGATCTCGAAGTCGGTAGGGTCGTGGCCAGGGGTGATCTTGAGCGCGCCCGTCCCGAACTCGGGGTCGACGAGCTCGTCGGCGATCACCGGCACGTGCCGCTCCACGAACGGGACGACGACCTCCTGGCCGACCGCCTCGCGATACCGCTCGTCGTCGGGATGCACGGCGACCGCGACGTCCGCGAGAATGGTCGCGGGCCGCACGGTGGCGACCGTGATCGAGCCCGAACCGTCGGCGAACGGGTAGCGCGCGTACGTCAGCCTGTCGTCCATCGGCACGTGGACGACCTCGAGGTCGGAGATCGCGGTCTCGTGGAACGGGCACCAGTTGACGATCCGGTTCGCGCGGTACAGCCAGCCGCGCTCCCAGCAGTGGACGAAGAAGCGCATGACCGCCTCGACGTAGCCCGGGTCCATCGTGAAGCGCTCGCGCTCGTAAGCGAGCGAGGCGCCGAGGCGCCGGTACTGGCCCATGATCGTCCGGCCCGTCTCCTCGAGGTGCCTCCAGACCCGCTCCACAAACGCCTCGCGGCCGATCTCCTTGCGAGAGGTGCCCTCGGCGACGAGCTGCTTCTCGACGACGTTCTGGGTCGAGATCCCCGCGTGGTCGTAGCCCGGCTGCCAGAGGGTGTCGAAGCCCTGCATGCGATGCCAGCGGACGAGGACGTCCTGGAGCGAGCCGTTCAGGGCGTGCCCCATGTGCAGCGCCCCCGTGACGTTGGGCGGCGGCACGGCGATGACGAAGGTCTCGTCCAGGCGCTTGCCTGCGCCGGCCCGGTAGAGCCCCTCGGCCTCCCACGCCTCCTGCCAGCGCGGCTCGACGTCCTCGGGACGGTAGCTCGGCTCCATGCGCTGATTCTACGGACGCCTAGGCGGCGGTTTCGCCCAGCCCCGAGCGAACCGCGGCGAGGAGCGCGTCGTAGTCGAACGGCTTCTGGAAGCGGGCGAAGGCGCCCGTCTGGGCCAGCGAATCGCGCTCCAGGCTGAGGTCGCGCGCGGTGATGATGATGACCGGGATCCCTTCGAGCGCCGGCATCGCCTGGAGCCGCTCCATGACGATCCGCCCGTCTCCGGCCGGGAGCCCCAGGTCGAGGAGGATCAGATCCGGAACCTCCTTGCGGGCGGCGTTGACCGCGCTGATCGCGTCGCCTGCAAAGACCGGCTCGTACCCCTCTGACTTCAGCCTGTGCCCGAGAAGACGGCGGATGTCCTGGTCGTCGTCGACTATCAGGATCTTGGCCAGGGCCATCGCCTTCGGGCACACTTGTAGCATGGAAGCAGGTCGTTCGTGAGCCAGGTAGCTCAGGATCCACTCGAGGCCGGCCGTGACGCGCTGAGTCGCCACGAGTGGGCCGAAGGCTACGAGCTGCTGCGCACCGCGGACGAGACCATGGAGCTTGGCCCGGAGGACCTCATGCTCCTCGGGGAAGCCGCCATGTGGAACGGGCACATGGACGTCGTTCACCCGACGTTCGAGCGCGCGTACCGCGCCTATCTGCAGCAGGGAAAGACGCTCCGCGCCGCCTACGTCGCCATCTGGATCGCGCACGACCAGAAGAACAACCTCCAGGCGTCGGTGGCGAACGGCTGGATGAGCCGCGCGAAGCGTCTGCTCGACCTCGAGGACGAGGCGCCCGAGCACGGGTACTGGGCCCTCCAGAAGAGCCTGATCGAGCTCGGCGAGGGGAACTTCGCCGAGGCCCTCCGGCTGGCCAAGCAGGCGGAGGAGCTCGGCCGCCGCTTCGGCGACCGCAACCTCGAGATCCGCGCGCTCCAGCGCCAGGGCAACGCCCTGATCGCCCAGGGCGAGGTCGCCGAGGGGAAGCTCTTCCTGGACGAGGCCAGCGCCGCGGCCCTGGGCGGCGAGCTCGACCCCTTCTCGACGCTGGTCGTCTACTGCAACACGATCGGGGCCTGCCGCGATGTCGCCGACTTCGAGAGCGCGAGCGAGTGGACCGACCGTGCGAGCGACTTCTGCGACGCGAACGCGATGACTGCGTTTCCGGGCATGTGCCGGGTCAATCACGCAGAGGTCATGAAGTTCAAGGGCCGCCTCAACGAGGCGCAGGAACTGGCCGACCGGGCCGGCACGGAGCTGCGCTCCTGGAATCCCCGCGTCGCGGGAGCCGCCTTCTACGAGCTCGGCGAGGTCAGACTGCGCCTCGGCGAGCTGGCTCAGGCCGAACAGGCCTTCCGCGAGGCCGACGAGTTCGGGCGGACGCCGGAGCCGGGCCTTTCCCTTCTCCGGCTCGAGCAGGGAAACGTGAAGGGGGCGCTCGCCTCCATCCGCCGCGCGGTGGGGAACGACTCGCTCGGCCTTCCTGCACAGGCGCGCCTGCTGCCGCCCGCGGTCGACATCGCGGTCGCGGCCGGCGAGCACGAGGAGGCCGCGGGATACGCAGAGCGCTTCGCGTCGATCGCGGACACCTACGAGTCGTCGGCGCTGGCGGCCTCGGCCGCCTACGCGCACGGGCAGGTGGCTCTCGCCCGAGGCGACGCCGATGCCGCCTACCAGTACTTCCGGCAGGCACGCGCGACCTGGGACTCGACCGCGGCGACCTACGACGTCGCGCGCGCGCGTGAGCAACTCGGCCGGGCGCTACGCGCCAGCGGCGACGAGGACGCCGCCATCTGGGAGCTGCAGGCGGCCGCCGCGCGCTTCGAGCGGCTCGGAGCCTTGCGGGACGCGGACCGGGTCGCCGAGCTCCTCATGCGGGACCCGACCACCGAGGTGATGAAGACCTTCCTCTTCACGGACATCGTCGGCTCCACCGAGCTCGCGAGCGCGGTGGGGAGCGACCGTCACTGGGTCAACCTCCTCCGCCGTCACGACGATGCCCTCCGGGCGATCTTCGCCGACTTCCGCGGCCAGGTCGTCGACCACACCGGCGACGGCTTCTTCGCCGCGTTCGAGGAGGCGGCGGACGCGGTCGGCGCGGCCATCGCCATCCAGCGGACGATCGACCAGGACTTCGAGTTCGACATCCGCGTCGGCGTCCACACCGACGGCGCCCTGCAGACGAAGGAGAACTACCACGGCAAGGGCGTGCACACGGCCGCGCGGATCGGCGCGGCCGCAGGAGGCCGCGAGGTACTGGCGAGCCGCGCGACGATGCGGGGTCTGCCGCAGTTCGAGGCCGCGGACCCGCGCGCGCTGACCCTGAAGGGCTTCAAGGATCCGGTCGAGGTTTGCTCCGTGCAGTGGGCCGCCGCCGGGTGAGAGCGCTCGCGGCGACGGCTCTCGTCGCCATGCTTCTCCCGGCGGCCTGCAGCGGGGACGAGCCCGAGGCCACGACGGTGACGACGACCGTCGCCTCGACCGTGACGGTGACCACGACAGTCACCGAGACTGTCCCCGCCGACACGTCCGAGCCCGAAGAGGCCGCCGCCTCGTTCCAGATGCCTTCGAGGAACGTCGGCTGCCTGTTCGGATTCCGCCGGCTCCGCTGCGACATCCTGAGCGGCCTCGACCCGGCGCCGACCGAGGCCTGCGAGTTCGACTGGGTCGGGGTGGACATGGGCGTGACCGGTCCCGCCGCGGCGAACTGCGGCAGCGACACGGTTTACGACGCCGGGGCCCCTACGCTCGCCTACGGCTCGACCTGGAGCCGAGCAGGGATCGTCTGCGAGTCGAGCGAGAGCGGCCTCGCCTGTACGAACCGCGAGGGGCACGGCTTCACGCTCGCGCGCGGGAGCTGGTCGGCCTCCTAGCCGACCGCGGAGGCTAGGCGGACTCTTCTTCGAGCTCGTCCAGCGCGAGCGCGGCGCCGCCGCTGGTGACCAGCGTCGGCCGGAGGTTGCGCTCGATCGTCTCCTTCGTGATCACGCACTTGGAGACGTCCTTGCGGGACGGGAGCTCGAACATGACGTCCAGGAGCGCCAGCTCGATGATCGAGCGGAGCCCGCGGGCGCCCGTCTCGCGCTCCAGCGCCTTGTCCGAGATCTGCCAGAGCGCGTCCTCGGTGAAGACAAGCTCGACGTTGTCGTAGGAGAAGAAGCGCTGGTACTGCTTGACGAGCGCGTTCTTCGGCTCGAGCAGGATCTGGACGAGATCCTCGCGGGTGAGCTGGTGCACCGCGGAGATGACCGGAAGCCGGCCGATGAACTCGGGGATGAGGCCGTAGGAGAGCAGGTCTTCCGGCATCACCGACGAGAGGAGCTCGCTCGACTCGATCGACTTGCGCGACTTGACGTCGGCGCCGAAGCCGACCTGGTTCTTGCCGATGCGCTTGGAGATGATCTTCTCCAGCCCGGCGAAGGCGCCGCCGCAGATGAAGAGGATGTTCGTCGTGTCGATCGAGAGGAACTCCTGGTGCGGGTGCTTGCGGCCGCCCTGCGGCGGGACGCTCGCCACCGTGCCCTCGAGGATCTTGAGGAGCGCCTGCTGCACGCCCTCGCCCGAGACGTCGCGCGTGATGGACGGGTTGTCCGCCTTGCGCGCGATCTTGTCCACCTCGTCGATGTAGATGATCCCGGTCTCGGCCTTCTTCACGTCGAAGTCGGCGGCCTGGATCAGCTTCAGGAGGATGTTCTCGACGTCCTCCCCGACGTAGCCGGCCTCGGTGAGCGCCGTCGCGTCCGCGATCGCGAACGGGACGTTGAGGATCCGCGCGAGCGTCTGCGCGAGCAGCGTCTTCCCACAGCCCGTCGGGCCGAGCAGGAGGATGTTCGACTTCTGCAGCTCGACGTCGTCGTCGTCGGCCGCCATCTGCACCCGCTTGTAGTGGTTGTAGACGGCGACTGCGAGCGTCCGCTTGGCCTCCTCCTGGCCGACGACGTAGTCGTTCAGGATCGAGTAGATCTCCTTCGGCCGCGGGAGGTTGTCGAGGTCGAGCTGCGCCGGGGAGGTGAGCTCCTCGTCGATGATCTCGTTGCAGAGATCGATGCACTCGTCGCAGATGTAGACGCCGGGCCCGGCGATCAGCTTCTTGACCTGCCGCTGGCTCTTGCCGCAGAAGCTGCAGAGAAGCTGCTCGTTACCGTCGGTCGCTCGGGCCATGTCTCTCTACCTTGTACCTCGAAATCGCTCGGCTGACTAGGACGCTGCCGCCATCGCGGCCGTGCCCCGGTGGGCGATCACCGTGTCGATGATGCCGTAATCCAGGGCTTCCTGCGCGGTCATGAAGTAGTCCCGCTCCATGTCCCTGGCAACCTTCTCCAGGTCCTGCTTCGTGTGCGTGGCGATGATCTCCTCGAGGAGGCGCTTCATGGCGAGCGTCTCGCGGGCCTGGATCTCGATGTCCGTCGCCTGCCCCTGGAAGCCTGCAGAGACCTGGTGGATGAGGATCTTGGAGTGCGGCGTCGCCATGCGCTTGCCCTGGGTGCCGCCCGCTAGGAGGAGTGCGCCCATGGACATGGCGATCCCGACGCAGATCGTCTGCACGTCGGGCTTGATGTACTGCATCGTGTCGTAGATCGCCATGCCGGCATAGACCGAGCCGCCCGGCGAGTTGATGTAGATGGAGATGTCCTTGTCGGGATCCTCGGACTCCAGGTGGATCAGCTGCGCCACGATCAGGTTGGCGATCTGGTCGTCCACCGGGGTTCCGAGGAAGATGATTCTCTCGTTCAGAAGCCGCGAATAGATGTCGAAAGCGCGTTCGCCTCTCGACGTCTGCTCGACGACCATTGGGATCAACGGGCTCATGTGCCTCCCTCGCTTCCTGGCGTCCATATCTTCATCTCGGTAGGTGCTTTCTCCTTCTCGGGCGTCCACAGCTTCTCGCGGGCGCGGGCGAGCTCGACCGGGATGCGCTTGATCCCGGCCACCACCGCGTCGAGCGCCTTGCGCATCCGCAGGTCGCCTCGCAGCTGCTCGAAGCCGGCGCCCTCGCGCGTCGCGAGGAGGAGGGCATCCGGGTCCTCCCCGGCCTCCTCCGCCTCCCGGCGGACGAGCGCCTCGATCTCCTCGTCGGACACGTCGAGACCGAGCTGGTCGGCGACGGCGTCGAGGGCGAGCTCGCGCTTCAACGCCTGCTCGGCCTCGGCGCGGAGGCGGCCGGCGATCTGCTCCTGGGTCTGGCCGGTCATGGCCAGGTAGACCTCGAGGCTCAGGCCCCGTCGCTCGAGCGAGCGGACGAAGCCGGTGGCCAGCTCGGCCGTCCGGCGCTCGACCATCGGCTCGAGCGAGTCGAACGTGGACGCGTCGACGAGGGCGTCGACCGCGTCCTGCCGAAGCTTGAGCTCCAGCTCTTCTTCGAGCTGCTCGCGCAGCCGCGCCTCGATGTCGGATCGCAGCTCCGCGAGCGTCTCGAATTCGCTCGCCGCCTGCGCGAGGTCGTCGTCGAGCGGCGGCAAGACCTTCTCCTGGATCCCGTTGACGGTGAGCTTCACGGTCGCACTCTGCTCGTCGGCTAGCTCGAAGCCGACCTCCTTGGTGTCTCCGGCCGCCATGCCGACGAGCGCGGACTCGATCTCGTCCACGAGCCGGCCGCTGCCGAGCTCGACGACGTAGTCGCGCTGCGTCGCGCCGATCTCCTCGCCCTCCATGTCCACGACGACCACGTCGCCGGGCCGGGCCGGGCGGTCGTCGACGGGCGAAAGCTCGGCGGCCGTCTCGCGCAGGCGCTCGAGCTCCGCGTCCACCAGCTCCGCCGGCACCTCGGCCTCGGGCACGCCCACCTCGAGCTCCTTCCAGTCGGCGAGCTCGGGCTTGGGGACGACCGAGACGGTGGCGGTGAAGCGGAAGCCCTCGCCCTCATCCGGCGGCCCGTCGCCGACGTCGACCTCGGGGCTGGCAACGGGCCTGACGCCCGACGTCGCGGCCGCATTCCAGAACCACCCGTCGAGGTGGCTCCGCACGGCCTCCTCCCAGAGAGCCTCGCGTCCGACGCGCGCCGCGACCACCTGGACGGGCGCCTTGCCCTTGCGGAAGCCGGGAATGCGCAGGGACGCGGCGAGGTCGGACGCAGCGTGCTCCATGGCGTGCTGGACGTCCTCCTCGGGCACCTCGACCTCGAGGCGCACACGGCTTTCGGGCAGCTCTTCGACCTTCGTCCTCACTGCGAGCCATTGTGTCAGAAGGGTCTCGGTCTCCGTCCCGGCCTGGGCTTTGCACGCTCCGGGCGAGGTGAGATGATCCGCGCCGGTTGGAGCAGGGCACCGGCAACCGTCGACAGCCGCCTCGCTGGGGGGCTCGCGTCGGGACCCTGACGGAGGGCCGAGCGCAGGTTCTGGTCGGGATTGCCGGCCTGGTGGCCGCCTGCGCGTACCTCCTCGTCCGCCTCGAGCCCGACATCAGGCTGAAGCCGCTCCATGCCGACGAGGCAGTCACGGGAATCGTGGCGGCCCGCCCGCTCACGGAGATGATCGGCACCGTCCTCTTCGAGCGCGGTGGGCCGCCGTTCCACTTCCTCGCGGCTCACCTGGCGCTGCTGCTCGACCCGAGCCCGGACGCGCTCCGCTGGACCTCCGTCGCCTTCGCACTGGGCACCGTGGTGGCCTGCTACGACCTCGGGCGCCGCCTCGCCGGGCACCTCGCCGGTGCGACCGCGGCGATCGTCGCAGCCACCTCGACCATGCTCGGGCAGTTCGGGACCTTCGGGCGGATGTACGCGGCCTTCGCCTTCACCGCCGCGCTGGCCATGGATCTCTTCTGCCGCGCGCTGGAGCAGCGGACCACGCGCGCCGCGTTCGTTGCGGCCGTGGCCGCGGTGCTGGCGGCGGCCACGCACACGTACGGCGTCTTCCTCCTCCTCGCCGAGGGGGCGGTCGCGCTCGTGCTCTGGCGCGGCCGGCCCCTGCGGGCCGCGCTTCCCTTCGTCCTTGTCGGGCTCCTGACGGTTCCGCTCGTCGTCGCCTACCTGCGCCTGTCCGAGCGCTTCTCCGTCGGCGTGGCCGAAGAGTCGTCGTTGAGGTCTCCGCGCGCGACGCTTCGCGAGCTGCACGTCGCACTGGCGGGCGTCTCGGGCGGGCGCCAGCTCGTCGTGCTCTTCGCGGTCGTCGCGGCCTTCGGGGTCGTCCTCATCGCGCGAAGGCAGCCGGCCTTCCTCGCGCTCTGGGCGGCGGTGGCCGCGCCGCTCGTGCTGTACCTCGTCCTCCGCGGCGCGGGCTCCGTCGAGCTGTCGGCCCGGCATTTCATCTACGTCCTGCCGCTGTGGGCCGCGACCGTCGGGGCGGGTTTCGTGCAGCTGACGGCGCGGCTTCCACTCGCGGTGCAGGCTCTTCTCCTCGCGGGGATCGCTCTGGTGGGGACGCAGTTCCAGGCGACCGGGCTCGGCGACCCGCGAGGAGCCAGCCCGTTCGGCGCCGAGATCGGCGACCACCAGGCACTCGTGGCGCCCTCCGCCTGGCTTCACGACCACGTCGAGCCGACCGACGTCCTCTTCGACTACGCAACGCCGTTCCTCTCGGCGATCGAGACGTCACGCCACTCGGTGACGATCGCGCCCGGTCCCGGCCGGCTGCTTCCACACGGGCTCGAGCGCGTCGACTACCCGGTCTCGGCGGTTGTCGTCCCGATACCCGTGGCCGGTGCCGACGTGGACCTCGAGGGCCTGCGGGAGCGGCTCGGCGACCAGGCGGAGATCAGCCTCACGCCGGAGTGGCTGCTCGTGCGCCGGGCGGGGCCGTTCGAGAACGACGAGGAGCTCCTGCTTGCGATCCTCGCGACGATCGGCGCCGCCGCCGATTCCGTCCAGCACCCTCCCGCCAGGGTCAAGACGCACCTGCAGACGCCCTTCAAGGCGGTCTGCCGCGCGCTCGCCCTCGAGGGTCAGGAGCCCGCCGAGTGCGCCGCGCCTGCAGTCGGGAGGTAGCCGGCTGAGCCGGCTCGAGATCACCGTCTCCCCGGGCGCGAGCCGGACCGAGCTCGTCGGGCGTCACGGAACGGGCTGGCGCGCGCGGGTCGCCGCCCCGCCCGAGCGCGGGCGCGCGAACCGCGCGCTGGTCGAGCTGCTGGCCGGCGCACTGGACATTGGGCACGACCGGGTTGCCGTCGTCGCCGGGCAGGCCTCGCGCCGCAAGCTCGTCGAGATCGACGGCCTGGACGCCGCGGAGATCGACCGGCGCCTCGAAGCAGCCGTCCGACCACTCTGATTTGACAGACCGCGGGTTCGACTTGACACTCTTATAAGAGTGCTATATCACTCCCACTCAAATAGTAGAGAAAGTGGGGATCTGAACTCGTGACACACCAGCGCACTCGCATCGCCTGCCTCGGCGCCCTCGCGGCGCTCATCTCCTTGCTCGTCCTCGTGGCCGCCGGCTGCGGCGGCGGGGACGACGCCGGCGCCTCCGCCAACGGCGCCGACACCGACAACGAGGGCGGCACCCTCGCGCTCGTCGCCTACTCGACGCCGCGCGAGGCCTACGAAGAGATCATCCCGGCCTTCCAGGACACTGACGCCGGCCAGGGCTACGACTTCGACCAGTCGTACGCCTCCTCCGGCGAGCAGAGCCGGGCGGTCGAGGCCGGCCTGGCGGCCGACGTCGTCGCCTTCTCGCTCGAGCCCGACATCACCCGCCTGCTCGACGCCGGCCTCGTCGACGCGGACTGGAACCAGAACGAGTACAACGGCATGGTCACGGACTCCGTCGTCGTCTTCGCAGTGCGCGAGGGCAACCCGAAGAACATCCAGACGTGGGACGACCTCCTCCAGGAGGGCGTCGAGGTGATCACCCCGAACCCGTTCACGTCCGGCGGTGCCCAGTGGAACATCATGGCCGCCTACGGTGCCCAGATCGAGCAGGGCAAGTCGGACGAAGAGGCGATCGACTACCTGCGCGACCTCTTCATCAACCACGTCCCCGTCCAGGACAAGAGCGCGCGCGAGGCGCTGCAGACGTTCGCGGGCGGCAAGGGCGACGTCATGCTCGCCTACGAGAACGAGGCCATCTTCGCCCAGCAGGCGGGGCAGCCACTCGAGTACGTCGTGCCCGAACAGACGATCCTCATCGAGAACCCGGTCGCCGTCGTCTCGACGAGCGAGCATCCCGAGGCGGCCCAGGCGTTCGTCGACTACCTGTACACGCCCGAGGCGCAGGCGGTGTTCGCCTCCAAGGGCTACCGCCCGGTGGTCGACGGCGTCGACTCCGAGTTCGACTTCCCCGACCCGCCCGGCCTGTTCACGATCGCCGACCTCGGCGGGTGGCCCGACGTCCGCAAGCGCTTCTTCGACCGCGAGGAGAGCATCTTCCTCGACATCGAGAACGAGCTCGGAGTGCCCACTGACGACTAGCTCCGAAGCGGTCAAGCTGCCGGCGCGCACTGGACGATCCAGGCGCGCCGGCGGCCTCGTTCTGGGGCTCTCGACCGCATACCTCACCCTCATCGTCCTCATCCCGATCGCGGCGGTCGTCGCCGCGTCGTTCGAGGGCGGGCTCTCGGCCTTCTGGGACGAGGTGACCGCCCCCGCCGCAGTCGCGGCGCTCAAGCTCACGTTCGTCGCCTCGCTGCTGGTCGTGCTCGTGAACGCGGTCACGGGAACCCTCATCGCCTGGGTGCTCGTCCGGGACGAGTTCCGCGGGAAGAGCGTCGTCAACGCGATCATCGACCTGCCCTTCGCTCTGCCGACGATCGTCGCCGGGCTGACGCTCCTCGCCGTCTACGGCCCCCAGAGCCCGCTCGAGCGTCAACATCGCCTACACGCGCGTTGCGATCGTCGTCGCGCTGCTCTTCGTCACGCTCCCCTTCGTCGTCCGAGCGGTGCAGCCGGTCCTCCTCGAGCTCGATCGCGAGATGGAGGAAGCCGCTGCATCGCTCGGATCGCGGCCGTTGACGACGTTCCGGCGCATCATCCTCCCCAACCTGATGCCCGCGGTCCTCTCGGGCGCCGCGCTCTCGTTCGGCAAGGCCGTGGGCGAGTTCGGCTCGATCGTCCTGATCTCGGGGAACATCCCCTTCCACACCGAGGTGGCGTCGGTGTACATCTTCAAGGGGATCGAGGGCGACGACCGCGCCTCGGCCGCTGCGATCTCGGTCGTGCTCCTCGTCCTCTCGTTCGTGGTCCTGGCCGTCGCCGACGTCCTCGAGCGACGCAGCCGGAGGCACGATGCGTAGCGCTGCAGGAGCTCGCTACACGCTGAGGGCCCTGGCGCTCGGCTACCTCGCCCTGATCCTCGTGGTCCCGTGCTCGGCGATCGTCTACTACACGTTCAAGGACGGCCTCACGCCGGTCTGGGAGGCGCTGACCGACCCGTCGTTCGTCTCCGCTCTCAAGCTGACCCTGATCGCGGTCGGAATCGCAGTTCCCGCGAACACGATCTTCGGCGTCATGTGCGCCATGGCCCTCGTCCGCCGCCCGCCCAAGCACGGCACGTGGCTGATCAACTCGATGATCGGCCTGCCGCTCGCGCTCTCCCCGGTCGTCGTCGGCCTCGCGCTGATCCTCGTCTACGGGCAGAACGGCTGGTTCGGCGGCTGGCTGACCGAGCACGGGATCCAGATCATCTTCTCCACGCCCGGGATCGTCCTGGCCACGATCTTCGTGACCCTTCCGTTCGTCGTTCGCGAGGTGATCCCGGTCCTGCGCGAGGTCGGCACGGACCAGGACGAGGCGGCGTGGACGCTCGGCGCGTCCCGTTTCCAGACGTTCCGGCGCGTCACGCTTCCCGCCATCCGCTGGGGCGTCGCCTACGGCGTCGTGCTCACCACGGCCCGCGCGCTCGGCGAGTACGGGGCGGTCGCGGTCGTCTCGGGCCGCCTCGCCGGCAAGACCGAGACCCTGACTCTCCACGTCGACGAGGAGTACCTGCGCTTCAACTACGTGGCGGCGTACACGACCTCACTCGTGCTCGCGCTACTGGCGGTGCTCACGCTCGTCGCCATGAACGCTTTCAAGCCAAAAGAGCAGAAGGAGGTTGCGGATGTCGATCGCCGTCCGCCAGGTTACGAAGCGATTTGACAACGGCTTCGTCGCCGTCGACAACGTCTCGCTCGCGATCGCGAGCGGCTCGCTGACAGCGCTGCTCGGGCCGAGCGGCAGCGGCAAGTCGACGCTGCTGCGGATCATCGCCGGGCTCGAGCAGCCAGACGAGGGCGACGTCTCGATCCTCGGCGAGGACGTGACGGGCGTCCCGCCCCAGAAGCGGGAGGTCGGCTTCGTCTTCCAGCACTACGCAGCCTTCAAGCACATGACCGTGCGGGACAACGTCGGCTTCGGGCTCAGGATCCGCAAGCGGCCGAAGTCGGAGATCAAGAGCCGCGTCGACGAGTTGCTGGGCCTCGTCCAGCTCGACGGGCTCGCCGAACGCTACCCGGGCCAGCTCTCCGGGGGCCAGCGCCAGCGCATGGCCCTCGCCCGGGCGCTCGCCGTCGAGCCGAAGGTCCTGCTCCTGGACGAGCCGTTCGGCGCCCTCGACGCGCGCGTCCGCAAGGAGCTGCGCGCCTGGCTCCGCCGCCTCCACGACGAGGTGCACGTCACGACCGTGCTCGTCACGCACGACCAGGAGGAGGCGATGGACGTCGCCGACCGCGTCACGGTCATGAACGAGGGCAGGATCGAGCAGAGCGGCAAGCCGCGCGACCTCTACGAGCACCCGGCCAACGAGTTCGTGATGAGCTTCGTCGGGCCGGTGAACCGCCTCGGCGAGGAGTGGATCCGCCCGCACGACCTCGAGCTCCGGCTCGAGCCGAACGGGACGACCAGCGAGGCGATGGTGCAGCGGATCGTCCACCTCGGCTTCGAGGTCCGGGTCGAGCTCGTCCTCGACGACGGCCGCCACGTCTCCGCGCAGGTGACGCGCAGCGAGGTCGAGGAGCTCGAGCTCCTCGAGGGTCAGATCATCTACGTGCGGCCGAGCCGGACGACGGTCTTTAGCTGAAACGCGTTCTCTAGTGGGACTCCCACGCCTCAGGGTCTGAGGTGATCGCGGCGATCTCAGGGGGAAGGTTCCCCGAGGCGACGTCGGCCAGCGTCAGCTCCTCGAGCACGGCGCGCAGGTTCGCGCGCATCGCGATCCAGACGTCCTGAAGCCGTGGCGGCCGGGCCCGCGTACTCGACGGTCTCGGGCCGTGAGCCGCGCACGTTGGCGAGCGGGCCCTCCACGGCGCGGATCACGTCCGCGAGCTTGATCTCCTCGGGCGGGCGCGCAAGCCAGTAGCCGCCCTCCGCACCGCGCTGGCTCTGGACGAGCCCGCCGTGGCGCAGCTCGAGCAGGATGTTCTCGAGGAACTTGAGCGGGATGTCCTGCGCCTGCGAGATCCGCTCGCCCTTGGTCGGCCCGTCGCCGGCGGCCGCCAGCTCGAGGGCGGCCCGCAGGGCGTAGTCGACCTTCGCGGAGACCCGCATCGTCGTATCTTGACGCGTGACGCAACCGGGAGGACGATCCGCTGGCCGTCAGGGTCGTCCCGCCGGCCTTGCGTTAGTTGAGCCGTGCCTCCTCGAGGTCGAGGTCGCGGACGACGCGACGCAGGACCTCGTCGTCGATGCGCCCGTTTCGCTGCAGCTCGAGGACCGCGGCACGCTCGGCGTCGAGGAGCTCGCGCAGCAGGCGCTGGTAGCTCACCGACCGGTCTTCGATCCCACCGTCCGCGTCGGGGTCGAACCGGGATCGAAAGCGATCCCGCCGGAAGTTGAACAGCCCGCGCAGGCGCTCGGCCGTCTCCTCGAGCACCCAGTCCTCTTCGACGAGCTCCTCCAGGCGCGCGAGAGCCGCCTCGGCCGCGTAGATGCGGGCCTTTGCCTCCTCCTTCTCGGCGAGCCCGTCGTCCTCGAGGCGGAGAACGCGGATGACGGCCGGGAGGCTGAGCCCCTGGAGCACGAGCGTGCCGAGAATGACGGCGAAGGTCAGGAAGATGATGAGCTCGCGATTCGGGAACGGCCGGCCGGCGTCCGTCGTCAACGGCAGGGCGAGGGCCGCCGCCAGGGAGACCGCGCCGCGCATCCCCGACCAGGAGACGATGACGGCTCCCTTCCAGGGTGCGTCGGAGGCGCCGTCGAGGACCTCCCGATTCCGCATCCGGGGCAGGTAGGTGGCCGGGAAGATCCAGAGGAACCGGACGGCGATCACAACCGCCGTGACGATGGCCCCGTAGAGAAGCAGGCTCTCCGTCGAGTAGCCCGAGAGCACATCGAGGATCGCGGGGAGCTGGAGCCCGACGAGCGCGAAGAGGAGGCCGTTGAGGACGAAGAACAGGATCTCCCAGACGGCGATGCCCTGGAGGCGTGTCTGCGCGGAGGTGAGCTCGAGGGTGTGCCAGCCGAGGTAGATGCCGGCGGTGACGACCGCGAGGACTCCCGACACGCCCGCCGCCTGAGCCGGCAGGTACGCGAGGTAGCCGCTCAGGACCGAGATCGTGATCTCCACCGGAGGGTTGTCGATGCGCAGCCGGACCTGCCGGATCACGTAGCCGACCGCCAGGCCGATGACGATGCCGCCGCTCACGTTGAGAACGAACCGTCCGGACGCGGACGGGAGGAAGAAGCTGCCGGTCACGACGGCGAGGACGGCGTAGCGATAGGCGACGAGGGCGGTGCCGTCGTTGACCAGGCTTTCCCCCTCGATCAGGCCGACGAGCCTCCGCGGCAGCCCGAGCCGCTGGGCGATGGTGGTGGCCGCCGTCGGGTCGGTCGGTGAGACGATCGCCCCCAGGACGAAGGCGCAGGGCCAGGAGAGGCCGGGGATGACCGCGTGCGCGACGACCGCGACCAGCACCATCGTCATGAGGACGAGGCCGACGGCCATCAGGACGATCGGCCGAACGTTGGCGCGGAACTCACGCAGGGAGGTGAAGAAGGCGGTGCCGTAGAGAAGAGGCGGCAGGACGGCGACGAGAACGAGCTCGGGCGGCAGCTCGATCGGCGGGATGCCCGGGACGAACCCGAGCGCGAGACCCCCCAGCACGAGCAGGATCGGGTAGGGAATCCGGACCGCCTGCGCCACGACGATGAGCGCGATGGCCGCCACCAGGAGGGCGAGCAGAACCAGGCTGTCGTCGGCGGTGAACACGGTCGGCGGCGACCTCTCCGGGAAGTCCCAGTGCGGGCGAGAGGACTCGAACCTCCAAGGGCTTGCGCCCAACGGGACCTAAACCCGTTGCGTCTGCCAGTTCCGCCACGCCCGCGGGTGAGACAACGATAGCTCCCTCGTACACCAGGCTCCACACCCGGGCCAAGGCCGGACTCCGCGCCGGGCTAGACTCAGCGCGGGGCCCCGTAGCTCAGTGGATAGAGCGGCGGACTTCGAATCCGCGTGCGGAGGTTCGACTCCTCCCGGGGCCATTCCGACCCTGCTGGCTAGGCGCAAACCCGCATTCCTCCACGACCAGGCATGCCGGGAAACACCGGAAAATGCCCCGGACCGCATATACCGGCGCATACACCGAAATCCGACGCGCCGGCCTGGTCACCGGGCCTCGCCGGAGTCACGATGCAGACGTGGCCGAGAGCGACTACGCGGCGCGATCTCGGCGCGACCCGGACTGGCACGCGGCTCTAGTCGGTCACGTCCTCGCCGCCTGCGGCGCGCTCGTGACGGGCACGGCCGAGCACCTCGTCCACGCGCTGACGCGAGATTCCGAGCGCACGGGCAAGCTCGGCCTTGCTGGCGCCCGCCTCGTGCGCGGTGAGCAGGGCGCTGCGGAAGTTGCGCCGGGCCCGGTCAAGGCGCTGAAGCGCGTCGAGTGCTTTCTGGTAAGCGCGCAGCACAGCCTTAACTTCGGCGTCGTGTGCCATGCCCGCACGATACAGCACGCAAGTGTGACTTCCACCTGCTGCGCAGGAGATACTTGCACTTGCGCTTAAGATCGGCTATCTTTTCGGCGCCGGTGTAACCGCGACCGGCCAGGACAGATTGACGGGACGCGCCCCGTCGTGCGACGGAGTAGCGCCCGCAGACGCAGGACCCCACTACCAGCAAGCCCCCGGCTAGGGGCTCGCCCAGCACTCCGCTGCGCCCGGCCTCCCCATGGTGGAGAGGCCGGGCGGAGCGGGGCCGTCCTGCTCCACCGATCGAAAGGAATAGATGAGGAAGTTCGTTGTTACAGCGGTCGTCGCCGTCTCAGCCCTGGCGTTCGTCGCCACCGCGGTGGCGTCTGTACTCCCCGCCAAGCAGGCCCTTCACTTTCAGGGCTCTGGCTCGCACGTCTGGGTCAAGGGCGGCGACAGCCCACACGACACCGACACGAAGGCCCTGCGCCTGCACGTCGGCGACCCGAGTACGGGCGGCTACGCCGTCGCCTACTCCAACCGGTCGATTCACATTGCGACCGACGCCGAGGCGGTGACCAACCTGTCGTTCGAGTACAAGCAGACGACTCACGTCGGCGCAGGAGCTCCGCGCATCTCGGTCGAGTTCCAAAACGGCGACGTGGCCTACCTCTCCGCGTCCTACTGCAACCACCCGATCGGGAGCGATTGGGGTCGAGCCGACTTCACCCGGTTCAAGACCAACTGCTCGATCTGGGCCGCGGGTGTCCAGTACGCGGCTGACGGTACGAGGTCGGCGTGGCGCGTATACACCGACGCCAATCCCGATCAGATCGTCGAGCAGGCGTACCTCGTCGCTGACGAGTCCGGCTGGTATCGCATCGACCGGCTCTCGCTCGGCGCCCGCGCGATGTATACGGCTGGCAACACGGTCGGGAAGGTCTGCACGACCGAGGCCTCCTGCTGAGGGACGTTGGGCAGAGCGCAGCCGCGACGTGCAGGCCGCCCTTCGCGGGCTCGGCCTGGGTGTCCGAGCGGTCGCCGTTCCCGGCACCGGCAAGAGCGCCGGCTACTACACCGGCAAGCCGAAGGGCCTGAGCCTTCGCGGTCTCCCGGTGCGCGAGCTCGCCCGCAACGGGTCGAAGCCGAAGGCCTAGCCGGCCAGCCTCACCCGTACCAGCGAAGGCCACCTCCGGGTGGCCTTCGTCGTGAGGCAGGTCAGGGAGGGGGGCTCGATTCGGGAGGGGGCAGCAACCTGCCCTCGAACCCGAACGCGAGCCAGATGGCTCCGTGCTCGTTGTCGATGAGCGTGCCGAGGCCATCCAGGACCCCGCTGGCCGCTGCGCCCTTGAGGAAGGCATCCTGGTCGCTGAGGCGCTCGACGGCGATCTCAAGATTGAGCATGAGGTTCCTCGCCGCGTTCGGATCGAGCGTGAGCTCGTGGCCGCTCTCGACATGCGTGATCCGAATGAGCGGGATGCCTTCCTGCTCCATCCGGGAGTTGTAGGCTCGGAGGTCGGACGACGGAGGAGGCCTGACCCCCCTCGACCCCCCTCGGCAGTACGCGGCGGACACTGTCGTCGCCCGGCTACGGGCCTCGACGACGAAGACGCGGAAGGCCCTGTGGGTCGAGCTACCCGAGGACCTCGCCGAAGCGATCGAGGCGACCCTGCCGCCGCGCGAGGATCGTGACCCGGAGGCGCGGCTGTTCGCCGGCTCCGGCGCCGACGCGATCCGCACCAGCATCGCCAAGGCCTGCAAGGCGACCGGCGTGCCGCTCTGGTCGCCTCACGACCTGCGCCATCGCCGCATCTCCCTCCTGCACCTGCGCGGCGTGCCGTGGGCCCGGATCGGTGAGTTCGTCGGCCAGCGCGACCTCTCGGTCACGGCCGACACGTACACGCACGTCCTCGCCGACGAGAAGGAGCTCGACTACGAGGAGCTCCTCGCGGCGTAGGCCCAGCAACATAGGTTGTTGAGAGACAGGGCGCCTCCGTGCGCCCTCGTCGTTGCGAGGGGATCTAGGCTTCCGCCCGAGCAGCCGAGCGACCAGGCTTGCTTCTGGTGGAATCTTGAGAAGGTCTGAGCTCTCCGTCATTCTCAACACAATGGAAGAGGAGTGGACGATCAAGCTCACGCGGGACGAGGGACTCGTTCTCTTCGACTTCCTCCAGCGGTGGGAAGAGACGGATGCTGACCTCGGCTTCGTCGACTCAGCAGAGCAGGCCGCGGTCGTTAGATTGTCCGGCTACTTGGAGACAGCGGAAGGCTTGGACGCGATCTGAGCACCGCCGCGACGAGATTCGGCGTGCGGTGCCGAGCCGCTGAGGACGGCCGGCGCCCGCCGACCGGGCCAGGCGGCCCGGTCGGGGACGCGGACGACTGCTAAAGAACCCCAGCGACGGCGTTCAGCGCGTCACCGATGGCGCCCGAGAGCGCCGCGAGGGCGACGACGACCGCCAGCGTGATGACGGCGAGGACGACGCCGTACTCGGCCATCGTCTGCCCCTCATCGCGCCTGCTGTGAGCGACGGCGGACTTGAAAATGTTCTGCATCTCTGTGTTCACCCCCTAGGCGGGTTCCGAGGGTCGCACGGCTTTCGCTCCTAGAGCTCTTGCCGTTACCGCTCGGCCGAGGGCTCTACTCGCAATCGCAGCATCGGTCACGAGAAGCGAGCGCGAATCCCCCGGGACAGGGATTCGCTCCTTTCGTGTTCCAGGGCCGTCTTTCGCCTTTCGGGCAGGGGTTCCGCGCCACCGGGGGTGGAAAACGACGCGAAATCTGCGTTTGTGCCCGGCCGGCCCCACGCCGCCCGGACGACCCCTCTCTCCCGGCGGGCTACGGCCCGTCGGGGAATCCGACGCTGTGGATGCTCGCGGCTAGCAACACCACGGTGACGAGGAAGATCTGCAGCGAGGCCCGGCTCACGTCCTGACTCACCCCCTTCCTAAAAGCGGAAGTCCTGCAGCGCCTGCACCGCGCGCTGGTACAGCCCAATTGCGGCTTCCTTGTCGCCGCGCTCGACGGCGAGCTCGGCCTGCGCCGTCCAGGCGGCGGCCTTGTGGCTCGCCGAAGACAGCTGGTCGAAACTCGCTTCTGCCGCCTTGAACTTCTCCGCGGCCTCCTCGAGCTGGCCCTGCTCCAGCAGCGAGCGGCCGAGGACGAGCTGTGCGTTACCGATCTCATCGATGAAGTCGACCCGGCCCGCGAGGAGCTCCAGGGCATGCCGCGCCTGCTGCTCCGCCAGCTCGACCTGGCCCGTGCGGAGGTGGACCTGCGCGAGCGACGAGACCGCCTGTGCGGCGTCCGCGTCGCTCCCCACCTCCAGGGCCACCGCGAAGGCCTGCTTGAAGAGCGGGATCGACTCGTCCGGCTTGCCCAGCAGGAACGTCAGGCCGCCGAGCGTGGTCAGGAGCTTGCCCGTGTTGGCCCGGTCGTCGATCTCCTCGTACAGCACCTTGGCCTTCTCGGCGTACGAGCGGGCGGCCACCCACTGGCCGCGCCGCTCCGCGACGAGCGCGCCGAGGAAGTAGGCGTCCGCCGTCCCGCGCGGGTCGTCCAGCGCCTCGGCGAGCTCGAGCGCCCGCTCGACGTCCTCGCGCGCAGCCTCCCAGTCTCGCTGCCGCCTGTAGCAGCGCGACCGCCAGCCGAAGATCCGCGACCGCAGCCGGTCGCACGGGATCCCCGAGCGCTCGGCGAGCTCGAGCGCCTCCGTGAAGAGAGCCACGGCCGTCGAGACCGACGTCAGCCGGTAGCGGCAACAGCCGAGGCGGAAGAGGACCTCGGCCCGGTCGACGTCCGAGAACACCGGGTCCTCGGCGATCTCCCGCGCCCGCGCGAGCAGCGGCAGAGCCTCGCGCATCTCGCCGATGTACATCCGCGCCCAGGACTCCGTCAGCAGCGCCCGCAGCTCCAGATCGGCCGCCGAGCCCGGGGGGAGTGAGCCCCGGGCCCCCGCGAGCAGGCCGATCGCCTCGGCGTAGTCGTGCGCCTCGACGGCTGCCTCCGCGCGGCTGACCGCGCTCTCGACTCGCTCGCGGTGGCGCCCGTCGACCCCGGTGTCGAGGTAGGTGGGGTCGACCCCGAGCCGCTCGGCGAGCCATTTCAGCGTCTCCGGCGTCGGCCGGAGCTGGTCGCGCTCGAGCTGGCTCACGTACTGCTTGGAGAACCTGTTGTCGGCGAGCTTGGACTGGGTCAGCCCGCGGGCGACCCGGGCCTGGCGCAGACGCTGCCCGAGCGTCGCGGGGACCTCGGGTGCGGTGAGCGTTTCCTGGCTCGTCACTCTCGGGTCAAGAATAGAAGTCTTTCGTTCACTTGACAATCCCCCTTGACTTCCGGGTGGACCTGGCTATAGTCGGACCGATCTCGCCCTCGGGAAACCCGATCCCGAGTGATGCCTGGCATAGCGCGAGAGACTGGCCCGGAGGCTCAGGCTTGGGCCGCAGAAGCTGAGTCTCCGGGTCGCCTGTTTTCCGGCGCCTGAATATCACGTTCCTAGGGCAGGCACAAGCGACCTCGCAGGCCGATAGGCTCCGGAGGTCAGGCCGACCCAAGGAGCGACACATGGCGTACACGGTCCCACCTCTCCCCTACGACTACGACGCGCTCGAGCCCCACATCGACGAGCAGACGATGCGGATCCACCACGACAAGCACCACCAGGCGTACGTGGACAAGGTCAACGCGGCGCTCGAAGGCACGGACTGGGCCGACCGGCCGATCGAGGAGGTTCTCGCGAGCCTCGGCCAGATCCCCGACGACAAGCGGACGGCCGTGCGGAACAACGGCGGCGGCCACTACAACCACACGCTGTTCTGGGAGAGCATGGGCCCGGGCGGAGGCGGCGCTCCCGACGGCGACCTCGGCGCGGCCGTCGACGACGCCTTCGGCTCCTTCGCGGACTTCCAGGCGAAGCTGAAGGAAGCCGGCGTCAACCAGTTCGGCTCCGGGTGGGCGTGGCTCATCTCCGACGGCGGGTCGCTCGCGGTCGTCTCCACGGCGAACCAGGACAACCCCATCTCGGACGGCAAGACGCCGCTCCTGGGCGTCGACGTCTGGGAGCACGCCTACTATCTGAAGTACCAGAACCGGCGCCCCGACTACCTCGACGCCTGGTGGGAGACGGTCGACTGGGCGAAGGTGGCGGAGCGCTTCTCCGCAGCGTAGTGTCCGGCTAGAGCGTCTCGATGCCCGTGTTCAAGGTCTTACTGGTCGCCATGAAGGCGCAGCAGGGGTGGAAGCGCATTCCTCCCGAGCAGCGGCGTGCGATCCTCGAAGCGGCGCAGAAGTCTGCGAGGAAGCACGGGCCGGCGGTCGCGAGGACGGTCAAGGAGCAGGGCCCCAGCGCCGCCAAGCAGCTCGGGCGCATCCTCCGCGAGTCGCGCAAGGGCCGTTAGCCGTACGAGGGGAGGCCGGTGGGATTCGAACCCACGACCACCGGGACCACAACCCGGGGCTCTACCAACTGAGCTACGACCTCCGCGCCTGAACCCGAGTTTAGCGGGTGCTACGGTGCGCCCGAGCGCCTGTAGCTCAGTGGACAGAGCAGCGGACTTCTAATCCGCGGGTCGGAGGTTCGAATCCTCCCAGGCGCGTGGTGGACGTGCCTAGCGGCGCCGAGGCCGCCGGCTAGCCTCCGCCGGCGAGGCCCGCGAGGGCGAGCGTCTCTTCGAGGCCCCGCACTCCCTCGACGGCGCCCACTGCCGTCGTGGCGAGCGCGCCGACGGCGTTCGCGAAACGCGCCGAGCGTTCGAGGTGCCAGCCCGCCAGGCGGCCGTAGAGGAGCCCGGCGACGAACGCGTCGCCGGCTCCCGTGCCGTCGACGGCAGCCACGGGGAGCGCCTCGATGGCTCCCTCGAAGCCGTCGCCCGACGCGTAGCAGCCCGCGGCGCCGGACTTGAGCACGACAGCCCCGACGCCCCGCCCCCGGAGCCACGAGGCGACCGCCGCGGGCTCCTTTTCCCCGGTGATCGCACGGCCTTCGGGCAGGCTGGGCGCGAACAGGTCGACGTGCGGCAGCGCGGGAAGGACGCGCTCCCAGCGTCCCGTCGCATCCCAAACCGTGTCGAGGCTCGTCACGAGCCCACGCGACCGCGCCTCCGCCAGCAGGCCCGCGCCCGGCTCGCCGTCGAGTGCCTCCAGAACGAGCGCGCCGGCGACGTGGAGGCACCGTCCCGAGAAGAGGTACGAGCCGTCCAGTTCTTCGGCCCGCAGGCTCGCGCTCGCGCCGGGTAGATGCAGAAACGTCCGCTCGCCGGAGGAATCCACGAGCACGACACTGGCAGAGGTCGCGACAGTCGGATCGACCAGGAGACCGCTGCGGTCGACGCCGCGGGCGTCAAGCAGGTCGAGGATGAAGGCGCCGAGGGCATCGTCCCCGACCTTGCCCGCCGCTCCCGCCGACAGACCGAGGCGGACGAGAGCGCTGGCGGTGTTGAGAGCGCAGCCGCCCCCGTGGAGCGAGATCTCGTCCACGAGCCCCAGCGAGCCGCGGTCGGGAAGCTCACCAACCGGGCGGGCGATGGTGTCGGCCACCAGGATTCCGAGACAGACGACGTCCATGGCAGATGGATAACGTATCCCGGTGGACTCGGCATGAGGGCGCAGTTCGTCAGCGACGTCGAGGCTGCGGTCGGCTCCGCTGGGGTGATCTCCGAGCCGGCGCAGCTTCGCACCTACGAGTGCGACGGCCTCACGAGCCACCGGGTCGTCCCCGGGCTGGTCGCTCTTCCAGCGAGCACAGCGGAGGTCCAGGCGGTCGTCCGCCTCTGCGCACGCGACGGCATCCCCTTCGTCGCCCGTGGAGCCGGAACGGGCCTATCCGGCGGCGCCCTGCCCGTCGCCGAGGGAATCGTCATCTCGCTCGCGCGCATGGATCGCATCCTCGAGGTGGACCTCGAGAGCGCGCGGGTCACCGCCCAGCCGGGCGTCACGAACCTCGCGATCACGGAAGCCGTCGCTCCCCACGGATTCTTCTACGCGCCCGACCCCTCCAGCCAGCAGGTCTGCACGATCGGCGGCAACGTTGCCGAGAACTCCGGAGGAGCCCACTGCCTGAAGCACGGCTTCACCGTCAACCACGTGCTCGAGGCCGAGGTCGTCCTCCCGGACGGCGAGCTCGTGAGGCTGCGCGCGGGGGATCCGGGACCCGACCTGCTCGGTGCCTTCATCGGCTCCGAGGGGACGCTGGGCATCGCTACGGAAATAGTGGTTCGTGTGCTCCGCCGCCCGGAAGCCGTGCGCACGCTCCTCGCCGGCTTCGACTCGACCGACCAGGCAGGAGCAGCCGTCTCGGGGGTGATCGCCGCCCGGATCCTCCCCGCGGCGATCGAGATGATGGACCGACTCACGGTCCAGGCTGCGGAGGCGGCCGTACACCCGGGCTACCCGGAGGTCGCCGCCGTCCTGATCGTCGAGCTCGACGGGCTGACGATGCAGGTCGAGCACGATCTCGCGGCAGTCGAGAAGCTCTGTCTCGAGGCCGGCGCCGTGGAGATCCGGGTGGCAGCCGACGACGCCGAGCGGGCCCTGCTCTGGCTCGGACGCCGATCGGCGTTCGCGGCGATGGGCCGGGTGAGCCACGACTACTACGTCCAGGACGGAGTCGTCCCGCGTACGCGCCTGCCCGAGGTGCTTCGCCGCATCGCCGAGCTCGAGCGAGAGCACGGGCTCCGGGTCGGCAACGTCTTCCACGCCGGGGACGGCAACCTGCACCCGCTCGTCCTCTACGACGCCCGCGAGCCAGGCCAGGCCGAGCGCGCCGAGGTGCTCGCCGTGGCCATCCTGGACGCCTGCATGGATGCAGGAGGATCTCTGACCGGCGAGCACGGGATCGGGGTCGACAAGGCGTGCGCGATGCCGAGCATGTTCGGCCCCGACGACCTCGAGACGATGGGCCGTCTTCGGCTCGGCTTCGACCCGGCAGGGCTGGCCAACCCGGGCAAGATTCTGCCGACCCCGCGTCTCTGCGGCGAGGTGCCGGGCCCTTACCGGGCGCACCCCCTCGAGAGGGCAGGCCTTGCCGAGCGTCTTTGAAGCCGAGCCCCTTGCGATAACCCAGGCCGCCGAGATCCTCGGGCAGGCGGCGCGCGAGGGCCGGCGCGTATCCATCGACCGCGCAGGCGGTGACCTCGTCGTGTCGACGCGCTACCTCAACCGGCTGCTCGAGCACGAGGCAGGCGACCTCACGGCCACCGTCGAGGCGGGCATCCGTCTCTCGGCCCTCAACGAGCGCCTGGCCGAGCACGGCCAGATGCTCGCGCTCGACCCCCCGGGCGATCCGACGATCGGCGGAGCGATCGCCGGCGACCTCTTCGGCCCTCGCGCCCATCGGTACGGACGTGTGCGCGACCTCGTCCTCGGGGTGACGGTCGTCCTCGCGGACGGCACCGTCGCCAACGCCGGCGGCAAGGTCGTGAAGAACGTCGCCGGCTACGACCTGGCCAAGCTCTTCTGCGGTTCGCACGGGCGCCTGGGATTGATCGCGCGCGTGAGCCTGCGCCTCCATCCACGCCCCGAGGCGACTCGCACCCTTGTCATCCCCGTGGCCGCGCCGACCGACGTGCAGAGCCTTGTGCGGACGGTGCTCCATTCGACGCTCGCGCCGAGCGCCGTCGATCTCGTCTGGAGCGAACGGGAGTCCGCTCTCGCCCTCCTCTTTGAAGGCGGCGATGCGGCGACCTCGGCCCAGCTGGAGCAGGGCCGCGCCCTCCTGGGTGGCCGTGAGGACACAGGGGTCTGGGACGAGGTCGCCGCTCGCCAGCTGGAGTCACGTTCACGAGGAGCGTTCGCCGCAGGCGAGCTCCGGTCCGTGCTGGGGGAGCTGCCGGCGGCCCTCGTTCGGATCGGCCCCACCTGCTTCGCATACCTGCCCCAGCCCTACGAGCAGCCGTGGTCTGCGCTCGCCGAGCGGGTGAGACAGCAGTTCGACCCCGGGGGAGTCCTCGCGTGACGGGAATCGACCGCGAGCTCCTCAGCACCTGCGTGCATTGCGGCTTCTGCCTGCCGACCTGCCCGACATGGGGTCTCTGGCGGGAGGAGATGGACTCGCCGCGGGGGCGCATCTACTTGATGGAAGGGCTCGCCGACGGAACGCTCCGACTCGACCCGACGGTCGTCGAGCACTTCGACCGCTGCCTCGGCTGCATGGCGTGCGTGACTTCGTGCCCGTCCGGTGTCCAGTACGACCGCCTGATCGAGCAGACGCGCGCGACGATCGAGCGCGAGTACGTGCGCCCACGCGGGGAACGCGCTCTTCGCTCCGCCGTCCTGGCCGTCGTCCCGCATCCACGCCGGCTGCGAGCGGCGCTTCGGTTCGCTCCGGTGGGGCGAAGGCTGCCGCTGCCCGGTCTCCTGAGCCCGCTCGCCGACCTGGCGCCGACCTGGCGCTCGGGAGTGCGGGCGCCCGAGCTCACGGAGCCTGTCGGCGAGCGGACGGTCCGCGTGGGCCTGCTCACCGGCTGCGTCCAGCGGGTCCTCTTCGGCGACGTGAACGCAGCCACGGCCCGCGTCCTCGCCGCGTACGGCTTCGAGGTCGTCGCCCCACGAGCCCAGGGATGCTGCGGCGCCCTGGCGGTGCACGCCGGGCGGCACGAAAAGGGCCTCGAGCACGCACGGCAGACGATCGACACGTTCGAGGAGACGGGCGTCGATCTCGTCGTCTCCAACGCTGCAGGGTGCGGCTCGAACCTGAAGGACTATGCGCACCTGCTCGCCGACGACCCGGCTTACGCCGAGCGGGCGGTCGCGTTCTCAGCCCGCGCCCGCGACGTCTCCGAGCTCCTCGCCGGGCTCGAGCCGCGCGTGGAGCTGAAGCCGCTCGCGCTCCGGATCGCGCTCCAGGACTCCTGCCATCTCGCCCACGCGCAGGGCGTACGAGCGGAGCAGCGGATCGTGCTTGCACCGATCCCCGGCCTGACCATCGCCGAGCCTGAGGATCAGGCGCTCTGCTGCGGGAGCGCCGGCATCTACAACCTCGTGCAACCGGAGGCCGCGCTCGAGCTGGGGCGGCGCAAAGCCGAACGCGTCCTCGCCGTCGAGCCCGACGCGTATGCGGCCGCCAACCCCGGCTGCCTCGTCCAGGTGAGCGCAGCGCTCCGGCGAGCGGGACGGCCGCTCGCAGCGTTCCACCCAGTAGAGCTTGTGGACGCGTCGCTCCGCGGCGTCGAAGCCGGCGAGCTGCTCGCGCGGGCGCGCCGCTGACCCCAGAGCCCACGCCCTGGGGTCAGGTCTTGCATTGCCGCATCCCCCTGGCAACCGCTCCGGAAGTGTGAAAACTCAGTCCGGTCCCTTGCGATCGGCCGCGGCGGCCGTAGCTTCGTGTCATGGCTCGGCCGCTGCGGATCTGCGTCCCGGGAGGCGTCTATCACGTCATCGCGCGCGGGAACGAGCGCGCACCGATCTACCGCGACGATGCCGATCGCTTCCGGTTTCTGCGGACGCTCGCCCGTGTGGTCGACCGGTTCGGCTGGCTCTGCCACGCCTACTGCCTGATGGGGAACCACTACCACCTCCTCGTCGAGACGCCGCGGCCGAACTTGCCGACCGGGATGCAACAGCTCAACGGCCCTTACGCGCAGGGGTTCAACGACCGGCATGGTCGGTCCGGACACGTCTTTCAGGCGCGCTACCGCTCGATCCTCGTCGAGAAGGAAAGCCACCTGCTCGCACTATGCCGCTACGTCGTCCTCAACCCGGTCCGGGCAGGCGTGTGCCTCCGCCCCGGGGCCTACTACTGGAGCAGTTACCAGGCCACGGCCGGCCACGCGCCCGCGGAGCGCTTCCTCGCCACCGACTGGATCCTGAGCAACTTCGCGGCCACGAGAGGGCCGGCCCAGGCGCGTTATCGCGCCTTCGTCGCCGAGGGCAAGCCCGAGCTGCTGGGTGGGCGGGTATGCGGCGAGCGGCTCGGCAGCACGACACTCCTCTCGGAACGCTTCGGCCACGAACCACCGCTCCCTGAGATCCCCCGCGTGCAGGTCGAGCCGCTCCCGCCGACCCTTGCCGAGATCTTCGCCCGCGACCCCGATACTCCCGTTGCGACCGCGTACCGCCGCCACGGGTACACGCTGCGGTCGATCGGCGAGCATCTCGACTGCCACTACTCGACGGTGAGCAGGCGGCTGCGGCGGGAAGAGGCGGGTGCGTGAATGCAAGACCTGACCCCAGGGCATGGCCGTCCGGGACATCGGCGTTGCTAGGGGGCGGGTGCGGCGCTGACGGCGACGACCGACGAGGTCGCCTGCGACTCGAGCGCTGCCGTGAAGAGCTGATGCGTCGCCGCTGCTTCCTCCGGCGTGGCGCAATGGAAGGGCTGGCGCATGCCGTCCCGGCCGTTGGCGAGCTCGTCGAGGAAGGCAGCCCACATCTGGAGAATCGCGTCGGAGAAGCCGAACTCGAAGATCGCCCCGGTGATCGACGGGTACGCCGACTCCGAGCCCAGGTCGAGGACGCTCCAAGCCTGCGGTCCGCCGGGCTCGTACTCCATCCAGCGCAGCGTCTTGGGCTGCTTGGTCGTATAGGCGATCGAGCCCTCGGTCCCGTCCACTTCGATGATCCAGGTGTTCGTCTCGCCGGGGGCGATCCGCTTCGTCTCGATCCGAAGCGGGAAGGCATCGCCATCCGCTTCCACCTCACAGAGGAGGGTAGCGTTGTCCCACGTGTCGCACGGAGCCGTTCCTCCCCGGCCGTCGGGCCGCGAGCGGACGACGTCCGAAAGGATCGCGCGCACGTCCTTGGGGAACCAACCTGCGCGAAGGGGCACGTGTAGAGCGTGCATGCCGAGGTCGCCCATGACCCCGTATTCGCCGTTCTGCTCGGCGCGCCGCTTCCAGTTGATCGGCTTCCCCGGATCGAGGTCGCTCGAGTGCAGGAAGGCCGAACGCACCTCGAGCACGCGCCCGTAGCGACGATCGGCGATCCAGCGCCACACGCGCTGGCCGCCCGGATAGAAAGGCAGCTCAGACGAGCAGCGGACAAGGAGCTCGGGGCGCGCGGCGATCTCCGCGCCGATCGCCTGGTTCGCGGGCAGGTCGATGCCGAACGGCTTCTCGCCCAGCAGGTGCTTCCCCGCCCGGAGCGAGGCGGTAAAGACCTCCTCGTGGAGGTGGTGCGGGACGGCGCAATAGACCGCCTCGACCGAGTCGTCCGCCAGCAGCTCGCGGTAGTCGGAGACGAGCCGCGGCGCCGGGTCGAGCCGCTCGTACCACTCGAGCACGTCCGGATTCAGGTCGCAGACGACTGCGACCTCGGGCCGGATACCCGGGACGTCGAGGTGCACCCATCGGGCGGCCGCGCTGGCGAACTCCCGGCCCATGAGGCCGCCGCCCACGATGCCGAAGCGAACGACTCGGTCAGGCACGGGCGGTGAGGCCTGCGAGCGCCTTCTCGGCGGACGCGCCCTCGTGCACGATCGCCATGAGCGCGCGCGTCATTCCGGCCGGGTCCGCGTGCTGGACCACGTTGCGCCCGTAGACGATTCCGGCGGCGCCCTGCTGGAGGACGGCCTCGGTGCGGCCCAAGATCTCCTCGTCCGAAGCGCGCCCGCCGCCCCGCACGAGCACCGGCACGCGGCCGGCCGCCTCCACGACCCGACCGTATTCGCCGAGCTCGTCGGTGGGGTCGGCCTTGACGACGTCGGCGCCCAGCTCGACGGCCTGGCGGACGAGCGTCACGACCGTGTCGGCGTCCCCGTTCACGCCGTAGCCGGCCTCGGCCGGCTTCATCGCGAGCGGCTCGACCATCACGGGCAGTCCGAGCGGTTCGCAGGCAGCGCGCAGGGTCGAGACGTTGCGGACGCACTGCCGGTGGAGCTCCGGCTCCCCGGGGAGCGAGAGGAGGTTGACGACGACGCAGGCGGCGTCGAGGCGCAACGCGCGCCCGACGGCGTCCTCGACGAGCTCGCTCCAGAGCGTGCGCGGAGGGGTCGGGCCGTACACGTTCGCGACGTCGGTGCGCAACACGAGCGCAGGCTTGTCGGGGCCGGCCAGCTGCTGGAGGAGTGGAGCCTCGCCGGGGGAGAGCTGGATCGCGTCAGGCCCGGCGTCCACGAGGGTGCGCACCGCCCGCTCCAGGTCTTCGATCCCCGCGAGGAAGGAGGGCTCCCCGAAGAAGCCATGGTCCACTGCGACGTCGAAACAGCGCCCGTCGGCGGCGAAGAGTCGGTTCAGGCGCGCGCTAGCGATACGCAATCTCCTCCCGCCGGCTCGACTCGCTCGAGCGCACGATCGCGTCGCAGACCTCGGCGGCTCGATAGCCGTCCTCGAATGTTGCCCCGTGCGGCCCAACCGCGCCGTCCTCGGCGATCGCCGTCAGAAGATGGTGCAGCTCGTGCACGAAGGAGTGCTCCCAGCCGATGATGTGGCCATGGGGCCACCAGTGCTCCCAGAAGGGATGGTCGGCCTCGGAGACGAGCACGCTGCGGAAGCCCTGTGCCCGTCGGCCCGGCGTCGAGTCGCGAAGGTGGACCTGAAGCTCGTTCATCCGCTCGAGGTCGAAGGCGATCGAGCCCTTCGAGCCGTTGATCTCCCAGGCGAAGGCATTCTTGCGGCCCGGGCAGAACCGCGAGGCTTCGATCGTGCCGACGGCGCCGTTCTCGAACTCGACGACCGACTCGAACGCGTCGTCGACCTCGCGCCCCTCCTTGAACGCTCGCGTCGCCCCGCTCACCGATTCGATCTCTCCGACGAGGTAGCGCGCCAGGTCGATCACGTGGGCGCCCAGGTCGCCGAGGGCTCCCGAGCCGGCGGCCTCGCGCTCGAACCGCCACACCTGGTCGTCGATGTCGCCCCATTCCTGGAGATAGCGACCCCTGAAGTGGTAGATGTCGCCCAGCTCACCGGCCTCCAGCATCTCGCGCGCGAGGCGAACCGCCGGGACGAAGCGGTAGTTGAAGGCGCACATGTGCTTGACACCGGTCGCCTCGACGCGCTGCCAGACCTCGAGGCTCTCGTCGGCGGTGCGCGCCAGCGGCTTCTCGCAGACGACATGCTTGCCCACCTCCGCCGCCGCGATCGTCGGCTCCGCGTGCAGGTTGTTCGGCCCGCTGTTGTCGAACAGCTCGATCTCGCCGTTGGCAAGAAGCTCGTGCCAGTCGGTCGTGTAGCTCTCGAAGCCATACCGGCGCGCCGCCTCGGCGACCGCCTCCTCCGTCCTCCCGGAGACCGCGACGAGCCGTGGCAGCAGCGGCGGCGGCCACGTCATGTACGCGATCTTCCGGTAGGCGTTCGAGTGGGCCTTGCCCATGAAGGCGTAGCCGAGCATCCCGATCCCGATCGTGCGAACGTCGCTCGGGCCGCCGGCACGGCCCATCGTGAGGAAGCCGACCTCTCTTTCGTCCGGCATCCTCAGCTCCTCTCGTAGGCGGCGTCGAAGGCGAGCGTGGACGGGGTGAAGTCGGTCCTGCGAACGAAGGCCAGCGCGTCCTGGGCGCCCCACTCGCGATCCATGCCGGCATCCTCCCACTCGATCGAGAGCGGCCCCTCGTAGCCGATCCGGTTGAGGGCGCGGATGAGCGACTCGAAGTCGACGTCCCCGTGCCCCGGAGAGACGAAGTCCCAGCCGCGCCCGGCCTCCCCGAAGTTCAGGTGCCCGCCGAGGATCGAGCTGCGCCCGTCGAGGGTCTTCTTCGAGTCCTTGACGTGGACGTGGTAGATGCGGTCGGCGAACTCCTCGACGAACGCGGCCGAGTCGAGGGACTGGTGGGCGAAGTGACTCGGGTCGAAGTTGATTCCGAAGCCCTCACGCCGGTCGATCGCCTCGAGCGTCTTGCGCGTGGTGACGAAGTCGTAGGCGATCTCCGTGGGATGTACCTCGAGACCGAAGCGAACGCCCTCCGCTTCGAAGACGTCGATGATCGGGCTCCAGCGCTCCGCGAAGTCCCGGTAGCCGGCCTCGATCGCCTCGAAGTCGTTCGGCGGGAACGAGTAGAGGAGGTGCCAGATGCTCGAGCCGGTGAAGCCGTTCACCGTGGGGACGCCGAACCTCGCGGCCGCTCGGGCAGCGTCCTTTACCTTGTCGGCCGCGCGCCGGCGCACCCCCTCCGGATCGCCGTCACCCCAGACATCGGGGGGCAGGATCGCCCGGTGGCGCTCGTCGACCGGGTCGCAGACGGCCTGGCCGACCAGGTGCGTCGAGATCGCGAAGCACTCGAGGCCGTGCCGTTCCAGGAGCTCCCGGCGGCCGTCTACGTACCCTGGATCGGCAAGCGCCTCGTCGACGTCGAAGTGGTCACCCCAGCAAGCGAGCTCGAGGCCGTCGAAGCCCCAGGCGGAGGCCTTGCCGGCGAGCTCCTCCAGCGGCAGATCGGCCCACTGGCCGGTGAAGAGCGTGACGGGACGTGCCATTCGGGGTCCTCCTTAGGCGGTGGTGGAAGCAGTGGTCTTGTGGCCGTTGGCCAGGACGAGGTTGACGCCGGCCGCCTCGTAGGCGTCGATCGTCTCCCTGGGAAGACCGTCGTCGACGACGAGGGCGTCGAGCTCCTCCGGGCGCGCGATCGCCAGCAGCGCGGAGAGGCCGAACTTGGACGAGTCGATGAGGCCTATCGTCTTCGCCGAGGAAGCCGACGCCGCGTTGAGGGTGTCTGCAAGGGCCCGCCGCGTCGTGGTCAGCCCGTTCTCGAGCGTGACGCCTCCAGCGGAGACGAAGGCCGTCTCCATGTTGAGGCCTGCGAGGAACTCCGCCGCCCACCGGCCGCCGATCATGCGGAGCGTCTGGTCGACCTCGCCCGGGGTCACGACGACATGGATGGACTGGGCGTTCAGCTCGACGGCGATCGCCGGGGAGTTCGTGACGAGGGTGAGCGCCCGCGGCGGATGGCGCTGCAGGTGGCGGGCGAGCACGAGGCAGGTCGTGGACGAGTCGACGAAGATCGTCGAGCCGTCCTCGACGAAACGGGCGGCACGCGCCGCGATCGCCTCCTTCTCCGACAAGGCCTGCTCGAGCCGCTTCGTCCAGTCGGTCGGCACGCGGAGCTCCCTGGGACCGCTCCCGGGTGGTCGCGCGCCTCCGTGCACGCGCTCGATGAGTCCGTCTCGCGCGAGTCGCTCGAGGTCGCGGTGAACCGTGATCTGCGAGACGCCGTAGTCGCGCGCGAGCTCGGCGATCGACGCGCCTCCGTCCCGCTGGATCCTCTCGAGAATGCTGGCTCTGCGAATGTCGGCCGGCATCAACCTGCCCTCATCAGGTCGCAGAAGTCGGCGTGGAGGCCAGGACGAGGTACCGCTCGGCGACGAGATCTGCGAACGCCGGGTCGTTCACGTGAGTGTCGACGAGCTCGAGCTGAATGTCCGGCCGAAGCGAGGTTCCGAGGGCGTCCAGGAACGCCGCGTCGGCCTCCGGAAACCAGAGGTCGCCGCCCTCGACGTCAGCGAGCGAGAAGCCGAGAGTCGGGGCGAGGACGTGCACGGGCCCCCGCGCCTCGTTGAGCCGTTCGGCGACGACGCGGCCGAGCTCGGCCATCTCCCCCGGCTCGAGCCGGACGAGCGTCGCCACCGGATTGTGGTAGTAGCTCTGGCGCGTGCGGTACTCGGCTGGGAGGGTGTCGGGTGCGCCCTGGTTGAAGAAGTCGACGCAGCCGGGAACGACCACTTGCGGGAGGCCCCTCGCGCCCGCGGCGCGGAGGCGACCGGGCCCTGTCGCGTGAAGCCCGTCCAGGAGCGAGTTCGCGAGCTCGGAGAGCGTGTAGTCGATCACGCCCGCGAGCGCGCCCGCTTCGACGAGCTTCTCCATCGCGGGCCCGCCGACGCCGTTCGCATGGAAGATGACCGGCTCGTGGCCGGCTCGCTCGAGCGCCGTGCGGATGCGCATGACCGCCGGCGTGGTGTGGCCGAGCATCGTGATGCCCACGCTCCGTCCGCCCAGGTCCTGGAGCGGGCGCCCGGCGTCCCGAGCCATGCCCGCGACCGCGGCCGCCGCGTTGTCGAACACGGCCCGCGCGATCGGGTTGAGGCCGAGGATGTCGACGACCGAGTGCATGACGAGGACGTCGCTCTCGCCGACAAAGGGGCCGAACGCACGGCGGCCGGAGGCGCTCGGCGTGACGATCAGCTTCGGAACGCCGACGGGTAGCGCGTGCATCGCGGCGGCTCCCAGGAGCGCTCCCTCCGCCCCGCCCAGGCAGAGGACGCCGTCCAGGCGCCCCTCGAGCCACAGCCGAAGGCAGACCGCGCGGACTCCCTGCTGCATCAACTCGACCGCCGAGCCACGGCTGCCCGCGGACTGGATCTGCTCCAGCTCGTAGCCGGCCTCGCGGGCCACCTCCTCCCGGGAGACGTCCGCCCTCGTGCCCGGGTCGCCGAGGATTCCCGAGTCGATCACGAACGGGCGCACGCCGAGGCCGGCGAGCCGCTCGCGCACGTACGCGATCTCGTCGCCCTTTGTGTCGAGCGTGCCGATCAGCGCGATCTGTGGCTTGTCCTGCATAGGCCGCCCGTCACGCCCGGTCGCGCCACTCCCGCGTGTGCACCTCGACCGGCACCTTCTGGAACTCCTCCAGCGCCGCGGCAAGGTGCTCGGCGTACAGCTCGTACGTCCGCTCCCCCTTTTCTGCCGTCGCCCTGAACGGGTTGCCAATCACGCCGCTCGGCGTGAAGTCGCTGTGGTCCGTGGGGAAGAGGAAGTACTGATACCCCTGGAACTCGACCTCCGGTGCGCCGTCCAGCTTGACGAATCCCTCAGGGAACCAGTCCGGGCGCTTCACCTTCTGGTTCACGGCCCGGTCCATGCGGACGAGCCGCTCGTCGTGCGCCAGCACCTGCGCGGTCTCGAGCTCGCTGGAGTGCCACCCCGGCGTTTCCTCGGGGGGGTTCTCCATGACCGGGTCGATGAGGCCGAGATACCGCTCGGCGTAGAGCTTGGAGAACGTGACGAAGGCGCCCGTCTCGTAGCGGATCCGCCGCAGCAACGGGTCGATGATCTTCGTGTTCGAGCCGTGGTTGTTGACGAACACGAGCCGGTTGAACCCGTGGTGGATGAGCGAGCGCGCCACGTCGTGGTAGACGTCGAGGAGGATCTGCGAGCGGATCGTGATCGTCCCGGTCCCGTCGCCGGGCCCGTACATGTGCTGCGGCGAGTAGCCGAACCAGACACAGGGCGTGTACAGGACCTCCGCCCGCTCGGCCGCGCGCCGGGTGATCTCGTCGGCCTGGATCGTGTCCGTGGCGAGCGGCAGATGGGGCCCGTGCTGCTCCATGCTCGCGATAGGGATCATCACGATGTCCTTCTCGGCCAAGTAGGCCTGGATGTCCGGCGGGGCGAGATCGGCGATGTTGTAAGACGGCAGCTCCATCGGGCCTCCTACGCCGGTGCCGCCGCACTCATGGCCTGGCGGAGACAGTCGATCGACTCCTGCACGTACCGGTCGTACAGCTCCTCCGGCACAGCGCCCGTGCCGTGGTCGCGCAGGAACTGCTCGAGGCCCACGCTCGCGTCCGCCTCGGACGCGTCGCCGATCTCGGTGCGCTCGGAGATCCGGCTGCGATCGACTGTCGCCACGAACTCGACGGTCAGATAGCCGTCGTAGCCGACCTCACCGAGCGTGCGCACGATCAGCTCCCAGTCGATGGCGCCCTGGCCGGGCGGCATGCGGTTGTTGTCGGCGACGTGGAAGTCGACGAGCTGGTCGCCTGCGGCCCTGATGGCGGACGGCCAGTCGGCCTCCTCGATGTTCATGTGGAAGATGTCGAGGCAGACGCCGCAGTCGCCGCCGACGTCCTCCGCCAGCGCGAGCGCCTGGTCGCAACGGTTCAGGAAGTAGGTCTCGAACCGGTTGAGCGGCTCGAGCGCGAGCCGGACTCCGCTGCGCTCGGCGTGGGCCTGGCACTCCTTCAGGCTCTCGACCGCCCACTTCCACTCCTCCTCGGGAGTGGACATGGGCGTGACCTTGCCGACGGTCGAGGGGACGACGGTCAGGATGGAGCCGCCGAGCGCCTTGATCAGGTCGATCGTGTCCTTCACGTACTGGACGCTGCCGATGCGCACGTACTTGTCTTCGTGCAGGAGATCGCGGCCGCCGACCATGAGCGTCACGGAGCCCCAGCACTCGAGCCCGTGCTCGTCGAGCAGCGAGCGCACCTGCTTCGCGTCGTAGAGCGCCGGCTCGCCGGAGATCTCGATTCCGTCGTAGCCGGACCGGGCCAGCCGCCGGATCGTCGTCTCGATCGGCTCGGGCCGCATCCAGTTGTGCATCGCCACCTTCAGTCCCATTCGGTCCTCCCTCGCGTTGCCGACTGCCTTAGAGATCGAGCTTGCCGGGGTTCATGATCCGGGTCGGGTCGAGCACCTCCTTGATCCGCCGCAGGACGTCGAGCGCAGGCCCGTGCTGGGCCCGCATGTACGGCGCGAGCTTGAGCCCGACGCCGTGGTGGTCGTTCATGACGCCGCCGGCGCCCAGCATCGCCTGTACTGCGTCCTCCCAGATGCGGTCGTGCAGGTCGATGGCCCCAGGCCCGCCATCCGGGACGATGAAGCGGCCGTACATCATCGTCCCCCACGGATACCAGTGGCTGAAGTGGACCTTGAGCGCGAGCCCGTGCTCGGCGTAGGGCACCTCGACCGCCTCCTTCACCGCCTGGTAGACGTCGTAGATGCGGGCGTAGGGAGCGACGGCCTCGATCGTCCCCCAGATGGAGGGGAGCTGCGGATGGTGCGGCGGCTTGTAGAACTCGTAGCGGCGCTTCCACCACGTCTCGCCGAGCCGGCCGTCGAGGATTGCCGCACCGCGCTCTCGGGCGACCGCGAGCATCGTCTCCGCCTCCGCGTCGGCAACGGCCGGCTCGCCCTCGAAGCAGAAGATCGTGCAGACGCCCTCGAGCTCCTGCTCGACGACCGGGCCGAGCGACGTACGTGTTGCCACCTCGTCGTACATGCGCACGACGGACGGCCGCAGGCCGCGGGTGATGCAGGAGCGCACGGTTGCGATCCCCTCGAGCACCGACGTGAACGAGACCGCCTCGAAGCGGCGCGCCGCCGGGAGGGGGGCGAGCTGCAGGGTCGCCCGGGTGACGACGCCGAGCGTGCCTTCGGAGCCGATGAAGAGCTGCGTCAGCTCGGGCCCGACCGCATGCCTGGGGACCGCAACGGTCTCGATCATGCTGCCGTCGGCGAGGGCAACGCGAAGCGAGAGGACGAGGTCCTCGATCTTGCCGTAGCGCGTCGAGAGCACCCCGGAGCCGCGGGCGGCGACGTAGCCGCCGACGGTCGCCAGGTCGACCGAAGCCGGGTAGTGCGGAAGCATGAGCCCGCGCTCGTTCAAGGCGTGCTCGAGCACCTCGCCGTTGACGCCCGCCTCGGCCGTCACCGTCAGTGACTCCTCGTCCACCTCGACGATGCGGTCGAGGCGTGTGAGGTCGAGGAGGATGCCGCCGCCGACCGGGACCGCTCCTCCCTGGCTTCCCGACCCGCCGCCGCGAGGAACGACAGGGAGACCCAGCTCGTTGGCGAAGCGGAGCACCGCGGCCACGCCCGCCTCGTCGGCCGGCAGGACGACGACGTCGGGGAGGCCGAGCGGAGTGCCGTTTGCCCGCGCCGCGAGCGCCTTCCAGTAGGTGTCGGCGGAGTAGGCCTCGAGGAAGTCCGGGTCGGTGACGACAGCATCGGCGCCGACGAGGTCGCGGAGATCTCGAACGAAGGTCTCGGCCTTGGGGGTCCCGATGCTCATGGCGAGCGCATCGACCTCCAGGGCTCCTCGGCGGAGACGTCCACGAGCTCGTAGCCTCCCTCACCGGCGCACGGGCCTAGTGCGACCGTCAACCGCGCGGTCTCCTGTCCCGTGTTGAACGACGCGTGGACGGTACCCATCCCGATGAACACGGCCTCGCCGGGCCCGAGGACGGTCTTCTCCCCCTCGAGCCATTGCTCGATCTCACCCGCCTGGACGACGATCACCTCTTCCTGCTCGGGGTGCGTGTGGAAGTCGTGGCCGTGGCCCGGCTCCAGCGAAACGTCGAGCACCGTGAGCTGCCGCGCACCGGTGGACGGTGGCCGGCTGATCCAGCCGAGCCCACCCCAGTCGAGCTGCTCGCGCTCGATGTCGGTCTCGTGGACGAACCTCCCCTTCATACGTGTTCTCCTTCCCGCCTGCGGGCGGGGATCGCCTTGAAGCGCTTCACGGTCTCCGTCAGCGCGACTTCGGTCGGGAGCCGCTCCATGCTCGAGGCCCCGAAGAAGCCGACGACGCCCTGCGTGCGCTCGAGCACGTAGGCCGCGTCCTCGGGCTCGGAGATGGGGCCGCCGTGACAGAGGACGAGGACGTCCGGCGCGACCTCGACGGCCGCGTCGTGCATCGCCTGGATCAGCTCGACCGACTCGTCGAGCGTCCTGGCGGTCTCGGCGCCGATCGACCCGCCCGTCGTCAGCCCCATGTGGGGAACGAGCACGTCGGCGCCCGCCGCCGCCATCGCCCGGGCATCCTCCGGGGTGAAGACGTACGGGCAGGTGAGCAGGTCGAGCTCACGCGCGGCGCGCATGGTGTCCACCTCGAGCGCATAGCTCATGCCCGTCTCCTCGAGGTTCTGGCGGAAGGTGCCGTCGATGAGGCCGACGGTGGGGAAGTTCTGGACGCCTGTGAAGCCGGCCTCCTGCACCTGCCGGAGGAAGACCGGCATGAGCCGGAACGGATCCGTGCCGCACACGCCGGCGAGGACGGGCGTCGACTCCACGACCGGGAGCACCTCGCCCGCCATCTCCATGACGATCGCGTTCGCGTCGCCGTAGGGAAGGAGGCCCGCCAGGGATCCCCGGCCCGCCATGCGATACCGCCCGGAGTTGTAGACGATGATGAGATCGGCGCCGCCGGCCTCTGCGCACTTCGCCGAGAGGCCGGTCCCGGCGCCGGCGCCGATGATCGGCCGTCCCTCCTGCACCTGCGCCCGCAGGCGTGCCAGGGCTTCCTCCCGCTTCATGCGCGCACTCCGCCGGCCGTCCACGCCTGATAGTGCTCGTGAAGGGTGTCCACCATGGCGTGGGCGAAAGCTGGATCGTTGAGGTCGGTGTCGAGCTCGCGCACGTCCACGCCGGCGTCGAGCGTGTCGCGGAGTGCGTCGAAGAGTGCCCGATCGGCCTCCGGGTCGAAGAAGACCTGTCCCTCCACGTCGATGAGCGACACTCCGCGAAGCGGGATGAACAGCGTCACCGGTCCGGCCGCAGACGAGAGCTTGCGGCCGATGCGCCGCCCGAGCTCGGCGCATTCCTCCGCGGTCGTGCGCATGAGCGTGACCGTCGGGTTGTGCTTGTAGAGGAGCCGGTCCCGGAACTCGACCGGAACCGTCTCCGCGGGGCCGAAGTTGACCATGTCGAGCGCGCCCAGAGAGACGACCTGGGGGATCCCGAGCTCGCCGGCGGCCTCGAGCCGGTCAGGACCGGCCGAGAGGACGCCTCCGACGAGATCGTCGGCCAGCTCGGTCGTGGTGACGTCCAGCGAGGCGGTGATGAAGCCGCTCCGCATGAGCGCTTCCATCGACTGCCCGCCCGTGCCGGTCGCGTGGAAGACGAGCACCTCGTAGCCGAGCTCCTCGAGGCGCTCGCGCGCCGCCGTCACGCAGGGCGTCGTGACGCCGAACATCGTCGCCCCGACGAGGGGCTTCCCGCCCTCGACCGTGGGCGGATCCGCAGTCACCATGCCCGCCATCGCCGCCGCCGCATTGCCCAGGATGCGGGCTGAGACGGCGTTGATCCCGGAGATGTCGACGACCGAGTACATCATCGTCACGTCGGTCGCGCCCACGTACGGGCGCGTGTCACCTGACGCCATCGTCGAGACCATCAGCTTCGGGACGCCGACGGGCAGCGCTCTCATCGCCTCGGTGGCGACGGCCGTCCCACCCGAGCCCCCGAGTGCGAGGATGCCGTCGAGGCGCCCCTCGGCGTGAAGCCCCGTCACGATCTGCGCGGCGCCGCGCGCCATGGTCTCCACGGCGGCCCCGCGGTCGCCCGCGTCGGCGAGCGCACGGGCGTCTGCTCCTGCCGCCTGCGCCACCTCCTCGCGCGTCACGTCCGGGGCTGCGCGTGGCTCGCCGAGAACGCCGGCGTCGATCAGGATCGTCTCGACCCCGTGCGCGCCCAGCAGCGAGCGCACGTACGCGTACTCGTCCCCTTTCGTGTCGAGCGTGCCGAGTAGGACGACGGTAGCCACGATGTCTAGGCGACCGCTCCCTCGACGCGGGACACGCCGAGATAGCGCTGCTGGGCGTCTGGATCGTCGAGGAGAGCCTGGGCGGTCATCTCGCACGAGATCTCGCCGGCGACCATGATCAGCTGCCGCTCCGCGAGCGAGGTGGCCACGCCGAGGTTCTGCTCGACCAGGAGGAGCCCGACCCCCTCCTGGACGAGGCTCAGGCAGGTGGCGACGAGGCTCTCCACGATCGCCGGTGCCAGGCCCTCGGAGGGCTCGTCCATGATCAGAAGCTTGGGGTTGCCGAGGAGCGCGCGGGCGATGGCGAGCATCTGCTGCTCCCCGCCCGAGAGCTGGGCGGCGCCGATCTTGCGGCGCTCGGCGAGCCGGGGAAAGAGCTCCCAGATCGCCGTCTTCGTCCAGCGGCCGCCGCTGCGGGTGCCGAGCATGTCGAGGTGCTCCTCCGTCGAGAGCGAGGGGAACAGGCGCCGGCCCTGAGGCACGTATCCGATCCCCGCGCCGGAGATCTTGTATGGGGGGCGGCCCATGAGCTCCTGCCCCTCGAAGCGAACGGAGCCGTCTGCGCGGGCCATGAGACCCATGACTGCGAGGCAGAGGGTGGTCTTCCCCGTGCCGTTGCGGCCGATCAGGGCGACCGGCTCGCGACCCATCTCGAGGCTGACGTCGTGCAGGACGCGTCCGCGCCCGTAGTAGGCGTTGACATTCTCCAGGGTGAGGACGCGCTCACTCATCGGCGTAGTGACGGCTCCCGAGATAGAGGTCGTGGACCAGCTGGTTGGCGCGGATCTCGGCTGGCGTGCCCTCGACGATCACGTGACCGTCGTGCATCATCGTCACCCGCTCCGCCACCGTGAGCGCGACGTCCATGTCGTGCTCGATGAGGATGAGCGTGATCTCTCGGTCGAGCGTCAGCAGGAGCTCCGTCAGCAGGACGCGCTCGCCGCGGGAGAGGCCGGCCGCCGGTTCGTCGAGCATCATGACCTTCGGGTCGCCCGCGCGCGCCATGCCCACTTCGAGCTGGCGCTGCTCTCCGTGCGAGAGGGAGCCCACCGGCGTCCCGAGCTGCTCCGCGAGCCCGACCCGCTCGGCGAGCTCGCGGGCCCGCTCGCGGACAGGGCCGTCGCGGCCGGGCAGGCGCACGGGGCGGAGATGCCCGCCCCGCGCGCCCAGCGCGGCCAGATAGAGGTTGTCCTCGACCGTCAGGCCGAGGAAGAGTCGGGAGGTCTGGAAGGTGCGTGTGAGCCCGAGCTTCGCCCGCGTGCGGGCGGGCATTGTCGTGACGTCGCGTCCGAAGAGCTCCACGATTCCAGCCGTGGGCGGGAACTCGCCGGAGATGACGTTGAAAAGCGTCGTCTTACCGGCGCCGTTCGGCCCCAGGAGCGCACGGCGCTCGCCGGGATAGACGTCAAGGTTGACGTCTCGGACGGCGTGAACCCCCCCGAAGCGCCGGCCGACGCCGCGGAGGCGGACGATCGGCTCGGCGCTCTGGGGGTGTGTCGCTACGACGGTCACGGCTTCCTTGGGCTGGTCTAGCTCCCTCCGCCCTGCTTGGTCCACGGAGGCGGCGTGCCCTTCTTGCAGGCCGGGTTCGTCCGGTCGGGCGAGGGCGTTTCCGGGCTGAAGGCGCCCGCAAACGTCTGGTCGACCTCCGGGATCGTCTTGAGCGTCTGCACGTCGGGGACACCGTCACCGTTCTGGTCCTCGACGATCTGCTGGAGGAAGTTGTCCATGATCGCCTGGCGGTTCTCGTCGAGCTTGATCGGCCCGAGCGGGGCGTCGAGCTCGAGGTTCGTCAGTGCGTCGCTGAACGCGGCATGATCGTCGGAGAGATCGCCGTCGACCTGTTCGAGGGCCTGCGCGATCGCCTCCATGGCCGTGTAGTAGCCGTAGAAGAACACGCTCGAGCCCGTGCCTTCGAGCTCCGGATAGGCCTGGGCGATCTGCTCGGTGTAATCGAGGTAGGCGGGCTCCTGCGAGTCGCCCGACGTCATGCCGGCCGTCACGACTCCGACGACCTGGTCCCCGAGCTCCTTGAGGATCACTGGGTCGGTCATGAAGATGCCGCCCATGATCTTGTCGGCGAGGTTGCCGCGCAGCTGCTCGTACTGCTTCACGAACGCGACCGTCCCCGTCCCGCCGACGCCCATGAAGAATCCGTCGACGTCCTCGGGAATCTGCGTGATATACGAGGAGTAGTCCTCCTCGCCGAGCGGCGGCCAGAGCCGCTCCGTCACGTTTCCGCCGATCGAGCAGAACTCGGCCACGAAACCGGCGATCTGCGAATACGGGAAGTCGTAGTCGTCACCGATCGTGACGACGTTCCGCCAGCCGAGCTCGTTGTAGGCATAGTCGCCGAGCCCCGCCGTCCACTGGGTGCCGTCGTTGTGGAAGCGGAAGAAGTTCGGAGACCGCACCTTGAGCGTCGTGTCCTGCGCGCCGGAGATGCCGTTCACGAACGTGACTCCGGGCTGCTCCTTCGAGTATTCGGCGACGGCGATCCCCTCGCTCCCCGACAGGGGCCCTACGAGGATGTCCACGCCCTCCTGCTCGACGAGCCGCCGTGCCTCCTCGACCGCCTTGTCCGGGGTCGCGTCCGAGCCGCCGTACACGATCTCGATCGGATGCCCGGCGATCGTGGCGTTCTCGACGCCGTCGGTCGGGTCGCCGCTGACGGGAGTCGCCCCCCGGTTGATCAGCGGGAGCATCGCACCGCCCCAGGTCTGGCCTTCGAAGGGCGCGAACGGGCCCTCGTTGTTCGCGAAGACACCGATCTTGATGGGCTCGCCGGTGGCTTCGCCGTCGGTCTGCGCGCCCGTGTCGGTCGTCGGGGTGGTCGCCTCGCCGCCCTCGTCGTCGTCGCCGCCGCAGGCTGCGACGGTCGCCGCGATGACCAGCACGAGCGCGGCGAGCAGAACCCAGAGCCGGGCCCTGCCGCCCTCGGTGGAAACTCGCATTCTTCCCTCTCCTCCTGTTGGATCAATCCGAACGCCCGGTTCCCGACCGGGAGTTCCCGTCGAGCGGTTGGCGCGCTTTGCTCCTCCCTTCTGCGTCATGACGGCTGTGGACTGTTCGAGGCCGGTCCGACCTCATCCGCCGGGCCCGGTGTGGACCGTGCGGGGGGCTTCCCTGAGAGTTGGCGCCCGAGAAAATCGGTGATCGACTGCCAGATTCCCATCAACCCTCCGGGCGAGAGGAGGACGATGGCGAGGAAGATCACTCCGACCACGGTGTTGAAGCGCTGGCCGACGAGGTCGACGCCTCGGGTCCAGTTGTCCAGAGCGACGAAGACAATCGCTCCAAGCCAGGCTCCTTCCAGCCGGTAGAGGCCTCCGATCACCGCGATCACCAACAAGTCGATGGTGCGCGCGAGGTCGATCGAGCCGGGCGAGATGCGGGTGTTCCACCAGACGGACAGAATCCCCGCGAACGAGGCGATCAGGGCTCCGAGCGCGAACGCGAGCGTGCGCAGCAGCGGAACGTTGTACCCGAGCGCGCGCATGCGCGACGGGTCGTCTCGGACGCCCTGGAGCGCGAGGCCGAACGGTGTGCGCGCCAGGTAGCGAACGAACACGTAGACCGCCGCCGACGCTACGAGCGCGATGTAGTAGAGGTTCTGCGGATCCGAGACCGGGTTCGAGACGATGGCCGGACGGGCGACGTTGTTCACGCCCCCGAAGCCGGAGAGCCCGGTCACCTGGGCGAAGAAGTAGTAGGTCAGGACCGCCAGGGCCAGCGTGATCATGAGGAAGTAGATCCCGTAGCTGCGGCTCGACATCGCACCGAAGAAGAGGCCCACCCCGACCGCGGCGAGGATGCCCAACAGGGTTCCCACCCACGGGTTCAATGCGATTGCCGAGCCGCCGTCGGCCGCGACGAGGTTCGCCATCGTGAAGCCGGCGACGCCGTAAAGCGCCACCTGCCCCAGCGACACCATCCCGACATAGGCGGCGAGGAAGATGAGGCTGGCCGCGGCGATTCCGAGCCAGAGCGCTTTCGTGATCACCTGGCTCAGATAGAAGTCCGTGAAGAGAAGGGGGGCGAACGCGAGGATCAGCACGATCGCCAGCCCCGGCCCCCACCAGAGGGCCCGCTCCACGGTCAGCGCACGCTGGTTCATGCCGGTCTCCCGAAGATCCCCTGAGGTCGTACCGCCAGCACGAGCACGAGCAACCCGAAGATGAGCAGGATCGAGTAGTTGGTGTAGCCCGTGGGCAGGTAGACGTCGCCGAAGGAGTCGACGAGGCCGAGGGCCAGTGCGCCGATGGCCGCGCCGGCGAGGCTCCCCATGCCGCCGATGATCACCACGATGAGCGAGATGAGGAGGTACTGCGTGTCGTTGGCCTTGTCGACCGAGATCATCGTCCCGCCGAGAACGCCGCCCAGGCCGGCGAGCACCGCGCCCAGAAAGAAGGCGCTCGCGAAGACGAGCTGGATGTTGATGCCGAGCGCCGAGACCATCTGCCGGTCGTCGACGCCGGCGCGCACGATCATGCCGAAGCGGGTGCGCTGGATCATCCCCCAGAGCGCGAGCCCGACGGCGATCGCAACCAGAAGGACGAAGATGCGGAAGAAGGGATACGAGAGGTCCGAGAACGGGAGGTCGACGCTCTCGGGAAAGACGTCCGGCGGTGCGAGCGACTCCGCAATTCCCCCGAAGTGGGCCAGCGTCTGGTCGGCGATGATGATTCCGATGGCGATCGTGATGAGCGCTTGACGCAGGTCCTGCCCCTGGTTCCAGCGCAGGAAGAGCTGCTGCATCACCAGGCCGATCAGGCCGACGCCCAGCGAGGCGACGACGAGCGGGATGATCCAGTCCCCGAGGCCTGCCTCCGATGATCCGAAGGCCGAGGTCGTCTCACCGCCCGTGAGTTTCGTCTGAAGCTCGAGCGCGAAGAAGCCGGCGAGCATGTACAGGGAGCCGTGCGCCATGTTGACGACCCGCATGAGGCCGAAGATGAGCGTGAAGCCGCTCGCGACGACGAAGTAGAGCCCCGCGAGGGTCAGGCCGTTGAGCCCGACGATCACGAACGTGCGTGGGTCGCCGAACGCCTTGTAGGCCACCCAGACGGCGACGAAGACGAGGACGAGCGTGATACCGGCGCGAAGCGCGAGCGCTCCGGGTGGAAGGGCGGCAAGGCGCGAGCGCCAGGCCGGTTCGGGTGCAGTCGCCGCCTGTCCGCTCACGTGAGACGCGCCCCCGCACTCCCGCAAGATGATCGCTTTTGAAGGAACATGAACGGTTTTGCAGGGCGAACGTAACAGGATGAAAGATCGGTGTCAACGACGGCGCTAGACTGCGCGCGTGGCACGCGCGGTCAGGCGTCTCCAGCACGTTTCGACGCCGTACCCGCGCGGGCGGCAGGACGAACTACGCGCCTTCTACGGAGGCGTGCTGGGCCTCGTCGAAAAGCCCGTCCCGGACTCGCTCTCCGACCAGGAGCTGGTTTGGTTCGAGGCCGGGCCTCTCGAGCTCGAGCTCCACTTCCTCCCTGATCCGGTGCCGGACCGCGCGGCTCTACGGCACTTCTGCCTCGAGGTCGGCGACCTCGAGGGCTGGCGAAGGCGGCTGGAGGAGGCCGGGGTCGAGACGAGCGACCAGACGCCCATCCCGAACCGGCCGCGCTTCTTCTGCCGCGATCCGTTCGGCAATCTCATCGAGCTCACCACGATCCAGGGGGACTATCGATCATGAGCAACAGACTGAAGACCAGTCTCGGCATCTGGGCGCTCGGCCCGATGGTGACGCGCTTCGTTCCCGGTGGCTACAAGCCTGAGTTTGCAGGCGAGACGACCGCCGAGCGGGTGCGCCGGGCCGTCGAAGGGCTTGGCGATCTGATCGACGGCTACGAGTTCCACTACCCGCAGGAGCTCTCGGAGGAGAATCTGGACGAGGTGCGCGAGGTGCTCGGGGGCCACGACATCTACTGCATGGCCACGGGCCTCCATCTCGACCCGCGCTTCTCCCGGGGCGGCCTGGTCTCCCCCGACGATGCCACGCGCGCCGAGGCGCTGCGCCGGACGGGCGCCGCGATCGACTTCGCCGGCGAGCTCGGCGCGCACTTCATCATCTGGCCCGGGATCGAGGGGTACAACTATCCGTTTCAGAGTCCCTACCGGGAGAGCTGGGACTGGCTCGTCGAAGGGATCGGCGAGGCGGCGCAGCGCTGTGCCGACCGCGGGATCCTCCTCTTCCTCGAGCACAAGAACTCCGAGCCGGCGATGAAGATCCTGATGCGCAACATCGGCATGACCCTGCACGTGATCCACAAGCTGCGCGCGCAGGGCCTGACCAACATCAAGGTGAACATGGACTGGCAGCACCTGCTCATGAACCGGGAGAGCCTCGCGGAATACGCTGCCCTCCTCGGGGCCGAGGGGCTCCTCGGCCACCAGCACGCGAACTCGGGCTGGGGGGACTTCGACGACGACAACATGGTCGGCGCGACCGCCTTCATGGAGACGCTCGAGCTCGCGCTCGAGCTCCGCCGTGCCGGCTACGGCGAGAACGGCGAGCGGCTCGGCTTCGACCTCTACCCGTACACGGAGGACGCCGTCGCGGCCGTGCGCCGGAGCGTGCTCCAGTGGCGCTTCATCGACGACATCGCCTCCCGCATCGACGACGCCGCCCTCCGCGAGGCGCAGATGGCCAAGGACGCAATCCGGGCCTACGAGCTCGTCTACGCCGCCATGGGAGGGGAATGAAGGAACACCGTTACGTCACTCGCGGTGATCATGCCCCGCAGAGCGACGGCCACACGCCGTCTTGGCGACGGCGCGAATACGACATTCTGCACAGGACTCGAGTCCACTAGACGTTCCGCCCATCAGTCGCGGGTGGTTCCTTGGCACTCATCACTGGTGGATCGGCTCTGGGTGCGCGCTGCGAGCGCTAGAGCGGACCGGCATGCCTGCGATCACGAGACTCAGGCCTTCTCGAGCGGGAACGGATAGCGGATCCGGCCCTCGTCGAGCTTCTGGACGAGGTCGAGCAGCAGATGCTGGAGCCTCGTCAAACGAGCCCGGCCGCCGTCGTCCATCTGGCTCAGGTCTCGCTCGAGCGGGTCCAGCCACTCCTTCATCGTCGCGCGCTGTCCGACGAAGGTCGCGAAGCCCATGCACGAGGACTTGCCGTCCGACGTGACGATCATGCACTCTCCGAGCCCCCGTTGCTCGACCCGCCAGAGCATGAACTGGCGGCCGTACTCATCGGTCAGGAACGTCTCACCGATGTCCCGGAGAAGCTGGGCTACCACGCGCGTCTCGTCGTCCTTCAGGAAGCGGAGGAACTGGATCTCGCGACGAATGACCTCTCGCCAGCCGAAGAACTGGGCAAAGACGTACAAGGTGCTCTCGAGGGCCGCCTCCTTTTTCCCCGCCTTGTTCCCAAGAACGTAGTCCTCGGCGAATCGGTTGCAGAGGATGTTGTGGAGTCTCGCCTGAAGCTCGTACGCCGCCGCAAGCAGGGGATCGCGATGGTTCTCGAGCACCGTCCGTGCTTCACGACGCGCCTGCAACACAGGCGCGCCGAAGACCGTCGCGGCTGTGCTGAAAATCGATCCCGCGAGAGCGATCAGGGCAATGATCAGAGCAGGATCCATCAGGGCTATCGTCCCACGTTGGGCGACAGCGTCAAGGCACGCGACGTGAACCAATGACCTCGAAACTCGGCCGATCCCTACGGGACGACCGCCTCGGCGTAGCCATGGTCGGCTTGGTCACCCTGTCGGGCAGCTCCGATCGGGCCGAGGAACTCACCGGCCCCGGAGCGTCAAGCACGCGGAGAGGGCCGGCGGCGCCGGCCCTCTCGTCTTCCGGCTCGTGCTGGGTGCTACTTGCTGCCCAGCACGGCCGCGTAGGCGTTGACGATGCCCTCGCCGTAGAACCCGTTGAACCTCGGGGATCCCTGGCAGAAGGCGTCGTAGGCGGGCGGCCTGTCCACGTCCGCGTAGCTGAAGAGCCTCGGCGTCGGGCACGCGTGGTCGCTGGCCGAGCGTTCGAGGATCTGCTGCACCCGATCCGGGTCGAGCGTCAGCCCGCCCATCCTGCGGTCACGGCGGCCGTACTCGCTGACGATCAGGGCCGCCACGCCGACCGCGTGCGGCGCGGCCATCGACGTGCCCTGGAGGTACGTGTAGTAGGCGCACGTCGGGCCGTTGCAGCTCTTCAGGACGAAGTCGTTCGTCGGGTTGCCCTGGTCGTCGACGTCGCCGAACTCGCGGGCGACGTTCTCCGCGTACGTGGAGAGGACGAGGTTGCCCGGCGTGCGGTACGCAGCCGTCCCGAGGAAGTCACGGAAGTAGCCCCCGGGAGCCGACACGTCGATCTGCTCCTTGCCGTAGTTCGAGTAGTCGGCCTTCGCGGTGCTCGGCCCCAGGGCCGAGACGCTGATCACCCTGAAGCCCTCGGTCGGCATCGACAGGCATCCGTTGTCGACGTCTCGCGGGTAGGCGGCACCCGGCGGGAAGTCGGGGCTCGTGTCGTCGAAGAACGGGTGATCCAGGTTCGTGTTCTCGTTCCCGGCGGACCCGACCAGCGTCACGTCGTGCCTGTGCGCGTAGCGGAGGGCGCGGTTCGTCGCCTCGATGATCGTGCGCTGCTCCGCCTGCGCCGCCGGCGAGTCGGCCGGGTTGTCGGTGCAGTTGAAGAGCCACGGATCGATGTAGAAGCTCATGTTGACGACGTCGATCCCGTGGTCGGCCGCGAAGGTGAGCGCGTCGACCACCGGCTGGAGGAACACGTACCCGGACTCCTGCCCGGCCCGCAGGCTCACAAGCGTGACGTTGGGCGCGACGCCGGAGATGCCGAGCTGGTTCACGGCCGCCGCCACAGTTCCGGCCACGTGCGTGCCGTGCCCGTTCTCGTCCGTGTTCGGCGCGTCGGAGCAGGATTGGTCCGGCTCGTCCTCGCACGGCCCGTCGATCAGCGGGATGTCGGTGGTGAAGTTGCGCCCGAGCGCCAGGTCGACGTTGGGCGCGAGATCCGGGTGCGAGGCGTCGATCCCGCTGTCGATGATGCCGACCAGCACGCCCTTCTTCCCGGGCTGAACGTTCTGGGACTCGTACTTCGTGGCGTGCACCATCGCCATGTCCCACTGCAGGGGCGCGAGCGGCTCGAACGGGCCGCCGGGCGTGGGCGTGTCGTCGTTCGAAGTCTCGCCGGTCACGGCCGCACGGAACCTGGAGGAGTTCCGCTCGGACTGCAGCCGCTCCTCGTCGAGCCTGTGCGAGCGCGCCTGACCGGTCGTTCCGATCGCCTGGTTGCCGGCGGCGCCGAAGAGCGCGGCCTCAGCGGTCGCGTCCGCGAGGAAGTCCGCGTTCGCCGAGCGGACGGTCGCCAGGCCGACCGCACGGTTCTCCCTGAGGATGGTTCCGCCTGCCCGCCGGATGGCGGCGTGTGCCGCCTCGGTGGAGGCGCCGCTCTCGTAGAGCACGACGTACTCGCGAGCGGACGTATTCGGGCGGCTCGGAGCCGCGGCTGGAATGAGAAGCGCGCCGGCCACGAGGCAGGCAAGCACTCCCACGATAAGAGTTCGCATCGGTTCCCCTTTCCCGTTGCGTGGAGGTGGGAGAGGATAGACCTCTTCCCTGGGGACGGCTACCGGTGGTGGTCGATCAGAAGCTTTCCCAGCGTCTGCGCGCGCCGCGCCGCATCTGCGTCGCCCTCGACCGCGGAGACGATCGAGCCCTTCATGAGGATGTGCCACGAGCGGGCAAACTCGTCGGTCCGGCTGAGCCCGGCCTCCTCCGCGAGCTCGCGGACGACGCCGCGAATGTTCTCGAGATGGACGGCGCTCGCCTTCCCCGCCGGGTGCTCCTCCCCGAGCTCGAGGAGAACGTTGATGAAGGCGCACGCCTCGAAGTCGTCCCGCCGAAACCAGTCGTCGAAGACATCGAAGATCGCCAGGAGAGCGCCCTCGCCCTCGCCTCCCCTGCGCCGCGCCTCGGCCTCGACGAACGCGTACGTCCACCGTTCCTCTCGTAGCTCGAGGAAGGCGAGCACGAGCTCGTCCTTGGAGGCGAAGTGGCGATAGAGGGTGGCCTTGGCAACGCCCGACCGCTGCACGATCTCGTCGATCCCGACGGCGCGGATCGACCGCGTCGAGAACAGCTCGTAGACGCACTCGAGAATACGGCGACGGGCGTCCGACCCTTCCTGCGCGACGACCCCCGGCCCCCTGGTCACGTGGCTCGATCTCGGGAGATGGACAGCGTGATCGGGAACAGTATAGGGTCGGTAGACAGATCGGTCTTTCCAGAGAGGTCGGCATGTCCAAACCCCCCGGGACGAGGCAGGAGAGCCTGATTCGCGAGGTGAACGAGCGGATCCGGGAGATCAGCTCCGGCTACGACCGCTTCGACGTCCGCTGCGAATGCGGGGACACGGAGTGCCGCGAGACGCTCGACGTCACCGCCGCGGAATACGAGGAGATCCGCGGAGCAACGACGACGTTCCTCGTCGCGCCGGGCCACGAACAAGCCTGCGGCGGAGTCGTCGTCGTCGACCGCGCGACGCATCTCGTCGTCGCCGTCGAAGGCCCGGCTTCGACAGCCTGGTGACCTTCTAGCTCCCGGCGGGCTCGTCGGGCAGCACGACCTCGACCCCGGGCGCGACGATCGCCTCCCGCCGCCAGCGGACGACCTCCTTGGAGACCGCCTGGACGATGCCGGCGACCGGGATCGCGGCCAGGGCCCCGAGGATCCCCACGAGCTCGGCGCCGATGAGGATCGCGATCAGCACCGTCAGCGGCGAGAGCTGCACGGTGCGGCCGTAGATGAGCGGCTGCAGGATGTGGTTCTCGAGCTGCTGGTAGAGCACGAAGAAGCCGATGACGATCACCCCCTTGACCCAGCCGAGCTCGATGAAGATCACCGTCGAGACGATCACCGCGGCGATCGTCGCACCGGCGAGCGGGATCAGGTCGAGGAGCGCCACGACGACCGCCAGCGCGATCGCATAGCTGCTGCCCAGGATGAAGAAGACGATGGCGGAGCAGACGCCGGCGATCACGCTGATGGCCAGGTTGCCGCCGACGTAGCCTCCGACCGTCCGGTAGATGTCGCCGCCGACCCGGTCCCAGCGCGGCTTCATGTTCTCCGGCAGCGAGTCCCGGAAGCGCACGACGAGCCGCGGCCCCTCGATCAGCATGAAGATCGTCAGGAAGGCGATGGTGACCACGCCCACGACGAAGGACACGACCCCTCGCGCGACCGCCAGGCTCGCGTTGGTAACGCCGAGGACGCCCCCCGCCCCCTGCTTCTCGATCGCCTCGCGCACCTTGTCGACGATCTGGTAGTCCTCCTGGAGGAACCCCAGCGGCCCGCGCCCGGCCGTCAGGTCCTCGACGAAGTCCGGCACCGCCGCGACGAACTCCTCGACCTGGTCGATGAGCGGGGGGATCAGCAGGGCGCCCAGGCTCCCCAGGATGAGGAGGGCGAGCAGGAACACGAGCAGCGACGCCAGACTGCGCCGGAGCCCCCGCCGCTCGAAGGACTCGACGGCCGGGTTGAGGGCGAGCGCCAGGAAGACCGCGATCAGGATCCACGTGATGACGCGCCAGGCGAGGAAGAGGAAGGCGATGGTCGCCGTCGCGCCGAGGATGATCCCGAGGACGACGAGGACCGCCCGCGGGCGGAAGTAGACGATGCGCTCTTCGACCCGCCGCTCCTCCACGCCGCAAGCCTGCCCCACGAGCCGGACAGAAGAGCATCGTTAGATGATTCTTAGCGTCCGCTCAGGCGGCTCTTAGGCTTGCCGGAGAAACTCCCCCCATGACCGATCTCCCCATCACCCGCCGGCGGGCACTCCAGTGGGCCGGCGGAGTCGGGATCGCCGCATTCGTGTCCGCCTGCGCGGACGACGGCGGCTCCGCCGCGCCCGCTACGCCGACCACGAGCGCCGCGACCTCGACGACCACCGCCCCCGCCGCTTCGGCCGACTGCGTTCTCATGCCCGAGCTGACGGAGGGCCCGTACTACCTCGACCTCGACCTCGTGCGGAGCGACATCACCGAGGGCAGGTCCGGCCTGCCGCTCGACCTCCGCGTCAACGTCGTCGACGCCGACGCCTGCGAGCCGATCGAGGGCGCCGCCGTGGACGTCTGGCACTGCGACGCCGAGGGCGCCTACTCGGGCGTGCAGGGGGCCGAGGGCGAGACGTTCTGCCGCGGCGTCCAGCTGACGGATTCCGAGGGCGTCGCCGAGTTCCGGACGGTCTTTCCCGGCTGGTACACCGGCCGCGCCGTGCACATCCACATCAAGGTGAGCGCCGACGGCGACCAGACGCACACAGGCCAGCTTTTCTTCGACCCCGAGACCCTCTCGGCCGTCTACGCGACGGAGCCGTACGCGGCCCGCGGCGAGCCCGACCAGCCGAACGAGAGCGACGGCATCTACCAGCAGAGCGGCGGCGTCACCGTCCTGGCCGTGACCGTGGGCGACTCCGCCACGGGCGCGGTCACGCTCGGCATCGACCGGGCCTAGAACCGCGTCGGGTCCCAGCGCAGCCTCCGCGCCTGGCGGCATCTCTGGGCACCGCCTAGGTGAATGCAGGCATCACCTCATCGTGGAAGAGCCGCAATTGGTCTTCGAGAGTTGGAAGGCCGTCGACCGTGCGGCCCGCCCAGCTGTCGACGAGGAACGGGTCGGCAAACGTCACGAGGATGTGGTCGAAGCCAGCCGGGCGGAAGTCCTGCTCGATCTTCTGAATCCAGTCCCGGGGCGTCCCAGCCACGGAAAGAGTCGCCCCCAGCTCGGGTGAAGTCAGCTCCAAGGCGCGGCGAACATCGCCTTCCGCAAAGGCGTCAACGATCGGCTGGACGTCGGTGAAGTCGATGCCGTGCCGGGCCAGAAGCTCCCGCGGCATCGAGCCGACGTAGAAGGCGGCGAGGATGCGCGCCGCTTCTCGCGCCGGCCCGGGCTCATCGGCGATCGCCCCCAATGGATTGTCCGCGAGGTCGAGGCTCCGCCAGTCACGCCCGGCTCGTTCGGCTCCCCGACGGAACGCGGCAGCTGTGAAGTCGAGCGCTTCGCGCGAGTAGGCGCAGGCGGTGTGCAGTCCGTCCGCAATCTCCCCCGCGAGCTCGAACGAGCGCGGGCCGCGCATCGCGCCCATCTTGATCGGAAACGGATCCTGAACCGGCCGAGCGGCCGTAAAGAGCCCAGCGTACGAGTAGTACTCGCCTTCGAAGTCGATCGTGCCGTCGGAAAGAAATGTGCGGAGAACCTGGTGCGCCTCGCGCAGCCGTGCGATCGGCTTGCTGCCTTCCAGCGTCACGCCGTACTGCTTCAGCATCGCCAAATTGCCGGTCGAGAAGACGAGCTCCGCGCGCCCGCGGGTCAACTCGTCGAGCGTGGCTGCTTGCTGCGCGATGATCGTCGGGTCCTTGAGGATCACATGGGTGACTTCTGGGCCCATGCGCAGGCGTTCCGTGCGCGCCGCAGCCGCCGCGAAGAGCGACCACATGTCCTTGTGGTACGTCTCGTCTGCGCTGTAGCACCCCCAGAACCCGAGCTCGTCCATCAGCTCTATTGCGGAGACCAATTCCTCAAGCGGCTGCTCGGGAATCAGCTGATAGCTGAAGCGCACGTGAAGATCCTCTCACGTGACTCGACGTGAGAGCTGAACAGAGACTATCCCCAGAGGGCGAGTTCCAGGAATCCGCCCATCCACCGGACCAAGCCGATCCGGCGGTGCGCCAACGAGCTGCGGACTTTCGCTGCGCAGCGGCCTCCGGTGAACCTTCAAAACCAGCGGCCGCGGTGACCACACTGCGACCGGGACCGCGAGTCAGCGGCGGGAGACGACACCGCCGCTGACTCGAACTCGTTCCTGTCGACTAGCGCCGCACCGTGAACGATTGCGTCAGGTCCGCGCTCGAGCTGTTGCCGGCGTAGACGTCGATCTGGCCGGGCTCGACGACGAACTTGCCGCGGTTGTCGTAGAAGCCGAAGTCGCTCCTGTCGAGCGTGAAGGTGACCGTCCGCGTCTCGCCCGGGCTCAGCGTCACGCGCTCGAAGCCGCGGAGGCGGCGGACGGGTTGCGAGATGCCTGCCACCGGGTCGTGGATGTAGAGCTGCACGACCTCGTCGCCCGGGATGCTCCCGGTGTTCGTCACGTTGACCGAGGCCTTCAGGCTCCCCTTCGACGACACGCTCGACGAGCTGAGACGCAGGTCGGTGATCTCGAAGGTCGTGTAGCTGAGCCCGTGGCCGAACTCGAACTGCGGCGCGCAGCTCGGGATGTCGCGGTGGCGGGAGTTCCACTTGACGTCCGGGTTGCAGGGCCGCCCCGTCCGCTCGTGGTTGTAGTAGATGGGCACCTGGCCGAGCCGGCGCGGGAACGTCACGGGCAGCTTGCCGCCCGGATTGACCTTGCCGAAGACCACGTCTGCGACCGCGGGCCCCGCCTGCACGCCGGGGAACCACGCCTCCAGGATCGCGGGCGCGTCTCCGACGATGTTCTCCAGCGCCAGCGGGCGGCCGTTGAAGAGCACGACCGCGAACGGCTTGCCCGTCGCTTTGATCGCGGCGATCAGCTCCTCCTGCCTGCCAGGCAGGTCGAGCGTGCTGCGCGAGTTCGCTTCGCCGCTCATCTCGCGCGTCTCGCCCAGGGCGAGCACGACCTGGTCGGCGGCCTGCGCCACGGCGACGGCCTCGGCGAACCCGGCATCCGAGCCGCAGCCCTCCGGGTCGACGTGCGGCGCCTCGGTGTTGGAGAGCGTGCACCCCTGGGCGAAGGTTGCGCCGGGGCTCTGCTCGTTGATGCCGTCGAACACGGTCACGGCGTCGGCGTCGCGCCCCGCGCCCCACCACGGACCGAACATGTCGTGCTGGTTCCGGGCCAGCGGCCCGATCACGGCCGTCCTTCCAGCGGGATCGAACGGCAGGACGCCGCCCTCGTTCTGGAGCAGGACCATCGAGCGGCTCGCGGCGTTGCGCGCGGCGGCCAGCGCGTCGGGCCTGAGCATCTGCGGCTCGGCCTCCGCCGGCAGGAACGGCGAGTACGGGTTCTCGAACAGGCCGGCGCGGAACTTCACGCGCAGGATCCGGCGAACCGCGTCGTCGATCCGCTTCATCGAGATGCGCCGCTCGGCGAGCAGCTGTGCGCCGAAGTCGCGAATGAGCGTACTGGTCATCTCGGAGTCCACGCCGGCGTTGAGTGCGAGCGCGGCGGCGTCCGGGCCGTCCGCCGCGACTCCGTGACCGCATTCCCCGGAATCGGGATTCTTCGGCGGACAGGCACGCAGCTCGGCGACGGCGGTCCAGTCGCCCTCCACGAAGCCGTCGAAGTTCCACTCGCCCTTGAGGATCTCGTTCATCAGGTACGAGTTCCCGCAGCCCGGCACGCCGTTGAGCGCGTTGAAGGAGCACATCGCGGTGTCGGCGCCCGCATCGATCGCAGCCTTGAACGGCGGGAGGTAGAGGTTGCGTAGCCGCTGCTCCGACATGTCGGTCGTGTTGTAGTCGCGCCCGGCCTCGGGCTGACCGTAGGCGGCGAAGTGCTTAGGGCTCGCAACCAGCTTGTCCGGTGCGTCGTAGCTCTTCCCCTGAAAGGCCTTCACGCGCGCCGCTGCGAGCACCGCGTTCAGGTACGGATCCTCGCCCGCCGCCTCGGCGATCCGACCCCACCGGGGCTCGTGGGAGACGTCCACCATGGGAGCGTAGGTCTGCTTGAGCCCGACCGCCGCCGACTCGCGTGCGCCGTATTTCGCATCGTCGGAGGCGACCTGCGGGTCGAAGCTTGCGCCCGCGCCCAGCGGGATCGGGAAGATCGTCCGGAAGCCGTGAATCGTGTCGAAGGCGAACAGGATCGGGATCTTGAGTCGCGACTCCTCGACGGCCATGCGCTGGAGCTCCCTGATCCGCTGCGGATCCGTGACGCTCAGGACCGAGCCGAGTCCAGCGCGAACCTCCTCGTCGGTGACGAGGAAGTCAGGCAGCAGCTGGATCTGCTCCAGCTTCTCCTCGAGCGTCATCTTCGCGAGCAAGCGGTTTACCCGTCCCTCGACGCTGCGATCCGCCGACTGCCGTGTCGGCTGAAGCGCCTGCTCGTCGCTCGATGTCGTGGCCGCCACGACACCGCCCGCCACCGCCGTACCGAGCGCGACCACCGCCACGGCGACCGAGGCGCTGAGCCTGAAGCTCCACATCGTGTCCTCCCTTCTGCGCGAACCCGGACCTACGGGCGCGTACCCTGGTTTGTGGCAAATGAAACTCGAGCCTCCCCGGCACGCCCGCTATTTAGACCAAAACGGCTCCCCGGCCGGGACCCCGCGAGACCCCGCAGGACATGGGTCCGGTGGCATTTTTGCCGGCACGTGCCCCGGTCAAGGACCGCGGTGCGCCGACCGATAGAGGGACGATGGCAACGCGCCCTCTCGCCTGGGCATTCGCCAGCCTTTTCGTCCTCGTCGCCGCTGCATGCGGGGGCAGTGAGGAAGCCAGATCGGATCGCGAGGTCGAGGCGGTGGCGGTCAGCTCGGCCTCGGCCCCCTCGCAGGTGGCGGCACGGACCCGCCCATCGAGCAAGTCCTCGGCGCGACGGAACCGCCTGTCGCATCGCGAAGTAAAGGCCACAAGGCTCGTCGGGCCGAGGTCGGCGATGAGGTGACGTGCCGCGACAACTGCGCCGTCAACACGAAGCTCCGTCCCGAGTATCCGGTCGGTTACGTCTGCTCCAACGAAGACGGCGACTTCTACGTTGCCGTTGTGTCGGCCGGAGTGCTGACGAGCCTTAGGGGCCCCGTGCACCTGAAGCCGCCGGGATCGTAGCCGCCCTCGAAGCGGAGGGGAGGGATTCGAAGCCTCGATCCTTAGCGACTCGATCCTTAGCGACTACGGCAAGGCCGAGCGCGACGTGACCCGCGCTCGGATGCTGGAGGCGGGCTTCGGCACCGCCGAGGAGGCCTCCCCGTAGGCCCGCTGGCATTCTGGCCTCTGGCGCGATCCCGCCTTGAGGCCCTGGCAAGCGAAAGGCCCCGATTAGCGGGGCCTTCCTCATGGAGCGGGCGAAGGGAATCGAACCCTCACCACCAGCTTGGAAGGCTGGAGCTCTACCATTGAGCTACGCCCGCACTCGGGTCTAGGTTAGCCGGTTCCCCGAAGGGGGGATGGAAGGCGGGCCCGGGTGCCGCGATCATGCGACTCGAAGCAAGTCAAATCGGGGCGGAGCGGTCACGCCTAACCGGGACACAGGGGAGTCGCGTGACCCTCGAACGAATCAACGAGCTCAACCCGCGCACCGCGATGATCGGCTTCAGCGCGATCATGACGCTCTGGATCGTCGCGTTCGCCCGCACCGAGACGGCGCTGCCGGCGCCGCGTGGTGCTCCTCCTCCTGCTCGTGCCGCCCGTGATCCACTTCGGACTCGGCTACATCGTTGCCGACTGGAAGGCGCTCTGGTTCCTCGCCCTGCCGATCGTCGTCAGCGCCGCCGCCGGCGGGCTGCCGTCGGCGCTCTGGGCGACGATGGTCCTCCTCACCGCCTTTCCGGGCGCGCCGCTGGTCGCCGGCGGCGTCTACGTGCGGGAGTGGCTGGCGCGGCGCGACCCGGCCTACGTGGACCCGACGCTGATCTAGGCGCGCCCGGCCTCGGCGCCGCGACCGTATCCTTCGGGACGTCGTGGCGCCGTCGCCGTGGACCTGGCCGGCCGCCTGGGTCGAGCTCACGGGCGCCGTCGTCCTGATCGCCGCCTACGCCGCGGCGGCCCGCCGGCACCGCCCAGGGCGCCGGCGCATCGCCTGCTTCGCCGGTGCGATCGCGATCCTCCTCGCCGTCTCGGTGACGCCGCTCGGGACCCTCGCACTCCACTACGTCCTCTGGGCGCACCTCGTCCAGAACGTCGCGCTCGCCGAGTGGATCCCGCTGCTCCTGGTCGCGTCGGTGCCGCCCGGCCTCGCCGCGTCGATCGCCCGCCTGCGCGGCGTGCGCGCGCTCACGCATCCGCTCGTCGCCCTGCCGCTCTGGCTGGGCGGCTACCTCGTGTGGCACATCCCGATCGCCTACGACGCCGCGCTGGAGCACCACGCCCTCCTCCACCTGGAGCACCTGACGTACCTCACCACCGGGCGTCCTGCTCTGGTGGCCCGTGCTGCAGGCGCGCCCGTGGAGCATCTCCTCGGGGGCGAAGTCGGCCTACCTCTTCGCAGCGTTCGTCTTCGCCAGCCCGCTCGGGCTGCTCATGGCGCTCCTCCCCAGCCCGCTCTACGACTTCTACGTCGACGCCCCGCGCATCTGGGGGCTGACGCCGATCACGGACCAGCAGATCGCAGGGATCGCGATGGCCGTGAGCGAGGCCGTCGTCTTCTTCACCATGTTCACGGTGTTCTTCGTCCGCTTCATGGCGGAGGAGGAAGCGGGCGAGGCGCGGCAGCCCGGCAGTTGACGATCAGCGGCCGGGGAACTTCTGCGCGGCCTCCCGCACTTGCCCGACGTCGAGCGTCATCTCGAGCAGTCCGACCTGCTCGTCGTAGACGGCCGCGTCGACCTGCTCCTTGACGCCCTCCTCGAGGATGTGAACGACGGGGAGCCCCAACTGGACTCCTGCCAACGGACCCACGTACGCCGGATCTCCCAGCGTGACCGTCTCGGCCGCGACCTCGAGCGACTCGAGGTCGGCGGCGCCGAGCACGACCACCAGGTCGTCCGCGCCGTACGTGTCGACCAGGCCCTTGATGCGGTCCTGGTTCTCCGGGTCCATGGCCCCGGCCGCCGTTCAGACGAAGCACTCCGTCTCGACGAAGACGACGTCGGCTCCGGCCGACTCGACGCACTTGGCGATCGCGGGGCCCGGCACGCCGTCCCGCTCGCCGAGCGCGATCACCTTCTTCCCGTCCAGCTTCATGCACCCTCACCTCCCTTCGCTGCGAGCGTGGCGAAGGCCCGCTCGATGTCGTCCTTGGAAACCTCGCCGGAGAGGCGCTCGAGCTCCTCCCCGTCGCGCATGAGCACGTACGTCGGGAGCCCGAAAACGCGCAGCTCCCGGCAGATGTCGCGGTTCTCCGAGGAGTTGACCTTGACGACGCGCACGGCGCCGCCGGCCTCCTCCTCCAGCTTGGCGATGGTGGGCATCATCGCGAGGCACGGCTGGCAGCGCGGGCCCCAGAAGTCGACGAGGACGCTGCCCTCGCCCGTCAGGTCTCCGTACGTCTCGACGGTCGCTTCGACCGGCATTCGCTACTCCTTTCCCGGTTCCAGGAGGATGGACATTCCGTCGGCGAGCTCGGTCATGCGGCCGAGGAAGAGCGAGCCCTTCGCCAAAAGCATGGTCGAGCCGATCTCGCCCGAGCGCAGGGCGGCGAGCCCGTGTGGGAGCCACGGCACCGCCGAGGCGACGTGCCCCTGTGTGGGCGAGAACCCCGGCAGGCCGTGGCTGCGCTCGAAGCCGTCCAGGCCCTCGCGCGACAGCTCTCCGCGGCGGACGGCGAGCGCGCCGATGAGCTTGTAGTTCCGGCTGGGGACGTTGCCCGCGCCGGCCGGCTCGGTGATCTCGGGGTCGTGCAGCTCCGTCGCGTAGCGGTCGACGTCGAGGATCCCGCGGCCGAGCCGCTCCAGGGGCTCGACGACGAGGTCCTCGAGCACGGCTTGCTGCGCCGAGCCCGAGCCAACCCGGTGGCGGCCGACCGCGTCGAGCCGAAGCTCGGGCGCGCCGGCGCCCGGCGGCGCGACCAGCACGGCGAAGCCGGCGAGCACATCTTCGAGCACGGGCGTCCCATGCCGGAGGGCGCCGGAGAACTTCATCCCCAGCTTGGCCAGTGACCCACCGGCGACAACGACCACGCGCGGGTAGACACCCGACGCGACGAGCGAGCCGGCGACGACGAGCGCGTGCACCGGGCCACAGCAGAAGGCCTTCACGTCGCTTCCGGAGGCGTTGACGCAGCCGGCCTGCTCGGCGATCGCCTTGGCGAGGTTGCCGCCCCCGCGCTGGTAGCGGTCGCCGACCGCCTCCTCCCCGCTCCCGATCACGTACGGAACGTCCTCCGGAGCGAGGCCGGTGCTCTGCAGAAGATGCTCGAGCGCGAGAGCGGCGCTCGCCTTGCAGGCGAGGTTCTCCAGGAGCACGGAGGCCGAGAGGCTCTCGTCCAGCTCGTGCGCACCCGCCATCGAGCCGGCGACCTCGCCGGCCTGCGTCGATCGTCAACCCTCCGTTCGGAGCCGGGCGACCGTCCAGCCGGAAGAGGCCGAAGGGATCGGACTCCTGCATGCGCCGGTAGAGCTCGGCCTGGTCGACGAGGACGCCGAACGGCCCCTCGCGTCGGGGCTCGACGGGATGGCTCCACCAGGGGCGCGCAATATCCCAGAGCGCATCCGGTCGGAGGTTCCCGATCAGCACCTGGTGCGGCGGGTAGCCGAGCGCGTCGTCGTACGTGCGGAGGCTCCGGGTGAGGGAGGCGAGGAGGCCGTCGGAGTCGGCGGCGAGCTCGCGCGCGGGCTTCGAGCCGTGCCGGACGAGGTCGGGCGCGTGTGCGAGGACGAGCGAGCAGGAGCGAATCGAAGCGCGACCGCTCATGCCGCAGCCTTTCGACACGAAGCCGCGGCGGTTTCGATCCGACGCGGCACACACCCGTGCGCTTTTCGGCGATAGGCTGAAAGTGGGTGGTGGCCCGGGGTGGCCCCGGCAGAGGAGCGGTTCATTCGGGGTCGACCTCCCAGACTGTCGCCGGCTCCACCTCGGTCTCGAGCATCTCGAACGCCCGCTCCACGATACGCCGCCGCTCCGCCTCGTCGAGGCCGAACGGATGCGTGATCGCCGGCCCGCGCACGATCCGGTTGGCGCCGACCATGGTCGCGATCGTCGGGAGCGAGGTGACGAACACCGTCGGCACTCCCGCCCGCTCGATCTCCTTCGCCAGCACTGACCCGCAGCGCGTGCCCGTCCCTCAGGTGCCCGAGAGGAGGACGGCCTCGACGCCCGCCTCCCGAAGCTCGGCGGCGATCTCGCGACCGAAGCGGGTCGAGGCGGCGACGGGGGTTCCGTTGCCGGTGGTCGTGTAGAAGACGTCGTGGATCCGCCCGACGCGACCCTCCCCGGCGAGCACGCTCACCGTGTCGAGGGGGACGAGCCGGTTCGGATCCTCGTTCGCGAGCGTGACGTCGAAGCCGCCGTGCACCGACTCGTATCGCCCTGAGGCGAGCGTCAGCGCACCGCCCAGCTCGTAGCGGAGCCACCCCTGCGCACGGATCGTCGGCAGCCGGTCCGGGTTGCCCTGGGGGACGCAGCCGGCCTCGGTGACGAGCGCCAGCAGAGCGGTCGAGAGATCCGGGACCGCCGCAGGCGGCGGGACGCGGTCGAAGCCCCCGGCGACCTCGCTCCGGGTTTCCCCGGCGAGCTTGTCCAGGAGCAGGTCGAGCGCGCGCTCGGCGCCCGGCTGCTCGGCGATCCGGTTCCGCCGGAAGCCGCGCGGCAGGTAGCCCTCCTCGCCCGGCGGCCCGAGCTCCCGGCCCGAGGCCAACGCTTCGGCGAGCCGCGCCATGCGAGGCAGGGCCTCGCGCATTCCCGCCACGTTGACGGCCGTGGCGGCGATCGTGACCGTGCCCTCGGCAACGGCGACTCCGGGGTTATCCTCGTGCATCGCGGCGAGCGCCGGGATTCCGAGCCGCTCCGAGGCAACGCGCGAAAAACGCGCACACGCAAAGCCGTAACGTCCCGAGCCGAACGCGGGGCCGGCGACGAGCAGGTCGGGCCGGTCGGCCTCGAGCAGCTCGAGGAGACGGTCGAGTGCCTCCTCCTCGTGCTCGGCGAAGTAGTCGTCCCCGCACGCGAGCGTGGCCACGATCTCGACGCCCTGGAGCTCTGCCGCCAATCCTCGGCCTGGGCCGGCAGGCCCTTCGAGCCGGGTGGGCGGCGTTTCGGCAGCCTCCTCCCCGCCAAGGCCGGCGAAGAACTGGTTCAGGTAATGGACCGCCCTCACCATGTCGTCGCCGTGAGCGCGTGCTGGCCGGTCTGGTTCGCCGCGCCGAGGTAGTTGCGCACGGGGATCGGCCCGGTGTCGGTCGCCGGGGACCCGTCGAGCAGGATGTCGCCGCCGAGCACACGCTCCGGGGCCCACGCCGGGACGAGCTCCTCCGCGTTCCCGGCCGAGACGATCGAATCGGCCTCGGGGACCCAGTCGGTCAGCCCCGAGCTGGTCGAGTCAGGGTCGGCCATCTCGGCGACGATCGCGGTCGTCCGGACGCCGGCCTCCTCGCACGCGCGCACGGTGAGCATGACGTCCGTGTGGGAGTTGCCACCCGCGTCGGTGGTGACCACGGCGCCGTCGGCGCCCAGAGCCACGGCCGCTTCCGCCGCGGCCGCGGCCGCCCGCTGCTTGTCGTCGGCGGTCTGCTCGTAGCCGCGCATGAGCACGAGGCCGGCGAAGCGCAGCCGCCGGCCGTGCTCCCGATAGAGAGCGCGGACGAGCGCATTGCGCTGGAAGACGATCGTGGGGTTGCGAAGCGCCGCCCAGTGATACTCGCCGGAGGTCACCGCCCCGTCCAGGAGCTCGGCCGGGTCGACGGCGCGCGGAAGACCGGCGCTCCCGACCGGGACGCCGTAGAGGTACTGGTAGTAGAGCGGCCCGAGGTCGGAGAGCTGCAGGAGCGCCGCAATGGACGGGAGGCTCTCGTCGGCCGGGGCCAGCTCGAAGCGCTCCACCTCGTCCGGGTCGGCGTCGAGCGTCGGGCGGGCGAGCTCCTCCGCCACCGCAAGAGTCGTGCGGCGGGCCCAGGCCTCGAGCTCCTCGTTGCCGAGGCCCTCGCGCCCGCCGAAGGTGAGGACGACGTTCGTGTCCGCCGCGAAGGGGGTGAGGCCCGCACCCGGGCCGGCGAGGTCGAGCACCGACTCCTGCTCGTGCAGCGGGCGCTCCTCGGCCGGGAAGTCCAGGCAGGAGAGGACCACGACGCCGTCGAGGCGGTTGGTACGCCCTTCCCCGGCCTTGCCCTCGGTCGGAAACGCCGGGCGCCCGTCGGGCCGCGCGCGCGGCTCGACTGCGTCGAGCACGTGCGTGATTCGAACCGGCTCGCCGCCGCGCACGACGTCGACCTGGACGCCCTCGAGGTCCGGGATCTCACCCCGGAGTGCGCCGGGGAAGGAAGCGAGCTCCCAGGCCATCAGGCCGCCCTCCTGAAGCCGAGCCTGGCGGAGACATCCGCTGCGGTGGCTGCGCACAGCTCGCCCACGTCGGGGAGCCGCGGCGCGGTGAGGCGGTAGGCGGGGCCAGAGACCGAGACGGCCGCGACGCAGGATCCCCCCGCGTCGAAGACGGGCGCCGCGACCGCGTGGAGCCCGAGCTCGAGCTCCTCGACGGCGACGGCGAAGCCGGCGCTCCGCGTTCGCTCGAGCTCCGCGCGAAGCTCGCCCCGGTCGACGATCGTCCGCGGCGTCAGCCTCGCCAGCCTGCCCGTGGAGCGCCCCTCGCCGAACGCGAGGAGGGCCTTCCCGTTCGCGCTCGCATGGAGCGGCGCGGCGCGGCCCGTCCAATCGGTGACGCCGACGAAATGTGCCGCGTCGACCTGGAGGACGTTCAACGCGCGATCTCCGTCCCTGACCGCGAGGTTCACCGTCTCGCCGGTCCGAGCGGCCAGGCGCTCGAGCGGCGGCCTGGCCGCCCCCGCCAGAGTCAAGCCGCGCACCGCCAGCGCACCGAGGCGGGCCAGCTCCGGGCCCGGTGCGAAGCGTTCCCCCTCGCGCCGGACCAGGCCGCGACGCTCGAGAGCGGCGAGCAGCCTGGACACGGTGCTCTTGTGCATGCCGAGCTCGCCGGCCAGCTCCGATACGCCGAGATCGGGACGACTCTCGTCGAAGGCCCCGAGGATCGCGAGTGCCTTGTCGGCCGATTGCATCGTTGCGTATTTTGCAACGTCGGTGCTTCAGGTGCAACTCTGGCTCCTTTCTCCCCGGCCCGGGTCATCCCGGCCCGTAGACTCGCCACGATGGCCGCGGCGTTCTCGGCACGCGGGCTCGTCAAGCGCTACGGGCCCGTGACAGCACTGGACGGGGTCGACCTCGACGTGGAGGAGGGGGAGCTGGTCGGGCTGCTCGGGCCGAACGGGGCCGGCAAGTCCACCCTTGTCAAGATCGGCTGCGGGCTCGTGCGGGCGAGCTCGGGTGAGGCGCAGGTGTGCGGCGCGCCCGCCGGCTCGCGGGAAGCGAGGTCGGTCATGGGCTACCTGGCCGAGCTCTTCCGCTTCCCCGGCTGGGCGAGCGCCGACGAGGTCCTGATCCTGCACCAGCGGCTCGCCGGCTCTACCGGCGGCGAGGCCGAGCGTCGGGAGCTGCTGGAGCTCGTCGGGCTTTCGGAAGCCCGTTCGCGGCGGGTCGAAAACATGTCGAAGGGCATGCAGCAGCGGCTCGGGATCGCGCAGGCCCTCGTCGGCACACCACGCTTCCTCTTCCTCGACGAGCCGACGAGCGCTCTCGACCCCGGAGGCAGGCGGACCGTGCGGGGTCTCCTGGAGGAGCTGCGGCGCAGGGGCGTCGCTGTGCTCCTCAACTCGCACCTGCTCAGCGAGATCGAGCTCGTCTGCGACCGCGTCGTCATCCTCGCACGCGGCAGGACCGTCGCCGAGGGCCGCCCCTCAGAGCTGGCGCGGCCGCGCGGCGTCGAGGTTGACGTCGAAGGCGGCACGCGGCTCCTCGAGGGCGTCGGGCGCGAGGACGTGCCGCAGATCGTCGCCGACCTCGTTGCGGCAGGCGAGCACGTCTACGGCGTTCGAGTGCTCGAGACGACTCTGGAGGAGATCTACCTCGAGGCGGTCGGAGAGGGGTCGGAGTGACGGGCGTGGCGGTCATCGTCGGCTACGCCCTGAGGGAAAGCCTCCGCCGGCGCGTGTTCCTCGTCGTCCTCGTGCTCACGGCCGCGTTCCTCGGCCTCTACGCGCTGGGCACCAAGGAGGCGTTCGACGTCGTCGAGTCCCGCCCGGCATCGGTCGGCCCGGAGGATCCGTTCACCGTTGACGACCGCGAGCTGACCGGCGCGACCATGTTCGGGCTCTCGATGTTCGCCACGCTCTTCCTCGGAGCGGTGCTGGCCGCGTTCCTCACGCTCGCCACGGTCCGGGGCGACGCCGAGCGGGGCCTGCTCCAGCCGCTCGTCGTCCGGCCGATCGGGCGCCCGTCGCTCCTCGGGGGACGCTTCCTCGCCGCCGCAGCCGTGTGCGCGGTCTACGTCTCCCTCGTCTACACGGCGGCCCTCCTCATCACCTGGTGGATCGGCGACTGGACGCCGGATCGCATCGTCGGGCCCGCCGCCGAGCTCGCGGCCGCGACCGCCGTGATCGCGGCGCTGTCGCTCCTCGGGTCGGTCTTCCTCTCCGCGACCGCCAACGGGATCGCGGTCTTCATGGTCTTCGGCGCCGGGCTCGTGTCCGGGCTGTTGGGACAGATCGGGGAGGCGCTCGACTCCGAGACGCTCATGCACGTTGCGCAGGCCGCGTCGTGGGCGCTCCCCTTCGAGGCGCTCTACCAGGACGGGCTCAACGCGATCACCGCCGACACGAGGGGCTTCACGGAGATCGCGCTCACACTCGGCCCGTTCGGCGGCGCCCAGGCGGCAGGCGCGTTCCTCTGGCCGTGGACGCTCGCCTATCTGGCGCTCGTCGGGGGCGCCGCGCTTGCCGCCTTCTCGCGAACGGATCTCTAGCCGTCACGCCGGGGCTACGGCGCGAAGGATCTGCGAGCAGAGCAGCGAAAGACGTGGGCCCGTGAAGAACGAGCAGGAAACGACACGCAGGCAGCTCGCGCTCATCGCCGCGCTCGCCCGGAACCGAGGCGAGCTCGATGCGACGACGCTCGAGCGGCTGCTCCGGCTCGTCGGCGCGCTGGAGCCCAAGGCCCGAACCGCCGCTAGGTGACGACGCTTGCGAGGACGTCGAGCTCCTTGTCGAGCACGACGCCACCGTCCGCGATCGCGTGGAGCGCCTTCGCGAACTCCTCCACGTCCGCGACGCGGTCCTTGAGCAGGTAGCCGACGCCCTCGGAGCCGGTGTCGAGCAGCTCGCGGGCGTAGGCCGGCTCGACCGCCTGGGAGAGAAGCAGGACGCCGGTTTCGGGGTAGAGGGCGCGGATGGCCTTGGCGGCGCGCACGCCCTCGTCACTTCTCGAGGGAGGCATGCGGATGTCCACGACGGCCACGTCCGGGCGGGTGTTCTCGACCTGCTCGAGGAGCTCGTCGCCGGTTCCCGCCTGGGCGACGACGTTCATCCCGAGATCCTCGAGCAGGCGGGCGATCCCGCCGCGGACGAGCACGGAGTCGTCGGCCAGGACGACGCGGAGGCGGCTGTCGTCGACACGGCGGGCACGCCGGAGAGGAGGGAAATCGGTGGGCAGGCCGTCGGCGACCAGCTGGAAGACGTGCTCGGGCTCCGGGAGCCCGGAGAGCTCGTAGCAGCCGAGGTCGCGCGCGGTAGCACCCGAGCTGGCGACCGTCGCACCGGAGAGCAGGATCTGCCCGCCGTGCCCTGCCGAGGCGATGCGCGCGGCGCGATGGACGTCGAGCCCGACGAGGCCGTGCCCGGCGTCGCTCGCGATGCCGGTGTGCAGGCCCATGCGAATGCGGACGACCGCCGACCCGGGCCAGGTCTCGGCGAGCAGCGAGCGCTGCGCCTCGGAGGCGGCCTCGACGGCGTCGGAGGCGGAGTCGAAGACCGAGAAGGACTCGTCGGCACGGCACTCGATCTCGCGGCCGCTCGAGCTGGCGACAGACCCGCGCAGGAGGGACCGCGACGCCGAGAGGACGTCGCGGTACTCGGCACCGAGCGTGCGAACGAGACCGGTCGAACGCTCGATATCGGTGAAGAGGAAGGTGAGTTGCTGCTCTGACACGCCACGAAGGATCACGAAGTCAACTCGAAAGAGATAGGCGGCAGGCCCGACGCAGGTGGTACGGCTAGCCGTACCTTCGACTAGGAGACGACCTCGTCGACCGAGAGCTCGCGGCACCCCGCCGAGTCGGCGAAGACGAAGCCGGATTCCTCCACCACCCCGTCGCACAGCATGTGCGTCCACTCCCTGGATCCGAACGAGTCCCGGGTGGAGTCGATGAAGACCTCGAGCCGGCGTGGGCCCAGCACTCTGTAGTACGTGGTGATCGGGTCGCCCTCGACGGTGGCGTAGGTGACGAAGAGCTCGGCCCGACGGCCTTCCGACAGCGCGTCGAGCAGACAGCGGTTCTTCCGGCGCTGGTCGGCGGGCACGGGCTCGTTCAAGTTCTCGTAGCGGCCACACGAAGGCGTCTTCGGCCAGCTCTCGAGCGCTGACGGCGTGTAGCCGCAGGCCGTGACGAGCGCAAGCCCGAGGGCGGCGGCACCGAGGCCGAGAAGACGACCCACTCCCCTTCCGACGACGGATCGCCGCGGAAGTTCCATCGTTCTAGTCGGGACGGCCGGATTCGAACCGGCGGCCTCCTGCTCCCAAAGCAGGCGCGCTACCAGGCTGCGCTACGTCCCGCAGCTCATCCGGCTCAGTGTACGGCTGCCGGCGGCGACCCGCAGTGGCGAGCACGACTCCGGCGATGATCACCGCCACGCCCGCGAACTGCACCGACGAGGGCGCTTCGTCGAGCAGGAGCACCGCGAAGACGACCGAGAGCGCGGGCTGGAGGGTGAGGGTGACCGAGGTGAGCGCCGCCGGGATCCGTGGCAGGGCCGCGGCGATGAGGAGCCAGCCCACGACCTGCGAGGTCAGTGCGAGCAGGACGAGCCAGCCGTGCTCGGGCCAGGTGGGCCGAAGCTCGAGCTCGCCCAGTCCCGCCCCCACCGGCAGCGTCACGAGGGCAGCCGAGAGCGTCGCGTAGAAGAGGGGCCCGGCCGGCCTGCGCAGGTCGGTGCTGCCGGCGCGCAGGATGAGCAGGAACCCTGCGTACGTGATCGCGGTCAGCACTCCGAAGAGGACGCCGAGCGCCCGGGTTCGAGCCGTAGGCGCCCGCGCCGATCACGCCGGAGATGAGGACGACGCCGAGAAGGACGACAGGCACCGCGGCGAGCGTCCGGCCGGGCGGCTTCTCCCGCAGCAGCGCCCAGGCGGCGAGCGCGACGAACACGACCTGGGTGTTCCCGAGCACGGTCGCGAGCCCGGCGCCGACTGCCGCGATGGCGTGATGCCAGAAGACGAGGTCGCCCATGAAGAAGACGCCCGCAACCAGCGAGAGCCAGAGAGCGTGCCGCGAGAGCGGTCCGAAGCGCCGCCGCTCCCACCAGGCGAGGAGCGCGAGCGGGGGAAGCGCGTACGCACACCGGTAGAACGCCGCCGTCGAAGGGGGCACGTCGGCCAGGCGGACGAGGATCGCCGAGAAGGCGATGCAGGTCGCGCCCGCCATCGCCATCAGGACCGGCCGGGAGCCCATCTCGCCGGAACGCTACGCGCGACGAGTGCGCCGGAGCGGGCGATATCGTTGCGCGCCCGTGGCCGACGCCCCTTTCGCGCCGCCTGCCCTCGAGTCGAAGCGCCCGGTCCCCCGTCCGGCGCTCGGCTACGCCCTCGTCTGGTCCGCGGTCGTCCTCTGGTCGCTGAACGCGGTCATCGCCAAGGTCTTGCTGGACTCCGCGGGGCTCTCTTCCCTGCGGCTGGCGGAGGTGCGCGCGACCGGGGCCGCGCTGATCCTCGTCGTCGCGGTCGCGATCATCCGCCCGGCGACGCTGCGCACGAACCGCCGCGAGCTTCGCTTCCTCGCGATCTTCGGGATCTTCGGCCTTGCCTTCGTCCAGCTCTTCTACTTCGTCGGCATCCGTCGCCTCGACATCGGGATCGCCCTCGTCATCCAGTACCTGGCGCCGGTCTTCGTCGCCCTCTGGGCCCGCTTCTACGTCCACGAGCCCGTGCGGCGGCGCCTCTGGCTGGCGATCGCCCTCTGCCTGCTCGGCCTGTCGCTCGTCGTGGAGCTCTGGGGAGGCTCCTCCCTGGACGGGCTCGGCGTCCTCGCCTGCCTCGTGACGGCCGTCGCCTACGCCGCTTACGTGCTCATGGCCGAGCACTCGCTCGAGGGCGGTCGTGACGTCTACTCGCTGCTGGCCTGGGGCTTCTCCTTCGCGGCGCTCTTCTGGGCGATCTTCCAGCCCTGGTGGACGTTCCCGGTCGGCGTCGTGGACGGCAGCGTCTCGCTGCTCGGCCGCTTCGAGGACGTCGACGTCCCGGTCTGGCTCCTGCTCGGCTACCTGGTCGTGCTCGGGACGGTCGTCCCTTTCATCTTCCTGGTGAGCGCCTTGCACCACGTCCCCGCGACGCGCGTGACGATCGTGGCCATGCTCGAGCCCGTGCTGGCGGCGATCTTCGCCTGGATCTGGCTCGGCGAGGAGCTTGCCGGGGTGCAGATAGCCGGCGGCCTGATCGTGCTCGCCGGCGTCCTGCTCGCCCAGACGGCCCGTGGCGAAGATCGTGACTAACAGCACGAGGATCTCCGCAAAATGCAGGAAGATGTGGCAATCTCCCGCGACCTCGCGCGTGGCAGCTCGTGAGATCGCCGTCTTCAGAGAACGCTAACGCTTTCCGAACCGGATGCCGACATTGGTTTGGCAACCTCGCCGCATGCCGGGACGCCTGAGAACACCACTTGCCCTCGTGACCTGTGTCTGTGCGGTCGCGCTTGCCGCGCCCGCCCAGGCCGCGCCCAACCAGATCGAGAAGCGCCTCGTCGAGAGGATCAACGACATGCGCGCCGCGCACGGCCTGCGCCACGTGCGAATCGCCCCGGGCCTGAGCCGGGGCGCCCATTCCTGGTCGCGGTATCTCGTGCGGGCGGACTCCTTCTACCACGCGCGCCTCGCACCGGGAACCGGCGAGATCATCGCGTGGGGGACGTGCTCCTGGTTCACGCCGGCCCAGGCCGTCCGGATGTGGCTCGACAGCCCAGGCCACCGCGTGCTGCTCCTCCGGCCGGGCTTCCGCTTCGTCGGCGCAGGCTGGACGCGCGGCTCCTGGCGCGGCTACGGCTGCGTCAAGATGGCCGTCGCGCGCTTCCGCTAGAGCCGTCGGCTCTAGACGCCCTCGAAGAGCTCGCGCAGCTGCGCCACCTTGTCGCTGCGCAGCCGCTCGCGCTCACCGCGCTCGACCGCGGCCAGCACCCCGCGAACGAGCGAGGCCAGCTCCACCGGGTTGAAGGGCTTGGTGATGTACTCGAGGCCGCCGAGGTCGATCCCCCGCGCCCGGTCGCGGACGTCCGCCCGGGCCGTCAGGAAGACGATCGGAATGTCTCGCGTGACCTGGTCGTCGAGGAGCATCTCGGCGACACGCCACCCGTCGAGCCCCGGCATCATCACGTCGAGGAGGATGACGTCGGGCTGCTGCGCGCGCGCGAGCTCGAGCCCGCCGGGGCCGTCGCCCGCCTCGCTCACGCGCATGCCCTCGGCCTCGAGGTTCACGCGGCAGAGGAGCCGGATCGGCGCTTCGTCGTCGATGACGAGCACGAGGGTCACGAGGCGGCCTCCAGCTCGACTGTCTCCGCGGGCTCGCGGCCCGCGAGCGGGAGCTCGAACGTGAAGCGCGAGCCGCGCCCCTCCTCCGAGTCCACCCAGATGCGCCCGCCCATGGCGGTCACGAGCCCGCGGACGAGGAAGAGGCCGAGGCCGGTCCCCTGATCCGCCGGGGCCCGCTCGACTCGGAAGAACTTCGAGAAGACGCGCGGCTGGTCCGCGCGGGGGATGCCGATCCCCTCGTCGGTGACGGTGATCTCCGCAGCGTCGGATCGGCCCCTGGCGGTGATCGTGATCGTCCCGCCGTCGGGCGAGTACTTGACCGCGTTGTCGATGAGGTTGGCGAGCACCTGCCCCAATTTCTCCCTATCGGCTCGGACGGCGAGCTCGGCCGGCTCCACCTCGACGGCGAAGCGGTGGAGGCTGCCGTCGCTCTCCCTTGCGGTCGCGACCGCCTCCCTGGCGGCCGAGCCGAGCTCCGTCGGCTCGAGCGCGACCGCGAGCGTCCCGGCCTCGAGACGCGCGACGTTCAGGAGGTCGTCGACGATGCGGATCAGGCGCTCCGACTCGGATGCGAGATACCGGAGGAACGTCTCGCGCTCAGTCTCGGTGAAGTCGACATCACTGCGCATGAGGGTCTCGGCGAACCCGTAGATCGAGGTGAGCGGCGTGCGCAGCTCGTGCGAGACGGCGCTCACGAAGTCTGACTTCATCTGCTCGACGGCACGTTCTCGCGAGATGTCGCGGAAGGCGAAGATTCGCCCGGCGACCGCGCCTGCCGGGTCCAGCATCACCGCCTCGCTCAGCGCGATCCAGACCTCGTTCCCGCCGCGCCGGATCGCCACATGGCGTTCGGCCGCTCCCTCGATGCCGCTCGCAGACAGCTCGCGCTGGAGCACCTCGGGGACGAGACGGTTAAGCGCTTCCGAGGCCGGAACGCCGGTGATCTGCTCGGCCATCGCGTTCCAGAGGACGATCCGGTCGTTGCGGCCGACGGCGACGATGCCGTCGGCGATGTTGGCCAGGATCGCGCCGCTCCGCTCCTTCTCCTCGGCCACGCGCTGGTACAGCTGGGCGTTGGCGACAGAGGCCGAGGCGGCGGCCGCAAGGGCCGAGAGCGACTGGATCTCGTCGTCGCGCCACGGCCGCGGCGCTGTCGAGTACACGGCGAGGACGCCGTAGAGCCCGCCGCCGTGCGCCGCCAGCGGCACTGCCACGCACGCGGCCGTCCCCCGCTCGAGCAGGAGGTCGCCACGGGCCAGGCGAGGCTGCTTGCGAACGTCCCCTACCGCCAGGGACGCCCGTGACTGCGCCACGGCTCCGGAAACCGCCGCCGCCGCGCTCGCCGAGGTGCCCCCGAGGCGCTCGGTCCCCGGGCCTGCCGCCGCCCGGACGACGAGCTCGTCGCGCTCGAGGAGCCTGATGACGGCCGCGTCGGCCCCGAGCAGGCCGGGCGCTTCGCGCGCGACCTCCTCGAGCACGACCGCCGGGTCGAGGCTGGTGGCGAGCAGCGCACCGACACCTGCGAGCCGCTGGGAGAAGGTGCGGGCGCGACGCTCTCCCTCGAAGAGCTCGCTGCGCTCGAGGGCGCCGCTGGCGGCTCCACTCAGATGCCGGGTCAGAAGGACGTCCTCGTCGGCGAACGCCCGGCCGCCACGGAAGAGGACGGCGACCGCGTAGGCCTGGTCGCGGACGCCGGCGACCGGCGCGCAGAGCAGCGAGCCGTAGCCCTCCGCCACCAGCGGGCCCCGCAGCGTCTCGTCGAAGCGCTCGTCGGCGGGGAGCTCGGGAGAGGCGAGGATCGTCTCCTCGGCCCCGGGCCCGAAGGGCCAGAGCGAGCGGCTCTCACCTGCGGCGAGGCTGTTCCGGACACCCTCCGGTAGCTCGTGCGTGCCGGCCAGAATCGTGGTGTCGCCCCTGAGCTCGAGGACGAGCGCCGCATCTCCACCCAGCGCCTCGCAGGCGGCCTGGGCGAGGGCGTCCAGGGTCTCCGCACGGGACAGAGTCGATCCCAGCACCTGCGCGATCCGGTAGAAGCCGCGCTGCACCTGGGTCTGCCGCTCCCGCTCCCCGAAGCTCTCGGCATTGTGGAGCGCGAGCGAGGCGAAGCGCGCAAAGACCTCGACTACCTCGATGTCCCCCTCGTCGAACCGAGCCGGCTCGCGCGCGCAGACGCCGAGAACGCCCCGCGCTTCGCCGAGCCAGGTGATGGGGGTGGACATGACGTCGCTGAAGACCGCGTAGGGCGGGCTCGGAGGCGGCTGCTCGGTCGCCGCGAAGTCGCGCGTGAGCACCGACTTGCCGGACTGGAGCGCTCGCCCGATCGTCCCTTCGGCCGGGATCTGGCGGCCGACGTTCCACTCGGGGACTCCGACCACGGCCCTGCAGCGAAGCAGCTTGCGGTCCGGCTCGAGGATCCAGCAGTCCGCGGCGTCGGCCCCGGTGAGCGCCACCACCTCCTCGACCAGGCGCCGGATGACCGACTCGAAGCGCAGGTCGCTGGTGAGCACCTGGGCCGCCTCGATCAGGGTCTCCTGACGGCGCAGCCGCTCCTCGTTCTCGCCCAGCAGGCGCGCGGTGTGGATGGCGAGCCCGAGCTCCCGCGCGACCGCCTCGGCGAGCGCGATCTCGCCGGACAGCCAGCGTGTCGGCTCCACCCGGTGGAGGCCGAAGACACCGATCACGTGGTCGAAGACGATGATCGGGGTCGCCAGCACCCCGCGAGTGCCGAGCTCGAGGAGCGTCTCCCGACTCCCGAGGCTGGCGTCGTCGAGCTCGGGCGCAGTCTCGACGTCGTCGACGGCCACCGTCCGCCGGTCGCGGGCGGCGAGGTTCAGAACGGGGAGCTTGGGAGCCACGTCGCCGACAGGGTCGGCGCCGGGGGCGTTCCACTCGGCGAGGATCGGCATCGGCTCGCCGAGCTCCCCGAGCCGGATGAAGCAGCGATTGACGCCGACCGCCTTCGCCGTCTCCTCGACGGCCACGCGCAAGACGGTGTCCAGGTCGAGCTCGGAGCGGACGCGCCGGCCGATCTCGGCGATGAGGCGCTCTCGCTCGAGAGCGGCCCCGAGGGCCTCGTTCGAGCGCGTCCGGCCGAGGGCGAGCGCCGCCTCGCTCGCGAGACCCTGCACGAGGCTGAGCTCGGCGCCGGTGAAGTCCCGGTGGTTCTGCCGCGTCGCCGCGACGAGGACGCCGACGACGTCTCCCTCGGAGAGGAGCGGGACGAAGGCGGCGCTCTTCGCCCCGGTCGCCTCGGCGAGCGCCCGGTTCACGTTCGGGTCGGTCAGGACGTCGTAGATCGAGATCGGCGTCCGATCGCGGACGACGGCGACGATCGCGCCGGTGTCGTCGTCGAGGTCGAGGGAGATCCCCTGCCACCAGCGTTCGTCGACGCCGCGCGCCGCAAGGCCGGTCGCGCGCCTCAGCTCTTCGTCGACGTGCGCGAGCATGAGCACGTCAGGGTCGAGAAGCGCCTCCACCTCGTCGAAGAGGGAAGCCGCCGCGTCCTCCCCGGTCTCAGCGCTCGAGAGCGCCGACGAGAGCCGCGAGATCGCGTCGGCCTCGCGGCCGCGCTCCGTGGCGATCTCCTCGGCCTCGCGGACGCGCCGGCGGGCGGTGACGAGCAGGGCGCGGTCGTGGCCGCGGACGAGGACGATGGCGCCGGGGACGGCGACCGCTGCGGCGGTGACCAGGATCAGCCAGGAAGGCTCGTCAGCGAGGACGTCGTTGCCGGAGAGCGCGAGCCCGGCCAGCAGCGCCGAGAGCGCTGCGAGCACCGCGAAGAGCAACCAGATCCCGAGCCCGAGCCAGGAAGCCCGGCGCTCGCGCAGCAACGAGATGCCCAGAAGGATCGAGACAAGGCCGTACAGCCCAGCCAGGATCAACAGCGGGACGGCGTGGAGGAGCATCGTCTGACGGTCGTCGCTCACCGGGCGTCCTGCGTTGATGATAGGCAGGGCGCGGCCAGGCCGTCGTGGGCCCCGCTTCTAGCCTGTCTCCAGAAAGGGAAAAGCCCGCCGCTCGGGGGGTAAGCGCGACGGGCCTTCCCAGATTGCTCACCGCGGATTTACATGGCCAGGGACACACACCGCGGTTCGCATCGCCCAGTGACGCCACGCTAACGCCAGTTGTCGCCGGTTCCAATAGGCCGACCGGCCCATCTTTGAAAGGTCTATAACGATGCTTTGTAAGTCATAAACATCGGCCGGGCCTGGCTAGACCTTGCGCACGCTCAAATCGGGCCCGTGCTCGATGTCGACGGCGAGCGTCTCGGACTTGATCCAGTCCTCGAAGCGCCGCAGGTCGTCGCCGTCGGGGAGCGTCAGGACGATGCGGTCGGTGACTTCGAGCCCCTGCTCCTTCCGCATCGAGTTCACGGCGTGTACCAGGTCGATGACCCGCCCTTCGAGCTCGAGCTCGGAGTCGAGGCGCATGTCGAGGGCGACCGAGAGCGCGCCCTCCTCCGAGAGCGCCCACCCTTCGGGCGCCGCGCGCTCCACGAAGACCTCATCCGGCTCCAGCTCGTGCCCCTCCGCCCGCACGCGTCCGTCGGGCAGCCGCTCGAACCGGCCTTCGGCGAGCGCCGCGCTGAGAGCAGGGAGCGCCGCGCCGAGCTTGGGCCCGAGCAGCTTGAGGTTGGGCTTCGCCCGAACGGTCGCGCCCGCGATGGGCTCGAAGGCGACGGCCTTCACGCGCAGCTCCTCAGCGATCTCGTCCGCGTGGCCGCGCGCCCGCTCGGCTCCCTCGACGACGAGCGCCCGCAGGGGCTGGCGGAGCTTGATCTCGGCGAGGCCGCGCGCCCGGTGGCCGAGCTCGACGACGGCGCGCACCTCGCGGATCTCCTCGAGCAGCCCGCGGTCCGGCTCGCCCACCTCCGGCCAGCCGGCCAGGAAGACGCTCTCGGGCGCCTCCTCGCAAGCCTCGGTAACGAGGTTCCGCCATAGGTGCTCGGCGAGGAAGGGCATCACCGGCGAGATCGCCCGGATCCCCTGCACGAGCGCGTGCCAGAGCACCCGCAACGCGGCCTCGTCGCCGTCCCAAAACCGGCGGCGCGAACGGCGGATGTACCAGTTCGAGACGTCGTCCACGAACTCCTCGAAGGCCTCGATGACCCTGTGCGTCAGCTGGTCCTCGAGCGCCCGGGTCGCGTCGGCGACGTACTCCTGCGTGCGCGCCACCAGCCAGCGGTCGAGCGGGCGCGAGCCCTCCCCTAGCGGCGGCGTCTCGAGGTCCGCGAAGGTCGGCTGGAAGCCCCCGATGTTCCCGTAGTCGACGAGGAAGCGGACCGAGTTCCAGAAGGTGAGGAGCTTCTTCTTGATCTCGTTGGCCGGGCCGTAGCCGAAGAGGAGGTTTCGGTCGGGTGGCTGCGCACAGAACTGCCAGCGCATGACGTCGGCGCCCATGCGGGCGAACGCGTCCTCCGCGTCGATCATGTTCCCCCACGAGCCGTGCATCTCCTGGCCGCGCTCGTCGAGCATCTTCTCGTACCCGAGCACCTCGCGGAACGGCGCGCGCCCGATGAGGGCGACGGACATGAAGAGCTGCGAGTAGAACCAGAGGCGGATCTGCTCACGCATCTCGGAGACCCAGTCGGCGGGGAACCACTGCTCCCAGTAGGCATGGTCCGGCAGGTCGGCTCCCGAGAGCCCCTCGGAAGCGCCGGTGGCGTAGCCGTTCTCGACCCACTTCGGGCTCTGCCAGCCGAGGGTCGAGAACGGGACGATCCCGGCGTCGAGCCAGACGTCGCCGACCTCGGGAATGCGGCGCACCCCTTCGGCCCCGCAGCCCTCGCAGCGGATCGTGACTTCGTCCACCCAGGGCCGGTGCAGCTCCTCGAGCTGGTCGATCCCGGCGGTGGCCAGCTCGGTGAGCTCCGCCTTCGAGCCGACGACGGTGAGGTGGCCGCAGTCGTCGCACGGGTAGATCGGGAGCGGCAGGCCGAAGTAGCGGCGGCGGGAGATGTTCCAGTCCCCCATGTTGCGCAGCCAGTCGTCCATGCGCTTGCCGAAGTACTCCGGCGTCCACTTCACGGTCGCGTTGGCCTCGAGCAGCTTCGGCCGCAGCTCGTCGACGGCGATGAACCAGTCGTCGGCGATGCGGAAGATCAACGGCGTGTGGCAGCGCCAGCAGAAGGGATAGCGATGCTCGATCTCGCCCGCGGAGATGAGCTTCCTGCGCTCGCCCAGGTCGACGACGATCTGCTCGGCGGCCTCCACGGTGCTGAGGCCGTGCAGCCACCCGAACTCGGGGTAGAAGCGGCCGGCCTCGTCGACCGGCATGACCACCGGCAGGTCGTGGACGCGCGAGAGCTCGAAGTCCTCGGCGCCGCAGCCCGGCGCGATGTGGACGATGCCGGTTCCCTCCTCCAGGGAGACGTCCTCCCACGGGATGACGCGGTGCTCCACCTCCTCGACGGCCGCCAGCTGGTCGAACGGCCCCTCGTAGCGCAGGCCGACGAGCTCGACGCCGCGGGCGCGCTCGACGAACTCCGCCTCGGGCGCGAGCCCGACCGCCCACCAGCTCCCGTCGGGCTGCAGCCCGTACTCGGCCTCGGGGTTGACGGCGGCGGCGACGTTCGCGGGCAGCGTCCAGGGGGTCGTCGTCCAGACGGCGAGCGACTGGCCGGGGCGGTCGACGAGCGGGAAGCGGACGAAGAGCGAGGGGTCGGTGCGGTCCTCGTAGTTGCCGACGAGCTCGTGGGCGGAGATGGACGTCCCGCAGCGCGGGCACCACTCGGTCGAGCGGTGGCCCATGAAGAGGTAGCCCTGCTCGTGGACGTGCTTGAGGAAGCGCCAGATGTACTCGATGTTCGTGTCGGAGAACGTGAAGTAGCTGTTCTCCCAGTCCATCCACTGGCCGAGCCGCTTCGACCCGCGGGTCAGCTCGTTCGCCGACCAGACGACCTTCTCGCGGCACTTGCGCGCGAACTCGGCCAGGCCGTACTCCTCGATCTCCCGCTTCGAGTTGAGGCCGAGCTCGCGCTCGACGCCCACCTCGATCCAGAGACCCTGGCAGTCGAAGCCGTTCTGGTAGCGCTGGTCGAAGCCGCGCAGCGCTTTGTAGCGCTGGAAGACGTCCTTGAGCGTCCGGCCCCAGGCGGTGTGGATGGCGAGCGCCTTGTTCGCGGTGACCGGACCGTCGAAGAAGCTCCAGATCGGGCCCCCGCGGTTCTGCTCGCGCAGCCTGTCGAAGGTGCCGCGTTCCTCCCAGATTTGGAGGATCTCGAGCTCGACGGCGGGGTGGTCGGGGACGCGTGGCAGCGCGCGGAACATCTGGAGGTCAGTCTACGTTTGAAGGGGCATGCCAGAAACCATCACGACCTCCCAATTCGACGCCGAGGTGCTCCAGAGCGAGACCCCGGTGATCGTTGACTTCTGGGCGCAGTGGTGCGGCCCCTGCCGCGCCGTCTCGCCCATCCTCGAGCAGATCGCCGAGGAGCGCGCGGAGGAGCTCCGCGTCGTGAAGGTGAACATCGACGAGGAGCCGGAGCTGCAGCAGCGCTACGGGATCCTCTCGATCCCCACGATCCTTCTCTTCAGGGACGGGGAGCCCACGGCGGCCGCCGTCGGCGCACAGCCGAAGCGGATGCTCGAGCGGTCGCTCGGGCTCGCCGAAGAGGCTTAACCCCTCGGGACCGTCTACTCGCGGTCTTCGAGAAAGGTGTCGAACGCCGCATGGTTGCGGAGGAACGTCTCGACGGCGTCGAGGCCCTCCGCAATCCAGGCGTCGACCCAGTCGTCGCGCAGGTGGTCTTCGATCAAGTGTGTCCCGTAGTCCATGCCTGCACGATTATCGGCTGAGGGCCACGAGGCCTATATAGGCCGTTTGGCCTATCGTTCCTGGCCGTCCGGCTAGTCGCTTTTTCGGGCTCTAACCGGCGGTGATGAGCACAACGCCGGCGAAGGCGCTGACGACCCCGGCTCCCTGGGAAGGCGAGAGCCGCTCGCCGAGGAGGATCCTCGCCAGCAGGACGGTGACGACCGGATAGAGCTGCCCGAGGACGGCCACGAGGCTCAACAGGCTCTTGGTGGTCGCGAGCGCGAAGAGCGCGTTGCCCGCGGTGTCGAGGACGCCGATCAGCACGAGGATCGACAGGTCGCGGTGGGCGAGCGCGAAGCTCGGGCGGACGAGGAGCGCCGTGAGGGCGAGCAGGCTGAACGAGGTCGCGCGCATCGCCAGCGTCCCCCAGAGGGCGTCGCCTTCGCTGGCCTCGCCGAGCGCGACCAGGAGCAGGCCGAAGGCGAGCGCCGCGACGAGGGCGAGCCCGGCTCCCTCGGCGACCGTCCTGCCGCGGCCGTCGACGCCGCGCGCCCGGGAGGCGAAGACCACGCCCACGACTGCAAGTGCGATCCCGGCGCCCTGGGCGGCGCTCGGCCGCTCACCGGTGAGGACTCCGTACAAGACCGGGACGACGGCCGCGGTCGCCGAGATCGGCGCGACGACGCTCATCGACCCGACCGCAAGCCCTCGGTACAGCGCCGCAAGCCCGATGGCCCCGGCGACGCCCGCCAGTGCCGCGTAGGCGAGGTAGCGCGCCGCCGGGGGCCCGTCGCCCCGGAGGGCGACGACCAGCGCGATCGTCGTCACACCGGCGGCCTGTGAGACGACGAGGACGGTCAGAACCGGGAGACGCCTGGCCCGGAGCCCGGCGAGGAAGTCACCGACGCCCCAGCTGAGGCTCGCGGTGAGCGCGAGCAGCGGGCCGAGCACGCTACGAGAAGGCCGCCCCGGCCCGCTCGAGGAGCTCCACTGTGTTCGGGAACGCGAACTCCTCCCTGGGGGGAAGCCCGTCTGCAGAAAACCAGGCGAGCTCGGCGACGTCGTCTGCCGGCCGTGGCTCACCGGGCCCGAGGCGTGCGTCCCAGTAGAGGTTCAGCGTCCACTTCCCGTCCTCGCCGTAGCTGTCGGGCATCCCGCCGAGGAACTCTCCCGCCTCGATCTCGAGCCCGGTCTCCTCCCGCAGCTCACGCCGCAACGCCTGGAGCGGCTCCTCGCCTTCATCGATGAAGCCGCCGAGCAGGTCCCAGAGGCCGGCGCCCGGGTCAACGGCGCGGCGGGCGAGAAGGATGCGGCCCGCGTCGTCCCGGACGAGCGCGCTCGCGGTCGGAGCCGGGGTCGCGTACTCCTCCAGCCCGCACGAGGGACAGCGAACGGAACGCTCCGCATGCTCGAGCGGGGCCCGGCACCGCGGGCACGTGCCCCACTCCGCGAGTTGCGACGAGGTTGCCATAGGATCGAGCCTATATGTCCATTTCGGAGCCTCCGGAGGCCGCCGAGCGAGTGCAGGGCGTGTGAGGCACCAGGCGGCGACGGTTCACGAGCTGGCACGGGTCGCCGAGCTCTCCACCCTTCCCGGGGAGACTCTGACCCGGCTCGCCCGCGAGATGGAGCGGCACGAGCTCGGCGCCGGCGAGGAGCTCGATGCCGGCGAGCGCTTCGCCGTCGTCCTCAGCGGCTTGCTGACCGGCGCTGAGGGCGTCCTCCGGCCCGGAGATCACGCCTCCGGGCAGGTGCGGGCTCTGACGCCGGCCGCGCTCGCGACCTGCGATCGCGTCGTCTACGAGACGATCGCCTCGAAGCCGTCCTAGCCCCGCCGGCCGAGGCGCGAGCGGGCGAAGCTCTCGGGCGTGAGGCCCTCCCGCTCGAGGCGGCGGACGGAGCTCTCTCGCCCCCAGCGCTCGATCGCCCGGCCGGCCGCGCCGATGCCGCCGAGGAGCTGGAAAAAGAGGAGCCCGAAGGCGTACAGCACACCGATGACGATCCACTCGGCCACGCTCTTAGCGTAGCCGTCCACAGGCATGTCCCTGGGAGCCACGCCCGGGGTCTGACCCCGGGCGTGGGGGTCTGACCCCCGGGCGTGGCCGCTGGAGACAGGCTTTGGCTCAACCACGCCAGCGAGGCGTCCACCGGAGCCTGTGGACGTTTAGGCGCCGGGAGCGCGCTCGGCGAGGATCGCGTCCGCGAGGGGCGGCCAGGCCGCGAGCGCCCACTCGGCGAACTCCAGGTCGGTGAGGCAGGCGCAGGCGACGCCGGCGACGGGGTCGACCCACAGGAACGTGCCTGCGCCGCCGAAATGGCCGAACGTCCGCGGCGAGTTCGCCGAGCCCGTCCAGTGCGGGCGCTTCGCGTCCTTCAGCTCGAAGCCTAGGCCCCAGTCGTTCGGTTCCTGGCGGCCGAGGCCGGGGAGGATCCCGACCAAGCCTGGAAAGGCGACCTCCGTGGCCTCGGCGAGCGTTTCGGAGGCGACGAGCGTGGGCGCGAGCAGCTCGCGCCCGAAGGCGGCCAGCTCGGCCAGCGTGCCCCAGATCCCCTCTGAAGGTCGTCCCCGCAGCTCGGCGCCCGCGAGCGCGAGCGGGTCGAAGACCGAAGCCTGCAGGTAGGCCCCGAAGGGCATCTCGGCACGCTCGGCGAGCCGCTCGCCGAGCAAGTCGAACCCGGAGTTCGAGTAGATGCGCCGCTCGCCCGGCCGCGCAATCGGGGCGGAGCCCTCGAAGGGGAGCCCCGACGCGTGAGCGAGGAGGTGCCGCACGGTCGACCCGCGAGGACCGGCGGGCTCGTCGAGGTCGAGGACGCCCTCTTCCGCCGCGACCAGCGCGGCGTAGGCGGTGAAGAGCTTCGTCACGGACGCCCAGCGGAGGACGACGCCGGCGGGGCCGCGCTCCGCCACCACGCCTTCGCCGGTGACGACTGCGACCGCAGCCGTCTGCGCAGGCCAAGAGTCGATTTGCTCGAGCGCCTCCACGGTCGGCACACTAGTGGGGTGGAGCGCCGGATCGTCTCCTCTGGGTCTCCGTACGAGCCGGTCGTCGGCTACTCGCGCGCAGTCCGCGTCGGCGACAGGGTCTTCGTCGCCGGCTCCGCCCCGATCATGGCGGACGGCTCCGATCCGCCCCCCGACGCGTACGGCCAGGCGCGGCGCTGCATCGAGATCGTCGGCAACGCCCTGAAGGAGGCGGGCGCCTCGCTCGAGGACGTGGTCCGCACCCGCGTCTACCTGACCGAAGCCGCCGCTTTCGACGGGTTCGCCAAGGCGCACGGCGAGGCCTTCTCCGAGGTCCGGCCGGCCAACACGACCGTCGTCGTAGCCGCGCTCCTCGATCCCCGCTGGCTGCTGGAGATCGAGGCGGAGGCGGTCGTCACGACCCCAGAGTGAGCCGGTCGCCGACCTGGACGCCCCAGTCGTCGAACGCGCCCTGGTTCACCTCGAGCGCGCTCCTGTAGGCCACGCCCGGGTCGTAGATCTCGCACGGGTCGGCCTCGCACGGATCCATGTCGAGGATGCTGACGATCGTCCCCTCCGCGTCGGCGAACGCAATCGAGAGCGGGATGAGCGTGTCCTTCATCCAGAAGCCCCCGAGGCTGTCCTCGTCGAAGAGAAAGAGCATCCCGGCGTCCACGGGGAGGGACTCGCGGCCCATCAGCCCGACCTCGCGCTCGGGCTGGGTGTCGGCGACCTCGACCGGAACCTCGACCTCGCCGGCGGCGGTCTCGATCAGCACGACGGGCCCGGTCGCCTCCTGCGTCGTGGCGGACTCCTCGGTGCTGGTCGGCGGAGCCTCCTCGGTGGCCGTCAGGCCTGAAGCGGAGACCGTCGTCGTCGGCGGCGCCGACTCGTCGTCACCTCCGCCGCAGGCCGCGAGGAGGAGAACGCAGGCGAGGAGGGCGAGGCGCTGCACCTCGCCATCCTCGCAAAGAGCAGGCGGGCCCCGGAGGGCCCGCCGCCGCTCAGAAGCCGCGCCGAACGCGCGGCTCAGGCCGCGAGCGGCGCAAGCCTGAGAGCGCCGCCCGCGCCAGCCGGCGTCTGCGTCGGACCGACGCCCCGGGCTACGGCGACGACCGTCACCGGGCCGCCGCCGGCACGAGGCGCCGCACGCCGGGAGCCCGGAGTCGCTGCAGCGGGAGCTGGAAGAGGACGAGCGCGACGGGCCCGAGCACGAGCCGCCTGAGAACCCTTGCTCTGTGCCTGCGCCGCATTCGTCCTCCTTCCGGATCCCGTCGAGCGGTCCCCCACGAGACGGGCGGCGGGCCTGTCTTCTTCCCCGGCGTCGCCGAGTAGAGTTCGTGCCTCCGATGAAGCAGATCTACCCCGCGTCGATCACCGGCAAGGGTTTCGCCGAGGGAGGAAGCGTGCTGGAGCACCGCTTCGGCTCGTCGGAGCCCTTCACGCTCGGAGTCGAAGAGGAGTACATGCTCCTCGACCCGGAGACCTTCGACCTGGTCCAGCACGTCGACACCGTCCTGACGTCGGCGATGGACGGCGAGTTCGACGAGCGGGTCAGCCCCGAGCTGATGCAGTCGGTGCTGGAGATCTCCACGCCGGTCTGCAAGACGACCGGGGACGTCGACCGCGAGCTCCGCCGCCTGCGCGCCCATGTGACCCAGGCGGCCCACGGCCACAACCTTCGCGTCGGCTCGGCCGGAACGCACCCGTTCAGCCTCTTCGAACGCCAGCGGATCACCGCGCGCGACCGCTACCGGAACCTCGTCGACCAGCTCCAGTACGTGGCCCGCCGTGAGCTGATCTTCGGCTGCCACATCCACGTCGCCGTGGACGACGCCGACAAGGCCGTCCACGTGATCAGCGCCCTCCTCGTGCACCTGAACGAGCTGCTGGCGCTCTCCGCGAGCTCGCCCTTCTGGCGAGGAGAGCCGACCGGCCTCTCCTCGAGCCGCCAGATGGTCTTCGCTGCGTTCCCCCGCTCAGGCCCACCGCCGCGCTTCAGCGGCTATGACGACTACGCGGAAGTGGTGGGCCAGCTCGAGAAGACGGGCTGCATCGCGGACTACACCCACATCTGGTGGGACATCCGCCCCCACCCGCGCTTCGGGACGATCGAGGTTCGGGTGATGGACGCCGTCACGCGGGTCGAGGAGACAGTCGCGATCACGGCCTACGTCCAGGGGCTCGTGAAGCACTACTCCGAGCTCTACGACGCGGGGAAGGAGCTGCCGAGCTACCACCGCATCCTCGTCACCGAGAACAAGTGGCTCGGCGCGCGCTACGGCCTCGAAGCGCCGGTCATGGACCTCGCAACGGGCCGCCGGAACCGTGTCCCCGTCGCGCAGCTCATCCGGAGGGCCCTCCGCGACATCGAGCCGCACGCGCGCGAGCTCGGCTCGGACCGGGAGCTCGAGGGCATCCGCGAGATCCTCGCCCGCGGCAACGGTGCGGACCGCCAGCTGCGGATCTTCAACGCCAACCGGGACATCCTCGAGGTGACGCGGGAGATCGCCGACGCGACCGAGGCCGGCGCGACGGTGACCGCGTGATCGGGGTCGGCGACTCGATCCCCGACGTCCAGGTCTGGCGGTCGACGTCGGAGACCGTCGGGCTGCGCGAGCTGGCGGGCGAGTCGCCGTACCTGCTCCTCTCGTACCTCTTCGACTGGTCGAGCACGTGCACGAACGAGCTCTCGGAGCTGAACGCGCGCCGCGCCGAGCTGCTCGAGACGGGTGTGGCTCCGTACGGGATCTCCCGTGACAGCCCCTGGTCGCACGTCGCATGGCAGCAGGCTCTGGACGTCGACGTGCCCCTGCTCTCCGACTGGACGGGCGAGGCGGTGCGCGCTCTGGACATCGTCCAGGAGTTCCGCGGGCTGCCCGACGTCGCGCGCAGGGCCGCCTTCGTCGTGGACGGAACGGGCATCATCCGCGGCGCATGGCGGTACGGCGCGTCCGAGGTATCCGACTTCGACATGCTCGTCGAAGCCGCCCGCTCGCTCTCGTAGCGCTCTACGTCCTCGCCGCCGTCGTCGCCACTCTGCCGGCGAGCCTGTCTTTCGGAAGCGACTTCATCGCGAACGGTGGAGACGGCTACGGGGAGCCCGTCGCGGGCGACCACCTGCAGGCGGTCTACCGCTTCTGGCTCGTCGGCCATCAGCTCGGGGGCGGCGCGGCGCCGTGGATCGACCCGTACAGCTTCCAGCCGCTGGTCGACCCGCAGGTGGTCCTGGCCGGGTGGCCGTTCGGCTTCGCGTTCTGGCCGCTCGACGTGATGTTCGGCCCCGCGGTTGCCTGGAACATGCCTCCTGCTCGGGACGATCGCCGCCGCCGGGCTCCTGACGTACGGCTGGCTCCGGGCACTCGCGCTCCCGCCCGCCGCAGCGGCCGTCGGCGGCCTGGCGTTCGCGATCGCCCCATACCGGCTGAGCCAGAGCGGCACGCACCTGCTCGGCTGGATCGCCGTGCTCCTGCCGCTCGCCCTTCTCTCCTACGAGCGCTCCCGGACGGCAGAGCGAGGCCCGGCGGCTCACGCCTGGGGCGCCCTTGCCGCTGCGTCGCTCGTGTCGATCCCGCTCTCCGGCCAGCTGCACCTGGCCCTCGGAGTGATCCCGTTCGTGGCCGTCTACGTGGCAATCCGAGCCGCGCCGGTGGCTGCAGCATGGGCCGGTGCGGGGCTCGTCGCGGCGGTGGGAGCAGGGCTGGCGATCCACCTGACAATCGTGCGCGACTCGGCTGAGAGCGAAGGCCGGTCACTGCAGGAGGTCGGCGAGTTCTCGGCCGGCTGGATCGACCTCGTGAGGCGCTGGCGCCCGAGCGAGCCGGAGCACTACGTCTACGTCGGCTGGCTCCTGCCGCTGCTCGCGGCGTTCGGCACGGTCGTCCTCTGGCAAAACCGGCAGCGTGCCCTCGCCGTCGTCCTCTCTGCGGCCGCGCTCGTCCCGGCCGCGCTCGCGCTCGGGACGAACCTCCCGCTCTACGAATGGCTCTGGGACGTCTTCCCGCCGCTGCAGTTCCCGCGGGTGCCCGGGAGGCTGATGCCGATCACCGACCTCGCGCTCGCGGCGCTCGCCGCCGCCGCGGTCGCCCGCATCCTCGCGGTCTCGGGCCGCCGGGCGACCGCGGTGACTGCGGCTCTCCTCGCCCTCGTCGCCGCGGACCTGCTCGTCTTCCCACTGGCCGCGTCTGCCGGCGATCCCGGGAACAAGGCCTACGCCGCGCTGCGCGACGAGCCGGAGGGACGCGTCCTCGAGCTCCCGCTGTTCGAGCCCGGCATCCACTACGGGAGCGTCTACGACTACTACCAGCTCCAGGCCCCCCGGGAGCGGCCGGGCGGCTACTCCACGCTCGTGCCGCGGTCGGCGTACGACTTCTACTTCCTCCGCAACCGCCTCTCGTGCGGGGTCTGGCTCCCCGGCGACGAGGAGACGCTGATCGACATCGGGATCCGGTACGTGACCTTCCACGAGGGGATGTACGCGCAGGGCGAGGTCCCGGGTGCATGGTTCGGGTGGCAGGGCCTCGTCGAGCACAGGTTCTCGCCGGTGGCGCGGGACGGGCAGGTGACGCTGTTCGCCCGAGCGGGCGGCGGCGACCTCGAAGCCCCCGTCCCCGAGCCGGATCGCGACCAACCTCTCTTCTGCGAGGGCTGGGACGGGCGCGTGATGGACGAGCGGCAGGGCCCCTTCTGGGTCTACGGGTCCGGGACGCTCCGGCTGACCGTCAGCGCGAGCTCGGAGACACCCGCGAGCCTGTGGGTCGACGGCGCCAAGGTCGACAGGACCGTCGTCTCCGAGCCCGTCACCCTCGAAGCGGAGCTCGTCGGCGAGGGCTGGCACGCAATCGTGCTGGAGGTGCCGACGCTTCTCTCCACCTCGCCGCCGGAGGGCCTCCACCTGAACAGGCTCGCTCTCGCGCCGGCGTGACGAGTCGCAGCTCCCAGGTCAAGTGCGCGCGAGGACCCGGACCGGCATTCCGACCGGCATCCGCCTGAAGAGCCATTCGGCCTCGTAGCGGGACACGCGCACACACCCGTGCGAGGCCGGCCGGACGGGAACGCTCCTCGACTGGTGGACGGCGATCCCGCGGACGAAGTAGCTCGCCCACGGGAGCCAGACCTTGTAGTCGGTCGACCACGCGCGCCGCTTCTTGCGCTGGACAATGTAGTCGCCCGGCGGCGTGACGAAGCCGCGCCGGCCCGTGGAGACGTGGCTGATCCTCGCCACCCACCCGTCCCGCACGAGGAGCAGGACCTGGCGGTCGAGCAGGATCTCGACCCAGGTGCCCCTGGCCCTCGTGAACGGCGCCGGCCGCCTTGCGTGCGCGAGCACTCCCCTCGTCACGGGCCCGGCGATGCCGTCGCGGGGAAGCAGCTCCCACTTCTGGAAGGCGACCACGGCTCCCCTCGTCTGCACGCCGTAGATGCCGTCGACCCCTCTGAGCGGGAGATACCCGAGCTGGGCGAGCCTCCGCTGCACCGCCCGGACGCCGCGGAGGCCCAGGCCGGCCCGAGCGGACAGAGCCGTCGCTGCCGACGCCTCGGCCTGCGCCGACGACGTCTGGGCTGCCGCAGGCGAAGCCAGGGCGAGAACGAGCACGGTGACGGCGGCAAGGGCCGCCACGACCCGAACCGGCGTCAGCGTCGGTGCCCGGACTTCCACGGCGGGCCGATCATAGTGGCCCGGCGGCTGCAAGCGAAAGCGCGCCGAACGTTAGAGAATCTGCCAGGTGTCGCCGGCGTGGAGCAGGGCGTCGAGATCCCCCTCGCCCTTGGCCTCCCGCGCGTCCTCGAGCTGGGCCGCCATGAGCTCGTCGTACACGGGGCGCTCGACGTCCCGGAAGACGCCGACCGGGAGGGGGCCCGGGACCGGGTAGCCGAGCCGTCCGAGCGCGAATGCGGTCGCCGCGCCGTCGCCGTGGGCGTCGTGGACGAGCAGCGCGTCCTCGCCCACGTCGGCGACGTCGACGATCTCGACGGAGCCGTCCGGGCGGAGCCGGACGCCCTGCTCGCGCTCGGCACCGAAGCGGATCGGCGCCCCGTGCTCGAGGACGATGCGGTTGTCCTTCTCGTCGCGCACGTGGTCGAAGGCCCCGTCGTTGTAGACGTTGCAGTTCTGGAGGATCTCGACGAAGGCTGCGCCCCTGTGCGCGCTCGCCGCGCGGAGGGTCTCCGTGAGATGCGCCCGGTCGGTGTCGATCGAGCGGGCGACGAACGATCGCCTCCGCGCCCAGCGCGACCGAGACGGGGTTCAGGGGCCAGTCGATGGAGCCCATCGGAGTCGGCCCGGTCACCTGGCCGAGCGGGCTCGTCGGCGAGTACTGCCCCTTCGTCAGCCCGTAGACCTGGTTGTTGAAGAGGAGGATCGTGATGTTCACGTTGCGGCGCAAGGCGTGCAGGAAGTGGTTGCCGCCGATCGAGAGCGCGTCGCCGTCGCCGGACACGACCCAGACCGAGAGGTCGGGCCGCGAGGCGGCGAGACCGGTCGCGATCGCGGCGGCGCGGCCGTGAATCGAGTGCAGGCCGTACGCGTTCACGTAGTACGGGAAGCGTGCGGCGCAGCCGATCCCGGAGATGAAGACGAGCCGCTCGCGCGGAACCCCGAGGTCGGGGAGCAAGCCCTGCATCGCCGCGAGGATTGCGTAGTCGCCGCAGCCGGGGCACCACCGGACCTCCTGGTCCGACTTGAAGTCCTTCGCGCTGAGGACGGGTAGCTCGGTCATGCCAGCTGCCCGATCGCGTCGGCGATCTCGGTCGAGGTGAACGGGACGCCGCGGACGCGGTTGTAGCCGACCGCGTCCACGAGGTACTCGGCCCGGACGAGCTTCAGCAGCTGCCCCAGGTTCATCTCGGGGACGAGCACTCGGTCGTAGGAGCGGAGGATGTCGCCGAGGTTGCGCGGGAACGGGTTGAGGTAGGCCAGGTGCGCCTGCGCGACTGCGGCGCCCTGGTCGCGGGCACGGCGAACGCCGGCCGCGATGGGCCCCTGCGTCCCGCCCCACCCGAGCACGAGCAGGTTCGCACCCTCCTGGTGGTCGACCGTCAGCTCCGGGATGTCGGCGGCGATCCCCGCGATCTTCTGCGCCCGGAGGCGCACCATCAGGTCGTGGTTGTCGGCCTCGTAGGAGATGTTCCCCGTGCGCTCCTCCTTCTCGAGCCCGCCGATACGGTGCTCGAGGCCGGGCGTTCCCGGAAGCGCCCACTGACGGGCGAGCGTGCGGTCGTCGCGGACGTAGGGCAGGAAGCGGTCGGCGTCGTTCGGCTCCGTGGCGAACTCGATCGAGATGTCGGGGAGGTCGGCGACGTCGGGGACGAGCCACGGCTCCGAGCCGTTGGCGAGGTACGCGTCGGAGAGGAGGTAGACGGGCGTGCGGTAGGCGAGCGCGATCCGCGCCGCCTCGATCGCCATCTCGAAACAGTGGCCCGGCGTCGAGGCGGCGAGCACCGGGACCGGCGACTCGGCGTTCCGCCCGAACAGGACCATGAGCAGGTCGGCCTGCTCCGGCTTCGTCGGCATCCCGGTGGAAGGGCCGGCGCGCTGGATGTCGAGGATGACGAGCGGGAGCTCGAGCGCGACCGCGAGCCCTACCGTCTCGGCCTTGAGGACGACGCCGGGGCCGCTTGACGTCGAAACGCCCAGCGCGCCGCCGAACGAGGCGCCCAGCGCGGCGCCGACGGCCGCGATCTCGTCCTCGGCCTGGAACGTCCGCACGCCGAAGTTCTTGTGCCGGGCGAGCTCTTCGAGGATTCCCGAGGCCGGCGTGATCGGGTAGGCGCCGAGGAAGAGCGGCAGCCCGCTCTGCACGCTCGCAGCGACGAGCCCCATCGCGAGCGCCTGGTTCCCGGTCACGTTCCGGTAGGTGCCGGGCTTCAGCCTGGCCGGCCGGACCTCGTACTGGACCGCGAACTCCTCGGTCGTCTCGCCGAAGGCATAGCCGGCCCGGAAGGCCCGCACGTTCGCCTGCGCGATCGCCGGCGCCTTCGCGAACTTCCGCTCCAGGAACTCGACGGTGCCCTCGGTCGGGCGGCTGTAGAGCCAGGACATGAGCCCGAGCGCGAACATGTTCTTCGAGCGCTCGGCCTCACGCTTGGAGACGTCGAACTCTTTGAGCGCCTCGATCGTGAGCGACGTGAGCGGCACCGGCTGGACGCGGTACTCGCCGAGGGAGCCGTCCTCCAGCGGGTTGGTCTCGTAGCCGGCCTTCTGCAGGTTCCGCTCGTTGAACGCGTCGGTGTTGACGATGATCGTCGCGCCGTTCGGCAGGCCCTTCAGGTTCGTCTTCAGGGCCGCAGGGTTCATGGCCACGAGCACGTCCGGGGCGTCTCCGGGCGTGAGGATGTCGTGATCGGAGAAGTGGATCTGGAAGCCCGAGACCCCCGGCAGCGAGCCGGCGGGAGCGCGGATCTCGGCCGGGAAGTCCGGCAGGGTCGAGAGGTCGTTCCCGAGGAGCGCGGTCTCGCTCGCGAAGCGCCCGCCGGTCAGCTGCATCCCGTCTCCGGAGTCGCCTGCGAAGCGGATGACGACCCGATCGCGCTGCTCGACAGGCTTGGCCATTGTGTAGATCAGGTATACCGCACCCGGAGGAGGGCTGTGCCATGACCTACGTCCCCGCAGATGACCGCTACGAGCGCATGCTCTACCGCCGGTGCGGGAGGAGCGGCCTCGACCTTCCGGCCGTGTCCCTCGGGCTCTGGTGGAACTTCGGCCACGACCGGCCGCTGGAGACGAGCCGGGCGATCGTGCGGCGCGCGTTCGACCTCGGGATCACGCATTTCGACCTGGCCAACAACTACGGGCCTCCGTACGGCTCCGCCGAGGAGAACTTCGGCCGACTCCTCGCAAGCGACCTGGCGCCCTACCGTGACGAGCTGGTGGTGTCGACGAAGGCGGGCTACGACATGTGGCCGGGACCCTACGGCGAATGGGGGTCGCGCAAGTACCTGCTGGCGAGCCTCGACCAGAGCCTCGGGCGCATGGGTCTCGACTACGTCGACATCTTCTACTCGCACCGCTACGACCCGAGGACGCCGCTCGAGGAGACGATGGGCGCGCTCGCCACGGCCGTCCAGCAGGGCAAGGCCCTGTACGTCGGCATCTCGTCGTACTACGGCCCCGAAGACGACGGAGGCGGCCGCCGTCCTCCGCGACCTGGGGATCAAGCTCCTGATCCACCAGCCGTCCTACTCGCTGCTGAACCGCTGGATCGAGCCGGACCTGCTGGACGTCCTCGCCGACGAAGGCGTCGGCTGCATCACCTTCTCCCCGCTGGCGCAGGGGATGCTCACGGACAAGTACCTGGACGGGATCCCGGAAGGCTCGCGGGCCGCGCGCTCAGACGGCTCCCTTTCGCCGCACCTGCTGACGGACGAGGCCCTGGAGAAGATTCGGGCGCTGAACGGGCTCGCGGCCGGGCGAGGCCAGACACTCGCCCAGATGGCGCTGGCCTGGACCCTCCGCGACCCGCGCATCACGTCGACGCTCATCGGCGCGAGCAGCGTCGCGCAGCTCGCGGAGAACGTGGCCGCGCTCGACCGCCTCGATTTCACCGAGGACGAGCTCGCCGAGATCGACCGCCACGCCACGGACGCCGGCATCAACATCTGGGCCGGCTCGAGCGCGGACTAGAGGAGGACGGCCAGGCCCTTCGAGACGAAGGCGACCCCGAAGGCGACGCCGACGACGATCTCCAGCCCCTTGCTGTGGGCCATGATCCAGGCGGTCATGCGGACGAGGAGCCCGCGGGCCCGCACGGGCGAGAGCGCGACCGCGATCGCCGGGCCGTAGTAGCCGGCCAGCATCACGGCCAGGCCGAAGGCGACGGCGACGAGCGCCTCGGCGGTCGAGACGTCGGCGGCAGGGACCTCTTTCAGGCCGACGCCGAAGACCGCCATCGCGTCGATGTTGATGAGCTGGACGAGGATCCCCGCCACGAAGAGCTTTGGCAGGGGAGCCGACGCGATGCCCTCCGCTCGGGCCTGCCTGGCCGCGTCCTTCTCGGGACTGTCCTTCGAGAAGAGCGCGAGCAGGCCCATGCCCAGGAAGAGCGCGCCCAGCCCGACGTCGAGGTACGCGCTCGCGTCGCCGCCTTCGTCGGCGCCCGTCGCCGCCAGGACGGCGAGCACGACCACGATCAAGACCACGTCGAGGCACGCCGCGCCCGCGGTGAAGGTCCAGACGCTCGCCTGCGGGCGCTGCGACTTTCCCAGGATCAGCGCGGAGACGACGATGGCGACCGGCGCGGCGGCGAACGCCGCGAGGCCGTAGAGCAACATCTGGAGGAGGAGGTCCCCCATAGGCCTCGAGTCTCCCGGCGCGCTCCGCTGTCGGCGTCGTCCCGATGGGGTGAACGTCAGACAGGCGCGAGCTCGACGACCTCGTCCATGCGGTCGAGGCCCTCGGGGCGGTGCGTGACGAGGAGGACGGCCTTGTCGGGCGCGGCGGCGAGGACGTCGTCCATGAGCGCCCGCGCGGTCGCTGGGTCGAGGTGCGCCGTCGGCTCGTCGAGCAGGAGCACCGGGGCTCCCGCGAGGAGGGCGCGCGCGAGCACGAGGCGTTGGCGCTGGCCGCCCGAGAGCATCGTCCCCTCCTCGCCGACCGGCGTGTCCAGGCCGGCGGTGAGCGAGGCGACCCACTCGGCGAGCCGCGCGCGCTGGAGCGCGGCCCAGAGCTCGGCCTCCTCCGCGTCGGGACGCGCAAGCCGCAGATTCTCGCGGATGGTGGAGTCGAACAGGTGCGCGTCCTGGCCGGCCAGGGCGAAGGTCGCGCGCGCGTCCTCCTGGCGATACTCGCGCAGGTCGTGCCCGCCGATCGTGACCCTGCCCTCCGCGGGGTCGAGGAAGCGCAGCAGGAGGTTGAGCACGGTGGTCTTGCCGGCGCCGCTGGGGCCGACCAGGGCGACCCTCCGGCCCGGGTCGAGCCGCAGGTCGAAGCCGCGGAGGACCGGCTCCTCGTCCCCGTAGCGCGCGGTCACGCCCTCGAGGGCGACGGGCGCCCGCGCGGAGGGGCCTGGACGCGGCTCCGCCGGGTCGCGCACGAGCGGCTCGCGCTCCACGGTCTCGAGCACGCGCCGCCCCGCGGCGAACAGGCCCGTCAGCTCGCGCGCCGCACCGGGGAGCGGGAGGACCGCGTCGAACGACGCCAGGGCGAGCAGAGCGAGCGTCGCCACGAGGACGCGGTCGAGTGCGCCGACGGCGTGGGCGTCAACCACCACCGCCAGCACCCCGGCCACGGTCGCGCCGGCGACGAGGATCATGAGCGCGTCGGCCGCCCCGGCGGCGAGGGCGTCGCGCCGCCCGAGCCGCACGAGCTCCGCGTCCGCGGCGCGGACGCGTGCGAGCGCCGCGTCCTCCTGCCCGAACGCGACGAGCTCTGGCGCGCCGCGCAGGAGCTCCACCAGCTCGGCGGTCAGCTCGCCCCGCGCCGCCGCCTGCCGGCGGCCGGAGGAGCGGGCGAGCGTCCAGGCGAGGAACGGCACGGCGACGCCGCCGACGAGCAGGCCCGCGGCGAGGATCGCCGCTGCGGCGGGCAGCACGATCGCCGCGGCGACCACGGACGCGCCCGCGGCGACAACCGCGACCAGCGGTGGCCCGACGCCGCGCGGGTAGAGCCCCTGGAGCGCGTCCACGTCGCCGACCATGCGGTTGAGGAGCTCGCCGCGGCGGTAGCCCTCGAGCTGCGCCGGGGCGAGCGGCTCAATCCGCTCGTAGAAGCGGGTACGGATGCGGGCGAGCGAGCGGAGGGCGACGTCGTGGGAGGAGATCCGCTCGAGGTAGCGCGCGAGCGGCCGGGCGAGCCCGAAGAAGCGGACGGCGACGATGGTCACGGTGAGCGCCAGGATCGGCGGCTGCTCGGCCGCACGCGAGATCAGGTAGCCGGCGGCCGTCATCAGCCCGATGCCGAAGCAGACGGCGAGCGCCCCGAGCAGGATCGCGAGGGCAACCCGGAGGGCGGGCGCGCCGGCCAAGGCCGAGAGCCTGCGGAGGGTGGTCACGCCGCCACCGCCGCGTCGAGCCGCACCACGCGGTCGGCCCGCGCCTCCAGCTCGGGCCTGTGCGTCACGAGGAGGACGGTGCGCCCGGCGAGCAGGCGCTCCACCGCGGCGCCCACCGCCTCGGCGCTCGCCGGGTCGAGATCGGCGGTCGGCTCGTCCAGGATCACGAGCGGCGCGTCGCGCAGGAACGCGCGCGCCAGCGCGATCCGCCGCACCTGGCCGGCCGAGAGCGGCCGGCCCCCGTCGCCGACGACGGTCTCGTAGCCCTCCGGCAGCTCTCGCACGAACCCGTCGGCGCCGGCCTGCGCGGCCGCGTCACGCACTGCCTCGTCCGAGGCGTCACCGTCGCCGAGGCGGATGTTGTCGGCGACCGTCCCGCGGAAGAGCGTCGGCCGTTGGGGCACCCACGCGACCTGCCGGCGCCAGGCAGCCGGGTCGCAGCCCGCCAGGTCGACGCCACCGGCGGTCACGCAGCCGGCCGCTGGCTCCGCCAGGAGCAGGAGCAGGGAGGCGATCGTGCTCTTCCCCGCTCCGCTGGGGCCCGTGAGCGCGACCGTCTCGCCCGGCTCGAGCTCCAGGTCGAGATCCGCGACGACGGCGCCGGCCCGCGCCGGGTACACGAAGGAGACGCCCTCGAGCCGCACGGGCGCGTCGCGCAGGCTCGGCGGCGTCGCCCGGCCCCGGGGACGCACGCCTTCCTCCTCGGCGAGGTCGAGCAGCCGCTCGCCGACCGCGAGGCCGTCCGCGCTCGCGTGGTACTGGGCCGCCAGATTCCGCAGCGGCAGGTAGAGCTCGGGCGCGAGCACCAGCACCGTCAGGCCCGCCTCGAGGCCGAGGCCGCCCTCGGCCAGGCGGACGCCCACGGTTACCGCCACGAGCGCGATCCCGAGGGTGGCCGCGAGCTCGAGCACCGTGCCGGAGAGGAACGCGACGCGAAGCGTCCCCATCGTGGCACGCCGGTACTCGTCGCTGACCTGCTCGATCCGCTCGGCCTGCGTCCGGCCCCGGTTGAAGGCGCGCAGGGTCGGCAGCCCGCGGACGACGTCCAGGAAGTGCGTGGCGAGAAGCCGGAGCGCCTCCCGCCGCTCCGCCGTGCGGCGCTCCGTGTAGCGGCCGACCAGCCACATGAACACGGGCACGAGCGGGAGCGTGAGCAGCATGATCCCTGCCGAGAGGAGGTCGATCGAGGCGACGAGGACGAGCACGGCGACCGGGACGACGACGGCCAGGACGAGCTGCGGGAGGTAGCGGGCGAAGGCGGTCTCGAGCGCGTCCACGCCTCCCACGGCGAGGGTCGCCACCTCGGCGCTTTCCGCGCCGTCGAGTGCCGCCGGCCGGTCGCGGAGCCGGCGCTCGACCACGTCCAGGCGCAGGTCGGAGAGCGCGCTCGCCGCCGCCCGCCGACCGGCGACCTCGAAGCCCCAGGAGGCCGCTCCGCGGCACGCGGCCACGGCGACGAGGAGGACGAGCGGGGCCAGGAGCTCGCGCAGCGATGCCCCCTCGAAGCCACGGGCGGCGACGCGGGCGAGCAGCACCGCCTGGGCGAGGACGAGGAGCGAGGCGACGACCCCGAGGACGGCGTCGACCGCGAGCATGGCGCGCACGGCCCGGGCGCGGCGAACCAGGCGCGGATCGAGCGGTCCCAGCGGGGATCTACCCCTCGGTCTTCCGGGCGATCAGGTCGACCGGGCTCTCGGACGGCTCCTCGCCGCCGATCCGGCCGCGGAAGACGTGGTACGTCCAGCCCTGGTAGAGGAGGACGATTGGCGCGACGATGACCGCGACCACGGTCATCACCGTGAGCGCGTAGTGCGAGGAGGCGGTGCCGTCAACGGTGAGGCTGTTGGCGAAGTCCGGCTGCGAGACCATCACGCGCGGGTAGAGGCTCGTGAAGAGGGTCGCCACGAGCAGCACCGTGCCGGCGCCGGTCATCGCGAACGCCCAGCCGAACCGCCCCGAGAAGATGAACACGACCGCGAGCACGAGCGCCACGATGCCCGCCGCAGCCGGGAGCACCGGCGGAAAGACGTCCTTGTCGTTCCGGTCGACCGCGACAACAACCGTCCAGACGAGGAAGGCCCCGGCCACGAGCGCGGCCGGCAAGGCCAGCCGCCGCGCGGCGTGACGCGAGCGCTCGAGCAGGTCGCCGGTCGTCTTCAGGGTCAGGTACGTCGCCCCGTGGAAGGCGAAGAGCAGGACCACGGCGAGCCCGGCGAACACGGTGTAGGGGCTGAAGAGGTCCCAGAAGCTCCCGGCGAAGTCCCCGCCGGAGTTGATGGGGACGCCGTTGACCAGGTTGGCGAGACCGACGCCCCAGATGAGCGCCGCGCCGGTGCTCCCGATCGTGTTCGCCCACATCCACAGCGCGCGCCAGCGCGCGCTCTCACGCTTCTCGCGCCACTCGAACGAGACGACCCGGATGATGAGGAAGGCAAGGACGAGCAGGAGGGCGACGTAGAAGCCCGAGAACATCGTCCCGTACCAGGCCGGGAACGCGGCGAAGGTGGCGCCGCCGGCGACGACGAGCCAGACCTCGTTTCCGTCCCAGACGGGCCCGATCGACTCGAACATGACGCGGCGCTCGCGCTCGTCCCGCGGCAGGAACGGGAGCAGCATGCCGACGCCGAAATCGAAGCCCTCGAGCAGAAAGTAGCCGGCCCAGAAGAAGGCGATGACGATGAACCAGAAGAGCTCGAGGTCCATCAGTACCCCACCGCAGGCGCGGGCTCGTCGCCGTGCCCGCCCGTCTCTGGCGGATCGAGCCTCGCGTAGTGGCGCATGAGCACGAAGTCGACGACGGCGAGCAACCCGTAGAGAACGGCGAAGGTGCCGAGGCTAAAGGCGATCGTCGTCGTGCTCACGCTGGGCGAGTTGGCGTCGGAGGTCTGGAGCAGCCCCTGCACGATCCAGGGCTGCCGCCCCACCTCGGAGAGCACCCAGCCGGCGAGCGCGGACAGATACGGGAACGCGATCGAGACGACGCCGAGCCAGAGGAACCAGCGCGTCCGCTCGAGCCTCCGCCTGCACATGAGGAACGCCCCGACCGCGGCGACGAGGAAGACGAGCGTCCCGAGGTACGCCATGATCCGCATGCTCCAGTACGTCGTCCGGACCGGCGGGATGTAGTTGCCCGGGCCGTACTGCTGCTCGTACTGCGACTGAACCTGCGTTCATCCCCTGCACCTCGCCGTTCCACGAGTCCGGTGGCGAGCAAGGAGAGGAGATGCGGGATCTCGATGTCGAAGCTCGGCGTCTGGTCGTCCTCGGTGAAGCCGCCGATCTGGAAGAGCGAGAACGCGCACGGCTGACACGGTGTCCCACTGCGCCTCGGTGGCGGCGATCTTCATCGGCTGGTAGTCGGTGATGACGACGCCGAGGTGGCTGCCGATCGCCAGGTTCACCGCCGAAACCGGCACGAGGACGATCAGCGCCAGCTTGGCCGCAGTGCCGGAAGACCTCGACGTTGCGGCCGCGCAGGAAGTGCCAGCAGGAGACGCCGAGCACGACCACCGCCGCGGTCGTCAGCCCGACCAGGATAACGTGGATGAACGCCCAGATGGCGAAGCGGTTCGTGAGCAGCTCCCAGATGCTGGTCAGCTCGGCGCGGCCGTCCGCGACCGTCGGAGCCGACCGGACGCTGCATCCACGAGTTGGCGACCATGATGAAGAAGGCCGACAGCCAGGAGCCCGAGCGCGAACAGCCACACCGTGGCCAGATGGAGGCGCGGGCCGAGCTTGTTCCACCCGAAGATCCAGAGGCCGAGGAACGTCGACTCGAGGAAGAAGGCGGCCAGCCCCTCGATGGCGAGCGGGGCGCCGAAGACGTCGCCGACGAACTCCGAGTAGACCGACCAGTTCATCCCGAACTGGAACTCCTGCACGAGCCCGGTGGCGACGCCGATCGCGAAGTTGATCAGCAGGAGCGTCCCGAAGAAGCGCGTCAGCCGCAGCCAGGCATCGTTGCCGGTGCGATGCCACATCGTCTGCATGACGGCGATGAGCGGGGCGAGCCCCAGCGTCAGCGGGACGAACAGGAAGTGGTACAGCGACGTGGTCGCGAACTGGACGCGGGCGAGGTCGACCGTGGAGACCGCGAGCGTGCTCACCCCGCGACCCTAACCACTCGCGCCAAATCGCGTCATCCTGGCGCGATCGTGCCAACGACCCGGGCCGGAGGAATCACCCCAAGGGGATGAAGTTGGCCGTCAGCCCCGCCCGTGACAATGGCGTGCGTGCCCGAAGGGCTGTCCCCGACCGAGGTCGGCAAGGAGATCGGCGAGCACGCCAAGCATTCGGGCGGGCGCACCGGTCGCGATCGCACGATCGCGATCGGCGAGGCGCTCCTCCTCTCCGTGGTCACGATCGTCGCCGCGTGGTCGGGCTTCTCGGCGGCGAAGTGGGGAACCGAGTCGTCCCTCGACCTCGCCGCGGCCTCGGCCACGCGGACGAAGGCCAACCGGCAGTTTCAGGAGTCCCTGACCTACCGCGTGGGGGACGCGACCACGTTCAACGCCTGGTTCGGCGCCTACATCGCAGGCGACCAGGAGGCGGTGAAGGTCGCGGAGAGACGCTTCCGGCCGGAGTTCAAGGTCGCCTTCGACGCCTGGATCGCAACGGACCCGTTCGAGAACCCCGACGCCCCGGCGGGACCGCAGGCGATGCCGGAGTACAAGCCGACCGGCCTGGAGTCCTCCCGTGAGCTGGACGCCGAGGCCGACGAGCTCTTCGCCGACGGGCACGAGGCGGCCGAGACCGCCGACAACTACGTGCGCACGACCGTCATCCTCGCGAGCGTGCTCTTCCTCGTGGGGATCAGCACGCAGTTCCCGCTGCGCGGCGTTCGCTACGCGCTGATCGCCGTCGGCGTCGGCCTCCTGGTCTTCGCCGGTGTCCTGATCCTCCTGCTGCCGCCACCGCCCTGATCAGACGGGATGGATGCCCCAGGCGCTCGTGACCAGGGCGCCCGGCTCCAGGCGGATCAGGTCTTCCCCGCTGCGGAACGCGTTGGGCGGGCAGGTCATCGGCTCGACGGCGAGGCTGCGCCGCCCGACGTCGGGCAGCGGGTCCCCGGTGAAGAGCTGGAGGTACGGGTAGCTCTCGTCGACCCACAGCGTCAGGCCTCCTCCCTCAGGGTCGCGGAGCTCGACCCGGGCGAGGCCGTCCTCGTCCCGCTCGAGGTCCGTGAAGGCGTCATCGAGCTTCGTCGCGCCGATGGGCCTCGCCCGGCGGAAGTCGTACTCCGTCCCCTCGACCGCCCTCCTGCCGACCGGGAGCCCGCGCTCGTCGGTCACCAGCACGGTGCCGGCGGGCAGCTGGAGGCGAACAGGAGTCCACCGTCGGTGTGCCGAGGGTCACGTACGGATGCTGCCCGCTCCCGTACGGACAGGGGCCGGGGCCGATGTTCGTCGCGCTCGTTCGCACGCGGAGCCCGCTCTCGGAGAGCCCGTACTCGATCGCGAGCGACAGCGAGAACGGATAGCCCGGCTGCGGCTGCAGCTCGTACTCCATGACCACGCGGTCCGGCTCCCGTTCGCCGACGGTCCAGGCCGCGTCGCGGACGAGGCCGTGGATCGCGTTCCCCCGCTCCGGCTCGGTCAGCGCCAGCTGCTGGCGGCGCCCGTCGAACTCGTAGGCCCCGTCCTCGAGCCGGTTCGGCCACGGGATCAGCACCTGCCCACGACCCGAGGTGCTCGGCTCGCCCGCCGGGTAGCCGTCGAGCAGCTCGCGACCGCCGGCGGAGTAGGAGCGAAGCCCGCCGCCGAGGCCGACGACGACAGCCCGCTGCTCGCCCGCCGCGAGCTCGACCTCCACTCGGGGGCCTACCGGGCCTGCGGCCGCCGGCCGATCACGAAGTACAGGATCGTGCCCAGCACCGGGAGGATGATCACGATCAGGACCCAGGCGGCCAGCTGGCCGCGGCGGAGCTGCGCGCGCCGCCGGATCATGTCGACGATGGCGAAGAGCCACGCGACGATCACGACTGCGCCCACCCACCAGAGCCAGTCCAACCTCAGGCCGCCCGCTCGAGGAGGTGGTCGCCGACGCGGAGCGCGTTCGCCATCGCGGTCAGCGCCGGGTTGACGGCGCCGATCGAGGGGAAGCAGCTCGTGTCCACGACGTAGAGGTTGTCCAGCTCGTGCGCCCGGCAGTCGGTGTCCAGCACCGAGGTTGCCGGATCGGTCCCGAACCGGCACGTGCCGGCCTGGTGCGCGCAGCCGGCCACAGGGATCTCGTTCTTCATGTAGGCGAAGCGGTGGACGAGGTGTCCCGGGTTCATGTCCAGCTGCCCGAGGATCGACCTGACTTCGTCGTACAGCCGCTTCTTCGGGACGGCGTTCGTCTCCGTGTAGCTCAGCGTCACCTTGCCGTCGCCGTCGACCGTGACCCGGTTGTCCGGCTTGGGCAGGTCCTCGGTCGACAGCCAGAAGTCGATCGCGTGCTTGGCGATCCGGTCGAGCGACCACTGGGGCGCCAGCCTGGTCTCGATCGGCTTCTCGCCGCGAAACATCGGCGCCTGCGACTTCCCGACCATCTGGATGTTCCCGAGCGGGAACTCGAAGCCGTCGGTGCCGAAGTAGAAGTCGTTCAGCCCGAGGGTCTTCTGGTAGACGGTCGGGTTCTCCTCGCGGGAGAGCGCGAGCACCGCCTGGCTGTCGTGGAACATGAAGTTGCGCCCGACCTGGTCGGAGCCGTTCGCGAGGCCGTTCGGATGCTTGTCGGTCGCCGACTGGAGCAGCAGCTTCGCCGAGTTGGCGGCGCCGCACGAGACGACGACGAGGCCGCCGGCGAACGTCTCCGTCTCCCCGTCGTGCTCCACGACGACGCCGGTGACGGCGGTGCCTGCCGGGTTCGTCTCCAGCCTGACAGCCCTCGCGTTGGTGAGCAAGGTGACGTTGGGATGCTCGAGCGCCGGTCGCACGGCGATCACCTCGGCGTCCGACTTGGCGTGCACCACGCAGGGGAAGCCGTCGCAGTTCGCACAGCGCACGCAGGCGCTGTACGGCGGATTCGACTCGTCGAGCATGATCCCGCAGGGTGCGTGGAAGGGCCGGTAGCCCGCGGCGGCCAGGTCGTCCGAGAGCTGCTGGATGCGCGGCTCGTGCGAGACGGCCGGGTGGGGATAGGGACCGCTCGCGTCCGGCTCGGTCGGATCCTCGCCTCTGGCTCCGTGCACCTGGTAGAGCTGCTCGGCCTCCGTGTAGTACGGCTCGAGGTCGTCGTAGGAGATCGGCCAGGCCGGTGAGATGCCGTCGTGGTGTTTGAGCTCGCCGAAGTCCTCACGGCGAAGGCGGTAGAGGGCGGCGCCGTACAGCTTGGTCGCGCCCCCGACGAAGTAGTGGATCTGCGGCTGGAACGGCTTCCCCTGTGCGTCGTACCACGTCTCGGGCGAGACGTAGCGGTTCTCGACGAACACGTCCTGCGCCAGCCAGTTCTGCGGCTCGCGCGGGAGCCAGCCGCCCCGCTCGAGCAGAAGGATGCTCTTCCCGGACGGCGCGAGCCGGTTGGCGAGCGTTCCGCCGCCGGCGCCGCTGCCGATGATGATGACGTCGTAAGACTCGGTCATGTGATCTCCTCCACCATCTCGGAGAGGACGATGCTGCCGGCCGCCTCGATCAGCGCGAGGTGCGAGAAGGCCTGCGGGAAGTTTCCGAGGTGCCGGGCCGTGCTGGTCTCGAACTCTTCTGCGTAGAGCCCGAGCGGCGAGGCGATCCGCAGCAGCCGTTCCATGAGGTCGCGGGCCTGCTGCTCCTCGCCGATGATGGCCAGCGCCGAGACGAGCCAGAACGAGCAGATCAGGAACGTGCCCTCCTTGCCCGAGAGGCCGTCGTCGGTCTCGTTCGTTCGGTAGCGGAGCACGAAGCCGTTCTCGGTCAGCTCCTCGTCGATTGCGAGAACGCTGGCGCGGAGCCGCTCGTCGTCGTGCGGGAGGAAGCCGAAGATGGCGGCCAGGAGGACGGAGGCGTCGAGCGCGTCGGTCTCGTAGTGCTGGCGAAGCACGCCCCGCTCGGTGAGGCCGTGCTCGAGGATGTCGGCCTTGATCTCGTCCGCCGTCGCCCGCCAGGCGGTCTCGAGCTCCGAGTCGCTGCGGATGCCCGCGAGCTTCGCCGCGCGATCGAGAGCGACCCAGCACATGAGCTTCGACGAGACGTAGTGCTGGGGCGCGCCGCGAGCCTCCCAGATGCCCTGGTCGGGATTGCGCCAGACCTGCGTGGCGCAATCGGCCTGGGACTTGACGATCGGCCACAGACGCCGTGGCAGGCGCTGGCTCCTCCGCGTGTGCAGGAGGATGGAGTCGAGGACCGCGCCGAACACGTCGTTCTGGCGCTGGTCGAAAGCGCCGTTGCCGATGCGGACGGGGCGCGCCCCCGCGTAGCCGGAGAGGTCGTCACGGGTCGACTCGGTCAGGTCACGGCGACCGTCGATCCCGTACATGATCTGCAGCCCGCCGTCATCGTTGGGGTCGAGGTCGGCCACGAACTGGATGAACTCGTCGGCCTCCCAGTCGAGGTTCAGGTAGTGCAGTGCCTGCAGCGTGAACGTCGAGTCGCGCATCCACGTGTAGCGGTAGTCCCAGTTGCGCTCCCCGCCCGGGGTCTCGGGCAGCGAGGTGGTGAGCGCGGCCACCGTCGCCCCGGTCGGCATGTAGGTGAGGCCCTTGATCGTGAGCGCCGAGCGCTGGATCGACTCGCGCCAGCGGTGATCGGGCAGACGGGCCCGTCCCAGCCAGGCCCGCCAGAAGCGAACCGTCGCGTCGAGACGCTTCTCGGCGTCCTCGACGTCGGCGGGCGAGCGCAGCTCTTCGGCCCAGGAGAGGGAGCAGTAGATGCGATCACCTGCCTCGAGCGCGTGTCGCGCGCGAACCCGGTCGCCTTCGATTCCGAGGGCCATGTCGGTCTGCAGCCGGACGGTGACGTCGGCACCGCTCGCGTCGGCGGCATGACGACCCCCGTCGACCATCGTCCACTCGGCGGGGACACGGCCGTAGTCGAAGACCGGCTCGCAGACGAGCTCGACCTCGACCGTACCCTCGAGGCACTCGACGGTGCGCACGAGCATGTGGTCGGCGTCGTCGTCGGCCGGCGGCCGCGTATGAGGCGTGATCTCGTCCTCGTGATTCCACGGCCCCATGGTCAGGGCGTCGCGGACGACGATCCAGCCGGTCGGCGTCTTCCACGTCGTGGCCAGCACGTTCGTCCCGGGCTCGTACGCGCGCGTGGTCGGGTGGTTGATGCCGAACGGGCCGAGCCGGAGCACGCCGGCGCCCCGGTCGAGCAGGCTTCCGAACACGCTGGGCGCGTCGAAGGAGGGGACGCAGAGCCAGTCGATCGCACCGTCCGGGGCGACGAGGGCACCCGTGTGGCAGTTGGACAGGAACGCGTAGTCGGCGATGGGCGGGAACGGCGAGGGCGCGGCCGCGCTTTGCCCGCGGGGCTCCTGAGCGGTCTCGGTGCTCATCCCGTCACCCACGGGCCGTGCCAGCGGCCGTGGCCGGCGACGAGCGCCTCAGCGGCCTCTGGCCCCCAGGTGCCCGGCGCGTACGGCTGCACGGGCGGGGGCGAGTCGAGCAGCGGCTGCATGATCCGCCACGTCTCCTCGACGCCGTCCTGGCGCGTGAAGCGCGTGCTTTCTCCGACCATCGCCGCGTGCAGCAGCACCTCGTACGGCGTCGGGCCCTCTCCTCCCTCCTGCGAGAACTCCATGTCGAGCTCGATCGCCGCAGCGCCGGTAGCGTCGGCCCGATGCGCGTCGAAGACGAGCCTGATCCCCGTCGTCGGATCGAGCTTGACCACGAGCTGGTTCGGCTCGGGCCGTCGATCGAAGAGGCCGAAGCCGAGCGGAGGAGGATGCTTGAAGACGAACCGGAGCTCGGTCAGCGTTTCCGGGAGCCGCTTCCCGGTTCGGATGAAGAATGGAACGCCTGACCAGCGCCAGTTCTCGATCTCCAGGCGCAGCGCGGCGTACGTCTCGGTCGTCGAGTCCGGGGCGACTCCGTCGATCCCGAGATAGCCGTCGTACTGGCCGCGGACGTAGTGGGCCGGATCGGCCTCCTTGACCGCCCGGAAGAGCGCGACCTGCGCGTCCTTGATCGTGTCCGGGTCGCCCCGGGATGGCGCTTCCATGGCGGCGGCCGCCACGACCTGCATGAGGTGGTTGACGACGACGTCCCGCAGCGCGCCGACGGGATCGTAGAAGTGGCCACGGTCCTCGACGCCGAAGTCCTCCGCCATCGTGATCTCGACCGCCTCGACGTAGTTCCGGCTCCAGATGGGCTCGAGCATCGAGTTCGCGAAGCGGAGGTAGAGGATCTCGACCAGGCCCATCTTTCCGAGGTAGTGGTCGATCCGGTAGAGCTGCGACTCGTCGATGTACTGGTGGAGCTCGTCGGCGAGCGCACGGGCCGAGGCCTGGTCGTGGCCGAAGGGCTTCTCCACGACGACCCGCGCCGTCTTCGTCAGCCCGGCGTCGGCCAGGCCCTTGACGACCGTGCCGAAGAGGAAAGGCGGAATCTCGAGGTAGAAGACGGGCGTCTCATGCGCCCTCGATCGCCTTGCCCACCCGGGCGTAGGTGCCGGCATCGCCGAAGTCGCCCTGGACGTAGGAGAGCCGGGCGGCGAAGCGGTCGAACACCGCGGGGTCGAGCTGCTCGCCCGTGCCCTCGATCGACTCGCGGGCGCGCTCGACGAGCTGGTCGACGGTCCAGTCGTCGACCGCGACGCCGACGATCGGGCAGTCGAGCAGGCCGCGGGCCTCGAGCCGGTACAGCGAGTGGAAGGTCATCACCTTCGCCAGGTCGCCCGTGATGCCGAAGACGACGAAGACGTCCGCGGGCGCAGGGTTGGTCATTAGGTCTCCTCTCGAGATCGATCACGCACGAATGTCCACCCGCCCGCGGCCGAAGGCGTCGATCCGGCCCCAGCGCCCCGGGATGTCCAGGAGCGCGAGGAGCCCGATGTCGCGCGGGAGCGCCGGGTCGACGACCAGGTGGTCGCCGAGCGGCTCCAGCCCGAGCATCGTCCGCAGGAGGAGGAGCGGTGTCCCCGTCGACCAGGCCTGCGGGCTGCAGGCGGTCGGGTACTGCACCGGGTACTTGGTCACGTTGCGCTCGTAGCCGCCGAACGCCTCGGGCAGGCGGCCGGCGAAGAGCTCGGCGGCGTCGAGGATGCCGGCGGCGATCTGCGCCGCCTCGTCCTTGAAGCCGTACCGCCGCAGCCCCCAGGCGATGAACGAGTTGTCGAAGGGCCAGACCGTGCCGACGTGGTACCCGATCGGGTTGTAGCGGCCCTCGCCCTCGGCCAGGGTGCGCACGCCCCAGCCGGAGAAGAGCCGCGGCCCGAGCAGGTGGCGCGCGACCGCTCCGGCCTTCGTCTTGTCGACGATCCCGCTCCAGAGCAGGTGGCCGTTGTTCGAGGCGAGCGCGTCGACCTGGTTGCCGTCGGGGTCGAGCGCGAGCGCGAAGTAGCTCGCCGTCCTCCACCCAGTAGTCGCGGTTGAAGCGGCGCTTCAGGTCGGCCGCCTGCTTCTCCAGCTCGTCCGCGTAGGCCGGGTCCTTCCAGATCTCCCGCGCGAGCCGGGCACCGCGCACCTTGGCGTCGTAGGCGTATCCCTGCAGCTCGCAGGTCGCGCGAGGGAAGCCGGGAAGCCGGCCGTCGCTGTAGGAGATCGAGTCCCAGGAGTCCTTCCAGCACTGGTTCTCCAGGCCCGTCTCCTCGTTGCGACGCTGGTACCAGACGTAGCCGTCGCCGCGCAGGTTCGCGTACTCGTCGATCCAGTTGAGCGCCGCCCGCGCCTCGTACTCGAGCGTCGCGCACGAGCCTGCGGTCGCCGGTCCAGCGCTCGTACTCGTCGAGGAGCACGACGTACAGGGGCGTGGCGTCGGCGCACCCGTAGTAGGGCGAGTGCGGCCGCTCCTCGAACGCTGTCATCTCGCCGTAGCGCATCTCGTGGAGGATCCGGCCCGGGTCCTCGTCGCGGAAGTCGTCGACGCGCGTCCCCTGCCACTCGCCGAGGGCGAACAGCGTCGTGGCCGCCAGCTCGGGCGTGAACGGGAGCGCCTGCAGGCTCGTGAAGATGCTGTCCCGGCCGAACATGGTCATGAACCACGGGAGGCCGGCCGCGGGCAGGCTCTTCCCCGACGCGACCGGAGGCGTGAAGCGCAGAGCCGCGAGGTCGACCAGGCTCCGCTTGTAGGTCGCCTTCAGCGTGTCCGAGTCGCACTCGACCCTCGGCGCGGCCTCCAGCCAGCGCGCGAGGTTCTTCTCCATGTCCTGCCGCCCGCGCTTGCGGGCGAACTTCGACCGCTTGTGCCGCTCGCCGTAGCCGAGGAGGGCGGTGACGACGTCGAGCCCGGTCGACCACTCGCCGTGCGGCTCGATCGTCGTCGTGAACGTGAGGCCGTTCTTGTCGACCTTCGCCGGAGCCGTGGCCGAGATCAGCGTCGCCCGGCGGTAGGTGTCGCGCTCGTAGCCGAGCCGCAGCACGCGGCCGCCCTCGACCCTGGCCACGTACTTCCCCTTCTTGGCGAGCGCGTCCTTGACCTCGAAGAGGTCGGCGAAGTCGCAGCCGGCCTCGATCCTGACGGTCAAGTCGACCGGCTCGTCCTCGTGGTTCAGGATCGTCAGCTCCTCGTGGAACCCGTTGCCCGACCGCGCGCTGGCGGATCACCGAGAGCTTCGCGTCCACGTAGACGGTTCCCGTGCCGGGCACGAGGAAGAAGCGCGCCTCGAAGTAGTGGAGATCGTCGACCGAGAGCGGGTTGAGCCGCTCGCCGTTCACCGTCAGGACCCACTTGGAGAGGAAGCGGGTGTCGAAGGAGAAGAGACCGGTCGGGTCGGTCAGCGACGCCTCGATGTCCCCGCGCTCGTCGCTGACGACGAAGGTGTTGCCGTCGAGGATCTTGACGAGCCCGTCGTCGCTCATCGCTTGCCTTTCGCGGGCGGGCCGGGGAAGAGCCGCTGGAAGAGGACGAGCAGCTCCGGGTCGCCCTCGAACTCGACCGCCCCGCGCAGGACGGCGGCCATCGTGTTGACCTCGCCGCTCGCCAGGCCGTCGAACAGCTCCTTGGTGGCGCGCACGGTCGCGTCGGCAGCGGCGTTCCTGCGCGACACGCTCACGTCGCCCTTGTCGATCGTCACGAGCCAGCGGTCGGTCTGCTTCCCGCGCCTGAGCTCGAAGCGGAGCGTGCCCTTGGCCTTCTCGAGCAGCGGCTCGTGGCCGCGCTCGCCGAGCTCGGCGAAGAAGGTCGTCGGTGGCGTCGGCCGCCATCAGTCCTCCGTCCGTCCGCACGGTGATCCGGCCGGGTCGCTCGTGCGTGAAGCCCGCCCAGCTCCACTCGACCATGGCCTTGGCGCGGTCCTCGCCCGTGGAGAGGAGCGCCAGATGGACGGTGCCCCACGCGAGCGACGCGGTCTTGCCCTTCAGCGTCCGGCCGCGGTGGAACTGCACCACGGCCGCACCGCGGCCGATGGTCGCCATCGTGCCCTTGTCGTGGTAGACGAACGGCTCGGTCTTCTCGCCCGCGATCAGCCGCGCGATGTTCGCTCCCGCCTGCTCGCCGGCCTGGAGCGCCACCGAGCCCAGCTGCGGGAGGACACGCTTCGTCTTCGAGTCGGTGATCCACGCGATGTCGCCGACGCCGAAGACCTCCGGATGCCCCTCGATCGAGAGATCCGGGCCGGCGACGACCCGGTTGCCCTTCTCCAGCTCGAGACCGAGCCCGTCGGCGATCGGGCTCGCCTGCAAGCCCGCGCCCCAGACGAGCGTGTGCGCCTTGAGCACCTTCCCGGACTTGAGCGTGACGCGGGTCGGCGAGACCGACTCGACGATCTCGCCCAGGACGATGTCGACGCCGCGCTCCTCCAGCGCCTTCTTCGTGTACGCCTGGATGTCCTTCTTGAACATCGTGAGGAGCGCCGGGCCGGCCTCGACCAGCGTGACGCGCGCCTTCTCCTGCGGCACGGCTCGGGTAGTCCGCGGCGAAGTCGCCCGTGTAGAGCTCGGCCAGCGCGCCGGCGCTCTCGACGCCGGTCGGCCCGCCTCCGACGACGACGACGTTGAGCGCCCCGTCGTCGACGAGCGACGGGTCCTTGTCGGCGGCCTCCCACTTGCGCAGGACGTGCTCCTTGAGCCGCACCGCGTCGGCGAGCGTGTACATCGGGAAGGCGTGCTCGGGCGCGCCCTCGGTGCCGAAGAAGTTGACCCGCGCGCCGAGCCCCAGGACGAGGTAGTCGTAGGTCAGCGGCGCCATCTCGGCGAATTCCACCTCCCGGCGGGCCAGGTCCACCGACGTGACCGCGTCCTGGTGGACGGCGACGTTCGGCTGCTCGTGGAAGAGGTCCCGCAGCGGGTGACCGACCACCGCCGTCGCCAGCAAGTCGGTGGCCAGCTGGTAGAGGAGCGGCTGGAAGGTGTGGTAGTCGTGCTCGTCCACGAGCACGACGTCGGCCTCGGCATCCTTCAGCGCGCGGGCGGCTCCGATCCCGGCAAACCCGCCTCCGAGAACGACGACACGCGGCCGCCGGGCTTCCGTGCCGTTGGTCTCGACAGGCCTTGCCACGGGCGACCTCCTCCGGCGCCGAGCTGGGACGGCGCAGTCGTCACCAGACTCTATGTGACCGGCCGCTCGCGCATCATCCCCCTGGGATGAAGCCCAGACTCTGGTGGATCGGGGTTCTGTTCATGGTCGGCTCGGCCGCGTTCGCGCTCGGGTCGGCGCCGTTCTACTCGGAGCTCGTGGACCCGTCGGCCGTCGGCGTCACCTTCTTCGCCGGCTCGGTCTTCTTCACCTCGGCTGCGCTGCTCCAGTTCCGCCAGACGCCCCGGCCCGACCGGCTGGACTGGTGGGCGGCCGGCGTCCAGCTCGTGGGGACGGTCTTCTTCAACATCACGACGTTCGCGGCCATGAACGACGCGCTCACGACCAAGCAGGAGGACGTGCGCGTCTGGGCGCCCGATGCGCTCGGATCGGTCTGCTTCCTCGTGGCGAGCGCGCTCGCGCTGGCCGCGGTGTGGGGCCGCCGCGACACCCAGCGGCGGATCGCGAACCTGAACCTGCTCGGCTCGGTCTTCTTCGGGATCGCGGCAGTGGCGTCGTGGGTCGTCCCCGACACGGGCGAGCTCCTCAACAGCGAGGCGACGAACGCGTTCACCTTCCTCGGCGCCGTCTGCTTCTTCATCGGTGCCTGGCTGCTGCGCCGTCAGGCGAGTGCCGGCTGACCGGCCGGCACCTCGGCTTCGGCGTCCTTCTCGCTCGCCGACGCGATGATGACCGCTCCGAGCAGCGCCGCGGCGAGAGCCCCGACGGCCACCACCGCGTGCCAGGGCGGATTCTTGTCCAGCCGCTCCTGGAGGACGAGCGCGCCGAGCAGGACGCTGACCACCGGGTTGGCCACCGAGACGGTCGCGACCGATGCGACCAGCCGTCCGGTCGCGAGCGATACCTGCTGGAGGTAGAAGCCGATGATCCCCGCGACGGCCATGACCCAGAGCTGCCAGTTCGCCAGCACCTCGGCGAGCCCCTCGGCGTGGAGATCCTCCACGACGGGCTTCATCAGCGTTGCCGAGACGCCGTAGAGGATGCCGGCCGTGGTCCCGAAGATCGCCGCCCTCATTCCGAGGCCGCCTCGCCTTGCGAACAGCATCAGCCCGATGCAGATCGCCGTGATCACCAGCAGCGCCGAGACCCAGTCGGAGGTCGGTGCGTTGTCGACGCCGGCCGCGGGGTCGCCGACGCTCGCGAAGACCGCGAGGCCCACGACGATGATCGCCGCCCCGGCGACGTGGCGCCGTGTGACCGTCTGGTGGGTCAGGAAGTAGCCGAGCGGAAGCGCCCACACGATCGTGGTCACGAGCAGCGGCTGGATGATCGCGACGCGTCCGCGGTCGAGCGCCCCCGCTTGCAGGACGACGCCGAGGGTCTGGGCTCCCAGGCCGAGCAGCCACACCCAGCTGGTCAGGAGGACCAGCAGCGCCTTCGGGTCCCCCGGCCCGAGGCCGCGGTCCATGGACGCCCGCTGCCACAGGGTCGCGGCGAGGGCGAAGGAGACGGCGGCGAGAAGCGCGAGGACTGCTGCTAGCTCATCCACGACCGGCGCCACGATATTCGAGGGGTCGGCGTCACAGGAGCCGGACGAGCGCGTCGCTGGTCACCAGGAGCCCGAAGATCAGGGTCGAGAAAAAGGTGAGCCCCCGCTCGTTGGTCGTGAGCCAGCCCTCCGCGCTCGCGATCCAGTCGTCCGCCCGCCTACCGACGACGAGATAGACCGCGACCGGAACCCAGACGAGGACGGCCGCGACCAGCACATAGAGGACGCCCAGAGCGAAGTCCTGCACGGGCGGCAGACTGGCTAT
>CAVOUB010000001.1:0-109003 GCA_963699495.1 uncultured Actinomycetes bacterium | reverse complement strand
CCTAGGAGGGTTTGACGAAACGCGCGCTGTGCCGCCGGGCCGCGCTGCTCGCCCCGAGGCTGTGTCCTCAGTCGCGCCCGTAGCTTTGGCTACGAGCGCTCCCTGCGTCCGTGCCTCGGAACGACCATCGCACCCCGACGACGAACGACGTTCCACCAATCCCTCCTAGTCGGGGAGGAGAGGCATCGACAGGCCCTGCTCGCGATCGAGCAGCACCGCCCGGGTGACGGCTCTCGATCCGAACCGGCCGCGGACCTCGTCCACCGCGGCGTCGAGAGCGCACCAGCGGGGACGGTCGAACGGCAGTGCGAGCTGGGCCCGACGGTCGTTCTCGAGACCGGTCACGGCGATGCCGACCAGCGTGAGCCCCCGGTGCTCGATGATCGGGGCGGCCGCCAGGAGCAGCTCTCGCGCCGCGGTGAGGATCACCTGAGACCCGGCCGTCGCCAGAGGCATGGTCTGCGATCGGGTTGCCCGGGAGAAGTCGCCGAAGCGCAGGCGGAGCACGACGGTCCGACCGACGCGTCCGGCGGCTCGCATGCGGCCGGTCACGCGGTCGACGAGCCCGACGAGGACGGCATCGACGGCCTCGGGTGAGGTCGAGCGAGCGGCCGAGCGCGCGCTGCGATCCGATCGAGCGGCGACGGCGCCGCGCCTGGACGGGTCGGGGGTCGCGGTTGTGGGCGAGAGCGTGCAGATGCCGCCCGGCCGCGCGCCCGAGAATGGCGATCAGCGCGGCCTCGGGAAACTGCGCGACCTGTCCAACGCTCTCGATGCCCAGCCGGCGGAGTCTTCCGGCGGTGACCGGCCCGACGCCCCAGAGCCGCTCGACCGGGAGCGGGTGGAGGAAGGCGAGCTCGCCGTCGGGCGGGACGACGAGCAACCCGTCGGGCTTGGCCACCCCGCTCGCCACCTTGGCGAGGAACTTCGTCCTGGCGACCCCGACGGTGATAGGCAGGCCGACGCGCTCGCGGACGTCGCGCCGCAACCGCGCTGCGATCTCCGCGGGCTTGCCCGAGAGCCGCTCGAGCCCGCGGGCCTCGAGGAACGCCTCGTCGATCGACAGCCCCTCGACCAGCGGCGTCGTGTCCTCGAACACGCGGAAGACCGCCTTGCTGGCCTCGGCGTATGCAGACATGCGCGGTGGGACGACGATCGCCCGGGGGCAAAGGCGGCGGGCCCGCGCGCCGCTCATCGCAGTGCGAACCCCGTACGCCTTTGCCTCGTAGCTGGCCGCGAGGACGACGCCGGCGCCGACGATCACCGGCCGTCCGCGCAGACGGGGATCGTCGCGCTGCTCGACCGAGGCGAAGAACGCGTCCAGGTCCGCGTGCAGCACGGTGGCGTCGGAGTCCACGAACATATGTTCGCACGTCGTCTGCGTCCGCGCCAGACGGGCGCTACAGCCAGAGCTCGAATGACTGCAGGACGAGCCACGGTGCGAAGCCCTGGCGTCGAAGGAGCCGGAGTGCGGGCAGGTTGTCCGCCTCGACCGAGAGGCCGAGGACCTCGCCCGGGTGCTCCCTCCAGTAGTCCTGCAAAACCCGTGAGAGGAGGAAGTTGCCGACCCCGCGCGAGCGCTCCTCGGCCACGACGCCGATCTGGTACGCCCAGCGGTCGTTGGAGTCGATGTTGACGAACGCGAGCGGTGTGCCCTCGCGCTCGGCGAGGTAGACCGAGCCGCTCGCCAGCCCCTCCTGCCAGGTCTCGTCCGGGAAGACGCCCTCCGGGAAGGTCGAGTGGTAGAGATCCAACGCGCGACCCAGGTCAGCCGCGTCTCCGCGGCGCACCTCGACGCCCTCCGGCCCTTCGGCCACGGCGCGGTGCTCCTCGGGGGTCAGGCGAAACACCGCCTTTGCGGGCCCGCGCGTGTGGAAGCCTCGGTGCTCGAGCAGCATCCGTCCCGAGATGTTGCGGGGGCCGACGGAGCCGATCACGGAGTGGCGCCCGTGCTCGACCGCGATCGCCACCGAGGCGTCGAGGAGCTCGCTGCCGAGCTTCTGGCCGCGATATCCGGGAGCGATGAGCGGGCCGAAGAGATCGGCGTGAGGGAAACCCTTCGCGACCTCGACGCCGCCGAAGCCGACGACGTGCCCGTCCTCGTCGTCGACGAGGAGCGTCCTCTCCGGTGGTTCGTCCCAGTCGGAGAGCTCGCTCTCGAGCTCGTCCCGCGAGGCCCACAACGGATTGCCAACCTGTTCCTCCGCTCGGCTGAACGCGCGTCGCGAGAGCTCGAGGACGACCGGGATGTCCTCCCGGCGGAAGCTACGCAGGCTGTTGGCCACGAAGAAGACGGGGGGCGCTTCGAGCGTAGTCCAGGCCCGAGACCCAGGTGAGGATCAGGGCGACGAGCATGGCCCACCAGGCAACGACATCGTCGAACGCGCCGCCCGCCGCGAGGCCGGCGAGGGCGGCCGCGACAGCCTGCGCCCAGGTCTTGAGCTTGCCGAGGTCGCGGGCGCCGATGACGACGCCGCGCTCGAGGGCGGCGAGCCGGAGGCCGGTGACCAGGAACTCACGGGCGATCACGGCGGCGACCATCCAGGCCGGGAGGACGCTCCCGACGAGCATGATCAGCGCCGCCATCACCAGCAGCTTGTCGGCCACGGGGTCGAGGATGCGGCCCAGGTCGGACGTGCGGTCGTTGCGACGGGCCCACCAGCCGTCCACCCAGTCGGTGGCCATCGCGACGACGAACACGGCGGTTGCCCAGTAGTCGTGGTTGGGGAAGTCCCAGGCGAAGAGGACGACGACGACCGGCACGGCGGCCGCCCTGGCGACGGTCAGGTGGTCGGCGAAGGTCACCCCCTGAGAGCATACGTCGGCGCCCTCGCGAACGGGCCTCGGTCGGCCGACGCCGCCTGCCTCACAGACGACAGGCGACAATACGCGGGTCGTGGCCCCGTTCGGGAAGATCCTGGTCGCCAACCGCGGTGAGATCGCCGTCCGCGTCTTCCGGACGCTGCGCGAGCTCGGGATCGGCACGGTCGCGGTCTATTCAGAGGCCGATCGCGGCTCGCTCCACGTCGCTGCGGCCGACGAGGCGTACCTGCTCGGCCCGGGCGCGCCGGCCGAGAGCTACCTCCACCAGGAGCGCGTGCTCGCGGCCGCGAGAGCCGCCGGGGCAGACGCGATCCACCCCGGCTACGGCTTTCTCGCCGAGAACGCGTCGTTCGCCCGGGCGGTCGAGGCGGCCGGCCTCACCTGGATCGGGCCGCCGCCCGCGGCGATCGAGGCGATGGGCTCCAAGGTCACCGCCCGCCGCCTGATGCGAGAGGCGGGCGTGCCTGTCATCCCGGGGACGACCGAGCCCGTCGAGTCCGTGGACGAGATCCTCGCCGGCGGGGAAGAGCACGGCTGGCCCCTGGCGATCAAGGCCTCGGCCGGGGGCGGCGGCAAGGGGCTCAAGGTTGTCCGCTCGCCGGAGGAGGCCGAGCGCGCGCTTGCCTCCGCACAGCGCGAGGGAGAGTCGTACTTCGCCGACGCAACCGTCTACGTCGAGCGGTTCCTCGAAGACCCACGACACGTCGAGGTGCAGGTGCTCGCGGATTCGCATGGGAACGTCGTCCACCTGGGCGAGCGCGACTGCACGATCCAGCGCCGGCACCAGAAGCTCGTCGAGGAGACGCCCTCGCCGGCCGTCGGGACGGAGCTCCGGGAGCGGATCGGAGCTATCGCGGTCGATGCGGCGCGCGCCGTCGGCTATCGCGGCGCCGGGACGATCGAGGGCTTGCTCGACCGAAACGGCGACTACTTCTTCCTGGAGATGAACACGCGCATTCAGGTCGAGCACACCGTCACCGAGCTGGTCACCGGGATCGACCTCGTACGCGAGCAGGTACTCGTCGCAGCCGGCGAGCCGCTCTCTTTCGGCCAAGGGGGCGTGCGCTTCTCCGGCCACTCGATCGAATGCCGCATCAATGCCGAGGACGCGGCCAACGGCTTCCTGCCGACGCCTGGGACGATCACCGCCTACCGCGAGCCGGCGGGGCCCGGAGTGCGGGTCGACTCGGGCGTCTGCGAGGGCTCCGAGGTGATCGGGCTCTACGACCCGCTCGTCGCCAAGCTGATCGTCTGGGACACCGACCGGGAGCGGGCGAGGCGCCGCATGCTGCGAGCGCTCGACGAGTACACGATCGAGGGCGTCTCGACGCTCGTGGGCTTCCACCGTGCCCTCCTCGAGCATCCGTGCTTCGTCGCCGGCGAGACGTGCTTCGGGCTGGTCGAGTCGATCGCGGAGGGGATGCGCGGCGACGCGGCGCCCCCACGCGTTCCGGCGCCGGCGCGCGTGCGAGAGCAGGCTGTCGGCGTCGAGCTGAACGGCAGGCGCTTCGAGGTCACCCTCCTCCGCCCGGAGCCGCCCCACGCGGAGCTGGCGCGGCGCCGGCGCGAGCGGGCGGGCGGCCGTGCCCACCACGCGGCCGCACGCGAGGCGGTCGTCAGCCCCATGCAGGGCACCGTGCTCGCCGTCGAGGTGGCCGAGGCCGACGAGATCCGTGAGGGCCAGGTGATCTGCGTCGTCGAGGCGATGAAGATGGAGAACGAGATCACGGCCCACCGCTCGGGCCGGGTCACCGGCCTCTCCGTCGCGCCCGGCGAGCTCGTCACGACCGGCCAGGTCATCTGCGTCGTCGCCCAGGAGGGCGAGGACGGCGACGTCTCGTTGTAAGGTCGGCCTTACAGATCGGCTACGCTAGGTTCGTGGCCGTGAGCGTCCAGCCGAAGGCGAGCGCGCGTAGCCGCGCTTTCTGCGCGGCGGTGTCGAGCGCGAACGCCGAGCCGCTGGCGGCCACGGCGAGCCGGATCGACAACTGGATCGTGCTCGAGTACAGCGGTCTCTGGGATCGCGACGTCCTCGGCGGCAGCCTTTTCTCGGACGAGCTGAAGGCTCATCTGCGAGAGCAGCTTCATGCCCTGGGGCCGTCGAGGCTCCTCTTCGTGAAGAAGCCCGAGCGCCGGGCTCACGTGCGCCCTCAGGTCTGGTTCGGGACGTCGGAGCCGCGCGCGGAGCGCTTCTTCCACCTCGAGGTCGACGATCTCGACGACCTGCGGAGCTTCGACTTCGCCGGCGCGCTGAGAGGCGGAGGGCTGCCCGGCGTCCCGCTCGGCCACCCGCTGCTCGTCGTCTGTACCCACGGCAAGCGCGACCGCTGCTGCGCCAAGAACGGGCGACCGGTCTACGACGCCTTGCGCCGGGAGACCGAGTCCGGGTGGGTCTGGCAGTCGAGTCACGTCGGCGGCGACCGCTTCGCGGGCAACGTCGTCATCCTCCCGCAGGCTCTCTACTACGGGCGCGTCGAGCCCGAAGGCGCCCGCGCCCTGCTGGAGGCCCACGCCGCCGGGCGCATCGACCTGGAGCACTATCGCGGCCGCGCCGCCTACGGCTTCCCCGTTCAGGCCGCCGAGCACGCGATCCGGCAGGCCGAAGAGCTCGTCGGGATCGACGACCTCGCCTTCGTCGGCTGCAAGCGCACCGGTGACGATGCCTGGTGCGTCCGCTTCGGGGTTCCGGACGGTGCCGTGCGCGAGGTGGACGTCGCTTCCGAGGATGCCGACGAGGCTGTCTTCCTCACCTGCGGCGCGGCACAGCCGAGTCGCCCCCGCCGCTACGTGGCGACGGCGATCCGCCGCAGCTAGACGATCCGCAGGAAGCCCTCGCGCACCAGCCTGCGCGCGAGGACGAGCCTTCCGGCGTCGTCGAGGTCGCCGGGAAGCTCGGAGAGCCGGAACGGCTCCTCCGCCTCGAAGCAGCCGACCACCTCGTCACGCGCATGCGCGGGAAAGTGGAGCTCCCGCCCCTCGAAGACGATCCCGACGCCGTCCTCGCCCTCCTCCAGGTCGGCGATCACGGTGCTGCGCCGCTCGACCGGCGTCTCCACGTCGAGCCGCTCGAGGGCGCGGAGCTGCGAGATGCCGTCCTCGCGGATCGGCCGGCGCGTGTCCAGGAACCGCCGCCGCCGTCGCCGCGCCACCTCTTCCGGGCTCAGCTGGGCGCGCAGGCGCTCCGCGATCTCGTCTGCCTCCTCGCCGTCCGGAGCGACTCCCCGCCGCAGGTCGGCGTCGTGCTCGAGCGGGCCGAGAGCCGCCTTGGCCGCGTCGAGCCAGGTGTAGGCGTTGATCCCGATGGTCAGGTGGAGGGAGTCGGTGTCCGACGTTTCCGCCTGGTGCAGCCAGCCGCGCGGGAGGTAGAGCGTGTCCCCGGCGCGGAGGACGAGGTCGTCGGTCGGCTCGCCGTGCTCGCCCAGCGACTTCGAGTAGCGCTGGTGCTTGAGCGGGAGCTCGAGGAGCGGGTCGTAGAGGAGCCAGCGCTTCTCGCCGGCGACCTGGAGCACGAGGACGTCGTGCGTGTCGTGATGAACCGCGAAGCCCTGCGAGCCCCTGGGCGTGGAGTACGAGTTGACCTGCACCGGCTGCCCGAGAGCCTCCTCGAGCTGCCGGCAGAAGACCGCCAGCGGGTGCCAGTTGACGTGCAGGGCCTGGAGGACGATCGTCGCACCCGCCTCCCACTCGGCCAGGATGCGGGGGACGTCGGCCGTCCTGGTGAAGGCCGGGCGCCACGGGACGGTCGAGGTGTAGGCGCCCAGGTCGAGCTGCCCGCCTTCCCGGACGAGGCGGAACGCCGGGTAGCGGATCGCCGTGGAGCAGACCAGCCGCTCGACGTCGGCCTCCGAGAGGAGATCGTCGAAGCGCCCCGGCTCGTCGCGGGCGACGACGAGCGGCCGCTGCTCCCAGTGCTCGGCGAAGAACGTGTCCGCGGAAACGGGCTCGAGACAGCGCTCGAGCGCCGCGTCGGCGGCTCTACGCGTCCGTGTCGTCCGTGTCGGCGTCGGTCGCGTCCGTGTCGGCGTCGTCGGCGTCCGTGTCGGTCGCGTCGCCGTCCGTCGTGTCGGTGTCGTCCCCGTCCGTGTCCGCCTGCGGGTCGAGGCGGCCGCCTTCGGAGATTGTCCGGATTTCGTCGTCGCGCAGGGTGCTCATCGCTACCTCCTCTGAAGGGTCCGGCCGAACGCTACAGCGTCCGGCTGTGTACCCGATAGGGCCCGGTCTCGAACGCCGCCCCTACGACATGAGCTCGAGCAGGATCTCGCTCAGGGCTTCGACGTAGCGCTCGACCCCCGCCTCACTCATGGCCACCGAGACCGTAGGGCCGAGCCAGAAGCCGCCTTCCCAGATCCCCCGGTTCGCCAGGGCCACCCTGAGCAGAGCCCGGAGCTCGAGATCGTCGCGGTCACGGGCCTCGAGCGCGTTTCGGGGCAACTCGGTGTCGAACCAGTAGCCGCTCTTCGCAAAGAGACGGTGGGCGCGCCAGTCAAGGCCGGCGCTGGCGGTCGCTGACTCGATCCCGGCTGCGAGCCGCTCGCCCAGCGCAGCCGTGCGCTCGTACGCCTCCGCGTTCAGAACCCCGCCGAGCGTCGCGCGGCAGGCGGCCATCGAGAGGGCGTTGGCGAAGAGCGTGCCGCCCGTGGCCAGCTCGTTGGCGAACTCGCCCGATGCCGGGAGGTGCTCGTCGGGCGTCTCGAAGCGCTCCGCGAGCTCCGGCGTCATGCCGTACGCCCCCACCGGGATCCCGCCGCCGATCGACTTCCCGATCGTGACTATGTCGGGATCGAGCTGCCAGCGTCCGACCAGCCCGCCCGGACCGCAGACGAGCGTGTGGGTCTCGTCGAGCACGAGCAGCGTCCCGGCTTCCCGGGTCAGGCGTCGAAGCTCTCGATGAAAGCCGGCATCGGGCTGGACGATCGTGAGGTTGGTCATCGCTGGCTCGGCGAGCACGCAGGCGACGTCTCCGATCTCGAGAGCGTCAGCGAGCGCGCCGAGGTCGTTGAACTGGACGATCCGGGCTCTCTGGGCGGCTTCACCGGGTAGGCCGAGGTACTCCGGTGAGCTGCGGCCGGCCTCGAGCATGACGAGCGTGTCGTCTGCGTGGCCGTGGTACTTGCCGTCGAACATGAGCACCGTCGTCCGGCCGGTGGCCAGACGTGCCAGGCGAATGGCCTCGACGTTCGCCGTCGTTGCCGACAGCGTGAACTGCCACCGGGGCAAGCCCCAGCGGGCAGCCAGCTCCGCCGCCACCCAGAGCGCATCCTCCGTCGGGAGCTGGAACTGCGCTCCTCGCCTCGCCTGCTCGGCAACCGCCCTCGACACGGTTCCGGGGCGTGCCCGCAGAAGGCGCTCGTGTCCGCGATGTGGAAGTCGAGGTACGAGTGACCGTCGACGTCGACGAACGACGCCCCGCGACCCTCGGCCACGAACAGCGGCGGATGGTCCCAGAGCGTCGCCATCCAGCTCATGGGAACGCCGTACGGCATGAGGTCGCGGCCTCGCGCGAGCAGTTCCCTCGATCGCGGCCGCGCGGCGACGAAGCGCTCGTCCTCCCGCTCCTTGAGCGCCGAGATGCGACGACGGTCGATGCCGTGCTGCGCGGCCACGGCCGGCATCCTCTCACGACGTCGAGCGACTCAGCGGGTAGCGCAGGCGGGCGCGTCCAGGCGGAGGACGGCCTGGTCGTAGCGTGCGTCGAGAAGCTCGGCGGCCCTCGTCTTCGCCTCGAACGTCTCCCGGTCGCCGGAGCGCCTCGCCTCGAGGGCGCCGTCGGCGAGGTCGAGCATCGCCCTGCTGAGGGCCGCGGTGCGGGCGGCCCCATCCTCGTAGCGCTTGGGAGGCGTGAGCGCGGCGAAGTCCTCGGAGAAGTTGCCGAAGACAATCCGCCAGCCGCGGAGAGTGGCGACCCGATCGGCCTCGTTCACGCGGCGCTCGAGATCTCGGAGCTGTTCGTTCCGCCGCGCGCAGAGCTCGCTGAGCTGGAGGACGTAGCGGCGCTCGACACCCGTTCGCTTCTGCGGCGGCTGCGCGTGCGTGCTCCCGGCCTCGATGCGCGCTGCAAACTCGGCGGCGTCCCGCGGCGGGGCCTCGAACAGCGTGCTCCCGAGCGCGACCGCGCCGCCGAGGGCGACGGCGATGACGGCCAGGATCACCCCGGCCTTGGCGAGAGTCTGGATGAGTCTCACGGGGGTTCCCCAGCCCTGCATCGCCCGTTCTGCAGCCTGCCTCATCGTCCGAACGAGTGATTCCGGTTTCCAGCTAGACTCGCGCCCGGCCGTGGATCTCTACGAATACCAGGGGAAGCAGCTCTTCGCGCGCGCGGGAATCCCCGTGTCGGAGGGTCGCCTCGCGACGACTCCGCAGGAGGCACGGGCGCGCCGCGCAGGAGCTAGGCGGCCAGGTGGTCGTCAAGGCCCAGGTGCTCGTCGGCGGGCGCGGAAAGGCGGGCGGAATCAAGCTCGCCGACACGCCGGAGGAGGCCGAGGCCCACGCTTCCGCGATCCTCGGCATGGACATCCGAGGGCATGTCGTCCGCCGCCTCTGGATCGAGCGGGCCTCCGACATCGCGAAGGAGTACTACCTCTCGGTCACGTTCGACCGGGGCGAGAAGAAGCCCCTCCTCATGCTGACCACCGAGGGCGGGGTAGAGATCGAGGAGGTCGCGGCGACGAGCCCGGATGCCCTCGCGCGGCTGCACGTCGAGCCGCTGGTGGGCTTCCAGCCCTGGCAGGCGCGCTGGCTGGTCTTCAAGGCGGGCATCGAGGATCCGGGCGAGCAGAAGCAGGTGCTGGCGATCGTCCAGAAGCTCTACGACGCCTTCGTCGAGTTCGACGCGATGCTTTGCGAGATCAATCCGCTCGTCGTGACGCCGGACGGCGAGGTGAAGGCGCTCGACTCGAAGTTCACCGTGGACGAGAACGCGCTCTACCGCCATCCGGACGTGGCCGAGATGCGCGACGTCGAAGCCGGCGACCCGCACGAGCGCCTCGCGCGCGAGAAGGGCGTCACGTACGTGAAGCTCGACGGGGAGATCGGCATCCTCGGCAACGGCGCGGGACTCGTGATGGCAACCCTCGATGTCATCGACCAGGTCGGCGGGCGCCCGGCGAACTTCTGCGACCTGGGCGGTGGAGGCGACGCGCAGGGCGTCGTCGACGCGCTCGAGGTCATCACCTCGGACGAGCAGGTCGAGGCGATCCTCTTCAACATCTTCGGCGGGATCACGCGCTGCGACGAGGTGGCGCGAGGGATCCTGACCGCGCTCGGCCAGATGGCCATCGAGGACCCGATCGTCGTCAGGCTCGACGGGACGAACGCCGAGGAGGGCAGGCGCATGCTCGTCGAGGCCGCGCCGCCGAACCTCTACGTCGAGGAGACGATGCTCTCGGCGGCCGAGAAGGTGGTGTCGCTCCGGTGAGCGCGAACGTCTGGGACGACCGGGCGGACGCCTATCGCGAGAGCGAGGCGCACCGCACGGGCGCCGACCTCGACCTGCTCGTCGAGTGGGCGGCCGGGGCGCGCACCGCGCTCGACGTCGGCTCCGGCGGCGGCCATGTCGCCCGGCGGCTCCGCGAGGCGGGGCTCGAGGTCGTCACCGTCGACCCGGCGCCGGGGATGAAGGCGGACGTGCAGGCCTTCGCCGAGCACCTGCCCTTCGCCGACGCGAGCTTCGACGTCGTCGCCTGCCGCGCCGCCGTCCACCACTTCGCCGACATCGTCGCAGGCGTTCGAGAGCTGGCGCGCGTTGCGGCCGACCGCGTCCTCGTGGTCGACAACCTCTTCATGGGCGAGGACGCCGAGGAGGCGGAGCGCCTGCGCGACCCCGCGCACGTCCGCAACTACTCCGAGGAGGAGTGGCGGCGCCTGCTGGAGGGCGCCGGGCTTCGGCTGGACGACGTGCGGGCCCTCGAGCACCCGATCGACGTCGCCGCCTGGCTCGAGCGGGTCGGCTGCGCGGGCGAGGACGCAGCGCGCGTGCGCGAGCTCCTGGCCGACCGGATCGAGGGCGACCGCGTCCGGCTCGACCGCATCGCGCTGAAAGCGGTCAAGGGCTAATGGCCATCGTCGTCGACCGCGAGACGCGCCTCGTCGTCCAGGGCATCACCGGGCGGGAGGGCTCCTTCCATGCCACCCGCAACCTCCGCTACGGGACGAACGTCGTCGCGGGCGTCACGCCTGCCAAGGGCGGCGAGAGCGTCGAGGGCATTCCCGTCTTCGACACCGTGCGCGACGCCGTGGACGCGACCGACCCGAACGTCGCCATGGTCTTCGTCCCGGCGCGCTTCGCCGCCGACGCGATCTACGAGGCCGTGGACGCGGGGATCGGGACCGTCATCTGCATCACGGAGGGCATCCCGGCCCACGACATGCTTCGCGTCTACAACCACGTGCGCCCTCGCGGCGTCACCCTCGTGGGCCCGAACTGCCCGGGCGTCCTCTCGCCCGGCAAGGCGAACGTGGGCATCATCCCCGCCGAGATCTTCAGTGAGGGCCCCATCGGCCTGGTCTCGAGATCCGGCACGCTCACGTACCAGATCGGGCACGAGCTGACGCAGTTGGGCATCGGCCAGTCCACTATCGTGGGTATCGGGGGGGACCCCGTCGTCGGGTCGTCGTTCATCGACGTCCTTGGGCGCTTCGAGGCCGATCCGGAGACCGAGATCGTCGTGATGGTCGGCGAGATCGGCGGGTCGGAGGAGGAGAAGGCCGCCGAGTTCATCGCTTCCGAGATGACGAAGCCGGTCGTCGCCTACATCGCCGGCTTCACCGCGCCTCCGGGCAAGACGATGGGCCACGCAGGCGCGATCATCTCCGGAAGCGCGGGCACCGCGCAGGCAAAGAAGGAGGCCCTGGAGGCGCACGGCGTCCGTGTGGGGACGAACCCCACCGAGGTTGCCCGCCTCGCCGCCGAGGTGGCCGGGGCGCTCCGACCCTAGCGACTCGTCTCCGCCGCAGGCGTCAGTAGACTCGTGCCATGAGCGTCATCTCTTTTGCCCGAGGCATTCCGGGCCCGGATCTCCTCCCGATCGACGAGTTCGGTGACTGCGCGAAGGCCGCGCTCGCACGCGACGGTGCCACGGCCCTCAACTACGGTCCGCCGCTCGGCTACCTGCCGCTGCGCCGGTGGATCGCCGACCGCCACGAGATCGACGTCGAGCGGGTGATGATCACGAACGGCTCCCTCCAAGCCTTCAACTTCATCGCGCGATACCACGTCCAGGCGGGCTCGCGGATCTTCGTCGAGGCGCCCTGCTACGACCGCTCGCTGCAGATCCTGCGCCGGCTCGGGGCCGACGTCGTTTCGATCCCGCTCTCCGACGACGGTCTCGACATCGACGCGCTCGAGGCGGCACTCTCGTCGACGAGCGGGCCGAGCCTCGTCTACACGATCCCGACCTTCCAGAACCCGAGTGGCCGCACGCTCTCGGAGCCGAATCGCCACCGCCTCATCGAGCTGGCCAGGGCGCGCGGCGCGACGATCCTCGAGGACGACCCCTACGGCCTGCTCCGCTTCGGGGGCGAGGGGCTGCCGCGCCTCTTCGAGCTTGCGGACGGCGAAGGCGTCATGTTCATGTCCTCCTTCTCGAAGACGGTCGCTCCCGGTATCCGCGTCGGCTACGCGATCCTGCCCGAGGAGCTGATGGGCGCCATGCAGACCCTCGTCTTCGAGAACTACGTCTCGCCGGTCATGTTCGTCGAGGCGACGCTGTACGAGTTCGCCTCGCGTGGGCGCTTCGACCCGAACGTCGAGGCGATCCAGGAGGCCCTGCACGCACGCCGAGACGCGATGATCTCCGCGCTCGCGAGGGAGATGCCGGAAGGGACGAGCTGGAACGAGCCCGACGGCGGGTACTTCCTCTGGGTCGAGCTTCCCGGCGGACTGAGCGCTGAGAGCCTCCTCGCCCAGGCCGACGAGGCGGGCGTCGCGTTCATCAAGGGCCCCGACTTCTACTTCCACGGCGGGGGAGAGTCGGCCCTACGGCTCGCGTTCTCCTACGAGCGGCCCGATGCGATCGACGAAGGCATCTCGCGGCTCGGCCGGCTCGTGCGGGACGCGCTCGCCGTCCCTGCGTGACGCCGCTCCCTTTCGAGACCGCCCACCTCGACGAGCTCGCACGCCTCAAGGGCGAGTTCGACACGATTCCGATCCGGATCCCGCTCGGCATCACCGCCTTCGGCGTCAACGCATACGGGTCCGGCGAGGCCGGCGGGCACGTGATCGAGGAGCACGACGAGCTCGGTGCCGGAGCCGGCCGGCACGAGGAGCTCTACGTCGTCCTCTCGGGCCGGGCCCGCTTCACCGTTGCCGGCGAAGAGCTCGACGCTCCCGCAGGGACGCTCGTCTTTGTCCGCGACCCGGCAGCGCGCCGCGGAGCGACGGCGCTCGAGCCGGATACGACCGTTCTCGTCGTAGGCGGCACTGCGGGCAAGGCGTTCGAGCCGTCGCCGTGGGAGTCGTGGCTCGAGGCCCGGCCGTTCTACGACGCAAAGGACTTCGAGTCCGCCGCCGGCGTCATGGCCGGGGCCCTCGAGGCTCATCCGGACAACCCGAACGTCCTCTACAACCTCGCCTGCTGTGAGGCGCTGGCCTCTCGCCGCGACGACGCCCTGACGCACCTGGCCCGGGCGGCCGAGCTCGACCCGCGCGTGCGCGTCTGGGCCGCCACGGACGCGGACCTCGACCCGATCCGCAGCGACGAGCGCTTCCCCGCCTAGGCGGCCGCGTGTGCCCGGACCTGGGGGCGCGCGACCAGCCGCGCCTGCTCGGGCGGCTCCAGCCTGGCCGCCTTCGCCGACCGATATGTCGGACACGGCCCATCGGCGAGCGCGCAGAGCCCGGCCTGACGAAAATAGCAGTCTTTGCAGGTGATTTGTCGCCGCTTCGCCATCAGCCGGGGTCGCCCATCTTATGGCCGCAGAGCCTGCGCGTTAAGCGTTGCCGCCACGAAAAACACGCAATTTCCGCAAGGTTCTTCCGAGGTGTTGACGATCGGAAAACTACCCAGTCGCCAGCACCGACAACGCCTCGTCGAAGTTCGAGACGGCGATCACCCGGAGATCGTCGACCGCCTTCCTGGCCTCCTCATAGTTGCCGTCCGGCACGAGGAAGATGTCGGCCCCTGCGTTCCGCGCCCCGATCGCCTTCTGCTTGACGCCCCCAATCGGGCTCACCGTGCCGTCGGGCGAGAGCTCGCCGGTCGCGACGATCGTCCGACCCTTGTCGATGTCGTCCCCGAGCTCGTCGACGATGTCGAGCGCGAAGGCGAGCCCGGCCGACGGGCCGCCGATCCCGCCGGCGTCGATCTTGATGTCGAGCGGGAACTTGAAGTCCTCGGCGTCCTGCACCTGGACGCCCACGACCGCGCGCCCGGGCTCGTCGGCCAGGGCCCGCGTCCCGACCGTCAGCTCGACCCGCTTGCCGTCGCGCTCGACGGTGATGGCCACCCGGTCCCCCGGCTCGATGTCGTCGAAGGCGGTCCGGAGGTCGTCGGTGCTCGTGATCTCCTCGCCGTTCGCCTCGACGATGACGTCGCCGACCTGCACCACCCCGTCGGCCGGCGAGCCCGGCTGGACGAGCACCACCTCGGCTCCCACGGGCGTGATCTCGACCTTGCGCCCCAGCTCCTCGAGCGCGACGGCGACGGCGATCTTCTGGGAGCGCGTCATGTCGTTCAGGCTCGAACGGCGGCGCTGCGTGTCGCTCACCCCCTCGGGGTTGAGGACGCGCTCCGGGACGAGCGTCGCGCCCTCGTGGATCCCCGGGTAGATCCGCTCGAGCAGGTTGGCGCGCCCGACGCGCACGTCGACCATGTAGATGCCGCTGTTCTCGCCGGGCTTCTCACCCGGGATCTTCACGAGCGGGTCCGTGGGCCGCGCCTTGTCGGGGAGGATGATGTAGTGATCCGAGGGGATCCAGGTGAGGGCGAGCCCGACCCCGACGACGAGCAGAACGAGGCCGAGGAGGACGATGAGGCGGCGGAGCACGCAGCGATCGTAGCCCCGGGGTTCCGGGCCAGGCGCCGATCGAATCCCGGGCGGGCTAGCTCGTCAGGACCGAGACGACCTCACGGACAGCCGCCGCGGACTCGTCCAGCGCCGCCCTCTCGGCCTCCGTGAGATCGAGCTCGAAGATCTCCTCGATCCCTCCCGCGCCGAGCTTCACCGGGACGCCCATGTAGAGGTCGTCGATCCCGTACTCGCCCTGGAGGAGCGCCGTGCAGGGGAGCACGCGCTTCTGGTCGAGCATCACCGCGTCCACCATCTGCGCAACCGCGGCTCCGGGTGCGTACCAGGCCGACGTGCCGAGGAGCTCGACGACCTCGCCGCCGCCCTTGCGCGTGCGCTCCACCATCGCCTCGATCGCCTCGGCAGAGGCGAGCTTCGTGAGCGGGACGCCTCCGACGGACGTCGCCGAGACGACGGGCACCATCTGGTCCCCGTGGCCGCCGAGCACCATGGCGGTGACGTCCTTCGCCGAGGTGCCCGTCTCCCAGCTGATGAAGGTGCTGAAGCGGGCGGTGTCCAGGATCCCGGCCATGCCGAAGACGCGCTCGCGGGGCCAGCCGGAGACGTTCCTCGCCACGTGGCACATGGCGTCCAGCGGGTTGGACACGACGATGAGGATGGCGCCAGGCGAGCGCTCGACCGCCTCTCGGGTGACGGAGCCGACGATCTGCTCGTTCGTCGTCACCAGGTCGTCCCGGCTCATCCCCGGCTTGCGCGGGAGGCCGGCGGTGACGACGACGACGTCGGAGCCGGCCGTCTCGTCGTAGCGGTTCGAGCCCGTCACGGTCGGCTCGTAGCCGAGCACCGGCCCGGCCTCGTCGATGTCGAGTGCCTTCCCCTGCGGGAGCCCTTCCTTGATGTCGACGAGGACGACGTTCGCATAGTCCCGCCGCGCGATCTCCTGCGCCGCGGTCGCGCCGACGTTGCCTGCGCCCACGACCGTCACTTTCCGTCTCAAACCCGCACTCCCATCTTGTCGATGATCGCGTCCGCGACCTCGCTCGTCCCGACGGCGGTCGGGTCGTCCCGGTCCGGCTTCATGTCATAGGTGACCGCCTTGCCCTCTGCGATCACGGCGGCGATCGCCTCCTCGACCCGGTCGGCGGCGTCGCGCTCCTCCAGGTGGCGGAGCATCATCACGCCGGAGAGCATCATCGCCATCGGGTTCACGCGGTTCTGGCCCGTGTACTTCGGGGCCGACCCGTGCGTCGGCTCGAAGACGGCCGCCTGAGTGCCGAAGTTGCCGCCCGGAGCGAGCCCGAGCCCGCCGATCAGCCCGGCGCAGAGGTCGGAGACGATGTCGCCGTAGAGGTTCGGCAGGACCATGACGTCGTACTCCTCGGGCCGCTGGACGAGCTGCATCGAGAGGTTGTCCACGATCTTGTCCTCGAACTCGAGGTCCTCGTTCTCGGCCGCCACCTCGCGGGCGACGCGGAGGTAGAGCCCGTCCGTGAACTTCATGATGTTCGCCTTGTGCACGGCCGTGACCTTGCGCCGGCTGTGCTTGCGCGCGTAGTCGAACGCGAACTCGACGATCCGCCTCGCTCCGGTGACGGAGATCGGCTTCAGGGAGAGCCCCGAGTCCTCGCGGATCTCTCCGAGCCCGTGCCGTGCGACCCACTCGATCAGCTCGAGCGCCTCGTCCGTGCCCTCCTCGAGCTCGATGCCCGCATAGAGATCCTCGGTGTTCTCGCGAATGACCACGAGGTCGACCGTGTCGTAGCGAGAGCGGACGCCCGGATAGCTCTTGCACGGACGCACCTGGCCGTAGAGGTCGAGGCTCTTCCGCAGCGCGACGTTCACCGAGCGAAAGCCGGTGCCGATCGGGGTCGTGATCGGCCCCTTGATGGCCACGCCGTTCCGCTTGATCGACTCGAGGACGTGGTCGGGAAGCGGGTTCCCGCCGTAGCGGTCCATGACGTCGGCGCCCGCCTCCTGCACGTCCCAGTCGAACTCGACGCCGGTCGCGTCGAGGACACGGCGGGTCGCCTCGGCGATCTCGGGCCCCGTCCCGTCACCGGGGATGAAGGTCACGCGGTGTGGCATGGGCGGACGCCAATTCTATGCGGCGCCCGGGGCCTGCGGCCGTTCGATACGGTGCCGCTGACAGGGAAATGAACGCATGAACGACTTCAAGCCAGGGCTCGAAGGCGTCGTCGCCGTCGAGACCGAGATCGCCGAGCCGGACCGCGAGGGTGGGGCGCTTCGGTATCGCGGCGTGGACATCGAGGAGCTGGTCGGCCGCTACCCCTATGAGAGCGTCTGGGGCCTCCTCGTCGACGACGACCTGGACTCGCGGATGCCGGACGCGGAGCCGTACGAGCCGTCGGGCCTGACCGGGCACGCGCCGGCCGACCTCCAGGCCGAGACCGCGCGCCTGGCGGGCGAGTGGGACCTCGGGAAGCTGAACGAGATCTCGGACGAGCAGGCCCGCGAGGACCTCGGCAGGCTCTCCGCGCAGATGATGTCGATCGTCGCCCGCTCGGCCAGGATCGCCGACGGGAAGACCGACGTTGTTCCCGACGAGGTCGTCGCCCACGGCTCCACCGCCGCCGAGAAGTTCCTGCTGCGCTGGCGCGGGGAGGCGGATCCGCGCCACGCCAAGGCGATCGACACATACTGGATCTGCACCGCCGAGCACGGCCTGAACGCCTCGACCTTCACCGCGAGAGTCGTCGCCTCGACCGGCGCCGACTGCGGCGCGGCCCTCTCGTCGGCCGTTGGGGCCCTCTCCGGGCCGCTGCACGGCGGCGCGCCCGCCTACGTCAAGCCGATGCTCGAGGAGGCGGCGGCCCAGGGGGACGCCGAGGCCTGGGTGCGCGACGCCCTCGCGAGCGGGAAGCGGATCATGGGCTTCGGGCACCGCGTCTACCGGGCCGAGGACCCGCGCTCGCGCATCCTCAAGCGCACGGCCATCGAGCTGGGCTCGCCGTTCATCGACGTGGCGCAGGACCTCGAGACGGCTGCGCTCGTGGCGCTCCAGGAGCGCCATCCCGAGCGCGTGCTCGCCACCAACGTCGAGTACTACTCGGCGATCGTGCTCGACATCGCCGAGATCCCGCCGCCGCTCGCGCCCGCCATGTTCGCGTGCTCGCGCGTGGCCGGCTGGTCGGCGCACATCCTCGAGCAGAAGCGGACCGGGAAGCTCTTCCGCCCCTCCGCGCGCTACGTCGGCCCCGCGGCCCGCTCCTTCGCGTGACGCTCGCCGAGGCCGTCGGGCGCGCCGCGGAGCTGACCGACGAGCGCGCGCTCGCAGACCTCCGCCGCTCGGTCGACGACGAGCTCGAGGCGGCCGCCCGCAGCCGGGACTATCGCGAGCGCGCTCTCGCCTACCGTGCCATCGGGCAGCTGCGCTTCAACCAGAAGACGGAGCTCCTTCGGCGCGGGCTCGAGGACGACAGCCCGGCCGCGCGCGGCTCGGCCCTGCTGTCGCTCGAGCTGCTCTCCCGGTCGCACCCGGGGGTCGTCAACGCCGTGCGCCCGACGCTCCACAGGCTGGCGAACGAGGACCCGAACGCGGCCGTGCGCCGGCTCGCGGTCATGTCGTTGAAGAACGGATCGCCCCAGCCCGACACGCTGACGCTCCTCTCCCATCTCGCGGAGGAGACCGACGACCGCGATCTCCGCGCGGCTGCGACAGCGGTGCACGGGGCGCTCAAGAAGAAGGCAGCAGCTCGCGCTTGACGGCAGTCGCTTTAGTTTGTAAAGCTATCGACTTCAAAAACTAAAGCGATGCGAAGGGGGAGCCATGCCGGAGCGAGACATCATCCAGACGGCGAACGAGGCCTACGCGGACAGCTTCTCGAAGGGCGATCTGCCGATGCCCCCGGGACGGCGGCTGGCGATCGTGACGTGCATGGACGCGCGGCTCGACCCTGCGAAGTTCCTCGGCCTCGAGGAGGGCGACGCGCACGTGATCCGCAACGCCGGCGGGCTGGTGACCGAGGACGCGATCCGCTCGCTCGTCATCTCCCACTGGCTGCTCGGCACGCAGGAGGTCGCCGTGCTGGCCCATACCGACTGCGGGATGCTGACCTTCTCGAACGAGGTCCTGCGCGAGAAGCTGCGCGACGAGGCGGGTGCTGACGCGTCGGACATCGACTTCAAGCCGTTCGGGGACCTCGAGAACAGCGTGCGCGCAAGCGTCCAGTCGGTTCGCGAGTCGCCGCTCCTGCCCGACTCCCTCGAGGTCTCGGGCTGGATCTACGACGTGCGCAGCGGCCGGATCAACGAGGTCGCCGAAGCGGCCTAGCGACTACGGGCCCAGGTGCCGGCGCGCGTGTGGGTGCGCCCGGAAGTAGGTGTCGCGGCGTCGCCGATCCGAGACGTGGGTGTAGATCTCCGTCGTCCCCAGATCGGCGTGGCCGAGCATCTCCTGGACGCTCCTGAGGTCGGCCCCTCCTTCCAGGAGGTGCGTGGCGAAGGAGTGGCGGAGCAGATGCGGATGGACCCGTTCGGGATCGAGCCCGGCCTTGGCGGCGAGGCGTCTGACGATGAGGAAGGCTCCGGCGCGGGTCAGCGGCCCGCCCTGGGCGTTGAGGAAGATCTCCAGACGATGGCGGCGGTCGAGGTAGGGCCGGCCGCGCGCCAGATACCGGCGCAGCGCCTCCACGGCCTGGGTGCCGAGCGGCACGACACGCTCCTTGTCTCCCTTGCCGACGCAGCGGACCAGGCGAGCGTCGAGGTCGACCCCGCCGCGCTCGAGCCCCACGGCTTCACCGACCCGGAGGCCGGCTCCGTAGAGCAGCTCGATCAGCGCGCGATCGCGGAGGCTGCGGGGCGTCGTCCCGTTCGCGGCCTCGATCAACCGCTCGACCTCGCCCAGCGAGAGCGAGCGCGGCAGGCGCCGGCGCCGGCGCGGTAGGTCGACCTCGGCGGCCGGGTTGTCCGCCCGCAGTCCGAGCGCGACGAGATGGCGGTAGAAGGTCCGCGCCGCCGCGGCTCGCCGTGCGACCGAGCTCGGTGCCTGGCCGCGGGCACGCAGGTCGGCCAGCCACCCCTCGATCTCGTCGGCGCCCACCGCGGTCGGCGAGCGGCCCAGGTATCCGGTCAGGTCGGCGAGGTCGCGCCGGTAGGCGTCGACCGTGCGCGGCGCGCGGCGGGCTGCGAGCAGGGCGAGGAAGCCCTCGACGGCCGGATCGGCCACGGCCGGGGTCTGACCCCTGGCATGGCCGTTTGGGTCAGGCTCGCGGGTGGGCACGGTCGTAGACCTTCCGCAGGCGCTTGGCGTCCACGTGGCTGTAGATCTGGGTCGTGGAGAGGGACGAATGGCCGAGGAGCTCCTGGATCGTCCGCAGGTCCGCGCCCCCCTCGAGCAGGTGCGTGGCGAACGCGTGGCGGAGGCGGTGCGGGTTGGGCAGGAGGCGGCGCAGCGCCGACGTGTCCAGCGGCCTCCCGCGCACGGAGAGGAAGAGCGCATTCACCGCGCCCCGGGCGAGCTGCGGCCGCCCGTGCTCCAGGTAGCGGCGCAGGCGGTAGGAGGCCTCCTCGCCGAGCGGGACGACCCGTTCCTTGCCGCCCTTCCCGCGGACGTGGACCAGTTCCTGCTCGAAGTCGACGTCGGCGAGCTCGAGGTCGACGGCCTCCTGCGTGCGGAGCCCGGCCGAGTAGACCAGCTCGAGCAGTGCGCGATTCCTGAGCCCGAGCGCGTCCTCGGCCTCCAGCTCGGCCAGCAGCGCGTCCGTCTCCTCGGGCTTGGGCGCGTGAGGAAGCCGTCGGCGACGGCGCCCGGAGACGGCGAGGTCAGGGACGCGGCTCGGCCCGAGCTCCGCCCGGACCAGGGAGCGCACGGCGGCCAGCTTGCGGGCGACCGTCGTCTGAGCGAGCTTCCGCGGGGTTCGTCCTGGGCGGTCGGCGCCGAGCTCGGCCGCGTAGCCGGCAAGGGCGCGCGCGTCGAAGCCGGCCAGGCTGAGGCCGTTGCGCCGGAGCCAGGCGGCGAACTCCTCCAGGTCGCGCCGATACGCCCGCCGGGTCGCCTCGGCGAGTGCCTGGCTCCGCAGGAAGCGGTCGATGGCGGCGCTCGTGTCCACGACGCGCAGTTCCGCCTCGCGCCTAGGCTTCCTGCCGTGCTCCTCCGCCATCGCGTCCGCGACCTCGTCCTCGCGAGCTGGGAGACGGACGCCGGGCAGGTCGCGCGCACGTTGCCCGCAGGCCTCGAGCCGGCGACGGTCGACGGACGGCATCTGGTGACGATCGCCGCGCTTCGCTGGGACGGCGGCCGCCTGGGCCCCGTGCCGGTGCCGCACTTCACGCAGCTGAATGTGCGCGTCTACGCGCGCCACCGCGACGAGACCGCGGTCGTCTTCCTCGCGCTGCGCGTCAGTCTCCTCGGGATGGGCGGCGCGCTTCTCGGCTTCCCGGTTCGCCCCTCTCGCCTGCGCGTGCGCGAGGGGATCGCGGTCGCCAGGGGCTTCGGCGTGGAGCTGCGCTACGAAAGGCGCGGCCCGGCGCCCCCAAGCGAGCTCGGCGCCCACGAGCTGGGTCTCTTCGAGGCGGCCGGACTGCGGGAGCTGCGTGTGCGGCGTGGCGAGGCGAGCTGGGAGCGCGCCGAGCCGCTGGGGCCGGTGCGGGCGGATCCGCTTCAAGCCCTGGGCTTCTCGGTTGCCGACCCGCCGGAGCTGCTGTACGCGGCACACGCCGCCTTCGAGGTCGAGCTGCCGGCGCGACGGGTCGGACCGTGACGGAGGCGGCCCGTGAGCCGCCTCCGTCGTTCGCCAGAGTCCGCCGATTCAGGCTCGCTCGAGCCTGCCGCCGCTCCGAAGCGCGGCTGCTGCAGCGAGGGCGAGGAGCACGAGCCCGAAGGCCGCTCCGGCGCCGATCCCGGCGTCGGCCCAGTCGAAGCCGCTTCCGCCCGAGGTGCCACCTACCGGCTCGTAGTCGGCCGGCAGCGCCCGCGGCATGCCGTAGTCGCCGGGCTCGATCAGCGAGCCGTAGTCGGCGGGCATCGCGCGCGGGAGCTGGCCGAAGTGTGCCGTGTAGTCGGCCGGCGTGGCCTGCGGCATTCCGTACTCGCCCGGCTCGATCGCCGAGACGTAGTCGGAAGGCATCGCGCGGGGGAGCTGGCCGAGCTGCGCCGCGTAGTCCGAGGGCATCGCCCGCGGCTGCTGTGCGCCCGCCTGTGCGACGGGGAGAAGGACTGCGGCCGCGACGACGGCGCCCGCCAGCCTCGTGAACCGATGGTGCTTGCCGAACATCTTGACTCCCTTCTTCGACTCGTTCGAACCAACGAAGCCGACGATGGAGGAAGCCGGTAACCAGTCCCCGTTCGAGCGCTATCGACCGCTTCGAGAGCGGTAAGAAGGCGGTAAGAACGGCCGTGGAACGTGGTACGTTCAGCCGAAGGAGGCGGCGATGGACTACCGGATTCTCGGGCCCCTCGAGGTTCTCGACGATGGCCGACAGCTCGCTCTCGGAGGGACTCGGCAGCGCGCGCTCCTGGCGATCCTGCTCCTGCACGCGAACGAGGTCGTCTCCACCGATCGCCTGGTCGAGGAGCTCTGGGGCGAGAATCCGCCCGAGACGGGCGCCAAGGCACTCCAGGTCGCCGTCTCGCAGCTGCGCAAGACACTCCAGTCGACCGCCGGCGCCGACGGGCTCCTGGTCACTCGATCGCCCGGCTACCTCCTCAATGTTCACCCGGGCGAGCTTGATCTCGATCGCTTCGAAGCGCTGGTGCAGGAGGCTGAGAAGTCCCGAGACGCAGGTTCGGCGGCGACCGCCCTCGGTCAGGCGCTCGCCCTCTGGCGGGGCCCGGCGCTTGCCGACCTCGCCTACGAGTCGTTCGCCCAACCGGCGATCGCCCGCCTGGAGGAGGCGCGCCTGGCCGCGCTCGAGGATCGCATCGACGCAGATCTCCAGCTCAGCCGCCACACGGCACTCGTGGGCGAGCTCGAGGAGCTCGTCGCGGCGCACCCGGTGCGCGAGCGCCTGCGCGGCCAGCTCATGCTCGCCCTCTACCGCTCGGGCCGGCAGGCGGAGGCGCTCGAGGCCTACCAAACCGGCCGTCGGGCGCTGGTCGAGGAGCTCGGCATCGAGCCGGGCCCCGAGCTGCAGAAGCTGCAGAGAGAGATCCTGGAGCAGGATCCCGCGCTCGGGGCGCCGGCCAAGGCGCGGCGCCCGGCCGGGTCGATCCAGGCCCTGGAATCGCGCCGCAACCGCTGGCTCGTGGCCGGCCTTGGACTCGCGCTGCTGGCTGCTGCCGGGATTGCCGCGGCCGTCCTCAGCCGAGGAGGTGGGACCGACCCCTTGGTCGTCCCGCCGAACTCGGTCGCCGCCATCGACCCGGCGTCGAACGAGGTCGTAGAGGCGATCTCGGTGGACGAGGGCCCGGGGCCGATTGGGGCCGGGACCGACGGCCTGTGGGTGCTCAACCGGAGCAGCAAGACCGTGTCGCGCATCGACCCACGGAAACGGAGGCTCCTCGACACGACCGGGATCGGCGGGTTCATCGAGAGTCTGGCCGTGGCAGGGAGCGATGTCTGGGTCGCCGACTGCAAGCTGACGGACTCGCTCGTTCGACTCGATCCGAAGACCGGGACCCCGGCCTGGTACGGGGGAGTTTCGCTCCATATCACCGAGCCGGGTGAGCATGAGGGCCCGACCTCGACCACGCTCTCGTTTCCGGGCTGCGGACTCGCCGCGGAGGGCAGATCGGCCTGGGCCGCCGGCGATGTTCCACCGGGGCTCATTCGTGTGGACCTCGGCCCCGCAGATGCCGCGGGCACGTCCCGAGCGCACACTGCCCTGGCCGTCAGGCTCAGGCAGGCACCCACGGCGATCGCCGTCGGCTTCGGATCCGTCTGGGTCGCAGAGTCCTCCGGGGACCTGGTTCGGCAGATCGACCCGCAGAGCGGCGACCTCCTTCGAGTCATCGAAGTGGGACGGAGTCCCGCCGCCGTCGCAGTGGGCGCCGACGCCGTGTGGGTCGCCAACCGCGGCGACGACTCCGTCTCCCGCATCGATCCTCGGACGAGCTCGGTGCGGCAAGCGATCTCGGTCGGCGACCAGCCGGTCGGCCTGGCGGTCGGCGAGGACGCAGTCTGGGTGGCCAACAGCGGCGACGGCACCGTCTCGCGGATCGACCCGGCCACGAACAAGGTCGTGGAGACGATCGAGATCGGACACAGTCCGCAGGGAGTAGCCGTCACCGACGGCCTCGTCTGGGTGACCGTGCGCTCCTAGTCCTGTGCCACGGGCGCTGCCCCTCGAAGCGGGTTGGACCGTGACTGTGACGGCCGGAAGGCCGCCACAGTCACGTCGCGCCGGTTGATCTCTAGCGGCGAACCGCCTCGAAGTAGTGCTGCTCGCGGTACTTCGCGATCCGCCTGCCGATCCTGGCGCCCTCCTCGTCGGCGGTGCGGAAGTGGATCCCCGACCAGACGCGGGCGTCGACGATCTCGTCGATCGCCTGCGAGAAGCGGGTGAAGCTCCGGGTCAGGCCGGCGTTGTTGGTGTCCGTCCAGCCGATCCCGTCGGTGCCGAAGAACTGCTGCAGCGTCGCCACGATCGAGCCGCTGAGGCCGGCGTGCCCTGACGGCTGCTCCGGGTAGGGCGGCGTTGGAATCAGCGGCAGCCAGGAGGGATCGGCCTTCGTCGCCGGGTTCCTGTCCGTGTCGGCCTCCCGGATGGCGGTGATCGGTCGCCAGAAGAGGTAGCGCGCCTTGCCCCGCCAGACGGTGATGAGCGCGTCCGTGGCCGTCGTACAGCTCGGCGTAGAGGCGCGCGTTCTCCGTCAGCGTCAGGCCCTCCTGGCAGACAACCTCGAAGACTGCCGGCCCACGCGCGGCGTGTTCTCCGCCCAGCTAGCGGGCAGTGTTCGTCTGGTCGGCCGAGCGGGGCGCTCCCGGCCGACCCGCAGCACGCCGGGCCCTCCGCCAGCTCGGCCGAGCGGAGCCTTGAGCTTCAGCCGCCGCGGCGGGAGACCGCGAGTCGAACCTGCCCTCGAGAAGTTGCGAACGAGGAACGGCCGCGGTCCTTCGCCAGGCGTTCGGCCGCGCGCAAGCGCATCCTGGCCCTCCTCGGCTCGTCGTGCTCGCCGCGCCGCCCTTCGGTCGTCTCTCACGCTACGCGGGCGGACCGCGGTCCCCACACGCCCGCCGTCACCGACCCGGAACCGAACGAGGTCGAGGACGGCCGTCGTCGGTCCGCGCCGCGATCATCGCCGCCGCGGCGGCCTCCCCGACCGCGACGCCGCCCGTCTTCGCCGGCCCGTCGGAGATCGGGGCGAGCGCGGCGGCGTACTGGTCGTCGAGGATCGGCTGCGGTGCCGGCAAGACGTTGACGCAGCACGCGGTAGGCCGCCGCCGCGACCGCCGCGTCCTGCGAGTACCAAGGTCCGCTGCCCGAGCCGTGAGTCGAGCAGGTAGCCCTCGTGGCCGCCGGCGATCGCGTTGACCGCGTCGTAGACGGCTCCGTGCACCATCGCCAGGTGCGCGGACGACCGATGGCTGCGGCGGCTGACGCCCAGGGCCCAGCGCGGTTGCATCGGAGAGGCCTCGGGTGGCGTCCGACGCGGCGACGATGCGTTCGCCGGATCGATCCGACGACGCTCACCGTCGGCGCAGCATTCCGGTTGGGAACAAGCCCGTCGCGCTCGCAGCGGCGCCGAACGATTGCGTTGCTCGCGTTCAGGTTCCACTGCGGACCGCGTCCGCGCGGGCGGTCGCCGGCGCGGCGAGCGCAGTCGGCGCGGCGAGCGCGAGCAGGACGGCAAGACGCACTCTGAGGCTCTGTGTGAGCTTCGTCTCCATGCCTCCTCCTTGTCCCCCAGGTGACTGCGGCAACCTATCCGGGATCCGTCAGACCTGCTCCACGCTTCCGGCCGAGGCGCCGTCGACCGGTTCGAAGTCGACCGGTTGCGCGCGGGCTAGAGCCCCGGCGGGCGTGTGGGAGCATCCGACCCCGTGCGCGTGCGGAGCCAGTCCTCCACGCTTTCGTGCGGCTCGACCGTCGTCGTGTCTCCGCTCACGTGCACCGAATAGATGTGGCCTTCGGCGCAGCGGTAGAGCTGTTCCTCGAACGACCGCTTCCACCAGAGAAAGCCGACGGTGCCGACGAACGGCGCTCCGACCGTGATCGAGGCCGGCGACTCACAGCCGGGGCAGCGGGGCGCTCGGGTGCTCACGCGAGCAGCTCCCGCATGCGCGTCGCCCGGTAGTCGAAGATCTCGTCCAGCCAGCGACCGACCGCGAGCAGTTGGACGAGCGGGGCGGCCACGCCTCCGTGCAGGCGGTAGCGGACGTGGTCGTAGACCTCCGTCCCGCCGTCCGCGGGCGAAAGGCGGTGCGTGTGCTCCCAGAAGGGATAGGGGCCCGAGACCTGGAGGTCGGTGAAGGACCGCGGCGGGCTCCAGTCGACGATCTCCGTCCGCCAGCGGATGGGCACGCCGAAGAGCCTCAGGCGGTAGCGCAGGTGCGATCCACGGTCGAGCCGCTCGGGCGCCTCCACGATCCGGAAGCGGAGCCAGGGCGGAGTGATCGCCTCGAGGTTCAAGGGATCGGCGAAGAACGAGAACGCTTCGTCGAGGGAGACGGGGAAGACCTGCCGGCGCTCGAGCGCGTACTCCATGCCTGGAGCGTACGTGCATCCCCCGGCACGACTGCCGCCGATGAGGCGTACGATACGGGCCTGATGGCGACGACGACGTCCGGCCTCGAAGCCCTTGGGCTGAGGCCACGCGGGCACGTTTTCTGGAATCCGACGGTCTCACAGTGCTACTCGCATGCCCTGCGGCTCGGCGCCGCCCGGCTCGCGGAGCACGGCCCGCTGGTGGTCGACACGGGCAGGCACACGGGCCGCTCGCCCAAGGATCGCTTCACGGTCCGGGAACCTGGCTCGGAGGAGCGCATCGCCTGGGGCGAGGTCAACCAACCCGTCGGTGAGGAGAGCTTCGACCGCCTGCGCGGGAGGCTCGTCGGCATCTCGAGCAGGAGGACGTCTACGTCGTGGACGCCTTCGCGGGAGCCGACCCGGACCACCGCCTCGCCGTTCGCGTCGTCACGGACAGCCCGTGGCACGCACTGTTCGCCCGCACCCTCTTCATCGACCCGACCGAAGACGAGCTCGACGACCACCGGCCCGACGCAGTCGTCCTGCACGCGCCCTCGGTGGAGGCGGACCCTGCCGTCGACGGAACCCGGAGCGGGACCTTCGTCCTGCTCCATCCCACCCGCGGGGAGGTGCTGATCGGGGGGACGCTCTACGCCGGCGAGATCAAGAAGTCCGTCTTCTCGCTGATGAACGACCGCCTCCCGCTCGAGGGCGTACTGCCGATGCACTGCTCCGCGAACGTTGACGACCAGGGCCGCGTGGCCGTCTTCTTCGGCCTCTCCGGCACGGGGAAGACCACCCTCTCGGCCGACCCCGAGCGCCACCTGATCGGCGACGACGAGCACGGCTGGGGCGACACGGGCGTGTTCAACCTCGAGGGCGGCTGCTACGCGAAGGTGATCCGCCTGTCGCCGGAGGCCGAGCCGCAGATCTACCGCACCACCCGCACGTGGGGGACGGTCCTCGAGAACGTGGTCGTCGACGAGCGCGGCATCCTCGATCTCGACGACGGCTCGAAGACCGAGAACACGCGGGCCGCGTACAAGCTCGAGCGGATCGCCAACGCGCTGCCCGAGAAGCGGGCGGAGCATCCGAGCTCCATCGTCTTCCTCACCGCCGACGCGTTCGGGATCCTGCCGCCCATCGCCCGCCTCACGCGGGATCAGGCGATGTTCTACTTCCTCTCGGGCTTCACGGCGAAGCTCGCCGGCACCGAGATCGGGGTCGACGATCCCCTGCCGACTTTCTCGGCCTGCTTCGGCGAGCCGTTCCTCCCGCAGGCCCCGGCCGTCTACGCGCGCCTGCTCGGCGAGAAGCTCGACGCCCATCCGCACGTCAACGTCTGGCTCGTGAACACCGGCTGGACGGGCGGGCCCGCCGGCGAGGGCGAGCGGATGCCGATCGCCGCCACGCGGAAGCTCCTGCACGCGGCGCTCGAGGAGGGGCTCGACGAGGTCGAGTACCGCACCGATCCGATCTTCGGCTTCGAGGTGCCCGTCGAGGTCCCCGGGGTCGATCGCCGTCTCCTCGACCCGCGCTCGACCTGGCGCGACCCGGAGGCCTATGACCGGAAGGCCCAGGAGCTCGCGCGGATGTTCAGGGAGAACTTCGAGCGCTTCGCCGACGCGGACGACAACGTTCGGCGCGCCGGGCCCACCCCCTCGTCCTGAAGCGCGCCCGCGGCCGTTTCGTATAGCTTCCCAAGCGGTGGAAGCAAAGCACGACGTCCTCATCGTCGGCGCCGGCTGCGCGGGCATGCGCGCAGCGATCGAGGCATTCGACGCAGGCGCCGACGTCGCCGTCATCTCGAAGATCCACCCGACGCGGAGCCACTCCGGCGCGGCCGAGGGCGGCATCAACGCGGCACTCGGCAACGCCTCCGAGGACGATCCCGAGAAGCACGCCTACGACACCGTCAAGGGGTCGGACTACCTCGGGGACCAGGACGCGATCGAGGCGCTCTGCTCTGACGCGCCGGAGGACGTCTACCAGCTGGAGCACTGGGGCGCCGTCTTCTCGCGGACGGAGGACGGGCGCATCGCACAGCGTCCGTTCGGCGCCGCAGGCGAGCCGCGGACAGCCTACGCGGCCGATATCACCGGCCACGTCCTCGTCCACGTCCTCTACGAGCAGATGATGAAGCGCGATGTCAAGACCTATGAGGAGTGGTTCGCCTGGAAGCTCGTCGAGGACGACGGCCGCTGCCAGGGCGTCATCTGCTGGGACCTCCTCGAGGGCGGCCTCAAGCTCGTGGGGGCGAAGACCGTGATCCTCTGTACGGGCGGCGCGGGACGCCTCTACACGGGCACGACGAACGCCTACTCCTGCACCGGCGACGGCATGGCCCTCGCGCTGCGCCTGCGCGTGCCCCTGAAGGACATGGAGATGATGCAGTTCCATCCGACGACGCTCTCGCCGTCGGGCGTCCTCATCACCGAGGGCTGCAGAGGCGAGGGCGCCTATCTCCTCAACTCCGAGGGCGAGCGCTTCCTCAAGGACTACGCGCCGAACGCGATGGAGCTCGCCAGCCGGGACGTCATCTCCCGCGCCGAGCAGATCGAGATCGACGAAGGGCGCGGCATCGACGGCAACGTCCTGCTCGACCTGCGTCACCTGGGCGCGGACAGGATCATCGAGCGCCTGCACGGGACGCGCGAGCTGTCCATGGTCTTCGCGGGTGTCGACCCGATCCACGAGCCGATCCCGGTGCGGCCGGGCGCCCACTACCACATGGGGGGAGTCGACACGGACCTGGCGGGAAAGACCGTGCTCGAGGGTCTCTACGCCGCGGGGGAGTGCGCCTGCGTCTCCGTCCACGGTGCGAACCGGCTGGGTGGGAACGCGCTCATGGAGACGATCACCTTCGGCAAGCGCGCCGGGAAGGCGGCGGCCGAATGGGCGCTGGCGAACACGGTCGTCGCGCCGCCCGAGTCGGCGCTGGCCGACGCCGAGCGCGAGCTGACGGAGCTGCTCGACCGCAAGGAGGGCGAGCGGCCCCACGCCATCCGCGACGAGATGGCCTCGACGATGCACGAGAACTTCGGCGTCTTCCGTCGCGAGGAGCAGATGCGCCTGCAGGGAGAGATCGTCGCCGGCCTGCGCGAGCGCTACGAGCGCGTCGTCGTCGAGGACAAGGGCGACGTCTTCAACAGCGACCTGACCCAGGCGCTCGAGCTCGGCTTCCTGCTCGAGCTCGCCGCGTGCATGATCGAGGCCGGGATCGCCCGCAAGGAGAGCCGCGGGGCACATGCCCGCCCGTACGACTTCCCGGAGCGGGACGACGTCAACTTCATGAAGCACACGCTCGTCTCGTGGGTGGACGGCCGCCCGCAGCTGACGTGGGCGCCGGTACGGGTGACGAAGTGGGAGCCCCAGGAGCGGAAGTACTAGGCCGTGAGCGAGGAAGGAGCGCGTTGGACGTCGCACTGAAAATCTGGAGGTTCGACCCGGACTCGGGCGAGCGGGTTCTTCGGGACTACGAGGTCGAGGCGCCCGAGTGGGCCTGCCTCCTCGATGTCCTCGACATCATCAAGGACCAGGTCGACGGCTCGCTCTCGTACCGGAAGAGCTGCCGGATGATGATCTGCGGCTCGTGTGGGATGCGCATGGACGGCCGCGCCGTCCTCGCCTGCAAGGAGCGCATGAAGCCCATCGTCGACCGCGGCCACGTTCCGGTCATCTCGGCGATGGGGAACATGCCCGTCCTCAAGGATCTCGTGGTCGACATGAAGCCCTTCTGGACCAAGGTCAAGAACATGAAGCCGTGGGTCGACACCGGCTACCTCGATGTCCCGGAGAAGGAGTTCCGCGTCCTCCCCGAGGAGATGGCCCCCATCAACAAGGAGGCCCTCTGCATCATGTGCGGCTGCTGCGTCTCCGAGTGCAACTCGATGGAGTCCGACCCGGAGTTCTTCGGGCCGGCCGCCCTGGCCAAGGGATTTCGCTTCGTCGGCGACCCGCGCGACCAGATCCCGGTGGAGCGGCTCGAGTCCTACAACGACGAGCACGGCATCTGGGACTGCACCCGGTGCTACTTCTGCAACGAGCGCTGCCCGAAGGGCGTCGACCCGCGTGACGCGATCGCCAAGCTCGGCGCCGAGTCGATCAAGGTAGGGATCGACCGCGACATGGGCGCGAAGCACGCCCTCTGGTTCGTCCACTCGGCGAAGACGACAGGCTGGCTGCGCGAGACCGAGCTCGTTCCCAAGACCCAGGGCATCCTCGGGGCGCTGAAGGAGACGAAGTTCGCCCTGACGCTGTTCAGGCACGGGAAGGTCCCGCTGATTCCCCACGTCGCGAAGGACGTGCAGGAGGCGCGCGCGCTCTACGAGGTCGTGAAGGCGCAGGGCCGCGACGGCGCCGCCGGAATCGTGCAGGCGGAGCGGGCGCTCGCACGCCTCGAGCACGGCGGCGAGGAGCCCGAGAAGGAGGAGCTGCTCTCGTGAGGGTCGCCTACTACAAGGGGTGCCTCGCATCCCTCTCCGCGAAGGAGCTCGACACCTCGACGCAGGCGCTTGCCCCGAAGCTCGGGATCGAGCTCGAGGAGCTCGAGGCGGTCACCTGCTGCGGGGCCGGCGACATCCACGAGGCCGAGCCCGACTATTACCTTCATCTGAACGCGCGCATCCTCGCGTACGCCGAGGCGACCGGGTGCGACACGCTGATGACGATCTGCAACGTCTGCACGCTCAACCTGCGGCAGGCAAACCACGCCCTCCAGAACGACGACGCCTTGCGGGTGCGGGTCGGCGAGAACCTGGAGAAGGTCGGCGCGCCTCCGTACAGCGGCGGCGTCGAGGTGAAGCACCTCCTCTGGCTGATCGCGGAGGGCGACGGCTACGAGAAGCTCAAGGGAGTCGCCCACAAGGGCCTCAAAGGCCTCAAGGTGGCGCCGTTCTACGGCTGCCAGATCCTGCGACCCTCGAAGCTCCTCGGCTTCGAGGACCCGGACAAGCCGCACTCGCTCGAGGCGATCATCGAGGCCTGCGGCGGGGAGGCCGTCGACTACCCGGCGAAGATCAAGTGCTGCGGCTTCCCGATCATCCAGGCCCGCGAGGAGACGGCGCTCGGCGAGCTCGTCCAGCCGATCCGGCAGTCGATCGAGGCAGGAGCCGACGCGATGGTGACGCCCTGCCCGCTCTGCCACCTCTCGCTGGACGCGTGGCAGTCGAAGCTCGAGGCGCAGACCGGCGAGCGCTTCCAGATGCCGATCCTGCATCTCTCCCAGCTGGTCGGGGTGGCCGCGGGGCTCGAGGACTCGGAGCTGAAGTTCAAGCGCCACGTCGTCGCGGTCGACCCGGTCCTCGAGAAGCTCAAGGCGCCGTAGCGGCCTGAAGCTAGAATCGGCGCCGTGCCCAGGCGTTTCCTCGCGCTCGCGCTTCTGGCGGCTGTCGCGGCGGCCGCCCTCGCCGCCCGGCGCCGCGGCACCACCGGCGACGAATCGCAGAACGGCGGTTCGCGCCACCGCGCGGCGCAGCTCCGGCGCGAGCTCGAGCGCCAGTAGATGCTGTGGGCCCTCGGCGCGGTCGTCGTCGTCGCGGCGGCGGGGCTCGCCTGGGTGCTCTTCGAAGCGCAATGGGTGGAGCTCGTCGAGCGTGACCTGCCGGTCCGCGGGCTGCCGCCGGAGCTCGACGGCTTCCGGATCCTCCACGTCTCCGACTTCCACCTCGGAACGCTCTCGCTCAACGGCCGCGCCTTGCGGAAGGCCGTGGACTGGGCCGCCGGCCGCGACCTCGACCTCGTCGCGGTGACCGGCGACCTCGTCAGCCGGCAGCGCGGGGCGCGCACGCTGAGCAGGGAGCTCGCCAGGCTCCATCCTCGCTACGGGACATTCGTCGTCCTCGGGAACCACGACGTCGCTGCGACTCGCGACCCCTTCAGCCGTCCCGCCGATCTGAGCGGCGTCGAGGTCGCGGAGCTCCTGGAGCACGAGTCGGACTTCTTCGAGGCGGAGGGCAAGAGGGTGCAGGTGGCCGGGGGCGACCCGCGGCGCCTCCGCGAGCCGCACGGGTCGCTTGTCGACCCGGCGGCCGATCTTCGCATCCTGCTCGTCCACTTCCCGGATCCCGTCGGGAGGCTGTCGCCCGGAGAGTTCCACGTGATCCTCGCGGGCCACCTCCACGGCGGGCAGATCTGCGTCCCGACGCCGCGCGGCAAGGTGCGGCTCGAGCATCTGCGCGCGCCTTACTGGGAAGGCGTGTTCGACCTGCCGGTGGGCACGCTCCACGTCTCGCGCGGCCTGGGGACGAGCTTCGTCCCGTTCCGCTTCCTCGCGCGCCCCGAGGCGACCGTCCTGACGCTGCGGCCGCGACAGTAGACTCGCTGCGGGAATGGCCTACCGCCTCTCGCCGGTGACGCGGGCGTCGCTCGGGGACGGCCCGCCGGTGTGCGTCGACTGCGTCTTCTGGCAGTCGCGCAGAGGCCGGCCGGTCGCCAAGGAGCGCTGGGCCGAGCGGATGGAGGAGGACTGGGGTGCCTGGGGCACGCTCTATCAGGGCGACGGGGACCGGCTCCTCGGCTTCGTCCAGTACGGGCCCGCCGGCCAGTTTCCGCGGGCGGCGGACCTCCCGGCGGGGCCGCCGTCGCCGGATGCGGTGCTCGTCACGTGCGCCTACCTCGTCGACCTCTCGGCACCGTGGGTGCTGCAGAGCCTCTTCCTGGCGGCGATCGGCGAGGTGCGAGACCGCGGGGTCAAGGCGATCGAGACGTTCGGCTTTCGCTATCCCGAGGGCGAGACGAGCTACGAGCGCGTGCTCGTCCACAGGACGATCTTCCCGGCGGACTTCCTGGCCGACTTCGGCTTCTTCGCCGTGCGGTGGGAGGGCGACGTCTGCCTCGCGCGGCTCGAGCTGGGCGGCCTGCAGCCGATCGAGGACGGGCTCACCGCGCGCACGTGGCGACGGGTGAAGGAGACGTTGACGCCCGCTCCGGTGCCGCAGCGGCCGTAACCGGCGGGCCGTCAGCCGTCGGCGGGGACCGTGAAGAGCGTCAGCTGCATGCCGTCCGGGGCGCGCACACGTGCGTTCCGGTCTCCCCAGGGCGTCACCCTGGCGCCGGCGACCAGCTCGCCCCCGCCGGCTGCGAGCTGCACGGCCGTCCGCTCCGAGTCGGCGACCTCGAGCGCGAGCCTGACGGGGCCGGCGACGCGCTCGCCGACCTCGACGCTGTCGATCAGGTCGGCCTGGTCGGGCGAGAGGAGCTCCAGCGTCGCCCGGCCGGCCTCGAGGACTGCGCCGCTCCCGTCCGGCTCGTCCCAGGCCATCCGCACGGGCAGGCCGAGGACGTCGCGGTAGAAGGCGAGCGCCTGCGGATACTCCGCCACGGTCAGCGCGACCCGCAGCTCGCGCACGGGATTCGGCCGCCCGGGACCGCCCCCGGCTGCAAACGGCGCTTCCGCCCCAGGCGTGGGCACGTGCTCGACGTCGTCCGGCCTGGCCGAGCGGAGCGCCGACTGCAGCTCCGCGGCCGCCCCCGAGAGCGCGAACCCGGCCGCCGCCGCCACCTCCTTCGGCGCGGCGTAGACGAGGCGCGAGATGCCGACCACGGCCGCCGTCGCCTGGCACATCGGGCACGGCTCGCAGCTCGAGACGACGGTTGCGCCCGTCAGGTCGGTGGCGCCCAGCCGCCCGCACGCGGCCCGGATCGCCTCGACCTCCGCGTGCGCGGTCGGGTCGGAATCCCGGACGGTGGTGTTGACGCCCTCGCCGAGGACGACGCCGTCCCGGACGACCAGCGCCCCGAAGGGACCGGCTCCGGCCTCGGCGCTCTCCCGTGCGAGGCGGACCGCTCTTTCCAGTAGCTGCGCCGTCGTCGCCGTCACCGGGGACAAGCTACCCTAGGCCCAGACGACCCGAGGGAGGTTGACGATGCCGGCGACGACACGCGATCAGAGAGACGAGCTTCGCGCGCTGGAGGAGCTGTGGGCAGCTCCGGCGCTCGGTGAGCCGAAGGCGCGTCCGCGGTACCGGCTTCCACTCGTTCCCGGCGCCCTGGTAGCCGCGGGCTGGCTCACGTTCTTCGTGGTCGCGATCGCCTTCCAGCCGCCACCGGAGCACGGCATGACCTGGCCGGCCTGGGTGACCGCGGTGTCGGTCGTCCAGATCGTGCTGCTCGTGGGCGCGGCCGCGGTCGGCCCGCTCTTCTCGAAGGTCGGCTTCGCGGGCGCAGCCCTCGCCGGACCGCTCGGCATCGTCCTCGCGGTCAACTGCCGCGCGTCCGAGCACCACCTGGGCAACTGGTGGCTCCTCGAGCTGGGAGCTGCGATCGCCCTCACGGGCCTCGCAGCCGTCGGGCTCGCGCAGCGGCTACGCCGCTAGCAGCCGGCGCGCGAGGAGCAGCTCGGCGATCTGGACGGCGTTCAGCGCCGCGCCCTTGCGCAGGTTGTCGTTGACGACCCAGAGAGCGAGGCCGTCGCCGGCGGTGTCCCTGCGGATCCGCCCGACGAGGACCCGGTCCTGGCCGGCCGCGTCGGAGGGAGTCGGCAGGTCGGCCAGTTCGACCTGGTCGGAGGAGGCCAGCGCCTCGCGCGCCTCGTCCGGCGAGAGCGGCCGCTCCGTCTCCAGCCACACCGCCTGAGCGTGTCCGACGAGCACGGGCACCCGCACGCAGGTCGCGTGCACCGGCAGCTCGGGGAGCTCGAGGATCTTGCGCGTCTCGGCGCGCAGCTTCCACTCCTCGGAGAACTCCTCGCCCTCGAGCTCCCAGTCCATCCCGAGGTCGCCCTCGGCGGGGCCGGTGCTCCGCAGCCGCTCGATCCCGGCGTCGCCCGCGCCGGAGGCCGACTGGTAGGTGGCGAGGCGCACCCGCGCCAGGCCGGCAGCTTCGTGCAGCGGCTTGAGCGCGCACGTGAGCTGCATGGCGGAGCAATTCGGGTTGGCGACGATCTCGTTCCCGTCCAGGACGTGGTCGTTGACGCCGGCGACGACGAGCGGGATCCCGTCCTGGAGCCGGTAGGCGTCGGACTTGTCGATCACGACCGCACCGCCGCGGACGGCGTGGGGGACAAGCTCCCGGCTGGCGTCCGTGCCGACCGAGAAGAAGACGAGGTCGAGCCCGCCGGCGGCGAGCGCCTCCGGCGTCGCCTCCTCGACGAGCAGCTCGCGCTCCCCGTAGGGGACGGTGCGGCCGGCCGAGCGGGAGGACGCGAACGCGCGCACGGCCTCGAAGCCGCGCTCGGCGAGCAGCTCCAGGGTGACGGTCCCGACGGCGCCGGTCGCGCCGATCACCCCGACGCGGACGTCAGGCATGGTGCCTCTCGGCCGCCGGGGAGCCGAGGTCGAAGACCGCGTGCAGGGCGCGCACGGTCTCGTCGACGGACTCGTGCGGCACGTAGAACGCGATCTTGATCGGCGAGGTGGCCACGAACTTCGGCTCGACGCCCAGCTCGCGCAGCGTGACGAACGTCCGCGCGGCGACTCCTGGGTGGCTCTTCATCCCGGCGCCGACGACGCTGACCTTGCCGAGGCCGAGCTGCTCCGAGAAGCGGGCGTCGAGGCCGGCGAGGGCCTGCTCGGCGGAGTGCCGGTCCTCGACCGGGGCGGAGAAGACGATGCGGGAGTCCATCTGGATGATCGTGTCCACGTTCACCTCGGCGGCCGCGAGCGCCTCGAAGAGGTCGGCCGGGCGGACGCCCTCGACCTCGTAGACCGCCTCCTCGACCGTGTGGGTCACGCCCGAGATCAACGCTTTCTCCAGCATCCGCTCGTCCTCCTCCCTGATCCAGGTGCCCGGCTCGTCGGTGAACGTCGAGCGCACGTGCACCTTCACGCCGTGGTTCCGCGCGAACTCGACCGAGCGTAGCTGAAGCACTTTGGCGCCAGAGGCCGCCATCTCCAGCATCTCCTCGTAGCTGACCGCGTGGAGCTTCTGCGCCTCCGGGACGAGGCGCGGGTCGGCGGTGAAGACGCCGTCGACGTCCGTATAGATCTCGCAGGCGTCGGCGCCGAGCGCCGCGGCCAGCGCGACAGCCGTCGTGTCCGAGCCGCCGCGGCCGAGCGTGGTCACGTCGTACGAGGTCGAGACGCCCTGGAAGCCGGCGACGAGGACGATGCGCTCGCCGTCCAGCTCCCGGTGGATGCGGTGCGCCTTCACCTCGACGATCTTGGCCTTGCCGTGGACCGTGTCCGTCACGATCCCGGCCTGGGACCCGGTCAGCGAGATGGCGTCGGTGCCGAGGTCGGAGATGGCCATGGCGACCAGCGCACATGAGATTCGCTCGCCGACCGAGATGAGCATGTCCAGCTCGCGCGGCTTCGGCCGCGGCGAGACCTGGAGCGCGAGGTCGACCAGCTCGTCGGTGTGGTAGCCCATGGCCGAGACGACCGCGACGACCCGCGAGCCTGCGCGCTTCGTGTCCACGAGCCGGGCGGCGACCCGCCGGATCTTCTCCGGATCGGCCACGGACGTCCCGCCGAACTTCATGACCACGGTGCCCGCGCCCGCCTTCGGCTCGGAGGGCTCCAGCTCGGGCAAGGTCTCGTAGGCGGCCTCGGACATGGCTCGATTGTACGGACGCCCTAGCGGGGGAAGAGCACCTCGCCGGTCTCGGCGTCGGCGACCTCGATGGCGCCGGTGGGACAGTAGTTGGCGGCCTTGAGGATCAGGTCCTCCGGAGCGCCGGCCGGGTCGACGACCTCCGACTGCCTGTTCTCGTTGTGGCGGAACACGGTCGGGGCCAGGCCGACGCACTGGGCGTTCCCGACGCAAAACCGATGATCGACCCTGACCTTGAGCGGACGCGACACGCGACTAGTCCCAGGCGACCGGGAGCGAGGTGAGCGAGCGGAACTGGATGCTCGGCTGGTAGGTGAGCTCGTCCGTTTCGAGCCGGAGCGATGTGAAGCGCTCGGCCAGGGCCCGAAAGACCTCCTGGCCCTCGATCCGGGCGAGCGACGCCCCGAGGCAGTAGTGGATGCCGGCGCCGAACGAGACATGGGGGTTCGGCTGGCGGGAGATGTCGAAGCGGTCGGGCTCCTCGAAGGCGCGCGGGTCGCGGTTGGCGGCTGCCATGATCCAGCGGATCCGGTCGCCCTGGCAAATGGTCTTGCCGTGGCGCTCGACGTCCTCCGCGGCGATGCGCTGCGTGGACTTCACGGGCGGGTCGTAGCGGAGGCACTCCTCTGTGGCGAGCCGCGCCGCGCCCTCCGGGTCGGTCGCGAGGCGCGCCCACTGGTCCGGGTGCCGGATCAGGGCCAGGGTGCCGTTGCAGATCAGGTTCATCGTCGTCTCGTGGCCGGCGAACAGGAGCAGGGCGGTGTTGACCAGGACCTGGTGGCGCGTGAAGACCCCCTCCTGCTCGGCCTGCGCGAGCACCGAGATGAAGTCGTCGCTCGGGGTGTCGGCGCGCTCGTCGACCTTCGGCGAGACGTAGTCGATCATCCCCTGGATCCCCTCCATCAGGAACCTCATCCGGTCGGGCTCGCCGCGGTTGATGTAGAGAAGCCGGTCGGCGAGGTGGCGCAGATGGTCACGGTCCTCCTCGGGCACGCCCATCATCTGCGTGATCACGCGGACTGGGAGCGGCGCGGCCAGGGCCTCGAGCACGTCCATCCGCCCTGCCGGCTCCGCCTCCTCCAGGAGCTCGTGGACGGCCTCACGGACGAACGGGCGCCAGCCCTCCATCGCCTGGGGCGTGAAGTACTCGTGCACCGCGTTGCGCATGGACTGGTGCGGCGGCCGGTCGTTCTCGACGAGCTGGTCGGAGCGGAACGTGCGCACCTGCTCGAAGAGGGGCTCGTCTCCGGCGTCGATCGGAGGATGGGGCGGGCGCCGGTCGTTCCGGATCACCGCCGACGAGAACAGCTCGTGGTGTCGCACGAGCCACACGAGGTCTTCGTAGCGGGTGACGATCCACATCTCCGCCCGCGGGTTCCAGTGGATCGGATCCGTCTCGCGGAGCTGCCCGAAGTAGCTGTACGGATCGGCGATGACCTCGGGCGCGAACAGATCCTCGGGGTCCGCGGCCGCCGCGGTGGGGGAGCTCGCCATGCGCAGATGCTACGCCTCGGAACGGCTCCTTAAAATGTTGAACCGACCGACCCGAAGGCCGCCCGGTTCAACGCGAGCACTCTATACAGGGAGCCCGGCGGAATGCAAGTCACAGACGTGTGAACGGAAGCGAGCGGCCTAAGCCGCTCCCTTCCTCCCTGTCTCAGCCTTTGCGGCTGCGCCGCCGCTGAGACCGTTCACATCTCGCGGCGGCCCGCCAGGGCCCGTCCCAGCGTCACCTCGTCGGCGTACTCGAGGTCGCCGCCGACCGGCAGCCCGCTCGCCAGACGGGTCACCCGCGTGCGGCCGCGAAGCCGGTCTGCGATGTACGCGGCCGTGGCCTCGCCGGTCATGTTCGGGTTCGTCGCGAGCACGACCTCCTCGACGCCGTTTCGCTCCACGCGTGCGAGCAGCTCGTCGATCCGCAGGTGCTGCGGCTCGACCCCGTCGAGCGGGGAGAGCGCTCCGCCGAGCACCTGGTAGACACCGCGGTACTCGTGCGTGCGCTCCATCGAGAGCACGTCGGCCGGCTGCTCGACGACGCAGACGAGCGTCCGGTCGCGCCGCTCGTCCAGGCAGATGACGCAGAGCTCCTCCTCGGTCAGGTTCCCGCACTCGCGGCAGAAGCCGATGCGCTCCTTCGCCTCGCGGATCGCGTTCGCGAGCGCGAGCGCCTCCTCCTCGGGCACGCGGAGGAGGTGGAACGCAAGCCGCTGCGCCGTGCGGGTGCCGATCCCGGGCAGGCGCGAGAGCTGCGCGATCAGGTTCTCGACGACAGGGCTGAACACGTCAGCCCGTAGTTTGACTACAGCCCCGGCAGGCCTAGTCCCTTGAGGTCGCCCGCGACGCCGCCCAGCTTGGACTGGGCGAGCTCCTGGGCGTTGCGCAGCGCCTCGTTCACGCCCGCGAGGACGAGGTCCTCCAGCGTCTCCGGGTCGTCCGGGTCGATCGCCTCGGGCGAGATCTTGACGCCCACGATCTCGCCGGAGCCGCTCGCTGTCACCGTGACCATGCCGCCGCCGACCGACGCCTCGACCCGCTCGTTGGCCAGCTCCTCCTGCGCCTTCAGCATGTCCGCCTGCATCTGCTGCACCTGCTGGAGCATCTTGTTCATGTCCATGCCCATTGGCTAATCAGTCTCCTTCGGAAGCTTGCGGGCGTCGAACGTGGTCTGCATCAGGGAGATGATCTCCTCCTCGGTCGCCGGCTCGTCGTCGGCCTCTGGCTCCTCCACCACGGCTTCGCCGACCTCGAACGCGATCGCGAGCCTGCGCCCGGTCACCTCGTGGAGGACGCCGGCCAGGACGCTTGCGTTCTTGGGGTCCTCGGCGAGCCCCCGATGGAAGGAGGCCGCCGGAGGGAACTCGAGCACCAGGCAGTCGCCCTCGAGGGCGACGGGACGAGCCTCGGCGAGCACCGAACCGGCCGGAATCGACTTCTCCGAGACGGTGGGGAGGATCGACTGCTTCCAGGCCGCCTGGATCTCGTCGAGGTCGAGGGGAGGGCCGTCGCCGACCTCGACCGCCTGAGGCGCCGGCTCCGGCGCGGCGCTCTCTGGCTCTGCGGGCTGCGACCCGGCTCCGGGGCTCGGCGCGTGCCGCTGCGGCTCGCCGCGCAGGCGCGACTCGAGCTGCTCGAGCCGGTAGGCGGTGGACTCGCGCGAGAGATCGGCGCCCGGCCGCGTCACCTTGACGAGCGCGAGCTCGAGCGGGAGCCGCGGGTCGCCTCCCTGGCGGACGTCGTCCACGGCGATGTGAAGGAGGTCGATCAGCCGCAGCACCTCCGGCTCGGCGAGCTGGTTGGCCTGCGAGCGCAGCCGGTCGCGCGTCTCGGGCGTCACCGGGAGCGACTCGGGCACCTCGCCCATGTGCTGGACGAGGAGCAGATGCCGCAGGTGCTCGAGCAGGTCGTTGACCAGCCTCGCGAGATCCTGCCCCTGGTCGGCGAGCTCCTCGACGAAGGCGAGGAGGCCCGCCGTGTCGCGGTCGACGATCAGGTCGCAGAGGCGGAAGAGCGCCTCCTCGTCGACTGCGCCGAGCAGCTGCAGGACGGCCTGGACGGTCACCTTCCCGTCCGTGGCCGCCGCCAGCTGGTCGAGCGTCGAGACTGCGTCGCGGAAGCTCCCGCGCGCGCTCCGCGCGATCAGGGAGAGCGCGGCGTCCGGCGCCTCGATCCCCTCGCCGTCGGCGACGAGGCGCAGGAGCTTCGTCAGCTCGGCGAGCCGCGGCCGCGCGAAGAGAAACGTCTGGCAGCGTGAGCGCACGGTGCCCAGCACCTTGTGCAGCTCTGTCGTGCAGAAGACGAAGACGAGGTGGGGCGGCGGCTCCTCGATCAGCTTGAGGAGCGCGTTCCACGCGGCGTCGGTGAGCTGGTGCGCCTCGTCGAGGATGTAGACCTTGAAGCGGCCTTCCACGGGCTGAAGCACGACGTGGTCGCGGATCTCCCGGATGTCGTCGATCCCACGCTGGCTGGCGGCGTCCATCTCCACCACGTCGAGGGAGGTGCCGTTCGCGATCGTGACGCAGGAGTTGCACGTCTTGTCCGGCGTCGCCGTCGGCCCCTGCTCGCAGTTGAGTGCCTTGGCGAGGATGCGCGCGAGCGAGGTCTTCCCGGTTCCGCGCGGGCCGGCGAAGAGGTAGGCCTGGCGCACCTGGTCGTGCGCGATCGCGTTCCGGAGCGTCCGCACGACCGCCTCCTGGCCGACGACCTCGTCGAAGTCCTGGGGGCGATATTTGCGGTAGAGGGCAGTCACGAGCGCGGAGGGTAAGCACTAACAGATAAAGCCCGGTCGCGCACCTTCCGTCGAGGACGCTTTCGAGGCGGTGCCCACGACGCTCGCTCTGACCAGGTCGACCCGCGGCACCCGGGAGAGACTGCTTAGCGCTGCTTCCTCCCGGACCTGACGCGGTTCACAGGCTCCCGGTGCGCGGAACCTGGCCGTCAACACTCGCGTGCGCGAGCCCGTGCCCCGATTGCTAACCCCTCGGGAGGGAGTTCAGCCCCGCTGGAGCGGATTGCGGGTTCAGGGAACCGCTAGCTCCCCGCCTAGCGCGACCGGGCCCGTCGATCGTAGCAGCGGACGGGCGGTACACTGGCCGCCTCGGGGGCGCATAGCTCAGCGGGAGAGCGCCCGCCTCACACGCGGGAGGTCGCTGGTTCGATCCCAGCTGCGCCCATCCCGGCCCGCATGGTTAAGCGGAACCCGCATAGTTGAACGGGTCAGATGTGCCGGGAATGCCGGAAAAGCTCGTGCGGTGCCTACCCCGGTGCCTACCTCGGCCTGGGGCTCGCTGGCTCCCCCTCAATCGCTCCTCTTTGCCTACCCGAACCAATCCTCCGGCGGCAGCGTCCGGCTCTCCTCCAACGCAAAGAGTTGCTTGCGGTGGTCAGGACAGAAGTGGTACGTGCGCTTGTCCTTGACCTCGCCCTCCCGGCTCCCCGCGCGTCGAGATGCCGATGCTTCCGTACTCCATGATCTTGTCGTGCATCTTCGCTAGCCGTCGCATCATCCATTTGAATCGGAGTCTGAACAGCAGGCGACTTGAGGGGAAGTCGAGTAGGGAGACCATCACAGAGCCGACGAGATAGGCGAGAAAGGTCACGGCAACTCCGAAGCCAATGCCACTCGCAGGAGCTGCATCGAAGAGGTCCCAGAGCGTTTCCAGCGTGCCGGTCGCCTCGGCCTTCGGCGGGATATGGGGGAGCAGCGAGGAGCCAGGCGATCAGGAGCCAGATGAGGCCACCGGCGAGTGCTCGAAGTTCTCGTAGGCCCGGAAGCACGCCTAGAAGCATGGGCTATCTGGTACCACACAGAGCGGCGGTACCGACCCGTCGGGCGGCACGGGCAGAGGCCCCGCGCTTCGTGAAGTGAGGTCGAAGGCGCTCCCATGCCGAGTTGAGCGTGTTGCACCAGGCGCTCGGCGCCACCTACCTGGGCCGTAGGCTGGCCTAATCTGGAGCAACATGATCGACGCTCGACAGGGTTTCGATCAAAGGCTCAGACTGAGATCGTGGATCCGCCTCCCTTCATGACCTTCGGATGGAAGGACCCCACGGCCCCGCTGCGGTTCGCTCCTCCGACCCAAACGCCGCCATATCAATCGCTGGACCTGCTGCTCAAGCAATGCGACGTTCAGAGTCTCGATCCCGCCGCCCAACAGGCGCTCACGCTGTTCTCCTCGTTCGCGCAGACTTGGGAACAGAACCAAAGTCGCCACCGCCGCGAGACCGAGGAGATGCTTGCATCGCTGTCGCCGAGCGGTGGCGAATACGAGGTGCGCAGTGACACACGACCAGACCGGCGGTTCTCCGGAGACGGGAACCTCTCACGGGCTCGATACTTTTCCCTATGTCGTGACGACGGTCTGGACGGCGGCACCATGCTGCGGGAGCTGACCGTCTATCACGACCCGATGAGCCACGGACCACTGGAGATCCACGACCTCACCGAAGGCTCACCGCCGGCAGGAGACTATCCCTCGGAGACCGGGGCGTCGCCTCGTGAGGGCTCGAGAGGGATTCTGGTCTCGATCCCTCCATACACGGCCACGCAGCACGACTGGCTCCACGACGCCGTCAGGGGCTGGGAGACGACGACCATCCTCCTCCCCGTACGGATCACTCGGGAGCGGTTCGAACGGGTCATCGACCTGCGTGATCCGGGGGTCGCCGCCTGGTTCACATACGAGCTGACACGACTCCGCTGGATCGCCGGCGACGGCAGTGAAGCTGCCGCGTTCCCGGAAAAGGCACCTCTCGACGAGTTCGCCGACCTGCTACCTAGCCTTCTGGTGCAGTACCACGGTGGCGGGAACGGCGTGACCCGGGTCGCTGGTCAATTCCTCCGCTCGCTCGGGGCCGATGCGCTCGTGTTCCCGTCGGCCCGTTCGGATTCGTGGGTGGAAGTTGACAAACATGCGGTCAAGGACTTCTACGGCTGGAACCTCGTCGACTATCGGGGAGCATTGCTAGCCGGTCTTCAGACATTCGACCTGACCCCGACTTGGATCACTCAGGTATCCAACGAGATCGATGAGGAACCGTTGCCCCACCAGGCCGATGTGTTCCTGGAACGGGAGACCCAGGGCCGTGCCCAGGGATCATGGTCTTGGCGCAACATCGAGGAGTCGAACCTCGCGGCCCGACTTCTCGCGTCCGCCCTTTACCTGTACGAATGGGCCTGGGACGGTGTGACCGACGAACAGCGCCGGGAGCTGGGGCTGTTGCTGGGGGGCACGGACCATGCCCGCAGTCTCGTGGAGACCTCGGCATGGTTCGTTCGAGCCCTCCTCGGCGACGAACGGGTCCGCCGCGCCGTCGTCGAGTCCATGGCCGAAACGCCATCTCACGCGCAGGCTCAACTCGTTGATCTCACCGAAACATTCCAACGTATGGACGCGCGTCTGGCCGCCGGCCGGGCCAGCGAACTGGGCTAAGGGCCGCGCCGATCAAGTCCCGAGCACTGACCGAGTCGAGCGCGTCGAGCGCCCGCGAAACCGGCCCGTCGAGTTCATCCGCCGGCATCGACACCCCGCAGAAGCCCGCGGCGGCTGGCCAACTCGCCCGCCTCAGCCGCGTCCAACGCCGCGACGATCTCGCGCAGCTCCGTCGCCAGCCTCGAGCGCGCGTACAGCGGTGCGCCCTCGAAGCTCTCCGCGACACGTAGCGCGAGCGCCGCGAGCACCAGGTCGCCGTGACTCAGCCTGAGCTCGCCGACGAACCGCGCGACCGCAGCGGACTGGCGAGGGTCATCGCGGCTCATGGCGTCACGACGGTGGGTGTACCCCTACCATGGCCCTCGTCGTCTCCGAAGAGGAAGCAAACCCATGCCTGACATGGCGCCAGATCAGACCAATGAGGCGGGCGAGCAGCGGCCGCCCACGGCTGCGAAGCAATGGCATGGGCCAGGTCTGTGGCGGCGTGTGGGTAACGTGATCACTGGCCTGCTCGCACGGGTGGGGATTGGACCGGTCTACCTGCTGACGACGCGTGGCCGCAAGACCGGCCAGTCGCGTACCAATCCTGTGGTTCCCGTCGAGCATGCTGGGAAGCGCTGGCTGGTCGCCCCCTACGGAGCCGTCTCGTGGGTGCACAACGCCCGCGCCGCCGGGCGGGTCAGTCTGCACCACGGACGCACTACGCGTGACTACGCCATCCGAGAGGTTTCCCCCGGCGAAGCCGGACCCGTCCTCAAGCGCTACGTCGCTATGGCCGCCATAACCCGGCCGTACTTCAGGGCCGGCAAGGACTCCCCCGTGGACGACTTCGTCGCCGAAGCGGACCGTCACCCCGTGTTCGAGCTCACCCCGCCCGATAAGGACATGCCCTAGCCGAAGACAAGACGCCGGCTCAATCGTCGACAGGCTCGAAGGCGCCCGGGGCGTCGAGGACGGCCGGATGGTCGGCGTGCACCTTCTCACCTCGAGCGAATGCGTAGGCCAGCTGTCCCGTGTGGCGATTCCTGACGATCGTTCCATCCGCTTAGTGGACCTCCGCCGGACGCGCGGACGTACTGGCCCTGAGGTGCGGATCGTCCTTGCTCTCTTCGCGCTCGCGCTCGCGCTCGCAGGTCTAGCTGCCGCTTGCTCGCGGGGAGAAGACGCGGAGCCGGCGCCTGCGCTCTCCTATGCGCCTCGGGGGACAGTGGTCGGCGTCGTCTGGCAGGAGGACGAGAGTGTCCTCCTCCGCAGGTTCGATCGGACCTCGCTCGCGCCTGCCTCACAGCCGCTGGAGCTCGGGCACAACGGCGGAGCGTGGAGCTTCTCGCCCGACGAATCCAAGGTCGCAGTTGGGGGTGGCGCGCCGCTCGAGGTTCGCATCGTCGACGTGCACCGCATGCGTTTCGAAGGAGTCGTACCCCTCCCGTCCGACTTCGTCGGTCCTCCCGGGGAACCGGCTGTGGTTTTCCTCGCCTGGCCAACCGATCGGCGCATCCTTGCCCTCATCGAGTGGGGAGCGTGGAGGCATGCGCTCGTCGTCGTCGATCCGGTCGAGGGCCGAATCGTCTCGCGAACGACGATCGAGGGGACGCTTGTCGGGCAAGCCCGCACGCCCGACGGTCTCGCTCTCCTGCTGGCGCCGCCTGACCGTATCGGGCCGTCGAGGTTGCTGATGATCGACGGCGCCGGCACGCAACGCTCGATCGCTCTTGCCGAGATACCCGCCGGGTTCGAGACGATCGATCCCCAACGGGCTGATCAACGCTTCGAGCTGCCCGCGGTTGCGGTCGATCCGACGGGAGTACGCGCGCTCGTCATTCCCGCGGCAGGGCCAGTCGCCGAGATCGATCTCGCCACGGGACAAGTGGCCTACCGCGAGGTGCGCGAGCCCGTCTCGCTCCTCGGACGCCTGCAGAACTGGCTCGAGCCCGCGGCCGAGGCGAAGGTGGCGGAGGGCCCGACGATGCAGGCGGCCTGGGTTGGAAAACATCTCGTCGCCGTGTCCGGCCAGGACGCGCACCGACTGGCGGGGGGCCACGAGCAGACGACGCCCGCCGGGCTCGCGCTCATCGACATTCGCCACTGGACGAAACGCACGCTCGACGAGCACCCAAGCCAGTTCTCGTTCTCGGCGGGAACGCTTCTCGCATATGGAACGACGTCGAACTCAGCAACTCAGAAGACAAGGGGGATGGGCTTGACAGCCTACGGCCTCGACGGGAAGAGACTCTTCCACCTTTTTGCGGACGAGCCGATCTACTATCTCGAGACGGCCGGGTCGTACGCCTACGTCTGGCGAGACGGCGCGTCACCGGTCGCTGTTGACCTTCGCTCGGGTCGCGTCACCCGCGAACTCGCTCGCTACCGGGGGAACGATCTTCCGGCGCTCATGGTGCCTTGAGGCGGTGAGGCGCGACGAAGGCGGAGCATCCGCCTCCACGCGCGGCGGGGAGGGCGACGCGCGGTGGCACAGAGGGCCTCCCTCTCCGTTGTCGTCAACCATCGAGAAGGCGACACGCAAGCTCCCTGCCCGATTGGCGAGGCGCGGTCGCTAGGCGGGAGGCGGCTGGGCCAGCGCCCGCTCAGCCTGGCGGGTGAGGCGGCGCACGATCTCGCCGGCCGGGAGGATGTCGTTGACCACATCCACGGACTCACCGGCCCAGAGCGGGGCGTAGTCGAGGTCGACGTCGAAGTCGGGCTTGGGAGTCCCAGCCCCCCGTAGCGAGGCGAATCGATCATTTCGCCCGTTGAAATTCCCAGCTTCCCTATCGACGTTCCCTCGCCCGGACGCTGACCGGCGGGCGGGCAGCCCGCAGCCTCCCATTCCTCGAGCGTCTTGTTGCGCAGGGTCCGGTGCGGCGCCCCAGGCCACCACAGGTCGTAGAGCTCGTTGAGGACCGTGTCCTCGGCCGTCGCCTCGACGATGCGCTGCTTGTATCCGAGATGGAGCCACGCCTCGTCGCTCGCAACGAAGCGGGTCCCGAGCGAGACGCCCTGCGCCCCGAGCTGAAGCGCGCGGGCGAGGCCCGCTCCGTCCCCGATGCCGCCGGAGGCGACCACGGGCACCGGGTCGATTGCCTTGACGGCCGACGGCACGAAATCCCATATCGACGTCGTCCCCTTTACGTGCCCGCCCGCCTCGACTCCTTGTGCGATCACCGCGTCGACTCCGGTCCCGGCCGCCGCTTTTGCTTCGTCGACCGAGCCGACCTGAATGAGAACGTTGGCTCCGCTCCGGTGCGCGATGTCGACGTACGGCGCCGGATCGCCCCAGAAGAGCACGATCGCCGCCACCCGCTCGTCCGCCGCCGTGGCGACCTCGTCGAGCAGGAACTGCTTGTCCTCCTCGGCGAGATCGGAGCCGTCCTCGCCAATGATGAGGTTGACGCCAAACGGCCGCGCTGTTAGCTCCCGGGTGCGTCCGATCAGTCGGCGCATCTCCTCGGGCTCCATACCGCTGATGCCGAGAACGCCGAACCCTCCTGCGTTCGAGACAGCGGAGACGAGGTCGGGTCCGGCAGCCGACCCGATGCCGGCCGAGAGGATCGGATACTCGATCCCGAGCAGGTCGCAGAGCGGGGTATGCAACGACCCCACGTGGCAATCGTCTCAGATCGGCTGCCGGCGGCGCGCCCACCCCGCCGTTGCAGCAGTCGCTCGGGCGCTCCCGGTCCCTAGAGGATGAGCTTCAGGGTCAGGCGCTCGTTCCCCTGCTCGTCCGGTCCCGACGTCTTCAGCTCGCCGTGGGCAGTGCGGTAGGCGCCCGTGCCCCCGGTGATCGCCAGCGTCACCGGCAGTTCGCCGAGACGATCGACCAATCCTTGCACCGTGATCTGTCCCTTCTTCAGCGAAAGCGCGGCGGCGCAGAGATCCGCGGCTGCCTCAGGCTCGCCTTGCGGGTCGGCCCCGGGTGTGAAGGCGACGGTGACGCATTCCCCGCCGCCCAGGCCAATCTCTTCGCCATTCTTCAAGACCGGGCCGGAGAAGGTGAACCGGTCGCCGACGCTCGGACCAGGGTCGCCTTCGTCGACCTCTGCATCCTGGGCGTGCTGCAGCGTCAGATGGAGGATGCGCACGTTCTTGCCGTGGTGGGATCGCCCGCCCGCAAATGCCAGCGAGACGGCGGCCATCGCGAGGAGCACGGCCAGCATCGCTCCCACGATCAGCTTCCTCTGCATGTTCCCCCTTTGTCGGATCCGTCGAAGCCCCGCCTCCCCGATTCGGCGTTCCTCAAACATTCGACAGCGTCTGGCTAGCCCGGCGAAGCGGACCCTCGATCGGCGGCCGGCGCTGGCAGCTGTTCACCTGACCGCAGGTATCGGGTGCGCACGCACGGTGCGTACCCCGCCGGCCGGAACCTGTTGGTTTGCAGGGGTGTTTGATGCCGGCTGCGCCCACCTCGCCGGGCCTCGCGAAGGTCCCGGAAGAGGCCGCTCCGGTGCGCTGGAGCGGCCTCTTCGCAAGCACTCTGCCTGCCCGGGTTTCAGCTCGACCGGCGGGTCACGGGTAGTCGACGATGTAGACAGGTACGCCGATGTTGCTCGTATCGGCCGGGCCGCCGACGCCGTTGACCACGTGGTCGATCGTGCCCGCGCCCAGGTTGACCGTCATGATGTGGTGCAACCGGACGCCCGGGGTCACGGGAACCTCGAAGCCGTTCTCGGTGTGGATCGACGGGTTGTTCCGGTTGAAGACGTACACACCGCCCCCGAAGAGGTTGTGCGTCGTCACCTGGTTTCCGACCTTGTAGGCGGCCCAGCCCTCGACGACGCCGTTCATCCAATCCGCCTGGGTCGGCGGATCGTAGGGCAGCTCGTTCTGGTACAGGATCGTCGTGCCGTCCTCGCCGTTCCAGATGGTGTTGTACTGCTGGAAGTGCTCGACGAACAGGCCGGTCGCCGTCACGCCGTCACCGTTGACGATGACGCCGTTGCGGCCGATGTTGGTGTTCCAGCGCTCCGTGTCGCCGGAGAAGCCCTCGACGCCGTGGTCGGCGCGCCACACCCAGGTGTGATCGATCAGGACGTTGTCGCTGTTGACCTCGAGCGCGACGTCGGCCTTGCCGATGTGCGGTCCACCGACGCGGAAGTACACGTCCGAGAGCGTGGTCGGGTTGGACGGGTCGCTCTTCGCGTTCTTCTTGGGCTTCTTGCCGACCTGCAGGAGGATCGGCGACTCGACGGTGCCTGCGTCGATCGTGACGCCGGCGATGATGACGCCGGGGACGTCGTTGACCGTCAGCGGGACCGCGCCGTCGACCGCGGTGAGCGTGGCATGCCCGATGCCGAGGACGACCGTGTTGGCGCGCTTCACAAGGATGCTCTTCCCAACGTCGTAGACGCCCGGGGTGAGCAGCAGATTCATGCCGCGGGCGAGTTGCTTGTCGATCGTCTTCACCGAGTCCGACGGGGTCGCGATGAAGAAGTCGCGGAGCGGGATCGTGTGCCCCGGCGTCATGCCGTCGGCCCAGGAGATACCGCGGGTGTCGGTCTGCGCCGAAGGCACGCGGACGTTGTACTTGCCCCGCCCGTCGATGAACAGGTACGGCTTCTCACGGCTGACGGGCGTCGTATCGAGGGTCGTGTACGGCGGATTGGGGAAACCCGCTTCCGACGGTGCGCCCTCGACACCTGCGAAGACCTGGTTCCACACGCCGTTCGACCAGCCGGCGATCTGGCTGTTGCGGATCAGCCACTGCTGCTGCGAGCCGTTGATGACGAACGGCAGGTTCGAGTCGGCGATGAAGCCGCCGCTGGCGAACTGCGGGCCGGCCGTGCAGTAGTCCATGAGCGAGAGGTTGCCGCCGCTGATGTTGAGACGGCGCATCGACACGGCCTGCGAGACCGCCCAGAAGTTCGCCGAGGCGCGACAGCCGTCCTGGTTGAGGGTGTTGATGTTCAGCGTCAGGTTGGACAGCGTGCGCCAGAAATTGTTCAGGGCAACGCAGTTGCTCGTGCCCCCGTTCTCGAGGCAGCGGTTGTAGACCTCGATCTTGCCGTTGATCGTCACGTCCGTCGGCGAGGCGCCGAGCCCGGCGACCTCGGTGTAGTAGCCGACCTTCATCTGCAGCGGCTCGGTGGCTGTTCCGTACACGCCCGGCTTGAACAGGAACGCGTAGCGGTTCGTGCTCATCTCGGCGTCGACCTGCTGGGCGTAGACCGCGTCGACAGTTGCCTGGATCTCGCTGACCGGCATGCTCGGGTCGAAGATGGTCACGTTCGGGCCGAAGCCAGGTTGGCTCTTTGCCGACCCGCCGGCCAGAGCGGCGGCGCTCGCGGATCCGGCGCCGGCAGCACCCAGCGCGAGCGCGAGCGCGAGTACGAGCAGAAGCCGGGCACGAGACGGAAGTGTTGTCGATCGATGATGCATGCGATCCTCCTCGTTCCTCTGCGAGAGCGCCGACTGCAGCGATTGCCGACCACGACGAAGGCCGGCACCGCAATACGGGGAACGTGACCGTTTCCGATCTCGTCATGCTCCCCCGACGGCCTCGATCTGGTGCTGAGCCTACTCGACCGAATGGCATCTCTGCGACGCTGGGCAGGCCCAGCGAACTCGAGGAGGCGCGATGACCACCTGGGGGCCCTTCGCGGACGAGCAGTACTGCTACCTGACCACGAGCGGGCGGGTGACGGGGCGGCCGCACCGGATCGAGATCTGGTTCGCGCTCGACGGCGATACCGTCTACCTGCTCGCCGGCGGCCGCGACCGTTCCGACTGGGTCAAGAACCTGCGCAAGACGCCGGAGGTGACGGTCGAGCTCGGCCGGGGCGTCTTCTCCGGTCGCGCGCGGGCCGTCGAGGACGCTGCCGAGGACGAGCGCGCGCGGGCGCTCGTCCACGACAAGTACGCGGCGGGGTACGGAGGCGACCTCGCCGGCTGGCGGAGCTCGGCGCTGCCGGTCGCGGTCGACCTCCTGGACGAGGTCACCCTGGCGGCCCCGGGGCCGGACGCTCCTGAGTAGTCCGCCGCACCCCGGATCAGCGAGGCCGCCGATGGCTGTCGCCGCGCAACAACCTGAGGCCGCGATCACCCTGGGCGCGACCGCCGTCCTCGGCTCAGCCTGCTTGAGCCCCGCCTCGAGTACCGGGTCATAGGATCCGCGTCGATGGTCACGGACGCCGACGTCGAAAGGCTCGCTTCGGCAGCTCGGAACCTGCCGCCGAGCGAAGGCGTCGACCTCGAAGAGGACTTCGTCATGAATCTCCTCGAAACCGTGCTCGACTACATGATGCATACCGACGTCGTGGTGAAGGCACTCGAGCATTTTCGGGAGGAGTGCTGGAACGACGTGCGGAGCCTGGACGATCTCGAGCAGCTGATCGCCGGGTTTCCGGAAGATCGAGCGGGGAACACGGCGCTCGCCCAGCATCTCTGGGGATACAACCTTTGGACGCGCGCTCAGCAGCTGCGAGACCTTGCACGCTACTTCCGGAGTATCGGCGTCGTCGACGAAGAGCAGCTCCGACAGTGGGCGCATCGGAGTAGCTTCAAGCACGACTTCGAGGGGCGGGTCAAAGGGCTCGGCCCGGCCGTGTATCAGTGGCTCGTGATGCGGCAGGGCGTCGACACCGTGAAGCCGGACGTTCACGTGCGGCGCTTTGCGGAAGCGGCTGTCGGACGCCCGCTCGGTGACCAGGACGTCATCCAGGTGATGACCGAGGCGGCCCGGCGACTCGATCTCAAAGCCTTCGAGCTCGACTGGCGGATCTGGAAGGCGTCACGGGGAGGCGCGCTTCCCCACCCAACTTCGCCGGCCTGAGCGGCGACTCGCGGCAGGCAGGCACGCCCGAGGTGCCGACAAGTCCTGGAGTTCCTGCGGCCGGGGCTAGGCCGGCCGCTCGGCGCGCCAGCCGGCGCGGCGGTGGAAGCGCTCGACCTCGAAGAGGATGACCACGCCCGCGACTGCTCCGAGCGCGGCTCCTGCAGCCTGGGCCTGCGGCGCGTCGAGAGCCAGCAACACTCCCCAGGCGACCAGGTAGCTCCAGCCCGCGATCGCCGCCGAGTAGACGAGTCCCAGGCCGAGGCCGTGCGAGACGGGAAGGAAGCCGAACAGCTGCACGGTGATCCCCGGCCGTTCCGTGTAGAGACCGCCGGAATGCTGCATGCCGAGCGACGACGGCAGCTGGAGCTGGCGCTCGAGCTCGGCGGCGCGGCGGATGAGCGTTCCGGAGATCTGCGTGTTCCGCAGCTCGTAGACGAAGATGCCGAGCGTCGCGAGCAGGCCGAGCACCCCGACGCCGAGGAGCTCCGCCGCAGGACGCGGCTGACCGATGACGGCGACCGCGATGCCGGCCGCCGTCGGGACGAACGCGAGCAGCCTGAGGTGGACGTCGATGAGCGTCCGCAGATACTGAGTCGTCTGCTCGTAGTCGAGCCGGAGTCGATCGTCGACGTCGAGCGGCACAGCGCGAGTATGGCGGTCGCGCCGGAGGGAAGCGCGGCAGGGGCCGGGCCTGCGAGCTCAATCGCTCGTCTTGCCCTACCGACGCGTACCGTCGCTCTCTCCTTACCGGTGTTGTAAGGTCGCCCTTACGTCTGAGAGGGAGAAGGGAGAAAGGTGATCCGGAGGAGACTGATCGCGTCGCTCGTCGGAGCGGCGCTCGCAGCCGCCGCCCTGGCGGCGTGTGGGGGAGACGACGAGCCTGCGGCCGAGCGAGACGACGGCCGCGGCGACCACGACCGTGACGGAGTCCACGGCCGATCTCAGCGGCGTCAAGGACTACCTCCTCGCCCACACCGGCCAGCTGGCCGGCTTCACGGCCGAGTTCAAGGCCGATGCCGAGGCCTACCACGAGCTGGCCGAGGCGGCCGGCTTCGACTACGAGGCGCTCTGGAGCCAGAGCGCGATCAGCTCGCCCCGCTGCTCGAAGGCATGAAGGCCGACTGGATCGAGGGCAATCCCTACTACGAGCGGATGGAGGGCGTCGTTGCCGGGACGCCGTCGCTCGCCGAGTACGACGTCATCCTCGACGCGGGCTCGAGCGCGGCCGAGGATCCGGAGAGCGCGGTGCCGTTCGACCTCGAGCTGGCCGACGGCACGACCCTGAAGCAGCCCGGCAACCTCTACAACCTGACCGAAGGGGCGCTCTGGGGCACTCTTCCGGACGAGCTCCCGCAGAGCACACCGGCCGACATCGACGGGGACGGCTCGGAGGATTTCGGCGAGGTGCTGCCTGACGCGCCCTTCCTGCTCGCCGCCGCGGAGGCCTTCGACAAGTACGCGGGCGAGCTCGCCTCGGCCGCCGACGGCTGGGAGCCGAGCGAGTCGGACGCGTTCACGGCTCTGGTCGTGATGGTCCCGACCATGAGCGAGTACTTCGGCCAGTGGAAGGAGTCGCGCTTCGTGCTCGGCGACAGCTCGAAGGCCGAGTCCTTCAACGTCGTCTCGCGCCTCTCGGACATCAACGACATCCTCACCGGGCTGGAGGTGATCTTCGCCGGAGTCGAGCAGCGGCTCGCGGAGGTCGACCCGGCCCAGGCCGAGCAGACCGGCAGGGAGCTCACCGACCTTCGCGCCTTCGTCGAGGACCTCTACGCGCGCGAGCAGTCCGGCGAGCGGTTCGAGCCGGAGCAGGCGGAGGTGCTCGGCACCGAGGCCCAGGAGCGCGCGACCGCCATCGCGGGGCAGGTCTCCCAGGCGGCCGCTGAGCTCGGGGTGGCGATCGAGCAGTAGCGCATGGCGCTTCGTCCGCTCATCGTCGCGGCGACGGCCGCCGCGTTCCTGGCTCTCGCGGGAACTGCGACAGCGGCGCCGCAGGAGCCCTGGCAGGCCGCGGCCGACGTCCGCACCACGCTCGCCGAGGCCCAGCGGGCGCTCGTTCTCGGTGAGCCCGCGAAGGCGAAGCTGCTGGTGGACAAGGCGGCGGCTCTCCGCCTCGGGCCGCTGGGCCCGGCGGCGAGGCCCGGCCTGGCCGCCGCCGAGAAGGCTGTAGCCGCTCACGACCCGGTCGCGTTCGAGATCGCGCGCTCGGCGACCTGGACGGCGATCCTCGCGGAAGCCCTCGACCGCGCGACGGCCGCCGCCGCGGCCGGGGACGCCGACGAGGCGCGTGCCTGGCTTCTCGTCCGCGAGTTCCGCAAGCCGACGCGCTTCACCCGGCCGGGCGCCGACGGGACGCTCGCGCTCCAGGCGCTCGAGGAAGGCCGGATAGCGGCCGGGCCGGCCGCAGCCGCCGTCCGGGCCGACCTCCTCGACACGTACCAGGCTCGACTCCGTGCCTCTCTCGATACGGTCGTGTCGGCCGCAGAGCAGGGCTTCGACATCAGTCGCGCGGGAGCGGCCTCGCTCGCGCGCGGTTACTTCGCAGTCCTCGCGCCCGCCTACGCCAGGCAGCGGAGCGACGCGGACGCCGCAGCGGTCGGGGGTGCCTTCGACGAGCTGGTCTCGGCCGCGCAGAACGGTGACGACGCGGGCGTTGAGAGCGCGCTCGCGGAGATCGACGGCGCCCTGGAGGGCTTTCGTGCGGCACCGCTCAGCGCCGAGGAGCAGCTCCGCCGGGCGGGGCAGCTCCAGCGCTTCCTCGCCCTCGTCCCGATCGAGTACGCGCGCGGCGTCGAGGACGGGCGCGTGACGCTCGACTTCGAGATCCAGGAGGCGGTGACCTTCCGCGACGGTGCCGCGCAGGCGCTGGGAGACCTCGAGCACCTGCTCGCCCAGCAGGACGAGGAGGACACGAAGCGCCTCGGCGAGATCCTCGACGGGCTCGGGACCGATCTCGGCGCTGCCGCGCGCCAGGACGCCGTCGCCGACCCCGAGGACATCCAGGCCGCGACCGACGAGGCGCTCGGGCTGATGGACTCGCTGTACCCGGACGAGTGGAAGGAGGCCGGGGCTACCGCCGACTTCGACGTCATCTCGGCCACGCTCGACCGGCTCGAGGGCGCCATCGCGGCCGGTCAGTTCGCCCAGGCGGAGCAGGCCCGGCTCGAGGCCTATGCGTTCTTCGAGTTCGGGCCCGAGCAGCGGCTCCGTGGTCTCGCCTCCAATCTCTTCGTCGAGGTCGAAGGGCTCTTCTGGTACGGCGCGGACGGCCTCCCCGGGCTCGCGCAGCTCGTCAAGCGCAAGGCGGAGCCGGCGGAGGTGGCCGAGACGCGGCAGGCGCTCGACTCGGCCTTGGCCGACGCCGAGGCCGCCGTGGGCGCGGGGCCCACCTCGACGTTCGCGGTCATCTCCAACACCGCCGTGATCGTCTTCCGCGAAGGGCTCGAGGCGGTGCTCATCCTCGCCGCCCTCATGGCCGGGATGACAGGGGCGCAGGCGCGCTTGCGCAAGCCGCTGCTGCTCGGCGCGGGAGCCGCCTTCGTGGCCAGCGTAGCCACGTGGGGAGTCGCCCAGACCGTGCTCGGGAGCCTCAGCCGCTACGGCGAGAAGCTGGAGGCGGTCGTCTCGCTCGTCGCCATCGGCGTGCTGCTCCTGATCCTCAACTGGTTCTACCACCGCGTCTACTGGAGCGAGCACCTCGCCGACCTGCACGGGAGGAAGAGGAAGATCCTCGGGATCGGCGTCGGGGTGGCCGCCGCACAGCTCGTCGGCCTCGCCATGCTCGGCTTTTCGAGCGTCTACCGCGAGGGCTTCGAGACCGTGCTCTTCCTGCAGGCGATCGTCCTCGAAGCCGGGGCCGGAACGGTTCTCGTCGGCGTGGCGGTCGGGCTCGCCGCGACGCTCGCCGTCGGCTTCCTCACCATCCGCCTCCAGCGCAAGCTGCCGCACAAGAAGATGCTGATGGCGACCGGCCTGCTCATCCTCTGGGTGCTCGTCGTCATGGTCGGGACGACGATGCAGACGCTCCAGGTCGTCGGCTGGGTGCCGGTCACGCCGGTCGAGGGACTGCACCTGCCCTACTGGGCGGGACTCTGGCTTGGTGTCTTCCCGACCTGGGAGGGCCTCCTGGCGCAGGGGGCCGCGATCGTGGTCGTGCTCGGGAGCTACGTGCTCGCCGAGCAGCTGCGCAAGCGGAAGCGGCAGGCGATCCTCGACAAGCCCGTGTCCGTCACGTCCTCGTAACCCGCGGCCCGATCGGCAAGAATCTCCGGGTGGCGGTCGAGCCGGAGCTTCGTCGGTGGGACGCGCTCTTTGCAGCGCGTACGCGCGGGGGCGCGGGCGAGGGGCTCCTCGAGATTCTCGCCCTCGCCGGCGCGCAGGACGTGATCTCGTTCGCGGGGGGCTTCCCGGATCCCGCCACGTTCCCCGGAGCGGCGGTGGCCGAGATCCTGCGAGAGCTGGCGGAGCGTGGGGACGCCTCGCCGTTCCAGTATGCGCCCACGGACGGCCTCGCCGGCCCACGGGACTACGTCGCCGAGCGGATCGAGCGAGAGGGACGCCGCCCCGGCGAGGGCGAGCTGATGCTCACGAGCGGCGCCATCGAAGCGCTGGAGCTCCTCGGCAAGGCGCTCATCGACAAGGGCGACCGCGTCCTCGTGGAGGCGCCGACCTACCTCGGCGCGATCATGGCCTTCCAGAGCTTCGAGGCCCGGGTCGAGGGCGTGCCCGTCGACGCGGACGGCCTGGCCGTCGACGAGCTCGAGCGTCTGCTCTCTGCCGGGCCGGCGCCGAAGCTCCTGTACACGATCCCGGACTTCCAGAACCCGGCGGGCGTCACGCTCTCGGGCGAGCGGCGCGAGGCGCTCGTCGAGCTCGCGCGCCGGCACGGGCTGCTGGTGATCGAGGATGTCGCCTATCGCGAGCTTCACTTCGGCGGCGACCGGCCGCCGACGCTCTACAGCCTCGCCCCCGACGTCGTCCTCCAGGCGGGGACGTTCTCGAAGACGTTCTTCCCGGGCGTGCGCCTGGGCTGGGCGGCAGGCCCCTCCGAGCTCGTCTCCAAGCTCGTCTGGGCGAAGCAGAACACCGACCAGTGCGCGGGCGCGCTCGGCCAGCGGCTGCTCGAGGAGTACGGGCGGCGCGGCCACCTCGACGAGCAGATCCTGCGCGCGCGAGAGATCTACCGCTCCCGGCGGGACACGGTCATGGAGTCGCTCGAGCAGCACGTCGGCGAGAGGGCGACGTGGACGCGCCCCGAAGGCGGCTTCTTCACCTGGCTCGAGCTCGCGGACGGGAACGGCGTCGAGGTCGCCCGGCGGGCCCTCGAGGCCGGCGTTGCGGTCGTGCCCGGGCCGGCGTTCTTCGCGGGCGGCGGCGGAGAGCGCAACGTGCGCATCTCCTACAGCGGCGCGTCCGAGGATCGCATCCGGGAGGGCATCGGCCGCATCGGCCCGCTCTTCGGCTAGGGCAGGGGCCGGGCCATGATCACCGCCCTGTCGTCCCACCCTTCGAGCGCGAGCTCGCGCAGCGGGACGAACCCGAGCGCACGGTAGAAGGCTCGCGTCTCCGCGTAGTTGTCGGTCTCGCGGTCCTCGGGCTCCGACTCGGCCATGGTGAGGAGGGAGAGCAGCTCGGCGCCGTCGGCGGCGAGATCGGCGACGGCGCGCTCGACCAGGGCGCGGCCGTGCCCCCGCCGCCGGCGGTCGGAGCGAACCGCCATCCAGCTGATCTCCGCGCTCTTCGGGTCGTGGCGGACGAGCGTCAGGAAGCCGACGACTTCCCCGGCCTCCTCGGCGACGAGCCCCGGCTGGGTTCTGACGGCCTCGGCGCACTCGGCCCGGCCGCCTTCGTGGCCGAAGTGGTACGGGAGCGAGAGCACGATCGCGTCGCACGTGTCCGCGTCGGCTGGTGAGAGCGGCCTGATCACAGGTCCTCGATCACCTGGATCTCATCCGCGCAGGACGTGTCCGGCTCCTCGCGGCAGGGAGCCGCGCGCTCGTCCTCCCAGATGGCCGCGAAGGCGCGGTAGCCCTCGCGGCCCAGCTCGACGAGGGTTCCGTCGGACCGCGGCTCCCGCGAGGCGACCTCCCAGCCTGCCGTGCGGGCGGCCTGCTCGAGGGCGTCCGCCCGCTCACCCTCGGGTAAGCCGCTGGTGAAGAACACGCGCGCGCAGGAGGGGTTGCCGGCGATCTGAGGGCACGAGCCTTCGCTGGTCTTCACGATCTCGGCACCGGACGGGACGAGCTCCTGCCCGAGGTCGCCCAGGCGCTCGCTGTCGGGAGGGTCGGAAGCGGAGCAGCCCCCGAGGGCGGCGACGGCGAGGCAGGCTGCCAGGAGCGCTCTCGGCATTGTCGGCCTCCATCGTGCCGTGCCCGCTTGAGACGTGCCGGATCGAGGAGGACGGCGTCCTCCTCCACGGTCGGTGCGAGCTAGGCGACGCCGACCGGCGGGCGGCCGCCTGCGCGGGCGAAGCTGCCGCGGGTGGCACCGCTCGCGCGGGCGAAGCTCCAGGTGGCGCGGTCGTCGACGGCGAGGACGACGGGACCGTGGACGATGAGCGAGTCGCTCGCCTGCTCCTTGAGCAGGTCCGAGAAGAAGCCCTCGACGAGCCACTCCCGACCGGGGGCCACGGTCGTGCGGATGCGGATGCGCGTCAGGTTGACCGAGAGCTCGTCGACCTGCTCGATCCACGGCCTGCGGACGAACGTCGTCGGCCCCTCCGGGAGGATGGAGGAGACCTCGCGCACGAGCTGCTCGCCGGCCTCGCGCTTGCTGACGAAGAGCTCGATGGCGAGCTCCTTCACGCCGCGCGGGAGCACCCGGACCGCCTGGATCTGAGAGTTGTGGATGTGGATGACCTCGCCCGTGACCGAGCGCAGCTTCGTGCGCCGGAGGGACATCTCCTCGACCACCCCCTGGAGCTCGAGCCCCGCGTGGACGATGACCGTGTCCCCGACGAAGAACCAGCGCTCCACGAACATGGTCAGGCCGGCGAGGATGTCCACGAGGATTCTCTGCGTGGCGAAGGCGGCCACGATGATGAGGAAGGACGCCCCGGCGATCGCAGTCAGGCGGTCCACACCGCCGATGAGCTGGCCGATGGAGAGGACGATCGCCGTCCCGAACGCGACGTAGATGATGGCCGCGCGGATGATCGAGACCAGCGTCTCCCGCCGCTTCAGGTTGAGCATCTTCCCGGTCGCCTCGAGGTCGGTCGAGCTCTGCCGGCGGTCGTGCCAGGCGAGCACGTGCATGGCCACCCAGCCGCTCGAGCGCGCAACCAGCCAGGCCAGCCCGAAGAGGCCGACGATGACGAGGACGCTCCCGAACGGGGAGTACACGGGAGTCTTCGAGTTCAGGAGATCGATGAGAGGGTCGAGCACGTTCGCTTTCCGTAGTTGGCCTGCTCTCTCACCGTAACGCCGCATGCCGGTGTCCCAGCGATGCGGTAGAGCGAACTAACGTGACCTTAATCGTCTTGCGGGTTCCCTAGGGCGCGGAGCACGTCTCGGCGTCCGGACAGCGTGCGAGGACTCGAACGGACGGGATCACCCCCGCGCGGCGGAGCTGGATGAGGACCGAAGCCGCGTTGTTCTCGTAGTTGCCCTCCTCGAGCGCCCGTTCCGGGTTGACCCGATGGACGAGGACGTACCGGCCGGCGGGCACGTTGGTGACGTCCAGGAACTGGCCTTCCACCTCGGGGTCGTAGTCGGCGCCGTAGCCGGGCGAGATCCCCTCCCGGACGAGCAGCAGGCCGGGCTGGTCGCGGCCGCACTCGTCCGTCCAAACGGGTCGGTCGGGCGCGCCGTCGACCGGGGCTCCCTCGGTGGTCCTGTAGCGGTCGCCCAGGCAGAAGCCGGTCTTCTCGTCCGGCCGGACGAGCGAGCCGTCGGCCGCCCGGCGCAGCTCGTAGACCTCGAAGTCGAGCAGGTGCCAGTGGTCGTGCGTCTCCGACTCCACATAGCGGATCTCCCCCTGAACGGCTCGGGCCCGGGCCGAGCCGTCGGTGCGCCGGACCAGCTGGCGGACGGCCAGCGCCGGAGTGGTGCGATTCGGGCGCTCGCCCTCGATCAGCAGCGGGCCGCCGCCGACGTTGTCCACCGCGGAGGCGAAGACCAGGCGATAGGTGTCCCCCTCCTGGACGATCTCGAGCTTCGACGGCAGGGCCTGGTCGAGATCCGGCAGCAGCTCCTTGGGGCCGTCGTCGCGGAGCAGGAGGAGCCCGGCCGCGCCCAGCGCGATGCCGACGGCCGCGACGACGAAGACGGCAACCCAGCGCATCTCCCCGGTTGTCTACATGACGGGGGTGCGGACGCGTCCGGAGAGCGGGCGCCAGGGCCCGCGGACTGCTAACCCGACCCGGGCCGGGTGCCGCTGCCGGGTAGGGCCGGCTGCTCCGGATTCGGCCCGCCCCCGCCGCCGGGAGGCGGCGGGCCCGGAACGCGGTCGGCGGGCGGCGTCGACGGGACCGGGAAGGTGGGCACCGGCGCCGAGCGGCTCGGGGTGGGCTCGGCAGGCGGCGCGGGCGGAGGCGGCGTCGGGCTCGGTCGCACGACCGGGCCGCCGGTCCGCTGCGAATGCTTGGACGGCGAGCGGTTCGAGGCGAGCGTCCCGTTCGCGCCGCCTGACGCCGATGCAACGGGCGCAGGGGTCAGGGCGGCGAGCTGGCTGCCGCCGCCGCGCACGGCGCTCTCGGGCAGCGGCCTCGCCTCCGGTGCCGGGGAGAGGTCGATGGCTGCCGCCACGGTCGACCTCTCGAACGCGGGCGAGGCGCTGTCCGCGGGGAACGCGAGCGGGCCGGCGTCGGCGCCGAAGACACGGAGCCAGAGGTAGATCGTCGCAGCGGTTCCCGCCGCCAGCAGCGCGAGATTGGCCCCCGCGAGGAGCTGCGGACGCGTGTTGTCGGCGGCCATGGTCAGGCCGGGGCCGGCGAGGGAGGGGACGGGGGCCAGCGGCGGTGGCAGCGCCCGAACGACCGCCGGAAGCGGCTCGGCGCTGCGCGCCGGAGGCAGGCCCAGCACGCTCGCCTCGAGGGCGCAGTCCACCCGGTCGAAGCCGTGCTTCAGCCCGGGCACCATGACTTGGAACCCTGTCGGGTCGAACTGGCGGCCGCATACCCGGCAGTTCACGGCTTCCTTATATCAGGCTCAGCGATCAGTTTCCGCTGGGATTTTCCAGCAGGGCCGCAGGCTCTACGCGGAGGAGACCCGGTTCTTCCCGGCCGCCTTGGCCCGGTACAGCGCCCCGTCCGCTGCGGACAGGAGCTCCTCCGCGCTCCTCGCCGCCGGGAACGCGGCGACCCCGAAGCTCGCGGTGACCGGCGGGCGGTCGACGCCGACCTCGGCGATGCGGAGGCGCAGCAGCGCGGCCTGGAGCCGCCGGGCGAGCTGCTCGGCGCCGTCCAGCCCGGTCTCGGGGAGGAGGACTGCGAACTCCTCGCCGCCGTACCGCACGGGGAGGTCGAAGTCGCGGACGTTCTCGCGGAGGACGTCGGAGAAGCGGCGGAGCACCTCGTCCCCCGCCTGGTGTCCGTACTGGTCGTTGATCAGCTTGAAGTCGTCGAGGTCGGCGAGCACGAGGGCCAGCGGGTCGCCGAATCGCTCAGCGCGGCGCACCTCGACGGCGAGGGTCTCGGTGAAGCGGCGGCGGTTGGCGAGCTGCGTGAGCTCGTCCGTGATCGCCTGGCGCTTGACGGTGCGGTGGAGGCGCTCGTTCTCGATGGCGATGGAGGCCTGGGCCGCCAGCCAGTGCGCGAGCTGCTCCGACTCCTCGTCGAAGGAGCCGTCGCGCGGCGGGTAGAGCAGGAGGCGGCCCATGCCGTCCTCGTCCGTCCCGAGCATGAGCGTGAGCGGCCCGCCGCCTTCCTCGGGGTGCCCGGCGCGGACGACCTCCGTTCCGCCGCTGACGAGCCTCGCGCCCGCGGCGCCGGTGGCCTCGATCGCGCTCTGCAGGATCACGGGGAGCAGGGCCTCCGGATCGTGGGTGGCGGCCAGCGCCTCGCCGACGAGGGCAACCGCCTCGCGGACGCGTTGCTCGTCGCCACTCCGGCGCACGTCGCGCGCGCGCCTGCCGCGGTCGGCCTCCGCGGCCTGCGCCTCCGCGAGGCGCCGCCGCTGGAGCCAGCGACACGGTCCAGACGAGCAGGAGCGCGAGCCCGACCGTGGCCAGTGCCGCGAGGAACGCGCGCCGCCGGGTGTCGTCCACCGCAGCCGCGATGGGAGCCTCGGAGGAGAGCGCCGTCAGGTCGACTCCCGTCCCCTCGAGAAGCGGCGTCGAGACGAAGCGATAGGTCTCGCCGCCCTGGTCGGTCGTGCCCTCCTTCCCCGTGGGCAGGCTCGAGCCCGGCGCAAGCTGCCCCGAGGAGCCGAGCGTCTCCCCGTCGTCGGCGATCGCGAGCACGTCCGTGTCGAGGATCCCGGCCGCCTGCCCGAGCCGCTCCGCCAGCTCGTCGTCCAGGGGCACGCCCGCCACCACGCGGCCGACGGTGTCACGGTCCTCGTCGAGCACGTCGACCACCCGGCTCGCCGTCCAGGAGTCCTTGCCGGCGAGGAGGCGGTCTCCCGCGATCAGACCGATGTTCTCCTCGGTCTGCGCGAGCCCCTGCGCGGCCGCGCGGTCCTCCTCGGCGAGCGCCCGCTGCACCGCGGGCGATGCGGCGAGGCGCTGGCCCGGGCTTTGGCCTCGCTGAGCGCGTCCGCGAACTCCGCCTGGCCGACGCGCAGGTACCCGGCCAGGCGCGTGTCGACGGTGTCGCGCTCCTGGCGACGGGCGATCTCACCCGCGACCCAGGTCGCCACGATGATGAGGACGGCTGCCAGGAGCAGCGCCCAGAGCGCCAAAGCGAGCCGACCGCGGGCCGCTCGCGGTGCAAATCTCGCCAGCGTTGCCGTCGTTCCTCCTTCCCCTCAGAAGTTTAGAAGGTCGGTCCGCGTAGATTCGCGGCGATCAGGAGAAGGATGAACGCCGAGAGCGCCAGGCGGTAGATGACGAAGATCGTGTAGTCGTGATTGCGCACGTAGCCGAGCAGCGCCCAGATGGCCAGGAGACCACTCGCCGGCCGAGGCGATCACGCCGACGACGAACGGGCCGGCCGCTCCGGACGGGAGGTCACCGAGGAGAACGTCGGTGACTCCCTTCCAGAGCACGGCTCCAAACGTGATCGGAATGAGGAGGAGGAAGGAGACACGCGCCGCGGAGTCCCGATCGAGCCCGAGAAAGCGCCCTGCCGTGATCGTGATACCCGAGCGCGAGACTCCCGGCATCAGTGAGAGGCTCTGCGCGAAGCCGACAGCGACAGCCGTCCCCAGCCCGAGGTCGCTCATCTTCCGCCGCGGCGGCGTCCGGTCGGCCACCCAGAGCAGGACTCCAAAGAAGGCGAGGAAGAACGCGATCTGCCACGGCTCGCCGAGCCTGTCGACGATGAAGTTCTCGCCGAGGGCGCCGACGACGGCCGCGGGCACCGTCGCGACGGCGACGAACCACGCGATGCGCTCGTCGGGAGTTTGGATCCGGCGCCGGCGCACGCTTCCCACCCAGGCCGACATGAGCGTGGCCACGTCCTTCCAGAAGTAGGCAACGACGGCTGCGAGAGTCCCCAGGTGGAGTGCGACGTCGAACGTCTGGTTGAACTCGTCGTGCGTTTCGAGGTAGTCCCAGTCGAAGAGCCAGGGCACGAGGATCAGGTGGCCGGAGGACGAGATCGGCAGGAGCTCGGTCAGCGCCCTGGACGATTCCCAGGATCAGCGCCTGCCAGTTGGGGAGCGCGCCGGGCTCCTCCCCGACGTGACCCAGGGTGAGGCCGACCGCGACGAGGAGCGCCCCGCCGGCGACGACAAGGATGCCGACACGACGCATGGACGGGTTATCGTAGGCGCCGGTGAGCCGCAACGACGTCATCATCGGGGTCGCAGTCTTCGTCCTGGTCGTCTTCAGCCTCGTCGTCTCGATCGTCATTCCGCGACGGGACCCGGGCTTCCCCGGCCGCAACATCGGCATCTTCGCGGCCGTCGCCGCCAGCCTCGTGTTCATCGTGCTCGCCTCCGTCCAGGTCTTCGGCGAGTCGCACGAGAGCGAGGGTGAGGAGGGCGGCGGCGAGAGCGTCGCCACCGAGACGACCGGCGGCGGAGGCGGAGGCGGCCAGGGTGACGCTGAGGCCGGGAAGGCGATCTTCGTCGCGAACTGCGGCAGCTGCCACACCCTCGAGGAGGCCGGGACGAGCGGCACCGTCGGTCCCGTCCTCGACGAGGTCACCCTGGACCAGGACGCGGTCGTCCAGCAGGTGACGAACGGCGGCGCGGTCATGCCGCCCTTCCAGGGGACGCTCTCCGACCAGGAGATCCAGGACGTGGCCGCGTTCGTCGTCGCCTCGGAGGGCTAGGCCGGGCGCGGAGGCCGCCGGCCTGACGCAGCGTCCCGACCCTCCACGCCTGAGGGCCGGGAGCAACCCTCTATCCATACGGGTTCTAGGCGGAGAGGGCGGGATTTGAACCCGCGACCCAGCTTTCACCGGGTACGCGATTTCCAGTCGCGCTCCTTAGGCCACTCGGACACCTCTCCGCGGCCCGCCCATCGTAGCGGCGAGTTTGGCGATCGCATTCCAGTCGGCTGCACGAGCGGTCGCCGGCAAGAAGAGCTAGCGTCGAAGAATCCGGCGACGCTCGTCCTACCGCTCGCTCGCCTCCCTCCAGCGGGACAACCGCACGTGCCGCGCCTGTGCCGAGGCGGGCTACCCGATCGAATCGCTGCCCGTGTTCGAGGGAGGTGGCGGTCAACGGGCGCTGATCGTCGGCCAGTCGCCGGGCGTCGTCGAGGCGGCCGAGCGGCGGCCGTGGAGGGGCCGGGCAGGGCGCACGCTCCGGAGCTGGCTCGAGCTCGACGAGGGCGACTTCTACGAGACCTTCTACTGCGCCTCCGTCACCCGCTGCTATCCGGGCAAGCACCCTTCGGGCCGCGGCGACCGGCCGCCGGCGCCCGCCGAGCTCGATCTCTGCGCCTTCTGGCTCGACTGGGAGCTTCGCCTCCTGCGGCCGCGCCTCGTCCTGCCCGTCGGCGGCCTCGCGGTGCGGCGCGTCCTCGGCCTCACGCGGCTGACCGAGTGCATCGGCTCGCGCTATCCGCTCGGCGAGGCGGTCGCCGTCCCGCTCCCACATCCCTCCGGGGCGAGCGGCTGGCTCAACGACCCGGTGAACCGCGCGCGACTCCAGGCGGCGCTGGCGCTCGTCGGGGAGGAGCTCGCTCGCCTTCGAGCCCGGCCGGCTAGTCCTTGAGCCGCCGGTAGAGCGGGAACGCGTACCAGAAGAAGCCGAATGCGGCCGCGATCACTGACGCCACGATCACCGCCGCCGGTTCGCCGAAGAGGACGTCCGTGATCAGGAAGACCGCGGCGGTCATGGCCGCCGCGATGAAGACGGTCGCGGCGATCGCAGCCCGGGTCGACATGACCATGAGCGCCTCCTTGTCCTGCTGGCGCCAGCGGATCCGGTGCGCGGCCGTCGGAGTGATCAGGAGGACGATCGCGATCGTGGCGCAGAGCAGCGCCGAGAAGTACACGTACTCCTGGTTCGTGCGTCAGGCGCTCGAAGCGGTTCTGGAACGGGAGGATGAGGAGGAACGCGAAGAGCACCTGGACCCCCGGCATCGCCAGGCGGTGCTCCTCGACGAGCTCACCCCATTCTTGGTCGAGCTCCTCCTTCGTCCTCTCGGCCACGGGCGGAGAGTACCCGCGGCCGCTGGTTCCTCAAGCGCCCTGCGTGAACTCGATCAGCTCCTCGCGGCTGGCGCCGCCGGACACGCCCAGCGTGAGGACCGGCCCGACGCCCTTGGCGTAGAACTTGTGCTCGAGGACGTCCGGCTCGAGCGGCGTGAAGTCCTTCGTCATGAGCACGCCCTCGAACAAGCCGAACGGCACCTCGACGCTCTCGTCCAGGCTGAGGACCTCGCCGGAGTCCTCCGCCTCGCCCGCGTAGTACTCCTGCCGGTAGGTCTGGCCGACCTCGGGGCTCCCGGGGAGGGCGACCCCGGCCTGGGCGCCGTCGACGCCGGCCTCCCAGGAGCCTTCCGTGCTCACCTTCCCGTTGTCGTACTCCTTCGTGTCCTCGCCCAGATACCAGATGTTGCCCCACTTGTCCTGGGCATACCAGTCGAAGGTGTCTTCGATCACCTCGCCGTCCTGCGAGACGACGTCGTGAACCACGGTGGCGGGGATGCCGAGGATCGTCTTCGTCTGGTCGGTGACGGTCACGTCGACGCGTTGCACGGTTCCCTCGCTGTCGGTCTCGCGATAGACCCACTTGCTGCCCGGCGCCATGGGCCAGTACGGATTGTCGATTCCGGTCACGAAGTCCGCCGGGTTCATGTCCACGGGCTCGCTGCCCTGCGGGAGCGGAGGTGGAGCGGCCTCTTCGCTTGTCCCGGTGTCCGTCTGGGCCTGGCCGCTCTGCTCGTCGCCCCCGCCGCAGGCCGGCGTGAGCGCAAGCAGGAACGCTGCGGCGAGGGCGAGGAGCGCGGTGCGCATCGGATCAGTCGTCGTTGGCGCCGTCTTGGTCCCCGGCACCGTCGTCGTCGGTTGCCTGTCCAATGACGTGGAAGTTCTGGTCGAGGTTGACCTCGACCTGGGTTCCGTCGTCGAGACGGACCTCGACGCTGTACGCCGCACCGTCGTCGCCGGTCTCCGTCTCGGTGACGGTTCCGCCGCCGGTGTGGTCGAGCGCCGCCGCGGTGGCCTTCTCGAGAGCCGTGCCGGTGAGGGGCTTCTCGTCGTCGCCGCCGGAGGCGATAGCGAACCCCGCCGATACACCGCCGATGACGACGACGAGCGCGGCGAGCAGTACGAGCTTGCGAGTCATGTGGGACCTCCTTGGCTGATGCAGGCACCGTAGGGCTCGCAGATGAGACGGCCGTGAAAGCCGCCCCTCATCCTGTTCTCATCTTCGGAGCGACAATGGGCACATGCGGGTTCTCATCGTCGAGGACGAGCTGAAGATGGCGAGCCTCCTTCGGCGCGGGCTGCGTGAGGAAGGGCTTGCGGCGGACGTCGCGCGCACCGGCGACGACGCCGTCTGGATGGCGCGCGCGACGGAGTACGACGCGATCGTCCTCGACGTGATGCTGCCCGGCGCCGACGGCTTCGAGGTCTGTCGACGCCTGCGGGAAGCAGGAACCTGGTCGCCGGTGCTGATGCTCACGGCGCGGGACGCGGTCGACGACCGCGTGGCAGGGCTCGACGCCGGGGCCGACGACTACCTCACGAAGCCGTTCTCCTTCGCCGAGCTGCTGGCCCGCCTCCGCGCCCTCGTCCGCCGGCCGCCCCTCGAGCGCCCGACCGTGCTCGAGGTCGGCGACCTGCGGCTCGACCCGGCCACGCGCCGGGTCTGGCGCGGCGAGGCCGAGATCCAGCTCTCTGCGAAGGAGTTCGCCCTCCTGGAGACGTTCATGCGGCGGCCGAACGAGGTGCTCACCCGCTACCACCTCCTCGAGCACTGCTGGGATCACGGCTACGAGAATCGCTCGAACGTCGTCGACGTCTACGTCCGCTACCTGCGCGAGAAGATCGACCGCCCGTTCGGGTGCGCATCGCTCGAGACGGTGCGCGGAGCCGGCTACCGCCTGGTATGAGCCGGCTGCCCATCCGCCTGCGGCTCACGCTCGTCTTCGCGCTGGCGCTGGCGCTGGTGCTCGCCGCGACCGGCGCGTTTCTCTACCTGCGGCTCCAGGAGTCGTTGGACGACGCGATCACCGAGTCTCTCGAGCAGCGGTCTCTGGAGGTCGAGGCGAGACTCGGCCGCGGAGAGTCGCTCGAGAATCTCCTCGTGCCCGTCGACGAGAGCTTTGCTCAGGCGTTCGCACCCGACGGGCGCCTCCTCGACTCGACCGCCAACGTCGCCGATGCGCCCGTCGTCGACGGCGAGCCGATCGAACGCGCGCTCGCCGCCGACGCGCTGACGATCGAGCGCGAGGATCCACCCGGGTTCGCCGGCCCCGTTCGCATGCTCCTCCGCCCGGTCACGGCGCCTGACGGCGCACGGACGGTGGTCGTCGTCGGCGCCTCCCTCGATGACCGGAACGAAACCCTGGACGGCTTCCTGACGGAGCTCGTCGTGATCGGGCTCGTGGCGCTCGTGCTCGCCTCGCTCCTCGGCTACGCCCTGGCCGCGGCTGCTCTTCGCCCGGTCGAGTCGATGCGCGCGGAAGCCGAGGGGATCTCCGGCGCCGAGCCGGGCCGGCGCCTGCCGCTGCCGCCGTCGCGCGACGAGGTCCGCCGCCTCGGAGAGACCCTGAACGCCATGCTCGGCCGGCTCGACGCCGCGCTCGAGCGCGAACGGAGCTTCGTCGCCGACGCGAGTCACGAGCTGCGCACCCCGCTCGCGCTGCTGAAGACGGAGCTGGAGCTCGCGCTCCGGCACCCACGCAGCCGAGACGAGCTCGAGCAGGCGCTCCAATCCGCCGCCGACGAGACCGATCGCCTCGTTCGGCTCGCGGAGGACCTGCTCGTCCTCGCGCGCTCCGATCAAGGCCGCCTTGCCCTACGTCGCGAGCCGGTGGCGGCCGCCGACCTGCTCGCCGGCGTGGCCGAGCGCTTCGGCGAGCCGGTCGAGGTGGTCGCGCCGGGCGGCCTCGAGCTCGTCGGCGACCCGGCCCGCCTGGAGCAGGCGCTCTGGAACCTCGTCGACAACGCGCTTCGGCACGGCGGCGCCCCGGTCCGGCTCAGCGCAGCTGCGAGCAACGGCGCCGTGGAGCTCCACGTGGTCGACGAGGGGCCGGGGTTCCCACCGGCGTTCCTCGAGCACGCGTTCGAGCGCTTCAGCCGCCCCGACGGGGCGCGGTCCGGGCCCGGCGCGGGCCTCGGCCTCGCGCTCGTCCAGGCGATCGCCGTCGCGCACGGCGGCTCCGCGGGCGCCGCCAACCGGAGCACCCGCGGAGCCGATGTCTGGCTCGTGATCCCTACGCGGGGAGGTCCTGAATCGCCCGGTAGCCCTCGCTGATCGCGCTGTGGGTGTAGGCCATCGCGCCCGAGTCGCTGTTGGCGACGGCGACGTTCTTGAACGGGACGCGCCCCTTCACCTGGGGCTGGTCGGCGATCGGCCCGTAGAGGGACGGGTCCCAGGTCGGACGTCAGCTCGTGGGCGTAGCCGTAGTTCCAGCGGTTGACCATGAGCGAGTGGATGTCCCGCTCGGGCTCGAAGTCGCCGCCGGACACGTTGACGCTGCGGTCGATGACGTCGATGAGCGCATCCTCGAGGTCCTGGAAGCTCATCTCCAGGAGCCGCTTGCGGCCGCCTTCATACGCCGCGAGCTGTGGCGTCGCGGTCGGGTCGCTGGGGACGACCTGGAAGCTGAGCATCCCCGGTGCGGTCGGAGGCTGGTTCGGCGTCGGGCCGTAGGCCGCACCGAAGCGGGCACCGGCCGTGAGCGTCGTCGAGTCCCAGAAGAGGCTGTTCCCGCGTGGGGTGACGCCGGCGATCTTGGCGTCGGCGAACGCCTGCCAGTTGTTCAGGGCGGCGCGGCCGTAGATCAGCGGCACCTTGCGGGCGTAGCAGAGGCCCTCGACCTGCTCCTGGGGAAGGCCGTCGACGATCTTCGCGGTGATCCGGTTCCAGCACGCCATGACGACGTGCTTGCCCCGGACGCGCTTGCCCTTGCCGCCCAGGATGTATTCGACGATCGCGTCGTCGCGCTTTTTCTTCGCCGGCTTCACGCGGAAGACCATGCTGTTCAGCCGGATCCTCACGTCGTTGGCCGGATGGTCGAGCTTCGTGTAGTCGCAGATCGCCTTGACGATGTTCTCCTGGTTGGGCCGGCCGCCGTCGACGTCCGCAAAGGACTCCGGGATCAGCTTGCTGACGAGGAGGCGCAGAACCGACGAGTTTCCGTCGGGCCACGCCCGTGTCGGCCCGTTGTTCGACATGTTGTCCATCTGCGGCGTGCGCCCGACTCCCGGGAAGACGCGATCCTCGGTGTCGCCGAGGCCGAGACCGTCGAAGCCGGGTTGGCCGAGCATCCACATGTCTGAGGCGGAGACCGCCTGCGCCCCTGCGCCGAGGAGGCCGTGCCCGTTGCGCTGATAGAGGATGATCGCCTGCTCGGGCGCGCCGATGTAGTCCATGTAGTACTGCTTCTGCGTGATCGTCGTCAGGAGGTGGACCTTCTGGTCGACGGTCATGGGGCCGTGCTTCAGGGCGATCCAATCAGTGGTGGTGTCGGTCTGGATCCGAACGATGGCGTCCTTGGCGTCCTGCGAGAACGGCAGCCGGTTCACGAACGCCGTCCACCCGGCCGGCGTGTTCGGCTCGGTGGCGTTGACACGGTTCTGCGTCAGCGTGTCCGTGCCCCAGTCCTGGGACGGGAAGAGCAGCATCGCGCGAAGGCCGAAGGAGGCCGGGATCCCGGCGGCGTTCGAGGGAGGGAAGTTGACGAGGTCGACGCCGCAGAACGCGAGCAAGTCGAGCGCCGGCTGGCCGTACGAGCCGGGAATGTCGAGGAGGCCTCCCTGCGGGCGGTTCCAGGCGCCGGTCGAATCGAGGTTCACCGTGCCCCCGTTGCGCAGGAGCATGAGGTCGGTGCCGCCGGCGGCCGCGTTGGGAACGTGGAACTCGTTGCGATGCGAGTGGCCGCCGAAGTCGGGAAGCGGGTCGATGACGAGGATCTTCGAATCCGGCCCGAAGCGGTCGCGGTAGAACTTCGCCGCCGCGAGGCCGCTGGCCCCTGCGCCGACGACCACACAGTCGTAGACCTCGCCCGTGTCGTGGATCCGGTTTTCCTTGAGGCCGGTGCCGCCGCCGGTGGAGTGGACGTCCTTCTGGTTGGGCTTCCCGTCGATGGCGACGATCTGCTTGACGACCGCGTCCGACTGGCCCGTGTTGCCCGTGAAGCTCGGCGGGTAGTAGCCCGGCGGGAGCTCCGTCGGTGAGCTAGCGGCGAATGCGGCCTCGAAGCCGGTCAGGTGCGGCATCGCGGAGGCTGCCGCGAGGCCTGCCGCGGTGATCGCGACGCCGTCGAGGAAGTCCTTCCGGGTGATCTTGCTCGTTTCGTTCCACGGGTCTCGCGACTTGCCGCTGGCCATGGTGTCCCCTCCCGGGTCCCGAGTTTGTCGGGCGATGCTCCCGCACTTGCGCGCCCGAAGCAAGCGCTCGGCGGCGTTCGCAGGCGCGATACTTGACGAGATGCATGTGCGGCGGACAATTGCGCTTGCCCTGGCGGCGCTCGCGGCCGGGCCGACCGCCGCGGCCAGCGCCGCGGTCACACTCGAGCTCCACCCCACGACGGCCGCGTACGGCTCGACCGCGACGTTCTCGGGCTCCGTCGCGCCCGCGGGGGTGACGCGGGTCGAGATCTTCCGCTGGGACGGCTCCGGCTGGCGCTTCGTCGTGGCAGGCGACTCGAAGGCGGACGGCACCTACCGGCTGCACGCGGTCGTCCGCCAACCCGGAGACGTCGTGGCCCGCGCGGACGGGGCCGAGAGCGCGCCGGCCCAGCTTCGAATCCGGCCGGCTCTCAGCGCGCGGTTCGACGGGCTGGCCGTCATCGGCGGTTCCCTGTACGTCCGAGGGCGTCTGAGGCCCGCGGCCGCAGGCGTTCTCACGCTGATCGTCCGCGGCAGGAGCCGCAACGTCGCCCTGGACACAGCCGGCCGCTTCCGGGCGCCGGTCCCGACCGGGCGCGCGGGCCGCCTCGGGGTCTCTCTCAGGCTCGAGCCCGCAGCGGGATACGTCGTCGTCGGGCGAACGCTCTCCCGGCGGGTCGAGGCGCCGGTGCTGCGCACGGGCTCCAGGGGGCCGGCGGTCCGATTTCTCGAGCGGCGCCTCCGCGAGCTCCGCTATGCGCTGCTCGGCGTGAACATCGCCTTCGACTCCGACACCCGCGACGCCGTCTACGCCTTCCAGAAGGTCGAGGGCCTGCCGCGCGACGGGGTGGTCGGGTCGCGCCTGTGGCGGAGGCTTCTGCACGCGCGGACGCCGCGAGCCAAGGTGCCGCGGGGAAACCACATCGAGGTGATCAAGGCGCGGCAGGTGCTCTTCGAGGTTCGCCGGGGCAAGGTCGTCCGGATCGTGCAGGTCTCGACGGGAGCGACCGGCAACACACCGGTCGGACGCCGGCGCGTCTACCGGAAGTCACCCGGCTTCAACGTGAAGGGCATGTACTACTCGCTGTACTTCCTTCGCGGCTTCGCCATCCACGGGTACGCGTCCGTGCCCCCGTACCCGGCGAGCCACGGCTGCGTGCGAATCCCGCTGTGGCACGCGCGGACCCTCTTTTCGAGCTGGCCGCTCGGCGCGGTCGTTCACGTGTTTCCGTAGCGCCGCGTTGACCGTCAGTGTCATAACTGGTAATGTCACTGACGTTGCGCCCGTTCCTCCCAGCTCTGCTGGCGTTCGTCCTCCTGGCCGGTTGCGGCGGCTCGAGCGAGACCGAGCCGCCGCAACCCGCCACCGAGCCCGCCGAGACCGGCGCGACGGAGACCGGGGCGGCGGAGACGGCGCTCGCGGATCCCCAGCTCTTCGCCTACGACGCGGCCGCGCCGCCCGACGTGAGCGTGAAGACGACCAAGAGCCGTGCCGGCGTCGACGTCGCGGACGTCGTCTACGAGACGCCGGAGCGGCGCGTGCCCGCGTATCTGGTCGGCCCGCACGGCAAGGCTGTCGGCCCGGCGGTGCTCTTCCTCCACTGGCTTTCGTCGGAGAAGTCGGACCGAACCGAGTTCCTCGAGGACGCACGAACGCTCGCGCGCGACGGGGTCGTCTCGCTCCTTCCCCAGCAGCTCTTCCCGTGGCACGAGGCCCCCAGCGGCCCGGAGCACGACCGTGAGCTCGTCATCCGCCAGGTCGTCGAGCTGCGTCGAGCGCTCGACGTCCTGCTCGCACAGCCCGGCGTCGATCCGGAGCGGATCGCGGTCGTCGGTCACGACTACGGCGGCATGTACGGCTCGCTCCTTGCCGCCTTCGACGGGCGTCCGGCCGCGTATGTCCTCATGGCCGTCGACACCGATTTCCCCAACTGGTTCGTGAAGTACTTCCTCCCGGGCGCGAGCCTGAGCGAGTACGAGGCCGCCTTCGCCGGCCTCAATCCGGTCGACGCGGTCGGAGAGGCCGCGCCGGCGAGCGTCTTCTTCCAGTTCGGCGAGAGCGACTCGTACGTACCGAGCTACAAGACCGAGGAGCTCTTCGAGGCTGCCGGCGAGCCGAAGCGCCTGGAGACGTACGGGGGCGGCCACGAGCTCGACGAGGTCGCCCGCGAGGACCGCCTGGCCTGGCTCCGCGAGGAGCTCGCGCTAGGGTCCCAGGCTCCGTGATCGCGTTCCAGAAGCACGGCGACCCCGCGGAGCTGGCGGTCGACCTGGTCAACACCTGGGACACCCTCGAGACCGACCCCGAGCTCCTGCGCGACGTCGCCGCGCTGCGCCGGTTCCTCGACCGCCACGGGCTCGAGCGGGAAGCGCAGCTCGCAGGCGAGCACGACCTCCGGCAGGTCCGCGCCGTCCGAGACAGGATACGGGGCGCGTTCGAGGCGGCCGACGACGAGAGCGCGGTCGAGCTGCTGAACGGCATCGCGCGCGACGCGGGGGCGATCCCGCAGCTCGAGCGGTCGGAGGGCGGTTGGCGCTTCCACTACGCCCCGGCGGCGACGAGCCTGGCCGACTCCCTCGCTGCCGCGACGGCGCTCGCCCTCCTCGAGATCGTCCGCACGGACGGCTGGGACCGCTTCGGAGTCTGCGACGGGAGCCCGTGCTGCTGCGTCTACGTCGACCGCTCGCGCAACCGGAGCCGCCGGTATTGCACCCAGCTGTGCGCGGACCGCGTCACCCAGGCCGCCTACAGGCGCCGGCAACGGGCCCGAGCCTGAAGATCGAGGTGCCCAGGCGCCGGCCTGTGCGCGCGGGACGGCCCGGGGCTATGGTGTCGGCGCCGAGTCAGCCTGTCGAAGGGAGCAGCCATGAAACGCCTCGTGGTCGGAGCGACGCTTGCGGTGACGGTGGTCGTGGTCGCGTTCAGCACGGCGGTCGCGTCTGCGGCCGTTGACAGCCCGGCCGGCGTGGCTGACCCAGATGAGGCGGCCCCCGCGCAAAGGCTGGCGAAGCCGATCATCTACGTCCACGGGTTCGAGAACAGCAGCAGTGCCAACTGCCAGCAGTTCAACCCGATGAAGACGTTCTTCGAGAACCACTCGCCGACGTTCACCTCCACGCACCTCACCGTCAAGTACTACGACGGCGACACGAACTGCGGCTACAACCTGAACGCACACGGCAGCCACTCCGTGCACTTCGCCTCGGGGCATCGCAACGGCGGGCACACGCCGGAGACGAACATCCGGCACCTCGGCTACCACCTGGCGTGGTTCATCTGGGACAAGTACTCACGGGACGGTCGCCACGTCGACATCGTCGCCCACTCGATGGGTGGCCTGATCACGCGGTACGCGATGGCGCAGACGGCGCACGACGACCCCGACTTCCCCCCGAACCTCCTGGTCGACGACATCGTCACGCTGGGTACGCCGCACAACGGTCCGAGAGCGTTCTCGAGCTTCGGCTGCGCGATCATCTTCGCGAGCCCGCTGCAATGTGACCAGATGGACGGGGGCTCCGATTTTCAGCAGTTCCTCGACGATCACGCCGCGAACCCGAAGCCAATTGCTCGTACCGACTGGACGACGCTCGGATCGGACGACGACAACCATGTCGCGTCTGACTCCGCGACCGGGATGGGCGCAAACAGCACGAAGGTGGTCTTCACCTCCGCCTCCGACATCGAGCACACGGACTTCCTGGACGCGACCCGCGCCGTCGACGACGCCCAGGTGCTGTACAGGCAGCCAGGAGGAAGCTGGATCACCTGGAACAGCAGCTGGTGGCCGGTGCGATGGGCCCAGAAGAGCCTCTGGGCGTACGGCTACTGAGCCGACCGGGTCGGGTCTAGTCGTCGATTCGGCCGGCGAAGTGTTCGTCCGCCCCCGGCCGCACGAGCTGGTAGACGGCCAGGCGCTGGCCTCCGGGGGCGGTGAAGGTCGCGCAGGGGCCGTGGGGGATCTCCAGCTCGTGCACGTCGAGGCCGGCATCGCGCAGGCCGGCCACGGCGGTCGCGTAGTCGGCGACCCGGTAGACGAGGATCGGCGCAGGGCCCTCGAGGTGTCCGCTGAGGAGGATCGAGGGGCCGTCGCCGGAGACGCGCAGGCAGGCGACGACAGTGCCCATCCCGCGGATCTTCCAGACCAGCTCCGCGCCCAGCTCCTCGACGTAGCGGCGCGCGCTCGTGTCGACGTCGTCCGTCGGCACGTAGATGAAGTCCAGCGACTCGAACACGATGAGGCGGAGCGAGGCGACCCTAGCGCACGCGACGGCGCCTGCGAATCCGCGGGCAGTAGGATGACCGCTCGCCATGACCCCTGAACGAGCGCAAGAGCTTCTCGCCGCCGAGCGGCAGCGCATCGAGCGCGCTCTCGGCGACCTGCAGGAGCCGGTCGGGGAAGACGAGCTCTCCACGATCGACCACGCTGCCGAGCAGGCCACCGAGCTGTACGAGCGCGAGCTGGAGGAGGGCTTGCGCGAGCAGCTCCTGCGCGAGCTGGAGGCGCTCGAGCGTGCCGAGCAGCGCCTCGCCGAGGGCACGTACGGCCTCTCAGTCGAGAGCGGCGAGCCGATCCCCGACGAGCGCCTCGAAGCCTTCGCGCTCGCGGAGCGGACGGTCGAAGAAGAGCGCCGCCTCGCGCGCGGCGTCTAGGAGGGCTCGATCGCGGCCCAGATCGTCTCGAACAGCCTCTCGGCCCAGTCGGCGGGGATCTCGGGCAGGCCGAAGGGGAAAAGGAGCCGGAGCAGGGGCGGACCGACGATCAGGTCCGCGACCAGCTCGGGGTCGACGTCGCTGCGGAGCTCTCCGCGTGCCCGGGCCTCGCGCAGGAGCGAGACCATCGCCTCGTGGCGCGGCCGCACGACGCGCTCGGCGTAGACGGCCGCGAAGGTGGGGTTGCGCTGGAGCTCACCGAGCAGCCCCGGGAGAATTCGCCCGAGAACAGGGTCGGCGAACACGTGCGCGAAGTCGTTGAGGCGGTCGAGGAGGAGCGTGCGCACGTCGCCTTCCTCCAGCACGTCCAGCTCCGCGGAAAGCTCTCTGATCGCGTCGGCGATCAGGGCCTCCTTCGACGGCCAGCGCCGGTAGATCGTGTTCTTCCCGACGCCGGCCCTCGCCGAGATCGCCTCCATCGTGGCGGCCTGGAAGCCGCGCTCGGAGAGAAGCTCGAGGGTGGCCGCGACGATCGCCTCGCGAGTTGCCGCACGGCGTGGACGGCCTCTCGGCCGGGGCGCTTCGAGCCGCTTCGCCGCGGACGCCAGAGCATCACCTCCCTTGCTACGCTAATTCCGGAACTATAGAGTCTCGTAAAGAAGGCAGGCCGATGACCGAGAGGCGCAGCTAGCGGTGTTCCACAGCATCCTCGTGGCCGTCGACGGCTCTCCGTCCTCCGAGCTCGCCGTCCACGAAGCGGTCGAGCTGGCCCGCGCGGTCGGCGGGAGGCTCACCCTGATCTCCGTCGCCGCTCCGCCGCGCTTGCCGGTCGCCACCGGTCCGTACCTCGTCCCGTATCCGTGCGAGGACGAGCTGGAGAGGACCGCCGAGGCGCTCCTCGAGCGCTTCGAGCGGCTCGTCCCGGAGGACGTGCCGGTCTCGACGGTCGTCCGGCGAGGCCACGCCGCGACCGCGATCCTCGACCGCGTCCGGGACGGCGAGCACGACCTCGTCGTGATGGGCTCCCATGGGTACGGGCCGGTGCTCACGCTCCTGCTCGGGAGCGTGAGCCAGGCCGTCCTCGAACGGAGCCCCGTGCCGGTGCTGGTGGTCCGTTCGGCCTGCGTCGCTCCAGGGGACGTCGACCGCGCGGAGGCAAGCCCGCCGGACTCCAGCGCCGCTCTTCCCGACGGCTAGCGTCCGTCTCCGGTCGAGGCTGATTTCCGGAATGTTCGGGGCCGGCCGGCCGTTTAACCATTCGGTAGCTGCTGCCAGGCGACCCGCTCTGCGGGGGCAGCGGCCAATAGCGAACGAAAGGACTACCGATCCAGACCATCTTGGATACCCCTGAAGTGCAGACGCTGCTCGACGACGAGGAGCGGGACCTGGTCGATGCCGACGAGGTCGACGCCGTCGTGGAGGAGCAGAACCTGGACGAGGAGATCGAGGCCGTCCAGCTCCCGAGCTCGGCCGGCTCCCTCGATCTCTTCCTGAACGAGATCGGGCGCTACCCGCTGCTCACGGCGGCGGAGGAGGTCCTCCTCGCCAAGGCCATCGAGCGCGGTGACCGGTCGGCGAAGGAGCGGATGATCAACTCGAATCTCCGCCTCGTCGTCTCGATCGCCAAGCGCTACCGCGGTCGCGGCGTGCCTTTCGGCGACCTGATCCAGGACGGCGTCATCGGCCTGAACCGGGCCGTGGAGAAGTTCGACCACCGCAAGGGCTTCAAGTTCTCGACCTACGCCACCTGGTGGATTCGCCAGGCGGTGCAGCGCTCCGTCGCGGGCCAGTCGCGCACGATCCGCGTGCCGACGCACGTCCACGAGCGGCGCAACAAGCTGGCAGCGGCGGCGCGGAAGCTCGAGCCGACGCTCGGTCGCCCCGCCACGCACGAGGAGCTTGCGGAGGCCTCCGGCCTCTCGCTCCTGCACGTGGACGAGGCGCTCGACGTGGCCGAGGCGCGCGTGTCGCTCAACCGGCCCGTGGGCAGCGAGGACGACGGCGAGCTCGGCGATCTCTTCGCCGACGAGCACGCGGACGATCCCCAGGAGGTCGCGGACGAGTTCCTGCGCGGCCAGGCGGTCCGGCTCGCGCTCGCCGAGCTCCCCGAGCTCGAGCGGCGCATCCTCGAGCTGCGCTACGGCATCGACGGCGAGCCGCACTCGCTCGAGGCGATCGGCGCCGAGCTGGGCATCAGCCGGGAGCGCATCCGCCGGCTCGAGGGCGAGGCCCTCGAGACGCTGTCCGAGAGCCTGGGAGAGGGCGACGAGCTCGCCCTCTCCGCGTAGCACCAGAGAGGACGACTATGAACACGGCAATCCATCCCGAGACCCAGGTCGCGACGGTCACGTGTACGACCTGCGGCACGAGCTTCGAGACCCGCTCGACCAGGCCCTCGATCCAGATCGAGGTCTGCTCGGCGTGCCATCCCGCCTACACCGGCGTGGAGCGAAGCGTCCGCCGCGGCGACCGGATCGAGCGCTTCGAGCGCCGGCGGGCAGCCGCCGGCGCCCGCTAGGCGCCCCGCTTTCATGCAGGACGTGCGAGGCCGGGTGGCTGCAGAGCGAGTCGCCAGGCTGGCGACCGTCGAGCCCGACGGTCGCGCGCACCTGGTCCCGATCGTGTTTGCGCTCGCCGACGACACCCTCTACACGGCCGTCGACGGCAAGCCGAAGCGCTCGCGGACGCTCCGCCGGATCGAGAACGCGCGCGCCCGGCCCGACGTGACCGTGCTCGTCGACCACTACGACGACGACTGGACGCGCCTCTGGTGGGTCCGGCTCCGCGGCCGGGCCCGCGTGCTGGACGGCGGCGAGGAAGCCGCCCGCGCGCTCGCCGCGCTCGCGGCCAAGTACGAGCAGTACCGGGAGACTGCTCCCGGGCTCCCGGTGCTGGCCGTCGACGTCGCCGAGTGGCGCGGCTGGACCGCGGCGGACTAGGAGGGTTTGGCGGAATGTCGCTCGTCGTCGGGGTGCGATGGTCGTTCCGAGGCAAGGACGCAGGGAGTGCTCGTAGCGACGAGCTACGGGCGCGACCGAGGACGCAGCATCGGGGCGAGCAGCGCGGCCCGGCGGCACAGCCGTATTTCGTCAAACCCTCCTGCTAGACGGCCTGGCGCTCGACCCAGCGGGCCCGGCGCTTGGCCGTCTCGGCCTCGCGGTTCCGCGGCGCCGCGGAGGTCACCAGCTCGTCGAGGAGCCGGCGCGTCGCGTCGGCGACCTCGTCAGCGGCGCGCTCGAACGCCTCGGCGTTCGCCCGCGATGGCTTCGTGAAGCCGCTGATCTTGCGCACGTACTGCAGCGCGGCAGCCTGAACCTCTTCCTCGGTCGCCGGGGGCTCGAAGTTGTGGAGCGTGTGGATGCTTCGGCACATGGCCGAGAGCCTACCCGTGTCGCTCCGTGGGTCGCGCACACCTTGACCCCCGTCCACGCCAGGCGTTGAATCGCGGCAACGTCAAGGAGGAGTGATGCCCAAGTACGTCAGCTTGCTCAACTGGACCGATCAAGGGGTTCGCAACTTCAAGGATTCCGTCGACCGCTACGAGGCGGCTCAGGCAGCCATGGGCGGTAGCGGCGTCTCGTTCAAGGACGCCTACTGGACGGTGGGCGCGTACGACCTCGTCACGATCGTGGAGGGACCCGACGACGAAACCGCGACGGCGGCTCTCCTGTCCGTCGCGGCTCAGGGCAACATCCGCTCGACCACGATGCGCGCCTTTACGGCGGACGAGATGCGGAGCGTGATCCAGAAAGCGGGCTAGGAACACCGTGGGGGCGTAACATCGCCGGATGGCGGAGCTCTCGCTCATCGAGTTTCCCGCCGACGACCCCGAGCGCGCCCTCCGGTTCTGGGAGGGGCTCACCGGCGCCCAGCTCGCGGCGCGCGGGGAGGGAGAGGGAAGCGGCTGGCAGACGCGTGCAGGAGGGGTCGCCCTTGGCCTGCACGAGCGCGGCCGCGGGCCCGGCGACCGCTTTTCGCTTCCCTACTTCGTGGTCGACGACGTCGAGGCAACGCTGGCACGCGTCCGCGAGCTCGGCGGCGAGGTCGTCCATCCGGGCGAGCGGTGGGCGATCTGCCGGGACTCGGAAGGCAGCCCGTTCGGGCTCGCTCGGCGCTAGTCGGCTCCCAGGGGTAACGTGTGCTCACGGCTAGCGAGATCACGTTCGAGAACGGCAAGCGGGCGTCCCTGGTCGCTGCGGACGTCGAACACGACGCTGCCCGGCTTCTCGCCGAGGTCGGGCTGGCGCCCGAGCACGGCCGGCCGGTCCTCGTCGTCTTCGGCGGCGCGGACACGTTGAGCGGCGAAAGCCACGAGCGCGCTGTCGGCGTCGTCGGGCCGGGGGTCGTGCGCGGAGCGCACATCGCGGATGCGGTCGTCGTCGACGGGGGCACCGCCGTGGGGGTCATGGCGATCGTGGGGAGGGCGGTCGCCCAGAACGGAGACGGACGGCCGCTGCTGCTCGGAGTCGCGCCGGCCGGCCTCGTGACCTACCCGGGCGCGGGCTCAACGGCAAACGGCGCTGCCCTGGAACCGAATCACTCTCACTTCGTGCTCGCTCCGGGCGCCGACTGGGGAAGCGAGACGGCGCTGCTTCTCCAGCTTGCCCAGGCGCTGGCCGGGAGCGCGCCCGTCGCCGCCGTCCTCGTCGGCGGGGGTGAGATCGCCAAGGCCGAAGCCCTGGCAGCCGTCCGGCGGGGGTGGCTCCTCGTGGTCATCGAGGGAACCGGGGGCACCGCGGACCAGGTTGCGGCGCGGCGCCGCGTCCTCCGCCCGCGACCCGTAGGAAGCTTCCGACGCCTGCTCGGCTCCCGCTCGTCAACGGCCGCCGATCGAGCCGTCCCGGCGGACGACCCCGATCTGGACGAGATCGCGACGTGCGGGTCAGTCCGCTTCTTCGCCGGCACGAGCTCGACCGACCTCGCACGGGACCTGGCCTGGGAGCTCCAGGACGAGCCGACGCTCAAGCGCGCGTGGCTGACGTTTGCGGGCTACGACGGACTCGCCAACAACGCGCGCAAGACGTTCACGCGCTTCCAGGCGGCGATACTCGCCCTCGGCATCGGCGGCACGTTTCTTGCCCTGCTGGACAATGCCGTCGAGTTCGGCTCGTGGCGCGGCGACGCTGTTCACTGGGTCGTCGTCGCGGTTCCGATCCTGCTCTCGCTCCTCATCGCGCTTGCGCTGCGGCTCGGCTTCGGCAAGCGGTGGGTCCTCCTCCGCGGCGCGGCCGAGTCGGTCAAGAGCGAGATCTACCGGTATCGGAGCCGTACGGGCATCTACGGGGACGCAGCGTTCGACAAGACGGGGCTCACGCGCAACGAGATGCTCGCGACTCGCCTGAACGCCGTCGAGGACCGGTTGATGCAGACGGAGGCGAGCAGCGGGCCGCTGACACCGTACGAAGGCCCGCTCCCACCGAAGATGTACGGGGCGAGTGCCGCCGACGACGGGCTCGCTCCCTTGGACTCCGGTGAGTACCTCGAGCTGCGCGTCGGCGATCAGCTCAGCTACTACCACCCCAAGGTCAAGCGCCTGGCGCGGGAGCTGCGGGTCCTCCAGGTGCTGGCTCTGACCGCCGGGGCGGCCGGAGGGCTTCTCGCCGCAGCGGGGTTCGAGGTGTGGATCGGCCTCACGACGGCGATCGCTGCAAACGTCGTCGCGTACCTCGGCTACCTCCAGGTGGAGCCGACGCTCGTCGCGTACAACCAGGCGGCGTCCCGGCTCGAAGGGGTGCGGCGCGCCTGGGAGGCGCAGCCGGCCCGGAAGCGTGATTTCGGGAAGCTCGTCGCCGACTGCGAAGGCGTGCTGGCAACGGAGCTGTCGGGCTGGGTGCAGCAGATGAACCAGGCCATCGAGGAGGCGGCGCGGAAGGCCGAGACCTCCCCCGGTGGGCGGAAGCAAGAGGCGCAGCAGGCCTAGGCTCGGCCGGGCCCGGGGCGGCCGGCTGCGACTAGGATCCGCAGGGACGTGGCGCACCTGGCACTCGCCGTCCGCGACGAGGAGCGTTCACGGCGCTTCTACGAGAGCTACTTCGGCTTCGGTGCGACCCCTGCCGAGCGGATGTCGGACGGCGTCCTGATGCTCTTCGACGTCCAGGGCTTTGCCCTCGCCCTGAAGGAGACCGACGAGTCGATCACGCTGCCGGGCTTCTTCCATTTCGGCTTCGGCGGCGCCTCGAGCGCCGACGAGGTTCGAGCCTTCCGGGATCGCCTCAGGCGGGACGGTGTTCCCATCGTGGAGGAGTGGGAGGAGCCCGACTACGTGAGCGTCAAGTGCCGCGACCCCGACGGCTACGTCGTCGAGCTCGCCTGGGAGCCCGAGTAGCGTCACGACGAGCGAGCGCGGTCGAGCGCGTCCCTGGCAGCTTCGAGACGTGCGGCCAGCCGCTCCAGCTCTTCCTCCGACCGCTTGGCGGCCTCCTTCGCGGCTTCTGCCGCACGCTCCGCTCTTCGTGCCTCGCCTTTCGCCCGGCGGGCATGCGCCTTTCCCTCGGCGACCTCGGCGCGCAACTCCTCCACCAGGCGCGCGGCCTCCTCGACCCGTCTCTTGCGAGCTTCGTCCGCTCCCCGGCGCTTCGCCCGGGGCGGGCCGGCGGTCGGGGCTCCGAGCCGGAGCGCGGCGAACCCGGCGGGGTCGAGATCCCTCGTCAACCTCCCCGCTTCGAGCAGCCGAGTCCCCGCTTCGTCGCCGGCTGCGGAGGACAGCGTCCCGCGGATGCGCTCCAGCGTGGTCTCCGTGGCGGGGTGGCCCGCTGCCTGCAAGATGCCCTTCGCGCTCTCGAGGAGCGCTCCGACCACCTCGCGCTGCTTCTGCAGCGCTTCCTGGAGCTCGCTCGGGCTTCCTCCCTGCAGGAGGTCTGCCTGGGCGTTTCGCAGGCGCTCTCCGACAGTCAGGAGGGAGCGAATCTGCAGACGCTCCTTGCGCGCGAGTTGGTTCACGGTCCAGGCCGAGAGCGAGGGCTTTGGAAGAGCTTTCACCTGCTCGGCCGCCTCACGCTCTCCGGCTTCCCGGAGCTCGCGGCCGAGCTCGTTTCGCGCCTGCGTGAACTCCTCGAGCGGAAGCCCGTAGAGCCGATCCAGCTCCTCGTCGGAATTCACGGTCCGGACCACGGCCCGCCTCCGGCCGTCAGCGCCCGGCCAGAAGCTCCGGGTAGCGGCCCGCGTCGAAGTCGCAGATGAAGCCGCCCAGCCCGTGCTCGAAGGCGACGCCCCGGCCGTAGGCGCGCCGGTAGTCGACGACCACGACGCCGAGATCCTCGAAGGCGCGCTCGAGCACGCATCCGCCTCCGTCCCACGCGGTGCAGGCGGCCGGGAGCTCGTAGAGCGGGTCGGCACCCTGCTCGACCCGAACGCGATTCACGCGCCGTAGCACTTCGTCGAGCGGGCTCGCCGCCGCCCGGGAGGGGCCCGGAGCCTCTCGCATCTGGTTCGTCATCGCCCCTCAGTGTAGGCAGGGTCGGTTCGGCTCCGCCGCCGGGCTCGGCGAGCTAAGCGTCAGTCCACGTCCGCGCGGCGATACCGCACCGTCGCGGCCAGCCAGCCGGCGATCGCGATCGCGGGCAGGACGACGAGAGCGGCGACGACGGAGCGCCCGTCCAGCGGGACGTCGACGCCCTGCACCGTGGAGGCGATCGAACGCGCCCAGCTCGTCACCGTGAAGCGTGCGGTACCGTCCGATGCGTACGCGCCGGCGTTCTCCCAGAGCAGCACGAACGCCAGCCCCCACCACACAGCCCGCCGAAACCAGAGCCCGGCCGCCACGAAGAGCCCGGCATAGGCGCACGCCGCGAGGGATGCCGCGAGCGCGGCCGCGGGCGCAAGCTCTCCGGCACCCGCAGCGAAGGCCGAGGCGGCGAGCGGCAGGGCGGTCAGCGGCACGACAAGGGTGATCGTGGCGAGAACGGCCGCGGCGGGGAGCTGCCAGCGCGGCACCGGCTTCAGCCAGAGGTAGACGAGCAGGCGGTCCTCGATGAGGTCCCCGATCGCCGAGGTGCCGAGCCACAGCGCCGCCAGCGGCACGACGATGCCGAGGCCGTAGGACGCGACGACGTCCGCCGCGGCCTGCAGGGGGATGTTGTCCCCCCAGCGGGCGAAGGCGCCCAGCAGCACCGACAGCGCGCCGAGGGCTCCGATGCCGAGCAGGCGGGGGATCGTGACCTGCGTGCGGAGCATGAGGCGATACAGCGCCCCGAGCGATGCCGCCGTGCGCGGCCTTCGGGCCGGGACGGCCGACGCCGTGTCCAGCGCGCTCATCGCTGCACCAGGTAGCGGAAGACGCCCTCGAGATCTGCGTCGAGGGGCCTGACCTCGAGCAGGCTCGCGTCTCGGTCTCGCGCGACCGGCGCCAGCGCGCGCGCCAGCGCCCTGGCGTCGTTCGTGTCGAGCTCGATCAACTGCTCGCCGTCGAGCCGGGCGCCGACGACCGTCCCGGCCTCGAGCAGCGCGCCCGCGAGCTCGCGCGGCCGGTTGGTGCGCACCCGCACCCGCAGGGGCCGGTCGTCCATCAGCGCCCGCAGCTCGTGGAAGTCGCCGGCTGCGGCGAGCCGGCCCTGGGACATGACGAGGATGCGCGAGCCGAGCCGCTCGACCTCGTCGAGCACGTGGCTGGAGACGAGCACGCAGCGTCCCTCGGCGCCGAGACGCCGGAAGAGCGCGATCATGTCCGCCCGCTGGCGCGGATCGAGCCCTGTCAGCGGCTCGTCCAGCATGATCACGTCCGGGTCGTGGACGAGCCCCTGGGCCACCTTGACGCGCTGCCGCATGCCCTTCGAGTACGCAGGCAGCCGGCGCGGGTCGGAGGGATCGAGGCCTACCATCTCGAGGGCGGCCGCCGCCGCGGCATCCGGATCGGGAAGCCCGTGCAGCGTGGCGGTGAGCTGCACGAACCGGCGGGCCGTGAGCGGCTCGAAGACGCTTTCCTGCTGGGGCACGAGGCCGATGGAGCGGGTGACTCCGATGTCGGTGCGCGGGTCCCGGCCCAGCACCCGGATCGTGCCCCGGGAGGGTCGGGCGAGCCCGCAGAGCATCCGCAGCATCGTCGACTTGCCCGCGCCGTTCGGCCCCAGGAGCGCGGTCACGCCGGGGCCGACGTCGAAGCTGACGTCGGAGACGGCGACCAGGGGGCCGAACCATTTCGAGACGCCCTCCGCGACGAGGCGGGGCTCGGCGGCGACTCCACTCACCGGTAGGCCTCGATGCGCCGGTAGCGGAGCCAGCACGCCGCGGCGCCGGCCGCCGTCCACCCGGCCAGGCCGGCGACGATGAGCCACGTCGAAAGGTCCTCGATGGGCGTGCCCTCGTGGTGGACCTCGCCGAAGATCCGGTACGAGAGCTCGGCGGGGACGAAGGGCAGGCTGAGGAGGTCGAGCGCGTCCGGGGCGCCCGCGCTCTCGATCGCGCTCCGGGCCACGATGACGGGGACGGTCAGGAGGAGCACGACGGCGACCGCGGCGGCCGCGCGCCGGGTGGTGAAGCTCGAGACCGCCATCGAGACGGAGGCGTACAGAAGTGCCGTTGCGATCCCGGCGGCGAGGATGCGGAGCAGGAGCCCGGGCGTCTCACCGAGACTCGGGCCGTATCCGGCGACCACGAACGCGGCGAGCATGAAGAGCAGTGGGCCGAGGGTGATCGCGAGCATGACCGCGAGCACGGCCGCGCCCTTGGCAACGAGATAGCGGTTGCGATCGAGCGGGCCGGCGAGGTAGAGCCCGAGCATCCCCGAGCGCCGGTCGGGGCAGAGCGCCTCCGGGGCGACGAGCGCCGCGAAGAGGGTGAGCGCGCTGCCGATGAAGAAGTGGTACTCGCCGTAGGTGATGAGATCGTCGACCGGGAGTGGATCGAGGAGCGCCGCGAAGGCCACCGAGACGAGGGCGGGGGCGTAGGCGATCACGAGCGTGAGCGCAGGCAGCACCTTGTGGCGTGCGCCGCGGCCGAGCCCGAGCACCCGCCGCACGGTGAAGACCGCGAGTGTGAAGACCGCCCCCACGGGCTCCCGCCGCGGCCCGTCGTAGCGTCGATAGCCGAGGTCGAAGAGGCGCGCCCCTTCCTGCGAGCTCATGCTCCCGTCCCCAGATACACGTCCTCGAGCGTCCGTCCGCGCGGCGCGAGCTTCCGGAGCCCGATGCCGAGCTCGGCGACGGCGTCTCGGACCGCGTCATGGTCGCCGTCGGCCCCGGCCAGGCGAAGCACGCCTGTGTCCTCGGTGACGTCGAAGCCGCGCTCGGTCAGGAGGGCCGCGAGCTCGTCGGCGCGCTCGTCCACCTCGACCACGAGGCCCTCCGGCCCGCGGCGGAGGTCGGCGAGAGTGCCTGCGCGGACGACGACGCCGCCCTCGACGATCACCACCGAGTCGCAGATCCTCTCCACCTCCTCGAGATGGTGGGACGAGATGACGATGTCCATGCCGAACTCCGAGCCGATGCGGTGGATGAGGTCGAGCATCTCCGTCCGCTGCACGGGGTCGAGCCCGTCCGTCGGCTCGTCGAGGAGCACGAGCTCCGGGTCGTGCGCGATCGCCGCCGCGAGCTTGACGCGCTGCCTCTGCCCGGTCGACATCGCCCCGACCTGCCGAAAGCGCTCCTCGCCGAGCCCGACCAGCCACAGCGCGTCGTTCGCACGCTGGACGGCGGCGCGGGGAGGGAGGAGGTGGACCTCGGCGAGGTGCCGCACGAAGTCGGCGGCTGCGAGCTCCGTGGGCAGATCGTGGTGCTCGGGCGCGTAGCCGATTCGCGCGCGCACGTCGATGCCCGCCGTCGCGGGATCCTCCCCGAGGACGACGAGGTCGCCTTCGTCCCGGGAGCGGAGCCCGAGCACCAGCGACAGGAACGTCGTCTTGCCGGCGCCGTTCGAACCGAGCAGGCCTGTGATCCCGGTGCCGACGTCAAGGTCGAGGCCCGCGAGGGCGACGGTGTTCCCATAGCGCTTGACCACCCCGCGCGCCGAGACGACGGTAGGCGACTGCGGTTGGGGCGAGTTCGGTTGGGTCTTGGGCATCGTTCGTCGACGGGGCGGTGGGCAGCTCCCGGGCCGGCACCGACCCCACCGGGCGCCGAGCCGAAGGATACGGCAGCACCAGGGATGTCCTCGGCGCCTGGCTTCGTCCGCGACCTCGCCGACGCGCCGACGACGCGATGGTCGAACGGGTCCGGCCGATTTCAGTAGTCCGCCGCAGCCCGGATCAGAGGGGCCGCTGATGCCTGTCGGTGCCGGGCCGAGGACCATGTGCCTGCTGTGAAAGGCGCGTCGTTGGCTTCCTTGGTTCGACTCCCCACCGAGGTTCCAATCTGGAGCCGGTTCTTCACCGTTGCGCCTCTTGTCCTCGTCGGGACCAAGGAGCCCGACGACAGCTATGACATCGCGCCGAAGCACATGGCCATGCCTCTGGGCTGGAAGGATTACTACTCCTTCGTCTGCACCCCGCGGCACGCGACGTACACCAACGTTCGCGCCCGGGAGGAGTTCACGGTCAGCTTCCCGCTGCCCGAGGCCGTTGTCGTTTCGAGCCTCGCCGCCGCTGCGCGGGAGGACGACGCCAAGCCGAACCTCGCGGCGGTGACGACCTTTCCCGCCTCCGTCGTGGACGGCGTGCTCGTCGACGGGTGTTACCTCTATCTCGAGTGCACGCTCGACCGAATCGTGGAGGGATTCGACGAGGCCGTGCTCGTCGTCGGGAGGGTGGTCGCCGCGCACGTCGACGAGCGCGCTTTGCGGATCTCCGAGGGCGAGGACGCGGAAATCGTCCGCGATCTGCCCCTCCTTGCGTACCTGAGCCCCGGCCGGTTCGCCCGCATCGCCGACACGGACTCGTTTCCGTTCCCCGCGCGCTTCTCCCTCTAGCCATGGGCGACCGCGACGCGAGCAGAGTTCTCGCCTGGCTCACGGACCAGGAGTCGGCCATGTGCGAGCTGCTCGCGCAGCTTGCCCGCGCCGAGTCGCCCTCGCTCGTTCCGGGCGCCCAGCAGGAGGCGTTCGGACTGCTCGGCGAGGCTTTCGGCGCGCTCGGCTTCGCGGTTCGGCGGGTTCGCGGCCGGGGCGCCGGCGACCACCTGCTCGCGCACCCGCGCGATCGCCTGCGCGGGCATCCCTTCCAACTCCTCGTCGGCCATCTCGACACGGTGTGGCCGCTCGGGACGCTCGAGCGGATGCCCGTGCGCGCGGTCGACGGGCGGCTCTACGGGCCGGGCGTCTTCGACATGAAGGGCGGTCTCGTCCAGATGCTCTTCGCACTTCAAGCGCTCTCGGCGCTCGAACTCACCCCGACGGTGACGCCGGTGGCGTTCGTCGTGAGCGACGAGGAGCTCGGCAGCTCGGACTCCGGGCGCCACCTCCTCCGCCTCGCCCGTTCCGCCGGCCGCGCGTTCGTCCTCGAGCCCGGCTTTGGCCCGAGCGGAAAGCTGAAGACGGAGCGGAAGTCCGCGGGTGCCTTCACGCTGGAGGTCGCCGGAAAGGCGTCCCATGCCGGAGTCAGCCCCGGCGAGGGCGTGAGCGCGATCCTCGAGCTCTCGTACCAGATCCAGCACCTCTTCGCGCTCAACGATCCCGACCGTGGGATCACCGTCAACGTCGGCGCCATCGACGGCGGGCTGCGCCGGAACGTCGTTGCGCCGACCGCCAGCGCAGCAATCGACGTTCGCGTCCGGACGGAGGAGGATGGCCGGCGCGTCGAGGCGGCGATCCGGCGGCTCGCCCCGGTTCAGGATGCGGCGTCGCTCCGCGTGACGGGGTCGTTCGGGCGGCCGCCGCTGTCCCGTACGGCCCGCAATCGCGCCCTCTGGCTCGCCGCCAAGCGGATCGGAACGGAGCTCGGCCTCTCCCTGGAGGAGGCGGGCGTGGGAGGTGCCTCCGACGGAAACCTCACCAGCCTCTACACGGCCACGCTCGACGGACTTGGGCCGGTCGGCGACGGGGCGCACGCCGACCACGAGCACGTCGAGATCTCACGGCTTCCGGAACGGGCGGCCTTGCTCGCCCTCCTGCTCCTGGCCCCCGTCGAGCTCGCCGTGCCGGCCGACACTGCAGTCCAGGCGGCGGTCTAGCGATGGATCGCTACGCCTTCACCAGCGTCACGCGCGTCGCGAGGCTGGACGAACGGCTGTTCACGGTCGAGCCCCTCCCACGGAGCTCCTGGAGCACGGGCGACTTCGTGGTCGGCCGGGTGCTCGCGCCCCACCGCGGCATCGAGCGCTGGGACGGACGGATGGCTGCGATCGCGGCCGGTGATCTCGTCGTCGGCGCTCTCGGGAGCCGCGCGGCGACGCTCGAGGCCGTGGGCGACTGGCGTTCGATTGGCACGGACGGCCGTCTGGAGAGCCTCAGCACCGCGGGGGTGTTCGGCAAGTGCACCTCGCTCGCGGGCGATCTCGGGCCCCTGACGTCGCTCGCTTACGGCGGTCACGTGATCGTCGACGGGGAGAAGGCGACGATGGTCCGCTGGATCGCTGATCTTCCCCCCCGAAGGCTCGCCACACCGGCGGTGCTCATCATCGGGACCTCGATGGAGGCCGGAAAGACGACGGCGGCCTGCAGCATCATTCGCCACCTCCTGGCACGCGACTTGCGCGTCGGTGGGGCCAAGCTGACCGGCGTGGGCCGGTTCCGCGACATCCTGCAGATGAGGGATGCGGGTGCGGACGCCGTCTTCGACTTCGTCGACGCAGGTCTCCCCTCCACGATCTGCCCGGCGGACGAGATGGCGCGCGCGCTCGGCCACCTCTTCGCCCTCGTGGAGGAGGCCGATGTCGATGTGCTCGTCGCGGAGGCGGGCGCTTCTCCGCTCGAGCCGTACAACGGCGAGGCGGCCGTCGAGGGGGTCCGCGACGCGCTTCGGCTGACCGTCCTCTGCGCGTCCGACCCCTATGCGGTCCTGGGCGTCCAGGCGGCCTTCGAGGTCACGCCGGACCTCGTGAGCGGGCGGGCCGCGGCCACGGATGCAGGGATCGAGCTCGCCGAGAGGCTGACGGGCATACGGACGCTCAGCTTGATGGGGCCCGCGTCCCGCGACGAGCTCGACCCCATACTCTCCGCGGCGCTCACCGATAGGCCCTCGCTGCGCGAGAGCCGCGCCCTCTAGGGACGGATGACGGTTTCAAGACCGCCGCGTCACGCCCTCCTCGAGCGGAGCCGAAGCTCGGACTAGGTTCCGATCCCGGTCAGCTCGCGAGCTCGGCCGCCTCGAGCACGAAGTCCGTCCCGAAGCCGAGGGCGAGACCGAGCAGGAGCATCCACGTGACGAGGACCGGGTATCCGAACTTCCGGTTGACGTTCAGGACCTCCTGGAGGACGTAGATGATCGAGCCGGCCGCCAGCGCGAAGAACGCGACCGAGACGGCCTCGTTCACCCAGGCGTTTCCGATCAGCGTGCCCAGGAACGTCGGGCCTCCTCCGATCAGCCCGAGAAGAGCGAGGAACGCCCAGGTCGGTCGCTCGGCCTCGCCCGACATGGGCCCGACGATGGCGAAGCCTTCGGTGGCGTTGTGGAGCCCGAAGCCGACGATGAGCGCGAGGGCGAGGCTGATCTCTCCGGTGGCCCCGGCCTGCCCGATCGCGAGCCCCTCGCCGAAGTTGTGCAGGCCGATGCCGATCGCGATCAGGAGCGCGAGCCGGTGCGCGGGCGCCAGGCGCTCGAAGACGGAGCGCGACGCGAACTCGTCGATCGCCGCGGCACCGGGGCCGACAAAGTCTGAGCTGCGTCGGCGCTTGATCCAGCCGTCGTAGTAGACGAGGCTCATCAGGCCGGCGACGACGCCACCCGCGAGGAGGGCGGAGAGGCCGGCGAAGTCGCCCCAGGAGCCTGTCCCCTCCACGGCCTCTTCCAGGGCCTCCTCCACGGGAGCTACTCCGTTCGACAGGATGTCCCAGAGGAGGAAGAGGAGAATCCCGGCGGCGAGCCCGCTGAGACCGGCGTGGAGCCGCGGCGTGGCCTTCTCGACCCGGGCCAGCGGAAGCCCGAGGTAGATCGTGAATCCCGCGATCGCGCCGAGAACGAGTATCTGAGCTGTCGACATGCCGGGGGGACACTTCTCCGAATTGCTGTAAGGGGCACCTTACAAGCCGCGGGATGGCTTTCGCGACGATGACGCGGCCGAGTCACGGCACCGAGGGTTGGTCGTCCGGTGTTCCTCAGCCCCCCTCGACTAGCTGCAGCGCTGCTCCGGGTCCCAGTAAGAGCCTCCCGAAGAGGACCTCAAGCGCGCGAGCTAGTCGGTGCCCGGGCCGGCCGTGCTGCAGCCGACTCACCACTCATGGTGATGGATCGAGCGTTCGGAACGTGAGATAGTCCGGCTCCTCGGCGGACACTTCAGGGGTGACCGCCCCGTGTCGTATCGAGGAGGCGGGGATGATCAGACGGCAGCTCAGGATGGTTTCAGTCGTGTTCGCCGTCGGGGCCGCTCTTGTGCTCGTCGCTCCGGCCGGCGCCCATACGAGCGGCAGAGAGGCGTTCAAAGGCCTGATCGTCGCTTCGGGCGCGTCGGGGACACGGACCGTCGTCGGCAGCGTGGTCGTCGCCAAGGGCGTGTTCAACGGCGTCGGCCGGATCGTGGAGATCGACAACCTTCCCGGCGACCCCGACAACGTCAGCCGCGACGACCTCGTTTTCGCCAAGGGCACGATGCACCTCGTCAGCGAGACCCTCGACGCGTCGTTCTCGATCAACCCGAAGACCTGCATCTACAGCGCCACGCTGCAGCAGGTCGGGACGATCGAAGGAGGCACCGGCAAGTTCGCCCATGCGACGGGCAGCAGCACAGCCACCGTCAGAGTTCACGGCCTGGCGGCGCGGAACCCTGACGGAAGCTGCTCCGAGGAGCAGGTCCCCCTGCTCGACGTCGACACGATCGCGTCAACCGGAACTCTGTCCTTCTGAGCGGTCGCCGCGATGGGGCGTCTTCTCACGGTCGTTTCATCTGACGGTTGTACCGTGGCGGGTTCGGAATACGCCAGGGAAAGGAGGACTGTCTGTGAAGAAAAGACTCGCGGTGATCGCGACGGTCGTCGTGACTCTCGGCGCAGCCTCGGCCGGCATTGCTATCGCCGGCAGCGACGATGACGCGACCGACACTTCGATCACCGGGACCGACCTGCAGAAGGCCAGTGCGGCCGCGCTCGCCGAAACCGGCGGCGGCCGGGTCACCGGAACCGAGGTCGGCGACGAGGAGAGCTACTACGAGGTCGAGGTCACGCTCGACGGCGGTGGCCAGGTCGACGTCCAGCTCGACAAGAGCTTCAACGTCGTCAGCTCCGCCGGCGACCACGAAGGATCGGGCGAAGGCTAGACCTCACCGCTCCGCTCCTCAACGGGGTGTCAGCCTCCCCCAGGCTGGCACCCCGTTCCTGTTCGGGGGCCCGCGGGACGGATCCGCCGGCCGAGCTAGTCGGTCGGGCCCGCATGTCCGAGCAGCTCCTACACTTGGGAGGTGCGAGGCGTTAGCGTCTTGATCGTCCACGCGCTTCGTGCCGTTCGGCTGCTTGCACGCGATGGCCGGATCCCTCGGCCGCTCCGAGGGCTCGTGGTTGTGGGCGCACTTCCCGTTCCGGGGCCTGTGGACGAGGCGATCCTGCTCCTCGCCGCCGGTCTGCTCTACGCCTTCTATCGCGAGCCCATGCGCGAGGCCTGGACACACACGCGTCCTTGGCCCCGCTCGTCCCACCTGGGTGCCACCGGTCAAGACGGGCGGGGCCCTGCGGACATCGAGGTCGTCGAGCGCTAGTTCACCTGGAACGTGCTCGTCGTGAACGTCCAGTTTCCGCTCTCGTCGATCGCCTGGATCTCGAGCTCGTATTCGGTGCCCGACTCGAGGAACTCGGACGGAATGGGCACCCTGTTGGCCGAGGCCGGAAGCTCGACCTGGTAGACGCGGAGCGGATCCTCTCGCGTGACGATGACCCGGTAGCCGACGATGTCGATTCCCGCAGGTTGGGCGGCGGGCGTCCACCTGGCGACGACGTTCTGGCGGCCTATCGAGGCGCCGTCTGCCGGCGAGGTGGTCTCAGGCCCGTTGGGGATGTCGTGCGACAGCGTCGCCTTGCCCACCAGCTTCTCACCGTCGACGGTCGTTCCGACGAAGGTGTACCTGCCCTCCGGGAAGCGCTTCTTGAACTGCTCCAGAGGGACGACGTCGAAGGGCGGCTCGTTGCTCTCGGAGAACAGTTCGGTCAAGCCCCAGCCCTTGAGGCGCCCCTGGGCGTCGATGTCGACGAGCGTGCGTCCGTTCGGCCCCGAGATCGTCATCGAATTCCAGGGTTCGCCGTCGAGGAAGAACTGCAGGCCTGCGTCACCATCCGTGCCGTTGACCTCGATGATCAGCGTCGCCGCGTCGAGCGGAATTCGCTTTGGCTTCGCCTGCGCCTGTGTCGCCTGGTCGCCTGCGAGCGCCGTTCCGCCCAGGGCGAGCAGCGCGAGCGCGGCAACGATCGCCGCAATTTGAACCGGTCGTCTCTTCATGTCCTCTCCCTTCCGATCCTGTTGGGTTCAGAAAGCGACGGTAAGGACCGAATCTGAGATGGCCGTGAGAGACCGATGCGCCCCGACACTGCTCCGCCACGCCGTCTCGGTCGTTGACCTCGTGAGCTTGGGGGTTGTCGAAGACCCAGGGCTCAGGAGGAGGCCCGGAATGGTGCAGGCTAGTCAGCGTCCGCGACCGAAGCGGCTCTCGTGGGAGTCGCCCCGCGATGGGCGCCAGCGGATCGGATCGACCTCCTCACCGGTGGACGGCGCGGCGGTGTGTCTTCTGGAGACCGACGTGTGTTGAGTCCTGAGGGAAGGGTAACTTGCATGATGCAAGTACTCCTGGTAGCGTGATGCAAGTGAGGCAACGGGCGGGCACGACTTGACGACACGAAGGAGAGAGCCAAGTGACTGAGCAGATGAGTGAACACATGATCGGAACACGTGAAGAATGGCTCGCCGCGCGTGAGCAGCTCCTAGTCCGCGAAAAGGAGCACACCAGGCTCGGCGACGAGATCGCGCAGCGGCGACGCGAGCTGCCCTGGGTGCCGGTCGAGAAGGAGTACCGCTTCGACACGGACGACGGCGAGAAGGCGCTCGGCGAGCTGTTCGACGGGCGATCCCAGCTGCTCGTCTACCACTTCATGTTCGGCCCGAGCTACGAGGCCGGTTGCCCGGTGAACTCGTCGATCGCCGACTCCGTCGACGGCCTGCTCCCGCACCTGCACGCTCGTGACGTGACCTTCGTGTTCGTCTCACAAGCACCGCTCGAGAAGCTGCAGGCCTACAAGCGCCGCATGGGCTGGAGCTTCCCCTGGGTCTCCTCCGCGCACACCGACTTCAACCTCGACCTCGGCTTCTCGCACACGGAGGAACAAGGCCGCGAGGCTGTGACGCTGATGACGAAGAGCGGGCTACCACCGATCGTCGAGCACAACGCCCGCTCGTCGGGAACCGACGTCGCCGGTTATCTGACTGAGAGCCCCGGGTTCAGCACCTTCGTCGACGACGGCGGGACTGTCTTCCAGACATACTCGACGACGTGGCGCGGATTGGAGTTCCTGATGGGCTACTACCCGATCCTCGACCATGCACCGAAGGGCCGCGACGAGGGCGAGGCCTGGCAGCTCTGGATCCGCCGGCACGACGAGTACGAGAGCGAGTGACGGCGCGGTAGGAGGCGACATCGAGACAGCGGGCGCGGGATCGCGCCGGCGAGGTCGCGGCGCGTCCACACTGACGTGGCCCACCTTGCTGGCTTGCGTCATGCAAGCGCCAACGGTATCCTGCCCCTATGCTCGGCCGTTCCTATGAAAACGCAGGACTGTTCGGCAGCTCGGACGCTGGAGCTGGTGGGCGAACGCTGGAGCCTGCTGATCCTGCGCGACGCGATGTTCCGCGGCTACAAGCGCTTCTCGCAGTTCCAGAAGAGCCTTGGGATCGCCACGAACATTCTCGCCAAGCGCCTGGAGGATTTCGTTGCCACCGGCCTCATGGAACATCGGCAACCGGAAGCTCCTGGCGGGCAGGCGGAATACCTCCTCACGCAAAAGGGCCTGGAACTGAAGCCGGTCATCATCGCGCTGACCGAGTGGGGCGACAAATGGGTGCGGCCCGGTCCTGTCGTGTTTCAGAGCGAAGCCGACGGACAGCCGGTCGGGCTTCAACTGCGGCGCGCCGGCGACGAGACCGAGGTCGCCATTGCCGACGTCGTCGCGCACCGGCGCTGATCCGTCCTTCCAGGCATATCGCGCCCGTGGCCCGCGCAGGCCCTTCAGATCCAGCGGCGGGAGCACTCGGCCCTCATGGCGCGCCAGTTCATCTGATGGATTCCAGCGGCCCAGAAACCCCGCTTGATCAAAGGGCTTTCTGGGCGGAGGGGGAGGGATTCGAACCCTCGATCCGCCTAACGATGGATAACGGTTTTCGAGACCGGACTAATAGTGCGCCTTTGCAGGGCTGTTTCTCCTTGTTCGCCAGTCTGTTCGCCAGTTGTGCGGGTGCAACGCAGAGGCCGCCATCTGGTCTACACGTCTGCGCCGCCTACGGCACGCGCCCAGGCCTCCTCGCCCGAACGGGCCGGGAAGGCCGCCCTACCTCGAGTGCCCGGGCCAGATCGGTGATCGACAGGAATCCGGCGAGGTGTCCGTTGTCGATGACGAGGCCGCGGTTCACCTCGCTGGTGGAGAGCTCGGCGAGCGCGTCGATCGCCCGGTCGCCCTCGTCGAGCACCGGGACCTCCTCGCGGGGAATCATCGCGTCGCGCACACGGCGCGTGTTCCACTCGCCGCGCGGCACGCTCGCGACGGAGCGGAAGGCGAGGAGCCCGATCGGGCGCCCTTGCTCGAGCACGGGATACGTCGTGTATCGCTGCGACCAGGCGACGTCGTCCATGAACTGGCCGAGACTGACGTCAGCCTCGACGGTCACGGGCTGACGGACCATCAGGTCGCGCACACGGAGGCCGTTCAGTGCCTGCTCGGTCGCGACGTAGCGGGCTTCGGCGGTCGCCGCCTGGAGCAGGAACCAGCCGATAAACGCGAGCCAGGCACCGCTGAACGCTCCCTCGACGATGAGCATGAAGACCCCCAGACCGATGAAGAGGAAGCCGAACCCGCGCCCGACTCCGGAAGCCACCCACGTCGCCCACTGCAGATCCCCCCTGAAGTGCCAGAGCGCCGAGCGGAGCACGCGGCCACCGTCCAGCGGCAGCGCGGGCAGCAGGTTGAACACGAGCAGGATGAGGTTCGTATAGCCGAGCCAGGCCGCAACACCGTCGATCGCGTTCGGGAGCCCCGCGAAGGTGGCGACGACGACGAAGAGAACCCCAAGCGCGAGCGAGACAAGCGGTCCGGCGATCGCGATCCGGAACTCGGCGCCGGCGCTCGGAAAGCCGCCCTTGAACTGCGCGACGCCACCGAAGAGCCAGAGATTGATCCCCTCGATCTCGACTCCCTCTCGCCTCGCCTGCAACGCGTGACCGAGTTCGTGCAACAGGAGCGAAGCGAAGAAGAGGAGGGCGGCCACAACGGCCAGCGCGACGTACTCGCCGTCGGAGAAGCCGGGGTTCTGCGACGGGAACACCGCCACCGCGAGCGACCAGACGATGAGCGCGAAGACAATGAGCCAACTCCAGTTGACACCGATCCGGATGCCCGCGATCCGGCCCAGCTGGAAGCTCGGATTCACGAGGAAGACTCTACGCCGGACGGGAGAGGCGTGAGTCCACCGCGAGAAACAGACCGACTATGGTGCCCACGTCACGCCGTGCGATTGCGCAGTGGCCCGGAACGAAAGGAGAGCTAATGGAAGCACGCGCTGCGGTCGCGGTCATCTACTACAGCGCCACCGGCAACGTGCACGGGCTCGCAGGGGCTGTGGCCGAGGGAGCCGAGGCGGCAGGGGCGGAGGTCCGGTTACGGCACGTCGAGGAGTTGGCCTCCGAGCTGATGATTTCTCAGAACCAGTACTGGGGCCGGCACCGCTCACAGGTGGCTGAGGCTCCGGTGGCGACCCTCGACGACCTCGAGTGGGCTGATGGCGTTGCCTTCGGCAGCCCGACCCGATTCGGCAACGTTGCTGCCCAGTTGAAGCAGTTCATCGACCAGGCCGGGCGGTTGTGGCAGGAGGGGAAGCTCGCAGACAAAGTCGCGACCTCCTTCACCTCCTCGCAGACGACCCATGGCGGCCAGGAATCGACGATCCTCTCCCTCAACAACACGCTCTACCACTGGGGCATGTTGATCCTCCCGCTGGGCTACACGGTCCAGGAGGTGTTTGCCGCCGGCGGCAACCCGTACGGCACGTCGTTCACCAGCGGGCACACGGTCACCGGCCCCGACGAGCTCGCACTCGCGCTCGCCCGCTACCAGGGACAACGGCTCGCTCGGTACGCGTCGGTGATCGCTGAAGCCCGGCGCGAGGGCCGGTTTGATTTCAAGAGACCGGGCCTGCAGAACTTTCCCAGCGCCCGAAGCAGCTGACCGCTGAGGGTCGGGCCTGTCGAGAGGAGATTCCGTTGCCGCACACGTACGTCAAGACTGGCGAAGGCGTACCACCTTCGGTCGCGCCCTTCTCAGCCGCGGTCGTTGCCGGCGATATCTGCTTTATCAGCGGTCAACCGGCGATCGATCCTGAGAGCGGTCAGTTTCGCGGCGGCACCGTTGAGGAGGAGCTCGTCCTCGCTCTCGGCAACGTCCTCGCAATCGCCAAGGCAGCCGGGTTCGCAGCCAGCGATCTGACATACGTCCATCTCGCCCTCGCTGATATTGGCGACTATGCCGCCGTCAACGAGGTCTACCGCCAAGCGCTCGGCGATCTCGATGACCTTCCAGCGCGGATGACCTACGCTGCCGGTGGGCTCCCGTTCGGCGCCAAGGTCGAAGTGCAGGCGATCGCCGTGCGATCGAGTGACTGATTAGCCGAGCTCCGGCGAATCACGCCCCGCAAGTGCCTTCTCTCGAGCCGTGTCCGGCGCGACACGTTTGACTCCGGCCGCTGCGTAGGCCTCATTCTCGTCGAGCGTCTCGTGCTCGAGCAAAGCTTGTGCGAGGGAGTCGAGCTTGTCGCGGTTCTCCCGCAGGAGGGCGACGACCTGCTGGTGCGCCTCCTCGACGATCCGTCGTACCTCCTCGTCTATCAGCTGCTGCGTGTGCTCCGAGACGTCAGAGGCGCCGGGCAAGAGCGGACCGCGTCCGTCGACGGGGATGACGGCGAGTGGTCCCACTTTGTTGCTCATGCCCCAGCGGCCGACCATGTGGCGCGCGATCTCGGTCAGCTGCTGGATGTCCGACTCGGCGCCCGTCGTCGGCTGAGCAAAGACGATCTCCTCGGCGCCGCGCCCGCCGAGGGAGACCTTGATCCGAGCCTGCAGTTCCCGCTCCTGGTAGTTGTAGCGGTCGGCCTCCGGCGCGGAGAAGGTCACGCCGAGCGACGCCGCTCGCGGGATGATCGAGATCTTCCGCACTGGGTCGGCGCCGTCGGTGAGCATGCCGACGATCGCGTGGCCCGCCTCGTGATAGGCCGTGCGGCGGCGGTCTTCCGGGCTAATCATGATCTGCCGCTCCGCCCCAAGCACGATCCGCTCCAAGGCGTCCGTGAAGTCGGACTCCTCGACTGCCTTGTGTTCGCGTCGCGCCGCCAGGAGTGCGGCCTCGTTGACCAGGTTGGCCAGGTCGGCCCCGACCATCCCCGGAGTGCTGGCCGCAATACGGCCCAGATCGACGTTCGGTCCGAGCGGCACGCCGCGCGTGTGCACCTGGAGGATCTGCTCGCGGCCGGCGCGGTCGGGTGGCTGCACGGCGACACGGCGGTCGAAGCGCCCGGGGCGAAGCAGCGCCTGGTCGAGCACTTCTGGGCGGTTGGTCGCGCCGATGACGATCACGCTGGTCGAAGAGTCGAAGCCGTCCATCTCGGTCAGAATCTGGTTCAGTGTTTGCTCGCGTTCGTCGTTGCCGCCGCTGAAGCCCGCTACCCCGGCGGTGCGTGAACGACCGATGGCGTCGAGCTCGTCGATGAAGACGATCGCCGGCGCTGCCTCCTTGGCCTGCGCGAAGAGGTCGCGTACCCGCGAGGCGCCGATGCCGACGATCGCTTCGACGAACTCGGAGGCGGACAGGGAGAAGAAGGGCACGTCGGCCTCTCCTGCCACCGCCCGCGCGAGCAGCGTCTTGCCGGTTCCGGGCGGGCCGACGAGCAGCACACCGCGGGGGACGCGGCCTCCCAGCCGTTGGTACTTGTCGGGGCGGCGCAGGAAGTCGACCACCTCGACCAGCTCTGCCTCCGCCTCTTCGACGCCGGCGACGTCGGCGAACGTGACCCGGTCGCCGGAGGGCTCGTATCGGCGCGCTCGCGAGCGGCCGAAGGCCCCGAGCGCGCTCTGGGCGCTACCCGCGCGGCGTAAGAAGAAGACGAGGAGCCCGACGAGGAGAAGCGTCGGGCCGAAGCCGATGAGAAGGGCCTGCCACCAGGGCGGGCCGGTATCGAGCGGCTCGGCATTGACGATCACGTCGGTGCTCTCGAGCGAGCGCGAAAGCGCGTCGGTGTCCGCGAAAGCGGGGACCTCGGTCTCGAACTCCCTCGTCGGATCCGAGCCGCCGTAGCGCTCGGGGCGCCCGAACGACCCCTGGATCGTCGTTCCCTCGGAGGTGATCTTGGCGACGTTTCCCTCCCTCACCTGCTCGAGGAAGAAGGGGCTGTAGGGCACGCTGAGCCGGGGCTCCTTGTCGGTCGCCCGCGTGCCTACCCAGTAATTGACGGCGAGCAACGCGAGCGCGAGCGCGATCCACCACCAGCGGATGCGGGGGCGAGGCCGCTGCGAAGGGGCCGCTGGCGAGCGCGGTGGGGGCTCCGGCGATCGCGGCGAGCTCGGTGCCGGTGTCAGGTCGCCCCGCTGTGTGCGTTCCTCCTGTGCCAACTCGTCTCCCGCGGCAGGCTGCCTTGGTCGCGGTGCGTCAGGCACGCTGCGCTGCCGCCGTTCGCCCTACGCGCCGAGCGTGCCTGCCGCCTCGCCTCCAGTCTTCCGGTGGTGCACCGTATCCGGCTCTGTGTCCGGTGAGCCTCGCTCGATGCTAGCGCTGCTTCGTCTTGCTTGGACAACGAGCGGAGGCGGGATCGTTCGCCAATTATGCGCGAGTGCGCACCCAGACCTGTGCACTTTACGGATCCCTGTGGACTTCAGTGGACGGACGCGACGGTCTAGGAAGCAGCACGGCCGGGTCCAGGTGACGCTCGGACCTGCTTGGAAAGCGGAGGGGAAGGGATTTCGAATCCTCGATCCGCCTAACGACGGATAACGGTTTTCGAGACCGCCCAGAAACGGCTGATTTGCAGGGATGCTTGTCTCGGTTCGCCAGTGGATTCGCCTGCGCGAGAAAGGTCGGCCCGAGCGCTGCAGCGGCACCATCCACGATTTCGCGCTCCTCAACGCCCTGCTCCACGTCCCCAGCACCGACGTTGGCGGCGGCAGGCCGCCGCCGACTTCGCCTACCACCTCCGCTGCCGTCGGAACGGCCGGGGCTCAACCGAACAGATCGACTCGTCGCGCCCGCCGCCGACTCCGCCACATCCGCGTCATTCCTCTCAGCCCCCTCATCACCGCCGGCCATCGCGACCGTTGCGCTGGTCGTGCGACGATCGTTCTGCACGTATGAGCACGATCATTCTTCGGGGTGGTGTCAAGGTCGAGAATCCGCTCGAGCTGGCGCTCGAGTTCCACGCCGCGTATTCCAGCCATGGGGCCTACGACTCCTCAGGCCCCGCAGCCTTCGACGAGAGTGACCTGAGGCTGGCGAACCGGGGCGGTGTCCGCATCTCGGCGGCCGAGATCGCAGCGATGATCGAACGCGCCTTGCGCAAGGTCCTCCCCGATGATCGTTGGCGGAGGCGACGACCTCGATCCCGTGGGTGCCGCTGACCCGGCTCTTCGACGCGTACGCCGACATCTGTGGAGTCGGTTTCTCGAAGATGACGAAAGCGCTGCACCCGAAACGGCCGGCGCTGATCCCGATTCTCGACAGCCCCAACGGATCAGCACCTCTAGGTCAGAAGGCTGCCAGACCTCTTCGAACCCGGGATCGGGTTTTGGCACCCTTCAGGTCACCGACTCGGACGCCGCCTTCGCTGTAGCAATGACCGCCGATATTGCAGTCGTTCCAGTCTCGGCCCCCTCGAGGGTGTGCGTGAACGCCCTGCCCATGCCGTGGGCCGATGTTCGTGGTTTGGACGATCGCCGTCGGATGAATGAACACACCTCTGCAGAGTTCGCGGCCGTGGCTGAAGTCTTCGGGTCGCGAGACGCTGCGACGCGTCAGCCCGTCGGAACCTCAGCGAGGGAAGGAGCCAACGCTGCGGGGAGTTCGAGCGGTTGTGGCGGTCGTTGCTCTTCGACGGGCCAGGACGGTCGCCCGATCCCCTCGTACGTGAAGCCGGCCCGCCGCACGGTGTCGGGATCGAGAAAGTTACGACCGTCAACGATCAAGGGGCACTTCATCGCAGTACGTACTTCGAGCCGTGGCAACGCCTTCAGCTCATTCCACTCGGTGACGATGACTGCCGCGTCCGCCCCGGAAACGGCCTCGAGGAGATCCTCGTAGAGTTGAACCCCTGGGAGGTGCGGCCGCGCGACCTCGATGGCGACAGGATCCCACGCCCTGACGTGTGCCCCCTCGGCGAGCAGTCGCATGGCCAGGACGAGGCTCGAAGCCTCGCGAATGTCGTTCGTGTCGGGCTTGAAAGCAAGTCCGAGAAGCACGACCGTCCGCTCACGAAGGCTGCCGAGATGCTTACGCAACTTCCCGACGACTCGCCGCTTCTGCAGCTCGTTGACTTCGATCACGGAGGTCAGGAGCTGAAAGTGGTAACCCGAGTTGCCGGCCAACTGCTTCAGGGCGGAGACATCTTTGGGGAAGCACGAGCCCCCGTACCCGATGCCGGGCCGGAGGAACTGTGGTCCGATGCGCCGGTCGAGGCCCATTCCGTCGGCAACCAAAGTGACGTCGGCTCCCACCTCCTCGCACACATTGGCGATCTCGTTGATGAATGAGATCTTCGTCGCAAGAAAGGCATTCGACGCATACTTGATCATCTCCGCCGATGTGACATCAGTGCGCACGACGGGCGCCCCAAGCTCCTCGTGGAGCTTTGCTACCCGGTCGCCTTCCTCGTTCCGGAATGAGCCCACGACGATTCGGTCGGGGTGCGTGAAGTCCGCAAGCGCAGTGCCCTCGGCGAGAAACTCGGGATTCGAGACGTAAGCGACATTGGAAAGCCCGCGGCCGTCGAGCCACGCGCGCACCCGTTCGCCGGTTCCGGGCGGAACGGTGCTTTTCATGACGAGCACGAGTCCGTTTGTGGTATCCGGCAGCTCGTCGACCACCTGCCAGACGGCACTCAGATCCGCGTCCCCGGAGTACGTGGGAGGAGTCCCGACGCAGACGAACACAAGCCGAGCCCTTTGAAACACGTCAGCAGCGCGGGTGGTGAACCGAAGGCGATCGCGATTTCGGTCGAGGAGTTCTCCGAGCCCCGGTTCGTGGATCGGCACACGCCCAGCCTCGAGGTCCGCGATCCGCATCGCTTCGACGTCGCGAACGATCACTTCGTAACCGAGGTCGGCGTAGCAGGCGGCGCTGACGAGACCCACCCAGCCGGCTCCCAAGATGCCGATCGGCTCTCTCATCGCCCGACCGCCGGAAGGGGGTGGGGAAGCATGCCGGCCCCGTCCACCAGACTGTTGAGCGTTCGCCGCAGGCCGTCTTCCAGTTCGACGTGGGGCTGCCAGTGCAGGACCTGGCGGGCCCGCGTGATGTCCGGCTGCCGGACCTGGGGATCGTCGATCGGCAGGGCCTCGAAGACGACCTCGCTCTTCGAGTCCGTGACCCGGATGACGGTCTCGGCCAGGTCGAGCAGGGTCATCTCATGCGGGTTCCCGAGGTTGACCGGAAGGTGCTCCTCGCTCTGGACGAGCAGGTTGAACCCCCGCACGAGATCGTCGACGTAGCAGAAGGAGCGAGTCTGGGAGCCGTCGCCGAAGACGGTGAGCGGCTTCGCTTCGAGTGCCTGGCCGAAGAACGTCGGGATGGCGCGCCCGTCGTCCCGTCGCATCCGCGGACCGTAGGTGTTGAAGATGCGTGCGATGCAGGTGTCGACCCCCTGCTGGCGGTGGTACGCCATGGTGAGCGCTTCCGCGTAGCGCTTCGCCTCGTCGTAGACTCCCCGCGGGCCGACCGAGTTCACGTGGCCCCAGTACGTCTCCGGCTGCGGGTGGACCTGGGGGTCGCCGTAGACCTCGCTCGTCGAGGCGAGCATGAACCGGGCGCGCTTGAACTTCGCGAGTCCGAGCATGTGGTGGGTGCCGTACGAGCCCACCTTGAGCGTGTGCAGGGGCAGTCGGAGGTAGTCGATCGGGCTGGCCGGGCTGGCCAGATGGAACACGACGTCCACCGACTCCTCGATGAAGAGCGGCTCGGTGAGATCGTGGTTGATGAAGCGAAAATCCGAGCCGTTCCGGATGTGTTGGATGTTCTCGAGCGACCCCGTGTCGAGGTTGTCGACGCAGACGACTCGTTGCCCGCTTGCGAGCAGGAAGTCACATAGATGCGAGCCGAGAAACCCGGCACCGCCTGTTACGACCGCAGTAGCCATTTGCCGCAACCCCTTGACCCGATTTGCCGCAACCCCTGTCCCGAAACGCGGGGACCGTGAGTTCCAAAGCGTAACGCGAACGATCGTAAATTTCTAGTGAAAGCTCAGTGAATTTCGCGAGAAGTCGCTGAGCCCGTGTCGACGCCGCGCTCGGTTCTGGTCACGCTGCCGCCTGGGCGCTCCTCGAGCCACGTTTCGCCGGTGAAGTGCCGGTATTGCTCGGCGCGCAGCCGGTCGGCCACCCGACCTTCCGGGAGGTCGACGTCGTCGTAGGTCACGACCTCGTCCTTGGGGACGTCGCGAAGCAGCCGGCAGCCCTCGACGAGGCCCTCGGGAAGGTATCGGCCGGCGCTCATCTCGTCGGTATTCGCCGCCTCGCCGTAGGTCATGAACATCCCGTACTCGTCGAGCGTCTCGCCGGCGCGGAGATCTCGCTTCGCGACGGCGCACACCTCCACGCTGGGTCCTCCGAGGGGCGGTGCAAGGTTGTCCCCGAAGAGGACGACCCGCGCGATCGCAGTCGGCGCCTCGAAATGGGGCAAGTGATACGGCACCCAGAAGGGATAGAGAGGCCCATCACCCATCTTGTAGAGGCTGAGGTAGTGGCGTTGCTTCGGATCCTCGTGCTCGGCCAGGCAGAAGATCTTCACCGACGAAGGGCCGACGGTGTAGTCGACGATCGAACCCAGCGCTCGCACCTCGTCCAGGTCGTACAGCGAGGAGAGCTCGAGCGGGGAGCCGTCGAACGGCGTGCCGCGGGACATCCCCCGCTGGAGCACCTTGGCGCCCGTCGCGTTGGCCACGATCGTCTGCTCGAAGCTGATCTTCGAGCCGTCCGCGAACGACGTGACCATCGCGGGGTTCTGACCCCACTGTTCCGCGAATCCCTTCTGCGTCTCCGGCGTGCGGTACGGATCCTGCAGGCCCTTGACGTTCCCCATCACTCTCGGCTCGAGGCCCAGCCCGCGCACCCAGCGATAGAGGTTCATCTGCAGCCCCGGCTCGTCTCCATCACAGGCGGAGAACTCGACTCCGTGCTTACGCGCATGGGTGTGGAGAATCGGCCCGAGGGTTCCGTCGAGCTCTGCGTTCATCGCGACGAAGTGCTTGCCGTGCTCGAATGCCTCGAGCGCGGCCGTTGCTCCGAGCTCGACCGATCCGGTGACGTCCATGATCGCGTCGATCTGCTCCGACCGGCAGAGGAGCGGCGCGTCCTCGGTGACGACGGAGCGTCCCGCCCTCAACGCGTCTTCGAAGTCGTCGAGGTTCGCCACCTCGACGGCGTCGCCGTCGCCGGCGTAACGGAACGCGGCGAGCGCCTTCTCGGGACGTCGGCCGTAGATCGCGACGATCTCCATCCCCGGGACGCTGTTTCGGATCTGGTTCGCGAGGCCCTGAGCCATGAAGCCGGCGCCCAGCATTCCGACCTTGATGGGCCGTCCTTCCTCCTCGCGGGCACGCAGCGCCCGGTCGACGATGATCATCAGACGGCCCCCGCCGGCTCGCGGTCGGCATCGACGGCCATTCTCCGTCGAACCTCGGACTCCACGTCGGCGAGCAGTGGCCAGGCCGCGTCCTTCTCGGAGATCTCGCTGACGGGGAGGGGCCATGTGAGCCCCAGGGCCGGATCGTCGCACCGAAGCCCGCCCTCGGCGCCCGGAGTGTAGAACTCGCCGACCTGGTAGCTCGTCTCCGTCTCGTCTTCGAGAGCCTGGTAGCCGTGCGCGAAGCGCTCGGGGATGTAGATCGCGCGATGGTTGTCCGCCGTGAGCTCGACGGAGACGTGCTCGAGAAACGTCGGGCTCTCGGGTCGCAGATCGACGATGATGTCGTGAACGGCTCCACGTGTGCAGCGGACGACTTTCGTCTCTGCCGCGGGTGGGTACTGGAAATGCATTCCGCGCATGCAACCGCGCTGCCGGTTGAAGCCGATGTTCGCCTGCGCGATGACCGGCTTGAGTCCGTGGTCGCTGAACTCGTTCTGGCAGAACGCGCGGGCGAAGAACCCACGATTGTCTTCCCGCCGTTCGAGATCGATGACGAACGCCCCGCGCAGCTTCGTCTCGGTGAAGAGCACCCGATAGCTCCTTTCGTTGAGGCTGTTCCGAGGATAGCCCGTGGCCGGGTTTCAGCCCACGCGGCGCCGGCTCGCTGGGTCAAGACCACCCAAAAGGGGAGGTCGCCGGTTCGGTACCGGGTTACCGCGCGGAGATCATGGCTGCGCCGTCCGCTTCCGGTGCTCGAGAGCGAGCGCGCAGCCCTGGACGAATCCATCTGCACCCCGGTCGAACGAGCAGGACGCCAGAGTCTCGGTCGAGCGCCTGACCGCATCGGTGCGTTGCTCCTGCGTCCACTTGGCGATCGCGCGCATCGCTTGCGCGGTTTCCTCTGCGGACCCGGCCGCGACGACGTACCCGTTCACGCCGGGGTCGATGAGGTCGTCGGCCGATCCGACCTGATCCGTCGCGATCACGGGCAGTCCGTGAGCGAGCCCTTCGTGGACGACGAGACCCCAGGTCTCGTACAGCGAAGGGACGACCAGCGCGTCAACCTCGCTGTAGAGGTCGCTTAGGCCCTTTCCGGGGACGTGTCCGAAGAGACGGATACGGGGGTCTCGAGCCGCCGCCCGGGAGACGGCCTCATCGAGCGGCCCGTCCCCGGCGATCCAGAGCTCGCCTCCCTCCAAGAGCGCAAACGCTCCGAGGAGGACCTCGAGGCCTTTGCGCTCGATGAGGCGCCCGACGAAGAGGAATCGCGCGTCCTGTCCGGTCCGGATCGACTCGGGTGTCGGCGGCCGCTCCGGGGCCAGCGCAGTGATAGGGGCGATCACCGTCCGCGCCGGATCAACCCCCATGGCGGCGAGATCGCGCGCTTGGCGCGTCCCGTACGCGAGGCACGCGTCGGCCGTCCGCATGAAGTACTTCACCCACGGGTCGGCGAGCCTCCGGGGCCATGTGGGGTGCGAGCGGGTGAAGCTTCCCCACCACGGAACGACCGCCCAGCCTCGCCGGCGCCGCGCCGCCAGGACCGCGATGTTGGCGGGCGACGACCAGATTCCGCCGCCGGCGGCGACGACGACGTCGGGAGCGAAGGCGTTGAGGGGGCGAAGCGGTCGTTTCGAGATGTAGAGATAGGTGTCGTACCTCGTCTTGAAGCCCGAGCCCCTCGCGAGCCAGGCGAGATCGACCGTCCACGACTCGAGGAGGACGTGGGCGAACGGGAGATCGGTTTCGGGATCCCAATGGCGATCTCGTTCCATGGGCGTCTCCGAGACCACCAGGAGCTCGCATTCCTCCCGGTTCGCCAACCGTTCGAAGAGCGGCTTCGTGTACGGCGCGACCATGTTGACGATGATTGCGATTCGCATGGGCATCGATCCGGTGTCGCGGCCGTCGTCCGAACGCGTCCGAGCGCCTGCCTTCACGAACGGTCCCGGGCGGCGAGCCAGTGGCGAAGCGCCCGCGGATTCATCTTCTGACCGCGCTTGGCTGCACGTCGCTTTCGCAGCGTCTCGGGCAGAAGCTTGACCGTCATCGGAATCGCCACGAGCGATTTCGGTGCGAAGACAAGGCGATGCGTGACGACCATCGCCTCGCGGGCGACGATGAACGGGAAATCACGGAGGAAGTTGAAACCATCCTCGTTCTTCAGGAGCATTAGCCATTGGTTCTTCATGGCGTTGACCCGCACGGCCTGGGACTTCTCCAACTCGGTCCGGTGGAAGGTCCGGATCGCAGACAGATATCCACTGGATCCGAGCCCGCGTGTGGTTCGGCCGTGGTGGGCGACCGCCGCCGGCGCGTACCAGCATTCCCAGCCGGCGAGGTGCAGGCGCCACGAGATGTCGTGGTCCTCCTTGTGTGCGAAGAAGTTCTCGTCGAGGTATTCCCGGTCGACGCTGATCTCCTCGAGCGCTCGGCGACGCAGGACCGGCGCAGCCCCGTCGATGCCGAAGACTTCGAGCTCCTCGTCGAACTGGCCCACGTCTCGTTCTCCTTCGCCACGCGGGACGAATCGGCGCTGTCGGGTCAGGACGAGGCCGGCGGTGTCAATGACGTCCGTCGGGCGGTCCAGCTCGAGGTCGTAGCGAAGAAGCTTCCCGATCGCCGCGCCGGCGGCGGGGTGCGTCTCGAAGAACGAGAGGATCTCGGCGAGGTACGTCGGAGTTGGAAAGAGATCGGCGTTGCACAACATGACGAACTCGCCCGACGTCTCGCGGATACCGCGATTCACCGCTCGGGCGAATCCTGCCTCCCATCCCATCTCGACCAGTCGAACTCGGTTGTCGTCACCAAGGCCTTCGAGTGCTGCCCCGACGTCCTGCGACGGGTCGTTGTTCAGGACGAGGATCTCGACCTCTTCGGGCGCGTGGTCGAGGAACACCGGCACCGACTTGCGAAGAAGATCGGCGTCTTTGTACGTCGGGATAAGGACGCTCACCCTGGGGCTACGGTCGGCCTGAGGGGCCGATCGGGACGATCCTCCGGTCACGATCGCCTACCGCCTGGCCCTGTTCACAGAACGACCTTCCGTCCGTAGAAGGCCTCTGCGTACCGGTCCGGAGCGTTCGACTCCATGCCGCGAAGCCGGAGGATGCTCAGAAAGAGATCCTCGGTGAACCACCGTCGATCCCGCTGTGTCTGGAAGTGCGTAAGCAGGTTCTCGACCTTCCGCTTGACGAGCGCTTCGTCGAGATGGACGAAGACGTTGGGGGCGCCCAGGTCGCCGTCGTACTTGGGAACCTCGTACTCGAGGATGAAATGGTCGCGGAACGTGTTCCAGGTCAGCTCCGATGCGAGTCGGTGATCCTGGTGCAGATCCTTGCCGTAGTGCGTGAAGATCAGATCGGGGGTGATGACAGGCTTCAGGTCCTCGAAGAATTGCTTGACGTCTCCTCCGCTGTACGGAAGGAAGCCGTCTCGAAAGTCCCCGACGAGGATCTGCTGCCGCTGGCTTCCGTGGAGAAAGGCCTCGGCGCTTGCGTGCACCTCGTCTGCCCGCTCGCCGTGGGCGCTCAGGACGACCCAGCAGACCTCGACGCTCGGATGGTGTCGCGATCAGCCGAAGGATCGTCCCGCCGCAGCCGATCTCGATGTCGTCCGCGTGGCAGCCGATCGCGAGGATGCGGAGGGGTGACGGGATCTGGCTCAGCTCGAGCGTGATCACGGCCAGGCCGCTTCCGGTGGTCTGGTCGCTGTCGGGAGCCGTCCAGACCTCCCACGGAGGCCGACCCGACGCCGCGAGCGTTTCGAGGTTGTGCTTGTCCTTCAGGGTGTCCATCGGCGCCCAGAATCCTTCGTACGGATAGGCGATCAGCTCCTCGTCGTCGATCAGCCGCTGGAACGGCTCCTCGACCAACTCCTCGCCCTCGTGGATGTGGTCGAAGATCTCGGGCCGGAAGATGAAGAAGCCGCCGTTGATCCACATGTCGGCCCGCGTCACGTCTTCGAGTCCGCGGACGATCGCGCCATCCGAGAGCCGGACGGTGTGGAACGAGTAGCTCTTCGGGCGCACGCAGAGGAAGGCGGCCGTCTTGTCGCGCTCGTGAAAGTTGGCGAGCATCCGCGAGCAGCGGCGCGTCCGTGACGGCGTCGCCGTAGGTGGCGAGAAAGATCTCCTCGCCGCGGAGGTGGTCCTGCACCGCCTTGAGGCGCTGGCCGACGTTGCTCTGCAGGCCGGTGTTGACGAAGGTGATGCGCCAGTCTCGGATGTCGCTGGCGAGAAGCTCCACGTGCGCTCCGCCCTGCGAGAGGACGAAATCGTTCGCGAGTGCCTCGTTGTAGTTGAGGAAGTACTCCTTGATCACGTCGCCCTTGTGGCCGAGGCAGATGACGAAATCGTCGTGCCCGAAGTGCGCGTAGTACTTCATGATGTGGAGCAGGATGGGCCGGTTGGCGATCGGCACCATCGGCTTGGGGATGCTCGGCGCGGCCTCCTGCATGCGGAGTCCGAGCCCACCGCAGAAGAGAACGACCTTCACCGAGCGCCGGCCTCACCGCGGCGGGAGTGCTCGTTCCGCCGGCGAACGCCGGGACCAACTCGCCGTCTCCTGCAGGTCATGCCCGTCATGACCTACGCGCGCTCGGGCGTGTACGACCAGCGCAGCCTGTCGTCGAGGGAGCCCGCGGCGACGAGGGACCTGAGG